>NZ_CAKAKA010000002.1:0-2763700 GCF_916618775.1 Citrobacter sp. Marseille-Q3906
GTCCCCTTCGTCTAGAGGCCCAGGACACCGCCCTTTCACGGCGGTAACAGGGGTTCGAATCCCCTAGGGGACGCCACTTGCTGGTTCGTGAGTGAAAGTCACCGGCCGTTATATCTCAAAACTCATCTTCGGGTGACGTTTGAGATATTTGCTCTTTAAAAATCTGGATCAAGCTGAAAATTGAAACGACACACTGTGTCTGTTCTCCGTAATAAGAACAGATAAATGGTGTGTTCGAGTCTCTCAAATTTTCGCAACACGATGGTGTTTTACGAAACATCTTCGGGTTGTGAGGTTAAGCGACTAAGCGTACACGGTGGATGCCCTGGCAGTCAGAGGCGATGAAGGACGTGCTAATCTGCGATAAGCGTCGGTAAGGTGATATGAACCGTTATAACCGGCGATTTCCGAATGGGGAAACCCAGTGTGTTTCGACACACTATCATTGCGTGAATACATAGCGTAATGAAGCGAACCGGGGGAACTGAAACATCTAAGTACCCCGAGGAAAAGAAATCAACCGAGATTCCCCCAGTAGCGGCGAGCGAACGGGGAGCAGCCCAGAGTCTGAATCAGCATGTGTGGTAGTGGAACGGTCTGGAAAGTCCGACGGTACAGGGTGATAGTCCCGTACACAAAATCACACGTGTTGTGAACTCGAAGAGTAGGGCGGGACACGTGGTATCCTGTCTGAATATGGGGGGACCATCCTCCAAGGCTAAATACTCCTGACTGACCGATAGTGAACCAGTACCGTGAGGGAAAGGCGAAAAGAACCCCGGCGAGGGGAGTGAAAAAGAACCTGAAACCGTGTACGTACAAGCAGTGGGAGCCTCTTTATGGGGTGACTGCGTACCTTTTGTATAATGGGTCAGCGACTTATATTCTGTAGCAAGGTTAACCGAATAGGGGAGCCGAAGGGAAACCGAGTCTTAACTGGGCGTTAAGTTGCAGGGTATAGACCCGAAACCCGGTGATCTAGCCATGGGCAGGTTGAAGGTTGGGTAACACTAACTGGAGGACCGAACCGACTAATGTTGAAAAATTAGCGGATGACTTGTGGCTGGGGGTGAAAGGCCAATCAAACCGGGAGATAGCTGGTTCTCCCCGAAAGCTATTTAGGTAGCGCCTCGTGAATTCATCTTCGGGGGTAGAGCACTGTTTCGGCTAGGGGGTCATCCCGACTTACCAACCCGATGCAAACTGCGAATACCGAAGAATGTTATCACGGGAGACACACGGCGGGTGCTAACGTCCGTCGTGAAGAGGGAAACAACCCAGACCGCCAGCTAAGGTCCCAAAGTCATGGTTAAGTGGGAAACGATGTGGGAAGGCACAGACAGCCAGGATGTTGGCTTAGAAGCAGCCATCATTTAAAGAAAGCGTAATAGCTCACTGGTCGAGTCGGCCTGCGCGGAAGATGTAACGGGGCTAAACCATGCACCGAAGCTGCGGCAGCGACACTATGTGTTGTTGGGTAGGGGAGCGTTCTGTAAGCCGTTGAAGGTGTCCTGTGAGGGATGCTGGAGGTATCAGAAGTGCGAATGCTGACATAAGTAACGATAATGCGGGTGAAAAACCCGCACGCCGGAAGACCAAGGGTTCCTGTCCAACGTTAATCGGGGCAGGGTGAGTCGACCCCTAAGGCGAGGCCGAAAGGCGTAGTCGATGGGAAACAGGTTAATATTCCTGTACTTGGTGTTACTGCGAAGGGGGGACGGAGAAGGCTATGTTAGCCGGGCGACGGTTGTCCCGGTTTAAGCATGTAGGCGGAGGTTCCAGGTAAATCCGGTACCTTATTAACGCTGAGGTGTGATGACGAGGCACTACGGTGCTGAAGTAACAAATGCCCTGCTTCCAGGAAAAGCCTCTAAGCATCAGGTAACACGAAATCGTACCCCAAACCGACACAGGTGGTCAGGTAGAGAATACCAAGGCGCTTGAGAGAACTCGGGTGAAGGAACTAGGCAAAATGGTGCCGTAACTTCGGGAGAAGGCACGCTGATATGTAGGTGAAGTGATTTACTCATGGAGCTGAAATCAGTCGAAGATACCAGCTGGCTGCAACTGTTTATTAAAAACACAGCACTGTGCAAACACGAAAGTGGACGTATACGGTGTGACGCCTGCCCGGTGCCGGAAGGTTAATTGATGGGGTTATCCGTAAGGAGAAGCTCTTGATCGAAGCCCCGGTAAACGGCGGCCGTAACTATAACGGTCCTAAGGTAGCGAAATTCCTTGTCGGGTAAGTTCCGACCTGCACGAATGGCGTAATGATGGCCAGGCTGTCTCCACCCGAGACTCAGTGAAATTGAACTCGCTGTGAAGATGCAGTGTACCCGCGGCAAGACGGAAAGACCCCGTGAACCTTTACTATAGCTTGACACTGAACACTGGTCCTTGATGTGTAGGATAGGTGGGAGGCTTTGAAGTGTGGACGCCAGTCTGCATGGAGCCAACCTTGAAATACCACCCTTTAATGGCTGGTGTTCTAACGTAGACCCGTGATCCGGGTTGCGGACAGTGTCTGGTGGGTAGTTTGACTGGGGCGGTCTCCTCCTAAAGAGTAACGGAGGAGCACGAAGGTTAGCTAATCCTGGTCGGACATCAGGAGGTTAGTGCAAAGGCATAAGCTAGCTTGACTGCGAGAGTGACGGCTCGAGCAGGTGCGAAAGCAGGTCTTAGTGATCCGGTGGTTCTGAATGGAAGGGCCATCGCTCAACGGATAAAAGGTACTCCGGGGATAACAGGCTGATACCGCCCAAGAGTTCATATCGACGGCGGTGTTTGGCACCTCGATGTCGGCTCATCACATCCTGGGGCTGAAGTAGGTCCCAAGGGTATGGCTGTTCGCCATTTAAAGTGGTACGCGAGCTGGGTTTAGAACGTCGTGAGACAGTTCGGTCCCTATCTGCCGTGGGCGCTGGAGAATTGAGGGGGGCTGCTCCTAGTACGAGAGGACCGGAGTGGACGCATCACTGGTGTTCGGGTTGTCATGCCAATGGCATTGCCCGGTAGCTAAATGCGGAAGAGATAAGTGCTGAAAGCATCTAAGCACGAAACTTGCCCCGAGATGAGTTCTCCCTGAGACTTTAAGTCTCCTGAAGGAACGTTGAAGACGACGACGTTGATAGGTCGGGTGTGTAAGTGTAGCGATACATTGAGCTAACCGATACTAATGAACCGTGAGGCTTAACCTTACAACGCCGAAGCTGTTTTGGCGAAGAGACGAAATTTCAGCTTGATACAGATACTATTAACCGGCGATAAGCGGGTTAATGACAGAATTTGCCTGGCGGCTGTAGCGCGGTGGTCCCACCTGACCCCATGCCGAACTCAGAAGTGAAACGCCGTAGCGCCGATGGTAGTGTGGGGTCTCCCCATGCGAGAGTAGGGAACTGCCAGGCATCAAATTGCAGTAAACCGGGATGACTAATCCGGGTAGTGACAAAGAAATTCGGTGGAGCGGTAGTTCAGTTGGTTAGAATACCTGCCTGTCACGCAGGGGGTCGCGGGTTCGAGTCCCGTCCGTTCCGCCACTTATTAAGAGCCCTGAGCTAATGCTCAGGGCTTTTTTTTATTCATTTTTATTATTACCAAATACGCAAAAATCCTCTGCATTTTACACTCTTTTTCTGCAAAGATCTGACGGTCATAATCCTCCCAGTTAACGAACCCTGTGATTAAAAAGAGGAATTTATGGCTATCCCTGCATTCGGTTTAGGCACTTTTCGCCTGAAAGACGACGTTGTTATCGCATCTGTTAAAACCGCCCTTGAACTGGGCTACCGTGCAGTCGACACTGCGCAAATCTATGATAATGAAGCCGCAGTGGGTCAGGCAATTGCTGAAAGCGGTGTGCCACGTAGCGAATTGTATATTACCACCAAGATCTGGACTGAAAATCTGGGCCGGGACAAGCTGATCCCGAGCCTTAAAGATAGTCTGAAAAAGCTGCGTACTGAGTATGTTGATCTGACACTTATCCACTGGCCTTCTCCTAACGGTGCCGTATCCGTTGAAGAGTTTATGCAGAAATTACTGGAAGCAAAAGTGCAGGGATTAACCCGTGAAATTGGGATCTCTAACTTCACTATCCCTTTGATGGAAAAAGCAATTGCTGCGGTGGGTGCTGAAAATATTGCAACTAATCAGATAGAGCTTTCCCCGTATCTGCAAAGCCGTAAAGTAGCTAAATGGGCCAAACAACACGGTATCCATATCACCTCTTATATGACACTGGCTTATGGCAACGCGCTGAAAGATAAAGTGATTGCTCGTATTGCGGCTAAACATAATGCCACCCCGGCCCAGGCTATTCTTGCATGGGCAATGGGAGAAGGGTACTCAGTTATACCTTCTTCGACTAAACGTGAAAATTTGGCAAGCAATCTGCTCGCGCTACAACTGCAATTGGATACAGAGGACAAACTTGCGATCGCTGCACTGGATCGTAACGATCGCCTTGTCAGCCCCGAGGGTTTGGCCCCTGAATGGGATTAATGACTGCTGCCTTTGTGTTGAGTTAATCCTGTTTCACAGCTCCTGCGGGAGCTGTTCTTGCATGTTCACTCAAAAAGTCGATAAACGCGCGAATACGTGTACTTACAGCCCGATCGCTGTAATACACTGCGCTAAAGGGCATTTCAACGGGCAGACGTTTATCTGCCAACAACTCCACCAGTTCACCCTGCGAGATTTCTTTATCAATCATATAATCTGAAAGACAGGCAATTCCGTTCCCGTTCAGGCAAAGCTGTTTCAATGTTTCACCGCTGTTAGAAGAGAGTCCGCACTCAATTTCATGAAGCTGTCCATCGCTACAGGCAATAGGCCAGGTATTGAGTGAGACAGGCTCGGAAAAACCCAGACACAGATGTTGTTTAAGCTCCTCTACGCTCTCAGGCTCACCAAATCGGGCAATGTACTCCGGTGAGGCAATAATCTTACGGTAGCTGGTAAATAGTGGGCGCGCGCGCAGGCTCGAGTCCGTAAGCGCACCTGCTCGTATTGCAACGTCAACTTTTCGCTCAATAAGATTGATAAATGTCTCCGAGGAAACTAGTGACAGCGTCATCTCAGGGTAACGTTCACGGAAAGGTTTGATGAGTGGCATCAGAAAATGCAACATCACCGGCGTCGCCGCGTCGATACGCAACAGGCCGCGCGGGGTATTACGAGACTCCATAATTTCTGTTTCTGCCGCAGCCATTTCCTGCAGTATCAACTGCACTCGCCTGAAATAACGTTCACCTTCTTCAGTCAGACTGAGCTGTCGGGTTGTTCGGTTGAGCAAACTGACACCCAGCTTCATCTCCAGCTTTTTTACTGCCCGGCTAATAGCGGAATTTGCTTGTCCCAACTGCTCTGCAGCGCGGCTAAAACTACCGCTTTCCACAACAGCAACGAAAATGGCCAGTTCTTCTGAAGTTGCTTTCATTTTTGCACCTGGAGCAAAATTATATTGAGATTTTGAATATTTTTGTTATTAAAACATCCCGGCATACTTCGTGTCATCTGATTACTGATGATATGGAGTTATTTATGCCTCTCGCTTTATTTGCACTGACAATAAGTGCTTTTGCTATTGGTACGACTGAATTTGTAATTGTCGGCCTTGTGCCGACCATCGCCGAACAGCTGGCGATCTCTTTGCCTTCTGCAGGAATGCTGGTTTCTATCTATGCACTGGGCGTGGCAATTGGTGCGCCGGTACTGACTGCTCTGACCGGACGTCTGCCGCGTAAGCAACTGCTGGTTGCGCTAATGGTGCTATTTACGGCCGGTAATTTGCTGGCATGGCAGGCGCCTGGTTATATGACGTTAATTGTTGCACGCCTGCTGACCGGTCTCGCACATGGCGTGTTCTTCTCAATTGGTTCTACTATTGCGACAAGCCTGGTGCCAAAAGAGAAAGCAGCTTCAGCCATCGCTATTATGTTTGGTGGGTTAACGGTGGCACTTGTGACAGGGGTTCCGTTGGGAACATTTATTGGTCAGCATTTTGGCTGGCGTGAGACTTTCCTCGCGGTATCTATGTTAGGTGTCATTGCACTGATTAGCAGTCAGTTGCTGATCCCTGCGAATATCCCCGGCCGGGCTGCTGCCAGTATTCGCGATCAGGTGAAAGTCTTAACGCATCCTCGCCTGTTACTCATCTATGCCGTTACGGCGCTGGGCTATGGTGGTGTCTTTACGGCATTTACTTTTCTTGCACCGATGATGCAGGATCTGGCGGGATTCTCACCGGCAGCGGTAAGCTGGATCTTACTGGGGTATGGCGTATCTGTTGCCATCGGTAATATCTGGGGTGGCAGACTGGCGGATAAACATGGCGCCGTTCCAGCGTTGAAATTTATCTTCGCAGCCCTGTTTGTTCTGTTGATGGTCTTTCAGTTAACTGCATCCACTCAGTACGCAGCTCTGGCGACAATCCTTGTCATGGGGATTTTTGCCTTCGGCAACGTACCAGGGCTGCAGGTTTACGTGGTGCAGAAAGCGGAGCAATTTACACCCAATGCGGTTGATGTGGCCTCAGGACTGAACATTGCGGCGTTCAACATTGGCATTGCATTGGGTTCAGTGATTGGTGGCCAAACGGTAGAGCATTATGGGTTAGCGCAGACCCCGTGGATTGGTGCGCTAATCGTATTGAGCGCTTTCTTTCTGATGAGCGTGAGCGGTCGTCTTGATAAACCCGCACGTGTAGCTCTGGGATAAATCACCGATGTAAGTACCTACTTACAAAACAAACTGCAATTGTCCGTTGAAAGTGAGTGCTAAAATCCCTATAACAGAAGAACCAGTCCGGTTGCGGGCTGGTTGACGTTACAGAGGTTTGAAAGTCTAAAGTGCGAAAAAACACCTATGCTATGCGCTATGTTGCCGGACAGCCCGTTGAGCGAATTTTACCGCCAGGGTCGTTTGCGCATATTGGCCAGGCATTGCCCGCAGGCGTTCCGTTAAGCAGCGAGGATCGCATCCGCGTCCTGGTGTGGAATATTTTTAAACAGCAGCGGGCAGAATGGTTGTCGGTGCTGAAGAACTTTGGCAAAGACGCGCATCTGGTGTTATTGCAAGAAGCACAGACTACTCCTGAACTGGTGCAGTTTGCGACCGCTAACTATCTTGCTGCCGATCAGGTTCCCGCTTTTGTGCTGCCTCAGCATCCCTCTGGCGTCATGACGCTTTCTGCTGCACATCCTGTTTACTGTTGCCCGCTGCGTGAGCGTGAACCCATATTGCGGTTAGCAAAATCGGCACTGGTGACAGTTTACCCGCTGCCTGATTCGCGTTTATTAATGGTGGTGAATATTCATGCTGTTAACTTCAGTCTCGGCGTGGATGTCTATAGTAAGCAGTTACTTCCCATTGGCGATCAGATTGCTCATCACAGTGGCCCGGTGATTATGGCCGGCGATTTTAATGCATGGAGCCGTCGGCGTATGAACGCGCTGTACCGCTTTTCTCGTGAAATGTCTCTGCGCCAGGTGCGCTTTACTGACGATCAGCGCCGACGCGCATTTGGTCGCCCCCTCGATTTTGTGTTTTACCGTGGTTTGAACGTGAGCGAAGCCTCTGTGCTGGTGACGAGCGCATCCGACCATAATCCTCTACTCGTTGAATTTAGTCCCGGCAAGCCTGAACAATAAAGGTGTGTCAGGTCTGCCGTAGGGCAGGCCTGTAGTGGTGCTGCCCTTTATATTTCACAACAACCGAAGGACAACACAATGACAACACGCTCCCATCATGACAACGTCGAAAAGCAGTTTGGCTCTCAGGCAAAAGCCTATTTAACCAGCGCGGTACATGCATCTGGGCGCGATTTGCAGCGACTGGCCGAGCGACTGTCCTTTTTTCCGCAGGCAAGTGTACTGGATATGGGATGTGGTGCGGGGCACGCCAGCTTTATTGCGGCACAGAATGTGAAGCAGGTGGTAGCGTATGATTTATCTTCGCAGATGCTCGAGGTGGTTGTACAGACGGCAAAAGAGAAGGGATTGGAGAATATTTCCATCCGACAGGGGTATGCTGAAAGTCTGCCGTTTGAGGATCAAACTTTTGATGTGGTGATTAGCCGATATTCAGCGCACCACTGGCATGATGTCGGGAAAGCGCTGCGAGAAGTGAATCGCGTACTGAAACCCGGCGGTGTGCTGATTATTATGGATGTGATGTCTCCCGGACACCCTGTGCGTGATATCTGGCTGCAAACCGTTGAAGCGTTGCGCGATACCTCGCATGTGCGCAACTATTCCAGCGGTGAGTGGCTGTCTCTGATTAATGACGCGAATATGATTGCCGATACGTTGTTCACAGATCGCCTGCCGTTAGAATTCAGTTCATGGGTTGCGAGAATGCGTACTCCCGTTGCACTGACAGAGGCTATCCGATTGTATCAGGAGAGTGCTTCTGCTGAAGTGAAGGCGTATTTTGAATTACAGGAAGACGGTTCGTTCACCAGCGACACGATCATGGTTGAAGCACATAAAACGGCATAAATAAAAAAGGCACTGGGGGGAAACCAGTGCCTTAATTTTTATAATCTCATCAGGAGTCCGGCATACCGTTGTTCTTTACAAACAACGTTAGCTGATCGCCTGGTTGCAGATTTTCCGTATCGCTGTTCCAGCGCATCACATCCTTAATGTTAACGCCGTGACGTTTAGCAATGCTCGAAAGCGAGTCGCCTTTACGTACACGATAGGTGATGCTATCGCTGTTGTTAGCCAGTCGCTGCGCACTGGTGCCAGCACCAACGGTCAGGCTTTGACCCACTTTCAGGGTAGATCCACGCAGATTGTTCCACTGCTTAAGATCCTTCGCATTTACGCCAAGACGTGAAGCGATGCCAGAAAGTGTATCGCCAGAGCGAACCTTGTAGCTACGGCTGTTCAGTGGCGTGTTATCCGCAACTAACGTTGACTGCACGGCTGCAATTTCGCCAGAGGCCAGAGATTCACGCAACTTCTCTGCGTGCTTCTTTGGCACCATCACGTATTGCGGGCCGCTGGCACCCAACGTAGAGCCCTTCACACCTGCATTGAATGTCTTCAGCTTGCTGACGGAAATACCCGCCATATCGGCAACCTGAGCCATCTCAACCGGACTGTTAAGACGAACACGTGCTAACGCGCGGCTTTCGTCTGTGGTTGGCAGACGCACGCCATAGCGTTTGCTGTTCTTGAGAATATCGCTCAATGCCAGCATTTTGGGCACATATAGCTTCGTTTCCTGAGGCAAAGGGAGCGACCAGAAATCGGTGGGCTTACCACGAGATTTGTTCGCTTTGATTGCCTTCATCACGCGACCTTCACCGCTATTATAAGCAGCAACGGTCAGCAGCCAGTCGCCATCAAACATCTTGTTCAGACGCTGCATCATGTCCAGCGCGGCAGTGGTGGAAGCCACTATGTCGCGACGTGCATCATAACTGCGAGTCTGTTTTAAACCATAATTGCGCCCCGTGCTCGGAATGATCTGCCAAATACCTGCGGCATTGGCGCCAGACGTTGCGTGAGGATCAAAAGCGCTCTCCACTATGGGTAGTAGTACCAGTTCCATTGGCATGTTACGTTTCTTAACCTGCCCGGCTATCCAGTACATATACGGCTCTGCCCGTAAAGTTACATCGTGGAGATAGCTCTTATTGCGTAAATACTTCTGTTTTTGTTCGCGAATCCGGTTGTTTTCCGGAATTCCCATCTTTAGCTCGTCACCAATGAAAGCCCACAAATCTTGATCGGCCGCGATAGATGTCCCATCGTCCATCCATCGCGCCTGACTAGTGAACTTTCCTGCTTCCCCTTGACCAGCTGCAGAAAGGCTCTGTGCGTGCTGTTGGACGTTACCAGTATTCTGGCACCCAACAAGCAGGACAGAGGCGAGTAATATCGCTTTTGCCTTCATGTGTGTGTCAATAGTTGCTTAAAAGACGACCGATCATAACGGCGAAGTTTTCAAAAGGCAACCCGGAATTGTCAGAACGTATCTTTCTTTGACCTTAACCAGGCAAAACGCTCTTCAGGTTGTTGCAATATTGTTTCTTTGTTAATTTCATTAATTAAATCAATATCTTCTGTTCTTAAAAAAATATTATTTCGACGCTCATTTTTCAGAATTACGGGCAGTGTCATTTGTTTTTTTACGCGTAACTCATTAACTTTACGATAATAATCATTTATGAACGAATCGTGCGGAAGGATGCTTAGGGCAAACTTCATATTTGCTAATGTGTATTCATGTGCGCAACAAACCAATGTATCGTCAGGAAGGGCGCTTATTTTTTTAAGTGATTGATACATTTGCGAAGCTGTGCCTTCAAAAAGTCGGCCGCAGCCGCCAGAGAAGAGCGTGTCGCCGCAAAATAAATAAGGATGACTAAAGTAACAAATATGTCCTAAAGTGTGACCCGGGGTAGCAAATATACTAAATTCATGCCCTAAAACGAGGGCGATATCGCCATCTTTGACTATGTGTGTCGTTCCCTTATCTTGTGTTTCTGCTGGGCCATAAACCACTATTTGTGGAAAATGCTGTAGAAGTTCTTTCACTCCGCCAACGTGATCCTGATGGTGGTGGGTGAGGAAAATGGCCTCAGGTACCCAGTTATGCTCAGCAATGGCTTTTAATACCGGAGCTGCTTCGCCAGGATCCACAATAAGGCAGTGGCCTTCATTATTTGTCAGGACCCAGATGTAATTGTCCTGAAATGCGGGAATGCTGTTAAGATTCATAAAATACCTCTCAATGCGTAACGGAAGGTTGTGATGAAACCGGCAAGGATCCCTCAAACTGTCGTAGCGCCCGTTAGCTGGGATGATTTACCCTGGGGCGAGCACTATCGTGAGGCGCTGGAGAATGAGCTTAACCCGTGGTTCGCAAAAATGTACGGTTTTCATCTGCTTAAGATTGGCAATTTAAGCGCAGAAATCAATTCTGAAGCGTGCGCGGTTTCTCATCAGGTAAATGTTTCTGCGCAAGGTTCACCGATGCAGGTGCTGGCCGATCCGTTACATCTTCCCTTCGCCGATAAATCCGTCGATGTCTGTTTGCTGGCGCATACTTTGCCTTGGTGTGCCGATCCACATCGCTTAATGCGGGAGGCAGACCGTGTGCTTATTGATGATGGCTGGCTGATAGTCAGTGGATTTAATCCGGTTAGCCTGATGGGCTTGCGTAAACTGGTGCCGGTATTACGTAAAACATCGCCCTATAACAGCCGGATGTTTACGCTGATGCGTCAACTGGACTGGCTCTCTTTGCTGAATTTTGAAGTGTTGCACTACAGCCGTTTTCACGTTTTGCCCTGGAGTAAACAAGGGGGGAAACTGTTAAGCGCACATGTTCCGGCGTTAGGGTGTTTACAACTGATTGTTGCACGTAAGCGAACAATCCCGCTTACGCTTAATCCGATGAAACAAAATAAAAGCAAAGCACGTATCCGCCAGGCCGTTGGCGCAACCCGGCAATACCGGAAGCCTGACGCTTAAGTCTCGGCCTGATATCCAACATCATCCTGACTGGGACTCATCGCTGCAGCGCGCGCAAGTTCATCACAGCGTTCGTTTTCCGGGTGACCCGCGTGGCCTTTTACCCATTCCCATTTAATTTGATGCTGGCCCAGCGCGGCATCCAGACGCTTCCAGAGATCGACATTCTTCACTGGCTTTTTATCTGCAGTTTTCCAACCGCGTTTTTTCCAGTTGTGGATCCATTGAGTAATGCCCTGACGTACATACTGGCTATCGGTACTGAGAACCACTTCGCACTGTTCTTTTAGTGCCTCCAGCGCGACGATTGCGGCCATCAACTCCATACGATTATTGGTGGTCAGGTTATACCCTTCGCTGAAGGTTTTTTCACGTCCGCGATAGCGTAGAATTGCCCCATAACCACCAGGCCCTGGATTTCCCAGGCAAGAACCATCGGTGAAAATTTCTACCTGTTTAAGCATCTCTGGTAGACTTCCTGTTTTAGCAAATCGAAATCAAACGATAAGTCTGACATAAATGACCGCTATGAGCACTGGAATTACACGACAGATCGTCCTCGATACCGAAACCACCGGTATGAACCAGATTGGCGCCCACTACGAAGGCCACAAGATTATTGAGATCGGTGCGGTTGAAGTGGTGAACCGCCGCCTGACCGGTAATAACTTCCATGTTTACCTTAAGCCGGATCGGCTGGTGGACCCGGAAGCATTTGGTGTACACGGAATCGCGGATGAATTCCTGCTGGATAAACCCACGTTTGCCGATGTGGCCGATGAGTTTTTAGACTATATTCGTGGCGCTGAACTGGTCATTCATAACGCATCGTTCGATATCGGCTTTATGGACTACGAGTTCGCGAAGCTTAATCGTGATATCCCAAAAACAAATACAT
Source organism: Citrobacter sp. Marseille-Q3906 (assembly GCF_916618775.1). Lineage (NCBI taxonomy): Bacteria > Pseudomonadati > Pseudomonadota > Gammaproteobacteria > Enterobacterales > Enterobacteriaceae > Citrobacter > Citrobacter sp. Marseille-Q3906. Next base: position 12,391 of record NZ_CAKAKA010000002.1, read on the forward strand.
TCTGTAAAGTGACTGATAGCCTGGCGCTGGCGAGGAAAATGTTTCCTGGTAAGCGTAACAGCCTTGATGCATTGTGCTCACGTTACGAGATAGACAACAGTAAGCGCACATTACACGGCGCGTTACTCGATGCCCAGATTCTGGCCGACGTTTATCTGATGATGACTGGTGGGCAGACAACGATGGCGTTTTCAATGGAAGGCGACAGTCAGCAGCAGAATGATACCGGGATCCAGCGCATTGCGCGCCACTCCAGCAAGTTACGCGTTGTTTTCGCCACTGAGGAAGAGTTAGCGGCCCATGAATCGCGCCTCGATCTGGTTCAGAAGAAAGGCGGAAGTTGTCTCTGGCGGGCATAGTTTACGCATTTACAGTGTAGAAATGGCCATTCGGGTGATTTTTGCAGCAAACGATTAAAAAACGTGAGAAAAAGCGTTGACGAGGTGCGAGGCAATCCGTAATATTCGCTTCGTTCCCAAGCGGAACACAACGCGGAGTGGTAGTTCAGTTGGTTAGAATACCTGCCTGTCACGCAGGGGGTCGCGGGTTCGAGTCCCGTCCATTCCGCCACTATTCAGAGAGCCTGAATCAGCAATGATTCAGGCTTTCGTCGTTTTACTCATTACAAATATTTTCTATTGCTTTACCAGCAAAAAAATCAATAACTGACTTCGCAGCATGGATCCCTGTCTGATGGTACGATTCTACCGTCGCAGCAGCGATGTGCGGTGTAGTGATAATATTTCTGGAATGTAGCAAAGGGCTGAATTGTGGTAGCGGTTCATGCTGAAATACGTCGAGAGCGGAATGTACATTCCTTTCATCAGTTACCTGCAACAACGCTCGTTCATCTATTAATTTCCCTCGAGCAGCATTGATAAGCAAGGCACCATTTCTCATCATAGAAAGATATTTGTGACTGATAAAATTCTCTAATGATGGTGTGTATGGGAGAAGAACGATAATGACGTTAGACTGCATGAAGATGTCGTCAATTGACACAAACTTTACCGCCATTTTATCAGCCATCTCGTGATCCGGGAATTTGTCGTATGCGAGAATTTCAATGTCGAAACCGGATAACCTCTTAACCAGGGTTTTTGCTATATTCCCAAAACCTAATAATCCCACTCGTTTACTATTTAATTCATTTCCCAGCGAGTATCCCCAGTAACCATTTTGCATGTCCATGTGATTACCGGGAATATTTCTTAGACCAGAGAAAATAAGTCCGATTATAAACTCAGCAACCGCATTGGCATTGAGTCCTCGGGCATTATTAACCACAATACCTGCTTTTTTTGCCGCCTCTGTATCTATATTATCAATACCGGTGCCAAATCTTGAGATGATTTTCAGTTTTGGTAGAAGAGAAAACACACTTGCGTCATAACAATCTGTTCCGGCAATGACTGCATCAATAGATTCACGCACGTCATCCGGTTCAGATTGAATAAGATGAGTAATATTGTTCTTAAAAATGAGATTAAACTGGTTATCGCGCAGTAACTTGCAACCTGTAACACAACGAGCTGAAAAACTGGAAACGGTGATTAATATATTTTTCATATCTAATACCTCAGACCTGAGAACGCCATCAGGTTGTGATGGCGTAGACCGGTTACAATAAAAATGACACAAGTTATGAATTTGCTTTAACGCCGAGAGCACCTCCAGGATGAAATAGACCAAAATCGGTCCGGGTAAACTGCTTTAGTTCTGACAGGGCGAGGGCCACGGCATCTCCCACGACAAGAACAGCAGTTGAAGAACAGGATGGAGCAAGACCTAAGTTATCTGCTTCGTTTCTCACCGGGATTTCTACAGATAAATTGCAATTAGTAGCCAGCGATGAGTTGTGGCTTCGGGTAAATGAGACTAAAAAATTATTCATCTTTTTTAGACTTGGCAAGGTAGCTAACAGTTCTGTTGTTTCACCACTATTGGATATCAAGATAACTACATCTTCGCTGGTAACCATACCCAGATCACCATGAACAGCTTCTGTTCCATGAATAAAAAATGAGGGGGTGCCTGTGCTGGAAAATGTAGCAGCCAGTTTTTTAGCAATTATTCCTGATTTTCCCACGCCGATAAAAACAACTTTTCCTCTGCAAGATTGGATTACTTTGACTAAACTTGCTGTTTCTGAAAGTGGCGCGTTAATTATTTCTTCAACTGCTTTGTGTTCATTACGCATGAAGGTTTTAATGAGAGAGATGATATCAGTATTATTCATGTTTATTTTCCTGATTTATTTTATCAATAACATAAGCGACCCGACATAAGCCCTGATGTAGTTTTTCTCTACTACATGCCAGATTAAGCCGTAAGAAGTTCTCTCCGCCAGGCCCATATACACTGCCAGCCATAATCCCGACTTTTCCTTCATGAATTAATCTTGAATAGAACTTATCGAACGAACAACTGATTTGTGAGCAGTCTATCCACGCAAAGTAACAACCTTCAGACTCTTTGAGTAGCAGCGATGAAATATTTTCCTTAACATAATTAACTGCAAAATCAATGTTGGATCTAAGATGTGTTCTTAATTCGTGTAACCATCCATCACATTCATTATAAGCAACGATAGTGGCAATGATATTCAATACTGATGGCGAGTTGACAAAATCCCTGTATCGAGTTATCAACCTGAATTTCTCATTAAAATTATTATCAGGTGTAATAAGATAAGAACCCGTTAGAGCTGGGACATTAAATGTTTTTGAGATGGAGTTAAAAACAGCTGTTTTATCATAATGTAACTTAAGTACAGAGGTGAATTTGTGGCTAAATGTGAAATCGCTGTGGATCTCATCGGATAATAACCAACAGTTATTTTTTGAACAGATCTCTGAGATTTTTATCAGTTCATCTTCAGACCACACTTTTCCTGTAGGATTATGTGGATTACACAATAAAATTATCTTTGCATACTTTGCCTTGGTATTAAAATCATTCCAGTCAAGGCTATATCGACCGTCTTCTTCCCGAATCAATGTTGAAGTAGTTAATTTTCTTCCGGTGTTTTTGATAACATCAAAGAACGCATTATATGCCGGAGTAAATATCAGAATGTTATCTTCATAATCAGTTAATAACTCTAGTGCTTTGGCGATAGAGTACATCACACTTGGGCTATAGGTGATCCAATTAGCATCGATCTCCGTATCATATTTCTGACCATACCAATGGCATATCGAATTGAGATATTCGCTATGTTGCCAGCGACTATATCCGAGGATAGGATGTTCCAGTCTTTTTCGTAATGCGTTGGTTATCGCTTCCGGCATCGGTAAATCCATATCTGATATTGAAAACGGAATAATATCTTTTACGCCGAACCTATCTTCGCAGAAGTCCCACTGAGTACAGTACGTTCCTTTTCGGGAAACAGGAGTGTTAAAAATATCCATCAGTATGACTCCATATATTGGTCCATTTCTTTACGCAAGGCGATAACTTTTGTACCAATAATGACTTGCAGGGTGTTTTTGTCGAGTTTGACAATAGCGATCCCTCCCTGCCTTTTAATGGCCGTCTCGTCTATTATCTCCATATCGTTGATTGTCAGACGTAAACGTGTAACACAGTTATCCAGTGATACGATATTTTCCTTACCACCCAGGGCCTCAATCATTTTTTCTGCTGTGCTGGGACCCATATTGGTATTTATCTCAGGTTGTGCAACAGGTACTACAACCTCAGTTGCTGTTGCTGAAGGTGTCTGGTCACTATCTTCTCTGCCGACGGTCATCAGGTTATATTTAAGAATGGCCCATTTAAACACCGCGTAATAAATAAAGAAGTAGGCTATTTCTACACAGACAGCCACTGGCCAGCCGGTTCTTGTTCCGCGCAATACGCCAAAACTCATAAATTGAATCAAATCGCCAGTAAATCCCATTTTAACACCGAGATACGGTAGGAACATATTAGCAAAACCATTCATGAAAGCATGGAACACAAACAAAACAGGACTGACAAACAGAAATAAAAACTCTATTGGTTCGCTAACACCACCAATAATTACAGTCAGCACCGCAGAAATCAAAAGTGCTTTAATAGCCTTACGATTTTGTACATGGGCAGTCTGATACATTGCGAGAGCTGCGCCAGCTAAACCATACTGGATCATTAGCTTTCCCTGTTCCATTTTACCAGCAAGGTCCAGAGGAATGACGGCATTCTCTTTGACATAGGCCATAAACATATTGAGAGTACCGTAATATTCTTCACCGTTGATGATCGCTGAACCACCGATTGGTGTAAATCTGAATACGGAAGTGACTAAATGGTTTAGTCCGAAGGGAATCGTTACGCGCTCTGCAACGGCATAGAAGAAATAACCTATTGGGCCAGAGGTAGATATCCAGTGGCCGATTAACATAAAGAGGTTAAAGAACGGCGGCCATACGAAGGGAATAATGATACCGAAAACACTCATGACAATTAACGTAATGATCGGCGCAAGACGCGGGCCGCTATAGAATCCCAGCGACTCAGGGATGCGTAGATTGACGATCCGCTTATACATAGTGAATACCATCAACCCAGCAACAATCCCCCCAAGTACACTGGTGTTGTATGACTGAATTCCCAGAATGATAGTTTGTCCATGTGTAGACATCTGGTCGACGGGAACTAACAGACCATGGGTTTTCAGATAGAAGTTTGTCCCTAAATGCATTGCCATAAAACCCACCAGGCCGGAGAATGCACCATATGCTTTATCTTCTTTTTCTTTCAGCAGGCCCAACGGGATAGCGATTGCAAATAACACCGGTAAATTAACAAAAGCAAATAGCCCTAAATTAACAACAAAATCCAGAAATGATTTAACGATAGGGAACCCTAGTACAGGAATTAATTTGGCCATTTCCTCGCTGGCTAATCCACTTCCCAAACCTAACATCATGCCGCATACGCTTAACAGAGCGATTGGGTACATAAATGCCTTCCCCAGGCTCTGAAAAAAACTCCAGGCTTTTTTCTGTTTCATATTAACTGTCTCGTGATAAAGTGAAAGGTAATCAGTCCATCAATACTTTAATGCGAATTGAAAGATATAATTTCTCTTCCATTGCTAGTCTATAGTTAAATTCGGATTTTAAATATTTTTCAATTTCAATAATGGAACATTGTAAAATTAAATCTTTTTCCAGGAAATATTCATAAATATCACCAATATCTTTATTTTTTATCTTTTCGTTGCATAGCACTCTACAAGAAAAATATTTCAAATGGGTCATGAAACGTGAGTAATTGAATGCATTCCGATCTACTCTTTTCTCGTAAACTTTTTCGATAATGTCTGTGATTCGTTGCGAGAATTCTATAATTCTGAAGGACTCATAGTCGGAGGTGTTTTCATAATTATTTAAAATATGCAGGGCAATGAAGCCAATCTCATCATCCGGAAGCTGGATCTTAAAATACTCATTAATAATAGATAAAGCATCGCGACTGATAGCATACTCCGATTTGTATAATGCTTTTATTTCGTCAAGAAATATATTGCTTATTTGGATGCCTGATGCGCACCGTGAGATTGCATTGGAAATATGATCTGCAAGAATCAGCAAAAGTGATGGGTTTAATTTTTTGTCAAGATTCATTTCCGCATAGCGAACTATATTTTCAGAGACAAAAACATAATCAATATCTACTCGCTCTATGAGTTTGTATAGTTTACCTTTCTCTTCATTTCTGACATAAAAGAATCGGTTAGATGGATGAGGCGGAACCGGCATACCATTCTTTTTATTGTAACCGACGCCAGGACCAGAAATGATGACTTCCTGACCACTCATCGATGCCAGCACACAATTGTTATTCATGACTTTTTCGATGATCATTTCATGGCTCCAAAAAAAAAGGCAAGACAAGTAAGAAGTAATAATTACTTCAAACGTTGTCTTGCCTGATTTAACAGTTACAAGATTATTCACTAATGCGTATACCCTACACAGAACTATCTTAAATAAATGAGATGTACGTCCTGTTTTAGGATTAACATACCAAATCTGAAGTGCAAACCTCACATACAGCAATCAAATGGTTTGTTTAGTGAATGTATACCTTATATGTATATTGTTTTTCTATGTGTGATGTTGCCCGCCGTTCTTCGACAGCGTGTAAACGTCATTCGCTCAGTGTTTGCGCGATATCTTTTTGAACCTGCTGGCGTTGTTCCGGAGTCAGCACTTTGCTCAGGTCAAAGTAGTACTTCACCCGATAATAACGCGCCTGTTGTTCGATGTTGCTGAACGCGGAAAGTTGTTTCCTGACTGCGGCATCATCCCATTTTCCGGACTTGATGACGTCAATCAGCGCACCGTCTTTAACATCCTTCACTGAAATCTGGCTGACATTGGTTTCAAGCTGCTGGTGCAGCTTTTTAATCTGTACGACCTGGTCGTTGGTCAGTTTAAGATGTTGTACTACTGGATCCTGGGCTGGAACCGGAACGTTGGATACTTTTGCTGCGAGCGTGCTAAAAGAGGCACCAGCCAGGGTAGCAGCCAGCAAAGTCATGCGTACGAATTTTTTCATTTTGATATCCTGAAAAAGAATTTACGTGTGATTGTCATTTTCAGAATACGTTGCTTGAGGCATGTCGCCACGCGAATTTGTTTTGCGGTTGGTTACGGAGTGAAACAATCCCGCTACGGAAAATTTGCGCCGTAGCAGGAGAAGGCGATATCTACAGCGTGAATGCGTCGGCATCCAGCCAGGCTGGAAACTTCTCACGATACTCCCGCAGCATAGCGAGCGATAATTCTGCGTCAATCCGCGTTGCCTGATGTGGCTCGGCGGTCGCAATGATTTCACCCTGCGGATTAATAACCCGACTGTCGCCGCGATAATGATGACCATTACCGTCAGTGCCTACGCGGTTACATCCTGCTACATAAGCCTGATTTTCAATCGCTCGAGCGGTAAGCAGCGCCTGCCAGTGCACTGAGCGTGGTGCTGGCCAGTTTGCGACATATAACGCCAGGTCGTAATCATTGCGATTACGTGACCATACCGGAAAACGCAGGTCATAACAGATCAATGGCAGAATACGCCAGCCACGCCATTCAAAGATAACGCGCTCTTCGCCTGCCTGATAATACTGATGTTCATCCGCCATGCGAAACAGATGGCGTTTATCATAGAGATGAACTCGACCCTCAGGTTCAACCAGTAAAAAGCGATTTACCGGACCACGTTCTGACTGTAACGCAACGCTGCCTGCTATCAGGGCATTTGCCTGCTGCGCTTTGGTATGCATCCAGTTGACAACCTCTTCCTGCGAAAGCGATTTGGTTGCTGCATCCATTGCAAATCCACTGGTAAACATCTCAGGTAACACAATGACGTCACGTCCGTTGACGGTTTCCAGTTGTCTGTCGAAATGGCGCAGATTAGCGGGGCCATCCATCCAGATCAGTGGTTGTTGCAGCAGAGTTATTTTCAAACCAGGCACGATCGAGGCTCCTCGTTGAACATTATTTTGACACTGTAGCATGAGCTTTAACAAAAATGTGGCAATAAAAAGCCCCGCCATAAGCGGGGCTAGCAGTCGAGCATTTGCGTTATGCTGCTTCGACTTTACGCACTTTCTCTGGCAGCTTTACCGGCTGAGTCGCCAGCGCTTCAGGTTCAAAATCATCAACGTTGATACTGCGCAGACGGCTCTCTTCGGCTTTCACCAGAATCGCAGCTTCGTCTTTATCAATCAAACCTTTTGCCAGCGCATTGCGTGCCAGTTCATCCAGACGAGTAAATGGCAGGTTTTTACCTAACTCTTTACAGATACGCTGGTGGATAGGATCGGCGGCAATCACGTCCAGCAAAGCTTCTTCCAGTAAACCAACCGGGTTGTGCTCGCTTGGCGTCAGGTACTGACCGCGACCAAGACGAGAACGCGTGGCGCTTGGAATCTGCAAAATCTTCGCAACTTTATGGTCCAGCTTGTCAGACGGTGCATGATAGTGGCGCCCGGTAGGGAAAATAACCACATTCAGCAACCCGGCAACCAGGCGGTTCGGGAAGTTTTTCAGCAGGTCATCCATCGCCTGTTCAGCCTTATACAATGCATCCTGTACGCCCCAGTGAACCAGCGGCAGGTCTGCTTCGTTACGGCCTTCATCGTCATAACGCTTCAGCACGGCAGAGGCCAGGTACAGCTGACTTAATACATCGCCCAGTCGGGCTGAGATACGTTCGCGACGTTTCAGACTACCGCCCAGTACGGCCATGGATACGTCTGAGAGTAAGGCCAGGTTCGCGCTCAGACGGTTCAGGTGCTGATAGTAACGTTTAGTGGCATCGCCAGTCGGCGTGCTGCTGGTTAACCCGCGAGTCAGGCCAAGCCAGAAACTGCGCACTTTATTACTGCCAACATGACCAATGTGTTTGAACAGCAGCTTGTCGAACGCATTGACGTCGTTGCTTTGTGCGGCAGCCATCTCTTCCAGGACATAAGGATGGCAGCGAATTGCGCCCTGGCCGAAGATCATCATGCTACGGGTCAGAATGTTCGCGCCTTCAACGGTGATGGCGATAGGTGCGCCCTGATAAGCACGCGCCAGGAAGTTGCTTTCCCCAAGCATAATGCCTTTACCGCCAGTAATATCCATCGCATCGATGATTGACTGCTGTCCGCGGTGGGTACAGTGATATTTCACGATAGCTGACAGCACCGCCGGTTTTTCGCCGAGCATAATGCCGTAGGTAATCAGCGACGCAGCAGCGTCCATCACATAGGCGTTACCCGCAATACGTGCCAGTGGCTCTTCAATACCTTCCATCTTGCCGATAGAGATTTTGAACTGGCGACGAATATGGGCGTAAGCACCCGTTGCCATCGCAACAGATTTGACGCCACCTGTAGAGTTAGACGGCAGAGTAATACCGCGACCGACAGACAGGCATTCCACCAGCATACGCCAGCCCTGACCGGCCATTTTCGGTCCACCGATAATGTAATCAATCGGTACAAAAACATCTTTACCCAGCGTCGGACCGTTCTGGAACGGGACGTTCAACGGGAAGTGGCGACGACCAATTTCCACCCCAGGCGTAGACGTTGGGATCAGTGCGCAGGTAATACCCAGGTCCTCTTCACCACCCAGCAGTTTTTCTGGGTCAGAGAGTTTAAACGCCAGACCCAGCACGGTAGCGATAGGGGCCAGAGTGATATAGCGTTTGTTCCAGGTCAGGCGCATACCTAATACCTGCTGACCTTGCCATTCACCCATGCAAACTACACCGGTATCAGGAATTGCACCTGCATCGGAACCGGCTTCCGGGCTGGTCAGTGCAAAGCAAGGAATTTCCTGCCCACGCGCCAGGCGTGGCAAATAATGGTTTTTCTGCTCTTCGGTGCCGTAATGTTGCAGCAGTTCACCAGGGCCTAAGGAGTTAGGCACGCCGACAGTGATCGCCAGGATCCCGGAAACACCGGAAAGTTTCTGCAGAACGCGGGCCTGAGCATATGCGGAGAATTCCAGTCCGCCGTACTCTTTCTTAATGATCATCGCGAAGAAGCGGTGTTCTTTCAGGTAAGCCCATAATTCCGGCGGCAGATCGGCTAATTCATGGGTGATCTGGAAGTCGTTTGCCATACGGCATGCTTCTTCTACCGGACCATCAATAAAAGCCTGTTCTTCTGCCGTCAGGTGTGGCTGAGGGTAGCTGTGCAATTTTTTCCAGTCAGGTTTACCCTGGAACAGATCTCCTTCCCACCAGGTGGTACCGGCATCAATTGCCTCTTTCTCAGTACGTGACATCGGCGGCATGACTTTACGAAAACCGCGGAATACCGGTGCGGAGATCATCGATTTGCGCATCGGCGTAAAGTTAAACGGTACGAGAATAATGGCCAGAGGAACCAGCAGCCAGACCGACCACAGGCCAGCGACGCCAAGGGCCGCCGTCCAGGCGAGCAAAATTAAGCTGCTGAGGAATAAGCTCACGCGGTGATAAAACAGTACGCTGAGCAGAACAACCGTAGCGATAATACTCAAAATCATCATAACGAAAAGCTCCCTTGCTTGTAGGAGGTCTGACCACTTGTGATGATATGGTTGTAGTGTATGTGAATTCTTTTAGCAATAATTTTACAAAATAATTACAACAGGGTTCACATTGTTGCTGTTTTGGCCGGCACAAAAAATCAAAAGCCATGGGCATTCCTGTGGCTTGTACTTCTCGCTCGTAGCGCTATCCGGTACACTGCATCTTGTCATTTACATTCATGCTGAAGGATATCCTCATGTACCAGGATCTTATTCGTAACGAACTGAGCGAAGCGGCGGAAACGCTGGCTAATTTTCTTAAAGATGACGCCAATATTCACGCCATTCAGCGCGCGGCGGTCCTGTTGGCAGACAGTTTTAAAGCGGGTGGCAAGGTACTTTCCTGCGGTAACGGCGGCTCCCATTGTGATGCAATGCACTTTGCCGAAGAGCTAACCGGGCGCTATCGCGAAAACCGTCCCGGCTACCCGGCTATTGCTATCTCTGACGTCAGCCATATCTCCTGCGTCGGCAACGATTTCGGTTACGATTATATTTTCTCTCGCTATGTCGAAGCGGTGGGGCGTGAGGGTGATGTCCTGTTAGGTATTTCGACCTCAGGTAACTCTGGAAACGTGATTAAAGCGATTACCGCTGCTCGCGAGAAGGGCATGAAAGTCATTACCCTGACCGGGAAAGATGGCGGGAAAATGGCGGGTAGCGCAGATATTGAAATTCGTGTTCCGCACTTTGGTTATGCTGATCGAATTCAGGAAATTCACATTAAAGTGATTCATATCCTGATTCAGCTTATCGAAAAAGAGATGGTTAAATAACTATACCCGTCATACTTCAAGCTGCAGGTGCGTTGGCTGCACTCAGAAACCCCAGTCACATAGTTATCTATGCTCTTGGGGATTTCCTCCCTTGCCGCCTACCTGCAACTCGAATTATTTAGGGTATAGGAAGCGGTTTTATTTGCTACTTTGAATCCAAACTGGCTGCAACAATTACGCCTTCCCGCTTTAAGGCGTTTGTGGAGGTGATGTATGTGCGAACTGCTCGGGATGAGCGCCAATGTGCCAACCGATATCTGCTTTAGCTTCACCGGGCTGGTTCAGCGCGGCGGAGGTACCGGGCCGCACAAAGATGGCTGGGGTATTACGTTTTATGAAGGTAAGGGCTGCCGTACGTTTAAAGATCCGCAACCCAGTTTTAATTCGCCTATCGCCAAACTGGTACAAGACTATCCCATCAAATCCTGTTCCGTCGTTGCCCATATTCGCCAGGCAAATCGTGGTGAAGTCGCGCTGGAAAATACGCACCCTTTCACACGTGAACTGTGGGGCCGCAACTGGACCTATGCCCATAACGGGCAGCTTAGTGGTTATAAGTCACTGGCAACGGGGAATTTTCGCCCGGTCGGTGAAACCGACAGCGAGAAAGCCTTTTGCTGGCTCTTACATAAACTGGTCGAACGTTATCCTCGTACGCCTGGTAACATGGCGGCAGTGTTTAAATATATTGCGGTGCTGGCAGGGGAACTACGTAAGAAAGGCGTCTTCAACATGCTGTTGTCTGACGGGCGCTATGTGATGGCCTTCTGCTCGACCAATTTGTACTGGATTACCCGACGTGCGCCATTCGGTGTTGCTACGCTGCTTGATCAGGATGTCGAAATTGATTTTAGCTCGCAGACCACACCTAATGATGTGGTCACCGTGATCGCCACTCAGCCGCTGACGGGTAATGAAACCTGGCAAAAGATCATGCCAGGCGAGTGGGCGCTATTTTGTCTCGGGGAGCGTGTAGTTTGACGCCAATTGTGGCTGAACCACTTCGTGACTCAACGGCTTGCTGACAACGTAACGGCCATCGACGACTGACACTGTCGGTGGCTTACGTGTTTGTTCAAAGTAATCGTATCCCGGTTTTAGCTGCGTCCAGAAATCTTTGTAATACGAAAACTTATGGCGCTGCATATTCGCGTCGGTCATACGGAACGGGTAAATGCTAACCTGAACGCTGGACTGCCCGAACACCAGAGCACCGGTCACAAACTGGAAAATCTCATCAATGCCGTTGTCGGTCATTGCGTAACAGCCGACGGAAACGCAGGCACCATGGATCATCAGGTATTTACCTTCGTAACCATGAGCACGATCGTAGGCGTTGGGAAAGCCAATATTAATCGCTTTATAGAAGCGACTATCCGGCTTGAGCTGACCGCGCTGTACGCTGTAAAACCCTTCCGGACTTTTAAAATCACCCTGACGCTGTTTTGGTCCCAAGCCACCGGAATAGTTACAGATCTTGTAACTGTCGAGCAATTGATACTGTTCACCCATCTTAACGTACAGATCAAGCGTTCGTTCTTCTTTGAAGATCTGAATATAGACAGGAGATCCCATCAATTGCTGCTTATATTCTTTGCTGATTGGCGTGGTCGGGCTACTGCTGCTCAGCAAACCGGCAAATGAGACGCACGGCATCAAAAGCATCGCAAGAAAAAATGCGATTTTACGCATACTGCTTGTTCCTTGATAAAACGGTTACACACGCCAGGACGGCAAAAAGAGTCCCCAAATCAGAAAAATCTGGATTTGGAGCGCTCACATTAGCACCAAGAAAGTTTTTCGCAAGTCTCTCGTGAGGCGTTTACACCTTATACTGAAAATTGGGATTAGAAGCAGTCAGACACTGGCCTATTTTGTCGGGGCGCGGAATACGTGGAGCAAGCAGAATACATCAACGCTAATATATTGAATTAATAATATTAATTATTTAATAATCAAATATTAAAACGGTTCGATCGGCAATAGCAGTAGACTGCGACGAACGTGTTTGACCAGGTATTCTTTTTTTCATGTTTTTTGCATCCTCTCCCCGACGCTTTTTGCCGGGCCTGCTGTCTTTGTGTGTCGTGTTTTCCGTATCCTCAGCAGCCAAAGTTCAACCTTCCTTATCCGACGCGCACTTAAGCTATGCGGCGCAATTGCGTATGCGTAACCGCACCCGACTGCTGAAGCAGTATCATACACAGCTAAAAAAGCAGGCGGGTTACATTGTGGAAGGAAACGCAGAAAGCAAAAGAGCACTACGCCAGCAAAACCGTGTTCTGATTAAACAGCACCCGGAGTGGTTTCCTGGTCCGCTTAAAGCCAGCGACCATCGCTGGCAGGAACTGGCAGAGAACGACCATTTTCTCAGTAGTGATCACTTGCACAATATCACTGAGGTGGCGATTCATCGTCTTGAGCAGCAACTGGGCAAGCCTTACCAATGGGGGGGGACCAGCCCGGATGAGGGGTTTGATTGCAGTGGGTTGATTTTTTATGCCTACAATAAAATTCTGGCGGCGAAGCTACCCCGCACCGCAAATGAAATGTATCACTATCGCCGGGCGACCATTGTCTCTCATCGCGATATCCGTCGTGGCGATTTGCTGTTTTTTCATATTCACAGCCAGGATATTGCCGATCATATGGGCGTTTATTTGGGGCAGGGGCAATTCATTGAATCACCGCGTACGGGAGAAACCATTCGGGTCAGCAATTTAGCCGATCCTTTCTGGCAGGATCATTATCTCGGCGCCCGCCGTATTCTGACGGAAAACACTATCCTGTAATAAAAAAGGCGGTATTTTCATTACCGCCTGGGGAATCGTTAACTCAACGCTCCCATGATTTTTAATTCCAGTTCATCCGGGACTTCGTTGTAAGACAGCACCTGTAAGCCTGGCGCAAATAGCCGTGCGTAGCGGGCGAGCAGAGGGCGTAATTGTGGGGCGACTAACAGCACGGGTTCTTTACCCGCCGCTTTCATTTGCTCTTTAATCTGCGGCATATTGGTCTGGAACTGATTGAGCATATTCGGATCGACCGGTACGCTGTCGAGCATCACTTTTCCGCTTTGTTGCGCCTGATTGACCACATTAGAGAGCAAATTCTCCAGTTCATTATTGAGCGTATAGACAGCCAGCTCATCTTTACGGATAAACGGGTGCGTGATGCTGCGACGCAGCGCCAGACGTACATCAGCCGTCAGCAGAATGTGATCCTTCGTCACGGCACTGCTGGCGACCAGTACGGTGGCAATGGTGACGATATCGCGTAAGGATACCCCTTCGATTAGCAGCGTACGATATACCTTCAACAGCTGGCTGTAATTCAACGCCGTATTAAGATCTTCTGCCAGGCGTGGTGCCATCGATGACAGGCGGTTATGTAACTGAGTAATATCGTCATAGTTAAACAGGTCAGGGATATGCCCGCGAATAACCTTATTCACATGGGTGGCAATAACGCTGGCGCTATCGATCACCTGATACCCCATATTTAAAGCCTTTGCTTTTTGCGCAGCCGCAATCCAGGTAACGGGCATTCCATATGCCGGATCGTGTCCTAAAATGCCGTCGATCTCACCATAGGTTTCGCTGGAGGGCAGCGCCATCAACTTATCCGATGGAATATCCGCCTCATCAGCTTTAATGCCATTGATGAAAATAGCGTATTGCGTTGGTTTTAGCCTGAAGTTTTCACGGATGCGAATTTCTGGCAGCAAAACGCCATTACTGTCTGAAATAACCTGCCGCACACCGCGAATTCGTTGGGTAAGAGGATTCCCTTTTGATTTATCCACCAGCGACACCAGCTTATACCCCAGACTCAGGCTAATGGGTTCAATTAAAGGAATCGTCTCCCAGCTGACCTGTTGCTCGGTGGTTTCGGCAATGGTCTTGGTCAGCGTTTCGAGATTTTTCTCTTCGGTCTCAGCAACCTTCGGGCGTTTGCTCATGCGCCAGGCGGTGAACCCCAGCAGGGCGCTGAAAACCAGAAACGGAAAGTGGGGCATGCCCGGAACAATCGCCAGCACAAACATAATGCTGGTGGCGGTATAAAGGACGGATGGGCTTGCCAGCAACTGGCTGCGCACGTCAGTAGCAATATCGCCACTGTCGCTCACGCGCGTCACGATAATCGCCGCAGCCGTTGACAGCAGCAGAGAGGGGATTTGTGCGACCAGACCGTCACCGATGGTCATCAGTACGTATTGCTGGAATGCCGCTTCGGCACTTAAGTCATATTTAAATATCCCAATACAGACGCCGCCTATCAGGTTGATGGCCAGAATCATCATCCCGGCGATGGCGTCTCCACGGACAAACTTAGACGCGCCATCCATTGCGCCATAGAAATCGGCTTCTCCCGCCACGTCCTTACGTCGAATTTGCGCTTGTGCCTGGTTAATTAATCCTGCGTTCAGATCGGCATCAATCGCCATCTGCTTACCGGGCATGGCATCCAGCGTAAAGCGAGCCGAAACTTCGGAGATACGTTCCGCACCTTTGGTGACCACAATAAAGTTGATTGTGAACAGCGTCAGTAAGGCCGATCGTGAAAATATCGTGGCGGCACTACACGGTCAGTCAATTTTTAATGGTGGCGGTATGGCACCGTTAAACAAACTGGGTAAACAGCCGATTGCGCCGGGTGCCCAGAAGAAAAACGTCACGCCAAACAAACTGGATAAAACCACACATCCGCAAGAGACCGCGAAGGTCACAGAAGAAAACGCCAAAAAGGCGCTGGATGTAAATGAGAAAACGGTATTACTGAAGCAAAAATCGGCGCGTGAACTCGGTGAACTGGCGACCAACATCAATGCTATTGCCCGCAATGCACATATGGAAACCAATCTGGAAATGGAGATCGTTCCCCAGGGGTTGCGGGTGCTGATTAAAGATGACCAGAACCGGAATATGTTTGAACGCGGCAGTGCGAAAATTATGCCGTTCTTTAAATCATTGCTGGTTGAGCTTGCTCCTGTATTTGATTCGCTGGATAACAGGATCATCATTACCGGACATACGGATGCGATGAGTTATAAGAGCAACATCTATAACAACTGGAATCTTTCTGGCGATCGCGCATTGTCGGCCCGTCGTGTTCTGGAAGATGCCGGAATGCCTCAGGATAAAGTCATGCAGGTCAGTGCAATGGCGGATCAAATGCTGCTGGATGCGAATAATCCAGAGAGCGCAGGTAACCGCCGCATTGAGATCATGGTGTTGACGCAAAGCGCTTCCGACACGCTGTATCAGTATTTTGGTCAGCATGGAGAGAAGGTGGTGCAACCGCTGGTGGACAAGCTGGATAAGCAAAAGCAGGTGACTTCCTTGAGTCAACAACCCGTTTCTATACCTCATTAATTCTGTTCTCTGCTCCCACGCAACGTGGGGGCATTTTTTCTCAAGAGAGTCGCATGATTGCTGTAACCGATTTAATTCCCTTAGATATTCCGACCGATAGTAGTACTGATGTTACTCGTCAGGGGGCGCATTTCGACAATGTTTCCGGTATCTGGTACACCGAACCTCGTCAGCTGAATGAGGCACTTCGTGGTTATGCTTACGATACTGATGCTTTTAATATCGTGGCACCTTACTGCCTGGTGATTACATCGAAGATGCACTGTTGGAGCTGCCACCAGCCAACGCGTATTCATGGAGTGATGTTTACCCGCTTTATTAAACAAAATCAGGATGGTAAAGGCTGGCAGTCTGTGCGGCGCAATACGTTTCTCTTCCATATTAATTCTCTGCCTGATGAGATAAAAAAGAACATCAAGGCCAGCAATTACTATCTGGATAAGAGTAAAACAACCGGGCTTCGCTACTGGATGAATCATTGTGAAATTTGTGGCGAACGGTTGGGCGACTACGAGCTTTTTTGCATCGAAGATGAGGCATTTCATCAGATGACCATTGAGAGGATCCTGCGGGCAAATGTCAGAAAAGTGAATAAGCTGTTTGTCAGTTTGGCGGGCAATCCCGCGGATCATGCGCCGAAAGACGTTGTACGTTACCTGTGTGACGCTCGCTTTGTCATGAATGAACCGGAGCCAGCGTAATCCCCCGCGTAAGGCAGATTCATACTTCTCACGATACAAAAATACTGTATACTTAAACAGTGTTGTGGGAGGCGAGTTATGCGCAAAATCATACATGTCGATATGGACTGCTTTTTCGCGGCGGTGGAAATGCGCGATAACCCCGCCCTGCGTGATATTCCCATTGCTATCGGTGGGAGCCGTGAACGCAGAGGGGTCATCAGTACGGCTAATTACCCGGCGAGGAAATTTGGTGTACGCAGTGCGATGCCCACAGGAATGGCGCTAAAATTGTGTCCGCATCTCACCTTATTGCCTGGGCGCTATGAGGCTTATAAAGAAGCCTCCAGCCAGATCCAGGCTATCTTTTCGCGCTACACCTCACTCATCGAGCCTCTTTCCCTGGATGAAGCCTACCTGGATGTTACCGACAGCACCCATTGTCACGGCTCCGCCACGCTGATTGCCCACGAGATACGCCAGACGATTTTTAATGAGTTACAACTCACCGCCTCGGCGGGGATTGCACCGGTTAAGTTCCTGGCCAAAATCGCCTCAGATTTGAATAAACCCAACGGGCAATATGTGATAACCCCTGCGGATGTCCCTGAATTCATCAGAACGTTACCCCTGGGGAAAATTCCTGGCGTCGGGAAAGTTTCTGCTGCAAAACTCGAAGCCATGGGGTTGCGCACCTGCGAGGATGTACAAAAATGCGATCTGGCCATATTGCTTAAGCGTTTTGGTAAATTTGGTCGGGTGCTGTGGGAGCGCAGCCAGGGGATTGACGAACGGGATGTCAGCAATGACAGAATGCGTAAGTCAGTTGGCGTCGAGCGTACCCTCGCGGAAGACATTCATGAGTGGCCAGAGTGCGAGGCGATCATCGAACGGCTTTACCCGGAACTGGAACGACGTCTGGCGAAAGTGAAGCCGGATCTCTTCATCGCTCGCCAGGGCATTAAATTAAAGTTTAATGATTTTCAGCAGACGACGCAGGAACACGTCTGGCCGCGCTTAAATAAAGACGATTTAATTGCAACCGCGCGTAAAACCTGGGATGAGCGTCGGGGAGGGCGGGGAGTTCGGCTGGTGGGATTACACGTGACGCTGCTGGATCCGCAGCTCGAGAGACAACTGTTGTTAGGACTCTAACCTGGATTATTTGCCGGACAGAGGCGTTAACGCCGCCATCCGGCAATGTATTACAGAGAGTTATTTCGCCGGAATAGATTTCAACAGCTCAGTCAGCAGCGTCCAGTAATGGCCGACGCTTTCAATATGAACCTGTTCATCCGGGGAGTGCGGACCGGTGATGGTTGGCCCGATGGACACCATGTCCATATCCGGATACGGTTTCTTGAACAGACCGCATTCCAGACCTGCGTGGATAATCTGGATGTTCGGCGTCTTGTTGAACAGACGCTGATAGGTTTCACGCACCAGATGCATCACTGGGGAGTTAGCGTCCGGTTGCCAGCCAGGATACGCGCCTTTGGCTTCGGTTTTTGCACCAGCCAGCTTGCCCAGAGAATCCAGCATACTCACGACATAGTCTTTACCGCTGTCGATCAGCGAGCGAACCAGGCAGTGAATCTGCACGTTATCGTCAGTCATAGTGACAACGCCGACGTTCAGGGAGGTTTCCACAACGCCTTTCGCCACATCTGAATTACGGATCACACCGTTTGGTGTGGCGTTCAGCAGGCGAACAAAGGTATCGCGAGACTGAGCAGTCAGCGCGGCTTTATCATTGGCAACAGCATCCAGCAACAGAGCCAGATTCTTCTCTTTTGCTGCCAGTTCGTTTTTCAGTATGTCCTGATAAGTGTTCACCAGCGCTTTTAACGCATCGACTTTATCTGCGGCAACGGCGAGGGTAGCAAAGGCTTCACGTGGAATCGCGTTACGCAGCGTACCGCCGTTGAAATCAACCAGACGCAGATCCAGCTCTTCAGCGTGGCCTGCCAGGAAACGTACCAGCAACTTGTTAGCATTACCGAGGCCAACGTGAATTTCGCCACCGGAGTGACCACCCTTCAGACCTTTTAACGTCAGCTTAAAGCTCTGGAAACCAGCTGGAATGGCTTCACGAGATAGCGGCAGGTTAGAGGTAAAGTCGATCCCCCCGGCGCAACCCATGTAGATCTCACCTTCTTCTTCGGAGTCGGTGTTGATCAGAATGTCTGCCTGCAGCCAGTTAGCTTGCAGACCAAACGCGCCGTCCATTCCTGCTTCTTCAGTCATGGTCAGCAGAACTTCCAGCGGGCCGTGGACGACATTGTCATCAGCCAGAACCGCCAGCGCAGAGGCCATACCGATACCGTTATCTGCACCCAGAGTGGTGCCGCGGGCTTTCACCCATTCGCCGTCGATATAAGGCTGGATAGGATCTTTAGTGAAGTCGTGGACGGTGTCGTTGTTTTTCTGCGGCACCATATCCAGGTGCGCCTGCAGAACGACCGGCTTGCGGTTTTCCATTCCTGCGGTAGCGGGTTTACGAATCAGGATATTACCGACCTGATCGCGCTCGACGTGAAAACCTTTCTCTTTGGCCCAGCTCAGAATGTGTTCAGCGAGCTGCTCTTCATGATAGGACGGATGAGGAATAGAACAGATTTTAGCAAAAATATCCCACAGCGGTTGTGGAGATAATTGAGACAGTTCAGACACGTTGAGTCTCCTTGGCGATGTCCTACAAAATTGACTTGCAGGCCACAGGGTTAGCAGAATTAAAAACACCACAAGTCAGGCTTGCGAGATGCGATTGAGAATACCACTTTCTCTGCTCGCGGGTAGTATAAAGCATGCAAAAAGAGGCGTGGATTCCGCTAAACACTGGTTTTTAGTGCGTCAGATCTCTATAATCTCGCGCAACCTATTTCCCCCTCGAACACTTTTTAAGCCGTAGATAAACAGGCTGGGACACTTCACATGAGCGAAAAATACGTCGTCACCTGGGACATGTTGCAAATTCATGCACGTAAACTGGCGAGCCGCCTGATGCCTTCTGAACAATGGAAAGGCATCATTGCCGTTAGCCGTGGTGGTCTGGTGCCGGGCGCATTGCTGGCGCGTGAATTGGGTATTCGTCATGTTGATACCGTATGTATCTCCAGCTACGATCACGATAACCAGCGCGAACTGAAAGTGCTGAAGCGTGCCGAAGGTGACGGTGAAGGTTTCATCGTTATTGATGACCTCGTTGACACCGGTGGTACCGCCGTTGCCATTCGCGAAATGTACCCTAAAGCACATTTCGTCACCATCTTCGCTAAACCAGCAGGCCGCCCGCTGGTGAATGATTATGTAGTTGATATCCCTCAGGATACCTGGATTGAGCAACCGTGGGATATGGGCGTGGTGTTCGTCCCGCCAATTTCTGGTCGCTAATCAATAACGCTTTCAACGCCTGGCCATGCCGGGCGTTGTTCTTTATTAAGCCCCATCAGGTTACAATGCGCCTTAGTGAGTATTCATGGAGGCCGCAAGAATGTCACAGGCTAACCTCAGCGAAGTTCTGTTTAAACCCCGCTTCAAACACCCTGAAACGTCAACGCTTGTTCGTCGTTTTAATCACGGTGCGCAGCCGTCCGTGCAATCTGCTCTGGATGGAAAAACAATCCCGCACTGGTATCGCATGGTTAACCGTCTGATGTGGATCTGGCGTGGTGTCGATCCGCGTGAAATCCTTGAAGTGCAGGCTCGCATCGTCATGAGCGAAGCGGAGCGCACGGATAAAGAGCTCTACGACACGGTAATTGGTTACCGTGGTGGGAACTGGATATATGAGTGGGCAAAGCAGGCGATGGACTGGCAACAAAAAGCTGCCCAGGAACAGGACCCACAAATTAGCGGACGCCACTGGTTGCACGCATCCACGCTGTACAACATTGCTGCTTATCCGCATCTGAAAGGCGACGAGCTGGCAGAACAAGCTCAGGCCCTCGCGAATCGCGCCTATGAAGAGGCAGCTCAGCGCTTGCCCGGCACACTGCGTGAAATGGAGTTTGCCGTCACTGGCGGCGCGCCCATCACGGCATTTTTACATATGCCAAAAGGTGACGGTCCGTTCCCGACCGTATTGATGTGCGGTGGTCTGGATTCAATGCAAACGGACTACTACACCCTGTATGAGCGCTATTTCGCCCCACGTGGTATTGCGATGCTGACGCTGGACATGCCTTCGGTCGGATTCTCATCTAAATGGAAACTGACACAGGATTCCAGTCTGCTTCATCAGCATGTTTTAAAAGCACTGCCTAATATTCCGTGGGTGGATCATACCCGTGTAGCTGCGTTTGGTTTTCGCTTTGGCGCTAACGTGGCAGTACGCCTGGCGTATCTTGAACCTTCGCGCCTGAAAGCGGTGGCCTGCCTTGGGCCGGTGGTTCATGCGCTGCTCAGTGACCCACAGCGTCAGGCTTCTGTTCCTGAAATGTATCTTGACGTGTTGGCCAGTCGCCTGGGTATGCACGATGCCTCAGATGAAGCGCTGCGGGTTGAGCTAAATCGCTATTCATTAAAAGTACAAGGCCTGCTGGGAAGACGCTGCCCAACGCCGATGCTTTCGGGATTCTGGAAAAACGATCCGTTCAGCCCGGAAGAGGAGTCTCGCTTAATCGCATCTTCATCTTCTGACGGTAAGCTACTGGAGATCCCGTTCAATCCGGTGTATCGGAATTTTGACAAAGCGTTGCAAGAAATAACCGGGTGGATCAATCATAGATTGTGTTAATAGATTGCTAAATTTTATTGATTTGGTAAAACAGTTGCTTCACCTAAGGAGATCGCAATGACGTTACCGAGTGGGCACCCGAAAAGTAGATTGATCAAGAAATTCACCGCGCTTGGCCCGTACATCCGGGAAGGGCAGTGCGAAGATAATCGGTTTTTTTTCGATTGTCTGGCTGTTTGCGTCAACGTGAAACCCGCACCGGAGAAACGTGAATTCTGGGGCTGGTGGATGGAGCTGGAGGCACAGGAAAAACGCTTTACGTACAGCTACCAGTTTGGTTTGTTTGATAAAGACGGCAACTGGACTGCCGTGCCGATTAAAGAGACTGAAGTGGTAGAGCGGCTGGAATACACCTTGCGTGAGTTCCATGAAAAATTGCGTGGGCTGTTAACGTCGCTGAATCTGGCGCTGGAACCTGCTGACGATTTTAAGGATGAACCGGTTAAATTAACGGCATAATGAACAGTAAAATGCCGGATGGCGGCGCAACCCCATCCGGCATTTTTTATGCTATATCAGAACTGGTAGGTCATACCCACCGCGACGATATCATCGTTGTTGATGGCCAGCTTATTATCGCTATCCAGCTGGTTGATTTTATAATCAACAAATGCCGACATATTTTTGTTGAAATAATATGTTGCACCAACATCGATATAATTCACCAGATCTTCATTGCCTACGCCTTCAATATCTTTGCCTTTCGACAACACATAACCCAGTGACGGACGTAGACCAAAGTCAAATTGATACTGGACAACCGCTTCGAAGTTTTGTGTTTTGTTGGCAAAGCCACCGGAAATAGGTGTCATATTGCGTGTTTCAGAATACATTGTCGCAATATAAATATCGTTGGCATCATATTTTAAGCCCGTGGCCCAGGCTTCCGCTTTATCACCTGTCCCGCGGCTTTGCAGATTTTGCTGATTCGTACGATCGGAATTGGTGTAAGCGCCGCTGATAGCGAAATCGCTGCCGCCAAAGTCGTAGGTCACAGAAGTACCAAAACCATCACCGTTTTGTTTCTTCACATCGCGGTCCTGGTTTTTGCCCTGGTATTGCAGGGTGAGATCCAGACCATCTACAACGCCGAAGAAGTCGGTGTTACGGTAAGTCGCCAGGCCGCTGGCGCGCTTGGTCATGAAGTTATCGGTCTGCGCGGAAGAGTCGCCACCGAATTCCGGGAACATATCCGTCCACGCTTCTACGTCGTACAGCGCGCCCAGGTTACGGCCATAATCAAAGGAACCGAGATTTTTTAATTTCAGACCGGCGAAGGCCAGACGCGTTTTTTGCTGGTTTGAATCGCTTTCGGCTTTATTGCCCGCGAACTCTGCTTCCCAACGACCATAACCCGTCAGTTGATCGTTAATTTGCGTTTCGCCTTTAAAACCTAAACGGATATAGCTCTGATCGCCGTCTTTGCTGTCATAATCCGTCATGTAGTGCATGGCTTTTACCTTGCCATACAAATCCAGTTTATTCCCGTTCTTGTTATAGATTTCTGCTGCCTGTACAGATGCCGATGCAACAATACCCATCACCACTAATGCCAGAGTGCTCTTTTTCATTTTCATTCCTGATTTAAAGTACGCGCTTAAATTTTTCTGGGTGTGATCCCCGTTTAAAAACAGGATGGTTTTTATCGTCCGGGAATGAACGTTTTATGACAAAGTAAGAATATTTTTAAAAAAGGATGTTTTTTTATTTCTGTAATAAATGCGTCAAAGTCTGCCGCTACGCTTGCTGATCCTGCGCAATAAAATTTCATGCTTTGTGCGCTGGTTGTTGGCAACCGGGGCCAGTCCTGCTAAAACGTTCGTTTGATATCATTTTCCCCAATTTTGAATGGCAGAGAATCATGAGTGACAGCCAGACGCTGGTGGTAAAACTTGGCACCAGTGTGTTAACAGGCGGATCGCGCCGTCTGAACCGTGCCCACATCGTAGAACTGGTTCGCCAGTGTGCGCAGTTACATGCCGCAGGGCATCGTATTGTTATCGTTACCTCGGGCGCTATTGCCGCCGGACGTGAGCATCTTGGTTATCCAGAACTCCCGGCAACCATTGCTTCTAAACAGTTGTTGGCGGCGGTAGGGCAGAGCCGATTGATTCAACTGTGGGAACAGCTGTTTTCGATTTACGGTATCCATATCGGGCAGATGCTGCTGACGCGTGCGGATATGGAAGACAGAGAGCGTTTCCTTAACGCCCGCGATACGTTGCGCGCGTTGCTGGATAACAACATTGTTCCCGTCATCAATGAGAATGACGCTGTAGCGACCACGGAAATTAAAGTCGGTGACAATGACAACCTCTCGGCGCTAGCGGCGATTCTGGCCGGGGCCGATAAGCTGCTGCTGCTCACCGATCAGCAGGGGCTGTTTACTGCTGACCCACGTACCAACCCGCAGGCAGAACTGATTAAAGATGTTCACGGCATTGATGATGCGCTGCGTGCCATTGCCGGGGACAGTGTTTCTGGTCTGGGAACGGGCGGCATGGGCACTAAGCTCCAGGCTGCAGACGTTGCCTGCCGCGCCGGCATCGATACCATTATTGCCGCGGGCAGCAAGCCTGGCGTCATTGGCGATGTGATGGAAGGTATTTCCGTCGGCACACGTTTTCATGCCCAGGCCTCTCCGCTGGAGAACCGTAAACGCTGGATTTTTGGTGCTCCACCTGCTGGGGAAATTACCGTCGATGAAGGCGCAACCTCAGCCATTCTGGAGCGTGGCAGTTCATTACTGCCAAAAGGTATTAAAAGCGTGACAGGTAACTTTTCTCGTGGTGAAGTGATTCGTATCTGCAATCTCGAAGGGCGTGATATTGCCCACGGAGTTACCCGCTATAACAGCGACGCGCTACGCCGTATTGCCGGACACCACTCACAACAGATTGACGCGATTCTTGGCTATGAATACGGCCCGGTTGCCGTCCATCGCGATGATATGATCACCCGTTAAGGAGCAGGCATATGCTGGAAAAAATGGGCATTGCTGCCAAAGCAGCGTCATACAAACTGGCGCTACTCTCCAGCCGCGAAAAAAACCGCGTGCTGGAAAAAATTGCTGATGAACTGGAAGCACAAACGGAAAGCATACTCAGTGCGAACAAGCAGGATGTCGATCAGGCACGTGAAAACGGTCTGAGCGAGGCGATGCTTGACCGCCTGGCGTTGACTCCCGCGCGTCTGAAAGCGATCGCTGACGACGTACGCCAGGTCTGTAATCTCGCAGACCCGGTAGGGCAGGTGATGGATGGTGGTCTGCTGGATAGCGGCCTGCGTCTGGAGCGCCGCCGCGTTCCTCTGGGCGTAATTGGCGTGATTTATGAAGCTCGTCCTAACGTGACGGTTGATGTGGCCTCTCTGTGCCTGAAAACAGGCAATGCGGCGATCCTGCGTGGCGGAAAAGAGACTTACCGTACTAATGCGGCGACCGTCGCGGTGATTCAGAAGGCGCTGGAAGCCTGTGGCTTACCGGCAGCGGCCGTACAGTCGATTGATAACCCGGATCGTGCTCTGGTCACTGAAATGCTGCGTATGGATAAGTATATCGATATGCTGATCCCTCGCGGTGGCGCGGGCTTGCACAAACTATGTCGCGAGCAGTCGACGATCCCGGTAATCACTGGCGGAATTGGTGTCTGTCATATCTATGTTGATGATAGCGCTGAGATAGCACCGGCGCTGAAGATTATTGTTAACGCTAAAACCCAGCGTCCAAGCACCTGTAATACCGTTGAAACGCTGCTGGTGCATCAGAATATCGCTGAACGTTTTCTGCCTGCGCTGAGCAAGCAGATGGCGGAAAGCGGTGTGACGTTACATGCAGACGAGGCGGCGCTGGCATCACTGCAAGCGGGACCTGCCAACGTGGTGGCGGTAAAAGCGCAAGAGTACGATGATGAATTTCTGTCGCTGGATCTGAACGTGAAAATCGTTACCGATCTGGATGATGCCATCGCCCATATCCGTGAGCACGGTACTCAGCATTCCGATGCGATCCTGACGCGAACCCTGCGTAATGCCGATCGTTTCGTTAATGAAGTGGACTCTTCCGCTGTGTATGTTAACGCCTCTACCCGTTTCACCGACGGTGGCCAGTTTGGACTGGGCGCAGAAGTCGCCGTAAGTACGCAAAAATTACACGCGCGTGGCCCGATGGGGCTGGAAGCGCTGACCACATACAAGTGGGTAGGCTTTGGTGACGACACGATTCGTGCGTAATTGAAACCGGGTGATGCAAAAATAGGCGTTTGATTCGCAAGGTTAATGCATCGCCCGGTTAGTTTTACCTTTTACCCCTAACCCGCATTTGTTTTCAGTTCTGCATTTTATTAATCATCCCATCCAGACGGATTTTTATCCATGCTCTC
The DNA here is from genome assembly GCF_916618775.1 of Citrobacter sp. Marseille-Q3906. Lineage (NCBI taxonomy): Bacteria > Pseudomonadati > Pseudomonadota > Gammaproteobacteria > Enterobacterales > Enterobacteriaceae > Citrobacter > Citrobacter sp. Marseille-Q3906. Next base: position 38,409 of record NZ_CAKAKA010000002.1, read on the forward strand.
CTTTGTGTCAGAAAGGTAATATTTCACAGAATTTTCTCGCGCAGGCATGAATTTTCCTGACCTGCGGTTCATGTATTGTTTCCATGGTCCGATCTATTAGAATCAGTCTCATTTTTATGAGGAGTTGTTGCGTGAAATCGGATATTCACAAACATAGCATCCCTGTTGTGCCGCTCGGCAACCCGTTTCCCCCCCGCCATTGCTCGCTGTGTCCAAAGGGATCGGCGATTGATCGTGATAATGAATATAGATTAATAGACAAAAGACGGAAGTTTAAAGCGGGTGACACAATTGCTCGGCAGGATGAAGCTGCGGACATGTTTTTTGTTATTCATGAGGGGTATTGCAAGTCCAGCGTGGAATGTGGCGATAACGTTTTTATCAGTCGCTTTTATGTTCCGGGAGATATTATGGCGCTGGATGCTGTTGAAGGCAGAACGTATCTGACAACTATCAAGGCCGCAACGGCTGCAGAGGTATGCCATATTGATATTGCGCGGTTGTTCAAGGTAGCAGAAAAGGACACTTCAGTTGCTGCGGCAGTCATCAAGTTTCTCTGCAGGGATAATGGATTCATTGTTGAAAAAAGGCGGCGTTACGCAAATAAACACGCCGAGGCCAGAATTGCTGCTTTCCTGGTGGAGTTTTACGAGATGCATTTACGGATTGGCAGGCCAGAAACGACGCTTAAGTTGCCATTCTCTCGGGAGGAAATTGCCAGCTATCTCGATCTAAAAATTGAAACTGTCAGCCGCTCATTAAAATCACTCGAACAACAAAATTTGATTACCTTACATCGGGTACGCACGGTAACAATAAATAGTTATCTGGGTTTAAAAGGTTTTAGCTAAATCTCTCTTCGCCGGGCATTATTTATCTCTTGATACACTAGGAATATTCTATTTATGTGGAAAATTCCTAGTTTTATTTTTGTGAAATAATTATCAATTCGAATACTAATCCTACAGGTTATCGTCTTTTTTATAAGAATATTCCCCCTCATCTAAATATTTCATGAGAATTTTCTTGTTGGGTTAAAAATTTAGCATAATTGCAACAAACAATAAGCATTATAGAGAAAGCATGGAGGTGTTAATTATCTTTATGTTTTGTAAGGATTTTGATGGGATTATATTTGTATGATCTTTTTGATATTTATCAAAAATATAAAAAAGATAAATTGTTTGGCATTTCTTATTTTCTCGGATGATAATTCTGAAATTTGGTGTGTTATGAGTAATTATGTCTTAGGAAACTTCTTAGAGAGTTTTTTTGCGGGAAAATTCTTATTTTTTTTGTAATTTTGCGTTTCAGGGTTTGTTGAGATGTTATTTGATTCAACTGATAATTTTTTGGCGCGGCAATTCTGGCTCGCAATTAATGGAACCGCTGGAGTGACTTAATAATAAGACTCGGTGGTGAGTTTGTTCTTAGGAGAAGATAAAAATGAAAAAATTATTATTAGTAACCTCTCTGGCTTCTGTATTTGTTGCGGCAAATGCAATGGCAGATGTTACTGCTTCTGCAACGGCCTCGTGGGACGCGACGGCAACAAAAGATACCACCAGCATGTTGGTTGTCACCCCGCTGAACTCTTTGACTTTCCAGTATGCTGAAGGACTGAATGCTTTCAACTCTCAAGACGGTGCTTTTGATGTGACCATTCAGGGTCAGGAGACGGCAACTGATTTTGAGCTGACAGCTCAGATCATTAGCAACACTCTGACCAACGCCAGTGGTGATGCTTCTACACTGAACGTAGGGGTGGCATGGAATGGCACCGCGCTGACTAATGCATCAGATACTGTCCTGGTAAACTCCAGCTCAACTTCTGGTCTTGAAAGCCTGATGGCTGATGGTGCTTATAACGGCACCGCCCGTGTCAGCGATCAATCCAACTTCAAATTCACCATCGCGTCAGCGACTTCCAATGGTAGTACGCAGGTAACGGATTACTCTGAACTGCCGGACGGTTATTGGACTGGTGATGTAAAAGTACAGTTCAATGCAACCTGGACGACTCCGGCTGCCTAAGCAATAAAAATTCGGGAGAATTTTTTCTCCCGAATTTATCAGGAATGGTGTCATGAAAAAATATTTACCGGCAGCAATGTTGGTAGGGTTAGTAGCATCTTTTCCCGGATGGGCAATTAATGTCGGTGAAATCACATCGATAATGACTTCTGCTGAGAGTTCATTATCGAAAGAAATTACCAATACGACAGACTCGGCACGTTATGTCAGCGTTTCGGTAAAACAATTGTCATCCCCTTTGGCGGGTGGTGTCGAAATAAAACCTGTTAATTCCGGAGAATTACTCTCTACACCAGCCAATCTAATTCTCCCTGGTCAGGCGAAGGATGTGTTTCGCTTTTTTTATAAAGGGCCAGCAGATGATATTGAGCGTTATTATCGTCTGCAATGGGTAGATGAACCGGTGACCGAGAGCGCGGAAACTCGGGCAAATAAAATGGCTGTTGCAACAGCGTCAGCTGAAATTGGCACTATCCTGGTGGTCGCTCCGCGAAAAGAACATTTTGAATATAGCCGAAATGGCGACGTTATTACCAATACTGGCAATGTTTCGTTTCGCGTGATCGCCTATGGGGCTTGTAAGGATAAGGCTCGTGATCAGGGGCGAGGCTGTCGCGAACGTTATTACATTATGCCTGGTACGAAAATAAAATTACAGTTTACCGACATTAGCAATAGTCGTTCACGCATCGGTATCTGGCACGGTAAGCAGTTTATTACAGTGAAGTGATGGTCAATAGCAGCCATCTGTACGGGATAAATAAAAATACCGGAATGTAAGGATGCATATGACAACAACAAATATTGTCGGCGGTAGCATTTGTTTTTTTCTTGCGCTGACACCAGGATTTTCACATGCAGCCCCAGTAAAAGTGGGCAATTACGTTATTCCCAGCGCTTTCGCCCGTTCACTGGAGCAGGGAATGACGGTGCCGGTATATATTCGTTACAACGAGACTGACGAGAAAAGTCAGCAAAAAATTGCCGATGCGGTGATTTCGCTTGTTGATGGCAATATTACAGTAAAAGCTCTGACTCTCGCTGAATTGCCTAATAATGCGGTGTTATCTGGAAAAACACGCGCGATGGTGGAAAAAATTCGTGATGTGAAATTTCATGATAACACGAATATAGAGCTATCAGATGACGCGCGCCTGCAACTCAATGTCTCTTCATTTCACCTGGAGATGATTGTCAGCAAAGATGCCTTAACTGAAGCGATTGTCGCGCGAAGCAGTCTGCTTGGACCTTCCAGCGTGGACTCTCTCTCTAACGTCCTGAACTATAACTTTGGTTCTTACTACAACGATTATCGTAGCGGCAGCAGTACCCGCAGCTATCTGACGATGGACAACACAACATCGCTGCGTGAACACCATATCAACATTAATGGTTCGTTCTACGGCATAGGTGACAGCAATGGTACCAGTAAACTATACCGTGCGATGTATGAGCGCGATTATGAAGGGTATCGACTGGCGCTAGGGATGCTGGACACCTGGAATGTCCAGTCGATTGCCAGCCTGAATGCGCTTAATGGCGGTAAAATTTATGGCGTGAGCTACGGAAACAAAGGAAGTACCGTTGTTGAAAATACCGCGCTTTCGCTCACACCGATCACCGTATTTTTGCCAGCAGCTGGTGAGGTTCATGTATTCCGTGACGGGCGTTTGCTCAGCGTACAGAACTTTAATATGGGCAGCTATGAAATTGATACCAGTCGTTTTCCGTATGGTGTTTATGACGTCACGGTAGATATCGTGGTTAATGGCCGGACAATTAATAGTCGTATTAGCCGGGTTAATAAAATCTTTGCACGCCAACAAGCTGCCGGAATTGATCAGCTCTCATGGCAGATTTTTGGTGGCTCACTGGATTACGACCGTGTGAGCTATAAACGTAACCATTATCGGGATTTGGGCAGTGAGCAGACCTGGATTGCCGGAGGGGCTGCATCGGTGACGCTGGCGATATTGTCGGGGTTAGGTCTGAAATCGACGATCTACGGCTTTGGCAATAATATGGTCAATGAAACGGACGTCACGCTCAATGTGAATGAATACGTAAGCATTGGCAATCAGACGCTGGTGGCGAACGATTCGTCATGGCGAAACATCAGTAACATCAATCTCAATGTACCTGAGGGATATGGTTCTCTTTGGGCATCTCGTGAAGATAGTAAAATTGGTGATCGTCTGCCCATGCAGGAGCGTGACAATTATTCCATTGGTGGAACTCTTAACCTCGGAAAGTTTATTCCTCATGGAGGCTCGCTTACTGTTAGTCAGACGGAGAATCGTTACTCGGGAAATAAATACCGTAACCTGGACTACAGCACAACCCTTTATTCTGGCAGATATGCCTCGGTTGGGTTACGTGCAGGTATTCAACGCTATTACTACAACAACCGAAATGACGATGGACGTCAGGAACGTTATGTCAGCCTGGATTTATCGTTACCGTTGGCTTCGTGGTTGAGCATGGGGGTCTCCCGGGATCGCTATGGCAGCACCCAGGGTAATCTCAGTGCACGAAAGCAGTATGCTGAAGGCCCCATCAAATCGGTCGGATTGTCGGCATCAACACGTCTGAGTGGTGAACAGTATTACGATAACAATTACTCTATAAACGGGAATCTGAGTTATGACACGAAATATAACGCAGGCACCGTATCGGTAACGCGTTCCGCAGACAACTCCACCAATATGAACTTCTCTTCTCAAGGTTCCCTGGCGTGGGCAGGTAAAGATTTTGGTCTGAGTAAAGAGAGGCAGCGGTCTGGCGTCATTGTGAAAACAGATTTGACCGGCGAGGGGAAACTGGCTGCGAAGATTAATAACCGTAATTATATTCTCAGCGGCAAATCAAATTTCATTGCACTGCCGCCTTATGCTCGGTACAAGCTGGAGATCCTCAATGATAAAAACTCTGAAGATAGCTTCGATATTGTTTCAGGGCGTAAGCAGGAACTGACGCTATATCCGGGCAACGTGGGTGTTATCAACCCTGAAGTGAAAAGCATGGTCACCGTATTCGGGCGTATTCGTTACCCCAATGGGCAGTTGGCTGCAAATACCGATATCCATAACCACATCGGTAAAACGCGTACGGATGAAAAGGGTGAGTTTGCTATCGATATCGATAAGAAGTATCCGGTCATTACGTTAATTTCAGCCAATGGCAGCATATGCGAAGCCGATCTCGATTTGGAAAAAACACGCGGTGCAGCGTGGGTTGGTGATGTGAAATGTGCAACGCAAACCACGATGGCGCAGAGGTAATAAAATGAAAGTATTAATTAAATTAGCTACTGTAATCTGTGCTGTGGGGAGCTTCGCGCCTGTGCCTGCTTTGGCTTTGAATGCAATCTCTTCCGGCTCAGTCAGTAATAACTATTTGTTTATTGAAAATGCCATTGATAGTGAATACTTTATTACCCCCTCGTTACTCGATCCGCGTTTCAGCGGGTCAAACACGTGGATAAAATACGGTACCTCTCAGGTGAGTCTCGGGTATTTAGGTTTTGTCGGCTGGACTGCGCCTGGAAATTATTATCAGGACATGTGGATTGATAATTCCCCGATTAATGGACCTTTTCGGGGGATCCGTTGTTATAGTGGCACCCAGTGTCCATCAACTGGGTTTATTGCCGGGCAAGGCACTGACAAAAACGGTTTTTATCATGCGCAAGTAGGGTCTGTCGCAGGCGTTATTGGTGGCGCCTACGGATTCGCCTCTCTGACTGATACTGCCTATGAATACTTTCGTAATGTGCCTACCGGTAGCAGCGAAACCTATGTGTTCAACCGCTGTTATACTTCTGTAAATTATGATTATTCTTCCGGGCAACGCTGCAAAGACCAATCCACTGGATTATGGAATTACGTTAATTACACGTTAACCAAACGCGGGCATCTGTCACTTGTTTCGACTAATGCATTTCAAGAACTTTGGGTTGCCAGCGACGGTACCCCGAGCATTACCAAAGACTCCGGTTATTGCGAGCTTGGCGTGGTAGGTAGCACAGACGGCGTGATTTGCAAAATGGTGAGTTTTAACCTGCAACAAACGGCAAACCTAACCACCTCCCTGACATTTCGCGCTTATGTTGACACGGCGATGCTTGGTTTTACACCAGGAGCGGCCACAGTGAGATACTCCGGGAATGGTTCAAACTGGTATAACTATAATACTTCAACTGTTTATTCCAACGTTTTCACGACTTCTGGAGAGTACATTTATATTTTTCTGTCGAAAGCATTTCTGAAAAATCTCGTCGATTCAGGGATCAGCATTACTAACAGTCAACCGTTTACCTTCGGTTTTTATAATGGCTTAACACCAGAGTCAGGGCACTACCAGTTTACCCCTTCGCTACAGCTCAATATTGTGCCGAAGGAGTATGGGATCAGTATCATCTCTTCGGATAACACCGCTTCTGCGAGCGGCAGTGGCACGATTGGCGATGCCGCTCCTATTGAAATGGATTACACCGTAACCGTCTCGGGTCCCCGTCAGGCCGATAGCATTACGGCACAAGTTATCGGGGAGAGTACGACGATAAATAGCGTGCCTTACTGCCTGTTTACCTCTACGCAAGGAGGACTGTCCGTCCCAATCCCCGCCTTTCTTCAGTACAACAGTCAATCGGGGGGCGTGGTGCAGAAACGAAATAGCTGTAGTGAAGCGGCAATCAACATGAGTGATGCGCAGTGGCAACAGACGCCCTGGGACGCAAATAACAACGATGACGGAAGTTACTATGCTACTGATTTGAAGTTGCTTTTCCCAATGAATGATTCGCGTTCGATGTTAACCGTTACCGGTACAGACTGGGAAGGTGTCGTCAGTGCCAGTGGTGAGATAAAAGTAACGGCGAATTGGGTGGGAGTGACGCCATGAGCCACTGCCGTCTGGCACTTAGATGGGCATTTATCTTTCTTTCCGGGCTGGCTGCATTCTCCGCACAGGCTGTCTACCTGGAGTCGACCATTTATGAGATGCCATCGGATAAATCGTTTATCAGCAAACGAATCTATAACGATAGCCAGAAACAGAATTTGTATAGTATTGGCGCAGTAAAAATTGATAAACCGGGACCGGGAGGTGAAAACAGAGGTGCCATTGCTGAAGGCGAACTTCTGTTTACACCGCTGAGTTTTTCACTGGCACCGCAGGCGAGCGAGTTTTTTAAGATTTTCTACCGTGGTCCGCAGGATGATAAAGAACGCTATTACCGAATTCTGTTTCGCGAAATGCCGATAACGTTGTTTACCGAGCGTAATCAAGAGAAAGGAGGGCAGGCTCTCCCTGTCATCGCTATGGACACAATATTGGTTGTTCGCCCAAGGGAAATGAATCTGGCTTATACCATTGATGAGGCAAACGGGACACTGAAAAACACCGGGAATACTTTTTTTAAAATCATCATACACCAGGGGTGCAACTCAACCGATGATGAAGCCACCATGCGTTATGTGTTACCGGGGGAAAGCTGGCATAGTAACGAACTGAAATCAAAAAACCGAAAATTTATCGTTGCGCTGCAGAAATACATACCTGTGGGCCAGGGGTGCTTCAAACTCAATCAATAGTAAGCATTGAGTCTGATCTGATATGCCATGATTAGATATTGAACCTATACTGTAACCATCTATATAAAATGTAGTAATCAGCTCAGCACAGATGAGGCTATGGTTATTTGTTTTCAATATCACGGTATTTAAGAGCCAGTAGTATGAAAAGTATAATTAATGAACAGGTTGAGTATGATTCCACCAGCAAAAGCCTGAAACATCGCGATACTACAATAATCCTTTCGGCGTCTACAGTGAGACTACTTGAGTTATTCATTGCCCATAAAAATCAACAACTCCATCGCGATTTTATCATTGAAGAAGTATGGGAAAAGCATGGTATGGCTCCATCGGGTCATAGTCTTAATAAAAGTATCAGTATTTTGCGAAAAGCCTTTAGTGAGTTGGGGGCGGGAAATCCCATTGAAACGTTGCCCCGGCAGGGATTTTTGTTCCATGCTTCGATCAGCGACGAATCGGCATCTTCCAGTGGGGATGAAGTTGTGAGTTTGGTATCTGAAACGGAAAAAGTGATCTCATCCGTAAGACCTAAGCGTAAAAATATTATGCTGCTCATTTTATTATTTTTTTTACTTGGGAGTGTTTTTTTTATATTGCCAGTTTTTAATTCAGGTACCACGAATTTTATCTATATTAGGGCAATAGGTGATTGTAAACTTTATACTGCAGATGACAATAACGCTGATAAAACTAAAGCGTTTTTATCTTCTGATATGTGGCGAAAAGTGAATGCGGTTTGTCATGATGGTAAAAAAACGATTGTTTTTTATGATGACAATAATTTATCAGCAGGTAACTCTCTTAAAGAGAACTTTCTCGGAATTTGTTCGCTAGGTAAAGGAGGTGCTGCCCATGAATGCGAAAACTTTATTTATTAGTGTGGGTGTCATCCTTGCAATAATAGCAGCATTCTATCTTTATCATCATCATGATTCGGAGACGCTGACCTGTTCTGCCAAAAATTATCTGCATCTGGAGGAGCAAACTCAGGGTGTAAAGATTGAAGGTGAAGTTCTGCTGGTTTTTCGTATTTCTTCCGCTACAAAAGGGCGGGTATCTCAGGTGGGAAGCCTTAATGTTCAGGGTAAACATTACGCCGTAGATCGTAATGTCGAATTGAACTTTATAGGTAAAGATCGCGATGGATACCTACAGACCCGCCGTGTGGCTACCGTCAAAAATAAAAATGATAATGTCCCTGATGAAGTTACAGACCTGCTCATGTCACGTCAGGATATTTTCTATTACAAGATCATTCATATCGCGGGAAATGTTTATGCGATAAGAGATCTGCGACGTACGCTCATGGTTTGTCGGGCAGCATGAATTGCAATAAAGTATTATTTCCACGGTTGTTTGTGGTTGTATATTTTGTTGCTGTTTGAATTGTGGTTTTTTATTTTGCCTTGCTGTGAAAGTGAGTAAAAGGATTTGTACTTATAAAACATTAGGAATTTTCCTTTTTTAATATTTAAAATGGCCTTACCATTTGTTGGGAATACTCATGTGGATAATCGTGATTATAAACTCTGAAACTACGTGATATGACTTATGGATAAAGTTAATTTGCGAATCGCATTATAATTGCTGGAGGCTGAAGGTGTTGTATATTCTCTCGTTTATAAAACGAGGGACCTGCTATGCCATAAATTTAAGTTGGTGGTAACTATGAATACGAAAAAGGTTTTTCTGCTCAGTTATGATATTTTTCTTTTCTCAGGAATAAAAGCATGGTTGCCAAATCTGGTGTTGGTCGATGCGCGGACATTTATTTCTGGTACGCCGTCAGTTACTCTACAATATCCGTCCTGTTTGCTGGTTATCGATAACCGGTTACCATTATTCCTGGTCAGAAAGTGGTTCCAGAGAAACAGTACACAGTTTATTAATATAAATTGTATTGTTCTTCGGATGAATGAAACCCGTCCTGTTAATCGGGGGTACGAGGAGTATGCCTTTATTAGTGGACGGGAGTTGTCGGATCAATTGATTTCTCAGCTAAGAGCCAATCTAATGGAACCTAATGAGGTTGTGGAAGTCACTAAAGGTTCAACAATGTTTACTTTTCATTTGACTGAATTTGAAGAGGAAATGCTGTATGCATCATTCACAAAAGAAAAGTTGCACGATTTTTGTATTGCTAACTCGCTAACAATTAAGTCAGTGTATCGATATCGGGAAAGAATTACTGCCCGACTAGGATTTTCTCATTTTAATGAGGTTGTCATTTTTTTGACCAGGAATAATTTATTGCATGAAGATTATCCGACAAACAGTCATTCTGCAGAGAATATAATTTACGGTGATGCATATGATGCCTCAGATTCTAGTAGACTGAGTATGGCAATAAGGAATGAAGAAATCATTCCTTATTTTCAACCCATCGTAAATATTAGTGGGGACGTCTGTGGTGTTGAGGTTTTAGCTCGCTGGCCACAGGGTCATAACTATGCCATTTCTCAGCGTGAGTTTATTCCGCTGGCAGAGAAAAGTGGTTTAATTAATGAGCTGACGAGCTATTTAATGACCACCGTTGCGCGTGTGCTGGTCGACGGAGGTGAGGGTATCAATAAAACTCTATTCGTCTCATTTAATGTTAGTCCATCTGGTTTAAGCAACCCCGTCTTTTATTGGGAATGCCTTAATTTCATGGAAATAACGCAAAGGCTACCGATTAAATTGATGATTGAAATAACCGAAAACCAGACCCTCACTATCACTCCGGCAATCAAAGAGCTGATACGATCACTGAGAAACAGAGGGGTGCTGTTTGCTTTAGATGATTTTGGGACTGGATACGCTAACCTCTGCTATCTCAATGAGTTAGAACTAGATGTTATAAAAATTGACAAAACGTTCATCAAGGCTATTAAAGAGGTTGAGCAACATATTCCTATGCTCGAGTCAATCATTCACCTTTCCGGACTCTTGGGATTGCGTATGGTCGCGGAGGGCGTTGAATACGGCTATCAGCAGCAGTGGCTGGGAAAAAATAATGTTGATTACCTGCAGGGTTATCAATTTTTACCGCCAGTGACGTTTGATGATTTTATCCGGTATTACAAGCAGTCTGTAAGTATGTTTGAATCAGTGTCTGACTCCACTTTCTCAACGTAGAGCCTTTCGGGAATGAGAAGGGCATAAGACTTAGTACGTGCGTGTGTTAAAAGCCGTATGGTTATCTACACTATTTTTATTTCCGGAGCATCAGGGGCAAATGCCTCCGGTGCGGTTTTTTTGCAGAGACAGGCACGATAGGTTTTGCCTGTCTGGTTAAGGAGATATCTTGTTGCGAGCGAAGCATCATTTGTTTATTTATCCCAAACGGGTTATTCATAGCTGTGTAAGTGTTAATCGCTAAAGTCCCGAGGTTAGCCCGTAGCCATGCGTAATTTCCTGATAAAATTAAGAGTATGGTTTCCGCCACCGCTGATCTTAGTACTATTCCTCGTCGCGGATGCGTTGACGCTGAGCCAGCGTTTTTCTTTCGGCGCGGTGAATACCGCGTTAAGCGTATTGCTGGCGGTTGTCAGCCTGGCGATGATACTTCATACCGCGTGGCAGATGCGGATGAAACGTACGACGCTCAACCCGCTTCATGCAGAAAAATCGACCACGCTTGTTACCAGCGGATGTTACGCCTGGAGCCGCAACCCGATCTACCTTGGTATGAGTGGACTCCAGTTGGCCTTTGCTCTCTGCGTCGGGAGCATTGCCGGGATACTGGCTGTACCGCTGTTTATGCTGGTAGTTGCCAGATTGCATATCGATTTTGAAGAGGAACAACTGCGAAAACATTTCGGGCTGGAATGGGAACATTATGAACGGCAAGTTCGTCGTTGGTTATAGTAATACCCGGTGATCTCGAATATAGCTATTGCCAACGGGAAAAGCGATGCAAGCGCTCCGCTGTGTCTGTGATGGCGTGTGTGGAAGCACTGACCATATACAAACGGGTAGGCTTTGTGACGACACGATTCGTGCGTAATTGAAACCGGGTGATGCAAAAATAGGCGTTTGATTCGCAAGGCCATTGACGCGTCGCCCGGTTAGTTTTAACCTTCTACCCCGTGCTCACATTCGTGGACATGTCCTTTTCAGGGCCGATATAGCTCAGTTGGTAGAGCAGCGCATTCGTAATGCGAAGGTCGTAGGTTCGACTCCTATTATCGGCACCAGTAACCACGCGACCTCACGCGATATTCACCAAGTTTGCAAACGTGCCTTGTGCCATATTTGTGCCTTTCCCCGCCAGGAATGAGTCTATTTGCATGGCATGCTGCGTCAGGTGATTCGGTGCCAGGTGCGCATAACGTTGCACCATCTCGATGCTTTCCCAACCTCCCATTTCCTGCAGCGCACTGAGTGGCACGCCGGACTGTACAAGCCAGCTAGCCCAGGTATGTCGCAGGTCATGGAAGCGGAAATTTTCTATTCCAGCCCGTCTTAACGCTGCGCGCCATGCCGTGTTAGCATCAGACCGCATTTTGCGCACCGCCTTTGTTCTCGTTCCATCCGGGCGAACGGATGATTCAGTATGAACAAAAACCCACCGGTTATGTTTCCCCAATTGATCCCGCAGCACCTTACAGGCTGATTCGTTCAGGGCGACCCCAATCGCCCTTCCTGCTTTTGCGTCCTCTGGGTGAATCCACGCGACCTTCCTCTGCATATCAATTTGCGACCACTCCAGATCAGTGATGTTCGATCTGCGCAGCCCCGTCGCCAGTGCAAAAATAACAACTGGCTTCATATGCTCGGGAAGCTCCCGGATCAGGTTCGCCGCTTCCTCTTTGGTTAGCCAGCGAATACGCTTATTTTTCGGCACCGGGCATTTGATATTCGGCGCTTTGGCTATCCATCGCCATTCGTTGGCCGCGCATCGCAGTAATGCCCGAATGAAAGCGAGGTGTGTCGCCTTGGTGGCCGCCGCCGCCGCTTATCCTTGAATTCAGGAACCGGCTTCCCCCTTCTCAGCAGACTATCCCGCTTCGCCTCCCAGTTCATACGATGCTTACGATTAACCATCGTGCTCACTGCCGAGAGTATTCTATCCTCGGTGATTGCCGATAAATCCATTCCTTTGAAATGCAATCTCCAGAAGCCGATCCGGCTTTTGTCATCATCCAGACTTTTCTTGTGCTGCTTTTCGTTAAGCCAGCGAACGCACGCTTCATCGAACGTTCGTGGCTTAAATTCCCCCATTTTATCAACTCGCCATGCCTCGGCTTTTAGTTGATCATAGAGTTCCTGCGCTTGCCTTTTGTCCGTTGTCCCAAGAGACCGTCTAATTCGGCTTCCACCAGGCGTAACGAAGTCACAGTGCCACGTACCGGCACGTTGTTTGATTGACATGCTTTATCCTCCTGCACATCAACCGCATTCACGGATTGATTGTGGATCGGGTTCTTCACTGCCGCAATACAATCTGTTTTGCAGATCAGGTATGGGCTTTTTTTCTTATGTGGATTTATTCGGGTTGCAGCCAGGCGACCAGACTTAATCCACTGAGCAATCGTGCCTTTGTCCACTTTAAGGAAGGCGGCAGCCTCATCTCTGGTGAATACTTCTTCTTCCATCGATGTTCTCCAGTGGCCCCATGTGGGGCCAAATTGATAATTCGTTATCAGGCAACTTGACCCGGTAGCGCGCGCAGCCGGCGCATACCTGTCATTGCCGTGGCCACATAGCTCGCCTTACGGTTAACCACCTCAACCCAGACCTTCACACCTTCAACTCTCACCGTGTATGTCTCCTTCATCTTGCTGCGCCCGTAGTCGCCGTAGCGTTCGTGATGAGTAGCCAGCGCGATGTCGCATGCCTGACGCGCTAACGGGGATTGCTGATTACCTCGGTTAATCAGTCGCATTACATCTCCTCAACGGGAGGGCGAACCCTCCCAAATCTGTTAGCCCACGTATTCCGGTTTCATATCTGCCAGGGTAATGCTGAACTTATCGTGCAGCTCGTCGCCCAGATGACGTTTCGCCGTTGCCAGAACTCGCTCAACTTCCCCGAAACGCGCTGCTGCATCCGGTTCGTCCGGAGACGGTAGGGAGTTGATTGCTGCTTCGACCTTGTTACGTGCATCAACCAGGTAATAGCGCTTCACTGCTTTGTTCTTCAGTTCGGTGAACAGGGCTGAACCCAGTGTGGCCTTCGCACTTTCGATATCAGCGCGTAGTGCTTTGGCGCTATCAACATCCTGTGCGGCATCGATGCGTTCGCGGAAACCATCTGCCAGTGAGTCGATGTTTCCTGATTTTTCCTGCTTGCTCTGCGTGGTTGTTATGGTGTCACCTGAAATTTCAGACAGGCTAACGTGTTGCACCGGAACAGGGTTAACTTCTCGCTCTTCACGGCGATCATCCAGTTCATCAGGGGTATACACGCCGAGAATTACATCCGGGCAGAACAGTCTTGCCCAACGTTTCACGGCGAGATAAGCGAGCTGCTGGCGAGGGTCGTCAGCCCAAAGCGTTGAATTACGAGTCCTTGCTTGTGCCAGCAGTAGATCAAGTTCCCTCGGTTGATCTTCACCTTTCAGTGTTGCGCGGATGATGATGCCAATGCCCGTTTCGTCAGCAAGGGTCCAGCCAGGAACACGGTATTCTCCTTTGTCGCCTTTACGAATCTGGAATTTCCCGACTACTTTTTCCCATGGTCCGTACCACTCATATTCAAAGCGGTTTGCCAGCACGCCGCTACGTGAAATCACGGCATTTACCAGTTGCGCCTCGTATCCGAGAACGCCGTTAATCAGGTGCGTTTTCTGCGCTACGGCAAAGGGATTCATCTGCCATTGTGCCGCCTGCATCGCTACTGCCATGCAGTCTGCCTGATTTCCCTGCAGGTGTCTGGGGACTGTCGCGGCACCCTGCGCCATTATTTGAGCAAATGCGCTGATGGCGTTCAGATACTGGGAATCAAACAGGGCCACGTTGGAGTTAATTACGGCGTTCTGGTCAGCTACAGTTACATTAGTGTTTTGCATCTTCATTCCCCTTATGCCTGAGTACGCAGTGCTTCAAGGCGGCGCAGGTCGAAGTCGTTCAGTTCGTCGGTGTAATCAGCGGTGATCGGTGCTGGCCATTCGCCAGTGTCAAAGCCGGTAGCGATGGCGCGCATCGCCTTGCGGTACTCGAGCATGCCCAGTTCCAGCAGTTCGGCTGATGCCTCGATGATGGCGATCCAGTGGTAGTTCTCGTCTTTGTTGACGAAAATCCAGAAGAACTGGTCCAGCGCAGCTGTCTCGCAATACATTGCCGCGCTCAGGTGGTAGTCACGGTCGATGATTTCGCGGTGCAGTTTGGCGCGCAGTCCTTCCTGCTTAATGTTCCACATGCTGATGGTTTTCAGGTCGGCGCCGATGCGCACCCCGTCCAGGTCGATTTCCAGATCCGGGCGTACACGGACTTCGAGTCCGGTTTCGTCGTCAAAGCCGAAGTAGCTCACCTCAACGGCGCGGCTTGGGTGCTGAAGCAACATGCCGGCGGTCGGGTGCTGGAGCAGGGCTTTCTGAATGCTCAGTGCAGTGCTCAGCTGCTGGCGGGTGACCAGCACTTTCCCATGCGGATTCTCGCGCCACGCATCCAACAGCTCGTCGGCGAAGAAGGCTTCCGGATTAACAGACTTCACGGCCTGAATCAGATCTGCTTTGGTACCGGACACTTTCAGCGGCGCCAGTTTCTGCGCTTCCTGTGCAACCAGGTCAGGATTGATGATTGCCAACTGCTCGAGTAACGCATCACGGCTACCGCTGGTTTTCACCTGAGCAGGCAGAGTGGCGTTGTATTCCTTGATGCAGGCCTTCATTGCCGTTGCGGTCTGTTTCTGGTCCGCTTCGATACGCTGGTACTCTTCTGGCAGCGACATATAGCTCTGGCCAGTTTCCTCGACTGAACCACCCAGCGGCACCTGTGCAGGCAAAGTGGCGTTATATTCCTCTAGCAAAGCTTTGATGTCGTCTGCGCTCAGTTGTGCTGGCAGACTGGCGTTGTACTCATCAATAAACGCGCGGATCGTTGCCGTGGTGGTAAATGCGCCTTCCGGAATTATGGGTTCAACGCTAAATTCTTCATCGAGCTGCTCTGGCTGCAACGCCAGCGCATGCACCAGGTTACCCATGTCCAGAACAGGAGAGCGTTCTTTGATAATGGTTTTCTCTACGTGGCGTGCGTTGAAGTACATCAGCGATACACGCGCATCTTTCACCTGGGTTGAGCTGATACCATTGGCTGCGTGATAAACCTCGTTCGGCAGACCTTCGTAGCGTCCTGGTTCGAAGTAAGCTGGATACACAACAGCTGGTACGTCAGATTGCGCTTCTGGCCCGGTTTGATTCACTTTTTGGGCGTTTTGATGCACAGATTCATCATTCTGATGTACGTTTTCTGGTTTTTGTTTCACATCGGCTTGCTGGCTGGTATCTGACTCTTCACCAGTTTCCAGACTGCTTTCGCCTGACTGCACTTCATCACCAGCCTGTTTTTCATCACTGACAGTTTCTTCCATCTGCACATCGCTGGTGGTCTCCGTAGGCTTTTTCGTGCCATGAGTTGCTGAGTTCTGCAGCAAAGCCGTAACGTCGAATATTCCGTTGCCGACATTTTTAACCAGTTCTTGTTCGACTTTCTGCGGTTGTGCCACAGCTTCCTCTGCGCGGCGGCGTGCTCCTTCTTCACGCACGCGTTGCAGGTTCTCTTCGTGAGTGCAGAAGGATTTGCGCGGAGACTCCTTACCTTCAGGTTGGGGAACTTCCTGTGCTGCTGGTTCAGCTTCATGCAACGGCATTAACTCAACCGCAGAGTTGAATTCAGCAGTCATGGCTTGGTTAACAAATTCCAGGTGAGCGACAGGAGTTAGATGAATATTTTCCGGCGCGATACGTACCAGGTTAAAAATAGCCGTGCGATTAACGCCAAGAACGCCAGGCTGATTACGCAGGATGCTGCTCCATGATTTCCACGGCTCTTCTTTTTTGGTCACGATTTCTTTGGCGCGACGAAGAATGCTGCCTGGAATTTCGAAGTGGTTGAAGTCCATAGGCAGAAGGGCGCACGCAATCTCTAAATCGAGAGTGTCCAGGGTGTGGTGTGCGTCAGGTCCACGGTCAGTGACATATCCACCATCGGCATTGGTGCCGGAATCAGTACGCTGTACGTTGTTGATACGGTTACCGGCGGCCCATTCGCGTGCCAGGATGCCGCGGTCAATGTAATCAGTTTTGAACCACACCGTCAGGAACTGGATAACTGTCGCCAGCTCCGGTTTTTTACCGTCGACAGGGAAGACTTTCTTAACGGCATTCACGACTTTATGAATATCGTGCTCAATGGCTTTTTTGAATGCTTCCACATTCTCAGCAGCCAGCAGCAGGTTCTGGACGTACGAGTCATCAGTGTCTATCTCAAGGCGGACAATCTCATTTTTCTGCCCGGCGTCGATGTGATAGAGATATTCACCATCACCGATGAACTGAGCCAGTACGCGCTGGCGGAATGGCAGGGTGGCAACGGTAATCAGTTGCGACTGTTCTGCTTGCTGGGATCCTTCTGCATGGTCGGTTTCACCATCAACGATATTGTCATCAGTCTGGTGGGGTTCTTCCTGCGCCGCATCATCAGCTTTCAATTTCACATTCCAGGTGCGCTGGTCTTCGGCCAGTTCGTAACGATCACACCAGGTGAAATCAACTTCACCTTCTTCTGGCAGGTCATCAACAACTGGGAAGTCAGTGCGAATTGGCTTGGCGTAATCCTTGCCGCGGCCGGTTTCGATGCCAGCATCTTCCAGCGCAACGTCCAACTGCAGGTTGGCGCGAGCCTCAGTTTTTGCAGTGAACCAGACCACTGCATCTTGCTTTCCGGATTTCTGAGTGGCTTTAACCACATTAAAGAATTCCATGTGAGATCCTCTTTTTTGGGTGTTAGAATCCCCGGACCATTGATAGCGCCCATTGGGTTAACTTTGGTTTTGATGTTGTTTCCGGTGTAACTTTGGTCGGTGGCACCGGACGTAGATCCCGCCTTGCGCGGGTTTTACGTTAGCCTTCGTGAGCCATCTGGTCGTGCGAAGCGCAACGTCTGGAACAATACTCTTTCTCTTTGCGCGCCAGCTGTGAGCCGTTGCGATAGAGAAGGGTGTTCTTGATTACTTCTTCCGGTTCAACTGGTTTGCCGCAGTAACCACATTTCTTGTCAAGCATCCGGATCCCCCTTCTGTGCCAGCAGGTAGCACAGCTTACGTAAAAACACCTCAATACAATTCAGCTTCACGGCCTGCTGTCGGGCTGGTTTACGTGCAAAATCAATCATCGCCCCCCCAACGTTCATGACAGAGCTTCTACAAATTCCGCATAACTCAAGGCTTCTTCGCCTTTAGCTAAGCTTTCAAAATATTCCTCGTATGCTTTTTCCATCTCACCCTCGATACCTTGTTGCTAGAACTTAGTGAACTTCGCTGGTGGTGCCGTGGTGCTGATCTTCACGGTTGAGCGTTTTAACCCTGCAGTTCACCACCGCGAAGCTCACTTCTGTGCTTTGCCCTTGTCGCCAGGCTGGCGGAACGTTTCAAACCTACTGCGCGTTAATCTCACCACCTCATTCCGGTTTTCGTATGCCCCGGACGGCTACTTCGTGGGCGTCCTGCCTCGGTGGTTGTGTTGATGTGGATTTATATTAAGCCTAAGACTTAATTTATGTCAAGTCCATGACTAACTCTGTGATTAAGTTTACGGCTTATTTTTTTGACGAATGCATGTGAGCAGAGGATGCTGTGGTCAGAAAAACATCAACGAGGGTGAGTTATGGATCGTGACGAATTGGAAGAAGAACGTGCAGCATTCATCGCGGGTGAGATTGGTGGTGCAGTTGTCAGTCTGATAGCTAACGGAATAGTGATCAGCCGCGATGCGATTGTTGATAGCCTAGAGGCTAAGCGAAGGGCAGTGGGAAATGTGATTCACAAAGGTGTATTGCGGGATGCAGCTGCTATGGTGAGAAAAGGGCAATAAAAAACCCGGCGCGAAGGCCGGGAGTCAAAACTTTACTGGAAACTTTTAATCATTAGATTTTTTTTGACGTAATTCAGTCTCTCGTTGTGAATTTCTGTAACCGTCGCAATCACGCTCACACGCTCCCCTACCTTATATTTACTTTGTAAGTTACCAAGCATTTCAATAGGATATGAACATTTAAACTTGCCGAATTCATTGACTATTTCCAATTTCCCGAACATAGATAATAAAGCTAATTCACCGGTGATAACCTCATCGTAAGGTTTGGATACATGTGTGGTCATTAGGCGCTGAGATAACTTACGTAAACGTTCATTGTTCAATGAAACATGGCGTTTTCCATTACTAAGAGGGCCAACCCAACTAAGATCAAAGTTTAAGTTGTTTTTTTCACATTCTTGGGCAATTTTTTGCAAACTGGCGGCAGAATTTGTACCTATTTCAGCAATTTTCGAGATGAACTCAACGTCACTATCAGTGCCTAAAAGTGAAAAAATCTCCTTAACAGCATGGCTCGAAACAGTATCAACTAATTCACACGATCCTGTTGAAAAGGTGATAGCTAACCTAGTTGAGCCTGGTGTTAAGTCAGCAAGCCGCATATCTAGTTGTGTTCTTATACTTTGCGGTACTCTACTGGAGTCTTTACCGCTTGAGATTCTGTGCGTCGCTTTTTGAATTAGCCCTGCCAAACTGCCAGATAATGCAGAAAGAAGCTCTAAAGGAATTGTTCCAAAATCAACCAAAGTCCCTCTGAGGCGTAACTCCATGAAGTCAACCAGTGGGTGTCTCGACTCGATGTGACGTTTTTCTTCCAGTAAATCGCTTAAATGAGAATCCATAGAGTTGAATAAAACTCTATCAGCAAAAGTGTGATTACTCGTTAGGGAAAGAGAGTCAACCTCACGCTGAACGAAAGCAATTCTGTCATTTAATGACTTGAAAATTTTATCATCGTTCATAGCATGATCCTCACCAAACCCTTTGGATTCTCCTTACGATCAAAACCAAACCAACCGCGCCAGTAACTTCTTCTCTCACTATAGTTAACTTGAGGGTGGTTTTCAGCCAAGAGCAGAACATCAATATTAAAATTCTGCTTTACGTATTGACGATCCAGCATTGCTCCTACCTGACCATGCAATGTAGAAGGTAACTGATTCAATGCTTGATAATCTAAAACTAAAAGCAAATCAATATCATCTGGCTCTGGTTTTTCTGTAGTAAATGAACCATCTATCCAAACTTCGCTAAAACATTTTATTTGCAGGTTAATGTCGCGAATGAATTTCATATACTGTATGTATTTACAGTATAAATCATTTCGACGCAATGACTTTGGAAAGCTATCAACACATAAACGCTTCAGTCCGTCGTCATCAAAATCATGGAAACCCGCGGTAAGTAACGGGGGAAAACACAACTTTTGCATGCATTGCCTTGCTGTAAGTATTTACGTTTTTGTGTAGTGTCGAGTTTTTGATCTAAGTGCTATTTTCGTATGCGTCGTGAAAAATGAACCTTGCTTGTTAGGCACACGATAACAAATTTATATTAGGCTAACTATTTGAAAGTAAACATATTATTCTGGTTCGCTTCTAATTCTACGCCCCATATACTTCGCGTATAGTTCGTCGAGTTCTTTCAATCGAAGAGATACGATCCGCAACATGTTCTGTTGTTCTTCTTCTGGCAGTTGGCGGTAAAGCTCCAGCAGGCGCTGTTCGTCAGGCTTAAGGCCATCCTTCTCACCAACATCCTCACCAAGTAGCCAGGGGACTGATACCCCAGCAGCATCAGCAACTGCTAATGCAGAACTTTTGCTGATAACCCCTTTTTTAAACCAGCCGTTTACGGATTGCGGAGTAATTCCCGCAACCCTTGCCATATCAGATTTTGTCATCCCCCGCTGCGTCAGTTCTGTCAAACGCTCGATGAGAATCGGGTTAAGTATTTTTTTCTCAGCCATATCAAAAGAATAAGCCTTTTGCTTATAAAATAAAATTCGCCTAGGACTTGATTTATGTATAAGTCTAAGGCTTAATTTGTTCGTGTATCTTTTGGAGACCATGATGAACGGATTAGAGAAAGCTATCAAAAAAGCAGGTAATGCCAGCAATCTTGCAGCATTACTGGGCATAAAGCCCATGTCAGTTAGCCGCTGGAAGACGCGCTATAAAGGTGCTGTTCCTCCGGACCGCGTATTACCGATTTTCAGGGTTACAGGTATTACACCACATGAACTGCGACCAGATTTGTATCCCAACCCTACGGATGGATTACCAGCTCAGGAAGCGAGGGCATAACCATGCAGTCACTGTCACTTCATCAAAATAGCGGATATCAACCGGCTGCGATGATAAATCGCAATCAATTTGTTTCAGTGGATAAACATGAGCAGGTCCGCGATGCCGTTCGTGCGTGGGCGGGCGTGGATGGTCAGGACGTAGTTACGGCTCTGATCATCGAAGAGTATCGGGCGCAGGGTGGCGACGAGATTGCTTTCCCTTGTGACCTCAGTCGGCAGCGTCAGAAGCTTTTCCGCTTTCTGGATAACCATTTCAACAGCGAACGGTACCGCGAAAACGTTCGCCAGCTGACTCCGGCAATTCTTGCTGTCCTTCCACTCGAGTTCCGCAATCGCCTGCAACCCGAAGACAACGTAATGGCCCGTCTGGCTCGGCTGGAGAAAGAAACCAGCGAAGCGAAGATTGCCGTCGCGATGAATGCGCCACGCCATCAGAAGCTGAAAGAGCTGAGCGAGGGGATTGTGGAAATGTACCGCGTTGACCCTGGGTTAACCGGTCCACTGATGGAGATGGTGCAGATGATGCTGGGGGCTATATGACGGGCTCAAAAAAAGTAAAGGTCGGACCGCGCCAACGGAACCGACCTTCGGTGTAATTCCAGGCAGAAATTACGGGGTAAGTATGTCAGAAAAATCATCCTTCAGAAAGATAGATGGGCCACCACTTTAGCGATTAAGAGGTTTTTATGCGTGATTACGCAACTGTTGCACCTCAGTTCTGGCTTGGAAAAACAGGTCGTGAACTGAGGAAGCAAGGCGCGGAGGCGCAGGTGGTCTCGTTCTATCTGATGACCTCGCCACACGCAAACATGCTCGGGTTGTATTACCTGCCAATTCTGTACATAGCCCATGAAACTGGCTTGGGCTTGGAAGGGGCTTCAAAGGGGCTAAAAAGCTCCATTGAAGCGGGATTTTGTAGCTATGACGAGGACACTGAGATGGTTTGGGTGCATGAAATGGCCGCTTATCAGGTTGGTCGATCACTGAAGCCAGGGGATAACCGTTGTGCTGGTGTCAGGAATGAGTATGTGTCATTACCTGAAAACCCTTTTTTATCATTGTTTTATGAACGTTATAAAACAGATTTTCACCTTAATTTAAAACGTGAATCGCGCCAAATTTCTGAAGGGGCTTCGAAGGGGCTACGAAGCCAAGATCAGGAACAGGATCAGGAACAAGATCAGGATAAAGATATTTCGGGGCATGGCGCCGCCACACCCCAGGGGAAAAAAACTTATCCGGATGATTTTGAACTGGCGTGGCAGGAATACCCAAAACGCGCCGGTGGTAACAGCAAGGCTGATGCGTTCAAAGCCTGGACTGCACGTATTAAATCTGGCGCAACAGTGCAGGAGATTATCGATGGAGTTCGGCGATACGCGGATTACATAACTGCCGCTGGAAAACTTAACACCGAGTATGTGAAACAGGCATCCACGTTTTTTGGCCCCTCAAAGCACTACGAAGAGTCGTGGTCTTTTGCGGCGCCAGATGGAAAAAGGGATCCGAACAAAATTTCTGAGCCAGATAAAACCATCCCAACCGGGTTCAGGGGGTAAGCATGCCAAGACCAAATACACCAGAAGAGCAGGCGGCACTTATCCGGGTGATCATCGAAGAGGTGAAAATCCGCGGTCGTTTAACAGTTAGCGAGGCGTCACAGATGTTGTCGCTGCACCGTCAGACTGCTGAGAAGTATTTCCGCGTAGCAGCAGAACGCGGCGAACTCATTCGTTACGGTCGTCTTGGTTTGTTCAGGGACCAGAGGGCTGTGATTGATTTCGATCTCCAACGATTCTCATACGGCTCGAGTAAGCCTCTGATTGAGTTACCAGCAGATTTTCGGGGAAGTGCAGTTATGCGCCGGGTTATTGAAATCGTGGGGAGGATGCCAGTATGACAATCGACAAACAGGCGCTGCTAATCGAAAACGGTCAACTTGTTGCCGATACGCTGCGCCACTTAGCCGATAACGAAATCAACTCTGATTATTTTGCTATCACCTCAACGAGTGAAAACGGCACCGAGATTGAGCATGAACTGGTTATCACTGATTACGCACTACAGGCTGCCGGAACGGTAGACGAATTGGTTAGAGCACTGGAAGCCGTAGAGAGGCGCATAGCAGAACTTGAGTCGCGGACCGTTACGCTGCCGACACCGTATCCGAAAGGTTACGGGATAGTTGCTGATAAATATAACTTTGCACTGGAAGAATGCGCCGACGCAATCCGCGCCGCTGGCATTGGCGTGAAGGGGGAGTGAGATGAAACACGTAGTTCTCCACTCTGGCGGTCATGCTTCAGCTTTGGTAGCGATAGAGGTTGCACGTAAATACGGCACTGAAAACATGATTCTCCTGACCCACAGTATCTCCTGCATCGTTGAAGATTCAGATATTAAGCGTTTCCGCGATGAGGTTGCTGGATTTCTCGGCATGGAAATTACCTATGCAAATCATGCCAAATGGGATACAGCAACGCCAGTTGAGGTCTGTGTTGATACTGGGGCATGGAAAGTTGGTAACGGTTCAATTCTTTGCACCAACCGTTTAAAGACAGCACCTTTTGATGCCTGGCTTAAAGAAAATGATCCGGATGGACAGAATATTTATTACTACGGATTTGAGCCTTCTGAACCAAATCGTATACAGCGACGTGCAGGGATTCTTGGGGCTCGTGGGTATAAAACGGAATAATCTCGGCTACGCAATGGCTGATGCTGTGAAGGTGATTGGTGGAGTTCTGGAGTCGATAGCCCGTGAACAAGTACGCCGTGAACATGCAGCATGGTCACAGGCTACTTTCGGCGATGTCGGTCCAGTCGGTCAGCTGAAGCACCTTTCCAAAGAAGCGCTCGAGGCGGCTGCTGAACCAGGCGACCTTAGCGAATGGGCTGACATGCAATTCCTGTTATGGGATGCGCAACGCCGTGCCGGTATCAGTGATGTGCAGATTACCCAGGCGATGGTAGAAAAGTTGGCGGTGAACAAGCAGCGTCAGTGGCCTGAGCCGAAAGACGGAGAACCGCGACTGCATATCAAAACTGAACAGCATCAGGGAGAGAAGTGATGGAACCCAACTGTAATACGCTATAAAACGTATCATCTGACTGAAAATCCTGCTTTTATCAAGGTTGGTAAGAATAAGATATTTTACATCGTAAAATTCTGGAAAATTTCATCATAAATTAAAAGTTAATGGTCTTATAAAGTGTGTACATTGAAAATGAGGTATATATGAAAAAGGCCATTGCTTACATGCGCTTCTCGTCAGCAAATCAGGACAAAGGGGATTCATTAAGGAGACAGAAAAAACTAATAGATGATTGGCTTAAAAATAACCCGCAATATTCTCTTGACCCAACCACATATGAAGATTTGGGATTAAGTGCTTTTAAGGGGAAACATGCAAGAGAAGGTGCATTTAGTGAGTTTATTGATGCTCTGGAGAATGGGCTCATCATTCCTGGTACAGTTTTACTCGTTGAAAGTTTGGACCGGCTTTCTCGAGAGAAAATCGGAGAGGCTACAGAAAGACTAAAATATATCTTAAAATGTGGTGTTGATGTCATCACACTTAGTGATAATACCCAATATTCTGAGGCATCTCTCGATGACCCCTATGCACTCATCAAAGCAATTCTAATTGCTCAGAGAGCTAATGAAGAGAGCGAAATAAAATCAAGCAGGGTGAGGCTCTCATGGAAAAAGAAAAGGGATGAGGCCGAGTTAAACGGTAGGATAATGACAAAAGCATGTCCTCGCTGGTTAAGAGTCAGTCCTGACTACAGCCATTTTGAAGTGATAGAATCAAAGGTGAAGGTGATTAAGAAAATTTTTTCATTACGTAAAGAAAATAAATCTCTGACAGCTATTACTAAATACCTTAATGACAGGTTGATTGAAAATATGACTGGTACCCCTGGTGAGTGGAGTCCCTCTGTCATCGAAAAAATCCTTGGTAACAAAGCGCTTATTGGTATTTGCAGACCAACATATAGAGGACGTGCAAAAGGCGTTAATGAAATAATTGATTATTACCCCAAAGTCCTTACTGATGATGAATTTTATGCTGTTCAGGAGGTGCGATTGTCTCCATTCGGTTTCAACTCTCACAGCGGTAACCCATATCTTATAAACCTGCTGCGAACCGTGATGAAGTGTAAATGTTGTGGGAATACCATGATTATCACTGCAGTTAGTAAGTCTGGAAAAGGTTATTATGTATGCCCTATGAGAAGGCTTCATCGGTGTAAGAGTCCATCGATTAAAAGAGAACTTGTCGATGTTAATCTGATTGAAGAGATACTTTTCAATTTTGATAAGTTACAGATTGAGTCAAATCAGGTAAGTTTGCAGGAAACATTAGAAAAAAATAGCATTGATTTGCAGTTTCAAATAAACAGTCTCGTACAGGCACTTACAATAGCCCCTGAAGTAAACGTTTTGGCTGGTAAAGTGCGTGAACTGGATCGTAAGTTAAAGAAAATCGAAACTACAATCAAAGTTCTGAAAAATAAAGCTAAGAAGGATAAAAGTCGCGGGAGTAAAGAGCTAAACTTGTCACTAAAAGAAGATAGGGAGATATGCAGGCGACTTGCTTTTAAATCATTCAGGGAAGTTTATATAGATACAGAGACGAAGCAATGTGACATTTATTTTACAAATGGTCTTGTTTTCAAAAATTTCCCACTAAGTAAGAGATGTCGTGCGGACAGTATTATTTCAACTTTGAAGTATATGGATGAAAACACTGTTTACTTTTAGAGTTTTAATAAACACATATCTAATAACGTGTGCGCACTTTATCGATAAGCTGCATTCTTACTATTTGCAATGTAGCAGGAGAGATTCACTTACCTGAATGATTCTCCATATGGCATGACTATACCAAACCCCGTTCAGGCACTGAGGTAGCCATATAAATCAAGTTCTGGACGGGTTTTCGTTCCTTTCAGCCCCTGTGTAACTGATTTAGTAAATTCCAAATACTCGGAAAAATTCAGCGTATACAACGGCATGGCTTTGGCGAAAAGTGCTATTAACTACTTGAATATGAGGTTCAATAGGTATACTGTATGAATGTACAGTATATTGATGTGGAGGGAATTATGAAGATAGAACTTACCATCAACAAATCAAAAGACCTGCCGCGCGGCGCCATACCCGCACTTGAGAAAGAGTTGCTTAAACGACTTCAGAATCAATATGAAAATTGTTCTCTGGTTATCCGCAGGGCTGGCGGTGATAGCCTGACTGTTTTTGGTGGCGATAAGGGCGATAAAACTAAGGTGGAGGAAATCCTGCAGGAAACATGGGAAAGCGCCGACGACTGGTTTTACTGAACTTGGGTTAGCCGGCGCGCATTTATCAGAATACCAAAATGTGTATCCCTTTGATGCTGCTGCCGACATTCTTTAATCGCGTCTGTATGTCGCTCGAAGGGAGAACATAAATGTGAGTGATTCAGCTTTGCAAACGTCAGAAGACAACTGGTATGACATTGTAAGAAGGTCTGACGGCTGCGTGGTGTTTAGCTTTCCTTCATCGGGCAGGCATCTAATTTATCGCGTCAATGGCATGGTTTCTATGCGGCCTTTGCTGGATGATGAAGAGGTCTTTACTCCTAATGGTTTTATGCAGTTTATTCACCGTCTCGGCTACCGGGTAACCCCACCTTCTGATAATATGAAATCAACGGTCTGAACAACCGTAACCTGCTGCGCCACGGAGAGAAACCATGGCGCACGAACTACAACTCATCAAGCATTCCTCAGGAATCCTGATCCCGGCAACGCCAGAGACCAGCGATATCCTGCAATCAAAAATCAAACTCGGTGCCGTACTGGTAGCCGATTTTCGTCAGGTGAGGAATCCCGCATTCCATCGCCGTTTCTTTGCGCTCCTGAATCTCGGGTTTGAATACTGGGAACCTACTGGCGGGGCGATATCCAGTAATGAGCGCAAGCTCGTAAATGGTTACGCTAAATTCCTCGCCTCGTTCGGTGGAAGTGAAGCCGCACTCCTGGACGCCGCCGAGCAATATCTCGAGCGTATAGCTGATAAGCGAGCAGGTAGCATCAGCATCTGCAAATCCTATGACGCTTATCGCGCTTGGGTGATCGTCGAGTCTGGCCACTACGACGCCATACAGCTCCCTGACGGCACCCTCCGTAAACATCCCCGCAGTATTGCCTTTGCTAACATGGACGAAACCGAGTTCCAGCAACTGTACAAATCCGCGCTCGATGTTCTGTGGCGCTGGGTATTGTCCCGGGCATTCAAGGACCAGCGCGAAGCGGAAAACGCTGCATCGCAGCTCATGAGCTTTGCGGGGTGATGACCATGAAATATTCCTGGTTCCACCATCACGAATGCACAACCGAACAGGCAGACGAGCTGGTGGCGAGTTATCGCCGTCGTGGCGCCACGGTAGAACGCAGCCTGAACCGCGACAACATCACCTGGACTGTCAGCGCAAAATTGCCTGAATGCGAGCATCCGGCGCGCACACCAAGAACCTTTCGCCAAAAGGTCTGGGGGTGATTATGGCTAAATTGCTTCGCCGCAAGTGTGCCAACAAAGAATGCCGCCAGTGGTTCCATCCAGTGCGTGAAACGCAGACCGTATGCGGTTATGAGTGCGCCACTGCAGTCGGCAAAGAACAAACCAGGAAAGCCCGGGAAGCCGCACAGCGGGAAGAACGGACGCAACAGCGCGCGGTACAGAAAAAAGAGCGTGCCATCTGGCGGAAGCGTAAAGCCGCAGTAAAACCACTGAGACATTGGGAAGATTTAACCCAGCGCGCCGTTAATGACTACATCCGAGAGCGTGACCATGACCTTCCGTGCATCAGCTGCGGAGCGTTCGATACAGTCCAGTGGGAAGCTGGACATTACCGATCGCGAGGTAAGGCATCACACCTGCGCTACCACGAAGACAATATCAATAAACAATGTCACCACTGCAACGTACAACTGTCGGGCAATCAGCAGCAGTACCGCTTTGGCCTTATCGAGAAAATTGGGCCAGAGCGCGTTGAGGCTCTTGAAAACAACAACGCACCGCATCGATACACCATCGAAGAACTCGAAGCCATCAGGAAGCATTACAGCGCACTGCGTCGCGAGTTAATTAAGAGCAGGGAGGCAGCATGACACCAGAACTGATTGAAATCCTTCGTGTTCGCTGGCAGCGATTGCGCTTATACCATTTCCCGGGTTCTGTGCTGACGGACTACCGAATACTGAAGAATTACGTGAAAACTTATGCTGGAGAAGCGCTATGAACCTCGAAAACACAGTGAAGTACCACTTTGCAAAATCCACGCTGATTAGCGATTCTCCGCGTGCTACCGCCTCTGATTCACTGACTGGCACCGACATCATGGCGGCAATGGGCATGACTCAGGAACGCGCTGCCATGGGTTACAGCGCATTCCTCGGGAAGATGGGCATAAGCAAAAACGACCGGGATCGGGCGATCGGACTGCTGGCTGAGTACGCGATGACCAAATGTGACAAGGTTGCCGCACTTCGTAAGTTGGATTCCGGGGTTAAGCCTCAGGTGATGCACCAGTTGGCCACCTTCGCATTTGAGGATTATTCCCGCAGCGCAGCCAGTGTAAAGCGGTGCGATTGCTGCGACGGTGAGGGCTTTATTGATGCTGAGGTATTCAGTATGAAAACCAATACGCCGGCACATGCAAAAGAAATCATTAAGGCATCAAAAGCGTTTGGTTTGAAGGTGATACCTTCGCAGCATCAAAACAGGCGTGAGGTAAAAGAGATAACGCGCGTTCTCTGTCCTCAGTGCAAAGGGAAAAAAGCCATCAGTTGCGCCTGTAGTGATTGCCGTGGCCGTGGGAAAGCGGTGAATCAGAAGGAAACGAAGCAGCAAGGTGTTCCAGTATTCAGCACCTGCAAGCGCTGTGGCGGTCGCGGATATGAGCGCATCCCGTCAACTGAGGCCCACGCAGCTGTTTGCCAGATTACGGATGTAATCAGCCTGGATACGTGGAAGAAGTCCGTTAAACCGTTCTATGATCAACTGATTACGAAATTCGATATTGAAGAGGCATGGGCTGAAATTCTGCTAAAACAAATAACAAGATAATGGCGGTGGAAATTAATATGAACTATTTACTTTTCCCGAATCTGTGTTAATTTTATTCCAACGATGGGTAATTGCCTTCGTTTCAAGCCCTGCGGATAACACCGCGGGGCTTTTTTGTTTCTGTCGTATCTAAAGCTTGCTGGTCAAGCGAACCAGAGTTATCTGTATGTCACGCCACTTATTAAAGGTAAAAAGACATGCTAAATCAGAAAGATATAACAGAAACAGCAAAGGCTGTTTTCAATGAATTAAGCGATAAACCGGCTACGGCTGGGGAGATTGCACAGAATACCCACCTTAGCCGCGAACGTTGCCAGCTCATACTCACGCAGCTGGTGATGGCGGGGTTATCTGATTATCAGTTTGGATGTTATAAGCGCCTCCAGTGATGGGGGCTTTTTGCTGTGGAAATGGGCGGCTGGTGGGTGTTGTAGCACCCGGCCAGCCATTGCTCATGCTTTCAGGTCACAAGCTAATCAAAGGCCCACCGCTTTAGCGCTAAAGCAAAGTGAGCCTATCAGAGTTACGCTTACTGATCTATGGAAAATACTGTAAAAATAAACAGTGTTGAATTAATCAACGCTGATAGCCTGCATTACATCGCCACCCTTCCGGATAACTCCATTGACCTGATAGTGACGGATCCACCCTACTTCAAAGTTAAGCCCAACGGATGGGACAATCAGTGGAAAGGGGATGAGGACTACTTGCGCTGGCTTGATAGCTGCCTGACTGAGTATGCCCGAGTTCTTAAACCCGCCGGCAGCATTTATCTGTTTTGCGGTCACCGGCTTGCATCCGATATTGAGATCATGATGAGGGGGCGCTTCAATGTCCTGAACCATATCATTTGGGCAAAGCCGTCGGGCCGCTGGAATGGATGTAACAAAGAAAGCCTGCGCGCATATTTCCCGGCAACGGAACGGATCCTGTTTGGTGAACATTATCTGGGGCCGTACACCGGGAAAGAGAACACCTACGAAACAAAAAGCACCGAACTGAAGCAGCACATCATGACGCCGCTTATCGACTATTTCCGCAATGCCCGGGAATCATTGGGTGTGAGCACGAAAGAGATAGCCGAGGCAACAGGAAAGAAAAACATGGCGTCTCATTGGTTCGGGGCGAGCCAGTGGCAGTTGCCGAACGAAGTTGATTACCAAAAGCTGCAGGCATTGTTTACCCGGATCGCTATTGATAAGCATCAGCAGCAAAAATTAGAGCACCCTCATCACCAGCTGGTTGCTACCTACCAGTCATTGAATCGCAAGTATTCGGAATTGCTGGAAGAGTATAAAACGCTTCGGCGCTGTTTCTCTGTTTCAGCTGCTGTTCCGTATACCGATGTATGGACGCACAAGCCGGTGCAGTTTTACCCGGGCAAGCATCCATGTGAAAAGCCAGCCGATATGCTTAAACAAATCATCAGCGCGAGCAGCAGACCGGGCGATACTGTTGCCGATTTCTTTATGGGTTCTGGCTCCACGATAAAAGCAGCTATGGAACTGGGACGCCGGGCGATCGGTGTCGAGCTTGAAAAAGACCGTTTTATTCAAACGGTCTGTGAATTAGAACAGCTCAATAAAACATAACGGACACCGCACGTTTGGTTGCTGTGGTGTCCATCAAATTCAGGCTCCGGAGACCTTCACTTCGTGTTGCCGTTATATAGACCCGAGAGCCTGATCCTTTCATCACACACAGCGCCATCCGAACTATCGGAGGTGAGGCTATGACCAGAATGAACACCATATACAGCAGACTTTCATATGGAACAGGAACCACGCTGACCGGCTGCGGTGTATCAGTGAAGGCATATGCCGAAACAGCTAAAACAGCAAAAGAGGTGTCCTGGATGTTGGCCGACAGAATTGCAGGGTTAAGCCTGAGCGACTGGGCAATTATTGTCGGTATCGCATGTACGGTAATCACCTGTGCAGTGAACTGGTATTTCCGCTGGAAAGAACGGGAGGATCGGCGCAATGGGTATGCCACCAAAGCTGAAGAATAAACTAAGCGCAGCGGTCGTTGGTCTGATTCTTGCCGGGGCTTCCGCGCCCGTTATTCTCGATCAGTTTCTGGATGAGAAAGAGGGGAACAGCCTGACGGCGTATCGCGACGGCGGCGGAATCTGGACAATTTGCCGTGGTGCCACGATGGTTGATGGCAAGCCGGTAGTGCAGGGCATGAAGCTGTCAGCTGAGAAATGCGCCCAGGTAAACGCCATTGAACGCGATAAAGCGCTGGCCTGGGTGGACCGCAATATCAAGGTACCACTGACAGAACCACAGAAAGCCGGGATCGCGTCTTTTTGTCCCTACAACATCGGCCCCGGTAAATGTTTCCCGTCTACGTTCTATAAGCGGATCAATGCTGGCGACCGTAAAGGAGCCTGTGAAGCTATTCGCTGGTGGGTCAAAGACGGTGGGCGCGATTGTCGGCAGACTAAAGGCCAGAAGAATGGTTGCTATGGTCAGGTAGAAAGACGGGACCTGGAAAGCGCGTTGACGTGCTGGGGGATAGACCAGTGAACAAAAGCCTCGTTGTTGTTGGGATGGCAGCTATCATCTTCATCGCGGTGCTCTGCGTGCTGCTGTCCCGCAGCGATGCCGCTTTGGCCACATCCGAAAGTGACAATCGGGTACTGCGCAGCGACAACGCACTACAGGCGATGGTAATAACCACGCAGGCTTTCAACTTCAACCGGTTTAACCAGGTAGCCGAGAACGCCAATCGCCTTAACTCACTGATAGATGCCAGCACCGAGAAAACAGTGATCGAATACCGGGAGATTCTCCGACGTGAAAAAACCTGTGATATGCCTGTTCCTGCTGATGTCGCTGGTGGGCTGCTCAACTACGCGAACCGTTTACGTGCCAGCGCAATGTACTCCGATTCCGGGGACGCTGACGCAACCGGTGATAGTCCCGTTGCCTCCAGCGCGCTGACGTACTGCCAGGCCGTACTCTGGATTAAACCTCTTCTTGCAGCAATAGAGAAGGCAAACAACCAACTTGCAGGGATTAGAGAAATTGAAGAGATAAAAAGGCAGAGGAAGGTTGGAAGCGATGCGGGTAATTAGAAAACATAAAAATAATCTCGCCCTATAGGATTATGTAAATTAATTGTAAGTATGGTTTTTTAAT
This sequence comes from Citrobacter sp. Marseille-Q3906, assembly GCF_916618775.1. Taxonomy (NCBI): domain Bacteria; kingdom Pseudomonadati; phylum Pseudomonadota; class Gammaproteobacteria; order Enterobacterales; family Enterobacteriaceae; genus Citrobacter; species Citrobacter sp. Marseille-Q3906. Next base: position 70,627 of record NZ_CAKAKA010000002.1, read on the forward strand.
TTCTCATTAATTAATGACATGGATGTGTTTGCGCGAAATAATAACCGCCTCGTTAATTTTTATGTTTTTTTTGACTATACTATAACCACAGCGACTTGCTGGAGAATAAATTGGAGTTTTCCATGAATTTTTACTCAATGAACATATCTCCTGATCAATCTAAGAACAAGGATAGAAAAAATGATGATGAGGAAAAGAATAAAACTAAAAAAACACAAAAGTAAACATAATGTTTTGTTGTTTTTTAGTAATTTAAAGGTGGTTTTATGACAGACCGTCCTGATATAGTTGATCCGATGCCTGAAGATTTACCCTTCCCTGGAGAAGATAAACCTATTTATCCAGATGACGGAGAACCCTCAGAGCCAGATGATCCCGAAATTGAAAGGGATTCTCCTAAATGATACGCATCATAATAAACCGTCGTAATCTAGGCGGTTTTTTATGTGTTGAGAATTCGATTAGAACTTCGTATAAATGAAAGTTAAAATAAAAAATAATAAGCAATGTTGTTTATTTTTGCTACTTAAGTGCTCTACGGTTTAAATGGCTCGGTGTGAGCCATTTATTATTTAACGCCGCCCAATCAAAAAACCAATTATAAACGCGGTTGTCGCAACTACGGCGACGCACGTCATTGGATTTGACTCAACCTGACTCTTGATGTTATCTGTACTTGTTCGCACTGCATCCCCTGCTCTGGATGCGTATTTTCTTGCTGTATCATTAAATTTATGGTCAGGTGACTCCAGAGCCTCACCATAACTTTCCTCTAGTTCACCATGAATAACATGGTTTTTATCTTTTTTTGTACCAAACATAAACTAAATCTCCAAAAATTAGTCATCTATAAAGTATAGCAGTCAGAATAAATATGCATGGAAATCGCTGATAATGATTTGGAATATATTAAAATGTTCTAATGAATTTCATTTGATATAGATTCAAGAACTATATGAAATGCTGTGTGATATCTAACCTATAATCAAAGTGAATCGACTCCTAAAATTACTGGCTAAATAGTTATGACAGTTTTTTTGCGTAGTACTGTAACAGGAAAAATCGTGACACAAGATGAATGGTTACATTCGTTAAATGAGTGGGAAGATGAAGGCGGTTCATATTCTCATGCTGATGAATTTATTGAGGTTGTAAAGGACAAGAAAGGTGACTGGGTTGTGAAGAACCCCAATGATTATTCCAGCGCCTAATGAAGTGCAGTTACAATTACGGTGAAATAGAAAATAATCTTAATAGCTAATCTTTGGCCTAATTTAGGGTATGACTGGTATTGCTGTAGGCATGCATGACTATGATAAATCGATATAATGTCAAATATACGAAAATGGTTGGTTAATAAATGAACTGGTTATGATATGGTAAACCATACTCATTTAAAGGTTAACTATCATGTCATTCTTCGATTACGCAATGCAGCGTGTTGGGCTTGTAGCCAATATGACTGTCACGTGTCCGATATGTGGACATAAATCTACTCAGTCGACTACGAAAGTACGTCAGCAACAGGTATTACTTTGCCCAAAGTGTAAATCGTTATTTGTCATTCACAACAAGTAGTTCGTGACAGAAATAAACCCAGGCCTCGCAATTGCGGGGCTTTTTTATGCACATTGCAAACGCACATCAAACAGGATTAACTCATGGCAAAACCGGACTGGGGAGCACTGCAACACCAGTTCCTCGCCGACCATGCCAAAACGGGTATATCACCGAAGGAGTGGTGCGAAGCGCAGGGACTGAATTACACATCTGCGCGGCGCTATATCAAAAAACCAACTGCGCAAAAAACTGCGCAGAAGAAAGCGCGCAATGCGCAGACTGAGCAAGCACCCACAACTGCGCAGCATGAGCAAACACCAATTGATGCGCAGACCGATACACAGGAAAGTGCGCAACCCTTCAATCTGCGCAATTACGGCCTTAACGATATGCAGGTCAGGTTTGTTGAAGAGTATCTTCTCGATCTGAACAGGACCGCTGCATACAAGCGGGCAGGCTATAAAGGTGAAGGCAATACGGCTTACGTTAACGCCTCTCGATTGCTAAGGAATGCTAAGATCAGCCAGGCAATTCGCGATGCGCTGGACGAACGCTCGCGAAGAGTGAAAGTAACGCAGGATGAAGTGTTGAAATGGTGGTGGGACATTGCGACGGCAGACGCTACGCAATTGACAGAACATCACCGCGGTTGTTGTCGTTACTGCTGGGGTTTTGGTCATCATTATCAGTGGCGTGATGCTGTTGAGTTTGAAGAGGCTTTAGCAAAGGTTGAGGGCAAAGATGGCGTGAAGCCTCCCGAAGACCCTGGCGGCTACGGCTACGACGGCACGCTGGACCCGAATCCGGATTGCCCACGCTGCAATGGCGTTGGTCTGAGCCGTCCTGTTTTCCACGATACGAGAGATTTGAAGGGCGCAGAACGCCGCCTATTTGCCGGGATAAAAGAGGGCAAATTTGGTCTTGAAATGATCACACGCAATCAGGATGAGGCCATGAGGATGGTCGCACAGCACCTTGGCATGCTGAAAACCAAAACTGAGTTAAGCGGCCCGAATGGTGAGCCCATACAGCATAATCACACAGTAAGCGCGGAGGATCTGACAGATGAGCAGCTCGCCGCAATTATCGCTGGTAAGTAAGCAGGAAGCAGCGGCAGAGTTACTCAAGCGACGTAATGCGCGGGCCAGCCTTCACGACTTCATTCAGTACATTAACCCCGAATACATCACCAGCAAGTTCTCACAGACGGTTTGCGACGCTCTGGATCAATTCCTGCTGGATATGATGAACGGGGTGCGCCCGATACTGATTCTCGGCGCGCCGCCGCAACATGGTAAATCGGATATCGTTTCGCGTTACCTGCCAGCGTATTTCTTCGGCAAATACCCGGAAATGCGCGTGGGTGCGCTGTCGTACTCTGCTGACCTGGCTGGAGACATGAACGCCGATGTTCAGCGCATTATGTCCACGACGGAATACCGCAACATATTCCCGGGCGCATGGCTGGGCAATAAGCCCGACGATGGTGTCGCTGTAAAGCGTAACACCGATGAATTCGGTATAGCCAACCATAAGGGGACGTATGTCTGTGCGGGTGTAGGCGGTCCGTTAACGGGTAAGAAAATCGATCTCGGTATCATCGATGACCCGATAAAAAACGCCAAAGAAGCTCTCAGCCCAACGACAAAAAAATCTATCTGGAACTGGTACGTTTCCACGTTTAAAACGCGTCTGTCGAAAAACAGCGGCGAAATCATCATGGCGACCCGCTGGGCGACAGATGACTTATCCGGGCGTGTAGTGGAAATCACGCCGCGCGCTAAGGTGCTGGCGTTCCCTGCAATCAACGAGCAGGGCGAAGCGCTGGTTCCAGAGTTGCACCCAAAAGAGAAACTGCTCGAAACCAAAACCATTCTTGGGGATTACTTCTGGTCTGCAATGTATCAGCAGTCACCAAAACAGGCTGGTGGTTCCATCTTCAAAGACGAGTGGATCAAGTATTACCTTCCGAAAGACCTGCCGACCAACTTCGACATAGTCATCCACAGCTGGGATATGACGTTTAAAGACAGTGAAGGCACCGACTACGTTGTCGGTCAGGTATGGGGCAAAAAGGGCGCCAATGCTTATCTGCTTCACCAGGTGCGCGCCCGCATGAGCTTTACCGCAACGCTGAAAGCCGTTAAGCGCATGGCCGACGAATACCCCAAAGGCTTGCGCAAGCTGGTGGAGGATAAAGCCAACGGCCCGGCGGTTATTGATTCACTGAAAAGCACCGTTGCAGGGTTGGTTGCCGTCGAACCGGACGGCAGCAAAGTAGCCCGGGCGCATGCGATCACCGCTGTATGGGAAGCAGGTAACGTTTTCCTTCCCCATAAAGACATCGCACCGTGGATCACCGAGACGGTCGAGGAAATTACCACGTTCCCTGTCGGCGCGAACGATGACGTTGTCGATGCAATGACGCAGGGGCTACGCGATTTGTATCAGAGAAAAACACTCAGCCCACTGGACATCATGTAATGACGAAAAAAAATATCGTTGGTCGTCTGAATGATGGCCTGGTTAGCTTAATGACTTCGCTCGGCGAGAAGATCGGCGCGGTGCGGTATAGCAGCAGTAAGCCCGACGTGCCGGATAAAGAACTGCTCGCGATGTATAAAAAATCGTGGGTGGTGAAAAAGTACATCAACAAAACCGCTGATGACATGCTGAAGTTGCCCCGTAAATTTTCGGGCGACGTTGACAGCTCACTTACCCAGCGCATAGCTGACGCTGAAAAAGAACTGAAATTAAACTCAGTCTTTCACAGCGCGCTGGGATGGGCCTCTCTGCTGGGTGACTCGCTAATCGTGGCTATCACTGATTGTGCCGATGACCAGATCGCCTTGCCGCTCAATTTGCAGAGCGAAGATATCGTTAAATTCTTGGTGTTCCGAAAAGGTGAGTACACGCCGGACAGTAATGTCATCACCGACATACGTTCGGACTGTTTTGGTGAACCGCTAACGTATCAACTTGACGTCGGGACGAAGCAACTCAGATTTCACCACTCCCGCTGCTGCCGGACAAAACTGGGTAATCACAGCATTAAGGATCGCGCCAAGTTTGGTACGTCTGACCTTCAGGCACCCTACGAGCACATCAAAACGTTCGACACTGCAATCCTGAGCACCGGTGACACCATCCAGGAGGCAAACGTCGATGTGCTGTTTATCCCCGGCATGAATAACCAGATCGCAGCTGGTCAGGAAGGGCAGGTGCGCGAATACGCCAGGGTGATGAAAGACACCAAGTCTTCAACCGGGATGTTATTGATTGATGCTGGTGATACTCAGGCGCAGGGGCGATATGAGCAGAAGAACGCGCAATTCACCGGGCTGTCTGACGTAATCAGCAAAATGGCGATCGTGTTGGCCGGTGCGCTGGACAGACCCATAACGATTCTGTTTGGAGAATCGGCCAGTGGATTCAGTAGTGGCGAGGAAGACAACAAATCCTATTACGAGACGATTAACGGCCTGCAGGAGTCGCGACTTCGCCCAATGCAGGATTTCGCCGACCAGTTCACGCTGGACAAACTCGCTATTACGGAAAGCCTTACCTACGAATACCCAACAATCGACAGCATCAACGAATCTGACGAGGCGACGCGGTTCAGCCAGTACGCAACCGGATTCAATACGCTGGTGACAAGCTCGATACTGACGGAAGAAGTCGCTATCAGGGAAATGGTTAACCGCGGCGTATTAAAGACAGTCACCGAGAAGGAGATTAAGTCGATTGTCGCAGGAGGCGGCACATGGAGCTGAAACAGCTGCTGGAGCAAAAGCAGGGGCGAAGTAGACCGCGCCGCCGACGGATGCGGCCACCAACTGCCAGCAAGCGCGCCGAGGTCTGGTATCGAGACAGGCTGATTGAGTTTATCGACAGCATGCTACAGACGCTCCTGGACGAGCTGGACAAGCCGACGCTAACCGATGCACCCGATACGACGCCTTTGTCGATTACGGCGCGCCTTGCTGCTGTCATGCAGCGATTAGCGAGCATTTCAATTCAGGAGGTCTCCGCCCGACTGTCTGCTGGGTTCGTTGCACGTGCGAACTTGCAGAACAAAGAACAGATGCAGCGCACTTTCGCCCATGCTTTTGGGATTGACCTGACCGGGATGCTCGGCGATGGCGCGATAAAGCCAGAAATGGAAAAGGCGGTTAATGACAACGTTGACCTGATCACCTCCATCCATACCGACTTTATCCACGATATCGGCGCGGCGGTTTTTGAGAACATGAAAGACGGCGGCCGACATGAAAACCTGATCGACATAATCAAGGAGCGAGGAAACGTTACCCGCAGCCGCGCCCGGTTGATCGCCCGTGACCAGACCTCAAAACTCAACGCAGACCTGACTGAAGCACGTAATGTGGCGCTTGGCCTTGACCTGTATGAGTGGGGCGGCACTGGCGATGAACGGGAGCGCGACAGTCATTCCGCGTTAAACGGCAAGCTCTGCAAATACTCCGATCCGACGGTCTACTCAGACGACGGCGGCAAAACCTGGAAGAAACGCTCAACCATCGGGGCATTCATCGGTAAACCCGGCGAGGATTATCAATGCCGATGCCTGGCCCTCCCTTACGTCTCATGGGATTAATCAATGACGTGGAAACGAACAGCGCAGGGGTACGTGATTACTACTGCGACGATCACCCGCGCCGGACCGATTGAGTATTACGGTCACGAGCTGGGGCTGACTGGCAGCGATGCCAACAAAAAAATCACCGTTGTTCGCACTCTCGACGAACTATCAAAACCCGAAACTCTCGCTTCATTCAATGGCCTCCCGTTCACCATAACGCACCCCGACGACGGGGAGGTCACCGCAGCAGACCACAAAGACAAAGCATCCGGACACATCGCCAACACTCGCATTGAGGGCGGTGAAGTGGTCTGTGACGTTTTTCTGACGGATGCCGCGGGAATCGAAACGCTGGAAGAGACGGGGATCCGAGAAGTGTCCGTTGGATATGAGCCCGCTGAACTCGAGGAAAGGGGCGGGAAGTTTTACCACATCAACATTCGCGGCAATCACGTCGCGGGCGTGGCAGAGGGGCGCTACGGGCCTCAGTGCAAGTTAAACGACAAAAAAGGTAAGCCAATGTTTGCAAAATTAGCTGACGCCCTGGCGTTTCTGAAGGGCAAAAAACTGAAGGATGCGGAAGGCGTAGCGCTGACTGCCGATGAGCTGGTCGGCATGATTGCCGCGCTGGAAAAGGCGCTGGAAGAACTACAGGGGCAAGGGACTGAAGAGGCTACTGCTAAAGCACAGGAAGTGCTGGCGCAGCTCGCAGACCTGAAAAAACAACTGGAAGGTGCGACGAGTACACCAGCGCCGAATGATGAAGATCCCAGTGCCGGTGGTGGTGACGACAAGGACGCGAAAATCACCGTTCTGGAAACCGAAAACGCCGATCTGAAAGCGAAAGTTAAAACGCTGGAAGAAGAACTGGAGCAGCTGAAATCTGGCAATGAAACCAGCACCACACTGGCAGACGCGAAAGCCCGTTTCCCTAAAGTTAGCTTCAATGATGCCAAATCAGCGCGTGACGTGCGCGCCGCCGTACTGGTGAGCACTAAAGCATTTAACGATGCTGATGTCAAAGCAATGACTGACAGCGAAGTCCGTGCAGCTTATGCAGCCATTCAGGCCACCTCGAAGCCACGCAGTGAAATTGGTGCTCATCTGTTTAACGACTCCACGAACAAAAGCACTAAAACCGCAACTCAACGCCTTGGGGGTAAATAACTATGACTTTCGGATTTACTGACTGGGATGGTGCCAACGGCACTATTAAACCGGGTTCAATTAAACGTGCCTCCAGCTCTAACGATAAAGTCTGGGGGAAAGAGAACCTGACCGAAACGAAGTTGCCCTACGGCACGTTCGTAGCTGTCAACCCGGACGGCGGCGTGATGCCTCTCGCAGCTGGCAAACGCATTCACGGGATTGTGGTGCGTGATATTTACGGTGATGGTGCACCGCACAACAAGCAAGTCAACGTGGGACATTTTTCCCACGGTGATTGTGTCGGCGCGCTGACAGTCGATGACGCTGATTTTACCCGTGGCGCGGCGGCTTACATCGTGGCGACGGGTGATGATGCCGGGAAGGTGACCACAGAAGCAGCCGGCAATATTGATTTGGGTTACTGGGTGGAAGATGTGAGCGCGGGTAATAACTGCGTGGCTATCACCCTCGGTTACGTACAGCAGGCAGCACAGCCAGCGGAAGGAGCATAACAAATGCCAATGGTATCAGCAGATTTTGAAGAAGTATTGCAGGAAGCGCTGACCGAACGTGACATGGAGTTACAGGAAAAAGAGCTGCCGGAGATTAATATCGGCGAGGCTCTCCCGGTCAAAGAAGGCCTCGATTTCTCCCTGGACTATGTGGACTTCGGCGTGTCCGAAGTGGTCGGCTCGGTTAAAGACGGCATCATTGGTAACAAAACCAACAGCCTGAAAACCATTGATAGTGATATCGAATGGCTGAAAGCGCCTGTTGGCCAGTGGGCTAAAGCCGCAACCTGGACTCAGCAAGAACTGGAGAAGATAGCGCGCCTGAACATCAACCTGCAGACGAAAAAACAGGATGATTTGTATGCCAACGCCCTCGCAACAATCCAGTACGCGGGGTACGTAGGCCATCGCGGAGTTAAAGGGCAGGAAGGGTTGCTGACAGGCGCGAAGGTTCAGGTTGTCATCGATGTTTCAGGCAAAACCATCGCCGAAATGACCTCTGATGGATTCGTGAAGCTGGTGCTGGATGCTTACAACGTGGCCTGGCGCAAATCCAGTTACCGTATTCAGCCGACGCATATCGCCATGGACGCCAGCGACTTTATGCTCGCCATGCAGAAGTTCGACCCTAACCCGATCGTTGTGGGTACTGACCTGCTGCCGATTGCGGCAATGGATCGCATTATGGCGGCGCTGCGCAAGGCTTCTGGTAATGAATCCTTCAACATTACCTTCGTAAAAGTACCGAGCAATTACGCGGTGGGTATCAAATCGGGTAAAACCCGCCTGGCCATCTATACCTACGAAGCCGATTACATCGAAATGGAAGTGCATATGCCGGAGCTGCTGGCGGCACGACAGCGTGATCTGCTGACCTATGAGTGTGGCTATCGTTCAGCCTTCGGTGGCGCGATGTGGAAACAGCCGCAGTCCGCGGTGTATGTGGATTACAAATCCTCTCCGGCAGAGTAATCACAGGGGGTAGCATGGAATTCACCGTTCGTTACCCCGAGTTCGCCAGTGTTGCCCCTGCTCGCATAGATGGGGCGCTACAGGATGCAGCTAACCAGATGAGTCGCAAGGTATGGAACAAGCTCTATGAGCAAGGGCTTCATGCTTTAGCGGCGCATCTGCTTTATGCGGCTGGCGTGCTCAATCCTTCCGGCAGCAGCAATGGAAAACCCATCCAGACAATCACCAGTCGCTCTGTTGCAGGCGTGTCTATTGGCTATTCAGCTCCCGATGCTGGGTTTGGTGCCGTTCACGATGGCTTCGCGTCCAGCTCTTACGGACAAGAGTATCTGAGGCTGCGTAAGCTGGTGGGCGTGCATGTGCTGGCTATTCGGTAGTGAACAGGGAGTGATTTGCTATGACTCCGGAAGAAACGCTCAAAATCACCACTGAATACCTGAAGAACCTGGAGGCGATGAAAACGCATTACGTCGCCGTTGGTTTGCCAGCGGGCAAAGTAGGAAACAAAACCAATGATGATGGAACATCAATAATCGAGATTGGGGCGGCGCACGAATTCGGCGCTGAAATCGATCACCCTGGTGGCACCGGATATATGGCAATGGGCGGCAAGGCTACTTTCACAAAAAATAGCCTCATGGGGCCGGTTAGCGGCTTTACGGCAGCCCACAAAATAACACTCCCTGAACGTTCTTTTCTCCGCGCTCCATTCACCCTCAAAAAATCAGAAATTAACCGGGCAATCGAAAAGGCTTGTGAAGCCGTAGGCTCTGGGAAAATGGATGCAACAACCGCGTTAAACCTGATAGGCGCCACCGCGCGGAATATCAGTGTGAAAGCCTTTGAAACTGCGGGATATGGCACGTGGCCAGATATCACAGAGGCAACAAAAAAAGCCAAAGGTTCGTCGGCGATCCTGATTGATAAAGGGCAATTGCGAGGAACAATTACATGGGAGGTTCGTAAGTGAGCGACTTATCAGACCTTGATATGAGCGATGCGCTAATCGGTTGGGAACAGCCTGTAAAACTCAAAACACGGACGGAAAAAACCGTGGATTTTGAGCCAAATGTAACCGTAAGCAGCCAGGACATTCTGGCGGTGGTACAAAGCGCGAACAAAGAGAATCTGACGCTGGATAGCCTGGACTGGTCGAAAGAGTATCTGCTGATTCATGCGCGGCTGAAAATTGAAACCGGTCAGTTTATAGAGAAGGGCGGGAAGGACTACAAGGTCGTGTCCCCGGCTGATTACATGGATTATGGATTCTGCGCCGTCATTGCCGAGGAAACCCGGCTCCCGCTACTGGTGCCAACGCCATGACACAACCCCACCTGAAAGTGGTCGCGCGTTTCGTGCGTGACCTTCTGGACTACAACGAGCAACTGATCAAGTTCGACCGTCGGAATATGCAGGCGTCTGACTTTTCCACCAGTTATATCGTGGTCAATGGTTCGCTGCCTCAATCGGTTCTGGCTAGAGGCCAGCGCTTTGATGGTGAAGCTGAAGTGATGACTTATAGCGCCTCCGTCAGTCACGCGATTGTCCTGGAGTTTTACGGGGACGAGGCGTACAGCAACGCTGAAAACTTCCTGATGTTGAGCTATAGCCAGGCGGCGAACGAACTGCGCCGAACTCATTCTCTCACCATCATGGCCGTCTCAAACATCATCGATGTGGGGCAACTCCTGGGGCAGTCCCACGGTAATCGTGTTCACCTGAGTTTCAATGTTCAGTATGCCCCTGCTCGGGACGTGCAGACGCTGCGCATCGATACGCCGCAGTTTCAATTTTTAGAGGACCAATAAATGTCGGCATCAATTAATAACGTCATTAATGTGACGCTTCTCGAAGAGGGGCGGGCGGCGGCGCGCGATAACATCAACGTCTGCGCAATTCTTACCAGCCAGACGGGGGTATTGAGCACCGCAGAGCGCTGGCGTTCTTACAAAAGCGCACCCGCTGTCGAACAGGACTGGGGGGCGTCTTCTGTCACCGCAGCTTTTGCAAATGTGTTTTTCGGGACTAGCCCTAATCCGGTATCTGCTGGCGGCACGCTGATTATTGGTTACTGGAATGCAGCCGGGGAAACGCTGCCCGCGACCAGCGGTGTACTGGGTGGCGGTGAGATTTCTCAGGCAGTCGTACTGCCAGCGTTACGCGAGAAGTCTGACTGGTCATTCAGTATTGAGATTGACGGCACGAAGCACGATGTAACCGCAATTAATGGCATGACGGCGGCGGCACTGTCAGATGTTATTGCCCAAATCCAGGCGAAAATTACGCCAGATGTCGCATCGGTTGTTTTTGATGGCAGTCGTATAGTGATCACTAGCAAATCAACAGGAGCTAACTCTGTGGTTGGTTTTTCGAAAGCGATCGCCGGTGGTTCTTTTATTGGTGATCTGCTGGCGATTGCTGAGGGTTCTGGCGCATCACAGACTAACGGCAGTGCAACAACAGAGATTTCACCGGAAACCCAACTGGAATCTCTCAGCAAACTCAAAGCGCAGGTCAACGTAAAAGGCGCGGCCTTCATCGACAAAATTCTCGATGCGCAGGTGCCGTTGATCGCTTCATGGGCTAAAGCGAACGCGGTAATCGTGTATGAGACATTTACCGGTTCGGCAGCTCTGGAAGTTGACCCGACTAACCCGGCATGGGCGGTAACACTCGCCAGCCAGAGTAATTTCCGCATGCTCTACAGCAAAGCAGGCAACCGGAAATTTGGTATCAGCTATATGGCCCGCACGCATACCGTCAATTTCAACGGAGAGCGCACAGCAATCACTTTGCACCTCAAAACGATGAACGTGCCGGCTGAAAGTTATGAGCAAACGGAGATCGACAAGGCTAAACGCGTAGGCCTGGATATCTACACCACGATTAAAGACGTTCCCTGCGTGCTGTCGAGCGGCGCTAATGATTTTGTCGACAACGTCTATAACCTGATGGCCTATGTTGACGCAGTGCAGACGGATTCCTTCAACCTCCTTAAAACCACGCCGACCAAAGTCCCGCAAACCTACTACGGTGTCGATCAGTTAGAGGATTGTGTTGAAAAGACCACAGTCGGATTTATTCGTGCTGGTGTGTTCAATCCGGGTACCTGGACGCTTCCTGACTTCTTCGGGGATCGGGATATGTTTCTGCGAAATATCGAACAAAACGGGTATTACGTGCTGGCCGGTGACCTGAAAGACCAGTCAACAGCGGACAGGCAGGAACGCAAATCCCCGGTTGTTCAGGTGGCAGTGAAGAATGCCGGTGCTGTTCACAGTGCCGATATCATCATCAATTTCAATAAATAAGGAGCGGTAAATGTCTCAGATTGTTATCAGCGCAGATACCGCGACTATCGTTCTTAAAGGGCGAATCATCACGGATATCGCCGTGGGGGACTACGTCACGTTGACGCCATCTAATCCGCTTACGAGTCGTGCTAATAGTGCGAATAACGGCGTCACAATCTCCGGGCGTGTCGATGCCGGGGTGCATGTGATGGTGATACGCGTCCAGAAGTTTTCTAACGATGATATCTGGCTTAACCAGCAGCGTAACGCCGCGATCCCCGTTGTCTTTAACGGCTCAGTTAAAGAGTCGTTTGTGCGCGACGGTGCGGCACTGAAGGAAACCTACGATCTACAGGCTGGTTCTATCACTACGCAATCGACGCAAACAAAAAACAACCAGGACGTTAATGCACTGATGGAGTACACCATCGAGTTTCGTAACGTCGTGCGCAATGTATAAGGTATCCCATGGTTAACGACAAAGAACTGAAAGAAAAGCAGCGGAAAGCGCTTGAGATGATCAAGGCCGTCTACAAGGACGGCTTTGCGGAGATTAACGGCAACCGCTACGACTTTGCAGCGATGACTCACAAAAAACGTCGCAAGGTTTTTGCATTCTTCACAGGCATTGCCTCTGAATTATCGCGACAGTCTCTGGAGTTTCTTGACTCAGAACGATTCGAGGAAATTGAGCGCCTGATGTTCGATTACGTTCTGTTTGATGGTGTGCAATTGTCCAAGCAGCAGGAACACTTCGAATCCTTCCCGGGTGATTACGTCATGCTAATCACAACAGCTCTTCAGGTTATCAGCCTGCCTTTTATGGGCGGGAGCAATATGAACTCACGTTCAGAAGCTCCAGACGTTCAGAAATTTACGTTAAATCCTCGAACATAAGCGACGACATGAGCATGTATCTGGCGCTGTCAAAGGCTGGATACGGCCCCTATCACGAACTTGTTAAATTAGACACACCAGAGCTGTTTGACATGCTTGAGTTCGAGAATATCAGCGCAGACATTCAACACTACGAGATGGAGAAAGCCCGGAATGGCGATAGTTAACGAGCTTATTACCAAATTCGGCTTTATCGGTGATCTGGCGCCGCAGGAAACCTTCAATGCGAATCTGAAAGCGTCTATTGGTCTGCTTACCGGTCTTGGGGCTGCTATCGCTGGTTCGGCAGCAGGGGTTGCTGGCTGGGTGACGTCTATCAGTCAGTCTATTGATCCGCTGGTCCAGTTCTCCCGGGAAACGGGCGTAGCAATCGAGACCATTCAGACACTGGGCTATGCGGCGTCCGTAAATGGCTCAAGTGTTGATGCGTTGCAGGCTTCGCTTGGTGAGATGACAAAACGAGTGGGGGAGTTCGTTTCTACCGGAGAGGGGGAAGCTAAAGACGTTGCGGAAAGACTGGGACTTCAGTTCAAGGATATGAACGGGCAGGTAAAAAACTCCGATGCGATATTTCGTGAACTGGCCGACAAGCTGCACGGCATGAGCCAGGCAGAGAAGTTTTCCGTTCTGGATAAGATGGGTATCGACCGTTCCATGGTTCAGTTGTTATCCATGACTGGCGAAGAAATATCTTCGTTGCAGAACAAGGCTGAGGCGCTTGGTGTTGTCACGCAAGACCAGGCAGATCAGTTCGCTGCATATAACGATTCTCTCACCACGCTAGGGAAAGGATTTGATGGTATCAAATTTCAGGTTGCCGTCGGATTTGTGCCGGTGCTGAAAGACCTAGTGGATGGGTTTACAGACTTTCTCATTGCTAACAAGGATCTCATTAAGAACGGGCTGGCTCATCTTGGGGAAATTATCTTCTCCGTTATGGGTATGATCCGCCGCTTCCTGCCGATTGTCGCTGCTATCACTATCGCTTTCTCTGCCTGGTGGCTTGTCACTGGCGGGCTTGCAACGGCAATGGGTGTGCTGATGTCTCCAGTAGTCCTTATCACTGCAGCAATCCTGGGCGTTATCCTCGTCATAGATGACCTGTTAACGGCTATGGAAGGCGGCCAGAGCGTTATTGCTGAATTCTTTAAAGACACATGGGGGATCGATATCGTCCCCGGTTTGCTGGCGATTAAAGACGCGGTCATTGTGGTGGTCGATTACATCATCGATGTATTCAAACAGGGTATTGAGAATATCAAACTGCTCTTTAGTGCGCTGAGTAAGCTGGTCACAGGTGATTTTCAGGGGGCATGGGATGATGTCGTGAAATCTTTCACTGAAAGTGTCGCTCTGCTCAGAAAGCCGTTTGATGAATTTATGCAGTGGGTGATGGGATTGTTCGCAAACCTCGGTGAGACCATTAAAAACACGATCAGCAATGCTGCTTCAAATGCCTGGAATGCGACAAAGTCATTCTTCGGGTTCGGTGAGGATGAACAGCAGCAGGGGGTAACCGGCGGCGGTAACGGCGGCATGAGTCCAGATGGTATCCCTTATGGCATGAATGCTGCGGTGGGGATCGCTGGTGGTGGCGTGACAAGCAATTCAAGCGTCAGCCAGCAGAACACGATTCACATCAACACATCCGATCCAGTTGTCGCCGGGAATACTGCGGCAGATAGCCTGCAACAAAACATGAAGGATGCCAACCGGTTGAGTGGCAGAGGAGGTCGGTAATGGGGATTCTAGATGGGCTCATGCAAGCGCAATCTTCTGGCAAAGATACTGTTAAAAAGGTAGGGATCGGCGGGTTCTCAATGTTTGCCCGAGTGAGCGACGCTACTGAATACCCATCTCAGGTTCCTGTAGACGTGCTGGAGGACGGCAGTAACGCGTCTGACGATATCATCAATGGCCCTCTGACGATAAAAATCAGCGGTGTTGTGGCCGATATCTATGTCGATGCGAAACCAAACTCTTCTTTTAGTCTGATGCCCGATTATTCGAAGTACGGCGAGGTGCTGGAGTATATCCCCGCAAAGACGCAGCAACAGTTGCAGAAAATGAATGAGATTGCCAACCGTGCAGAGCAGGCCGTCTTAAAGGCAAAGCGCCTGGCTGATAAAGGTGCTGATCTTTTCGGGCTGGTGGGCAATCCGTCTACTGGTGGCGCAAAAGGGATACGTGAGCAATTTCTCGACTTCATTGAGGGGGTGTACTACGGCAAGCAGCTTATTTCCGTGGAGGTGGATTATCGCACCCATGAAAATATGGCATTAAGCGGCCTGATCATCAGCACCGACAATCAGACTATGGAAACTAAGTTTGAGGCCAGTTTTACAAAAATCACCTTCACGCAACTGACTACCGCACCGATAGAACAGCACTTCAAATCGCCGTCGGCAGCTGCTAAATCAAAAACAGCGGGCGTTGCGAATAAGGGGGCGCAGACTCCGGCAGATAATTCAAAAAAAAGCGGCCAATCGAAATCTGTAGCTTATTCATTTAAAGATGCAATCTTTGGTAAAAACTGATGGATCAAATAACTAATGTTACAGATGAGCCTATTCAGCGGCATGTCTTGATTTTTGACCGTGGTGAGGCTGTAGTTACCCTTCGTTACCTGCCCACAGTTGAAATGTGGAAGATGCGCGTGGAGTACAATGGCGATTACATCGATGGCGTAAAGCTTTCGCTGGGAACGCTACATTTTCGTCACAAAAACTGGCCTTTTGATATTGCGGTGCTTGCTACAGATAACGCCGGCATTGATCCGTATCGTGCTGATGATTTTCTTACCGGGCGCTGTAATCTTTATATTCTCACACCGGAAGAAATGATTGAAATTCGCGGGGGAGACGTACCGTAATGGAAACTTTTTATCGTGACTATCGTCTGACGGTTGGGATCGGAAACCAGGCTGTGATTATTCAGCCACCGATAACTATTTCATTCAAAGCGCTTGAATCGGTAAGTAAAAAGTCTCTGGGTAAGTTGAGTGTATCCATCAACAGTTTAAAGCCCTCCACGCGTCTGCAGTTGCTCAAGTCTGAAGATGAAGAGAAGTACATCCCAGTAAGGCTGGAGGTTGGTTACGACGGCAAGCTGCGTCAGGTGTTTCAGGGTTCAGTTAAAAGTGGGGCAGTAAAGCGTGAGGGTGCGATCCACATCGTCAGCCTGGAATGTGAAGACGGTGGCCACGACTATATCAACGCCTTCACATCGCGCACGGTGCGCGGGAAAGAACAGGTCGTCGATTCTGTCTTGCAGGACATGCCGAACACGAAGAAAGGCTCTGTGACGAAGCAACAAGCACTCATCAGACCGAAGGTTCTGGTAGGTAGCTCCAGTAAGATTCTTACCGATACCCTTGCGCCTGACGAGTCATTTTTCATCAAAGATGAGCGCGTCCACATCCTCAAGGCTAATGAGGTTACATCGGGTAACATTCCGGTCGTGAATGCGCGAAGCGGTCTGCTAAATACGCCTCAGTCAACCAAAATCAGCGCACAGGATGACGGCGGGAAGAAGGGGAAAACGCCAACCAATGAACCTGATACCGATCCGGGTGGCAAAAAAGACACCGATTCGAGCACCTTAGCCAAGTCATCGAAAGGGCAAATAGTATTCGATACGAAACTGAATCCTATGCTGGTGATCGGTGGGCTTTGCGCAGTTGAAAGCGTGACGAACCCCGCGTTAAACGGGGTTTATAAGATATACCAGATTGAAACCAGTGGGCAGAATAACGGGGCGGCTTGGTATCAGAAGGTCGTCTGTCAGCCAGCAGGGAGTTACAGGGTAATTAAGTGACTATTTCATATCGAGGCAAATAGTTGCGACATAATCACCACCCGCAGAAAGAAATGACTCGACAAAGTCTTGATCCGGCCAATCTTCCTTTTCCATCATTTGTTTTTGTTCCTTGATAAAGTCTCGCTTTATCTTAGAACATGACTTTTTTTCTTTTAAGCCTTCACGAACTACCCCTCTCATTTGCTTTTCCATGGCTGGTAACTGAGACATGCCTTCATTTATTTTTTTCTGATTAGCATTAGTTGCCTGAAGTGCTTCGAGCATGGCGCTTTCAAACTTAGATTTCGCAATTTCTGCGTAAGGTCCAGCGATAGATGCTGTGGCAAATAACAATCCAGCAATGCAAATCAATTTTTTCATAATTCATCCCAGAGAAAAGATATGGTTGAAGAACTTCACGACACTATCGGCCTGGGTGTTGAATTCGCTCTGGCCGATGTTCACACCATTGTTGTCGCAAAAATAACGTCTGTAAATGACAAAACAATCAGTTGCGTCCCCGTTATCAATCGGGTTGTGAAAGGAAACAGCAAGCAGCTACCTGAGTTCATCGAAGTACCCCCGGTAATTTTGCAAGGTGGTGAGAGTTATATCGCCGAACCAATTTCAGCTGGTGACTATTGCCTCATCCTTATCTCTGAGCGTTGCTATGACGCCTGGTATGCTGGCAGCGACTTCGTTTCACCACTTGAAATGCGCATGCACGATTATTCAGATGGCTTTGCTCTGTGTGGGGTTAATCCACAGGCTACCGCGATCGCTATTCCAAAGAAGAACCGGATGATGAAGGGGGATACTGACCATGAGGGTGATTTAAACCTCACAGGGAATATTACCCAGAAAGAGGGCAAGACGACCCTGGAAGAATGCGATGTTCTGAATGTACTTCAATATTCCCAGGTAAAGACAGGCGGTAAGTCTGGAGTGTCTGGTTCATTTCAAAGCGATGATGGGAAAACAATCACAATTACAAACGGTATTGTCACGGGGATCACATGATTGTTTCAGCACTGGATAAAAATGACGACTGGGGATTTGGGCGCGGGAGGGCGAATTATATTACTGGCGGTGCCGCTATTGCGCAGAAAGCCAAATGCCGTATCCGCTCGTTCAAAAACGATAACCCTCTCAACATGGATGACAACATCAACTGGCTTTACCTGCTATCAGAAAAAAACACCGAACAGGAGATTTTGCGGGAGATAGAGCGTGTGACGCTGGCGACGGATGGGGTTATGCGCATTACCGCCCTGGCGATGGAGATCAATAAGGCCACCCGGTCACAAAAAATCGAACTCAGCATTGAGACCGTCTATGACGAGCAGACGATCACTTTTCCTGTCAGCGGAGCGTTGAAGAATGGCACTACAGTTTAATGATAACGGTCTGGAGATAAATTCACTCAGAGATTTGTTTCAGATGCTGAGTGATGGCTATAAAGAGATCTATGGGCAAGATATCGATTTAGACCAGGAGTCACCTGACGGTCAACGGGTGGCAATCGAAGCTCAGGCGCGAGCGGATATTGAAGCCGCGCTGCAATGGCTTTATTCCCAAATGGACCCTGATTTTAATACTGGTGATATGCAGCAGATTATTGCCAAACTTCACGGTCTTTTCCTGCGCCCAGGGTCACGTTCGCAACGTGACCTTAAAGTCACAACAGACAGGCCGTTACTTCTCTATAGCGGGTACAAGATACGGGACCAGGCAAATCAGGTCTGGGTTATCCGACAGGATGTGACCGTTCCGTCGGGCGTCACAACAGCCACCTTTTTTGCCCAAAACTTTGGGAAGGTTACAGGACTTGTGAGCGATACCTTCACTCAACTCACACCAGAACCAGGGATTGTGAGCATTATCTCTGATTCCGCGGTCGTGGTCGGTCGGGATGAGGAAACGCCTGAAGAATTCAGGCAACGCCGGAACCGGTCACTTGAGAACCCGGCAACAGGTAGCACTGGTGCGGTTTTCGCTAAAGTTGCTCAACTGACAGGCGTAATTGATCTGAATATCGGTGAGAACGATACGAAAATCGATGATCAAACAACGGGTATTCCTGCGAATTCTATATGGCTTGTCGTAGAAGGCGGTGCGATCTCAGAAATTGTGGAGGTCATGGTCAAACAAAAAGGTGGTGGAACGGGAACGAAAGGCAACATAACCGGGCGCTACACCGAAACCCTGATTCGGCCTGACGGTACTTCACTTCTTATAGCCCATGAACTCCAGTTTGATCGGCCTATCTACAAGCCGCTTCATATCAGACTCACTGCCCGCCGGAAAATTCAAAACGAACCGATAGATATCGATACTCTCAAAAAATCACTTGTATCACGCACCATGCATATCGGTGAGTCTGTGGATGCCAACGAATTTTATGAGAATGGCTATGGTGTCGGTCGTGTGAATTTTGTGCTGACTAACTTGCAAATTAGCAGCAATGGAGTCGATTACACCGATGCTGAGTTATCACCAGGCTTTCAGGGGAAGTTCACGTTGAGTGTGGAAAATATAGACGTTAATGAGGTGCTCCAGTGAATGACGACATCATTAACCGCTACACGCTAATGCTCATTAAGCAGTACTGGGAAAAGAAAAAAGCAAAGTCAGAGATTCAAGCCATGCTCAGGCACTGGCAAATCATCGCTGATTTTATTCGCAACCCAGATAATTTTGATCTCGACCGGGTTACCGGATATCGGCTCGATGTGATTGGCCGGATAGTTGGGCTTCCCCGCAGCGTACCTGCTGTTATTGCCCGTGTATTTTTCGGGTTTGACGGTAATCTGAATACCGCAGGCTTCGACAGTAAATCTAATGCGGCGTATGTCGGAGCACCTTTCTACAGCAAGTTTTCCCCTGCATATGGCGACTACCAACTGGCTGACAATGAGTATCGCAGGTTCCTCCGAGTCAAAATTGCGCGAAACGCCGCAGGTGCAACGATAGCGTCAGACGATCGAGTCAGCCTGCAGGATGTTATACAGACGGCATTCAACGGCGAAGCTTACGTGACCGACAGAAAAGACATGACGCTTGCGCTGAACGTTTCGCCGCGGGTATCAGTTGAAGAGTTACGCTTGATTGTGAAGCTTGGCCTGCTGCCAAAACCTGCAGGCGTTCGATACGATTATTTTTATCAGGTGACTCCCGGTCTGACCTTCGGTTTCTCGCGAAACCCTTCGGCCAGTGGATTCGCCAGCAAGTTTAATACCGCCTACCAGGGCGGTTTTTTTTCGAGGAAAATCCATGTCTAAGATTGCACGATATCAGGGAAATGTTCGGGCTTTTGCCTCTGATGCACAGGGAATGGAAAGAACCGTGTTTGGTGGAACAAATCAGGCGGATGACCTGACCTCGCAGATCACGGCATCTTTTCTTCGCGGATGGGGCATTGTTGGCGCTTCCGAACACCCCTCTCTTGAGGACTTCAATGCGGCAATGTATGCAATGAGTCAGTTCATTGCGTATCAGCACCAAATGGGGGTTCCAGAGTGGCATGCAGAACAGGAATATCATATCGGTTCGATCTGCACACATAACGGTGAATCTTATCAGTCCTTACAAAATGCAAATATTGGTAGCCAGCCGCCATCAGCAAAATGGACTCCTGTATTAACGTCAAAAAACGGTCTCGCAAACCTTGGTTTGAGAGAAACACTGAATCCGTCAAAACGCGTCAGCATTGGTGCGCTGGGAACAGGAGTGTTTGATGGTTCAAAACCTGCAATCAATATCGGTGATTCAGATAGTGGTTTTGTGTTTGAGTCAGACGGGGTTATTGGTGTTTATGCGAACAGTCAGAAAATCGCTGAACTCACTAACACTGAATTTAAGATTATTGGCAATGCGAGTCTGGTAAATGGCGCATTGCTTCTTGGCGGCCTGACACATTTCATCAGGCATACCGCCGCTGATGATGCGGGGTTTGGCGGTAATAATGTTGAAATTGGTTCGTGGAATGGTATCGGCCTGACGTGTACTTATGACGGCACCACACGTATTTATTTCAATACGCGAACGGGAGAAATTGGGCTGAGAGGAGATTTAAAAGCTGACGGCAATGTTCGCAGTGGTAATGCCTGGCTTGACCAGACGGGAAATCTTCAGGGCAGTGCGTGGGGGGCTGGAGTCGGCTTAAAAGCGTACTTAGATAATACGTTTAACAGAAAAAATACGGCGAGCCTGGATACAAACGGCTGGCATCGTGATGAATCCACCGGACTGATTACACAGTGGGGGCTGATTGACCAGGCGAACGGAACGTACAATTTCCCACGCGCATTTCCCAATCAATGTTTTGTCGTTCTGGTTACCAATACCAACGCTCAGGGAAGTGGTGTGGATAACGCATTTGGGTATCCGATAAGTAATAGTCAGTTTGTTGCAAGCTCAAAGAATAACGGTGGCGGCATTGGCCCGTATCCGGTTGCGTTTAAGGCGTTGGGGAGGTAGCTAATGAATTATTATTACAGCGCAAAAGAATCAGGTTTTTATTTCGCTGATGATATAAAAATCTATGAAGCGGGGAAAGGCTGGCCAGATGATGCTATTCCTGTAACCGATAATTATTATCGGTCATTACTTTCTGGCCAGCAGACTGGAATGGTTATCGTCGCCGGGAATAATGGCTATCCGGTTCTGGCAGAAAGGCCTGCCCCTACGGAAAAAGAGTTACAACAACAGGCTGACACAAAGAAACAAAGCCTGATGCAGGAAGCAAACACAATGATCTCAACGTTACAGGATTCCGTTGATATGGAGATGGCGACGGCAGAAGAAACCTCCGCGTTAACTGAGTGGAAAAAGTACCGGGTTTTGCTGATGCGCGTTGATACAGAAAAACCCGTATGGCCTACGCCTCCAGAGGAACAGGCCAGTTAATATCTGGCGCTTTCGTCAAATCAAGCCGCCGCAGCCTGGTTCGGATTTCACGCAATGCGGTGAGTTCGGCCAGCTCGGCATCAGTAATATCACCATCATCCTGCGCTTCCATAAGCTGATTGATTTTTGCCGTGACCGGCGCCATACGCCTGTCGCGTTCTGCTGCCGCTAAAGCAACATAGTCAATCTGAACAGGTGTGATAGTGCCGTTGCTGTAGGTAAAATTACCAGGCTGGAAACCATCAGGAATATCAGTATCAGCGAATTCCACAACAGAGCAATTCAGCGGAAATAGCTTAGTCGCATCTTTATCCGCAGCAATAATCAGCCCTGTTTTGTCATACTGGATTTTCAGTGTATCGGGCTGGAATAACTTCTGTAACACATACCAGTCAACACCTGATTCATCCTGGATAAACTGGATGCTGCAGTTCTCTGATAATTCCTGCTGAACAGGGGTTAATTCTGTTGTTTTAGTGAAATTTTTAAAATGTCTCATTTTTATGCCCCCACCGTATACCACTGACCATTCACTTTTAGCTGTAACAAGCGTCGCTGAATTCTGTCTGGTGTATCGTTCGAGTCTCCATTCTCAACACCTGTAATGACGTAACCTAACTGGTCTGCAAATCCGGGCGAACGATATACGTTTCCCTGCTCAGTGGCACCAAATCGAATTGATTGAACATACCCACTTAGCATGTCAGTTGTAGCAAGGAATACACCAGAGCCATCGTCATGAAGCATAAATGGCTTTGTTTTGTCATTCTGATAAACGCCGATCTGAGTGATGTACTGACGGCCAGGCTTAGCGGCCATAAATGCACTCAGCCAACCAGGTCCGCTGCCACCGCCCCATATATCGCCGTAAACATCGCCATTTTTGTTGAATATCGCACTTCCAGCCTGCAAATTTTCAGCTGCAGCGATAACACCGAGTCGGGTGCTGATATATGCCCGGATAGCCAGGTCTGCTGAGTTCTGAAATCCGATACCATTCCATGACTTAATGTTCAGGTTGTTACCATTAAAACCTGCACCATCAACGCCACCTGTAGCCATCCCCCCAGAACCATCTCCAACCGTAACAAGGGTATCGCCACGCATATTTGGAGCAGAAATATCACCAGTAAAGGCAGCGCCTTCCAGCATCGCCACATGGCGCCACGAAGTAATTCCCGCACCGGTGCCATGACCAAACAATACTTCATGACCAGAGATAGCCAGCACATCCACAACGGAGGTCGGACTTACGACCTCACTAAGGCTGATTACCTGCCAGTAACTTACCTGGTCTGGTGCATCAGGTGCCTGATGTGCGCGCATGAACTGACAGCCCGTAGCCGCACGCGCACCGATTGATGTTCGGTCAATTGCGTCACTGACAAACGTTCCCGCAAGGAATCGCCCGTCGCCTTTTAAAAGCGCTTCTTTTAAACCAACGTTTGCGAAAATGAATATTTCAGGTACAGATGGCATGATCCCAGCTTTTAGCGAAGGGATTTATCATGCTTATTGGCTATGTACGCGTGTCAACAATTGACCAAAACCTCGAATTACAACTTGAAGCGCTTAACAGGTTAGATTGTGACCAGATATTTGAGGATAAAATATCCGGTGCGAAATCGAAAAGACCCGGCCTGGACAAGATGATGAAGAAGTTACGCCCTGGGGACACCGTTGTTGTCTGGAAGTTAGATAGGTTAGGTCGTTCTCTAATCCATCTTGTGGATTTGCTACGGTATTTCCGTTCAAACAATATTGAGTTTATCTCAATCACTGAAGGGATAAGAATCAGCACATCAATTGGTCGTTTTGCATATACGATGTTGAGTGCTGCTGCTGAGATGGAAAGAGAAAACATTATTGAGAGAACTCGGGCGGGGTTAGCAGTAGCAAGGGCAAAAGGACGAATAGGGGGGCGGAGACCTAAGTTAACGGATGAGCAGTGGGCGCAGGCTGGAAGGTTGATTGCAGCAGGGGAGTCAAGAAAACGTGTGGCTATAATTTATGATATCGGGGTGTCAACGCTATACAAAAAATTTCCGGCGCGATGTTGAGAAGACGCCACCGCGTCGTCGTATGCAAGAACGGGCGGCGGCGAACTGGCGAACGTTCGATAGAACAAATATTGAATGATTGCCAGTCACGGCGGATTGTACTTAAGCAATATGACGGTTCAAGGCGTTTAATCTGAAACCAGCCACATATCAGCCTCTTCAAACATTTCCTGCACCGTTCGGCTTATCTGTTCTTTCTCATGCTTGCTGGCGTCAGTGTTGATCGCCGGCAGTGTCATCATCGGTTTGCAAGGATTTGTGTGCTTCTGGTAGGAGGATTTAGCAATGGGCGACAAGTGTGCCATTTTTGTGTCGCACACTGTAAAACACCATGCATTTTCTTACATCACGTGCCATTGAGTTGCTCTTTGTGAATGCGGCAATATGCATGTAAAACAGCTAGTTATATATGATTCTACTAATTCGTAATGCGAAGGTCGTAGGTTCGACTCCTATTATCGGCACCATCTCAACTTCCTCAAACGTCCGTATTAGTCCGTAAATCGTCTGATTTATAACGTTTTTTCTTCTTTTAAGTCCATAGTAGTCCGTAACCATCCAGTAGAATCCGGTACTGAATGTGTATAGGATTGTGTATATGTTCCTGTTCGGTCTGGATTCCTATACACATGCCTTTAAACGATATGCAGATTCGCCGCGCTAAGCCTGAAGCTAAAGCCTATACACTTGGAGATGGGCAAGGGCTGTCTTTGCTTATTGAACCTAATGGAAGCAAGAGCTGGCGGTTCCGTTATCGTTTTGCCGGTAAACCCAAAATGATCTCCCTTGGTGTTTATCCAACCATAACACTTGCCGATGCGCGTTCCCGTCGTGACGATGCCCGAAAACTGGTCGCGGAAGGAAAAAATCCGAGTGAGGTTAGAAAAGAGCAGAAAATTGCTTTGCAAACGGAGTCCGAGAGCGCGTTTGAAAAGATAGCCACAGAGTGGCACCAAATGAAGTCTGCTAAATGGTCGGAAGGATATGCCTCTGACATCATGGAAGCTTTTCAGAACGATATTTTTCCTTACGTGGGTACGAGACCAATAGGCGAAATCAAACCGCTAGAACTGCTTAACGTGCTACGAAAAATTGAAAAGCGCGGTGCATTAGAAAAAATGCGCAAAGTTCGGCAGCGATGCTCAGAAGTTTTCCGCTATGCCATTGCTACTGGAAGGGCAGAGTTCAACCCTGCTGCGGATCTTTCAAGCGCCCTCGATGTACACCAGTCAAATCACTTCCCGTTCCTTAAAGCTGATGAGATACCAGATTTCCTGCGTGCTTTGGATGGTTACACCGGAAGTAAGCTTGTCCAGATAGCTACGAAATTACTGATGATTACAGGCGTAAGAACCATTGAATTACGTGCTGCATTATGGTCGGAATTTGATCTAGATAACGCTATTTGGGAAATTCCTGCTGAAAGGATGAAAATGCGTAGGGCGCACCTTGTACCATTGTCGACTCAAGCGTTAGATTTACTCAATGAACTCAAGATCATGTCAGGGAACTATCGTTATGTTTTTCCAGGACGGAACGATCCGAACAAACCTATGAGTGAAGCAAGCATTAACCAAACTATCAAACGCTTAGGTTATGATGGAAAGCTAACAGGACATGGATTTAGACATATGATGTCCACGTTGTTACATGAAAAAGGTTTTGATTCAGTATGGATTGAAACCCAACTAGCGCACGTTGATAAGAATAGTATACGTGGAACATACAACCACGCTTTATATATTGAGAGGCGTGCAAATATGTTGCAATGGTATTCCGACTATTTATGGAATGTAAAATGAGCATAAACAATAAACACATTGATACTATCTTAAATGCTGTTGATGAAGATTCACTTGCAATATTTGTTGGTGCTGGCGTTTCAAAATCGTCTGAAAACGAAATAATTAAATTACCCAGCTGGGGCGATCTAATTGAAGAGTTAAAAACAGAGTTAAATATTGATTATGAAGTTGACTACTTAAAAGTTGCGCAATTATATTTCTTAGAGTTCGGGGAACACTTGTATTATAAAAAAATAAAGTCATTTTTTCCTTCAGATATACCTCCTTCAAAAATACATAAGCTGATTTTTGAAGTTAACCCTCATGTCGTCATAACAACAAATTGGGATTGTATACTTGAAAGTGTTATTCGTGATAATGCTTATATTTATGGTTTAGTCGCAAGTGATAAAGATCTAATGAAATCTAGTTTAGATAAAAAATTAATTAAAATGCACGGAGATTTCTCAAATCATAACATCGTTTTCAAAGAAGATGACTATATAAACTACGAATTTAACTTCCCATTAGTTTCAAATTATATTAAGAGCATTTTATCTACACATACCGTCTTGTTTCTTGGGTACTCTTATAATGATTTTGATATTAAGCAAATTATCAAGTGGACACAGAATCATTCAAATGTTAGGCCACCAATGTTCTTAGTGGTTTTCAAAGCAGATCCTGCTCAATCTAAATATTTGCTAAGTCATGGGATTACAACCATAGTATTAGATGATAAATCTGCGGTAGATCATTTCAATAATTACTATACCAGTCAGTTATATAATTTTTTGCTGTTAATTAAAAACAAAAATATCTCCAATGTTTCGCCTAATAATATAATTAAGCAAGTTCATAATAGATTGTTGCCCCTAAATACACTTGAGGGAATACTTGCAGAGCAGGTGATCAAAAGTTTGACTAATTGTGGTTTGATTTACACCAACACGGATGGTAAACCTCGCGCATTTTTGTATTTTTATACTAAAGAAGTAACGATTGATTTTAATGAAAGTTTGAGAAGTATTTACTCACAATTTGTGATGGTTGTAAAAAACAATGACGAAAAAGAAAATAAATCCATTACTAATAAGTTAGAACCTATTTTTAATATATTAAAAAAGGCAGATATAAGTGGGATAATTATAGATGAAAAGAAAGAAAATGCTGTAGTGTTTAGTGAGGGCAATGATAGTGAATTGAATAATATTCATTTTGATTTTAACTATGAAAAGGAATTTGATTATACTAGAAAAGGCAGGTCATCAATTAACCTTACATATGACCGCATTGATCCATATGTATTCTATCAAAATGGACACAATGAATTAGCATACATGGCATCAGAAGATCTTATATCTTATGATCTAAAACTTAAAAATTATGCTTCACTTCTGCTTACCCTCTTTAATCAAAATGTTATCCTGCATCAGTTGAAATATGGTTTTTCGACGAATGATAAATATAATGAAATCGAGTCGAATAATATTCTTGAGATTTTTGAAGGATTTCCTAGAAAAATAAGGCGTTCAGTGTCGATGGTTTTAGAGTTAGTTAATTTCAATTATCTCTTCAATTTTAATTATACTATTGACTCACTTCTGGTAAAAGCTAAGGATAGGAAAAATAGTAATAGCTTGTTCTCTTGGGATTCAGAGGAATTTAAACCTGA
Source organism: Citrobacter sp. Marseille-Q3906 (assembly GCF_916618775.1). NCBI lineage: Bacteria > Pseudomonadati > Pseudomonadota > Gammaproteobacteria > Enterobacterales > Enterobacteriaceae > Citrobacter > Citrobacter sp. Marseille-Q3906. The sequence goes on from NZ_CAKAKA010000002.1 coordinate 97,835, forward strand.
ATTTTTGCATATGAATTTAGTTAATTTTGTAATGAAGAATGGATTCTTGATTGACGTATATAAAGAGTTTCGATATGCCATTAATAAATTTATCCAGATAATTATCACTAAGCAAAAGAAAGAAGATAGAATAACTTTGAAAAAGGAAGAGTTGTTTTCTTGCATAAAGTATATTGAAATCAAAAAACTACGTGAATACTTTAAAAATATCAGAAACAGGAGCTACTTGTCATTAGATGTATGTGATGATGATGCTCGATGGTTAGTAGATCGTGTTTTTATAAATTTAACAGAGTCGTATATTACCGACAATAAATTTTACAGTAAGAGTGATGATTATATTGTTAAGCTGTTGTTTTTAATTTCGAATTCAAAAGAAATTGAAAACCATAAAAGCATTGTTTACGACATGGTTATTAAGTTGCTAAGCCACAATGCTAACTCTATCCAGCTAATTGAGGCTATAGACGATTTCATTACTTTAGGTTTTAATAGACTGCTATTAGAATATAATAAGGATTTCGTAGAAGAAGTGGTTATATTGATAGTTGCTAAATTAGCTGAGGGGAGAATAAATGGCTCCGAAAGAATAGCGTTTATAACAAAAGGAGTTCAAAATATTTTCTTGGTCGCTAAAGAATTAAAAATAACGTATAAAGATAAAGATATGGCAAAAGCATTAGTGATGCAATTATCAAACATGAAAGATGATGATAAAGCTCGCTCTGTAGAAACTATTATATATGAGTTACATTTGATTGCTAACGCTCCAGTAAAAAATATACTTGTTGAATATGTTAAATCAATTCCATTGTCAAAACTGAATCCTAATAAAAAATTACGGCTTGGATTATTTTTAATGGCATCTGGGATCGCACCGGCTGATTCATCACTTGCCAAAGATGCTGAAAATTCAATGGGACAATTTAGTAAGTATAAATATTCAACAGAAGCTCTTGCATATGAGGATGTTTTGAGGTTCTTGGTCGAGAAAAAAGGCATGAAAGATTATTTACCTGCTCTTAGTAAAATAGAGAGTATTACTAAGAAATTTGAGATCTCATAACAAGCATTAAAAAGAGAAAATTAAATTCTTTCTTAATGCTAGCGCGCAATGCTCTCCCCGCCACGCCTGCCCGCTTCGTGGGGCACTTTTAATGCAGGTGCGTGAAGGCACTCAGGTCGCACCAGTGCTGGTGCGGCGGGGTGTGGAAAATTCAGTTTTTTGCATGCAAAGCCATGCAGCGTAGGCATGCATGGCTATTTTTATTAAAAAGACGGGTATTTTCGGGGCGTTTTATGCGGATTTTTGCGGGTCTGCGCGGCCTGTCTGCGCATGAAAATCTGACTCTGTTCAGGCGTATATTTTGCCCGGTTGTCGTCTCTCGATGCTCTGTCAGGCCGGAAACCGATGGTTGTCAGAATGTCGCGATCTTCCTCTGCGTAATCAATATTTCCTCCGCGGGTTACATGGACGGACAGCGCTTCGCGAACACTGGCGGCCGCCCGGTCGAGAGCCCGTTCTCTGACGATGTCAGGTTGTTCGCTGAGATGCATTAATTCCGGTGCCAGTGCGGTGGCCAGCGCGTCGCCGCTTACCTGCATAAAGGCGTGGAGCTGACGACGGACGCTGATACGCTGCACGGCTTCATGTGACCGGATGTACTGCCCGGCCGACTGATTTACCGCCCATATTTTCAGGTCAATATCATCCCGCAGCGCCTGTGCAGCCTCCGGTTCATAACGGGTACAGGTCAGCTCCAGCTCTTTCAGCGCCATTTCAGCCCGCGCCAGTGCTGACTTGCTGCTCATCCAGTCCGATTTATTCTTCTGACAGGTTTCAAAGGCCTGTTCCAGTAGTGCTCGTGCCATTCTCTTTTCTCCTGAATCAGTGGCGCAGCGATGAGCGGGCGCAGTCCAGAATTCGGGGCGGTGTTTCTGGTACTGTCTGCGGCGGTTCGGGCTTTTCTTCTGCCGGTGGCCGTATCACCTCGTCGATAGACTCGATGGTGCGAAAGGTCGTGGAACAAAAGACATTCACGCACTGGAGGTAGCTCTGTTTGACGTTATCCGACAGGTAGCGGCTGGTTCGGACATGGGCAGCCTGTTTGCAGTACGGGCAGCGCATCATGGCTTAACCCCCTGTGATTTTTTCTTCTGCGCCAGCTCTTTAGCCCGCGCCATTCTGAGAGCAGGGCTTTTATAGAGTTTCATGTCCACGCCGGTAAGAGCCGGACGGTGAAGCCCAATTATTGAAATTACCGGCTCCTGCGCCATGTTGAATGTGTAGAACCTGCTTTGCGCCAGTACATTCTCACCCAGCTCCTGAATGAGAACGTTGTGAGGGTGTTCTTCTCCCTTAATTTCGAGCTCACGCAGGCGTAACGCAAAAGCGCGTACCAGTGCCGGGGGAATCTCTTTCATGACCGCCGACCACTCATTCCGGGCATGGGCAGAAAGCGCCTCTGAATGGGCGCTGACGTATTCTTTTCCTGATGTACAGGCGGACAGCATGGTACTGGCTTTATCATCGTTGAGTTCATCAATCAGGGCTGTGAATTCCTCCGCCAGCTCCCGACCGGCCACTCGCTGACTGTGTTCGGTTTTCAGTTCCGGGGTCATCATGCCGCGCAGTTCACGAAAACGGGTACGCCAGTTCTGTTCGGCTTCAGCACTTTCATTCAGGGCGTTCTGACGCTCTTTCTCGCTGCGGGTAATGGCGGCATCAATATCATTCAGTTTCAGCATGTTTTCCGTGTGCGCGGATTTGGCCTTGCTGAACACATCAAGAGCGTTATTTATCGTGGCCTCTGCGTTCTGGTTTGCTTTCTCGTTAAGGGTATCCAGTGCGCTGTCAATGGCCGTGCGGATTTTCTCATCCTGCGTGCTGCCGATGGTTTTCATTACTGCGGTAAACAAATCTGGTTTCATCGTCGGGTTCTCTCTGTGTTTTCAACCTGACGCCATTCTGCCGTCCCTCAGACAACAACTCGATTCATTGCCGTTGTAGCAGACATGGCACAAACAGGATTTAAAAACCCGGCTGGCCAGAGAAAGGTCGCAGGAAAACCCCTCTCTCTGTTTGTTTTTTTACTAATAACTATTCACTACTGTTCACTCAATATAAAAATATAAGTAAAACAATGAATTAAAGGGTGAACAGTTGAGAGGGAAGTGTTCACCAACTGTTCACTACTGTTCACGCTATAGCAATTGAGCATTACCTTATGACTATGTTAATTCCTGTTAATTTCGTAATAACCATAGGTGAAACTAATCAAAGATAAATTCTGATTTCCACCTGAAGCCACTTAAAGTCATTTAAAGCGATTTGAAGTTTTGCTGCTCAAAATTCAGACAGTTTGTGCCATGCCTCATACAAAATTCGCTTGTTGCATCAGACCAAAATATTCACAAAATAGAGCGCTACCTGATACCGGACGGACACGTCCGGATCTCTGCGGATATTAACGAGGTAGCGTTATGCACACAGTTTCATCAGTACCATCTTCCCCCACTGGCACGCACCCGATGCCGGTTTCAGCCCCGATTCAGGAACGTTTTTTACGTCTCCCGGAAGTCATTCATCAGTGCGGCCTGTCCCGATCCACGCTCTACGATTTAATTGCCCGCAATGCTTTCCCGGCGCAGGTTTCCCTCGGGGGTAAAAATGTCGCCTGGCTACAGTCTGAAATCACGGCGTGGATGGAAGAACGTGTCGCGCACCGCAACCGGAAATACGACGCATGAATCAGAGCAACCTTCACAAAGCCCCTTTTTCTGGCTTGCATCCGTTGTGTGTTTCCTGGTACAGTTTTGTCGCTGTCGCAAAATCGACAGCCGGGCGTGGAAACCCGAGCAACTCGAAGGCGACACCAGACGCGCCATGCGTCTTTTTTTGTGTCGCAACTAACGCCACAGAGCGCCAGATAATGGCGTGGTGTGCGGATCGTCGTGCAGACGTCACTTTGTGTCTCCTGTCCGCAATCGCATATCATGCTGTCATGTCAATGGTAGCTCAGGCGGGGCAGCCCTCGGGCTGGCCGGTATTCTTCGAGGCCGGTATTTCCACCCCCGTCTGGGCTATCGCCACTGAGCGTGGAAACTCCGGCGATAGCAATAATTTGCTACTCGAAGGAGGTTGCCTTATGGCTACGACCCTCACCCCGTCACACCCGCAGTTTGTCTTTGTGTTTGCCGCCGTCCGTCGCGCAGACCGTAAACCCCGTATCTGTATGCTCCGCACCGTTGCCGGTGACGAGCTGGCCGCCCGCCGTACCCTTGTCCGCGAATACGTGCTTTCCCTTGCCGCCCGTCTGCCGGTTGTGGAGGTGTCACATGCATAATAAAAACACCCCTCAGACCGTCTCAGCGCGTCGTGATGACCTCAACGCCATCAGTGAACACCTGAGCCTCGAATCATTCCATAAACTCAACCGTGCCTGTGAAACCCTGCAGTATTTCGGCAGTGATTTACGACGCCATGAAATCAACGGACTCAGCCAGCTTTATACCCCGCAAATCCTGAGTTATGTGCATGAAGACATCAGCCATGTGCTCGAAGAACTCAAGGCCAAAGGCCTGTGCCGTGACTTTCTCGCCACGACGTCGGGAAACGGAGGTGAGCACCATGTTTGATTTCCCTCAGCCGGGTGAAATATATCGCTGTACAGGATTTCCTGATGTGGTGGTGTCGGGCGTGCTGGCCGACGGGATTCCGTGGGATATGCCGTACCGCTGTCCGGGGCTGGTCTGGAATCCGTACCGGCGCACTTACACCATCCTCATTCGTATTATTGCCGGTGGCCGTATGGCAGAAATTCCGCTCAGTCGTTTTTTGCGGGACTTTACCTGTGCGCATCCCGATGTATTTAAGCGCAACCCTGACAACCGCCATGCCGTATTACGCGAAATAGCGGCCGACCCGGCATTACAGCAATACCGGGCGCGGAATATCGATAACTATCCTGACGATATTCCCCCGGTTAAACGCCCGGCGCCGGTGGCGCATAAATGGCGGAATAATTTCAGGCCGGAAACGGAAATAAAACCGGATAACAGCTACCGCCATTATCTGTAATTAAAAAACGATAACGAATATTAAATGTGCGTATCTGCGCAGGGATACGCACGTCCTCAGGAGACGAAATAATGCCTGTTAACAGTACGGAACGGCCGCAGAATATAAACCAGCCCACCATCAGCCGGGCAGACCTTGAATGCCTCGAACATCTTCGCAACGTCGGCCAGCTCGTCGGCGACCTGATGCAGGTGCAGGGCTGCACCTCTTTGCGCCACAACCCGGCGCAGCAGCTACAGCTCACCTCGGTGATTTACCTCATGACTGCCCGGCTCGACGGCGTGGTCGACCGCTGTAATCAGCGCTGGCTGACCGGGGAGGGCTGTGTATGAAAACCGCACTATCTCCCGTTCTGCGCGCTGCACTTTACCGCCGCGCGGTCGCCTGTGCCTGGCTGACCCTGTGCGAACGTCAGCACCGCTACCCGCAGCTCACACTCAGTACGCTGGAAAGCGCCATTGCCGCCGAGCTGGAGGGCTTCTACCTGCGCCAGCACGGCGAGGAAAAAGGCCGCCAGATTGCCTGTGCCCTGCTCGAAGATTTAATGGAAGCCGGTCCACTGAAAGCCGCGCCGTCGCTGTCCTTTCTCGGGCTGGCCGTGATGGATGAACTCTGCGCCCGTCATATCACCGCACCGGCACTGCACTGAGGGAGAAAATAACGATGAAAATGAACGTAACGGACACCGTAAAACAGGCGTGCGGCCACTGGCCGCGCATTCTCCCGGCGCTGGGGGTAACGGTCATCAAAAACCGGCATCAGGCCTGTCCGGTGTGTGGCGGCTCCGACCGCTTTCGCTTTGACGATAAAGAGGGACGCGGGACGTGGTTCTGTAATCAGTGCGGCGCGGGAGACGGCCTGAAACTGGTTGAGAAAGTGTTCGGCGTGACCCCGTCAGAGGCGGCCGGGAAGGTGAACGCCGTGACCGGCAACCTGCCGCCGGTTTCCCCGGCGGTGACTGCGGCCGCAGACGCTGAAACAGAGGCCGACCGCAAAGCGGCGGCCGCGCTGGCCGTAAAACTGATGGAGAAAGCCCGACCGGCCACCGGCAACGCCTACCTCACCCGCAAGGGCTTCCCCGGCCGGGAATGTCCGGTACTGACGGCCATGCACAAAACCGGCGGCGTGACGTACCGCGCCGGGGATGTGGTTGTCCCGCTGTATGACGATAGCGGCGCACTGGTTAACGTCCAGCTCATTAACGCAGACGGTCTCAAGCGCACCCTGAAAGGCGGTCAGGTAAAAGGGGCATGTCATATTCTCGACGGAAAAAAAGAGGCGGGAAAACGGCTGTGGATAGCGGAGGGCTATGCGACCGCGCTCACCGTGCATCACCTGACCGGGGAAACCGTCATGGTGGCGCTGTCGTCGGTGAACCTCCTTTCTCTGGCGAGCCTTGCCCGTCACAAATACCCGGCCTGCCAGATTGTGCTGGCCGCTGACCGTGACCTCAGCGGCGACGGCCAGACCAAAGCGTCTGCGGCCGCAGAAGCCTGTGAGGGCGTGGTCGCCCTGCCGCCGGTGTTCGGTGACTGGAATGATGCGTACACACAGCACGGCGGGGAGGCCACACGTAAAGCCATGTATGACGCCATCCGGCCACCGGCTGACAGCCCGTTCAGCACCATGAGCGAGGCGGAATTTACCGCCATGAGCACCAGTGAGAAAGCGATGCGGGTGCATGAGCATTACGGCGAAGCGCTGGCGGTGGATGCGAACGGCCAGCTCCTGTCCCGCTATGAGGCGGGAATATGGAAAATCATTCCGCCATCGGACTTTGCGCGCGACGTGGCCGGGCTGTTCCAGCGTCTGCGCGCCCCGTTCTCATCGGGGAAAATTGCCTCGGTGGTCGACACCCTGAAACTGATTATTCCGCAGCAGGACGCCCCGGCGCGGCGGCTGATTGGCTTTCGCAACGGCGTGCTTGATACCAAAAGCGGTATATTCAGCCCGCACAGCAAAACGCACTGGCTGCGCACGCTGTGTGATGTGGATTTTACCCCGCCGGTGGAGGGGGAAACGCTGGAGACGCACGCGCCGAATTTCTGGCGCTGGCTCGACGGCGCCGCCGGTTCGCGTGCCGATAAACGGGACGTGATACTCGCCGCGCTGTTTATGGTGCTGGCGAACCGTTACGACTGGCAGCTCTTCCTCGAAGTGACCGGTCCGGGCGGTAGCGGGAAAAGTATTCTGGCCGAAATAGCGACCATGCTCGCCGGGGAAGATAACGCCACGTCGGCGACCATCGAGACGCTGGAATCGCCCCGCGAGCGCGCGGCGCTGATTGGCTTCTCGCTGATACGTCTGCCTGACCAGGAGAAATGGAGCGGTGACGGGGCAGGACTCAAGGCCATTACCGGCGGGGATGCGGTCTCCGTTGACCCGAAATACCGCGATGCGTACTCCACCCATATTCCGGCGGTGATACTGGCCGTGAACAATAACCCGATGCGCTTCACTGACCGCAGCGGCGGAGTGTCGCGTCGCCGGGTGATAATGCACTTCCCGGAACAGATAGCCCCGGAAGAACGCGACCCTAAACTGAAAGATAAAATTGCCCGGGAGCTGGCCGTCATCGTGCGCCAGCTTATGCAGACGTTCAGCGACCCGATGATCGCGCGTACACTGCTGCAGTCGCAGCAGAACTCCGACGAGGCACTCAGCATCAAGCGCGACGCTGACCCGACGTTCGATTTTTGTGGCTATCTGGAGGCACTGCCCGAGCCTGACGGTATGTACATGGGGAATGCGAATATCATCCCGCGACAGCCGCGCCTGTATCTGTATCACGCCTATCTGGTGTACATGGAGGCGCACGGCTACAAGAACACACTCAGCCTGACCATGTTCGGCAAAGGGCTGTCATCGATGCTGAAAGAGTACGGGCTGAATTACGGTAAGCGACGAACAAATCAGGGGATGCAGACGAACCTTGCGCTCAGGGAAGAAAGCAACGCCGACTGGCTGCCTCGGTGCGATGAAACCACAGCGATATAACCTACCCGGACCGGCATCAGCCGGTCTTTTTCTACCTGAAATCCAGGAAAGTGAACAGTAAAGTGTTCACTGTTCACGGACTGTTCACCTTATATCTAATTGAAAATAAAGACAAATAATGGCGAGTGAACAGTGTGAACAGTTTTGAGTAAAAAAAGTTTTTTTCGTAGTTTTTGCTTGTGCGAAAAATGAACGCTACCGCCAATGTGTATAGTGATGTGTATAGCTTTATTCTTCGATAATAAATTTTCTTTTAAAATCAGTGTAGTATGTCTGTTTGTTGGTTCCTATTATCGCACCATTTTAAACTCTTCCCTGGTCTACCTAAATCAACGCAAAGCCCGTATGTTGTGGCTTCTGGCCCATATCTATCTGCTGTTATCAACCGGAATCAAGTTATTGTTGGGGGGCATAAGTGGGGGCACTATCGTAGGTTGCATCATTTTAAATGCGTTTAAAATTTTAAATGTATCAGGGAGTTTTTGATTTTTTTATCCTTTTGATTTTTCTATATTTTAAAGGTGACAGTCGATAATTATTTGAAAACACCCTTGTGAACGTCTGTTGAGAGTCAAAACCATACTTAAAAGCGATTTCTATAATCGATTCATTGGTTTCAACAAGATCCCTGGCCGCAAGTCTGAGTTTTTTATCTCTAATATATTTACCAAGACTAACGTCTTTAACCTGCATGAAAACCCGCTGAAGATGCCACTTCGAGTATCCTGCTCGCGTTGCAACATCCTCGATCTTCAGCGGTTTGTGTATGTTTAAATCAATCCATTGGATTATCTCATCGATGATGTCTTCTGTTCTGAACATAAGTTGACGCTCATTATGAAAGGTTTATGACACCATCCTTCTCAGGATATTGATAATTTATTTATAAATTGCTGCAACACCGTGCAAACGATTGTTCCCTGTGATTGACAGAATTTTGAATGATGTTGCACCTTGTTCATCAGCCTTGCGAGAAAGCTCATTCGATAAATCATTAAGTGTATAGGCATTGCTGGTCGAGACTACGCCAATCTTTTGTTTACCATCTGTATGATTAATATGCTGGGCTGCAGATGCAACATTCATTGAAATAAATCCGATGAGGAATATCGTCACAAATAGTGTTTTCATATTGCGTACCTCTTCTGAGTAAATTTTTTACCAGACCTGAGAACAGAAGGAATTCCTGCTGGTTCTCACAAATAAATATACGGTTCTAAGCTGTCATAAAACTGACAGCCATATGACAAAATTGTCAGGTTTTTAGATGGTTAACTTGTTTTGAATACAGGTTTTTCTGTTGATAATGCACGCAGGTTCTTTACCGCGAGGTGTCCATATCTAAAAAAAGTCACGGGGTGATGGGCCAATTTAATGGTAGTGTTCATGACGAAAAGTAATATTTTTAGGTGCCGCGGTAACGCGTATTTTCATGACAAACCTTCTGATAACACAGACTTATTTCTGGTATGAACAGAATATCAATTATCGCTATTGTCAGTAATGAGGCTAAAATGATGGTGCCTGTGAACATCCATCATGGTCCTCTTTGGGGGAATGCTTTAATAAGGAAATAGCCAATGCTTAGAGAAAACTTCAACGAACTGCAAATCTTTCTTGTGGTAGCAAGGGAGAGAAGTTTTACCAAAGCCGCTGGCAAACTTGGTGTTTCTCAGTCAGCACTTAGCCATGCGATAAAAGCGCTGGAGGAAAGGTTAAACATCCGCCTTTTAACCCGAACCACCCGAAGCGTTGCCCCCACAGAAGCTGGTGAGAGAATTATTGCCTGTCTTGAACCGCGTATTGCCGATCTTGAGCAGGAGCTGGAATCGCTCGTGCAACTTAACGGTATTGCCTCCGGCAATATCCGTTTATCCGCCGGGGAACATGCTGCGCGAAGTCTTGTATGGCCGAAGCTAAAACCTTTCCTCAGGGAATACCCGGAAATCAATGTCGAACTGGTTGTTGATAATGGTTTTGTCGATATTGTTGAAGGGCGTTTTGATGCCGGAATTCGTCTGGGCGAGAGCGTGGCTAAAGACATGGTCGCTGTGAGGATCGGACCGGATATGCGGATGGCAGTGGTTGGCGCACCGTCATATTTCGCCGCTAACCCTGCTCCCGAAACACCACACGAATTACAAAATCATCGCTGCATCAATATGCGTCTGCCGACTGCCGGTGGGCTTTACCACTGGGAGTTCGAGAAGGAAGGGAAACCGTTACGGGTCAGAGTTGAAGGGCAGGTGACCTTTAATCTACTGGCAGAAAGGATCGATGCTGTTTTATCTGGTTTTGGTATCGCTTGTGTTCCTGAGGATATGGTTGAGGATTATATAAAGTCAGGAGAACTTATTCTGGTTCTGCAGGAGTGGTGCCCTTCATTCCCCGGTTATTACCTTTATTATCCCAGCCGCAAACAGCATCCACCCGCTTTTGCGCTGATGATAGATGCGCTTCGGTACTCTGAATAGCGGGTCCGTAATTCACGGTGGACCCGCTTAAGTTTTAACGGCCTACACGAGCCTGATGCTCAGGTGAGTAGCGCGCGCCGACGATTTTGATTGTTTCAAGCGCCTGTGTTACCTGAAATAAATCATCCTGCGAAAGAATAAGGTCAGCAGCCCCCAGGTTTTCCTCCAACCGGTGCAGTTTGGTTGTACCCGGAATAGGAACAATCCACGGTTTTTGTGCCAGTAACCATGCCAACGCGATTTGCGCAGACGTTACACCTTTCTCGGCAGCCAGATCACCCAATAAATAGACCAGCTTTTCATTGGCTTCAATCGCTTGCTCGGCGAAGCGCGGCACGGTGCTGCGGTAATCATCCTTCCCAAAAGTCGTTCCTGACTTAATCGAGCCTGTCAGGAATCCTTTGCCTAATGGGCTGAATGGCACAAAACCAATGCCCAATTCCTCCAGCAACGGCAGGATCTCCTGTTCAGGCTCGCGCCACCACATGGAGTATTCGCTTTGCAGGGCAGTGACAGGATGTACAGCATGCGCACGGCGAATGGTTTGTGCTCCCGCTTCGGACAGACCGAAATGTTTGACCTTCCCTTCTGCTATCAGGTCTTTTACCGTTCCGGCAACATCTTCAATTGGAACATCAGGATCGACACGGTGCTGGTACAGCAAATCAATAACGTCTGTCTTGAGACGGCGTAATGATCCTTCAACAGCTTCACGGATATGCTCTGGACGGCTGTTTAAAATCTGCTGCTTGTTGTTATCTCCAAAGGTAAAACCAAATTTAGTTGCGATAACCACGCGGTCGCGAAAGGGTTTTAAGGCTTCGCCGACAACGTCTTCATTCAGAAATGGACCATACACTTCAGCGGTGTCGAAGAAAGTAACGCCACGTTCAACCGCTGCGCGAATGAGTTCGATAGCCTGACGGGTATCTGTCGCCGGGCCGTAGCCGTGGCTGAGTCCCATGCAACCGAGCCCAAGCGCTGACACTTCTAACCCGGATTTACCCAGATAACGTTTTTGCATTTAATGAATACCTCTTTTATCGCGGCTTAAACATCAAGTTTGCGGCCAGTCAGCCATTCCACCATTGCTGGATCGCGGTGTGAGAAGAATGCGCTGGTTGCGGTGTCAAGGGCGGCAATCTGCAGCATATCCTCAGTAGTGAGTTCAAAATCGAGAATGTTGATGTTCTCTTCCATACGTTCTTTTCGTACTGATTTAGCCAGCGAAACGATGCCTCGCTGGAAGATCCACCGCAGAACAACCTGGCCTACGCTTTTGCCGTACTTATGACCAATCGCCGTTAATACGGGATGCTGGAACAGACCATTTTTACCTTCAGCAAACGGAGCCCAGGCTTCCGGTTGAATCCCACGGCTTTGCATCCAGGCAACGGCATGCAGTTGCTGGTTGAAGGGGTTAACTTCAATCTGGTTTACTGCGGGGACAACGCTGTTGAAGGCGATAAGGTCGGCCAGTCTGTCAGGATGGAAGTTACTGACGCCAATGGCGCGAATTTTGCCTGCCTGTTGCAGTTCTTCCATGGCACGCCAGGCACCATGGACATCACCGTAAGGCTGGTGAATCAGGTACAGGTCAACGTAGTCCAGTTGCAGCCGGTTCAATGAACGCTCAAACTGAGCTTTAGCACCTGCGTAATTGGTATCCTGTAGCCAAAGCTTGGTTGTTACAAAGAGCTCGCTACGAGCGACACCGGTCTGTTTCAGTGCGCTCCCAACCTGGGTTTCATTCTGGTATGAAGCAGCGGTATCGATCAGGCGGTATCCCGTATTGATTGCATCAATAACGGCACGCTCGCATTCGGCGGCATCCGTCATCTGAAACACACCAAAACCCAGCAGGGGCATTTCGATACCATTGTTCAGTTTTACAGTTTGCATGACGTTATCTCTCAGCTGTTGTCCGGGAAAAGCATAACGCAAACTGATTTATTCGATTAGATAGGGTAATTAGCTAGGGTTTATTAGATATGTTCATTAATCTTGTGGATATATGACAATAGGCTTAGTACAGGAGCGGAAGTCACTTCTGTCGATATGTGTTGTTAATGGTGAGTAATTAATGCATCGTGACGAAGTGTTATGATCAAAATGTTCTGTACATAAATTGAAAAAAACGATGGTAAATAAAATACTGGTAAGTGCCTGCCTGATGGGGTTAAAAGTCCGTTATAACGGAAGTGAGAAAGCACAGGTGACGGCTCAACTTGCTCGCTGGCAAGAAGAACAACGTCTGGTAATTCACTGCCCCGAAATGGCTGCCGGGTTGCCTGTGCCACGCCCACCGGCAGAGATTATTTCTGCTTGCGGCACAGATGTGATGCAAGGGCGAGCCAGAATAATAGAGAACACGGGGCGAGATGTTACGGAACAATATCGACTCGCAGCCTGGCTGGCATTGCGCACGGCACTGGAATCTGGTTGCACCGCTGCGTTGTTAACTGACGGCAGTCCAACATGTGGTGTCGAGTTTATTTATGACGGCTCTTTCAGTGGCCAGCGTAAATCAGGTATGGGAGTTGCGGCATCGCTACTCTCAGAGCATGGTATAAAAGTATTTTCAGATACACAGGTTGTGGAGCTTATTTCCTGGATTAAGGACAGAGATTTTGAGTTAGCGTCCGCTTCCCGCTCTTAACGGGTATCATCCGTCTTAGTTCAGACCGCTTCGTGCCAATCTGTGAATGAGAAGATGATCTTGTTCAGTTTGAAAATCCTGATTACTCTGGCGGGGCTAATACTTTTAGTTTAAACGAGGCAAGATTGATTTTTTTTAAAAGTAAAGGCTGTTAAATGTAGGGCTACTCCTCCCATTGAGTCAAACTTATGACGAATTTACCTTACGAAACTTTCCTGGAAGCACCCGGTCCACTGGGCCCCCTTAAAGGCACTTTACTCAGTTCTTCTCCAAATCCTGAGAATATTATTTTGATCGTTCCTGGCTCAGGACCCACTGATCGTGAGGGCAATAATCCGCTTGGCGTCAATGCCGGGACTTACCGACTTCTTGCGGAAGGGTTGGCTAAAAAAGGCAGAGCGGTGTTAAGAATTGATAAACGTGGCATGTTTGGCAGTTTATCAGCAGTTATGGATGCGAACTCGGTAGTCTTGAAAGATTATGTCGACGATATTCGGTCGTGGTTGAACATTCTGAACCGCCGATTCAATACAAAATGTGTTTGGCTCCTTGGACATAGCGAAGGTGGGATAGTTACACTAGCTTCAGCTCAGGAAAATCAGATCTCTGGCATAATCCTGGTCGCAACACCATCACGCCCCCTGAGCGAAGTTTTGCGGCATCAGTTCAAAACAAATCTAGAGGACGCGACTCTTCAAACGCTGGGGGGTAAAGTTATCGATGCGCTTGAACAGGGCCAATATATCGATGTTGAAAATATGCCCCCCGTATTACAAAGTATATTCAATCCTTCAGTTCAGGGATTTCTTATAGACCTTTTTACATACAACCCGAGCCAAATGATAGAGGCTGTAACTAAACCGATATTGATCTTACAAGGAGAACGAGATATTCAGGTGGATAAAAACAACGCAGGAGAACTTGCAGCAGCAAACCCTGGAGCAACTGTTGTAATGTTTCCTGATACAAATCACGTATTAAAGCCGGTTACTTCAGATAACAGGCAAGAAAATATTGCTGCTTATACAGACCCATCACTTCCTCTTGCGCCCGGTATAGTTGATGCCATTTCTCAATTTTTGTCTAAAAATGCAGGCAACATTAGCCCTGAATAAGGATATGCAGCCCTGGGAAATTGCACAAGTTTTCAGATTCGAGCGGGTTGGGCGACTACCCACCCCGATATGTATGATTAAACTATGCCTGATGTTATTAGCGCAACGCAGTTTCTCGCTCACAGCAGATAGCCTGATTTGAAAGTCTCACAACTGAGATCAGACTACTTCAAACCAGAGAAAATCTTTATAAATAGGATATTCGTTCTGCGCCTTCATCACTGGAGGCTCAATATTTTCTCGTGCTACTGCAGTTTTTTCTCTTTCAGGAACTGGCTTACTAAATCCGCGATCTGAACATTATTCAGATCAGAAAACGGGAAGTGAGTATTGCCTTTGATCCCTATCTCCGGAAGGTGCGTAACCGTCACATCCCCGCCGTGTTTGTTCACCACGTTGCGCCACTCACGAGCCATTGCCAGGCGTACTCGCCAGCTGTCCTGCGCGGGCATCGCCACGGGTTTATCCGGTATGTTATCGCCGTAAATAATCAGAATCGGGATTTTAGTCAGTGCCATAAACTGTTCCATTGGAACAGGTTCACCTTTCAGCGTGTCGAAAGCACTTGGCATTGGTGCCGGTAATTCTTTCTCCGGAAAAACAAAACTGCTGCCTGGCTCAAAGGCGATAATGGCTTTGACCTTGTCGTTTTTCATCGCGGTATACCAGCCTGGCCCGCCACCCTGAGAGTGGGTGAAGAGGATAGCCGGACCGGATTTATCCACTACTGCGGACATCGCATCAGAAATTACATTGATATCAAACGGCCCTGTATTCGGAGTCATCTGACGGAAATACTGATTCAGTGCCTCTTTGTCGTGAGAGAACTGAACGCCTTTAAAATACTCAGGCCACACGCCAACACGGAACTGATTAAACCACATCTGCTCATCGGGTTTTGGCGTGACAGTACCTTCTACTGTAGAGCGCCCGGCGCTGCCCCGACGCGGTTGATCGACAAGATAAGTAGAGAACCCACGGCGCAGGAATATATTCTGAAACCCTTCGCGACCGTCCGGTGTGCTTTCCCAGGTACGGGAAAACTGACCTGCGCCGTGCAGCATGACAATAGGGTATTTATGCGGATTTTCCGGAATTTGGTAGAAAACAGACGCATGATCACCATGATAAGTTTGACCAGCAGAATCCAGTGGTTTTTTCGCGTTAAATGTACCTGGTGCTGCGATGATAGCGCCGCCAGCAGAAAAGCTTCCTTGTTCCTGAATGATTAATGGCTCTGCATACACCGACTGAACCGCCAGACCACCCGCTATCACGCTGATGGCCAGCGCTTTTAAGATTGTCTTCAAGATTACATCCTCTGTTATGTTTGCAGCTTAATAATATCTGAGTTGGCCCTGGCGATAATTTCGTTCCGATGAATACCCTTATTTGTCCGGTTCATGAATACGAACGATTAGCTACGTATTGTCTCTAACCAGTTAGTTACCATCTCTGTGGTTCTCCGCTCCTGATCGCATTCAATGACCAGCGGTTTTTCCCGGCGCGCGGTTGGGGCAAGTTTTGCAAGGATGCCGTCGCTGTCCCCTTTACCGTAACCGCCGTGGGTGATAAAGGGGATGAGTAATTTTCCCTCGAGGTTATGGCTGCTCAGAAAGGTTTGTACTATGGGTGGCACACTGGTGCTACAGACGGGAAAGCCTAAATACACGGCCTCATAACGTTCGATATCTGCGACGCTATTTTTTAATGCCGGTTTAATTCCCCGGGCCCGTTCATTTTTTGCTTGTTCAACGGTCTGAAAATAGTCTTCCGGATAAGGTTTCTCCGGCTCGATTGTAAACAGATCGGTATTCAGGCTTCGGTGAATGATACCCGCAACCACCCGTGTGTTCCCGCTACGAGAAAAGTACGCTACCAGAATGCGGCTATTGCCCCGCACGTTTGCGTTTCCAGTTGCCGCTGAAGCCAGAGAAACGTTCGCCAGTGTGAGCCCGGCAAACGCTGTAAGTAACATTCTTCGGGTGGAATCATGCTCCATAACTCACTCCTCTGTTTGCTTGCCACCGCCCATTCCAATGCTTCTTCAACGCGAATGGCTGCAACATTTTCGCCATATTCACGCCGAAACTGCGCCAGCGGGTGCAGCATTTGCCGAGAGATTAAAACCAAAGGTCAGCAGTATCGCTGTCCAGGAAGAAAACGTAGAGAAGGGCAGTAACAGTGCGGGGTAAGGTAAATATCGAGTCATGCAAAGCGTCCTTATCAAGGATGGGAAAGATAGCCTGCGATGATTCTAAAGAGTGGGACATGTCTTCAGGCTGACGACCCCCTGACATCTGTGTCAGTTAATCTTATTTCTGGCTCTGTCCCGGGGGGAGTGTGGCTGAATGCGTTATCCGGCTGCATTGCAAACGTGACACCAAATGTGTTGATACCGTCCTCACTACGCGCAAAGACGTCCCCCTGGTGCATAATGGCGACGGCACGTACGATTGATAAACCCAGCCCGTGATGGGTATCGCTCCTGGCTCTGGAAGTATCGACGCGATATAAACGTTCAAAAAGCCGATGTAAATGTTCCGGCGCAATGGGAGCACCCGGGTTAGAAACTTCAACGCAGGCGTGATTATTCGTTTCGCTCAACCGAACGGTAACCGTGCTGTTGGATGGCGAATGTCTTGCACTGTTTTCCAGTAAATTTGCAAGTGAACGGTGGAACAGCCGTCGGTCGATATGCGCGGTGACGTCACCTTCAATATCAAGGGAAAGCTGTTTTTCAGCAAAGGAAGGCTCTACATACTCCGCTGTTTTAAGGGTCTCTTGACGCAGGGAAACCTGCATAAGCTGGGAAGCGTGTTCACCCGCGTGAGCATGTGACAAAAAAAGCATGTCGTTTACGATCGACGTCATACGCTCAAGCTCTTCGAGATTCGAACCTAAAAGCTCTTCCAACTCATCATGCGAACGTCGGCGTGACAACCCCAGTTGCGTCTGGCCAATCAGGTTGGTCAGCGGCGTACGAAGTTCATGGGCTACATCAGCGTTAAAACTTTCGAGCTGTCGCCAGGCTACCTGCTGCCGTTCCAGCACCCCGTTAAATGATGAAGCGAGTTGCTGCAATTCTTTTGGTAGTGCTTTGGTATCAAGGCGTTGGCCGTGGTCTCCCGGAGCGAGCTGCTGTGCCTGTTTACTGAGTGCGCCTAGCGGACGTAGGCCGATCCTTGAGACCATATAACCCAGCAGCGCTACAATAAACACCCCCAGAGCGGCAATAATCAGCAGGGTGCGCGTGAATGCATCAAGCGTGCCCATATACGGAGTGGAGTCGATGGCAACCACATAGCGCAACTCAGGTCTTTCGCCGTTGGCGGGGATTGTTTTTACCAACAAATGAAGTGAGCATGCCCCTTCGGATGCGCCGGGCATTTTATTAAACCCCTCCCGTAAAGAAGACCACTGGATCCCAGTCGGCGGTGTTCCGCCTACGCTAAAATGTGGGTTATCACTCACTACCCAGTAGCGAACAAGTTCGCCTTCTGAATTGGTTAACATGTTGAATTTACTGGCAAGCGTAGACCAGCCGTCAAGAGAAGTTCGCGCAGTGATCCACGGGCTCATTAATGATTCACGAAACAGTAGCTCGTTGTGTATCTGTTTTTGCAATGAGTCATGCAGCGAGCTTCGTAGTGTTATACCGATAACGGAGAGAATCAGCAGAGCGGATAACGCAAACATCAGTGCCAGATGGACGGATATGGAGCGCTTAAGCATGCTTATCCTCTTCATTTATTCTGGCCTGACTTCGAGAACGTATCCCATACCACGTACGGTATGTAGTAATTTTATGCCGAACGGAGCATCAACTTTGGCCCGCAGACGTTTAATAGCAACTTCAACCACGTTGGCATCGCTATCAAAATTCATGTCCCATATCTGCTCAGCAATCATCATCTTTGACAGAATTTCCCCCTGATGACGGGCCAGAAGGCTCAACAGGGAAAACTCTTTCGCGGTCAGTTCCAGTCGCGTTCCTGCACGAAACACACGGCGAGCCAGTAGATCAAGATGCAGATCGTAGATCTGAAGTTGGGTGATGTCGGCTCCATCCGTTGACCGGCGACGTACCAGCGCCTGAATACGCGCCACCAATTCAATGAGTGAGAAGGGCTTAGGAAGATAATCATCAGCACCAAGTCGAAGCCCTTTAACGCGCTCGTCGACCGACCCTCGAGCAGATAACATTAACACGGGGGTCTGTTTACTAGCCCGTACGCCCTCGAGTACCCGGTAGCCATCCATCCCCGGCAACATCACATCAAGGATTATCGCGTCGTAGTCGAACTCCAGCGCGTAATGGAGGCCTTCTGCACCATCTGCTGAGACATCTACCGTAAATCCAGACTCGCCCAGCGCACGGCTGAGGTAGGTAGATGTTTTTTCTTCGTCTTCTACTAAAAGTAACCTCATCCAGTTTCCTCCATTCGCTGTCCGTTCAGCAGCCGCACCCGGGGGATGGTAATTATTCAGCCCCAACAGCTGGCTGACATTTTTCTGACATTTCTGTCAGTTACAGATTCGGTCTTAAGTGACAATGCCAGTCAGTCTGACTGTTTCATAAGCTTGATTAGTGCTTATCCGCGTGTACATCTAAGACTAACGATGTCGGGATGAAAGATAATTACACACATTAAATAGGCGCTATGAACGAAACTCATAAACCGGACAGGGGCATGTAATCGTTATTTTTACCTGAAAGGGATGTTGAATGCTGTGTTTGTAGCGGCATAAATTTACTGTGCCGCTACAATTTCTGCGATAGCAAAAGTCAGATTGCTGATTGGCGCTAGCGAGGTTGCTGCTGGGTAGTGCAGTGAATGCCACCGCCACCTGCCGCGATGCCGTCGATATTGAGTTGAATAATTTCACGTTCAGCAAACAACTCCTGCAAAATATCGCGAGTATTGCGGTCAGTGCGTTTATCGCCAAATTCCGGTGCAATAATCGCACCGTTGCAGACATAGAAATTGATATAACCTGCGGCGAAATCATTGCTTGCGTAGGCTGGACGGATAGCGGAAGGGCCTTCCAGCGTGATCACCTTCAGGCGCCGTCCTTTTGCATCCGTTGCGGCGCGCAAGATTTCCAGATGACGTCTGGTTACGGCGTAATCAAATGAGGACTGATCCTGCTCAAGTCCCGCCACCACCGTACCTGGGTGAGTGAATCTGGCATAAAAGTCCGTATGTCCGTCGGTAATATCTTTCCCGGCAATGCCGGGTAACCAGATGATTTTTTCCAGCCCTAGCAGGTGCTTCAGCTCTCTTTCACACTCGGCTTTGCTGACGCCGGGGTTACGATTCGGGTTAATAACACAGCTCTCGGTGATAATCGCCGTGCCTTCGCCGTCGACCTCAATCCCACCACCTTCCAGCACCAGTGATGAGCGAATAAACGCGGCCCTAGTGTAATCTGTAACGAATTCTGCCACTTCAGCATCTCGAGCGTGCTCTTGCTTATCACCCCAGCCGTTGAAGTTAAACCCAATGCCTCCGTGCTCCCCGCTAGAATTATTCACAAACACTGGTCCGGTGTCGCGGATCCACAGATCGTCAATCGGATGAATCAACAGGTTGACCGTCGACCCGCACAGCTGTGCTGCCAGGTCGCTGTCCTCTTCGCGTACCAGCATATTCACTGGCTCAAATGCGGCGATGGTTTTTGCGATTGTCGCCAGATTTTCCCTAACCACTGGTAGCAGATGAGGTTCCCAGATATTCGCACTGGCGCCAAACGCCATCCAGGTTGCCGCATGAGGTGCGCCTTCATCCGGCATTTGCCATCGGCGGCGTTCTGCAGCACTGGCTAATTTACTGAAGCTGCAGCCCATCATACTGGCGAGTAACATACTCGTTGAAGTTACCAGACTCTGCTTGACGAACGAACGTCTTGTCATCATGGGGAAACCCTTTGTGATTATTCACCCGATATACGGTGAACAGAATAATAATAGATGGTAAATAACACGAGTATATTATTAATAATATAGGTGATATGAAAACCTGAGCGGAATATAACACAGGTGTTATAACTTGCAATTGCTCTGTTTTATATAATGAGAAAAAATGGATGATATTAAAATTTCTCAACTATATATTTATATATAATTTATATTTATTCGCTGTATTTGTCTTGTCAGTAGAGTAACCGCGCCGTCTGACAGCGGGTTGCTGAGCAGAGTGTGATCTGCCCGAATGTTCCGCAGGTCTCGGGGTGGATTTTCAAATAACTTTTTGCCGGTAGACTATAGTAAAGATGGCCATTATTTCTCATCATGAATAACCATGGGCGGGGACGGAAATGAAGAAGATACTGATGCTGGTCGGAGATTATGTCGAAGATTACGAAACTATGGTTCCTTTTCAGGCGCTAAAAATGTTAGGTCATCAGGTTGACGCTGTCTGTCCAGATAAAAGCCTGGGGGATTATGTTCAGACCGCCATTCATGATTTTGATGGGGCACAGACGTACAGCGAGAAACCAGGGCACCGTTTTACCCTGAATGCGAATTTTACTGATGCGCGGGCAACAGATTATGATGCATTACTGATCCCCGGAGGACGTGCCCCCGAGTATTTACGACTGAACCCTGATGTCATTCAACTGGTGCAAGACTTTAACGCGGCGGGTAAACCTATTGCCGCCGTATGTCACGGCCCTCAGATTCTGGCTGCAGCAGGGGTGTTAGAAAACCGTACATGCAGCGCCTATCCAGCTTGTGCGCCGGAGATTCGGTTGAGCGGTGGACATTACGCAGATATCGGGATTGACCAGGCATACGTCGATGGCAATCTGGTTACGGCACCTGCATGGCCTGCGCATCCTGAGTGGCTGGCTAAATTTGTCGAAGTATTATCGAAGTAAGAGGCCCGTTGAGTAGAAAGTCGGTATAACCTGTTCGGCTATACCGATTGGGGCATCATGATTGTTTATAAATGAGGCACCAATATATGCAGGTGCCTTTTCTCTGGTGAAGGAGCAGAAATCGGAATACGACGAGACAAAAATTACCGAATCGCATTTTGAACGAGTTTTTCGAGTTTTTTTAGTGTGTTAACCGATGCCGTATCAAGACCATGGACTTGTAGACTTTCCATTGGGTGATAGCTTACTAAAACCCGTCCATCTTGCTGCTGGCTAATCAGAACCCGAAACGGTAGATCAAGAGCCAGATCAGGATGTGCAAGCATTAATGGTGTCCCTGCTAAAGGGGTTCCAAAGACAAGCACTGTTGTCGGTGGCATTGTTAACTGGACACTCTGGGCTGCTTTTGCGTGGTCAAATTCACCAAATAACACCAGGTTATTGCGGTTAATTGCGTTTATTAAATGTTCTCTTGTTTGCGGATAGTTATAAGCACTAAAATTTTTTTGCATAGTGTCAGCGTTATTATTTTCAGCATATCCTGTTATTGTTGCAGAGATATATAGAACCAATAATATGAGGCCTTTTTTGATAAAATGTTGCATTATTACCTCCATAAGTCAGAGTGCGAAAAAATTTTTGCAGATACTAACTTTTTCTCTGACTCTCTCTTTTGACGATACACTTTGCTGAGTGCACCATTACGATAAATCCTGCGGCTAGCATTATTGTATCTTTCAGTACTAGTCGGCCGGCACCAGAAAGATAAGGAAACCCTGTATGGGCATCAGCACCATGCACCCACGTTTCTGGCGTAAATATCAGGAATGTTAACGTTACAAAAGGTGTCAGGAACGCCATGGTTGCTCCCCAGAATCCAGTTTTTGGCGAAATGTAATGAGACAGAATGAGCAATGCAAATATTACTTCTATGACGCCTAATCCAGTTGAGTATCCGTAGGTATTGTTTGCATTATGCCAAGCACGATGAGCTTCGACTAATTCGCCTTCATGATTCATAAACTGTGCATAGTTCATGGGATCATTGTAAAAGAATGACATAAATGGGCTGTTAGCAACAAAGGGGACTATGCTGTCTGCCTCATAAGGTATAAATTTCAATAAACCAATCCACATAAATACAATGGCAATGGAAATACGACACAGGTTAACGCCTATGTTTTCTTTTGTTGAAATATATTTGTAGATATCATTGAGCATTGGATTTTCCTTTTGGGTATTAAACACAATCCTTTATATCAGTAGTCCACGAGTAGACCCTGTTCTGACGTCCATGCTTTTTGTTCAGGAGTCTTTTTTATAAATTAACGTACTTGACCTCACATTTCTGAATGTAATTTTAATGTTGCAATAAAGTAAATTATAATTGAGAGTGTAAATTGGAAATGGCGGCTTGTGTTGATAGATGTCGTTCAAAATGAGGGTAATTAGACTGATAACTTTAAATTCTCGTTATGTAATGAAGAGATTAATGTATTAATTTATTTTATATTTCTTCAGTATCTGCTGGGCTATCTGTACCAATACAAGAGTGTTGGTCTTCACTAACTTACATAATAGATTAATATGGTTTAATATTCTTGGGTGTGAAATCCTGTTTTTGATAAGCTATTGTTTATTATAAACTCAGTAAAGGTAGTAAATACTATTTTAAGAATTTTCTCTCTGTAATAAATTGTGTATACTTGATCCTGCAAGAAGCTCTTCCGTTATCACTAAAACAATAAATCTGTCCTTAACACCCGTATTGCCTCTACTCTGTATCTCTTCTCAGGGTAGAGGTTTTTTTTTACGTCTATGCAATAAAATATTCACTACACGGGTAAACATTATTATGGCTAATATGATGATTAGCGACGTAAGTTTATAATGCTGCGATATTTTCTGTGTACAGATATATTAAGGCTCAATAGTACCAGCGCGTTTCTATTTGAAGGTGAATTGTTTTGTTGTGGTCTTATATACAGGGGTATAATAAAGATGGGCTTATAATTTCCTTGTTTTCAGTGTGATAGGTATTTTTAACCATTAAAATAAATGTGACTTTGTTCACGGATTTTAATTCATTAAGTGGGTATTCCTAGATTAGTGCAACAGCGTTGCACTTTGTTTTTGAAAATTTGCTCATTGAAAAATATAAAATGATTTGTTTTGAACATAGCATTTGTTGTCGAAATCCCCACAAATAGGCGCTCAGGGATAGGCACTGTTTTTTACTCTCCGGTTTTATCTGGCTCGCGCTGCATGCAGGTCTCCTCTCGCAGTACCTCGTAAATAATACATTAAAGGATGTCCCACAATGGATATTGTTGAACGCTTTATTAACTACACCAAAATCAATACAACGACTTCAAGGGAAAACGGTGCAAACGGGATAATGCCTTCTTCCCCTGGCCAGATGGTGCTGGCAAAGCTGCTTGCAGCAGAGCTTGAAGCATTAGGAATGGAAAACATCGAGGTTAGAGATACTGCTATCGTGACGGCAACATTGCCCGGGAATACTGACGATAGCGTTCCAGTTGTCTCTTTCTTTGGTCATCTGGATACCAGTGCAGAACAGACCGCGAATACGAATGCACAACGTCTCCCCTACAGTGGCGGCGATTTGTGTCTGAACAAAGAGCTGAATATTTATCTTCGTGAAAGTGAATTCCCTGAACTGAAAAATTATATCGGTGATGACCTTCTCGTGACAGATGGAACCAGTCTTTTGGGAGCGGATGATAAAGCCGCTATCGCGGCTATTATGAATGCGCTGCAGTACCTTGTTGAACATCCAGAAATTAAGCATGGCACTGTGAAAGTCGGTTTTGTGCCTGATGAGGAGCAAGGCTTACGGGGGGCAAAAGCCTTTGATGTTTCGGCATTTGGTGCTGACTTTGGCTATACCCTGGATTGCTGTGGAATTGGTGAGTTTGTTTATGAAAACTGGAATGCAGGCGATGCAGAAATTATCTTTACCGGTCAGTCTGCACACCCTATGTCAGCCAAAGGCAAGCTTAAAAACTCTCTGCTGATGGCCCATAAGTTCATTTCTATGCTCCCAGGAGGAGAAGCGCCTGAATATACGGAAGGGCGTGAAGGTTATTATTGGGTGAAACAACTACAAGGCAACAGTGCCCGCACGGTGCTCAAGCTGGATATTCGTGATTTCAGTGAAGAAGGCTATCAGGCACGGATGGAATTTATTCGGCAACTTGCACAGAGCACCAATATGCTTTGGGGTGAAAATAGCGTGGTCTGCCACTTATCCGATCGCTATGCGAATGTTTTTAATAGTCTGCAGGGCAATGCTCACTACCCCATTGATATTGCTCTACGCGCCTATCAGAAATGTGGTATTACACCGGCACCGGTAGCTATGCGTGGCGGCTATGATGGTGCGGTTCTCTCTCAGAAAGGATTGCCTTGTCCGAATATTTTTACCGGTGCCCATAATTTTCATTCAATTTATGAATACCTGCCGGTACGTTCTCTGCGCGCTGCCAGTGATGTCGTTGTGGCAGTCATTGAGGAAACCTTTGCTGAGTTCGCGGAGCGGAGAACTCAGTCATGATTCAGGTACTTATTGCCCTTTTGGTTATTGTTGTCGTCGCCCGTCTGATCCTGAAAGGTTATCGCGCTGAGCCGGTGTTATTCATTGCGGGTTTGGTGTTGATGATTTGTACCGGATTGACTGGATGGGGGTCTGTATTGCCGAAAGGGGTTGCCGGTACGGGAATTTCATTTCTCGATCCTTTCGAAGTTATGCGCGATCTTTTCAGTACGCGCGCTGCCGATCTTGGTCTGATGATTATGGCGTTAATGGGATTTGCGCATTACATGGATCATATCGGGGCGAATGAAGCAGTGGTGCGTGTAGTAACGAAACCATTACGGGCGCTGCGGTCGCCATATATTTTACTTTTTTTCTCCTACCTGCTTGCCAGCCTTCTTCAATTGGCCATCCCTTCAGCCACCGGACTCGCGGTGTTACTGATGGGGACGATGTTCCCTATTATGCTGGGATTAGGGCTCTCCGCGGCCTCTGCTGCGGGAGTGATTGCGACCTCGCTTGGTGTGGCGTACACCCCAACAGCGATAGATGCCATCAGGGGATCTAAGGCCGTTAATATGGATGTGGTGGAATATGTTGTCTATCATCAAGGGCCTGCTGCGCTTGCAACCGTTTTGGTCGTGGGGGTCTGTCATTTCTTCTGGCAGCGGCATTGCGATCGTAAAGCGGGGACTTTACCACGGGAAATAGGTACCGCTGAGGTTACCGACTCAGGAAAAGCACCGGCTTTTTATGCGCTGCTCCCCATGCTGCCGATATTGATGGCGGTAGGTTCATCCGCAATGTTTGTCAGTGGCATTAACCTGAACATTATCACCATCGTCCTCATTTCCATGGCTATTTGTATGCTGATTGAGTGGTTACGGACCCGTGATTTAAAGTCAGTATGCGAAGGATTCAGCCACTTTTTGAAAGGAATGGGAACCGCGTTTACCGGTGTGGTCGGTCTGCTGGTTGCTGCGGGGGTATTCGCGCATGGTATTAAGGTCATTGGTGCGATTGATCAGTTAATTCTGATGGCAGAACACGTTGGATTACCACCATTTGCAATGGCGGTTGTGTTTGCACTGGTGACGCTTGCTGCCGCGATCATTATGGGGTCAGGTAATGCGCCTTTCCTGGCGTTTGTTGAGCTTATTCCTCAAATTGCTGCAAGTATGGGGGCTAATGCTGTTGCGATGATCCTGCCTATGCAGCAGGCATCTCATATGGGGCGGGCTATTTCACCTGTATCCGGCGTGGTGATTGCTGTTTCAAGTGGTGCGAAGATCACCCCTTTCGATGTAGTTAAACGTACCGCTGTGCCGTTAATTGTAGGCTTTATCACGCATACCCTGATTATCGGTATCTTCTATTAATCGCTCCTGCTAAAAGAACCCTTCCGGCTTGTAGAACGCGGAAGGGGGTTTTTGGGGCCAGAACAGGAACCTTAACTCATCATTTTTATGAATAAAGGGAAATTTATATCTTTAATATTATTGATGCCTCTATATTAAATTTCATTTAAAGCCCATCCTGATCATTTTATGACTTCTGTCGTAAAGGTATGCAATAAAATGATTTCATCAGGAGACTTAATGTCTGCGTGATGGGTGGCTGATCGTTTTCTGAGCGTTGCTGGTGGGATATGTCAGGAAAACTTCCGCTAATGAGCGGTTTTTGAGTTTTTATGATAGTTGGGTCTACAATATTTCGTGGTATTAATTGCCTTTGAGTATTATTAGTTTTCATCTTTATCGTATTCTTCTTATTATTTTTTACCATTTCATAAAAAGATGAAAGGTTAAGAAATGTAATATGTTATTTATGTGGTTTTTTTACATGGAAATAAATTAATCTGGATCATATTTTGATGGTTTTAATTGTAGTATTTTTTTAAATGGAGTAATACAGGATTTAAATGTAATGATGATTTGTGTAGGTGGGTTTTAAGTGGTAAGTGATTCAGGAAAAGTCAGTCAGTTGAGACATAATTATCAGGATGAGCTTGAAACGTTTACCTGGAGTGCGTTAGTCGCAATAGGCATCGCAATAATGGATAATAGAATTTACTCTAAAATGTCAGAGCATATTTTTATTATGAACTGGTTGGCAATTGCAAAAAAGAGGAAGCTCTTTCCAAAGAGTATCGCTAATGAACTGCAATGGCTGATTGATGAAGGAAAGAAAAAAAGTCTCAATGCACAACTTAAATTTAAAATAGAATACTTATATTCTACATCGAGTAGCGATGTGACAATACAGAATTATTATTTTAAATTTACCCATGCTATTGAAGTGTTGCGAAACAATGGGTGGGAGAGTTTTCTGCTCACCCCAGGGAAGTGGCGTGATCTGGATGATAAAATTAAAGTTAGAAACGGCAATTTTATCTTTATGGATGATGCTCGGCTACAAGAATGCTTTGGTATTCAGGGTGAGATCTTAAAGCCATTCTGTGTCCGGGTTTATGGTGATGTTGAGTTCGCTAAATCACTTTTCATCAAAAATAACCTTCCGGTTGAGTTTGTGAAACACACTTCAAATGAGTTTTATTACTTTCAGTTTCTTTTAGATGAATAAGGTTTCACTAACGAATACATACTGAATATTTTTAGAGCGGAGAATGTCTTTTTATCTGAATATAAAAATATCGACTATAAATCACGAGTAAAGGACCAAGTGATGTTTACGCGAAAGTTAGTGGTTACTGATGAATGGGTAAAGTTATCTGATATTCCTGCCAGTGTGTCTATATCCTTTAGGGGGATTATTGAAATATGTGAAAGCACATCGGTCCCGGATGATAATACACCCTTGTTGAGATTTGAGAATGAGATGGCACCGATCGCTGTTGATTCGTTATCCTGGCTAAGGGTTCCACCAGGCAGTCCGGGAAGTGTTATCGTCTATATTCTCTGATTCTGACATCACCTTCGTTTAAATCAATACAAACAGCTCAGGCATTCTTAGCGTCTCAAAGTACTCAAATTAGGTGCCGTTGCTTAATACATAAATGATATTAATGTTCACTTGCTTTAATTTTATTCTTTCAGGTACCAGAAGTATACTGTATGCCGCAGTGTGTATACTTGTGTACTTTACTATATCATAGTGTAAATAGTGGGAAACTTTCTAATAATTAACCATTTTACAGGTTAAGGTATTACGGGCTGAGTCGATAACAATTAAGTCATAGAAGATGTTTTTATTGTTATGGAGATGTTTAAATGTTAAAAAATATGAAGGTTAAAACCAGCCTGTTATTACTATTGTTGTTATTTACATTTATGCAGTTTTTTTCTAATGGACTGGAGTTATTAGATCTCAAAAACACACAGAAAAGTACGCTTTTACTACATAATATAGTAAGAGAGCAGGATTCACTGCATAGTATCACTGGATCTATTAATAAATTAAGGGGCATGCTTGATAATATTCAATTGCATGATTCTGCTGATGTGCAACAGACATTAAAACAAGCACAGGATGAGATTGCTTATGCAAGACAAGAGTTCAATGTTTTCTGGGACATACCTGGATTGACGACGGATGATCCGCAGGCAGGAAAAATCATCAAGACTGCCTTTGAACAACAAATGGATTTTGAAAAAAAACATATCGATCAGTTAAATGAAGTTATATCGAGCGGACGTATCGCTGATGCATCAATAAATTTAAATAATGAATTGCTCGCTTCGCGTAAAAATTTTGATAGCCAACTGGCTAGCTATTATAAATCAACAATGTTGATCAGTGAGAAGATCGTAGGGCAAACACACTCCCAGTTTAATTCATCAATAATTAAAATATCGGTGATCCTGGCGTTTACGATTTTCATCTTTTTTATTTGTAATATCTGGTTGAACCGCACAATCATCCTACCATTACGAACAGTATCTGAACATTTTTCACGGATTGGTAAAGGCGATCTGAGTCATCCTGTTAAGGTACAGAGTAACAATGAAATTGGTCTGTTATGTTTGAATTTACAAAATATGCAGAATGGCCTTCGGGAGACTGTCACAACGATTCGTGATGGTGTCGAGTCTATTAATATCGGTATGCAGGAGATAGCGACAGGTAATACAGACTTGTCTACCAGAACGGAACAGCAGGCTGCAGCTGTCGTCGAGACGGCTGCCAGTATGGAACAGATATCCGCAACAACAAAGAATAATACCGATAAGTCACACCAGGCATCCGCCATGACGAATGAAAGTACCGAAATGGCATTGCGTGGCGAACGCTTAATGAGTGAAATGGTTGAGAAGATCCATCTGATTAGCCGCAATGCGCAGAGCGTAAGCGAAATATCGAATGTTATTGATAGTATTGCTTTTCAGACCAATATCCTCGCACTAAATGCAGCAGTGGAAGCCGCTCGTGCAGGCGAATCAGGTCGTGGATTTGCCGTTGTGGCTAGCGAAGTCAGGACTCTTGCCCAACGCAGCGCTGCTTCAGCAAAGGAAATTACGGACTTAGTTGCCAGAGCGGCAATCAGCGTCAAAGAAGGTGTAGAAATAGCCGAAAACAGTGGTGTCATGATGGCGAATATTGCGGAGGCAATACGTAACATCAATATATTGATGGAAGATATATCCGGAGCTTCAGGCGAACAAAATAGCGGCATAGAGCAAATCCGGGTCGCTGTCACTCAAATGGAGCAGGTAACCCAGCAAAACGCATCATTGGTGGAAGAGATTGCCGCAACGACAGGCAGTGTGGAAGAACAGTCGGCAATGCTATCGCAGGCAGTGGCTGTATTTCAGGTAGAGGTAAATCAAGAAGAGGGCCTCAACGGGAGCGACAGCATACGTTAGTAGGGAAATGATCATCTCATCAGCAGTTATTCAGTCTGGTGAGATGCTCGGGGCAACGCCCGAAACGATACCTGGCAGGGGACTCATGTTGTAACATTATTGATAATAATTCTCATTATTGTTGTTGTGCCCTGCGGGTAATGGTAATGTTGCACAACGAGTTAATCCCATTTCCTATGCATAAGACAGCATGAACAACACCACCGCCCAAAATGCTTCCGGACGCTTAGCACGAATTTTCTCCGTTAGTGAATTTATGGATTTTGGCGAGCGTTACGGTATTGATTACCGCTTTCCGATGCTGAAGCAAAAACCGGATTTACCGCATTCCTGCGCCGTGCTGCAAGGGGAAGTTGAGGAGATGACACTTCCTTGCGGTATGTGCGTGACCCATTCCGACGTACAGGTGCTGCAACCTTATGAAACAACCTCCCGCCACAGCAGTCCTCTGTATATGCTGGTGGTACTGGAAGGGTGCGTGATACTGACGCTCAACGGGCAGGAGCATGTGGTGCGTTCCGGCATGGCATTTAGCTCCCGGCTGAGTGAACATCAAACGATGAGTGCCCGCCACCATGCTGACTGCAAACTGCGTACGTTATCGCTGGGACTGTATCCCGACGGCGCATGGCGCACAGGATTGCTCGAGTCGTTGATGCGTGAGTGGGAAAGATGCCAGACGCCAACGCTTATCTGGCAGGTTCCGGGCTTTTTGCTTAGCGGATTACAGTATGCGCAGCAGAGTACGCTCGGTAGCGTGCCCCGGCAACTGATGCTGGAAGGACTTATTTTACAGCTGTTCGGTCACGGCCTGAGCGTGTGCCAGATGGAGAGCGGTAAATATCAGCCTGCCAATGGTGAACAACAACGGCTGGAGATCGTTCGTCGTCTGCTGGAACAGACGCCGGAGAATGACTACACGCTAAACGATCTGGCCCAGCGAGCGGCGATGAGTCCCAGCAGTTTGCGCAGTAAATTTCGGGCAGCCTACGGCTGTTCGGTTTTTGACTATTTGCGCGATTGTCGTCTGGAACGTGCGCGCGGCTATTTGCTGGAAGGGTACAGCGTTCAGCAGGCGGCATGGATGTCGGGTTATCAGCACGCCACTAACTTTTCTACCGCCTTTCGTCGTCGCTATGGTTTTCCGCCTGGCGATGTACTCAAACTTTGCTAATCCATTTTTCTGCTTTGTGCGAAGTCGAGACTAACATTTTGGCACTGCGCATACGCAACCTGGCATCCGGCATAGCTATCTTCGCCACCAAAAAGGTAATAATTCTTATTTACAATTAGAAATGCCTTTGGAGATGTTCATGTTCGCTAAGACTCGATTGGCGCTGTTGGTGGGATGGGTAACCGGCAGCGTGGCTTTTCCTCTGCTGGCGCAGGAAACAACAAAAAACGATACGGTGGTTGTCACCTCGCAGATGCAAAGTGGTGCAACCAAGCTTGCCACGCCGGATATTGAAACCCCGCAGTCGGTGTCTATCATCACCCGCGAACAGTTTGAAGAGCAAGGGGCAACCAGTGTGCGTCAGGCTGTGAGCTATACACCAGGGGTGTACAGCAACCAGATTGGCGCTTCGAACCGTTTTGACTACATTGTGCTGCGCGGTTTCTCTGATGGTAGCCTCGACAACGTCTATCTCGATGGCCTGAAAATGATGGGCGATACCAACTCTCACAGCTCGTTGGTCGTCGATCCTTGGTTCCTTGAAAACATCGAAGTGGTTCGTGGTCCGGCATCCGTGCTGTATGGCCGCTCCTCT
Organism: Citrobacter sp. Marseille-Q3906; assembly: GCF_916618775.1. Lineage (NCBI taxonomy): Bacteria > Pseudomonadati > Pseudomonadota > Gammaproteobacteria > Enterobacterales > Enterobacteriaceae > Citrobacter > Citrobacter sp. Marseille-Q3906. Next base: position 129,193 of record NZ_CAKAKA010000002.1, read on the forward strand.
CCGGGCGGTATTGTTGCGCTGACATCACGTAAACCCTCGTTTGACCCTGGCGGGGAAGTGAAGTTATTTGCCGGGAACAACAATCAGCGCGGCGCAGCCTTTGATGTGACTGGCGCTCTGGATGATAACGATCGTGTGGCAGCGCGTCTGAGCGGAATGACGCGCTACGCGGACTCGCAGTTTGGTCCATTGAAAGAAGAACGCTATGCGCTGATGCCAAGCCTGACCTGGCGGATCACCGACCAGACACGCCTTGACCTGATGGCCTATCTGCATCGTGATCCGGAAGGTGGCAGCCACTCAGGTTTGCCTTATGATGGCACCGTGGTTCCCCACTATGGTCAGAAGATCTCTAACACTTTCTTCGAAGGTGAAGATGATTACGACAAATACGATCGCCGCGAAAACATGGTGGGTTACAACATTGAACACATGTTTGACAACGGTTGGTCGGTGCGGCAAAAGCTGCGTTATTTACATACCGATGTCGAACTGAACCAGGTTTATGCGGCAGGCTGGCTGAATGAGACTGAACTCAATCGCGGCTATTCTGGATCCGATGAGAAAATGTCGGCAATTACGCTGGATAACCAGCTTGATGGTAGTTTTGATACCTGGCAGGTGAACCACCGTCTGTTGGTGGGGATCGACTATCAGGATCGCAGCAATAATACCACTGGCTACTACGGCGCATTCCCGCCAATAGATGCCTTTAATCCGGTGTATGGAGCGAAGCCGGATTACATCAGTATGTATGCGCGTGAAAAACACAAACTGCGCCAGACGGGCTATTATCTGCAGGATCAGATGTCCTGGGATCGCTGGCGTATTACTCTGGGCGGTCGTTACGATCAGGTCAGTGTGTCAAATATTGATAAGATCAACGACTCGCGTAGCGATCTGGATAAAAACAACTTCAGCACCCGCGCCGCTCTGCTCTATCTGTTTGATAACGGTTTAGCCCCATACGTGAGCTACTCTACCGCCTTCACGCCGACCAGTTTTGCTGATGAAAACGGTAACCTGCTGGAGCCAATGAAGGGCAAACAGTGGGAAGCCGGGTTGAAATATGAACCAGAAGGGCTGAACAGCCAGTTTAGTGCGTCGGTTTTCCGCATCAATCAGACCAATATCGCCACCAAAGAAGAGCCGACCGATCCGTACCGTTCAATTGGGGAAATTGAATCCGAGGGTGTGGAGCTGGAGGCGATTAGTCAGCTAACAGATAACTTCCGTTTGCAGGCGGCGTATACCTACACCGATATTCGCTATAAGAAAAGCAGTCCGGAAGAGCAAGGTAAGCGCGCTGTTTATGCGCCGCGTAATCAGGCCAGTAGCTGGCTGAGTTACGATGTGAAAAGCGGCCCGCTGGATGGTCTGACGCTGGGTTCTGGCGTGCGTTATGTCAATGGCATTACCAGCGATCGTCTGAATACCCACACTCTACCTTCATACACACTGGTGGATATGGCGATTGGCTACGACTTAACGCATATCGGCCTGAAAGGGGTGAGCGCGCAGCTCAACGTCAATAACCTGACCGATAAACGTTACGTTGCGGCCTGTAACTCACTGTCTTACTGCTACTTTGGTGCTGAACGTAGTATTGTCGGCAGCGTGTCCTGGAAGTTCTGATAGCATAAATGGCCCGGCGTGAGTCTCGCCGGGCAATCCAGGGATCAGCGAGATTACTGAGTAAAACCGTTATCGATACAAATCTGGGCGTTGGTTCTCAGGGTAAAGGAGAGCTTATTGGGATACTGGCTGTAATAGTTATGTTCTTCTTCCAGCCCCTTCGCCTGGGCCAGGCGTACCGTTTCCAGTGAGCAGGTACGATAAATCAGATCTTTTTTCATGATTGCTTGTTGTTCCAGCTGCTTATTTGTGGGCAGCGCCAGCCAGATTTCTGACAGAGAGTAATCAAACACCACCCGATTGCCTTTAGCCTGAATATTTTCAACCGTAATAGAGTCGTCAACTTTCAGCCTCGGCTGTCCACGCATCTTTTTCTTCTCTTCAGCTGCGGCATATTGGGTTAACGCATCGATATCCATCCCGGCTATTTTTTGCTTATAGATTTCAACATAAGTGGCAGGTTGCTGATAATGGTTAGCGTAGGCGTTTCTTAATTCCCCGTCACTCATCGTACAGCCAGCAAGAAAAACAGGTAATACCAGCGTCAGTTTTATTTTAGTCACGATTTTATTCCCGAACATTATTGTGGTCCCTTATTGCCTGTAATGAAATAAAAATTGGGTTATTACAGTTGATATTTAAGGTTGTATAAACAGGGCGACGGGGGCACAAGTTCATTAGTCTTAAAGTGGCATGATAAACAGAAAACCCTGCCAGAATTAGCAGGGTTTTTGTATGGTATGGGAGCGGGTGTGGTGGTGCAGATTATTAGTGCCCAATCATCCTGGCTTTGGGTATCAGTTGGAAATACATATGATCAGGAATTGGCGTGTCCCAGACCTTCGCATAGACCGCAAAACCGATAGCTGAGAAGAGGATACTCAGTACCAGCATTGCCATGACTACACCGGAAAGCGCAGTTTGACGCCACAAGGGTTTACTGTTTTCTTGCGATCCTGGCGGCGTTTTTAGTGAAAATGTAAGCGTTGAAGCCACCGGACAGGATTCTACGCAGGTCATACAACCGGTACATTCAACGGTTCTGACCTGAATCAAACGATCGACTGGAATCGCTGACGGGCAGTTTTTCGCGCATTTTCCGCAGTCTATACAACTGTCTGCATTACGTCGTATTTTAAACGGAGAAAGCAAGGAGAAGAGGCCGAGCAGTGCGCCATAGGGGCACAGATAACGGCACCAGGCATTGCGGATAAATAAACTCATGACGCTGATAACGATCACGAAGATGAGCGTAGCTCTGCCGATATTGCGGAAGAAATCGAGCATCTTAACGTCGATGATCATTCCATAAGCTGACATCAGGAAGTACTGAATACCTTGTGCGGGCATTGACAGGGCGATATACAGGAAAAAACTCAACAGCAGATATTTCAGACCGAGCAGCGGGATATCCAGCCAGCGTGGTAACCTGAAATGGCGTCCAAATAGCTTTTTCCCTACATTGCCAATCAGTTCTGAAAGCGTACCCACCGGGCATAGCCACGAGCAGAATGATTTTTTTAACAACAGGCTTATCAGGATAAATGCCACTAACAGCAACATTGAGGCTGCATGAACAGGCGGAAGATAACCGGTCTCCAGGGTGTATCTGATATTCATCAACCCTGCGATGGGGAGCCATCCCTCAATGCCGCCAGGTCTTGGAATATAAACGCTGGTGCCGGCGGTTTCGAAATAGCGGACCCAATAATAGAACGTTACGCCAATGTAGATATTGATGGACAGCAGGAGAAACTGGGTGGCTCTTCTCCAGGTGGTGGCATTGCGCCAGTCATTCCACGGTAGTTTTCCTCCGGTCGTGCCGGGGCGGCGCTGCCAGCGAGTTCTCTTTTTCCCGTTCATGGTGTTGTATTATCCCTCTTTATTTCCTCCACACAGGAGGATGCATCACTGGGATATGCTAACGCCAGATAGATATAGTGTATTTGATTTGCATCTTATTAAGTGACTGTTATTTTTATAGCGTTAAAATGCCTTCATAAAAATAACAGCCGATAGTTATCGCAGGTCAAATAAATACCTCGAACGAGGTATTTATTATTTGGCACTTACTTTAGCTGGATGCCTGGGGTCATTCCTGATAAGTCTCTACGCGATTACGTCCATTACTTTTCGCCAGGTAGAGTGCACGATCGGCTTTATCAACCAGTTGCTTGTAGTCCGGATGATAGTCATATTCGGCGATACCAATACTGACGGTAATAGAGAACGACTCAGCGGCAGAGGCCACCATCCGTAGCTCAGCGATTTTCTTACGCAGGGTTTCCAGAATAATATTCGCCTGTGAAATATCCGACTCAACCAGCAGGATCATAAATTCTTCGCCACCGTAGCGGAAAACATAATCGCTGCTGCGGATATGTTCATAAATGATGGCCGCTACGTTCTTCAGCGTGATATCACCGGTGTTATGCCCATAGCGATCGTTGATTTGCTTGAAGTAGTCGATATCCAGCATTGCCAGAGTAAAAGGCTTACGCGAATGTAATGCCAGCGAGATTTCGCGGCGCATGATGGTCGGAATAAAGCGACGGTTAAGCAACTGAGTCAGCGAGTCTTTACCATTTTCCTGTTTGACCAGCGCTTCAAACATCGAGGCGAGAAGGAAATGCATTTTTGCAGAAAGCTGTCGAACATCCTGTAAAAGACTCATCCGTTGGGCTTCTGTCGGCTGCTGATTCGACAATGTCTGCGTCAGGCGATCGTCGATTTCTACGATCAGCGACTCCATCTCAGCCAGCAGATTGCTGTTGCCAAGAATGTGTTTTCCCTTATGCGAAAACCACATGCCAAAATCAGAGTTCGACAGAAAAACTATCTCCGCGGAGGGCAACCCCGTGGCTATATTGTAGATAAACTGGTTTTCCCAGTCGGTAAATGAACGGATTTGCCGCTCGCGCTCTACGTTGACATCATCGTAAATTGTCTGCAGGCGATACTGCTCCTGCGTATGCATCGAGTTTTGATAACTTGGGGAGTAGGAGACCGTCATGGCCTCCAGAGCGGTGTCCATTGCCAGGCTGCTGAAACAGATGGCATCGCTTAACAGGCCGGGTGGGTAGTTTGCTTTCTTTTTAAGTACCCGATACAGCTCATCTTTCAGCTTACGTGCGCCGCGATTAACCAGATCGATTGGTAGGCCAATTCGCGCATGGACCACGCCAATATTGCGTTGTTTCGCCAGCAACTGTGAAATATCTTCCTGCGCACTGCCGAGTACGCTGCGAAGCCAGTCAAACATACTGCCGCTGAGGCGGGTGCTGACCTGTTCGGTATTAAGGAATAACGCGCTCTCAGCATGGGAGAGCATGTAGTCATAAAAAACAGTTACTAAATGGCGGATCTCCTGATCGGTTAATGATGTCAGGAGCGTGTGAACTTCAGGAGGTGTCTGGCGCAACAGCGCCTGCCATTCCGAAAGGAGTAATGTGTCGTTTACCGGATCAACCTGTTCCATCTCACAGCCACTCAAAAATACGATTGAAAAATTCAGGCGGTATTACGGACAATTACGTCACGATGGTCAAGTTAAACTCTCTTAACGATGGCTAATACCTTCATAAATCAGCCTTAAAGCGAAGACGCCGATAATGGCGCCAATCACCCGACTGGCAACCCGTTGAATACGTCCGTATGCACGACGCACTGCGGGTAGAGAAAACGCCTGGCTGAGAAAAATACGCCAGATAACGGAAGAAAAGACTATTCCTGCCCACGCCATTAACCTGGCCCAGGTCGGGGTTTCTGCACTTAACGTTACTGAGAAGATACTAATAAAAAACAGCACGGTCTGTGGATTGGACAAATCCGTTAATAATCCACGACGGAAGAAAACATACCAGGGAGCGGAGAGCGGCTGCTGTAATGTGGGCATTTGTGGTGTGGCCTGATGCCGTATGCTATTCCACGCAAACCACAGCAAATAGGCGCCACCGATAATTTTTATCAGCGAAAATATCTCTTCACACTGGGTGATAAGCGTCGCCATCCCAAAGAGTCCCAGACCGGAATAGAAGGCATCGCCTAATGCAACGCCCAGTCCTGTCATTACGCCTGCTCGCCGCCCTGATGCCAGACTGGTTTGCACCACCACGAACAGATTCGCGCCGGGGTTAAAAAAGGTTAAAACAAATAAACTGACAGTAAGTACGACGGCGTGTAGAGGTTCCATAAACAGCGCTTCCATCTGTGAAAAAATTGGCGTTTTACCTTCAATCGTAATTGAGGTCGTTCTGAATTAACCCATACTATAGTTTTAGTGTAAGCATGATTCTGAGTATGTACTCACACTGTTTTATGAAACGCCGCCGATGTTGCAAACGGGCGTCTGGGGTGTTTTCAATAGACCGGGCGGGGTGGCGCACGCAGCGCTACAGGAATCTCTGCCGCCATTGTTTTGCAAAATATCTTTATATTTCTGTTAGCTCTGGATTTTTTATTCGGGCTGAACTACTTATTAATCATCCTTGACTCGCACGATGGATGCTCAGGGGTCGATAATGGCGTAAAACAAAACCTGGAGTTTTTATATGAAAACTGGATATAAGTTATTAATTGGTGCGTTAGCTTTTGTCGTGACCAACGTGTATGCAGCAGAATTTATGACAAAGGTTGAGTTTGAAAAGGTTGAGTCGCAATATACAAAAATTGGTGATATCTCAACAAGTAATGAAGTTTCCGTTGCAGATGCCAAAGAAGAACTTCTAAAGAAAGCAGAAGAGAAAGGTGCTGACGTTGTGGTATTAACATCCGGTCAAACGGATAATAAAATCCATGGCACTGCCAATATTTACAAGAAAAAATAATGCGCTGTATTGAAAGATAAAATACCCGCCAGTCCTTGTACTGGTGGGTTATTCTTTTAGCCTGCGCCAGAATGTGGTTCTGCTGATACCGAGATATCGTGCTGCCGCTGTTTTATCGCCATTGAATTGTGCCAGTACCTGCTGTGGCGTCAGCGATGGTGATATCAGGGGGATTTCGGCGACATTGGTCAGTTCCGGCATTAACTGCTGTAAGAAATGGACGTTCAGCTCCGGCTGTGGATCCTCACTTAAAAATAGCGCCAGACGCTCCATCATATTGCGCAGTTCACGAATATTCCCCGGCCAGCCATAATTCAGCAGAGTATGCTGACTCAGACTCAATCCCTTGCGCACTGTCTCTGAAAACGGCACATCTAATTCCGCCAATGACTGTTTTAAAAATCCTTCTGCCAGCGGCAAAATATCGGGCAGACGCTCGCGCAGCGGCGGCAACTGCAGACGCAGAATGCTCAGGCGATAAAACAGATCGGTACGAAACTTTCCCTGTTTCATCTCCTGCTCAAGATGACAATGCGTGGCGCTAATCACCCGCACATCCACCGGGATTGGCTGATGTCCGCCCACCCGCGTAACCTCTTTTTCTTCCAGCACGCGCAGTAGTCGGGTTTGTAGCGGCAGCGGCATCTCGCCAATCTCATCGAGAAACAGCGTTCCACCGTGGGCGATTTCAAACAGACCCGCGCGTCCTCCCCGGCGCGAGCCGGTAAATGCGCCATCCTCATAGCCGAACAGCTCAGCTTCCAGTAATGATTCGGTGATGGCCCCGCAGTTGACGGCGACAAACGGCGGTGAGGGCTTCCCGCGTCGATTCTCCAGGCGGGTGAAATATTCACGATGAATGGCCTGCGCCGCCAGCTCTTTACCGGTTCCGGTTTCGCCCTGAATCAATACCGGCGCGCGGGAGCGGGCGTACAGCATAATCGTATGCCGCATCTGTTCCATCTGCGCAGAGTGGCCGCGCATGTCCACCAAGGCATAGCGGGTACGCAGCGTCTCACCAGAAGCATACTGGCCGTTTCGCCGTAGCGTCATACGGGTCATATCCAGCGCATCGCTGAAGGCCTGGCGCACGGTGGATGCCGAATATATAAAGATGCCGGTCATACCGGCTTCTTCCGCCAGATCGGTAATCAGTCCCGCGCCGACCACCGCTTGTGTACCGCAGGCTTTCAGCTCATTGATTTGTCCACGGGCATCCTCTTCAGTGATATAGCTGCGCTGCTCAAGCTGTAAATTGAATGTTTTTTGAAAGGCCATCAGCGCGGGGATGGTTTCCTGATAGGTGATGACGCCAATCGACGAAGTGAGTTTTCCCGCTTTCGCCAGCGCCTGTAACACATCAAATCCGCTGGGTTTAATCAGGATCACCGGAATGGACAAGCGGCTCTTCAAATAGGCACCGTTGGAGCCTGCGGCGATGATGGCATCGCAACGCTCAGTGGCCAGCTTTTTACGGATCCAGGTCACTGCCTTTTCAAAACCAAGCTGAATAGGGGTGATAGTCGCCAGGTGATCAAACTCGAGGCTAATGTCGCGGAACAGTTCGAACAGACGCGTGACGGAGACCGTCCAGATAACCGGTTTGTCGTCGTTCACCCGTGGAGGAAGATGTGTATCAGCCATAGCTAACCCAAAAAGTCAGGAACCGAATATTGGGTTTAGTTGTGTTTCATAAATGTTGCAATGAAACACTTAAACCAGTTTCATGAAACGATAGCTGACACGCTTTTGTGCAACAAAGATATAAAGATTGAATTTAATTTATTGTTTTTAAAAACAAAAACAGAAAATGAATAAAAATTAAGGTCTTTGGCATACCCCTTGCTTTAGTTAATCAATGAACGATAACAAGTTGATAACAAGAGGATGGGATATGTCTCTACACTCCCCAGGGCTGGCGTTTCGCGCCGCGCTCACCAAAGAAAATCCATTACAAATCGTTGGCACCATTAACGCCAATCACGCGCTGTTGGCCCAGCGTGCCGGGTATCAGGCGATTTATCTGTCGGGTGGTGGTGTCGCTGCCGGATCGCTGGGCTTGCCGGATCTCGGCATCTCCACTCTGGATGATGTTCTGACTGATATTCGCCGTATTACCGATGTCTGCCCGCTGCCGCTGCTGGTGGATGCAGATATTGGTTTCGGATCCTCGGCATTTAACGTGGCGCGTACTGTGAAATCAATGATCAAAGCCGGCGCCGCTGCGCTGCATATTGAAGATCAGATCGGCGCTAAGCGCTGCGGTCATCGTCCGAATAAAGCGATCGTCTCCAAAGAAGAGATGGTTGATCGTATTCGCGCCGCAGTGGATGCGCGCACCGATCCGAACTTTGTGATCATGGCGCGTACCGATGCGCTGGCGGTGGAAGGGTTGGAAGCGGCAATCGATCGTGCGCGGGCGTATGTCGAAGCGGGTGCTGACATGCTGTTCCCGGAGGCCATCACCGAGCTTTCTATGTACCGCCAGTTTGCTGATGCGGTGCAGGTACCGATCCTCGCCAACATTACCGAATTTGGCGCCACGCCGCTGTTCACCACCGATGAATTGCGTAGCGCTAACGTCGCAATGGCGCTCTATCCGCTGTCTGCTTTCCGTGCCATGAACCGCGCCGCAGAAAGGGTTTACAACGTGCTGCGCCAGGAAGGCACGCAAAAGAGCGTGATCGACATTATGCAGACGCGTAACGAGCTGTACGAAAGCATCAATTATTACCAGTACGAGGAGAAGCTCGACGCCCTGAATCTCAAGTAGGCCTGATAAGGCGCAGCCGCCATCCGGCACTGCCGGATGGCACTACGTTTATCCGGTCTACGGCGTACACCCTCAATACCCTACACATTAAAATAATGACGAGGACAACATGAGCGACACAACGATCCTGCAAAATAATACCAATGTCATTAAGCCTAAAAAATCAGTCGCGCTGTCAGGCGTGCCAGCCGGAAATACCGCCCTGTGTACCGTCGGTAAAAGCGGTAACGATTTACACTATCGTGGCTACGATATTCTCGACCTGGCGCAACAGTGCGAATTTGAAGAAGTTGCACATCTGCTGATCCACGGAAAATTACCCAACCGTGATGAACTCAATGCCTATAAAAGCAAATTAAAAGCGCTGCGCGGTTTACCGGCTAACGTACGTACCGTGCTGGAAGCGCTGCCCGCAGCATCGCACCCTATGGATGTGATGCGCACCGGTGTCTCCGCGTTAGGCTGCACGCTACCTGAAAAAGAGGGGCATACCGTTTCTGGCGCACGTGATATTGCCGACAAGCTGCTGGCCTCGCTCAGTTCGATCCTGCTTTACTGGTATCACTACAGCCACAACGGTGAGCGGATCCAGCCCGAAACCGACGATGATTCTATTGGCGGTCACTTCCTGCATTTGCTGCATGGCGAAAAGCCGTCGCAAAGCTGGGAAAAAGCGATGCACATCTCGCTGGTGCTTTACGCCGAACACGAATTTAACGCCTCCACATTCACCAGCCGGGTGATTGCGGGTACTGGCTCCGATATGTATTCAGCGATTATCGGTGCTATTGGTGCTCTGCGTGGCCCAAAACACGGCGGTGCGAACGAAGTGTCGCTGGAGATCCAGCAGCGCTACGAAACGCCGGATGAAGCCGAAACCGATATCCGCAAGCGTATTGAAAATAAAGAAGTGGTGATTGGTTTTGGCCACCCGGTTTATACCATTGCCGATCCACGTCATCAGGTAATCAAACGCGTGGCGAAGCAGCTTTCTCAGGAAGGTGGTTCGCTGAAGATGTACAACATTGCCGATCGCCTGGAAACCGTGATGTGGGAGTCGAAAAAGATGTTCCCCAACCTCGACTGGTTCTCGGCGGTCTCCTACAACATGATGGGCGTTCCGACCGAAATGTTCACCCCATTATTTGTTATCGCCCGCGTTACCGGCTGGGCGGCACACATTATCGAACAGCGTCAGGATAATAAAATTATCCGTCCTTCTGCCAATTATACCGGCCCGGAAGATCGCGTTTTTGTCCCGATTGATCAGCGTTGCTAATTCAATTCCTCAAATTATAAAACTCAGGAACTCTTGTTATGTCTGCACAAATTTCGAATGTTCGCCCAGAATTTGACCGTGAAATCGTTGATATCGTGGATTACGTCATGAACTACGAAATCACCTCGAAAGTGGCGTATGACACTGCGCATTATTGTCTGCTTGATACCCTCGGCTGTGGCCTGGAAGCGCTGGAATATCCGGCCTGTAAAAAGTTGTTAGGGCCGGTCGTTCCGGGGACGGTAGTGCCGAACGGTGTTCGCGTACCGGGTACTCAGTTTCAGCTTGATCCGGTGCAGGCGGCATTTAACATTGGCGCGATGATCCGCTGGCTGGACTTCAACGATACCTGGCTGGCCGCTGAATGGGGTCATCCTTCCGACAACCTCGGCGGTATCCTGGCGACGGCAGACTGGCTGTCTCGCAATGCGGTGGCTGTTGGAAAAGCGCCGTTGACCATGAAAAAAGTGCTGACCGGGATGATCAAAGCCCATGAAATTCAGGGCTGCATCGCGCTGGAAAACTCCTTTAACCGCGTCGGGCTGGATCACGTTCTGTTGGTTAAAGTCGCGTCGACCGCTGTGGTGGCCGAGATGCTGGGGCTGACTCGTGACGAGATCCTCAATGCGGTATCACTGGCGTGGGTCGACGGGCAGTCGCTGCGTACCTACCGCCACGCTCCGAATACCGGCACGCGTAAATCCTGGGCGGCAGGCGATGCGACTTCCCGCGCGGTACGTCTGGCGCTGATGGCGAAGACCGGTGAGATGGGCTATCCGTCGGCGCTGACGGCAAAAACCTGGGGCTTTTATGACGTTTCTTTCAAAGGGGAGTCGTTCCGCTTCCAGCGTCCATACGGCTCGTACGTGATGGAAAACGTGTTGTTTAAAATTTCCTTCCCGGCAGAGTTCCACTCACAGACTGCGGTAGAAGCGGCGATGACCCTTTATGAGAAGTTGCAGGCGGCAGGGAAAACTGCTGCGGATATCGAAAAAGTGACGATTCGTACTCACGAAGCCTGTATTCGTATCATCGATAAAAAAGGCCCACTAAATAACCCGGCGGATCGCGACCACTGCATTCAGTACATGGTAGCGATCCCTCTGCTGTTTGGACGTTTGACGGCAGCAGATTATGAAGACGGTGTGGCGCAGGATAAACGCATTGATGCCCTGCGCGAGAAGATCAACTGCTTCGAAGATCCTGCCTTTACCGCTGATTATCACGACCCGGAAAAACGCGCTATCGCTAACGCCATCACTCTCGAGTTTACCGACGGTTCACGTTTCGAAGAGGTGGTGGTGGAGTACCCAATTGGCCACGCGCGTCGTCGTCATGACGGTATGCCAAAGCTGGTCGAAAAATTCAAAATCAACCTGGCGCGTCAGTTCCCAACTCGCCAGCAGCAGCGCATCCTGGATGTCTCCCTGGACAGAACACGCCTGGAGCAGATGCCGGTCAATGAGTATATGGATCTTTTCATTATTTAAACCTGCGTGCGGCAAGGCGTAAGTTCAACAGGAGAGCGTTATGTCTTATAGCGATTTTTATCAGCGTTCTATTACCCAACCAGAGTCGTTCTGGGCCGAGCAGGCCCAGCGTATTGACTGGCAGCAGCCGTTTACCCAGGTGCTGGATCACAACCATCCGCCGTTTGCCCGCTGGTTTTGCGGCGGGACGACGAATTTGTGCCATAACGCCATCGACCGTTGGCTGGATAAGCAACCTGATGCGCTGGCGCTGATTGCCGTTTCATCGGAAACCGAAGAAGAACGCACGTTTACCTTTAGCCAGTTGTATGACGAAGTTAACGTAACAGCAGCGATGCTATTGTCGCTGGGCGTTCAACGTGGCGATCGGGTGCTGGTCTATATGCCAATGATTGCCGAGGCGCACATTACGCTACTGGCCTGTGCACGTATTGGGGCGATCCATTCGGTTGTGTTCGGTGGATTCGCTTCACATAGCGTGGCGGCGCGGATCGACGATGCCCGACCAACGGTTATCGTATCAGCAGATGCCGGAGCGCGTGGTGGCAAAATACTGCCGTATAAAACGTTGCTCGACGATGCGATCAATCAGGCGCAGCACCAGCCACGCCATGTGATTTTGGTCGATCGCGGTCTGGCGAAAATGGCGCAGGTGGCGGGGCGTGACCTCGATTTTGCCACGCTGCGTCAGCAGCATCTCGGGGCGCGTGTGCCGGTAACCTGGCTGGAGTCGAACGAAACATCCTGCATTCTCTACACCTCCGGCACGACCGGCAAACCGAAAGGCGTACAGCGTGATGTCGGCGGCTACGCGGTGGCGCTGGCGACCTCAATGGACACCATTTTTGGCGGCAAAGCTGGTGGCGTCTTTTTCTGTGCCTCGGATATCGGCTGGGTGGTTGGACACTCCTACATCGTGTACGCCCCGCTGCTGGCGGGGATGGCGACTATTGTCTACGAAGGGTTACCAACGTATCCGGACTGCGGGGTATGGTGGAAAATCGTCGAGAAATATCAGGTCAGCCGGATGTTCTCGGCGCCGACCGCTATCCGCGTGCTGAAGAAATTCCCGACTGCGCAGATCCGCAACCACGATCTCTCCTCGCTTGAGGTGCTGTATCTGGCGGGTGAGCCGCTGGATGAACCGACGGCGAGCTGGGTAACGGAAACGCTGGGCGTACCGGTTATCGATAACTACTGGCAGACCGAATCCGGCTGGCCGATCATGGCGATTGCTCGTGGACTGGATGACCGGCCTTCGCGTCTGGGTAGTCCTGGCGTGCCGATGTATGGCTACAACGTACAGTTGCTGAATGAAGTGACCGGTGAACCCTGTGAGGCAAATGAGAAGGGAATGCTGGTGATTGAAGGGCCTCTGCCGCCGGGGTGTATTCAAACTATCTGGGGCGATGACACGCGCTTTGTGAATACCTACTGGTCGCTGTTTTCTCGTCAGGTGTACGCCACGTTTGACTGGGGGATCCGCGATGCCGATGGTTATTACTTTATTCTTGGCCGGACGGATGATGTGATTAACGTTGCCGGACATCGACTTGGCACGCGCGAGATCGAAGAGAGTATTTCCAGCTATCCGAACGTTGCGGAAGTGGCGGTAGTGGGCGTAAAAGATGCGTTGAAAGGGCAGGTGGCTGTGGCATTTGTTATTCCGAAGCAGAGCGACAGTCTGGAAGATCGCGATATCGCGCATTCAGAAGAGAAGGCGATTATGGCGCTGGTGGACAGTCAGATTGGTAACTTTGGTCGCCCGGCACATGTCTGGTTTGTTTCTCAACTCCCCAAAACTCGCTCCGGAAAAATGCTGCGGCGAACGATCCAGGCGATCTGTGAAGGTCGCGATCCCGGCGACCTGACCACCATTGACGATCCCGCGTCGTTACAGCAAATCCGTCAGGTAATTGAAGAATAACCTGGCATCTTAACCGTAGGCCGGATAAGTCGCATCAGCGATGCATCCGGCACTACATCTTAATTCGCCTTCTTATACGGTCCGTGATCGCTATCAAATGGCGCATATACAGTGTCCGCCACAAAAGATAACGGCACATCAACAAATAACAACGCTAAATCGAAATAGTTATAATCGTAAGCACCCGGGTTTTTTATTTTATCAATGTCGTGATGCATACCCACGTAATATGTATTTGACTCTTTACCTTCCGTGCGTGCATTAATGCTGCCACATCCCGAAAGTAATGTGCTGATAAATAGCGCTATTACCGCAACTGTCTTTCTGCTCATGCTCTGACCTGGCTTACCGCCTTGTTTTACCATAACAGTAGAAAAGCGGCTTTTTGTCGGCAAAACTTAAGCTGTCAGGTAAGTGATAAGAGGGAGTGACAATCTGTCAGGAACAGAGTTGAACGCTGCGAAGCTGTGGCCCGTAAAGGCGCAGCCAATACCCTGGCGACTTGAAGTATGACGGGTATAAGTCTGCCCCTTGACGTTTATTGGATAGTAATCTGTTTAAATGGACAGCTCCGTTTTGTAGTCTTTGTAATAATATTGCTTGTCTCTGTCGCTGATTTCTCGGATGACCCGACAGGGAACGCCAGCCGCAACGACATTGGGTGGGATGTCTTTAGTCACGACACTACCCGCACCGATGACCGTGTTCTCGCCAATCGTAATTCCGGGATTGATAACAACATTACTGCCAATCCAGACATGATTGCCGATCGTTACCGGAAAAGAATACATCTCGCCAAACTTTCTCAGCTCATGATGAACAGGATGCCCGGTTACAGAGATCGTGACGTTGGGTGCAATTAAAACGTTATCGCCTATGGTAACCGTGTAATCATCTACAATGGTGAAGTTAAAATTGGCATAGAAGTTTTTACCAATGTGAATATTGCTACCGTAAGAAAAATAAATGGGGGGCTCTATCCACGCATGTTCTCCCACGGTGCCAAACATTTCATGAATCAGTTTCTCTCTCTTTTCAACTTCTGATGGACGAGTGTGATTAAATTCATACATTAACTCTTTTCCGCGCAATCTCTCTTGCGGTAACCCTTCACACATATCGGTAAACAGCTTTCCTGCTTTTATTCTGTCTCTCATGGCGGTGCTCATTAATGCGACTCCATCCTTGTATGTTAAATTCAGACCTGTCTGTCCATTTGCGTGACATAACGAGAGAATGGTTTTGCGCCGCTAAGCGTAAAGACTGAAATCAGCGTGAAGCTCAGGGCGATGATTCCCAGTACCAGATAAGCTCCCTTAAAACCGATACTTTCGTACATATTACCGGCCAGTATGGACATGAAAATCATTGCCAGCTGTTTGAAGAAACAGAAGCACACCAGATAAATAGTGGCGGAGAAACGAACTTCAAACTGGCTGGTGATGTATTTGAAGCAGCCGACGATCAAGAAGGGGATTTCAAACATATGAAGCGTTTTGAGGATAACAACTTCCAGCGCGGAGGTGGCAAACGCGGAACCGATAATCCTCACTGACATAATAGTGCCTGCCAGCAACAGGGCGTTTTTCCCACCGATGCGATTCACAATTAGCGGGGCAAAAAACATGATGGAAGCGTTGAGTAGCTCTCCCATGGTGGTGACGTAGCCAAATACGCGAGTACCTTGTTCACCAGTGGCAAAGAATGAGGTGAAAAAATTGGCGAACTGCTGGTCGAACACATCGTAAGTGCAGGAAACACCGACGACATATAGTGAAAGGAACCATAGTTTAGGTTGTTTAAATAACTCCAGTGCCAGTTTCAGGCTGAAAGCTGAATGATTGGCGCCGACTGCGTCCGCAACCTTTGCAGAAGAAGGCACTTCAGCTTTCGAAAAGAACAGCAGTATTGCCAGAATTATCGCGCAACCCGATCCCAACCAGAAGACAAACTGGTTGTTAATAGTAAACATAATCCCGGCAATTGAGGCGCACAATGCCCAGCCCACGCAACCAAACATACGTGCGCGGCCAAATTCAAAATGACTTCGGCGACTCGCTTTTTCAATATAGGCTTCGATTGCCGGAGCCCCGGCGTTGTAAATAAAACCCAGGTAAATTCCCCCGACAATAGAGCCGAGTAAAATATTAAACTGCAGTAGTGGGCCAAAAACGTAAATAAAGAACGGGGCAAACATTACCAGCATCCCGGTAATGATCCATAGCAGGTGTTTTCGCAGTCCGAGTTTATCGGAGAGCAGACCAAAAATGGGCTGAAAAAGCAGTGAGAATAAAGAGATGCAGGCGAAGATGACGCCGGTATCCCCTTTACTGATATGGTTTATATCGTGTAACCAGATAGGGAAAAATGGGAAATAAGCCCCCATAATAAAAAAGTAAAAGAAGAAGAAAAAACCGAACATCCAAAAGTTAGTGTTTTTTAAATAATACATAATGGATTTCCTTACGCAAAATAATGGCAGGTCGCAACCTGCCCAATTATTTATTATTTTTAGCGCCAGTTGACCTGGTAGTGATAGTGTCCGGCACTCAGTTGATATTCCGGCGAAACGGAAGGACTCCATGAGTCATCCCCGCCGACGCCCATATGGAAACCATCAATATTGAGCCAGGTCCCCGCCTCTGGTTGCAGCAGATGGCGATGGCTGGTTTCCATCAGTTGTTTCTGACTGTAGCGACTGATGTTGAACTGGAAATCACCGCGCCACTGATGAGCACCGTAGCGCAATTCGCGCGTTCCACAGCGCAGGCCGTTTTCACTCGGAAAAACGTAAGGGGTATACATCTCATCCAGCGAAAGATCCCACTTGCCAAAACAGGCCGCGCTCAGGCGGTCCGGGTAGTTCTCGTGGGGACCGAGACCTGTCCAGTTTACCCGCTCAGCGACCAACGCAAGCTGACAGCTAAAACCAATCCTCGCCGGATGCGGTGTTCCGCTGGCGACATCGACATCTATTGTCATTTGCATCTCGCCGTGTCCGTCAATACGGTAGGATTTACGGCTGATAAACAGTGTGTTACCAAGGTACTGCCAGGCATGTACGGTGGTAATCAGTACGCTGCTGGACAGTGTTTCGGCTTCACAAACCAGTAGCTTTGGCTCTGTGTGATAGTGACCTGCCGCCTTCCAGCGTTCGACCCAGGCGTTGGGATCGATACGGGTGACTTCACTGACGCCAATGTCGTTATCCAGCGGTGCGCGGATGAACTGATCGATTAACGGGGTTAATAACTGCGGCGTATCATCCATCCAGTATTGTGTTAGCAGACCTGACTGACGGGAGAATTCCCAGCGTTTGTTATTGACTGCCGCTGTAAATGCGCCCTCGCTGACGGTCAGCTCTGGCGTTGCACTGGCATGCGATGGAAGCGTCAGACTGAATTTTTCTTCCAGTTTCCACTGATACCAGGCACTGATATGTCCAGCTTCTGACCACCCGGTCGCCTGGGGCTGAGAAACGTGCACCGTCAGCCACAGCTGGCCCGCAGTTTCAGGCATCGGGATTTCCGGCAGGGTGATTATCTGGTTGCCCTGCGGAGCGATATCCAATGCCTGCTCTCCGCTGGCCAGTGGATTACCGTCCTGAGCGATAGACCAGTGCAAAACTTCGTTATCGCTGCGACGGAACAAATATTCACTGGTGACCTCAATCTTCCATTGCGCGCCAGGGAGCAACGTGAACTGGAAAAATTGCTGCGCGTGTTTAGCCTCGTACAGTGATGGATGCGGTGTGCGATCGGCAAACACCAAACCGTTCATACAGAACTGACGATCGTTCGGCGTGTCGCCAAAGTCACCGCCGTAGGCAGACCAGGGCTTACCTTCGTCATCGTATCTGATGAGCGACTGATCCACCCAGTCCCAGACGAAACCGCCCTGTAAGCGAGGGTACTGGCGAAACGCCTGCCAGTATTTAGCGTAACCGCCGAGGCTGTTGCCCATCGCATGGGCGTATTCGCAAAGGATTAACGGGCGCTGCTCACCGGGCATCGACAGCCATTTTTTGATTGACCATTTTGGCACAGCCGGGAAAGGCTGATCCTGGTCGACGCGGGCATACATTGGGCAGATGATGTCTGTTGCTGCGGTATCCGCGCCGCCGCCTTCGTACTGCACCGGGCGGGACGGGTCTTCTGATTTCAGCCAGCGGTAGAGGGCATCGTGGTTCACGCCGTGACCGGATTCATTTCCCAGCGACCAGATAATAATACTGGGGTGGTTGCGATCGCGCTGCACCATACGCGTGACGCGCTGACTCATGGCTGGCAGCCAGTCTGGATTGTCGGTCAGGCGATTCATCGGCACCATGCCGTGGGTTTCGATATTGGCTTCATCCACTACGTACAGCCCGTAGCGATCGCACAGGGTGTACCACAGCGGATGATTCGGATAATGGGAGCAGCGTACGGCATTGAAGTTGTTCTGCTTCATCAGGATGATGTCCTGCAGCATCGTCGCTTCGTCCATCACCTGACCGTTTTTCGGGTGATGTTCATGCCGGTTGGTTCCGCGAATCAATAGTGGCTTGCCGTTTAACAGGAGCAGACCATTTTCAATGCTCACCTGACGAAAGCCGACATCACAGGCTTCTGCTTCAATCAGTGTGCCGTTGGCTGTATGTAACTGCACAACAGCGCGGTACAGATTGGGTGTTTCTGCGCTCCACAGCGCCGGGTTTTCAACATTCAGACGCAGCGAAGTGCGATCGTTGTAAGCCCCGCGCTCATCAATGATCTCGCTGCCTAACAGGGCGGTGGTATCGCTGATCAGTGTTTCACCATCCCACAATTGTAGGGTGACGCGTAAATCTTCGCTCTCGTTGCCCGCCACCCTGACTTCCGCTTCCAGCACTGCGCGACTGAAGTCATCGTTAAAGCGGGTGTTGACACGCAGATCGCGGATTTGCGTCGTGGGTTTGTGCAGCAGAGAAACGTCGCGGAAAATACCGCTCATACGCCACATGTCCTGGTCTTCCAGATAGCTACCATCGCTCCAGCGTAGCACCATCACCGCCAGACGGTTTTCACCGCGAGTCAGGAAATTGCTGAGATCAAATTCGGAAGGCAGACGACTGTCCTGACCGTAGCCGACCCAGCGACCATTGCACCACAGATGAAATGCAGAATTAACACCATCAAAAATAACGCGAGTCTGGCCCTCAAGTAGCCAGCCTTCATCTACACTAAATGTGAGCGAGTAACATCCAGTTGGGTTCTCAGCCGGAACGTACGGGGGATTGACCGGAAACGGATAGGTAATGTTGGAGTAGATTGGTGCGTCATAGCCGCTCATCTGCCAGTTAGAAGGCACCACGATGGTATCCGCCTGCGGCAGATCGTTTTCAAGCCAGCTTTCAGGTACCGCTTCTGGCGAAGCAAACCAGGCAAATTTCCACTCACCATTCAGTGAACGCAATTGCGCAGAGCGACTGTTCCTGCGGGCGTCATCCGCTGAGCGCCAGCTACAAAAAGGCGGGTGAGCCTCCAGGCGATTGAGTTGTGTCACGCCGGGGTTTTCCCAGTCGCGGCGTTTCAGTACGGCGGCGAGTGAATCCGTGTTCAGGGTCATGGCAGTATCCTGGTTAAATTTGTTATCCGCTCACAATTTTATTGAACATACGTGGGAGTCGATTATTTTGTAAAGGGGAGTGTGAATAATAATTGAACTAAATCACATAAATTCAGGTATGCAAGATAAAGATGATAACTTCCCCATGGAGCGTTAAAGACGAGAAATTTGGCGGGCCAGCTGCATTAAAGACTCCGCGAGTCCCTGAGCGGTAGCGGTCTGAGTATTCGGCGGCAGAACGGTTTTTCGCTCAACCAGCGTAACGGGCAGAAGCTGGTTACCCGGGGCGGATCCACCCTGTGAAAGCTGTAATAGTTTGTCGACGCTGGTTTGTCCAAGCATCGGGAAATCCTGCTTTATTGTGGTCAGCGGCGGGATATAACAGGAGCTGTCTTCGGTGTCATCATAGCCAATTACCGAGATGTCAGTAGCGACCCGCAGGCCAAATTCGCTTATTGCCCGCATCGCGCCCAGTGCCATTTGATCATTGGCGACCAGCATAGCGGTTGGGATGTTACCGTCGTTAAGCATCTGCATGGTTTGATGAAAACCGGACATAGCGCTCCAGTCGCCTTCCATTTCCACCGTCGGTTGTAGCTGGTAGTGCGCCAGATACTTATGCCAGCCCGCGTGTCTGAGCCGTGCCGAGACTGAGGTATTCGGTCCGGCTAACAGAGCGATACGTTGATGGCCATGCTGTACCAGATGTTCTACGCCCAGTCGCGCGCCATCGTCATGGGAGAAAATCACGCTGTTAATTGGGGATTGATCCGAGACATCAAGAAACAGCACCGGCACCGGGGCGCAGGAGGCGGCAACGGCAATGGCGTCCTCTTCATCAAGCGGATAGTTGATGATAAGCCCGGTCACACGCTGTGACAGCAGGTTATGTACCGCCGATTTACACGCTTGCATACCGCTACGCTCAACCATCGCAATCACCACACTGGCCCCGGACTGGTCGGCGCGAGATTTAATGGCGGCAACAATTTGCGAGGGTGCATGTAGAGCAAGGTTTGCGGTCACCACGCCGATAAGCGGCGTTTGCTTGCCCGCAAGCTGCTGTGCGACGCGGTTGGGGATATAGTTAAGTTCCGCCATTGCGGCCTCAACTTTCTGACGGGTTTTCGCGGAAACGTGGCTGGCCTGATTCACGACGCGGGAGACGGTCTGGTAAGAGACTCCTGCATGGTCTGCAACATCGTATAGCGTTACCGGTTTCACATTTATCACCCTGATTTCCATGTTATCCACGCGCTATCATGCCACACCATGAAAGGTTTTTCGTCATTTGTGGCATTGTTCTGCGAGGCTCATTTCGGAGAAAGAAGCTTTCAGCAAATCGCTCCCTGTGGTCTATGGTTGCCATATTTAACATAATGATATATCAAAAAATAGTGAGGAAATTGTGAGTGATCTGGAGGCAAAGAACATTCTGTCCATTTACCGACGCCACGCAGCTGCGTTTGCCTGCCAGCGCTCGCGCACGCTTTTTGAAAAACACTGGCTGGATAAATTCATTGCGGCAATGGGCGGGCTGGGCAGCATTGTAGATATTGGCTGTGGGAATGGTCAGCCGATTGCCGACTATTTTATCCAGCAAGGTTTTCAGCTTACCGGTGTGGATGGTTCAGCGGCGATGCTGGCGCGCGCCCGGCAAGCTTTTCCCGACCAGCGCTGGCTGGAGCAGGATATGCGCGAATTAACGCTGAATGAAACTTTCGAGGGTTTGCTTGCCTGGGACAGTTTTTTCCATTTAACCCAGCAGGACCAACAAAACATGTTCCCGATTTTTGACCGGCTCAGCCATCCCGGTAGCGCAATCATGTTTACCAGCGGCACCAGTAACGGCATCGCCATGGGGCAGTTTGAAGGCGAACCGTTGTTTCACGCCAGTCTGGCGCCCGACGAGTACCGCGCACTGCTGTCAGCGCACGGCTTTGAGGTGATTGATATGGTGATGGAAGATCCGCAATGCGCCGGGCATACGGTCTGGCTGGCGAAGAAAAGGGGTTAAACGCCGCGAAAAGTTTTGCGCCACTCAGCGGGACTGACACCGAAGTGTGATTTAAAATGCTGGCGCCAGGTTACCGGCGACAGAAAGCCAACCTGTTCGGCAATTCTTTCAACGGGTAACGGGCTGGACTCAAGCAGTTCCTGACTGCGACGCAGGCGTTCGGCAATCAGCCACTCTGCCACACTCGACCCGGTAGCTTTCATAAAATGGCGGGTTAAAGTTCGCCGACTCATCATTACCCGCTGCGCCAGCCCGTCGAGGTTATGTTGTTCGTGGATATGCTGGCGCAAATAGTCGAGCAGAGCGTTGATGCGCTGATCCTGGGTACTTTTCGCCACTGGCTGTTCGATAAACTGCGCCTGTCCTCCTTCGCGATGTGGCGGCACAATCATCCGTCGGGCAATCTGATTCGCGACCGTACTGCCAAAGCGTTGGCGGATCACATACAAGCAGCAATCAAGTGCGGCTGCGGTGCCTGCCGAGGTGATAATGCCGTCGTCATCCACATATAAGGCGTTGATATCCAGACGAGCGGCGGGAAAACGTGCCTGAAAGTCTTGTTCAAACTCCCAGTGCGTGGCCGCTCGTTTGCCGTCCAGCAATCCGGCATAGCCGAGAACAAATGCTCCCAGGCACAATCCGACAATTTGGGCGCCGTTTTGCCGCGCGCGATTGAGTGCATCAAGCAGACTTTGTGCCGGGCGATGGGCCGTGGTGCCCCAGTATGGGATCACCACAATGTCGGCCGCCTCCACGGCTTCATAACCGTGAGAGGCGGTGACGGAAAAGCCGTCCTGAGAAGCGATGATGCCAGGTTTCTCGGCGCACAGTTGCACCTCAAAGCGTTTTTTCGCCGCCACTTTGTCACTGAAAATGATGCACGGCACCGAGAAGTGAAACGGGCTGAAATCTTCAACGGCGACGATAGCGACGGTGAGCGGGAGCATACGATTCCTCTGTTGGCATTAAAACGTCAGGGTTTCACCATCTTCCGGCACGTTGACGAATTCCGCAATCTGGTTGTCGTGGGCATAATCTTTCAGAGCTGAACGGGTGAGCAGGCAGTGGTTAATCGCTTCCATATGGGTCGCGACAATCTGTGCCTGCGGCAGCGTGAAGTGGGTTTTTAGTACATCCTCAGCACCCATAATAATTGGCCCAAAACCGATAACGTGGGCAAAGCCTGCGTTCAAAATAACCACGTCTGGCTGGAAAGTCTGCATATTGGTTTCCACCTCGTTGCGCCAGATGGTGTCCCCGACCAGATACAGCGTTTTTTCCGCCGGATGCTGGAAGATAACCCCGCAGGCATCACCCAGACGCTCCGCCATTTGCGGGATGGCGTAAGCGCGATCCGAGCCGTGCTGGCCGCCGGTTTTACGCAGGGTGATGTCGCCCAGCGTAGTGCTGTGCGTCAGTACGGTCAGTTGTGTGAAACCCTGCTCCCGCAGCACGTGCTCATCCTGCTCATTTTGCACATAGATCGGTTTATCTTTCGGCACGACGCGAGTGGCAACCTCGTCCCAGTGATCCTCGTGCAGATGGGTCACGATCAGCGCATCGACGTTAAGCAGGGTATCGATGTCGATGGGCAGATCGACGGTTGGGTTACGGATCTCTGCGCGCGCTGTTCCGGCAAAACCCGGATAAGCACTTTTTGGCGCCAGCATAGGATCGACCAGAAAGGTTTTGCCGCCAAAGGTGATGCGTTGCGTGGCATTGCGTATTTGCGTGATGTTCATGGTGTTTGCTCCACGTTTTGGGTCAGTGGTGTCATCGTAGAGTGTTGTCCAGAAGATAAATGTGGGCAAATGGGCGATTAGCGATGGGATTGGGCCAACCGGATGCTATGATTACCGATGCCGTGACGTAAAGTGTATGCCGCGATAGTAAATTAAATGATAGCCAACCTGCTTAATATTTATTTAATACCAGACAATGATACCGTGCTGAATAAATCAGAGTGAATTAAATGTAAGTGATTTTATTAAATGAAAAACGGCTGCAGAGAATATTTTGATATATTCAGTGTATTATCGCCAATAAAACAGATCGCTAACGGTGAAATAAGAATGCTATCATTCGCACCAGACGATGCAGGCAACCGCTGGCACACGGCATTCACCCCGGAGCAACTGATGAACAACGAAATTTCGCTGAAGTATTATGATATTGCCGACGAGTACGCGACGGAGACGACAAAGCCGGTGAACGAGCCGGAACGCGACTCCCTGGCGCATTACTTCCAGCTACTGATCACCCGTTTAATGAACAACGAGGAGATCAGCGAAGAAGCGCAGCAGGAGATGGCTGGTGTTGCTGGCATCGACGAACAGCGTATCGATGAGATAGCGGAGTTTCTCAATCGCTGGGGTAACGAGTAACCAAAGGCGTAGCCTGCACTGGCATTGTGTTTTACACTGCGCACAGCAATAATTTAGTAGATTAACGATTAACCAGGCGGTAAAGCAATGAACGGAACAATCACAACGTGGTTTAAAGATAAAGGCTTTGGATTTATCAAAGATGAAAACGGAGATAACCGTTATTTTCATGTGATTAAGGTTGCTAACCCTGAGCTGATCAAGAAAGATGCGGCGGTGACTTTCGAACCCACGACCAATAACAAGGGTTTGTCAGCTTATGCGGTGAAAGTCGTACCAGAGAGCAAGTACATTTATATCGCGGGCGAGCGACTAAAGCTCACGGCGATCAAGTCTTACCTGGTATACAGTGAAGAAGTGCCTGTTGAGACTCGCATTGATAAAGAAAATGCGGTGTTGTCTGTGGGCGTACTGATGAACAGCATCAAACCGAAATCAGATGTGAAGCCCGGAGAAATGCGTACGCTGAAAAAGTTGGCAATCACCACCTTCCAGGGAACAACGCTGATCTTCTCGGAAGATGAGATAGACATCGACGCCACGGTGAAACTCCTCAAGGTCTGAAATCTTTCGGACTGACTGTGATCCGAAATTCTGCTGTTACGTAGCGCAGAATTTCGGCATTGTTTGGTGAATTTGCGCTTCGCTTGCACAAACTAAGTTTGTTATCCGCCGCCAGATCTGGCTTTTCTTCATTGTTCCGAAGTGTTGAAACTTCCCAGCGAGTTAGCGCCTAATAATGGTTGAGAGGCGATTACCGAAATACCAGTCGGTAGGCTAAGTAAAAAGTGATAATAAAAAATAGCCAAAGTGCACGTGAACACTTTGGCTATTTATTGAGATTAATTAGAAACTGTATTTCAGCCCTAATGTAGCTGTGCTGTCAGCATATCCCTTGCCGCCAATCTGGACTCCTATATTTCCCCATACATTTAAATGTGGGGAAATATGGCCTTCCAGACCTAGCTTGAACTCACCGAGATTGCGGGCCCCTTCCTGGTTGACGTTTACGCCATCCATTTTAGTGGTGAAGCTACGTGTATTGTGGATCCAGTTTGCTTCAATAAACGGCTGAAATTCGCGACCTTTGCCTTCATCCATTTTATTAAAGCTCTTCAGATATGTCCTTGCCCCCAGGCGGGTCTGAATATTACCGTTACCGTTCATATCCACATATGTTCCGTTAGCTTCCTGATGCTTATCTGATTTAACACCCATCCAGGTAATCTGCGCTTGTGGCTGAATATACCACTCATTAGCGGTCCCCTTGCTGCCAGGGAACTCACTAATTTTATAGGTATAACCCGTTTCAACAGACGCGGTCAGGCCTTTGGAACTATATGACTCAGAGGCCAGTCCTTCGCCTTTAACATGGTTATCAAACCAACCATATTGCGCCCACCCGTCGACATATAGACCTCTATGGCTGGACTTATCGGCATACCATGTGGCGTAAATACCTGTACTATAGCCATTGACGCTTCCTCGTGAGGTATAACCGGTTGCCGATGAGCGGGTTTGATTATTGTCATGACCATAACCGGCCATGATCCCAAGACGCCAGCTATCAAGTCCATTTGTTGAGCCCTGCGCGATATCACCGCCGAGTTGTACCACATAGCGGTTGCTTTGGGTATGTAACTGGCCGCTCCCGTCATACCAACTCTGGTGACCACCCACCTGGCGCGTCCACATGCTGGTAACTTTAGTCTCTCCGGTTAACACATCTTGGTACTGCGTTTCTCCTGGGCGATCGTGTAGCTGAGTGTTGAACATGGTATTTACAGCAACATGATTCGCCGCATAGGTTCCACCTTCCGGGCGCAGCGTATGCTCGGTTGGAGAAACGGGGTTTTCGGGCTTTTCTGGTTGACCGGGGTTTTCCGACGAAATCAGCTGGCTGGTCAAATACCAGTGACTATTATTAGTTCCCTGGCCCCGAACCAAAGAATAATCATAAGCGCCAGCAGTAATTCGCCCACGTTGAGAAAATTCCCCATCAGAACGACCATCCACATGAATTAATTCAATACCCTCCAGAGTTTGCGCCCCTCGGCCTCCAGCATTGGTGATACTCACTTTGGTGCTGCCAGTCGTATCGCCTTTTACAATGAGTTTATCGGTGGCTGAATTGTCGTCTCCCAGTACGGTATCAAAACTAATCAGGCCATCATTGCCATGGTAATTCCCCTCAACAACAAGTTGGTTGCCAGCAGATTGTCCTACATGACCTAAAGAGACGGCTCCTCGGTTGGTCAGATCGCCACCAACAGTAAAGCTACCCGTTGTCCCACTTCCGGCCACGAATAGACCTGCGTTATTAATACTACCTTGTACAGCCCCAGCGCCGGAGAGCATACCGGTAGACGAAATTTTGACCTCCTGACTCGCCAAAGTAACAGACGCGTCATCCTGACCCAGTATCAGCCCACCTTGCTGAATATCGGTAGTACCTGTATAGGCGGAATTGGTCGTCAGAGTGATATTGCCCAAGCCCTGCTTGATGACATCGCCGCTGCCATCCAATTGGTTATGCATGGTCCAGTCATCAGCACCGTTAAGTACCATTTCGCCTTGATTATGAACAGTCGCATCCCCCAGATGGTTGGACGCTGACACAACTAATTGTGTATTGTTGTCCAGATTAAATTGACCACTGAATCCACTGTTATCCCCCTCCAGTGCAACGTTAGCTTCGCTGAATGAGACTTCGCCTTTACCGCTAAGGTTGTTGGACAGTTGTCCCTCAACAGTATTCAGGTTTAGACGGCCATCGGAGATAATATTTCCGCTCCCCAATCCCTGAATATTATCCAGCGCGACTTCAGCTCCGGATGCGATAGTCGTTGTCGCGCTTAAGTCAGCATTACTGCCACTCACGTTAAGGATGCCGGTATCTATACTGAGATTACCGTTGCCAGTTAGTGTCCCTGCGGATGTCCCGCCGTTAGAAATCGTCAGGCTACCGCCATTAATATTCAGGACTGAACCTGCTGCCCCGGTGAGTTGCCCGATCGTCTGGCTGTGCCCATTCATATCTACAATCGTTTCATCTGCTAACTGCAGACCGGATGTATGACCCAGCACATTGTCGTTCAGCATCAGAAGATTACCGCTGCGCAAATCGGTCAGGCCGGTGTAGTCATTATTCATACCGGATAGCGATACTGTCTGACCTTTCTGACTATCCAGCGCCAGATCCCCGGAGCCTGTCAGACGGGAACTTAACTCTGCTGCTGCACCAGTCTTGCCATTGGCATTCAGGACCAGGGCATTCTGACCCTGCCCTTGTAGCTCAACTTGTGTCAGGCCATAACCTACATACAAGCCGTCATTATTTTGTCCGCTGGTCAGACGGTAGTCGTACGTTCCTTTTGCAACAACCTGCCCATCCTGGCTAATGTCATGCTGAACAGCGTCGGTGATCGCCTTGCCATTCAGATCCTGAAGTTGCAGGTTTCCGGCATCTCCTGTTACAACCGTTCCGGACTCTGCGGAAACCAGTTTAATTTCCGCGTTTGTGTCTTCTTGCTCCATTAAGGAAAGTCCAGTGTTAACACCTTGCGGTATGGAGTCCACTACGCCAGTGGGATTCACCTGCACAACACCAGAGCCAGTCAGGTCTAACTGATCTTTGACGTTCACCATCTTATCGGTTTGATGTATCCCCGGAGTGATGCTACCGAATGCAATAGAGCCGCCGGAAAATGCCAGGCTTCCAATGGATTGTGTTCCGATGCCCAGTGAAATTTCACTCCCTTTACCTGCAATCAGCCCTGCTTTTGAAAGGGCGTCAGTATTTGTTCCCTGTAAGTTGAAGGTCGTATTTTGTAACTCCAGCGCACCTGTGAACCCAGACGTATTGCTGCTGTTATTAAAGGAGAACGCGTGATTTTTCGTATCTACTCCCAGGATGCCTGAGCCTGAAAGATAACTGTTAAATAGCCAGTCGCTGGTACTATTGAGCTGAAGCTTCCCTGCGACTGACAATCCAGCGGAACCCAGGTTTTTCTTATCAGAAACGGTAGCGGTAGCGCCTGATTCAACATTAATCTTCCCTTTAAAGGTGGAGTTGTCACCAGATAATGTCACACTTCCGGCTCCGACAGAGATAATGCCGCTTCCTGAAACCTTATTACCAAACACCATATCGTCTTGTGCGTTTAGTAATAATTTCCCGCTATTGCTAATATTTGCAGTCCCCAGGTTCTGAGTAACACCAAGTGTTGCGCTCTTAGCAATTTTTACCTCTCCGCTAAAGCCTGAATTATCCCCAGACAGGAAAGTTGTACCATTGAGTGCATTGATTTTACCAAGGCCTTCACTACCGCTTGAAATATCAGCAGAAATATTTGCGTTATCACTTGTATGGTTCAGAGTGAGTTTTTTATTGTCTGTGTCGGCCCAGACAAACTCAATTTTCTCTGCATCAATAATACCGGCAGCTCTGGCACTGTCGCCTTCTTTGGCACCTAAGGCTAATTCTGAGTTTGTACTCAGACTAATTTCTGGGGCAGAGATTTTGCCCATGTCCGAAACGACCAGCGTTGTATCAGATCTTTGATTGTAATAGCCCAGACTTAAACTCTTACTGGCGTTAACTTCTCCTTTGTTATTAACAGACAGGAATTGGTCACCTCCGTAACTACTAAATGTACCCATAAAGAACGTTTCGGTATTAACCTGGCTGCCTTCGCCGCTGACATTCCCTTTTTCATAGGTTAAGCGGGTTGTTCCTTTAACATGAATTTTACCGCCATCAGAAACGTTAAAATACCCGCCATCACGACGATTATTGGATAAGCTGTCGTACAAATCTTCAGCATATAACTCGCTACCAGAGTTAGCTACATTAAGAAACCCGGTGCCACGCAGCAGAACATTTAGAGGGCCATTAATTCGTACTGTACCCTGAGTAATGTTCAACCCTCCGCCTGATGTGAACGTCAGGCGAGGGCGAGAGTCAGGTGAATTGATCACCAGGTTTGCATTATCTTTTACATTGATATGATAATTGATGGATTGATTATTTGCGCTAAATTCAACTGTGGCATCTTTACTAACATCAATATCACTGGCGAAAGCAAGAGATGAAAATAAACCAATAGCACTAGCTAATAAAAGCCGTGACTTCTTTTTTGTATTCTTTCGCCCTAATTCAGAACACACGTACCAGCAATTACGAACTTTACTCCATTTTATCTGATATATTTTGTTCATCAATCACCTCACCGTATCAACAAAGACGCATATAACAATCAGCACCGCCACATCCATAATAATGAATGTGTTATCAGATGCTCATGGCTAGAATTTATAATTTAATCGAAACGTTGCCTGAGTAATTATTAACCCATTATTCCTGTTTAGATGTTGTCAGCTATAGGTTGCTAATTAATTGTTAATGCAGAATGCGTTCATGCTTCTCATCTGGTAGAAGATGAAAAGCCTAAATATAATTGTTTGACAGTATGTGAGAGTATTTTGAAGCTATATTTTCCGGGTTAACATAAAAACCATCCTATATCAATACAAAAAATATAAGAACCGCAGGTCTATATTTTCCAATAAGCTTTTATATAATTTCACGCTTTTTTTTGTAAAAAAAGGTAAATTCTGATTGGTATACATCAGTCAATTATCAACTGATTATTCCTTGGCGTGCACCGCTTCCTGATTAAGTTCTTTTCGCATCACTGCATTCTGCAGCGTCACGCCACGTCGAACAGGATGTTTTCGCTTCACCAAATAAAAACCATGACGTAAAAAGAAAGACTCCGCGGTTTTGCTCACGTGCGATGTGAGCTCGTTCAAACCGAGTAATCTGGCCTCTTGATGAATGCGATTCATAAGCAAAGTACCAACGCCTTGCCCTGGACAGGTTCCCGATACGAAAAAATGGTCAATATATCCATTGGGCTGAACATCAGCATACCCGGCTATTTCACCATCAATCTCAACGACAAAGGGTCGTAACGTCCTCATATGACTGGCCCAAAGTTCCTGATCAATATCCGCTGGAGCCCACGCATCGATTTGTTCTGGCGTGTAGTCGCGTGACGCGATGTTATGTACGGACGATAAAAAGACGCGAAATAATGCGGCCTCATCCCCATTTTTGAAACGTCGAATCTCCATTAATTCCTCTTAAACCGCGCTGCCGGATGCAATACTCCACAGCCATGATACACCTGTAGAATCTGTCAAATTGAGTTAATTGGACTCAGCTCTGCGCATGCAGAGAATAAATGTGGTCGATTTTACCACCCGGAACCTCATCCAGACGTATGAGTGTGGCCAGAAGGTTCCCACTTCAGTGTGAACGCCACTGAGTGTTTCCATTGCCAGAGTTTACATAAAGCCTGGCAATGGAGGCGTTATGAGCTGGCGGCCTTTTTTATATCTTATTATTAATCCTCATCCGGTATTGAGCACCCGGCGCGGGCATCTGCGTCTGGTACAGGGATGACTTTGCATTCTGTTAACAAACACGATATAACAAACCTTCTTTGGATGTTTAGATGTCCATACGTTTGGAAGGTTATATGCAAACAACACAACAAAATGCGCCGCTGAAGCGCACGATGAAAACGCGTCACCTGATTATGCTCTCCTTAGGTGGCGTTATTGGCACAGGGTTATTCTTCAATACCGGGTACATCATTTCCACCACTGGCGCGGCGGGGACGTTGCTGGCCTACCTGATTGGCGCGCTGGTGGTCTGGCTGGTCATGCAGTGTCTGGGAGAATTGTCGGTGGCGATGCCGGAAACCGGAGCGTTTCACGTCTATGCTGCGCGCTATCTTGGTCCGGCGACAGGTTACACCGTCGCCTGGCTCTACTGGCTGACCTGGACCGTGGCACTTGGTTCGAGCTTTACCGCCGCCGGATTCTGCATGCAGTATTGGTTTCCGCAGGTACCGGTATGGATCTGGTGCGTGGTTTTCTGCGTCATTATTTTTGGCCTGAACGTTATCTCTACGCGCTTTTTTGCCGAAGGGGAGTTCTGGTTCTCGCTGGTGAAAGTGGTCACCATCATCGCGTTTATTATTCTCGGTGGAGCGGCTATTTTTGGCTTTATCCCGATGCATGACGGTTCGCCCGCGCCGGGGCTGAGTAATATCACGGCAGAAGGCTGGTTCCCGCACGGTGGTTTACCTATCCTGATGACCATGGTGGCAGTGAATTTTGCTTTCTCTGGTACTGAGCTTATCGGTATTGCTGCAGGTGAAACGGAAAACCCACGCAAGGTCATTCCGGTGGCAATTCGTACCACTATCGCGCGACTGATCATTTTCTTTATCGGCACCGTATTTGTGCTGGCAGCGTTGATCCCGATGCAGCAGGCTGGCGTGGAGAAAAGCCCGTTTGTGCTGGTGTTTGAGAAGGTAGGGATTCCGTATGCCGCCGATATTTTTAATTTCGTGATCCTGACGGCCATTCTTTCTGCGGCGAACTCCGGACTGTACGCCTCCGGGCGTATGTTGTGGTCGCTGTCGAATGAGCGCACGTTACCTGCCTGTTTTGCGCGGGTGACGAAAAACGGTGTGCCGCTGACGGCGTTGTCGGTCAGTATGCTTGGCGGCGTGCTGGCGCTGTTTTCCAGTGTGGTTGCCCCGGATACAGTATTTGTCGCACTCTCGGCGATCTCCGGGTTTGCGGTTGTCGCGGTGTGGCTTAGCATCTGCGCCTCGCACTTTGTTTTTCGCCGCCGGCATCTGCAGCAAGGTAAGGCATTGAGTGAATTACATTATCGCGCACCGTGGTATCCGCTGGTGCCTGTACTGGGGTTTGTGCTGTGTCTGGTGGCTTGTGTGGGACTGGCATTCGATCCGGCGCAGAGAATTGCGTTGTGGTGCGGGTTACCGTTTGTTGCGCTGTGTTATGGTGCTTATTTCCTTACTCAACCCCGTAAAGCAAAACAGGAGCCAGAACATGTCGCAGAATAATCCGTTAAGCGCTCTCCTTGATAAACAGGACTTCCTGTTGCTGGATGGCGCAATGGCGACGGAACTGGAAGCGCGTGGCTGTAATTTAGCCAATAGCCTGTGGTCAGCCAAAGTGCTGGTAGAAGATCCGCAGCTTATCCGCGAAGTTCACCTTGATTACTATCGGGCGGGGGCGCAGTGCGCGATCACCGCCAGCTATCAGGCAACGCCTGCAGGCTTTGCCAAGCTCGGACTGGATGAAGCGCAGTCAAAAGCGCTGATTGGCAAAAGCGTGGAGCTGGCACGTAAGGCGCGCGAGGCGTATCTGGCGGAGAATCCGCTGGCAGGGGAACTGCTGGTGGCTGGCTCCGTGGGGCCATATGGTGCGTATCTGGCGGATGGTTCAGAGTACCGCGGCGATTACGAGCGAAGTCAGGAACAGTTTCAGGCGTTCCATCGTCCGCGCGTAGAAGCCTTGCTTGATGCCGGGGCCGATCTGCTGGCCTGTGAAACGATGCCGAATTTTGCTGAGATTAAAGCGCTAGCGGAGTTGCTGAGCGCGTACCCGCGAGCGCGGGCATGGTTCTCTTTTACTCTGCGTGACAGCGAACATCTGAGCGATGGTACGCCGCTGAGCGAAGTTGTCGCGTTTTTGGCTCACTATCCGCAGGTAGTGGCGATTGGTATCAACTGTATTGCGCTGGAAAACACGACCGCTGCGCTACAGCATCTGCATGGATTAACGACGCTGCCGCTGGTGGTCTATCCCAATTCGGGGGAGCATTACGATGCGCAGAGCAAAACCTGGTATCATCATGGTGAAGGTTGTGCGCGACTGGCGGATTATCTGCCTCAGTGGCGGGCTGCCGGTGCGCGGTTGATTGGCGGGTGTTGTCGCACCACGCCAGAGGATATTGCCGGGTTAAAAGCCTGTTTTTGAGCGTTACCGGGCCGGAAGGCCCGGTAAATCATCACGCCGCATCCGCTAATACAAACATCCCGTACGGGTGGATTTCGAGATAGTAGTGCTCACCGATGTCCGGCTGCAGGCGGGTTGCGTTAACCTGCAGTAAGATTTCCTGCCCGTGCCACACGACGGTCACCTCATACTGCGGCCCCATATAGGCGACGTGCTGGATCACACAGCGCTGGCTCTCTTCACCGCGATCGCTCAACGTAATTGCTTCTGGTCGTACGCCGACCGTGCCTTCGCCCTGAGTAGCAAAATGCAGTGGTCGCGGCAGTCGGTAACCGTAGATATCAACATATTCCTGACTGAACGCCGCCGGAAACAGGTTGGCGTCACCCATAAAGCTTGCCATAAAACGTGACGCAGGTTGACGGTAGAGATCCTGCGGCGAGCCGATCTGCATGATATGTCCCTTGTTCATTACCAGCACGGTGTCGGAAACGGCAAAGGCTTCACTCTGATCGTGGGTCACGTACAGCGAGGTGATATCAAACTGCTTTTGCAACTCACGGATCTTATCGCGCATGCTACGACGCAGGTTGGCATCAAGGTTGCTGAGTGGTTCATCGAACAGCAGGACTTTCGGTTTGAGGATCAGCGCGCGCGCCAACGCCACACGCTGCTGCTGTCCACCGGAGATCTGATCGACATAACGGTCTTCGAATCCTTCCAGATCGACCATCGCCAGCGCTTCTTTTACGCGGGCCTTCACTTCCGCGCGTGAGATACCGAGCATTTTCAGACCATAGCCGACGTTCTCTCCCAGCGACATATGCGGGAACAGAGCGTAGGACTGAAACACCATACAGATATCGCGCTGCTGAATAGAGCGATGGGTGACGTCTTCGCCATCAATGTAAATCTGCCCCTCGCTCGGTTTTTCCAACCCGGCGACCAGACGCAGAATGGTAGTTTTTCCGCAGCCTGACGGCCCCAGCAGCGTCACCATTTGCCCTTGTGGGATGGTGAGGTTGATATTGTCGATAACCGTGTTGCTGCCGAATCGCTTGGTGACGTTGCGCAGCTCAACAAAATTTTTCTGACTCATAGTGCGCTCCATTACGCCTGGTTTTTGGCTTTTGAACGGGAGGTACGTGATTCACCGATCAGCCAGTCAAAGATGAAAATAATCGCCAGCATCACCACGATCAGAATCGAACCGTAGGCAATCGCCACGCCGTATTCGCCGTCTTCCACGCGGTTCAGGATGTAGGCGGTCGCCACGCGGGTATCCGGCGTCACGAGGAACACAATGGCGCTGACGGTGGTAATGGCACGGACAAAGCTGTAGATGAGCGCCGAGAGGATCGCCGGGCGCAGCAGCGGCAACAGGATGTGCGTGATGGTTCGCAGCGAACCGGCGCGCAGGCTGAGTGAGGCTTCATCCAGTGATTTGTCGATCTGTCCGAGTCCGGCGATTCCCGCGCGGATCCCGACCGGTACGTTACGCATGACCATCGAGATAATGACTATCGCCGCCGTTCCGGTGAGATACACCGGTGCGCTGTTAAAGGCCAGAATGTACGATACGCCAGCCACGGTGCCGGGTACTGCAAAACACAGCATGGTAGTGAACTCGATGGTCTTCTTGCCTTTGAACTGCTGACGCACCACTACCCAGGCAATCAACAGGCCGAAGATGGCGGTGATGGGGGCGGCAATACCTGCGTAAAGCAGGGTATCGAGCAGTGAAGGCCATGCTCCGTCGCTCATGCCCTGGCCGAACAGCTTGGTAAAGTTCGCCAGCGTCAGGGTGTAGTCCACGCCCCAGTTAACGGTAAAACTACCGTAGAAAATGCTGCCGTAGAGCAGGGCGTTAAAGGCAATCCACACGGCCAGTAGGGCGACGACGCTCCACACCAGGGTCACCGGCAGCGGCTGCACGTCGCCACGATAGGATTTACCCGAAACGGTGACGTACGAGCGTTTACCGATCCACATGTACTGCACGCAGAACACCAGCAACGAGAACAGCAGCAGGAATGCACCAAGCGTACTGGCGGCCTGGTAATCGAGCTGTGAGCCGGTGATGTAGAAGTAGATTTGTGTTGCCAGTACGTCAAAGTTACCGCCGAGGACCAGGGGGTTACTGAAGTCGGCCAGCGATTGCACCACGACAATCAAAAAGGCGTTAGCCAGCGCCGGTTTCAGCAGCGGGACAAATACACCGTTAAAGGTCTGCCAGCGACTGGCGCGTAGGGTGTAGGAGGCCTCTTCCAGCGAGGGATGAATAGTCTTGATCGCCCCGTCGAGGATCATAAATGCCATTGGGGTGAAAGCCAGCACTTGCGCCAGCCAGATGCCGGTAAAACCATACAGCCAGTTGGTATTCGTCAGCCCGAACCACTCCACCATAAATTCGGTGATGTAGCCGGAGCGTCCCATCATCAGAGTGACGCCTAAGCCGACGACAAACGGCGGAGTGACGATCGGCAGAATCGAGAAAATACGACCAATGATGGCGCTGCGTCTGGCGATACGGGTGGTGTAAATCGCCAGCACCAGACCGAAGAAGGTACAGCCGACGCCGACGGCAATCGACAGCATAATGGAGTTGAGGATCACCTGAATGATATGCGCCTGTGACAGCACATTCATAAACGCCAGTGGCGCAAACTCTCCGGTGTCGTTGGTGAACATCGGAATGAAAATGGCGATGCTTGGCCAGACGATAAAAATACCGATCAGCGCGACAATAGCCGTAAGTGAACCGATGACGAAACGGTCGCCGCCCAGCCATTCGAGGCGGGTGAGCGCCAGGGTCATGATCGCGCCCAGGGCCACAAACAGTACGATAGTGGCATAACCTAAACCGCGTCCTTCAAGTGTGGCGCTGGCGACAATAAAGGCCATGCAGAAAAACGCCCAGCCCGCATCGAGATAGTGGCGGCTGCGCTGTTCGCGTCTGGCTTCCTGGAACGGGCGAACCAGCAGCAGGCTCGGCAGCAGATACCATAACCAGCTGATATTGAAATGCGACCAACTGTAAGCAGCGATAATTTCATCGCTTGTCGATTCCAGCAGGCCGTAGTCCAGACTCCAGCTTGGCAGCAGGGCAAATGCCAGCCAGCCCAGCAAAACCCAAAGGAATATCGCATCCCGTTTTTTCACGGGATGGAGTGCAAGTGTGTGTGACATAAGCGTTCCGGTGTTGTATGTAGGCCCGGTAAGCGCGAGCGCCACCGGGCATTAACCGCAAAATGTGGGCTTATTTACCCATCTTCACTTCGCTGACCCACTTGTTGATCAAGGCTTTACGCACATCGGTAGAACCATACTTATCCATGTCGTAATTGATAAGTTTCAGATCATCGAGTTTCAGTGAGTTTGGCGAGGTTTCGGCAGTGGTGTTGGTCAGGATCTGATAGGATTTGCCTTTCTTCCATGCCAGCTCCTGGGCGTCTTTCGACAGCACCCAGTCGACGAACAGTTTGGCGTTGTCAATATTACGAGCGCCTTTCAGAATGCTGACGCCACCAATTTCATAGCCGGTACCTTCGCAAGGAGAGATCAGTTCCAGCGGCGCGCCTTGTTCTTTTTCCAGCGAATAGTCGTGCAGGAAACCAATGCCGATAGCCGTTTCGCCACGGGCGGCGTTACGTGCCGGGGCTATGCCGGATTTGGTGTACTGGGAGACGTTGGCGTTGAGTTGCTTCAGATAATCAAAGGCCTGATCTTCACCCCATAGCTGGGCAAAGGTCGCCAGTGCGGTGTAAGCCGTGCCTGAACTTTGCGGGTCGGCAATCTGAATTTCACCTTTGTATTCTGGTTTGGTCAGATCTTTCCAGCATTTTGGTACTGGCAGGTTTTTCTCTTTCAGACGCTGGGTATTGACGCCAAAGCCCAGAATACCGACGTAAACCGCCGAGGAGAGGTTACCTTTAACCTTGGCGGGATCGCGGAATTTCTCCATGATCTGGCTGAGGTTCGGTGATTTATAGGGCTGCAGCAGACCCATTTCACCGGCCTGAGATTGCGGATCCAGCGTACCGCCGTACCAGACATCCGCCTGCGGGTTTTTCTTCTCGGCATCGACTTTCGCCAGCGTACTGCCCGATCCGTTACGGATGAACGAGGTCTTCACGTCATATTTGTCGCCGAAAGCTTTGGTTTCGGATTCACACATCTCGTTGGTGGCACTGCAATAGACCACCAGGCGACCTTCTGCTTGTGCAACGCTGCTTAAGGCAGCCAGCGCAATGCCGGATGCAATCAGGGTAGAGGTAAGCGTCAGTTTCATTGTTTTATCCTTTGACTGAGAGAAGGGGTAATGCCTGCAATAAGTAGCGGCATCAGCAATAAACCCATAAAGACAGCGGCTACCGAGAGCAAACTGAACATTCCCGACCAGCCGTAACGTTCTATGACCAGCGACAGCGGCCAACCCGCCAGCGCGGCCCCCAGATAGGCGAACAATCCGAGAAAACCCGTGATTGAACCTGCCGCCGCCTTGTGTCCGCATTCGACAGCTGCCAGGCCAATCAACATTTGTGGGCCAAAAACAAAAAAGCCCACTGTAAAGAAACAGACCGCCAGCAGTGCGTAGTGGTGAACCGGTGCCAGCCACAGGGCAGCGACAGAGACCATCAGCCCCAGCGTGAACAACAAAATCATTGGCGCGCGTTGTCCACTGAACAGCAAATCTGATCCCCATCCGGCAAACAGCGCCCCGAGTAAACCACCGACTTCAAACAGCATCACTGTGGCATTGGCGCTGAGCAGGTTGACGCCGTGGCTTTCCGTCAGCCAGATGTTGCCCCAGTCATTGAGGGCAATGCGGATCAAATAGACCAGCACATACGACACGCCGAGCAGCCAGATCATCGGGTTCTTCAGCATCGTCGTGCGTAACATTTGCCACAGTCCCATCGGCGGGCTTTGCTGCTCCTGGCGCAACTCCAGCGGGTCATGTCGCCATTCTCCAACCGTGGGTAATCCCTCTTCCTGTGGCGTGCCTTTGAGTTGCAGAGTAAGCCAGATGCCTAATGCCATGCTGATGATCCCAGGTGCCAGCATGGCGGCCTGCCAGCCCCACCAGTGGGCGGCAAAGGCGCTAATCAGTGGGATCACCGCTCCACCGATGTTGATCGACATATTCCAGCAGCCCCACCAGAAGCCGCGCTCGTTGCGTGAATACCAGTGGGTCAACAGTCGGGCGCAGGGCGGCCAGCCCCAACCCTGGAAAAAACCGTTTAACGTCCAGACAGCAAGCAACAGGGGCAGTGATTCGCCAAACGCAAACACCACGTTTAATACGCCGGTGGCGAACAGGCCGATGCCCATAAACGCGCGCTGCCCGTGGCTGTCATGCCATAATCCGGCGGTGAATTTCGACAGGCCGTACGTCAGATAGAACAGCGATCCCAGCAGGCCGATATCGCCTTTATCCAGCCCAAGATCGGTTTGCAGCGCCGGAAGTACGTAGTTGACGCTTTTGCGCGTCAGGTAAAACGCGGCGTAGCCAATCACCATGCACATTAGCAGCCGGGGGCGTAGTGCCCGATATTGTTGGTCTGTTTTGCTGGCTGAGCGTGCGTGCATAGATAGCCGTCTCCGTTTTGCTGACTATATGAAAGTGAAACCGAAAGGGGATGAGAGAAAGTCCGGACTGACTAAGACTTTTTCCTGGTTAATGGCGGGTTTGTTGCAAATTTTTGGGCAGGTTAACAATTACCCGCGTACCATTCTGCGATTCGATCGTCAACTCGCCGCCGAGTGCATTAACGCGCTCACGCATTCCCTGGATACCGAAGCCAGGGATTTTTTCGGGCAGAATACCGACGCCGTTATCATCAACTTCCAGATGCAGGCTGTTTTCTCGCTGGCGTAACGCAATCGACACCTCGCTGGCGTCAGCATGTTTGCAGACGTTATTGAGTAATTCCTGCAAAAGACGATAAAGGGTGAATCTGACCGTTTCATTTTCTGGCGTATTTTCCATCTGATACTCAAACCGACAACGAATACCCCGTTCGGCAAACGCAAATTCATTCACCAGATGATGTAGCGCATCTTTAAAGGACAGCTCGTCGAGAGCGGGAGGGCGTAACTGGCGCAACAACTGACGGGTAGAGTGGTGAATACGTCGGGCAAGATCGTTGATCTGATTGGCGGCCTCGAGTGTTTGTTGTGGATTGTGCGCCCGTTTGACTAACTGCGACTGGATTTGAATCGCGGTAATGTTCTGGCCAATTTCGTCATGCAGTTCCCGCGCCAGGTTCTTGCGGGTATTTTCTTCGGTGCGGATCAGTTGTTCGGTCAACGCTCGACGCGCTGTCAGTTCAGATTCCAGACGCTGGCGATAATGATGCAGGTTCTGCGCCAGATGCTGCTGGCGACTGATGGCGATCCCCAGCCCGATGCCCAGTAGTGCCTGGGTGGCGAGAAAAATCTCCAGTTCGAGTAGATTGCTGAATCCTACGCCTATCTGCCGGGCGATGGTGATCATCATGCTGCCGAGTAGCCCGGACAATACGCCCCCCTGCCAGCCAAATTTCCACGCCATCACCACGTTTGGCAGGAATACCACGATCAGTAGCAGGCGCTCGATATCCGGTGACAGAACCATCTGCGTACCGATGCCGATAATAAAAAACAGGCTGCACCAGATAATAAGCGATGTGCGCAGCGGTGGATTGGTGGTATCCAGACCGAGCAAATGATACCGGTGCTGCTGACGGAGAAACTCGTAGATCAGATAGACAAATGGCGTCAGCAACACGCCACCGGTAAACGATGCCAGACCCGTCAACATAGCCGGACTTTGAATAAAGGGCGAAAGCAGGGCGGTGTTGAGTAATGACGTCACGGTCACCGCGGCCAGTAACAGCGTTAATCGCTGCCAGTAAAGGGGGAAGCGGTGCCAGTAGGATTGCCCAATGCTCGCTGGGATCAGGCTGATAAACGGCGCTGCCAGCAGGATGTAGCCATTCAACAACTGCTCGCTGTGCAACCACAACAGCATCAGCACCGGCGGCAGCACCAGCGCGGGCCAGTACCGGCGCGAAAGCAGGATCAGCAGAGCAAGGTAGACGCCGTGAGGCAGAAATAACGCCGCCTGTTGGCCGTTATGGGTCAGGTAAAAACCTAGCGTCCACAGCATTAGCCAGCCCGATCCCCAGGCCAACAGGATAAAAAGTGAGATCACCCCATGGCGAGCCGATCGTGACATTAATGCCCCGTCAGCAACTGGTGGTCGAGGGCGAAATGCACCAGATCGATGGTGCTGTGACATTGCAGCTTGCCCAGTACGTTAGCGCGGTGGACATGGACAGTTTTATGGCTGAGATCGAGCTTAAAGGCGATTTCTTTCACGCTATCGCCTTTGACCAGCAGATCAAAGACTTCCCGCTCGCGTGGGGTCAGTACTTCCAGAACCTGCGCGGGCTGTTCACCACCGCGTAGCGCCCGTAAGGCATCGGCACACAGGTAATGCCCGCCCATACCCACTGAGCGTACAGCCTGTACTAATTCCTCGGGGCCGCAGCGTTTGGTCAGGTAGCCGCTGGCTCCGGCATCCAGTGCGCTTTGAACAAATGTAGGCGCGTCGTAAATGCTGAGAATGATGGCGCGAAAGCCGGGTTTCTGCGACCGCAGTCGTTTTAACAGGCTCAGACCATTTTCATCCGGCATGGCGATGTCCATTACCGCCACGTTGACGTCATCGCGCAGTAATGCGGGCCAGGCTTGTGCCGCGCTGCTGTACTGACCGATGACGTTAATGTCATCTTCGAGGCTGAGTAATTGCGCAAAGCCGGAACGCACCACCACATGGTCATCCACCAGCACAACATGAATCATGATATTGCTCTCTTGTCTGACAATGACGTCTATGATGCCTACCAGGGCTGTGCTGGCAATCAATCAGGTATAGTTATGTAACGGATGTAACAAAATCGCAATAAAAAGGCGTGGCGCGGTTTTTGTGGAAAATCACTAACCTTTGCCGTTTTTTTTCTAAAAACGCTTTGTTCTTAGCCAGAATTTTTAATTCCTTTATCAAATTCAGCCGCAACGAAATACTGCCTCCATAACAAGACAGGGGAGCAGACAATTATGGGTATTTCATCGCGTAACACACTCCTTGCCGTACTGGCATTGGTTGCATTTCAGGCGCAGGCGGTCAATGTCACCGTCGCGTATCAGACTTCCGCCGAACCCGCCAAAGTGGCGCAGGCGGACAACACCTTTGCCAAAGAGAGCGGGGCCACCGTTGACTGGCGTAAGTTCGATAGTGGCGCGAGCATCGTGCGGGCACTGGCTTCCGGCGATGTGCAGATTGGCAATCTCGGTTCCAGCCCGCTGGCGGTCGCCGCCAGTCAGCAAGTGCCGATTGAGGTTTTCTTGCTGGCCTCAAAACTGGGTAACTCCGAAGCGCTGGTGGTAAAGAAAAATATCAGCACACCGCAGGATCTGATTGGTAAACGTATCGCCGTGCCGTTTATCTCCACGACCCACTACAGCCTGCTGGCTGCACTCAAACACTGGGGTATTAAGCCTGGCCAGGTGGAGATTGTGAATCTGCAACCTCCGGCGATTATTGCCGCCTGGCAGCGCGGAGACATTGATGGTGCTTACGTTTGGGCGCCTGCGGTAAATGCACTGGAAAAAGACGGCAAAGTATTAACCGACTCCGAAAAAGTGGGGGAATGGGGGGCACCGACGCTGGATGTGTGGGTGGTGCGTAAAGATTTTGCCGAGAAGCATCCTGAGGTAGTGAAAGCCTTTGCCAAAAGCGCGATTGCTGCACAGCAGCCCTATATAGCTAACCCCGATGAGTGGCTGAAGCAGCCGGAAAATATCAGCAAGCTGTCGCGCTTAAGCGGAGTGCCGGAGGCAGACATTCCTGCGCTGGTGAAGGGTAATACCTATCTGACACCGCAACAGCAAACCGCCGAACTGACCGGGCCGGTAAACAAAGCGATTATCGACACCGCGCAGTTCCTCAAAGAGCAGGGGAAAGTGCCTGCCGTAGCGACGGACTACAGCCAGTACGTCACCGATCGCTTTGTGCAATAAAGGGGGCGCTGATGCTGCAAATCTCTCATCTTGCCGCCAGTTACGGTGGAAAACCTGCGCTGGACGATATCAATCTGACCCTGGATGGCGGTGAACTGCTGGTGGTGCTTGGGCCTTCA
This sequence comes from Citrobacter sp. Marseille-Q3906, assembly GCF_916618775.1. Taxonomy (NCBI): domain Bacteria; kingdom Pseudomonadati; phylum Pseudomonadota; class Gammaproteobacteria; order Enterobacterales; family Enterobacteriaceae; genus Citrobacter; species Citrobacter sp. Marseille-Q3906. The sequence goes on from NZ_CAKAKA010000002.1 coordinate 171,148, forward strand.
GGATGCGGGAAAACCACGTTGCTGAATCTGATTGCCGGATTTGTACCTTATCAGCACGGCAGTATTTTGCTGGAAGGGAAAAAGGTCGAAGGTCCTGGGGCTGAACGTGGCGTTGTGTTCCAGAACGAAGGTCTGCTGCCCTGGCGTAACGTGCAGGATAACGTCGGGTTCGGTCTGCAACTGGCTGGCGTAGAGAAAATGCAGCGTCAACGTGTCGCTCTGGAAATGTTGAAGAAAGTTGGATTAGAGGGCGCAGAAAAACGCTTTATCTGGCAGCTTTCTGGCGGTCAGCGTCAGCGCGTGGGTATTGCCCGGGCGCTGGCGGCGAATCCGCAATTGTTGCTGTTGGACGAGCCGTTTGGTGCGCTGGATGCGTTTACCCGCGAACAGATGCAAACCCTGCTTCTTAAGCTCTGGTATGAGACGGGTAAACAGGTGCTGCTGATCACCCACGATATCGAAGAGGCCGTGTTTATGGCAACGGAACTGGTGCTGCTGTCCCCAGGTCCTGGCCGGGTGCTTGAACGTTTGCCGCTCAATTTCTCCCGCCGCTTTGTGGCCGGAGAAGACAGCCGCAGTATTAAGTCCGATCCGCAGTTTATCGCGATGCGTGAGTATGTGTTAAGCCGCGTCTTTGAACAACGGGAGGCTTTTTCATGAGTGTGGTGATTAACGATAAACCCCGGCAGCGCGCGCTGAGCTGGCGCTGGCCGTTCTCTCGCCAGATTACGTTAAGTCTCGGTACGTTGACTGTTATCCTGGCGATATGGTGGACGGTGGCAGCTCTGCAATTGATCAGTCCACTGTTTTTACCCTCGCCGGGGCTGGTGTTACAAAAACTTATTACCATTGCCGGTCCGCAAGGCTTTATGGATGCCACGTTGTGGCAGCACCTGGCGGCAAGTCTGACGCGTATTGTGATAGCTCTGCTGGCAGCGGTGTTGCTTGGTGTTCCTGTGGGGATCGCGATGGGGTTGAGTCCGACTGTGCGCGGTATTCTCGATCCGATTATCGAACTGTATCGTCCGGTTCCACCGCTGGCCTATTTGCCGCTGATGGTCATCTGGTTTGGGATCGGTGAAACCTCCAAGATCTTGCTGATCTATCTGGCCATTTTTGCACCTGTTGCAATGTCGGCACTGGCGGGCGTAAAAAGCGCGCAGCAGGTGAGGATCCGGGCCGCGCAATCGCTGGGGGCCAGCCGTATACAGGTATTGTGGTTTGTTATTTTACCGGGGGCATTGCCGGAAATTCTTACCGGATTGCGCATCGGACTGGGCGTGGGCTGGTCGACGCTGGTGGCAGCAGAGCTGATTGCCGCGACGCGAGGTTTAGGTTTTATGGTGCAGTCAGCCGGTGAATTTCTGGCAACGGATGTGGTGCTGGCGGGGATCGCGGTGATTGCCGTTATCGCCTTTATTTTAGAACTGGGTCTGCGTGCGCTCCAGCGCCGTCTGACGCCCTGGCATGGAGAAGTACAATGAGTGAACGTCTGAGTATTAGCCCGCTGGGGCCGTATATTGGGGCACAGATAACAGGTGCGGATCTGACCCGTCCACTGAGCGATAACCAGTTTGAACAGTTGTACCATGCGGTACTGCGCCACCAGGTGGTATTCCTGCGCGATCAGGTTATTACGCCGCAGCAACAACGGGCGCTGGCGCTGCGTTTTGGCGATCTGCATATTCATCCGGTCTATCCCCATGCTGAGGGGGTGGAGGAGATTATCGTGCTGGATACGCATAATGATAATCCGCCGGATAATGACAACTGGCACACCGATGTGACGTTTATTGAGACGCCGCCTGCCGGGGCGATTCTTGCAGCTAAAGAGCTGCCCTCAACCGGTGGTGACACGCTGTGGACCAGCGGAATTGCCGCCTATGAGGCGCTATCTGCGCCGTTTCGCCAACTGCTAAGCGGTCTGCGGGCTGAACATGATTTCCGTAAGTCATTTCAGGAGTTTAAATATCGTAAGACTGAAGAGGAGCACCAGCGCTGGCTGGAGGCGGTAGCAAAGCATCCGCCGTTGTTGCATCCGGTCGTGCGCACGCATCCGGTGAGCGGTAAACAGGCACTGTTTGTGAATGAGGGATTTACGACACGGATTGTCGATGTGACGGAGAAAGAGAGTGAAGCGCTGCTCGGATTCCTGTTTGCCCACATCACTAAACCGGAGTTTCAGGTGCGCTGGCGCTGGCAGCCCAACGATGTGGCGATTTGGGATAACCGTGTGACGCAGCATTATGCTAATGCTGACTATCTGCCGCAGCGACGCATTATGCATCGGGCGACGATTCTGGGGGACAAACCATACTTCCGTGCGGGCTGATTGCCTGCTGGCGCTTCGCTGACCTGGCCAACAATGTGGCTGGCCGTATAACGCGAAGCGCCATCTGGCAAAATAACTTAACGCAGTATTTTTTTCTCTGCCAGATCCAGTGCGAAGTAGCTGAAGATCAGATCCGCGCCCGCGCGTTTGATCGACCCTAAGCTTTCCAGCACCACTTTCTCTTCATCTATTGCTCCGGCCATCGCCGCAAATTTGATCATCGCGTACTCACCGCTGACCTGATAGGCGCCAATCGGCAGTTCCGTGCGTTCGCGGATATCACGCAGAATATCAAGGTATGCACCAGCCGGTTTTACCATCAGACAGTCTGCGCCCTGCACTTCATCAAGCAGCGATTCGCGGATCGCCTCGCGACGGTTCATTGGGTTCATCTGATAGGTTTTACGATCGCCTTTCAGCGCAGTGCCTGCGGCTTCACGGAACGGGCCGTAGAACGATGAGGCAAACTTGGTGGAGTAGGACATGATGGCGGTATCGGTGAAACCCGCGGCGTCCAGCGCCTGGCGAATAGCCTGTACCTGGCCGTCCATCGCAGCGGAAGGGGCAATGAAATCAGCACCCGCAGCAGCGGCGACGACTGCCTGCTTGCCGAGGTTGGCAAGGGTCAAATCGTTATCAACACCATGTTCGCATAACACGCCGCAGTGACCGTGCGAGGTGTATTCACAGAAGCAGGTATCGGACATGACGATCATTTCCGGGACAGTTTGCTTGCAGATACGAGACATGCGCGCTACCAGCCCGTCTTCTTTCCAGGCGTCGCTGCCGGTGTCATCTGTGTGGTGGGAAATACCAAAGGTCATCACCGAGCGGATACCGGCATTGGCAATGCGTTCAATCTCGCTTGCCAGATGTTTTTCCGGAATGCGCATCACGCCGGGCATCGCCTCGATGGCTTTGTAATCGTCGAGTTCTTCTTCAACAAAGATCGGCAACACCAGGTCATTTAAGCTGAGTGTTGTCTCTTCAAACATAGCGCGCAGCGCAGGGGATTTGCGCAGGCGGCGAGGGCGTTGGATTAGGTCTGTCATGGTATGCCTGATGTTTGTGGAATCGAAGGCCGTAGTATACCCGAACCAGAGTGAAGGGAGTTTATGAAAGTTGCTTTCTTGTGGCATACCGGAGAATGCGGCTGGGTGAATCAGGCAAACGGGTCCGCATCAACCGTTTGCCTTTTGAGCAGTCAATCAGGACGCGGGAATGACCAGCGGCTTATTACCGCTTAATTCTGTGACCAGATTATTGATACCGTCACTCATATTGGTAAATCGGGTCAGCGGAGAACGGGTGACCACGACAAAAGCGCCGACATTTTTCTGCGGGATCATCGCCATGTAAGTAATGAATCCACCGCCGCCACCGGTTTTCTGAATAATCCCCGGACGACCATTTTTCGGTGCCATATACACCCAACCCAAACCAAGAGCATCGGCTTTGCCTGGTACATCCATTCCGATCACTTTGGTCAGCTGTGTACGCTGATAAATCAGTGTCTGCATCCGGTCAGCCTGCTGGCTACGATGATAGAAGTCAGATGAGAGATACTGTTGCATCCAGCGCATCATATCACCAGGTGTAGAATAGACGCCGCCGCTGCCCATCGCCGCCAGCGTATTGTTACACGGGCTGGCCCCTTTTTCCGCGACCATCAGACGTTTGCACTGATCGGGTGAGGGGGTGAAAGTGGTGTCTTTCATCCCGAGCGGTCGGGTGATTTTCTCTTCAAAGAGTTGCGGATAAGGCTTACCGGACGCCGCTGCCAGCGCATCGGCCAGCAGGTCGAATGCCAGGTTTGAATACGAAGCCTGCGATCCTGGTGCGGCTTTCAGCGTCGCGGTAGAAAGGTAGCTCCAGCGCTGTTCGCGCGTAGGCCAGACAAATACCGGACGCTTTGCTGCACCGCCTGGCTGTTCGCGCGGCAGGGCGCTGGTATGCGTTGCCAGATTCACCAGGGTGATTGGCGTTCCCTGATATGTGGGGACGCGTGCGCCGGGAGGTGCATATTTACTCAACGGATCGTTGAGTTTTACCGTGCCTTGATCGAGTAATTTAACCAGCATTTCACTGGTCATCAATTTTGTAATCGAGGCGATTCGAATCACGGAATCCAGTTGCGGGTGAACATTATTGCCGGGGCGCGTTTCACCAAAGCTGCGAAATACGCGCTGATTACCATCAATCACCACGAGTGCCATCCCCGTAGCCCCACTGCCGTAGAAAATATGATCGGCGTAGCGATCAACGATGTCGGAGGCGAAGACCGGATCGGTTATAGGCTGTGCCGCCTGGACAGATGTCAATGACGCCGCACACAGCGCGGCAGAAAAAAGCAGACTACGTTTCAACGGTGGTGTCCATGAGTTAGAGGAAGTAAAAGGTGACGTGCGTATGCGTATTTATACTACTGAACGGCATATTGCAAAGCGCTAATACGCCAATGATAGTGTGAAAAACGTAACGATGAGTAAACGTGAGCTTTTCCCTGATAGTGGATGTTCGCTTTTGTGATCTTACGCTGTGATAATCTGAATATGCTGGAACGCAGTGTTAGGTGAAAACCACAGAAACAATTCTTCAGAACCGGGTAGCGAACTAAGTTCGCTGATTCTGGTCACAATGGTCGGTTTCAGCTTGTGTTTTTGGGCGTTAGCCGTCTTGCCACCGTCTGTGGCAAATGCACAGCAGTCGTCATAACGATAAGAAGTTAGCAGGAGAGCACTATGTTTAAGTCTTTTTTCCCAAAGCCGGGGCCGTTCTTTATTTCGGCATTTATTTGGGCACTGGTTGCCGTTGTATTTTGGCAGGCAGGTGGGGGAGCCTGGGTGGCGCGCATTACTGGCGCATCGGGGGACGTACCGATTAGCGCAGCGCGATTCTGGTCGCTGGATTATCTGATTTTTTATGCTTACTACATTTTGTGCGTCGGCCTGTTCGCGCTGTTCTGGTTTATCTACAGTCCACATCGCTGGCAGTACTGGTCCATACTCGGCACGTCGTTGATTATTTTTGTGACCTGGTTTCTGGTTGAAGTCGGGGTCGCCGTTAACGCCTGGTATGCGCCATTTTATGACCTGATTCAAACTGCACTCAGCGCTCCCCATAAGGTGAAAATTGAGCAGTTCTATCATGAAGTGGGGATCTTTCTTGGTATTGCGCTGATTGCCGTCGTCATTGGCGTGATGAACAATTTCTTCGTCAGCCATTATGTATTCCGCTGGCGTACCGCAATGAACGAACATTATATGGCGCACTGGCAGCATCTGCGTCATATCGAAGGTGCCGCGCAGCGTGTGCAGGAAGACACTATGCGTTTTGCCTCGACGCTGGAAGATATGGGCGTCAGTTTTATCAACGCCATCATGACGCTGATTGCCTTCTTGCCGGTACTGGTTACGCTTTCTGCGCATGTCCCTGATTTGCCAATAGTCGGACATGTGCCTTATGGTCTGGTGATTGCCGCGATTGTCTGGTCGCTGATGGGAACCGGGATGCTGGCGGTAGTGGGGATAAAACTTCCGGGTCTGGAGTTCAAAAACCAACGTGTGGAAGCGGCTTATCGTAAAGAACTGGTGTACGGTGAAGACGATGCCAACCGCGCGACGCCACCTACCGTTCGCGAACTGTTTCACGCGGTGCGTCAGAACTATTTCCGCCTCTATTTTCACTATATGTACTTCAATATCGCCCGCATTCTTTACCTGCAGGTTGATAACGTTTTCGGGTTGTTCCTGCTGTTTCCATCGATTGTTGCCGGTACGATTACACTCGGTCTGATGACGCAAATTACCAACGTGTTTGGACAGGTGCGAGGATCGTTCCAGTATCTGATTAACTCCTGGACGACGTTAGTCGAACTGATGTCTATCTATAAGCGTCTGCGCAGCTTTGAACGTGAGCTGGATGGCCAGGAAATTCAGGTAGTTACCAATACACTTAGTTAACAAAGGAGATGTTATGTCGACGGTTTCCCGTCTTTACCCCTGGTCTTGTCTGGCTGTACTGGTGTTGATGGGGTGTAGTAGCCAACCCTCGCAGCCGTTAAAAAAAGGGGAGAAAGCCGTCGATGTGGCGAGCGTCGTGCGCCAGAAAATGCCGTCCAGTGTGAAGGACAGAGACGCCTGGGCGCAGGATCTGGCGAAGACGTTTGAAAGCCAGAAGCTGGCACCGACGGTCGAGAACGTCTGTTCGGTGCTGGCAGTGGCGCAGCAGGAGTCCAACTATCAGGCCGATCCGGTCGTTCCTGGCTTAAGTAAAATTGCCTGGAAAGAGATCGACCGTCGTGCTGAGCGTATGCATATTCCGGTGTTTCTGGTTCATACCGCACTGAAGATTAATTCCCCGACAGGAAAAAGCTACAGTGAGCGCCTGGATTCAGTGAAGACGGAAAAGCAGCTTAGCGCCATCTTTGATGATTTTATCAATATGGTGCCGATGGGACAGACGCTGTTTGGTTCACTAAATCCGGTTCATACCGGCGGTCCGATGCAGGTCAGCATTGCGTTTGCGGAACAGCACACGACGGGATACCCATGGAAAATGGCAGGAACAGTGCGTCAGGAAGTGTTCAGTCGCCGTGGTGGGCTGTGGTTCGGAACTTATCATTTGCTGAACTATCCGGCGAACTATAGTGCACCTGTTTTCCGTTTCGCTGACTTTAATGCGGGCTGGTACGCAAGCCGGAATGCCGCTTTCCAGAACGCTGTCAGTAAAGCCAGCGGTGTGAAGCTGGAACTGGATGGCGACTTGATTCGCTACGACAGCAAAGATCCAGGTAAAACGGAGCTGGCAGTACGTAAACTGGTTGGGAAGCTGAATATGAGTGAGAGCGATATTCGGCGTCAACTGCAAAAGGGCGACAGCCTTGCTTTTGAAGAGACCGCGCTTTATGAGAAGGTCTATAAGCTGGCTGAAGCGAAGGTGGGCAAAGCGTTACCCCGTGAAATGCTGCCGGGTATTCAACTGGAAAGTCCGAAGATCACCCGCAACCTGACCACTGCGTGGTTTGCTAAACGGGTGGACGAGCGCCGGGCGAAATGTATGGCTCAGTCTGCTTTATGATGGCGTTGGCGCCAGCGCATAAAGCCAGCGACGATGCCAAGGATCAGCCCTCCGGCCAGGAAGGGGATCACGCCAAAAATCGTACCGACGCCAAAACCGATTTCGATTCGTGGACGTCCGGTTTCCTGCATTTGTAGCTGCATCAGTTGCTCGTAAATTCCGGGTGCGTGAGCTAACAGATTTAAAATCTGTGCTCCCACCCAGAAACAGAACAGTACAAATACGGCATACGCAATATTGCCGGTCAGGGAGGAGGTATCCCGATACTTGCCCTTAAAAAGGGTTTTAGAGAGCGTAAAATCAGCCATAAAGACCTCCGGAAATAACCTGCTTCTTTCGACGTAATGCCAACAACTGACAGTGAGTCTGACAGGTGATCGCCATTGTCAATATCAGAATGATGGTAATTTCAGCCAGGGATTATTCCTGGATTTAAGTTTTTTGCAGATGGTCACAAATCTTTAACCTTAAGTGAAATTTTGTGACATTTAAGAAATTCCGCATACGCCACAGACGTCTCTGGGAAAATGTGCGAGGATGCGCCTAATGTGTGTTTCTCCGGAGCTGCTATGAACCTGCCTGCTAAAATTCGCCGTGACTGGCACTACTATGCGTTCGCCATTGGGCTTATCTTTATTCTGAATGGTGTGGTGGGATTACTGGGTTTTGAAGCTAAGGGATGGCAAACCTATGCGGTAGGGCTGGTCACATGGGTGATCAGTTTTTGGCTCGCCGGACTCATTATTCGCCGTCGTGTGGAAGCTGATGATGTGAAAGATACCCAATAACGTTTTGTTATACCCCTCATACTTCAAGTTGCAGGAGTGTTGACTTTCCTGGCTCACCCCAGTCACTTACTGATGTAAGCTCCTGGGGATTCACGGCGTGGCCGCCTTTCTGTAACCCGAAATATTTAGGGTATATCAGGCATTATGGTCAGTTTTACATACTGGTTTTCAACGCACTATCCGCAGCGTGGCGTTCCAGCGCCAGTTCGATCAGACGGGTGATCAAATCGGTATAGCCTAAACCGCTCGCCTGCCACAGTTTTGGATACATACTGATATTGGTAAAGCCTGGCAGCGTGTTGATCTCATTGATCACCACGTCGTTTTCATCAGTCAGGAATACATCCACCCGGGCCATGCCGGCGCAGCCCAGCGTCTGGTATGCCTGAATCGCAATCTCGCGGATCTTATCGTTAATTTCTGGCGCAATCGCTGCAGGAACGACAACTTTTGCCCCGTTGTCGTCAATGTATTTGGTGTCGTAAGCGTAAAAATCACTGTTCAGAACGATCTCGCCACAGGTGCTGGCCTGGGGGTGATCGTTCCCCAGTACCGCGCATTCGATCTCGCGGCCTTTGATCCCTTGTTCCACAACCACCTTATGATCGAACTCAAATGCCAGCGAGACGGCCTGGTTGTACTGTGCTTCGCTGGTGACTTTGCTAACGCCAACGGATGACCCCTGATTGGCAGGTTTCACGAACAGTGGGAGACCCAGGCGTGATTCAACCTCGGCAAAGCTGATGGTGTGGCGGTTTGCGCGGGTGAGCGTAATAAATGGTGCGATGTTTAACCCGGCATCACGCAGCAGACGTTTGGTCACGTCTTTATCCATACAGGCTGCGGAACCAAGCACATCGGAGCCGACGAACGGTAAGTTCGCTACGCGTAACATGCCTTGCAGAGAACCATCTTCTCCCAGCGTACCGTGAACGATTGGAAAAATAACATCCACCGTTGGCAGCGGCTGACCATTCTGCGCGTCGATCAGCTGATGCTCTTGTTTACCCGGTACCTGAGCGAGGCTGGTTGGTGAAGGACGCAACGCAATATGAGCCGGATCGTCTGCATTAAGCAGATAATTACCGGCATCGCTGACGTGCCATTGCCCTTGTTTATCAATACCTAACAACACAACATCAAAGCGAGTCTTGTCGATGGCATCGACAATATTTTTAGCCGATTGCAATGACACTTCATGTTCTGCTGACTTACCACCAAATACGATTCCTACCCGCAACTTTGCCATCTTAAAAACCCATTCCATGAATGCAAAGCACATACATTACCACGACAAAACGCAGGATTCCTCGGCTTCTGGCAGAATGTTTTCGTGAAGTACAGGGGAACAAATTTGTTTAAACCCGAGTGTGCTGGTTAAAGCATAATCACCTGTATAAAGTGTGGATTTGATGTGATGGATATCACAATTATGATGAGCGGGGAGATAAAATACTAAACTGTGATACATCGCACCGCTGAACCTCCGTCTGGATACGTAATTTGTTAAGCTGCTCGCAGTTTTCAGCTGCTTATCGTTATGAGTCTTATGGAATCCTGGAGAGTTAACCTTATTTCCGTTTGGTTCGGGTGCTTTTTTACCGGACTGGCGATCAGTCAAATCCTGCCTTTTTTACCGCTCTATATCTCCCAGCTTGGGGTGACCTCGCATGAAGCGCTGTCGATGTGGTCCGGCTTAACGTTTAGTGTCACTTTTCTTATTTCTGCCATTGTTGCACCGATGTGGGGTAGCTTAGCCGATCGCAAAGGGCGCAAATTAATGCTGTTGCGCGCTTCGTTAGGGATGGCCATCGCAATTTTACTGCAGGCATTTGCGACTAACGTCTGGCAGCTTTTCCTGCTCCGTGGCGTGATGGGGTTAACATCGGGATATATCCCCAATGCGATGGCGCTGGTCGCGTCACAGGTACCGCGTGAACGCAGCGGTTGGGCGCTGAGTACGCTCTCTACGGCGCAAATTAGCGGTGTTATTGGCGGGCCGCTGATGGGTGGGTTTATTGCAGATCATATCGGCTTACGGGCGGTATTTTGTATTACTGCGGCGCTGCTGGTAGTAAGTTTTCTGGTCACATTGTTTTTAATTAAAGAGGGCGTGCGTCCGACGATTAAAAAAAGTGAACGTTTAAGCGGCAAGGCGGTTTTCGCCTCACTGCCTTATCCGGCGTTGGTGATTAGCCTGTTTTTTACCACTATGGTTATTCAGCTGTGTAACGGCTCAATAGGTCCCATCCTGGCACTGTTTATCAAATCTATGGTGCCAGACAGCACAAACATTGCTTTTCTCAGCGGCTTAATTGCTTCGGTACCTGGCGTATCGGCGCTGATATCGGCGCCCCGACTTGGAAAACTGGGCGATCGAATTGGCACGGAGCGAATTCTTATGGCGACGTTAATCTTCGCCGTGGTGCTCTTTTTCGCCATGTCCTGGGTTACTACGCCATTGCAGTTGGGAATATTGCGTTTCCTGCTTGGTTTTGCCGATGGCGCGATGCTACCTGCTGTGCAGACGTTGCTGGTCAAATATTCCAGCGATCAGATTACCGGTCGCATCTTTGGGTATAATCAGTCGTTTATGTATCTGGGTAACGTCGCAGGGCCATTAATGGGCGCAACGGTATCGGCAATGGCGGGTTTCCGCTGGGTTTTTATCGCGACCGCATGTATTGTACTTATTAATATCTGGCAACTGGCCATCGCGTTACGACGCCGGCGTCTTGCGCACTAAGCTCACGTAGGTATTGTATATCTGTGTGATTATTCATCCCCTTACTCTTTAATATTGAATAGTTCTGGAGTAAGGGGCATTGCACATTATTTTGTGTTGTGATTGTTTTCGCAAAACGTCTTATTATTTATAAAAATACAACTTTCATCCCCTAGGCAGTCGTGAGCCATAATGCTAACGTGACCCATATTTTGTAAAGGGAATACGAAAATGAAAAATCTCGTCACTGAGTTACTACTTAAGCTTGCCCAAAAAGAAGAAGAGTCGCAGGAGCTGGCTGCCCAGGTAGAAACGTTAGAGTGGGTTATCATGGAGATGCTAAGCAATATGGCGAAAAATGATCAGCAAATATTGATTCGTCAAATTGAGGGGGCGCTGGCGGGCGTAAGCCGTATGCCGGCATTTTTGACAACTCTGCATAATCCGGGTGAAAGCCTACCAAAAACGTATTGAGCGATCTCCAGAAATTCACTACCCCCTGACATCATAAAAGTGTCACATCAAATACTTATAGTCACTTTGTTTTAATTTTACTGTATTTATACATGGAGAAAATAAAGTGAAACAAAGTGCACTCGCTATTGCCCTGTTACCATTACTGTTTACCCCGGTTATTTATGCTGAATCATCTGCTGTACCGGTTATGGATAATCGTGCCGCTCAGGGGGATATCACCACGCCAGGTGGGGCGCGCCGATTAACCGCTGATCAAACGGCGGCTCTGCGTGATTCACTGATTGATAAACCTGCCCGGAATATTATTTTATTGATCGGTGATGGCATGGGGGATTCAGAAATTACAGCAGCTCGCAATTATGCCGAAGGCGCAGGTGGATTTTTTAAAGGTATTGATGCATTACCTCTGACCGGGCAATACACACATTACGCGTTGGATAAAAAAACGGGTAAACCTGATTATGTAACGGATTCTGCGGCGTCAGCAACGGCGTGGACGACCGGCGTTAAAACCTACAATGGTGCGTTGGGCGTTGATATTCACGAAAAAGATCACATCACGATTCTGGAAATGGCGAAAGCCGCAGGTCTGGCGACAGGCAACGTTTCTACTGCTGAGTTGCAGGATGCGACTCCGGCTGCCCTGGTGGCGCATGTGACCTCACGTAAATGCTACGGTCCGAGTGTAACCGCTGAAAAATGCCCGACCAATGCGCTGGAAAAAGGTGGTAAAGGGTCGATCACGGAACAATTATTGAACGCCCGCGCCGATGTTACGCTTGGCGGTGGGGCAAAAACCTTTGCAGAGACCGCGGCAGCAGGTGACTGGCAGGGGAAAACGCTGCGTGAACAGGCACAGGCGCGTGGATATCAGTTGGTGAGCGATGCCGCAACGCTTGCAGCAATCACTGAAGCCAATCAGGATAAACCGTTATTGGGTCTGTTCTCCGAGGGCAACATGCCGGTACGCTGGGAAGGTCCGAAAGCGTCATATCACGGCAACATTGATCAACCCGTCGTGACTTGTGCGCCGAACCCAAAGCGTAACGATACCGTGCCCACGCTGGCACAGATGACGGATAAAGCGATTGAGCTGTTGAGCAAAAATGAGAAAGGCTTCTTCCTGCAAGTTGAAGGGGCGTCAATCGATAAGCAGGATCACGCTGCTAACCCATGTGGGCAGATTGGAGAAACGGTCGATCTGGATGAGGCGGTGCAGCGTGCGCTTGCATTTGCGAAGAAAGATGGCAACACCCTGGTTGTAGTTACCGCCGATCACGCCCATTCCAGCCAGATTGTTGCGCCGGATACGAAGGCTCCGGGTTTAACCCAGGCGCTGAACACCAAAGATGGCGCGGTAATGGTTATCAGCTACGGTAACTCCGAGGAAGAATCCCAGGAGCATACCGGCAGCCAGTTGCGTATTGCGGCCTATGGACCACATGCTGCGAATGTTGTCGGTCTGACCGACCAAACCGATCTGTTCTACACCATGAAAGCCGCATTAGGGCTTAAATAAGCAGACATCCGGCGGCAATACTTTTGCTGTCGGGTGGTTTTTTTGCGTTTAGCAGCCAGACTTATACCTACATGCTGTCGTTCAGAATAGGGCGGCGTTTAGAGTTGCATGCTTATAAAAGGATGGTGCTATGAAAATAACATTACTGGTTACGTTGCTATTTGGTCTGATTTTTTTAACTACCGTCGGCGCTGCCGAGAAGACATTAACCCCGCAACAACAGCGTATGACCACCTGCAACCAGCAAGCGACGGCGCAAACCTTAAAAGGGGATGCCCGTAAGACGTACATGAGTGATTGCCTGAAAAACAGTAAATCTGCTCCAGAGGAAAAGAGCCTGACGCCACAGCAGCAGAAAATGCGTGAGTGCAATGTCCAGGCGACAGAGCAGTCTCTGAAAGGCGATGATCGTAATAAGTTTATGAGTGCCTGTCTGAAAAAAGCTGCGTAATACATACGGGTGAGCAGAGAAAATCGCTCACCCGAAATATCATACTTTCACCGCCAGACCCCTTCCTATAATTTGGGAAATTTGTTTCAGAATATTCCCAAATACGATGAATGATGAAAATTTCTATCAAAAAAAGGTCGTACAGAATGAAGCGTTATTATCACTTCATCGAAATGACCATCAGCGCTCCGGACTGCGATTTGCCCGACGGATCAGGCTGCCGCGTGCGGTAGGGCTGGGGGGAATGTTTTTCCCCATTGCTTCTGTATTAGTTTCACAGCCGATTACCGGCGGCTGGTGGCTGTTATTGGTGGGATGGGCCTTTGTCTGGCCACACCTGGCGTGGCAGTTGGCGAGCAAAGCAGAAGATCCTCAACATGGTGAATTCACTAATTTAAAAGCGGATGCGATCCTGGCGGGTATGTGGATGGGGATTATGGGGGTTAACCTGCTGCCATCCACGGCACTGCTGATGATTATCTGCATCAACCTGATGGGCGCAGGTGGTGTGCGATTATTCATCGCGGGTGCCGTGTTGTTGGTGGTTTCATGCCTTGTCACGTTGCAGTTAACGGCTATCTCCGTTGCTTTTAGCAGTACACAATTGAGCGTATTGCTATCTTTGCCGGTGCTGGTTATTTATCCGTTGCTGTTTGCCTGGGTCAGCTATCAAACGGTAATAAAGCTGGCGGAGCATAAACGTCGGTTGCAGGTGATGAGTACGCGGGATGGTATGACCGGGGTGTATAACCGACGCCATTGGGAATTTTTACTGCGCAATGAATTTGATAATTGTCGTCGCTATCAGCGTGATGCCACGTTACTGATTATTGATATCGACCACTTCAAGAGCATCAATGATACCTGGGGACATGACGTCGGGGATGAGGCTATCGTCGCTCTGACTCGTCAATTGCAGATGACATTACGCGGCAGTGATGTCATAGGGCGTTTTGGCGGTGATGAGTTTGCTGTGATTATGTGCGGAACGCCGGCAGCCAACGCTATTGCAGCAATGTCGCGGGTCCACGAACGGCTCAGCCAGTTACGCTTATCATGCGCTCCGCAGGTTGCCCTGCGGATTAGCGTGGGTGTGGCGCCCCTGACCGCAGAGACTGAACATTATCGAGAATGGTTAAAATCGGCGGATATGGCGTTATACAAAGCAAAGAATTCCGGACGTAACCGCACTGAAGCGGCGGCCTGACGTCCGGTTATCCACTCAGGATTTGCTGAGTTTCTCCGATTGTTCCATACACTTAACCATCGCTTCAATCACCGAAGAACGGAAGCCGCGTTCTTCCAGGACACGGACAGCTTCAATGGTGGTTCCACCAGGCGAACACACCATATCCTTCAGCTCACCAGGATGTTTACCCGTTTCGAGGACCATTTTGGCCGATCCCATCACCGCCTGTGCCGCGAATTTATACGCCTGTGTGCGCGGCATGCCACCCTGAACAGCTGCATCCGCCATTGCTTCGATAAACATAAAAACATATGCCGGTGCTGAACCGCTGACCCCAACGACTGGGTGAATCATTGATTCTGCGATGACTTCCGCTTCACCAAAGCAGCGGAAAATATTCAACACGTCAGCGGTATCTTCTGGTGTAACCAACGCGTTTGGTGTCACAGATGTCATACCGGCATTAACCAGTGACGGAGTGTTTGGCATTGCGCGAATAATTTTGCGGTCATGACCCAATGCACGGGCGAGCTGATCGAGGGTGACGCCAGCCGCAATAGATACGACCAGTGAATCTTTGCTCAGGCTGGAGGTAATTTCACTCAGCACTTTAATCATGATGCCTGGTTTCACGGCCCCAAAAACAATGTCGGCAATTTGCGCGACTTCCTGCGCAGATTGTGCTGCATTAATGCCGTACTGGTCGTGCAGGGCGGCGACTTTTTCGGGGGAAGGGGTATAGACCCAGATTTGTCCGGGGAGAACCTGGCCGCTGGCGATCAGGCCGCCAAGAATCGCTTTGCCCATGTTACCGCAGCCGATAAACCCAATTTTCTTGTCCATTGTGTCACTCCCTATACGTGATATTCGTTGTTTTACCTGGGAAAGGTAAGCTTAGCGCGGAATGAATGTGTTCAGAAGGAGAAACAGCACTTTGCTGGAAAGTAAAAGCACGAGACAATACGCGATTGCACATGAGTCGGGAGGTGATATGACAATATGGGTGGATGCGGATGCGTGTCCTAATGTGATTAAAGAAATATTATACCGTGCTTCTGAACGTATGCAGATGCCGCTGATTCTGGTGGCAAATCAGAGTTTGCGCGTCCCGCCTTCGCGTTTAATCCGTACTTTACGTGTTCCTGCCGGGTTTGACGTCGCAGATAATGAGATTGTGCGCCAGTGTAATGTGGGCGATTTAGTGATCACGGCGGATATCCCGTTGGCTTCTGAGGTTATTGAAAAAGGTGCGGCTGCACTAAACCCACGCGGAGAACGTTATACCGAAGCGACAATCCGTGAACGCCTGACGATGCGTGATTTTATGGATACCCTGCGTGCCAGTGGGATCCAGACCGGCGGGCCTGATAGTCTTTCACCACGCGATCGCCAGCATTTTGCAGCTGAACTTGATAAATGGTGGTTGGAAGTTCAGCGCAGAAAATAGTGGCTGTAATTTATTTTTTACACTTTCATCATGGTGAATTCTTGTTATAGTGGGGCTTAATTAATTTAATTGCCCTAAGTGGAATGTATTGTTTACACTTTGGTGATGTACTAGTTTGATGGTATGATTATAACTTTAACAGCATCAGATCCCGCTCGCTTGCGGTTCTCTGGGGAATTTCTGTGATGACGCAACCTCTTTTTCTTGTTGGCCCCCGGGGGTGTGGTAAGACGACAACCGGAATGGCGCTCGCCAAGGCTATCGATTACCAATTTGTTGATACCGATCGCTGGTTGCAATCTCATGTACAAATGACCGTGGCGGAAATTGTCGAAAGAGAGGGATGGGAGGGGTTTCGCGCCCAGGAGACGGCTGCTCTGGAAGCCGTTACCGCACCTTTAACCGTTGTTGCGACCGGCGGCGGTATCATTCTCACCGAATACAACCGGCACTACATGCGCAATAGTGGTGTAGTCATTTATTTAAGCGCACCCGTATCAGTACTGGTTAACCGCCTGGAGGCCGCGCCGGAAGAAGGGTTACGCCCGACCTTAACCGGTAAACCATTAACTGAAGAAGTGCAGGAAGTGCTGGAGCAGCGCGATGTCCTGTATCGGGAAGCGGCGCACTACATTGTTGATGCAACAAATAAACCTTCTCAGGTTGTTGCCGATATTCTGGGGCTACTGTCGCAGCCGGCGTCACGGTTACAGGGTGGTGTCTATACTTAAAGCTCATCCACTCAAAAGGAAGAGATATGCCGACAAAACCACCTTACCCGCGCAAAGCTACCATTGTGACAGTTGAGAAAGGGACGCCTGGCCAGACGGTAACCTGGTATCAACTTCGCGCCGATCATCCTAAACCCGATTCATTGATCAGTGAACATCCTTCCGCGCAAGAGGCCATGGACGCCAAAAAGCGCTATGAGGATCCCGATAAAACCTGACGCCAGGCGTTGCTGGTAAAGAAATCAGAGTACCCTCTGCTCGTATCGGTATCACATTTTTCGCACGTCGTCATACACAGCGAAAATTGAAAATTAAACGATAACAACATAATACTGGAATGATTAGGAATCTTTACATTATGCCTTGCTTATCTGCTGCTACGCTTTTGAGCATTTGTAGCGCAGGTAGGTGTCCGGCATTTGCCTGGGAATTCATGACGCAGTAAGAAGACGGTGGAGTAACAAATGAGTACGTCGCTGGCTATCCTCACGATTGGTGTTGTCCCGATGAGTGAGGTATTACCGCTCCTGACGGAATATATTGATGAGCAACACATCACGCACCATAGTCTGCTGGGGCAGATGCAGAGGGAAGATGTGATGCTCGAATATGCCGTATCGCCAGGTGATGATTTGTTATTAACGTTGCTCAGCGACCATCGGCTTGCTCATGTCTCGCGCCAGAAAGTTGAGCGCGATCTCCAAAGCATTGTTGAAGTGCTGGATAACCAGGGTTTTGACGTCATCTTATTGATGAGTACCGCTTCAATTGCCCGCCTGACGGCACACAATAGCATCCTGCTTGAGCCCCTACGTATTATCCCCCCTCTGGTGGCATCGATTGTGGATGGGCATCAGGTCGGGGTGATTGTGCCTGTCACTGAGTTGCTTGAGGCCCAGGTGAGTAAATGGCAGGTATTACAGACCCCGCCAGTTTATGCCGTGGCAAATCCTCTTGATGGATCCGCACAACAACTGATCGATGCGGGGAAAGCTCTCATTGAGCAAGGTGCTGATGTGATCATGCTGGATTGTTTAGGGTTTAATCAGCGACATCGTGATTTACTGCAAAAATCGCTGGATGTTCCGGTGCTTTTGTCTAATGTCCTGATTGCGCGGTTGGCTTCAGAACTGCTCGCTTAATTTTGCGTGACAGGTGGAACGTCAGGCCCCTATATTGTTTGTTAACTTAATAACGAGATAGGGCCAGTTGTATGCTTCAAAGTAATGAATACTTTTCCGGCAAAGTAAAATCGATTGGTTTTACCAGCAGCAGTACTGGCCGTGCCAGCGTTGGCGTCATGGCGGAAGGCGAATACACTTTCGGTACTGCGGCACCTGAAGAGATGACGGTGGTTAGCGGCGCGCTGAATGTGTTGCTGCCAGGGGAAACTGAGTGGAAAGTGTATGCCGCAGGGGACGTGTTCAACGTGCCAGGTCACAGTGAGTTTCATCTGCAGGTGGCAGAGCCAACATCGTATCTTTGCCGCTATTTGTAATTGTAAAATGCCGGATGACGAAGCTGCCATCCGGCACATCCTAATCAGCGCTGTGCTTCTCCGCCTAATCCTTCCACCAGGCTTTTGATTAACGCCGCCAGTTCTCCGGTCATCAGGATGAAATCGGCATCAAAACGTTGAGCATAGTCTTCTCTGTCGATGTCTTCGTTTTGATCGCGCAGTTCATCACTGAACTTCAGACGCTTCAGTGAGCCATCGTCACACATCATAAACTGAATACGTTGTTGCCAGTCGAGAGCCAGTTTGGTGACGACTTTACCGGCTTCAATATGAACGGCAATCTCGTCGCTCACCAGATCCTGTTTCTTCGCGCGGATCACGCCGCCATCTTCCAGCATGGCTTTCAGTTCAGCTTCATCCAGCAACTGGAAGCCCTGGGCGACAGAGCCGGAACGCACCCATTCGGTGAGCGTTAACTCGATCGGATTTTCCAGCGCTAACGGGACAACCGGCAGAGAACCCAGGCTTTTACGCAACAACGCCAGCGTATCTTCCGCTTTCTTCGCGCTTGCGCAGTCGACCATGATCAGGTCATTGACGGTGTCTATCCACATCATTGTCTGGCTGAAGCGGCTAAAGGCGCGCGGCAGCAATGAATGCAACACTTCATCTTTAAGCGAGTCTTTTTCGGTCTTTTTGAGTTTGCGACCCTGCTCAGCTTCCAGTTTGAATATTTTGGCTTCAAGCGCCTGCTTAATCACAGGTGATGGCAGGATTTTCTCTTCTTTGCGGGCGCAGATAATAATTTGGCCGTTGGCGGTATGCGTCAATGCATCGCTGTGCGATCCCATCGGCGGAACCCAACCCATTTTTGCCATATCCTGGCTGCCACAAGGGGTAAACGTCATTGAGGCTAGCTGTTTTTCCATCTCTTCGGCACGCAAAGAAACATCGCGGCTAAGACGGTAAACCATTAAATTTTTGAACCACAGCATGATAATTTCCACGGCCTTGTCGTTAAATCCAGCGGGCATAATAGCGAATTGTCGCTATGCTTGCATTGTTAATCGGGAAGAGGGACATACAGTGCGTATAGGTATCGATTTAGGCGGCACGAAAACAGAAGTGATTGCGCTAGGTGATTTGGGCGAACAGCTTTTTCGCCATCGCCTGCCCACGCCGCGTGATGATTACCGGCAAACAATAGAAACAATCGCTACGCTGGTGGAAATGGCGGAAAACGCAACCGGCCAGACGGGAACCGTTGGTATGGGGATCCCTGGTTCGATTTCCCCTTACACTGGTGTGGTGAAGAACGCCAACTCGACCTGGCTCAATGGTCAGCCTTTTGATAAAGATTTAAGCGCGCGGTTGAAGCGTGAAGTGCGTCTGGCAAACGATGCCAACTGTCTGGCCGTTTCTGAAGCGGTAGATGGCGCGGCGGCGGGTGCGCAAACCGTGTTTGCAGTGATTATCGGTACGGGATGTGGTTCTGGCGTGGCTTTGAATGGGCGAGCGCATACCGGTGGCAACGGTACGGCGGGAGAGTGGGGACATAACCCGCTACCGTGGATGGATGAGGATGAACTGCGTTATCGGCAGGAAGTGCCTTGTTATTGCGGCAAACAGGGCTGTATTGAAACCTTCATTTCTGGGACAGGGTTTGCTACGGATTATCATCGGCTGAGCGGAAATCAGCTAAAAGGCAGTGAAATTATTCGCCTGGTAGATGAGCAGGATGCCCTGGCTGAGCAGGCACTGAGACGATATGAGTTACGCCTGGCGAAATCGTTAGCTCATGTGGTGAATATTCTTGATCCTGACGTCATTGTACTGGGCGGCGGGATGAGCAATGTCGACAGGTTGTATCAAACGGTCCCGTCGTTGATTAAGCAGTTTGTCTTCGGCGGCGAGTGTGAAACGCCTCTACGAAAAGCGCTGCACGGTGACTCCAGCGGCGTACGCGGTGCGGCCTGGCTGTGGCCGCAAGAGTCATAATCTCTTTTGCCGGATAACCCGTCATACTTCAAGTTGGCTGCGCGTTACCCGGCTCGTCCATTAACCTCATTCTGACGGGCCGCCGCTCCGCAGCATTCAAATCTGCTCCTGACAGATTTGTCACTCCCCCAGTCACTTACCTGAGTAAGCTCCTGGGGCTTCACTCAATTGCCGCCTACAAGCAACTCGAATTATTTTGGGTATGCACGTTTATCTGTGCTATCCGGCATTACAACAGAGTCTGGCCTATTCCACCGCAAACATCCTGTCGAGTTTGCTGTAACCCAGTCCATTGATTTTTTTAACTTTTATCTGCACCGGAATACGCTCTTTCATCGCTTCGACGTGGCTTATAACCCCAATGGTCTTGCCGGTAGCGTTAAGGGCATCCAGCGCGTCCAGGGCGGTATCAAGCGTCTCG
Organism: Citrobacter sp. Marseille-Q3906; assembly: GCF_916618775.1. Lineage (NCBI taxonomy): Bacteria > Pseudomonadati > Pseudomonadota > Gammaproteobacteria > Enterobacterales > Enterobacteriaceae > Citrobacter > Citrobacter sp. Marseille-Q3906. The sequence goes on from NZ_CAKAKA010000002.1 coordinate 191,764, forward strand.
CTGTCCAGCGTGCCAAAGCCTTCATCGAGGAACAGGGAATCAATTCGCGTCTTGTGGCTGACCAGATCGGACAGCGCCAGCGCCAGTGCCAGACTGACGAGGAAGCTTTCGCCGCCGGAAAGTGTCCGGGTATCGCGAACGGCATCGGCCTGCCAGGTATCAACCACTTCCAGCTCCAGTGCTTCGCTGGCCTTTCTCTGTAGCAGGTAGCGGCCATGCAGGCGGGTCAGTTGGTTATTGGCCAGCCAGACCAGATTATCCAGCGTCAGCCCCTGCGCAAATTTGCGGAACTTGTCACCTTCTTTAGAGCCGATAAGGGCGTTCAGATAACCCCAGTCTTCGACCTGCTGCGAGACCTTTTCAATCTCCTGCATCAGACTCTTTTGTTGCTGACGGTTTTCGGCATCTTGCTTGAGCTGCTGGCGAATTTCTCCCTGACGGGTGGCGTTATCCCGTAGCCTTTGGGCGAGCTGCGTCAGCGTATCGCGAAGATGTTCCTGACTAAGGGTGAGGTCCGCGCCGACGGGCGGTTGCTGTTGGTGCGTCGCCAGCGCCTGTGTCGATTGATTGACCAGTGTTTGAGCCTGCTGTAACTGGCTTTCCAGCGACTGCTTTAGCTGTTCGAGTCGGTTAAAGGTCTCTTCATCCAGCAGGGCGGCAAGAAAAGCGTCGCGATCGTCGAAGATGCTGGTTTGCAGTGCGGCATCAAATTGCGCCTGAATCTCAGCGACGCGTTGGAGGTCTTGTGCCTCCTGCTGTTGCAGTGTTTGCAACTGGCCCTGTAATGAAAGGCAATCATCGTGCACCTGTCGCCAGTTTTCCAGTGACAGGTTATCTTCGTTATCCTGAATGACTTCGGTCTCAGGTAGCGTTTCCAGCAGAGGAGTAAGTTGCGCAATCTGCGCTTGTAGCTCGGTCAGTTCACTCTGGCGGCTCTGCCATATTTGTGTTTCGCTTGCCCGCTCGCTGAGCCACGCAGCTTCTTCACCATTGGCAGGAAGAGACAGGCCATTCCGGGTTAGCTCAGCCTGCAACGTGCTCTGGCGTTGATCAATCTGTTGCTGCAGGTGAGAGATTTGTTCTGTATGCGCGGTGATTTGCGCCTGCAGGGCATGGCGCAGGCTCAACTGGTGAAGTTGTTGCTCGTGCTCTTCTTCGGCGGCGAGCCAACTGGAGATATCGTCCTGCGGTTGGAGGGTAATGTTCAGACCGGCAGTCACTGTTTGCCACTCTTGAGTAAGTGCTTGCTCCTCCTGAGAAAGCGTCTGCGCTTCGTGTTCATCACGCTGTAGCTGCTGAGTTATTGCATCGAGCTGCCCACGTAGGATAGAGCCTTCATCAGCCAGCGTTTTGACCTCTTTTTCTAACGCTTCACGCCGTGCCTGGTTGACGCTCAGCTCAAGCGTTTGATAGGTCGCGATCGCCGGATGCGTGGTGGAGCCGCAGAGTGGGCACGGTTGGCCTGACTGCAGTAATGCCCGCTGACTTTCCAGATCTTTAATGCGGGCTTCCTGATCGCAAATCGTTTTTACATCAGCAAGTTGCTGATTCTTATCTTTATAGCGCTGGCGTTTATCCGCCAGAGCGGCGTTGCGCTGAAGCTGCTCCTGCTGTCGCTGTTGGATAGTCGTGCGCAGTTGCGTTAGCTGTTTTTGCCTGGGGGCAATTTGCCCATGAAGCGTGCTCAGACGCTGGCGTAACGGACGAAGCTGTGCATGTTGCGCCAGCGCCAGGGATACGTCTTCAGCCGAAAGTGACAGCTTCGGTTGCGCAAGAGCCTCCAGTTTACGCGTGTCGTTCTCCCGCAACTGTTGCCACTGGCGTAGCTGGTTTTTGGCGTCAGACTGCTGGGCAAAGAGTGCTTTCCACCCCGCCAGTTCGCTGTTCCATAAACGGAAACGGTCATGCTCGGCCAGCCAGTTCGTTAACGTCTGTTTTGCGGTTAACATTATGACGGATTGCCCTTGCGCATGCTGACGAATGCGACTGCGCAGCGCTAAGCTGTGGTGTAAGCGAGCATTCACTTCTTGAATATTCTGGCGTGTTTGGGTGAGTGTAGCCGTTTGTTCCTGAATTCGATCCCAGTACGGGCGTAATGCTCTGGCAGGTAGTGCCAGGCTGAGTGACGCCAGCTGCGGCTGCGCTTGTTCCTGCGCCTCTTGTGCGACCCGCAACGCATGCTGATGGCGGTTTATTTCCGTCTGTAGCTCATTTTGCCGAATTAACCAGTTGAGGTGCTGTTGCTGAGTTTGCTGACTGACAATATGCTGTTTTTCTTCGTCAGTAAGTACCTGCAAACTTTCTGTGAGCGATTGCACCTGTTCTGTTGCTAACAGCGAAACGCCGCTGGCCTGCGCCTGCAGTTTTTCCAGCTCTGTGCGGGCCGTTTTGTGTTTTTCAAATACCATCGCCGAGATTTGGCCGTAGATCTCTGTGCCGGTCAGCTCTTCCAGCAGTTCGGCACGTTCTTTCGGTTTGGCGTTAAGAAACGCGGCAAACTGCCCCTGTGAAAGCAGCATGGAGCGGGTAAATCGTCCGTAGTCCAGCCCGGTGAGCGTGGCGGTCATCTCCAGTTTGTCTTTGACTTTATCTGCAAGGATTTTCCCGTCGGCGCAACGGGCAAGCTCTACGCGTGGGACCTGCAGGTTACCTTCTGGCTGGTTACGGGCACGGTTCTGGCTCCAGAAGGCACGATAGGCTTCGCCTTTGACTTCGAATTCCACTTCCGCCAGACACTCTGCGGTGTCGCGGGTCATCAGATCGTTTTGTGACTGAGATACGTTACTCAGTCGCGGTGTTTCGTGGTACAGCGCGAGGCAAATAGCATCCAGCAGTGTGGTTTTTCCAGCCCCTGTCGGACCGGTGATAGCGAACAAGCCGTTGCTGGCGAACGGCTCTGCCGTGAAATCGACTTTCCATTCCCCTTTCAGGGAGTTCAGGTTTTTCAGGCGCAAGCTGAGAATTTTCATGCTTCATGCTCCCCGGCGAGTGTCTGTAATGTGGTACTGAACAGCTGATTCAGGCGTTCGCGCTGCGGTTCTTCCAGCTCTTCCAGCGCCAGGCGGCGGTCAAAGACCTCTGTCACGCTCAGTTCGCTCAGCGTTTCGCGTCGTTCATTCGCCATAATACGTTCACGCTGTTCCCGGCTGCGGCGTACCAGCAAGACTTCTACCGGTAAGTCTTCAGTTAAGGCCTGAATTTTACGCTGCATATCGTGCAGATAATCATCAGTGGTAATTTCGATATCTAACCAGACGGGCGGTTCCTGATCTGTGTCGCGCCACTGCTCAAGTTGAGCAGTAATAGACGCTAAATCGCCTTTCAGTACCGCAAGCGGCTGTGTAACCGGCACGGTGAGGTTTTCAACCGCGCGCAGCTTACCCTCTTCGAAACTCACCAGATGAACGCATTTATTTTTGCCGCACTCATCAAAACTCAGCGCAATCGGCGAGCCACAGTAGCGAATATGCTCTGTTTCGCCGATGACCTGCGCCCGGTGAATATGTCCCAGCGCGATGTAATCCGCTGGCGGGAAATTTTGTGCCGGAAATGCATCCAGCGTGCCAATGTAGATGTCACGAACGGCGTCACTTTTACTGGCACCGACGGTAGTCAGATGCCCTGTCGCAATAATGGGCAGGTTCTGGTCGCCGCGTAGCTTACAGGCGTCCTCATATTGCTGTTGATAATAGTCGGTGATGGCTCCCAGCAGATGCTGCTGCTTTTCTCCGCCTGTGAGTCCTGCCTGGCTGGTGATGATGTCGCGTGGACGTAAAAAAGGGATCGGGCATAATATCGCACCCGGTGTGCCGTCGCGGCGCTGGAGTATCTGTGGCGCATGACCTGCGCTGGCGACCACCGTGGTGTTCAGAAACGCCAGAATATCGCGGGATTCATTGAGCGTGGCGACAGAGTCGTGGTTTCCTGCCAACACCACCAAATGACAACCTGTTTGTTGCAGATTTACAACAAAGCGATTGTATAGCTCACGGGCGTAGCTTGGGGGAGAGCCGGTATCAAAAATATCGCCAGCCACAATAATCGCATCCACCTGATGGGATTGCGCCGTATCCAGAAGCCAGTCGAGAAAGGCCTGATGCTCAGCGGCGCGGCTCTTGCTGTAGAAGTTTTGGCCCAGATGCCAGTCAGACGTGTGAAGGATGCGCATAAGTGTTCCATGGCAAAAAACGTGAACAGGATTATAACCTTTGCAGGACGGTAATATCTTGCCTCCGGGCTGTCATAATTCAACAACCTTCGTTAAACCTGGACTATCTTTTCATAAATCTGTCATAAATCTGACGCATAATGACACCGTATTGATGATAAACGAGTTAATTAAAAAACAGGGCAAATCATGGCGAGACGTATTCTGGTCGTAGAAGATGAAGCTCCAATTCGTGAAATGGTCTGCTTCGTGCTCGAGCAAAACGGTTTTCATCCCGTAGAAGCCGAAGACTATGACAGTGCTGTGAACCAACTTAATGAACCCTGGCCGGATCTCATCCTGCTGGACTGGATGCTTCCGGGCGGGTCGGGTCTGCAGTTCATTAAACATCTCAAGCGAGAAGCGATGACGCGGGACATTCCTGTGATGATGCTGACGGCAAGAGGGGAAGAGGAGGACCGCGTGCGTGGTCTGGAAACCGGTGCAGATGACTATATCACTAAGCCGTTTTCTCCCAAGGAACTGGTAGCGCGTATTAAAGCCGTTTTGCGTCGTATTTCGCCAATGGCGGTTGAAGAGGTCATTGAGATGCAGGGCCTGAGCCTGGATCCAACCTCGCATCGTGTGATGACCGGCGAGGATCCGCTTGATATGGGACCCACCGAATTCAAGTTATTGCATTTCTTTATGACCCACCCTGAGCGCGTCTACAGTCGCGAGCAATTACTCAATCATGTCTGGGGCACCAATGTTTACGTGGAAGACCGGACAGTAGATGTGCATATCCGCCGGTTGCGCAAGGCGCTGGAGCACAGCGGACACGATCGCATGGTGCAGACGGTGCGTGGGACGGGATATCGTTTTTCGACCCGCTTCTGACTGGTAAGAATACAAGCCTAATGGACCTGGCTGTAAATGGAGTATGACGTTTGCTTGAACGATTGTCATGGAGAAGGCTGGTGCTGGAGCTGATACTTTGCTGCATACCGGCTTTTATCCTTAGTGCTTTTTTCGGTTATCTGCCCTGGTTTTTACTGGCGTCGGTAACAAGCCTGCTTGTCTGGCATTTCTGGAATTTATTACGTTTGTCCTGGTGGTTGTGGGTCGACAGGAGTATGACACCACCGCCGGGGCGAGGCAGTTGGGAACCGTTGCTGTACGGTTTGCATCAAATGCAGCTACGTAACAAGAAGCGCCGTCGTGAACTGGGTAATCTGATCAAACGCTTTCGTAGTGGGGCTGAATCACTCCCCGACGCGGTTGTACTGACTACCGAAGAGGGCGGTATTTTCTGGTGTAATGGCCTGGCGCAGCAGGTTCTGGGATTACGCTGGCCGGACGATAGCGGCCAAAATATTCTTAACCTGCTGCGTTACCCGGAATTCACGTTGTACCTGAAAACGCGCGACTTTAGTCGACCGATCAATTTGGTTCTCAATACCGGACGACATCTGGAAATTCGCGTGATGCCCTATACCGATAAGCAATTGCTGATGGTGGCGCGTGATGTCACCCAGATGCACCAACTGGAAGGCGCGCGGCGTAACTTTTTTGCCAACGCCAGCCATGAGCTGCGTACGCCAATCACGGTGCTGCAAGGCTATCTGGAAATGATGCAGGAACATCCCCTGGAAGGTGCAACGCGAGAAAAAGCGCTGCACACCATGCGTGAGCAAACACAGCGTATGGAAGGGCTGGTTAAGCAACTGCTGACATTGTCGAGAATCGAGGCCGCACCAGCGCTGCTGTTGAATGAAAAAGTCGATGTGCCGGTGATACTGCGCGTGGTTGAACATGAGGCGCAAACGCTGAGCCAGAATAAACACACCTTTACCTTTGACGTTGATAGCCAGCTAAGTGTGTTGGGTAATGAGGAGCAACTGCGCAGTGCTATCTCGAATCTTATCTATAACGCGGTCAACCATACTCCTGCGGGAACGCACATCACCGTTCGCTGGCAGCATGTGACCCAAGGCGCTGAGTTCAGCGTCGAAGACAACGGCCCCGGCATTGCTTCTGAGCATATCCCGCGTCTGACTGAGCGATTTTATCGCGTGGATAAAGCGCGATCCCGGCAAACGGGCGGTAGTGGATTAGGGCTGGCGATCGTGAAGCATGCGTTAAATCATCATGACAGTCGGTTGATTATCGACAGTGCACCAGGAAAAGGAACGCGGTTTAGTTTCATACTCCCGGAACGTTTAATTGCCAAAAGTAACCGCTAACGCTCATTTGTAATGTTAACTTTCCAAAAGCCAGCGCAAGCTGGCTTTTTTCATCATCGTCAATAATGACATCCTGAATTTTACGACGTTTGATTGTTTTTTGTTCGCATTATTGCCCATGACTTTTTCACGGGAATGGTGTTTTGTGCTGGTTCAATTTTTCATATCACTATATTGTTCTGGTTTTTAGATCCCACCTTGCTTTAAAACGTTATAAGCGTTTAAATTGCGCACCAAGTGCTGTCATACCGACTGCATTTGCGCGGTAAATCGAAAAACTATTCTTCGCTGCGTCTGGTTGGGAGGATATCCCGCTGGAATTGATTAAAAATGCCGCTGTATTGTCCCTCAGGGAACGGCAGAAAATTAAACGTTTTCAACACCACATCCACAGGCTGTAAGACTTTATGACCCATCAGTTAAAATCACGCGATATTATCGCCCTGGGATTTATGACATTTGCACTGTTCGTTGGTGCAGGTAACATCATTTTCCCCCCAATGGTTGGTTTGCAGGCCGGCGAACACGTCTGGACTGCGGCTTTTGGCTTTTTGATTACCGCCGTTGGTCTTCCGGTGCTTACCGTTGTAGCGCTGGCGAAAGTCGGTGGCGGTGTAGACAGCCTGAGCACCCCGATCGGCAAAGTAGCAGGTTTACTGCTGGCTACCGTTTGTTATCTGGCGGTAGGGCCGCTATTTGCTACTCCGCGTACCGCGACAGTCTCTTTTGAAGTGGGAATTGCTCCGCTGACTGGAGACTCGGCGCTGCCGTTGTTTATCTATAGCGTGGTTTATTTCGCGATTGTTATTCTGGTGTCGCTCTATCCGGGCAAACTGCTGGATACGGTGGGGAATTTCCTTGCGCCGCTGAAAATTATTGCGCTGGTTGTGCTTTCTGTTGCAGCGATTGTCTGGCCTGCGGGCCCGATCAGTAACGCCATGGAAGCCTATGAAACCGCAGCGTTTTCTAATGGCTTCGTGAACGGGTATCTGACAATGGATACGCTGGGTGCGATGGTCTTTGGTATTGTTATTGTTAACGCCGCTCGTTCGCGTGGCGTTACTGAAGCGCGTCTGCTGACCCGTTATACCGTTTGGGCGGGTCTGATGGCTGGTGTGGGCTTAACGCTGTTGTACCTCGCGTTGTTCCGCCTGGGTTCTGACAGTGCGACGCTGGTCGATCAGTCTGCTAATGGTGCTGCGATTCTGCATGCGTATGTTCAGCATACCTTCGGTGGCGCAGGTAGCTTCTTGCTGGCCGCACTGATTTTTATCGCTTGTCTGGTGACTGCAGTTGGCCTGACCTGTGCGTGCGCTGAGTTCTTTGCCCAGTATGTGCCGCTGTCTTATCGTACGCTGGTGTTTATCCTCGGCGGTTTCTCGATGGTGGTATCGAACCTGGGTCTGAGCCACCTGATTCAGATCTCCATTCCGGTGCTGACGGCTATCTATCCGCCATGCATCGCACTGGTTGTATTAAGCTTTACCCGCTCATGGTGGCATAATTCTTCCCGCGTCATTGCACCTGCGATGTTTATCAGCCTGATTTTTGGTATCCTTGATGGCATTAAAGCTTCTGCAATTGGCGACATCTTACCGGCCTGGACCCAGCGTTTACCGCTGGCTGAACAAGGTCTGGCGTGGTTGATGCCAACAGTCGTGATGGTGGTCCTGGCAGTAATCTGGGATCGCGCAGCGGGTCGACAAGTGACCTCCAGCGCACACTAAAATCACTGACAATAAGTTTTAACCACGGGGCTATTAATATGGCCCCGTGGTTTTTTTATTGTGTTAACAGGTTAGGAATCGATGGAAAGTAATAACAAGCTAAAGCGTGGGCTGAGCACCCGGCACATTCGCTTTATGGCATTAGGTTCAGCAATTGGTACCGGGCTGTTTTATGGTTCGGCCGATGCCATCAAAATGGCGGGGCCAAGCGTACTTTTGGCCTATCTTATCGGTGGCGTGGCGGCGTACATAATTATGCGTGCGCTGGGCGAAATGTCAGTTCATAACCCTGCAGCCAGCTCTTTCTCGCGCTATGCGCAGGAAAATCTCGGGCCTCTCGCGGGCTACATTACCGGTTGGACCTACTGTTTTGAAATCCTGATTGTCGCCATCGCCGATGTTACTGCCTTCGGTATTTATATGGGCGTCTGGTTCCCGGCCGTACCGCACTGGATTTGGGTCCTCAGCGTGGTATTGATTATCTGCGCCATTAACCTGATGAGCGTGAAGGTGTTTGGTGAACTGGAGTTCTGGTTCTCATTCTTTAAAGTCGCCACTATTATCATCATGATTGTTGCTGGTTTCGGCATCATCATCTGGGGCATTGGTAACGGTGGGCAACCGACCGGCATCCACAACCTGTGGAGTAACGGCGGCTTCTTCAGCAACGGCTGGCTCGGTATGGTGATGTCGCTGCAAATGGTAATGTTCGCCTATGGCGGGATTGAGATTATTGGCATTACCGCAGGTGAAGCAAAAGACCCGGAAAAATCTATCCCGCGCGCTATCAATTCTGTACCGATGCGTATCCTGGTGTTTTATGTGGGCACACTGTTCGTCATTATGTCCATCTACCCGTGGAACCAGGTCGGCACAGATGGAAGCCCGTTTGTACTGACCTTCCAGCACATGGGGATTACTTTTGCCGCCGGTATCCTGAATTTTGTGGTGCTGACCGCTTCGTTGTCGGCGATCAACTCTGACGTCTTTGGCGTAGGCCGTATGCTGCACGGTATGGCGGAGCAGGGCAGCGCGCCGAAAATGTTTGCTAAAACCTCACGTCGCGGTGTGCCGTGGGTGACGGTGATGGTGATGACATTCGCACTGTTGTTTGCGGTTTATCTCAACTACATCATGCCGGAAAACGTCTTCCTGGTGATTGCCTCACTGGCAACGTTTGCCACGGTATGGGTGTGGATTATGATTCTGCTGTCGCAGATTGCCTTCCGCCGCCGTCTGCCGCCGGAAGAGGTTAAGGCGCTGAAATTCAAAGTGCCTGGCGGAGTGACGACGACCGTTGTTGGCCTGATTTTCCTGGTCTTTATTATCGCGCTCATCGGTTACCACCCGGATACTCGCATTTCGCTTTACGTTGGTTTCGCGTGGATTATCCTGTTGTTGGTTGGCTGGGTATTTAAGCGTCGTCGCGAGCGTCAACTGGCTGAAGCACAGTAATTTTTTACCGGATGACCGCTATGTCTTATCTGGCCTACTCGAGAGTGTGTAGGCCAAAGATGCGTAGCGCCATCCGGCGAAATCTCCTCCCCCGAACTCCTCCCCCAATAAACGTTAAGATGATGAGTGATCCTGCACTGCGCTATGGCAAGGTGGCTTCATTTTCATCAAAGGGGATACGTGATGTTGAACGCCTGGCACCTTCCGGTTGCCCCATTTGTTAAACAAAACAAAGATCAACTGACGATTACGTTATGGCTGGCGGGAGATAATCCTCCCCAACGTATAACGCTACGCGCGGAAAATGATAACGAAGAGATTTCGCTGATTATGCGTAAGCAGCGCAGCCAGCCTCAGCCTGGCGTTACTGCGTGGCGAGCCGCAATCGATCTTTCCAGCGGTCAACCTCGTCGGCGCTATAGCTTTAAATTGTTGTGGCTTGATCGTCAGCTGTGGTTTACCCCGCAGGGATTCAGCCGTATTCCGCCAGCGCGTCTGGAACAGTTCGCCGTGGATGTGCCGGATAACGGACCGCAATGGGTGGCCGATCAGATTTTCTATCAGATTTTCCCGGACCGTTTTGCACGTAGCCAGTCACGTGAAGCGTATCAGAACAACGTTTATTACCACCATGCAGCAGGACAGGATATTGTGCAGCGTGAGTGGGATGAGCCGCTGACTGCGCAGGCTGGCGGTTCCACGTTCTATGGCGGTGATCTGGACGGTATCAGTGAGAAACTGCCCTATCTGAAAACGTTGGGCGTAACCGCGCTATATCTGAACCCGGTGTTTACCGCACCAAGCGTACATAAGTACGATACTGAAGATTATCGTCATGTTGATCCACAGTTTGGTGGCGACAGGGCGTTACTGCGCCTGCGACACAATACACAGGCGCAGGGAATGCGGCTGGTTCTGGACGGCGTATTTAACCACAGCGGCGATTCGCACGCCTGGTTTGACCGGCATAGTCGGGGAACGGATGGCGCATGCCATAACCCACATTCCCCCTGGCGCGATTGGTACCATTTTTCAACGGAAGGCGTCGCGCTGGACTGGCTGGGGTATTCAAGCCTGCCCAAACTGGACTTTGCATCTGAAAGCCTGGTGAATGAAATCTATCGCGGCGAAGACAGCATTGTCCGTCACTGGTTAAAAGCACCATGGAATATGGATGGCTGGCGGCTTGATGTCGTACACATGTTGGGTGAAGCCGGTGGTGCGCGCAATAACCTCCAGCATGTTGCCGGGATCGCCCAGGCGGCTAAAGAAACTCAGCCAGAAGCATACATTGTTGGCGAACATTTCGGTGATGCGCGTCAGTGGTTGCAGGCTGATGCTGAAGATGCCGCGATGAACTATCGTGGCTTTACCTTTCCCATATGGGGATTTCTCGCCAATACCGATATCTCTTATGATCCGCAGTTTATTGATGCCCGAACCTGTATGGCGTGGATGGATAACTATCGTGCAGGTTTATCACATCAGCAGCAACTGCGTATGTTCAATCAGCTCGACAGCCACGACACGGCCCGTTTTAAATCGCTGCTAGGTAAAGATGTCGCGCGCCTGCCTCTGGCGGTAGTCTGGTTGTTTACCTGGCCGGGGGTTCCCTGTATCTACTACGGTGATGAAGTGGGGCTGGACGGTAATAACGATCCGTTTTGCCGCAAGCCGTTCCCATGGCAGAAGGACAAACAGGATTCTGACCTGCTGGCGCTGTATCAGCGGCTGGCTAAAATGCGTCATCAGAGTCAGGCGCTACGCCACGGCGGTTGTCAGGTGATTTACGCAGAGGATAACGTGGTGGTATTTGTACGAGTACTAAACCGACAGCGCGTGCTGGTAGCAATCAATCGTGGCCAGGCCTGTGAAGTGGTGTTGCCAGCCTCGCCATTGCTCAATGCCAGCCAATGGCTGCACAAAGAAGGCAAAGGCCAGCTCGCGGATGATATTCTGACGCTACCTGCGATTTCTGCCTCAATCTGGATGTGTCATTGATACAAACGCGCAATCTCCTCACTGGTCAGCAGCGTTTCCCGCCACCAGCGCTGCGCCAGTCCGTCATTGCTATTGCGCCACGCCATATAGGCGACGTCTTTTTGACGAAAAGACAACACGGGTTTTTCCACCAGCTCGCCTGTGGCTAACCATGGGCTTGCGATGTGGCGTGGGAGAAATCCGCAACCGGTTCCCGCCCGCAGTAACATCACTTTACTGTGGAAATCATCGACACGAATCTGCGCCTGTTCATCCATCAGGTTGCTTTGTAACGGATGACAATAGCGGGCGCTGTCGCTGATGACTATCGCCCGGTGCAGGCACAGTTGTTCATTGGTTAAACTATCCGATGCCGCTGCCAGTGGATGCCCGGGTGCGACAACAAACACATTATCCAGCGTGCCGAGCATTTTGTAAGACCAGGCCGCTGATGTTGGTGGCTCATTAATAGCGCCCAGAATAATATCCGCTCCGTTATGGGTGAGTTCTTCCCAGGAACCTGCCAGCGTGTGGTGAGTAAAGTTGAGGCGAGTTTGTTTATTGAGTGCGTAAAAAGCTTCGATAATCGGCACCAGTGCGGCGAAGGGGAAGGAGGCATCCAGCGCAATTGCCAGCTCTTTTTCCCAGCCAGCGCTCAGTTGTAACGCCTGTTTTTCGAGGTCTTTGGCAGCGCTGAGGAGCAAACGTCCTTTTTCCAGCATCATCAGGCCGGTATCGGTAAATTTTGCCCGATGCCCGGAACGGTCGAGCAATTCGATATTCAGATCGTTTTCCAGCTTCTGAATCATATAGCTGAGTGCGGCAGGGGTTTTAAACAGTGATTCGGCAGCGGCAGCAAATGAACCATGCCTGTCGAGTGCGTCGAGGATGAGCAGAACGTCCAGATTGATGCGCATAAGCTGAATATATCCTGAAAATTAAACACCTCATTTTTACAGAATAGAGAAAAACAATGCCAGTGAATAAATTAGATAAGACATTCGCATTTTTTTGATGATGATTGAGATATATCTCAAGACAAAATTATTATCATCACTCGATGATAAGTTTTCTTTAATAACTCGTTAGAAAATTCCCGCTATACTCAACAAGCTTTCTGATTCAGGATCCTGCTGCTGACGGCAGTTACAGACCGTTGCCTTTTAACTCATTGATTAAGAAGGTGTGCTATGTCTATTCGGGAACTGATTGACCCACAAAACTCAACGCTTATTTTTATTGACCATCAACCGCAAATGTCATTTGGTGTGGCGAATATTGATCGCCAGACGTTGAAAAATAATACTGTAGCATTAGCCAAAGCCGGAAAAATATTTAATGTTCCAGTGATTTATACCTCGGTTGAAACGAAAAGTTTTAGCGGATATATCTGGCCGGAATTGTTAGCTGTTCATCCTGATGTCAAGCCTATCGAGCGTACTTCAATGAACTCCTGGGAAGATGCGGCCTTTGTTAAAGCAGTGGAAGCGACCGGGCGTAAAAAACTGATTATCTCCGCACTGTGGACCGAAGTTTGCCTGACATTCCCGGCGTTGATGGCGCTGGAAGCGGGTTATGAAGTGTATGTGGTCACCGACACTTCCGGCGGTACATCCGTGGATGCTCATGAACGTTCTATCGATCGTATGGTGCAGGCGGGTGCGGTACCAGTTACCTGGCAGCAGGTGCTGCTGGAGTACCAACGCGACTGGTCACGTAAAGAGACTTACGACGCGGTGATGGACCTGGTGCGTGAACACAGCGGTGCGTACGGTATGGGCGTGGATTATGCCTATACCATGGTACATGGTGCACCAGAACGTAAGATTTAATTCCGCTGGCGGGGCAATCCCGCCATTATCCTTCAGCAAGGAACCCTTCATGGCGCAGAATAAACATGTGACATTGGTGATTACTCACACCTTGCGGCCTGACCAGGCGCAGCGGTATGAGCAGTGGCTGGGGAAAATCATGCCAGTGGCCGCAGAGTTTCCTGGTCATCTTGGCGCTAACGTCATTCGCCCTACCGACGGACAAAACCTGTGGAACATTATTATCCGCTTTGACACCGTCGAGCATCTGTATAACTGGACCCAGTCTGATACGCGCCGTGCGCTGGTCGAGGAGATCGCGCCATTGCTGGCGGAGGGCGACAAAACCGAGATTCGTACGGAAGCGGCATTTTGGTTTACCCCGCCTGCATCACATGTTCGCCAGCCTAAACGCTGGAAGCAGTTCCTGATAACTCTGCTGGTGATTTTTCCCAGCACCAATCTGGTGCCGTGGCTGACCGGCATCGTGCTGCCCTCAATGAAGGGATCATTGCTCCTGCATCTGATTAATGATGCCTGTGTGGTTGCGCTGGTGGTCTGGTTCTGGATGCCTATCGTAACCCGTCTGTTTGCCGGCTGGCTGAAAAAAGCCTGACCGGTTTCTCAGGAGATTGTTATGTCTCAAACTGCAACACTTATTCTGACTCACGGAAAAATCCATACTCTTGATCGCCAAAGCCCTCAGGTGGACGCCGTGGCGATTAAAGATGGAAAAATTCTGGCGACCGGCTCTCATGATCAGATCATGAATTTTGCGACTGATGGGACACAGATTATTGATCTGAAAGGTCATACAGTGATCCCAGGTTTAAACGACTCACATCTGCATCTCATTCGCGGAGGGTTGAATTACAACCTTGAGTTACGTTGGGAAGGTGTGCCGTCGCTGGCGGATGCGCTACGTATGCTTAAAGATCAGGCTGACAGAACACCCTCGCCGCAATGGGTTCGCGTGGTAGGCGGCTGGAGTGAATTTCAGTTCGCTGAACGCCGTATGCCGACGCTGGAAGAACTCAATGAAGCCGCGCCGGATACACCGGTATTTGTGCTGCATCTCTACGATCGGGCGTTGCTAAATCGCGCGGCACTAAAAGCGGTTGGTTACACCAAAGCGACGCCGGATCCGGTAGGGGGAGAAATTGTTCGCGATGGCAATGGTAATCCTACGGGGATGCTGATCGCCAAACCGAACGCTATGATCCTCTACTCTACGCTGGCGAAAGGACCAAAACTTCCGCTGGAAATGCAGGTTAATTCCACCCGTCAGTTTATGCGAGAGCTAAATCGACTTGGGCTCACCAGCGCCATTGACGCCGGCGGCGGCTTTCAGAATTACCCGGAAGATTATGAAATTATCGAGCAACTACATGCCAATAAGCAGATGACGGTCCGTATTGCCTACAACCTGTTTACCCAGCGTCCTAAGCAGGAACTGGAAGATTTCGAACGCTGGACCGATATGCTCAAACCAGGGCAAGGGACTGATTTTTATCGTGCTAATGGAGCAGGGGAAATGCTGGTCTTCTCGGCGGCGGATTTTGAAGACTTCCTGCAACCGCGCCCGGATTTACCTGAAGGCATGGAGGATGAGCTGGAACGTGTCGTCCGCCACCTGGTGGAACATCGCTGGCCGTTCCGTCTGCATGCAACCTATGATGAGTCCATCAGCCGGATGCTGGATGTCTTTGAGAAGGTGAATCGTGATATTCCGTTCAACGGCCTGCACTGGTTCTTCGATCACGCAGAAACGATTACCGAACGTAATATTGAGCGCGTAAAAGCGCTGGGTGGCGGTATTGCAGTTCAGCATCGGATGGCGTTCCAGGGCGAGTATTTTGTCGATCGCTATGGAAAAGATGCGGTTAAACATACGCCACCGGTAACAAAAATGTTGGCGGCTGATGTTCCGGTTGGACTGGGGACCGACGCAACCCGCGTGGCAAGTTACAACCCGTGGACGGCGCTCTACTGGCTGGTTTCCGGACGTACTGTCGGCGGGATGGCGATGTACGACGATAACAACCGACTGGCGCGCGATGTGGCGCTGGAACTGTGGACCGCAGGCAGTGCCTGGTTCTCCAGCGAGCAGGGTAAGAAAGGTCACATTGAAAAAGATCAACTTGCCGACCTGGTGGTGTTATCAAAAGATTATTTCAGCGTACCGGAAGAGGAGATCAAAGGTATTGAGTCGGTGATGACCATTGTTGATGGCAAAGTCGTTTATGCTGCCGGGCATTTCACGCCGCTGGCACCGCCTGCGATCCCTGTTGTCCCTGACTGGTCGCCAGTGGTAAACGTTCCGGGGCATTATCGCTCTGCGCCACCTACTACTGCGAAAGTTGGTGCTATGGTCCAGATGCATCAGTGTTGCGGTAGCTGTGGCGTTCACGGACATCAGCACGATATGGCGCGTAAATCGGGGATCCCGGTGTCAGACGATCGTGCGTTTTGGGGCGTGTTGGGTTGTTCTTGTTTCGCGTTTTAATCATTGCCCGGTGGCGCTTCGCCGCCATCCGGCAACAAAAAAGGCTCGCCTGCGCGAGCCTTTTTGCTAAACGTTAGCCTATTACAGGCTGGATACGTTTTCGGTCAGGTATTTTGCAACGCCGTCCGGAGACGCGTTCATACCTTCTTTACCTTTTTCCCACTGAGCCGGGCAAACGTCACCGTGCTCTTCGTGGAACTGCAGCGCGTCAACCATACGCAGCATTTCGTCAATGTTACGACCCAGCGGCAGATCGTTTACAACCTGGTGACGAACAACGCCGTTAGCGTCAATCAGGAAAGAACCGCGCAGAGCAACGCCCGCTTCCGGGTGCTCGATGCCGTAGGCTTTCTGGATTTCGCGCTTAACGTCAGCAACCATTGCGTATTTCACTGCACCAATGCCGCCTTTGTCGACAGGGGTGTTACGCCATGCGTTGTGGACGAATTCAGAGTCAAAAGAAACACCAACGACTTCAACGCCGCGTTTCTGGAATTCTTCGTAACGTTTGTCGAACGCGATCAGTTCTGACGGGCAAACGAAGGTGAAGTCCATTGGCCAGAAGAACAGAACGGTGGTTTTACCGTTGGTATGCTGTTTGAAGTTGAAGTTTTCAACAATCTCACCGCTACCCAGTACCGCAGCTGCTGTGAAATCCGGAGCCTGACGAGTTACCAGTACCATATAATTCTCCTGCAAAGTTAAGGGGTTTTTGGAACGCAACGCGGGCCAGTATAGAGACTGTTCGGGAATAAGACAAAGAGGCGCTGGCAATCAATGAGACAGGTTTTGGCTATCAATGCATTACCGGATAGCGGTTTCGCCTTATCCGGTCTGCAACCCCTGATACAACAGGCAGGCCTGATAAGCGTAGCGCCATCAGGCAATCAAAGAGCCTTGCTGCTGGCCTGCGCCATCATGCGCGGATAAAACTGCCAGAAACGTGCTTCCAGGGCATCGTAATGCGCATCCAGGTCATACCAGGAGTCGCGCAGTGCGTCGAGTTTTGGACGGCGGCTGGCCATGCCGTTTAAGACATTCTGAATAAAGTCCATATCACGATAGCGCTCCAGCCATTTCTCTGACCACATAAAGTTGTTCAGATTCACAAAGCGCGGCGGCGATTCAGGCAGGATAGTGGCAACCTGCGTGTGGGCGTAGCTGACAAAGGCCGCGAGCGGGAAGTCCGGTGATATTTCTGACCAGTGACGCGACAGGAAGTGATCCCACATGACATCCAGCGTAATAGGCGCGACGCGGCGAGTCTCGCGGCGAAACCACTCTCGGGCTTCACGCACTTCAGGCAGGTTATCGGTCATTACGTCGATACGACGGTGCATAAAAATGCCTTCCACCACGTCAGGTGGAAAACTGGCTTCCGGGTTCCCCCGAACAAAATCGGCCAGTAAATTGCCAGAAAGCGAGCTGTCGGCAAGATGGGCTAAGTGCAGGTGTGCAAGAAAATTCATATCCACTTCATCCTTCAAACTGCCCCTTTGTTGGCTGCTGAGTTACTCGTCTCATCCATGAGACTCGCCCTTACGGACCGCCGCTCCGCGACGTTCAAATCTGTTCCCTACAGATTTGTCACTTACCCCAGTCACTTACTAGTGTAAGCGCCTGGGGACTCATTCAGTTGCCGCCTCGATGCATCTTGAATGATTTTGCGTATAGATTATGTCACTCATCTTGAGGGGTAAAGGTTGCAGGGAGAGCGCCCCGGCACTAGACTACCCGCCTCTTATTTTAGTCTGAGTCAGTGTCATGCGCGTTACCGATTTCACCTTTGAACTACCCGAATCCCTGATTGCCCACTATCCGCAGGCAGAGCGCAGTAGCTGCCGCTTGCTGTCACTGGATGGGCCGACTGGCGCGCTGACACACGGTACTTTCACTGATTTGCTCGACAAGCTCAACCCCGGAGATTTGCTGGTCTTTAACAACACCCGCGTAATTCCGGCGCGTCTGTTTGGCCGTAAAGCCAGCGGCGGCAAGATTGAAGTGCTGGTCGAGCGTATGCTGGATGATAAACGTATTCTGGCACATATTCGCGCATCTAAAGCGCCGAAGCCGGGTGCTGAATTGTTGTTGGGCGACGATGAAAGCATTAAAGCGACAATGGTTGCCCGTCATGACGCACTGTTCGAAGTGGAGTTTGACGACGAGCGCAGCGTGCTGGACATCCTGAATGCTATCGGCCATATGCCACTGCCGCCGTATATCGACCGCCCTGACGAAGATGCCGACCGCGAACTGTATCAGACGGTCTACAGTGAAAAACCCGGTGCCGTGGCGGCGCCGACTGCTGGTCTGCACTTTGACGATCCGTTGCTGGCAAAACTGCGCGATAAAGGCATTGAGATGGCGTTCGTGACACTGCACGTTGGCGCGGGGACGTTCCAGCCGGTGCGTGTCGACACCATCGAAGATCACATCATGCACTCCGAATATGCGGAAGTGCCGCAGGATGTGGTCGACGCGGTGCTAGCGGCGAAAGCACGCGGTAATCGTGTTATTGCGGTGGGGACGACCTCAGTTCGCTCGCTGGAAAGCGCGGCGCAGGCGGCTAAAAACGACCTGATTGAGCCATTCTTTGGCGACACGCAAATATTTATTTACCCGGGCTATCAGTACAAAGTGATCGATGCGTTGGTGACTAACTTCCATCTGCCTGAATCAACATTGATTATGTTGGTTTCAGCGTTTGCGGGCTATAAAAACACCATGAACGCCTATCATGAAGCCGTAAAAGCGGAATATCGCTTTTTTAGTTACGGGGATGCCATGTTTATCACGTACAATCCGCAAGCTATTTCCGAGCGTGTCGGGGAGTAAATCCCCGGCATGAGTGTTTAACGTCAGACTGTTTTTCTGACGCAGGAGTTAAAATGAAATTTGAACTGGACACCACAGACGGTCGCGCTCGCCGCGGCCGCCTGGTTTTTGATCGTGGCGTAGTAGAAACGCCAGCCTTTATGCCGGTTGGTACTTACGGCACCGTGAAGGGCATGACGCCGGAAGAAGTTGAAGCTACCGGTGCACAAATTATTCTCGGTAACACTTTCCACCTGTGGCTGCGCCCGGGTCAGGAAATCATGAAATTGCATGGCGATTTGCATGATTTCATGCAGTGGAAAGGGCCAATCCTCACCGATTCCGGCGGCTTCCAGGTCTTCAGCTTGGGCGACATTCGTAAAATTACCGAACAGGGTGTGCATTTCCGCAACCCGATCAACGGTGATCCGATTTTCCTTGATCCAGAAAAGTCGATGGAGATCCAATACGATCTCGGTTCCGATATCGTGATGATTTTCGACGAATGTACTCCTTATCCGGCCGACTGGGACTATGCTAAACGCTCGATGGAGATGTCTTTGCGCTGGGCGAAGCGTAGCCGTGACCGTTTTGACGGCCTCGGCAACAAAAATGCGCTTTTTGGCATCATTCAGGGCAGCGTTTACGAAGATTTACGTGATATCTCTGTCAAAGGTCTGGTAGATATCGGCTTTGATGGCTACGCTGTCGGCGGTTTGGCTGTGGGTGAGCCGAAAGCAGATATGCACCGCATTCTGGAGCATGTTTGCCCGCAGATTCCGGCAGATAAACCTCGCTACCTGATGGGCGTCGGCAAACCAGAAGATCTGGTTGAAGGTGTACGTCGTGGTATTGATATGTTTGACTGCGTGATGCCAACACGAAATGCCCGTAATGGTCATTTGTTTGTGACTGACGGCGTGGTAAAAATTCGTAATGCGAAACATAAAAGCGACACCAGTCCGCTCGATGCCGAGTGCGATTGCTACACCTGTCGCAATTATTCACGCGCCTACTTGCATCATCTTGACCGTTGCAACGAAATATTAGGCGCGCGACTCAATACGATTCATAACCTTCGTTACTACCAGCGCTTGATGGCGGGTTTACGCAAGGCTATTGAAGAGGGTAAATTAGAGAGCTTCGTGACCGATTTTTACCAACGTCAGGGTCGACCTGTTCCACCTTTGAACGTTGATTAATTTTAATAATGAGGGAATTTGAATGAGCTTTTTTATTTCTGATGCGGTAGCGGCAACAGGTGCTCCGGCGCAGGGCAGCCCGATGTCTCTGATTCTGATGCTGGTGGTGTTTGGTCTGATTTTCTATTTCATGATCCTGCGTCCACAGCAGAAACGCACCAAAGAACATAAAAACCTGATGAACTCCATTGCCAAAGGTGATGAAGTGCTGACTAACGGTGGCCTGGTCGGTCGCGTGACCAAAGTAGCAGAAACTGGCTACATCGCTATCGCGCTGAACGACACCACTGAAGTGGTTATCAAACGTGATTTCGTAGCTGCCGTTCTGCCGAAAGGCACGATGAAGGCGCTGTAATTTATTGTTTTCCCGAAGGGAACTGCCGTGTTAAACCGTTATCCTTTGTGGAAGTACATCAT
This sequence comes from Citrobacter sp. Marseille-Q3906, assembly GCF_916618775.1. Taxonomy (NCBI): domain Bacteria; kingdom Pseudomonadati; phylum Pseudomonadota; class Gammaproteobacteria; order Enterobacterales; family Enterobacteriaceae; genus Citrobacter; species Citrobacter sp. Marseille-Q3906. The sequence goes on from NZ_CAKAKA010000002.1 coordinate 212,069, forward strand.
GCTGGTCGTCGTGATTATCGTCGGCCTGCTTTACGCACTTCCCAACCTGTATGGTGAGGATCCGGCTGTTCAAATCACTGGCGTGCGCGGTGCCGCCGCCAGTGAGCAAACGCTGATCCAGGTCCAGAAAACGTTACAAGAAGAAAAAATTACACCTAAGTCTGTGGCTCTGGAAGAGGGCGCTATTCTTGCGCGCTTCGACTCCACCGATACCCAACTGCGCGCACGTGAAGTGCTGCTGGGCGTGCTGGGTGATCAATATGTCGTGGCGCTTAACTTGGCTCCGGCAACACCACGCTGGCTGGCTGCCATTCACGCAGAACCGATGAAACTCGGTCTTGACCTGCGTGGCGGCGTTCACTTCCTGATGGAAGTGGATATGGACACCGCGCTGGGTAAACTGCAGGAACAAAATATCGACAGCCTGCGCAGCGACCTGCGTGAAAAAGGCATTCCTTATACTACCGTTCGTAAAGAAGATAACTACGGTCTGAGCATCACCTTCCGTGACAGCAAAGCCCGTGACGAGGCTATCTCTTACCTGAGCAAGCGTCATCAGGATCTGGTGATTTCAAGCCAGGGCAGCAATGCGCTGCGTGCGGTGATGACTGATGCGCGTTTGAGCGAAGCTCGTGAATACGCGGTACAGCAGAACATTAACATTCTGCGCAACCGTGTTAACCAACTGGGTGTCGCTGAGCCGGTTGTTCAACGCCAGGGCGCTGACCGTATTGTGGTCGAACTGCCTGGTATTCAGGACACCGCGCGTGCGAAAGAAATTCTGGGTGCGACTGCTACGCTGGAATTCCGTCTGGTAAATACCAACGTTGATCAGTCTGCTGCTGCATCCGGGCGCGTACCGGGTGACTCAGAAGTGAAACAGTCCCGCGAAGGACAGCCAGTTGTGCTGTATAAACGCGTGATCCTGACCGGCGACCATATCACCGACTCCACGTCGAGCATGGATGAGTATAACCAACCGCAGGTTAACATCTCGCTGGATAGCGCGGGTGGTAACATCATGTCTAACTTTACCAAGGACAATATCGGTAAGCCGATGGCGACCTTGTTCGTCGAGTACAAAGACAGCGGTAAAAAAGATGCTAACGGCCGTGCGATGCTGGTGAAACAGGAAGAGGTGATTAACATCGCCAACATCCAGTCTCGCCTGGGTAACAGCTTCCGTATCACTGGAATTAACAACCCGAACGAAGCGCGTCAGCTGTCGCTGCTGCTGCGTGCCGGTGCGTTGATTGCGCCGATTCAGATTGTTGAAGAACGGACTATCGGCCCGACTCTGGGTATGCAGAACATCAAGCAGGGTCTGGAAGCCTGTCTGGCTGGTCTGGTGGTTTCTATCCTGTTCATGATCTTCTTCTATAAGAAGTTCGGCCTGATTGCGACAAGTGCGCTGATTGCCAACCTGGTACTGATCGTCGGTATCATGTCGTTGCTGCCGGGTGCCACGCTAAGTATGCCGGGTATTGCGGGGATCGTCTTAACCCTTGCCGTCGCGGTCGATGCGAACGTACTGATCAACGAACGTATCAAAGAAGAGTTGAGCAACGGACGTTCGATACAGCAGGCGATCAACGAGGGCTATGCGGGCGCGTTCAGTTCCATCTTCGATGCGAACATTACGACGCTGATTAAGGTCCTGATCCTGTATGCAGTCGGTACTGGGGCAATTAAAGGGTTCGCGATTACTACCGGTATTGGTGTGGCGACGTCGATGTTCACCGCGATCGTCGGTACACGTGCCATCGTAAACCTGTTGTATGGCGGCAAGCGCGTCAAAAAGCTGTCAATCTGAGGAGTGCGATGTGGCACAGGAATATACTGTTGAACAATTGAACCACGGCCGTAAAGTCATCGACTTTATGCGCTGGGACTACTGGGCTTTCGGCATCTCTGGTTTTCTGCTGATTGCGGCCATCGTGGTGATGGGCGTACGCGGATTTAACTGGGGGCTCGATTTTACTGGTGGTACGGTAATTGAAATCACGCTGGAAAAACCAGCGGAAATGGACGTGATGCGCGATGCGCTGGAGAAAGCGGGCTTCGTTGAGCCGCTGCTGCAGAACTTCGGTAGTAGCCACGACATTATGGTTCGTATGCCGCCAACTGAAGGTGAAAACGGCGGGCAGGTACTGGGTAGTAAAGTGCTGAGTGTAATTAACGAAGCAACTAACCAGAATGCCGCTGTGAAACGTATCGAGTTCGTCGGACCCAGCGTGGGTGCTGATCTGGCGCAAACCGGTGCGATGGCGCTGATGGTGGCGCTGATTTCCATCCTTGTGTATGTCGGTTTCCGCTTTGAGTGGCGACTGGCCGCTGGGGTCGTGATTTCCCTTGCGCACGACGTGATTATCACCTTAGGGATCCTGTCGTTGTTCCATATCGAGATTGACCTGACAATCGTCGCATCGTTGATGTCGGTAATTGGTTACTCGCTAAACGACAGTATCGTGGTATCTGACCGTATTCGTGAAAACTTCCGCAAAATCCGTCGCGGTACGCCTTACGAAATCTTTAACGTGTCACTGACCCAGACGTTGCACCGTACGTTAATCACCTCCGGTACGACGTTAGTGGTTATTCTGATGCTGTACCTCTTTGGTGGTCCGGTGCTGGAAGGCTTCTCGCTGACCATGCTTATCGGTGTCTCCATCGGTACTGCCTCGTCTATCTACGTAGCATCGGCGTTGGCGTTGAAGCTGGGTATGAAGCGCGAGCACATGCTGCAGCAGAAGGTCGAGAAAGAAGGGGCGGATCAGCCGTCTATTCTGCCGTAACCGAAGCTGCGCGTAAAAGCTGGAATCCCGATCGCAAGGTCGGGATTTTTTTTGCCTGTAGCACGCTGATTTCGTGTGGATATTAGCGAGTGGAGTAGAATCGCCCCAAGCTGGGGTGACCCGGTGAGGCACAGTGTTGCGGGGCTTGATCCCCGTTGGCCTTGTCGCCGCGTGGCAACATGCGCCCGAAACGGGCCAGAGGGAAACTTTTGGCCCTTTTTGCAAACACTACTGACAGTATGCTGTCAGTAGTCCTGTTTTATAGTCCTTCTGAGATTACCCACAAAGGCAGGAGGATGTATGAATAACGTGATTAACTGGTTTGAAATCCCGGTAGCGGAAATGGATCGTGCCATTGCTTTTTATGAACCGGTGATGCAGGTTTCGCTGCGTCGGGAGAATATGGATTGTGCTGAGTTGGCAGTGTTCCCGCATCAGGACCCAGCCCCCGGTGGCGCACTGGCTAAATTTGATGGTATTACGCCTTCGCAGCAGGGCGCTATTATTTATCTGCATACGGACGATCTCCCGGCTACGCTTGCGCGTGTCGAAACAGCGGGTGGTCAGTGTGTGTTTGGACCACTTGAGCTGGGGCAGGATATTGGCACGATTGCGTTATTTACCGATAGTGAAGGTAATCGCGTTGGCTTGCACCAGCCTGCATAATATTTCTAAATACAGAGGGTTAAGATGACCAGGCGCGCTGACCGTTTATTTCAGATTGTACAGATCCTGCGTGGCAGGAGGCTGACAACGGCGGCGCATCTGGCGGAGCGGCTCGAGGTTTCTCCTCGCACGATCTACCGTGATATCTGCGATTTATCATTATCCGGCGTGCCTGTTGAAGGGGAGGCGGGCAGCGGGTACCGTTTAATGGCGGGATTTGATCTGCCACCTTTAATGCTCACTCACCGTGAGTCAGAAGCACTGATGGTCGCAATCCGATTACTCAAAACCTGGGGCGGTGATTCGCTCTCGCGGGAGCTGGAATCGGCGCAGGAAAAAGTGTTGGCGATCCTGCCAGAAGAGAGTCGTCGCAGGGCAGAACAGACGCGTATTTTTGCCCCTGACTTTGGAACTCAATTACATTCTCGTAGCACATTTGATCTTATACACCGGGCTGTATCTACCCAACAGGTTCTGGCACTGCATTATCGTGACGAAGCCGGGCAACTCTCCTGGCGAGATGTGCAGCCGCTGGGGTTATTTTTCTGGGGAGAGCACTGGCTACTGGTTGCATGGTGTGAAAGGCGTGAGGATTATCGTTGTTTTCGTGTTGATCGTTGTCTCTGTGTTACCCCTGTGGACAGGCATTTTCGTGAGGATACCGGACGTTCGCTAAGCGACTTTTTGCGTAAAGTTCGCTGTGACGATAAGCCATAAAAAAGCCAGCGGTTAAGCTGGCTTTAACATGCTGGTCTCCGGGTTGGCGCAGTGCCGCCCGGTATCAGGCAAAATTAGAAGTTGTAACCGACAACCAGATAGCCGCCCCAACCGGTAGAACGAACGTTTTCTTTCATCCAGCTCAGATCAGCGTCATCGTTCCACTGACCGCCGTTGTGCCAGTAACGAGCGACGACGGAATAGTGCCAGTGGTCGTAGTTCAGTGCCAGAATGTGGCTGGAGGCGATAGAGTCGTTAGTACGCTGTTTAATACCATTCTCAGCATAAGCACTCTTATCACCGAGATCGGAACCCCAGTCAAAGTTGGTGAAACCAATGTAGCTCAGGTTACCACCCCACAGTTCGGTAATTGGCACAAAGTATTTCACTTTGAAACGGTAGCCATCCCAATCGTTTTGATTTTCTGCACCGTAGTTCTGCCACTGATACTTAGCGTATACGTTCATGGACAGGCTCATCGGCAGGCCAGTGTCGATGTCGGTACCCAGACCCATATACCAGGTGCTCTGACGGCCATCTTTGTTACGACCCATGTCGTAGATATAGTTGTTGGCGAAGTACCACTCTTTGAACGGACCAAAGCTCAGATCAGTGCCGGTCAGTTTGTCGATGGAGAAACGCGGTTCAATTTCCATAAACAGCGGGGAACCGTGGTTCCAGATACCTTTCGCATCGGTGTTACCACCGAAGAAGACTGGCGCATCCATGTAACCATAGAAGTCGAACCAGTCCTTCTTAGCGAAAGCTTCATATTCCAGATAGGTATCGTTACGGATCTGTGGTCCGAAACGGGTGTGGTAGCTACCTACTACGTTAACGCTCTGATGCCACCAGTCGGAAAGATATTGCGGTTTGTCATTTTCTGCCGCATTAGCAGTAAAGGACGAGGAGAGCGCCAGTACTGCACCGGCTGCAAGTAATGTTTTTTTCATATGTATGCCACTGTTTGAAATCCCTTTCGGGAGTGAAAAAGGCGCAATTTGCGTTTCTAAATATTTCGTATTTCTTCGGAGCCTATTATAAAAATCATTGTTCACAAAAATATGTCTTGTTTCACAGTTCTATCATTTACGTAATCGATTGCGTTCACGTTTGCGTACTTTAGGCGGCGAATTGTACTGGCTCCCATGAATGTTGCCAAGTTTTACTAAAAATCTCGATGATGTCAGAGGAGTAACAAAATGAAGGCTGGTGATGTTGCGGAACGCACAAAACGTTCCGCAAAAAAGTTTATTGTGTCACAGGCTGGATGTCGTGGATGCGTACAAACCCCAGTTGCTCCGGAGACAGGCCATTAAGCTGTAACGAAATGTCTACGTCGCTGGGTGCAAGAATACTTGCCGGAGCGTTTATCAATTGGTTCTGAACATTCACCTCCTGATAGTTGTCCGTGGTGCCCTGAATTTGCCCGTACTCTACGGTGGCGCTAAAAGCGGGTAAAGGGGTGTCGGATTCGCCCTGAATACGTAATGTCAGGCGCGTACCGTCTGCATTTGGTGCAATATTCACCAGTGACATGCGTAACGTACCGATCTGACTGTTCAGTCGGGCGGGGGTTTTGGAACCCGGTAGTAAATAGACGCCACTGGTGGATTTTGCATTCAACATATTCTGCTGCGTTATTTTCACCGTTTCCTGATTAAGCTGTGTCATCTCTTTGTTCAGCGTGCTGACGCTTTGATGCATTTGGTGTACTTCGCTTTGCTGTGCACAGGCGCTAAGACTAAAGAGACTTCCCACCAGGAGAATTCTTAGGTAACGTCTTGTCATGTAGGTTACTTCCTTTATTGTCGCGATAGCATAATGGTAGTGTGCAAAGAGCACGAAGGCATCGATCCTTTATCTCAAAAGCGCTCTGCCTTTGTTGTCACGCCAGTTCAGGGTAAAATAGATTTCTGTTAACCACCTGGTCAGGACGCCGTATGCATTGCCCATTCTGTTTCGCCGTAGACACTAAGGTAATTGACTCTCGTCTTGTAGGCGAGGGCTCCTCGGTACGCCGCCGCCGGCAGTGTCTGGTCTGTAACGAACGTTTTACCACTTTTGAAGTGGCTGAACTTGTCATGCCGCGCGTTGTAAAAAGCAATGATGTGCGTGAACCTTTTAATGAGGAAAAACTGCGTAGCGGTATGCTCAGAGCACTTGAGAAACGACCTGTTAGCGCTGATGACGTCGAAATGGCGTTAAACCATATAAAATCCCAGCTGCGCGCGACAGGCGAACGTGAGGTTCCGAGCAAGATGATCGGTAACCTGGTGATGGAGCAACTGAAAAAGCTCGATAAAGTCGCCTACATCCGCTTTGCCTCGGTCTACCGGAGCTTTGAAGATATCAAAGAATTTGGCGAAGAGATTGCTCGCCTACAGGACTAAGCCATGCAGGATGAATTTTACATGGCGCGAGCGCTGAAGCTTGCTGCGCGCGGACGTTTTACCACACATCCCAACCCCAACGTAGGCTGTGTGATTGTTAAAGATGGCGAGATCGTCGGTGAAGGTTATCATCATCGCGCAGGTGAACCGCATGCTGAAGTTCATGCGTTGCGGATGGCGGGTGAGAAAGCAAAAGGCGCAACGGCTTACGTTACGCTGGAACCCTGCAGCCACCATGGTCGGACTCCGCCGTGCTGTGATGCGCTGATCGCCGCAGGCGTGACGCGAGTTGTGGCCGCCATGCAGGACCCCAATCCGCAGGTCGCTGGGCGCGGGCTTTATCGCCTGCAACAGGCGGGCATTGACGTCAGCCACGGGCTGATGATGAGTGAGGTTGAACAACTTAATAAAGGCTTCCTCAAGCGGATGCGTACAGGATTCCCGTATGTGCAGCTTAAGCTTGGCGCATCGCTCGATGGCCGCACTGCGATGGCCAGCGGCGAAAGTCAGTGGATAACTTCGCCCGAGGCGCGCCGCGATGTGCAGCGCCTGCGCGCACAAAACCATGCCATTTTGACCAGCAGCGCCACGGTACTGGCGGACGATCCTCAGCTTACCGTCCGTTGGGAGGAGTTGGGGGAGTCAACCCAGGCTCTCTATCCGCAAGAAAATCTGCGTCAGCCGATCCGCATTGTCCTTGATAGCCAAAACCAGGTGACACCGGAGCATCGTATTGTGCAGCAGCCGGGAGAAACCTGGATTGCCCGTACTCATGACGATCCTCGCAGCTGGCCGGAGGCGGTTCGTAGCCTGAAGATTCCTGAACATAACGGGCATCTGGACCTGGTGGTGCTGCTGATGCAACTGGGCAAGCAACAAATTAACAGCATTTGGGTTGAGGCTGGCCCGACGCTTGCGGGCGCGTTATTACAGGCCGGAGTGGTTGATGAGCTAATCATCTATGTTGCGCCTAAACTGTTAGGGAGCGATGCACGAGGATTATGTGTGCTGCCAGGGCTTGAGAAACTGGCTGATGCCCCCCATTTCAAATTCAATGAGATACGCCATGTAGGTCCGGACCTTTGCCTGCATTTAGTGGGCGCATGATCTCCCGGTTCGAAAGGGAAGCAGCGCACAGATTATTATGATAAAATCCGCCCCCCTGCGGGGTCTAGTGAATCCGAAGGAAGAATATGAACATTATTGAAGCTAACGTTGCTACCCCGGACGCTCGCGTCGCCATCACCATTGCGCGTTTCAACAACTTTATCAATGACAGCCTGCTGGAAGGTGCGATCGACGCCCTGAAACGTATTGGTCAGGTTAAAGATGAAAACATTACCGTCGTTTGGGTTCCTGGCGCGTATGAGCTGCCGCTGGCGGCAGGTGCGCTGGCAAAAACCGGTAAATACGACGCGGTGATTGCGTTAGGCACGGTGATTCGTGGCGGTACCGCACACTTCGAATATGTGGCTGGCGGTGCAAGCAATGGCCTGGCGCATGTCGCTCAGGACAGTGGCATTCCGGTAGCCTTCGGTGTTCTGACCACCGAAAGTATTGAACAAGCCATTGAACGCGCTGGCACTAAAGCCGGCAACAAAGGCGCAGAAGCTGCACTGACTGCACTTGAAATGATTAATGTATTGAAAGCCATTAAGGCCTGATTTTTGTAAGGGGAAATCCGTGAAACCTGCTGCTCGTCGCCGCGCCCGTGAGTGTGCCGTCCAGGCGCTCTACTCCTGGCAGTTGTCCCAGAACGACATCGCTGATGTTGAATACCAGTTCCTGGCGGAACAGGACGTAAAAGATGTCGACGTTCTGTATTTCCGTGAACTGCTGTCCGGGGTGGCGACTAACAGCGCGTACCTGGATGGACTAATGAAGCCTTACCTGTCTCGCCTGTTGGAAGAGCTGGGTCAGGTAGAAAAAGCCGTGCTGCGTATTGCGCTGTTTGAACTGTCTAAACGTAGTGATGTGCCGTATAAAGTGGCCATCAACGAGGCGATTGAACTGGCGAAAACCTTCGGCGCTGAAGATAGCCATAAATTCGTTAACGGCGTACTGGATAAAGCAGCACCTGCGATTCGCCCCAACAAAAAGTGATCTCCAGGCCGGTAGGATAGCGGAATTATATTTCCGCTGTCGCCGGCCTTTTCTTTTTTCCTGCTGAGGCATAACGTATGGCATGTGGCGAATTCTCCCTGATTGCCCGTTATTTTGACCGTGTTAGAAGCTCTCGTCTTGATGTCGAAACCGGTATTGGTGACGATTGCGCACTCCTGAATATCCCTGATAAACAAACCCTGGCGATCAGTACTGACACGCTGGTAGCGGGTAATCACTTCCTTCCTGACATCGATCCCACCGATCTGGCCTGGAAAGCGCTGGCAGTGAACTTGAGTGATCTGGCTGCGATGGGGGCTGATCCTGCATGGCTAACGCTTGCGCTCACTTTGCCTGACGTCGATGAAGCCTGGCTCGAAGCCTTCAGTGATGGCCTGTTTGAACTCCTCAATTATTATGATATGCAACTGATTGGCGGTGACACCACGCGTGGGCCATTGTCGATGACGTTGGGTATCCATGGCTACGTCCCGGTAGGACGGGCCTTAAAACGCTCCGGTGCGAAGCCAGGAGACTGGATCTACGTGACCGGTACGCCAGGCGACAGCGCTGCAGGGCTGGCGATTTTGCAGCACCATTTACAGGTTGCAGATGCAAAACATGCGGACTATTTGCTTAAGCGGCATCTGCGTCCAACGCCACGAATTTTGCAGGGCCAGGGCCTGCGCGACCTGGCGAGTGCGGCAATCGATCTTTCTGATGGTCTGATTTCTGATCTGGGGCATATCGTCAATGCCAGTGGCTGTGGCGCACGGGTTAACGTCGATGCCTTGCCATATTCGACAGCGCTTGCCCAATGCGTTGAGCCTGAACAGGCGTTGCGTTGGGCGCTCTCGGGTGGTGAAGATTATGAGTTATGCTTTACTGTACCGGAAATAAACCGTGGCGCCCTGGACGTGGCGCTGGGGCATCTGGGCGCATCATTTACCTGCATCGGACAGATGAGTGCTGACGTGGAAGGCATTCACTTTACGCGTGACGGCAAGCCTGTCACTTTTGACTGGAAAGGATATGACCATTTTGCCACGCCTTAAAAAAGATGTCGCAAAAAGCCGTTTGAGTATGCGCAATCCGTGGCACCTGCTGGCCACCGGATTTGGCAGTGGGTTGAGTCCCATTGTACCGGGCACCATGGGATCGCTGGCGGCGATCCCATTTTGGTATCTAATGACGTTTCTGCCGTGGCAGCTCTATTCTCTGGTTGTCATGCTGTCGATCTGCATCGGCGTCTATCTTTGCCATCAGACGGCGAAAGATATGGGGGTGCACGATCACGGCAGCATTGTCTGGGACGAGTTTGTCGGGATGTGGATAACCCTGATGGCGCTGCCGACCAATGACTGGCAGTGGGTTGCCGGCGGATTTGTGATCTTTCGTATTCTGGATATGTGGAAACCTTGGCCGATTCGTTGGTTCGATCGTAACGTGCATGGCGGTACGGGGATCATGATTGATGATATTGTGGCCGGGATCCTTTCTGCTGGGATCCTCTATTTTATCGGGCATCACTGGCCGATTGGGCTGTTCTGAGAGTGAACAGGTATGCCCGATAAGCGTAGCGCTATCGGGCAATTTGTTATTTAAATCCCACGACCGGATGCTGTTTGTACGGCATTTCCAGCTCAGCAATCTGCTCTGGTTTCAGCGTTAAATCCACCGCGTTAAGTAATTCATCTAACTGTTCTTCACGCGATGTGCCGATAATCGGTGCGGCAACACCGGGTTTGCTCAGCAGCCATGCCAGAGCCACCTGCGCACGTGTCGCGCCAAGTTCCTCACTGACTCGAGTCAGTCGTGCAGCAATTTGCGCGTCGTTTTCATCGCTCTCGTTGTACAAATTTTTGCCAACCTCATCAGAAACCAGACGCGCTGTCGTCTCTCCCCATGGCCGCGTCAGGCGACCACGCGCCAGCGGACTCCACGGGATCACCGCGACACCTTCCTGAGAGCAGAGAGGCAACATTTCGCGCTCTTCTTCGCGGTAAATCAGGTTGTAGTGATCCTGCATGCTGACAAACTGCGCCCAGCCGTGTTGTTTTTGCAGGGCCAGCGCCTGAGCAAACTGCGAAGCGTGCATGGAGGATGCGCCGATATAGCGTGCTTTCCCGGCTTTCACCACGTCGTTGAGAGCTTCCAGCGTTTCTTCAATTGGCGTGTTGTAATCCCAGCGGTGAATTTGCAGGATATCGACATAGTCCATGCCGAGTCGTCTCAGGCTGTCGTCAATAGAACGCAAAATTTGCGCACGGGATAACCCTTCCGGCAGGTCGTCAACGCGGTGAAAAACTTTGGTTGCCACCACCACCTCCTCACGACGGGCGAAATCGCGCAGGGCACGACCGACAATTTCCTCACTGCTGCCTGCGGAGTAGCTGTTAGCGGTGTCGAAAAAGTTGATGCCACCCTCAAGGGCGTGTTTGATGATTAGGCGACTGCTTTCTTCAGGCAGCGTCCAGGCGTGATTACCACGGTCAGGTTCGCCAAACGTCATGCAGCCCAGACAAAGACGAGATACCCGAAGGTCGGTTTTTCCTAAGGTGTTGTATTGCATGCTGCAGCTCCCGCTATGAATAATCTCTTAAGCATAGCAGGAGCGAAGAGGGGATTATGCCAGCCAGGCCTTGATTTTGGACTCAATTCCAGCGGCGTCAAGACCAAGATCTGCGCGGGCTTCGTCCTGGGTGCCTTGTGGAATAAAGAAATCAGGCAGACCAATATTGAGCACAGGAACCGGCTTGCGGTGTGCCATCAGCACTTCGTTTACGCCACTGCCAGCACCGCCCATAATGGCATTTTCTTCCAGCGTGACCAGCACCTCGTGGCGGGCGGCCATCTCCAGAATTAATGTTTCATCCAGCGGTTTGACAAAGCGCATATCGACCAGCGTAGCGTTCAGCGCTTCCGCAACTTTAGCGGCTTCTGGCATCAGTGTACCAAAGTTCAGAATTGCCAGTTTCTCACCGTGGCGCTTCACGATCCCTTTACCAATCGGTAATTTTTCCAGCGGTGCCAGCTCAACGCCAACGGCATTACCGCGCGGATAGCGTACGACGGTTGGGCCGTTATTGTAGTGATAGCCGGTGAACAGCATCTGACGGCATTCGTTTTCATCACTCGGGGTCATAATGACCATTTCCGGGATGCAGCGCAGGAAGGAGAGATCGAACGCCCCCTGGTGGGTTTGCCCGTCCGCACCCACGATCCCCGCGCGGTCAACGGCAAACAGTACCGGCAGTTTCTGAATGGCGACATCGTGCAGCACCTGATCGTAGGCGCGTTGCAGGAAGGTGGAATAGATAGCGACGACGGGTTTATAACCGCCAATCGCCAGACCAGCTGCAAAGGTCACCGCGTGCTGTTCGGCAATCGCCACGTCAAAGTAGCGGTCCGGGAACTTGCGTGAGAATTCCACCATCCCAGAGCCTTCGCGCATCGCCGGGGTGATTGCCATCAGCTTGTTGTCTTTCGCTGCGGTTTCGCACAACCAGTCACCGAAGATTTTTGAATAGCTCGGCAGACCGCCGCTGCTTTTCGGCAGACATCCGCTGGAAGGATCGAATTTTGGCACTGCGTGGAACGTGATCGGGTCTTTTTCTGCAGGCTCGTAGCCACGACCTTTTTTGGTCATGATGTGCAGAAACTGCGGGCCTTTCAGGTCACGCATATTTTTCAACGTGGTGATGAGTCCCAGTACGTCGTGACCGTCTACCGGACCGATATAATTAAAGCCCAGTTCTTCAAACAGCGTGCCCGGTACCACCATGCCTTTGATGTGTTCTTCAGTGCGTTTGAGCAGTTCTTTAATTGGCGGCACGCCGGAGAAGACTTTCTTTCCGCCTTCGCGTAGCGAAGAATAGAGCTTGCCAGAGAGCAGTTGCGCCAGATGGTTGTTCAGCGCGCCGACGTTTTCCGAAATAGACATTTCGTTGTCATTCAGGATAACCAGCATGTCAGGCTTAATATCCCCCGCGTGGTTCATGGCTTCAAACGCCATTCCCGCAGTGATAGCTCCGTCGCCAATCACGCAAACTGTGCGGCGCTCTTTGCCTTCTTTCTCGGCGGCAACCGCAATACCAATGCCTGCGCTGATAGAGGTTGAGGAGTGCCCAACGCTTAATACGTCATACTCGCTCTCGCCGCGCCATGGGAACGGATGCAGGCCGCCTTTCTGACGAATGGTGCCGATTTTATCGCGGCGACCGGTAAGAATTTTGTGCGGATAAGCCTGATGTCCCACATCCCAGATTAACTGGTCGAAAGGGGTGTTGTAGACGTAGTGCAGCGCGACGGTAAGCTCCACAGTGCCCAGACCGGAGGCAAAATGCCCGCTGGAACGGCTCACGCTGTCGAGCAAATAGCGGCGCAGTTCGTCGCAAAGCTTTGGCAGGCTCTCTTTTGGCAGCAGTCTTAACTCCTGGGTGGAGTCGACCAGCGCCAGGGTCGGGTATTTGGCTATATCAAAACTCATCGCAAGCTCATTGGATATGTTAGTTTATTTATCACGCTGGATTATGTAGTCCGCTAGCGCTTCCAGTGCCGAGGTATCGAGTGACTGTGCGGCCAGCAAACTTAACGACTGGCGGGCGTCCTCAATCAAATCCCGGGCTTTATTCCGGGCTTGCTCAAGACCCAGAAGTGCAGGATAGGTACTTTTGCCAAGCTGCTGGTCAGCACCCTGACGTTTACCCAATGTTGCAGTATCGCCTACCACATCCAGTATGTCATCCTGAACCTGGAAGGCCAGACCGATGCTTTCTGCGTATTTATCGAGTATTGCCAGGCATTCTCGCCCTTTATCACCCGCGCTTAACGCACCCAGACGAACGGCGGCGCGAATCAAAGCTCCGGTTTTATGGCGGTGAATACGCTCCAGCGCATCCAGCTCAACCTGGTGACCTTCTGCTGCCAGATCAAGTGCCTGTCCGCCGCACATACCAGCAATACCGCTGGCCTGGGCCAGTTCAGAGATCATGGCGATGCGGTCACGGTCGGCGACTTCCGGCATCGGCGCGTCGCTGATGATGGAAAACGCCAGCGTTTGCAGCGCATCTCCGGCCAAAATCGCGTTTGCCTCGCCAAATTTCACGTGGCAAGTTGGCAGGCCGCGACGCAGATCATCGTCGTCCATGGCGGGCAAATCATCGTGCATCAGCGAATAAGCATGGATGCATTCGACGGCGGCTGCGGGAGCGTCAAGTGTACTCAGGCTCACGCCAAACATCTGACCGGTGGCGTAAACCAGGAACGGGCGCAGACGTTTACCGCCTAATAATGCGCCATATTGCATGGTTTCAACCACGGGAGTGTTCTGAAAGGGCAGTGGCGCGATAAAACGGCTCAGTGCCTGGTTGGCCTGCTCAACGCAAGCCTGAAGCTGCTGCGTAAAATCCATTTACTCATTATCCGGTGTAAAAGGCGTAAGGGCGGCGTCTTCCGTATCTGACAGCAGAATTTGCACGCGCTGTTCAGCCTGTTGCAACTTCACCTGTCCCTGACGCGCCAGCTGTACGCCACGTTCGAATTCGTTCAGCGCCTCTTCCAGCGGCAGGTCGCCGCTTTCCAGACGGGTAACAATCTGTTCCAGCTCGCTCAGCGATTTTTCAAAGCTGGCGGGCGCTTCATTTTTCTTCGGCATAATGAATGTCTGACTCTTAATATTTTCAGCCTGGTCATGGTAACGGACTCAGCGCAATTATCAAATAACGCGCAATGGTAAGGCAATGTGCACAGGATGACCATGATGGTGGTATACTTGCGCGCCTGGATGCAGCCGCAGGGTATGGGCTGCTGTATTTTTCCCATTACAAGTCGTTCAGACTTGCCAAAGAACCATTGCCGCCATGAAGTTTATCATTAAATTGTTCCCAGAAATCACCATCAAAAGCCAATCTGTGCGTTTGCGCTTTATAAAAATTCTGACAGGGAACATCCGTAACGTTTTAAAGCACTATGATGAGGACCTTGCCGTCGTCCGTCACTGGGATCACGTTGAGGTTCGCGCTAAAGATGAAAGCCAGCGCCTGGATATTCGTGACGCACTGACTCGTATTCCAGGTATCCACCATATTCTCGAAGTGGAAGACGTGCCGTTCACTGATATGCACGATATTTTCGAGAAAGCGCTGGTGCAATACCGCGATCAACTGGAAGGTAAAACCTTCTGTGTGCGCGTCAAGCGTCGCGGTAAACATGAGTTTAGCTCCATCGAGGTGGAACGTTATGTTGGCGGTGGACTGAATCAGCATATTGAATCCGCACGCGTGAAGCTGACGAAACCTGATGTGACCGTCAATCTTGAAATCGAAAATGACCGTCTGCTGTTGGTAAAAGGTCGCTATGAAGGAATTGGCGGTTTCCCTATCGGGACGCAGGAAGATGTTCTTTCCCTGATTTCCGGTGGTTTCGATTCCGGCGTCTCCAGCTATATGCTGATGCGTCGCGGCTGTCGCGTACACTATTGCTTCTTTAACCTCGGCGGTGCCGCGCATGAAATCGGCGTTCGTCAGGTGGCACATTACCTGTGGAACCGCTTTGGTAGCTCGCATCGCGTGCGTTTTGTCGCTATCAACTTTGAGCCGGTGGTCGGTGAGATCCTGGAAAAAGTCGACGATGGTCAGATGGGCGTGGTCCTCAAACGTATGATGGTTCGCGCGGCGTCTAAAGTGGCCGAGCGTTACGGCGTACAGGCGCTGGTGACCGGTGAAGCGCTGGGCCAGGTGTCCAGCCAGACGCTGACGAACCTGCGCCTGATCGACAATGTATCTGACACGCTGATCCTGCGCCCGCTGATTTCTCACGACAAAGAGCACATCATTAATCTGGCGCGGGAAATTGGTACTGAGGATTTTGCCCGCACCATGCCGGAATACTGTGGTGTGATCTCGAAAAGCCCAACGGTGAAAGCCATCAAAGCGAAGATTGAGGCCGAAGAAGAAAACTTCGACTTCTCGATCCTCGATAAAGTGGTTGAAGAAGCCAATAATATTGATATTCGCGACATTGCCCAGCAGACGCAGCAGACTGTCGTGGAAGTAGAAACCGTGAGTGGTTTCGGCCCGAACGATGTGATTCTGGATATCCGTTCTGTGGATGAACAGGATGACAAACCGCTGAAGGTTGAAGGTGTCGATGTGGTTTCTCTGCCGTTCTACAAACTCAGCACTAAATTCGGCGATTTGGACCAGAATAAAACCTGGTTGTTGTGGTGTGAACGTGGCGTGATGAGTCGTCTGCAGGCGCTCTATCTGCGCGAGCAGGGCTTCGAAAATGTGAAGGTGTATCGTCCTTAGTTCTTTTGTTGCCCGGTGGCGATTTGCTTACCGGGCTTACAAACGATATATGACGTCATCCGGCAACGTTATTCAAATCGAACGGGGAGTGTCTTCCCGTTCGATTCCCAAACCCCCTGATAAACACCCCCTTTTAAATCCAGCGTCATCTTCTCTTCAGAATCTGCAGAGGCTGTCGTTTTTAATTCATAATGCTGATTATTTTCAGCGTCACATTTACCGGTTAGTTCAATAGGTGCACCAAACTTCTCGTAGTAGTAGGCTCCGTTCAGATATCCATCTTTGCAATTTGCCTGTAACACAATGCGCATACTTTTCCCCAGTGTGCCATAGAGCAACTTGCCGTTAAGACCCGGTGCAGGAGGGTGCGGTTTTTTACTGTTTGCGGTTGTCAGATACTGGCCATAAGGCGTGAGTTGACTGCGCAGAGTTGCGGTAGGAATCTTCGTCTCGAAGTCGCCCAGGTCGTCAAGTGCGCGGTTGGCATGATTGCTACAGCGTTCGTTCAGGAAGACCAGTTGCTCTTTTTGCAGAGAGTATTTGTCGACATAGTACAAACCGTCGGTGTAGGTGGCGCATGAGGCGTAGAAGTCGGCATAGTTAAAATCCTCGCCTTTCTCTTCTTTGAGCTGCTCAGGCGTCCGCGATTTATTTTGCTCAATAAACGCATCGATTTGGCCGCGAATATCTTTTCTGACGCGCGTATTTAATTCTGCGATGGTGGCTGAGGAAAACAGATCGTTGAGCGTAATATTCGCGCCGTTGGTTAAATCGAAATTTATCGGCACATTGTACGATTCACAATACGCCCCGCATCCTTCGGCGAATATGTTCAGCGACAGGATTTTGTCATCGCGATACTCAACTGTGTAGTCAAGGTTTGCCGTGCCATCAATGCCTGATCTGGCGAGCTGATCCAATGTGATCTGTGGGTTATTACCCGGTAACTGATTGAGGACGTTTGCGAAAACATAATCATTGATGCGCTTTGCGACCTTTGGGTTTTCAGTCGAGGAAAACCAGGGCAGGCGATACTGTATTTCAGTGCTATCAGGATAGCGGTACTCAATGTTCTTTATTTCAAGTTGGGTTGCTGTGGAGTAGCTGGAAAGGAGCATTAAAGCCACTCCGCTCAGATATCCTTTCATAACGGTTCCTTTTATAGGGAGTGGCCTGAAGTGTTACTCGTAGTAGTTATAAATACCCGCAGCTATGACCAGTTGTGACGCCACTTCATGGGCTTTTTCGCGTCCAACCAGCAGATCGATTATTTTCAAGCCGAAGTCGATAGACGTCCCTGGCCCCTGGCTGGTCAACAGGTTGACGCGAGGATCCCATACGACGCGCTTATCCTGCCACTGCTCCGCTGGAATGCGGTCTTTCAGCGCCGGGAAACCGGTCATGTTGCCGATGGGGAAAATATCATGTGGGACGAGTACGGTTGCCGCTGCGGCGCAAATCGCGGCGACAATTCTCCCGGAGCGGTGAAACTGTTTTACGGTTTCAACCAGCAGTGGGCTGTCACGGAAACATTCCGCGCCTTTAATACCGCCGGGCAGGATGATGATGTCATAATCGCCATCAGCGACTTCGACCAACGGCGCATCCGCCAGGAGCTTCACGCCGCGTGAGCAAACAATCGTCAGGTCGCCATCGCTGGCGACACTTGCGGTAGTTACCTGAATGCCGCCACGCACCAACAGGTCGATAGTGGTGACCGCTTCGGTCTCTTCACTACCAGGGGCGAGACATACCAGTGCTTGAGCGCTCATACTCACTCTCCTTTCGCTTAACCATTTCAAACAGGCGGGCATTTTCCGGGACGGCGATGCCGTGCGCACGTGCGCGTTTTAACAAATAGCCGGTAATGTAATCGATCTCGGTATGACGCAGGGCTTGAATGTCCTGCAGCATTGATGAGATGTTTTCCGCCGTACTGTCAATCACTTGCTCGACATAATAACGTAAATCATCCACTGATGTATGGTGACCTTCGCGTTCAATGACCGCAGCTACTTCCTGGCATATCAGCGCTATTTTTTCAGGATGTTGGCGTAGTTCGCCGTTAGGGCAGTCCCATAGCGCGGTGAGCGGGTTAATGACGCAATTTACTGCCAGTTTACGCCACAGCTCAGCGCGAATGTTGTTATGCCAGGCAACGTCCGGCAGCACATCCTGCAGGATTTCGGCCAGATAACTAAAATCACCATCTTGCTCACGCGCCGGGCCGATACGCGTTGTACCTTTCGCCACATGAATAATGACATTGCCGTCACGACGTGCTGCCTGCGTCGTGGTGCCTATTAACAATGGCTGCGGAATGTTATGCAGTTCTTCTATCGTTCCCATTCCATTGTGAATCAACAGAATAGGCGTGGTTTCAGGCAGAATTGTAGCCAGGCTCTTTACCGCATCAGAAACCTGCCAGGCTTTTAGTGTGACCAGCAATAGATCGCTTTTCGCCAAAAAGTCGGGGTCGTTTGCCGTCAGGGATTCATTAAAAACTGACCCATCCGTGTCAATCAGGTTAACGCTGCAATAAGGCTGTGGTACACGTAGCCACCCTTGTACCTCATGTCCATGTTTGCACAGCGCTGTAAGCCAAAGTTGCCCTAAGGCTCCACATCCCAGTACGGTAATTTTCATTCTTCCTCCTCACCTGCAACAGCACCAGGTGTTAATCCATATCGGCCGCACCCTATTATTGTTCGCGGATATCAGTACCACGTACAATTAAAAGGTACAGCCTAGTATAGCGCTGTCTGTTGAGTAACTTTGCAGGTATTATGCTTCGCATCAAAAATGAAGGGAGAAGAAAAGATGCCATCTTTCGATATTGTCTCTGAAGTTGATCTTCAGGAAGCCCGTAACGCGGTCGATAATGCGAGTCGCGAAGTAGAGTCACGTTTTGATTTTCGTGGCGTAGAGGCTACTTTTGAGCTGAACGAGTCAAATAAGACCATTAAGGTGCTGAGCGAATCTGATTTCCAGGTTAATCAGTTGCTGGATATTTTGCGTGCCAAGCTCCTGAAGCGTGGTATTGAAGGGACTTCGCTGGACGTGCCGGAAACCTTCGTGCACAGCGGCAAAACCTGGTTTGTGGAAGCGAAACTGAAGCAGGGCATTGAAAGCGCAGTGCAGAAGAAAATTGTGAAGCTGATTAAAGACAGCAAGCTGAAGGTGCAGGCGCAGATTCAGGGCGAAGAAATTCGTGTGACTGGTAAGGCTCGTGACGATCTGCAAGCCGTTATGGCGTTGGTTCGCGGTGGCGATTTGGGGCAGCCATTCCAGTTCAAGAACTTCCGCGATTAAGTTCTTATGCCGGATGGTGGGTTACTCACTATCCGGCAAGCTCACGATCACGCCTGGCTTATCGCCTGCTCAACTTCAAATCGATTGGTCACTTTACTGTCGATTTTCACGTAGGCCGAATGTTCATTCGCCACAATCAACACTTCGCTCACCCCTTCTTTGGCCAGCAAACGCTGCTTAAGTGTGTCATCCGCGGCAATTTCCGGTGGAATTTCGACACGCAGGCTACTGACATACGGCGGCTCTTTCATTGTGCTTGCGACCAGCAGCCAGACCGCTGCCAGCAATGCACCGGCGAGGAATACAGCCTGGCCATCAAACATCTCGACAACCCATCCACCAAGTGAGCCGCCAATCGCGACACCGAGAAACTGGCTGGTGGAGTAAACGCCCATTGCCGTCCCTTTATAACCTGCGGGAGACTCTTTGCTGATAAGCGAAGGGAGGAGGGCTTCCATGAGGTTAAAGGCAAGGAAGAATAACTGAACACCCGCAATCAGGCCCCAGAAATGAATGTTTGCGATCCACAATACAATCTCTGCGGCAAGAATTAGTACCACACACGACAGGAAAACCCGTTTCATCCGACGTTTTACTTCGGCATAGATGATGAATGGCACCACAGAAACAAAAGACAGCAGCATCGTTACCAGATAAATTTTCCAGTGTTCCGCTGCGGGGAAACCCGCTTTCGCAAGCTGGCCAGGCAACGCGACAAAGGTGGACATTAGCAAGATGTGCAGGCACATGATGCCGAAATTGAGCTTCAGGAGTTTAGGCTCTGCCAGCACTTTGCGGAAGCTGCTTTTTACCATGCCCGATTCGCGGTTCAGCACATGGGTGGTGCTATTGGGGACTACCCAAATCGTCAGCACGATGCCGGTGGTGGCGAGGGCTGCAATCATCCAGAACAGCGCGTGTAATCCCAGCGCATGGGTGACGATCGGACCTAACACCATTGCAATGGCAAAAGTGATACCGAAGCTGACGCCGATAAACGCCATCGCTTTAGTGCGGTTTTGCTCACGTGTTAAGTCGGACAGTAACGCCATCACGGCGGCAGCAATCGCCCCGGAACCCTGCAGCGCGCGACCGAGAATAATTCCCCAAATGGAGTCTGAAAGTGCAGCAATCACGCTGCCAAAAACGAATATCGCCAGCCCGCCAACGATAAGCGGTTTTCGACCAATGCGGTCAGAGACCAAACCAAAGGGGATCTGGAAAACGGCTTGCGCCAGGCCATAAATGCCGATGGCAAGACCAATAAGCGCTTCGCTGGCACCCTGTAGCGCCATACCGTATGTGGTCAGAACCGGCAGGACCATAAACATGCCAAGCATGCGCAACGAGAATACGGTCCCTAAACCCCAGGTGGCGCGCAACTCACCAGGCGTCATTTTATAATCGTTCATTCCCACCTCTGTATTAATTTCGCGCCTAGTGTAAAGCGGTATGGTGGCGGGGTAAATACACGGTTAATGAGTAAATATTACGTTTCAGGAGGGATTGTGACGCACATAAAAAAGGGTGCCTAAGCACCCTTTTTCGCATCAGCAGATTTTACCAGACGTAAGTCAGCAGGTTCTGCGAGTTTGGCACCATAAAGTCGACGGACATCATCACGCTCAGCGCAGTAATGGCGATGATGGAGAAACCGAACAGCTTACGTGCCCAGACCCGGTCATCTTCCACTTTATAACCACGCAACGCCATGCCTAGCCACCAGACACTCACTGCTGCTGCAACCACCAGATATTTGTATCCAGCGTAACCGCCCAGTGAGAGCATCAGCGTAGCGATGGCAAACGCAATGATATACAGAGTGATATGGTTCTTCGCGACTGAAATGCCTTTTACCACCGGCAGTACCGGGATGTTGGCTGCCTGATAATCCTTAAAGCGGAAAATCGCAATCGCGTAAGAGTGCGGCATCTGCCACAGGCTGAAAATAGCCAACAGAATCAGTGCACCGCTATCGAACTCACCAGTTACCGCACAGTAGCCAATCACCGGCGGCGCAGCGCCGGAGAGTGAGCCAATCAGCGTGCCGTAAACCGAGTGACGCTTCATGTACAGACTATATACGCCAACATACACGACGAAGCCCATAACCCCTAGCCAGCAGGCCAGAGGGTTAGCGCCAAACCACAGCAGCATAAAGCCAGCAATACCCAGCAGGGTGGCGTATACCAGCGAGACCGCAGGGGAAATCAGACCCTTAACCAATACGCGGTTTTTGGTCCTCTCCATCTTCCTGTCGATATCCCTGTCGATGTAGTTGTTAAATACACAACCCGACGCCACAACCAGTGACACCCCAACCAACGTGTAGATAAACAGGGGATAGTCAATGCTGCCTTTAGAGGCCAGCAGGAATCCCCCAATCACCGAGATCAGGTTGCCAAAGATGATGCCTGGTTTCGTTACTTGCAGGTATTGCTTAAACATCATAATCGCCGCTCTTAGTGCATCATCATGTTGTAGTTGAGGTTCCACATAATCCAGATGGAGCCCACAACCAGGATGGCGATGATAAGCACAGTAAAGACAAAGGCCGTCATGTTCCAACCTTCATCAGATTTGGTATTCATGTGCAGGAAGCACACCAGGTGCACCAGAATCTGTACCACTGCCATCGCCAGAATAGTCCCCAGAATGACGGCCGGAGAGGCAGAACCTGTCATTACCATCCAGAACGGAATGACCGTCAGGATGATCGACAGGATAAAACCTGTCATGTAGGTTTTTACGCTGCCATGGGATGCGCCGCCGCTCTCGTTAGAATGACTCATTACATCGCCCCCATCAGATAAACAACAGTGAACACACAGATCCACACCACGTCCAGGAAGTGCCAGAACAGGCTCAGGCACATGATACGGGTACGGTTAGTACTGGTAAGGCCACGACGAGCAACTTGCACCATCAACACTGCCATCCAGATAAGACCGGAGGTGACGTGCAGACCGTGGGTACCGACCAGCGCGAAGAATGCTGACAGGAAGCCGCTACGATCCGGGCCCATACCGTTAACAATCAGGTGATGGAATTCATAGAGTTCCATCCCGATAAATCCGGCACCAAACAAGAAGGTCAACGCCAGCCAGGAGATAACCTGGCTCTTGTTGTTCTTGTACATGGCGATAGCCGCCATGCCGTAAGTAATGGAGCTGAATAACAGCAGGAATGTTTCAACCAGAACGAACGGCAGTTCAAAAATGTCCTTACCTGTTGGGCCACCTGCGGTGCCGTTCACCAGAACGGCATAGGTTGCAAACAGAATAGAGAACAGAATGCAGTCGCTCATCAGGTAGATCCAAAATCCGAAGATTTTGGTCTGGCCTGCATCGTGGTGCCCGTGTTCGTGCGCGTGGGCATTCGCGTGCGTCAAAGTATCAGTTGCCATTTTTCAGCCCTGCCTTAGTAATCTCATCGAAATGCTGGTTTTCCAGTTTTTCGACTTCCGGTACCGGCACGTAGTAATCCACGTCTTCATCAAAGCTTTTCACAATCCAGCTGATGATCATGCCTGCGAAGCTTGCAATCGCCAGCCACCAGATATGCCAGATCATGGCGAAACCAAACAGTGTTGCGAAGGCGGTAATGACGATACCTGCACCGCTGTTTTTCGGCATATGAATCTCTTCATAGTGCGCAGGCTGTTTGTACGCTTCACCTTTTTCTTTCATTTCCCAGAAGGCATCACGCTCGTGAACGTGCGGCACAACGGCAAAGTTATAGAACGGAGGCGGGGAAGAGGTTGCCCATTCCAGTGTACGGCCACCCCATGGGTCACCGGTCAGGTCACGGTTCTGCTCGCGGTCGCGAATAGAAACGAAGATCTGAATCAGCTGGCACAGGATACCCAGTGCAATCAGCGCGGCACCGCAAGCGGCAACGACCAGCATCGGATGGAACTGAGGGTCAATCTGCTGGCTGAGGCGACGGGTCATCCCCATAAAGCCCAGCACGTACAGCGGCATAAATGCCACGAAGAAGCCGATGATCCAGAACCAGAATGCGCGTTTGCCCCAGGTTTCGTTCAGCGTGAAGCCGAACGCTTTTGGCCACCAGTAGGTCATACCCGCGAAGCAACCGAACACGACGCCGCCGATGATAACGTTATGGAAGTGCGCAATCAGGAACAGACTGTTGTGCAGTACGAAGTCTGCACCCGGAACCGCCAGCAGCACGCCGGTCATACCGCCGACTGAGAAGGTTACGATGAAGCCAATCGTCCACAGCATTGCTGAGTGGAATACGATGCGGCCCTGATACATGGTGAACAACCAGTTGAAGATCTTCACCCCGGTCGGGATGGCGATAATCATCGTGGTGATACCGAAGAAGGCGTTTACGTTAGCGCCCGCACCCATGGTGAAGAAGTGGTGCAGCCAAACAACGAACGACAGTACGGTGATACACACGGTTGCCCACACCAGCGAGGTGTAACCAAACAGGCGTTTACGCGAGAAGGTTGCAGCGATTTCGGAGAAAACACCGAAGACCGGCAGAACCAGAATGTACACTTCCGGATGGCCCCAGGCCCAAATCAGGTTGATGTACATCATCATGTTGCCGCCCATATCGTTGGTAAAGAAATGGGTACCCAGATAGCGATCCAGGGTCAGCAACGCGACGGTGACGGTCAGGATTGGGAAGGAGGCGATAATCAGTATGTTTGCGCACAGAGATGCCCAGCTAAATACTGGCATCTTGAACATAGTCATACCTGGTGCACGCATCTTAATGATGGTCACAAAGAAGTTGATACCGGTCAGTGTTGTACCGATACCGGACAGCTGGACCGCCCATATCCAATAATCGACCCCGACGCTTGGACTGTACTCTATTCCCGAGAGTGGCGGATACGCCAGCCAACCGGTCTGTGCGAATTCACCTACGCCCAGAGACAGGTTAACCAGGATTACGCCGACAACGGTGAACCAGAAGCTCAGGTTGTTCAGGAATGGGAATGCAACGTCACGTGCGCCGATCTGCAGTGGAACCACCAGGTTCATCAGACCGATAACAAATGGCATTGCTACGAAGAAGATCATGATCACGCCGTGAGCCGTGAAGATCTGGTCGTAGTGGTGAGGAGGCAGGAAGCCCGCTTCACCCGCAGAAGCCAGCGCTTGCTGACTACGCATCATGATGGCGTCAGCAAAGCCACGGATCAACATGACGATTGCGACGATGACATACATGATGCCAAGGCGTTTGTGGTCAACCGAAGTTAGCCACTCTTTCCACAGGTAGGTCCACTTACCAAAGTAAGTGATAAGGCCTAGTAAGGCCGCTCCACCGATGATAATGGCAGCGATCGTAACCATGACGATTGGTTCATGGAACGGGACTGCATCCAGTGTCAATTTTCCGAACATCGTATTCTTCCTCGGCCCCTTAGTGAGCGGATTCCGCGTGGCTCATGTCCATGCCTTCCATCCCTTCGTGTGCGCTGTGCTCACCTTCTGGTTTGGTCATGTCCATGCTCTTACCGTGAGCCATAAATTTGTTAATAACGTCTTTAAACAAATCCGGTTTCACGTTGGAGAAGTATTCCACCTGGTTGTATTCACTTGGCGCAGCCACTTTCTCGAACGCCGCCATGTCACTCATGGTGTTCGTGGACTGTTTCGCTTTAGCAACCCATTGGTCGAATTCGGCGCGGTCCTTTGTTGCGATAGCCTTGAATTTCATACCGGAGAAGCCTGGTCCGCTGTAGCTTGCGGAGATACCATCATAAGTACCGACTTCGTTAGCGATCAGATGCAGGCGAGTCTGCATACCGGCCATGGCATAAATCTGGCTACCCAGACGCGGGATAAAGAAGGAGTTCATCACGGAGTTGGATGTCACTTTGAATTCAACCGGAGTGTTCGCCGGGAAGGCGATTTCATTCACGGTAGCGATACCCTGTTCCGGATAGATGAAGAACCATTTCCAGTCCATGGAAACCACTTCGATGGTAATGGGCTTCTCGTCATGCGCCAGCGGTTTGCTTGGCTCAAGTGCGTGAGTGGTTTTCCAGGTGAGTACAGCAAGGAAAATGATGATCAGAATCGGCACCGTCCAGACCACAGCTTCCACTTTATTGGAGTGTGACCAGTTCGGGCTGTACTTCGCATCTTTATTGCTTGCACGGTACTTCCAGGCAAAACCAACAGCCATCAAGATGGCAGGAATAACGACAATCAACATCAGGCCAAATGCCGTCAGTATCAGTGAACGTTGTTCCAGTCCAATCTGTCCTTTAGGGTCAAGCAGCGCAGAATTACAGCCACTGAGTAATGCAGTGCCTGCAATTAATGACAACCATCCCAAACTTTTATTGTATTTCCTGAGTCTCATTTAACGACCTCAATTCCACGGGACCGGGTGGCGTTTAAAGTGTGAGGGCATTTTACGGGAAGGTTACATTACTGTAAACATCATTGGATCTGTGTTACCGGGTTCTGCCGTGCGTGTCACATATGTTGCAATATATGTCAGGTTGGCTTTAAGAACCTGTTGCAACATCATGTTATAACGAAAGCGGGTTCATGGAGAAGGCATAGAGGGCAATTGGTATAACCAATGGTAAAATAAAACAATTGTTTAACAATTGATTATCAATAAAGAGACAATTGAAGGGCGGAAAATAAATCTGTCTTGGCTGAATCGAGTAAGGAAAATAGAATTTATAAAAGGCGTCAATAATTTCCAAATTCTATGGGGCACAAAACAACAAATATTATTTTTATCAATCGTTGTTTATTTAGCCGTTATAATTACGCAGGGTGATTACAACGGCCAAATAAACCGGTCAAATTACGCCAGACGCGTTTTGCGTAGAGCCAGGTAATCCAGCAGTCCACCGAATACGATCCCACAGACGGCGATCAGGACCGCAACTTCAAGGAGTTCCGACAGGAAGGAGAAATTGGTGTAATCGAGGGCGTTCATCGTTAGCAGTAACAGCCATACAGCCAGTAGACAGCAGCCCACCAATAGCGTCATTAATGCCAGATTGTATGCTCCGCGGAATTCCGTGCGCGGGATAAAACTTTCGTTTTGCCAGCTATGTTCCAGCGTCTGACGGCAAACCAGCAACAACACGAGGCCTGGGATCGCGGCAAACACAGAGAACAGATAAAATGTTGGCCAGCCGTGCGCTTCGACAAACCAACCCGCTACCGGACCTACGTAAACGCGTCCAACTGCGGAAAGGGCTGAGAGCAGGGCGAATTGCGTTGCAGAAAAAGATTTATTACACAACGTCATTAACAGGGCGACAAACGCCGCTGTCCCCATGCCGCCGCAGAGGTTTTCGAAGAATACTGCCGCGCCCATACTGAACATGTGCTTATCAGTAATGGAAAGTAACCAGTAGCCTGCATTTGACGCCCCTTGCAGAACGCCGAAAATCAGCAATGCACGGAACAGCGACAGACGCTGCATCAGGATCCCGCCGTAGAGTGCGCCAACAATTGTGGCCAGCAGCCCCAGCGTTTTATTGACGACGCCGACTTCGCCTGCGTCAAATCCGACGCCGCGAATTAAAAATGTCGTGGTCAGGCTCATGGCGAAGGCATCGCCAAGTTTATACAGCACAATGAGCAGCAGGATAAGCCAGGCGTTGTTACGCCCAAAGAAGTCACGTAGTGGGGCGACAACCGCTTGTTCCAGCGTTTTGGGAACCGGAATAGTATCTGTGGGTTCGGGGGCCAACAGGGTGGCGATAATACAAGGAATGAGTAGTGCTGCCATCAACCAGTACATTCCTTGCCAGCCCAACCAGCGATCGGCCATCCACAGGGCCAGTCCACCGGAAACCAGCATCCCCAGGCGGTAACCCAGCACGCTGATTGCCGCGCCGGTTCCTCGCTCTTCTGCGGGCAAAACGTCCGTTTTCCATGCGTCAAAGACGATATCCTGTGAGGCTGAGCAGAACGCGATGACTACTGCGAGTGCAGCCATCCAGCGTAGTTGCGAGCCAGGTTCCAGGAGTCCCATTGCGGCGATAGAAATGAGTAGTAATAGCTGGGTAGTGAGCAGCCAGCCGCGACGTCGCCCTAAAAAAGGTGGCGTGTAGCGGTCCATAACCGGGGACCAGAGGAACTTAAAGACGTAGGCTTGGCCGACCAGAGAAAAGAAGCCGATGGTTTTAAGGTCGATATTCTCAACCGTCATCCATGCCTGGAGCGTACCGGAGGTCAGTGCGAGTGGTAAACCGGAGGCAAAGCCTAGCATCAGCAGAATAGCTGATTTCGGTTGCTGGAAAATGCGTAAATAGTGACTGGGCATGAGTATTTAAAGCTGACCCGGCGTTAGCCGGGTCAGGATGCAGAAATTAACGTGCGTTCTGCTTGATGAAATCATGAACGCTGGTGTCCTGAGACATATCAGAGATGGTGTCTGTCAGGACGCTGTTAACGGCGTCCGCAATATTTTTGTTAGAGGCCTGGAATGCGCCTTCAACAGAGTAGCTTGCGCGGTAGTTTTTCGTCATCTTGTTGCCGTTTGCCGCGGTTGCGATAATAGCGATGTCGGCTTTGGTGGCGATGTTATAGCGCACGCTACCTTGAGACACATCAGCATACAGTTGGCTAACGATGATTTGCAGGTTAACTGCACCGTTCGGACCTACCATGTAACCGCGCGCGGTCATCTGTTTCTCCAGTACTTCTTGCAGCAGGAAGCGCAGATCGCGGGAAGCAGTCAGAGTAACCAGTTGATTGTCGCGGGTCACTTTCGCCAGTGCCTGATCCTGACGCTGGTCGGCGCCGTTGATGCTGACAGTCACACCCATCAGGCTAGGATCCTGCTGCGGCAGGGTAATTCTCGGAGAAACGTTAATGGTGGTGGGTGGAGTTGCGCAGCCAGCCAACATAAACAGCGCGACTAAAGGAAAGAGGATTTTTTTAAACATGCCAGGGCTCTCAGCGAATCTAAATTGTATGGTTAGAGAAATTTCCCGCCATCATAACATCGCCAACGACGAGGGGAAGTGGGTAACGCATGTAAATTCATCGCGTTGTCCGTTTAGTTACTTTGTAGATACCATAAGTGGAGTTTTTGCAATCAAACGAACAGATGAACCAGTGAACTTCATTCGTTTGAATGAGAAAATCAGACAAACGCTAATTATTTGTTGCTTAGGTGTAATGAAAACGGTAAAAGCGGCTAGTATTTAAAGGGATGGGTGACATCTCAGCGTTGTCGGAGGAAATATTTCATGATGATTCGTGAGCAAATAGAAGAAAAATTAAGGGCAGCGTTCCAACCCGTGTTCCTC
Organism: Citrobacter sp. Marseille-Q3906; assembly: GCF_916618775.1. NCBI lineage: Bacteria > Pseudomonadati > Pseudomonadota > Gammaproteobacteria > Enterobacterales > Enterobacteriaceae > Citrobacter > Citrobacter sp. Marseille-Q3906. The sequence continues at coordinate 240,645 of NZ_CAKAKA010000002.1, forward strand.
GAAGTTGTGGATGAAAGCTATCGTCACAATGTTCCGGCAGGTTCTGAAAGCCACTTTAAGGTTGTGCTGGTCAGCGATCGCTTTGCAGGTGAGCGTTTTCTTAATCGTCATCGGATGATTTACGGTACGTTAACGGCGGAGCTCTCCACAACCGTGCATGCACTAGCCCTGCATACCTACACGACTAAGGAGTGGGAAGGGTTGCAGGATACTGTTTTTGCCTCTCCTCCCTGTCGTGGAGGTGGAGCGGGAAGCATCGCGTAGAAAAACGGATTTGCAACAACCGGCGCTTTTCCAGTATGTTGCTACAGATTATGTGAAAACGGCCTACGGGCCGTTTTGTTTTGTCTGAATTCTGAGCGAGTCGTATAGTATTCAGACAAAAATTAGCCGGGAATTGTGAAAAAAGCCGCAGCAACGCGCGATAACCGTTCTCGACTCATAAAAGTGATGCCGCTATAATGCGCGTCTTATTTTTCGGAATGTCTTCGGGATGATTCTGACGACAGGGAATGTGATTGATTATGAGAACATCCCGGTTCCGCGAAGCCAACAACCTGTGCTTGCGGAGAAGAGTTGACCGAGCACTGTGATTTTTTGAGGTAACAAGATGCAAGTTTCAGTTGAAACCACTCAAGGCCTTGGCCGCCGTGTAACGATTACTATCGCTGCTGACAGCATCGAGACCGCTGTGAAAAGCGAGCTGGTCAACGTAGCGAAGAAAGTGCGTATTGACGGTTTCCGCAAGGGAAAAGTACCGATGAATGTTGTTGCTCAGCGTTATGGCGCATCTGTTCGCCAGGACGTTCTGGGTGACCTGATGAGCCGTCACTTCGTTGACGCAATCATTAAAGAAAAAATTAATCCGGCTGGCGCACCGAACTACGTTCCGGGCGAATACAAACTGGGTGAAGATTTCACTTACGCGGTAGAATTCGAAGTATACCCGGAAGTTGAATTGACCGGTCTGGAAGCTATTGAAGTTGAAAAACCAGTTGTTGAAGTGACCGACGCTGACGTTGACGTTATGCTGGACACCCTGCGTAAGCAGCAGGCAACCTGGAAAGACAAAGACGGCGCTGCTGATGCAGAAGACCGTGTAACCATCGACTTCACCGGTTCTGTAGACGGTGAAGAGTTCGAAGGCGGCAAAGCATCTGATTTCGTACTGGCGATGGGCCAGGGTCGTATGATCCCGGGCTTTGAAGAAGGTGTTAAAGGTCACAAAGCTGGCGAAGAGTTCACTATCGACGTGACCTTCCCGGAAGAGTACCACGCTGAAAACCTGAAAGGTAAAGCCGCTAAATTCGTTATCAACCTGAAAAAAGTTGAAGAACGTGAACTGCCGGAACTGACTGAAGAATTCATCAAACGTTTCGGCGTTGAAGATGGTTCCGTTGCCGGTCTGCGCGCTGAAGTGCGTAAAAACATGGAACGCGAGCTGAAAGGTGCCGTGCGTAACCGCGTTAAGACTCAGGCGATCGAAGGTCTGGTGAAAGCCAATGACATCGATGTTCCTGCTGCTCTGATTGACAACGAAATCGATGTTCTGCGTCGTCAGGCTGCTCAGCGTTTTGGTGGCAACGAGAAACAAGCTCTGGAACTGCCGCGTGAACTGTTCGAAGAACAGGCTAAACGCCGCGTAGTTGTTGGTCTGCTGCTGGGCGAAGTGATTCGTACCAATGAGCTGAAAGCTGACGAAGAGCGTGTTAAGGGCCTGATCGAAGAGATGGCTTCTGCTTACGAAGATCCGAAAGAAGTTGTTGAATTCTACAGCAAAAACAAAGAGCTGATGGAAAACATGCGCAACGTCGCTCTGGAAGAACAGGCTGTTGAAGCGGTTCTGGCGAAAGCGAAAGTGACTGAAAAAGCCACTTCTTTCAACGAGCTGATGAACCAGCAGGCGTAATTCGTCGCTTTTTTAGCACGAAATATATACGCAAGCCCGTCACCTTCAGGTGGCGGGTTTTTTTTTGTCATGGATTTTGCATGGGAAGAGTGCGAAAACAGCGTTTCAGTGTTAGCGTTACAACAAAAGATTGTTATGCTTGAATTATGGCGATGTCGTACCCATTACAGAGGGACTAGCTGATAATCCGTCCATAAGGTTACAATCAGCACAGCAGGTTTTTTCAAATTTTATCCAGGAGACGGAAATGTCATACAGCGGCGAACGAGATAACTTTGCACCCCATATGGCGCTGGTGCCGATGGTCATTGAACAGACCTCACGTGGTGAGCGCTCTTTTGATATCTATTCTCGTCTACTTAAGGAACGCGTTATTTTTCTGACTGGCCAGGTCGAAGACCATATGGCTAACCTGATTGTGGCGCAGATGCTGTTCCTGGAAGCGGAAAACCCGGAAAAAGATATCTACCTGTACATCAACTCCCCGGGTGGGGTGATTACCGCAGGGATGTCTATCTATGACACCATGCAGTTTATTAAGCCGGACGTCAGCACCATTTGTATGGGCCAGGCGGCCTCAATGGGCGCGTTCCTGCTGACTGCAGGGGCAAAAGGTAAGCGTTTTTGCCTGCCTAACTCTCGCGTCATGATCCACCAGCCTCTGGGCGGTTACCAGGGCCAGGCGACGGATATTGAAATTCATGCCCGTGAAATTCTGAAAGTGAAAGGGCGCATGAATGAACTTATGGCGCACCATACGGGTCAATCTCTTGAGCAGATTGAGCGTGATACTGAGCGCGATCGCTTCCTCTCCGCTTCTGAAGCGGTGGAGTATGGTCTGGTCGACTCGATTTTGACCCATCGTAATTGATGCCTGAGGTGCAGGTGTGCCGCTACACACTTTATCCTTAAAGTTACCTCTTTGTAGGCTGCCAGCGCTTACCCCTGTTACTTACTTATGTAAGCGGCCGGGGATTTGCTTAGTTGCCGCCTCGATGTAGCTCGAATGATTTTGTGTATATACTAATGAAGGGCGGCACAACGCTGACAAGCGGCCTTGCGCCTGAGAATGGCATTTGCGTCGTCGTGTGCGGCACAAAGAACAAAGAAGAGGTTTTGACCCATGACAGATAAACGCAAAGATGGCTCGGGCAAATTGTTGTACTGCTCTTTTTGCGGCAAAAGCCAGCATGAAGTGCGCAAGCTGATTGCCGGTCCATCCGTGTATATCTGCGACGAATGTGTTGATTTATGTAACGACATCATTCGCGAAGAGATTAAGGAAGTAGCACCGCACCGTGAACGCAGTGCGCTGCCGACGCCACACGAAATTCGCAACCACCTGGACGATTACGTTATCGGTCAGGAACAGGCGAAGAAAGTGCTGGCGGTCGCGGTATACAACCATTACAAACGTCTGCGCAATGGCGACACCAGCAATGGCGTCGAGTTGGGCAAAAGTAACATCCTGCTGATTGGCCCGACGGGTTCCGGTAAAACGCTGCTGGCTGAAACGCTGGCGCGCCTGCTGGATGTTCCGTTCACTATGGCTGATGCCACCACCCTGACCGAAGCCGGTTATGTGGGTGAAGACGTTGAAAATATCATTCAGAAACTGTTGCAGAAGTGCGATTACGACGTACAGAAAGCGCAGCGCGGGATTGTCTATATTGATGAGATCGACAAAATCTCGCGTAAATCAGACAACCCGTCTATTACGCGTGACGTTTCCGGCGAAGGCGTACAGCAGGCGCTGCTGAAACTGATCGAAGGGACAGTTGCTGCAGTTCCGCCTCAGGGGGGACGTAAGCATCCGCAGCAGGAGTTCTTGCAGGTTGACACCTCTAAGATCCTGTTTATCTGCGGTGGTGCTTTCGCAGGGCTGGATAAGGTGATTGCTAACCGTGTTGAAACCGGCTCCGGCATTGGTTTTGGTGCGACGGTAAAAGCCCAGTCTGATAAAGCCAGCGAAGGTGAACTGCTGTCGCAGGTCGAACCGGAAGATCTGATCAAGTTTGGTCTGATCCCTGAATTCATCGGTCGTCTGCCGGTTGTGGCAACTCTGAGCGAACTGAGTGAAGAAGCGCTGATCCAGATCCTGAAAGAACCGAAAAACGCCCTGACCAAACAGTATCAGGCGCTGTTCAATCTTGAAGGTGTCGATCTGGAATTCCGTGAAGAAGCTCTGGATGCGATTGCTAAAAAAGCGATGGCGCGCAAAACCGGTGCCCGTGGCCTGCGTTCTATCGTGGAAGCTGCGCTGCTCGACACAATGTACGATCTGCCTTCTATGGAAGACGTCGAAAAAGTAGTGATCGACGAGTCCGTGATCAGTGGCCAAAGCAAGCCGTTATTGATTTACGGTAAGCCGGAAGCACAGCAGGCATCTGGTGAATAATTAACCATTTTATACAATCGGTTAATCAAAAAGGGGGGATTTTATCTCCCCTTTTATTTTTCCGTAAACATGGCGTTGAATGTGTGGGAAACATCCCCATATACTGACATACATGTTAAAGGTGGTATGAAGCACAGCAATGCCATCCGATTACCTGGCGGACACTAAACTAAGAGAGAGCTCTATGAATCCTGAGCGTTCTGAACGCATTGAAATCCCCGTATTGCCGTTGCGCGATGTGGTGGTTTATCCGCACATGGTCATACCCTTATTTGTAGGGCGGGAAAAATCTATCCGTTGCCTTGAAGCGGCTATGGACCATGATAAAAAAATCATGCTGGTCGCGCAGAAAGAAGCTTCAACGGATGAGCCGGGTGTAAACGATCTTTTCACCGTCGGGACCGTGGCCTCTATTTTGCAGATGCTGAAACTGCCTGACGGCACCGTAAAAGTGCTGGTCGAGGGGTTACAGCGCGCGCGTATTTCTGCGCTGTCTGATAACGGCGAGCATTTCTCTGCGAAAGCGGAGTACCTTGATTCGCCAGCCATTGATGAGCGCGAACAGGAAGTGCTGGTGCGGACCGCAATCAGCCAGTTCGAAGGCTATATCAAGCTGAACAAGAAAATCCCACCAGAAGTGCTGACGTCGCTTAACAGCATTGACGATCCTGCGCGTCTGGCGGATACCATCGCTGCGCATATGCCGCTGAAGCTGGCTGATAAACAGTCCGTTCTGGAGATGTCCGACGTTAACGAACGTCTGGAATATCTGATGGCGATGATGGAATCTGAAATCGATCTGCTGCAGGTTGAGAAACGCATTCGCAACCGCGTTAAAAAGCAGATGGAGAAGTCCCAGCGTGAGTACTATCTGAACGAGCAAATGAAAGCCATTCAGAAAGAGCTCGGCGAGATGGACGATGCGCCGGATGAAAACGAAGCGCTGAAACGTAAGATCGACGCGGCGAAAATGCCGAAAGAGGCAAAAGAGAAAGCGGAAGCTGAACTGCAGAAGCTGAAAATGATGTCTCCAATGTCGGCAGAAGCGACTGTAGTACGTGGCTACATCGACTGGATGGTACAGGTTCCGTGGAATGCGCGTAGCAAGGTCAAAAAAGACCTGCGTCAGGCGCAGGAAATCCTTGATACCGACCATTACGGTCTGGAGCGCGTGAAAGACCGTATTCTCGAGTATCTTGCGGTTCAAAGCCGTGTGAACAAAATCAAGGGGCCGATCCTGTGCCTGGTTGGACCGCCGGGGGTGGGTAAAACCTCTCTGGGCCAGTCCATCGCTAAAGCGACCGGGCGTAAATACATTCGTATGGCGCTGGGCGGCGTGCGTGATGAGGCTGAAATTCGTGGTCACCGCCGGACTTATATTGGTTCGATGCCGGGTAAACTGATCCAGAAAATGGCCAAAGTGGGCGTTAAAAACCCGCTGTTCCTGCTTGATGAGATCGACAAAATGTCTTCCGACATGCGTGGCGATCCGGCTTCCGCACTGCTTGAAGTGTTGGATCCAGAGCAGAACGTGGCGTTCAGCGATCACTACCTGGAAGTGGATTACGATCTCAGCGACGTCATGTTCGTTGCGACCTCTAACTCCATGAACATTCCGGCGCCGTTGCTGGATCGTATGGAAGTGATCCGTCTGTCCGGTTATACCGAAGACGAGAAGCTGAATATCGCCAAACGTCACCTGCTGCCGAAGCAGATTGAGCGTAACGCGCTGAAAAAAGGCGAGCTGACGGTCGACGATAGCGCCATTGTGGGCATTATTCGTTACTACACTCGTGAAGCAGGCGTACGTAGTCTGGAGCGTGAAATCTCCAAACTGTGCCGTAAAGCGGTTAAACAACTGTTGCTCGATAAGTCACTGAAGCATATCGAAATCAATGGCGATAACCTGCATGATTACCTGGGGGTACAGCGCTTTGACTACGGTCGTGCGGACAACGAAAACCGCGTTGGTCAGGTTACGGGGCTGGCATGGACGGAAGTAGGTGGCGATCTGCTGACCATTGAAACCGCTTGTGTACCGGGTAAAGGCAAGCTGACCTACACCGGTTCTCTGGGTGAAGTGATGCAGGAATCCATTCAGGCAGCGCTGACCGTGGTTCGTGCGCGTGCGGAAAAACTGGGCATTAATCCGGATTTTTACGAAAAACGCGACATCCACGTCCACGTACCTGAAGGGGCAACACCGAAAGATGGTCCGAGTGCGGGTATTGCCATGTGTACTGCGCTGGTGTCTTGTCTGACTGGTAACCCGGTGCGTGCAGATGTAGCAATGACCGGCGAGATCACTCTGCGTGGTCAGGTTCTGCCTATCGGTGGTTTGAAAGAAAAATTGCTGGCAGCACACCGTGGCGGCATCAAAACGGTCTTAATTCCAGATGAAAACAAACGTGACCTGGAAGAGATTCCGGACAACGTAATTGCCGATCTGGACATCCATCCGGTGAAACGCATTGAGGAAGTTCTGACTCTCGCACTGCAAAATGAACCGTCTGGAATGCAGGTTGTAGCGGCAAAATAGTGACCTCGCGCAAAGAGCACTAATAAAAACAGGGCTGGCAGGTCATTTCGGACTTGCCAGCCTTTTTTTGTATAGCTAATTTAGATGACGGATTAGGTCTGCCATCATTAACGGGTGTTGTAAGGGCATGGCAGGCCTGATATAACTGCTGCGCGTTCGCACTTTGAAGGATTCAGGTGCGATATAAATTATAAAGAGGAAGAGAAGAGTGAATAAATCTCAACTGATCGACAAAATTGCTGCAGGGGCTGATATCTCTAAAGCTGCGGCTGGCCGTGCGTTAGATGCAATTATTGCTTCTGTTACCGAATCTCTGAAAGAGGGTGATGACGTAGCGCTGGTAGGTTTTGGTACTTTTGCCGTTAAAGAGCGTGCTGCCCGTACTGGTCGCAACCCGCAAACTGGTAAAGAGATCACCATCGCCGCGGCAAAAGTACCGGGTTTCCGTGCAGGTAAAGCACTGAAAGACGCGGTAAACTAAGAGTGATCCCCTTGGGGATGTGACAAAGTACAAGGGCGCATCAACTGATGTGCCTTTTTTATTTCCCATTCCGGGACTTTCTACGTGTTGTGGGCTGACAATTGCCCCTGTTTCTTGTCACAATAGACCTTTCCGCGCAGCGTTCAGAAAACGCTATGCTGCGTGAGGTATACAGTCACCTACAGCGGAGTGTGGTTACACCATGATGGACAGCTTACGCACGGCTGCTAACAGTCTCGTGCTCAAGATTATTTTCGGTATCATTATCGTGTCGTTCATTTTGACCGGCGTGAGTGGTTACCTGATTGGCGGAAGCAACAACTACGCCGCAAAAGTGAATGGCCAGGAAATTAGCCGCGGGCAGTTTGAGAATGCGTTTAACAGCGAACGTAATCGCATGCAGCAGCAGTTGGGCGATCAGTACTCTGAACTGGCGGCAAACGAAGGCTACATGAAAACGCTGCGTCAGCAGGTGTTGAATCGTCTTGTGGACGAGGCTCTACTGGATCAGTACTCCCGTGAGCTTAAGCTCAGCATCAGCGACGAGCAGGTTAAACAGGCTATTTTTGCTACTCCTGCTTTCCAGGTTGATGGCAAATTTGATAACAACCGCTACAACGCGATTGTGAATCAGATGGGGATGACTGCAGACCAGTATGCTCAGGCACTGCGTAACCAGCTCACCACGCAGCAACTGATCAACGGCGTTGCCGGGACAGATTTCATGCTGAAAGGTGAAACGGATGAGCTGGCGGCGCTGGTCGCACAACAACGTGTCGTGCGTGAAGCGACGATTGACGTCAACGCCCTTGCTGCGAAGCAATCGGTGACCGACCAGGAAGTAGCCAGCTACTACGAGCAGAATAAAAATCGCTTTATGACGCCGGAGCAGTTCCGTGTGAGTTACATCAAGCTGGATGCTGCAGCAATGCAGGAAACAGCCAGCGATGCTGATATTCAGTCTTACTATGACCAGCATCAGGATCAGTTCACCCAACCTCAGCGTAGCCGTTACAGCATCATTCAGACTAAAACGGAAGATGAAGCCAAAGCGGTACTGGATGCGCTGAACAAAGGCGGTGATTTTGCCGCTCTGGCCAAAGAAAAATCCGCCGACATTATCTCTGCCCGTAACGGCGGTGATATGGGATGGCTGGAAGAATCTACTACGCCGGATGAGTTGAAAAATGCTGGCCTGAAAGAAAAAGGTCAGCTGTCAGGTGTGATCAAATCTTCGGTTGGTTTCCTCGTTGCCCGCCTGGACGATATCCAGCCAGCACAGGTTAAACCTCTGAGCGAAGCGCGTGATGATATCGCGGCGAAAGTGAAGCAGGAAAAAGCGCTGGATGCTTACTATGCGTTGCAACAGAAAGTTAGCGATGCTGCAAGTAACGATAACGAATCCCTGGCGGGGGCTGAGCAGGCTGCTGGCATGAAAGCGGTCGAAACGGGCTGGTTTAGCCGTGACACCCTGCCGGAAGAGCTGAATTTCAAACCTGTCTCTGACATCATTTTTAACGGTGGTCTGATTGGTGAGAATGGTTCTCCGGGCAGTAATTCTGACATCATCACAGTGGATGGCGATCGTGCGTTTGTGCTGCGTATTGCGGAGCATAAAGCAGAGGCTGTTAAGCCACTGGCGGATGTGAAAGAGCAGGTCATCGCGCTCGTTAAGCATAATAAAGCTGAGCAACAGGCGAAACTGGATGCAGACAAACTGCTGACTGAGCTGAAAGCCGGTAAAGGTGATGAAGCAATGAAAGCAGCCGGTCTTAGCTTCGGCGAAGAGAAGACGCTGAGCCGAACTGGCCAGGATCCCGTGAGTCAGGCTGCATTTGGCCTGGGGCTGCCTGCGAAAGACAAGCCGAGCTACGGCGTGGCGAACGATATGCAGGGCAATGTAGTTCTGCTGGCGCTGGAAGAAGTGAAAGCGGGTTCTATGCCTGAGCAGCAGAAGAAAGCGATGGTTCAGGGGATTACCCAGAATAACGCACAGATTGTCTTCGAAGCGCTGATGAGCAACCTGCGTAAAGCTGCAAAAATTAAAGTCGGTGATGCGCTGGAACAGCAGCAGTAACCGAGGCTCTTCGCAAAAAATTGCAAAAAATTGTATTCCCCAAAGGCCGCTTTCGCGGCCTTTTCCATTTCTGATATTTGCTATTTGTCTGCTGTTCTTCACCTCGCTATCGTGACTCTACTGTTAACAAACAAGGAGCAAACAGTATGAAACATGGAATCAAAGCACTGCTTATTACCCTTTCGTTGACTTGTGTGGGTATGACACAAAGTGCGCTGGCGGCGGAACCTGTCGCAAACAGTCAGATGACCCAGACCAAAGCAGATACCTCTGGTGCGGCGCATGGAAAAGCAACTGCACCGGCAAAATCCAGCGATGATGAAGGCACCAGGGTAAGTATCAATACAGCCTCTGCGGAGGATTTAGCGCGGGTTATGAATGGTGTGGGATTGAAGAAGGCGCAGGCGATAGTCAGTTATCGGGAGGAGTACGGACCGTTTAAAACCGTCGATGATTTAAAGCAGGTGCCGGGAATGGGAAGTTCACTGGTGGAACGTAATCTGGCATTTTTAACACTTTAATAACTTGCGCAGTGGCAAAAATTTGCCAGACTATAGAGGTCATACCAGTTATGACCTCTATACTCGTCGCCTTTCAAGCTGTAGATGCGTTGGTTACGCTCACTTGCCCGAATTATACGCTTGCTGCGTTACTCGGTCTGCGACCTCCCTCTTAGGGGCCAGCGCAAGCGCTGTTCAAAACACAGCGTGTTTTGTCCTGCAACTCGAAATCCTTAGAGTATGTTCTTATAAAAAAATTAGGGTTCCCGCGCTATGCAAACACAGATTAAAGTCCGTGGTTATCATCTCGATGTCTATCAGCACGTCAACAATGCCCGTTATCTTGAGTTTCTGGAAGAAGCCCGCTGGGACGGTCTTGAAAACAGTGACAGCTTTCAGTGGATGACCGCACACAACATCGCTTTTGTGGTGGTTAACATCAATATTAACTACCGGCGTCCTGCTGTGCTGAGCGATCTGCTGACCATAACCAGCCAGGTACAACAGTTAAACGGAAAAAGTGGAGTTTTAAACCAGACAATCACTCTGGAGCCGGAAGGGCAGGTCGTAGCCGATGCGTTAATTACTTTTGTCTGCATTGATTTGAAAACTCAGAAAGCGCTACCGCTGGAAGGAGAGTTGCGAGAAAAGCTGGAGCAGATGGTGCAGTAATTGTCGGTTGCCTGATGGCGTTTTTCTTATCAGGCCCAGAAGTTCATTATTTGTAAGCCGGATTAGGCGGTTATGCCGCAATCCGGCTCAATTCAAAAATTACTTTAACCCGGTCTTGCGCTTCATTGCAGCCATAATCTCGGATTTATCCGCCAGATAATGGTTCAGACCGTTAGCGCGCAGATTACAGGCGGCACAATGACCACAACCGTCGCCCTTAATTCCGTTGTAGCAGGTCAGTGTCTCATTACGCACCAGATCCAGCTTGCCCCAGTAATCGGCCAGCGCCCAGGTTTCAGCTTTATCAATCCACATCAGCGGGGTTTCAAAGCGGATGTCTTTTGCCATCCCCAGACTAACGGCATGGTTCAGCGCTTTGACAAATTCATCGCGACAATCCGGATAACCGGAGAAATCGGTTTCGCAGACGCCGGTAATGACAGCCTCCGCTTTCACCTGGTAAGCATAAATAGCCGCCAGCGTTAAAAACAGAATATTGCGCCCTGGCACAAAGGTATTGGGGATGCCGTCAGCATCCGGTTCATAATCCGGAACCGGAATATTATCCCGGGTCAGACTACTGACAGCCAGTTCGCTGAGCAGCGTGACATCAAGGACTTTGTGTGCACGGGCACCAAGTTTTAAGGCCAGGTCACGTGCGACATCAATCTCAGCGCGATGGCGCTGACCATAATCAAAGGTCACGCAGTGCACTTCATCATACTGATGCAGCGCTTGCGCCAGACAAGTGGTGGAGTCCTGACCTCCACTAAATACTACAACGGCACGTTTCATGGCTTTTCCTGACAAATAACAAAAATCCTATGGTAGCGCCTGGGCGTGGCGCCGACCAGCTTCTTCACACTGAAGGGGGTGGGAGCCAGGCTTCGGCGAACTCAAACCAGCCTCGTGGGTTCAGGCGTACGCCATTTACGCCTGGTGGAGCGCTAATGCGATAGTGATAATTGAACAGCGGCGTTAGCGTGGCGTCATTCATAAGGCTGGCAAAAACCTGTTGTAAAGCCGCGTGTCGATGGCCCTCATCAGCCTGAATTTGCAGTGCATCCAGCGTCGCTTGCAGATGGGAGAACGCTGGAGCGTCCAAAACATGCGGCCATAGCTGATCGCAGCGCAACCACTGTTCGAGGGTATATTCTGGCGCCTCGCCAATTAGCCTGTCACCCATCATCAGGTCAGCCTGGGCCAGAGGATGGTCGCCATCCCAGTTCTTCGCATTATGAAAAATCAGCGTTAATTCGCAGCCCAGTATTGCCAGCGCCTGGCGAAGCTGTTCGGCCATGGCGTGCAGTTCAACCGGAAGGTGATAGGCCAATGTCAGTTTTTCCGGCAGTGGTACTTCGTCCTGGTTATCCCATTGTGGGATGGTCCACCCTGGCAACAGCGCATTGCTTGGGGTAATGAGATTTTCATCCACATCAAGAGTTTGTAACAGGGAAGAACGATGAATGATATTGACCAACCGGCGAGCCTGGAGCGTGTTCAGACGAGAACTTTTCCGCAGCGTCAAATAGCAAAATCCGAGGCTGATCCCGCTGCTAACCTGACTTAGCATGGCAAGCTCGTCAGGTTTACCAATCGCAATTTGCACCGGATGACGACAGCTGGTACCCAGGTCCTGGGCGAAAAGTTGCGGGGTGATCCAGTATTCAATAGCTTTCAGTAACGGATGGTTTAGATGATAGTGCTCATGGCTCTCTATGCGTACCAGATCGGGTGTAAACAGCGTCAGCCGGAACGGACCGGTGCCGACGAGTGGCTGTTCAGGATGGGCAAGGTGGCTGCTGTAGCTTGCCAGACGGTGCGCCAGCCAGAAATCAGGACGATGGAGAATAAAGGTCAGACATTGAGGATGCGTTACTTCAATGCGTTTAATGCTGATAAACAATTTATTGAGCGCAGGAAGTTCGAGCAGCATTAACAGGCGCTGATGTAGCTGTGCAGTATTTACCGCATCACCATTATGCCAGTACAGCGTGGAGCGAATATAGAAATCCCAGCGCAGGCCGTCGGCGGAGATATCCCAGTGATGAGCTAAATCTCCACAGGGGCGTTGGGTATAACTATCAAAGCGGGTCAAGCCAGAGAATATCTGCCCGGCGAGGTGTTGTTCAGCACGACCGGGGAGAAAGCCTGGATGTAGCGGATCAAGCTGGCGGTAATAGGGGATACGCAATGTCGGCGTATCGTTTTGCCACTGCCCCCCCATAAACGGTTGCAGCAGAGTTCTTAACTCTCCGGGAGCCAGCTGGGCCAGTTCCAGTACGCTGAGTTGTTCTCCCTTTTGTAGTGCCTGTTCCATCATCGTGTTGCGCAGTGAGTCGGGTGTTACCAAAAAGCGCAACAGGCCCCGTTTTCCGCGGCCGGGCTGTGCTTCCCATATCAGCCACCCGGCATCCTGCGCCTGTTTCAGTAACGTTCTTGCATGGCGCTCGCTGCAAAAACATCGCTCAGCCAGTTCGCCAACGGTGACCGACTGGGGTTCTCCGCTCGACGGCTGCCAGAGGCGTTGGTACTGGTTCAGGCGATTTAAAAGTCGCATTTATACTTCATCATTCAAGCTGCCTCTTTGTTGGCTGCACATTACCCGCCCCTTAAGGGGCCGCTACAGGTAGAGTTCAAATCTGCTCCGCCCCTGTCACATACTGGAATATATGTTCCTGGGAATTCCTTCACTTGCCGCCTCGATGCTTCTCGAATGATGTTGTGTAAAGAAACCCGGAACAATTTGTTTTATCTATTCACTATTACTTCCGTATATCTCAGGTGATACTGAACCACAAGTTAACTGCGTCACAGTGTGGAGAAAGAAATGGCTCGTCTGGCTGCGTTTGATATGGATGGCACCCTTTTGATGCCGAATCACCATTTAGGTGATGAAACGCTCTCAACGTTGGCACGCCTGCGTGAACGCGATATCACTCTGACGTTTGCCACCGGTCGCCATGTCCTGGAGATGCGCCATATTTTAGGTACGATCTCGCTGGATGCCTTTTTGATAACGGGCAACGGGACGCGCATTCATTCGCTGGAAGGCGATGTACTTCACCGTCAGGATCTGAACCCCGCTGTGGCTGATATTCTCCTGCATCATGTGTGGGATACGCAGGCCAGCATGCATGTCTTCAACGATAACGGCTGGTTTACCGGACAAGAGATCCCGTCGATCCTGAAAGCGCATGTATACAGTGGATTTCGCTATCAGATAGTTGATGTGAAACGAATTCCGGCCCATCAGGTAACGAAGATCTGTTTCTGCGGCGATCATGACGATCTCATCCGCCTGCGTATTCAATTAAATGAGGTGCTGGGCGAGCAGGCAAATCTCTGTTTTTCCGCCGTAGATTGTCTGGAGGTTCTGCCGCTGGGCTGCAATAAAGGCTCCGCGCTGGCGGTGTTGAGTGATCATTTAGGTTTTTCAATGGCAGAGTGCATGGCATTTGGTGACGCCATGAACGATCGTGAAATGTTGGGCAGCGTCGGGCGCGGGCTGATTATGGGGAACGCCATGCCGCAATTGATTGCTGAACTTCCTCATTTATCGGTGATTGGGCATTGCCGCAATCAGGCTGTATCTCACTTTTTGACGCATTGGCTGGATAATCCGCATCTACCTTATTCCCCCGAATGAGAGATCCCTTCCAGCAAGCCAGACCTTTAGGTCTGGCTTTTTTTTATCTGCTTTAGTTGATATTCAGTAACCGGGATATTTCCGCTTTCCATGGCGCTAAATCACCGATATGCACACTGACCCATTGCGGGTTGTAGTAAGTCTCAAGATAGCGTTCGCCGCTGTCGCACAGAAGCGTCACCAACGAGCCAGTTTCTCCTGCATCGCGCATGCGGGCGGCAAGTTGTAACGTTCCCCACATATTGGTTCCTGTTGAGGCACCGACTTTTCGGCCCAACTGTGTTTCCAGCCAATGTGCAGTGGCAACGCTGGCTGCATCCGGTACGCGCAGCATTTCATCGACGACATCGGGAATGAAAGACGGTTCTACGCGCGGGCGACCGATACCCTCAATTTTACTTCCCACAGGGCTGCGTAACGTGGCATCACGATCCTGCCAGTATGGCAGAAAGACAGAGTTTTCCGGGTCAACTACCATCAGATGAGTGTCATAACCCTGGCAGCGAATATAGCGGCCTATCGTTGCTGATGTACCACCGGTTCCGGCGCTCATCACGATATGTCTGGGAACGGGGTTGGGTTCACATTCCATCTGGCGGAAGATGTTGTCGGCAATGTTGTTATTGCCACGCCAGTCGGTAGCGCGTTCGGCGTAGGTGAATTGATCCATGTAATGACCGTTTAGTTCACGTGCCAGTTGCTCGGACGCAGCATAAATTTCGCAGGCGCTTTCCACAAAATGACAACGGCCGCCGTAAAACTCAATCTGTTCAATTTTACGTTTTGCCGTACAGGAAGGCATAACGGCAATAAACGGCAGTCCTAACAGCCGGGCGAAATAGGCTTCTGAAACCGCCGTTGACCCCGAAGACGATTCAATAATGGTGGTGCCTTCTTTGATCCAGCCATTACACAATCCGTACAGGAACAATGAACGCGCCAGTCGATGCTTCAGGCTACCAGTTGGATGCGTACTCTCATCTTTCAGGTAGAGCTGAATACCTGGAAACGCCGGGAGTGACAGGCGAATGAGATGCGTATCTGCGGAGCGCTGATAATCCGCATTGATTTCATTAATGGCGTTTTTAACCCAGGATCTATTCATCATTAATATCCATTTGTCATTTTGTGCCTAGATTAGCGAAAAGCACGGAAAAAATTGTTGCCATTTAGCCTTTAAAATAGAATGTAAGGAGAAAATTCTTCTCTGTGGAGTGGATATGTTAGACAAAATTGACCGTAAGCTGCTCGGCTTACTGCAACAGGACTGCACCCTTTCTTTGCAGGCATTGGCGGATGCCGTTAATCTGACCACCACTCCCTGCTGGAAGCGACTCAAGAGGCTGGAGGATGACGGCGTACTCCTCGGTAAAGTCGCGCTACTGGATCCGGAAAAACTGGGGCTGGGTTTAACCGCATTTGTGTTGATTAAGACCCAGCATCACAGCAGTGAATGGTATTGCCGCTTTGTCACTGAAGTCACCGGCATGCCGGAGGTACTGGGTTTCTGGCGTATGGCGGGGGAGTACGACTACCTGATGCGGGTTCAGGTCGCCGATATGAAACGTTATGACGATTTCTACAAGCGCCTGGTGAACAGCGTACCGGGGCTATCGGACGTTACCTCAAGCTTTGCCATGGAACAGATTAAATATACTACTGCTCTACCTATTGAATAATTCTTCCGGCGGTCATTGCCGAAAATCAAGTCAGGACATAACGCGTGCGATTATTTGCTCAATTAAGCTGGTACTTTCGTCGGGAGTGGCGTCGCTACCTCGGGGCAGTGGCCTTGCTTATCATCATCGCTATCCTTCAGCTTATTCCACCAAAAGTTGTGGGTATTATTGTGGATGGCGTCAGCACTCAGCAGTTCACGACTGAACAAGTGCTCTTGTGGATCGGCACGATTGCTCTGATCGCTGTGGTGGTCTATTTGCTGCGCTATGTCTGGCGCGTACTGCTGTTTGGTGCTTCCTATCAACTTGCTGTCGAGCTGCGAGAAGATTATTACCGCCAGCTTAGCCGCCAGCATCCTGAGTTTTATCTGCGCCATCGCACGGGTGATCTGATGGCGCGCGCCACTAACGATGTCGACCGGGTGGTGTTTGCTGCCGGGGAAGGTGTACTGACGTTGGTGGACTCACTGGTGATGGGATGTGCGGTATTGATCGTGATGTCGACGCAAATTAGCTGGCAGCTTACGCTAATCGCCTTATTGCCGATGCCGGTGATGGCACTGATGATTAAACGTTACGGCGATAGGTTGCATAACCGCTTTAAACTGGCGCAGGCGGCATTCTCCAGCCTTAACGATCGTACTCAGGAGAGCCTGACCAGCATTCGCATGATTAAAGCCTTTGGCCTGGAAGACCGTCAGTCGGCCTTATTTGCGGCAGACGCCGAAGATACCGGGAAGAAAAATATGCGCGTTGCGCGTATTGATGCCCGCTTCGACCCAACAATTTATATCGCTATTGGCATGGCGAACCTGTTGGCAATTGGCGGCGGAAGCTGGATGGTGGTTCACGGATCGCTAACGCTAGGTCAGTTGACCAGTTTTATGATGTATCTCGGTTTAATGATTTGGCCAATGCTGGCGCTGGCGTGGATGTTTAACATCGTCGAGCGCGGTAGCGCTGCGTACAGCCGCATTCGTGCCATGCTTGCCGAAGCTCCTGTGGTAGATGATGGCGTGGAGTCGGTGCCGGAAGGTCGTGGAGAATTGTCGGTAGCGATCCGCGAATTCAGCTATCCGTTAATGACTCACCCAACTCTTGAAAACGTCAGCTTTCAGCTTAAGCCTGGGCAGATGCTGGGTATCTGTGGTCCGACAGGTGCAGGAAAAAGTACCATTCTGGCGCTGATCCAGCGCCACTTCGATATTACGCAGGGCGATGTGCGTTTTCATGATATTCCGTTAACGCGCTTACAGCTTGATAGCTGGCGCAGTCGGCTGGCAGTTGTTAGTCAGACACCATTTTTGTTTTCGGATACGGTCGCCAACAACATTGCGCTTGGACGCCCGCAGGCGACGCAGGACGAGATTGAACATGTGGCGCGCTTAGCCAGCGTACACGAGGATATTTTACGTCTTCCCCAGGGGTATGACACCGAAGTCGGTGAGCGTGGCGTTATGCTGTCCGGTGGGCAAAAACAGCGTATTTCCATCGCCCGCGCGTTGCTGCTCAATGCGGAAATCCTGATTCTGGACGATGCCCTGTCGGCGGTAGATGGTCGTACTGAGCATCAGATCCTGCACAACCTGCGGCAGTGGGGCGAAGGGAGAACCGTTATTATCAGCGCTCACCGCCTGTCTGCTTTGACGGAAGCCAGCGAGATTATTGTGATGCTGCATGGACATATTACCCAGCGTGGAGAACATGATTATTTGGTGCAGCAACCTGGCTGGTATCGTGATATGTACCGTTATCAACAGCTGGAAGCGGCGCTGTCTGACGCCCCGGAAATAAATGAGGAGGCGGCTAATGCGTAGCTTTGGGCAATTATGGCCGACCCTGAAAAGGCTGCTGGTGTATGGATCACCGTGGCGAAAACCGCTGGCCATTGCGGTGGTCATGCTGTGGGTAGCCGCGGCGGCCGAAGTCAGTGGTCCGCTGTTGATTAGCTATTTCATCGATAACATGGTGGCGAAAAACAACCTGCCGTTAGCGATGGTCGCCGGGTTGGTCGCGGCTTACATAGGTCTGCAACTGCTGGCTGCGGGTTTGCACTACGCGCAGTCGCTGTTGTTTAACCAGGCCGCTGTCGGTGTGGTGCAGCAGCTACGTACGGATGTTATGGATGCCGCGTTGCGCCAGCCACTGAGCGAATTTGACACCCAGCCAGTCGGGCAGCTTATCTCCCGCGTAACCAACGACACTGAAGTTATTCGCGACCTGTACGTGACGGTAGTGGCGACGGTTCTGCGCAGTGCCGCCTTAATTGGCGCCATGCTGGTGGCAATGTTCAGTCTGGAATGGCGTATGGCGCTGGTGGCAATGGCTATTTTCCCCGCTGTGCTGGTGGTGATGGTGATCTATCAGCGTTACAGCACACCTATTGTGCGCCGCGTTCGCGCCTATCTGGCGGACATTAACGATGGCTTTAACGAAGTCATTAACGGTATGAGCGTGATCCAGCAGTTCCGCCAGCAGGCGCGCTTTGGTGAAAGAATGGGCGAGGCCAGCCGTTCGCACTATATGGCGCGAATGCAGACCCTGCGACTGGACGGTTTTTTATTACGACCGTTGCTTAGCCTTTTTTCTGCGCTGATCCTTTGTGGCTTATTAATGCTGTTCAGCTTCACGTCTGGCAGCACAATTGAAGTCGGGGTTCTGTATGCGTTTATCAGTTATCTCGGGCGTCTGAACGAACCTCTGATCGAGCTGACGACTCAGCAATCGATGCTGCAACAAGCAGTTGTCGCCGGTGAACGTGTTTTTGAACTGATGGATGGGCCGCGCCAGCAATATGGCAAGGATGAGCAGCCTCTGAGGAGTGGAAATATTGAGGTTGATAATGTGTCATTTGCTTATCGCGATGACAATCTGGTCCTGCAAAATATCAACCTGTCTGTTCCTTCGCGCAGTTTTGTGGCATTGGTCGGACATACCGGAAGCGGCAAGAGTACGCTCGCCAGCCTGCTGATGGGCTACTACCCGCTGACTCAAGGGGAAATCCGTCTTGACGGACGACCTCTCTCCTCATTGAGTCATGACGTCCTGCGTCAGGGTGTAGCGATGGTGCAACAGGATCCGGTGGTGATGGCAGATACCTTTCTGGCTAACGTCACGCTGGGGCGTGATATTTCAGAAGATAGGGTCTGGCAGGCACTTGAGACCGTGCAACTGGCGGAACTGGCTCGTGGCCTGAGTGATGGCATTCACACCCGACTGGGTGAGCAAGGGAATAATTTGTCCGTCGGGCAGAAACAGCTGTTAGCGCTGGCGCGGGTACTGGTTGAAACGCCGCAGGTACTGATCCTGGATGAAGCCACCGCCAGTATTGACTCGGGAACGGAACAGGCAATTCAGCAGGCGCTGGCGGCGGTACGTGAACACACTACGCTGGTGGTGATTGCGCACCGGTTATCAACGATTGTGGATGCAGACACTATTCTGGTGCTGCACCGTGGTCAGGCCGTTGAACGCGGTACGCATCAGCAATTACTGGCGGCGCAAGGGCGATACTGGCAGATGTATCAACTGCAGTTAGCCGGTGAAGAGCTGGCGGCCAGCGCGCAAGAGGACTCGCTTATCGCCTGATGCACCAGCTTCGCTGTAGCCAACGCTGTTGGTGCAAAAAAATAACGCATCATGCACTGTCATGGTGCGTTTTTCTTTCCATTTATTGTTTCTGATG
Source organism: Citrobacter sp. Marseille-Q3906 (assembly GCF_916618775.1). Classification (NCBI taxonomy): domain Bacteria; kingdom Pseudomonadati; phylum Pseudomonadota; class Gammaproteobacteria; order Enterobacterales; family Enterobacteriaceae; genus Citrobacter; species Citrobacter sp. Marseille-Q3906. The sequence continues at coordinate 260,234 of NZ_CAKAKA010000002.1, forward strand.
TACATCACGTTTCAGCCTTTCAACTCGATCCCCTGTTTTCTGCACTAAATAACGGTCCATTTCTGTTTTTTCGATTCCTGGCACACCCCTTGCAATATTCATCCCGTGTATCTGCAGCCACTACTGAATTCTGACTGGAGGGGATCTATGAAGCTGGTTACCGTGGTAATCAAACCGTTCAAACTGGAAGACGTCCGTGAAGCACTGTCGTCTATTGGTATTCAGGGGCTGACCGTCACCGAAGTGAAGGGCTTTGGACGACAGAAGGGCCATGCCGAGTTGTACCGGGGGGCCGAATACAGCGTCAATTTTTTACCGAAGGTGAAGATTGATGTGGCAATTGCCGACGACCAGCTTGATGAAGTTATTGATGTCATCAGTAAGGCGGCCTACACCGGAAAAATTGGCGACGGCAAAATATTTGTCGCCGAGCTGCAACGTGTGATTCGCATTCGTACCGGCGAAGCCGACGAAGCCGCACTGTAACTTCTGGCACACAGTGATAGGAAACCAAAAAATGAAGATAGCAACGATGAAAACGGGTATTGCTTCACTGGCGTTGCTGCCGGGGCTGGCGATGGCGGCACCGGCAGTCGCAGATAAAGCCGATAATGCCTTTATGATGATTTGCACCGCATTGGTGCTGTTTATGACCATTCCGGGCATCGCGCTGTTCTACGGCGGTTTGATTCGCGGTAAGAACGTCTTATCGATGCTGACTCAGGTCACAGTGACGTTCGCGCTGGTCTGCATTTTATGGGTTGTTTATGGCTACTCGCTGGCTTTTGGCGAGGGGAATAATTTCTTCGGTAACTTCAACTGGGTAATGCTGAAAAGCATCGCGCTGACGGCGGTTACGGGGAGTTTCTATCAGTATATCCACGTTGCTTTCCAGGGTTCGTTCGCCTGCATTACCGTTGGGCTTATCGTTGGTGCACTGGCTGAACGAATCCGCTTCTCTGCGGTACTGATTTTTGTGGTGGTGTGGCTAACGCTTTCCTACATCCCTATCGCGCATATGGTATGGGGCGGTGGACTGCTGGCTTCCCATGGCGCTCTGGATTTTGCTGGCGGAACGGTTGTACATATTAACGCGGCGATTGCCGGTTTAGTTGGGGCTTATCTGATTGGCAAACGTGTTGGGTTTGGCAAAGAAGCCTTTAAACCGCATAACCTGCCAATGGTCTTTACCGGTACCGCTATCCTCTATATCGGCTGGTTTGGTTTTAATGCCGGTTCTGCAGGAACGGCAAATGAAATCGCTGCGCTGGCATTTGTGAATACCGTTGTTGCCACTGCTGCTGCCATCCTGGGGTGGATCTTCGGTGAGTGGGCATTGCGTGGCAAACCATCTTTATTAGGTGCATGCTCCGGTGCTATTGCAGGTCTGGTTGGCGTGACGCCTGCCTGTGGCTATATCGGAGTTGGTGGTGCGCTGATCATCGGAGTCATTGCCGGTCTGGCTGGCTTGTGGGGTGTGACGATGCTGAAACGTTTTCTGCGTGTCGATGACCCCTGTGACGTGTTCGGTGTCCACGGTGTCTGCGGCATTGTAGGCTGTATCCTGACAGGGGTATTTGCAGCCAGCTCGCTGGGGGGAGTGGGCTTTGCTGAAGGCGTTACAATGGGGCATCAGCTACTGGTTCAACTGGAAAGTGTAGCGATTACCATCGTCTGGTCCGGTGTGGTAGCGTTCATCGGTTATAAGCTGGCAGATATGACCGTGGGGCTGCGTGTACCGGAAGAGCAGGAGCGTGAAGGGCTGGATGTTAACAGCCACGGTGAAAACGCCTACAACGCGTGATCCCTCGACTGCTGGTTTCGGCCTACAAAGAGTATGCTTGTAGGCCGAAACCGGCATTTATTAATTACGGTTACGCATGACCCCTTCCTGTACGGTAGAAGCTACCAGCACGCCGTCCTGAGTATAAAACTCCCCACGAACAAAGCCCCTGGCTCCGGAGGCGGAAGTGCTCTCCACGTTATACAGCAACCATTCATTGATATTGAAAGGACGATGGAACCACATCGAATGGTCGATAGTGGCTATTTGAATACCTTTCTCCAGGAAACCAATGCCGTACGGTTGCAGCGCAACGGGCAGGAAATTCAGATCAGAAGCGTAGCCAAGGAGGTATTGATGTACGCGCAAATCGTCCTGCAGCGTGCCGTTGGCACGGATCCACACCTGACGGGTTGGTTCGGCCACATGACCTTTTAACGGGTTATGAAACTCTACTGGACGAACCTCCAGCGGACGGTCGTTGATAAACTTTTCTTTCAACAGCGGCGGCAGCAGATGAGCCACAGAGCGGGCAATTTCCGTTTCCGATTTCAGCTCTTCTGGGCCCGGTGCGGCAGGCATGGTTTTTTGATGTTCAAACCCGTCTTCCGGCGCCTGAAAAGAGGCGGTCATATAAAAAATGGGTTTCCCGTTCTGAATAGCGGCAATGCGGCGAGCGCTGAAGCTGTTACCATCGCGCAGAACTTCTACATCGTAGATTATCGGTTTTTGGCTATCTCCCGGGCGTAAAAAGTAGCTATGGAAAGAGTGCACCAGACGTTCTTCCGGCACGGTCTCTTTTGCGGCGTACAGCGCCTGGCCGACGACCTGTCCCCCAAAAACCTGACGCAACCCTAAGTCTTCACTTTGGCCCCGAAAGAGTCCTTCTTCAATTTTTTCCAGATTCAACAATGTCAGCAAATTTTTCAGTGCCAGACTCATACGTGCTCTCCAGGTGATATCGATGTCGCAGCGAGGTAGGCAGAGTATAACGCAATTTTGAAAGTGGTCCGATGGGTGCAATTGTCTGAATAACAGGTCTATTACAGGCAAAAATAGCTGATTTGTGCCACACTTAGTCACGTTATGTTTTTGTTAACCACTCTTCTGGCGGGGAAAGTTCTCGCTGGTGCATAGATGATAAGGAGAATTTAATGAAACTCGTGCACATGGTAAGTGGTTTAGCGGTTGCGGTCGCGCTGGCGGCCTGTGCTGATAAAAGTGCAGATATTCAGACACCTGCGCCAAGCCCTAATACGTCAATTGCTGACACACAGTCAAAAATTCAACAGCCGAATGTTTCTGGTACAGTTTGGATCCGCCAGAAAGTCGCTTTGCCACCGGATGCTGTGCTGACCGTCACGTTGTCGGATGCTTCACTGGCCGATGCTCCGTCAAAAGTGCTGTCACAAAAAGCGGTTCGAACCGAGGGCAAGCAAGCGCCATTCAGCTTCGTGCTCCCGTTTAACCCGGCAGATATTCAGCCCAATGCACGCATCCTGCTGAGTGCGGCTATCATGGTGAATGATAAGCTGGTCTTTATTACCGATACTGTTCAACCAGTCATCAATCAGGGCGGAACTAAAGCCGATCTGACGCTGGTTCCTGTTCAGCATACGGAAGTACCGGTGCAGGCAGGTGGCGGGGCAGCGACTACGGTTCCTTCGACTTCTCCGACCCAGGTGAATCCTTCTTCTGCCGTTCCTGCTCCCACGCAGTATTAATGCAGTTTATAACCCTCTCCGTCAGGAGAGGGTTAATACACCCAGCGATACCGTTGCAAATCGATTTGCCCGCTACCTGAGACCACCACACCTTCCGCCAGCAATGCCTGACGCTGTCGTTGTAGATCGGGACCGGTCAGGGATATTGCGCCATGGCGATTGACAACTCGATACCAGGGCAGGGTGCTGCCTTCCGGGAGTCTCTTTAGCACACCTCCCACCTGGCGCGCTGCTCGCGGTGAACCAGCGAGCCGGGCGACATCACCATAAGTGGTGACAAATCCTTCCGGGATTGAGGCGACGATTTGCCAGACGCGTTGGGGGAAAGAGTCTTGTATATCCATCATTTATTCCTGCAATAATCTTCCAGCATAATCCGGAATGGCGAGGGAGTGAAGCCTCATTGCACAAGAAAACAGCATCCGATGCTGGATGGGTTGCAATTACAGGGTGCAGCAGTGATAATGCGCCTGCGCGTTGGTTAACAACGCTCTCAATGGGGGCTCTGTTGGTTCTCCCGCAACACTACTCTGTTTACCAGGTCAGGTCCGGAAGGAAGCAGCCAAGGCAGATGACGTGTGTGCCGGGATGTAGCTGGCAGGGCCCCCACCCAATTCTGCTTTACTGCAATCTCCTTCTCTTAATCTTCTCTTTCTTGTCATCGTAATGTCATTTTATTGTCATCAAATGCTGTCACTGTGTTTCAGGGATGTTATTTGATGTTTTTACTGCCTCAATCTCGCCGGAAAGATATGGGTCTTGTACCCGCTATGCTTTGGCTGACCACAAGGATTTATTACGATGCCTACCGCAGTATTGAACGTCAAAATTGATGAAGCGCTAAAAGAAAAACTTCGCCATTACGCTGAAGCGAATAATGAAAATTTAAGTATATCAACGGAAAAGCTGCTGCTTATTGCATTTTCCGCAGTAGAAGAGGCGGGAGTCTCCGCTGATGATATTGACAGCCAGCATACGGAAGAATCCGTGGTTGATGCACTGACTCCTAAAGAAATCAAAGCATTGCGCAGATTACTGAAGAAGAAAAAATGAAACAACAACCGCTCTCAAGCGCCTGTAATTATGGCGAAGCCTGTGAATTGCTGCGTTCCGGTTATGTGAAGCATGTTCGCCTGAGCTGGAATGTCGGCAGTGATGAATTTTTCCGTATCGCTTCTGACTGGTGTGATGCCGGGGCAAAGATTAAAAAAGACGGCGATAATTTTATTATCTCCCTGAAAGGCTTCCCGGTTCCCCGCCAACAGTAATGTTGTCTGCCTCTAATGGGCAATGGCAAGTAACGAGCCTTTAGGCTCGTTACTTAGATTATTTTGCGTAGTTTTCCACTACTGGCCTGTAAGCGCAGGTCATCCCAAATTGGTTGTAACGTCTTAAAGGCTGAACGCATTGTGTCATCCGGTAGCGCGAAAGGCATGCGTAAGAAGCGATCGAATGCGCCAGCCAGACCGAAACGCGTTCCGATACCAAGCTGAATGCCTGCATTTTCTGCACGAGTGGCAAATAATGTCGCCAGCGTGTCAGGTAATTCGACCCAGAAAGATAATCCTCCCTCTGGGTGGGTAAAACGCCACTCTGGGAAATGCGAGCTCATCAGAGCACGGCACAAATCACGTCTTGTCGTGAGCAACTGTCTTCTGTCGGGAAGAAAAGTGGCTGCGTTATCCAACAGCCAGCCGGTGGCGAGTTGCTCAAGAACGGGTGAACCCAGATCAAATGTATCGCGGGTCTGTACCAGCGCGGCAATAGTACGTGACGATGCGCGAACCCAGCCCAGACGTAGTCCTCCCCAGAAGCTCTTACCCGCGGAACCCAGCAGAATGATGGGGGCGTCGCGATTGTATGCGGCGAGCGGAGGTGGCGGTGGTGCGTCGTACCACAGGTTGACCATGGTTTCGTCCACAACCAGTGTTGTATGTGTTCTGGCGGCGATATCGGCCACGACCTGGCGAGTTGCAGCATCCATACAGCGTCCGGTTGGATTGTGAAAATCTGGCATCAGGTAGGCCATTCTCGGGGCAGTTTGCGCGATAGTGGCGACCAGACCGGCTGTATCCCAGCCGTGTTCAGGCAGTGACACACCGACGGGGCGGCAGGATGCACCCTGAATCGCAGCAATGGCAAGCGGATACGTGGGATGATCAACCAGTACGCGATCGCCTGGCCCCGTGAGCAATCGCAGGATCAACGCCAATCCGCTGACCGCACCATTCACTACCATTATCTCATCAGCCTGCGTGGGTAATCCGCGTTCGCAATAATGTTGGGCGATGGATTCACGCAAAGAAGGTAATCCCTGCGGCAGATAGCCCGAACTCAGCAGGTGTTGCGGCATAGCAAACAGCGCCTGCTGGTAAGCCTGATGAATTTCCGGACCGGCGCTGAGCGCCGCGGTAGAGAGATCGAGCGCTGTACTGGTGTGCATCCTTGTTGGGACCAGGCGAATATGTTCCGGTAGGATCACCCTTGAACCACTACCGTGGCGGCTTTCGAGATACCCTTCTTCACGTAGCTGCGCCAGGGCGCTGGCGATGGTTGTCCGGCTCACTTCCAAAACGGCAGCGAGTTCGCGTTCGCCGGGCAATCGACTATCCAGTGCCAGCCGACCGTCGAGTATAAGTAGACGCAGCGCTTCTGCCAGCTGCCGCCAGAGAGGCATCCGCGAAGGGACTTCCTGCCAGTGACCAAGCAGGCGTTGAAGAGACTGACTTCCGTAGCGGCGAGATGACATAGCAGTCCACTTTTTGAAAACTGGACATTAATCATAGTGCCAATTGCAGCGAAGATGAAGGTTATCTGAGCGGAGACAGGGGAAAAGTATGCTGCGTCGTTTACTTCAACTGTATATAGGGCTGGCGCTTTATGGTGTGTCGACAGCCATGTTTGTGCGTGCGGATTTAGGGGCCGACCCCTGGAACGTTTTCCACCTTGGTGTGGCGAATTTACTGAAGATGAATATCGGTGTGGTGATCATTGCCGTTGGAGTTCTGGTGCTCCTGCTGTGGATACCACTGCGTCAGCGCCCGGGGTTTGGCACACTGAGTAATGTCATTATGATCGGACTGGCTGCAGATGTGGCGCTGATGGTTATTCCGCAATTTGAATCTCTTCTTACGCGCAGCGGGTTGTTAGTTTCCGCAGTGATACTGAATGCGCTGGCGACCAGCCTGTATATTGGCGCTGGTTTTGGTGCTGGGCCGCGTGATGGTCTGATGACGGGTATTCATGCGCGTACTGGCTGGTCAGTCCGAACCATTCGTACCGCAATCGAAGTGTCGGTTTTGCTCACAGGCTGGCTACTCGGTGGGACCGTGGGGGTAGGGACGGTATTGTATGCGCTGGCTATTGGTCCGTTAATTCAGCTTTGCCTGCCGTGGTTTCGGCATCAACCGCAATCTCGTATTCGGGTTCGCGATAAGCCTGCGGCATGATCCCACGTGGGCGACTAAACTTAACCTCTACTGACGCGGTCGGAATCGGCTTGCCGCGCAGTACACTTCGGAGGTTTTTCTCATGAAGTATGTCGATGGTTTTGTTGTTGCCGTACCCGCTGAAAACAAGGAGGCGTATATCGCGATGGCGGCAAAAGCTGCTCCGCTTTTCAAGGAGTTCGGTGCATTGCGCGTTGTGGAGTGCTGGGCGGATGATGTCCCCGACGGCAAGTTGACCGATTTTCGCATGGCAGTGCAAGCGCAGGATCATGAAGAAGTGGTATTTAGCTGGATTGAATATCCTTCAAAAGAGGTGCGTGACGCGGCGAATCAGAAGATGATGTCCGATCCCCGTATGAAGGAGTTCGGTGAGTCCATGCCATTTGATGGCAAACGCATGATCTACGGTGGATTCTCGCCCATTATGGATGACTGACGTGACTGGCTGTGCGGCGTGCCGCCAGCCATCTCAACCGCTTATCAGCGCCACGCTAAAGCCGCTTTTCTGCCCACAATATAAATTCTTGTTTCACCAGAGCTTTGCTGTAAAGCCAGCCCTGACCGTACTGCACGCCATGATCACGTAACCAGCTTTCCTGATTTGCGGTCTCAATACCTTCCGCCACCATTTCCAGCTTCAGCGTTTTGGCTATCTCGATAATATGCGGAGTCACGTTATTGTATTCCAGTGCATCCACGAACGATTTGTCTATCTTCAGAATATCCACATCCAGATCTTGTAAATAACTTAGGCTGGAGTAGCCGGTGCCAAAGTCATCAATGTAAATAGAATGCCCCGCCTGGCGGTATCTGGCGATAAACGGTGCACTGGTTTTCGGATCGGCAAATGCGCGTTCGGTCAGTTCCAGGGCGATTTGCGAAGGTTTGATCTGCCAGTGATTTACCTTCTGGCTTAACAGGGTTGGGAGGGTTTCTGATGTCAGGTTGTCTGACTCAAGATTGATGGATATATGCTGTTCTGGATGCTGGTGTAGCCATTTACCCAAATCGTCGAATACGCTTTCAATAATCAACTGAGTAAGTTGCTTTGACAGCCCGGTTTGCTCCGCCAGTCCGACGAAAATCTCCGGTGAGAGGAAACTCCCGTCAGCCTGTGGCCAACGGGCCAGCGCCTCGGCTCCGACCACTTTTCCGGTCCTGAGCGAAATAATCGGCTGATAATAAACTTTAATATCCCGATGACGGATAGCTTCCTGCAGCTGGTGACGAGGGGACTGTAAGCGACGAAAAATGCTCAGAATAAATGCGGCAGTTAACAGACCAATAATAATCCCCGCCGGGAGCCAGATAAGCGCCTGTCTGTGCCATATTTTTTGCAGAGGCAGTGTCGATGCCCAGCTTACGATAGTGATGCCTAATTCGGGGAAGGGGCGGGCATTATAGATAACGCCATTTTTTTCTAAGTGCGTAATGGCATTCTCTATTTGAAGGTTATGCAAGATGTCTGGTGGGAGATTATCGCTACTGGCGACGACCGTTTTGCGCGTGGTGCCAATTATGGCGACATCAATCGGCCATGAGCCAAACGGAATGACGTCAATGAAGGAATTGGGATCGATCATCACAACATAATGCTCGCTGCCTAATGCCGCCATAAAACGCTGGATGCCCAAATCGTTTTGGGTGGTTAACCATGCCTGGTAACCATCACGCGTGATTTTCATTGCCGGTGGGAATGCGGCAGCCCGACTCCTTTTCTCCAGGGAAGAGCATTGTGGAACGTTGTTCTTGAGATACAGCACTTCCTGAATATAACGGTAGCTGTATGACAATCGACGCATTTCCAGCAAATGTTCTTCTCCGCAAGGTACTCCCTGAAAAGTTTCAATTTTGCGTAATGCTTTTTTCGCCTGATCGCCGACTCTTTCCGTACGTAAAGCGACCCTGTTGGTGAAGGAGTCAAGTTCATCAATAAATTTCGTTTCGACCTGACGATGCGCCAGCCACAGGCTTAAACCAACAGGCGCAAGGATGGACAGAATAAGCACACCTGTCATCAGACCTATCAGATATCGTGTTGTCACAGTGATGTCCTTATTAACACAGCGTATGGAAAGTATATCTGAAAGCCAAAAAACCTATTCGATGGGTATCATATATTTAGGGCCATTTATCATCTTGTTAATTACCCATAGTACAAATCAGGTTGAGATATGTGCGGGAGTGGTGTATTTTGTCAGTTATGTTATAACGTAACAGTTTGAGGTAATCATGAAACCGGATATCCATCCTTTTTATCGTACCGTGGTGTTTCACGACACCAGTGCCAATGAGTACTTTAAGGTTGGTTCGACCATTAAAACAGAACGTGAGATTGAGTTTGAGGGCCAGGTGTACCCATACGTTACCCTTGATATCTCTTCTAAGTCTCACCCGTACTATACCGGAAAACAAAAAACCTTCGATAACGAAGGTAGCGCGGCGCGTTTCCAGAAACGTTTTGGCCATTTCATTGGCGCTAAGCGAGGTTAAGATGCAGGTACTCAATTCACTTCGTAGCGCAAAACAACGACATCCTGACTGCCAGATTGTCAAACGCAAAGGGCGCTTGTACGTCATCTGCAAAACGAATCCGCGATTTAAAGCGGTACAGGGTCGGAAGAAAAGACGTTAGTTATTTTGCCAACATCACTGGGACTCAAGTGCGTGCCATTCGGGTACGCACTTTTTTTATCAGCGATTACTGACTGGTCTGTGCACGGGTCAGGGTGAAGATGTCGTAGAAAGAGAGTTCGCCTTTACGTGTCATCATTTTTTGCAGTTGTGCTTTATGCTCACTATCTACCCGAGGAGAGTGCAGTATGGTATCGATGAGTGAGGATGGAACAAAACGTGTGTTGTACCATTCGCCGTTATAGCAGACTCTAAAATCCAGTACGTCAATATCCTCAAAGCGATAACGCGGTGCCACGTCAAAAAAGAAAAAACCATTCAGTATTACGAACAGTACCACCAGCAACCATACTGAATCGACCAGTGTTTCTGATTGCAGCATAACCGCCAGCGTAGCAAACCAGGCAATATACATGCCGATAAATAACCCAGGATGTTTGCGAATGAAGCTGATGCTAAAGCGCGGTCTGTTGTCGCGCTTCTCGCGAATATTTAAGTCGTCGATTGTTTCGGTAAGCAGACGCTGTATTTCTGTCATTTCTTGCCTTCGTGATGTCTTCAATAATCAGGAGGGATCGGCCTATTTTAAGAGGGGATCCTGTCTGAAAAAAGTAACAGATTAACCACAATTTAGCATAACAGTTACATTTCTGTTCACAACGTTTTGATGACCCGCGCAGGATTACCCCCAACTACGGTATTTGCCGGGACGCTTTTGGTTACTACGGCACCTGATGCAACAACGACGTTGTCACCCAGAGTTACGCCAGGATTTATCACGGCTCGCCCACCTATCCAGACGTTATTCCCGATAGTCACCGGTTTTCCCAGTTCCTTACCACTGTTGCGCTCATCGGCATCCAGCGGGTGGGTTGCGGTATAGATATGGACTCCCGGTGCAAGCATACAGTTATTGCCAATATGGATCGGGCAGACATCAAGCATGACGCAGTCGAAATTGGCATAGAATTCTTTGCCGAGGTAGATGTTATAGCCGTAATCGCAACGAAATGTAGGTTCGATATAAGCTCCCTCGCTTTGACCCAACAGGTCATGCAGAATAGCCTGCCGCTCATGTTGTTCATCGGGGGCGGTGAAATTATATCGATGGATCAGTTGGCGTGCGCGAAGCCGATCTTTGCGTAAAGTATCGTCTGCCGGGCGATACAATTCGCCGGCGATCATCTTTTGCTTTTCCTCACTCATTGCGCATTTTCCTGTTTGCTGATGGTTAATCTCAGTACACTAAAACGCAATGCAATCAAGGGGAACGTTCCCGATACTTCTGTGTGATCACTGTCACATGATTAGAGTTAAGTAATAGTTAGAAACGAGAAAACGGTCAGTCAGACAAACAAATGTACCGCTATACCTGACTTAACCTCGTGAGCAATTAGCGAATGAATTTCCAAACGGAAGTTGGGATCTTGTCGTACAGCTTATTCATGGTCAATTCAGCAAGACGATGATCTGCTGCTGAGTAAAATACAGCCAGTTCATTGTCAGACAATTCATATTTATTTTTCTCAATAACGCGTTCAAGTGTGTCTATTGTCTGGCAGCGTCGCAGGCGCATCAAATAATCAGTTTTAGTTAATGGTTTATCGGACATAACTCTTACCTATGATTGTAATAATTTTTAACAAGACAAACTTACAGGATTAGCCCTGGTGGCATTGACAAAACAGCGAAACAACCGATTACCGGACTTTCGCCATTTCTGTAGATCCTGCGTATTAATACCATAACTGCTGAACAACATAAAAGTGTCATCCAGGTATTCATCAATCTGAGCGATCAGCTTATTGTCCTCATTGTACTTAATTTTATAATTAAGTGCGAAGGTTGCAATATGCTCTATCAGTTCATTGAGCTGCAAGCTGGTTGCTGAAGTCGGGTCATTAACCCAACCATGGTTGCTTTGTTCAAGGTTTGCAAGACAGTCATGATACAGGGTTTCACAGAGAAATTTAAGCTGTGCGATATCATGTCTTTTGGGTGAGTATTCATCCATAACGCATCCCCTTCTTAGAGGCTTAACTAACCGAACACCTTTCGGGATGGATACAACAAACTACCTGGAACTTGCCCGCGACTCCTGATGGTTTAACTATAATCTACTCTAAAAAAGATTTCATCGTCGTATCACGAAAAATTACATTTACGGCAAATTATGATGCAGTTCCATTTTTACACTTTAACTGATAAATACAGGTATTCGAAATGGAACAATTTCTTTATTGTTCGGGCAATCATCAGGTTATCTTGTTTAGGTTTAGCAACAAAAGGCAACAGTCTACAATGCAATGAGTGACTAGGATTAATCTTAATATTTATTAAAGTAAATAAGAAACCTCAGGATTCTTTAAGAATAGCCTTTAAGCCTACAGGGATTATATCGCTTATTTACCTTACAGAAAATAAACGAAATCACAATAAGCTCAATTTATGATTTTTTCAAAAAAAAGGCCGCTTGCGCGGCCTTATCTTTAGCAATGAATCAATGATGATCAACCGGGTGGCTGTGTTCAACATCTTCATTCTTGCGGCTAAAGCGGCGGCGGACCACCACAAAGAACACCGGAACGAAGAAGATAGCCAACACGGTTGCAGTTACCATCCCGCCCATTACACCTGTACCAACGGCGTTCTGCGCGCCACTACCCGCGCCAGAGCTGATAACCAGCGGCATAACACCCAGAATAAAGGCCAGTGACGTCATCAGGATCGGACGTAAACGCATACGAACAGCATCCAGCGTCGCCTCAACCAGACCTTTACCCTCTTTATCCATCAAGTCTTTGGCGAATTCGACGATAAGTATCGCGTTCTTCGCCGACAACCCAATGGTTGTGAGCAGGCCTACCTGGAAGTAAACGTCGTTGGTTAAGCCGCGCAAAGTCGCTGCCAGCAACGCACCGATAACCCCCAGTGGAACCACTAGCATAACAGAGAACGGAATTGACCAGCTCTCATACAGCGCCGCCAGACACAGGAAGACGACAATCAGTGAAATGGCATACAGGGCAGGAGCCTGGTTGCCAGACAGTCGTTCCTGGTAGGACATACCAGTCCAGTCATAACCGATACCGGATGGCAATTTGCTGGCCAGTTGCTCCATCATCGCCATAGCTTCACCCGTACTTTTACCTGGTGCGGCCTGGCCCAGAATTTCCATGGAAGGCAGACCGTTATAGCGTTCCAGACGCGGCGAGCCATATTCCCAACGCGAGGAAGAGAACGCGGAGAACGGTACCATTTGTCCATCGCTACCGCGGACATACCAGTTTCCAATATCTTCCGGCAACATACGGTATTTGGCTTCAGACATGACGTAAACTTTCTTCACACGACCACGGTCGATGAAGTCATTCACGTAGCTTCCGCCCCATGCTGCACCCAGTGTTGTATTAATATCACTAATGGAAACACCCAGAGCCTGCGCTTTTTCCTGATCGATATCGATCTTGAATTGCGGAGTATCTTCCAGACCGTTAGGACGTACGCCAACTAACAGATCAGGATGTTTCGCCACTTCACCGAACAGCTGGTTACGAGCCTGGGTCAGTTTTTCATGGCCCAGTCCGGCCTGGTCAATTAACTGGAAGTCAAAGCCTGTTGCTGTACCCAGCTCAACAATCGCCGGCAGGTTAAAGGCAAAGACCATTGCGTCTTGAATCTTCGAGAATGCCGCCATCGCACGACTTGTAATCGCTTCGACCTTATTCTCTTCGCCTGGACGTTCACTCCAGTCTTTCAATGACACGAACGCAATACCGGTGTTCTGACCACGTCCCGCAAAACCGAAGCCGTTAACGGCAAAGACCGATTCAACGTTCGCTTTTTCTTTGGTCAGATAGTAATCCGTCATTTCGTCCAGCACTTTCTGGGTACGCTCTTGCGTTGCACCCGCAGGCAACTGAGCCATGGACAGGAATACCCCCTGGTCTTCATCCGGCAAGAAGGAGCTTGGCAGACGAACGAACAGATAGGCCATGCCCACCACGATGATCAGATACAGCGCCAGATAACGACCCGTGCTGCGCAGAATGCCGCCTACGCTGTCGGTATAGTGGTTCGTGCTCTTGTCGAACATGCGGTTGAACCAACCGAAGAAACCTTTCTTTCCTTCTCCGTGATCGCCCTTAGCAATCGGTTTGAGCATGGTTGCGCAAAGAGCAGGGGTCAGGATCAGTGCCACCAGTACCGACAACGCCATTGCAGAAACAATGGTGATGGAGAACTGACGGTAAATCGCCCCGGTAGAGCCACCGAAGAATGCCATCGGAATAAATACCGCTGACAGCACCATCGCGATACCCACCAGTGCGCCCTGAATCTGGCCCATTGATTTACGCGTCGCTTCTTTTGGCGGTAGTCCTTCCTCGGACATGACACGTTCAACGTTCTCGACCACAACGATGGCATCATCCACCAGCAGGCCGATGGCGAGCACCATCCCGAACATCGTCAGGGTATTTATCGAGAAGCCGAAAATGGCAAGGACCGCAAAGGTACCCAACAATACGACCGGTACGGCAATAGTCGGAATCAACGTCGCGCGGAAGTTCTGCAGGAACAGATACATAACCAGGAACACGAGGATGATTGCTTCTGCCAGTGTTTTCACTACTTCGTGAATAGAGATTTTTACGAACGGTGTAGTGTCATACGGGTAAACAATTTTCAGGCCTGATGGGAAGAACGGTTCCATCTTCACCAGTTCAGCGCGAATAGCCGCAGCAGTATCCAGAGCGTTCGCACCGGTTGCCAGTTTGATACCCAAACCAGACGCAGGTTTACCGTTGAACTTCGCAATGATGTCGTAGTTTTCACCGCCCAGCTCAATCTTCGCTACATCGCGCAGACGAACCTGGGAACCGTCCTGGTTCACTTTCAGCAGAATTTTGCCAAACTCATCGGTAGAGGTCAGACGCGTTTGAGCAATAATAGAGGCGTTCAGTTGCTGGCCTTTCACCGGTGGCGTACCACCAAGCTGACCGGCTGCAACCTGGGCGTTCTGTGCTTTAATCGCGGTAATCACATCAACCGGCGTAAGCTGGTATTTGTTCAGCTCAGTCGGATCCATCCAGATACGCATTGCGTACTGAGAACCGAACAGCTGTACGTCACCAACACCCGAGGTACGGCTGATAGCGTCTTTCATGTTAGCGGCGACGTAATCCGAAATATCTTCCTGCGTCATCGTGCCGTTGGTGTTGATAACACCAACAACCATCAGGAAGCTACTGGATGACTTCTCAACGCTAACCCCTTGCTGTTGTACTTCCTGAGGCAGCAACGGCATCGCCAACTGCAGTTTGTTCTGCACCTGTACCTGGGCGATATCCGCATCAGTACCAGACTGGAAGGTGAGGGTGATCTGCACGGTACCCGTGGAGTCACTGTTTGAGGACATGTACATCAGGTTATCGATACCGTTCATATTTTGTTCGATAACCTGCGTAACAGTATCCTGTACTGTTTTTGCATCTGCGCCAGGGTAGGTCGCGGAGATCGTCACTGCAGGTGGTGCAATAGTAGGATATTGCGCCACCGGCAATTTGAGGATCGCGAGCCCCCCTGCCAACATGATGATTATGGCGATCACCCACGCAAATATGGGGCGATCGATAAAGAAATTAGGCATGTCTTAACGGCTCCTGTTTAAGTTAAGACTTGGACTGTTCAGGCTGGTTACCGCTTGCGGCTTGCTGGTTATTATCAGCGGTGACTTCCTGCGCTTTTACCTGTGCGCCAGGACGTACTTTTTGCAGCCCACTTACAATCACGCGGTCGCCCGGCTTAAGTCCTTCAGTGACCAGCCATTTATTGCCAATCGCTTGTGCTGCCACAATTTGGCGGGTTTCCACTTTGTCATCCGCACCGATAACTAATGCGCTGGCATCACCACGCGGCGTACGGGTAACGCCCTGCTGAGGTACAAGTAATGCGGTCGGATTGGTCCCTTCTTCCAGACGTGCACGGACAAACATACCCGGCAGTAAGGTGTGATCCGGGTTAGGGAAGATTGCGCGTAACGTAATCGACCCGGTGGTTTGATCAACCGTCACGTCAGAAAACTCCAGCGTACCGGACTGCGGGAATTTAATTCCGTCGCTGGTGACCAGTTCGACTTTTGCTTTACCGTTCTCTTGTTTCAGCGTGCCATTCGCCAGCTCTTGTTTCAGGCGCAGGAAATCGTTGCTTGACTGCGTCACGTCGACATAGATTGGATCCAACTGCTGAACGGTTGCCAGTGCGGTCGCCTGACCGTTTTGCACCAGAGCACCTTCAGTGACCGATGACTTACCAATGCGGCCGCTGATTGGCGATGTGACTTTGGTATAGGCCAGATTGATACGAGCAGTTTCTACTGCCGCTTTAGCTGCAACAACGGCGGCATTCGCCTGTTGTGCATCTGCCTGCGCGCTATCGTAATCCTGTTGACTGATGTACTTGGTACCCAACAATTTCTGATAACGTTTAACCGTCAGCTGAGCGATATTTGCCGCTGCTTGTGCTTTGGCCAGATCGCCTTTTGCGCTTTCATACGCGGCCTGGTAAGTAGCAGGATCAATCTGATAGAGAGACACACCCGCTTCGATGTCACCACCTTCTGTGAAATTACGCTTCAGGATAATGCCGCTGACCTGAGGGCGAACTTCCGCAATGCGGTAAGCACTGGTGCGACCCGGGAGTTCAGTTGTGATCTGTAGAGGTTCAGTTTTGAGCGTCACAACTCCAACTTCTGGCATCTGCTGGCCCCCTTGTTGGGCCTGTTTGTCGTCACATCCTGTTAGCGCTAAGCTGCCTGAGAGCATCAGAACGACTGCCAGAGGCGTTAACCCTCTGTTTTTGTTCATATGTAAACCTCGAGTGTCCGATTTCAAATTGATCAATGGCTTAAAGCCCATAAACCCATTGCTGCGTTTATATTATCGTCGTGCTATGGTACATACATTCACAAATGTATGTAAATCTAACGCCTGTAAATTCACCGACATATGGCACGAAAAACCAAACAACAAGCGCAGGAAACACGTCAGCACATTCTGGATGTCGCTCTGCGTCTGTTTTCGCAACAAGGGGTATCATCCACCTCGCTCGCGGAGATCGCAAAAGCTGCTGGCGTCACTCGCGGTGCAATCTATTGGCATTTCAAAAACAAGTCGGATTTATTCAGTGAAATCTGGGATCTGGCAAAACCCAATATTGATGAACTAGAGACTGAGTATCAGGCAAAATTCCCCGACGATCCACTATCAGTATTAAGAGAAATTTTAGTTTACGTTCTTGAAGCTACCGTGACAGAAGAACGCCGGCGTTTATTGATGGAGATTATATTCCACAAATGCGAATTTGTCGGGGAAATAGCTGCTTTTCAAATGGCGCAACGCAGCCTGTGTCTTGAAAACTATGACCGTATTGAACAAACGCTACGTCACTGTATGAACGCAAGAATGCTGCCAGAGAATCTGAACACGCGCCGTGTAGCGGTCTTAATGCGCAGCTACCTTTCCGGGATTATAGAAAACTGGTTGTTCGCCCCGGAATCTTTTGATCTGAAAAAAAACGCACGTGAATACGTCGCAGTGCTGCTGGAAATGTGCCTTCTTTGCCCAACGCTGCGAGTGCCGGAAACAAGCTAACCTCTCGATTTCAGTCCAGGAATTTTCCTGGACATTTTCCCTGGCGCTATTCTGTCTGTCAGCGCCGTGATATTCTAGCCGCTTGACTATTTTCGGTCACTTTCCGGTTAGAAACGTTCATTCTCATGACTATGTTGCAGCTTTATAAACGCTCAAAGCATCTTATTGCTATTACCACTTTATTCTTCATTATTTTGCTGTCTTGTCAGTCATCCGCATTTGCGCGAGCGCAACAGAATGGTGAACTGCCGACGAAAGCGGATATCCAGAGCCAACTGGATGCGCTGAGTAAGCAAAAAGATCTTTCCGCGCAGGATAAACTGGTTCAGCAGGATCTTATCGAGACCCTCGCCACGCTGGATAAGATTGACCGCGTGAAGGATGAGACCGTTCAGCTTCGCCAGAAAGTTGCCCAGGCGCCAGAGAAAATGCGCCAGGCGACGGAGGCGTTAAATTCGCTCAGTGATGTCGATAATGACGATGAAACGCGAAAAACGCTGAGCACGCTCTCTTTACGACAACTTGAAACACGCGTCGCTCAGGTGCTGGATGACCTGCAAAGCTCGCAAAACGATCTGGCGGCTTACAACAGCCAACTGGTCTCGTTGCAGACGCAGCCTGAGCGTGTACAAAATGCGATGTACACCGCATCACAGCAAATGCAGCAAATCCGCAATCGCCTGGATGGTACCAACGTCGGTGAAGCGGCATTACGCCCCAGCCAGCAGGTTCTGCTGCAGGCGCAGCAAGCGCTACTCAATGCGCAGATCGATCAGCAGCGTAAAAGTCTGGAAGGCAACACGGTTTTGCAGGACACCTTGCAGAAACAACGTGATTATGTGACAGCCAACAGCAACCGACTTGAACATCAGTTACAGCTCCTGCAGGAAGCGGTGAACAGCAAACGGCTGACGCTCACCGAAAAGACGGCGCAGGAAGCGGTAACGCCCGATGAAGCTGAACGTATCCAGACCAATCCGCTAGTCAAACAGGAACTTGAGGTCAACCATCAGCTAAGCCAGCGTCTGATTTCCGCCACCGAAAACGGCAATGCGCTGATGCAGCAAAATATCAAGGTCAAAAACTGGCTTGATCGGGCGATGCAGTCTGAACGCAACATTAAAGAACAAATTGCTGTTCTGAAAGGTAGTCTGCTGCTGTCGCGTATTCTGTATCAACAACAGCAAACATTACCCTCAGCGGATGAACTTGCTGATATGACCAATCGGATCGCCGATTTGCGTCTGGAACAATTCGAGGTTAACCAGCAGCGTGACGCGCTGTTCCAGAATGACGCTTTTGTCGCCAAACTGGAGGAAGGGCACACCAGCGAAGTGAACACTGAAGTTCATGATGCCTTGCTCCAGGTCGTGGATATGCGCCGTGAGCTGCTGGACCAACTGAATAAGCAATTGGGTAATCAGCTGATGATGGCCATTAACCTGCAGATTAACCAGCAGCAGTTAATGAGCGTATCGAAAAATCTGAAAGGGATCCTGACCCAGCAAATCTTTTGGGTTAACAGTAACCGTCCGATGGACTGGGACTGGATCAAAGCCTTCCCTCAAACGTTAAAAGATCAGTTCAAGTCGATGAAAATCACGGTGAACTGGGAGAAAGCCTGGCCAGCGGTATTTATTGCTTTTCTGGCGGGGCTACCGCTGCTGTTGATTGCCGGACTAATTCGCTGGCGTTTGAAATGGTTGAAAGCGTACCAGGAAAAACTCGCTGCTGCGGTAGGTAACTTGCGTAATGACAGTCAGCTAAATACGCCAAAAGCGATACTGATTGATCTGATTAGAGCGTTACCTGCCTGCCTGATTATCCTTGCCGTTGGTCTGATCCTGCTTACCATGCAACTGAACGTCAGCGATCTGTTGTGGGCATTCAGTAAGAAGATGGCTATTTTCTGGCTGGTGTTTGGTTTGTGCTGGAAAGTACTGGAAAAAGATGGCGTGGCGATCCGTCACTTCGGTATGCCTGCGAAACAGACCAGCCACTGGCGTCGCCAGATTGTGCGCATTAGTCTGGCATTATTGCCGCTGAACTTCTGGTCAGTGGTTGCTGAACTCTCGCCGCTTAATCTGATGGACGACGTTCTCGGACAGGTCGTCATTTTCCTGAACCTGTTGCTGATCGCCTTCCTTGTATGGCCAATGTGTCGCGAAAGCTGGCGTGATAAAGAGTCGCATGGTCTGCGCCTGGTCACTATTACCGTGCTGTCGATTATCCCGATTGCGTTAATGGTGCTGACGGCTACCGGTTATTTCTATACCACGCTGCGTTTGTCTGGGCGCTGGATTGAAACGGTCTATCTGGTCATTGTCTGGAACCTGCTGTATCAGACTATACTGCGTGGGCTGAGCGTGGCCGCACGTCGCATTGCCTGGCGCCGTGCATTAGCGCGCCGTCAGAACCTGGTAAAAGAAGGGGCCGAAGGCGCTGAACCGCAGGAAGAACCGACCATTGCGCTGGAGCAGGTTAACCAGCAAACGCTGCGTATTACGATGCTACTGATGGTTGCTCTGTTTGGCGTTCTGTTCTGGGCAATTTGGTCCGATCTGATCACCGTGTTCAGCTACCTCGACAGCATCACGCTCTGGCATTACAACGGTACAGAGGCCGGGGCCGCAGTCGTGAAAGATGTCACCATGGGCAGCCTGCTGTTTGCGATAATTGCGTCAATGGTGGCATGGGCGCTGATCCGCAACTTGCCCGGACTGTTAGAAGTGTTAGTGCTCTCACGACTCAAAATGCGTCAGGGCGCATCTTATGCCATCACTACGATCCTCAATTACGCGATCATTGCTATCGGCGCGATGACGGTGTTCGGATCGCTCGGGGTGTCGTGGGATAAACTACAGTGGCTGGCTGCGGCCTTGTCGGTCGGTCTCGGTTTTGGCTTGCAGGAGATCTTCGGTAACTTTGTCTCGGGCCTGATCATTCTGTTTGAACGCCCGGTCCGTATTGGCGATACGGTCACGATTGGGACGTTCTCTGGTACGGTAAGTAAGATTCGCATTCGTGCAACCACCATCACCGACTTTGATCGCAAAGAGGTGATCATTCCGAACAAAGCGTTTGTAACGGAACGTCTGATCAACTGGTCGCTCTCTGATACCACCACACGCCTGGTGATCCGTATTGGGGTTGCTTATGGCTCAGATCTGGACAAGGTGAAGAAGGTGCTGCTGCAGGCGGCGCAGGAACATCCGAAAGTGATGCATGATCCGGAACCGGCGGTGTTCTTTACCGCCTTTGGTGCCAGCACGCTGGATCATGAGCTGCGATTATATGTTCGTGAACTGCGCGATCGCAGCCATACGGTGGATGAACTTAACCGCGCGGTTGACCGTCTGTGCCGTGAAAACGATATTGATATCGCCTTTAACCAACTCGAAGTTCACCTGCATAACGCCAAAGGTGACACAGTGACTGAAGTTAAACGTGACTTCAAAGGTGATGACCCGACACCGGCTGTGGGGTGATAAGTAAACGCCTTATCTGGCCTACGAAGTGCAATAATTCTGGACTCGTAGGCCCGATACCAACAGATTCAGCTCTTTTTATGATGCAGGGAGCTGCTGTATTTTCTTTTCGTAATCCCGCTTAACAATCTCCAGCGCTTTCAGTACGGTTTCAGGCGCAACCTGATGCTCTTCCAGAAGCATAATTAAATCGACAGCCAGTTTGATGTCGTCCGGGGCGTTCTCAAGTGACATAATTTCTCCGGGGTTAACGGGTTAAACGCGCCAGCACGTTTTCTATTCTTTCCAGCGCATGACGACAGCGTGCCAGACGCGCTTCGAAAGCTTCCACTTCACGATGCAGTTTTTGCTGTTCTTCAAAGCCTGTAGCCTGAGCCAGACGCTCTTTGCGTTCACGCGTCATCTCGACCAGACGGCGCTCAAACTCCTGGTGCTGGACGCGCTTGCGCTGCCAGCGAGCGAGCCCAGGGGAGGCACTGTCCCACTCCCTGAGCGACCAGGTAGCAGTTTCGCGCATAATAGCCTCTAACTGTGAGGCAAGGTGTTCCGCAAGCCAGGTAATTTGTGGTAGTTGTTGCTGTTCAACCGCGTGGCGCAGTGCGGTGAGATTCGCGCTAGCTTCATCCAGACAGGCCTGCAACAGCGTACTGCGCGTGCGAAAAAGATGGCGATCAAAACGGGCGCTGAGTGTTGCGTGGTGCGCCAGTGGTGCGCAAAGTTGTTGCAGGCTGTTGAACTGGCTTTCGAGCTTCTGTAACAGCATGACGGTTTTCACGATAACACTCCGATGAAAATGAGAACTGTTATGCTAAAGTAGCGATTCTCTGTGTTAAGTACTTAAACTATGCAACGCATTATTCTAATCATCATTGGCTGGATAGCGGTAGTGCTGGGAACGCTGGGTGTGGTATTGCCATTATTGCCCACTACGCCGTTTATCCTGCTGGCTGCCTGGTGTTTTGCCCGCTCATCGCCGCGTTTTCACGACTGGCTGCTCTACCGTTCATGGTTTGGCGGCTATCTGCGCCACTGGCAAAAACACCGTGCGATGCCTCCGGGGGCAAAGCCGCGCGCTATATTGTTGATATTGGTTACATTTGGCATCTCGCTGTGGCTGGTTAATATGATGTGGGTGCGTGGATTACTGTTGGTTATTCTCGCCTGTTTATTGATTTTCATGTGGCGGATACCGGTGATTGATGAAAAGCAACAAAAGCACTGAAGCGCAATAATGCCAGTTGCAATTGTCTCACGCAGCCAGTAAATTTGACCGTTTTCGAGCACAGGCGCAGGCGGTCAAAGGTTAAACAAATGTAACCTTTGCTCTTATATAGACACAAAATCATTCAAGTTGCGTCGAAACGGCAACTGAATGAATCCCCGAAGCTTACATCAGTAAGTGCCTGGGATGAATGAAGGCGGCCAACAAAGAGGCAGCTTGAAGGATAAAGTGTATAGTGCGCCGTGAAGCAATACTGTATTAATCAGGCACAAACTTATGACCGCGACTGCACAGCAGCTTGAGTTTCTCAAAAATAGCATCAAAAGCATCAACGACTACCCAAAACCTGGCATTCTTTTTCGTGATGTCACCAGCTTGCTGGAAGACCCGAAAGCGTATGCACTCAGCATTGAACTGTTAGTTGAACGCTACAAAAATGCGGGCATTACTAAAGTTGTCGGCACCGAAGCGCGTGGCTTCCTGTTTGGCGCACCGGTAGCGTTGGGGTTAGGCGTTGGTTTTGTACCCGTACGTAAACCGCGTAAGCTTCCACGTGAAGTGATTGCTGAGAGCTATGAGCTTGAATACGGCACCGATCAGCTGGAAATCCATGTTGATGCCATCAAGCCGGGTGACAAAGTACTGGTAGTGGACGATTTGCTGGCAACCGGCGGAACAATTGAAGCAACAGTGAAGCTGATCCGTCGTCTGGGTGGTGAAGTCACCGATGCGGCTTTTATCATCAACCTGTTCGATCTGGGCGGTGAACAGCGCCTGGAAAAACAGGGATTGACCTGCTACAGCCTGGTTCCGTTCCCGGGACACTGATTTCGGACGATCTTTTTATCGGCCAAAGTAATACCGAGACACACAACCTCGCCGTCTGCGCGAGGTTGTGTTAGCATTACCCCCTTGTGAATCCACCCTCCAGCCTTTCAGAGCCTGCCAATGAGTTATCAGGTCTTAGCCCGAAAATGGCGCCCACAAACCTTTGCTGACGTCGTCGGCCAGGAACATGTGCTGACGGCACTGGCGAACGGCTTGTCGTTAGGGCGTATTCATCATGCTTATCTTTTTTCCGGCACCCGTGGCGTCGGAAAAACCTCTATCGCCCGTCTGCTGGCGAAGGGACTCAACTGTGAAACCGGCATTACCGCTACACCTTGCGGTGTGTGTGACAACTGCCGTGAAATTGAGCAGGGGCGTTTTGTCGATTTGATTGAAATTGACGCCGCGTCTCGTACTAAGGTCGAAGACACTCGCGATCTGCTGGATAACGTTCAGTATGCGCCGGCGCGTGGCCGCTTTAAGGTCTATTTGATCGATGAAGTGCACATGCTGTCGCGCCACAGTTTTAATGCGCTACTTAAAACGCTCGAAGAACCGCCTGCACACGTTAAGTTCCTGCTGGCGACTACCGATCCGCAGAAGTTGCCGGTTACTATTCTGTCTCGCTGCCTGCAATTCCACCTTAAAGCGCTGGATGTCGAACAAATTCGCCATCAGCTTGAACATATCCTCAATGAGGAACACATCACCCACGAACCACGCGCGCTGCAACTGTTATCTCGTGCTGCAGACGGTAGCCTGCGCGATGCGCTGAGTCTGACCGATCAGGCGATTGCCAGCGGTGATGGGCAGGTCACGACTCAGGCAGTGAGCGCGATGCTCGGCACGCTTGATGACGACCAGGCGCTTTCTCTGGTTGAAGCTGTTGTGGCAGGGAATGGCGAGCGTGTTATGGCGCTGGTGAATGATGCCGCCGCTCGCGGAATTGAATGGGAAACGTTGCTGGTTGAGATGTTGACCCTGCTTCACCGTATTGCGATGGTTCAGCTATCGCCTGCGGCATTGAGCAGCGATATGGCTGCCATTGAACAGCGTATGCGTGATCTGGCACGCACTGTACCGCCGACCGATGTGCAGCTTTATTACCAGACCCTGTTAATCGGGCGCAAAGAGCTTCCGTATGCGCCGGACAGACGAATGGGTGTAGAAATGACGCTGCTGCGTGCGTTAGCTTTTCATCCGCGAGTTCCGTTACCGGAACCTGAAGTGCCGCAACAGTCATTTGCGCCCGCTGCACCTACCGCGGTGATGACACCGACGCAGGTCCCTGTACAGCAGCCTGCACCTGCACATTCGGATGTACCGTTATCTGACGCTACCAGCCGGGTTCTTGCCGCGCGCAACCAACTGCAGCGAGCTCAGGGAGCAACCAAAACAAAAAAGAGTGAACCGGCAGCCGCTCCCCGCGCGCGGCCGGTGAATAATGCTGCGCTGGAAAGACTGGCTTCGGTGTCGGAACGTGTTCAGGCTCGTCCGGCAGCGTCTGCGCTGGAGCAGACTCCGGCAAAAAAAGAAGCCTATCGCTGGAAAGCAACCAATCCGGTAGCAGAAGTAAAAGAGGTTGTTGCCACACCGAAAGCGTTGAAAAAAGCGCTGGAGCATGAAAAAACGCCGGAGCTGGCCGCTAAGCTGGCAGCAGAAGCGATTGAGCGCGACCCCTGGGCCGCGCAGGTTAGCCAGCTTTCGCTACCCAAGCTGGTAGAGCAGGTGGCGCTTAATGCCTGGAAAGAAGAGAATGGCAATGTCGTTTGCCTGCACTTGCGTTCCACGCAGCGGCACCTCAATTCCAGTGGCGCACAGCAGAAACTTACGGAAGCATTGAGCGCCTTAATGGGCTCAGCGGTTGAATTGACCATCGTTGAAGATGATAATCCTGCGGTGCGAACGCCGCTGGAGTGGCGTCAGGCCATTTATGAAGAGAAACTCGCGCAGGCGCGTGAGTCGATTATTGCGGATAATAACATTCAGACGCTGCGTCGTTTTTTTGATGCGGACCTGGACGAAGAGAGTATTCGCCCCATTTGATCGTAAGCCATATCTCATGGTTTTATGGTCGTCATCCCTTAACGTGATTGAGAGAGAAGCCTATGTTTGGTAAAGGCGGTCTGGGTAACCTGATGAAACAGGCCCAGCAGATGCAAGAAAAAATGCAGCAGATGCAGGAAGAAGTCGCCAAGCTGGAAGTGACTGGCGAATCAGGCGCAGGTCTGGTTAAAGTGACCATCAATGGCGCGCACAACTGCCGTCGCGTGGAAATCGATCCTAGCCTGCTGGAAGACGACAAAGAGATGCTGGAAGATCTGGTTGCTGCGGCATTCAATGATGCGGCACGTCGCATTGAAGAGACCCAGAAAGAGAAAATGGCCTCTGTTTCTTCCGGTATGCAACTGCCTCCTGGCTTTAAGATGCCGTTCTGATGCAAACCAGCCCGCTGTTAACTCAGCTTATGGAAGCACTGCGCTGTCTGCCGGGCGTAGGCCCGAAGTCAGCGCAGCGCATGGCGTTCACGCTGCTACAGCGCGATCGCAGCGGCGGGATGCGTCTGGCGCAAGCGTTAACGAAGGCGATGTCGGAAATCGGTCACTGTGCTGATTGCCGCACCTTCACAGAGCAAGAAGTATGTAGCATCTGCGCGAATCCGCGTCGCAAGGAAAATGGTCAAATTTGCGTGGTTGAGAGTCCGGCGGACATCTATGCCATTGAGCAAACAGGGCAATTTTCCGGGCGTTATTTCGTGCTGATGGGACACCTGTCGCCGCTGGATGGTATCGGGCCTGATGATATCGGGCTTGACCGTCTGGAACAGCGTCTGGCGTCTGAGCAAATCAATGAAGTTATCCTTGCGACCAATCCGACGGTCGAAGGAGAGGCTACCGCCAACTATATTGCCGAGCTTTGCATGCAGTATGACGTTGAAGCCAGCCGTATCGCTCATGGCGTACCGGTAGGCGGCGAGCTGGAAATGGTTGACGGCACTACGTTGTCCCATTCTCTTGCCGGACGGCATAAGATTCGTTTTTAATCAATCGGGAGCAAAAATTTTTGCTCCCGCTTGAAATACCCCTCCGCTATCCCCATCTCCCTCTCAACGCTTTTTTACCTTGTAATTGGCATTGAGGTATTTTCGACATGAAAGGACAAGAAACTCGTGGTTTTCAGTCAGAAGTAAAACAGCTTCTGCACCTGATGATCCATTCTCTGTATTCCAATAAAGAAATCTTCCTGCGTGAGCTTATCTCTAACGCCTCTGATGCGGCAGACAAGCTGCGTTTTCGCGCGCTGTCTAACCCGGACCTGTATGAAGGTGACGGCGAACTGCGTGTGCGTGTCTCCTTCGATAAAGATAAGCGTACGTTGACCATTGCCGATAACGGCGTGGGGATGAACCGTGATGACGTTATCGATCATCTGGGGACCATTGCTAAATCCGGTACCAAGTCTTTCCTCGAATCCATGGGGTCCGATCAGGCTAAAGACAGCCAACTGATCGGCCAGTTCGGGGTGGGCTTCTACTCTGCATTTATTGTTGCTGACAAAGTTACCGTGCGGACCCGTGCGGCGGGCGACAAACCGGAAAACGGCGTGTTTTGGGAATCTGCTGGCGAAGGCGAGTATACCGTTGCGGACATTACCAAAGACGATCGCGGTACGGAAATCACTCTGCACCTGCGTGAAGGTGAAGATGAATTCCTTGATGACTGGCGCGTGCGCTCCATCATCAGCAAATATTCCGACCATATCGCACTGCCGGTAGAGATTGAGAAACAGGAAGAGAAAGACGGTGAAACCGTCGTTTCCTGGGAGAAAATCAACAAGGCGCAGGCGCTGTGGACGCGTAACAAGTCGGAAATCAAAGACGACGAGTACAACGAGTTCTACAAGCATATCGCGCACGATTTCACTGACCCACTGACCTGGAGCCACAACCGTGTGGAAGGTAAGCAGGAGTACACCAGCCTGCTGTATATCCCGTCTCAGGCGCCGTGGGATATGTGGAACCGCGATCATAAACACGGTCTGAAGCTGTACGTACAGCGTGTATTTATCATGGACGACGCTGAGCAGTTCATGCCGAACTACCTGCGTTTTGTGCGCGGTCTGATAGATTCCAACGATCTGCCGCTCAACGTTTCCCGTGAGATCCTGCAGGACAGCAGCGTCACCCGTAACCTGCGCAGTGCGCTGACCAAGCGTGTGCTGCAAATGCTGGAAAAACTGGCGAAAGACGATGCAGAAAAATACCAGACCTTCTGGAAACAGTTTGGCCTGGTACTGAAAGAAGGTCCGGCGGAAGATCACGCCAATCAGGAAACTATCGCTAAACTGATGCGCTTTGCGTCCACACATACCGATTCCTCTGCACAAACGGTGTCGCTGGAAGACTACGTGTCACGCATGAAAGAAGGGCAGGAGAAAATCTACTACATTACTGCAGACAGCTATGCGGCAGCGAAGAGCAGCCCGCACCTGGAACTGCTGCGTAAGAAAGGCATCGAAGTCCTGCTGCTTTCTGACCGCATCGATGAGTGGATGATGAACTACCTGACCGAGTTCGACGGTAAAGCGTTCCAGTCTGTGGCTAAAGCTGACGAGTCCATCGACAAGCTGGCGGACGAAGTTGACGAATCGGCAAAAGAGGCGGAAAAAGCGCTGACGCCGTTCGTTGAGCGCGTGAAAACCCTGCTGGGCGATCGTGTAAAAGAAGTGCGTCTGACGCACCGTCTGACCGACACTCCGGCGATTGTCACTACCGACGCGGACGAAATGAGCACTCAGATGGCGAAATTGTTTGCCGCTGCGGGCCAGGCCGTACCGGAAGTGAAATATATCTTTGAACTCAATCCGGATCACGTGCTGGTAAAACGCACGGCAGATACCCAGGACGAAGCACAGTTTAAAGAGTGGGTTGAACTGTTGCTGGATCAGGCGCTGTTCGCTGAGCGCGGCACGCTGGAAGATCCTAACCAGTTTATCCGTCGTATGAATCAGCTGCTGGTTTCCTGATAGCTGTTCTTTAGTGCCGGATGGCGATTATCCGGCACAATGCCGAGTATTTTTGTAAGCCGGATTAAGGTGCGAGCACCTTAATCCGGCTTTTTACCTTCTGAAACCGCTCTTTTCTTAATTTCCCCGCCATTAACCGTTTCAGCGGCAAGCACCTTTCTTGAGCCAATTGCGTGATGGTGGTATCGTTTAGCGCTTTTTAAAAATATCGACAACCTTTAAGGGGATTTTCGTAATGCGTATCATTCTGCTTGGCGCTCCGGGCGCGGGTAAAGGAACTCAGGCTCAGTTCATCATGGAGAAGTACGGTATTCCGCAGATCTCCACCGGTGACATGCTGCGTGCTGCCGTGAAATCTGGCTCCGAGCTGGGCAAACAAGCGAAAGACATCATGGATGCCGGTAAACTGGTAACTGATGAGCTGGTGATCGCGCTGGTAAAAGAGCGTATCGCTCAGGAAGACTGCCGCAATGGTTTCCTGCTGGACGGCTTCCCGCGCACTATTCCGCAGGCTGACGCCATGAAAGAAGCGGGTATTGTTGTTGATTACGTTCTGGAATTCGCTGTACCGGACGAACTGATCGTTGACCGTATCGTAGGTCGTCGCGTTCATGCGGCCTCTGGTCGTGTCTATCACATCAAATTCAACCCGCCTAAAGTTGAAGGTAAAGACGACGTGACCGGCGATGAGCTGACCACCCGTAAAGATGACCAGGAAGAGACTGTGCGTAAGCGTCTGGTTGAATATCATCAGATGACTGCTCCGCTGATTGGTTACTACCAGAAAGAAGCGGAAGCGGGTAATACTAAATATGCGAAAGTAGACGGTACTCAGGCTGTTGCCGCCGTTCGCGCTTCTCTTGAAAAAATCCTCGGTTAAGTTTTACTGCAGTCAGTGCCGGATGGCGGTGTGAACACCTTATCCGGCCTACCGTTTTCGTGTAGGCCCGATAAACGTAGCGCCATCAGGCATATTCTTATTTTACCTCTTACAGCAATTAGTTCTTCTTCCTCGCTTTTCCGCTACAATTATCAACAATTTGAACCGATAAGAGGCGGTAATGCGTCAGACGAAAACCGGTATCCTGCTGGCTAATCTTGGCACCCCCGATGCCCCAACCCCCGAAGCCGTTAAACGCTATCTGCGTCAGTTTTTAAGCGATAAACGCGTGGTCGATACTTCCCGCCTGTTATGGTGGCCATTGTTGCGCGGTGTGATCCTGCCGCTGCGCGCGCCGCGCGTGGCAAAGTTGTACCAGTCCATCTGGATGGAAGATGGCTCGCCGTTGATGGTATACAGCAGGGCGCAGCAGCAGGCTCTGGCTGCACAGTTGCCGGATACCCCCGTTGCCCTGGGTATGAGCTACGGTTCCCCCTCGCTGGAAAGTGCAGTAGATGAACTGCTGGCGAATGGGGTCGAGCACATCGTAGTTTTAACGCTTTACCCGCAATATTCCTGCTCTACGGTGGCGGCGGTGTGGGACGAACTGGCGCGAATTTTAGCGCGTAAGCGGGGCATTCCCGGTATCTCCTTTATTCGCGATTATGCCGATGACAGCGCCTATATTGATGCGCTGGCTAAAAGTGCCCGCGACTCGTTTGCACGACATGGCGAACCCGATTTGCTGCTGCTTTCATACCACGGTATTCCGCAACGTTACGCCGATGAAGGTGATGATTATCCGCAACGCTGTCGCGACACCACGCGTGAGCTGGTGTCGGCCCTCGGTATGGCGCCGGAAAAAGTGATGATGACTTTCCAGTCCCGTTTTGGCCGGGAGCCGTGGCTGACGCCCTACACCGACGAAACGCTAAAAATGCTGGCGGAGAAAGGTACCGGTCATATCCAGGTTATGTGTCCGGGATTTGCGGCAGATTGTCTCGAAACGCTGGAGGAGATCGCGGTGCAAAACCGGGAAATATTCCTCGAGGCAGGTGGTAAGAAATATGAGTATATTCCGGCGTTGAATGCCGCACCGGAACATATCGAGATGATGCTGAAACTGACTGAA
Source organism: Citrobacter sp. Marseille-Q3906 (assembly GCF_916618775.1). Lineage (NCBI taxonomy): Bacteria > Pseudomonadati > Pseudomonadota > Gammaproteobacteria > Enterobacterales > Enterobacteriaceae > Citrobacter > Citrobacter sp. Marseille-Q3906. Next base: position 290,051 of record NZ_CAKAKA010000002.1, read on the forward strand.
GCGTACCGCTAAAGCTGCGCCCTAAAGAAATGCGCGCCATCCTGCAGGGCATCGTCGGCGGTTTTCATCATCCGCGAATAGTGCAGGAAGGCGTGCAGCATGCCGGGGTACATTTTGTACTGACAAGGCTGCTGGTGCGCCTGTAGCGTCTGATAGAGTAACCGACTGTCGTCGATCAGCGGATCGAACTCCGCACCTGCGATAAAACATGGCGGCACGTCGCGCGTCAGGTCATTGTTAAACAGGCAATAATAGGGTGATTCACGATCTTCAGTGCTACGCAGATACGCGTTCTCGTACATCTCCAGATCCTGATGAGTTAAGCCATCCCACTCTCCCCCCATCAGCCGGCGGCTAAGTGAATCGCGTAAACCGTAAAGCCCGTACCACAGCAGCACGCCTGTCACCTTGCCACATTCTATCTGCTTATCACGCAACCATAGTGCACTGGCGAGCGCCAGCATTGCGCCGGCAGAATCACCAGCAAAACCGATGTTACTCACATTAAGTGAGTACTCACGGGCGTGAAGATGGAAGTACTGACACACGGCGACAATTTCTTCGATGGCCTGCGGGAAGCGAGCCTCCGGTGACAGCGAATAGTCGATACCAATCACGGTACACTGGGTGTAGTGCGCCAGCAGACGCATAATGCGATCGTGTGTGTCGAGATTGCCAAGTATAAAACCCCCGCCATGCAGGTAGTACAGCGTGGCCTTGCTATAGGACTGCGGCGAATAGATGCGTGTGGTAACGGGGCTTTGTGCGGTAGAAATGACACACTCTCTGGTACTCATTTGTGGACCATCGGCATTCCAGAACTGCCGTTCATGGATATAATGCTGACGTTGGGCCACAAAATCATCGGCGGCGGGCCACGGCGGCAGATCATCACGATGAAAATTCACCACGGCTTTCATTTCGTCTGAAATTCTGTCAAGTACGGGGATCTTGTTATCTGGCTTCATAAAACGCTCCTTGTGAAGGGTGATTTATTGTAGAAACTGATGCCGGATAAACTGAGATCTCACCGTCTGATATTGAAACTTATGCCTCATCGCATGCGCAGTCAGGAATGTGCTACCATGCACCGCTTAGTTAACCACCCGTAAAATCGACCATGAAATTTCCCGGTAAACGTAAATCCAAACACTATTTTCCTGTCAACGCGCGCGATCCGTTGCTGCAACAAATTCAAACTGAAAACGAGACCAGCGCAGCCTGGGTGGTCGGTATTGATCAAACGCTGGTGGATATTGAAGCCAGAGTTGATGACGACTTTGTGAAACGTTATGGATTAAGCGCCGGGCATTCTCTGGTGATTGGTGATGATGTCGCAGAAGCGCTCTACCAGGAGCTGGTACGTGAAAATTTGATCACCCATCAGTTTGCAGGTGGAACCATCGGCAACACTATGCACAACTACTCGGTGCTGGCGGATGATCGCTCAGTACTGCTGGGCGTCATGTGCAGCAATATCGAAATTGGCAGCTACGCGTATCGCTATTTATGCAATACCTCCAGCCGCACAGATTTGAACTACCTCCAGGGTGTTGATGGCCCTATCGGTCGCTGCTTCACTCTGATTGGCGAATCCGGTGAGCGTACCTTTGCAATAAGCCCCGGGCATATGAATAAGCTGCGTGCGGATAGCATTCCTGAATCAGTGATTGCCGGTGCTTCTGCGCTGGTGCTGACATCGTATCTGGTGCGCTGTGAGCCGGGTGAGCCGATGCCGGAAGCAACCATGAAGGCGATTGAGTTTGCTAAAAAGCACAATGTTCCGGTGGTACTGACCCTGGGAACGAAATTCGTTATTGCTGATAACCCGCAATGGTGGCAGGAATTCCTGAAAGAGAATGTCTCAATTCTGGCTATGAATGAAGAAGAGGCTGAGGCGCTGACCGGTGAAAATGATCCGCTACTGGCTTCTGACAAGGCGCTGGACTGGGTGGATCTGGTGCTGTGTACTGCGGGACCTGTGGGGCTGTATATGGCCGGCTTCACGGAAGATGAGGTCAAACGCAAAACTCAGCATCCGCTGCTGCCGGGGGCCATTGCCGAATTCAATCAGTACGAGTTCAGCCGCGCGATGCGCTATAAAGATTGTACGAATCCGCTGCGCGTTTATTCGCACATTGCGCCGTACATGGGCGGGCCGGAAAAAATTATGAACACCAACGGGGCTGGTGATGGTGCATTGGCGGCATTGCTGCATGATATTACCGCCAACAGCTACCACCGCAGCAATGTACCGAACTCGAGTAAACACAAATACACCTGGCTGACTTATTCATCGTTAGCTCAGGTATGTAAATATGCTAATCGCGTGAGTTATCAGGTGCTGAATCAGCATTCTCCGCGCCTGACGCGGGGTCTGCCTGAACGTGAAGACAGCCTCGAAGAGTCTTACTGGGATCGTTAATCGAAGGGCCCGGTAGCGTTGAGTTTACCGGGCCTGCGTGTTTAACTGACTGACATCCGGAGCATTAACCCGTGACCATTTCACCGGCAGGCGGCGTTTCGATCAGTTCGAGCATCGTACGTGCAATTTCACGCTCGCCCATCACTACCTGATTGGCTCCGCGCTCGGTGATGTACTCTACTTCATCGTCATAATGTGCGCGGGCGATAATCTCAATCGTCGGGCATTTCTCACGCGATGAAGCGACAATTTCACCCGCTTCATAACCATTCGGGATCGTCAGCAACAGCCAGCGAGCACAATCCAGGTGTGCCAGATTCATAATCTCTTCGTTAGCAGCATTTCCGAGAACGGCGCGGATCCCTCGTGCACGAAGTTCATCCACGCGGGTACGAGAGGTTTCGATAACTACCAGAGGAATACCCGCTGCCATCAATTTGTCACCCAACAGACTGCCGACGCGGCCATAACCAACCAGCAGGGCATGATTACAGATGTCGACCGGGATTTGTTTCTCTTCTTCGATAGCTTCTTCGAGTGTCTGCTCTTCCAGCGTTTCGGTTTTTGCGAGGTATTTTTCCAGCACGGCGAACAGTACCGGGTTGAGCATAATGGAGAGGATCGCCCCGGCCAACACCAGGTTTTGTCCGGCCTGCGGCAACAGGTTAAGCGCCATTCCCAGCCCTGCCAGGATAAAGGCGAATTCACCAATTTGCGCCAGGCTGGTGGCAATGGTTAATGCCGTGCGCTGTGAGTGACCAAACAGGCGTACCAGGAAGTATGCGGCAACCGATTTACCAAATATGATAATGGCCAGGGTACCCAGTACCGCCAGCGGCTGTTGGATCAGAACTAATGGGTCAAACAGCATCCCGACGGAAACAAAGAACAGCACAGCAAATGCATCGCGCAGCGGCAGGGTGTCGTGCGCCGCACGGTGGCTCAATTCAGATTCGTTCAATACCATCCCGGCGAAGAACGCACCAAGCGCAAAGGAGACATCAAACAGCTCCACGGCACCAAAAGCGATACCCAGGGCGAGAGCCAGTACTGATAAGGTGAACAGCTCACGTGAGCCTGTTGCGGCACTGCGGGCCATAATCCACGGCACCAGGCGACGGCCAACCAGCATCATAATCGCGATAAACGCCACTACTTTGCCGATGGTGATGCCCATATCTACGGCCAGCGAAGCAAAGCCGACATTGTCTTTTTCCAGCATTCCGGCGACGGCTGGCAGGAGAACCAGCGTCAGAACCATCATCAGATCTTCTACAATAAGCCAGCCGATGGCGATTTGCCCGCGCTGGCTGTCAATCAGTTGTCGTTCTTCAAGAGCACGCAGTAGCACCACGGTACTGGCGGTTGAAAGACACAGTCCAAAGACGATACCGACCATCAGCGACCAGCCCAGCACAGCTGAAAGCGCCATACCCAGCAGCGTCGCCACGGCTATCTGGGCGATCGCGCCGGGAATGGCGATGGACTTTACCGCCATCAAATCCTTCAAAGAAAAGTGCAGCCCGACGCCAAACATCAGCAAAATAACGCCAAGTTCCGCCAGCTCCGGCGCAAGCTTGGTATCAGCAACAAAACCAGGTGTAAATGGACCGGCCAGAACGCCCGCTAACAGATATCCCACCAGAGGAGAAATACGCAGTTTATTGGCAAGCATGCCGAATATAAAAGCGAGCACAAGGCCGCCAACAATGGTGGTGATAAGCGGGGTGGCGTGATGCATTCCGTCTCCTTTGATTGCTGTGTTGATCCTGAAAAAAACTAACTCCGGGTAATAGTTTATGACAATTTTGATGATTATGTTTATGAATAATTATTGAATTTTGATGAAAACAGGATTTTAGACATAAAAAAGCACGGATCGGAAAAGCTGAGGGGTATATTCGGGGTAAAGGCTGATGGTCTCTGTAAGTGTGAGCGGCCAAAAAGTACTTTTGGCCGCAGGAAAATCAAGCTTTATGTCGGTTATCAGGTAAGAATATGGTCAGTATCCCAAGAAGTGGAAGGAAAGCACATATTTTATAGACCAAATCGATACTGGTATGGTCGGCAACCAGCCCCAACACCGCAGCGCCGAGGCCCCCCATGCCAAAGGCAAATCCGAAGAATAGCCCAGAAACCATGCCGATACGCCCTGGAAGTAGCTCCTGCGCATAGACCAGAATGGCCGAAAAGGCCGATGCGAGGATAAAACCAATAATCACGGTTAAAATCCCGGTCCAGTGGAGCGTTGCATAGGGTAAAACGAGGGTAAATGGCGCTACACCAAGGATAGAGCCCCAAATAACATATTTTCTGCCAATCTTATCGCCTAATGGTCCACCAATAACCGTTCCGGCCGCAACGGCAAACAGGAAAGCAAACAGGTGAAACTGGGCATTTTGTACCGATAATCCGAATTTTTGCATCAGATAAAAGGTGTAATAGCTGCTGATGCTCGCCATATAGAAGTATTTGGAGAAAATCAGCACCAACAGAATGCCAACGGCCAACACCACCTTATTACGTGGTAGTGGATTCACAATAGCGACTTTCGGCTTACCTTTACTCATTCGATGCTGTGCTGCATACCAGCGGCTGATTTGCGCCAGTACCACAATCGCTAATAATGCCGCCAGAACAAACCACGCCACATTACCTTTTCCATATGGCGCGATGATGACAGCCGCCAGTAAGGGCCCCAGAGAGCTCCCGAAGTTGCCCCCGACCTGGAAGATCGACTGAGCAAGTCCATGGCGACCACCGGAGGCCATACGCGCCACACGGGACGATTCTGGGTGAAATACCGATGAACCGGTACCGACCAGCGCTGCGGCAAGCAACACCATGTGGAAACTGCCCGCCATGGCCAGTAAGACGAGCCCGCTGAGTGTGAAGCACATTCCAATGGGGAGCGACCACGGCATCGGGTATTTATCCGTCCAGTAGCCGACAACAGGCTGAAGCAGAGAGGAGGCCAGCTGGAAGGTCAGAGTAATCATCCCGATCTGCATAAACGTCAGCGAGAACTCTGACTGCAACAGCGGGTAAATCGCCAGGATCAGCGACTGAATCATATCGTTAAGCAGGTGGGAGAGGCTGATGGCACCTAAAATGCCAAATGAGGTGCGTGCTTTTTGCGACGGCGCAGCGGAGCCGGGGATCGGTTGAGCGGTTTGATTCGTTGCCATAGGTTCACTTCAATGATTATTAGAGGGTGCAGATGAAATTATTATCCGACTAACATACCTGCGGTTGGTGTTTGAAGGAAGTCTCATTTCTGAAAACATTTTCGGCTATTATTTCATATCATTGTAATTTCAGCGGTTGATATTGAGTCAGGGAGAGAAACATGAAATTTTTGCAACGGGGCGTGGCGCTGGCGTTATTGGCCGCATTTGCGGTGGCAGGTCAGCCTGCTCAGGCTTACGAAAAAGATAAAACCTACAAAATTACTATTCTGCATACCAACGATCACCACGGCCATTTCTGGCGCAGCGAATATGGTGAATACGGACTTTCAGCGCAAAAAACGCTGGTGGATGGCATTCGTAATGAGGTTGCTGCAGAAGGCGGTAGCGTACTGCTGTTATCCGGCGGCGATATAAATACCGGCGTACCGGAGTCTGATCTCCAGGATGCGGAGCCTGATTTTCGTGGTATGAACCTGATTGGTTATGACGCAATGGCGGTGGGAAACCACGAATTTGATAATCCATTGACCGTATTGCGACAGCAGGAAAAATGGTCAAAATTCCCGTTTCTTTCTGCCAATATTTACCAGAAAAGTACCGGTGAGCGTTTATTCAAGCCGTGGGCCATCTTTAAGCGTCAGGATTTAAAAATTGCCGTTATTGGTCTGACTACTGACGATACGGCGAAAATTGGTAACCCGGAATTTTTCACCGATATTGAGTTTCGTAAGCCTGCGGACGAAGCCAAACTGGTGATCCAAGAACTCAATATGGGTGAAAAGCCAGATGTCATTATTGCTACCACACATATGGGGCATTATGACAACGGCAACCATGGTTCAAACGCTCCAGGTGATGTGGAAATGGCGCGCAGCCTGCCTGCGGGAGCGCTGGCGATGATTGTGGGTGGTCACTCACAGGATCCAGTGTGTATGGCGTCGGAGAATAAAAAGCAGGTTGATTACGTGCCGGGAACACCATGTGCGCCAGACAAGCAAAATGGTATCTGGATTGTACAGGCGCATGAGTGGGGGAAATATGTTGGTCGTGCAGACTTTGAATTCCGTAACGGCGAAATGAAAATGGTGAACTACCAACTTATTCCGGTAAACCTGAAGAAAAAAGTCACCTGGGATAACGGTAAAAGTGAGCGCGTACTTTACACCCCGGAAATCGTTGAAAATCAGCAGATGCTCTCTCTGCTGACGCCTTTCCAGAATAAAGGCAAAGCGCAACTGGAAGTTAAAATTGGTAGCGTAAATGCGCGTCTCGAAGGTGACCGTAGCAAAGTGCGGTTTGTGCAGACCAATATGGGGCGTTTGCTTCTGGCCGCACAAATGGCGCGTACCAGCGCTGATTTTGGTGTGATGAGCGGGGGGGGAATTCGTGACTCCATTGAAGGCGGTGATATTACTTATAAGAGCGTGCTGAAGGTACAACCGTTTGGCAACATAGTGGTGTATGCCGATATGAGCGGTAAAGAGGCCATTGACTATCTGACCGCGGTAGCGCAAATGAAGCCTGACTCCGGTGCTTATCCTCAGTTTGCTAACGTCAGCTTTGTGGCGAAAGACGGCAAGCTGAATGATTTGCAGATCAAGGGCGAACCTGTTGATCCTGCAAAAACCTATCGCATGGCAACGCTAAGCTTCAACGCCACGGGGGGAGATGGGTATCCGCGAATTGATAACAAACCGGGATACGTGAATACCGGGTTTATCGATGCGGAAGTGCTGAAAGAGTTCGTACAGAAGAATTCACCGCTGGATGCCAGCGCGTATGAACCGAAAGGTGAAGTGAGCTGGCAGTAACAGGGCTATTTTGTTCGCCATTTTGAACCCGGGCACTGCTCGGACAGAATGTGCAGAGTTGCGCCCTGTATCAGTAGCAGGCCCGGTAAACGTTGCGTTACCGGGCAAAAGAGAGTTAGTCACGACGTGCGATATCAGCGAATTTAGCATCCAGAATTTTTGCCAGATCGCTTGCGGCCAGTTCGATGTCCAGCCCGCGTTTACCACCGGAGACATAAATGGAGTCAAAGGTTTGGGCTGGTGCATCGATCACCGTAGGCAGGCGTTTTTTCTGTCCCAGCGGACTAATGCCGCCAACCAGATAGCCGGTAACGCGCTGTGCGACCATGGGGTCGGCCATATCGACTTTTTTAGCCCCTAACGCTTTCGCGACTTTTTTCAGATCCAATTGTCCGGCGACCGGCGTGACGGCGACCGCCAGCTGTTTCATATCGCCATTCATAGCAACCAGCAATGTCTTGTAGACCTGATCTGCATTCAGACCTAATTTACGTACCACTTCGTCGCCAAAGTTTGTCTCCGACGGATCGTGATCGTAGGCGTGGATCTGAAAAGAAATCTTGTTTTTTTCGAGTAATTTAACGGCGGGTGTCATAGCAATTATTCCTGACTAACACTAAATACGCTTTAAGCATACGCCTGATGATGGTGTAAAAAATAGTACCATCTTGCGCAATAGTATTGGCAGGATGCTGACTTTGAGCGACAATCAACCTGGATCGATGCATTAAGCATCGGCATAATAATAACGATGAAATTCCTCTTTGACGGGCCAATAGAAATATTGGCCATTTTTTTATCGCAACATCTCCGGCAAATTTCCTTCTCCATATAGATGAAGCGCGCCCACAGCCACCACATAGCGGCCAGCTGGCATTGCACAGAGTCGATCCCGCCAGGCTTCATTTCGCTGGTGCATCAGTACGTCATACAACGACTGGCTGAAGGTATTGGGTAGCTTAAGATCGCTATTCTCCGGTGGCGTTTTTAGCCACCACCCCATCATCTGTTGCAGCAGTCTGGCGTTGGTATGCCAGTGTGTCAGGGTGTCGTCCAGTAAAGCCAGACCATTATCCGGTAACTGACACAACAGCTCGATTTGGCTGGATGCGCCTTCCAGCTCAACGATTGGCCTCTGCTCCCGTTTTGCCGCCTTTAGCAACTGGTAATCAATTCCGTATTCTGCTCGTAGCCCCAACTGTTGCGCTTGTGTTGCCTGTAGCACCATAGCGATTTGCCATAACGGTTGAGTCGAAAAGAGGGAAGGGGAAATACCCAGTTCATCGGTAATTTTATGCAGTTGCTGACGTTGATCTTCACTTATCCGCTCGTCAAGCGGCGCAAAGGAGGGGAGATCGCTAAAAGGGGAATCGTTGCCGGAAACGTCGGCTTCAACGATCAAGGCATCTGCTTGCCGAAGTTTTTTGAGCAGTTTTGCCGGGAGTGGGGCCATATCGCGGGTGCCCATATGGATACTACCCACGAGATGAAAATGGCGATTGCCGGGCAAAGAGATGTCAATGGCAGGCCAGGTATAATGGTTGCCGCGTAGTGCAGACCATAATGCTTTTACCCGGTATAACAGATCCATACGACCTCCCGTTGAAAAATCTCATGCTAGCGCGTGGTCATGGAAGGTGCAATGAGTGAAATGCCGGATACGTGTTGCTAATGGTATCCGGCAAGGCGATTACTCTTTGGGTTTAAAGCGCAGTAATCGGTTAGCGTTGCTCACTACGGTAATCGAAGAGAGCGCCATCGCAGCACCGGCAACCACAGGATTAAGCAAGGTTCCGGTGAAGGGCCACAAGATCCCGGCGGCAACGGGGATGCCGATGCTGTTGTAGATAAATGCGCCGAGCAGGTTTTGTTTCATGTTACGCAGCGTCGCCCGCGAGATTGACAGCGCATCCGCAACGCCCATCAGACTATGGCGCATTAGCGTAATTGCTGCGGTTTCAATGGCGACATCGCTACCGCCACCCATCGCAATCCCCACATCGGCCTGGGCCAGTGCGGGTGCATCGTTAATACCGTCACCAACCATGGCAACCTGACGCCCCTGGCTTTGCAGGCGTTTAATCGCATCGGCTTTGCCGTCAGGCAGGACGCCCGCAATCACTTCATCAATACCCGCTTCTTTAGCAATGGCGTTGGCGGTGGTCGGGTTATCCCCTGTGAGCATTACCAGACGATACCCAGCGCGGTGCAGACGCTGAAGTGCCGCCACGCTGTCACTGCGCAGTGGGTCACGTACTGCCAGCAGAGCTGCTGCTTTCCCGTCAATGGCCAACAGCACAGGGGTTGAACCCTGAGAGGCCTGTGCTGTGATTTCGGCGTCCATTGCTATGGTGACGACCTGTTGTTCATTGAGCAGGGCCTGGTTCCCCAGAAGTAGTGAATGACCTTCCGCTTCGCCGCTGACCCCTAATCCGCGCAGCGTTCTGAAGCCATTCACCTGTGGCAGCACGGCATCACCGGCTTTGTCCAGAATTGCGCGGGCCAGCGGGTGGCTGGAACCTTGTTCAAGGGCCGCTGCCAGACGTATCACCTGAGCTTCATCGATATCACCGAACGTTTTGATGGCAACAACCTGCGGTTTACCTTCGGTCAGCGTCCCGGTCTTATCAAACACGACGGTATCAAGTGTGCTGGCACGTTGTAGTGCATCGGCATCACGTACCAGGACGCCAAACTCTGCGGCACGACCGACACCCGAAATAATTGACATCGGCGTTGCCAGGCCCAGCGCGCAAGGGCAGGCGATAATCAGTACGGTGGTGGCAATGACCAGCGTATATACAATCTGCGGCGCCGGACCGAAGAAGTACCATATAGCGGCACTTACCAGTGCGATGACCACCACAACCGGCACAAATACGGAGGAGATTCTGTCGGCAAGTTTGCCAATTTCTGGCTTACTGCTTTGTGCCTGACGCACCATGCGAATAATGCGTGACAGTGTGGTGTGGCTGCCAACGGCACTGGCGCGGAACAGTACACTGCCATCCTGAACCACGGTACCCGCGTGGACACTGTCGCCTTCTCCTTTTTGTTGCGGGATCGGCTCACCGGTCAGCATGGCTTCATCCATCCAGGCTTCACCCTGGGTGATTTCGCCATCTACCGGAACACGGTCGCCAGTGGTCAGGCGCAATAGCATTCCTGTTTGAACATCTGCCAGAGGGATACTTTTTTCACCTTTCTCAGTGACCACGCGTGCTGTTGGTGGGGTGAGGTCGAGCAGTTTTTCCAGTGCTTTAGAGGAGCGCTGACGAGCGCGCGCTTCCAGCATATGTCCGAGGTTAATCAGACCAATAATCATCGCACTGGCTTCATAATAGAGGTGTCGCGCTTCCATCGGGAACCATTGTGGCCAGAGGTTAACGCTCATGGAATAGAGCCATGCCACACCTGTACCCAGCGCCACCAGCGTATCCATTGTCGCGGTGCCGTTCATCAGGCTTTTCCACGCGCTGCGGTAAAAATGGCCGCCTGCAAATACCATTACGGCGAGCGTGGCGAGGCCAATTACCAACCACAGGCTGCGGTTGTCGGCGGTGACCATCATGTTATCGCCAATCATTCCCCATACCATGACAGGTATGCCCAGCAGTAGTGCGACCGCAGCCTGCCAGCGAAAGCGTTTCATAGTGGCAACGGCTGTTTCCTGCTGGCGCTCACGACGTTTAACATCATCTTCAATGGCTTCTGCGCCGTAGCCCGCTTTTTCCACGGCCTGAACTAATTGTTCGGCGGACGCACTGCCCATGACCAGCGCAGTACGTTCCGCCAGGTTCACCCGTGCCTGCGTGACGCCCGGTACGTTTTGTAACGCATTTTGTACACGAGAGACACAGCTGGCGCAGCTCATGCCGCTTAACAGCAACTGTTGGCTGTCATCTTCAGCCGTAGCTGCCGGAAGCTCAGGAGGGACCGCTGCCAGCGCTTCCGACGGGATTGATGACTCCGCCAGCGGTTTAGCCTTTGGGTGGCTTAACTCTGCGCCATAACCGGCTTGCTTGATGGTTTCAATCAGTGCTTCAGCGCTGGCGCTACCAGTGACGTGCGCTTCAGCCACGGTGACATCCGCTTGCTCAACGTCCGGACGTTGCTCCAGGCTTTCTTTTACGCGTTTAACGCAATGACCACAGGACAAACCGTCCAGGGTCAGGTCGATCGTTTGAGACATAACAAACTCCTTTCTTACGGGATTAACTGACTGTGATAAAGGTTAAACCTTCCAGCAAGGGGAAGGTCAAGGGAGTTTTTAGAAAAGATGAAAAAAGGCAGAAAGTCGGGAACGCAGCGACCGGCGTTCCCGGTAAGTTATTGATTGAGGACGATGAGTGGCGTTTGATTTGCCGGTTCATTTATCACCGTGAGATCGGCGCCGTAAAGCGCATTCAACGGCTGCTGTTTCAGTACCTCCTGCGGGCTACCGTTATCGACTATCTTGCCGTGTTCCATCAGCACGACACGGTCGGCATAGCGTGCAGCAAGATTGAGATCATGCAGTACGCAGCAGACATTAAACTGCCGTTCACGTACCAGATGCCGCAGTAAACGAAAAAGGTGCTGCTGGTGGTGAATATCCAGTGCGGAAGTAGGTTCATCCAGAAACAGCCACTTTGGTGCAGGTTCCGGCTCCCAAAGCTGTACCAGCAGACGCGCTAACTGTACTCGCTGCTGCTCTCCTCCCGACAAGTGTCGATAATCGCGTGTAGCCAGGTTCTGGCAATCACATAAGTTCATGATATGGTCAGTTTCATCACCCGTGTTGCGCGTGCGATACGGATGTCTGCCCATACGAATGACTTCCTGAACGCTAAACGGGAACGCCATATGGCTGTTCTGGCGCATCACCGCGCGAGTTTTTGCCAGCTCGGTTATTGACCATTCATTCAGCGGTTTGCCGAGCAGCGAGCAGCGTCCACTTTGTGGCTTCAGATAACCCGTGAGCTGACGCAACAACGTTGATTTCCCTGCTCCATTGGGACCAAGTATGGCGATGATTTCGCCGCCTGGTAGCGTCAGAGAGACGTTATCAGTGAGTCGACGCCCATGAATGCTGTAAACCAGATTCTCGGCGATAATCATGACACCCTCCGGCTGCGCAGTATCAGCCACAGAAAATATGGCCCGCCAATCAGGCTGGTCAACAAACCGACGGGCATTTCTGCTGGCTGCACCAATGTACGGGCCAGGGTGTCGGCAACCAGTAATAAACATGCGCCTGCCAGTGTGGAGCAGGGAATAAGCCAGCGATGATCGGCACCAGTGGTCATTCTGATCAGATGTGGAATCACCAGACCAATAAAGCCAATCACTCCGCTCACCGAAACGGCTGCGCCCACCAGCAGTGAGCTTAGCAACAGCAGCTGTTGCCGTTTACGTTTTACGTTCACTCCCAGGTAGTGTGCCTCTTCATCACCTAACTGCAGCAAATTTAGCGTTCCGGCGAGACAGGCGGTTACCGCAACGGCAGGAAGTACAAAGGAGCTGGCTACCAGCAGCGTTGGCCACTGCGCCTGCCCGAGATTACCCATCATCCACAGTGTCAGCTGGCGTAACTGCTGTTCATCGCCAATGTAACTCAGCACGCCGATTGCTGCGCCGCACAGGGCATTGATGGCGATCCCGGCTAACAGCAGTTGCATCATACCGCCGTGGTGGTGGCGCTGGCTTATCAGGAAAATTATCGTGCAAACCACCATGCTGCCTGCAACGGCAAAAATCATCTGCTCATACAGCACCAGCACAACAGGGAACGAAAACGGAATCACAATCGCGATGCCAACCATCAGCGCAGAGCCACTGCTGACGCCCAGCAGACCAGGGTCGGCCATCGGATTGCGAAAAAGTCCCTGCATGATGACACCTGCTGTTGCCAGCGCACCACCAACGAGGACGGCCAGTAAGACGCGCGGCAGGCGAATATTTAACCAGATATCACGATATTCTTCATCGAACAGAGCGCTGAAGCTAATGTTCAGCGCTCCCTGGCTGGCACCGAAAAGCATCAGCGCGAGCAATAATAGTGACAGGCCCGTCAATATGCTGACGGACGAAAGTGAGTCCTTGAGCACGCAAAACTCCATAACGTCTTTGCGGCGCGGAGCTCCCGCGCCGCGAGGGGATTACGCAGGTTTCAATTCAGGTTCAACCAGACTGTAGATCTGATTGTTAAGTGCAGGCGCATTGGCCAGTTCGCGAATATGTGCGGCAACATCCGCACGCATTACAAACCCGTGGCACTCCTGGCCTTGTATTCGCTGCGCCTTGCCTGTTGCTTCACCATTAAGCAGTCCGCCAGGGCGGAGAATGGCGTAGTCCAGTTGACTGGTTTGCAACCAGCTTTCAGCCAGCGATTTTTCCCGTACAGCCTGACCAAAGGCGGCCTTTGCCCGGGCGGATAAAAAAGGCCAACTGTCACCGCAGCCCAGCGATGTCACGAGGATCATCCGTTTGATGCCCGCTTTCTCGGCTTCATCAATCACGGTTCTGTGCGCCAGATAATCCTGAGCGCCGCCCATTGAGGAGATCAGCGTGGCATGTGGACCTGCAGCACGGCAGGCGCAGGCGACTACCTGGCTATCGCAGGCATCGCCAATAAAAACCTGCACACCTCTTTCCTGTAATCCGGCAGCAACCTGTGCGTTGCGAATAACAGCAATCACCGGGCGTTGTTCTGCCAGCGCCAGTTCAAGTGTTTTTGCTCCGACACCGTTACCACCCGCGCCGAAAATAAGCCATGGAGACATCAGGCAAGTTCCTTTAGCGTTGAAGCCAGCGCGTGAAAGGCGCTGACCTGTTCGGCCAGTAGCTGGCGATGCTCATCCCTGCCGAGGAATATCTTGAACATTGCGCTACCCGCCTGGTTAAAGAAGAGGATGGACGCGGTGTCCATACCCATAAATTTGCGTTCAATCAGGGCAATATGCGTGCAGTTTTCTGCCTTGATATGACCGGTCATTCCTTTTTTCCCGCGCAGGTTGAAGTAGCCGTGACGGTGAAATCCGGATGGCAGTTCGCCAGTGAATTCCAGAATGACATCAGCAGTATGGACCAGGGTTGTGACTTTTCCCCACTCGCTGACCGTTTCCCAGACGGTATCAAACTTATCGCCGGAAACCAGCGTCAGGGAAGGGAGGTTTTTCACTACTTCCAGCAGCGTGGTGTTGTACTGGGCGGCGATGGCTTCCAGCGTACCGTCCGGTTCAGTTTTTAAAAAATCCTGTAAAGAGACATGGCTCATAAATCACTCCTGTTATGGTTGCTCTACCGCAATACGCGGTGCGTTAAGTTCCTGAATAAGCTCATCAAGGGACTGTAAAATATTGCTTGCCCAAAAGCGTCCTTCATTGGTCAGGCGCAGACAGGTGCTGGCATCGCGCGTCAGGCCAGCCTGGTGCCATTGGCTCAGTAAGGGGAGTAGTTTCCGAGCATGAGGCGTGAGTTCATCCAGCGGGACGCGGGCTGTTTCAATGCCTGCCTGTAGCGTATGTCGCCACTGGAAACCGCGCTCGGCGGTACGCATCATCATCATTAGCGGCTTTTTCCCGGCGGCAATGGATTCATGCCAGGTGGTCAGATTGCGTTCGACCATCCAGGAGTAGCCATTAACCGATCCCCCCGCGCCAGAGCCAAACGCCAGGCAGTCGGCCCCCTGTTTAATCAGCAGGTTGTACAGGTTGCGCTCGCGCGTTGTACGCGCCCAGTGGCTGTTGCTGATGCAGCGCCAGCCCGCGTTATCCATAAATTCACAGCCCTGTAGATAGAGATCGCGGCGCTCGGCTGGGGAGGGCACGGTCGTACGTCCGGTTTCAACCGCTTTGCCAAGAGGGGTATTAGGAATGAGGTTTAGTGCATAGAGGTCAACACCGTCGAGACCGATATCACGTGCGATTGCCAGATCTTCGCCCCACAGTTTTGCGTCCTGTCCCGGCAGACCAAACAGCAGATCGCATACCACGGCAGCACGATCCCGCTGAACCAGCCCTTGCATAAATGCAATGGCGGTTGGGCCATCTGAGGTTCGGGCCATTTTTTTGCGGATCCGACTATTAAAAGACTGAATACCGATCGAAAACCGATTAGCCCCGGCATCCAGGCAGGCATCGATTCGGGCATCGTCAAAGTTGAGTACCCGACCTTCAATCGTTATTTCACAATCCGGAGCCAGAGGTAGCTTTTCACGCAGCGCAGTGATGATTCTGGCCAGATCCCGTGCCGACAGCGCCGATGGTGTACCGCCGCCAAAATAGACGGCGTGAATCGGTGCTGACTGGTGTAATGGGCTGTCGGCCTCCATCTCTATTTCACGCAATAGTGCGTTGGTATAGCGAGTGCAGTGATCTTCTTCAAACCGGTTTTGATAAAAACCGCAGAAAGTACAGTGTGTTGCACAAAAAGGGATATGCAGGTACACCAGTCGTTTACGTGGAGGGACGGTCTGGCTGATGACATTCTGCCAGGTTTGTGACAACAACTCTTTTGCAACAGGGATAGCCCCGCGCCACGGCATCGTGGCGCGGCGATCCTTAAATGGTTGGTTTCCCTCCAGAGCAAAATGTGGGGTGAGATCCAGCGTGTCTTGAGTTTTCATACTTCTTTATAAATCCCTTTCGTGTGGCCAGAATTGCTGGTGTAGCGCTTCAACCGCGTCAGCGACGCGAGGACCCATGCCCAGGATCAGCGCTTGGTCTATCGTCACAATGCGCTGATTTTTCCAGGCGGCGGTGCGGGTAATACCGGCAATAGCGCTGAGACGATTAAGATCGCCATCCACCATTTGTGACGTCACGACGATGACCTGCGGATTTGCGGCAATCAACGACTCTGCGCTGTAGCTTTTATACTGGGCATGTGAGGCGACATTCTGTGCCCCGGCAAGCGTCAAAATGGCATCGGCAACGCTGCCTTTCCCGGCGACCTGTGGCGCGCTGCCACCGGCGGAGAGGATAAACATGACTTTAACCGGCGCTTTTTTTGCCGCCACACTCTGCTGAACGCGATCCAGACGCTGATGAATACGCTTGACCAACGCATCGCCTTGTTCAGGCATTCGCAGTGTTTTTGCCAGCTCATGGATATTGGCGTACATCTGTTCAACCGTGGCCGGTACACGCGGCAAGGTGACAACATTCACTTTTTGTGCCCGCAGTTGATCCAGTACGATCTGTGGGCCAGCGTCCTGCCAGGTGATAAAGCTGTCCGGATGCAGCGATAAAATGCCTTCGCTGCTCAGTTGCTTCCAGTAACCGATATGTGGAAGCGCTGCAGTTTCTGGCGGATAAGAGGTGGTTTCATCGACGCCAACCACGTAGTTCCCGGCACCTATGGCGTAGATCAGTTCGGTCAGCGATCCGCCCGCCGCCACCAGACGTTCGGCGGACTGCGCGTTGAAGATGCAGGCGAGGCTCAGTAAACCAATAATGAGTTTCTTCATTGTCAGAAATTCCACGCAAAGCCAACCGCGGCATTGAAACCCGCTTCCGGAATAGATTCATGTGCGGTTCTGTAACGTTTATCGGTCAGGTTATTGAGTGCCAGATTGACCTGATACTGATCCTGCGGACCGAATTCGGTATTGAAGGCGAGATTAAGCGTTGCCCAGCCCGGATAATTTATTTCCGTACTTCCGGTGTTATCTTTGGCGCTGGAGGCCGCGCGGATAAACACATCTGAGGTCACGTTAGCGGCATTCAGCAGCAAGGTATGTTTCAGACCCACGCGTCCAGTCAGTGTTGGTTCGCCGGTATCCCAGGTTTTCATGGTGTCGCCTTCATACTGGCGGCGAATAATGTTGCCGCTCAGATAGGGGGAAACTGCCCATCCGTTGTACTCTGCGCTTAACTCCATGCCCCAGGTTTTGGCGCGATCGATGTTGTCGTAGTAGAAATAGCCTCCTCGTGAAGAGTTGCTATTGCCGTTGCACACGGGGTTGCCGGCACAAGCCAGGCTGGCGATATAGTCTTTGGCTTCTGAATAGTAAATCGCGCCGTCAATCAGCCACATCCCCCCTTTATAACGGGCTCCCAGCTCATAGTTATTGGAGTGTTCCGCTTTCAGGTCTGGATTACCGTAGGTGACGCTGCCACCCGCAGATGTCTGCATAAACAGCTGAGTGAGCGTCGGGAAGACATAACCCTGCGCATAGGCTGCACGTAGCTCGAGATCTTTAAAGCCGGAATAACGCAGGCTGGTAGAGGTGACCAGTTCATCGTCATGTACTGAGTTTCCTCCTGCTGATTGCCATGTGGTCCCGCTGCTTTGCGTCGTTTGCGTATCGTTACGATTGAGTTTTGAAGAGAGCCAGTATTGGCGAGCACCAACGGTCCACGTCCAGTTATCGGCAAAACGCCAGTCGTTTTGTGCAAACAGAGAGGTGTTGCTTTGTTCGGCTTCAATATGAGATAGCGTCCGGGTTTGTATATCAAAGTAGCCGGTCGCCGCCGTCTGACGCGTATTTCCGTCTGTGTCTTGTTTCACTTTGTCGTGTTGATACTGAGTACCAATGACCAGTTCATTGTTCGCCGGAAGGGAGAAATTACCCTGAAGCGTGACACCCTGGGTGTATTGTTTATCGTTGGTATTGGTCTGATTATTCACCGTCAGCGCTTTGATCGATGGGCTGGGAATAACCTGAGTGGTTTTGACCCGGTTCTCAAACTTACGCTCTATCGTCTGATTGTATGCGTCAATATGGATTTTCTTCAGGTAATCCCCGTCTGCCGCGTAGTCATAGAACAGACCTACTTTTTCGCGTTCCAGTTTAGGTATTTTGACGCTGAAGTCGTCGAACTGACCTTCCGGATCGTTAAACCAGGTTTGTGTGGACAGTTTGTAACGGTCGAGTGACAGACCGATTTTATGGCGATCGAGGTTATAGCCAAGCCAGACGCCCTGGCCGTTATTGCGGAAGTTGGTATTCGATAACCTTCCGTCAGGCGTATCGCGATCGCCCTGATCGGAATAGCTACCATTGATACGGTAATCAAAATTTTCAATGCTACCCCAGGCGGCTGCCGATTCTTCCCATCCTGCCGTCGCGGAGTTGTAGACTGCTTTAATGCTCCCGGCAAGGGGCTTATCGCCGCCTTTTTTCGTAATAAAGTTCACCACCCCGCCAATAGCCTGCGAACCATAGAGTACGGAGTAGGGGCCTTTGACAACCTCGATACGTTCCAGGGCTGATTCGTCAATAAGCAGGCCAGCGCCGTAGTTTTGACCGGCGCGCTGGTAACTGACGACCTGACCGTCTATGAGTATCAGTACGCGTGAAGAGGCTTCACCGCGGATGCGGATTTGTTTTCGTCCCGCAAGGGCGTTATCAGTGACTTCAACGCCGGGTATATCCTTTAAATCGTCGGCAATAGAAACGTTGGTGGAGTTTTGCAACGTCTGGCGGTCAATAACCTGAATCGTCGCCGGGCTTTCCCAGAGACTGCTTTCCGAACGGTTTGCCGTGACGATCACCGTGTCGTCGGCTGATGTGTGTGTGGTCGTAGTTGTCGATGCTGAAACAGCCCCTGAAACACATAATGTCAGAGCTGAAAGAATAAACGGCCTTTGGCTAATCCGTGGCAACATAAGAGAACCTTTTATTGAATGTTAATGATCATCATTATCATTCGCGTTTGTATATAAAATTGTATCCAGATGTTCAATACAAAAGGTGTAAAACCAATGCATCTTTTGATTTGAATCAATTTTGTATCGTTGATGCGGGTGGAATTGTGATCGGGATGGCGCATAACCTTGTGAATAGGCTGGCTTTTTAAATTAATCGCTGATGTACCTGTTGGGCGTTTCGCCGGATAAGGGATTACTGCAATCTGGGCTATAATGTGGCTCTGCATTGAGAGAGCTGTGGGGGATGATGTGAATATTAGTGATGTGGCGAAAAAAACCGGATTAACCAGTAAAGCTATTCGCTTTTATGAAGAGAAAGGGCTGGTGACTCCGCCGCTGCGTAGCGAGAACGGATACCGCACTTATACCCAGCAACATCTGAATGAACTGACGTTGTTGCGACAAGCGCGGCAGGTTGGGTTTAATCTCGAAGAGTGCGGTGAGCTGGTGAACCTGTTTAACGATCCGGCACGTCACAGCGCAGATGTAAAAAAACGTACTCTCGAGAAGGTGGCTGAAATCGAACGGCATATCAGCGAATTACAGGCGATGCGGGGACATTTGCTGGCGCTGGCAAACAGTTGCCCTGGCGATGACAGCGCCGAATGTCCAATTATTGATAATCTCTCCGGCTGTTGTCATCACAAAGCAAAGGTTTAGCGGCGAGAGGGATTGAGCATAAATACTACCGTGCCGCGATACCACGGGGATTTTTCAAGCTGAGCTTCAGCCTGCGGATCCCGGCTACCGTTTTGCACCAGCCCAAGCTTAAATGGTATGCGTAACCGGATGAGCGCGGGCAAATACGCCTGATAATTTGCCACAGTGTGACGTCCCTGATAGCTCTGAACTACCAGTTCATCGACCGGCAATGCGTTCAGCGTGGCGATATCGCCGGTTTTCGCCCAGTCCAGCAGCCCGGTAACGCCAAGGGCGAACTCTGGCGGTAACTGTTGGCGAAGCTGACGCAGAAAGTGAGCGTAATCCGTGAGCTGATGAGTTGCGGCGTCAAAATCAACCTGCAAACCGACGACGTGATTCCCTGCAGACTGCCAGCGTTGCAACAGCCGTGTGATACGCGCCGGAATCTCTTCCGGCACGTCGAGGGTGGTGAAGCGTACGGTCAGCCAGATTGTTGGAAATGTCAGACGACTGACCGGCAAGCCGAGCCGCTGAAAGATTACTTCCCCTGACTGAATGACTACTTCACCCTGATGCAAATAGACCGTTTGCGCGTTCTGGAGTTCGTTGCTGGCTTTCACCCCTGACCACAACCAGAAGGCCGGATGGTCGCGGGCGGTGACAATTTCCGTAGCCTGTACCTGTCCGGCCAGCAGCGCAGCTACCAGTAATATTTGAGTTTTTGCGCCCACGGGCTTCCTGGATACTGTGTCTTCAGTTGCGTGAACCACTCTTTACGCTGTGATTTATCCACCTCTGCGCCACCGCATTCGTTCGAACCTGATGGTGCATAGCACATGATGGCGCGATACAACGCAAAGCTTTTATCCTCGAGTTCCGCTTTTGGTGCAGCAATAACCTGCTGATAGTAGCGCTGTCTGTCGTACTGACCGAACGGTTCTTTACGTGAAATTGCCACTTCCAGCACATCATTGCCTGTACTGTTTGCCCACAGATCAACACGGGTTTGCGTGGTACGGAAAAACTCACCCAGACAGTTCAGAGCGTGGGCATCATCCGCTTTTTTGCTTAGCACTGTGACTGTTTCAGTCAGGCTACGGCATGCGTAACCGGCCTGAGCAGCATCGCCGTTCCAGTCAAAGGTGTTCAGATTGACATCAGCAAACGCATCTGCGGATACCGGTTGCGTAATTGCGCTGGCAAGTTTTCTGTCATTCAGCCAGTCGCCAAAGCGATTCTCGGTTAAATCCCGCACCAGTAGCGTATGCAGCGCGATGGTACGCTCTTCATTATTTGGTCCGTGGGTTGCCTGCTGGCGCAGTAGTTCAGGAGAGGCTTGTGTTTTCAGCACCTGTGAACGAAAACGCAGGTTTGTAACCATGCTGTTCGGGGCGAAAACTGCCGCCACATCGCCGCTGTAGACCAGCGTTGCCGCCAGTTTAGCCTGCACATATTGTTGCTGTTCGTTATTCTGGCTATGTTTCAATAGTTGCTGCCAGAACTCACGCGCCGCAGACCACTGCTTTTGCCCCATCAGTGCTTCGCCATAAAGCACTTGTTCGCTGAAGGCGAGAGTGTCGTTTGCGGGGAGTTTCTGCGCCGGGGTTACTGCCTGAACAATGGCTGTGTAGTTGCCAGTCGCCATCCACAGATTTAGTTGCAGGTTGTGCCACAGCGGCAGTTTTCCGCTCTTCTCGAAAACGGGCTTGCTGGCGTCGAACTGCGCCTGCGTCAGCGTCGGTTTGTCGTCGTTGTTTAGTCGCAGGGCGCGCAGCAGTTCGATATAGCTGACCCATGGGGCGTCAGGGAAGGTCTCAACTGCAGATTGCTCCAGGAACTGCATGCCAAAAACATTATCGTATTCGATGACCGCGCTACGCAGTTGCGGTGCGTCGGCTGCCTGCTGGAAGCCTTGCTCATACAGTGTTGCCAGCGGCGCCCACGATTGCAGATACCAGTTAATACGGCGCAGCATACCGCGCGCAGAATCGGCGTAAAGTCCCTGCGGGAAGTGTTGCAGATAAGTTTGTGCCAGAGTCTGTGCCTGAGCGGCATCCTGGCGGTTGATTCTGGCGATATCAAAATCACCGTATTCACCGACGCTGTTCTGACTACTTTTATTCAGCGCCGTGCGCATCAACATGTATTGCGCGGTTTCTGCCAGCCACGGACGATCGCTGGTGGCAAGCTGCGTGAAATTCTGTTCCGCATTGACGTAGTCGCCTTCATAGAAACGCGAGGCGGCGATCAGATAGGTTTTATACTGTTGCGCGGATGAATCGGCTGGGATTGAGGTGAGGGAGGACGTAATCTGCTCGCCGGTCGCGCCGGACAATAACCCCAACCGCGCCCGGGCTAACGCCTGGCGTTGTTCAACCGTTAACGAGGTATCGGCCAGTAGCGCGGCAAAAAACTGACTGACGCTGTCCCTGTTATTTGAAACATGGCGGTTTTCATTCTCTGTGTCGTCGGCATTTATCTCTTCGGCGGCGATCTGCAGCTTGTCCATCTGGCGAGCAAGCGTGTCATCTGCACGTTGCTCCGGCGTAGCGGCGGCTGGCGACGTGATTTCATCCCACTGCGGGTGATACGCAAAATAGAAATCGCGGGAGCGGGTGATATCCTCAGGCATCGACTGAACGGGCAGGGCGAATGATTTTTCCTGGCTTAACAATCGCAGCAGGTTATCCCGGCTGTCGTTTTGCGGGCTGAATACCGGGATACCTTTTAGCAGACAGTGGTCATCACTCCATTTGCAATCTTCCATATCAAAAGAAGCAAATGCCTGAGGGGCTCCTGCCAACAATGAACAAAGGGCTAGAGCGAGGGATGTCTTCCTGACCATAATCTTATTTCCTGTATGATTTATTGTGATACGGCTTTGATAACCAGGGTGATACCCTCAATGGCAACCACTTCGACCTGCGTACCGGCAGTCAAATTATCGTTCGCACTGACCGGCCAGGAGCTGTCGCCAACGCGCATATGCCCGCGACCATTCACCAGCGTGGTCTCCAGAATAAACCGGCGACCGACCAGCTGCTGCCCGCGCTGATTGAGGTGGCTGTCAGCTGGTTTCTGCTCCTGTACGCGCTTTGCCAGCCACTTCCACCACAGCCAGGCTGCCAGCAACGTTAACAAGGCGAACATCGCACCCTGCCACGCCCAGTCGAGCGGAAGTAGCCAGACCACCAGACCGGTGATCACCGCTGCTACGCCGCTCCACAGCAGATAACCGTTACCGCCCAGCATCTCGGCGGCCAGTAACAGACCACCGAGGCTAAGCCAGAAGATATGTGGGTGAACCAGAATCATCGCTATCATGATTTTTTCCGTTCGCTGGCGCTGTCCTTAATTAATTCGCTGATGCCGGCAATCGAGCCCATCAGGCTGCTGGCGTCCAGTGGCATCATCACCACTTTACTGTTATTTGACGAACCGATTTGTTGCAGCGCTTCGGTGTATTTCTGAGCCACGAAGTAGTTCACCGCCTGAATATCCCCGGCGGCAATCGCCTCCGAAACCATCTGAGTTGCGCGAGCTTCGGCTTCGGCGGAACGTTCGCGCGCTTCTGCCTGTAAAAACGCGGACTGGCGTTCACCTTCCGCTTTCAGTATTTTCGACTGCTTCTCACCTTCCGCTTTGACGATCTCCGCCTGGCGGATCCCTTCGGCTTCAAGAATGTAGGCGCGTTTGGTACGTTCCGCTTTCATCTGGGCGTTCATCGCGTCGATAAGTTCAGCCGGTGGGCGTACATCGCGGATCTCAATTCGGGTGATTTTGATGCCCCAGGGATTGGTGGCTTCATCAACGATATGCAGCAGACGTGTGTTGATGTTATCACGCTGGGAGAGCATTTCATCCAGCTCCATGGAGCCGAGAACGGTACGAATGTTGGTCATGGTCAGGTTGATGATCGCCAGTTCAAGATTACTGACTTCATATGCTGCTTTCGGCGCGTCGATCACCTGAATAAAGCACACTGCATCGATAGAAACGTTGGCGTTATCTTTGGAGATAACTTCCTGCGACGGGATATCGAGAACCTGCTCCATCATATTGATCTTACGACCAATTCTATCCATGAAGGGCACCACGAGACTTAAGCCTGGCTGCAGGGTTTTGGTGTAACGGCCAAAACGCTCCACTGTCCACTGGTATCCCTGCGGGACGATTTTGACGCCTGCGCCGACGATTACCAGCGCGACAAAAATGAGAATGGGGATAAAAATGAGCATTGATGAAACCTCCTGTTGTGCTGTCCTTTACTACCTGATTAATCAAATTATACCCGATTAATCAGGGTGGGCTCCCCTATAATAAATTACAGGGATATATCCGTCATACTTCAAGTTGCATGTGCGTTAGCTACGTTCGTTCACCTCAGTCACTTGCCGCCTTCATGCAACTCGAATTATTTTGGGTATAGACTGTCTGCACGAAAGATGTAAAAAAGGGATCTGTAATGGAAGAAAGCAGAATGTTGCTTCAGTTAAAAAATGTCGCCTGGCAGGCGGGAACGACGAAAATTCTCAATAACATCAGTTTTAATCTCAACGCCGGGGAATTTAAGCTGATTACCGGTCAGTCCGGCTGCGGTAAAAGTACGTTACTGAAGATTGTGGCGTCGTTAATTAGCCCGAGTGCCGGTGAGATTATTTTTGAGGGAAAGGAGATAACTACCCTCAAACCCGAAGCTTATCGTCAGCAGGTCTCTTATTGCGCGCAAACCCCCGCTTTGTTTGGCGATACTGTCTACGATAACCTTATTTTCCCGTGGCAAATCCGCAATAAACGTCCTGAACCTGATGCGTTTCTGGCCGATCTGGCCCGCTTTGAACTGCCTGAGGAGATCCTCAAAAAAAATATTAATGAACTCTCCGGAGGCGAAAAACAGCGTATCTCATTAATTCGCAATTTGCAGTTTCTGCCCAAAATCCTGTTGCTGGATGAAATAACCAGCGCACTGGATGAGGCCAATAAACGCAACGTGAATGAATTAATTCACCGTTACGTTCGCGAGAAAAATATCGCAGTGCTGTGGGTTACGCACGACAAAGATGAAATTAATCATGCGGATAATATCATTACCCTTCAGCCGCATGCCGGAGAGATGCAGGAAGCAAGCAATGAACGAGCATAATATTACCAATGAATCACTGGCGTTAGCGATGATGCTGGTGGTAGTGGCGATACTGATTAGTCACAAAGAAAAACTGGCGCTGGAAAAAGATATTCTCTGGAGCGTTTGCCGGGCGGTGATCCAGCTTATTATCGTCGGCTATGTGCTGAAATATATCTTTGGCGTTAACCACAGCATTCTGACTCTAGTGATGGTGCTGTTTATCTGCTTTAACGCTGCGTATAACGCGCAAAAACGCAGTAAATATATTGATAAAGCCTTTATCTCGTCGTTTATCGCCATTACGTCGGGAGCGGGAGTGACGCTGGCTGTTCTGGTTCTGTCCGGTTCCATCGAATTCGCGCCAATGCAGGTGATCCCAATTTCCGGCATGATCGCAGGTAATGCGATGGTGGCGGTCGGGTTATGTTACAACAACCTGGGGCAGCGGTTTAACAGCGAGCAGCAGCAAATCCAGGAGAAATTGAGCCTCGGTGCCACGCCGAAAGTGGCGTCTGCGCCGCTTATTCGCGACAGCATTCGTGCGTCATTGATCCCGACGATCGATTCAGCGAAAACTGTGGGACTGGTGAGCTTACCAGGGATGATGTCGGGCTTGATCTTTGCTGGTATCGATCCGGTAAAAGCAATTAAGTATCAGATAATGGTGACCTTTATGCTGCTTTCTACCGCCAGCCTGTCGACCATTATTGCCTGTTATCTCACTTACCGGAAATTCTACAATTCGCGCCACCAACTGGTGGTGACGCATTTGAAAAAGCCGTGATGTGATGCCGGATGCGTTTTTTCTAGGCCCGATGAGCGTAAGCGCCATCGGGCAAAATCACGCAGATTAGTACAACAACGCGTACAGCTGGCGACGATATTTCGATGCCAGCGCATCACCGGTTCCCAGCGCAGCGAGAATTTCCTGGAAGGTCTTACGTGCCTGACCGTCTGCGGCCGCAAGATCTTTTCTCAGGTGGCTGAACAGGAGTTCCAGCGCCTCTTCGTTACGTCCGACCTGGTGCAGTTGTAACGCCAACTGTGCTGCCAGTGCCGCATCCTGAGGGTTGCTCGCTACTTGCTGCTGTAACTGCTGGATTTCCGGCGTATCTGCCGCTTGTTTCAGTAGTTCAATCTGCGCGACCAGCCCCTGATAACGGGTGTCCTGATCCTGCAACGGAATGGTTTTCAGTACCGCTTCGGCATCCTCCGAACGGTTAAGCGCGATTTGTGTTTCTGCCAGCAGCAGGCCGATTTCGCTGCTTTGGTTAGATAACTGCCAGGCTTCTTTCAGCAAAGGCAGCGCTTCGGCGTGATTGCCGGCTTCAATAAACTCAATGGCCTGGCGCGCTTTCAGCTCCTCTTCACTTGGGAGCACTTTATCGAGCAGTGCGCGAATGACTTCTTCCGGCTGCGGCCCCTGGAATCCGTCTACCGGCTGACCGTTCTGGAACAGATATACCGTTGGGATAGCGCGCAGGCCAAACTGGGAGGCGATCATCTGTTCAGCGTCGCAGTCCAGTTTGGCGAGAATAAACTGACCGTTGTACTGCGCGGCAAGACTTTCCAGTACCGGCGTTAGTTGCAGACAATGCTGGCTACGCTCAGACCAGAAATAGAACAGGACTGGTGTGGTCATCGACAGTTCAAGGGTCTGCTGCAGGTTAGATTCGTTAATATTGACAATATTTTGTACGGACATGGAGTCACTCTCTATTCGTCTATTTGTTTTTACATGGGGGCAGACGTGCTGGCTTCAACTCAGCCCTGTAAAATTTTGTCCATTACGCGACCTGGCAACAGGCGTTTCAGCAGCATAACTGCCCAGGTCACCAGGGTGACGGGGTAGCGCAGTTTCGGTTTATCACTTTCAAAAGCATGGCGCACTTTGGCGACAACAGCCTCTGGGCCCAGCGTAAAACGCGCGGCAATGCCGGGGTTTTCGACAGGAGAATCGCTTTGGGTCTGGTTAACGTTTTCGGTAAAACGGGTACGTATGGGGCCGGGTTCAATCAGGCTGACCTTGATTCCACTGTGGCGTAGTTCCATGCGCAATGCATCGGACCATGCTTCCAGCGCGTATTTACTGGCGGCGTACGCCCCACGTCCAGGCGTGGAGATTAATCCCATTACTGAAGAGGTTATCACAATCCGCCCTTCGCCATGCGGTAACATGGCAGGCAGCAGGCGCATAGTGAGCTGATGCGCGCCAAAGAAGTTGGCGGAAAACTGTTGTTCCATCTGTTCACGGCTGATAGTGGTCAGCGGACCATACACGCCGTATCCTGCGTTGTTAAAGATCCCATACAAACGATTATCGGTCAGGGCGATCACCTCATCGGCAGCACGATCCACACTTTCTGGCGAATCCAGATCCAGCAATATGCCGGTGAATCCCATGCCATTCATACGTGCGACATCGTCAGGCTTACGGCAGGCTGCCAGAATTTGAAAACCCTGGCGCTTTAGCTCAAGCGCGCTTTCCAGGCCGATACCGCTGGAACATCCTGTTATTAAGACCGATTTTTGCATAACTTTACCTGTCAGGATCTCCGTTGATTTACGAGTCGTGGTTAACTAAAGGAGTGAGTTGTTTCGCCATCCAGTCGGCAATAAACGGCTGGGCGTCACGATTTGGATGAATACCATCATCCTGCATCCACTGGGGTTTCAGATAGACCTCTTCCATAAAAAAGGGCAACAGAGGAATATCAAACTCTTTGGCGAGCTTTGGATAAATAGCGCTAAAGGTTTCATTATAACGGCGACCGTAGTTTGCCGGCAGACGAATTTGCATCAATAACGGTTCGGCATTCGCGGCCTTCACGTCCTGCAATATTTTGCGCAGAGTCTGTTCGGTTTGCTGAGGTTGAAACCCGCGTAGTCCGTCGTTGCCGCCAAGTTCTACCAGCACCCAGCGAGGCTGATGCTGTTGCAGTAATGCGGGCAGACGGGACAGACCCTGTTGTGAGGTGTCGCCGCTAATGCTGGCATTCACCACAGATGTTTTGGTTTGCCATTTATCATGGAGTAGCGCTGGCCACGCCGCGCTGGCTGACATACGGTATCCGGCACTCAGGCTGTCACCCAGAATTAATAACGTGTCCGCTGCGGCGGCGCGGAACGTTAACAGGACCAGGAACAGGAAGGGCAAATGCCAGCGGAAAACATTGTTGAAGTTCATCATCTTAAGAAATCCGTCGGTCAGGGTGATCACGAGCTATCCATCCTTACCGGAGTTGAACTGGTTGTCAAACGCGCCGAGACCATTGCGTTGATTGGCGAGTCGGGCTCGGGAAAATCGACACTGCTGGCAATCCTCGCCGGTCTGGACGATGGCTCTGGCGGAGAAGTCTGCCTGGTAGGACAGCCGTTGCATACTATGGATGAAGAGGCCAGGGCACAACTGCGGGCGAAGCATGTCGGTTTTGTTTTCCAGTCCTTCATGTTAATTCCAACCCTGAATGCGTTGGAGAACGTTGAGTTGCCCGCGTTATTGCGGGGGGAAAATAGCGGGAAAAGCCGCGACGGTGCGAAAGCATTGCTTGAGCAACTGGGGTTGGGGAAACGTCTCGACCACCTTCCTGCTCAACTCTCAGGCGGTGAGCAGCAGCGCGTGGCGTTGGCGCGGGCGTTTAACGGGCGCCCTGACGTACTGTTTGCCGATGAGCCAACAGGCAACCTGGACCGACAAACCGGAGACAAAATTGCCGATCTGCTGTTTTCCCTCAACCGTGAACACGGCACGACTCTGGTTCTGGTGACTCACGATCCGCAACTGGCGGCACGCTGTGACAGGCGTTTACGTCTGGTGAACGGGCAGTTGCAGGAGGAGGCATGATCGCACGCTGGTTCTGGCGCGAATGGCGCTCACCTTCATTATTAATCGTCTGGCTGGCGCTGAGTCTGGCGGTGGCCTGCGTGCTGGCGCTGGGCAACATCAGCGACCGTATGGAAAAAGGGCTGAGTCAGCAAAGTCGCGAGTTTATGGCGGGTGACCGGGCGCTACAAAGCTCGCGGGAAGTGCCAACATCATGGATTGATGAGGCGCGTCAACGTGGCCTGAAGGTGGGCGAACAGCTGACCTTCGCTACTATGACCTTTGCGGCCGATACTCCGCAACTGGCGAATGTCAAAGCGGTGGATGACGTTTACCCGATGTATGGTAATTTGCAAACCAACCCTCCGGGACTCAAACCACAACCAGGATCTGTACTGCTGGCTCCGCGCCTGATGGCGCTGCTCAATTTAAAAATCGGTGATTCCATCGATGTTGGTGACGTCACCCTGCATATTGCCGGAGAAGTGGTACAGGAGCCGGATTCCGGCTTTAACCCGTTCCAGATAGCGCCGCGCCTGATGATGAATATGGCGGATGTTGCAAAAACTGGCGCGGTCCAGCCGGGAAGCCGCGTGACATGGCGTTATAAATTTGGCGGTACGCCGCAGCAACTGGAAGAGTATGAGCAATGGCTGTTGCCGCAGCTAAAGCCGGAACAACGCTGGTACGGGCTGGAGCAGGATGAAGGGGCGTTAGGGAAATCGCTCGAACGCTCGCAGCAGTTCCTCCTGTTGTCGGCGTTGTTAACGTTGCTGCTGGCGGTTGCCGCCGTTGCGGTGGCGATGAGTCATTATTGCCGCAGTCGGTACGATTTGGTGGCGATTTTGAAAACGCTCGGTGCGGGCAGGGCGCAGTTGCGTAAATTGATTGTCGGACAGTGGCTGATGGTACTGGCGCTGTCTGGCATAACCGGCGGAGCATGTGGGCTACTGTTTGAGCGTGTTCTGGTGGTGTTGCTCAGGCCCGTATTACCCGGCGAATTGCCGCCAGCCAGTCTGTGGCCATGGCTGTGGGCATTAGGCACCATGACCGTTATCTCTCTGCTGGTGGGGCTACGTCCTTATCGTCTGTTACTGGCCACGCAGCCGCTGCGGGTGCTGCGCCGTGACGTGGTGGCAAATGTCTGGCCGCTGAAATTTTATCTCCCGTTGGTTTCGGTTGTTGTTGTTGCGCTCCTCGCGGGGTTGATGGGTGGCAGTATGCTGCTGTGGGCGGTGCTGGCTGGTGCGGTCGTACTGGCGCTACTGTGCGGCGTGCTGGGCTGGATGCTGCTCAACGTGCTGCGTGGCATGACGTTAACCTCGCTGCCGCTGCGTTTAGCGGTCAGCCGACTGTTGCGTCAGCCCTGGTCAACGCTGAGCCAGCTCTCAGCCTTTTCACTCTCCTTTATGCTGCTGGCGTTGTTGCTGGTACTGCGTGGCGATCTGCTCGATCGCTGGCAGCAGCAAATGCCGCCGGAAAGCCCGAACTACTTCCTTATCAACATCGCGACTGAACAGGTTGTACCGCTGAAGGGTTTCCTGTCTGAGCATCAGATAATTCCTGAGTCGTTCTACCCGATTGTGCGGGCGCGTCTGACGGCAATTAATGATAAGGCGACCGAGGGCAATCAGGATGAAGCGCTCAACCGTGAATTGAACCTGACCTGGCAGGATACCCGACCGGATCATAACCCGATTACCGCCGGAACCTGGCCGCCAAAAGCTGGTGAGGTATCGATGGAGGAGGGGCTGGCAAAACGGCTGAACGTGAAGCTCGGCGATCGTGTGACCTTTATGGGGGATACCCAGGATTTCAGTGC
Source organism: Citrobacter sp. Marseille-Q3906 (assembly GCF_916618775.1). Taxonomy (NCBI): domain Bacteria; kingdom Pseudomonadati; phylum Pseudomonadota; class Gammaproteobacteria; order Enterobacterales; family Enterobacteriaceae; genus Citrobacter; species Citrobacter sp. Marseille-Q3906. The sequence goes on from NZ_CAKAKA010000002.1 coordinate 320,527, forward strand.
CACGGTCAGCAGCCTGCGCAAAGTGGACTGGGAAAGTCTGCGGCCTAACTTCTTCTTTATCTTCCCTTCCGGCGCACTGGACGGACAGCCGCAAAGCTGGCTGACCAGTTTTCGCTGGGAGAACGGTAACGGCATGCTGACACAGCTTAATCGCGAGTTTCCGACCGTCAGCCTGCTGGATATCGGCGCAATCCTCAAGCAGGTTGGTCAGGTTCTGCAGCAGGTCAGTCGGGCGCTGGAGGTGATGGTAGTGCTGGTAACTGCCTGCGGCATGTTGTTGCTCCTGGCCCAGGTTCAGGTCGGGATGCGCCAGCGTCATCAGGAACTGGTGGTCTGGCGTACGCTCGGGGCGGGTAAGAAACTTTTGCGTACCACGCTGTGGTGCGAGTTCGCCATGCTGGGGATGGTCTCTGGGTTGGTGGCGGCCATTGGTGCCGAAACGGCGCTGGCGGTTCTGCAAACCAAAGTCTTTGACTTCCCATGGGAACCTGACTGGCGACTGTGGGTAGTATTGCCGTTTTGCGGGGCGCTGCTGCTCTCATTATGTGGCGGATGGCTCGGCGCACGCCTGTTAAAAGGTAAAGCACTCTTCCGACAATTCAGTAATTAATTCATTTCAGTGATGATTACGCACCGGTTTTTTATATCGGTGCGTATTTTTTTCTATAGGGCACAAATTGATAACTCCTTGATATTTAACAGCACAAATCAATAAAAAACCGCCAACACGACGGGGTTAATAAAAGTTAATATTTGCATGCTGAATAATTGGCAGGCTATCTATCAAGGTAAAACCATGACTATAAAAAAAACAGCGCTGGCGGTATCGATCGGCGCAGCAGTGGCATTAACGACTTTCGCTTCTCAGGCGGAAATCACGGTCCTGAAACAAGATCCGCAGGCGGGCAATCCGCTGAGCCGTCTTAACTTCACCGTCGGCGGGAGTATTCGTCCACAGTTCCAGAATATGGCTGGCGATGATGGTAAGAATGGTTACAAACGTAATGGTTTTGACGGCGGCACGCGTTTCCGCTTCGCTGCTGACTACTATCTGTTTGATGACATCAGTTGGGTGAGCTACTACGAGCTGGGCGTTAACTTCCCGGCCATGTTCAACTGGGATAATCACTACGCTGACGGCGCCAACGATACCACGCGTCGTATGCTGTACACCGGTCTGAAAAGCGCGACCTGGGGTACACTGACCTTCGGTCAACAGAACAGCATTTACTATGATGTGGTCGGTGCGAAAACGGATATCTGGGACTACGACATGATCGGTCAGGCGCCAGGTAACGGTATTAATGGCGACTACGATGGCTCATATCGCACGCGTAAGTCTCTGAAGTATAAGAAAGCTGTTGGGGATGTTGATCTCTACGCTTCTTATCTGTTCAGCGATGATTACAACCCGAATAACGGCCTGCGCTACAAGCGTAAAGGTGGTGGCTCTCTGGGCGTGGATTACCACATCACTGATGACTTAACCTGGGGTACCGCGTGGAACTACACCCGTGCGGAAATGCGCGGCAACAGTAGCAAAACTTACGATCAGAACATTATTGGTACCGCACTGAGCTGGAAACCGGACAACTGGACCTTCTCACTGGGTGGCGGCTGGTACCAAAACTTCATGACCACCAAAAAAGTATCGGTTAACGACTACTTTGCTGGTGACGCATGGGGTCTGGAATACTTTGCTGGTTACACATTCCCGGTTGGTCAGTATGCGGTTAAATCCATCCAGCCTTACTTCATGGGCGACCGTATCGAATACGTGAATGGTCGTAACTATCTGCGTACCGACAATGGGTTGGGTATCAGCTTCCAGCTGGATTATGGTTTCCGTGTGGATTACGAACACGTCTTTACCTCCAGCACCGACAACCTGGGCGACATGAACCTGGTGCGTCTGCGCTACGATTTCTAAGAACGCCCTGCTAAAACAGATACCCGATGGTGCGATGCTAATCGGGTATTTGACCAGGCGCCGCCTATAAGCCGGATGATGCTATCCGGCTTTTTCGTTTTTCAACTATTCATTCCTGAAACTTGCATAAGCGCCTTCCTTACTCATTCAACGACATACTTCGCAACATCATGAAATAATTTCAAGGACAGCAGGCTGTGATCTGTGTCATGTTAAGAATCAGCCTGTTAAGCAGGCCAAAAAAAACAACGCCGCATGAACGGCGTGGGACATTACATCACAACGTTAAAATGGAGAAGTTATGGGATTGCGTCAGAGTTTACGCGTCGCGAGCGGGGTACTGTTGTTGGCCTGTGGATTACAGTTTGCTCATGCGAATAGCGATCCGCACACCATCGTGTTCGGTGTTGCGCCGGGTCCATATGGTGATATGGTGAAACAGGCCATTGCCCCGACGCTGAAAGAGAAAGGCTACAAGGTAGTGGTGCGCGAATTCAGTGACTATGTCCAGCCGAATATGGCACTCTCCAACGGTAGCATTGACGCTAACTTGTTCCAGCACTCGCTCTATTTTGACAAATTCACCGCTGATAAAGGGTTGAAACTGAGCAAGCTCATTGTGGTCCCTACGGCCGGAATGGGTTTTTACTCGCATAAAATCAAAAGCCTGGATGAGCTGAAGAAAGGGGATGTCATCACCCTGTCAAACGATCCGACCAACCTGGCTCGTGGTCTGCGCTTCCTGCAATCAATCGATCTGATCACCATTAAAGACAATATCGATCCGACCAAAGCTTCCGAGCGCGATATTGCCAGCAACCCGAAGGGGTTGATCTTTAAGCCGCTGGAAGCCGCGCAACTGCCGCGTACGCTGGATGGCGTAACCGGGGCGCTGGTCAACGGCAACTTTGCTGTCGCGGCAAAACTGGATCTCTCCAGTGCCATTAAGCAGGAACATCTGGATGAGAACCTGAAAAATATCATCGCGGTACGCACTGAAGATGCGGATAAACCGTTCGCTAAAGATATCGTTGAGGCGGTGAAATCTCCGGCCTATCGTGCGGTGATTGACGATCCGAAAAATATCTACAGTGCCTTCCAGAAACCGGAATGGATGTCGGCAGCCAAATAATCGCTGCGCAAAAGGTTTAACAGGGCAGCGATGACTGCCCTTTTCGCATTTCTGAGGTGGCTATGATTGAGATAGATAAGGTTTGCGTGGATTTCACCGCAGGCCGTGGGCCGTCAACAAGGGCGGTTGATGACGTCAGCCTGCGTATCGGCGCGGGTGAGATATTTGGCATTGTCGGTACCAGCGGTGCGGGAAAGAGTACGCTTTTGCGCACCCTGAACGCCTTAACACGCCCAAGTCAGGGAAGCGTAAAGGTTAACGGAGTAGAAATCTCTGCGCTCGAAGGGGGGCATTTACGTAAGGCCCGCCAGCGTATTGGAATGATTTTCCAACACTTTAATCTGATGCATACCCGAACCGTTGCGCAAAACGTCGCCTTCAGCCTGAAAGCAGCCGGGTGGGAGCGCAGTAAAATCGGACCGCGCGTGACGGAAATTCTGTCACTGGTTGGGCTGTCCGATAAGGCTAACCGTTATCCCGTACAGCTTAGTGGTGGGCAAAAGCAGCGTGTTGGCATTGCCCGCGCTATTGCCAACCACCCGGATGTGCTGCTGTGCGATGAACCCACCTCTGCTTTGGATCTGGAAACCTCAGCCACTATTCTGGCTCTGCTCAAACAGATCAACCAACAGTTGGGGATCACGATCGTGCTGATCACTCATGAAATGAACGTGATCAAATCTATCTGCGATCGTGTGGCAGTGATGTCAGGCGGGAAAGTGGTGGAAACAGGCGAAGTGTTTGATGTCTTTGCCCACCCGCAGCATGCTTTCACGCAGCAACTGGTATCGCATACGCTCAATCTGACGCTCCCGGAACGGCTGCGGGAACATCTGCCCGGTCAATTGCTGAAAATCTTGTTTATCGGCGACTCGGCAGAACAGCCGGTGTTGTCTGAAGTGGCGGTAAAGTTTGGTGTAGCGGTGAATATCCTGCACGGCAAAATTGAGTATATCGGTGAGCGTGCGCTGGGGATCTTAGTGGTGCAACTAACTGCACCGCATAATCCTGGCGCGGTGGATGCCGCCGTGGAACATATTCGTCAACGTACTGCACAGGTGGAGGTGATTCGTGGATGATTTATTGCCGGATTTGACACTGGCGTTCAATGAAACTTTCCAGATGCTTAGCATCTCGACGGTGCTGGCGATTATTGGCGGTCTGCCGCTGGGCTTTCTCATTTTCGTTACTGACAGGCATTTATTCTGGCAGAACCGTTTTGTCTATCTGCTCAGCTCCGTGCTGGTGAATATCATCCGATCGGTGCCGTTTGTGATCCTGTTGGTGCTGTTGCTGCCGCTAACGCAGTTTCTGCTCGGTAATACCATCGGACCGATTGCGGCTTCGGTACCGCTTTCTGTTGCGGCAATTGCGTTCTATGCCCGGCTGGTGGACAGCGCGCTGCGTGAGGTTGATAAAGGAATCATTGAAGCGGCAGAAGCCTTTGGCGCCAGCCCGATGCGTATTATCTGTACGGTTCTGTTACCGGAGGCCAGCGCGGGTCTGCTGCGTGGACTGACGATAACGCTGGTGAGTTTGATTGGATACTCCGCAATGGCCGGAATTGTTGGCGGCGGTGGCGTTGGCGACCTGGCTATTCGCTTCGGTTATTACCGTTACGAAACCCAGGTGATGATTGTCACCGTGGTGGCACTGATTATTCTGGTGCAGGTCGTACAGGTATTTGGCGACTGGCTGGCGAAACGTGCCGACAAGCGTGACAGGCATTAATACGCGCTAATAACAGGCCGGGCAAGCGTAGCTAAGCCCGGCATGCGAATTCTATTACTGCGTCTGAACCCAGTCGGCAACCTCCTGCCATGTGCCGCGAAAAACAATTTTTGCGGCTTTCTTTTCCAGCTGATAGCGATACATCGGATCGTAATATTCGTTGAGTAATGGCACCAGCCAGCCCATGTGACCATCGGTACCGCCATTAGTCTGCTGTTCCGTCAGAGCAACATCGAGCAATGCGGTGAGCTCTGCGAAGCGTTGTAACCCCAGACGACGGCGAATAGCGAACAGACCGTGGTGCAGATATTCGCTGTACTCTCGCCAGCCCTGGGTTTCCCCATAAGCTTGCGTAAAATCGTGGTGCATGCGCACAAAATACTCTTCACGAAGCCGCTCGAGACGTAGCTCAAAGGGATCTTCCACTACCGCAATAGACGCCTGGCTCATGCGTTCACGCAAGCATTCGGGCAAATGATTGGCACCAATCATGCGGCCTTCATCTTCCAGCACCCAGCGATGCAGGTCCTGACGGCTATCGGTTTTCAGCATCTCGACCGCCAGCAGATTTTCAAAACTGGCCTGGCTCAGTTGGGGTTCTACCGTGCGACCAAAAGAAGAGCCGCGATGGTGCGCTAAGCCTTCAAGATCTACGCCGTTCGGCTGCTGTTGCACCAACTGCGTTTTACCGCTCCCGGTACAGCCGCCAATTAAGATGATGGGTTTTTGTACCAGTTCTTCGGTCACTTGCATCGCCGCCTGCCGAAGCGCTTTATACCCGCCTGCTATCAATGGGTAATTGATGCCGGATTCGCGCAGCCATTGCTGCACAATATGTGAGCGCTGACCGCCGCGCGCACAGCATAAATATCCCTCAGGATGTAGACGACAGGCATCTTGCCAGGCTTTCATCCGCTGTTGACGGATGTCACCACTGACAAGTTGATGCCCAAGCGCGAGTGCCGCTTCCGGTCCCTGACGCTTGTAACAGATGCCGACCGCGGTACGTTCCTCGTTATCCATTAAAGGCAGGTTAATTGCGCCAGGCATGGCACCTTGTTGAAATTCGACGGGCGCGCGTACATCGATTAAAGGCGTACCGGCGAGCAGAATCGCACGATAGTCCGTTCCATCGTTCATGTTGAATCCTGAAAATACAAAACAGCAATGGAGGGGATTTTACGCGCTGATAGAGGGAGTGGGGAAGGATAAGATTCTTTCCCCGACATTTTATGTGTTACTTCAGCTTACTTTGCGCCCAGATAATCCCACTGGCGTATTCCGGCGGCAGAAGGGGAATGAGTGCTTCCAGCGTTGCGCTCAGGCGAGCGGTATCGCTGTCCGTCAGGTTCAAGTGACCGACCTTACGGCCTTCGCGCACCTCTTTGTCATACCAGTGCAGGTGCACCAGTGGCAACTTCAGCCAGTCGTAGTTCAGGTCAGTACCGATAAGATTCACCATGACCGAAGGATTGTTCACTACCGGCGTGGGTAATGGCAGGTCGGTAATGGCGCGCAGGTGCAGTTCAAACTGGCTGATGCTGGCGCCGTTTTGCGTCCAGTGCCCACTGTTGTGTACGCGCGGGGCCAGTTCGTTAATCAGCAAGCCTTCCGGGGTGATGAAACACTCCATCGCCATTACGCCGACATAGCCCAACTCCTGCATAATAGCGGACAACATCGCTTCAGCCTGTTCCTGCTGTTTCGCATTGGCTTGCGGAAATACCACGCTGGTACGCAGAATGCCGTCCTGATGCAGGTTATGGGTCAGCGGATAAAAGACTGTGCTGCCGTCATGAGCGCGAGCGCCCACCAGCGACACTTCACCTGAGAAGTTTATGCCTCGTTCGACAATGCATTCGCCGTAGCAGTCGTCTGGAAGTTGTTCAGTTTCATTGACGCGTAAACGCCACTGACCACGACCGTCGTAGCCGCCGACACGACGCTTCACGATTGCCAGTTCGCCCAGTTTGTCGAATATTGCAGACCACTCGTTATTATCCGCCAGCAGTTGCCACGGCGCGGTCGCCAAGCCGAGCTTGTCAAAAAGCTGCTTTTGCGTCAGACGGTCGGCAATAATCGGGAACACATCGCGGTTAACAAACGCCGGATGGCGGGCCAGCTCGCGAGTGAGTGCGGTTTCCGGCCAGCGCTCAATTTCAGCGGTAATCACGCTTTGCTGAAAGGGGACGGCCGCAGGTTCGGCATCCAGGCCAACGGGCCAGACTGCAATGCCCAACGGCTCGCCTGCCTGACGCAACATGCGCCCTAGCTGACCGTTACCAAGTATGCAAACCTGCTTCATGCCGCACCTCGCGGGTCCGGGTTCTCCAGCACCTCATCGGTTTGCGCTTTACGCCAGTCGATCAGACGCTGGTGTAGCGTTTTATCGTGGGTTGCCAGAATTTGCGCCGCCAGCAGTGCCGCATTTGCCGCACCCGCTTTGCCAATCGCCAGCGTGCCAACCGGAATGCCGCGCGGCATCTGCACGATGGAATAGAGGCTGTCTACGCCGCTCAGGGCAGCACTTTGTACCGGAACACCTAAAACAGGTACCAGCGTTTTCGCCGCAATCATGCCAGGCAGATGTGCTGCACCACCTGCACCGGCAATAATCACCTGATAGCCGTTCTCTTCTGCGCTCTCGGCGAAGCTGAACAGTTTATCGGGGGTGCGGTGAGCAGAGACAACTTCAACGTGGTGCGGGACATCCAGGATTTCGAAGATTTCGGCGGCGAACTGCATGGTAGTCCAGTCGCTTTTGGACCCCATCACGATGGCGACACGCGCCGGATTATTGCGGGAAGACATGCGTCTTAAAACTCCTGTGGTGCGAAACACACTGCTTTCGAGGCGAGAGAGAATAGCATGATATACAAGCAAGGAAAACGGTTGCGCAGCGAAATGTTAACGCCTGGATGTAATCCCCTGGAGGGTTTACTGGGAGATTTTTCATGGTCAAACAGGCCGTTACGCTGGGCTGTAGGGAAGTGGCAGATTTTCGATTATTGAAGCATTGGGTTTTGTTATTAGCCGCCGGTCAAAGTGCGTTTCTTCGTTATGTCGGCGAGGAGCGTTCATATATCGGTGGCTTAGTTACTTCTTTCCACTCTTTTTTGAGAAGCGCGTAGATAAAGGTGTCATCGTGGGGCGCGAAGCGGACATTCTCCAGCGGTATCGCTTACAAAAGTAGCAGTGCTAAAGATACCGACCCTGTAAACAATTTTTTATGAATAGTGCAACCTGCGGATCGTTCTTTCAGTCGCTCACACGCCACCATGCCTTGATAACACAATTTCGTATTTGGCATCCATTCGCATTCACCGAATGTCGGTACGATAATTCTGCTATTCAAATTGAGCACAGGATCACATTTAATCGCCTTATTACGGTTCAGCATGTTGAACAAGGTATATTTTCCACTACACAATGCCGATATCATTTATTCCAATAGCAAGAGGGAGCCATTATGGTTCGCAAAGGGTGTAATTCATTAGTCCGTGCTGAAAAAATATTAACCCATATTGCGTGGGTAGGTGTGGCGAGTTATATGGAATTATTAAAAAAATTTCAGTATCCCAAAAGTAGCCTGCTTAATTTACTGAATGTGATGGTGGAATGTGGTTTCTTAATTAAAAATAAAAATGGCCATTATTCACTGGGGATAAAAAACTACGAACTGGGATGTCAGGCACTGCACCGCCAGAATATTTTTGAAGTGACGAAGCGGCCAATGCAGGAGCTGTCGTTGAAAAGCGGCCTGGTTTGTCATCTGGGCGCGATGGAGAGCTATTCTGCTATCTATCTTGACAAGATTGAAAGCCCGGATTCGGTGCCGACCAGCAAAAGCTGGATTGGCAAAAAACTTGAATTACATATTACCGCACTGGGTAAGGCGTTATTGGCCTGGAAAACGAGAGAAGAGTTGGATTATTTTTTAGATGCTCTTACGTTGACTCCACATACGCGCAATACATTTACTGATAAAAAATTATTTCTGGAAGAACTGCAAAAAACGCGGCTTCGGGGATGGGCCATAGATAACGAAGAATCGACCTATGGTGCAGTATGTTTAAGTATGCCTGTATTCAATATGTATAACCGGGTTAATTATGCGATCTCGCTATCAGGCGATCCGGTGGTTTACTCAGGAAATAAGATCGACGGTTATCTGGAACTGCTCCGAAAGTGTGCCGGGCAAATATCATATGGACTGGGATACATAAGCGAAAATGAATATTTACGAAAAGGAAATTGAAGTAATGAAAAAATTCAGCGGCATTATTCCACCGGTATCCAGTACGTTTCATCGTGACGGAACCATTGATAAAACGGCAATGCGCCAGGTTGCCGACTTCCTGATTAATAAAGGAGTCGACGGGCTGTTTTACCTTGGCACCGGTGGTGAATTTAGCCAGATGAATACCGCCCAGCGCATGGCGCTCACCGAAGAAGCCATATCCGTTGTTGGTGGGAGGGTTCCTGTATTGATTGGCGTCGGTTCGCCTTCCACTGATGAAGCGGTCAAATTGGCGCGGCATGCCGAATCCTGCGGTGCTGACGGTGTCGTCGCCATCAACCCTTACTACTGGAAGGTCGCGTCACGAAATCTTGACGACTATTACCAGCAGATCGCTCGTAGCGTCACTTTGCCGGTAATCCTGTACAACTTTCCGGATTTGACGGGCCAGGACTTAACCCCGGAGACAGTGAAACGTTTGGCCTTGCAAAATGAGAATATCGTTGGCATCAAAGACACCATCGACAGTGTCGGTCACTTGCGCACGATGATTAACGCAGTTAAGTCAGTGCGCCCGTCGTTTTCTGTATTTTGCGGCTATGACGACCATTTACTGAACACCTTGCTGTTAGGGGGGGACGGCGCGATTTCAGCCAGTGCTAACTTTGCACCGGAACTCTCCGTTGGTATCTACCGTGCCTGGCGCGAAGGTGATCTGGCAACCGCCGCCAACCTGAACAAAAAGCTACTGCAACTGCCATCTATTTACGCTCTGGAAACGCCGTTTGTCTCGCTAATCAAATACGGTATGCAATGCGTAGGGTTACCAGTAGAGACTTATTGCTTGCCGCCAATTCTTGAGGTGTCAGAAGAAGCCAAAGAAAAAGTCCATGCACTGTTGGTTGCGCAGGGTATTTTACCGGTCTGAGGAGAATCTCATGTCTGTACGCAATATTTTTGCTGACGAGAGTCACGATATCTACACCGTCAGAACGCACGCCAATGGCCCTGATGGTGAACTGCCGCTGACGGCGGAGATGTTAATCAACCGCCCGAGTGGGGATCTGTTTGGTATGACCATGAATGCCGGAATGGGCTGGTCTCCGGATGAGCTGGATCGGGATGGTATTTTACTGCTCAGTACGCTCGGTGGCTTACGCGGCGCAGACGGTAAGCCTGTTGCACTGGCGCTGCACCAGGGGCACTACGAGCTGGATATCCAGATGAAAGCGGCGGCTGAGGTTATTAAAGCGAACAGTGCCTTGCCCTATGCTGTGTATGTCTCCGATCCTTGTGATGGACGCACGCAGGGCACGACCGGGATGTTTGATTCGCTACCGTACCGTAACGATGCCTCAATGGTGATGCGCCGTCTTATCCGCTCTCTGCCCGATGTGAAAGCAGTCATTGGCGTGGCTAGCTGTGACAAGGGGCTTCCGGCTACCATGATGGCACTCGCCGCGCAGCATGATAAAGCGACGGTATTGGTGCCTGGTGGTGCGACGCTACCTGCAAGAGATGGGGAAGATAACGGTAAGGTGCAGACCATAGGCGCACGCTTTGCTAATGGTGAGTTATCACTACAGGACGCACGCCGTGCCGGCTGCAAGGCCTGTGCCTCATCCGGAGGTGGCTGTCAATTTCTGGGTACTGCCGGGACATCGCAGGTTGTGGCCGAAGGATTGGGGCTGGCGATTCCGCACTCGGCATTGGCCCCTTCTGGTGAGCCGGTGTGGCAGGAGATCGCCAGAGCTTCCGCAAGGGCGGCGTTGAACCTGTGCCAGCAAGGCATTACCACCCGGGAGATACTCACCGATAAAGCGATTGAGAATGCGATGACTGTCCATGCGGCGTTTGGCGGCTCGACAAACCTGCTGCTCCACATCCCGGCGATTGCCCATCAGGCAGGCTGCCATATCCCAACCGTTGACGACTGGATCCGCATCAATAAGCGGGTGCCCCGACTGGTGAGTGTGCTGCCCAATGGCCCTATTTACCATCCAACTGTTAATGCCTTCATGGCGGGCGGTGTGCCGGAAGTGATGCTGCATTTGCGCAATCTTGGATTGCTACATGAAGACGTTATGACTGTAACCGGCAGTACACTGAAGGAGAACCTGGACTGGTGGGAGCACTCAGAACGCCGACAGCGATTCAAACAGCTACTGCGCGAACAAGAACAGATCGACGCTGACGAGGTGATCATGTCGCCGCAGCAAGCGAAGGCACGTGGCTTAACCTCAACAATTACCTTCCCAGTGGGTAATATTGCTCCGGAAGGGTCAGTGATCAAATCCACAGCCATCGATCCATCGGTGATTGATGATCAGGGAGTCTATTACCATAAAGGTGTGGCGAAGGTCTATCTGTCCGAGAAAAGTGCAATTTACGATATCAAGCACGACAAAATTAAAGCGGGCGATATTCTGGTCATTATCGGTGTTGGTCCTTCCGGTACCGGGATGGAGGAAACCTACCAGGTTACCAGCGCGCTGAAACACCTGTCATACGGTAAGCATGTTTCACTGATTACCGATGCGCGTTTCTCGGGCGTTTCCACTGGCGCGTGTATAGGTCATGTGGGGCCAGAAGCGCTGGCCGGAGGACCAGTCGGTAAATTACGCACTGGAGATATTATCGAAATTAAAATTGATTGCCGCGAGCTTCAGGGCGAAGTCAATTTCCTCGGAACCCGTAACGATGAAAAATTACCCTCAAGGGAGGAGGCAACAGCAATATTAAACGCCAGACTCAGTCATCAGGATTTACTTCCTGATCCTGAACTGCCCGATGATACCCGGCTTTGGGCAATGCTCCAGGCAGTTAGCGGCGGCACATGGATGGGTTGTATTTATGATGTGAATAAAATCGGTGCTGCGCTGCGAGATTATATTAATAAGAACTAATAGTAAAAAATAAAAAAATCCAGACACCCTAATAATTTGACTATGCGTTATAAATCATTTGCGTAGCCAGATTATTAGGGGTCGTTACCCTACAATGAGAGGACATTATGCCGCTAATTATCGTTGTGGCAGGGATTGCCTTACTCCTGCTTTTGACTATAAAAATTAAGCTTAATACGTTTGTATCTTTAATTATTGTCTCGATTGCTGTCGCCATCGCCAGTGGAATGGAACTGAATAAAGTCGTAACCTCGGTTGAGTCTGGTCTTGGCGGTACGCTGGGACATATTGGCTTGATATTCGGATTCGGCGTTATGCTCGGTCGATTACTGGCTGACGCGGGTGGTGCGCAGCGAATAGCTCTGACCATGCTGAATTATTTCGGGAAAAATAAACTTGACTGGGCGGTAGTCTGTTCAGCATTTATTGTCGGTATTGCACTTTTTTTTGAAGTCGGTTTAATCCTTCTGGTACCTATTTTATTCGCTATTGCCCGTGAAGCCAAAATATCGCCGATGTTTATGTGTGTGCCGATGCTCTCCGGTTTGCTGGTCGCGCACGGTTTTTTACCACCTCACCCCGGCCCGACGGTGATCGCCCGTGAATATGGTGCGGATGTAGGATTGGTATTGATATACGGTATTATTGTCGGCATTCCAACCTTTATTCTTTGCGGCCCGGTGCTGAATAAATTCTGCCAGCGCATTATTCCGGACGCCTTTAAAAAAGAGGGTAATATTGCCTCCCTGGGTGCAACCCGCCGATTCAGCGAAAGCGAAATGCCTGGCTTTGGGATCAGTTTTCTCACGGCAATGCTGCCAGTGATCCTGATGGCGGTAGTCACTATCATCCAGATGGCCCATGCCAAAAGCGCCGCGGACTCAGGCTTGTTCTACAACGTGATGCTGTTCTTAGGTAACTCGACGATCGCCATGCTGATTTCACTGCTGTTTGCGATCTATACCATGGGACTGGGCCGTGGGAAAACAATCCCTGACCTGATGGATTCCTGCGGGAAAGCGATTGCGGGTATTGCCGGTCTGCTGCTGATTATCGGTGGTGGTGGTGCATTCAAGCAGGTTCTCATCGACTCTGGCGTCGGTCAGTATATTTCCACCCTGGTGTCGGGCACGGATATCAACCCGATCCTGATGGCATGGGGCGTAGCCGCATTCTTACGTATTTGTCTGGGTTCTGCCACCGTCGCGGCGATCTCTACCGCCGGGCTGGTCATTCCGCTGCTGGCGGTACATCCTAATACCAACCTGGCCTTGATTACACTGGCTACCGGTGCGGGATCCTGTATTTGCTCCCACGTAAACGACGCCAGCTTCTGGATGATCAAAGACTTCTTCGGTCTGACCACCAAAGAGACGCTGTTGTCATGGACGCTGATGTCAACCCTATTATCCATATGCGGGTTGCTGTTTATTCTGGTTGCCAGCATTATTTTATAATAGTGTGTTCGCCAGTGAACCGCTTTGCCGGTTTACTGGCTCCCCTGTATCTCACAACAACAAGACAAAACTCAGACCTTCTGGTTGTCGCCTTATCTTATATGCCAACTCACAGATTTAACGGTCGGTGTCTTTGTCGTTTCGTTGGGAAAAGAGGGGCCTGGATATTGATGCTGAAGCAGCCATACGCACTCTCTTAAACACGACAGGGCATTTTTATTATTGTGGAAGGACGCTTCTGCTTTGCATTATCACGTTGTGTAGTAAACGTTACAGCAAATGGTCGCGATAATTTAAAACGGGAAAGCGATCAGTTCGACATTGTCTGGGGTGACTTTGACCATCGAGCCTTCAGTGTGCCATGCCCCGAGAACCACGCGGAAAGCGGGTTGTTTATTGGCGGTCAGTTTATGAACTGCCGGGCGATGAGTATGACCATGAATCAGCCACTGAACCTGATGTTTTTCCATCTCGGCAACGACGGCCAGTGGATTCACATCCATGATCTCCAGTGATTTACTGCTGTTAGCGGCTTTGCTGTTGGCGCGCATTTTCGCGGCAATACGCTGGCGAATAAATAAAGGCAGGGCAAGAAACAGAGTTTGTAACCAGGGTTGGTGAACTTTGGCGCGAAAAGCCTGATAGCCCGTATCATCGGTGCACAGGGTGTCTCCGTGCATGATTAATACTTTTCGGCCATACAGATCGAGCACTTTTTCCTGCGGCAATAGGGTCATGCCGCTTTCACGGGCAAAACGTTTGCCGAGCAGAAAATCTCGGTTGCCGTGAATAAAAAAGCAGGGGATGCCTGAATCAGCCAGCGCTTTTATCGCGGCGGCGATTTGCTGATGCAGGGGATTGGGGTCGTCGTCGCCTATCCAGGCTTCGAAGAGATCGCCAAGAATGTACAGCGCATCAGCCTGGCGTGCTTCACCGGATAAAAAACGCAGAAAACCGGCGGTGATCGCCGGTTCTTCCGTGCAGAGGTGAAGATCTGCAATAAACAGTGTCGCCACGATTACTCGCTGACGGTCACGTTTTCGATGATAACGTCTTCTTTTGGTACGTCCTGGTGCATACCGCTTCGACCAGTGGAAACGCCTTTGATTTTATCAACCACGTCCATACCTTCGACAACTTCAGCAAACACACAGTAACCCCAACCCTGCATGCTTTCACCGGAGAAGTTCAGGAAGTCGTTGTCTGCAACGTTGATGAAGAACTGGGCAGTCGCGGAGTGCGGAGCCTGAGTACGGGCCATTGCCAGCGTACCACGAGTGTTTTTCAGACCGTTGTTGGCTTCGTTTTTGATCGCTTCTTTAGTGGCTTTTTGTTTCATGCCTGGCTCAAAACCGCCACCCTGGATCATGAAACCGTTAATCACACGGTGGAAAATGGTGTTGTTGTAGAAACCTTCGCGGCAGTAGTCCAGGAAGTTTTTAACTGTTTCAGGCGCTTTATCATCAAAAGTTTTGATTACGATATCGCCGTGATTAGTGTGGAAAGTAACCATTTTTGCATCCTGTTCCGATAGAGTAGTGCTTCGACCCTGGTCAGGGTCACATATAGGGGCTTGTTATAGCATAACCGCAAGGTTCGATCACCTTGCAAAGTGTGCTGCTTCGAGGCCAATTTATAGGTATTATAGGGCTTTGTTATCCACACACGTCTACACGGAATCTTCGATGTTAAAAATCTTTAATACACTGACGCGCCAAAAAGAGGAATTCAAACCTATTCATGCCGGGGAAGTCGGCATGTACGTGTGTGGTATTACCGTTTACGATCTCTGTCATATTGGTCACGGGCGTACCTTTGTTTCTTTCGACGTCGTGGCGCGCTATCTGCGCTTTCTCGGCTACAAGCTGAAGTACGTGCGTAACATTACTGATATCGATGATAAAATCATTAAGCGCGCTAATGAAAATGGCGAAAGCTTTGTGGCGCTGGTCGATAGAATGATCGCGGAAATGCATAAGGATTTCGACGCGCTGAATATTCTGCGTCCGGATCTCGAACCGCGAGCGACACATCATATCGCTGAAATTATTGAAATCACCGAGCAACTTATTGCTAAAGGTCACGCCTACGTGGCGGATAATGGTGACGTGATGTTCGATGTACCCACCGATCCGCATTACGGCCAGTTGTCGCGCCAGGATCTGGATCAACTGCAGGCGGGTGCTCGCGTTGATGTGGTCGATGTGAAGCGTAACCCAATGGACTTCGTTCTGTGGAAGATGTCCAAAGAGGGTGAGCCGAGCTGGCCGTCGCCGTGGGGCGCGGGCCGCCCTGGCTGGCACATTGAGTGCTCGGCAATGAACTGCAAACAGCTGGGTAACCATTTCGATATTCACGGCGGTGGTTCAGATCTGATGTTCCCACACCATGAAAATGAAATCGCTCAGTCCACCTGCGCGCATGACGGTGAATACGTCAACTACTGGATGCACTCTGGCATGGTGATGGTTGATCGCGAGAAAATGTCCAAATCGCTGGGCAACTTCTTTACCGTACGTGATGTTCTGAAATACTACGATGCCGAAACCATTCGCTACTTCCTGATGTCCGGTCACTATCGTAGCCAGTTGAACTACAGCGAAGAGAACCTGAAACAGGCTCGCTCAGCGCTGGAGCGTCTGTACACTGCGCTGCGTGGTACTGATAAATCCGTTGCGCCAGCCGGTGGTGAAGCCTTTGAAGCGCGTTTCATTGAAGCCATGAACGATGACTTCAATACTCCGGAAGCCTACTCTGTGCTGTTTGATATGGCGCGTGAGGTTAACCGTCTGAAAGGCGAAGATATGGCTGCAGCTAACGCGATGGCTTCACATCTGCGTAAACTGTCCGGTGTTCTGGGACTGCTGGAGCAGGAGCCGGAAGTGTTCCTGCAAAGTGGCGCACAGGCGGATGACGGTGAAGTTGCTGAAATCGAAGCGTTGATCCAACAGCGTTTAGATGCCCGTAAAGCGAAAGACTGGGCAGCAGCTGATGCTGCGCGTGACCGTCTGAACGAGATGGGTATTGTGCTGGAAGATGGTCCGCAGGGAACCACCTGGCGTCGTAAATAATCGTATTGCCGGATGGCGATGACGCTTATCCGGCCTGGAAAATATGAGCCGCTCTCAGGCCGGGTAAGGTGTTAGTCACCACCCGGCTTTTTAACGTCTGCGCCACCACAATAAACTCATCACTATCAATCCCGGCAGCCATACCCATATTAGTTCCGAGATAATGACCTGATATCCGTACGGCGTGGCATAGCGTGACAACGCAAACGGCGCGACCTTAATCACCTGCCACGGCGCAAAGAAGCGTTCATCTGACCATGGCCAAAGCCAGCCTACACCTTTGCCACCGGTAGTGACTGAATCCAGCAGGCTATGCGACAGCAGTGAAACTGTCAGGAATAGCCAGCAGCGAATCAAGCCGGTTTTAAACCATCGTCGGCCAATCATCACGCAGAGCAGCGGTACGACAAAGGCAAACAACAACGAGTGGGTAAATCCGCGATGGCCAAACACGTTTCCATAGGCGACGCCGAACTTAAATGACAGGACGTCCGCATCCGGTAGCATCGCCAGTACGATCCCGGTGAACAGTAAACGTGGTGGAATAACGTTGAGTCCCAGGCCTAAACCTAAACAAATCGGAACGGCAGCGTGGGTAATAATGGTTGGCATGAGGTTCACTTCGAATGAGAAAACAACATGTTAGAAGTTTACTGTGAAGAGATGATGAAGTCAGTTACCTGACAATGGAGAAAACTGGCCGGATAAGGTGTAAACCGCATCCGGCACTCGGGATCACGCGACGACGTTAATGCTGTGACCTTCAAAACTGACGGTCTGTCCGGCAACGATTTTGCAGCGTTTACGCGTTTCCACTGCACCATCGACCTTCACTAACCCTTCGCTAATGGCAATTTTTGCCTGGGCACCGCTTTCGCTCCAGCCTTCCAGCTTCAGCAAATCGCAGAGTTCAACGTGTGGGTGCTTACCCAGTGAAAATGTGGCCATCTTAAACTTCCTTTACATCGTGATATTCAACGCACGCTTGCAGCGTGTTTTCGATAAGTGTTGCGACAGTCATTGGGCCTACGCCGCCGGGTACTGGTGTGATGTACGATGCCCGCGCAGCCGCATCGTCGAACACCACATCGCCAACAACCTTGCCATTCTCCAGACGGTTGATGCCGACATCAATCACAATTGCACCTTCTTTGATCCACTCACCGGGAATAAAGCCAGGTTTGCCGACGGCTACAATCAGCAGGTCTGCATGTTCAACGTGACGACGCAGATCTTTGGTGAACCGATGGGTGACCGTGGTAGTACAACCCGCCAGCAGCAGTTCCATGCTCATCGGGCGACCAACAATATTCGATGCCCCAATAACCACGGCATTCAGGCCATAGGTGTCGATGTTGTAACGCTCAAGCAAGGTCACTATTCCGCGCGGGGTACACGGGCGCAGGCGCGGCGCGCGCTGGCACAGGCGTCCGACGTTATACGGGTGGAACCCGTCGACGTCTTTATCCGGCGCAATGCGTTCCAGCACTTTAACGTTGTCGATACCCGCCGGTAACGGCAGCTGTACCAGGATACCATCGATGGTGGTATCCGCATTGAGCGTATCGATCAGCTCAAGAAGCTCCGCCTCGCTGGTGGTTTCAGGCAGGTCATAGGAGCGGGAGACAAACCCCACTTCGTCGCAGGCTTTGCGTTTACTTGCTACATAAATTTGCGAAGCCGGGTTGCTACCTACCAGCACAACAGCTAATCCTGGGGCGCGTAATCCAGCCGCTAAGCGTGCCTGAACTTTTTGAGCAACCTCAGAGCGCACCTGCTGCGCAATCGTTTTACCGTCAATAATCTTTGCTGCCATCAGAGAGAGGATTCCGTCTGTTACGTTAAACCGAAGGGGATGTGACTATTTTGTCAGAAGCGGGGCGTGCTGTCAGTTTTCGTTTGCGATTTTACGTGCGATTACGGGAGTACTGTCAGAGAGCAGGGTGGCGCAAGACACAGGATCCAGCGAAATAAATAGTGCGCGTGCTAATTAAAATTAACGTTAATTAAACAATTCATCACCCTGATGTTTTCATGGTTAATGCTTAAGAAACCAGACTGTTACGTCCCATTATGAGTATATTCAACGTATTTTTACACAGATTTTTCCTGGATCCCATTAAGAATTAGCCAGGTGCATTTAAAGGATTTGCAGGTATTTTTCATTAATTGAAATGTTTAATTTATCCCTGTGACGAATTGTCATATTCGTGAAGATAAATTAGTGAACTTACGGCTCGGGATAGTGGGAGTAAAAGGTTAGCTAATTCTTTTACGATATATATCTTTACAGGATGCAGAGATAATTTGCCTGACATTTAATGTCGATAATGATTCAAACGGATCCCGCAGGATGCTGGAGCCGGATGTGTGTAATTCAAGGGAACTCCATGAAACGTAAATTAATAACCTCTTCTGTTATTGCCAGCCTGATGTTAGTTGCCGGGTCAGCGGTAGCGGCAGATCCGGTAAGTGTTAGCGGTGGTACCGTTCACTTTGAAGGTGAACTGGTCAATGCAGCCTGTGCGGTAAGTACTCAGTCAGCCGATCAGATTGTTACTTTAGGACAGTATCGTACCGCCAGCTTTGCTGCTGTTGGTGATACCACAGCACAAATTCCGTTCTCCATCGTGCTGAACGACTGCGACCCAACAGTTGCAGCTACTGCTGCCGTTGCATTCTCTGGTCAGTCGGACCTCACCAACAACAGTCTGTTGGCTGTGTCTTCCTCGGATAACAGCACCACGGCGACTGGCGTAGGTATCGAAATTCTTGACAGTAAGTCCACTGCACTGAAGCCTGATGGTGCGACCTTCTCTACTGCCCAGGCGTTGGTTGAAGGTACTAACACCCTGCGTTTCTCTGCGCGTTATAAAGCGACTGTAGCAAGCACAACGCCAGGTCAGGCAAATGCTGATGCCACCTTCATCATGAAGTACGAATAAGCCGTTCTGATTTGCACAAGGAAGATGATCGCCTCACTGGATGAGGCAATATCCGGGGATGAAGAGGGATGTGGCAGATGATAAGGAAAGGCATGGCGCTGGCTGGATTGCTCTGCGTACTGCCTGCGTTTGCACAGACGGTAATACTGGAAAGCGGTAGCCTTCACCTGCGTGGGCAGCTTGTCAACGGGGCTTGTACGGTCGCCACCGACAGCCAGAGTTTGCGGGTGCAGATGGGGCAATATCGCACGAATGCATTTGCCGAACCGGGAAGCTTTGCCTCTACCAGCGTACCATTTTCGCTGCGGTTAACGTCGTGCAGTTCCGATGTTTATGACCATGTTGGGATTGCCTTTGCCGGAGTGACTCCTGCAGAAGATCCGCAGGTTTTCCTGGCCAGCGGCGATGCTTCTGCGGCTTCGGGGATCGGTCTGGCATTATTTGATGAAGGGCAAAGGCAAATTATCCCGAATGCGCTGCCGCTTCATTACGCTCCGATTTTAACGCAAGAGATGACTTTTCATTTCACCGCTCGCTATCGGGCTGTCTCGGAACATATTACGCCGGGAACGCTTCGTTCAGATGTGTGGTTTACGTTGGTGTATCCCTGATTTAACTCCCAACGATAATCGCACTAAAGGTATTTGTAGCTATGTTTAATTATCTAAAATCAGGCGTTATCATTTTACTGGCCTTATTTTCAGTTGCCGGTGCACAAGCTGCCGGGGGAATTGCATTAGGCGCAACTCGTGTTATTTATCCTGCCGAAGCCAAACAAACTTCTCTGGCTATTAGTAATAGCGATACAAAAGAGCGTTACTTGGTTAATTCATGGATTGAGAACAGCGCTGGCGTTAAAGACAAATCATTTGTTGTCACGCCACCGTTGTTTGTCAGCGAACCTAAAAGTGAAAATACGCTGCGTATCATCTATGTCGGTCAACCGCTGCCTAAAGATCGCGAGTCGCTGTTCTGGATGAATGTGAAGGCGATTCCGTCGGTAAATAAAAACAGCCTTGAGGGTAAAAACGTTCTGCAACTGGCGATCCTGTCGCGTATCAAACTCTTTGTCCGACCGAATAATCTTTCGCATATATCGGAAGATGCACCCGGCATGCTGCAGTTTTCTCGTTCCGGCAACCACCTGAAAATCACGAATCCGTCGGCGTATTACGTCACGCTGGTCAACCTTAACGTAGGAAAAACGAAGGTTGATAACGTCATGGTGGCACCTAAGAACGATACGCAGATCCTTTTGCCCGCTGGCGCTCAGGGAAATGTGACGTTCCAGACGGTCAATGATTACGGCGCAGTGACCACTGCCAAAACGGTTAGCGTGCGTTGAGAAAGCGATGAACAAGACAACGTATTTACCTGGCCTGTTACCGGGGTTTACGCCACCGCTGGCGGGTGTGGCGTTGTCCACGCTGGCAGCGCTCTTTCCGATGTTGAGCTACGGAGAAAGCTATTTTAATCCTGCATTTTTATCTGCAGATACGGCATCCGTAGCGGATTTGTCACGTTTTGAAAAAGGCAATCATCAGCCAGAAGGCGTCTATCGCGTAGATATCTGGCGCAATGATGAATTTATCGCCACTCAGGATATTCATTTTGCACCGAGTACGGAAAAGACGGGTGATAAATCCGGGGGGCTGATGCCGTGCTTTGGTCTCGACTGGATTAAGCGGCTGGGCGTCAATATTGCCGCGTTTCCAGAACTCAATCAGGACCCAAACAACACATGCATTAATTTGCCTGCGGCGATCCCTGGCAGCGAAATCACCTTTGATTTTTCTACTCTGCGCTTAAATGTCAGTCTGCCGCAGGCCTCGATGTTGAACAGTGCACGCGGTTACATTCCACCAGATGAGTGGGATGAGGGGATCCCCGCCGCGCTTGTTAACTACAGTTTCACCGGTAGCCGCGGGAGTGACTCTGACAGCTATTTTTTAAGTATGTTGAGTGGCCTGAATTATGGTCCCTGGCGGCTTAGAAACAATGGTGCGTGGAGCTATTCCAAAGGCGACGGATACCACTCGCAAAGCTGGAAAAATATAGGCACATGGCTTCAGCGCTCCATTATTCCGCTAAAGGGCGAACTGGTGATGGGCGACAGCAACACCGGCAATGACGTTTTTGACAGCGTCGGGTTCCGTGGTGCGCGCCTTTACTCGTCAGACAGTATGTATCCTGACAGTTTGCAGGGATATGC
The DNA here is from genome assembly GCF_916618775.1 of Citrobacter sp. Marseille-Q3906. Taxonomy (NCBI): domain Bacteria; kingdom Pseudomonadati; phylum Pseudomonadota; class Gammaproteobacteria; order Enterobacterales; family Enterobacteriaceae; genus Citrobacter; species Citrobacter sp. Marseille-Q3906. The sequence goes on from NZ_CAKAKA010000002.1 coordinate 342,151, forward strand.
TCCAACCGTGCGCGGGATTGCGCGTACCGCAGCGAAGCTAACCATTCGTCAGAATGGCTACGTTATTTATCAAAGTTATGTGTCACCCGGAGCTTTCTCTATTACCGATCTGAACCCAACGTCCTCCAGCGGTGACCTTGAGGTGACGGTGGATGAAAGAGATGGTAGTCAGCAACGCTATACGGTGCCGTACTCCACGGTTCCGCTGTTACAGCGTGAAGGGCGCATTAAGTATGATCTGGTCGCCGGGGATTTTCGGAGTGGAAATAGCCAGCAGGATTCACCGTTCTTCTTCCAGGGGACGTTAATCGCCGGACTGCCTGAAGGCTATACCGCCTATGGTGGTACGCAACTGGCGTCACGCTACAGTTCGGTAGTGCTGGGAACGGGGAGAAATCTGGGAGACTGGGGCGCGGTCTCCGTCGATTTAACCCATGCGCGTAGCCAACTGGCGGATGACAGCACGCATCAGGGACAATCTCTGCGTTTTCTGTACGCGAAGTCATTGAACAATTTTGGTACCAACTTCCAGTTGCTGGGATATCGCTATTCGACGCGTGGGTTCTATACCCTCGACGATGTGGCTTATCACAGTATGGAAGGCTATGAGTACGAATACGACAGCGAGGGTAATCGCCACGAAGTTCCGGAAGTGAAGAGCTATCACAATTTGAGCTACAGCAAAAAGGGCCGGTTCCAGATCAATATCTCGCAGAATCTGGGGGATTACGGGTCACTGTATGTTTCGGGTAGCCAGCAAACATACTGGAATACCTCAGATACCAACACCTGGTATCAACTGGGATATGCCAGCGGTTGGCAGGGAATTAGCTATTCGCTCTCCTGGTCGTGGAACGAATCGGTAGGGATCTCCGATACCGATCGCATTCTGGCGTTCAATATGTCGGTGCCGTTCAGCTTGCTGACCGGACGACGCTACTCGCGTGATAACGCTCTCGATCGTACCTACGCCACCTTTAATGCGAACCGCAACAGCAACGGACAAAATAGCTGGCAGAGCGGTATCGGCGGTACGTTGCTGGATGGGCGTAATCTGAGCTATAGCGTGAATCAGGGACACAGCAGCACCAATGGTTATAGTGGAAGCGCCAGCGCGAACTGGCAGGCGGCTTATGGCACCTTGGGCGTGGGATATAACTACGATCGCGATCAGCATGACTATAACTGGCAACTTTCCGGCGGTGTTGTAGGACATGCGGACGGCATTACCCTTAGCCAGCCGCTGGGTGATACCAATGTCCTGATTAAAGCACCGGGCGCTCAGGGCGTACGGATAGAGAACCAGACAGGTGTTCAAACCGACTGGCGCGGCTATGCGGTTATGCCGTATGCCACCGTCTACCGCTACAACCGTGTTGCGCTCGATACCAATTCAATGAACAACAATACCGATGTAGAAAATAACGTTAGCAGCGTGGTGCCGACGCAGGGGGCGCTGGTTCGTGCGGCGTTTGATACACGTATCGGCGTGCGGGCACTTATGACGGCGAAGCTTGCCGGAAAACCTGTGCCATTCGGCTCGGTGGTACGTGAATCCATAAGCGGTGTTACCAGCATGGTGGGCGAAGATGGGCAAATCTACCTGAGCGGGCTGCCGCTGAAAGGGGAATTGTTGATCCAATGGGGGGAAGGAGCAAATGCGCGTTGCACAGCGCGTTATACCTTGCCTGAAGAGAGTCTGAAACAGGCGGTAACGCTCACTAATGTGACATGCGAACGCGCGTCGGGACGACAGGATTAAAACAATGAGACGACAAACGGGTTTGTTACTGGGGGGCGCTTTACTGCTATTGGCTAATTCGGCATCGGCAACGGTTTGCCAGAATTCTACTGGCACGCCAACGGATGTTTTTTACGATCTGTCGAATGTCTTCAATAGCAGTAATAATCGACCAGGACAGGTGGTGACGTTACCGGAAAAATCCGGCTGGGTTGGCGTCAATGCAACCTGTCCGGCAGGAACGCATGTTGATTATACCTATCGAAGCTATGTGACTGAACTTCCTGTCCAAAGCACGGAAGGTGGCTTCCAGTATCTGAAACTCAATGATTACCTGCTGGGGGCAATGAGTATTACCGACAGCTACGCAGGATTATTTTATCCGCCGCGTAATTACATCCGTATGGGGACTCACCCTAACGTGCCAAATCAGAAGCCGTTTGGTGTGATGGATTCAAAACTGGTATTCAAATTAAAAGTGATTCGTTCATTCATTAACATGGTGCCGATCCCGCGGCAAACTATGTTCAGCGTCTATGTCACGACCAGTACCGGTGATGCCCTGAGTATGCCGGTTTACACCATCAGCTATAGCGGGAAGGTAGAAGTACCGCAAAACTGCGAAGTGAATGCCGGGCAGGTTGTCGAGTTTGACTTTGGCGATATTGGCGCCTCGCTATTTAGCAAGGCAGGGGTGGGTAATCGACCGGAAGGTATAAATCCGCAGACTAAAACGGTTGCTATTAAATGCACCAACGTGGCAGCACAAGCCTATTTGTCCATGCGCGTAGAAGCTGAGAAAGCCTCCGGCCAGATGATGGTATCGGATAACCCGGATTTAGGCTTCATCGTTGCTGACAGCAGTGGCGTACCACTGACGCCCAATAATCTGTCCAGTACTATTCCGTTTCGTCTTGATGATAACGCCGCTGCGAGCGTTGGGATTCGGGCGTGGCCGGTCAGCGTGACGGGCAATAAACCGACAGAAGGGCCATTCACTGCCCGTGGATATCTGCGAGTGGACTATGACTAAGACGCGAGAAAGAGTGATTCGTACACTTATCGTGATGGTGTCTGTTCTGTCATTTAGCTCCCGGTGTTGGGCGGACACTTCGTTGGGTGAGATCAATATTGAGCTGCGTGGCAATGTGGTGGATTTTACCTGTGTGGCGATTGCCAGTGACAGTAACAAAACCGTTGAATTGGGAAAATGGCCAACAAAACAGTTGAAAACCACTGGTGATACCACTCAACCGGTCTCTTTCACGCTAAAACTTGAAGGTTGTCCGCCTGGGTCTGCGTCAATAACCTTTTCTGGTACCCCTGCGTCGGGCACAAGCTTGCTGGCGCTGGATGATGCGGTAATGGGGCAAAAGGTAGCCATCGAGCTGCGCGACAGCGACCGTACGCGATTGCCTTTGGAACAGGCCAGTCAGGCTGTGAGCATTGACGAAAATGGCAATGCCACGTTGACCTTTTTCGCAAACTATATTGCTTTAGCGGAAGGGGTACAGCCAGGGCTCGCCAGGGCAGATGCTACGTTTATGATTAACTATAATTAAATTAACCTGTTACCTTCCGCCTGCCTGCAACTCGAATTATTTACGGCACATACTGATAATACACTCCCGAACGACATCTCGTCGGGAGTGTTATTACATTAGTTCGTGCATTTTCGCATAATCGATAAGCTCAACAATGGTATGCAAGCCAAGCTTGGAGTAGATATTGGCTTTGTGAGCACTAATGGTTTTATTGCTGAGTAAAAGTTGTTCAGCAATCTCTTTATTGGATAAGCCGTTTGCGAGGTACCGCAAAACCGTCACCTCACGATTGGAAAGTGGCATGTCATTCAGAACTCCTTTTCGTATATTAATGTTATTAATAAAGTTAAGGGTGTCAGAGGGGAAAAATGAATATCCTGATAAAATCATTTTTACCGCATTATAGATATCATTCAGATCCTTTCTTTTACTGACAAAACCATTTGCTCCGGCGCGGATAGCGCGTCCTGCATAAAAAGATTCAGACTTTGAGGACAGAAAAAGGACCCGGGTTTGCTCCTGCAGAGATTTTATTCTTTTGAGTAACGTGAACCCATCAGAACCTGGTAGTTCAATATCCAGAATTACCAGATCAACAGGATACGTACGCAAGTGGTCTATTGCCACGCGGCTGTCATCTGTTTTCAAGACAACCTCGATATTACTATTTTTTTCGAGCAGTACTTCTATAGACATTCTGACAATAGGGTGTTCGTCCATAATTATAACGGATGCTGGTTTCATTTTAGTATGCCTCAAACTGTTCGTGTATCTTGCGATTTTGATAAAACATCAGGCGTTATTAGTATTGTCAAATAGCCATCAATTGTTCGTGGAGGAGAACCGAATAAATATTGTTTCATCCTTGTTTATTCGGTTGCTCTTTATCAGAACAATGAGTTTGTGGAATATCCATTTCACACCAGGAAAAATTTGCAAATAATCAGAAGACAGTAGTGATTATACCTGCTCTGCTCTTTCGGAAAAGACTTACGACACATAACTTATTAATGCCTGTTAGGATATTCTGAAAGATTCGAGTATGTTAATGGCTATTGGTATTATTTTCCTGCTATTTGAATTATGGCAGATTGAAAATTTTTTTTAAATACTAAAAACAACACAACCCACTAATTGTTTAGGGTTTGTTAAGAAGAATATGAAGCTCATTTATGACGAGTTAAGCACAGAATCCGTAAGGCTTAGCTGATTATGCACGGTAAACATAATACCAGGAATAGTTGTAAATATTAAGAAATTGTGAAATTAACGCATTGTTTCTTAGTTTGTAATAAGTAATTTCTTAAAAAATCTTATATCACAGCAAGTTAAGATGTTAAATAAAATGAGGGGAGGTAACATCCAACCGATGTATCAGATGCAAAAAACGTTGGCGATGAGGCAATCCCAGATGCGTAATCAGTTGATTCAGTCGATAGATAATGCGGTGATACGGTTGCTTCTGCAAATGAGCAATTTCCTTTAAGGAGGTACCTTGTAATAGTAATGAAACCATCTCCCAGTCAGCCTGACTTATGCGTTCTGCTCGAATAAAAGTCGGAGATAATAAAGCGTGACGCAGGTCTGGGAGATGCTGGCGACGTGACAGGATATAAAACGGCCCAGCCATTGCAATAAAATTCCTCAAGCTCTGGTTTTCACTGGCAAGTAATAAAAAAATTTGCATGTCATTTCGCTGTCTGGCGAGTTGGCGTAGGCATTCGAGGGTATCGAAATAAGAACTTACAATGCCGTCCATATCAACGACCAACTGACGAAAGCCTGGGTCCTGCAGGCAGTTTTGGGCTGAGTCAATAGTCTGAAAGACAGCAGTGCGTGTACCAGAAAATAAATAACGATTCAGCGTATAGGCGAGATAGTAATCGGCTGTGATAATCGCCTGAGATATAGTATCGCCCGGTAATGTGTAATTGAGTTTTTGTGCAAGATATTCAATCCTGTCAAAAACCTGTGGCGTACAGTGATGATATTGATGGGTACAGTCAGTCTTTCGTAAACGGCGATGTCGTTCCCTGCGCATCCTTTCCTGTTTCCTTTCCGTTTTTATTATGCTTTGTCTGGATAGATTGCTGGCCATAAATATCCCTGACCCAGATTTGCGCCAGCTTGAAGGGCAATTTTCTTATGCTTCTCGGTTTCAATACCTTCAATGATCACCAGATCCGCAATTTTTTTCCCCATCTGAATGAGTTGATGGAGTTTGCCAGGAATTTTACTCACTGCCCAAAAGGTATTTTTATCCAGTTTAATACCTGACAGGTGCCATTTAGCTGCGATGAATGCTGCCATCAGGTCTTCATTAACGTCATCCAACCAGATGGGGATACCGCAGGTCTCAACGCGTTGAATTGCGTCTAATACAGCTGTGCGTTGGCATGCGCTGAGAGAGAGAAAAGTTTCCGGATCCTGTATTTCAATGATGAGTCCTGGAGGATAAGACGTAATTTGGGCATGAAAAAATGGCCAATCCGCCAAGGCCTTCATGGGTAAATTCAACGAGTAATGTTGATCCTGTCGAAAGTGTCTGACGTTGGTAACTTGTTGGAAGAACAGGTTCTGTCTGCGCTGCAAGGACAGTTGAGTGAAATATTCTTCGCTGTTTATGTGAGCGGGAAGATGCGTGAGAACTTCAAAGCCGTAGCGGCATGCGGTAGATAAATCTACAATTGGCTCACATTTGAGCGCGAATTGCAGAGGGGTTGCATCGCTGTTTTTTGAGGAAACTACAGTACGCTCAGATTTATCATTCCATAATAACAGGCTCGGTGTCACGATATCCCCCCGGGAGCTGAGTAAATATTACCGAGAGTGTCCTTTTGTTTCCCCGGAAATAATATACATAGGGCATTGTGGCAGCATAGAAATCGGTACAGTAGGCGCCGATACTTAATTACTGATGAGACATTTCGCAATAAAAAAACAATCAATGAGAAACTCTCTAGTTTTGCAGAAAACTCAGATTAGCCCTGATGTATCTCAAGAATTGCTGATCGTTTTTGACATGTAGCTTTTTCATAATGCTTCGACGAGTCGCTTTAGCCTGGACGTCGCTGATTGAGAGCAAGTGCGCTGTTTCAGCCAGTGTGTAACCGCTGGCCAGGAACATTAAGAACTGGCGTTCTGCAATGGAAAAATTGCGGGTGGTACAGTAGTGACAGACAGTGGCTGGTACGCTGTGTCGGAGCGCGCGTTTTTGTAAAATGAGCACCATTTTTCTGGTTATCTCTTCGACATCATCTTCCCGGTAAATCAGTGGCAGCATGTACAGGCAGGGCCTAAACATCAGTTTATCTTTATCGTGTTCATTACAAATGACGACACGATGCTGGCGTCGGGTGTGGACAGGAACCTGGTAACATCCTGCGCTTGCCCAATCTTCGTCCAGCGATATAAATGCGATATCCGCGCGATCGATATCTTCGACTGGTAAGAAGCAAATCTCCTGATGCCACTGAGCTGCCAGGCGGGTAATAATGATTTTCAGTCCATGTTCGAAGTGACTATTTTCTTCTTTGATGGCGATACTTAACATTAAAGAGGTCCTAAACCGCAGGGGAGGGGATAGGAGAATGTTAAGCAAAATCATTAATTTTCTAAATACATTTAACCTTAAACCAGGCTTTACGGTGCCTGAGTTCTTACCAGGTGATTTCCTGGATACCTGTGTATGTCCGGAAAAAATCAACATTCGTACACTTCGTCAGCAACCAGAACAAAAGGCATTGACTCAGCAGGCACTGACCGTATAATTCACGCGTTTCATCCGCATGAAGTCATCACTTCACAATGCGCCCTTAGCTCAGTTGGATAGAGCAACGGCCTTCTAAGCCGTAGGTCGTAGGTTCGAATCCTACAGGGCGTACCATTTCGACAAAATCACTCCTTACTCCTGTTGCATCCACAGCATTAAACCAGCCGGATTGCGATTTACTTTTTCTGGAAATATTTGGATGTATTAAGAATGTAAAACGGGAGCTTGCTGGCTCCCGTTTTTGATTACTACTCCGCCAGAATTACCGCACAACAAGTACGGGACATTTCGCATGGCGAACCACGGCTGACGCCGTTGAGCCCAGCAGATAGGTACTAAAACCTGGCTTATGTGAAGCGATGACGATGAGTTCGGCATCCACTGCTTCCGCCAGTTTGAGAATCTGATCTTTTGGCGGACCATAAACCACATGGGACTGAGTCCTGCCGGTGGGGATATTGAATTGTTTAATTATTTCTTCCAGCTTTTCGGTCGCCTTGGCCTGGAGGCCGCTTCTGTCTGGAAATTCGTTGGAGTAGGCCAGCCCCAGCGATGCGTAGAACGGTACGGTAGGTATAACAGCTAAGAAATGGACTTTGGCGGTCTTGGCATGCGCCTTTACCTGAGGAATAACATGGCGAGTTAAATCGGCTTCAGAGATATCAATCGGCACCAGAATTGAGCGATACATATTCACCACCTCCTGTTTGTTTACCTCTGTATTGAGTGTAGCGAATTTATGTTCTGTATAAGAAGTGACCAGATCAAGGTTTTGTGAATAAATCTCTATGAAAAATAATGCGACGAACTTCTTTCTTTTTTACATCATTTCATTGTATATTTTTTTATATAACGAATGACGTCCAGAGCTTATATTCATCTCAGCGCTGCTTTTCCCGCCTTTTACTCTGACATTTTATTAAATAATAGATTATTAAACTTATAATCCTTGTTAAGTCATTGATTATTAACCAAACCATATATTTTTATTTTGTTCTTATCAAATATGCGACGGTCTTCAAATTTGCCTGAATGCTGATTCTCATTTCCTTCTGCGCTTGATAAATATCAATAAGTAATAGACTTAGTATAATTATTGTCTACCCATTAAAGAGTAGGTGTCTTGTGGGAATTTAAAATGAGAAAAATAAATAAAACCATCCTCTGGACGATGCTGCTGTGCATTGTTCTTGGTGCGGTTATTGTTTTAGCTGGGCAATGGACATTGCATAAAACTTCGAGCACTGAATTTTGCCTGTCTTGCCATACGATGCAGGCACCATATGAGGAATATACAGGATCGGTTCATTTTCAGAACAAAAGAGGAATTCGGGCAGAATGTGCGGATTGTCATATTCCGGAAGGTGGACTGGATTTCCTCGTCGCTAAGCTGCGAGCAACAAAAGATGTTTATCATCAGTTTGTTACCAAAAAAATCGATACTCCGGAAAAATTCGAAGAACATCGACTGGAGATGGCACAAACCGTCTGGGCACAGCTGAAAGCCAATGATTCTGCTACCTGCCGTAGCTGTCACAGTATGGATGCGATGGATCTTGAAGCGCAAAGCGCTGATGCCCAAAAAATGCATAAAATGGGCATTCAGGAAAAGCAAACCTGTATTGATTGCCACAAGGGCGTTGCCCACTTCCCACCTGAAATCAAAATGGATGACAGCGCTCTCAAAGGACTTGAAGCACAGTCGGCCTCCACTCCTGCTACGGCAAAAGAGCTTTATGTCGTAACTAATACCGCACTCGGTGATTTGGGAACTGTCTATCCCGCTACAAAAATGCAGGTGTTGAAATCGACAGAAAACTCGCGGCTGGTTGAGATCCGTGGAAGCCAGATGCAGGGAACTGAACAGGTGATTTACTACGCAGCAGGTCAGCGTTTAATTCTGGCCAGCCTAAGTGAAAAGGGACAGCAGTCACTTAACATTCTCTCCGACTGGAAAACCGATGATTACGGTAATACATGGCGGGACGTGGCTCTACAGGGAGAGTGGAGTGGTTCTGCTCTCGCCAGTCGTGAGCCAATGTGGGACTACGCTCGCAAACTCGACAATGTGTACTGCGCAGGTTGCCATGCGCCTATTCCTGCGAACCATTTTACGCTCAATGCCTGGCCTTCAGTGGCAAAAGGGATGGGCGCTCGTACCAACATCAGTGAAAACGAACTGGATATCCTGAGCCGTTACTTCCAGTACAACGCAAAAGACATAAATAAATAAGCGATAACACCAGGAGAAATCATGAAACTCACAAGACGTGACTTTATCAAGACGGCTGGCGCGGCAACCGGGACTATGGCGATTTCTTCGGTGATCCCGATGCCAGCCTGGGCTGAAGGCCAAAATGGTGGGGCAATCCTGACAGCTGCACGTTGGGGAGCGGTGTATGTGGAAGTTAAAGACGGCAAAGTCGTTTCTTCAAAAGGCGCATTGCCTAAAACGGTGCCTAACTCATTGCAGCAAACCGCGCCCGACCAGGTACATACCAATATCCGCGTGAAATATCCGATGGTGCGCAAAAGCTATCTGGAAAACCCAGGTAAAGCGGATGGCAAACGAGGGAGCGATCCTTTCGTGCGTGTCAGTTGGGAGCAGGCGCTGAAACTCATTCATGAACAACATAGCCGGATCCGTAGCAGCTATGGCCCGGCTTCAGTGTTTGCTGGTTCTTATGGCTGGCGCTCCAGTGGTGTGCTGCACAAAGCGCAAACCTTACTGCAACGTTACATGAGTATGGCTGGGGGATACGCCGGACATACCGGGGATTATTCAACCGGAGCGGCCCAGGTCATCATGCCTTACGTTGTAGGCTCAGTTGAGGTATATGAACAACAGACTACCTGGCCAATGGTACTCGAGCACAGCCAGGTCGTGGTGTTGTGGGGAATGAACCCGCTCAATACGTTAAAAATTGCCTGGAGCAGTACGGATGAACAAGGACTCGAGTATTTCAATCTGCTGAAAAAATCAGGAAAAAGCGTTATCGCTATCGATCCAATGCGTTCAGAAACAATTGAATTCTTTGGTGATAATGCCACCTGGATTGCACCGCATATGGGGACAGACGTCGCCATGATGTTGGGTATTGCACATACGTTGGTGAAGAAAAATCTCCATGACAAAGCGTTCCTGGAAAAATACACCACCGGATATCCGCAATTTGAGGAATACCTGCTCGGCAAGAGCGACAATATTGAGAAAACTGCTGAGTGGGCATCAGGCGTCTGTGGTGTACCTGCAGAACAACTGGAGAAGCTGGCGGAAATTTTCTCCAGTAACAAAACCATGCTTATGGCAGGCTGGGGGATTCAGCGCCAGCAATATGGTGAGCAAAAACACTGGATGCTGGTGACACTGGCGGCGATGCTGGGGCAAATTGGTACAGAAGGCGGTGGCTTCGGCTTCTCCTATCATTACTCCAATGGCGGGAACCCGACACGTACTGGTGGGGGATTACCGGCTATCTCGGCCAAAGTGGAAGGCGGTTCGTCAGCTGGAAATGACTGGGCGGTTTCCGATGCCGTGACAAATCTTCCCGTGGCGCGAATTGTCGAAGCGCTGGAGAATCCGGGTGGAAAATATCAGCACAATGGTAAAGAGCAGACCTTCCCGGAGATCAAAATGATCTGGTGGGCTGGTGGCGCTAACTTTACCCATCACCAGGATACAAATCGTTTAATTAAAGCCTGGCAGAAGCCAGAACTGGTTGTTATCTCCGAGTGTTACTGGACTGCTGCGGCTAAACATGCCGATATTGTTCTGCCCATCACTACATCGTTTGAGCGCAACGACCTGACCATGACCGGCGATTACAGCAACCAGCATCTGGTGCCGATGAAGCAGGTTATTGAACCGCAGTTTGAAGCACGTAATGACTTTGATGTGTTTGCCGATCTCGCTGAAATGCTTAAGCCTGGCGGAAAAGCGGTCTATACCGAAGGCAAAGATGAAATGGCGTGGTTGAAGCAATTCTATGATGTTGCGCAAAAAGCCGCCCGTGCCCAGCGCGTTGCCATGCCTCAGTTCAATGCGTTCTGGCAGCAGAATAAATTGATCGAAATGCGTGAGAACGAAAAGAACAACAAATACGTGCGTTATGCTGATTTCCGCAATGATCCGGTTATGAATCCACTCGGAACGCCAAGCGGTAAGATTGAAATCTACTCGAAAACGATTGAAGGCTACAAATATAAAGACTGTCCGCCACATGCTTCGTGGATTGAACCGGATGAGTGGAAAGGGTCTGCGGATAAGGATCAGCTACAGCTGCTAACGGCGCATCCGGCACATCGCCTGCACAGCCAGCTGAACTACGCTTCGCTGCGTAAAGAATACGCTATTGCAAATCGTGAGCCGGTGACTATTCATCCGGATGATGCAAAAGCGAGAGGTATCGCCGAGGGAGATCTGGTGCGTGTCTGGAATGATCGCGGACAGGTGTTGGTTGGGGCGCATGTCAGCGACGGGATCAAACCAGGGATCATCTGTATCCACGAAGGTGCCTGGCCTGATATTGAGAATGGTATTTGTAAAAATGGCGGTGCTAACGTACTGACTGCGGACATTCCAACCTCAAGACTGGCGAATGGCTGTGCGGGGAACACAAGCCTGGTATACGCGGAAAAATATACTAGCGAAGCACCAAAACTGACCGTATTTGATGAACCTGAAATCGTAACCATCTAGGTTCGCCTGTGCTGCTAAGTCAAACGGGAACCGCAAGGTTCCCGTTTTAAAGCCCTAATCTTTCTGGCCGCATTCTTGCTGCTGCATCTGTACCTGCAGTCATGAATATCTACTCCAGAACAATCACATCCCCAGTTGCAGGTGCGCTTATTTCAGGTAGCCACAAGCGCCCCCACGATCCGGTACAATGACAGCCAAGGAGTCTTTCTGGTTTCTGTTGATTCAGAAATTGCCGGACTTGCCATAGTTTAAACGGCGAAGCACAACGTAGATGAAAGCCGCCAATCAGGGCGTGGATCTTCGTGATTCCGGTTATATTTTGGCAATGGCGTACGATGTTCTCTATCCCACGATGCCCACAGCCGGTAATAATAACTAAGCCGCGATCAGATTTATAAATCAATACACCTTCGTCAGCGATGTAGTCCTGTCGCATGGTGCGCTCACGAATAACACCATAGGCTCGCGGTGTGGGAACGCTTATCTCTCCAGACCACAGAAAACGTTCGCTGATGGATAGCGGTTCCTGGGTGTACTCCATACTGAGGCGAGAGTAATCATTATCGCGTGATAATTTCTTGATTTTTGAGGTATATCCAAAAAGGGATATTGCAGAATAACGCTCACAGGCTATTTGGGAATGGCAGATGACGCGAGTGTTGTCCGCCAGCCAGGACACACCGCCGCAGTGATCATAATGACCGTGTGAGAGTACCGTAGCCGTTAATTGAGACAGGTCTACGCCCATCAGCGCGGCATTAAGCTTAAAGCTATCGTCTGGCCCGGTATCAAACAGAATTGTGGTCGTTTCATCCTGGACTAACAGACTGAGCCCTGGTTTTGCCTGCAATGATGTTTCTGCACCGGCAGCGCGCCTGTTTTCCAGCAACACTGTGATGGTTAAAGCCATAGCTGACTCCAGCGTTAAAGCGCCATACTGTAACGCGCGGAATTTAAGAGCGCTGTGATCTCAGCGCTCTTTGCTGTTAATCAGCGTTAATAGTAGCGGTTGTCATCATCGTTATGATGGTGATTATGCCGCCATGCATGTTGGTTTTCTCTCTGCTCACGCTCCTGGCGGTCATGCTCTTTTTCGTGATTTTTGTGGTTAGCTATCGCCGTAGCAACAGCTGCAGCACCGACTCCAGCGGCGGCAGCAGAAAGGTACGGATGTTCAGCACAGCCTGACAGGCTGGCCATGATGACCATTGCGGATATCAGCTTTTTCATTATGGTGTAATCCGTTATTCACGCACAATTTTGCCAGCGTTACCGGCATCAGGATCAATCCAGCTACCACGACCATTCGCTTTAATGGTGTATGTTGAATACCCAACGCGGAAGGTCATCGTATCTTTATAAGTATTGATATCACGCACTTCGTTACCATTTACGTAGACGGTGGAGTCTTCGATGTGAATATCTACACTGCGCTGACCATTCTCAAAATTTGCAGCGTAATTCCCAGAGAACTTGCCATAAATTCCGGCCTGATCATGATTGCGCGGCTGATCTTCGCCATGTCGGTGATGTCGATTCTGATGGTTTTCTGTGTTGTCGATAAATCCATGATCACGATTCCACTCATAGGATTTATTAACATCGCAGCCGTTGAGTTCGCTCATCTGCGTACAGCCCGAGCGTTCATATTTTTTCTGCATTGCAGGAGTAATTGCGCATGCAGTGGTGGCGGTTGTCAGACCCAGGACAAAGACGGCCAGCAGACGTTTTTTCATTCTGTTACTCACTATCATCATTGAATTTATTTATAGGAATACTAACTTTCTTTACGTCATGTTTATGACGGAAGCAGTCTCCCACTAAATATTAATAAAACATACTAGGGGGATTCCTAATTTATATTCATCGAAAGGTTGTTGTTATTGATAAAAGCAACATCATGAGCTGGATATTTACGTATTTTATACAAGTTGCTTTATGTCTTAGGTGTTATTTTACTTTTTAATGAGGAGTTTAATAGAATATTAATATTGACATTAATAATTCGGTGAGGATAAACGAAAATACAGGCCTGTTGATAGACAAGCCTGTGAAGGGGCAGTTTTGTGATTGTAACCTATAGTTATTAGGTTTTTTTTAAAAAAACTGGTATCAATTATCCCTGTGTCGGGATACGTTCACGGTGTTTTTCTGCCTGCAGTTCATGTGAATATGAATGGCTGTTATTCATCGACTGGTGAACGACCATCGCTTGTTCATGTTCATTCATGTGTGAGAAGGATGGAGCAATAGTCTGCCTGGATTTGCTGTTATACGCCTGCATCTCATGTGCCTGAGCCATTTTTTGATGGGCTGGAGCATCGCTGTTATTCATCATTTGATGAGCCGTCGCCGCTTGCTGATGGGTTCCTGAAGATTCTGCCGCATTAACGCCAGCTGAGATAAAAAATGCAATAGCTAAAAAAGACGATATTTTATTCATCATATTCTCCGGTTTGGTTTGACGGAGGGAATTATAATAAACAGGTACGCTCAACGACGTGACAGGATTATGACGGTTGTGTCAGAGAATAAATCTGCAATGGTGCCTCAGCGCCATTGCAGATGATTAAATCGCATGTTTTGGTAGCGTCAAAATAAAGCGGGTGGCGCGTGGGTCAGATGTCACAGAGACCTTGCCCTGATGAGCAGTGACGATTGATTTCACAATAGCCAGTCCAATACCGCTACCTTCGCCCTTACGCTGTCGCGATGGGTCCACCCGATAGAAACGGTCGAAGAGCCGGGGGAGGTGTTCTGCGGCAATGGGGGGGCCGGGATTCTCGACGATAATCTGTACCTGCCCATCAGCCTCTTTCACCCGCACAGTCACAGACTCGCCTTTTGGGGTGTAACGCATGGCGTTAGAAATAAGGTTACTCATGGCCCGGCGTAACATTAAAGGATCGCCGGATACCCAACACGCGCGGCCTTCAAAACGCAAACTGACTTCACGCTCTTCCGCCCACGCTTCAAAAAAGTCGAATACTTTGCTGACTTCATCCGCCAGATTTAGTGCAGTCTTTTCCGGGATCAATTGATTATTGTCCGCTTGCGCCAGGAACAGCATGTCGCTCACCATCTTCGACATTCGACCAAATTCTTCAAGGTTCGAATAGAGCACATCTTCCAGCTCTTTTTGGCTGCGGGGCTGGCTGAGCGCAATTTCCGTCTGCGTGACCAGATTGGTTATTGGGGTGCGGATCTCATGGGCAATATCTGCTGAGAAATTGGACTGACGTTTAAACACATCCTCGATTCGTTCAATCATATGGTTAAACGAAGCTACCAGTTGCTCCAGTTCAATAGGTACAGCCTGTGGATCCAGGCGGACGTCGAGATCCTTAGAGGTAATATTCTGGATTCGGCGGCTGACGTTACGGATTGGTGCGTGGCCTTTATAAACAGCGAACAGCACGATAAAAATAATCATCATGCTGATCAACGATGCCGTCATAATCAGTTTGTTTTTCAAGTCATTAATGTAGTGCAGATGAAAATCTATCGATAATGCCATATACAGCGTATAGGCTGCTTTTCCGTCAGGTAGTTGGCCAATTGGCAAACGAATCATTCGCCAGTTGGAGGACATTTTTTGCCCGTGGGCATGTTCCTGTGAATGCAGCATTGGGCCGGATAATAAAAAGACGTTATTACTATGGGCATTTTTATCCGGCTTAGCGCTGGCGATAAACTGGCGGAGATCCGGCGCACCTGGCGAATGGAAAATCGCTTTTTGATTGGCATCTTCAAGTGAAATAATGACGTTTGAATATCCAGCAACCACGTTTTTTAATGTTTCCAGTCGTCGAAATTCCGGCTCGTCGGGATGATTAAGAATGCGTTCCAGCGTGGTGCTTATTTCTTTTAAGTCATTGATATCCTGCTCGGCGAAATGAACTTTCACTGAGTGGATCATTATCCAGGCAAAGGCGAAAAACGAGGCGATAGTGGCCAGACTAATAAAAAAGGTCAGACGCGTTGCCAGCGAAAAAGGGCGTTGCAATCGTTTAATGACCATCCGGTACCTCAAGCATATACCCCACGCCGCGCACGGTCTGAATCAGCTTCGGTTCAAAATCATTATCAATTTTGGCGCGCAGCCGTTTAACGGCGACATCAATCGCATTGGTGTCGCTGTCAAAATTCATATCCCAGACCTGAGAAGCGATAAGTGACCGGGGCAAGACTTCACCCTGATGGCGAAGGAAAAATTCGAGCAGCGTAAACTCTTTGCTGGTGAGGGTAATGCGCGTCCCGCTGCGGGTCACTTTTCTGCTGACCAGATCAACCATTAAGTCCGCAACCTGAAACTGACTTTCAACAATCACTGCAGCCCCTCGTCGCAACAGCGTTCTGACCCGCGCCAGAAGCTCGGCAAAGGCGAACGGTTTAACCAGATAGTCATCGGCACCCAATTCCAGGCCTTTGACCCGATGTTCAATCGTACCTAGCGCAGTGAGAAGAAGGATTGGCATACCTTTGTTGGCGGTGCGCAGCATACGTACAATATCCCAGCCGTTTACGTCAGGCAGCATGATGTCAAGAATGAGCAAGTCGTAATCGCCGGTCATAGCCAGGTGATATCCGTTCAGACCGTTATCTGCTAAATCCACAACAAAACCTGATTCTGTCAGGCCCTTGGTCAGGTATTCGCCAGTTTTTTTCTCATCTTCGACTATCAAAATCTTCATCACATTCTCCTTCACGCACTGGCTGTGCGGGTTTTCAATTCTAGAGGAGCCGGATCGGATAGCAATGAGTTATTGGGAAAATGACAGTTTTGTCATTTACCTGTCACCGGTTAAACAGAGTCAATTAGGTAAGGTACAAGTCGATAAATTCACACTCATTTTACGGTTATCAGTCCGGTCCGGACGAGAAGAGCTATGTGCAAATTTAAACTTCTTACCCTCAGCGCTATTTTTGTTCTCGCCAGTTGTTCTCTGGCTCCGGACTATCAGCGCCCGGCCTTGCCGGTGCCGCAGCAATTCTCTTTAAGCCAGAACACGCTGGTTTCTGCACCAGCGGGGTATCAAGATACGGGGTGGCGCACCTTCTTTGTGGACGAGCAGGTAAAGGCGTTGATAGGTGAGGCGCTGCTCAATAACCGTGATTTACGCATGGCAACCCTCAAGGTTCAGGAAGCGAGGGCACAATATGGCGTGACGGATGCTGACCGTTATCCGCAGATTAATGCAGGCTCCAGCGGCACGTATAGCGGAAAATTAAAAGGCAATACCAGCACTAACCGGGAATTTGAGGCCGGGCTGAATCTCAGTTTCGATTTGGACTTTTTCGGTCGGCTAAAAAATATGAGTGAAGCCGACCGGCAGAACTTCTTTGCCAGTGAAGAAGCACGTCGGGCGGTGCATATCCTGTTAATCTCCAATGTATCGCAAAGTTATTTCAATCAGCGTCTGGCTTATGCGCAGCTGAAAATTGCGGAAGAAACGCTGCAAAATTATCAGCGTTCTTACGCCTTTGTCGAGAAACAGTTATTAACCGGAAGCACCAATGTTCTGGCGTTGGAACAGGCTCGGGGCGTGATTGAAAGTACGCGCAGCGATATCGCAAAACGTAAAGGTGAACTGGCGCAGGCGAATAATGCATTGCAGCTGTTGCTCGGAACCTACGGAAAATTACCAGACGATCGGTCGCGCAGCCATGGCGATATTAAAGCAGTGACGTTGCCGCCAGCGCTCCCTTCGCAAATACTGCTCCAGCGGCCAGATATTATGGAAGCTGAGCATGCTTTAATGGCGGCAAATGCCAATATTGGCGCTGCGCGAGCGGCATTTTTCCCGTCAATTACGCTAACCAGTTCAGTATCCGCCAGCAGCAGCGACCTCTCCAGCTTATTTAATGCCGCCAGCGGCATGTGGAACTTTGTCCCGAAAATCGATATTCCGATTTTTAACGCCGGGCGTAATCAGTCAAATCTCGATCTGGCAGAAATTCGCCAGCAACAGTCGGTAGTAAATTACGAGCAAAAAATTCAGAACGCGTTTAAAGAGGTGGCTGATGCGCTGGCGTTACGTCAAAGCCTCGCCGATCAGATTACCGCCCAGCAACGCTATCTGGAGTCCCTGCAGATCACTTTGCAACGCGCCAGAGCACTTTATCAGAATGGTGCAGTGAGCTATATCGAGGTGCTGGATGCGGAACGTTCTTTATTCGCAACGCAGCAATCGCTGCTCGATCTTAATTACGCCCAACAGGTTAATGAAATTAAACTGTTTGCTGCCTTAGGCGGCGGTTGGGCGGAATAACCCTATATTCGTCATATTTAAGTTGCATTAAACTGTCAGGAGAATGATTTATGAATATTACCGCCAAAGCCGCTCTGTTTAGTTTTTTATCTGTGGTTATGTTTAATGCTCAGGCAAATGAGCATCAGCATGGTTCCATGATGAATATGGAGCCAACGGCTCAACAGGAACAAACAATTAGCGCAACCGGTGTGATTGAATCTATTGATACAGAAAATAAAAAAATCACCATTAAACACGAGCCTATTCCGGCGGTGAACTGGCCCGCAATGACGATGCGTTTTACGCAAGTCTCAGATACACGTGCTGATGATATTAAACCAGGCGATAAAGTGGCGTTTACTTTTGTGCAGCAGGGAAATCTCTCTGTCTTACGAGATATTCACATCAGTAAATAACGAAGTCCGCAGGTCTCTTCTGTTCTTACCCGGGTTGTTTTGCACGCGGGTAAGACACTCGCGCAATGGAAATCACTATGGCGTCTTTAAAAATTAAAAATACCGCGCTTATACTCGCAGGCATGATTGCCGGTGGGATTATTTCTGTCGGTGTTTATACCTATTTTTCATCAGCAAACGTTTCGGCCGATACAGCGTCACCTTCGCCAAAAGAAGCCCGTAAAGTTCTGTTCTGGTATGACCCAATGTATCCGAATACACGCTTTGACAAGCCAGGTAAATCGCCGTTCATGGATATGGATCTGATCCCGAAGTATGCCGATGAAGAGACTGCGAGCGCTTCTGCGCCGGGAGTGCGTATCGATCCGACTCAGACTCAGAATCTGGGATTAAAAACGGAACCTGTGCGCCGTGGGCCATTACTGTATGCGCAAACATTTCCAGCAAACGTCAGTTATAACGAATATCAGTTTGTCATTGTGCAGGCGCGTTCCGCTGGTTTTATCGAAAAGGTCTATCCGCTCACCGTGGGTGACAAAATTAAAAAAGGCGCGCCGCTAATCGACCTGACAATCCCGGATTGGGTTGAGGCGCAGAGTGAATACCTGCTGTTACGTGAGACCGGCGGTACCGCCACACAGGTTGAAGGTATTCTGGAAAGGTTACGTCTGGCCGGTATGCCAGAGGCGGACATTCAGCGTTTAACATCTACCCGCAGAATTCAGACACGCTTCACCCTGAGAGCACCTATTGATGGGGTGATTACCGCATTTGATTTGCGTACCGGCATGAACATTTCAAAAGACAATGTTGTGGCGAAAATTCAGGGTATGGATCCGGTGTGGGTCAGCGCGTCGGTCCCGGAGTCTATCGCCTGGCTGCTTAAAGATGCCTCGCAGTTTTCTATCACCGTGCCAGCCTGGCCTGATAAACCCTTTACCATCAGCAAGTGGAGTATTCTGCCGAGCGTCGATGCTACCACACGAACTCTCCAGCTACGTTTGCAGGTTGATAACCCTGACGAGGCGCTTAAACCGGGGATGAATGCTTATCTGAAGTTGAAAACGCAAAGTGAACCGATGTTGCTTATCCCATCTAAAGCGCTGATTGATACCGGCACGGAGCAGCGGGTGATCACCGTTGATAACGAAGGACGGTTTGTACCGAAGCAGGTTGCGGTATTCCATGAATCTCAGGGGCTAACGGCTATTCGCTCTGGTCTGGCTGAAGGTGAAAAAGTCGTTTCCAGCGGTCTGTTCCTGATTGACTCCGAGGCGAATATCTCCGGTGCGCTGGATCGTATGCGGGCCCGGCAAAGTGATGCGCCAGATGCCGCAGCAATGCCCGCTCCGGCGACCCATGCACACTGAGGATATGACAAATGATTGAATGGATTATCCGTCGCTCGGTAGCTAATCGTTTTCTGGTGATGATGGGGGCGTTATTTCTCAGCATCTGGGGAACGTGGACCATCATCAACACGCCCGTGGATGCTTTGCCGGATCTCTCTGATGTTCAGGTGATCATCAAAACCAGCTACCCCGGCCAGGCCCCGCAAATTGTTGAAAACCAAGTTACATACCCACTGACCACCACCATGCTGTCAGTGCCGGGGGCTAAAACAGTCCGTGGCTTTTCGCAGTTTGGCGACTCCTACGTATATGTCATTTTTGAAGATGGCACTGATCCTTACTGGGCGCGCTCCCGCGTCCTGGAATATCTCAACCAGGTGCAGGGGAAATTGCCAGCGGGTGTCAGTGCGGAAATGGGACCGGATGCTACGGGTGTTGGCTGGATATTTGAATATGCATTGGTGGATCGCAGCGGAAAACACGATCTGGCCGAATTACGTTCTCTTCAGGACTGGTTTTTAAAGTATGAACTGAAAACCATCCCTAACGTGGCGGAAGTCGCCTCGGTTGGGGGAGTGGTCAAAGAGTATCAGGTCGTTATTGACCCAATGAAGCTGACGCAATATGGCATCAGCTTGTCTGAAGTGAAGTCTGCGCTGGATGCGTCTAACCAGGAAGCCGGTGGTTCTTCCGTGGAGATGGCGGAAGCGGAATACATGGTTCGGGCCAGCGGGTATCTGCAAACACTCGATGATTTCAATAACATTGTACTGAAGTCAGGGGCAGACGGTGTGCCGGTTTACCTGCGTGATGTTGCGCGCGTACAAATCGGACCGGAAATGCGTCGTGGGATCGCTGAGCTGAACGGTGAAGGCGAAGTGGCTGGCGGAGTCGTCATTCTGCGTTCAGGTAAAAATGCGCGTGAGGTGATCTCTGCCGTTAAAACCAAACTTGAAACGCTAAAAAGCAGCCTGCCGGAAGGCGTTGAGGTAGTTACAACATACGATCGCAGTCAGCTAATTGATCGTGCGATTGATAACCTGAGCTACAAGCTTCTGGAAGAGTTTATCGTCGTGGCGCTGGTTTGTGCTCTGTTCTTGTGGCATATCCGCTCGGCACTGGTCGCGATTATTTCTCTCCCGCTGGGCCTGTGTATTGCATTTATCGTGATGCATTTTCAGGGACTGAACGCCAATATTATGTCGCTTGGTGGGATTGCCATCGCGGTTGGCGCGATGGTTGATGCCGCGATCGTGATGATTGAGAACGCGCATAAGCGGTTGGAAGAGTGGGAACATCAGCATCCGGGTGAAAAGCTGGATAACGCAACACGCTGGCAGGTGATCACTAACGCCTCGGTAGAAGTTGGTCCGGCGCTGTTTATTAGCTTACTGATTATTACTCTGTCGTTTATTCCCATTTTCACCCTTGAGGGGCAGGAGGGACGGCTCTTTGGGCCGCTGGCGTTTACCAAAACCTATGCCATGGCGGGGGCGGCGTTTCTGGCAATCGTGGTGATCCCGATCCTGATGGGGTTCTGGATCCGCGGCAAAATTCCGGCGGAAAGTAGTAATCCGCTCAACCGTTTCTTGATTCGTATTTACCATCCGCTACTGCTGAAAGTACTGCACTGGCCGAAGACCACCCTGCTGGTGGCGGTGCTGTCGATTCTTACGGTTATCTGGCCGATTAATAAAGTCGGTGGCGAGTTCCTACCGCAGATTAATGAAGGTGACCTGCTGTATATGCCATCAACCCTACCGGGGATTTCGGCGGCGCAAGCGGCGGACATGTTGCAAAAAACCGACAAGCTGATCATGACAGTTCCGGAAGTAGCGCGCGTGTTTGGTAAGACCGGCAAGGCTGAAACGGCAACTGACTCCGCGCCGCTGGAGATGGTCGAAACTACGATCCAACTGAAGCCACAGGATCAGTGGCGTGCGGGGATGACGATGGACAAAATCATCGAGGAGCTGGACAAAACCGTACGCTTGCCTGGGTTGGCGAATCTGTGGGTGCCGCCGATTCGTAACCGTATCGATATGCTTTCCACAGGGATCAAAAGCCCAATCGGTATTAAGGTGTCGGGGACCGTGTTGTCAGATATTGACGCCACGGCTGAGCAAATCGAAGAAGTGGCCAGAACCGTACCAGGTGTGGCTTCGGCACTGGCGGAGCGACTGGAAGGTGGTCGCTATCTCAGTGTGGATATTCACCGTGAGAAGGCCGCGCGCTATGGCATGACCGTAGGTGATGTGCAGCTGTTTATTACCTCGGCAGTGGGGGGCGCTATGGTGGGGGAAACGGTTGAAGGGATTGCACGCTATCCGATCAATTTGCGCTATCCGCAAAGCTTCCGCGATAGCCCTGAAACGTTGCGTCAACTGCCGATTTTGACTCCAATGAAACAGCAGATCACGTTGGCTGATGTGGCGGATGTGAAGGTCGTTTCCGGACCGTCGATGCTGAAAACCGAGAATGCACGGCCCACCAGTTGGATCTATATCGACGCACGCGATCGCGACATGGTCTCGGTGGTTAACGATCTAAAAAAAGCGATCGCCGAAAATGTACAGTTAAAGTCGGGGACTAGCGTGGCGTTCTCCGGTCAGTTTGAGCTTTTAGAGCGAGCCAGCCATAAGCTAAAACTGATGGTACCGATGACGCTAATGATTATTTTCGTGCTGCTTTATCTGGCATTCCGTCGCGTTGGAGAGGCGCTGCTGATTATTACCAGCGTGCCATTTGCGCTGGTGGGGGGGATCTGGTTCCTCTACTGGATGGGGTTCCATCTGTCGGTAGCGACCGGAACCGGATTCATCGCGCTGGCAGGAGTAGCCGCTGAGTTTGGCGTAGTGATGTTGATGTACCTGCGTCACGCCATAGAAGCCGAACCGGCTCTGGAAAATCCACAAACTTTTACAGCGGATAAGCTGGATGAAGCGCTCTACCACGGGGCAGTACTTCGTGTTCGTCCCAAGGCGATGACCGTGGCGGTGATTATCGCCGGTTTGTTGCCAATATTGTGGGGAACAGGGGCCGGGTCGGAAGTAATGAGTCGTATTGCTGCGCCGATGATTGGCGGCATGATAACCGCGCCGCTATTGTCGCTGTTTATCATTCCTGCGGCGTATAAACTGATGTGGCTACATCGACATCGCTCTCAGAAATAGCGTCCTGAAAGCGCGCGCTTCTGACCGGGGCGCGCGCTATGACTCCAGCGCTTTTACCCGTTTTCGGTATTCTCCCGGCGTGCAGCCGAATTGTCGGAGAAAGACTTTGTGAAACGATGACTCGCTGGCATAGCCTACCGATTCGGCAATGACAATCAGTGGCTGAGATCCACGTGACAACATCTGAGCGGCGAATTGCAGACGTAATGTGGTTAATACCGCGAGTGGAGTAGAGTTTGAGACCTCGCGGAATAACTGCGCGAAACTGGCCCGCGACATATGCGCGCGTTGTGCCAGTTCTTCCACAGTCCAGGGATGCGCGGGCGATTCCAGCATCAGGAAAACCACGCCCCCCAGTCTGGGGTGCAACAACAAACTTAGTACGTTCTTTGCGGGCGTAGCCTGTGTCAGCCATTGCCGAACGGCGAGTGTGAACAGCGTTGCGCACTGCTGACTGCATACCACATCCGATCCCGGCAGGTCGGTTGAGGATTCTTCCTGAAGTAGCACAATCATCGCCCTGAGCCAGTGGCCGACGTGGCTATTTTCATCCGGTGCCAGTATTAGTGCTTCTGGCAGCGTGGTTAAAAAATAACGAGAGGAGGGCGGTAGCCGTAAACTGCCGCAGACGATATGCGTTTGTTCCTCACCAGACTGGCAAAGCCGATGCGCTGAGTTTTGCGCAAGGATCACAATCGAACCAGCACGAAGCGTAAACGAGGTTCCATCAGGCATATCCAGTTGGGCAGCTCCCTGGGTCACGGTGTGCCAGCGGATAACCGACAATTCGCCCGCAGCGTGTGGCAATTGCCAGTCTCTGCTGAGCAGGCAATTTTTATCAATAGATCCCTGCGGGTCGTTAAGCATCAGTAATCGGCTAAGGGTATCCATAAAGACTCCTGAACAATTTTTATTGTTGGGGGATGGCAGCACTAATAACATACTTTTATATTAAATTATTAATGTCAAATAGTTAGTGTATTTTCAATATATCGACTGAGTAAGTTATTTATTGCTGTTTAGACGATTGGACAAAAACAATCGCGTTATGGATAGGCTTTTCTGGCATATCGCTCCGTATACTTTGGATTAACAAATGAACAGTGACTTTGCGGAGAGACAGCATGAATCAATACCAGGCAATCATTATTGGTTTTGGTAAAGCGGGTAAGACGCTGGCGGCGGCCCTGGCACAAAAGGGCTGGCAGGTGGCTATCATCGAGCAGTCCAATACTATGTACGGTGGAACATGTATCAATATCGGCTGCATTCCAACCAAAACCCTGGTGCATGATGCTGAATTGCAGCATGACTTTGCCGCAGCGATGCAGCGTAAAGCCTCTGTTGTGAGCTTCTTGCGTGATAAAAACTTCCATAATCTCGCTGATCTGGACAATGTGGATGTGATTGAAGGGCGCGCTGAGTTTATCGACAACCATACCGTGCGGGTGATTCAGCCGACCGGAACACTCGAGGTTCGCGGCGAGAAGATCTTTATCAATACTGGCGCGCAGTCAATTATTCCTGATATTGCAGGCCTGTCCGACACTCCTGGAGTCTTTGACAGTACCGGGCTGTTGAATCTGACGCAGCGCCCACAGCGTCTTGGTATTTTGGGCGGGGGATATATTGGCCTCGAGTTCGCGTCCATGTTCGCCAACTTTGGCAGCCAGGTAACAATCTTTGAAGCGGCACCGCTGTTTTTACCGCGTGAAGATCGGGATATCGCCGAGGCCATCGCCCAAATTTTGCGTGACCAGGGCGTAGAATTAATTCTCAACGCCAATGTACAGTCGGTATCGTCCCATGACGGCATGGTGCAGCTACAGACGCCGGAAGGTCTTCGAACTGTGGATGCGCTGCTGGTTGCCTCAGGGCGAAAACCCGCGACTGAGCATCTGCAGCTAAAGAACGCCGGGGTGGATGTGAACGAGCGCGGTGGGATTATTGTGAACAAATATCTGCGGACTTCTGCAGATAACATCTGGGCGATGGGTGATGTAACCGGTGGTTTGCAATTTACCTATGTTTCACTGGATGATTTCCGCATTGTCCGCGACAGCTTATTTGGCGAAGGTTTACGCAATTCAGGCGATCGCCAGAATGTGCCGTATTCCGTTTTTATGACGCCGCCGCTCTCTCGTGTAGGGATGAGTGAAGAACAGGCTCGTGCCAGCGGGGCAATGGTCCAGGTGGTAACGTTACCTGTCGCGGCAATCCCACGAGCGCGGGTGATGGATGATACACGCGGCGTCCTCAAAGCCGTGATTGATGTAAACACTCAACGTATATTGGGAGTATCACTACTGTGTGCGGACTCTCATGAGATGATTAATATCGTCAAAACCGTTATGGATGCAGGGTTACCTTATACCGTATTGCGTGATCAAATATTTACGCACCCGACGATGAGTGAATCACTCAACGATCTTTTTTCTCTCATAAAGTCATAAATCCAGGGATCTGCCTTAAGGGGGATTTTGCATTCAGCCCGGACAGAAATTAATCAGTAGTACTTATTTTCTAACGTTATACCCTCTGTAAGATAGTATGCCATTATAGTTTAATACGGTAATTACCGGGGTCAGCTTAATGCTGGCCTTTTTTAACTTAAGTTAAATTTATTTACACGCCTGCAATATTAATCATTCGCTTTATTAAAATAATCCATCATGATTATTTCATTTGCTAATGATATAACGCCGTAAGCATCCATTTTCCTGTCAGCGATTAAACCATAGCTGGCGCTCAGCTTAGTCGTTCCGCCTTGCCCACCCATTGTTATCTATTATACCCGGCTAAATTTACGTTATTTTTATCTCTAAATGGAATTATAGATTTGTTTCTTATTCCTTTTTGTTATTGTTGATGCGCAACTTCACATGGTTTTAGGCCTGGCTTCAGCTAGAATTAATTCTCATCAAACGTTTTTACATATCAATGTAAGATTAAAGATAGTTAAAAACTTAAGTTCGCATCAACAGTTTGACATGGAATCCACTAAGGTTATTAAGCACCAGGGGTGGATGCTGATCTCGTGTTTTGTCGGTAATCGAGACTGAGACCGAGACATATCTTAAATATGGAAATAAGGGTTTTTGTATGAGTTTTGGATTAGCCAAGGAAAACAAGTTTGAAATCATCGCCATCCTTCGTGAGGAGTTGCACAAGAAGACGAAGCTGGAAGTCTTATGTGAAAACAGCAGTGTTATCACGCAGTTAGAAAAGATTGATTTTGAACACTTTATGATTTCCTGGCACGAAGACATCATCCCTGAAAAGGTCCAATACTTTATCCTGCACAGCGATAGCGGGATTATCAAATTCAGCGCCAGACTCGAAAAGAGTCCGACAGCAGGTGCGGAGGCAGGATTATCTTATGCCATCCCGGATATGATTTTCTTTGCCCAGCAGCGACAGAATCAGCGGTTCTCTTTTTTGAAGGGCTATGATTTTTTCTGTTTTGGTCGTTACAAAAACGGAGAAAACTACTCATTTAAGATAAAAAACATCTCACAGGGCGGTTGCGCATTAATTGTTAAAGATGTGAATGCACGTTTTCTTTATAAAGATGCAGTGATTAAAGGTGCCTCTCTGGATTTTGATACGTTTGGAAATTTGCAGCTCGATTTAAAAGTTATTGATGTCGTCATGATCAACGAATTTGATGAGGATAATCAATTGTATTCCTGCTATCAGATTTCATGCGGGTTTGATTTCAGGAACCGTCGTGAAGAGGCAGAAGTTGAGAAAATAATCATCAAATTTTTAATGAGCAACAAGATCAGAAGTTTATAAGGAATGGTGAACAGGATGTTGATGTGTGGCAGTGATAATTTTGTAGGCAACGGTATGTTCGCCTATCTGACTAGCAAACATGTACCGATCAAAACCTACCAGTTTGAGGACATGTTGCATCAATCATCATTGGGCCAGCATCAAACCATGGTTTTTAATATCATTAACAATGAACAGCCATGTTCCGCAATTGTGCAGTATTTGAATAAAAACAGATTTAAATTTTATAATAACGTTATCGTGATTGTTGCCGATAGTTTGGTGGCGAAATTATGTGTTGAGTTATTATATATTGAGAAAGTGATTGTCTTGACTGAAAAGTCTTCATTGCGTGATTTTTCTCAATTAGCCACGTTAGCAGTAGGGAAATGGAATCCCCGACTGTATCGTTCGCAAAAAAGATTAACCGAAAGAGAGCAGCAGATTCTGAATCTGCTGGTAAATGGTTATACAGCCAGAGAAATTTCGGAGTTAGTTAGCCTGAATTATAAAACTATTCAGGCTCACAAGATGAAGGCCGTCACCAAACTGGGGCTGAGCAATACATCTGATTTGAACAAGTTGATTGTCAGGTTTACACATAGTTTGTCTTTTTTACCCTAACCTATCCGTTCTTTTCTGATATCACACGCATAAAAGTAGATACAACCTGGGAGTGACTTTAACTGGTTTTTAATTTATATGGTTACAAAGGGGGAAGGGGGGATGTTAAATTCCAGTGAGCTGCTAAATGCGCTTGAAAAGGCGGTGAATACCACTCAGCTTTATATGGTTTATCAGCCTATATTTGACTTGCCCACCCAGAAAATTAGCGGGTTTGAAGCACTTATGCGTTGGAATAGTCCGCAAATGGGCATGATTTCTCCCGATGTTTTTATTACGCTACTGGAAGACCGCGGCAATATATTTTCAATTGAAGATATGGTTACCAATCCTCCGTGGGACGTTGCAGCAGCCTGGCCCGATCCCCTTTCGTTATCAGTAAATATTTCCGCACTTGAGTTCTGCGATCCCCTTTTACCCCAACGTATCAGGCAAAACCTTGCTGCTTGCGGACTCCCGGCCCGCCGATGCCAAATAGAGGTCACGGAAACCTCACCTTTGCGTGACTGCCATATAGCAGCTAAAAATATGACAGAGTTGAAATCGATAGGGGTGAAGTTAGCTCTGGATGATTTTGGCACCGGGCATGCTAATCTTAATTACCTGTTGAAATATCCTTTTGATACCTTAAAAATTGATAAAGAATTTGTCGCAGGAATTGAACCGGACACCCGATCAACAAAGATCGTCGAAGGTATTATTTCATTAGCACACAATTTTGGTATTGAGGTGCTGGCGGAAGGGGTGGAAACTCCCTCGCAGTTAGAACGTTTGAAGCATATTGGCTGTGATAAAATTCAAGGTTTTCTTATTTCTCCTCCGGTAATGGCCGAAGAGATCCCCGCACTGTTAACGCAAAATAACCGTTAACCTGTCAATGTCTCATTACCCCCTGATTTTCACCGGATGGCGGCGCTGACGCTTTATCCGGCCTGCTCGCAACATTCGTTTTAACTTCCCGCTCCATACCTGTAGAACTGATAGTCAGCGGGCATAAAAAAGCCTCCTGTGAAAACAGGAGGCTGGTTAAGTTTATGCTGGGTTAGAACGATTTCTTAAAGCCAATCGATGCATTCACCGGGGCTTCAACCTGCGACTTATTGCTGCCATTGCTGAATTGGGTTCCCAGTTCACCGTAGACCTGCAAATTCCTGTCGATAGACCAGCTCAGGCCGGCTGCAACTTCAGTACTGGAGTACTGCTGTGATGATTCCAGCGTAGTGGTTGCGACCGCGTTGCTAAAGTGCGTTTTGTCTTTTGAACCCAGACCCTGCCAGACGTTTACCCGGCCATAAGGCTGGAATTTGCCATGGTTGGTATCGTAGTCGGCGACCAGGCGCACACCCAGACGAGCGGTAAATGAATCTGCGGTATCCAGATTAACCTTCGTTTTGGTTTCGCCATCCAGCGTACTGTTGTCGAAGTCGCTGTATTGGTAGATCAACTGCGCCTGCGGTTCAAGACTCCAGGCACTGGCGCCTAAACGGAATGATTTACCCACTTCCGTCGAAGCCGTCAGGGTATTGCCTCTCACGCTATATGAACCATTATTACCTGATGCGGACAGACGGGATTTATGGTTACCGTACTGCAGGACGTTATCGACGTACATACCATCGTCAGAGAACCAGGTAGCATAACCGCCGACGTAAAATGCGTTGTCGTCGATATTGCCGCCTTTACCATTGCTCCCCGTTTTCGTCCCTTGAACGTTACTGTCAATGTCGAGAACGCTGGCATACATACCGGCTTTCCAGCTTTCAGTAGCATACATATCGACGCCGACCTGGATACCCGTGGTATGTGAACTGGTTTGCGTACCTGCCGCATCATCCAGTTTGGTTTTACCGGAGTAACCGATCATTCTGGCCCAGGCGCGGTTGTCTTCATCAATACCCGGTTTAACATCATCCCCCATTCGCTGGTGCATGTTACCCAACAGGCTGATGTCTCCCTGACGAACGACGCTGGCGAGGCCGGAGTACAGCATTGTTTCCGGACGGTATTCGCTTCTCAGATACCAGTTTTCTCCCTGGCCTTGTGTGTTCCCGGCATGCAACTGGTACTCAAAGGCGCCCGCAGCCATGTGCGCGCTGGCCAGATGGAATGCATCCTGTGAGGTTTGCGCCGTGGTAGTTGCACCATTGAGCGCGGTAACCACTTCGATACCATCACCAACTGTCGGAGCGCCCAGACCGGAACCGTCAACATCCAGCAGGGTACTGCCGCTAGCCTGACCGCCATCGATAATCAAGCGATCCGCAATGCCTGTTCCGCTGGTGTTCTGCGCTGCAGCAATTTGCAACGTACCATTTTCACCACGGTAATCCCCTTTGACGGTTATGGTTGAACCGACCTGTTGACCACGGAGCGATACATCACCACCGTTATCCAGTCCTGCCACCGTCTGGTTGTAACCCTGCGTATTCAGCGCGGTATCTGTAGCAACATAGTGGTGTGATGATGCGCTCAGGGTATCGGTATTACCTGCCTCGAGTACGCCGTTGGCAATCAGGGTCGCTCCGCTGTAGGTATTGGAACCTTGCAGAACAGTGGTGCCGCTGCCTGTCTGATACAACTGGCCTTCGCCGCTGATATTACTGGTTAATGCCAGCGTATCGGCACGATCGATATTGAGAATGCCGTTATCAACGATATCCCCCTGTACGCTGCCGATATTACCGCCGTTACCCAGTTGCAACACGCCTTGCTCGATAGTCGTACCGCCGGTGTAGGTATTGTCCAGCGTCAGTGTCAGTATGCCTTTACCGGTTTTGGTCAATTGACCGGAACCTTCGACTTCCGTCAGCAGAGAAACATCATACCCATTTGTGTCGAATGTCCCGCCGCCGGATTCCAGAGTGACCTGACGCGCGGTATCAAATGCGTCGCCATATTTCAGCGTACCGCCATTGAAGGTGATCCCGGTATCTGCCGCCCCGAGGTTGGTATCACCAGCCACTTGTAACGTACCAGACGTAATGGTGGTTCCACCGCTGTAGGTATTGTCACCGGTGAGGATCAGCGTTCCGAGGTCACCTTTGTTCAAACCACCGGTTCCGCGAATCACACTGTCGATGGTCGCGGTGTAGTTGATACCGTCTACAGTACCATCGCCGACGCGAATCAACGTATCGGCCGTATCGGTAGTGATGGCTTCACCACCTACGCGATAGCCATCGGTAGCGAATTGCGCACCGCTGATGATCACGTCGCCTTTGCTGTTATCAACGGTAACGTTGCCTGCTTCCCCCTGGAAGACAGCAAATGCGGCATCGGTAAACGGTGCGTTTAATGCGCCTTCTGGTGTGGACTCATCGGTTGTCCAGTTGTCGTTGCCCTGGCTGGATTGCCAGATACCGTCACCACCGTTGATGACGCCGTTGTTTTTCAGTTCGCCATTCTCACCGCCGGTGCCGTCCCAGAAGCGCAGTGTCAGTCCTGCATGGTTGACCAGGTTGACTTGATTTTTCACCGAGGTTTGTACATACAGGCTGTCTGCAGCTTCCGGCGCGTTAGCAATGTCCATCACGTTGTTGGTTAACGTACCGGTGTAGTTAATGACGCGATAGACACCAACGTCGAAACTTCCGCCTGGCGATGTCTCAATGTTGAGTTTACCGTCAAGCGTCAGATCACCGTTCACATCAATCAGGTCGTTGAAGGCCCCGCCTGGGGTAAAAGCCTGACCAAACTGATAATCCAGTTGGGCGTTATCACTGAGCGTCAGAGAGCCAGTCGTTAGTTTACCCACGCTGTTGATCGCTGCACCGGCGGTAATATGGGCGTTATCCAGCACATCGACTGCACCGCCGATAATACCGTTACCACCGAGCGTAGCCCCGGATTTCACGGTGACCTGACCTGTTGCGGCGGACTGATTACCGTTCACCAGCAGCACGCCCTGATTGACATCCGTGGTGCCGGTATAGGTGTTGTCGCCTTCCAGCGTTAACGTGCCGGTACCGATTTTCACCAGGTTGCCATCATTCCCGCTGATGACACCACTGATAGTGTCATCAAAGTTCAGATTGCCCAGAGACAGGGATTTATTACCCAGCTCAACGTTACCTGCGCCAGACAGCGAACCGATAGACGTTGCGCTGTTTACCGCGCTGATGTCGACCATACCGCCAGCCTGGTTTTTGACGACAGCGTTTTCTGCCATCGCCAGGTCAGCAAAGGTCATCAATCCGCTGTTGGTCACATCGGCACTGCCGCCGCTGGCGTTGTCTTCCAGCGCCAGCGTACTGTCTTTCCCGACGTTAACCGTTGCGTCACCTGCAGTGGAATCCTGAGTTAATACTGCTTTCGCTTTGCCGGTCAGATTCAGCTTCGCGCTCGCGGCTGTCACATTGTCAGCCAGGGTTAGCAGGCTGTCGGCAATGTTCATGGTGAGCGATTGCAGACTGGTATCCGTCCCGCTAACGTTAACTGTCGCGCCTTTATTAACGGTAACTGTGCTGCTGTCATTGCTACCAAATGCGCCGGTTTTGCTGACGTTGACGGTAACATTGTTAGCATTGCCCGTACCTGCGACCTCGGTTTCCCCTTTGTAGCTGTTTGCTCTGTCGAGCGTCAGGGTACTGCTCGCATCGCTTGTACTGCTGGTGATTTTCAGTTTGCCATCACCGGTGATATCTCCGGTTGGGGTGAAGTGATGTGAGTTCAGGTCAAACACTTCTGCATCGGTATTCGCACCCAGCGTGATGGTACGATCGGTGCTTAGATCCGCGCCTAATTGCAATGTCGAAGCGTTGTTGATCTCCAGACCTGTGCCGCTTTGTCCGAGGTTATTGTCAGAAGAAATTTGCAGCGTACCGCCATCAATTCGTGTACCGCCACGATACTCGTTGTCGCCGCTCAGGATCAGACGACCAAGGTCCGTTTTCACCAGTGTTAGCTTATCGCTCGTGCTGGCTTCACGGATGATGGATTCTATGGTGGCGGTGTAATTTTGCCCCGCGCCGCCGGCCCCTACGCGCAGCAGCAGTTCACCAGTCCCGGGTGTTTGACCCGCATGCGTCGCATTTTCTGTGGTGGCATAGGCGTTGAGCGCATCGCCTTTGACGACATAGCCATCAGCGTCAAACTGCGCCCCGGAGAAGTTGACTTCACCCGCAGCTTTATCAACGGTTACCGTACCGGCATTGCCCGTGAACACGGCGAAAGATTTTTGTGCCCATGGTGCGTTGCCTTCGCCGGTTGCCGTCGTCCAGTTGTTATCACCCTGGTTGCCGATCGCCATCCATTTACCATCGCCACCGTCAATTTTGCTGTCGCCTTCGATACCCGTTGCGCCGTGGCTTTGGCTGACGGTCGCACCGTCCCAGAATTGCAGGGTGACGCCATTGGCGTTAACCAGGTTTACCTGTTTATCGATAGAGGTCTGGACAAAAACGTTGCTCTTATCCTGACTGTCCGGGATCGCGCCCAGATCCAGCCCCTGGTTATCTAGCGTGCCGCCGTAATTATAAATACGGTATACACCCGGTCCGAAATTACCGCCCTGCGAAGTGGTGACATCCAGCGTACCGTCAAGTTGCAGATCGCCTGCAACGTTAATCAGGTCGTTCAGTTTGCCGCCAGGCGTGTAGGCCTGACCCAGCTCGAAGGCGGAGGTTGTTTTGTTGCCGAGTTGCAAACTGCCGTTAATGGATAACGTGCCTGCGCCACCGTCACCGGCGCTGATTGTCGAGGCATCGTTCATCACCACGTGACCGCCGATCACACCGTTACCACCCAGTGTGGCAGCGTTGCTGACAGTGGTTATGCCAGTAGCAGCACTCTGGTTACCATTAACCAACAGAGCCCCGCTCGTGACGGTAGTATCACCTTTATAGGCATTGTTCCCGCCCAGACGCGTAGTCCCGCCACCGATTTGCTGCAGCGCGCCAATACCGGAAATGATGCCGTTAAGCAGCACGTTATTGGCACGATTAATGGTGAGTATGCCGTTGTCGAGAATATTCGACACTGCGCTGACTTCCCCGGTATTCCCGCCTGAACCTAACTGCAGCGTGCCACTCTGATCAATGGTGGTGGATCCGGTATAGGTGTTGTTGGCGGTGAAGATCGTAGTGCCGCCCGCCGCACGTTCAAAATTCCCGCTGCCGCTGATGATGCCGTTATAGATTTGAGCCTGGTTATTGTCGCCCGTTGTATCAAAGATGACTTTGCTGGCAGCGTTGTTAGTAGTGATGTTGTAATCGCCAATGGTGGCGGCATTACTGCTGGACTCACCGTGGTCGCCAGTGCGCAGAGTTGCCCCGTTATTAACGGCGATCGTTTCGCTCGCCAGTGTCAGACGATCCACGATGCGCATATCGGCCTGAGAGCCGGTAAGCGTGAGTGAGTCCCAACCGGTACCGATATTCGTGCCTGTGCCCAGATTATCGCTGCCCAGGCTGCCAATTTTGGCACCCGTGCCATGCGTATCTGTAAAGGTGAGGGCGTTACCTGCACCTGCTGCGGTGATGATATGGCGCGTATTGCCCAGCTCGACGTTACCGATATTGGCTTTATTGTTTCCACTGGTTCCAGCGAAATTCATCTCACCTGCAAAGGTGCCTTTCGACCAGTTAACGGTATCCGTACCAGCTCCGGTATTGATGACACCTACCGTTTCAACGCCGTTGATATTGATGGTGTCATTGCCGTTACCGGACTGAATTGCCACGGCTGTGTCGCTGGCGGCGCGGATAGTTCCCGTATTGGTAATGGTTTTACCGTTAGCGCCACTGGCATCAATCACCGGACCATTGACGCTATTAGAGATGATTTTCCCGTTGTTGGTCAGAGAGTTAACATTTTTCGCGATAACGGCTGAATCACCCGTGCTGTCCTGAACGGTAATGTCGGCGCTGGTGGTGACATTACCACTGGTATTGGCGCGGATCCCGCTCCCTGTGGCATTACCTGCTGCGTTATGGACGAGCACGGTGTAACCCGTACCAATATTCAGATCGCCCTTCACAGGGCTACCGTCGCGTTCTTCAAAAGCAAAACCGGTACCGCTGCCGGTGACATTCAGCTTATTGCCCGCACCGTCTTTTACATTCAGCGCAACGCTGGTACGGATACCTGAGCCGTCGTTGGCATTAATGGTGACATCATTGAGCGTGATGTCGCTACTGTTGGCGTCGTTCTGGATCCCCGCGCCAGTGCCCAAGGCACTGATGGAAACCCCTTTGGCTGTCAGAGAGCCTGCACCGGCATCCAGGCGAATACCGTCGGCGGTGCCATTCGTGATGATGGAGTCACCGGCCGCGGCGGTAATGTCCAGTACGGCACCGTTTGTCAGCAGAACGCCAGCGGTACCATCGTCGACCTTGATCTGTCCGAGCCTTTTGATCTGCGCATCAGAGCCGGAGGCGCGTACGCCAATACCGTTACTGACATGTAAAGCGCTGGACGAGTTATTTGTTAAACGTCCGCCCTGTTGCACATCGACACCGATGCTGTCGATACTGTCGAGATCCACCAGTGCTTTCGCGTTGAGAATAATATTCCCCAGATTTTTCGCTACATACGCGATAACCTTGTTCCCGCTGGCTTCGGAGGTGATGCTGGCGTCAGAGATGAGGGTGGTTTCGACAGGATTGCCCTGGTTGGAGCCGTTTAAATTATGCGCCTGGCCGTCGACGATGCCGGCAGTGGTTTCGACACCGGTCAAATTAATGGTGGTTTTATCGCTGATATTACCGCTTGCACCGCCTTCAATCACAATGGCCGATGCGCCTTGACCACCGACGTTGAACGTCGCTTCACCTGTTTGAACGAGGGTATTATTCCCGGTACCCAGTACACCAACAGAATTCTTACCGCTGAGTGTCAGTTTAAGATCAGAAGCCGTGCCGGTTACCGGATCATTGCTGTTACCGGCAAATTTAGCGCCCTCAGCAATACGGAAGATAGTGGTATTGGTCTGGCCATTATCATTCATCTCCGTCTTGCCAATGTTAGCGACCGCATTGGCGCCGTACAAATAATAGCCTATCTGATCGGTGCTGTTAAACACAGGGCTACTGTCGTTATTAATATTCGCCGTTGCGCTACCGCGAACGTGAACGCCGATGTCCCCGGTACCATTCAGCGTAATGCCGGAAGAGATATCAGCAACTGCCTGCTTGCTGGAGGAGCCTTCAACCCAAATGGCGTAGTTTCGCTCATTGGTTCCTCCTTCACCGTTCACCGTAATTTGACCGGCCTGGCTGGTGGTCACTTTGGCATCCGTGCTGTCTGCGCGGACATGAATGCCGATATTATTCTTGCCGTTAACATTAATCTCGCCATCATTACGGATAGTTTGACCCGCATTGGCGCCGCTGTTATGTACCGACATCCCGTAGTTTGGTAGCCCGGATGTCTTACCATTAACCGAAATTTTGCCGGAGTTGATGACATTCCCGGCCGCACCAGCAACCAGAATACCTGCAGCATTACGTACGCCTGTACCGAGGGTAATATCTCCCGCGTTAGTCACGGTACCAGTCCCTCGCGCGTGGATGCCGGCGCTAAGGTTTGACCCGCCAGCCATCGCAACATCCTGAGAGGTATTGGAACCATCACGGCCCAGATAAATAGATGCACCAGCGCTGTTAGTGAAGGTTGCGCCATCAGTTACTTCAACGCCGTAGGCTGTGCCTTTCCCGAAAGAGGCACCGTTGGCGTTACCGTCCACAATATTGATGGTTTTGTTGTTAACCCCGGTAGAGTTCCCCGATAATTGCATACCGATGGCCAGCGTAATTGGCGTTGTTACCGTGGTGTTGGTATCCCATGGGTTGGCAGCTGAGGCGGTGCCATAGTTATTCGTCGTGATGGCCTGGTTAATGATGCCATCGTTGGTAACGGTACTGGCCCCTTTGCCCTGCATACCGATAGCGCCGTAGCTATTCAGAGCCTGTCGCCCATCTTTATCGATGAACAAGCCGGAGTTGATGGTACCGGTGTTGGTTGCCGTAGCGTTTTCCGCCAGCATACCAATCGCCAGACTGTGGCCTGTGGAAGTACGTAGTACGTTGAGGGAGCCCTGGTTCGTTATAACGGCACCTTCCGTGCCTTTCATCACGCCATTAATGCTGCCGTCTACCGCCAGTACAGAATCTTGTGTCACTGTGCCTGTTGCGCCCGCGCCATGTGCGTAGACAGCGTGCAGCTCGGTATTACCGATCGTGGCGTTATTAGTATGACCCTCGCCATCAGTCCAGACTTTATAGTCCCAGTCAACCGAGCCGGTTACCGTATCGGACTGTAAAACGCTGGTAATCAACTTCGCATACCAGTCTTCAACATCTTTGAGCGACATGGTGGCGCGATTGGCGTCCAGCATCAGTTGCAGCTGGCTTACCTTGTTCCCTTGTGCATTTAAGACCGTTGTATCACTTTCGCCCAGCAGCCAGTCATTAAGGTCGCCAAGCTCTTCGGTATTGGTGATATCGAACTCCTGGGTACCGGTTTTCACCGCATTCCCTTCGCTGTCGTATCCGTAGGTATCGATCGTCAACACTTTGCCGAACTGGTCCATTGTCTGAGAACCGTTAAAGCTTTTATTCGGGACAACGGGGGCGGCGCCAAATGAGATGTAGTTGTCGGATATCCAGTTAACCTTGCTATCTGCGCCGCTGGCTTCGAGTAACGAGCTGTTTTTAGCCAGGAGTTTGATGGTGTTTTCATCATCACGGGCATTTTTCTGATCGTTACCAATGTTCAGATTGGCCGTCGAACCGTTGCTGGCCTGCGCAATGCCAAAGTTGTTATAGATTTTTGAAAGGGCTGCGTCGTAGGTGTTTAACGTAATGCCTTCTAACGGGGTTTCGGTCAGATAGTGAACCAGTTCATCGGTGTTGTAGACCTGCATATCTGCCGGGGTTTGTAATGCAGGGTCAATGACGGTGATTTTGTCATCCTGAGCAGGCGTCGTCGTCGGCTGGTTGTAGTAATACTTTTCCAGTTCTTCAACGGTTGTAATCGGAGTGGTAACGCCCCCAATGGTCGCCGTGAGGGTGATTTTCTTTTGCTCTAGCAACTGCTCAATAGTCGCCGATTCGACAAGGCCGGTTTGGCCTTGCTCAATCTTCGGCAATGCGCCAGTGACGTTTAACACCGCACCGTTAGTGGTGTTCTGGTAGAGGAAGCCATCATTGTGAACGTCGTCATTTGTACCAGGTTGAATGACAATATTATTATAATCGACAGAAATATCATGGTTGCCGATGTCATCCGCCGCCACGAGTGGCGAGGTGCTAATTAAGGCTGTAGCCGCGAGTACCGCGACAGTTTTACGCGAACTGCTTTTTTTCTTACCTTTGGTTAATTCGGAAACGACAACCCAGATACCGAGCGCCGCGTTCCAAATAATGCTGTAAACCTTGTTCATATATAACCCTCGTCTGCATTTCTGTATTGCATGTGTTATTACGTTGAGTTGTTGGCTATGGTTGGCACGCGGGTGTGCTACCGGGTAAATTAATTTTCGGAAATAGAGACCCCTTCCGGGCTATGCGGAATAAAAAAAGAGCCGAAAGTAAGCCTCTTAAAAAATAACCGTTATCAGTATCCTTAAATAAGTAAGTTACGACTGGCTATAGTGGGAGATAGTGTACTTTAGCCGGGTATTATGTTTACCGAGTTTTCTGGCGATGTTGCTTTTGTACGCTCCAATAGTTTTTTCGCTTTTTTGTGATGCTCCGGCGATTTGTGTCAGCGACCAGCCTCGGGCAAGCATCATCATTACGTTGAATTCGTTAGCTGTAATTTTATTGTTCAGTTCTTTGATATTGCGTGATTTTTTGTTTTGTGTGATACGAGTTATTGTATGCAGTAGCTGATCAAGGCTGGCGTCTTGATCCAGAAACTGCATGTTCATCCCGCAAACAGTTTGAAATATAGAGAAGGTGACTTCATCTGCCAGAACGATAATTTTCGTGGAGGGATGTAAAGCCATATTGCGGATAATCCGGGCATATTTTAATAAATCTGAATTGCCGGGGTTAATAATGATGCAATCTGTTTCATGAGATAGCTTGTTGACGGCAGAAAGCGTCTGTGAGGAAAAGTACGCGATATCAATTAATAATGATGAGCCACGTAGGATTTCTCGCATGCCTAGCCAGGGGTAAATTGAATCACCCAAAAAAACAGCCTTAGACATAACGATCTCCTTGAAATTTTGGTGCAAGCAATCGCCTCTTTTTTATGCTAAAAAAGAGTTTTTTACGACGCGTGAAGTGTTAATTAAATTTCGTATTCCGTTCTTCGGTTTGAACGCATCCTTATTTATTCGGATTTAACAGATATTCTCTGTATTGATTTAAATAATTAACTATTCTTAAAGTAGATATTACTCTTTGTGAAAATTTAAGATAAATCGTTTATTTCACCTCTGAGCAGATGATTGATAGATTTCGCTTATGAATCGTCGGGGTTTCCTGTCAGCCAGTGTGACAAAGACAGGGTATTCTTAGGGTTATAGATGGCTATTTTATAAAAATCTTTTTAATACAATAAGATATGTAGTGTTCTTAACAGATAGGGAAGGGGGTGAGAGAATTCTTAACCAGCGACAGGGCAGTAAAGTATGAGGGTTGTTGGTAGATGAAAATATTGTCATATTTGAATTAAATGTCTTTAATTATTTATATTTTATGATTTTATCCTTAGTTTTATGTAAATCTTAAAATTTAATGTCAAAATGAGCTATTCGTGCTTAATGCGCAAATCACTCATGCCATCACCACTGTGTTCATCACGCAATCCGAGAATCCTCAACTGGCCAACAGCTCTTGTTCCACTTGTTGTACCTGTACTTCCAGCGTGTTACGGATCTCCGTTAATGCCCGTTGTTGATCTGAAAAATAAGCCTCTTTATCCGTCACTGAAGTGGCCAGGCGCCAGGCGTTTTCAGCTTCCAGTTCGGTAATCTCTTTGAGCAGAGCACTAATTTGCTCTCTGAGCTGCTGTATTTTGCTGCGTAAATGCTCCAGATCGTTCAGTCGGTCACTTGCCATCATTGGTTCAAGGCCGCTTTGCAGTTGGGTAAGCAATGCCCGAACGGCTGCCAGATCGGCATTTTGTCGCGCCTGATTAAGCTGCACCATCATCTGATGTGCCTTTTCTTTTAAATCATCTGCCACGACGTCCGGGTGGCAAAGGCGGCTGGCCTGACGCCACAGGCGTTTTAACTCATTACGTTCATTCGGAGATAGCCGCTGATCGCGGGTAAAGCGATGCTGAGCATCCTGCTGTTGTTCCTGGTATTCATCATATTCATGGCTGGCCTCTTCCTGAGCCTGCCGGGTAGCGCGGTCGTCCTGACGAGAAAAATCGTTTTCCAGTTCACGGATTTCTGCCAGCAGGGCGGTGATAAGCTCAGTTTGTTGCTGAATACGCTGACGGGTTTCCACGGACTCACGGGAGTCAGAACTCAGGTTCACCCAGTGCTGCTTGAGTTTTGCCAGTTGATCAACGGCCTGTGAAATATAGTGCTGGCAGGACTGATAATCTTTTTCCCGTCGTTTTCTCTCCGCTTCCTGTTTGCGCAGTGCGCTGGCGGCCAGTTGTTTGCGCAGTTCCAGAATCCGGCTCATTAACGGGCCGAGGCGAAGATGGTACAGGTCGTTAAATTCATCCAGGATTTGAATGTGTGTGTTGCGCTTATCAATAAGGTCTCGCAGTTGTGACTCGAGCGCTTTTAGCTCGAGTTTACTGGCTGCGATGCCAGGGTCTTGCCACGTTGATACCGCTCGCTGAGATTGTAACCAGCCGGAAATTTCGCGTAGGGCATCGTTGAAACGTCGCTCTTCGATAGCCTGTACTATCGCACCAGGAATGACTGCCAATGGTTCATTTTTCAGATGTGCCAGCTGCTGGAAAATAATCTCCTCATCTTCCAGTTCGATGGCGCTTTTGACGATTTCGAGTCGTTTAATGATCTTATTCATGACAGTCGTTGCCTGGCGTGGCTCAAAAACGAGTGACCGATACCAGAGTGGGTTCACCCGTTTGAAAATGTTGGAAAAACAGTAAAGCGCATTCTGTGGCCTGCGATGCCTTTTCGTCCAGAATAATTCACGGTAATTATAAAAAAGCGGCAGTAACGCGCATTTGTTCGGGTGTTCAAAGCCTCGTTTCATCTTTTATATCGTCCGCAAGCTGCGCGAACTCTGGTATTGAAGATTTTCGTGAGCGATGACTTCTGATTGTTTATCCTGAGCCCCGGCGCGTTGAGTTAAGGCAGCCCGGCGTATCCAAACGATTGCGCCTTGCGACAACCAGGTTGAAATGTTAAAAGAAGCCCCTTCAATAAAAACCACACAGGGGTAGGGCGTGAAAAACGCGTCAACTGCATCTGACACTAGTGTGTCCGATGCCGCGTCGACTAATGAACCGACGCTTCAGCGGGGGTTGCAAAACCGCCATATTCAATTAATTGCGCTGGGTGGCGCAATTGGC
Source organism: Citrobacter sp. Marseille-Q3906 (assembly GCF_916618775.1). Classification (NCBI taxonomy): domain Bacteria; kingdom Pseudomonadati; phylum Pseudomonadota; class Gammaproteobacteria; order Enterobacterales; family Enterobacteriaceae; genus Citrobacter; species Citrobacter sp. Marseille-Q3906. Next base: position 382,958 of record NZ_CAKAKA010000002.1, read on the forward strand.
ACGGGCCTGTTTCTGGGGATTGGCCCGGCAATTCAGATGGCGGGACCTGCGGTCCTGCTGGGCTACGGTGTCGCCGGAATAATCGCGTTTCTGATTATGCGTCAGTTGGGCGAAATGGTGGTTGAAGAACCCGTTTCCGGATCGTTTGCCCACTTTGCCTATAAATACTGGGGACCCTTTGCCGGCTTTCTGTCTGGCTGGAACTACTGGGTAATGTTTGTACTGGTCGGCATGGCGGAGCTTACCGCAGCCGGGATCTACATGCAGTACTGGCTGCCCGATGTCCCGACCTGGATTTGGGCCGCCGCTTTCTTTGTTATTATCAATGCCGTCAATCTGGTCAACGTTCGTCTGTATGGTGAAACGGAATTCTGGTTCGCACTGATTAAAGTGCTGGCGATTATCGGCATGATTGGTTTTGGTATATGGATGCTGTTTTCCGGCAACGGCGGTGAACATGCGAGCATCGATAATCTCTGGCGCTACAACGGTTTCTTTGCTACCGGCTGGAATGGTTTGATCCTGTCGCTGGCAGTGATTATGTTTTCTTTTGGTGGACTGGAGCTGATCGGCATTACAGCGGCTGAAGCACAGGATCCTCAAAAAAGTATCCCGAAAGCAGTAAACCAGGTGGTGTATCGTATTTTGCTGTTTTACATCGGCTCACTGGTGGTATTGCTGGCGCTGTATCCTTGGGTGGAAGTGAAATCAAACAGCAGCCCGTTTGTCATGATTTTCCATAATCTTGACAGCAACGTGGTGGCTTCAGCGCTCAACTTCGTTATCCTGGTAGCTTCGCTGTCGGTCTATAACAGTGGCGTGTATTCCAATAGCCGTATGCTGTTTGGCCTTTCGGTACAGGGGAATGCACCGAAGTTTCTAACCCGTGTCAGCCGTCGCGGCGTGCCAGTTAACTCATTGATTCTTTCCGGCGCTATCACATCGCTGGTGGTATTGATCAACTACGTGCTGCCGCAAAAAGCGTTTAGTTTGCTGATGGCGCTGGTGGTTGCGACCCTGTTGCTGAACTGGATTATGATTTGTCTGGCGCATCTGCGTTTCCGTGCGGCGATGCGTCGCAAGGGGCGTGATACCCAGTTCAAGGCGCTGTTATATCCGGTCGGAAACTATCTGTGTATTGCCTTCCTTGCTTTGATCCTGGTGCTGATGTGTACCATGGATGATATGCGCTTGTCGGCCATGCTGCTGCCGGCATGGATCCTGTTCCTGTTTGTTGCCTTCAAACTGCTGCGCCGTAAAGCCCGCTAATCGCTAACCGATCTCATCCTGATGATGAGATCGGTCATCTCTCGATCTTTATCGTGATTGAACTCGCAGTTCTGAATCGCTTCACAGGATCTTTGTTTTGTAATCGATTACTTTTTATTTGAACCTGTTTGTAATCGATTACTTTTTAAAGGTGAGGCAAAAAATGGTGTCGACAACCGAAAGTAGTGGAAAACAGAGCGTACGGTACAGACTGCTGGTGCCGAGGCTCTCGCTAATGATGTTTTTACAGTTCTTTATTTGGGGAAGCTGGTCTGTCACGTTGGGGTTGGTGATGAGCCAGCACAACATGTCGCTGCTGATTGGTGATGCGTTTTCCGCCGGACCAATCGCCTCGATTTTGTCGCCGTTTGTCTTGGGGATGTTGGTGGATCGCTTCTTTGCTTCGCAAAAGGTGATGGCGGTGATGCACCTTGCTGGGGCTGCGATCCTCTGGTTTGTGCCGCAGGCGCTGGTGGCGCAAAACGGCGCACTGCTGATTGGTCTGCTGTTTGGCTACACGTTGTGCTACATGCCAACGCTGGCGTTGACCAACAATATCGCATTTCATAGCCTGTCCGATAAAGACAAAACTTTCCCGGTAGTGCGGGTGTTTGGCACTATTGGCTGGATTGTCGCGGGGATCTTCATCGGCGTAACCGGCATTTCAGATACGACAGGCATCTTTACGCTGGCTGCGGTTATTTCAGTGATTCTGGCGCTCTATAGTCTGACGCTGCCCAATACACCCGCTCCGGCGAAAGGGCTGCCGGTAAAAGTGCGTGATCTGTTTTGCGCAGATGCCTTTGCTTTACTCAAAACTCGCCACTTCTTTGTCTTCTCTCTCTGCGCGACGTTAATCTCAGTGCCGCTGGGGACATACTATGCGTACACCGCGTCGTTTCTGGCGGATGCGGGCGTTGGTGATGTCAGCACGGCCATGTCATTCGGCCAGATGTCTGAAATTTTCTTCATGCTGGTGATCCCGTTCCTGTTCCGACGACTGGGCGTGAAATACATGCTGCTTATCGGCATGTGCGCCTGGTTTGTGCGTTATGCCTTCTTTGCGCTTGGCATCAGTGAAGAGGGGCGTTTCCTGCTTTATCTCGGTATTTTGTTACATGGGGTGTGTTACGACTTCTTCTTTGTGGTTGGTTTTATCTACACCGACCGTATTGCCGGGGAAAAAGTAAAAGGTCAGGCGCAAAGCATGATCGTCATGTTTACCTACGGGATTGGCATGCTGCTGGGTTCGCAAATTTCCGGTGCGCTGTATAACCGACTGGTCGCGGGACAGACCGTGCCTCAGGCATGGACTACATTCTGGTGGATCCCGGCAGTCGCCGCCGCAGTAATTGCTGTGATTTTCCTTTTCTCTTTCAAGTATGACGAGAAAGAGCGCGCGTAATATTCAGGAGGGGTTATGAGAACCATTAAGGGACCGGGGATTTTTCTGGCACAGTTTATCGGTGGGCAACCTCCGTTTAACACCCTGAAAGGGCTGGCTGAGTGGGCGGCGGGATTAGGCTATAAGGCATTACAGATCCCGTGTAATCACAAGTCGCTGTTTGATGTCGAACAGGCTGCGGTAAGCCAGACCTACTGCGATGATATTCGCGGGATGCTGGCGGAACATGGGCTGGCGATCAGCGAGTTATCCACTCATCTCGAAGGTCAACTGGTTGCGGTCCATCCTGCCTACGATGATGCTTTTGCCGGATTTGCACCACAGTCATTACGCGCCGATCCCCAGGCCCGCCAGGCGTGGGCGACACAGACGTTACAACAGGCTGCGGCCGCTTCACAAAGGTTGAGGCTGACGGCGCACGCGACGTTTTCTGGTTCTCTCGCCTGGCCCTATTTTTATCCGTGGCCACCGCATAATCGCCAGCGTTTTGAGGAGGCATTTCAGGAACTGGCACGTCGTTGGCGGCCCATTCTTGACTGTTTTGATGAACACGGCGTGGATGTTTGTTATGAGATCCATCCAGGCGAAGATCTGCATGATGGTGTCACTTTCGAGCGTTTTTTGGCGCTGGTTGATGATCATCCGCGTTGCAATATCCTTTACGATCCCAGCCACCTGCTACTGCAACAGATGGACTATCTCGGGTTTATCGATATCTACCATTCGCGCATCAAAGCGTTTCACGTTAAAGATGCTGAATACCGTGCCAATAGCCGAAGCGGCGTGTACGGCGGCTATCAGCCATGGATTGACCGCGCCGGACGGTTCCGCTCGCTGGGGGATGGACAGGTTGATTTCAAAACGATTTTCAGCAAACTCACGCAATATGATTATCCTGGTTGGGCAGTCCTGGAGTGGGAATGCTGTTTGAAAGAGGCAGAAACGGGGGCCAGTGAAGGTAGCGGGTTTATTCAACGCCATATTATTCCGGTTTCATCTCGCGCATTTGATGATTTCGCCGCTGGCGATGAGGTACGCAAATGATACAGGTTGGTATTATTGGTAGCGGATTTATTGGGCCTGCGCATATTGAGGCGCTGCGTCGGCTGGGTAATGTGAACGTGGTGGCACTTTGCGACAGCTCACAGGCCGTTGCTGATGAACGGGCTCGTTCGTTACATGTTCCCCATGCGTACGGTAGCGTTGAAGCGTTGCTGGCGCATCCGGGGCTACAGGTGGTGCATAACTGCACGCCGAATCATCTGCATGCTGACATCAATCGACAGATTTTGCGTGCCGGGCTGCATGTATTTTCTGAAAAGCCGCTCTGTATGACGCCTGATGAGGCTCATGAACTGGTGGAGCTGGCTGAGCAGGCGGGCGTGGTGCATGGTGTTAGCTTTGTTTATCGCCAGTTCGCAATGGTACAGCAGGCGGCCAGCATGGTACGCAACGGCAGCGTTGGGCGTCTGTTTGCCGTACAGGGCTGCTATTTGCAGGACTGGATGCTGCTGGAAACTGACTACAACTGGCGCGTCGATGCAGCACTTGGCGGTGGCTCGCGGGCAGTGGCAGATATCGGCTCGCACTGGTGCGACACGGTGCAGTTCGTTACTGGCAAGCGCATTGTGGAGGTGATGGCCGATCTTGCTATCGTCTGGCCAACACGCAAAGCCAGCATTACCGGTGGTGCGACCTTTAATCAGCAGACCGCAGACCGACAGCTTGAAGATAAACCGGTTACTACCGAAGACTGTGGATCGGTGCTGGTGCGTTTTGAGGATGGTAGCAAGGGCTGTTTTAGTATTTCTCAGGTCAGCGCCGGGCGAAAGAACCATCTGAGTTTTGAGATTAACGGCAGCCAACATTCTTTGAGCTGGGACCAGGAAACACCGCAGCAACTATGGGTGGGACATCGCCAGCAGGCGAATCAGATCCTGACGGATGATCCGGGACTGATGAATGCCGAGGTAGCCGCAAGTGCGCATTTTCCGGGCGGACATATTGAGGGGTGGCCAGATGCGTTCAAAAATATGATGCTGCAGTTTTACCAGGCGGTGCAGGCAGGGAAAATGCCTGCGCCTGAGGCCCGTCGTTTTGCTTCGTTCACGGATGGCGCTGATGTGATGTATATCATTGATGCTATTATAAAAAGCCATCAGCAGCAGCGTTGGGTGTCGGTACAGCGTTAAATACGCACCCGGTTCGCCGGGCGGTGATTTTATGGTAGCCTCAACACAAAGCGAAAACCGCAGGATGTGTCGTCGTTATGTCTATTCAAAAAATCGCCCAGCTTGCCGGTGTATCGGTGGCGACGGTATCACGAGTGCTGAATAACAGTGATACCGTCAAAGCCAAAAACCGCGAGCGCGTGCTACAGGCTATCAAGGAAAGCAATTATCAGCCCAACCTGCTTGCCCGCCAACTACGCACGGCACGAAGTTCGATGATCCTGGTGATGGTCTCCAACATAGCCAACCCTTTTTGTGCCGAGGTGGTGAAAGGCATTGAGGAGGAGGCTGAGAAGAACGGCTATCGCATTTTGCTGTGTAATTCTGGCTCTGATACGGCCCGCTCGAAATCAGCACTGAAACTGCTGTCAGGTAAAATCGTTGACGGCATCATCACCATGGATGCGTTTTCTAAATTACCAGAACTGACTACGTTGATTGGCGATGCGCCCTGGGTGCAGTGTGCGGAATATGCCGATAAAGGTGCGGTTTCCTGTGTGGGTATCAACGATGTGGATGCCGCGCAGTCGGTGATATCGCATCTGGTGGACAAGGGCTACCGGCGCATTGCGTTGATCAACCATGATCTGAGCTATAAATACGCGCGTTTGCGTGAACGGGGATACAAAGCGGCGCTGCATGCGCTGTCGCTTGAGTATCAGGCGGTGGAGTACGCCAGTGAATTAAGTTCCAGCGCTGGTATTGCCGCGATGGAAACCTTACTGGCGGCAGAGGTGAAACCCGATGCGGTATTTGCCGTGTCCGACACGCTGGCAGCCGGAGCCATGCGCGCGATTATCAACGCCGGGTTACAGATCCCACAGGACATTGCCGTGGTTGGATTTGACGGCACGGAACTGGCGGAAATGGTCTCCCCACAGCTTACGACCATTGAGCAACCCTCGCGCGATATTGGCCGCAAGGCGGTAGGGTTATTGCTAAATAGAATTGAAAATCCAGATGCCCCTGCCGAAAGGGTCATGATGGACTGGCGCTATATTTCACGCGCCAGCACCTGAGGACTACCGCTGAAATGCGCCTGACAGCGCACGAATATCATTCCCGGTAGGGGACTGATGAATGCGTAAACCAAACTCTTCGACCACGGCAAAAATATGGTCGAAGATATCAGCCTGAATACTTTCGTATTCCAGCCACACTACCGTATTGGTGAAGGCATAAATCTCAATAGGTAAACCGTGATCGTCCGGGGCCAACTGGCGAACCATCAACGTCATATCTTTGCGGATGCGTGGATGGTGACGTAAATATTCGTTCAGATAGGCGCGAAACGTCCCGATATTGGTCATCTGACGGTGATTTAGTACGGATTCAGGCGCATCTAACTGCTGGTTCCATTCATTAATTTCCTGATGGCGTGTCGTTAAATACGGTTTAAGCAAGTGCGCTTTATGCAGTCGCTGGCGTTCATCCTCATCGAGAAAATGAATGCTGGTGGCATCAATATTGATGCTGCGTTTAATTCGGCGACCGCCGGACGCTGACATCCCGCTCCAGTTTTTAAAGGAGTCCGATACCAGCGACCAGGTTGGAATAGTGGTAATGGTATTATCCCAGTTACGTACTTTGACAGTGGTTAAACCGATATCGATCACCGCGCCATCTGCGCCGTATTTCGGCATTTCCAGCCAGTCGCCCAGTTTGAGCATATCGTTGGCAGAAAGTTGTATTCCGGCGACCAGACCGAGGATTGGATCTTTAAATACCAGCATTAAGACGGCGGCCATTGCACCTAAGCCACTAATGAGTATTGCTGGTGACTGGCCAATCAACAGGGAAATCATCAAAATACCGATGATAATTGCACCGATTAACTTGATGCCCTGAAATATACCTTTTAACGGTAGCTGTGATGCGGCAGGGAGTTTCTGCGACAGATTGAGAATAACGTCCAGCAGGGAGAATAAGGATAGCAGAGCGTACATCATGATCCACAGCTGTGCGCAGGTCACTAATATTTCGGCGGCTTCGCTTCCTTTTTGTAACCAGAGCGCAGCCTGGATATTGACGATGATACCTTGCAGCGTAAACGCCAGACGATGAAATAATTTGTTCTGCGTGATGATTTGTAGCCACAGACGGGAGCTGGCGTTGGCACGTTTTTCAAATGCGCGTAGTACCACCCAGTGCAAAATAACGTGAACAATAATGGCGGTGATAAAAATAATGCCAAAAATCATCACCAGCGAAGTGGTGTGATTCATTTCAATGCCGAGTTCTTCTACCTGAGATATCAATTCCTGCATAACGTCTCCTTAATAAACAGCGGTCTATGATGACCGCTGTGCAGAGGTTATGCAAATGCGTACTCCTCACTCTCTATTTTGAGGCGACACAGGCACGGGGTTGTACGACATTCAGCGTGCGACGGAAAAATAACGTTGCCAGAAGCAGAACAATCATCATTGCGGCTTCGACGGCCAAAAAACCGATAACCGACCGCGTGTAATCACCGTGGTTATGCTGCTGCAGATGCAAAAACAACGCGCCTAACACGGCGGGGCCGAGCCCGAGTGTAGCCTGCTGTAGCGTACTCAAAATGGTCGTTCCGGCACCTGCATCATGTGTGGTGATATCGCGCATACCGATACGATAAAAACTGTTCACAATCAGCGCCTGGCCGTAACCGATAAGCGCTGTCGCCGGGATCAGCGTGAACACTGAAGTTTGCAGGCCCGAATGCCAGAAGGTCAGTATGAGCCCTGTTAATCCTGTAATTTGAATGACCAGGCCGGTTAACAGAATACGCCCTGTGCTATAGCGGGCAATCAATCGCGGCGCATAACACGCTGAGATAAAATAGGCCGCGCCGAGGGCAATAAAGCTGTTGCCGGATTCCCACGGTGCCATACCAAGACCTGCTTGCAGGGTCAGAGCCATGCAGAACATAAAACCTGACCAGGCGCTAAAAAACAGTAATGCAATCAGAACACCGAACCGGATGCTGCTGAGCCTCAACAGGCGTGGTGGCAAAAGAGGCTGTTGCTGACGTTGTTCCTGGCGTAATGCATTGCTCCGCATCCACCACCCCAACGGCAGGATCGCGACAAGTGCTACCTGTGTCTGCCATGGCCAGCCGGTTTCCGGGCCTAATGCCATCGGAAAAAGGAGGCAACAGAGGATAGCTGCCAGACCGGTGGTTCCCAGCCAGTCAATATCGGCCCGGGTTTCTCGGGTAGTTTCGGGGACATAACGGCGGCTGAAAATCAGCACCAACAGGCAGATCGGGACATTAATAAAAAACGCGTTGCGCCAGCCCAGTCCGGCAATATCTGCTGAAACTAACCATCCCCCACCCATCTGGCCTACGATAAAAGCGATACCGCCAATACCCCCGTACAAACTGATGGCTCGCGCATGTGCTGTACCTTTCAACGTGACGTGAAGGGTGGCGAGAATCTGCGGTACGATTAGCGCAGCCCCCGCACCTTGTAAAACACGGGCACTCAGTAACATGTCTATGGAGTTTGCCAAACCGCAAAACAGGGATGCTAACCCAAACACGACGACGCCCCACATAAACAGGCGGCGGCGACCGTAGTTATCGCCGAGTTTGCTTCCTAACGCCAGACAGACGGCGAAGGTCACACCGTACAAGGCAACAATCAACTCAAGCTGGGTCGTGGTAGCCTGTAGCGACTGCGTAATGGAATCCAACGCGACATTGGTAATTGATGTATCAATAAGCGGCAGCATTTGGCCTGTGAGTAACAGCAGTAACCCTACGCGACCGGGTGAAACAACTGAGGTATTCATGGTAACTCCATTGCGTCATTCAGCAGATGGACGTAGCATCACTGAATAATTAAACGGGTACCAGTTCCTGGTTATACGGGTATTGGTACTACCATGCTGGAGTGTATATGGCGGTAATGGCACAACCTGAATCTGTGGCTATCCTTCCTGATGACAGCCGCAAACAGCTCGGTGCGTTTTTGCGTGCGCGACGAGAAAGCCTTGACCCGCAACGACTGGGGCTGCCGAGAGTCGGGCGGCGGCGAACACCCGGCCTGCGCCGCGAAGAGGTCGCGATGCTGGCTAATGTTGGTGTAACCTGGTACACCTGGTTGGAGCAGGGGCGCGAGGTGAACCCGTCGCAAACGGTACTGCTGAGCGTGGCGAATGCACTGCAATGCAGCCCTCTGGAAACTCGTCACCTGTTTGTGCTGGCAGGATTGACACCGCCGGAATCGACGGCGGCTACGGTGTGTGAAGGCATCAGTCCAGGCACCCGGCGGATGCTAGACAGTCTGATGCCGCAGCCTGCCAGCATCCAGAAACCCAGTTTTGACATTGTGGCGTGGAATGACAGTTTTTGCCGCTTAATGGGGATTGATTTTGCTACGCTTCCGGACGAAGACCGCAACTGTATTTACCTCTATCTCACCAATGAAACCTGGCGAAGCCGTATCGAAAATTGCGATGTATTACCGACGTTTGTCTCGTACTTTCGTGCAGCAATGGCGGAGCATCGGGGCGATCCGATCTGGGAGAATAAATTGGCGCGTTTTTTTGCCGCATCTTCTGAGTTCGAAGCGTTGTGGCATCAGCGTTATGAGGTTCGGGGCGTGGAAAATCAGGTGAAAAACTTTCACCATCCGCAGTTGGGGCGTTTTAGTTTGCAGCAGATGTACTGGTATTCAGCACCTCGTAACGGTTCGCGACTGCTGGTTTATTTACCGATGGATGCAGCCGGGGAGCAAGCATTAGCGTGGCTGGATAAGCAGTAAAAAGCCCGATGGCGTAAGCCTCCCGGGCTGTATGGGGAAATCAGACTTCCGTCAGCGTTGTTTCCTGTGGCAGGCGTGATTTTGGCAGTGCGGCGTTGAAGTCCTCTACGCTGTGGTGGCCCACCGGGACGATAACCACGCTGGTGTAGCCTTTTTCTTTCAGGCCAAACTCTGCGTCGAGAACTGCGGCATCAAAACCTTCGATCGGCACGGCATCCAGGCCCATCGCCGCAACGCCCAACAGGAAGTTACCTACGTTCAGGTACACCTGTTTTGCCATCCAGTGGTTGTCATCTTTGAGCTCTTTGCGGTGCATGTCAGCAAAGAATGTGCGCCCTTTGTGGTTAGCCGCCTTGGCTTCCGGGGTCGCAAAACGACCATCGATCTCTTCTTGATCCACGACACGCTCCAACCACGCGTCGTCCATAGCTGTTTTGGCGCAGAACACCACGACGTGAGAAGCATCAAGCATTTTACGCTCGTTGAACACAAAGTTACCGGCGGCGGATTTTGCTACGCGCGCTTTCCCTTCGTCAGTGCTGGCAACGATGAAATGCCACGGCTGGGAGTTGGTGCTGGACGGACTGAACTGCAGCAGCGTTTTTAATTTTTCTGCCTGCTCAGCGGTCAGTTTTTTACTCGGATCGAATGCCTTAGTGGAGTAACGTTTTAAGGCGACAGAAACAATATCCATAAAAACTCCTGGTGGTTTTTCGTACCCTGCGGGTGCGTTTTAGTTTCAGCAGGGTACAGGGTTAGCGAAAAAAAGATAAGACGGAAAAATGCAAAAACACTTATCGGCGCTAACGATAAATCAGGTGGGGCGCAGGCGTTTTTGATCCCGTTTAGGAAGACCGTCAACAACCCGATGCCATGAGTCATTCACCAGCTCTGTTAGTAATGACTCGCTAATATCGTCACCAGGATAGACCGAGATCCAGTGCTTTTTATTCATGTGATAGCCTGGCTCGATGCTGCGGTAAATCTGCTGATTTAACAGCGATTTTTGCGGTTCAGACTTCAGGTTGACCAGAGGGCGTCCGCGTTGCTCGGAGACAATCATAAAAATCTTGCCGCCGACCTTAAAGACGTCAAACTCAGGGCCGAATGGCCAGCAGAGCTCGGTAAAAGGGAGTTCAAGCGCAACACGTTTCGCACAAGCGTGTAATGTCTGACCGTCCATTATTTTTCCTCGCGGGTGAGCGCACGCCACATAGCTTCAAACCCCATAGCAATGTATTCATTTGCACGGGCAGGATCGCGGGCGGCGAATTCCATTGTTGTTTCCGCCAGCGACAGAAAAAGCCCGTCACCGAAGGCGCGATACTCGTCAGACATGAACTCGGGCCGCACGGAGCGATGACAAAGATCGCGTAGTTCCGGGAACATATCGTCAGCCTGTTGTTCGGTTTCTTTGGTGATTTTCTCGCTGACGGCAAGCTGGCGAATGGTACGGTGCCCGGTAGTGTGATTCAAACCCCAGCTAATGTAGCTGTTCCAGATGTAGTGAGTCATAGTTTTGGCATCGGTCACCGAACGGTCCAGATTAGCCATCATCGACTGACAGAGATCGTGCTTTAGATAGAGATAAAGCTCGTTGATGAGATCATCTTTTGTCGCGAAATAGCGAAACAACGTTCCCTCCGCAACCCCAGCATTACGGGCAATGACGGCGGTAGAGGCCGCAATGCCAGATTGTGCAAATGCTGTGGTTGCAGCTTCCAGTAATGCCATTTTTTTGTCTTCACTCTTCGGACGAGCCACTACACTTTACCCTTAAGTCTGTAAAAAACACGATTGAATCACGGCCTTTGCAGTACCGCAACGGCGAATGTCAAAGATTGAAAATCATCTTGACGGCGAACTTTCGATTTCTATAATGAGTGCTTACTCACTCATAATCAAGAGTCAGTCGCGCAAACCAACGGAAAGGAGGCGCGTTTAAGGTCAGGATATGAAGCGTCTCACAGTTTGTGTGGTTGTTATTATGCTCATTGCCGCTACTGCAAGTTTACCATTCGTACTCAATGCTGGATTTGGTCAGGCGCCGCAAGGGGCACAACTAAACCAGGTTGAACAGTCGCCATACTATCGTGATGGACAGTTTCATAACCAGGTGCCTACACCGGGCTATACCGGCAACAAAAGTATGTTGGCGGCGTGGTGGGAGTTTCTGGTTGCTAAACGTGAAAATGCGCGGCCTGCACAACCGCTACCGCTGGTGGCGACCCATCTCGCGAGTTTATCACCGGAGCAAGATACCCTGGTCTGGCTGGGCCACTCCTCGTGGTACTTACAGTTGGCTGGCCAACGAATCCTTATTGATCCGGTGTTCAGCAATTACGCAGCGCCGTTTTCGTTTCTGAATAAAGCCTTTGTCGGGGATTACCCGTGGACGGCGCAGAACATGCCGGAAATCGATTTGCTGATCATCTCACATGACCACTATGACCATCTGGATCATGCAACCATCAAGGCGTTGATGCCAAAGATTAAACGGGTGATTACCCCGCTTGGCGTTGGTTCACACCTGCGTTACTGGGGAATGAACAGCGAGATAATAGAGGAGCGTGACTGGAATCAGTCCGTCAGAGTGACTGATTCACTGATTGTCCATGTACTGCCGGCGCGCCATTTTTCGGGGAGAGGCATTAAACGTAATCAAACGTTGTGGGCAAGTTTCATGTTTGAAACGCCAGAACAGAACGTTTATTACAGCGGAGACTCCGGCTACGGACCGCATTTTAAAGCGATTGGCGAGCAGTTTGGTACGGTCGATTTAGCCATCATGGAAAATGGTCAATATGACCAGGACTGGAAGTTTATCCACATGATGCCGGAAGAGACTGCGCAGGCGGCAGCGGATCTCCGTGCGAAAGCCGTTTTACCGGGACATGCCGGTCGCTTCGTTCTGGCAAAACACACCTGGGACGATCCCTACAAACGCCTGGCGCTTGCCAGTCGCCTCAAAGATTACCGTTTGCTGACGCCTATGCTGGGTGAGCAGGTAGTACTGTCCGAACCAGACCAACAGTTTACGGCCTGGTGGCAGCAAACGGCCCAATGAACACAGGGAGATGACGATGACGATTTCTGCTCAGGTTATCGAAACAATTGTCGAATGGATTGATGATAATTTAAATCAACCATTGCGCATTGATGATATTGCCCGCCACGCGGGATATTCAAAATGGCACTTGCAGCGTCTGTTTATGCAGTACAAAGGTGAAAGCCTCGGGCGTTACATCCGTGAACGTAAGCTATTACTGGCGGCGCGTGACCTGCGTGATACCGACCAGAAAGTGTACGATATTTGTCTGAAGTATGGCTTCGATTCACAACAGACTTTTACACGGATTTTCACTCGTACGTTTAGCCAGCCGCCCGGCGCTTATCGTAAAGAAAATCACAGTCGCACCCACTAGCGCAGCAAGGGTTCTCGCGGGATTAATCTGCCAGCGAGAACCAGCGTCGCCAGATGAAGCGCAGAACAAAATACTCAATCACCCCCAGCAGTAAAAACCACAGACAAAACAGCAAAGTATAAAACTGATTGAGATCCATTAAATGAAAGGCGGCGACGAACTTTTGTGCCAGCACCAGGCCGAGCGAGGGCGCAGGTAGCAGCAGGCAGGAAAGAAACGCCATCAGCAGGATCCCGGCGGCGGTCATTAGTGATTCAAGCGGGTGTTTCATAACATTGTTAAACTTGAGTTAAAAACCCATTGTCCGGGATATCTTCCGCTAACGCAAACCCTGCTTAAAGCCCAGACCAGATCTCACAATGTTTCTTCACCAGACCGCTTAATGACCCGCCTTTCGCGACGAAATCACGCATCTGTTGCGCTTCATTATGACCATTTTTCACCTGCTGTCGTAGGGCGGTAATCGCGCTGGTAGCGCCCACTTTTTTCGCCGAGGATGCAACGTTTTCCAGCAGCCGTAGCGTGTCATCCGCCAGACGATGATGATCCCCGGTGTTCACATCGGTTAATACCCCATCCATACCAAAACGGCAGGCCTGAAAACGATTAAATTTGTAAAGCAGGTAATCACGCTCCTGGTGTTTGAACGGACGTTCGGTTAATAACCAGTGGGAGGTGGCCTGAATTAATCCTGCCATATTAACGGCATGGTCAAGGGTCAGTGGGGTGTCCATCACCCGAACTTCTACTGTGCCAAAGTGTGGGCTTGGGCGGATATCCCAGTGCAGATCTTTAATGCTGTCAATCATGCTGGTCCAGGACAGTCGGCGAAACAGTCCTTCAAATTCCTGCCAGGTTTTAACCCATGGCATGGGGCCGTTATCGGGAAATCCGGAGAAAATATTAAGGCGCGCGCAGGCAAATCGTGTGTCGGCTTCCTGCATGTAAGGTGAGGCGGCTGAGAGTGCAATAAAATGGGGAACAAACCGCGACAGGCCGTGCAGGAGGTAAATCGCGTCATCACCGTTTTCACAGCCAACGTGGACATGCTGACCAAACACAGTCGCCTGCTGAATGAGATAGCCAAAGTTTTCCAGGTTACGCCGGTAGCGCTCGTCATCACACACTTCCTGGCGCTGCCACTTTTGAAAGGGATGTGTACCCCCGCCGCAAATTTCGAGGTGGTATTTACCGGCAGATCGCATAATGACCTGCTGCATAGTGGAAAATTCCGCCGCTGCCTGATCAATGTTGCGACAGACGCCGGTCGCCATCTCCAGCATACTTTCGGTGATATCGTGTTTCACCTCTCCGGCGGTGAGTTGTGGTTTAACATCGTCGATCAGCCGAGAAGAGTCCTGACTCAGATCGAAACCTGGAGGGTTGACCACCTGCATTTCCAGTTCAATCCCTAACGTAAACGGTTCGGAGACGTGAAAATCGGGTAGTGACATAGCGCTTTCCCTTCTGCGTTGATTTTTAATCAGTATAGAAGGGCAGGGGGTTCTTCGTTCAGTGTCAGAAATCGCGCACCTGCGCTTTGACCGTAAAATGGCCGATGCTATAACTGTTTTTTACTTTTTATACAGGGGTGAACTGTGCCGGAAATAAATGTTTATGGGCAGACGGTAGGAGACGCACTTCCAGACTGGAATGGCGCGTCAGCACTGACTCGGATTTTGCTGGAAGGGCATTATTGCCGTCTTGAGCCTTTGGATGCCGACAGCCATGCAGCCGATCTGTTTGACGCCTACGCGCAGGCTCCTGATGAACGTGACTGGACCTGGCTTGCCAGCACACGTCCATCGAACGTTGAGGAGACCGTGCGCTGGATTATGGGGAAATCAGCAGATGCGTCTCTGGTTCCCTATGCGGTGATTGATTTACGCTCAGGACGTGCCGTGGGTCTGGTGTGTTTTATGGCGATCGATCTTGTAAACGGCTCGGTGGAAATTGGTCATGTGACATGGTCGCCACGCATGAAAAATACGGTGCTGGGCACCGAAACCATCTGGCTGTTGCTGAACCAGGCATTTGCTATGGGCTACCGTCGCGTGGAGTGGAAATGTGACTCGCTGAATGTCGCGTCCCGTCGGGCGGCGGAGCGTTTAGGGTTTGTTCACGAAGGACGCTTTCGCCAGAAGATTGTGCGTAAGGGACGCAATCGCGACAGCGACTGGCTATCGATGATTGACGGCGAGTGGCCGCAATGTGACGCCGTTTTGCAGCGCTGGCTGGCCCCGGAAAACTTTGACGAAAAAGGGCGGCAGCGAAAAACGCTGGCGGCATGTAGAGCGATTTAAGTTAACGCCCGCAGTCTGTGATATCTGCGGGCGAATTGGCATTTACCAACAGATAAAGCCGCCGTCCACCACCAGATCTACACCGGTGCAAAATGAGGCGGCATCGCTGGCAAGAAATAACGCCGGGCCTGCCATTTCTTCCACCTTAGCCATTCGCTGAATGGGCGTCTGGCTTTCAAACTCCCGTGTCTGATGAACCATCTCCGGACGGGTATTCATCGGCGTGGCGGTATAGCCTGGGCTGATTGAGTTCACGCGAATACCTTTTTCAATCCACTCCATCGCCAGGCTTTTTGAGAGATGAATGACGCCTGCTTTGGAACTGTTGTAATGCGCCTGTTCAAGTCCACGGTTAACGATAATCCCGGACATGGAAGCGATGTTGATGATCGAACCGCCGCCGGATTCAATCATCAGTTCTGCTTCGGCTTTACAGGAGTTCCATACGCCGGTGAGATTGATGTCAATTACGCGTTGCCACTGCTCGCTCTCCATTTCCAGCGCGGGATTGGCGTTAGCGATACCTGCCGCATTCACTGCAATATCCAGACGACCGAATTGCTTTTTCGCCAGCGCAACTGCGGCGCGCAGGTCGTTAAGCTGCCGGACATCGCCCGAATAGAGTGCAGCCTGCCCGCCAATTGCTTCGATATTATTGACGGTCTCTTTTAGTCCGCCGTCTTCGCGCAAGTCAAAGCAAACTACGCGAGCACCCGCACTGGCGAGGGCATACGCGATAGTTTGACCAATACCGCTGCCTGCGCCGGTCACGAAAGCGACGCGCCCTTCAAGGTTAAACAGTTGTTGAGCAAAATCTTTTGCGATCATAGTGATGACTCTCCCTGCGAATACCCTTGCGGGCGTTACGACATAATCAGGCCGCCATCGATATTGATGGTTTGTCCGGTGAGATAACGAGCATCGTCAGAGGCCAGGAAAGCGACCAGTCCGGCGACATCCTCAGGTTTGCCCGCTCGTTTCATGGGAATGCCTTCAACCCATTCCGCCATCAGTTCACCTTTACCATAGCGTTTTTCATCGGTACTAAGGATCTCTCCCCATACGCGGTCGTTGTAATCCCACATTTCACTTTCGATAATTCCCGGGCAGAAAGCATTGACGGTGATATTCCACGGTGCCAGCTCATGCGCCAGGCTTTGAGTAATACCGATCACGCCCATCTTGCTGGCGGCATAATGTGGGGTGTAGATAAAACCCTGGCGTCCCTGACCGGAGGACGTGTTAATCAGGCAGCCCTGGTTTTGTTTAACCATATATTTTGCGGCTTCCCTGCAGCAGAGCCACACACCGGTAGTGTTTACGGCGAGGACCTTTTCGAAATCCGCTTTCGGCATGCGGTCGAAATAATCGATAGTGATAACACCTGCGTTCTGGATGGATACATCAATGGTGCCAAAGCGCGCGGCGGCCTGTTCATACAGTAATTGCACCTGCGCCTCATTGGTGACATCAACCTGCAAAGACAGAATGTCGGCCTGGTAACGATGACGCAGTTGTTCAGCCGTTTCGTGGACACGTTCGGCATTGGATACCATCACCAGATTTGCGCCGTCTCGGGCGAAACGTTCGGCGATACCGGCTCCAATTCCCCGGCATGCGCCTGTGATGACGATTGTCTTACCATGAAAATCACGTTGCATATTTCTTTCCCCTGTATAAGCCGGGCATCAGATGCCCGGCGGAATGATGCTGATTAGCTGGATATCGTGTTTGCCGAGGGTGCCGCCGTCTGCTTTTCTTCATGGCGACGCATCAGAATGACCTTGTTCTGTAGCTTTTGCTGGAACTGGTCGACGACCACAGCAGTGACGATAACAACGCCTTTAATCACCATTTGCCAGAAATCGCTGACACCCATCATCACCATGCCATCCGCCAGAAAGACGATTACAAAGGCACCGATAATGGAGCCAGATACCCGTCCGCGTCCGCCAGCAAGAGCGGTTCCGCCCAGGACGGTGGCTCCAATGGCATCCATTTCAAACATGTTTCCGGTCATAGGATGTGCAGTTTGCAGTTGCGATGCCACAATCAGACCGACAAAAGCGGCACACAACCCGGAGAAGGCGTACACGAAGATTTTTGCTTTTACGATAGGTACGCCAGCCAGGCGCGCAGCAGATTCGTTCCCCCCGATAGCGTAGATATAGCGACCAAGCGGGGTTTTGGTGGTGATCCAATAGCCCAATATCAGGAAAGCAATCATCAACCAGATGGGCAGATAAATCCCCAGTAGCGTGCCTGAACCCAACGTGGCAAAGCCCGTGTTACCCAGTGCTTCTATACCGTTAAGGTTGGGGTAGGTGCTACCGTCATTAAACAGCAAGGCGGAACCCCTGGCGACGTACATCATGCCGAGGGTACAGATAAAGGGTGCAACTCCGAAGCGAGTGATTACCGCGCCGTTAACAAATCCAACAATGATGCCGAAGATAGCGACAAAGAGAATAACTTCTGGCACGTTGAAAAAGAGGATATTGCCGCCCCAGATGGGCAGTCCATTGGTAAGCAAGGCTCCGGCGACCATGCCGCAGATCCCGGCGACGGCTCCGACTGACAGATCAATGCCTCCTGTCAGGATCACCAGCGTCATACCAATCGCCAGTAACCCGGTGATCGCAACATGCTGGGTCATAATCAGCAGGTTAGATGTGGTCAGGAAATTCGGTACCATCACGCTGAAGAATGCGATCACCAGCAGCAGAGCGATAAACGTTCTGGCCTTCAGCAGGTACATATAAATCATATATTTCTGGTTCATGATGGATTCCAGCCTGATTAATCTTGAGGTGTAGAAGCTGCGATCAATTTCTCGCGAGTGACCGCATGGCGAGGGACATCTGCGGTAATGCGGCCATCGGCCATCACCAGAATGCGGTCCGCCAGCGCCATCACTTCGTCCAGCTCTGATGAGGAGAACATCACCGCCAGCCCTTGCTGAGCCATTTTGCCGATAAGGTGATATACGTCAGTTTTGGCGCCTACATCGATGCCGCGAGTAGGTTCATCGAGGAAGACCACTTGTGGTTGCGTCATTAATGCTTTGCCGAGCACAACCTTTTGCTGGTTGCCTCCACTCAATGAGGTGATAGGCAGCTCGGGATCGCTGACTTTGATGGCCAGCTGCTGGATCATATTCTTCACGCTGGCCTGTTCTTTATGCGGGTTGAGCCATTTCCAGGCACGGCGAAATCCTTTCAGGCTGAAGTCAGACAGCGTCATGTTGGACTGAATTGACATCATCTGAATGACTCCTTCGCCCTGTCTGTCTTCTGGTACCAGCGCCAGCCCTTTTTTCAGTCGGGACTGAAAGTGGGCTTTATTAATGCATTCACCGTTGAGCTGAACATTCCCACTCTGGCAAGGCATCAGTCCAACCAGGCCTTTGAACAGTTCTGTACGTCCTGCGCCCAGCAGACCGTAGATTCCAATCACTTCACCTTTACTTAAGCTAAATGTTACGTCATTGAGCTTATAGCCGCCGCTGGGATGGAGCGCTGTGAGTCCCTGAACAGAAAGGATCGTGTCACCTTTTGGTGCAGGCTGATAATCGAAATGTTTTTTCTTATCGCCAACCATTTGCTCAATGATCCATGGAATGCTGGCATCGCTGACCGTTCTTTCACTGATAAATCGACCATCACGGAAGATAGTGATGTGGTCACCAATTTCCATCAGTTCTTCAAGACGATGAGATATATAGATGATGGTAACGCCACGCCGCTTGAGCTGCTCAATCACATTGAACAACACCTTTACCTCAGACTGGCTGAGGGCTGACGTTGGTTCGTCCATAATTAGAACGCGCGTATCTTTTGAAAGGGCACGGGCAATCTCAACCAGTTGCTGGTGGCCAATCCCGAGTTCATCCAGGGGCGTATACGGATCAACTTCCAGCTCAAGTCTTTCCAGTAAAGATTTAGCCAATGCATACTGGTACTTTTCGTTAATTCTCCCTTTCTGAAAGAACTCATTAGCCATGAAGATGTTGTCCATGACGTTCATATTTGGGAATAGATTCAATTCCTGGAAAATAATGCTAATACCCTGTTTTTCAGCCTGATGAGTTGAGTTCAGGGAAACTGGCTTGCCGTCCAGATAGATTTGACCGGACGATGGGCTTTCAACACCAGCAAGCATTTTCATCATGGTGGATTTACCGGCACCATTTTCTCCGATCAGCACGTTTACTTTATTACGATATACCCGGTAATTAACGCTATCTAATGCGACTACCCCAGGGTAGACGCGTGACAGATCGCGGGTTTCGATAATAACTTCTGATTCGACTGGATGGGGAGCGACGATATCTTGCTGTTGCATTTTACTGTCCCCTCATCTTTTCTATTTTTGCCGGTGTAATATCCGGGAGCGTTTGCGGAATATCCCATGAAGAAAAAACACCATAGACTTGTGTTAATTCACCAGTTTTAAGTTGCGACGCTTGAATCATCTTTATCGCTTGTTCGTTAATGGCCCGACCATATTCGCCAAATAATACCTGGTCGTTGAAGTCGCCATAGCTGGCACCTTTATAGGCATCGCGTAATTGCGTACCACGCAGGGTTGGGCCTATCTGTACGATAATATTGCTGCCGCTTTTATCCGTGATAGTCATTTTTCCACTGCGGGAAGTGGTATCAAGATGACTAATTGGCCCCTCTACTTTCACGTAAAAGATACAGGGGTTTTCTTCCTGGGAACGGTAGCCAAGATTTTTACAGGCGCTATCAATGTCTGGCTCGGTTTGCAACGCGGCCATTAATTCAGCTACCGGACGAGCCTGTCCAACAATTTGTGGGACAATTTTGCTTTGCCACGTTTGGTCTATATTCGCCATATTTGGGTTTGGTGGAGATTTGAGATCCGCCAGCTCTTGCTGAGAGACGATGCGACATCCTCCGACGGTCAATACGGCCAGCGCCAGCCAGGCTTTTTTAGTCATAATATTCTCCTTTGCGCCTCGCGAGAGGCGCAATAACCCGAGATCAGGATTTGATATTGAAATCCTGTACTTTATCTGCGTTATCTTTAGTGATGAGAATGCCGCGGAACATGACGCGTTGTTTAGCTGGTTTTACGCCATTTTGCAGGTAGTTATCCAGGTCCGTGACGCCCTGTGCAGCGATCGCCTGAGCCTGAAGCATCACCGTGGCTTGTAGTGTTCCTGCTTTTACCGCATCGCGTTCGTCGTTGCTGCCATCAATGCCAACGACAATAACGTCGCTACGGTTGGCTGCTTTGAGCGCGGCGATGGCGCCAAGCGCTACAGGACCGTTACCGCAGATGACACCTTTAACGTCCGGATGTGCCTGCAGAATGCTGTCCATAATACGTTTACCGTCGATAAGCGTACCTTTTGCATCCTGTTTGGCGACGCTGGTCATGTCCGGGAACTGATCAATAACCTGGTGGAAGGACTTAGAGCGAGTAACGCAGTTATTATCAGCCAGGTTACAGGTCAATTCGGCATATTTGCCTTTTTCGCCCATCTTCTCAACAAATACGTTGGCCACTTCAGAACCAGCCTGGAAGTTATTATGGGTGATTTGTACAAGCGCAACATCATCAACCGGAATTTCCCTGTTGATTAATATGACAGGAATACCTGCTTTTTTTGCTTTTTCAATTGCCGCAACACTGGCGGTTGAGTCTGCATTATCCAGCACAATACCCTGGACTTTTTTGCCGATGGCGGTATCGATTAATTCATTCTGTTTTTTAACATCTTCACTGTGCGAAAGAATCGTGGTTTTGTAACCTAACTCTTGCGCTTTTTCACTGGCACCTTTTGCCTCAGAGGCGTAATAAGGGTTATCCAGTGAGTTAACCATAATCATGATTGTCCCTTTATCTGCGGCATGGGCAGTAAAAGACAAAGCAGTCAGGGTTGCAGCGGTGAGCAGCGTTAAACGTAATTTCATGACAATGTTCTCTCTGTGTTGTTATTGTCGGGTACGGTGAAACAACGTAAAGCCTTAATTCTTTTATGGGCCGGAGTTCTCCTTTTATCGTTGGTAAAAAATCGTCACGTATTTTCCCTGGTAAGGCGTCAGACGGACGAGGCCGGTTTCCATAATGTTCTGTCTACCGCATGACGCCATTCTTGCCACCTTTTTTGCAGACGGTGATGACGGGCCATGTCGGGCTGAAATTTGCTGTGTACGGTTAAAAAGGCTTTTAAATCAGTGAGCGATCCAGGGTGAAGTGCTTTACGCGCCAGTAATGCTGCGCCAATGGCCGAAAGTTCCGGTACATCGCTGCGCATCACGGGGCAACCCAATAGATCTGCCTGATATTGCATTAACCAGTCATTCCTGGTTGGTCCGCCATCAACCATCAATGCTGACAGGCTAAAATCATTATGCTGTTGCATAGTGACCACGACGTCGGCGATTTGGTAAGTAATCGACTCGAGCGCGGCGCGAATTAAATGCGCCCGCTTTACACCCCGACTGAGTCCGCAGATAACGCCGCGGGCGCTGTCATTCCACCAGGGCGCGCCTAGCCCGGTGAGGGCAGGGACAAAGTACACGCCGAGCGTTGATTCAACAGACTCTGGAAGGGTATTCAGCTCGTGAGTTAGTTCGGCGTCAGGCAGTTCGCTGAGTCCGGTGCTTTCCGCCATCCACGCAACTGCATCGCCGGTGTGTGGAATATTTCCTTCAAGGCCGTAAATGATGCTGTCGCCATCGTGCCAGGCGATAGTGGTAGCCAGCGCACCAATATCACTCTGCGCGGATTTCACCGGAGCCATTACAGAAGAACCTGTGCCGTACGTGGCCTTAACGCATCCCATCTCACCGAGAGCATGGCCGAACAAAGCGGCGTGTGAGTCACCGACCATCGACATCACCGGAATGCCGTCCGGGATCCCATTCAGTCCACGGGTGTGACCAAATAACCCGCTCGATGGTTTGATTTCCGGCAATGCGGCGCGAGGAATATGGAACAATGACAGCATGGTGTCATCCCACTCTCCGGTGTGCAGATTGAGTAACTGTGTGCGTGCAGCATTGGAATAGTCGCAGGAGAAAGCTTCACCGCCGGTTAAGTTCCACAGCAGCCAGCTATCGATTGTTCCAAGACAGATCAGTCCCTGTTTCGCGAGCAGTGGGCCATCAGTCACCGATTCCAGCAGCCAGCGCATTTTAGATGCTGAGAACAATGGGGCTATTGGCAGGCCTGTCGTTGTTTTAATCAACTGCTCTTTATTATCCTGGCGCAGTGCCTCGCAGTAAGCTGCACTGCGGGTACATTGCCAGGTGATGGCTGAATTCAGTGGTTTACCTGTATGACGATACCAGCCAATCGCGGTTTCTCGCTGATTACTGATCGCCAGTGCCGCCACGTTTTCTGCCCCAACGTGATTCATCGCTTTGGCAATGACGTCAATAGAAGCGTCAATCAACATTTCGCCGGATTGTTCAACCCAACCTTCTCGCGGAGTATGAATGGCCAGTGGTTGGGAAAACTTTGCGACGACATTGCCCTGATCATCAAGCGCTATTGCTTTCGCATTGGTCGTGCCTTCATCCAGCGCAATAATGAACTCTTTCTTCGCTGCACACATAGATTATCTCCTGAGTCACATTGCGTCCCGGCGTTGTAGGGAAATTCTCCCTCATTGTCGCGTCATTACTTCATCAGGTTCAGTTGTGACATATCGAATCTTTAACTTGTGAATATATATTCGGTATTGATTATTTATTTAATACCTTAGCCACAATCTGGCTGTTGAGCTACAGAAAAAATCATCAATTGTGCTGGTAATCACACTTAGCCTGACCAGGGAATACCCACTCGCAGCAAAAATTATGAGAAGGTGAATCCTTTCAGTTTATTGAAATTAAAGAGTTTTATGATGGCCTTTGTGTCAGGTGCTCACAACACACAGGCCTGGTTGGAAGTTAAGATTAGCCTGTTATCAACATGCGGGCGGTAGGATAGTCGGTGATCAGAACGTCGATATAGCCGCCATTCAGCGCACCCTTAATCGCGGCAACCTTATCCGTTCCTCCTGCCAGTGCCACCACATTCGGACATTTTTTCACTTTGTCGAGGGCCATACCGATAACCGGATCTTCATCATCCGTTAATACCGGTTGACCATTTTTGTCATAGTAGTGCAGACAAATATCGCCAACGGCACCGCGATCGGCCAGGACTTGCAGCATATCTTCGTGATAGTAGTTACCTGAGGTTTTCAGTAACTGAGAAGGTTCCAGAATACCGACACCAACAATAGCGATATCGACATTATCGAAGCGAGAAATGACGTCAGCGACGTCTTTACTGGCGATGAGGCGATTTTTCTCTTCGACCGAGCCTTCGATGCTTTGTGATGGAAGTAACCAGGCTTCACAGTTCAAATGTTGAGCAAGTGTCTGTGTCAGAATGGTAGCCTGTACGTTACCGTTAGGTCCTACACCACCCAGTAGTTGAATAACACCGCCTGCTTTAAGATTTTGGGTGTGGACTTCATCAACCATGGCGCGAATTGTTGAACTCCATGAAGATACCCCTACCAGATCTTTGGGCCGCAAGCGTGTTTCCAGGTAGTGTGCGGCGGCAGAGCCGATGGCCCGCTTGATGGTGTAATCACTGGCATCCTCTTCCGTATCCACCACAATTGCCTGCTTCAGCCCGTAGCGTTCTTCGATGCCTTTCTCAAGATTCAGGAAGATATTTGAGGGCTGGACGACGCTGATTTTTACCACACCTTCTTTTTGGCAGCGAGTGATGGCTCGGGATATAAACGACTGAGAAAGCGAGAGAAGCTGAGCAATATCGGATTGTTTGCGTCCCTCAAGATAGTAAAGGGTTGCGATTTTAACCAATAGCCGTTGTTCATCCTGCTTAGCCATATATTTCCCCGAAAATCATTTACGTACCGCCATTATCTTAGAGTGTTTTATCATACGCGAAAAATGAAGACAGTTAAGTGTGATAAAGCTCTAACTTTAACCAATACTCAAAAACAGCTATGGACAAAAATGGAAAATGGGTCGCATAATTGAATAAAGAGTCATTAATGAATATATATTCATGATGATTTCAGGTCAACTGAATATTACCCGGCATCAGTTTGCATGCGGTAAGGAGGCAGAATGTTCCTGAGTATGACGCAGCGCGCAAGCCTTGTGATGCAACGCCTGGGGATTTCTGGTTTTTTTAGTCCCTGATGGAATAAATATTCCATATTGAAAATAAATTCAGAGGTATTAAATGAATCCCTACAACTATGATGTCCAGACACTTGAGCGCAAAGCGCGAGCTGTACGCCGCCACATCGTTAGACTGAATGCTAACAGCCCTGCAGGGGGACATACTGGCGCAGACCTCTCTCAGGTCGAACTGCTGACAGCGCTCTATTTCCGAATTCTTAATGTTGCCCCGGATCGTATCAATGATGAAGAGCGCGACGTTTATATCCAGTCTAAAGGGCATGCGGTAGGGTGTTACTACTGTGTCCTGGCGGAGGCGGGTTATTTCCCCATCGATTGGCTGGAAACGTATCAACATGCCAATTCCCATCTCCCCGGACACCCCGTTCGCCAGAAAACACCGGGCATTGAACTGAATACAGGCGCGTTGGGCCATGGTTTACCTGTTGCGGTCGGATTGGCGTTAGCAGCGAAGAAGAGCAACAGCACCCGCCGTATCTTTTTAATTACCGGTGACGGTGAACTAGCTGAGGGAAGTAACTGGGAGGCGGCACTGGCTGCGGCTCATTATGGTCTGGATAATCTAATCATTATCAACGACAAAAATAATCTCCAGTTGGCTGGGCCGACCCGAGAAATTATGAATACCGATCCTCTGGCAGATAAATGGTTGGCTTTTGGCATGAATGTTATGGAATGTCAGGGGAATGACATGACGTCTGTTGTCGCTGCGCTGGATGGCCTGAAGCAGGAGGGGAAACCTAATGTCATTATTGCCAATACCACGAAAGGCGCAGGTATCTCCTTTATTCAGGGGCGCCCCGAATGGCACCACCGCGTACCGAAAGGTGAAGAGATTGAACTGGCACTGGAGGAACTGAAAGATGAGTAATGCAGAGCACCTCGCAAACGTTATGGTCCAGGCATTTATTGACGCAGTAGAACGTGGTGTCGATCTGGTGCCGGTAGTCGCCGACTCTACATCAACCGCAAAAATCGCCCCCTTCATTAAGCAGTTTCCAGGGCGTTTGGTGAATGTGGGTATTGCCGAACAAAGCATGGTTGGAACGGCGGCTGGTTTGGCCCTCGGCGGCAAGGTGGCTGTCACTTGTAATGCCGCGCCATTCCTGATCTCACGTGCCAATGAGCAAATTAAGGTCGACGTTTGTTACAACAATACTAATGTGAAGTTATTTGGTCTTAACGCGGGTGCCAGCTATGGTCCGCTGGCGAGTACTCACCACTCGATTGATGATATTGCCATTATGCGTGGCTTCGGCAACATTCAGATTTTTGCCCCATCTTCGCCGCGTGAATGTCGTCAGGTTATCGACTACGCCATCGGTTATCAGGGGCCGGTTTATATCCGTCTTGACGGGAAAGCACTTCCGGAGCTCCATGACGAGAGTTATCGTTTTGTTCCAGGGGCTGTGGTGACGCTGCGTGAAGGAGGCAATGTAGCGCTGGTGGCGACAGGTTCGACAGTTCATGAAATCGTTGATGCTGCCGCACTGTTGGCTGATTCCGGTATTCAGGCGACGGTGGTCAGTGTACCTTCAATTCGACCGTGTGATACGAAAGCGCTTTTATCTGCATTACAGGGCTGTAAAGCGGTGATTACCGTGGAAGAGCATAACGTTAATGGTGGTCTGGGAAGTCTGGTGGCAGAAGTGTTGGCTGAAGCAGGGGGGGGAGCGGTTCTGAGGCGGTTAGGGATCCCTAATGGTGAGTATGCAGCAGCAGCCGATCGTGGCTGGCTGCGTCAGTACCACGGATTTGACGCGCAGGCGATTGCCACTCTGGCACGTGAAATACTTTGAATACTAATCTGCCGCCAGGGAGATAACGTAGCTATCTGAAAACAGCCACTGCACACGGTATGTCCGGGCGGGTGTCAGCAGGAGCAACTGCTGTTTCTGAACGCTGACAATTTGATATTGCAAAAACCCGGCGTTTACCTGTTGTAAAGCTGGGGTCGCTTTGAAGGCGCTCTCTTTGGCGGAAAAAGCCAGTGTGAGCGCCTGTTCAAAGGGCAGTCCACTCTCTACCATCCATGCTTTTTCTTCATCAGTCACTATGCTACTTGCCAGCTCCGCTGCGGTTTGTGGCGTAAAAATGCGTTCCATATCCACGCCAACCGGATATGAAGATACGACGGCAAGCGCCGTGTGTTCGCAATGACTGATACTGCCAAACAAACTTTCTGGCCACAGGGGCTGGCGACGGTCGCCGATGCCGGGGATGTTTTTGATGCCATATTCACGCAGGGCATGGACTGCGGCAATACGCCCCGCCAGGTGTTCTGATTTTCGCTTCCGTCCGGCAGAGATTAGCTGTGCGTGATGGGGGAGCCAGAGTAAATCGTGCTCGTGAAAGCTGTCGGGCTCAAATTCGACAAGATGCAGCGTGTGGTCTGCAAAGGGAAGTGGTGTGTGTGTTGTGCGCATTGTCTTTGACAAATTCCCTCTCCTCACCAGGAGGAGAGGGAAAAATATTATCAGAAGCGCGTGTTAACGCTCATGTACCACGTACGACCCGGTTCGTTATAGGTGTACGCACCTGCGCCTGCCATATAAGAAACGTCGGTCGTGCTGCCAGTGGTTTGGGCATTACCTGCACGCCACAAACGTTTGTCGAAGACGTTATCCACGCCGCCGGTCAGGCTGACATTTTTCATCACATCCCAGGTCGCGCTCAGGCCGACAATGCTGTACGGACTCACCTCATTTGCGGAGCTGCCGGTAACCGGTTTACCCTGGTAATCGTATTTTTTCGGCTGCTGTTTGCCATACCAGGTGAAGGTAGACTGCAATGACAAATCTTCGCGAGCCTGCCAGCTTAAGGTAGAGTTCAGCGTATATTCTGGAATAATCGACAGGCGCTCGCCGGTCTCTTTATTCTTGCTTTGCAGCATGTAAGTGATGTTGTTCGTCCAGTTAACGGTTTCGCTCACTGGTACGTTCAACGTCCCTTCCAGACCTTCGACCACCGCTTTAGGCACGTTCTCCCACTGATAGATATCGGTGTAAGTTGTCTTGCCTTTATTGGTGATGGACGTTCTGTCAAATGGCGTGGTACCGGCTTCGATCTTGTTACGGTAATCGTTGCGGAACCAGGTTACGCCGGCCAGCCAGCCATCGCGCTTGAACTCCAGGCCAATCTCTTTGTTGATACTGGTTTCTGCTTTTAGATCATCGTTGCCCATCATATAGCAACCAATGCCGCTGGCGGCTCCGGTGGCATAGCAACCCTGACCTTTACTGTACAGAATATAGTTCGGGTTGAGCTGGTACAGGCTTGGTGCTTTGTAGGCGCGAGCGATCCCCATTTTCAGGGTAAAGTCATCACCCAGACCTTGTGACAGGTTCAGAGAAGGACTCCAGTTATCGCCCACAATGCTGTGATGGTCGAAACGCAGGCCCGGTGTCAGCATGGTGCTGTCGGTCAGCTCCATATTGTTTTCAGCAAACAGGGAGAAAATTTCCGCTTTGGAATACGGGCTACGATCGGTGCTGTTGAAGCCAGGGATGTTGCCGCCCATAAAGGTTTGCGAGTTGGACAGCATGTCTTTCATACGCTGTTGGTTCCATTCGGTACCGAGCGTCAGATTTTGGTTAACCAGCAGATCCAGCGGAATACTGATTTCACTGTGCAGCATGACATCGTTCAGATCGGCATCAACATATTTTTGCGATGCGTTCGGGTCAAAGATCCCTTCTGTACCCCCGGCTAAACCTTCCGGCGTACGGGAGTTACGCGTATGTTCATACTGCACCCAGTTGCTGGTGGTAACGCCGTTATCCCAGCCGCCGTTCCAGGTCAGGGAGTAGTTTTGACGGTACAGACGATTGGTCTCTTTACCGTAGTTATCTTTCACCAGTTGGTTGGTGTTGGTGTTTTGGGTGTCGCCAGCGTACAGGTTGCCCTGGCGGCTATAACCGGCTTCAAGTTCCAGTGACTGGAGTGGAGCGAAATCCCAGCGTACAACGCCGTTGATGTCTTTGTTGATCACACCTTCGCGACCGGCAGGTAACGTGTTGGCATAGGTGCCGGTACGCTCTGACTGATGTCCCTGGTTGATATCCCATGCGTCGGCCTGGGTTTTATCGAGATTACCGTACAGGCGGAAGCTGAAATCCCCACCCATCGGGCCATTAAGGCTAAAGGTGGTACGTTTGGTCGAGCCTTCGTCTTTGTGTTCCGGGGCGTTGAAATAGGTATCCCAGGAACCGTGCCATTCGTTGCTGCCTTTTTTGGTGATGATATTCCCCCCCCCGCCCGCCGCACCGTTGCCGTAGCGTGCAGCAGCAGGGCCACGCAGTACTTCAATACGCTCAATCATTTCCGGGGGTACCCAGGAGGTATCACCACGGGTATCGCGCTCGCCGCGCCAGCCCTGACGTACGGAGTTGCGGCTGGTGACCGGCTTACCGTCGATCAGGATCAGGGTGTTTTCTGGTCCCATACCGCGAATATCGATCTGACGGTTGTTACCACGCTGACCGCTGGTTGAGTTACCGGTCAGGTTAACACCAGGCATGGTACGGATGATTTCCGAGACATCGCGAGCGGGAGGATTCTTACGGATTTCATCAGCAGTGATGGTTGAAACGCCTGGCGCCTGCAGGTTCTGTTGGGCGGCAGTGACGACGATGGTGTCTTCATGAGAGACGGCGGCGCTGTCGGTGTTATCTTCTGCCATTGCTGGCAGTGCTACCCCGTAAATACCTAAATTGACCAATAAGGCCAGTGAATGAATCTTGTTGTTCATTGTATGTCCTGCTTTCTTTTAGCCACGAGTACCAATGTGCCGTTTTGAAGCACCAGGCCTGATGTCGCCCGCATCTGCGAAAACTATCCATTCCAGAAAAGTTCACAGCGCCAGGTCGGTTTATAAGTGGTGAAATAATGCGCGCGCTTCCCACAGCGCGGTAATACGCTATTGCAAATGCAAATAGTTATCAATAATATTATCAATATATTTCACGCCTAAATAAAAAATTGCACAATAAACATGGGGTTATGACGGTGACGACGTTAATGATGGGAAGCGAAGCGTGGTGGCAGTCAAAACAAGGCCCTGAGTGGGTGCGCGAGGATAGCGGTGATTACCGTGTGACCTTTTGGTGGCGTGATCCGCAGGGAACGGAGAAAACGTCGGCAATTCGTCATGTGTGGGTCTACATTACCGGTGTGACCGATCACCATCAAAATGCCATTCCCCAGTCGATGCAACGCATTGATGGTACAAATGTTTGGTGCTGGAGCACCACTATGAGCGCTCACTGGCGCGGTAGCTACTGCTTTATCCCCTCTGAACGAAACGATATTTTTGCCGCGTTATCTGCTGGTGATACGCCAGACAGAGCGACTCTTCGGGAAGGTTGGCGCCAACTGTTGCCGCAGGCGATTGCCGATCCCCTCAATCCCCAAAGCTGGCAAGGCGGGCGTGGTCATGCGGTTTCGGCGCTGGAAATGCCTGATGCGCCCGTCCAGCCAGGCTGGGATTATCCTGAACCCCCTGACACACCCGCGATATGCCTGCAATGGCGTAGCGCACGGCTGGGTAATACGCGACGCGTGTGGGTATTTACCACTGGCGAGGCCAGCCCTGAGGATCGCCCGCTCGCTATTCTGCTGGATGGCCAGTTTTGGGCGCAAAGTATGCCCGTCTGGCCAGCACTGACTTCACTTACTCACCGCAATCAGCTTCCAGCTGCCGTTTATCTCCTGATCGATGCCATCGACACGTCTCATCGCAGCCATGAGTTGCCGTGTAATGCGGATTTTTGGTTGGCAGTACAGCAGGAGTTGCTGCCACTGGTGAAGGCGACTACCGCGTTCAGCGATGACCCGCAGCGCACCGTGGTGGCCGGGCAAAGTTTTGGCGGATTGTCATCGATGTACGCTGGATTGACCTGGCCCGAACGTTTTGGCTGCGTGCTCAGCCAGTCCGGCTCCTACTGGTGGCCTCATCGTGATAGTCATCAGGATGGGGTGATTATTGAACAACTAAAGGCGGGAGCGTTAAGCGCTCGGGGCCTGCGTATTGTTCTGGAAGCCGGTACTCGCGAACCGATTATTTTTCGCGCGAATCAGAGGCTTTACGCCCAGTTCCCTCCCGATTCAAGGTCTTTTTTCTGGCGTCAGGTTGATGGTGGACACGATGCGCTTTGCTGGCGCGGCGGATTGATGCAGGGGCTGATGACGCTCTGGCAACCGCTTATCGACACGATTTAACCGGACGATGTTCCACGACAGGAGTTGAGTATGGAATTCAGTAATCCCTTCGATAATCCGCAGGGGCAGTTTTACATTCTGCAAAACCCACAACGTCAGTTTAGCCTTTGGCCGCAGCAGTGCTCACTTCCTGTTGGCTGGCAGGTTATATGCGAGCCGCAATCTCAGGAAGTATGTCAACAATGGCTGGAGGCGCACTGGACCACGCTGACGCCTGCAAATTATGCCGATCGACAGGAGGCAGAATGACTCAGCGTTTACCGTTAGTTGCGGCTCAGCCGGGTATCTGGATGGCAGAAAAACTCTCCACATTACCCTCGGCATGGAGCGTAGCGCACTACGTAGAATTAACCGGGGAACTGAATGCGCCGTTGCTGGCGAAGGCCGTAGTTGCGGGACAGCAGCATGCCGATACTCTACGCATGCGCTTTACTGAAGATAACGGTGATGTTTGGCAATGGGTTGATCCTGCTCTGACTTTTGCCGAACCTGAGATTATCGATCTGCGCGGAAAATCCGCTCCGCATGAGGCTGCATGCGCGTTAATGCAGGCCGATCTGCAGCAGGACTTACGCGTCGACAGTGGGAAATCGCTGGTCTTTCATCAGCTCATTCAGGTGGAAGATAACCGCTGGTATTGGTATCAACGTTACCATCACTTGCTGGTCGATGGCTTCAGTTTCCCGGCAATTACTCGCCATATAATCGCAATCTACAGTGCATGGCAGCGTGGCGAAAAGACGCCTGACTCGCCTTTTACGCCATTTGTCGAAGTGGTGGAAGAGTATCAACAATATCGCGACAGTGACGCGTATCTACGCGACGGCGCTTTCTGGAACGAGCAGAGACGGCAGTTACCGCCGCCGGCATCGCTGTCAAGTAAACCGCTGCCGGGACGGGCGACCACTGCGGATATTATTCGCATGAAATTGTCAGCACATGACGGCTCATTCCGTCAGCTTGCCGCTCGTATGCCCGACGTTCAGCGCGCGGATTTAACACTGGCTCTGGTTGCATTATGGCTGGGACGTTTATGCAGCCGGATGGATTATGCCGCCGGGTTTATCTTCATGCGACGCATGGGGTCAGCAGCGTTAACGGCAACCGGTCCGGTACTGAATGTTCTGCCATTCGGCGTCAGTCTTGATGCGGCGGAAAGCCTGCCTGAACTGGCGAAACGCCTTGCCGGGCAGCTAAAGAAAATGCGCCGACATCAGCGCTACGATGCGGAGCAAATTGTGCGTGACAGCGGGCGAGCCGCCGGTGAGGAGCCGTTGTTTGGTCCTGTACTGAACGTGAAAATTTTCGACTATCAGTTAGACATTCCCGGTGTACAGGCGCAAACCCATACGCTGGCGACGGGGCCGGTTAACGATCTCGAACTGGCGCTATTTCCGGATGAAAATGGTGGCCTGAGCATTGAAATCCTGGCAAATAAACAGCGTTACGATGAAGCCACGCTGACACAGCATGCCTCGCGTTTAGCAGGTCTTATCGACCAGTTTGCTGAAAATCCGGCGCTGTGCTGCGGCGAGGCAGAGATGCTGCTGCCGACAGAACACGCACAGCTGGCGAAGATTAACGATACTGAAGTTGAGATCCCGTCCACTACGCTAAGTGCGCTGATTGCGACACAAAGCGATAAAACACCGGATGCCCCGGCGCTGGCCGATGCCCGCTATCAGTTCAGCTATCGCGAAATGCGCCAGCAGGTGGTTGCGTTGGCAAAACTTCTGCGCGAACACGGCGTGCGGCCGGGAGACAGCGTGGCGGTGGCCTTACCACGTTCCGTTTTCCTTACGCTGGCGCTGCACGGTATTGTCGAAGCAGGAGCCGCCTGGCTACCGCTTGATACCGGATACCCGGACGATCGTCTGCGGATGATGCTGGAAGACGCTAAACCCACGCTGTTAATTACTACCGATGAACAGCTGGCGCGCTTTAGCGATATTCCTGGGCTGGAAAGCCTGTGCTACAACGCGCCTCTGCCAGCACGCGATTGCACGCCATTGGCGTTATCACAACCAGACCATACGGCCTATATCATTTTCACCTCCGGATCGACGGGCAGACCAAAAGGCGTGATGGTAGGGCAGACCGCTATCGTTAACCGCCTGCTATGGATGCAAAATCACTATCCGCTGACGGCAGACGATGTGGTGGCGCAAAAAACGCCATGCAGTTTTGATGTTTCGGTATGGGAGTTTTTCTGGCCATTTATTGCCGGTGCAAAACTGGTGATGGCTGAGCCTGAGGCTCATCGTGACCCGATAGCGATGCAACATTTCTTTGCGCAATATGGCATAACGACAACGCACTTTGTGCCGTCAATGCTGGCGGCTTTTGTCGCTTCGCTGACGCCGGAAACGGCGCGGGAGAGCTGCGCCACGCTGAAACAGGTATTCTGCAGCGGTGAAGCCCTGCCGGCAGAGTTATGCCGCGAGTGGGAACAACTGACGCATGCTCCGTTGCACAATTTGTACGGTCCAACTGAAGCAGCAGTCGATGTGAGCTGGTATCCGGCCTGGGGTGAAGAACTCGCCGCAGTGACCGGCAACAGCGTGCCGATTGGCTATCCGGTCTGGAACACCGGCTTGCGGATCCTCGACGCCATGATGCGCCCGGTGCCTGTCGGCGTAGCGGGGGATCTGTATCTGACGGGGATCCAACTGGCGCAAGGGTATCTGGGTCGACCGGATCTGACGGCGAGCCGTTTTATCGCCGATCCGTTTGCGCCGGGTGAACGTATGTATCGTACCGGTGACGTGGCGCGCTGGCTTGAGTCTGGAGCGGTTGAGTATCTTGGGCGCAGTGATGACCAGCTAAAAATTCGCGGGCAGCGCATTGAGCTGGGCGAGATTGACCGGGTGATGCAGATGCTACCCGATGTTGAACATGCTGTTGCCCATGCCTGCGTGTTCAACCAGGCAGCGGCGACAGGTGGCGATGCGCGACAATTGGTGGGATATCTGGTTTCTCAATCGGGTTTACCATTAGATATTCCTGCCTTGCAGGAGCGTCTGCGCGAGAAACTGCCTGCGCATATGGTGCCGACGGTCCTGTTACAACTGGCTGAATTGCCGCTTAGCGCTAACGGTAAGCTGGATCGTAAAGCGCTGCCAATGCCGCAGTTAGCGGCTCGTACGCCAGGACGTGCGCCGCAGCCTGGCACGGAATCAATGATTGCCCAGGCCTTCTCAGCGTTGCTGGCCTGTGAGGTCAATGATGTTGACGCTGACTTCTTTGCGCTTGGTGGCCATTCGTTGCTGGCAATGAAGCTGGCAGCGCAACTGAGCCAGCTCTTTGCACGTCAGGTTACGCCGGGGCAGATTATGGTTGCCTCCACAGTCGGACAACTGAGCGCATTGCTGGACGGTGCTGATGACGAACAGTCGCAGCGCCTGGGGTTTGAAGCGTTGCTACCGTTGCGCGAGAGTCATGGTCCGACGCTGTTCTGCTTCCATCCGGCATCGGGCTTTGCCTGGCAATTTAGCGTGCTGTCACGTTATCTCACGTCGCAGTGGTCAATTATTGGTATCCAGTCGCCGCGACCGGATGGGCCAATGCAGACGGCGGAAAACCTCGACGAGGTCTGTGAACATCATCTGGCAACGCTACTGCACCAACAGCCTCATGGTCCCTACTATTTGTTGGGCTACTCGTTGGGTGGCACGCTGGCGCAGGGCATTGCGGCGCGTTTGCGAGCCCGGGGGGAAACCGTCGCGTTCCTTGGCCTGCTGGATACCTGGCCACCGGAGACGCAAAACTGGCAGGAAAAAGAGGCTAATGGATTGGATCCTGCCGTGCTGGCGGAAATCGATCGTGAGCGTGAGGCCTTTCTTGCTGCACAACAAGGGAATGCTTCGGAGGCATTATTCAGCGCTATCGAAGGTAATTACGCCGATGCGGTTCGTTTGTTAACTACGGCACACAGCGCAAAATTTGATGGCAGAGCAACGTTATTTGTCGCCGAGAAAACGCGCCAGGCCGATCCGCAAACAGCCTGGGCTCCGTGGGTTGGGGAGTTAGCGGTATATAGCCAGGATTGTGCGCATGTCGATATTATTTCCCCGACAGCATTTGAAAGGATAGGTCCCGTTATAAATGCGTTGATCAATAAGCGGTAAACAAATCAGCATTGCGATAGATACCCGTCATACTTCAAGTTGTTTGGGTGTTGGTTACCCCAGTCACTTATCAGGTAAGTGACTGGGGTTCGATAAGTTGCTGGCTTCAAGCAACTCGAATAATTTTGGGGGGAGATATTTGAATAAACTCATAATGTAAAAAATATGTTATTAATTTGTGTGTTTTTTTGTTTGTCTCAAACGTAAATGGAAAGGATATTAATTTCTAATACAACATTTGGTAGGCATTTACGTGTAAAGATTGTTTCAGATAATTCTGAGTAGCTGTTAGACTCCGGCTAAGGAAGTATTTTTCTTTTGGCAAAGATTTCAGGTTATACAGAATGTCATCACTCAATATAAAGCAAGATAGAGATTCGGAATTCACTGCTTATCCTCAAACCACAGTAAATGGAAATGAAATTGATTTAGTGGGCCTGATCGAGATTTTATGGCGAGCCAGGACGAAAATCATCGCTACCGTTTTCGCATTTGCCTGCATAGGCCTTCTGGTGTCTTTTCTGCTTCCTCAAAAATGGACCAGCGAGGCGGTTGTAACGCCAGCAGAACCTGTTCAGTGGCAGGAACTTGAGAATACGTTAACCAAATTACGTGTGCTCGACATGGACATTAGCGTCAGCCGTGGGGATGTGTTTAACCTGTTTATCAAAAAATTCCAGTCTCCATTACTTTTGGAAGAATATCTGCGCTCTTCACCCTATGTATTAGAACAATTGAAGGGTGCCGATTTCGACGAAATGGATCTTCATCGGGCGATCGTAAGGCTCAGTGAAAAAATGACAGCGGTTGACAGCAATTTGAGTAAAAAAAATGAAACCGCGCTCTATACCGCATGGACGTTGAGTTTTACTGCACCATTAGCAGAAGAAGCACAGGCGGTACTGACAGGCTATATCCAGTACATTTCCGATCTTACTGAGAAAGAAACGCTTGAGGATATTCGCAACAAACTGGCCATTAAAACCAGCTTTGAGAAAGAAAGACTCGAAATGGATCGGGTAAGGCTCAAGAATCAACTGGAAGCGAATATTCAGCGACTAAACTACTCGCTGGAGATTGCTAATGCTGCGGGAATTAAAAAACCCGTTTACAGCAATGGCCAGGCGGTGAAGGATGACCCTGATTTCTCTATTTCATTGGGTGCTGATGGCATTACGCGTAAATTAGAAATAGAAAAATCGGTAACAGATGTTGCGGAAATTAACGGTGAATTACGTAATCGCCAATATCACGTTGAACAGCTGTTATCGACGAATGTGAATGACGTCAATTTTACGCCGTTTAAATATCAACGTTCACCTTCACTACCGGTGAAAAAAGATGGACCGGCTAAATCGATGATCATTATTCTGGCAGCTTTGCTTGGTGGAATGATAGCGTGCGGTGGGGTGTTGCTGAGCCATGCCATGATGCATCGTAAACACAATGCAGAATTCCTGGGGCAGTCGTTGGTGTGAGTGATTTTGTATGGCGGCAGAAATGTCGCCATACACTACATCCCGTTATTTCTTGCGCCCAAGCGGCACTACTAACGGTGTTCCTGCAACGGGATCATCAATAATCATACAACGCAATCCATAGATTTTTTCGATGAGTTCCGCCGTGACAATCTCTTTTGGCGCACCCTCGGCAATGATTTTTCCATCACGAAGTGCAATCAGGTGCGTGGCATAGCGACAGGCCTGATTAAGGTCGTGCAGAACAGCGGCCAGCGTATATCCTTTCTCACGATTTAGCTCGCTCAGCAGTTCCAGCAGATCGATCTGATGGCTGATATCCAGCCAGGTGGTTGGCTCATCAAGCAACATAATGGATGTTTCCTGTGCCAGCACCATCGCTATCCATGCGCGCTGACGCTGTC
Organism: Citrobacter sp. Marseille-Q3906; assembly: GCF_916618775.1. Classification (NCBI taxonomy): domain Bacteria; kingdom Pseudomonadati; phylum Pseudomonadota; class Gammaproteobacteria; order Enterobacterales; family Enterobacteriaceae; genus Citrobacter; species Citrobacter sp. Marseille-Q3906. The sequence continues at coordinate 419,779 of NZ_CAKAKA010000002.1, forward strand.
CACCGGAAAGGGTATCCACGCTTTGTGCCGCCAGGTGGGTGATGCCCGTGGCTTGCATAGCATTTACCACTGCGTTTTCATCTTCTTGGCGCCAACGGGTAAATAACGGCTGATGCGGGTAGCGACCGCGGGCAACCAGTTCCTGTACGGTAATATCGCCAGGCGTGGTGGCGTTTTGTGCTAACAGACCAATTCTGCGCGCGACCTCTTTACTGGCGTAGTGCTGAATATGCTCCCCGTCCAGCCATACCTTACCGTGTTCAGGCGTCATCAGGCGGCTTAACGTGCGTAACAGCGTCGACTTACCGCAGCCGTTAGGGCCAATTATTGCGGTAAAGTGGCCGTCGGGAATTGATACATTAAGGTTTTCTGCCACGGTAAATTTGCCATAACCCAGCGTTAACTGGTCGCCACGCAAACGGGCTACTGATTCGGTCATTTTTTGCGGGACTCCTGAATTAACAAGACGATAAGATAAATACCGCCGAGGCTTACGGTGACAACGCCAACCGGAAGCTGATAAGGCATAAATAGCTGTTGGGCGCATAAATCGGCCATCAGCAGTAGCAATGCGCCGCACAGTGCTGACTGGGTTAATCCCCAACGTGCCGTGCCGCTAAGCCGACGGGCAATATGCGGTGCGACAAGTGCAATAAAAGAAATTGGGCCAGCCAGCGCAGTGGCTGCAGCGGTCAGAACAACCGCAACCAGCATCATCATCAGACGCGAGCGTTCTACGCTGACTCCCAGCGCGCAGGCGCTGTCATCGCCCATTTCTAACAAGCGCATACGGCGCACCAGCAGTGCGGCACACACTAACATCACGATAATCAGCGGTGCAGAAGGCCAGGTTTTAGCCCAGGTCAGACCGTTGAGCGATCCGGCGTTCCACAATCCAGCCGTCAACGCGGTTTCTAAAGACGCCTTCAGCAGCAGCCAGGTATTAAACGCCACCAGCATGGCACGAATGCCGATACCGATAATGATAAGTCGGAAAGTGTCGATACCATTACGCCATGCCAGCGCCCAGACCACCAGTGAGGTCAGGATCCCGCCGAGCATCGCCGCCAGCGCGATAGCGGTAAGATGCTGACCAAATAACACCATTGCTACCAGAACACCGCTCCAGGCTCCGGTATTGAAGCCCATTACGTCCGGACTGCCCAGTGGGTTACGCATCAGCGACTGGAATATCGCGCCGCTAACGCCCAGGGCCGCACCAATCAACAGCGCCATCAATACGCGCGGTAAACGCCATTCGGTCACAACCAGTGTAATGCTGCGCGGCGCATCGCCCAGCAGAGCGGCAATAATCTGTTGGGTTTCCAGCGTTACGACGCCGCTACGTAGGCTCCACAATCCGACGGCGAGGCAGCCCACAATCAGCAGCAGACAACTGATAAGTAATCTGCGGGGAAAATGCATCATGCACCACCTCCGCGTTGTTTACGCCGAACCAGGAAGATCAGTACCGGTGCGCCGATAAACGCGCTGACTACGGAGACGCGCAATTCGCCGGGGACAATCAGACGACCGATGATATCGGCAATCAGCAGCAAAGAGGGGGTTGCCAGTAGGGTCACTGGTAGCGACCAGCGATGATCGGCTCCCACCAGCCAGCGTGCCATATGTGGCATCATCAGGCCGATAAAGGCGATAGGACCGACAATAGCGGTTGCGCTACCGCACAGTACGGTAATCACCAACAGACCAATAAGTTGGGTGCGGGCGACTTTGCTACCCAGCGCGGTAGCGGTGTCGCTTCCCAGGCTCAGGCTGTTCAGGGAACGGCTCAGAAACAACGCGACAGCACCGGCAATAAGCACCGGAGCCAGCACCACTTTCAACGTTTGCAGGCTACGAATATCCAGCGATCCCGCTTGCCAGAAACGCAGCTGATCATAGACGTCCGGGTTGAGCAGGGCGATACCGCTGGATAATCCCTCCAGCACTGCCCCCAGCGCGACACCTGCCAGCGTCAGACGCACCGGGCTTAACTGTCCTCCACCCTGACTGCCGGTAAATGCCACAATCAGCGACGCGGCCAGCGCTCCGGAAAAGGCCATCAACAACTGCTCTTGCGGGGAGGAAAAACCGAACAGCGATGCACCCAGCACAATGGCAAAGCTGGCCCCGGAATTGACACCGAGAATGCCTGGATCGGCAAGTGGGTTACGTGTGAGCGTCTGCATTAATGCGCCAGCCAATCCCAGCGCACCGCCTGCAAGGAGTCCTGCCAGCGTGCGCGGAAGTCGCGCATCCAGCACGATGGTGCAATCAGCACTTTGACAGGTGCCGGTCAGCGCATCCAGAACCACAGACGCGGGTATCGACCTGGCGCCAATAACCAGACTTAATGCGGTGGAGAGAACAAGTAATAACAATAGTCCGGGCACGGCAAAGGCGCGTGTCACGGAAACAGAGCATGACATATCAACTTCCCTGATAATGATAGTAATTATCGTTATCGATCTTATTTGGGTATGTTAGCATGTGCAGCCACAGAATGGATATTTAAAAAAACAGGTATGCACCTCATTCTTCAGGCTGCGACCTCAATGAGAGCATGTATCTTAAGGCTTTGTAATGAATAGAAAACCCTGGCTGCTGAATCTCAGCCTGTTAAAGACTCATCCTGCATTTCGCGCAGTCTTCCTTGCCCGTTTTATTTCCATCGTCTCTCTGGGGCTACTCGGTGTCGCGGTTCCGGTACAGATCCAGATGATGACCCAGTCTACCTGGCAGGTCGGTCTGTCGGTGACGTTAACTGGTAGCGCAATGTTTATTGGTCTGATGGTTGGTGGTGTACTGGCCGATCGTTATGAGCGCAAAAAGGTGATCCTGCTGGCACGCGGAACCTGTGGTATCGGGTTTATTGGTCTGTGCCTGAATGCGCTACTCCCGGAGCCTTCACTGCTGGCTATTTATATTCTGGGCTTATGGGACGGTTTTTTTGCCTCGCTGGGTGTGACGGCGCTGCTGGCGGCGACTCCAGCGCTGGTTGGGCGTGAAAATCTGATGCAGGCCGGGGCGATTACCATGCTGACGGTACGTCTCGGGTCGGTTATTTCACCGATGATTGGCGGGGTATTACTCGCCACCGGCGGCGTTGAGTGGAACTATGGTTTGGCAGCCGTGGGAACCTTTATTACCTTGCTACCGCTGCTCAGTCTTCCTGCATTGCCACCGCCACCGCAACCACGTGAACACCCGCTCAAATCGCTGCTGGCGGCGTTTCGCTTTCTGCTCGCCAGCCCGCTGATCGGCGGCATTGCGTTGCTTGGCGGCCTTCTGACGATGGCCAGTGCGGTGCGTGTCCTTTACCCCGCGCTGGCCATCGGCTGGCAGATGTCTGCCGCACAGATTGGTCTGCTGTATGCCGCCATTCCGCTGGGTGCCGCAGTGGGGGCATTGACCAGTGGGCAACTGGCGCACAGCGTTCGCCCTGGTTTAATCATGCTGGCCTCTACCGTGGCCTCTTTCTTCGCCATCGGATTGTTTGCGTTGATGCCGGTCTGGGCGCTGGGCGTTATCTGCCTCGCGCTGTTCGGCTGGCTGAGTGCGGTCAGTTCTCTGTTGCAGTACACGATGTTACAGACGCAGACGCCGGAAGCGATGCTCGGGAGAATTAACGGTTTGTGGACCGCGCAAAATGTGACCGGAGATGCCATTGGTGCGGCGCTGTTAGGCGGCCTGGGCGCGATGATGACGCCGGTAGCATCGGCGAGCGTCAGTGGATTTGGTCTGGTAATTGTTGGCCTGTTATTGCTGCTGTTACTGGGGGAACTACGTCGATTCCGTCAGGCACCGCCAGAACCCGATATCGCCTGAGGGTTTATCTGACCTGTGCCCTAAGCCGGGTAAGGCAAAGCCTTCACCCGGCAATGATGTAAAGCGGCTTCGACTTAACTAAACAGTGCAGCGAGACGTTGTAGTAACAGTGTGGCGCTGTAGTAATCCAGACGGAACGTTTCGGTTCCCAGCGCGTAAACGCGTTTATTTTGCACTGCAGGCAGGTGTGCAAGCAGGGGATTCGCGTAAATGGCGTCAGCGTCTTTGCTGTCTCCCGCAAACAGAAACAGCGCTTCACCGTTCAGACCTGTCGCCAGGTTTTCACCACCAAGCTGGATGATATCGTGACGTTTACCCTGGCTCTGGCTGGTGTGCAGTCCGGCAGGCAGTGGTGCCAGCGTGAATCCCAATTGTTCCATCAGCTTGCCCTGCGCAGACTCTGGTGTCCACAGATTGGCGCTATGCGCGGCAGCGGTATACACCAGTGCGCTAACAGGCTGCGGCGGCAGGGTAATACGCTGTTTGACCGCCAGCAGTTGTTTATCAAACTCGGCAATACGCGCCGCTGCCTGTTCCTCATGACCGGTGATTTCACCTAACTGCGTCAGCAGTGACTGCCAGCTTTTGTCGTCGTAATTAATGATAAGCGTTGGGGCAATGGTGGAAAGTTGATCGTAGAGCGCGAGAGCGGAATCTCCTCCGGTGGCGCTGATCAGAATCAGGTCGGGCATTTGTGCCGCAACGGCTTCGGCGCTCGGTTCACCAATATACAGGCGGCTCAGCTTGCGGGCTTTTGCCACGTCACTCCACTGGCGTAAAAATCCCTGAGCGTCACCAATGCGATTGTTTGGCGTGGTAGCGCCGCTGGCGATGATGGGCGCATCAATGGCCAGCAGAGAGCCGGTCAGAGTGACGCTGGTGGAAACAATACGTTGAGGCTTTTGTTCCAGCGTGTGCGTCCCCCGGCTGTCGGTAACCTGACGCGGCCAGTCAGCGGCATGACTTAAAGAAATTCCTGAAATAGACAGTCCAACCAGTAAGAGCGCAGTGCGGTAAAAAGCGGGGAGTCTCACAAATAAGCTTCCTGTTATCAATGTAGTTAATGCTTCTCATTTTCATTGTTACGGGACAGGTATGCAAGCCTAAGTCGCACATTGTGCTACCGCAAGAGTTGACATGCTGTCGCTTTGCTTTTAGGTTAGCGACCGAAAATATAAATGATAATCATTATTAAAACCTTTATCATTTTTTTGGAGGATGATATGGATACGTCACTGGCCGAGGAAAAAACGCAGACTATGGCAACTCTCGCTCCCGACAATTTTTTCTTTATGTCGCCGTATCGTAGCTTTACGACGTCAGGATGCTTTGCCCGCTATGCGGAACCGGCAATTGATGGCGATTCGCCAGACAGCCCTTTCCAACAGAAAATGCACGCACTGTTTGCCGATGCTAAATCGCACGGTATCGCAAACCCCATCATGGTTGGAGCTATTCCTTTTGACACCCGCCAGCCGTCATCACTGTTTATTCCTGAGTCATGGCAGACTTTCTCCCGCACGGAGAAGCAAAAATCATCACGTTACTTTACCGCGCATCAGTCACTGAGCGTCATTGAGCGTAAATCGATCCCGGAACAGGACTTTTTTGAACAGATGGTTTCCCGGGCGGCAGCGCTGACGGCAACCCCGGAAGTTGACAAAGTGGTGCTGTCACGCCTGATCGATATCGAGACGGATGCTGTCATTGACAGCGGTGCGCTGCTGGAACGTCTGGTGGCGCAAAATCCGGCGAGCTACAACTTCCATGTGCCATTAGAAGATGGTGGCGTCCTGCTCGGGGCCAGCCCTGAATTGCTGTTACGTAAAGAAGGCGAACATTTTAGCTCACTGCCGCTGGCGGGTTCTGCTCGTCGTCAGCCGGATGATGTACTGGATCGGGAAGCGGGTATCCGCCTGCTGGCCTCCGAGAAAGACCGACATGAACATGAACTGGTGACGCAGGCGATGAAAACGGTTCTGCGCGAACGCAGTAGTGAACTGCAACTCCCGTCATCTCCTCAACTGGTGACGACACCAACGCTTTGGCACCTCGGTACACCGTTTGAAGGTAAAGCCAACGCCCAGGAGAATGCGCTGACGCTGGCATGCCTGCTGCACCCAACACCTGCGCTGAGCGGCTTCCCGCATCAGGCCGCCACGAAATTGATCGCGGAACTGGAGCCATTTGACCGTGAACTGTTTGGCGGCATCGTCGGTTGGTGTGATGCCGAAGGTAATGGCGAATGGGTGGTCACGATCCGTTGCGCGAAACTGCTGCGCAATCAGGTGCGTTTCTTCGCTGGTGCCGGAATTGTCCCTGCCTCATCTCCTGTTGCGGAGTGGCGCGAAACTGGCGCCAAGCTTTCGACTATGTTGAATGTTTTTGGACTGCATTAAGAGCCTGGTCCATCAGGTTATTTTATTTGCCAGTTTGGACACGGACAGCGCGGAGCAACCGGATTGTACTTGTAGTACGTGAGGATTGTGAGCACTGCCCAGGGGCAAACTGGCTGCAACAATATACGCCTTATTGACAGGCTCTAAGGAGTGATGATGAGTATTCCTTTCACCCGTTGGCCGGAAGAATTTGCCCGTCGCTACCGTGAAAAAGGCTACTGGCAGGATCTGCCACTGACTGACATTTTAACCCGCCATGCCGACAGCGATCACACGGCAGTCATTGATGGGGAACGCCATCTTAGTTACCGACAGCTTAACCAGGCGGCTGACAATCTCGCCTGCAGTTTGCGTCGTCAGGGGATCAAACCCGGAGAAACTGCGCTGGTGCAGTTGGGCAATGTGGCCGAGTTGTATATCACTTTCTTTGCGCTGCTTAAGCTGGGTGTTGCGCCCGTTTTTGCATTGTTCAGCCATCAGAGAACAGAGCTTAATGCTTATGCGACACAAATTGAGCCAGCGCTGCTGATTGCCGATCGCCAGCACGCGCTGTTCGCCGGTGACGATTTTCTGAACACGTTTGTAGCGCAGCACAACTCCGTGCGCGTGGTGCTGTTGCTCAATGATGAGGGTGAGCACAACCTGCAAAATGCGATAAGCCAGCCTGCTGCTGATTTTAGCGCCACGCCGTCGCCTGCCGATGAAGTGGCGTATTTCCAGCTTTCCGGTGGTACCACCGGCACACCAAAGCTGATCCCGCGTACTCATAACGATTACTACTACAGCGTGCGTCGCAGTAATGAGATTTGTCATTTTACTGAGCAAACGCGCTATTTGTGCGCTATTCCGGCGGCGCATAACTACGCCATGAGTTCACCAGGTTCGCTGGGCGTATTCCTGGCGGGTGGAACCGTGGTACTGGCGGCCGATCCGAGCGCGACGCTGTGCTTCCCGCTGATCGAAAAGCATCAGGTTAACGTTACGGCGCTGGTGCCGCCTGCGGTGAGTCTTTGGCTACAGGCGATTGGAGAGTGGGGCAGCAATGCGCAACTGGCTTCCCTGACGCTGCTTCAGGTGGGGGGGGCGCGACTTTCCGCAACGCTGGCGGCACGTATCCCGGCGGAAATTGGCTGCCAGTTGCAGCAGGTCTTTGGTATGGCGGAAGGGCTGGTGAACTACACCCGTCTGGACGACAGCCCGGAACGCATCATCAATACCCAGGGGCGGCCAATGTGTCCGGATGATGAAGTCTGGGTAGCGGATGCTGATGGTAACCCTTTACCACAGGGCGAAACAGGACGCCTGATGACGCGTGGCCCGTACACTTTCCGTGGTTATTTCAAAAGCCCCGAGCACAATGCCAGCGCGTTTGATGCTAACGGGTTTTATTGCTCCGGCGATCTGATCTCTATCGATCAGGATGGTTACATCACCGTGCAAGGGCGTGAGAAAGATCAGATCAACCGGGGTGGGGAGAAGATCGCCGCGGAAGAGATTGAAAACCTGTTACTGCGTCATCCGGCGGTGATCCACGCTGCGCTGGTCAGTATGGATGATGAGCTGATGGGTGAGAAAAGCTGTGCCTGGCTGGTGGTTAAAGAGCCGCTGCGTGCGGTACAGGTACGTCGTTTTCTGCGCGAGCAGGGCGTGGCGGAGTTCAAATTACCGGACCGTGTGGAGTGCGTTGAGTCATTGCCGCTGACCCCGGTCGGTAAAGTGGATAAAAAACAATTACGTCAGTGGCTGGCATCACGCTCACTGGCCTGAAGGAGAATAAAAGATGGCGATTCCTAAACTGCAGGCTTATGCACTGCCCACAGCGCTTGATGTTCCGGTGAACAAAGTCGACTGGGCGTTTGAACCAGAGCGTGCTGCGCTGTTGGTACACGATATGCAGGATTACTTTATCAGCTTCTGGGGCGAAAATTGCCCGATGATGAAGCAGGTGGTGGCGAACATCGCCGCGCTGCGCCAGTACTGCAAAGAACACAATATCCCCGTCTATTACACCGCACAGCCGAAAGATCAGAGCGATGAAGATCGGGCCCTGCTTAATGATATGTGGGGACCGGGTCTGACACGCTCGCCTGAGCAGCAAAAAATCGTTGATGCGCTGGCGCCGGACGAAGCGGATACCATTCTGGTGAAATGGCGTTACAGCGCATTCCATCGCTCTCCGCTGGAACAGATGCTGAAAGAGACCGGACGTAATCAGCTGATTATTACCGGCGTTTATGCCCATATCGGGTGTATGACTACGGCAACGGATGCCTTTATGCGCGATATCAAGCCGTTTATGGTGGCCGATGCGCTGGCGGACTTTAGTCGTGACGAACACATGATGTCGCTGAAATATGTGGCAGGGCGTTCCGGTCGCGTGGTGATGACGCAGGAGTTATTGCCGGCACCTGTTCCCACCAGTAAAGAGGCACTACGCAGCGTTATTCTGCCGCTGCTGGATGAGTCCGATGAGCCGATGGATGATGAAAATCTAATCGACTACGGTCTGGATTCAGTGCGTATGATGGCGCTGGCGGCACGCTGGCGTAAAGTGCATAGCGATATCGACTTCGTGATGCTGGCGAAAAATCCGACGATTGACGCCTGGTGGAAACTGCTTTCCCGCGAGGTGAAGTAATGGCCGGGTTTGATTTCGCAGGTAAAACTGTCTGGGTGACTGGCGCAGGTAAAGGTATTGGTTACACCACGGCACTGGCGTTTGTTGACGCCGGTGCGCGGGTAACAGGGTTTGATCGTGAGTTTTCTCAGGATGTGTACCCGTTTGCCACTGAAGTGTTGGATGTGGCAAATGCCGGGCAGGTGGCTGAGGTGTGTCAGCGCGTGTTGCAAAAGAGTGAGCGGCTGGATGTGCTGGTCAATGCCGCTGGGATTTTGCGTATGGGGCCAACCGACGCACTGAGCCAGGAAGACTGGCAGCAGACGTTTGCTGTCAATGTCGGTGGCGCGTTTAATCTGTTTCAGCAGACGATGGCGCAGTTTCGTCGCCAGCAGGGCGGGGCGATAGTGACCGTAGCTTCTGATGCAGCGCACACGCCGCGGATCGGTATGAGTGCTTATGGGGCGTCAAAAGCCGCGCTGAAAAGCCTGGCACTGACTGTCGGTCTGGAACTGGCAGGCAGCCGTGTGCGCTGTAATGTGGTTTCTCCTGGATCGACCGATACTGATATGCAGCGTACGTTGTGGGTCAGTGATGACGCCGAACAGCAGCGTATTCGTGGGTTTGGCGAGCAGTTTAAGCTCGGTATTCCGTTAGGGAAAATCGCCCGTCCGCAGGAAATTGCCAACACCATTTTATTCCTCGCCTCCGATCTGGCCAGCCATATTACTTTGCAGGATATCGTGGTGGACGGCGGCTCTACGCTGGGAGCATGACGATGATCTGGAAACGACATTTAACCCTTGATGAACTGAATGCAACCAGTCAGAACACGCTGGTTGCGCATTTAGGTATCAACTATACCCGACTGGGTGATGATGTACTGGAAGCCGAAATGCCGGTGGATGCTCGTACCCATCAGCCGTTTGGTCTGCTGCATGGTGGCGCGTCGGCGGCGCTGGCGGAAACGCTGGGATCGATGGCGGGCTACCTGATGACTCGCGACGGACAATGTGTGGTGGGCACGGAGTTGAACGCGACGCACCATCGCGCGGTTTCGCAGGGAAAAGTGCGTGGTGTTTGCCAGCCGTTGCATCTCGGTCGTCAAAACCAAAGCTGGGAAATCGTGATTTTCGATGAGCAGGGACGCCGCTGCTGTACCTGTCGTTTAGGAACTGCGGTGATGGGGTGAAGTTGCCGACAGAGTAAAATGAAATTGCATTGTTAACAGGTAAATGAAGTGATCTAGTTAACAATGCAATGTAAATAGTCAGTAGTGTCTCGGGTTTATGTGGTTGTCAGGTTGTTAAATCCGGAAAAGATGTTATAGAAACAAAATGTAACATCTTTCTGGAACACGCAAACGGATAACAACTATGAACAAATCAGGGAAATACCTCGTCTGGACATTGCTCTCCGTCATGGGAGCATTTGTCCTGGGATATATTGCGTTAAACCGTGGTGAACAGATCAACGCGCTGTGGATAGTGGTAGCGTCGGTCTGTGTCTATCTTATTGCCTATCGTTTTTATGGCCTGTACATCGCTAAAAATGTACTGGCGCTTGACCCGACGCGTATGACGCCAGCCGTGCGCCATAACGACGGTCTGGATTATGTTCCCACCGATAAAAAAGTGCTGTTTGGTCACCATTTTGCGGCAATCGCCGGGGCAGGTCCGCTAGTCGGTCCGGTGCTGGCGGCGCAGATGGGCTATCTGCCGGGGATGATCTGGCTGCTGGCCGGGGTAGTTCTGGCGGGCGCGGTGCAGGACTTTATGGTGCTGTTCGTTTCAACCCGTCGCGATGGCCGTTCCCTTGGCGAACTGGTGAAAGAAGAGATGGGGCCGACGGCAGGCGTTATTGCGCTGGTGGCATGCTTCATGATTATGGTGATTATCCTCGCGGTACTGGCGATGATCGTCGTCAAAGCGCTGACTCACAGCCCGTGGGGAACCTACACCGTGGCGTTCACCATCCCGCTGGCGATCTTTATGGGCGTTTATCTGCGCTATCTGCGTCCAGGTCGCATTGGTGAAGTGTCAGTCATTGGCCTGGTGTTCCTGGTATTTGCCATTATTTCCGGCGGTTGGGTTGCTGAAAGCCCGACCTGGGCACCGTACTTTGACTTTACCGGCGTGCAACTGACCTGGATGCTGGTGGGCTACGGTTTTGTGGCAGCCGTGCTGCCGGTATGGCTGCTGCTGGCTCCGCGTGATTACCTCTCTACCTTCCTGAAAATCGGGACGATTGTTGGCCTGGCGGTGGGTATTTTGATCATGCGCCCGACGCTGACCATGCCTGCGTTAACCAAGTTCGTTGACGGTACCGGTCCGGTGTGGACAGGTAACCTGTTCCCGTTCCTGTTTATTACTATTGCCTGCGGGGCGGTGTCTGGCTTCCATGCGCTGATCGCTTCCGGTACTACGCCGAAGATGCTGGCGAATGAAGGGCAGGCCTGTTTTATCGGCTACGGTGGGATGTTGATGGAGTCCTTTGTCGCCATTATGGCGCTGGTCTCCGCCTGTATCATCGATCCGGGCGTTTACTTTGCGATGAACAGCCCGATGGCGGTGCTGGCTCCGGCGGGTACAGTAGATGTGGTGGCTTCTGCAGCACAGGTAGTGAGCAGTTGGGGCTTTGCGATCACCCCGGATACTCTGCATCAAATCGCCAATGAGGTCGGGGAGCAATCCATTATTTCCCGCGCAGGTGGTGCACCAACGCTGGCTGTGGGGATGGCGTACATTCTGCACGGTGCGCTGGGTGGCATGATGGATGTTGCGTTCTGGTATCACTTCGCCATTTTGTTTGAGGCGTTGTTTATTCTGACGGCGGTTGATGCCGGTACACGAGCCGCGCGCTTTATGCTGCAAGACTTGCTGGGCGTGGTGTCGCCGAGCCTGAAGCGTACCGACTCGCTACCTGCTAACCTGCTGGCGACGGCGCTATGCGTACTGGCCTGGGGTTACTTCCTGCACCAGGGCGTGGTGGATCCATTAGGTGGTATCAACACTTTGTGGCCGCTGTTTGGTATCGCCAACCAGATGCTGGCAGGTATGGCGCTGATGCTGTGTGCCGTGGTCTTGTTCAAGATGAAGCGCCAGCGTTACGCATGGGTAGCCCTGGTACCAACGGCGTGGCTGCTGATTTGTACGCTGACCGCTGGCTGGCAGAAAGCGTTTAGCCCTGATGCGAAAATTGGTTTCCTGGCTATCGCTAACAAGTTCCAGGCTATGATCGACAGCGGTAACATTCCGGCACAGTATACTCAGTCACAGCTTACGCAACTGGTGTTTAACAACCGTCTTGACGCCGGGCTGACTGTCTTCTTCATGGTTGTCGTGGTGGTACTGGGTCTGTTCTCCATCAAAACAGCGCTGGCAGCACTGAAAGAGGACAAACCAACATCGAAAGAAACACCGTACGAACCGATGCCAGAGAATGTTGAAGAGATTGTGGCGCAGGCGAAAGGCGCGCACTAAAATTCTCTTAACCAATAAGCCCTCTCCTGAACGGGGAGGGCGTTTGTACGACAGGGAATTACTATGTTTGAAACGCTCTCAAAAGCCGGCAAATATTTAGGCCAAACCGCCCGATTAATGATTGGCGTGCCAGATTACGACAATTATGTTGAGCATATGCGCGTCACACATCCGGACCTGGCACCTATGAGCTATGAGGAATTCTTCCGTGAGCGGCAGGATGCGCGCTATGGTGGGAAAGGCGGCGCACGCTGCTGTTAATGCTCTTCATCTCACACGCTAAACGACTCCACCTTTTCAAATGCGGCACGCAGGGTTGCTGGTGTTAATGTCACCGGCAGCGCGTGAATAGATTCCACCGGGCGCAGAGTATGCGCAATCACTTTATCGATCTCGGCGTGGTTAGTGATATCTACTTCTAACTGGGCCAGCCGGGTAGGTAAATTGAAGCGCTGATAAGCGGCAATCAATTGCGCCAGCACATCGTCTTGTCCCAGCAGCGCGCTCTGCACCAGTATGCCGTACGCCACTTTGGTGCCATGTAAAAATTTCTCCGTCTGTGGGAGCACGGTCAGGCCATTATGTACCGAATGTGCTGCTGCCACGCGAGTGTAACGCTCACCCAGACCACCAACCATTCCACCACCAGCAATAATCGCATCCACCACATCGCAAAAAGCCTGGGTCAGTTCGCCGCGCTGTTTATCTGCCAGCGCCTGTTCGCTGTTTTCGAGCAGGACGTCGCGGATCGCCAGTGCGCCGTTGAGCCCAAGACGTACGGTTAGTGGCAAGGTTTCGGGTTGTGGCGCAAGTACGACGGCTTCATACCACTTCGCCAGCGTGTCACCGATACCCGCCAGTAAATACTCCTCCGGTGCATTGAGTAGGATCCTCGGCTCCACCAGCACCAGGAAATTGGCATCATCGAATATTTCGAAATGCAGTGCCTGACCGGCATCGTTATACCAGACAGAGAGGGGAGTCCAGGCCGCGCAGGTGGCGGCAATGGTTGGGATTGCCACGAAAGGTAAATTCAACCGACGAGCCAGCGCTTTAGCCGTGTCGAGCAGTGCTCCGCCGCCCACGCCAATCACTATGCTGCGGTCATCTCCCGCATCTTTTGCCAGTTGGCACACATCTGTTTCACTGCAATGTCCGGTAAAGAGCAGATGCTTTGCACCGGTGAGATTAAACGCCTCGGGCAGCCAGGGACGGGCAGCGGCGATGGCCCGTTCGCCATAAACCCAGACGGCGCGCGCGAGTTGCCCGGCAGAGAAAAAATCTTCCAGCCTGGAAAGGCTACCGGTATGGGAAAAATAATTGGCCGGGCCGGTGACGACGCGAATCTCGGTATTACTCATGTTGTGTTGTCCTTTTGGCTGTCCTGTCGAGGCAGGTTATTTTTATATAGACGTCTGAACGTCTTGATTGCCAAATACTAGCATCGTGTTATAGTGGCTTCAACAACAACATCACCCGCTGGGATAACAATAATGAGTAATAACCCGCTGATTGTGCAAAGCAAACTGCCAAATTTAGGTACCACTATATTCACGCAAATGAGCGCGCTGGCGCAGGCTTATCAGGCGATTAACCTCTCCCAGGGTTTTCCTGATTTTGACGGCCCGCACTATTTACAACAACGCCTGGCATATCATGTGGCGCAGGGCGCGAACCAGTATGCGCCGATGACGGGTGTACAGCCGCTTCGCGAAGCCATCGCTGACAAAACCGCCGGGTTGTACGGCTACAAGCCAGATGCTGATAGCGAAGTTACGATCACCGCAGGTGCGACAGAAGCGTTGTATGCCGCTATTACAGCTTTGGTTCGACCCGGAGATGAGGTTATCTGTTTTGATCCCAGCTACGATAGCTATGCGCCTGCAGTGGCGTTATCCGGTGGCGTAGTGATACGCATTGCGTTGCAACCGCCGCATTTTCGTGTGGACTGGCAGGAGTTTGCCGGGTTACTCAGCGATCGTACCCGCTTGGTTATTCTCAATACGCCGCATAATCCTTCCGCGACAGTCTGGTGCAATGCGGATTTCGACGCGCTGTGGCAGGCGATTAAAGGGCATGAGATTTTTGTCGTTAGCGATGAAGTCTATGAACATATCTGCTTTGCCGCGCACGGGCACTCCAGCGTGCTGGCGCATCCGCAGTTGCGGGAGCGAGCTGTCGCCGTTTCGTCGTTTGGAAAAACCTATCATATGACCGGCTGGAAGGTCGGGTACTGCGTTGCGCCACAGGCCATCAGCGCAGAGTTACGCAAAGTGCATCAGTATTTGACCTTTTCAGTCAACACGCCGGCACAGCTGGCGCTGGCGGATATGCTGCGGGCAGATCCAGCGCATTATCGTGACCTGCCGACGTTTTATCAGAAAAAACGTGATGTTCTGGTGGATGCGCTGCGTGACAGTCGGCTGGAAATTTTGCCCTGTGAAGGGACTTATTTTCTGCTGATCGATTACAGTGCAGTCTCTGAACTCAACGATGTTGAGTTTTGCCAGTGGCTGACCAAAGAGGTAGGTGTCGCGGCAATCCCGCTGTCTGTTTTCTGCGCCGATCCTTTCCCACATAAACTGATTCGTCTGTGTTTTGCCAAGCAAGAATCGACGCTGTTGGCGGCGGCAGAACGCCTGTCTTCGCTGTAGCTATTTCACAGTCCAGGCTTTGGAAAATCGACGGTCGGTAAATAACTCTTGCAGGCCGTTGATTTGTTTCAGTCGCAACACCTCGTCATTATCCATTCCCAACTCTGTGCTTATTTTCTCTTCGCTCCAGCCCAGTTGCGACAACTCTCTCACTATTTCAGACATGGCGTGAATTTGATGCCGCCCGCGGGCACGGTTATGGCGGATTGTCGCCGCCATACGTTCATGGCGTTCACGATGTAAACAGGTGACGGGAAGATAACCTTTTAACCGTGCTTTCAGTGAAGGTTTGTTTTTGCCTATTTCATGGCGGTGAAAACCATCGACAATCTCATACTCTTCTGCGCTTGATTCAACGACGACAATAGGTTGTGTGAATCCATCTGCCTCAATGGATTTCAGTAGCAGTTTTTTCTCCGGAGGAGCAACGTTGTTCGGGTTGTAATCATTCGGAGAGATATGTTCGTTTTTTATCCATAACACGCAATCTACCGGTTCATTACGAAATGGACTGACGCTGTGAATTGCCATTCTGAATTCATTGATGGCATCAATTCGTTCTTCTTCTGACAGTCCAGAAAGAAACCCGGTAAGTTCCTGAGTTAATCGATGTTGCATAAGAGTCCCCATTCGTGACGTTTTGCTTTCATACGATCGCTATAACGTTGGTAGTTTTTAGGTTTAGTGGGACTAAATGAAAGGGCGCGGCACCAGTAGTCATTATTCAGGAGCACTTTGCAAATACGCCGCCACGACGGAATATCTTTTGAACCAATATCACCCTCTTGCATCAGAGGAATGTCATCTATTCCCTTATTCCTGTACCACTGTAAGTAGACCGCAATTTTGTTGCGGTAATGTTCTGCCGTTGGCACTGGCATGCTGTTCAACAGTAACAGGGCATACTCTTTCCAGTCTAAGTGCTCTGGCTTCAATATTTTCCGGTGACCGTAAAAATGGTTGTCCTGCCCGGCATAAATACCACCACTTTTCACGCCGCTAACGCGGGCGCACATGGCTGCCCAGCGCTCAGGCTCTATAACATGATACAGCCATAGCCCCTGGCGTTGTTCCGGTCCAAACGGTTCACAAATACGCATGTAACGTGTAGGAACGCCAGCCTGATACATCAGGTTATACAAGGGATTACACGGCTTTTGCGTTTTAGCGAACCACGTCCAGATGTCAGCAGTTTTCCAGTCATAAATGGGATAGATATACCAGGTATGCCCCCCAGGCGCTGAGGTGGTCCAGGGTTTATCATCGGCAAAGCGCTGTTTTCGCGAGTTAGCTATCGCTACAAAGCGGTTATATGACTCATCTGAACGTATACCTACCATCATGGCTGCTGGGCGTTTTTCAGAAAACCAATCAGCAAATTCGCGAACAAATTGCTCAAAGGTCATGCCGGATTGATAGAAGGGAAAATAAGACGGATCGGTAATAGCATCTGCGGGAGGTTGACGAACCCACTGTGCATTCGGTTCCCAGCACTGCCATTCGGGTTGATACTGTGAGAGTGAATTTTGTGTTGTTAGCGGTAACGCCACCCAATAAAACGCTTCGATAACATCAGAATAAAGTTCGCGTAACTCCTCTATATGATTGATTGTGCATGAAAATTGTGCCTCCCAGTCGATAAACAAGACGCTGATTTTTTTATGTAACTGGCGTGCAAGCATTGCTGTTAAATGCAGCATTAGCCCGGAATCCTTACCTCCTGATAACGAAACACATATGCGAGGTAAAGTCTCTAGCGTCCAGGATATGCGTTCCTGGGCCGCTTCAAGTACGTTTTGTTTAAGCGGGATTTTGTAAACAGACATATCAAATCCATATGAGATATTACGGGTGACATTCATAATAAATGCTCGTAATAAGATATGCTATTTTGCGTATCGTGCAATCTTTATATATAAATATTCAAATGTTGTATTTGTTACGTAATGACATTTTCTCCATGAATGTATTGTGTAAAAACCTGTTGTATCAAATCACATTCCACTATCCGTTATTTTTTTAATGGTATTAGCGAATCCCTGATTATTAAGTGATGCTCGGTTGTACATTAAAAAAAGCTGTACTTTGGGTAATGCCACATCAATTTTAATCTGTTTAAGATTAAGCGGTGCTGCATAAAAGTCGTAAGCCTCTCGCGGTACCAGACCAATAATATCGGTAGTGGCTATGATATTAGTTATGGAAATTAAAGAGTCACTGTAGAAACCGATTTTACGATTGGTTAAAAAAGAACTCGCTCTTGATTGAAATTCTTTAATGCCTGAGTCATCGGAGAGAAATAATGTAAATTGCTCTTCCAGTATTTGTTCAAGTGTACTGGATTGATTGATCCTTGGGTGATTTCCGCTGCAGATTAACACGTTTTCGATGGTTTTGAATGGGGTGCATATAATTGAGCGATTAGCAATCTGTGACAGCGTGATTATCAGATCAGCTTTTCGGTAAGCCAATAAATCTTCAGCTGTTTCTGCAGACATTAAGATATCCCGATGCTCAATTTCAACGTTCGAATCCTCTCTGAGATATTGAACTAACTTCATCACGCCTGTGGTGGTAATAATTTGCGGACTGTAAATGATAAATTTCTTCTTCAGCGTGGAGTTATTCATTATATTTATTGTCTGCTCCAGACTATTGAGATTATTTTCGAGATGGTGATGCAGGTTTATCCCTGTCACGGTAGGGGTAATTCCCTTTCCGGAGCGGATAAACAGAGGGTCATTAAACTGAGTGCGTAATCTATGTAGCGACTGGCTGACTGCGGATGGCGTAATGTACAGCGTTTCAGCTGCCTTGCTAATACTTAAATGTTGATAGATGCATTCAAAAATAACCAGCAGGTTGAGATCGAATTTTTTGAGGTCGTAAAGGTTAGCCATATATCCATTCCTGTCTTAGCTTTGCTCTGAAATATTCCGTTTCATTATGTCTAAGTTATTAATCATTCTTAGCACATATCCATTTAAATCTTAATGAACAGTTAACTAAAACTAAAGTAGCACAGCCTGTGTTAATTGTACGAGGAAAAAGTGTGATGAGCGATCGATATGAAAATGATAATAATCACTCATCGTATTATCTTTATTCAGTGCCCATAATGATGTTCAATTTTTCCTTATCTGGCAAACCTACTTCCTGTTGCAATGTATTGTCTTTACTCATGTAATAGATTGCCGGTGTCACGTTAGCGCCCAAATCGTCCATTAATTTTTGATTGATATTCAGTGCCTTCAGTTGCTCTGAAGGGGGAGATGCCGGCATGTCCAGTTTCATTTTACCGCTGGAGGCCTCATAGTCGTGCCAGGTCTTAGCCGGATCTTTGGTTGCCAGAATTGCCGCCGCAGTAGCCGGGCTTTCGGGTTTAATCACGCCTACCAGCAGCGTTCGTAACTGAACTTTACCAGATTCAACCCATGGACGCGCTTGCTGCCAGAACTGTTTGCAGTACGGGCAGAAAGGGTCGGCAAATACATAGACGACAACCGGAGCCTCTTTTTTGCCGTCCAGGATCCAGTGTGCTTTTTCCATACGCTGCCACATTTCGCGTCCTGCAGGTGCATAGATTTCTTTTTCTATCAGCTCATTACTGAGGTTTTCGCCTTTTTCGTTATACATATAGCCGGAGATAGCATGTTTTCCGTCTGGTGTGACATAGATAGTCACGCCCATGTCCTGGTATTTTCCCAGGTAGCCTTTCATTCCACCCGGCGCGTCAAACGGCTTCAGGATTGTAATGCCTTGTTTCTCAATCGCTTTAACGGCGTCCGGGAGGTCTTCGGCGTGTACGACGGCAGGTAACAGGGCTAAGAGTAATGTACGTTTGAACATTGATTTTCCTTATAAAATCAGAAGGAAAGGGGGCTGAGTTGTAAAACCTATCACAGCCATAGGTAAGACCGACAGTCTGTCGATTGCCCTTTCGTTCGCTGGGTGATGTAATCCCAATCGCTGTTACAACCTTTGTTAAGGTAATGTAGAGCGCAACACTTAGCCAGCACTGCTGGCACTGAAGTTATCTGCGGGTAACTCGGGTAATGGGGCTCCCTGCAAAGGGGGCCTTTTTTACTTTTGGCTTAGAGTTATCAAAATGGGTTGAGTCGGTTGTTAGTTAACGCTTATTGATTTGATAAAGGAAACGCATTAGCCCTGAGAAGAGATTTTCGTTAACTTATCCCTCAACGAAAACACGGAGGAAGTACAGATGTCTTTGATTAATACAAAAATTAAACCTTTCAAAAACCAGGCGTTCAAAAACGGTGAGTTCATCGAAGTAACCGAGAAAGATACCGAAGGTCGTTGGAGTGTCTTCTTCTTCTACCCGGCTGACTTTACTTTCGTTTGCCCGACCGAACTGGGTGACGTTGCAGACCATTATGAAGAACTGCAGAAGCTGGGCGTAGACGTTTACTCTGTTTCTACCGACACCCACTTTACTCACAAAGCATGGCACAGCAGCTCTGAAACCATCGCCAAAATCAAATATGCGATGATCGGTGACCCGACTGGCGCCCTGACCCGTAACTTTGACAACATGCGTGAAGATGAAGGTCTGGCTGACCGCGCAACTTTCGTTGTTGACCCGCAGGGCATCATTCAGGCAATCGAAGTTACCGCTGAAGGTATCGGCCGTGATGCGTCTGACCTGCTGCGTAAAATTAAAGCAGCTCAGTACGTTGCTTCTCACCCAGGCGAAGTTTGCCCGGCGAAATGGAAAGAAGGCGAAGCCACATTAGCTCCATCTCTGGACCTGGTTGGTAAGATTTAAGTCGCATAATTTGTAGGCCGGATAAACGCAGTGCATCCGGCATTCCACAGGCGCAAATTTGCGCCTGTTTCATTCCAGCACCATGACGCAAGTTGCATTAATGCAGTCCCGCGAAGTCGGCTTGCATGATGATGTTTTCAGAGAGGGAAGAACAATGCTCGACACAAATATGAAAACCCAGCTCAAGGCTTATCTTGAGAAACTGACCAAACCTGTTGAGCTGATTGCAACGCTGGATGACAGCGCTAAATCGGCAGAAATCAAGGAACTGCTGACTGAAATTGCTGAGCTTTCAGAGAAAGTCACCTTCAAAGAAGACAACACTCTGGCAGTACGTAAGCCCTCGTTCCTGATTACGAATCCGGGCTCCAGCCAGGGGCCGCGTTTTGCCGGTTCCCCATTGGGCCACGAGTTTACCTCACTGGTACTGGCACTGTTGTGGACCGGTGGTCATCCGTCTAAAGAGGCGCAGTCTCTGCTGGAGCAGATCAGCGCCCTCGACGGGGATTTTGAGTTCGAAACCTATTACTCTCTGTCCTGCCATAACTGTCCGGACGTGGTGCAGGCACTGAACCTGATGGCGGTTCTGAATCCGCGTATCAAACATACGGCGATTGATGGCGGCACATTCCAGAATGAGATTACCGATCGTAACGTGATGGGCGTTCCGGCGGTGTATATGAACGGTAAAGAGTTTGGTCAGGGCCGTATGACGCTGACTGAAATCGTGGCAAAAGTGGACACTGGCGCAGAGAAACGTGCAGCAGAAGAGCTGAATAAGCGTGACGCTTACGATGTGCTGATCGTCGGTTCTGGTCCTGCTGGGGCTGCTGCTGCAGTTTATTCTGCGCGTAAAGGTATTCGAACCGGCCTGATGGGCGAACGCTTTGGTGGTCAGGTACTTGATACCGTTGATATCGAAAACTATATCTCGGTGCCGAAAACAGAGGGTCAGAAACTGGCAGGTGCACTGAAAGCACACGTTGATGATTATGATGTTGATGTCATTGATAGCCAGAGCGCCAGCAAACTGGTTCCGGCGGCGACGGAAGGTGGCTTGCATCAGATTGAAACCGCTTCCGGCGCGGTACTGAAAGCGCGCAGTATAATCATTGCGACCGGTGCTAAGTGGCGCAACATGAACGTTCCAGGCGAAGACCAGTATCGCACCAAAGGCGTTACCTATTGCCCACACTGTGACGGCCCGCTGTTTAAAGGTAAACGCGTAGCAGTCATTGGCGGTGGTAACTCTGGCGTTGAAGCGGCTATCGATCTGGCTGGTATTGTTGAGCATGTGACTTTGCTGGAGTTTGCTCCGGAAATGAAGGCTGACCAGGTTCTGCAGAATAAAGTTCGCAGCCTGAAAAATGTCGATATCATTCTGAATGCACAAACAACCGAAGTGAAAGGCGATGGCAGCAAGGTTACCGGTCTGGAATATCGCGATCGCGTCAGTGGCGATGTCCACAATGTCGAATTGTCAGGTATTTTTGTTCAGATTGGCCTGCTGCCGAATACCAACTGGCTGGAAGGCTCCGTTGAACGTAACCGCATGGGTGAAATTATCATCGATGCCAAGTGTGAAACCAGCGTGAAGGGCGTTTTCGCGGCTGGCGACTGCACTACCGTACCGTACAAACAGATTATCATCGCCACCGGCGAGGGCGCGAAAGCATCGCTGAGCTCCTTTGATTATCTGATTCGTACAACTACAGCATAAGAAAAGTAAGACTCACCTGCAAAACCAAAACCGTCAGTTACCCACTGGCGGTTTTTTTATTTTCCCCGTCCCCTATTGTCAATTCTTGAAACAATAAATCTGATAAGACATCGTTTTTAACGTAGCGAATGATTTATTTAATCAAAGAATGATTTAGACCTTTCGATATTATAGCGCCTCTGTTTGTTACATATATTCATTATGTGAATGAGGGGCTTTTCATTCATGGATTTAAATTATGAAGCTCTGACGAAATTTGAGTCGGCAGGGTTGTTGTTACGTGATTTTTTTATTTCTTATGACGGGGGTTCACTTAAGTCTGCTTATATTTCACTGGCTGATGAATCGGGTAATTTCACTGGTCAGGACTGGCTGGATATCGAATACGATTTCAATGCGCTTTTTGTCGGCCCGTTAGCGTTGAAAGCTGCACCCTACGCCTCGGTGTACCTGGAAGACGAGGCGCTGGTGATGGGAAAAGCCACCTTGTGCCACCGGGAGTTCATGGAAAAACTCGGATTGTCTGCAAATCAAGAAAATAGCATGCCAGATGATCATATTTCTTATGTCCTGGAGTTGGCAGTTTTACTGAGTGCCAATGCCAGAAAATCTGCTGAATATATGCCGGCATTTAATCAGTATGTAATGGAATATATAGCGAAATGGGTGCCGGATTATATCGATAAAATCAAAATAAATGCACAAACCGCCGCACTGCAAAAAATAGCGGAAAAATTATCTTATTGGCTTGGTGAATTAATAACGAGAGTATCATATGAGCAATGAACAGGGACTTCTGAACAGACGTTCTTTTTTAAAGGGATTGGCTGCACTTAGTGCTGTAGCCGCCTTACCGGGGGGATTATTGTCATCGCGCTGTGCTTACGCGCAACCGCCAGTTCCATTTAACCCTAAAACTTACACTATTCACCGCAATGCATGCCCACGTAACTGCTACGACACCTGCAGCCTGAAAACCTGGGTGAAAGATGATGTGATCACCTTTGTGGAAGGGGCTACGGAGTCCACATTTACCCACGGGACGCCTTGCGTGAAAGGACTGACTTATCCTCGCCGGGTGTACAGCCCCGATCGCATTAAATATCCAATGGTTCAGGATGGCCGTGGTAGCGGCAAATGGCGTCGGGTTTCCTGGGATGAGGCGATGCAACGGATTGCCAAAAAAATGCTGGAAATCAAAAAGAAAGACGGCTCAATGCTGGGGCTGGCTTTGTCTAAATATTCCGGCAACCTCGGAGTGATGGGGTATGCCGTTGAAGGGATGATGTCTTCTCTGGGGTACACCACGCGCTTCGCCGGTACACCGTGCTGGCCTGCGGGTATTGATGCTCAGAATTACGATATGGGGGATATGTGGTGTAACGATCCGGAAGATTTTGTGAAAGCAAAATACATTATCATCTGGGGGGCAAACCCGGCGTGGTGCTCCATGCACACAATGAAGTACATCTACCAGGCTCGGGAAAAAGGCGCGAAGATTGTCGTTATTGATCCGCTGCTGACGCAAACGGCAGCAAAAGCCGACCTGTACCTGCGTGTTCGCCCTGGTTCAGATGGCGCGCTGGCCCTCGGCATGGCACGGCATCTGGTGGATAAGGGGCTGGTTGATCAGGATTTTGTGAACAACTATTCCCATGGCTACGCGGAATTTGAAGACTACCTGCGTAATAACGTCACTGTTGAGTGGGCGTCAGAAATTTGTGGTCTGTCAGCAGAAGTTATCCGCGAGCTGGCGGAGGAGTTTACCGCTGTTAATCCTGCCACCGTGTGGATTGGCTACGGTATGCAGCGGCACGTCAATGGCGGTGCAAACGTGCGAGCGATCGATGCCTTTGTGGCGATGACTGGCAATATCGGTATTGAAGGTGGCGGCGCTCGCTACGGACATTTGCAAACCTGGGGCTACAGTTACCACGGCATGATGCAGAAACCGCCAGAGGGTTCTGTGGGGATGAAAGGTGCTGGTGGCCCGGTGGGTGAGTTTGTCAGCGATAGCGGTGAAAAAAGCGAATACTCTGATCGTGCGTTGAATATCAACCAGACGGCACAGGGCATTCTCGACGCCAGCGAACCACCGGTACGAATGTTATGGGTGGCCTCTAAAAACCCGTTTGCCCAGGATTTCGATCGCAACAAGATGGTTAAAGCGTTCGACAAACTGGAAATGGTGGTTTGCGTCGATCAGTTCTTTAACGAGACTGTTCAGCATGCGGATATTGTATTACCCGTCACCACAACCTTTGAGCAATGGGATGTATCTTCGTCTTATTGGCACTATTGGTTATCCGTCAACCAACCGGCGATTAAACCGTTGTATGAGTGTAAAAGTGACCCGGAAATAGCCGCACTGTTATCTAAAACCATCAATAAACTGGAACCTGGTTCGTGTACCTTCCCGCAAGAGTTTGATACCAAAAGCTGGCTGGATCAGGAATTCAATGAGGCGATGGGCAAACAATTTGGGATTGCTGGCTGGGACGACCTGCTTGAAGGGCCTCGCAAAGCGAAAATGGTCAGCTCTGCGGCCTGGTATGATCGCAAATTCAAAACGCCATCTGGCAAGTACGAGTTTAAATCTGAGCGCTGTGCGGAAAATGGCCACACTGCCTTGCCTGAATATAAAGCTGGTGCCATGGGAACGCTGCCGTTCCACCTGTTTACACCTCACCTCCAGTACGGATTGCATTCACAGTTCGTAAATCTGGACTGGATGCAGGTTTTCTGGCCTGAACCGTTCGTTTATATCCATCCGTTTGCCGCACAGAAAAAGGGTATTGCTGAAGGCGATCTCGTCAAAGTTTTCAACGAGGCGGGTCACGTTGAGCTGCGCGCCAAAATCACTACCAACGTCCCGGAAGATTTCCTTGTGATGTATGAATCCTGGTTCAATAAGCTTAGTTACAACGTCCAGAACGTGGTTAAGGACACTCCGGCCGATATGGGCAAAATGGCGACCGGTGCGCCAGGTGCGGCCATTCACAGTCAATTTGTTGATATTACTCTGTTGGGAAGTAAAGGAGCCGCAGCATGAGACGCGCGTTTTTAGTCAATAGCGATAAGTGCATCGGCTGCCGTGGCTGCGCGATGGCGTGTAAAAGTTTTAACCAACTGGAGCCGGAGCGGTACTGGCGTTATGTCTATCCGCTGGATAAAGAAATTTATCCGCATGAGGAGCGGGCATTTTACTCGCTGGCCTGCAACCATTGTGAAAACCCGGCCTGTCTTGCAGCCTGCCCGGTAGAGGCATACACCAAACGTGAAGACGGCGTGGTTGTGCATAACCCGGAGCGCTGCATCGGGTGTAAAAACTGTATCCGCAATTGTCCTTACGGCGCTCCGCGCTTTAATGAGGAAACGAAAAAAGCGGAAAAATGCAGTATGTGTTACGAGCGTCTTGATATCGGTATGAATCCGGCGTGTGTGAATGCCTGCCCGGTGGGGGCGCTAACGCTTATTGACCTGGATGCCGACCCCATACCAAATAATGCGGTGCAGTACCCGCCGGGATTCCCGCGTATGCCGCAGCTTAACCCCGGGACGCGTTTCATACTGGCACGTCAACCGAAGCAACCGGAGGGCAAGTAATGGAAAAATACGAACTTCCTCTGGTGGTCTTTACCGTACTCAGCCAGATGTCGGTGGGGATGACGTTAATCCTGACGTTGCGTACGCTGCGTGGAGAACTGGAAAGTAAACGTCTTTATTGGCTGGTCAGCGGACTGTTACTGGCGGCGGCATCCGTTGCGGCGGTATTACACCTCGCGCATCCGGAGCGTGCCTACAATGCCCTGATTAACTTACAGCACGCCTGGCTGAGCCGCGAAATTCTCGGCGCAACGTTATACGGCGCGGCGGTCGGCGTAACGTTTTTGGCTAAAGGGCATAAGATCCCGGCTGTACTGGCATCCCTTCTCGGTATGGCGCTGGTGGCGGTGCAGGGCATGACCTATGCCGCGCCAGCGATGGTCGCTATCGCCAATGGTCTGACGATGCTGCTGTTCTTTATCACTGTATGGGTAATGGGTTGTGCGGCGATCCCACTGTTGAATCTCACGCCGGCAGTTACTGCATTGCGTCAGGGGATCCTGGTCTGCATGGCGGTACTGATTGCCGCGCCGATTATCTGGCTAAGTGGTGGAACAATCATGCAGATGACGGCTCATGCCTGGCTTACATCCCCGCTTTACCTGGCAAGTCTGGTGTGCCTGGCGGTGGCGTTCGTGCTGAGCCGCATTGGTGAACGTAGAGCGAAAACACTCTTTGTACTGCTGTTCATTGGCGTGTTTTTGAGTCGTTTGACCTTCTTTGGTGATACCGTCAGCACCATCGTGAATATTGGTCATTTGTACTGAGGGCCATAAAATATAAACCCCAGCCAGGTAAAATCCTGGCTGGGGTTTTCTGTCTTATCTTAGTTCGAATTAACGCACAACCAGTACCGGTAGAGTTGCATGGCGAACCACGCTGGAGGCGTTAGAACCGAGGAGGTGCGTGCTAATTGACGGATTGCGTGAGCCAATGACCACTACATCCGCATTCAGTTCTTCACCCAACTCATTGACGACGTCACGCACGCTGCCAAAGCGGACATGCTGCTTGATCCGCGAAGGATCGATGCTGAAGTGGCCGACCATAGTTTGCAGACGAGTTTCTGCTTCGTGTTGCAGATGCTCTTCAAAACGGCGAACGTCAGCGGCAAAACGGTGCAGGCTTAAGCTGGCTGAACCCGGAAGCACATGCAGCAGGTGGATCACACCTTTATCTTGTGCCAGAAATTCTGCATGGCGAACAGCCTTGTCGCTCAGTTCCATTTCAAATACATCAACAGGCATTATGATTGTGTTGTACATAAGCATTCTCCTTGTCATTACATGAATACATAACAGCATACTATTAAATATGATTCTGTCAGTCACGACACAGATTTATGTTTTGCCAACAGAAGTGCGGGAAACAGCAATAAAGCTAATGCAACGGTGATAGGAATGAAACCGGAAAGAGGATGCGGATGCATCCCCTGTAAGATAAAGCGGGTGCTTTGATAAGACAGAGTTAGCGCAGGTAGTCGCCCGCAGCTTCAGGCTGGTACTCAAGCGCAATGACTTCAAGGTGAGTTGATGTACCGCCTGGTAGCTCCCAGTGGATAGTGTCGCCAACGCGCAGACCCAGCAGGGCGGCACCAACGGGCGCCATTACCGAAAGCTGAGTATTGCTGTCAGTCATATTGGCCGGATACACCAGAGTACGCACACGGATTTCGCCATCACTCAGATTGCGGAACTTCACACGACTGTTCATGGTCACCACATCGTGCGGCATGGTTTCTGGAGAACACATTTGGGCACGATCCAGCTCGGCGTTTAAAGCGTCGGCAATCGGTAAACCAGCAAACGCAGGTTGCTCCAACAGGCGGTCAATGCGTTCGGCATCGAGGTCGTTAATGATGATAGTTGGTCTGGACATTTATTACTCCATGTCGTCGATACTGCGGGTGCGCAGGTAAATAATCCCAAAAGAAAACCCTCACCGTCAGGCGGCAAGGGTTTAACTTCACCGATGATACTGAGACTTACCCCAGGTTTGAAGTGATTTAGTTCACATTCAGGCGATCAATAACCGACTTTATCAAGTACGAATCGTTTACCGCAGTTACCAGGATGCGGTTGTGACAGGAACGATGTCGCAGAAAGCGGGGCGTTAATCATAGCGGCCTTAAGCGTAAATTGAATTTCCGTCAGATAAGCCGGGTTACCGTGGCAGCTTAATTTCACCGCTTTCACGCTCTCTTTGCCCCATGTTTTGGCAATTGCTGCGTCAAAATCATCGCGACTGACCATTTTTCCATAGTTGTCCGCAAGAAAGACGCCCAATGCGCTGTTCTTTACTTCACTATTCAGACGCACCATCGTACCGAAGTATGCGTCAGGGTCAAAACCAAAGCAGGCCCCGTGTTTGGCGTATTCGTAACGCTCCAGGCAGGATTTACCACCGGCACCGGGCATCACAGTGCTTAGTTTTGCCGTGCTTTCCGGTGACAGACCGGTTTGTGGTGCGGCACATTTACGACTGGCACGGGCTTCCGGCAGGTTGGGAATAGGGCGAGTTGCGCAGCCAAAACGCATCCACCGACGATTATCCACACCGCGCGCGGCGATTGATTTAGGCAGACCTGGCCACAAGCCGTGAACGGTCAGGAAATCCGCTTTGTTTGCGGTCTCTTTTTGCAGGCGGCATTCGTCGGGTTCCTGACGGTTACGTTCATGTTGACTCTGACAAAACCCAGTCTGCCAGGAGAGTGCCAGCACGTAGCTGTTAAAATCGCTGTACTGTTTTGCCTGAAGCTCGTCGGCATGAGCCACTGAAACCGGGAGCACAAGCGCAGCCAGTAAAGAACAATAACGCCATCTTGATGTCATGATGAATTCGGATACTTATATGATTTCTGAATGTCATCTATTTAACCATAAAAAATGCCAGTCAGGTTTAGCTGACTGGCATCATTTTAGCTATGCGTTGAGCGGGGAGATTAGCTCCACATTGCCAGAATCGGCCAACCGACCAGCAGGAGCATAGAGATATAAATTACGCCGAAGATCGCGCCAAGACGCCAGTAGTCTTTTGACTTCACGTAACCGCAGCCGTAGATAATTACGCCAGGGCCGGTTGCATACGGAGTCAGACAACCCATGATACCGATGGACAGAACCAGCAGAATACACAGATGTTCCATCGGCACGCCCGGAATACCTTTACCGACGGCCAGAATAACCGGCAGCATGGTCGCGGTATGCGCAGAAAGGCTGGCAAACAGGTAGTGAGCAAAGTAGAACACCAGCACCAGTACGATGACAGTCGCATTAGGCGAGAAGCCTTCCAGGTGGGTGCTCATGGTATTGGCGAACCAGTCGATAAAGCCAGAACGGGTTAAACCGTTTGCCATCACCACCAGTGTAGCGAGGTTAACCAGCGTGTTCCATGCACTGTTATAGCGGGTGATGTCTTTCCACGGAACAACGTGCAGAGCCAGCATCAGGGAGACTGCCAGCAGACCTACTGCAGTCGCATCAATCAGTTCACCACCGAAGACCCACAACCCTAAGCTGAGCAGAACCAGACCGATCAGGGTCATCTCTTTACGGGTCAGTTTACCCATAGTTTTGAGTTCGTCACCGGCCCATGCGGCAACTTCGGCACTATGCGTTACTTCCGGTTTGTACAGAACGTAGGACAGCCACGGGGCTACGATCAGTAAAATAATCCCGACCGGCAGGAAGCTCAGGAACCACTGCAGCCAGCTGATTTGAATGCCCGCGATTTTGTTAACGAACTCCAGGCCCAACACGTTCGGCGCAGCGCCGGTAACGAACATAGAGGAGCTAAGGCTGGTACTGATAACCATCATCCACATCAGATATCCGCCGATACGGCGAGCGGAAGGATCGTTCGGGAATGATTTAAACAGCGGCGGCAGGTTTTTGATAACCGGGAATACGGTACCACCGGTACGCGCGGTGTTGGACGGTGTAAACGGTGCCAGCAGAATGTCGATAATAACAATCGCATAGCCCAGCGTCAGGGTACGTTTACCCATGAATTTCACCAGGAACAGCGCGATACGACGGCCCAGGCCGGTGACTTCATAACCCAGTGCGAAAATGAAAGCACCAAATACCAGCCACACAGTGGTGCTGGAGAAGCCTGCCAGCCCCCATTTCAGAGCCTGTTTACCGGCGTTGAAGTCCGGGTTAGCCAGCTCTTTGGCATCAAAAAGCAGGTAATTACTGCCGATAACGCAAATTGTGACGGCAATGAAGCTAATCGCCGTTGCCGGGATTGGCTCGAGGATCATACCGACAATCATCGCCACAAACACGGCAAAGTAGTGCCAGGCCTGTGGAGGCATTCCATCTGGGACGGGGATAAGAAACATGACGCCCATTACAATCAATGGAGCGAATAACTTCCATATACTATCTTTTGATAAAGACATGAATGATTCTCCGGAAAGGATCTTTAATTGTGATAATGATGAACTTGCGAAATCTGGGCTAAGAACCAGGTGACGATCAGCAGATCGGCGCAGCCTCCAGGACTGAGATTGCGTTCGATGCACTGTTGGTCGAACTGGTGCAGGTAATAGAGATCGGCGGAGGTACGAATTCCCCCTCGCTGCAATAATTTGGCGGCGTACTGCTGTAGCCAGCGCAGACCTTCAGCGCCACCACGTGAAGCGACATTGGTGTCGCCATTGATAGACATCAGCAGCAATAATGTGTCGAGTAACGCCAGTTCAGGATCGCGACCCTGAGCCAGCAGTGCGCGGTAATGTGGCAGGGCATGCTCAATGACGAGCGGATATCCCGCTTCGGCTTCACCCCGTGCGCCGGTTAATCCCAGTTGCTGATAAAGACGTTGGCCAGCCGTGAGTTGTTGATTGTTATGGCGCAGTTCGCGCTCGGTCAGGCCGCGGCAAAAAGTTGCCGCCGTAGAGCAAATGGTTTCTGCTGTAACAGCCTCACTCCGCTGGTGCAGGCGGCCGATGGCGGCGCACAGCAATCCCAGTGAAAAAATACTGCCTTTATGGGTGTTCACCCCTGCGGTGGCGCGAAACATATCGGCTTCGCAGGCCATGCCTAATGGACGCAGTCCTTTCAGCACATCTTCAGACGCCGACTGAGCACTAAATGCCCCATATTCAACGAAACGCGGCAGCCAGGCCTGAATGGCCTGTGCGCTACGGTGAAAATCCTCCAGCGCCATGTCTTTATGTGCGCCGTTATTAATGCGATCCACCAGACCGGGTTTTGGCGATAAGTTGACTTCAGTCAGCATGGCGCGCCACGCCAGCGTGGCGTAGGCGTCGGGTAAATCTACAGGAAGGACTGCGGTATCAGTCGATGTTGCGGGAATCGGCATCATGTAGCAGTTCCTCCATGCGAATAAGTAAGTCAGAAAGCGCGTGGGTTTTACCCCGCGCGCATTCGGCAGCGCTTTGTCCGCACAGCAGACAGCGGCGGGCAGGGAGCGCGAAGTGACGACGAGACAGTATTTCCCCCTCAGGGGTCAGGACATCGATATCCCATAACCGTCCCAGCGGGTGCGAATGCTCAAGCTCGATAGTGGCGAGCTTGAGGTTGTTGGCCGGTGCTGCAATGGACAATAAGCCTTCCGGCCCACTGGCTGAGACCAGTGCGGTTTGCTCCCTGACCGTCCAGGCTGATTTCTCCGCCAGCGTGAGCAGGGCGGTCATACCGTGGTTAAAGATCTGGCGGGTTAATTCGCTGTCTTTAATCGGACCTGGCGCTACCACAGTAAATGAGACCAGCGGCGCACGATGGCGCGCCAGCCAGGCATGCTGCCGGGCTTGTCTCTCATCACGGCTGGTGAGCAGCTCGGGAATAGAAACAGCATGGCGGGTGGCCAGTTCAGGGAGCAGGTGCATGGCTTATTCCTTCACCTGATGCACAACGTCAATCACCGAACCATCGCGATAACGCACAACGGCAATCACGCGGTCGGTGAATTCGATGGCACGAGGTTGACCGGTGAGCTGCAGCGCGCGTTCGCGCAGCCATTCGATGGATACCACTTTCATACCGGCTTCTTTCAGGCGTTCAGCCAGTTCCGGACGAGCAGGGTTAACGGCAATACCGTGGTCAGTG
Source organism: Citrobacter sp. Marseille-Q3906 (assembly GCF_916618775.1). Lineage (NCBI taxonomy): Bacteria > Pseudomonadati > Pseudomonadota > Gammaproteobacteria > Enterobacterales > Enterobacteriaceae > Citrobacter > Citrobacter sp. Marseille-Q3906. Next base: position 450,951 of record NZ_CAKAKA010000002.1, read on the forward strand.
ACCAGAATGTCAACACTGGAACCGGGCGTTACGCAGGTCAGTACGTTATCAACCAGCGTCGGGATACGACCACGCACCAGCGGCGCGACGATGATTGAAAGCGCTGCAGCGACGGCGGTATCGCAGTGACCACCGGATGCGCCGCGCAGTACGCCATCAGAGCCGGTCAGCACGTTAACGTTGAAGTTGGTGTCTACTTCCAGGGCGCTCAGTACCACAACGTCCAGACGGTCAACCGATGCACCTTTCGAACCCCAGTTGGCATACTGGTTGGCACTGATTTCGATGTGGTTCGGATTACGCGCCAGGGATTCTGCGGCGTTACGGTCGAAGCTCTGTACGTCAAGCAGTTTGCGGATTAAGCCTTTTTCATGCAGGTCAACGATGGTGGCAGTGATGCCGCCCAGGGCAAAGTCAGCACGGATGTCGCGGCTGCGCATTTTGTCTTCCAGGAAGCGGGTAACGGCCAGTGAAGCCCCGCCGGTTCCCGTCTGCAAGGAAAAGCCTTCGTTGAAGTAACCGGAGTTGGCAATGACGTCCGCCGCGCTACGGGCAATCAGCAGTTCACGCGGGTTGGTGGTCATGCGAGTTGCATCGGCGCCGATTTTGTCAGCATCGCCGACTCTTTCGATCTGTACGATCAGATCGACCTGATCCTGTGCGATGCTGGCCGGATTGTGCGGATAGGTCAGCAGTTGTTCGGTCAGCAGGACAACCTGTTTGGCGTTTTCAGCATCAACACGGGCGTAGCCCAGTGAACCGCAGCACGCTTTACCGGTGTAGCCGTTAGCGTTACCAAACTGATCGCAGGACGGTACGCCAAGGAATGCCACATCAATGCTTAACTCGCCGCTCTGTACCAGATGTACACGACCGCCGTGAGAGTGGACCTGTACGGGTTCAGCCAGCAGACCGCGGGAGATCTCTTCAGCCAGCGGTCCGCGCAGACCGGAAGTATAAATGCGGGTAACTACACCCTGGCGAATATGTTCAACCAGCGGAGCGTGGCAGTCGCTCAGGGAACTGGAAGCCAGTGTCAGATTTTTAAAGCCCATCGCGGCGATGGTATCCATCACCAGGTTGATCGTCAGATCGCCACCGCGGAATGCGTGGTGGAAAGAGATGGTCATCCCATCCTGTAAACCGGAACGACGAATGGCGTCTTCCAGGTTAGCGCACAGCTTTTTGTCACGCGGTTTTTGCGCCTGCAAATCCCGTTTTGCGGTGCTCTGATAAGCGGAAAGTTCGCTTTCTGCATGACGACTCCAGGTCGCCACGCGATCCTGTCGTTGAGATTGTTCGATTTTCTGCGTCATTTTTTTGCCTTATTCTTCGCGAATGCCGGAAAGTTCTGCACGGGAGATAACCAGAAGGGCGCGCTCGATTACCGGGCTGTCGACCATCTTGCCGTTCAGGGAAACAACGCCACGGCCTTCGCGGGCAGCAGCTTCAGCGGCTTCTACAACCAGGCGTGCATGAGCCAGTTCTTTGCGCGTTGGCGCATACAGGTTGTGCAGGAGTTCAATCTGACGTGGGTTGATGAGCGACTTACCGTCAAAACCCAACTGTTTAATGTGCGAGGCCTCGTGCAGAAAACCGGCTTCGTTGTTAGCGTCGGAATAGACGGTATCGAAAGCCTGAATGCCCGCAGAGCGCGCGGCTTGCAAAATTGAGCAACGGGCAAACAGCAGTTCGGTACCTTCCGGTGAGCGTTCAGTTCGCAGGTTACGCACGTAGTCTTCCGCACCGAGAGCAATACCGATCAGGCGTTCGGAAGCATGGGCAATTTCCACTGCGCGGGTAATACCTAAAGGCGATTCGATAGCGGCCAGCAGACCGGTGCTGCCTGGCTCGCGACCGCAGGCTTTTTCAATGCGCAGGATTTCGCTTTCGATATCGATAACATCCTGGGCGGTATCGGTTTTCGGCAGACGAACAATGTCAGCGCCGCCGCGAACGACCGCTTCCAGGTCGTTAATGCCCCATTCGGAGTCAAGGGCGTTAACACGTACGATAGTTTCAACGTCGTGATACAACGGATGTTGCAAAGCGTGATACACCAGACGACGCGCGGTATCTTTCTCACGTAACGCGACGGAATCTTCAAGGTCGAACATCAGCGCATCGGCTGGATAGATAAACGAGTTGCTGACCATTGCGGCATTGGCGCCCGGCACGAACAGCATACTGCGGCGTGTGCGGGATTTACGTTGTTGCAAAGAAGCGGAAATCACTGGCAATCCTCCCATGGCAGTGCCGGAATACCGCTGGCGCGGGCCAGTAAAGCTTCCAGTCGCGCACGTAAAATGCAGTCCAGTGCGCCTTTATCATCAACATTTAATTGCACGCCGCTTACGTTATAGCGGGACAGTACGTCCAGAATGGTGGTGCGGATGGCATCGCCAAACTGTTTTTCAACGCTACTGTTGACCTGCAGGTCAATATCCTGCGTATCGAGAGGGGCGATGCGTATCATCACATCACCAGACTCAAGAGTGCCTGCGACGGCTGCCTGCTTTATTTTCATTTTTCACCTGTTGCTAATGCGGGGGTATTTTGGCGGACTACCGCGCCCGATGAGGCCCGTTCAACCATGCTTTGCAGATAGTGCAGAGTGGCTTCTGGTACCAGGGAGGCGATAGCCGTGAGATCTTTTTTAACCAGCAGCTTGCGCACCCAGGAGGCGGAAATCGGCATCTCCTGGAAGCACAGCCGCTCAATTTCCACCAGTTCAATCGGTGGGGCGGGGAGCGTTGGGGTCTCCAGCCAGTAACGCATATCGTTGTTGTACTGGGAGGTGACGGTGCAATACGGTTCAGTACCGACGAAGCGGTGCGTGACGCCAAGTGCCGGGGCCAGGTATTGGCGGAAGATTTTCAGGTCTATTTCGGTGTAGCAGTGGTTAATAACACTCTGCTCTTTAATGAAGTAGCATGGGAAAGTGGCACGGGAAATGATGTATTCCGATCCGCGATGCACGGTTAAACGCGGAATATCTTTGGTTCCTTTGAGTACCAGGTCCAGCCGATCTTCATAGGGAAAGCGTGAGGTGTCTTCTTTTACTAAAAACAGATGCAGCCAGTCGCACTGCGCGGCTGCCTGCTGGATCAGAAAACGGTGGCCGTTGGTGAACGGGTTGGCGTTCATGACGATGCAGCCAATTTTTTGCCCTTCATGGCGCTGTTTGGCCAGCGATTCGGCGTAACGTTTCAGGCGAGTGGTACTGTTTTCCATCAGCACCATAATGCCTGGTACGCTGGTGAGCGTAGAAAAACCACACTGTTTAAACAGCGACTCATACTCGGTTTTGGTATAGATGAAGAGGTGAGTGCAGTGCCGCTCATAGGCGAGATTGATTAGCTCAGTAGCCAGCGTCAGCGCTAAGCCTTCACCGCGTACGGATTCACAGATCGCGACGCATTTAATGATATTTCCAGCGATGCCACCACAGGCAATGAGGCGGTCTTCACGGGTGACGGTGATAAATACTTCAACGGTAGTGTCAACGCTCAAATCATTCTCTTTCAGAAATTGAGCGATAACCGCCATCTTTTTATTTTCTGAGCGTTTAACTTGCGTGAATATATTATTACCTAACATAGTAAAAAGAGCCCCGATGCTATATTTGTTACTGGGTTTCTGTTTTTGTTGCTCTGTTTAGCAACCTGATAACGTTTTTTTTGCAATTGAAGGGAATTGTTTTTTATTACGGAGTATTTCTTTTTTTCCCTGCTGTATACATCGTAAGGAGTATTTTGGAGGCAAATTTTGATTTATTTCACAATAAGTTAGAAGGTTTTAATGTGTTTTATGGTTTTAAGTTTTTTAATTAATTTAATCACCATTTGCGGTGTGGTTTTTATTTGTTTAATTGATTTAAGGTGGGGAATCTGTAACGATCCTGCTTTATTCTTCAACTTGTGAATAGAACATTTTTATTACAAATACAAAATAAGTTGTTGGTTAACGTCGGCAAGGAAAGTTTATGGCAATCCAGAAAAATAAAACACGGTTTTCTTTTTTTCGCAGGCTGGCGTTTCCATTACGTATTTTTCTGCTTATCCTGGTAGTTTCCATTCTTATCATTGCGGCACTGGCAAAATACTTCACCGCCAGCTTTGAAGATTATCTGGCGACGCATGTCCGCGACATGGCGATGAACCAGGCGAAGATCATCGCTTCCAATGACAGCGTTATCGCCGCAGTCAAACACCGCGATTATCAGCGTCTTGCGACCATTGCCGACAAACTGCAAAGTGGAACGGATTTTGACTATGTCGTAATCGGAGACAATCACTCGATTCGCCTTTACCATCCGAACCCGGAAAAGATTGGCTACCCGATGCAGTTCACCAAGCCGGGAGCTTTGGAAAAAGGGGAAAGCTATTTCATTACCGGTAAAGGATCTATCGGGATGGCGATGCGAGCGAAAACCCCCATCTTTGATGAGGATGGCAAGATTATTGGTGTTGTCTCAATAGGATACCTGATTAGCAAAATTGATAGTTGGCGTTCGGATTTCTTATTGCCGATGGCCGGGGTGTTTATTCTGCTGCTACTGTTACTCATGCTGCTCTCCTGGTTTTTTGCTGCACACATCCGCCGTCAGATGCTCGGTATGGAACCCAAGCAAATTGCTCGCGTGGTCCGTCAGCAGGAAGCGCTGTTTAGCTCAGTGTATGAAGGTTTGATTGCCGTTGATCCTGAAGGATTCATCACGGCAATTAATCGCAGTGCGAGAAAAATGCTGGGGCTGTCATCGCCAGGACGGCAATGGCTGGGAAAACCGATTGATGAGGTTGTTCAGCCCGCGGATTTCTTTACTCAGCAGATTGCGGAGAAACGTCAGGATGCGATGGTGAATTTTAATGGGTTGAGCGTTATTGCCAACCGTGAAGCTATCCGCTCTGGTGACGAATTACTTGGGGCGATTATCAGTTTTCGCAGCAAAGATGAAATTGCTACCCTCAATGCGCAATTAACGCAAATTAAACAATACGTTGAGAGCCTGAGAACGCTACGCCATGAACACCTGAACTGGATGTCTACGCTCAACGGCCTGCTGCAGATGAAAGAGTACGATCGGGTGCTGGAGATGGTTCAGGGAGAATCTCAGGCTCAGCAGCAGCTCATCGATAGTTTACGCGGCTCATTTGCCGATCGTCAGGTTGCTGGTTTGCTGTTTGGTAAAGTGCAGCGTGCGCGGGAATTAGGGTTAAAAATGATCATTGTTCCCGGTAGTCAACTACATCAACTCCCTGAGGGGCTGGATAGCACAGAGTTTGCAGCAATTGTTGGTAATCTGCTTGATAATGCATTCGAGGCCAGCTTACGTACCCAGCAAGGGAATAAGGTCATCGAACTCTTTTTGAGCGATGAAGGGGATGAGGTGATCATAGAAGTGGCCGATCAGGGCTGCGGTGTGCCGGAAGCATTGCGTGAAAAAATATTTGAACAGGGTGTGAGTACCCGTACCGATGAACCAGGTGAACATGGCATCGGTTTGTATCTGATTGCAAGTTATGTGAGGCGCTGTGACGGGGTTATTACACTCGAAGATAATGATCCCTGCGGTACTTTATTTTCTCTATTTCTTCCGAAAGTGAAAAAAAACGATGACGGAACCATTAACGCTATTGATCGTTGAGGATGAAACGCTACTGGCGGAAATGCATGCTGAATATATTCGCCATATACCTGGCTTCAGCCAGATATGGCTGGCGGGTAATCTTGAGCAGGCGAGGATGATGATTGAGCGTTTCAAGCCGGGGTTGATTCTTCTGGACAACTATTTACCGGACGGCAAGGGCATCACCTTACTACATGAGCTGACCCAGGCGCGTTATCCTGGCGGTGTGGTGTTTACGACGGCTGCCAGCGATATGGACACAGTTTCAGAAGCCGTGCGTAGCGGGGCTTTTGATTACCTGGTTAAACCGATTGCTTATGAGCGCCTGGGACAGACGCTTACGCGCTATCAGCAGCGCAGACGCATGCTGGCAGGCAACGACAGCGCCAGTCAGCGACAGATTGATGAAATGTTTAATGCCTACGCGCGCGGAGAGCCGAAAGGGGATCTGCCCACGGGTATTGATGCCTTAACGCTGAATGCGGTGTTGAAATTATTTACCGACCCAACGGTACATCATACAGCGGAAACGGTAGCACAGGCGTTAACCATCAGTCGCACAACCTCAAGACGTTACCTGGAATATTGTGCCGGCCGCCATTTGATTATTGCGGAGATTATTCACGGTAAGGTAGGAAGGCCGCAGCGTATTTACCACGGTGGCTGATACCGTCATCCTTTAAGCTGCCTCTTTGCTGGCTGCCTTTAGAAACCTCAGTCACATCGTTATCTATGTGACTGGGGATGTCCTCACTTGCTGCCTCAATGCAGCTTAAATGATTTTGCGTATCAAGGTCGGATATTAACTGATCGCGTTAACCACCAATTACAGCGGACGTTGCAGGCACCATCACTTCAGTTGCGATAATCACAATCAACAACCCGACCATGACCGGAACAGAAGTCCGTTTTACCACTTCAAACGGTGAAATCTTCGCCATGCCCGCGACAGCCACAACCACGCCAGATACCGGGGAAATTGTGCGTCCAAGGTTTGATGCTTGCAGCATCGGGATGGAGAGGTATGCCGGGTTAATACCGGAAGAGTGTGCCAGTTTAGGGATCATCTCAACGAAGGCATAGAATGGCGCGTTACCGGAGCCGGTGGTCATTGCTGCCAACATGGTCAGAATAACCAGTACCAGCATCAGAATAATACTTGCTGAACCAAACGATGTAGCGATAGAAATCAGACTCTGGATAAAGCCGATAGTGCTCAGACCCTGGGCAAAAACACCGGCCGCGACTAACAGCATAACCACGTTAGCAAAGGCATCCGCCATTCCGCGATAGGCGACTTCCAGACCTGAGAACACCTTCTGGGTATTGAATCCACGCACAAACTCCAGAACCGCAGCGATGAGCATGCAGAGGACCAGAATAGTGATGATGTGCAATTGTGGGCCCCATTTGCCATCAAAAATCAGTACGCCAACGATAGGGGTAAACGGCAAAATGGCATAAAAAGACGGAGCAGTTGTGGTGATCTCGGCCACGTCTAACATTTCGTGTGAGATGTTCTCTTTTTTATCCAGATAGCGCTGCCAGAAAAAGTGCGCAATCGCCATACCGATAATGGCGGCGATGGAAATTGGCAATGTTGTTTTAAACGCGAAGTCGATCAGCGGCATTTCTGCTGCTTTTGCTGCCAGAACCACATCCCCTGAGGTTGGAGAAAGAATGATGGCGGCAGGAGATGCACAAATGGCTGCTGCAGCACCGCGGCTGATTCCAACGTTAACCATGACCGGAAATAGCGTCGCCATCAATAATACACCCAGCCCTGTCGCGGAGGAGACCGCCAGTGACATCAGGCAGGCAACAAAATAAGCGGCAATCATCAGAATATAAGGCGAGTTGATATATTGCAGAGGTTTCGAGGCCAGCTTAACGACCATATCGTTCGCGCCAATATGCGTCATATAGGCGGCAAAACCGCATAGCATCATAATCATCATGCCGAGATCGCCACCACGGCTCATCAGCAAAATTTTAATATATTCAACAATGTCTGTCGCTGTATAGCCAGTCGTTGCCGCGCTGGAAGGCAGAACTTTGTGTCCCATCAGGGCGCTGACAATCAGTAAAACCAGACCACCGACAAACAGTACACCGGTCGCCGAATAACCTTTAATGATGTAGCGTGCTACACCCACAATAACCACAACCCCAATAAGGAGTTCAATAAATGTCAACATTGTTTCCCCTGTCGCGTAAACGCCCAGAAAGTAAAAAATAAAAAAGAGCATAAAGTGGAGTCAGAATGTGCCTAATAAACGGTCATCTCTTGCTGATTAAAATCAATAAAGATACGGATTAAACCGATGGCCAAGGCATTTTTCAAACATAGCCGATGAAAAGGGAATATCGCAATAAAAAAAGAGTGAGGTGCAGTTGTTGTACGTTATTTGATGCGTTATTGATATTATTGTGTTAATAAATTGTAGAATTATTTGGAGGGTACTCGTAAAACAAGCAATCCAGGTTAATAAAAGTTACGAGTTACATGCGAAAAGGCTTAGTAAATATATGGATAATAACCATTAAATTATACGCTATAGAATAATCTGATTTTTTAAAATAGTATTTTTTGTTAAGCTGTCATTAAGGTTGAGTTTGCTACAATTAATCTTAAATTTCTGGACGGTAATTAAGTTGTGATTGTCGCTAAACGATATTTATTCATTTTTTCATTTCTTTTTATTCAGTTAACTATTATTCCTCAGGCCTATGCGGAAGATAAAGGCTGGTTTGATACTTTTAAAGATAATGTCAGTGAAACCTGGCAGCAGCCGGAACATTATGAGCTGTATGTGCCCGCTATTACCTGGCATGCGCGCTTTGCCTACGATAAAGATAAAACAGATCGCTACAATGAACGTCCCTGGGGGGCTGGATTTGGTCAGTCGCGTTGGGACGATAAAGGCAACTGGCACGGACTTTATATTATGGCCTTTAAGGACTCCTACAATAAGTGGGAGCCGATTGGCGGCTATGGCTGGGAAAAAACCTGGCGACCACTGGTTGATGATAACTTCCATATGGGATTGGGTTTTACGGCGGGCATGACTGCTCGTGATAACTGGAACTACATCCCGGTGCCCGTGTTGCTGCCGCTGGCATCAATCGGTTATGGCCCGGCAACGTTTCAGATGACCTACATTCCAGGAACGTATAACAACGGAAATGTCTACTTTGCCTGGCTACGTTTCCAGTTTTAAGGGGCTACCTGTATTGTCAGTTGGAATATTAAAATCCCTTTAATAACAAAATGATATGAACTTTACCTGAAAAATAACGCGACATTTATCACTTTTTGGCAAGGTTTGACTGGACAAACAGCACCACAATTGTTGTACTGATACCCGACACAGCATTTGTGTCTATTTTTCATGTAAAGGTAATTTTGATGTCTAAGATTAAAGGTAACGTTAAGTGGTTTAATGAGTCCAAAGGATTCGGTTTCATTACTCCGGAAGATGGCAGCAAAGACGTGTTCGTACACTTCTCTGCAATCCAGACCAATGGTTTTAAAACTCTGGCTGAAGGTCAGCGTGTAGAGTTCGAAATCACTAACGGTGCCAAAGGCCCTTCTGCTGCAAACGTAACCGCTCTGTAAGCATACGACAGCAAGAATTCAAAACCCGCTTAATTGCGGGTTTTTTTTGTCTTCAATGTGCGGTGGAGGCAGAAACCAACCAGAATGCCAGTGCCGTCATCGCAAACGACCCCAGCAGATTAATCAGCACATTCACCATCGCCCAGCCAAAGCGTCCATCCTGCAGTAAAAACACCACTTCTGCGGAGAATGTAGAGAATGTTGTCAGCCCTCCACAAAAGCCCGTGGTAATTAGCACTTTCCACATTGGGTCAATGTGGGTCATGCGATTGAACCACGCCAACCCCATACCAATGATAAACGCGCCAATAAGGTTTGCAGCCAGCGTACCTAAGGGAATGGCTTGATGAAGCGGGTTAAACCGCATACTCAACATCCATCTTGCAACGCTACCTGTACCACCACCTATAAAAACAGCTAATAGAAGTTGTAACACGGCATAATCCTGCTATTTGATTTTATACTCATCATACTTCAGGTTGTTGATGCGTTGACTGCGTACTTTCATCCCAGTCACATAGTTGTCAATGCGCCAGGGGACTCGTGCGCTTGCCGCAACCTGAAGTATGTAGAGTATACAGGGCGAATGTAACGCTGAGTCATTATTGTTGATGAGCTTAACAAATTTTTCTGGAGGGAATATGTTCGTTGCAGCAGGGCAATTTGCCGTCGGTCCCTCATGGGAGAAAAATGCAGAAACGTGCGCCTTATTGATGTCACAGGCTGCCAGAGAGGGCGTATCGTTGCTGGTACTGCCTGAAGCACTGCTGGCTCGTGACGATCTTGACCCGGATCTGTCCGTGAAGTCTGCTCAACTATTAGAGGGGGGATTTCTGACGCGATTGTTACGTGAAAGCGCACAAAACGATATGACAACGATTCTGACCATTCATGTACCTTCATTGCCTGCCCGGGCGTTTAACATGTTAGTTGCGTTACGAAGAGGAATGGTTGTTGCCCATTATGCGAAATTGCATCTCTACGATGCCTTTTCGATTCAGGAGTCGCGTAATGTGGATGCAGGCGACGCCATAGCGCCGCTGTTGGACGTAGACGGGTTAAAGGTAGGGTTAATGACCTGTTATGACTTACGCTTTCCTGAGCTGGCGTTAGCCCTCGCTTTGCAGGGGGCAGAAATCCTCGTCTTACCTGCGGCATGGGTTAGGGGATCTATGAAAGAACATCATTGGGCTACGCTGCTGGCGGCAAGAGCGCTGGATGCCACCTGCTACTTGATTGCGGCAGGAGAGTGCGGTAATAAGAATATCGGTCAAAGCCGGGTGATCGATCCCTTTGGCGTGACCATTGCTGCCGCTGCAGAGACACCCGCGCTGATTATGACTGAGGTTTCTGCTGAGCGGGTGAGGCAAGTCAGGGCGCAACTTCCGGTGTTACGTAACCGGCGCTTTGCGCCACCGCAATTATTATGACGTTTTTTTAAACAAGGCTTGATTCACCTTGTTACAGATTGCTATTGTGTGCGCGCGTCGAAAGGCCGTTAATATTCTCAGGTTAATATGGCGCTTATGCAGCCTGGTTTAAGTCAAGAAGGTATCTATGGGTGAGATTAGTATTACCAAACTGCTGGTGGTTGCCGCACTGGTCGTTCTGCTGTTTGGTACCAAGAAGTTACGTACACTGGGTGGAGACCTGGGAACGGCAATTAAAGGCTTCAAAAAAGCGATGAACGATGAAAATGCCGATGCGAAGAAAGATGCTGACGGTAGCGTTCAGGCTGAGAAGCTTTCTCATAAAGAGTAATGTCTGGAAGACCATTGCTCTGGATGAAAAAAAACCGGCAATTTGCCGGTTTTTTATTGCTGAAATGTAAGCGAGTATTACGCGATTACTTAACTTCCAGCCCTTTTGCCTGCATATCTGCATGGTAAGAAGAGCGAACAAACGGACCGCAGGCGGCATGGGTAAAGCCCATCGCCATTGCTTCGGCTTTCATTTCATCAAACTCATCCGGGCTAACATAGCGCTGAACCGGCAAATGGTGACGGCTTGGCTGCAAATACTGCCCCAGCGTCAACATCGTTACACCATGACGGCGCAGATCGCGCATAACTTCAATGATTTCGGCATTGGTTTCACCCAGACCCACCATCAGACCTGATTTGGTTGGGATCTCCGGATGCGCTTCTTTGAAACGTTCCAGAAGTTTCAGCGACCAGTTGTAATCAGCACCCGGACGAACGTTGCGGTAAATACGCGGCACGTTCTCGAGGTTGTGGTTGAATACATCTGGCGGGGTTGCCGTAAGGATATCCAGCGCGCGATCCATACGACCACGGAAGTCCGGTACCAGCGTTTCGATTTTAATCGTAGGGCTTTTCTCACGGATAGCAGTGATGCAGTCAGCAAAGTGCTGAGCGCCACCATCACGCAGATCGTCACGGTCGACTGAGGTGATGACGACATAGCGTAGCGCCATGTCTGCAATTGTCTGAGCCAGTTTTAATGGTTCGTTGGCATCAGGGGCAACCGGACGTCCATGGGCAACGTCACAGAACGGACACCGGCGGGTACAAATTGCGCCGAGGATCATAAAGGTTGCGGTTCCGTGATTGAAACATTCAGCCAGGTTAGGGCAGGAAGCTTCTTCGCACACAGAGTGCAGGCCATTTTTGCGCATTGCTGCTTTGATGCCCTGGATGCGAGTGGAGTCCGCTGGAAGTTTTATTTTCATCCATTCCGGTTTACGCAGCAGGGCTTCGCGCTCTGTTGCCACATTTTTTACCGGGATAAGAGCCATCTTATCGGCATCGCGGTATTTAACACCGCGTTCCATCACAATGGGTTTACTCATAGCGTGCGTGTTCCAGTTGCGAATAACGAAGGAAAGCGTTTCAATTCAAGGGAATGTTGTATTTATCAACTATTTTTGAATTAGTGATACGCAGTATATCATTGAAACGGGCCATAAAGCAGCCTGACAGGCTGGCAAAATGTAAAATAGTTGTTGTTTTGTGCCATTTGCCCAACATTTGCTGTGGCAAAGTATGCCCCGCTTTTCAGACGTCACTTTGATCGTATGACCTGTCATATCCAGGTCCTTCAATGCGCCCGTTTAGTCCGATATATATTCATGAGGCGGGTTGCCCAGCAGCGCTAAGATGTTTGCTAACAAGCGAGGGCGGACGCTCTCTGTTGTTGCATTACTATCCCACTGCGATACCTTCGCCATCTCCATCCCGGCATAGCCGCAAGGATTGATGCGCTGGAAAGGTGACAAATCCATATCCACATTTAACGCTAAACCGTGAAATGAACATCCTTTACGGATACGTAACCCTAACGAGCAGATTTTCTTTTCACCAACATAAACGCCTGGCGCGTCGGCTCGCGGGTGAGCGTCGATGCCCATTTCAGCAAGGGTGTTAACAACAGTGTTTTCCAGCAGCGTGACCAGTTCGCGTACACCCAGCTTACGTCGCTTCAGGTTCAACAGAACATACATAACCTGCTGGCCTGGTCCGTGGTATGTCACCTGACCGCCACGGTCGCTCTGGATAACCGGAATATCCCCCGGCATCAGTACGTGCTCTGCTTTACCTGCCTGACCCTGAGTAAAGACAGGATAATGCTCTACAAGCCAGATTTCGTCATGGCTGTTTTCATCGCGGGTATCGGTGAATTCGTGCATGGCCAGAGAGACTGGCTCGTAAGGCTGAAGACCAAGCTGGCGGACAAGAATTTTATCCTGATACAAAACGGCATCTCCGTAGATACTCGTCGTCTTTCAAGTGGCAGGTAGGGTGTTGGCGCTAACTCACACCAGTCACTTACTTGAATAAGCTCCCGGGGATTCGCTGTCTTACCGTCTTGCTGCAACTCGAAATTCAGAGTAGAGAATGTAAAAGAGGGGAAAAGTATATCACAGGGGTGGGGGAGAGAGGTTACCCGAGCGGAGTGCTCCGGGTAACCGACAGGCTTTTACAGCACCATACGAACGATGTCGATATTGCCTAATTCTTCGTACAGTGTTTCAACCTGCTCAATGTGCGTAGCAGTGATCGTAATAGAGACCGAGTGGTAGTTGCCTTTGCTGCTCGGTTTTACCGTTGGGGAGTAATCACCTGGCGCATGGCGCTGTACCACTTCAACCACCTGATCAACCAGCTCAGGCAACGCCTGCCCCATTACTTTGTAAGTAAATGGAGTAGGGAATTCAAGCAGTTCGTTAAGTTTGGTTTTCATGTCAGCTCCGGCGTTACATCAAAAAATAATAACTCCCACGCTGAGTGGGAGTTATCTGGATACCTAGTATATGGGGACGTAAATCACACTTTCAAGTGTTCAATTTTTAGCCAAACCAGTGATGGAACATTAATTTAATGTAATCAATGATTTTACCAAAGAAGTTACCTTCCGGGATTTCCTGCAGTACAACCAGTGGACGTTGTTCAATGGTTTTCCCATCCAGCTGGAAGTTAATAGTGCCGACAACCTGGTTTTTCTGCAGCGGAGCATGCAGTTCAGTTGTATTCAGAACATAGCTCGCTTTCAGGTCTTTCATACGGCCGCGCGGAATAGTCAGGTAGACATCTTTATCAACGCCTAACGATGCACGATCGGTATTACCAAACCAGGCTGGTTCAGAAGCGAACTCTTTGCCGACTTTCAGCGGATTTACGGTTTCAAAGAAACGGAAGCCCCAGGTTAGCAGTTTTTTGCTTTCGGTTTCACGGCCTTTATAGGTGCGACCACCCATGACTGCGGAGATCAGACGCATCTGACCTTCGGTTGCCGATGCCACGAGGTTATAACCAGCCTTATCGGTGTGACCGGTTTTAATCCCGTCAACATTCAGGCTGTTATCCCACAGCAGACCGTTACGGTTTAGCTGACGGATGCCGTTAAAAGTGAACTCTTTTTCTTTATAGATAGAGTATTCATTAGGCACGTCGCGGATCAGTGCCTGACCAATCAACGCCATATCGCGTGCAGAGCTGTACTGACCTTCAGCATCCAGGCCATGAACGGTCTGGAAGTGGGTGTTTTTCAGCCCCAGTGCATTCACATAGCTGTTCATCAGACCGACGAAAGCATCCTGGCTACCGGCAGAGAAATCGGCCATTGCTACACAGGCATCGTTACCTGATTGCAGGTTAATCCCACGGATCAGCTGTGAAACGGGAACCTGCATACCCGGCTTGAGGAACATCAGGGATGAACCTTTAAATACCGGGTTTCCTGTAGCCCACGCGTCATTGCCGACGGTGACCAGATCGGTTTCTTTGAACTTGCCTGCTTTCATTGCCTGGCCGATGACGTAGCTGGTCATCATTTTGGTCAGGCTGGCGGGATCGCGGCGTGTGTCAGCATTTTGTTCTGCCAGAACTTTGCCTGAATTGTAATCGATCAGGATATACGACTCCGCATCGATCTGCGGAACGCCCGGGATCATGGTTTTGATATTCAGGTCATCGGCATGGGCAGCAGAGAGAGAGGCTGCGCAGAGAGCCGCGGTGAGCGCCATGCGCTGCACGAAACGAGCGGAAAAAGTGGTCTTCATGGTCTGAACTACGACGTCCGTGATGAAATTAAAAAAAGTGCCCTACTATAGCAAATGCGTAACTTACAGGCATCCGACTTTCCGCGTGACTTTGTTAATGTCATTTACAGAAATTGACAACTCGGATACCTGGTTTACGTTACTACACGCCGGTGATGAAGGACTGTAATTGTGCTTCGGATTGAAGACGTTGCTGCAACGTAGAGGCTTCAGCTTTGCTGGCGAACGGCCCCATCTGAATACGCCAAACGGCACCGTTTTGTACCACACGGCCCGGAACGCCAAACTGCTGGCTTAAACGTTTCTGATACTGCTGCGCGCGGCTCTGCTCACTGACGGCACCAACCTGAACCACGTAACGCCCGTTGGCTGTTGCCGCAGGAGTGATGGCGGCAGCGGGAGCAGATACCGGAGCGGTTGAGGTGACTGGCGTAGCGACAGTGGGCTGTGGAGCAGGCGTTGGTTCGCTGCCTTCCAGCACACCAGCGGCGAGCGTCGTTGGTGCACCGAGGAAACCACCGCTATTAACCGGCGCGCCGGTTGGGTCATCGCTTTTCAGCGTTGAATTACTGATAGGGCGGATATCCGTTTGCGGCTGACCTGCATCCGGCGCGGAAGGCATACTGCCACCACCGCTCAAATCCGGACGTGAGGGCAGGGCGTATGTTTGTTTCGCAACAGTCGTACAGGCCATACCGGGTCCTGACAAAGAACCATCCGGCGCGACGATAATAGGATCTACGCGCACTTTGGTGTTGTTCGAGGTGTTCAGGCGATCGGCGGATGCACGCGAAAGAGAGATGATGCGATCGTTACCATAAGGGCCGCGATCGTTAATGCGCACCACGATCATCCTGCCATTGGCCAGGTTAGTTACCCGGGCATAGCTTGGGATCGGTAGTGTCGGATGCGCCGCAGTCAACTGCATCGGATCGAACGCTTCCCCTGAAGCGGTTAAATTGCTACCAGGTTCCGCATCGTAAATAGCAGCCAGGCCGGCCTGACTGAAGCGAGAGGGATCCTGGACTATCTTGTAACTCTTACCGTCACGCTGATAATCCTGATTCGCCGTCGGGTTCAGGGGTTCAAAGCGCGGATCGGCCCCGCTGATTTCAACAATCGGACCATTACACACCGCAGGCTGCGGCGCGACAGCAACCTGTTGCTGACCATCATCATTCGAACATGCCGCGAGCATTCCTGCTGCGATGCAGATTCCAAGCCACTGCTTACGCATTGCGTACCCCTTACACGCTTTTCGACAACATTTTTCTATGGGTGTGGATCGACATGACAATCCCGAACCCGGCCATCAGCACTATCAGTGCAGAGCCTCCGTAACTGACCAGTGGGAGTGGAACCCCTACAACGGGCAGAATACCGCTCACCATACCAATATTTACGAAGACATAAACGAATAATATCAACATTAAACCGCCAGCCATGACGCGACCAAAGGTCGTTTGCGCTCGGGCAGCGATCCATAATCCGCGCATAATCAGCAGAATGTACAGCGTCAGCAGTATTAATATCCCGACCAGGCCAAGCTCTTCGGCTAAAACGGCAAAGATAAAGTCCGTATGACGCTCAGGTAAAAACTCCAGCTGCGACTGCGTTCCGTGTAGCCAGCCTTTACCGCGCAGACCGCCGGAACCAATAGCAATTTTAGACTGAATAATGTGATAACCCGCACCCAGCGGATCGGTTTCTGGATCGAGAAGCATCATTACACGCTGGCGCTGGTAATCATGCATCAGGAAGAACCAGAGTATCGGGATAAACGCTGCGACCAGTACAACGGCGACGCCGATTAAACGCCAGCTTAAGCCTGACAGGAACAGAACGAACAAACCGGAAAGGGCAACCAGGATAGAGGTTCCCAGGTCAGGTTGCGCGGCAACCAGCAAGGTAGGCATGAAAATCAATACCAGCGCAATGGCGGTATTCTTCAGCGATGGCGGACAAACATCACGGTTAATAAAGCGAGCCACCATCAGTGGAACGGCAATCTTGGCAATTTCAGAGGGTTGAAAACGCACGATGCCCAAATCGAGCCAACGCTGCGCGCCTTTGGAAATCGCGCCGAATGCATCCACCGCGACCAGCAGGATGATACAGATGATATAGAGATAGGGCGCCCAGCCTTCATAAACCCTGGGGGGGATTTGCGCCATTACCACCATGATCACCAGACCCATCGCGATCTGGCCTACCTTGCGCTCCATCATGCCAATATCCTGGCCGCTGGCGCTCCAGATAACCAGCGAGCTGTAAACCAGCAGCGCCAGCAAAATGAGTAACATAGTGGGATCGATATGAATTTTATCCCAGAATGTCTTTTTGTTCGGATTATCCGTCACGATTATTGGTCCTCAGCTGCTGCAACCGCTGGGTTTTCCGCAGGCAGATTGGTGTTGTTGTCGCCCAACATAATGTGGTCAAGGATCTGGCGCATGAGCGTACCTACAGCCGGACCGGCGCCACCGTTTTCGAGGATCATCGCGACGGCGACCTCTGGTTTATCGTAGGGCGCGAATGCCGTCATCAGCTTATGGTCGCGTAAACGTTCGGCGATTTTATGCGCATTATAGGTTTCGTTGGCTTTCAGACCAAAGACCTGCGCAGTACCGGATTTCGCGGCAATTTTGTACGGTGCGCCAGCAAAATATTTGTGTGCGGTACCGTTGGGGCGGTTCGCTACGCCGTACATACCGTCTTTGGCGATTTCCCAGTAACCGGAGTGAATGTCACCGACGGGAGGTTCATGCGGCTGTACCCACGGCACTTGCTTGCCGTTTTCCGCTGTGCTCATCAGCAGATGTGGGACTTTGACCATGCCGTCATTGATAAGGATCATCAGCGCCTTACTCATCTGGATAGGGGTTGCTGTCCAGTAGCCCTGACCGATACCGACCGGAATTGTATCACCCTGGTACCACGGCTTTTTAAACCGTTTTTGCTTCCATTCGCGGGTAGGCATGTTACCTGCGCGCTCTTCGGCGAGATCGATGCCAGTGTAATGGCCGTAGCCAAATTTACTCATCCACTCCGAAAGTCGATCTATCCCCATATCATAGGCGATTTGATAGAAAAACGTATCTGCCGACTCTTCCAGAGAGCGGGTGATATTCAGATGACCATGGCCCCACTTTTTCCAGTCACGGTAGCGTTTTTCAGAGCCGGGCAACTGCCACCAGCCTGGATCGAACAGGCCGGTATTACGGGTAATCACGCCCGCGCTTAACGCGGAAACCGCCACGTAAGGTTTAACCGTTGAAGCAGGGGGGTAAACACCTTGCGTCGCGCGGTTAACCAACGGGGTATTGGGATCGTTAAGTAACCCTGAATAATCTTTACTGGAGATACCATCTACAAACAGGTTAGGATCGTAGCTGGGCATTGAAACCAGCGCCAGTACACCACCGGTGCGCGGGTCTGTTACGACAACGGCGGCGCGGCTACCCGCCAGCAGCGTTTCGATATACTGCTGAAGCTTCAAATCAAGCGTGAGATAAATATCATGCCCGGCCTGCGGTGCGACCTCTTTTAACTGGCGAATGACGCGACCACGGTTGTTTACTTCAACTTCTTCATAACCGGTCTGGCCGTGAAGTACATCTTCGTAATAGCGCTCGATACCCAGTTTGCCAATATCGTGGGTGGCAGCATAGTTGGCCAGCTTGCCGTCTTTATCCAGGCGTTCAACGTCTTTATCGTTGATCTTTGATACGTAGCCAATAACGTGAGTCAGCGCTGAGCCGTAGGGATAGTAACGGCGTTTGTAGCCTTTTACTTCGACGCCAGGAAAACGGTACTGATTAACGGCGAATCGCGCCACCTGCACTTCCGTCAGGTTTGTTTTCACTGGGATTGAAGTGAAGCGATGGGAACGTGAACGCTCTTTCTTAAAGGCGGCAATATCGTCGTCATTCAGATCAACCACGCTCCGTAGCGCGTCCAGTGTTTGCTGAACGTTATCGACCTTCTCCGGCATCATTTCTATTTGATAGATGGTGCGGTTTAGGGCGAGGGGAATGCCGTTGCGGTCATAAATGATGCCGCGGCTGGGCGCGATAGGCACCAGTTTGATACGGTTTTCGTTTGAGCGGGTCTGATAATCAGTGAAACGAACGATTTGCAGATTATAAAGGTTGGCGATCAGCACACCGGTGAGCAGCAAAATCCCCAAAAAAGCAACCAGCGCCCGACGCACAAACAGCGCGGACTCAGCCGTATAGTCGCGAAAAGAATTCTGTAGTTTCATCCGCTGCTTAATCTACTCAAGACTCAATGATCACTCACGGTGATATGGATGGTTGGTGGTAATGCTCCACGCCCTGTACAGACTCTCTGCTACCAGTACCCGAACAAGCGGGTGAGGAAGGGTTAATGCAGAGAGTGACCAGCTTTGTTCCGCTGCGGCTTTACAGGCTGGGGACAGTCCTTCCGGTCCGCCAATCAGGAGACTGACATCACGACCATCCAGTTTCCAGCGTTCCAGCTCGGTTGCCAGCTGTGGCGTATCCCAGGGTTTTCCGGGAATATCGAGGGTGACGATGCGATTTTTGCCTGCGGCAGCCAGCATCTGTTCACCCTCTTTGTCGAGAATGCGTTTTATATCCGCGTTCTTGCCGCGTTTTCCTGCCGGGATTTCGATAAGCTCAAAGGGCATGTCTTTTGGAAACCGGCGGAGATACTCCGTAAACCCGGTTTGCACCCAGTCAGGCATTTTTGTACCCACAGCGACAAGTTGCAGCTTCACGCATTAACTCCAGAGTTTTTCCAGTTCGTACAGGCGACGGCTCTCTTCCTGCATAACGTGGACAATCACATCGCCGAGGTCAACAACGATCCAGTCAGCTACGTTCTCGCCTTCTACGCCAAGCGGCAACAGGCCAGCTGCGCGGGATTCCTGAACAACGTGGTCAGCGATAGACATGACATGGCGGCTGGACGTGCCAGTGCAGATAATCATGCAGTCAGTGATACTGGATTTGCCCTGAACGTCTAAGGCGATGATGTCTTGACCTTTCAGGTCATCAATTTTGTCGATTACAAAATCCTGGAGTGCTTTACCCTGCAAGTGTTCCCCCTGGGTGAAAAGAGTTAAAAACGTCTGTTAGTATACCTGAACCAGAGGCGATATCGGGACAAATGTCTCCGAAAGCGCTTTTGAAGTGCGCTATCATCCCACCCCACGCAACAGAATGCATCGCCATTTTTGTAAAACAATTTCTGCAAAGCTCTGAAGGGCGGGAAAAGTCAGGCTGCGGAGAATAGCAGCCTGTCATGGGGTGTCAATGGGCGAAAGGCTCCTGAGCAGAAAAAACAGAGCTTTCACTCACCTTCGTGCCAAACTGCCCGGCTATTCAGGACTTTCAGCACGGCAAAATTGTCACAGAAATCAATCGCGCTCCAGCAACCTTGTTCGACGCGAAAATGCCACATTGACGCCGCAGGCATTGACAGAAGACGGGCGATCAACACGCTCAAAACACCCTGATGGCTGACCACAAGCAGGTTCTCGCTTTCTTTATAATCAGCCAGTTGTGCAATAAACCGTTCAACGCGTTGTGAAAACGCCTGAAATCCTTCGCCATTGGTCGGCGTTGCATTTTGCCAGTCGTTACACCATATGGCGTAATTCTCTGCGTCCTCACGCGCAAGGTCGCGATGATGACGCATTTCCCAGTCGCCAAAGAACATCTCGTTTAGCTCAGGCATGATACGTAGCGGAACGTCGCGATCCGCCAGGATCAACTGTGTCGTATGGCGAGCTCGCTCAAGTTCACTGCACAGCACGTGTTCAACAGGAACGTTGCGTAACAGCGTCGATAACGTTTTGGCCTGAGCAATTCCCCGCTCAGTCAACGACGTAGGCGCATGGCCGCTGTATAACCCGGCCACATTGGCTTCGGTTTCTCCGTGGCGTACTAACCAAAGTCTCATTGTTTCCTCGTGAGGCTATTCGCACAAAATATGATGTTTGCCCTGATTGCGCAGAGATTTTTCAATAAAATACTCTTTTTTAAGTGGAGCGGCACGATGTCTTTATTGAAGAGCGCGCATGGCGGGAACACACGAGAAGCCGCAGCATTGTTGGGCATCCCGCCTGAGCAATTGCTGGATTTTAGCGCGAATATTAATCCGCTGGGTATGCCAGCAAGTTTAAAACGCGCGCTGATCGACAATTTGGATTGCGCTGAACGTTACCCGGATGTCGAATACGCCCATCTGCACGCTGCACTGGCGGAGCATCACCACATTCCGTCCTCGTGGATCCTCGCCGGAAATGGTGAAACAGAGTCAATCTTTACGCTGGTTAATAGCCTGAAGCCGCGCCATGCGATGATCGTTATCCCAGGATTTGCTGAATACCGCCGGGCGCTGCAATGGGGTGAATGCGCAATACATGAATTTGCGTTGCGTGAAGAAGACGGCTGGCAGCTTACTGATGCCATTCTTGATGCGTTAACGCCGCAACTGGACTGCCTTTTTCTCTGTACGCCCAACAACCCTACCGGGCTGTTGCCCGATAACCACCTGCTACAAGAGATCGCAAAACGTTGTGAAACCCTCGGAATTGCCCTGATCCTTGATGAAGCGTTTATTGATTTTATTGCCGGTGAGCAGGGATTCATCCCGCTGTTGCAAGCGAATCCACATATTTGGGTACTGCGCTCACTAACCAAGTTTTATGCGATCCCTGGACTGCGTTTGGGGTATCTGATCAACAGCAATGAGCAGGCCGTCGCGCACATGCGCAGTCGGCAAATGCCCTGGTCAATCAATGCATTTGCCGCCCTTGCGGGAGAGATGATCCTGCGGGATAGCGCCTATCAACAGGCAACATGGAAATGGCTGGAGCAAGAAGGGAAGCGTTTTGATCAGCAGTTGAAAAATCAGCCCGGTTTAACGGTTTATCCTGGTCTGGCAAATTATCGCCTGTTGCGTTGCGATCGGGCTGGTATTGATCTGCAAAGATCGCTACTCGAGCAGCATATTTTGATCCGCAGTTGCGCTAACTACCCGGGGCTGGATGCGCGTTATTACCGGGTAGCTGTTCGTGGAGAGGAGGAGAATAACCGTCTGCTGGCGGCATTAAGCCTCACGCTTAACGGTACAGCCCTTGCTGATTGATATAGTCCAGAACGGAACCGGGCAATAAGTCGTCGCATGGCTCGCCCTTTTCGATACGCTCGCGAATAAGCGTGGCGGAAATATTGAACCACGGCGTTTCTGCCAGATAAATCTTTCCTGAGGGAAGGCTGTGTAAGTCATCTGGCGTGTGGGTCAGATGACGTTCCAGCCATTGTTGATGCCGTTCCTGAACCATTTCCAGCGGATACCCCGGACGTCGACATACGATGAGGTGGGTATTGTCCAGGATGGTGTCGGAGTCGTGCCAGGAAGGGAAGGTGAGCAGCGAGTCCTGACCAATAATAAAGGCCAGCGGAACCTCCGGACCTTGCTCCGCGCGCCACTCTTTTAGCGTCTGTGCGGTATAGGAGGCGGTATCACGTTTCAATTCACGTTCATCCAGGATAAACAATGGCTTATCGGCGATTGCCAGTTCAACCATATGCTTACGCTGTGCACTGGAGGCCTCAGGTTGTGCACGATGGGGCGGCACATTATTAGGCATGATGATGACCCGGGAAAGGCCAATCAGATTAGCCAGAATTTCAACGGGTTTAAGATGACCATAATGCACCGGATCAAAGGTGCCACCGAACAGAGCCTGCAATGATTTCATATCAACCATCAATAAATACATCGGCCAGTGGTTTATGGCACAGCAAAAGGGAAAGTCCCTCAAGCTCAGCCCATACTGACTGACCGTAGTCTTGTTTAAGCGTTATTTCCGTACGTGTTAGCAGCGTCACTGCCTGACGTAGCTGCTCAGGAGACAGCCGATTTAGCGCATCTCCCATCATGCCACGACGATTTTGCCACACCCGATGTTTATCAAACAATGTGCGTAACGGCGTATGGGTAGACTGGCGTTTAAGATTTACCAGCAGCAATAGTTCACGCTGCAGAGTTCGCAGCAGAATGACCGGTTCACTACCTTCAAGGCGCAACTGCTGCAAAATGTGCAACGCGCGTTTGCTTTTGCCCATCAGCAGCGCATCCACCCAGTGGAAGGGGGTAAAGTGCGCGGCATCGTTAACGGCTTGCTCCACGCGCGGAAGCGTGAGTTTGCCATCGGGCCAGAGTAATGATAATCGATCCAGCGCCTGTGCCAGCGCTAACAGATTGCCTTCATAGCAATAGCACAATAGCTGGTTGGCGGCGTCATCCAGTTGCAGGTTATTTTGCTTCGCCCTTGCAGCAACCCAGCGCGGAAGCTGTGCCTGCTCTGGTGTCTGGCAACTGATCTGGACCGCATTGCTTGCCAGTCCGCTATACCATGCGGCATTTTCCTGCGCTTTGGTCAGCTTATTGCCGCGAACAATCAGCAGCAGATCGTCATGGAGCAGGGTGACGAGCGTGGCAAGCTGTTCGTTAATCGCTGCATTTGGACCATTTTCGGGCAGCTGCAGGAGCAAGGTCTGACGGCTGGCAAACAGGCTCATTGCCTGGCACAGTGAAAAAATAGCGCCCCAGTCGGTGCTGGTGTCGATGGTGAAAGCGTGGTGTTCTTCGAACCCTTGCGTAGCGGCAGCCAGACGAATCGCGTCCTGGCTTTCCTGTAACAGGAGGGGATCGTTGCCCAGTAGTAAATACGCCGCGCGCAGCCCTTCTTTGAGCTGTGCGCGGAGTTGTTCAGGGTACAACTTGAGCATCAGTTACCCAGCGTGGTGGAAACACGCGCCGGAGAAGATGCTGGCGCTGCTGTTTTCGTCACAGCAGGCTGTACATCATCACTGGATGACTGAGCATCGGCGATATGTACGCTTGGCAGCTTACGAATCAACTGTTCGGCTGCTTTGTCATACATCTCTTTGATGATCATATCCTGCTCGTTATCCTTCGCCAGTGCCGCTTGTGGGTTGTCAAAGAACGAACGATAGACTTTAGCGCTGATCGGATAAATATCATGTCCAGGGATCAATACCGAGGCATTGACTGACATCACCATCTGGTATTCAGCCGTTTGACCGTTCTGGAACACAGACGCCGTATCCTGAGAGATGCTGACCGTACCAAGACGTAAGGACGTGACATCTTTACGCATTGAACCGTCTTCAAGCAACTCCACGCCGTTAAGACGCAGCTGATTACGTACCGCGCGGCTTAAGGGGCCGTTCGGATCGCCTGAGTTCAGAATCATAGTTTTCATCGTGGGGGGCACCTGCGTGGTACTACGCAGATGCCAGCCACACCCGGCGGTGACCAGCACCACCAGGGATAACAACAATGTTGTCAGATGTCGCACGCTTCCTCCCGCGCTTAGCCAACGACCAGATTGAGGAGTTTACCTGGTACATAAATCACTTTACGTACGGTAACGCCATCAAGATATTTTGCCACCAGGTGTTCCTGGCCAGCACGTTCACGAACCTGCTCTTCAGTGGCGTTTACCGGAACGGTGATTTTGCCACGTACTTTACCGTTAACCTGGACAACAACCAGCGTAGAGTCTTCGACCATTGCGCTTTCGTCAGCAACAGGCCATGGCGCGTTGTCGATATCGCCTTCGCCTTTCAGCGCTTGCCACAAGGTGAAGCAAACGTGAGGGGTGAACGGGTTCAGCATACGTACAACGGCCAGCAACGCTTCCTGCATCAGGGCGCGGTCCTGTTCGTCTTCGGTCGGTGCTTTCGCCAGCTTGTTCATCAGTTCCATAATTGCCGCAATCGCGGTGTTAAAGGTCTGACGACGGCCGATATCATCGGTAACTTTAGCAATAGTTTTGTGAACGTCACGGCGCAGAGCTTTCTGATCTTCGCTCAGACTTTCAACGTTCAGGCTGGCAACATCACCCCTGGAGGTGTGCTCATAAACCAGTTTCCAGACACGTTTCAGGAAGCGGTTTGCCCCTTCAACGCCAGACTCCTGCCATTCCAGGGTCATATCAGCCGGAGAGGCAAACATCATAAACAGACGTACGGTGTCCGCGCCGTAACGCTCAACCATCACCTGCGGGTCGATACCGTTGTTTTTAGACTTGGACATTTTGCTCATGCCGGTATACACCAGCTCATGACCTTCCGCGTCCTTCGCTTTAACGATACGGCCTTTTTCGTCGCGCTCAACGATCGCGTCAACCGGAGAAACCCAGTTACGTTCGCCGTTTGCACCAACGTAGTAGAAGGCATCTGCCAGCACCATGCCCTGACACAGCAACTGTTTCGCTGGTTCGTCAGAGTTCACCATGCCCGCGTCACGCATCAGTTTGTGGAAGAAGCGGAAGTAGAGCAGGTGCATGATGGCGTGTTCAATACCGCCAATGTAGATGTCAACCGGCAGCCAGTAGTTCGCGGCTTTAGAGTCCAGCATGCCTTCCTGATACTGCGGGCAGGTATAGCGCGCGTAGTACCATGAAGATTCCATAAAGGTGTCGAAGGTGTCAGTTTCACGCAGCGCAGGCATACCGTTAACGGTGGTTTTCGCCCACTCAGGATCGGCTTTGATCGGGCTGGTGATACCGTCCATGACCACGTCTTCCGGCAGAATAACCGGCAGTTGATCTTCCGGGGTTGGCAGTACGGTGCCATCTTCCAGAGTAACCATCGGGATCGGCGCGCCCCAGTAACGCTGACGGGAAACACCCCAGTCGCGCAGACGGTAGTTGACTTTGCGCTCACCAACCCCTTTAGCGACCAGTTCGTCGGCAATGGCGTTGAACGCGTCTTCAAAGGACAGACCGTCAAATTTACCTGAGTTGAACAGCACGCCTTTTTCAGTCAGAGCCTGTTCGGACAGATCCGGTTCTGAACCGTCAGCAGCCAGAATGACCGGCTTAATGTTCAGACCGTATTTGGTGGCAAATTCGTAGTCGCGCTGATCGTGGCCAGGAACGGCCATTACAGCACCCGTGCCGTATTCCATCAGCACGAAGTTCGCTGCCCATACCGGGATCTCTTCGCCAGTCAGCGGGTGAATCGCTTTAAAGCCAGTGTTGACGCCTTTCTTCTCCATGGTTGCCATTTCGGCTTCGGCAACCTTGGTGTTGCGGCATTCGTCGATGAAAGCCGCCAGTTCCGGATTGTTTGCCGCCGCTTTCTGCGCCAGCGGGTGACCCGCTGCAACCGCCAGGTAAGTGGCACCCATAAAGGTGTCCGGGCGGGTGGTGTAAACGGTGAGCGTGTTGTCATAACCGGTGACATCGAAGGTGATTTCCACGCCTTCAGAACGACCGATCCAGTTACGCTGCATCGTTTTCACTGTGTCAGGCCAGTGATCCAGGTTATCCAGGTCGCGCAACAGTTCGTCAGCGTAAGCGGTGATTTTGATAAACCACTGTGGGATCTCTTTACGCTCAACTTTGGTATCGCAGCGCCAGCAGCAACCGTCGATAACCTGCTCGTTCGCCAGTACGGTTTGGTCGTTCGGGCACCAGTTGACCGCAGAGGTTTTCTTGTACACCAGGCCTTTTTTATACAGCTCGGTGAAAAACTTCTGTTCCCAGCGGTAATATTCCGGGGTGCAGGTCGCCAGCTCGCGGCTCCAGTCATAACCGAAGCCCAGCATTTTGAGCTGGTTTTTCATGTAGGCGATGTTGTCGTACGTCCATGGTGCCGGGGCAGTGTTGTTTTTAACCGCCGCGCCTTCAGCTGGCAGGCCGAACGCATCCCAACCAATGGGCTGCAGGACGTTTTTGCCCAGCATACGCTGGTAACGGGCAATCACGTCACCGATGGTGTAGTTACGTACGTGGCCCATGTGTAGTCGACCAGAAGGATAGGGAAGCATAGACAGGCAGTAATACTTCTCTTTGCTCTCGTCTTCGGTAACTTCAAATGTGCGCTTCTCATCCCAGTGAAGCTGTACTTTGGATTCTATCTCTTCCGGGCGGTATTGCTCTTGCATGGCAGCCAGTGGTCCTGTTTTCAATACAGCTACAAACGTAGCTTTAGATGTGGTGTTTCAGATCCGCATAGCATAGCCCAAACGCCCGCGTCAAAACAGCCTTTCGCGCATTCAGCATTGAATTCTCGCAAGGATAAATCTTGCACGAATTTACATACTCTGTGGACAGTCTTGCAAAGCGTTTCGTAAATAACGTCTATTATTATAGACAGTTAACGACCCAGGAGGCGAAGCGATGAACAAGGTTGCTCAATATTACCGTGAACTGGTGGCGTCACTTAGCGAACGTCTGCGCAATGGCGAACGCGACATTGATGCGCTGGTAGACCAGGCGCGCCAGCGCGTTATGCAGACCGGGGAGTTAACGCGAACCGAAATCGATGAGCTGACGCGGGCGGTCAGGCGCGATCTGGAAGAGTTTGCGCTGAGTTATGAAGAGAGTCTCGACGAGGAGACTGACAGCGTCTTTATGCGAGTGATTAAAGAGAGCATCTGGCAGGAGCTGGCGGATATTACTGATAAAACGCAGCTGGAGTGGCGTGAGGTATTCCAGGATCTGAGCCATCACGGCGTGTATCACAGCGGTGAAGTGGTGGGGCTGGGCAATCTGGTGTGCGAGAAATGTCATTATCATCTGGCGGTGTACACGCCGGACGTGCTGCCGTTATGCCCGAAGTGCGGGCATGACCAATTCCAGCGGCGGCCATTTGAGCCGTAATGCGGCGTAAAAAATGGCCCGGATACTCTCCGGGCCATATGTTTTATACGAGGGGACGCTAACCGGGTTCAGGGAACAATCAGCGTCATGTAAATATTGGTTCTGACATTTCCCGGTACCGCCGCCGACTGGTCGGTCAGATAGGTTAATTTCCCGGCAAAGGTTAACACGATAGAATCATCGCTTCCGCTCGCGGCCGGTAGCGTGTAAGCAGCGAGATTGCGAATCGCACCGTCACTAATATCCCCTCCCGTGCCCATCACCTTCATTTGTACCCCGACGCCTTTCGCCGGATTCTCACCATACGCATCATCCAGCTCATTGGCGAAAACAGTGCCATTATAGCCGTCAACCATTTCGCCTTCAAAACGGATAATAGCCCCGTTGCCATCCGGACCGTTTTTCACACAGTCCCCGGTTATGGTGAGCGTGCTGTTGTTAAATGAGACCCAATTAAAGGTTGGCTGTATTGCCACCTCGCCCATATCGAGATTCATAATTTCTACATTGCCCTTAATTTCACAGGAGGCCTTAATCACCCCAGTGACGCTGATGGGAATATCGACACTCTCCCCCTTTTGCATATACGCCCCACCCATAAACTCCCCAGCCGCCAGGGGCAGACAACTGACCCACAGAAGAAGCGCAGCGCCAGAGTATTTGAATAAATAATTGTTCATAGCGTGTCCCTCGCGCATTACTGAATTTTAATGTTCAACACCGCAGTGGATTGAAACTGGCCGGGTTTTATGTCGCCAAATCGGTAGTAGTAGGCGTAGAGCTTAAACACAAGCTTCGGTGAGACAGAGTCGATATCGCCATCCCGCAAATAGATCGGTTGGCCGAATATCACATCGACTTTGTTCTCTTCGCTCGTATTTCCATCCTCAGTAATGTTGTACTGGAATGTGGCGCCGAGCCCCTCTGTGTAACCGTCACCTTTTACTGAATCCAGAACGTTATCCATCCCCGGATGAAGATTGCCCGTATCACTGATTGTGAATTGCACATTCAGATCGCTGTCGCACCTAATAGGTCCTATCGATTGACGTACCTTCGTTGAGCTAAGCCTTCCAAGACCACCGTGTTCGCCTGGGTCCTCTGCCAAATGGTTGGCCATGGCGGTTCGCATAGTAAAGCTAAGCTCCGATGTTGATGGTACATTGCATGTTGCAACAGCACGGGAGCCGCCGCTAATACCAAAGATAACCGATTCAGAAGGGGTACCCTCCTCTCCCCCAGCTCCCCCAGCGCGCAATTTAAGTATGGGTTGCTCGCTAAAAACCCCGCCTTTTGGGTCCTTTGGGCCAATAGCCAAAAACTCATACTTCGGGTATTTGGCAACAGTGAAGTACCGAGGTAGGGTGTCCTCTGAGGCAGGAATCTCCCAACGCCTGGAGGTAAATGACCCGTTGGTTAACACCACGTCCTTTTCCATACCGGAAAAGTTATTCATTGCAATATCCGCCGTAAGCTTCACCCCGATGCCGGAAATCGACGTTTGCTGCGCATCGTACACCCCCGCAGGGGCGTAGGAGGACACCATCTCCAGCTCTATCCACCCGCCATCTTTATTACACTTGACACTACCGGCAAAGCCGTCACCCACTTCATATGAGACTATCCCCGGGCTCGGCTCGTCGTACTTGTTATAATCCAGCCACACCCCCCCATAAAATAAGCCTGCATCTGATACCGGATCAATCTGACAGTCCGCCAACGCGCTCTGGGAGCATCCTACTGCCAGCGCGCCCACCATGAGTAAAACCAGCTTCCCTTTCATTATTTACATTCTCCTTTGGCCATCGTTACCCCGGTGACCGGCGGTGTCGCCGCACTGTGGTACACCATGCGACAGGATTGATTATTGCCCCACTTCGCCAGCAGCGTGGTGTTATCACTCAGCCCTGCGAGGTACACCTCGCCGTCATTACCGACAATCGCGCTTTGCCCGGCGCCGCTTTCCTGCGTCACCATCGCACCAAACGGCACTACGCTGCCGTTGCTGCGCAGCAAGGTAACCAGCGCTCTTTCACCGACATTTGCCTTGTATTCTGCCCGCACCAGCGCGCCTCGCGTTGGCACCAGCGTCTGGCTGGTTTCTGTCAGATCGATATCTTCCGGCAGCGTTTCGGTATCCAGATTCACTTCGTTTTCACGGTATGGCGTCATGGTGTTCACCACCGTATACCCCCGGAAGTCAGTACGAACCCCGTCGTTATTCGCTACCCGCACACCGGACGCTCCTGGAATTTTCACCAGCGCGTTGGTTTCACCCAGCTCCTGTGCCAGCGTTACCCCGTTGGCGTGAGCGATCACCGACCCCGACATACCGTAGTCGGTCCTTTTGCTATAATCATCGTAACTGTAGCCGCCCTGAACCGTACCGTAGGTCCCGTTGTAGGTTGCGCGCAGGCTGCCGTTATAGGTGTTATCGTCGTCGTCAACGTCGACGTAACCTTGTTGCACACTCCAGTTCAGCGCGTCGCCTTCCAGGGCATAGCCGCTAAGTGTGGCAGAGTGAACCGTGTCGCCACCTTTGGTTGAGTTCATGCTGTAGGTCGCCCATGACTTCGGCAGCAGTTTTTCCAGCGGTACGGAGATACTCAGCGAGAAGACTTCATCTTTGCTGTAGCGTTCGCGCCGGTCATAGGATTGGGTGTTCTTGTTGTAGCTGTAGCCCAGGCTGTAGCTCACCGCGCGCCAGTGGTTGTTCCAGCTTACCCGCCAGGAGTTCATCTGTTGCCCGGTGTTCCAGTAATCCTCGCGTACCAGCGAGCCGGATATTGAACCAAAGTTACCGCCAAACGGTTGGCTCAGGCTGATTTCACCCCGGTTACGACGCCGGTCAGGAAGGATAGGGCCGCTGTTACCCCAGGTATCGAGGATGTCCGCCATCTCATAGTAACCGTCACTGTTGTAGCGGTATCCTGCCATGGTGAGGGTTGTGCCCGTTTCCTGGATAGATTTGCTGTAGCGAATGCGTGATGATTGCCCGCTCTCTTTTACCTCTTCATCAATCGGTTCTTCTGGCGTACCCCAGGATTGCGTGACATCCACAGACAGCGCCCCCCAGCCCCCCATATTTTTACCCAGCCCAATGGCCAGCGACTGGTAATGGCTGGCGAACTGCCCACCGCCGTACAGGGTTAGCCCCCAGGGCAGGCCGTAGCTCGCCGAGGCCTGGGTAAACGACGTTTCATTCACCCCTGAATCATCCGGGCGATAGCGCCCGGTGGTTATTGCATAATCCAGCGTGCCTTCACGCTGCAGGTTGGCCAGCGATGCGTACGGCACGACAAAGTTCTGTTCTGAGCCATCCTGCTCTTTTACCGTAACGTATAAATCCCCGGAGCCGCCCGTTGAGTACAAGTCCTTGATGGAGAATGCACCCGCAGAGACATAATTCTGATAAATAACGTAATTGTTTTGCCGGACGATAATCTGCGCGTTAGTACGGGCAATCCCCTGTACTACCGGTGCGTAGCCACGCTGCGAGTCGGGCCGCATGCTATCGTCGCTTTCGATTTGCGCACCGGTAAACGGCACACTGGTAAACACATCGGAATTGGTCATGCTCTCGCCAAGGGTCAGTTGGCTACCCCAGGCCGGAATATTGCGCTGGGCATACGTGTACGCAGAATCCCATTCCTCGCTGCCGTCGTCATTGTGGTTCCACGTCGAGTAGTTGCGGATACGCCAGGCACCGATATTCATCCCCGGCCGCAGGTTGGCGTACCGGCTATCAGATATGTCGCCGCCGTGTCGCTGGCGGGTTTCATCGCCGGTGAAGTCATAGTTGAGGATCAGCGCGTTGATACCTTCATCCCAGTCTTCCGGTGGAATATATCCCCGGATGTCGTTGGCCAGCGCTGCCTGCGGAACGCTTATCTGTAATTGCTGTTTATTAAAATCAAAGAGGGTGGAGAGGCTTTCAATCGCCAGCAGATTCGCGCAGTCATTGCCTTTCTGCGTCAGCGCAGGGTAGGCGGAAACATTGACGCCGTATTTTTTTAGCTGCGCGACGCTGAGGCAAGGGGTTAGCTGGCCGTCATTATCAACGGAGAAGTTTATATTCTGGGTATCAACCCGACGCTTGTTGACCAAAATATCAACGCGATAGTTGCCAGGAGGCTGACCGCCTTTTTCAAATACCGAGAGATCTACCGGCATCTCGCCGGAGCCGGAGTGCTTAAAAAATGCCGAGTTGAAACGCGAAGGCGTGGACATCGCCTTTTTCGTATCCGTGTTGTTTTCAGCCGCGTAAATAGGTGTACAGCTTAATCCACAGGCCAGCATAATTCCCAGCGCCAGCTGGGTTTTATGAAGCGGCGCAGATGTGGTTATTATTTTCATGTCAACCATCCATCAATAAGGATAACTAATCCATCAGTCAAATATGTGTATGGAAATCTTCGCCAACACCACCCTGGTCATTTATTATTGCGAACGATACATCTCCCCCGGTTACGCCTTTCGGTAAATCAAAACGGGCACTTTCGCCTGGGGCCACATAGGTGACGTGTTCCACCTTTTTGCCAGCGACGGTTATTTTGCTGAAGTTAAAATAGTAGGCGGAAGCATTGTTCACCTGAATCTGATTTCCGCTGCGTTGCCAGGTGAGTTTATTTTTTTGGTTAGCCGGAATGAAGTTATCTAATGACTTTGGACGGTAAATTAATTTAATTACCGTATTTATCGCGATCTGAATGCTGTTGTCCGCTTTTGACTCGCTGGGTATGCCTTTAACATTCAGCCAGAATAAAGATTCTTTATTTTCTGGCAGTGGGGTGGTGAGAATAATGCGCAGTACATTCTTTTGCTTAGGGTCAAGGCGGAACAACGGCGGTGTAATGATAAATGGCGCTTTCTGCGCTTTATTACCATCCGGCATCTCAACCCATGACTGTACTAAATAAGGAGAACTGTCAGGGTTTTCCAGGTTAATGGATGCCTCTTTTTTCGCGCCGTTATAAATGACCCGCGTTCCCATTAACGACACGTTGGCATAGGCACTGGATAAGGTGAATGCGCCTAATAGCATACCGATAATGATTTTTTGAATTCCCTTCATTGCTTATTTCCTCGAAAACCAAAATATAATTACACCAAAGCTCGTTAATTTTGCTTGATTTCAACGGTAACGGTAGTGGCCGTTTTCCCGCTGGTAACTGTGTCACCAATGCGCATATATCCGGCCTCAAGCTGAAACTTAACGTCTTTGGTGGTATCTATATAGTGCAGTGACGATGGCTCACCATCGCCAAGAAATGTGCCGTCCGGATAAAAAGCCCCGGTGGAGTCAACATATTTCAGGTAGTGCGCTACGCCCTCGGCTTCGCCGCTGCTGGCTATTGCATTTGGGTAATTACTGACCGGCATTCCGCTAAACGTCAATGTGTACTGACCGTTTTGCCCACACTGGCTGATGGATGCATTAATCGTCTCGCGACCTTCAGGGACAGGCGCGCCTAAGCTCACTTCATTGACATCTTTCTTGCTGACGGAGGCAAGATCAATCACCGGCCCGCCCTCTAATATGATCTTGCAAGCTGATGCTACCAACCTGGCGTATACATCCAACCTGATAGAATCTACTTCTTCTTCAGCCCATGCTGGTGAATTGCTTATCAGCATTAGGGGAATAATCGTCGCGAGAACAATTTTCCTGGTTTGTATCATCCTGGATATCTCCCTCAAACAGGCGTGTGAAAACACAATGTTGCGGATATATCCCCTCAAGGAGGGGATATATTGATTACACCCGTTTGTGCAAATTACTGACGATAATATACGTTCAGCGTTACCACAGATTTGGTGAGACCGGCTGGCGTATTTTCACCATCAACTTCAGCCGTTTTCAGATAACCTGATTCAATCGGGAAACTAAAGCCCGTACTTGATTGTGCTTTAGTGCGTTCATCGTTATCAAGGTATACCTGGTTTCTGGATGGGTTAGTCAAATATACGTGGTCTGATATATGAGTAGGACGCGCATCTCGCAGGTAATGCGCAACAACTGTATTTGATGGTGCTTCAGTGTTCACAATACCGTTATCATACCCTGGCGGGATGTCAGCAATGAAGTTTAATTCAACTTCGTAGCCTGCCGGGCAATCTTTAATCATGAAATAGTCAGCTTGGTTTGCCAGTTCGCTACCTATACCGGTTTCTTTCACCTGTGCAACGGTCACGGTACGCAGATCGATATTCGCATTACCGTTCTCACCAATGGTGCAACCTTTTTCGATGATTTCACCGTTAATGGTGATGGTGTCGCTTGCCATAACATGACCAGAAATCAGTGCGGCCATTACGGATGCTGCTAAAAGTACCTTTTTCAATTAAAACTCCATTTTTTCATGTCAAAAACATGGTACTAACGATGCAAAAAGATATTTATCTTTCTCGTAAATATATTGATGCAGATAATAAATAGTAAATCTGCAACGAAAAGATTGTAGCCATGGAGATTCATACAATAAAATTGTTTAACCAAATATATCGCACACAGCAATTAGGTAAAAAGAAATAATATTCACCGTGAAAAGGAATTTGGCTTTTTTCTGAGTTGATACCACAAGAAAACAAGGCTATGTAGATGATATGTTTATTAATCGATGTAATATGAACGCTTTTAAGAACATATCAGAAAGTTGTTTTTAAGAATATATTTAGATTCTGGCCCTGTAGGTCTTTGTTCTTGATAATGAGATTACAGGTAAAAGTAGGATAGCTTCGTACCTTTTGGCCTTCTTTTCTCTTCGGGCTAAGATCCGGAAAAACGATTCATTAAGCTATGTATTCTCTCGACTAATACGAAACAAGGCCATCGCATTTTATTACGATGGTCTTAATCAAGACATTCATTACGCGTAAAATTTCAATCTTTTCGCCAGTAAATCGACAAACCCCTGGCGATCAACATCGACCATCACCTTCGCGTTCGGTTTATTCCCCGTCAGGAAGTAGTAATCTACGACCGTCATGCCCTGCGTGTATTTCCCCTGCGTTTCCACGCCAACCCATCGTTCTACGGTGGTGAACAATTCGGGTTGGAGAAGCCAGGCGATGGTACACGGGTCATGCAATGGCGCGCCGATAAAGCCCCATTTTTCGTCTTTGTGGTATTCGAGGAAGAAATCCAGTAATTCGGCCACGATGGTGGAAATCGGGTTGCCGATAGCGCGGAAGCGCTCGGTGTCTTCATGATAAATCTGCGCTTTGTGCGTGACGTCCAGCCCGGCCATGACAATAGGGATCCCAGACTGGAAGACGATTTCTGCGGCTTCCGGGTCAACGTAGATGTTGAACTCGGCGGCAGGTGTCCAGTTACCGAGCGCCATTGCACCGCCCATGATCACAATTTGCGCGATTTTATCGTGCAGTTCCGGGTGGCTATTCAGCAACAGGGCGACGTTGGTTTGTGGTCCGGTTGATACAAGCGTCACCGGTTCGTGGCTTTCGCGCAGTGTTTTTGCCATCAGTTCGACGGCGTTACAGTTAAGCGGTGCGAATGAGGGTTCCGGCAGAGCTGGGCCGTCAAGACCGCTTTCGCCGTGAACGTTGTCGGCGATAATCAGTTCACGCATCAGCGGTTTTACCGCACCGCCCGCCACTGGGATATCAGGGCGTTTCAGCAGCGTCAGCATTCTTAGCACGTTACGCAGGGTTTTCTCCGGCGTCTGGTTACCGGCAGAGGAGGTAATGGCTTTCACTTCAAGTTCGGGAGAGGCGAGTGCAAGAACAATGGCGATCGCGTCGTCATGACCGGGATCGCAATCAAGAATGATCGGCAGTGCCATAGCAATTCCTTGTTCGCGTGATTTTGCAACAAGGTTAAAGCTGACTAATGAAATGAACGAGAATAGAAATGCTAAAGCGTGATGTAACGCGCACTCTACCGAGTGCGCGCAGGAAGAATTAATGCAGAATTTTAGCGAGGAAGTCTTTGGCGCGGTCTGATTTCGGGTTGGCGAAGAAGGCCTCTTTTTCCGAGTCTTCAACAATTTTCCCTTCATCCATGAAGATAACCCGGTTAGCCACTTTACGCGCGAAGCCCATTTCATGAGTCACCACCATCATGGTCATGCCTTCATTGGCCAGTTCAACCATAACGTCCAGTACTTCGTTGATCATTTCAGGATCAAGTGCCGATGTGGGTTCGTCAAACAGCATGGCGATAGGGTCCATACACAGCGCGCGGGCGATAGCAACACGCTGCTGCTGACCACCGGAGAGCTGCGCCGGAAACTTATTGGCATGGGCTGATAACCCTACGCGTTCGAGCAACTTTTGCGCTTTTTCTCGAGCGGGCGCTTTATCGCGTTTGAGCACTTTTACCTGGGCCAGAGTCAGGTTCTCAATGATCGACAGATGGGGGAACAGTTCAAAGTGCTGGAACACCATGCCGACGCGGGAACGTAGTTTTGCCAGATCGGTTTTTTTATCATTCACAACGGTACCATCAACGGTGATGATACCCTGCTGCACAGGCTCCAGCCCGTTTACCGTTTTAATTAGCGTTGATTTACCGGAACCTGACGGGCCGCAGACCACCACCACTTCACCTTTTTTCACTTCTGTGGAGCAGTCGGTCAGCACCTGAAAGTGACCATACCATTTAGAAACATTTTTCAGGGTAATCATTAAACTGTCCTTTTCTTCAAATAGCTGACCAACAACGATGCGCTCAGACTGAATACAAAATAGACGGCGCCAGCAAACAGGATCATCTCAACCTGAGTGCCGTCACGCTCGCCAATGGTGGAGGCGGTGCGGAAGAAGTCTGCCAGACTCAATACGTAGACCAGGGAGGTGTCCTGGAACAGAACGATGCCCTGGGTAAGCAGCAGCGGAACCATGGCGCGAAATGCCTGTGGCAATATGATGAGCTTCATCGATTGCCAGTGGGTCATCCCCAGTGCCAGCGCAGCGCTGGATTGCCCGCGGGAAATACTCTGGATCCCTGCGCGGATAATCTCCGAGTAGTAGGCGGCTTCAAACATCGAAAACGCGACCATTGCTGAGATCAGACGAATATCGGTTTTCGGTGACAGACCCAGCACGTTTTGCAGGAAGCCAGGCACGATCAGATAGAACCACAGCAGCACCATCACCAGCGGAATGGAACGGAATACGTTAACGTATATTTTCGCAAACCAGGCAATTGGCGCGAAGCTGGACAGACGCATGACCGCCAGGATGGTTCCCCAGACGATACCGATGATGACCGCCGTAACGGTAATTTTCAGCGTGATGAGCAGCCCATCCAACAGATACGGCAGGGAAGGGACAATCGAGCTCCAGTCAAAATCGTACATTATTTGCCTCCTATGTTGCCAGGCAGGCGGATTTTACGTTCGACAAGATTCATCACCAGCATAATAAAGGCGTTAATCAGTACATAGGCCAGGGTAATGGCCGTAAACGATTCCCATGCGTGGGCTGAGTAATCCAGCAGTTTTCCTGCCTGTGCCGCCATATCGACCAGACCGATGGTCGAGGCGATGGCTGAGTTTTTCACCAGGTTCATCATCTCTGAAGTCATCGGCGGAACGATCACGCGGTAGGCGTTAGGCAGCAGAACATAGCGGTATGCCTGTGGCAGAGTCAGACCCATCGCCAGCGCTGCATTTTTCTGCCCGCGAGGCAGAGACTGAATCGCAGCGCGAACCTGTTCGCAGACGCGAGCGGCAGTAAACAGCCCCAGACAGATCATCGATGAAAGGAAGAACTGAATATTGGGATCCAGTTCAGCCTTGAACCACATGCCGAGATTCTCCGGCAGCAATTCAGGGACCACCAGATACCAGGTGAAGAATTGTACAATTAGCGGAACGTTGCGAAACAGTTCAACATACAGCGTGCCGAGCCCGGCAAGGAAGCGGTTGGGAACAGTACGTAAAATACCGAAGAGAGAACCCACCAGGAAAGCGATAATCCAGGCAGTGATAGATAACGCGACCGTAACCTGGAAACCACTCCAGAGCCAGCCGAGATAGGTGGTGTTGCCGAACGGGGCTTGTTGTAAAAAAATGCCCCAGTTCCA
This sequence comes from Citrobacter sp. Marseille-Q3906, assembly GCF_916618775.1. Taxonomy (NCBI): domain Bacteria; kingdom Pseudomonadati; phylum Pseudomonadota; class Gammaproteobacteria; order Enterobacterales; family Enterobacteriaceae; genus Citrobacter; species Citrobacter sp. Marseille-Q3906. The sequence goes on from NZ_CAKAKA010000002.1 coordinate 488,468, forward strand.
GTCTATAGACATAAATCTACTCCAGAAAAAAAAGGGTAGCAGCGCTACCCTCGAAGATTGTTATCCAGCGTTTTTCGGTTTTCGAGCCTGATGGGGAACGACCATCAGGCTTATAGTCTGTCCGTGCTGAAAAACAATCGAGAGGGCAAGGTAAACTCGCCCCATTTATTTTAGTTAGTTAAGTGCTTTGTCATTCGGTTCTTTGAACAGGGCTTTCATCTCGTTTGACAGCTCGAAATTCATGTTCAGGTTTTTCGGTGGAATTGGGTTTTTAAACCACTTATCAAACCATTTTTCTGCTTCACCGGAGGTCTGAGCCTGAGCGATGGTGTCATCCATCAGCTTCTTGAATGCGACGTCGTCTTTACGCAGCATACAGCCGTAAGCTTCCTGAGATTGCGGCTTACCGACGATCTCCCAGTTGTCCGGTTTCTTCGCTTTCGCGCGCTCGCCAGCCAGCAGTGCGTCATCCATCATAAAGGCAACGGCACGACCGCTTTCCAGGGTACGGAAAGAGTCACCGTGGTCTTTCGCGCTGATGATGCGCATATCCATTTTTTGTTCTTCGTTCAGCTTGTGCAGCAGCACTTCAGAGGTAGTACCGGAAGTAACGACCACGGCTTTGCCTTTCAGATCCGGGAAGTCTTTAATATCGCCGCCTTTTTTCGCCAGCAGACGCGTGCCTACAACGAAAATGGTGTCAGAGAAAGCAGCTTGCTTCTGGCGTTCAACGTTGTTGGTGGTGGAGCCACATTCAAAGTCGAAGGTCCCGTTTTGCAGCAGGGGAATACGGTTTTGCGAGGTAATCGGAATCAGTTTTACCTGCAGGTCAGGCTTGTTCAGCTTTTTCTTCACGGCTTCAACGATCGCGTTGGAGTAATCCTGTGAATAACCGACCACTTTTTGCTGATTATCGTAGTAAGAAAACGGAACCGATGATTCACGGTGCCCGACGACGATCACGCCATTTTTTGCGATCTTGTCCAGCGTGCTGCCTGCTGCGGGCGCTGCGTCTTCTGCATGCGCCAGACCGGCGGACATTCCCATAACCAGCATGGCAGTGGCGAGCTTACGTAATTGCATATCCAACTCCTTTATCGTCTGCGCCAGGGACGCATTGATACCCATTGTGATGTTGTTATTGTTTGCAACTTAAATGTGCAGTCTTGTGTGTGTTTGTTAACATTTAGTTTGGATGAATGTAAAGAATTTGCTGTGTTATTGTTTATTTTTGCGAAGTGCGCCGCACCGTTTAGGGGCAAAAATATCTTGTTGCACTTTTTAGGTGCTACCAGTGATCCGCTTTGGTGCGACCAGGTTGCACATTCATCCAAATTGCTATTGTGTTATTTAATAAAGCAATTGACGTGCCAGAATGGGAAGTTCGGTGGGTTTCGATGCAAGATAGTATTTAGCTTATCCGGCCTACAGTGAGGTTGTAAGCCGGATAAAATGTTTTCGCGCCGTCATCCGACGGTACAGCCGCTTTACTTACGACGTTGACGCAGACTCATCAACACTGCGCCAAAACCAAGCAGTGCGGTGATAAGCCACAGCGGCCAGTTGCCGGTACGGGCATAAGGTGTGAGACCCGTTGTCGGCGTGACGCTGGTGGTCAGTACCTGGCGGGTAAACTGCGGGATCATGGCCTGCACGTCACCCTGCGGACCAATCACCGCGGTAATCCCGTTATTGGTGCTACGCAGCAGCGGACGCGCCAGCTCCAGGGAACGCATACGTGCCATCTGGAAGTGCTGCCACGGGCCGATGGATTTACCAAACCAGGCATCATTGGAGATGGTCAGCAAGTAGTCCGTATCCGGACGGAAGTTATCGCGTACCTGTTCGCCAAGGATAATTTCGTAGCAGATTGCCGCAGTCAGTTTAAAACCGTGTGCGTGCAGCTGTGGCTGGATATACGGGCCACGGCTAAACGAGGACATTGGCAGGTCAAAGAACGGCGCTAACGGGCGCAGAATCGATTCCAGCGGAACAAATTCACCAAACGGTACCAGATGGTTCTTGTTGTAGCGATTTGTGGAATCGTAGCTGTACGGACTGTCTTTACCCAGCGTGATGATGGTGTTGTAGGTATCGTAACGATTCTGTTTGTTGAGGCGAGCGTCAACAATCCCGGTGATTAAGGTACTGTTTTTGGATTTTAACAGGTCATCCATCATGCTGAGGAAACGCTGCTGATTGATTTCCAGATCCGGGATGGCGGACTCCGGCCAGATAATCAGCTGTGATTTACCCATCTCGGGCTGGGTAGCATCGAGATAAATCTTCAGCGTGTTGAGGAGTTGGCCCTCATCCCACTTCAGTGACTGCGGAATGTCGCCCTGTACCATGGAAACCTGGGTAGTTTTTTCCGGTTCGAGGGTATACCACTGAATGTAGCGTAGCGGGAAGGGCAGGGCGAAAAGCACGACGGCCGCCACCAGAGGACGCCAGTTACGCGTGACTAACGCCAGTACCAGCAGACCGCTGACCATCATCAGCAGGAAGTTAATCGCCTCAACGCCCATTACCGGTGCCAGCCCTTTCAACGGGCCATCAATCTGACTGTAGCCAAACTGCAGCCACGGGAAGCCGGTCAGCACCCAACCGCGCAGAAATTCGGTTATCTGCCAGACAACCGGTGCGGCGATTGCCACCCGTAGCCAGGTGGTTTTCGGCCACAATCGCGACAAAATACCGGCAAACAGACCGGTGTAGAGCGAGAGGTACGCGGCAAGCAGTACCACGAGGAAAACGTTAACCGGTCCCGGCATACCGCCAAATTGCGCGATGCTGACGTAGACCCAGTTGATGCCGGAGCCAAAAAGCCCCATTCCCCATAAATAGCCAATAGCGGCAGACTGGAGTGGGCGGCGGTTGAGGGTGAGAGCCTGCAGGCCCATCAGCGAAACAATCGCTGCAGGCCAGATGTCATACGGAGAGAAAGCCAGCGTCCCGCAGGCACCGAATAATAACGCCAGCAGCAGGCGAATGCGCTGGCGTTCAATTAATGGGGCAAATGCCATGTAGTCTTTGATCCAGTATCGGGTTTATTCGTCCAGTTTGGGCTGGGGTGAGTCGTCCGGAATTCTGACATGAACCTGAATAATACGACGGCTGTCGGCCATTGCTACTTTGAACTGGTAACCATCGATGTCGATAGTCTCACCGCGAGCGGGCAGATGACCAAAGGCCTGCATGACCAGCCCGCCAATGGTATCCACTTCTTCGTCGCTAAAGTGGGTGCCAAAGGCTTCGTTGAAGTCTTCAATTGGCGCGAGCGCTCGGATAGTCCATGTATGGCGACTGAGCTGACGGAAATCAATATCGTCTTCTTCGTCGTACTCATCTTCGATTTCACCGACGATCAGTTCAAGGATGTCTTCAATAGTCACCAGACCAGACACTCCGCCGAATTCGTCGATGACGATAGCCATATGGTAACGCTGAGAACGGAACTCTTTCAGCATGCGGTCAACACGCTTGCTCTCAGGTACGACAACTGCCTGGCGTAACACTTTTTCCATGCTGAAGGCTTCGGAATCGCTGCGCATGAACGGCAGCAAGTCTTTGGCCATCAGAATCCCTTCAATGTGATCTTTGTCTTCGCTGATCACCGGGAAACGCGAGTGAGCAGACTCGATAATAACATCGAGGCATTCATCCAGGGTCTGGTTGCGTTTGAGGGTAATCATCTGGGAGCGGGGGATCATGATGTCGCGAACGCGTTGGTCCGCAATGTCCATCACCCCTTCGAGCATATCGCGCGTATCTTCATCGATAAGGTCGTTCTGCCCGGAATCACGGATCAGCTCCAACAGTTCGTCGCGGTTTTTAGGTTCACCGTGGAAAAGTTGGCTCAGTAACAGGGAAAAAAATCCCTTTTTGCTGTTTAAGGTGTCACTACTGTGTGAATTGTCGTCGCTCATGGCGTCGTATGGGTTCTCATGTTAGTTAATATTAAGCACGTCGAGCAAATACTCTGCGTCAGACGGCAACAACAACCGCCGGGCGTTAGCCCGGCAGCTTATTCTTTCTCGGCAATGTACGGATCCTCATAGCCCAGAGCAAGCATAATCTCTGTTTCAAGGGATTCCATCTCTTCCGCTTCGTCGTCTTCGATATGGTCGTAACCCAGCAAATGCAGGCTACCATGCACCACCATATGCGCCCAGTGGGCTTCCAGCGGTTTGCCTTGCTCCTGCGCTTCTTTTTCAACCACCTGGCGGCAGATGATCAGGTCACCCAGCAGCGGCAGCTCAATCCCCGGAGGCGCTTCAAACGGGAAGGAAAGCACGTTGGTAGACTTGTCCTTTCCGCGATAGGTCAGGTTCAGTTCGTGACTTTCGGCGTCATCAACCAGGCGAATAGTCACTTCTGATTCTTCCTGGAACTGCGGGATCACTGCATCCAGCCATGCCTGAAACTGACTCTCTTGCGGTAAGCCGGATTCATTTTCACATGCCAGCTGTAAATCGAGGATAACCTGACTCATTTTTGTTCCTGTTCCTGAGCTTCGCGTTTACGTTCCGCAGCCAGCTCGGCTTTTCGTTTTTGTTCTGCTTCTTCCCAGGCCTCATACGCCGTCACGATACGGGCAACTACCGGGTGGCGCACCACGTCTTCGCTATGGAAGAAATTAAAACTAATCTCGTCGACTTCAGCCAGCACTTCGATGGCATGACGCAGGCCGGATTTGGTGCTGCGCGGTAGGTCAATCTGGGTAATGTCGCCAGTGATAACGGCTTTGGAGTTAAAGCCGATACGAGTCAGGAACATTTTCATTTGTTCGATGGTGGTGTTCTGACTCTCATCAAGAATGATGAACGCATCGTTCAACGTACGACCGCGCATATAAGCCAGTGGTGCGACCTCAATGACGTTACGCTCAATCAGCTTCTCTACTTTCTCGAAACCGAGCATTTCGAACAGAGCGTCATACAGCGGGCGTAAATACGGGTCGACTTTCTGGCTCAGATCGCCTGGCAGGAAGCCCAGCTTTTCACCGGCTTCAACCGCCGGACGGGTCAGCAGAATACGGCGGATTTCCTGACGCTCAAGCGCATCTACCGCCGCGGCAACGGCAAGGTAAGTTTTACCCGTCCCTGCAGGGCCAACGCCGAAGGTGATGTCGTGGTCAAGAATGTTGGCGATATACTGCGCCTGATTCGGCGTACGCGGTTTAATCACCCCGCGTTTGGTTTTGATGTTCACCGCTTTGCCAAACTCAGGCACGCTGTCTGCGCTCTGTTCAAGAACACGCGCTTCTTTGATCGCCAGGTGAATTTGTTCTGGCTCGATGTCCTGCGTCTGGCCGCGCATCGGGGCGGTATCAACGTAGAGACTGCGTAAAATATCTGCCGCAGCGGTGACGCAAATCGGACGACCGGTCAGTTTAAAGTGGTTATCGCGGCGGTTAATTTCGATGCCGAGGCGACGTTCCAGCTGTTTGATGTTGTCATCAAACGGACCGCAAAGACTCAACAAACGGGCGTTGTCTGCGGGTTCAAGGGTGATTTCTCGAGTGTCTATGTTCAAACCGTTCCTCTTATGCATGTATCGCCGGACGTTGAACATTCACCGGCATGTAAGGAAATTATTCACGCCACAGAGAAAAGGCGCAAGCATTGCGATAAATATGGGGATTGGGTAAGGAATTGCAAGGCCGCCTGTCATACTTCAGGCTGCAGATGCGTTGGCTTCGCTTGTTCACCCCAGTCACATAGTTATCTATGCTCCTGGGGATTCACGCTCTTGCCGCCTTTCTGCAGCTCGAATTATTCAGGGGAGGTGATGCCTTAAGATTAAGGCTGATAAATACCTACGCCGAGATCGTTTTCTTTGCGGGTGCGTGCAATGACTGACTCAGGACTTTCTGCGATGCGCAGGCCCATTTCGTCTTCAGTGCGTACCACTTTACCGCGCAGAGAGTTGGTCCAGACGTCGGTAATTTCAACGTCTACGAACTTACCAATCATTTCCGGGGTGCCTTCAAAGTTCACCACACGGTTATTTTCGGTACGTCCAGACAGTTCCATAATGCTTTTACGCGACGTGCCTTCAACCAGAATACGCTGAGTCGTGCCGAGCATACGGCGACTCCAGGCCATCGCCTGCTGGTTGATACGTTCCTGCAGAATATACAGACGCTGTTTTTTCTCTTCTTCCGGAACGTCGTCAACCATATCGGCGGCTGGTGTGCCAGGACGCGCAGAGAAGATAAAGCTGTAGCTCATGTCGAAATTGACGTCAGCAATCAGCTTCATGGTCTGCTCGAAATCTTGCGTGGTTTCACCAGGGAAGCCAACAATGAAGTCAGAGCTAATCTGGATGTCCGGGCGCGCGGCGCGCAGTTTACGGATGATCGCTTTATATTCCAGCGCGGTATGGGTACGGCCCATCAGGTTCAGGACGCGATCCGAACCACTCTGTACCGGCAGGTGCAGGAAGCTCACCAACTCCGGGGTGTCACGATAGACTTCAACGATATCATCGGTGAACTCGATCGGATGGCTGGTGGTAAAGCGAATGCGATCGATCCCGTCGATAGCGGCAACCAGACGCAGCAGGTCGGCAAACGAACCAATTGTGCCGTCGTAGTTCTCACCACGCCAGGCGTTGACGTTTTGCCCCAGCAGGTTCACTTCACGTACGCCCTGAGCTGCAAGCTGGGCGATTTCGAACAGAATGTCATCCGCCGGGCGGCTGACTTCTTCACCACGGGTGTACGGCACCACGCAGTAAGTACAATATTTATTACAGCCTTCCATGATGGATACAAACGCGCTTGGACCTTCAGCACGCGGTTCAGGCAGACGGTCGAATTTTTCGATTTCCGGGAAGCTGATATCCACCACCGGGCTACGGGTGTTGCTACCGCGCACTTTATTGATCATTTCCGGCAGGCGGTGAAGCGTTTGTGGCCCAAAAATAATATCGACATAGTGTGCACGTTGACGAATGTGATCACCTTCCTGAGAGGCAACACAGCCACCGACACCAATAATAAGATCGGGATTTTTCTCTTTTAAGAGTTTCCAGCGACCTAACTGGTGGAAAACTTTTTCCTGAGCCTTCTCGCGGATTGAGCAGGTATTCAACAGCAACACATCCGCTTCTTCCGCCACGTCGGTCAGTTGATATCCGTGAGTGGCATCCAGCAGATCGGCCATCTTCGATGAATCGTATTCGTTCATCTGACAGCCCCAGGTTTTAATATGGAGTTTTTTGGTCATCGACTTGCTCTTGCGAAATTGTGGCTGAAATGCAGGGCGCATAGTGTACTGCTTTGGCGCGGTTGTGACCAGTATGACCGATGTCAGCCTCAAGGGGTAAAAAATCCTGTAAACTTACACAATACATGTAACAGGATGATTGACCATGACAAATCAACCAACGGAAATTGCCATTGTCGGCGGGGGGATGGTCGGCGGCGCGCTGGCGCTTGGACTGGCGCAGCATGGATTCTCGGTAACGGTTATTGAACATGCCGTTCCTGCGCCGTTCGTGGCTGACGGACAACCTGATGTGCGTATTTCGGCGATTAGCTCGGCATCTGTGTCGCTGTTGAAAGGGCTGGGCGTCTGGGATGCGGTACAGGGTATGCGCAGTCATCCTTATCGTCGCCTGGAAACCTGGGAGTGGGAAAACGCTCATGTGGTGTTTGATGCCGCTGAGCTTAAACTGCCATTGCTGGGCTATATGGTGGAAAACAATGTCCTGCAACAGGCGCTCTGGCAGGCGCTGGAAGCCCATCCAAAGGTGACTTTGCGCGTGCCGGCATCACTGATCTCTCTGCATCGCCATAATGACCGGCATGAGCTTGAGCTGGCAGGCGGTGAAAAGATCACTGTGAAGCTGGTGATCGGTGCCGATGGAGCGAATTCTCAGGTACGCCAAATGGCCGGAATTGGCATTCATGCCTGGCAGTATGCGCAATCCTGTATGTTGATAACCGTTAAATGCGAGAACTCACCAGGAGACAGCACCTGGCAGCAGTTTACCCCTGACGGTCCTCGCGCGTTTTTACCGCTGTTCGATAACTGGGCTTCGCTGGTGTGGTATGACTCTCCGGCAAGGATCCGCCAGTTGCAGAGTCTCAGCATGCCGCAGCTACAGGCCGAGATCACCAAACACTTTCCTGCACGGCTCGGACACGTTACACCAGTCGCAGCGGGCGCGTTTCCGCTTACTCGTCGCCATGCGTTGCAATATGTGCAGCCAGGTCTGGCGCTGGTGGGTGATGCCGCGCATACCATTCATCCGCTGGCAGGGCAGGGGGTTAATCTGGGATACCGCGACGTTGATGCCCTGATTGATGTGCTGGTTAATGCCCGTAGCTATGGTGAATCCTGGGCCAGTCAACAGGTGCTGAAACGCTACCAAAACCGTCGTATGACCGATAACTTCATTATGCAGAGTGGGATGGATCTGTTCTACGCCGGGTTTAGCAACAATCTGCAGCCGCTGCGTATTATGCGTAACCTCGGGTTAATGGCGGCAGAACGAGCCGGTGTGTTGAAGCGTCAGGCGCTGAAGTATGCGTTAGGGTTGTAGTGCGTATGCGGGCCTACGCAATTCGCCGTAGGCCCGATAAGCCTTTTGCCATACGATATTGAGAGCGCAGAAAAGCAAAAAGCTCGCCGAAGCGAGCTTTTTTAATATGGCTGGGGTACGAGGATTCGAACCTCGGAATGCTGGTATCAGAAACCAGAGCCTTACCGCTTGGCGATACCCCAACGGGTGCACCCACAAAGTGGACGACTTTTTGAAATTGGCTGGGGTACGAGGATTCGAACCTCGGAATGCTGGTATCAGAAACCAGAGCCTTACCGCTTGGCGATACCCCAACAATTTTTTGGATTTACCGAATTAAATCGATACGTCCTTAATATGGTGGCTACGACGGGATTCGAACCTGTGACCCCATCATTATGAGTGATGTGCTCTAACCAGCTGAGCTACGTAGCCATATATTATCATATTCTTCGATGGCTGGGGTACCTGGATTCGAACCAGGGAATGCCGGTATCAAAAACCGGTGCCTTACCGCTTGGCGATACCCCAATGACCGTCGCGGTGAACCGCTATATCGAAGAAAAAATGGCTGGGGTACCTGGATTCGAACCAGGGAATGCCGGTATCAAAAACCGGTGCCTTACCGCTTGGCGATACCCCATCCGTGCAACGCTTACGGGTGAATGGTGCGGGAGGCGAGACTTGAACTCGCACACCTTGCGGCGCCAGAACCTAAATCTGGTGCGTCTACCAATTTCGCCACTCCCGCAAAAAAGATGGTGGCTACGACGGGATTCGAACCTGTGACCCCATCATTATGAGTGATGTGCTCTAACCAGCTGAGCTACGTAGCCATCTTTTTTTTCGCGTTACCTTATCGGCGTTGCGGGGCGCATTATGCGTATTGAGCTTTGAAGCGTCAACCCCTTTTTCATGGAAAATAGCTGGAATGTGACTGTTTGGTTAGGTTGCGAACAGCATGACGCAATATTCGGCAATTATTAGTTATTAATTGTTTTTCCGCACGTTAAATCGACATAAAAAAAGAGCCCCGCAGGGCTCTTTTCTGATGATTTGCTTACTTATAAGCTGACTGATGCACACCAACTGCACGGCCTGATGGATCGTTCATGGTTTTGAACGCTTCATCCCATTCAATTGCTTTTGCTGAAGAACAGGCGACAGACGGGCCGCCAGGCACGCATTCAGCAGCGCTTGCTACCGGGAACAGTTCTTCGAAAATCTCACGGTACAAGTACGCCTCTTTCGATGATGGCGTGTTATACGGGAAGCGGAAGCTGGCGGTTTCCAGTTGCTGGTCGGAAACTTGCTCTGCTGCCACTTCTTTCAGCGTGTCAATCCAGCTGTAACCGACGCCGTCAGAGAACTGCTCTTTCTGACGCCACGCCACGCTGGCTGGCAGGTAAGATTCAAAGCATTCGCGCAGGACATGTTTTTCCATTTTCCCGTTGCCACACATTTTATCCTGCGGGTTGATGCGCATCGCCACATCGAGGAATTTTTTATCCAGGAAGGGAACGCGGGCTTCGACACCCCAGGCAGACATCGCTTTGTTGGCACGAGCACAGTCAAACATATGCAGCGCTTGTAGTTTACGCACGGTTTCTTCATGTAGCTCTTTCGCGTCTGGCGCTTTATGGAAGTAGAGATAGCCGCCAAAGACTTCGTCTGAACCTTCACCCGACAGCACCATTTTAATGCCCATCGCTTTAATTTTACGAGACATCAGGTACATCGGCGTTGAGGCGCGAATTGTTGTTACATCGTAGGTTTCGATGTGATAGATGACGTCGCGGATCGCATCCAAACCTTCCTGCACGGTGAAGTGGATCTCGTGATGCACGGTGCCTAAATGGTTCGCCACTTCTTGCGCGGCTTTCAAATCTGGTGCGCCTTCCAGACCCACAGCGAAGGAGTGCAACTGAGGCCACCAGGCTTCGCTGCGTTCCTGATCTTCAACACGACGCGCCGCGTATTTTTTGGTGATGGCAGAAATAACGGAGGAGTCCAGGCCGCCGGACAGCAGTACACCGTAAGGGACATCTGACATCAGATGGCTTTTGACGGCGTCTTCCAGCGCCTGACGCAGTTCGTTTTTATCCGTCACATTGTCTTTTACCGCATCGTATTCAAACCAGTCGCGCTGGTAGTATTGACGAATTTCGCCATCTTTGCTCCACAGATAGCTACCGGCCGGGAATTCTTTAATCGTGCGGCACACCGGAACCAGCGCTTTCATTTCTGAGGCAACATAGAAGTTACCGTGTTCGTCATAGCCCATATACAACGGGATGATCCCGAGATGATCGCGGCCAATCAGGTAGGCGTCTTGTTCGCTGTCGTACAGCGCAAAGGCAAACATACCCTGCAGGGAGTCGAGGAATTCTGGCCCTTTTTCCTGATACAGCGCGAGGATAACTTCACAGTCAGAACCGGTCTGGAACTGGTAGCGGTCGCCGTATTCAGCGCGTAACGCCTGGTGGTTATAGATTTCACCGTTCACCGCCAGAATATGTGTTTTTTTCATGTTGTACAGCGGCTGAGCACCTGCGTTGACGTCGACAATCGACAAACGCTCATGTGCCAGAATGGCGTTATCACTGGCGTAAATACCCGACCAGTCCGGGCCACGATGACGCATCAGACGGGACAATTCCAGGGCTTTTTTACGCAGCTCAACTGCGTCTGTTTTAATATCGAATACGCCAAAAATAGAACACATAACCTTCTCCGTTAACCTGTTGCGTGATGCTTTTTGTGTTTGCTTGATTAAGAAAATGCCGCAAAGGCGGTGGGGGCGCAAGGAGTTTGGCGTACTGAAAGTAAAAAACTCAATGATGATTATTGAATGGTGAAAAAAGATTACGTAATAAGCGTATTTATTGATGAATTATCAGTAAATCGGCAGTTTTATTGAATGGAGTGATTTTGTGTGCCGGATGGCGCGTTTACGCTGATCTCCGGCACAGAAGTGCTTAGATAACATCTATCTCGGCAACGGAAGGGTAGATCCAGCTTGGTCGGAACGGCATGCTGTCGATATCGTCAAGCGTGGATACGCCAGACAACACCAGGATGGTTTCAAGGCCAGCCTGGAAGCCTGCCAGAATATCTGTACGCAGGTTGTCACCGACAATAACGGTCTCTTCGGAGTGCGCCTGCATTTTGTTGAGTGCCGCGCGAATAATCCATGGGCTGGGTTTGCCGACATAAAATGGTTTACGCCCGGAGATCTTTTCGATACCGGCGCAGAGCGCACCACAGGCGGGATAAAAACCGCGGCCATGGGTATCCGGGTTGGTCGCGATAAAGCGCGCGCCATTGGCAACAAAATATGCCGCTTTATGCATCATGTCCCAGTTGTAGGAGCGCGTCTCGCCGACAATCACGAAGTCGGGGTTAACATCGGTAATGGTAAAGCCGGCTTTATACAGTTCGTGGATCAGCGCACCTTCACCCACGACGTAGGCTTTTTTCCCTTCCTGGCGACGCAGAAAATCGGCAGTGGCCATGGCGGAAGTATAAAAGACGCTATCGGGGACATTCACACCAGCCGTGGCGAAGCGGTTCGCCAGATCCTGCCCGGTCTGAGAAGGGTAGTTAGTCAGCAGGACTAACGGCAAACCTTTTTCTAGGATGCCGGTCAGAAACTCTGCCGCACCCGGTACGGCAACATTGTCGTGCATCAGCACGCCGTCGATATCACAAATTACATTCTTGATGGTCATGAACTACCCAGGGAATTTGTCAGGAGTCTGATAGTAACCCAATATTCTATGAGAGCATTAATTTTCCAGCAAACGTTGCAGCAACGAACCGTTGAGCATAGCGCGTTTCACCAGCGCAAATGCGCCAATGGCTGAGCGGTGGTCCAGCGTGGAGCGAACCACGGGCAGATTGTGGCGAAACGCCTTCAACGCCTGGGTATTAATGCAGCTTTCTATTGCCGGAAGCAGCACTTTATCTGCCTCAGTAATCTCACCGGCAATGACGATTTTTTGCGGGTTAAACAGGTTAATGGCGATAGCGATGGTTTTACCCAGATGGCGACCAACGTGCTCAATGACTTCCGACGCCAGGTTATCGCCTTTATTCGCAGCCTTACAGATGGTTTTAATGTTGCAATCATCCAGCGTCAGTCGACTCGGATAGCCTTGCTTGAGTAAGTTTTGTACGCGATGCTCAATGGATGCGTTAGCTGCAATAGTTTCCAGACAGCCAAAATTCCCGCAGTGGCAGCGTTCACCCAGCGGCTCAACCTGAATATGACCAATTTCACCGACGTTGCCGTTGCGACCAATGAAAATTCGGCCATTTGAGATGATCCCAGCCCCGGTCCCGCGATGGACGCGCACCAGAATGGAGTCTTCGCAATCCTGACTTGCCCCAAAATAGTGCTCGGCAAGCGCCAGACTGCGAATGTCGTGGCCGACAAAGCAGGTTACCTGAAAACGTTTCTCCAGCGCTTCGACCAACCCCCAGTTTTCAACCTGAATATGCGGCATGTAGCGGATAACGCCGCTTTCGGGATCAACCAGCCCTGGCAGAATGACAGAGATAGCAATCAGTTCACGGATTTTCCGTTGGCAGCTATCAATAAAGGTGGAAATCGTATTGAGCAGCGCATACTCCAGCGTTTCCTGTGTGCGCTCGGGAAGAGGATAATGCTCTTCTGCGACCACTTTGCTGCTCATATCATAGAGTGTGAGCGTGGTGTCGTGGCGGCCCAGGCGTACGCCGATAGCGTGGAAATTGCGGGTTTCGGTGACGATAGAAATAGCGCGGCGGCCTCCAGTGGAGGCCTGCTGATCAACCTCTTTGATCAGCCCGCGTTCAATCAGTTGACGCGTAATTTTTGTTACGCTGGCGGGGGCAAGTTGACTCTGCTCGGCAATCTGAATTCGCGAGATTGGCCCATGCTGGTCAATCAGGCGATAAACTGCCGCGCTGTTAAGCTGTTTTACGAGATCAACATTACCTATTTGAGCTTGTCCGCCTGGTGTCATTCTTTCTCTTACTCAGTAACGACCTCGTTGCCATTAACGATGGTCTTGATAATTTTAAAGTCGTGCGTGAACGCGGTCAGGTTGGCTACTTTGCCTGGCGCGATGCTGCCGAGTTGTTTGTCGACGCCGATTGCGCGAGCAGGGTAGAGAGTCGCCATGCGCAGGACTTCATCCAGTGCAATACCGCAATGTTCAACCAGATTACGTACGCCTTCGATCATGGTTAACGAAGAGCCGCTCAGCGTGCCGTTCTCATCCACACACAGTCCATTGCGGTAGTATATTGTTTTACCAGCGAAAATGAACTGTTCAATATTTGCACCTGCCGGGGCGGTTGCGTCGGTCACCAGGCACAGTTTGTCACCTTTCAGGCGCTTGGCGTTACGAATATTAACGTAGTCAACATGCAGACCGTCGGCGATGATACCGCAATAAATATCGGCCTCATCAAGTATTGCGCCTGCCAGACCTGGTTCGCGGCCAGTAATATAAGGCATCGCGTTGAACAGGTGCGTTGCAAAGGTGATACCCGCACGGAATCCAATTTTGGCTTCTTTTACCGTTGCGTTAGAGTGGCCTGCTGAAACGACAATACCTGCATTTACCAGCTTTGTTATCACTTCGGTTGGGACCATTTCTGGTGCCAGCGTCACTTTGGTGATGACGTCCGCATTATCGCACAGGAAATCGACCAGCGCAGCGTCAGGCTGACGGACAAAACCCGGATTATGGGTACCTTTTTTCACCAGGTTCAGCCACGGACCTTCAAGGTGAAGTCCTAATGCCTGGTTGGGGTGTTTCGCCAGGTATTCGCGCATTACGCGAACGCCTTGTTTCATCAGGTCATCGCTGGTGGTAATAAGCGTGGGCAGGTAGTTAGTGCAGCCTGATTTTTCATTGGCTTTCTGCATGATTTCCAGCGTCTCAACGGTGACGGCTTCTGCCGTATCGTTAAACTGTACGCCGCCGCAGCCGTTTAACTGCGCATCAATAAAACCGGGGGAAATAATGGCCCCATTCAGTGAGCGTTGTTCAATCCCGGACGGTAATTCCGCCAGTGGGCAGACGCTGGCTATCAGGCCATCAGCGACAACAATCGCATGGTCATCAAGAATTTCGTGACCGGTAAAAATCCGGCCCTGGGTTAAAGCATACATTCCGACCCCCGATTTCAAAAAATGCCGCCCTGCAACTTTTTCGGCAGGGCGGAGATACCATTACAGACCTTTAATATTTTCCGCTTCTAACTCGTTGAAGTATTTCAGCGTTTTCACTTTCAGTTCCATTGTTGAAGGCTCATCGCAGACAACGACGGCTTTCGGATGCAACTGCAGGCAACTGATGGTCCACATATGGTTGACGTTACCTTCAACGGCTGCTTGCAGCGCCTGTGCTTTTTGATGGCCCAGCACCAGGATCATCACTTCTTCAGCATCCAACAGGGTGCCAACACCTACGGTCAGCGCATATTTAGGCACCTGGCTTACGTCGCCATCAAAGAAGCGTGAGTTAGCTACGCGAGTGTCATGAGTCAGCGTTTTGATACGTGTGCGGGAAGCCAAAGAAGAGGCAGGTTCGTTGAACGCGATATGTCCGTCGTTGCCTACACCACCCATAAACAGATGGATTTTACCGTAAGAACGGATTTTTTCTTCATACTGACGGCATTCTGCATCAATATCCGGCGCGTTACCATTGAGGAGGTTAATATTTTCTGCTGGAATATCAACATGATCAAAGAAGTTACGGTGCATGAAGCTGTGGTAGCTTTCCGGATGCTCTTTCGGCAAACCTACATATTCGTCCATGTTGAAAGTGACAACATGTTTGAAGCTCACCTGGCCCGCTTTGTGCATTTCGACTAATGCTTTATAGGCTGTCAGCGGTGTACCACCAGTTGGCAGGCCCAGAACAAACGGACGATCTGCCGTTGGTTTAAACGCGTTAATACGGTTAACGATATGGCGAGCAGCCCATTTGCCGACTTGTTCAGCGGTATTCAGGGGGATCAGTCTCATTCTTCACCTCAAAAGTAAATGTAAGCAATTGGCGGATTGAGTCGCTGTGCTGTATTAAGCGTAACCTGGTTTTGCATCGGTAAGGATCAATCCGTTTCGATTTTTTGAATGATAAAATAAGTTTTCGTAGTTAGCCAGTGAAAGGGAGGGTTTATAACGATATTTGGTGACTGGAATCACAAAAAACATGCTTTTAATTTGCGATACGAATTAATTTTTCACACACTCTGAATGTAGATGAATGGTTAATATCGTTGTTCCAGAAAATCTTGTTGTTGGTAATGGTCGCACAATAAAAATATGGCTTCAAAGGAGCCTAATCGGGGTCTCGTAGGGGGAATAAAATGAATATTTTAGGTTTTTTCCAGCGGCTGGGTAGGGCGTTACAGCTCCCCATCGCTGTGCTGCCTGTCGCGGCACTGTTGCTGCGATTTGGCCAACCAGATTTGCTTAACGTACCCTTCATCGCGCAAG
This sequence comes from Citrobacter sp. Marseille-Q3906, assembly GCF_916618775.1. Taxonomy (NCBI): domain Bacteria; kingdom Pseudomonadati; phylum Pseudomonadota; class Gammaproteobacteria; order Enterobacterales; family Enterobacteriaceae; genus Citrobacter; species Citrobacter sp. Marseille-Q3906. Next base: position 504,504 of record NZ_CAKAKA010000002.1, read on the forward strand.
CGGGTGGGGCCATCTTTGATAACCTCGCGTTAATATTTGCCATCGGTGTGGCATCCAGCTGGTCTAAAGACAGCGCAGGTGCTGCAGCGTTGGCAGGTGCGGTCGGTTATTTCATATTGACCAAAGCAATGGTTACCATCAACCCGGCGATCAACATGGGCGTGCTGGCAGGTATTATTACCGGTCTGGTCGGTGGTGCGGTGTATAACCGCTGGTCTGGTATCAAACTGCCTGACTTCCTGAGCTTCTTCGGCGGTAAACGCTTTGTGCCAATCGCCACCGGTTTCTTTTGCCTGGTGCTGGCTGCTATCTTCGGCTACGTGTGGCCGCCGGTGCAGAACGCTATCCATGCAGGTGGTGAGTGGATCGTGGGCGCTGGCGCGCTGGGTTCCGGTATCTTTGGTTTCATCAACCGTCTGCTGATCCCAACCGGTCTGCATCAGGTTCTGAACACCATTGCCTGGTTCCAGATTGGTGAATTCACCAATGCGGCAGGCGCAGTATTCCACGGTGACATCAACCGCTTCTATGCGGGCGACGGCACTGCGGGTATGTTCATGTCAGGCTTCTTCCCGATCATGATGTTTGGTCTGCCGGGTGCGGCGCTGGCGATGTACTTTGCAGCACCGAAAGCACGTCGTCCGATGGTTGGCGGTATGCTGCTGTCTGTGGCGATCACTGCGTTCCTGACCGGTGTTACCGAGCCGCTGGAATTCCTGTTCATGTTCCTGGCACCATTGCTGTACCTCCTGCACGCACTGTTAACGGGTATCAGCCTGTTCGTCGCAACGCTGCTGGGGATCCACGCGGGCTTCTCCTTCTCCGCAGGTGCTATCGACTACGTGTTGATGTACAACTTGCCGGCAGCAAGCCAGAACGTCTGGATGCTGGTAGCGATGGGGCTGGTGTTCTTCGTCATCTACTTTGTGTTGTTCAGCGCGGTTATTCGCATGTTTAACCTGAAAACGCCGGGCCGCGAAGATAAAGAAGACGAAATTGTTACTGACGAAGCAAACAGCAATACCGAAGAAGGTTTAGCGCAACTGGCCACCAACTACATTGCTGCGGTTGGCGGTACGGATAACCTGAAAGCGATTGACGCCTGTATCACTCGTCTGCGTCTGACCGTTGTCGACTCTGGTCGCGTCAACGATGCGATGTGTAAACGTTTAGGCGCATCCGGTGTGGTGAAACTGAACAAGCAAACTATCCAGGTCATCGTGGGTGCGAAAGCAGAATCCATCGGCGACGAGATGAAGAAAGTTGTGGCCCGTGGTCCGGTTGCAGCAGCGTCTGGTGAAAGTGCACCAGCAGCAGCGGCTCCGGTTGTCAAACCGCAGGCGGTCGCGAATGCGGTAACTGTCGAAGCACTGGTTTCTCCGATTACCGGTGATGTGGTTGCCTTGGAGCAAGTTCCTGATGAAGCTTTCGCCAGCAAAGCGGTTGGTGACGGTGTGGCAGTGAAACCGACGGATAAAATCGTTGTATCCCCGGCAGCAGGCACCATCGTGAAGATCTTTAACACCAACCATGCGTTCTGTTTGGAAACAGAAAAAGGCGCGGAAATCGTTGTCCATATGGGTATCGATACCGTCGCGCTGGAAGGCAAGGGCTTTAAACGTCTGGTTGAAGAAGGTGCGGAAGTTACTGCAGGTCAACCTATTCTGGAAATGGATCTGGAGTATCTGAACGCCAATGCACGTTCAATGATTAGCCCGGTTGTTTGCAGCAACAGCGATGATTTCGGTGGTCTGGTGATCAAAGCCGAAGGTCATGTGGTTGCAGGTCAAACGCCACTGTACGAAATTAAAAGTAAATAATCGCTGTAGCCGGATAAGGCGCAAAGCGCCGCGATCCGACAACTAACACGCGATATTTAAGCGGCGGGGGATTATCCTCCGCCGCTTTTTTTTGCAGCAATTGCCCCCATAATGCCTGTCTGATACGTATTTTGCGTAACTAAGGGTTGTCAGTCTGTCCGGGTTATAAGATCATACGCCGTTATACGTTGTTTACGCTTTGAGGAATCCACGATGAGTGAGGCTGAAGCCCGCCCGAGTAACTTTATTCGTCAGATCATCGATGAAGATCTGGCCAGTGGTAAGCACACCACTATCCATACCCGTTTTCCGCCGGAGCCAAATGGCTATCTGCACATTGGCCACGCGAAATCCATCTGTCTGAACTTTGGTATTGCGCAAGACTACCAGGGCCAGTGCAACCTGCGTTTTGATGATACGAACCCGGTTAAAGAAGACATCGAGTACGTTGAATCGATTAAAAATGACGTTGAATGGTTAGGTTTTCACTGGACTGGCGATATTCGCTACTCTTCGGATTACTTCGATCAACTGCACGCTTATGCGGTAGAGCTTATCAACAAAGGTTTGGCGTACGTCGACGAACTGTCTGCTGACGAAATCCGTGAATACCGCGGTACGCTGACCCAGCCGGGCAAAAACAGTCCGTTCCGCGATCGTAGCGTCGAAGAGAACCTTGAACTGTTCGAAAAAATGCGTACCGGTGGCTTTGAAGAAGGTAAAGCCTGCCTGCGTGCGAAAATCGACATGGCCTCACCGTTTATCGTTATGCGCGATCCGGTGCTGTACCGCATTAAGTTTGCCGAGCATCATCAGACCGGTAACAAGTGGTGCATCTATCCGATGTACGACTTTACCCACTGCATCAGCGATGCGCTGGAAGGTATCACGCATTCACTGTGTACGCTGGAATTCCAGGACAACCGTCGTCTGTATGACTGGGTGCTGGATAACATCACTATTCCGGTTCATCCGCGCCAGTACGAATTCTCGCGCCTGAATCTGGAATACACCGTGATGTCCAAGCGTAAGCTGAACCTGCTGGTTACCGACAAGCATGTTGAAGGCTGGGACGATCCGCGTATGCCGACTATCTCTGGTTTGCGTCGTCGTGGTTACACGGCCGCTGCTATTCGTGAGTTCTGCAAACGCATCGGCGTGACCAAGCAGGACAACACCATTGAGATAGCCTCTCTGGAATCTTGTATTCGCGAAGATCTGAACGAAAACGCTCCGCGCGCGATGGCAGTTATTGATCCAGTGAAACTGGTTATCGAAAACTATCCGCAGGGTGAAAGCGAACTGGTTACCATGCCGAACCATCCGAATAAACCGGAAATGGGCAGCCGTGAAGTGCCGTTCAGCGGTGAAATCTGGATCGATCGTGCTGACTTCCGCGAAGAAGCTAACAAGCAGTACAAGCGTCTGGTAATGGGCAAAGAAGTCCGTCTGCGTAATGCTTATGTTGTTAAAGCCGAGCGTGTAGAGAAAGATGCAGAAGGTAATATCACCACTATTTTCTGCACCTATGATGCTGATACGCTGAGCAAAGATCCGGCTGATGGGCGTAAAGTAAAAGGCGTTATTCATTGGGTTAGCGCTGCACATGCGCTGCCGATTGAAATCCGCCTGTATGACCGTTTGTTTAGCGTACCAAACCCAGGCGCCGCGGACGACTTCCTGTCCGTCATTAATCCTGAGTCACTGGTTATCAAACAGGGTTACGGCGAGCCGTCGCTGAAGTCTGCAGTTGCAAGCAAAGCGTTCCAGTTTGAACGTGAAGGTTACTTCTGCCTCGACAGCCGCTACGCAACAGCGGACAAGCTGGTATTTAACCGTACCGTTGGTCTGCGTGATACGTGGGCGAAAGCGGGCGAATAAACCGCAGCAATACATCCTTTCAAACGCCGCATTCTGCGGCGTTTTTTTTGCCAGAAAACACGTAACAACTCTGTTTGCGGAGCAAAATAATTATTATTCAGGAATGAATTTTTCCATTTCTTATTTTTGAATCAAAACCTTGAGTGAAGAGCTTCTCTGGGCTGAAACCGATTTCATCTTCATGGAAAACAAGCATTTTTTCATTTTTTCAACGCTTTTTTATTTCTCGATGAAAATGTAACAGAAAGCAATGAAATATGTGCGGTTGCTCATGTTCTTACATAATGGTTACAAAAAGAGATTGATAATTCGCGTCGCGAAAAATAGTCTATCCATTGTAGTCAATGAGGTTTTCTCAGCGCTACTTTTTTAATTTTTGTTTTTTCGCTGTTCGCTTTTAGTCGGCAGCATTTTATACGTCAAAGAGGATTAACATATGCGTACGTTTAGTGGCAAACGTAGTACGCTGGCGCTGGCTATCGCCGGTATTACAGCAATGTCGGGTTTGGTTGTCGTTCCCCAGGCGCAAGCCGAAGGTTTTTTTGATGATTCAACACTGACTGGCGGCATCTATTACTGGCAGCGTGAGCGTGACCGTAAAGATGTTACCGATGACGACAAATACAAAACCAACCTTTCTCACGCCACCTGGAACGCTAACCTCGATTTCCAGTCCGGTTATGTGGCCGATATGTTCGGCCTTGATGTGGCTGCTTTTACCGCAATTGAAATGGCGGAAAATGGCGACAGCGGGCATCCAAACGAAATTGCATTCTCGAAAAAAAATAAAGGCTATGACGAAGATTATTCCGGCGATAAGAGCGGAATAAGTCTGTATAAAGCGGCGGCGAAATTTAAGTTTGGCCCGACCTGGGCGCGCGCCGGTTATATTCAACCTACCGGGCAGACTCTGCTGGCTCCGCACTGGAGCTTTATGCCAGGGACCTATCAGGGTGCTGAAGCTGGTGCCAACTTTGACTACGGCGATGCTGGCGCGTTGAGCTTCTCCTATATGTGGGCAAACGAATATAAGGCTCCGTGGCACACCGAAGTCGATAAATTCTATCAGGCCGATAAAAAGACTAAAGTTGATTACCTCCATTCCATCGGCGCTAAATATGATTTCAAAAATAACCTGTTGCTTGAAGCGGCATTTGGTCAGTCCGAAGGCTATGTTGATCAATACTTCGCGAAAGCCAGTTACAAATTTGATTTAGGCGGCAATCCGTTTACTACCAGCTATCAGTTCTATGGTGCGCGTGACAAGGTTGATGACCGCACCGCTAGCAACATTTATGACGGTACAGCCTGGCTGCAGGCGCTGACCTTCGGCTACAAAGTGGCGGAAGTGGTTGATCTGCGACTGGAAGGAACCTGGGTTAAAGCAGACGGGCAGCAAGGTTACTTCCTGCAGCGTATGACCCCGACGTATGCGTCTTCAAACGGTCGTCTGGATATCTGGTGGGATAACCGTTCTGACTTCAACGCCAACGGTGAAAAGGCCGTCTTCTTCGGTGCGATGTACGACCTGAAGAACTGGAACCTGCCTGGCTGGGCTGTGGGTGCATCATACGTTTACGCATGGGATGCTAAGCCATCTACCTGGCAGATCAACCCGGATGCGTACTACGACAAAAATCGTACCATCGAAGAATCATCTTACAGCCTGGATGCGGTCTACACCCTGCAGGACGGTCGTGCGAAGGGCACTATGTTTAAACTGCACTTCACCGAGTACGACAACCATTCAAACATTCCGAGCTGGGGTGGTGGTTACGGCAACATCTTCCAGGATGAGCGTGACGTGAAGTTCATCGTTATTGCTCCGTTCACCATCTTCTAATGCCAACAGCGGCGGGCCTGGTGCCTGCCGCATTGTTGAGGAGTGTGCTATGAAAAAATTGATACTCATCACCGTTATGGCATCGGGGCTGGTGGCCTGTGCACAATCACCGGCACCGAAAGAAGATAGCCGTCTTAAAGAAGCCTACAGCGCATGCATTAATACCGCGCAGGGCTCACCGGAGAAAATAGAGGCCTGCCAAAGCGTGTTAAACGTGCTGAAGAAAGAAAAGCAGCACCAGCAGTTTGCCAATGAAGAAAGTGTTCGCGTGCTGGATTACCAGCAGTGTATTCAGGCTACGCGCACGGGCAACGATCAGGCTGTCTCTGCCGATTGTGACAAGGTCTGGCAGGAAATTCGCAGCAAGAACTCGGCAAAATAAAACGCGGTTCGAACAAAACGGGCGGAGATATTTCTCCGCCCGTCTGCATTTCAGAGTTTATTGTCTGCCGGTTGATAATTTCGGCTTAAACGGACAAACAGCATTGCCGTGGCGGAGAGCCCGCAAAGTGCTGCACACATCAGCCACCATCCAGGTGAACTTTTATCTCCTGTTAACTGAACCAACGCCGTTGATATTACTGGCGTCAGACCGCCAAAAATAGCAGTGGCAAGACTGAAAGCCAGTGAAAAACCCACTGTACGTACATAAACAGGCATCACCTCAGTGAGCGCTGCAACCATTGCCCCGTTGTACATGCCAAAAAAGAACGAGAACCAAAGCAGTACCAACGTCATACGGGTGAAATCTGGCGCGGCAGTCAGCCAGTGCATTACAGGCCAGGTGGTGATCAATGCGAGCACGGTAATACCCATCAGCACCGGACGACGGCCAATTCGGTCTGAAATTGCACCTCCAATTGGCAGCCAGATAAAGTTAGAAATACCGACCAGCATGGTGACAATAAGGCTGTCGCGGGCGCTGAGGTGTAGCACGGCTCTGCCGTAGGTCGGGGTATAAACGGTGATAAAGTAAAATGTGGTAGTGGTCATTGCCACCAGCAGCGTACCCGCTGTGATGAGACGCCAATTTTTGATGATAGTGGTGAAAATTTCCCTGGTGTCGGGACGGTGCGTGCGTTGTAAAAATGCGTCAGTCTCCTGAAGCGAGCGGCGGAGAACGAAAATCAAAGGAATAATCATGCAACCAATAAAAAATGGAATGCGCCATCCCCATTCAGAGATCTCATCGTGCGCCAGCGTGGCGTTCAGACCGTAACCAATCAGAGCCGCCACCACAATGGCAACCTGTTGACTGGCAGACTGCCAACTGGTGTAGAAGCCTTTATTCCCCGGTGTGGCAATTTCAGAAAGATAAACAGAGACGCCTCCTAACTCCACACCAGCAGAGAATCCCTGTAATAATCGTCCCAGTAATACCAGCGCAGGGGCCAACAGACCGATACTTTGATAGCCGGGAACCAGGGCAATCAGCAGGGTACCGCAGCCCATAATCGCGAGCGTCACCATCAGCCCTTTACGGCGACCAATTCTGTCTATGTAAGCTCCCAGTACAATTGCACCAACAGGTCGCATTAAGAAGCCTGAACCGAAAACGGCAAAGGTCAGCATCAGGCCAGCAAATTCACTCTCTGCGGGAAAGAACGTTTTTGCAATATAGGTGGCGTAAAAACCGAACAGAAAAAAGTCGAACTGTTCGAGGAAATTACCGCTGGTTACCCGCAGTATTGCGCCGAAAGTACCAGCGCGCGATGGTTGTTGTGTCATTGGGTTTGCTCTCCATTGTCTTTATCTTGTTTTTATAGAGGTAAGAGTGTGTGGGTTAGTCGCCTGCGACTCCCGCCTGTTTTCCGCGCCGTCTTTCTATTGCCCACTTGAGTAAGGAAGCGCAGCGGTAAAATCCGTGGGCAAATTTTCCGTAAGGAATGGTCAGAAAGAGTGCCATGACCACGCCGAGATGAATGGCCAGCAGAATAGCCATCCAGGAGGTGTCTCTACCTGCCAGCAACGCTAAACCAGTCAGGCTGGTCAGTAGCAGCAGCAAAATAAAACCGCGATCCATTGGTTTTTGCCGCGCGTCACCATGTAGCGGTGAGCGCTTAAGATTCAGCCATAACAAGCCAGCAGGGCCCACAACTAAACCAATACCGCCCAAGGTGCCAAGGATCACTGGAAGACTGAAGAACGGGTAGGGTGCTTCTATACCTGCGAAGTAGTGATAGCCCGTCGCTACGATGGTGGCGGCAAAGCAGAGCATAAAACCGTAGAAGGTGAAGTGATGGAAACGGCGACGCATCAGAGTGAAGGCATCATCCGCTTCGTTACAACCTTTGCCGTGCCCACCGTCGAGATATTTCAACGTCAGCGCATTGTGTGAGGCTTCAGCAATTTCCGCGGAACGCGGCATACCCGGGGAGATCTCTCGCCAGAAGCGGATCACGCCTGCCATAAGCAAACCTATTGCCAGGATAAAAACAGAGCCAAACATCCATGCCAGCAGGTTATGCGGAAAAATTTGATAGAAATCCCCGGCCAGTGGAGGATGGAGTAATGAACCCTTTAAACCCATGGCGAGGAGCAGAAACACGATAAGGCCGAAAACCAGCGACAGCGTCGTGGTTACGCCTGCCCGATGATAAAGCGCGCCAAAGGCCGCGGGTTGGGCGTAGTGCTGATAGGTTTCCAGCCGTACTTCCGCCATCGCTTTCGGTACATTGAGAGCAAATTCATGGGGCGGAGCATATTGGCAGGAGTGCAGACAAGCACCACAGTTATGGCACAAGTTTGCCAGATAGTTTATATCCGCTTTACCAAATTCCAGGCGCTGAGTCATCGCCGGAAAAACTGCGCAAAAACCTTCGCAATAGCGGCAGGCATTACAGACCTGCATCACACGTTCAACCTCTGCTTCCGGCTCGGTGAGAATTTGCGCTTCAATGATCAATTTCTCAAGCTGCTTCATGATGAGCCTCCTTTTGTGCAGCCAGGGCGGCCTCTTTTCCGGCAATACAGCCAAAAGTTGTGCCGATAGACATTCCTACACCAGCGGTATAGCCTTTACCCAGCACGTTGCCCGCCATCATCTCTCCGGCAACGAACAGGTTGCGGCTTGGCTGTCCGGCAAAGTGTACTGCGGCATGTTCGTCCACTTTCAGCCCCAGATAGGTGAAGGTGATCCCCGGGCGTAAGGCATAGCCATAGTAAGGTGGCGTATCTAATGGTCGTGCCCAGTGGGTTTTCGCCGGTGTCAGACCTTGTGTTGCGCAGTTATCCAGCGTGGTGTGATCGAATTGCCCAGGCAGGCAGGCGCTGTTGTACTGCATGATGGTGTGGGTAAAGCGTTCGGCATCCAGTCCCAACTGGCGAGCAAGCTCTGTCAGCGTATTGGCCTGTGCGCCAGGAAAGACCGGAGGCATGAAGTGGCCGATCGCTTTACTGTCGATAATGGAGTAGCCAATTTGTCCGGGCTGATGGGCAACCAGCCGTCCCCAGATAGCGTAACGTTTTGGCCAGAAATCTTCGCCTTCATCATAAAAACGTTCAGCATCACGATTTACCACTATGCCCAGCGAGACACAGTCCACACGGGTGCAAATTCCGCCATCGTATAATGGTGCTCTGGCGTCAATCGCCACGCAGTGTGACTGGGAGGGATCGCCGACAATGTCCGCCCCGGCATCGATCATAAATTTAAGCAGTACGCCCTGGTTAAAGCGTGTGCCGCGAATAAGAAAGTTATCCGCAGGCCACTCGCCGCGGGCATTCTTGCCCCACGCCTCCCGCAGCCATTCGCGGTTAGATTCAAACCCCCCGGCGGCAAGCACGCAGGACTTAGCCACAATGCGCTCTTTGCCTGCCAGTGCCGCTACGAACTCGCCATTATGCAGTTCTAGCGCCTGGACCGGTGTGTTATAGCGAATTTGCACGCCCAGCTTTTCTGCGCTGCGATAATAGGCATTCACGAGAGCTTTTCCGCCGCCCATAAAGAAGGCGTTAGTGCGCGCCACATGCAAAGCACCGGAAAGAGGGGGTTGAAAATTAACGCCGTGCTGGCGCATCCAGTCGCGACATTGCGAAGAGGTACGTATCACCAACCGCGCCAGTGCTTCGTTGGTATTTCCTTCAGTTACACGCCAGAGATCCTGCCAGAACTCCTCTTCTGGATAGCTCTCCACCAGGACATCCTGTGGGGCATCATGCATACAGCGTAAATTACGCGTGTGTTGGGAATTCCCTCCGCGCCATTCTCGGGGGGCTGCTTCGAGCAGTAATACAGAAGCCCCTTGCTCCCGGGCGGTTAAGGCGGCACATAATGCGGCATTGCCGCCGCCAATCACCAGAACATCAACCATCGTATACTCCATTACCATTTAACTAATTGTTAAATTTGTAATTGAAATGTATACGTGTAAGTTGTGTGGGCGCTACGCTGTGATGCTAAATAGCCCTTTAGTTATTGTAAAGAATCGCACCTGGCCAGCTTCCCGCTTCCACCAGTTGACACATCACTTTGGTCAGTATCACGCGGGCAGCGAGACCTGCGGGGGTAAGTTCATCATCAGAAAGGCTGACAAGAAAATTAGGGCGGCTAAGTATTGGATTATGGACGCCGATCACTCTTAGCGTCTCTTTATCGAGATGCGAAATCGCCGCGCCGGGTTGTAGTGTGGCACCGATTCCACTGCGAACGGCGCTCATCAACAGCGTCAGACCATCAATTTCTGTAGTGATCTCAATGTTCAGAGCATGTTCCTGGCAGATGGCATCCAGTCTGCCACGCAGGCCGTGACCCGGGCTTGGCATTATCAATGGAATATTAACCAGCTGGGCAGGGGCGATATTGTCATCCGTAATATCATCCAGTAAAGCATGGGTGCCAATCAAAAATAGCCGTTCTTCGAGAATCGGTCTGGCACTCCAGCGCAGGATTTTTTCCTTTTGAAACACCACTGCTAAATCAATTTGGCGGGTATTAATCATCCGCTCCAGGTTACCGGAGAGGCTTTCCACCACATGCAGGCGGACATCTGCATAGTTTTCCCGCATTGCATTAATGAAAGGCACACCGAGCACGGATGCGGTACTGGGAGCCATTCCGACGCTGACGTGACCGGAAAGCCGGGCCTCTCGAGCCGCGAGGATCGCATCGTCTGCGTGACGTAATGCCAGTTGTGCCTGGGAGTAAAAAGCCAGTCCGGCGCTGGTGGGCGTCACGCCACGAGAGGTTCGTTGCAGCAGGCGAATAGCGAGTTCGTTTTCCAGCCGGGTCATTTGCTGGCTGAGAGCCGAAACACCAATATTGAGATCGAGCGCCGCGCTGCCCATACTGCCGGTTTCTACAATACGAACATAATAGCGTAGCTGGCGAAGCTCCATTTCGGCTCTCCGATGAGGTAGGGTGAATTTTACATTAAAGCTGCATTGACTCGAAAGGAAGAGGCCCCCGGCCAGGTTTAGCTCATAAAAAAAGCCAACCGCAGGGTTGGCTTTTCAGAAAACATCATATTATTTGGCGTCGTGCGCATGCTCATCTTCGCGGCAATCGCCTTCAGCGCAGTGACCGTACAGATAGAGGCTATGGTTGGTTAAGCGAATACCATGTTTAGCCGCAATCTCACGCTGACGCGCTTCGATGGAATCATCGCTAAATTCGACCACTTTGCCACAGTCGAGGCAAATCAGGTGATCGTGATGATGCTGTTGGGTTAATTCGAAGACGGATTTGCCACCTTCAAAATTATGGCGGGTTACGATACCGGCATCATCAAATTGGTTCAGCACGCGATACACGGTCGCCAGACCAATCTCTTCACCCATGTCTATCAGGCGTTTGTATAAGTCTTCCGCACTGACGTGATGGTTATCCGGTTCCTGAAGAACTTCCAGAATTTTTAAACGAGGAAGCGTTACTTTCAGGCCAGCCTTCTTTAATGCGGTATTATTGTCAGTCATGCGGAATCTGTCCTGTAGCTAAGCGGTTCACTTCATTAACAGAAGTGACAGAAATTGCACTTGAGATAATGCGTATCATTATAGAACTGCCATGTCTAAATGAAAACAGCAAGTCTCTGGCAAATATTGTTAATCAAAACGTGGTATCGCCGACAAACACTCTGTGCAATACCCGATTGGCATCCAGCCATTGTACAGGGTCAGGCGAGAAAGTTACAAATTTGTAGCAATTATTTTGATTGGTTTTATCTATTGATGCGGCGTAGATACGTTTCTACGCCGCATGAAATCAGGCGTTAATGATTTCGTCGAGATGCAGCTCTTCAGAAATCTGTTTAACCCATTTTTCTACGCGTTCAGCGGTCAGCTCAGGCTGGCGATCTTCATCAATAGCCAGACCGACAAAGTGGTCATCATCAGCCAGGCCTTTAGACGCTTCAAAGTGATAACCCGCCGTTGGCCAGTGACCGACGATGGTTGCGCCGCGTGGTTCGATGATGTCGCGGATGGTACCTAACGCATCACAGAAATATTCTGCGTAGTCTTCCTGGTCGCCGCAGCCAAACAGCGCAACCAGTTTACCGTTAAAATCAATGTCTTCGAGAGTAGGGAAGAAGTCGTCCCAGTCACACTGCGCTTCACCGTAATACCAGGTTGGGATACCGAGCAGAAGAATGTCATACCCTTCCAGGTCTTCTTTGCTGCTTTTTGCAATGTCATGTACATCGGCAATGTCTTTACCAAGCTGTTTTTGAATCATTTTTGCGATGTTTTCGGTGTTACCGGTGTCGCTGCCGAAAAAGATGCCAGTGATTGCCATGAGTAAAATAACCTCTTGAAACTTATTGAAATGGTGGTGGCGCAATGCCCACGGATAAGGGCAATCATAGCAGAACAGTCAGGCATGCGGAAACAGCAAACACGCGGGACTGCACTCTGTGCTACACGATTTATGATTTAGAGCAGAAATTAAGACTATGCCTGACCACGCAACGTGGTGAGTTGGTTCATCAGCATCTCTTCGATGAGTTCACTGCGACTCATGTTACGTGCGTCCGCCAGCTCGTTCAGAGCGTCAACGGCGTCGGCATTCAGTTTCAGTTCGACACGCTTAAGCCCGCGAACTTTGTCGCGTTTAAGCTGATTACGTTTATTAATACGTAACTGTTCATCACGCGAAAGCGGATTGGTTTTGGGTCGTCCCGGGCGACGCTCCTGCGCGAACAGATCTAATGTCGTACGGTCCGTTTGTTCTTTGGCCATGATCTTGGTGACTTCGGGGAAACAATCAGCCAGGCGTCTGCCCGGATGGATAGCGCGCCATCATACATCAGCAGGGGGGGCGCGCCAACGCCCACGCACGTAATCGCGCGCGGACGCTGAGTTTTTAATCAGTTGGCCTTGTCCGTCAGATAACGACGGATGGCGCGTAGGACCGCATCTGGTTTTTCTGCGTGTACCCAGTGACCTGCACCTGCAATAACATGCGCCCTTGCCTGAGGGAATTGCGCCAGTAATTGGTCACGGTACGCTTCGGTAACATACGGCGAGTTTCCACCAGGGATGAACAGCGCCGGATGATCCCATGCAGGTATGGTTTCCCAGCCCACAATATGAGGATACTGGTCCCACAATGCGGGGACATTGAAACGCCACTCGCCGTCAACAAAGGATTTCAGCAGAAACTGGATTACGCCTTCTTCTTTCAGGTACTGGCGCATCACGCTTGCCGCCTGCTGGCGTGATGCGGCTTGTGCATCCGTCACGGCATTAATCGCCGCAAAGATCTCATCGTGACGACGGACATGGTAGTCAACCGGTGCAATATCGATAGCCACCAGTTGATCGATACGTTCAGGTGCCAGCGCGGTTAACGCCATCACCGCTTTGCCCCCCATTGAGTGACCAATAAAAGTCGCTTTTTCTATTTGTTGGGCGTCCAGTGTATCCAACAGGTCTTGCGCCATGGCCGGGTAATTCATCTCTGGCGAACGAGGGGAGAGCCCGTGATTTCGCATATCAACCTGAATGATGTCGTGATCGACTACCAGGTCACGTGCCAGTATGCCCAGGTTATCCAGGCTGCCAAACAGACCGTGAACCAGGACGATGGGGGAATTATTGTGCAGGTTTTGTGCAGATTGCGCTCGGATATTCAATTTCATGGCAAAGTTCTTTTTTTCACACTAGCGGGTTAGGGTATCATGTTGACCATTCTGCCACAGGGCTGCAACAACTACGGTTACTCCGAGTTTTTCTGGCCATCAGGCTTGACGCTATCCGCTGTTGGGATTTGCCTTTACACTAGGTGTAATAATCCCAACAACTTGTATTCAGCTAAGACACCGCACTGGATTAAGATGAAAACGATTGAAGTTGATGATGAACTCTATAGCTATATTGCCAGCCACACCAAGCATATCGGCGAGAGCGCATCCGACATTTTACGGCGTATGTTGAAGTTTTCTGCCGCATCACAGCCTGCCACTCCGGTGGTAAAAGAAGTCCGCGCCGTGCAACCTGTCGTGGAAGCCAAGCCGGTCGACCCCGTTAAAGATAAAGTGCGCGCCATGCGTGAACTGCTGCTTTCCGATGAATATGCGGAACAGAAAAAAGCAGTGAATCGCTTTATGCTGGTGCTGTCTACACTCTATTCACTGGATCAGCACGCGTTTGCTGAAGCAACGGAGTCGTTACACGGTCGCACACGCGTCTATTTTGCAGCGGATGAACAGACGCTGCTGAAAAATGGTAATCAAACCAAGCCGAAACATGTGCCTGGCACACCGTACTGGGTGATCACCAACACGAATACCGGCCGCAAATGCAGCATGGTTGAACACATCATGCAGTCAATGCAATTCCCTGCGGAATTGATTGAAAAGGTTTGCGGAACAATTTAATCCTTGCATTAGAGGGACCAGGCAATGGCAATCCACAAGCGTGCAGGTCAGCCTGCACAACAGAGTGATTTGATTAACGTCGCCCAACTGACGGCACAGTACTATGTACTTAAACCAACAGCCGGGAATGCTGAGCATGCCGTTAAGTTCGGGACATCCGGGCATCGTGGTAGTGCAGGTCGTCACAGTTTTAACGAGCCGCATATTTTGGCAATCGCCCAGGCCATTGCCGAAGAACGTGCGAAAAACGGGATTACCGGGCCTTGTTATGTGGGCAAAGACACCCATGCGCTGTCTGAACCGGCATTTATCTCTGTACTGGAAGTGTTGGCGGCAAACGGTGTTGATGTCATCGTGCAGGAAAATAACGGCTTTACGCCAACCCCTGCCGTGTCAAATGCAATCCTGGTCCATAACAAAAAAGGCGGCCCGCTGGCTGATGGCATTGTCATCACGCCGTCGCACAACCCGCCGGAAGATGGTGGCATTAAATACAACCCGCCAAACGGTGGTCCGGCAGATACTAACGTCACTAAAGTGGTGGAAGATCGTGCCAACGCGCTGCTGGCTGATGGACTTAACGGTGTTAAGCGAATTTCACTGGATGCGGCGCTGGCGTCGGGTCATGTGAAAGAACAGGATCTTGTGCAGCCGTTCGTGGAAGGGCTTGCAGATATTGTCGATATGGCAGCGATTCAAAAAGCGGGTCTGACGCTGGGTGTCGATCCGCTGGGTGGCTCCGGTATCGAATACTGGAAGCGTATTGCCGAGCACTACAAACTGAATCTGACCATTGTTAACGATCAGGTTGATCAGACCTTCCGCTTTATGCATCTCGACAAAGACGGTGCTATCCGTATGGACTGCTCTTCCGAGTGTGCGATGGCGGGTCTGCTGGCGCTACGTGATAAGTTCGATCTGGCATTTGCTAACGATCCAGATTATGACCGTCACGGCATCGTCACTCCGGCCGGGTTGATGAACCCGAACCACTATCTGGCAGTCGCGATCAACTATCTGTTCCAGCATCGCCCGCAGTGGGGCGAAGACGTTGCCGTTGGCAAAACGCTGGTGTCTTCAGCGATGATTGACCGTGTGGTGAATGATTTAGGACGTAAACTGGTTGAAGTACCGGTTGGCTTTAAATGGTTTGTTGATGGCCTGTTCGACGGTAGCTTCGGCTTCGGCGGCGAGGAGAGCGCGGGGGCTTCTTTCCTGCGTTTCGACGGTACACCGTGGTCGACCGACAAAGACGGGATCATTATGTGTCTGCTGGCGGCCGAAATTACTGCCGTGACCGGTAAGAACCCGCAAGAGCATTACAACGAGCTGGCCGCGCGTTTTGGTGCGCCGAGCTATAACCGTTTGCAGGCAGCAGCGACCTCCGCGCAGAAAGCAGCGCTGTCTAAACTCTCTCCGGAGATGGTCAGTGCCAGCACGCTGGCGGGTGATCCGATCACCGCGCGTCTGACGGCGGCGCCAGGCAATGGTGCTTCTATCGGCGGTCTGAAAGTGATGACTGACAATGGCTGGTTTGCCGCACGTCCGTCAGGTACTGAAGACGCCTATAAAATCTACTGCGAGAGCTTCCTGGGTGAAGAACACCGCAAGCAGATTGAAAAAGAAGCGGTTGAGATTGTCAGCGAAGTGCTGAAAAACGCGTAACCAGAAAAGGAGCCGAAAGGCTCCTTTTTTACATCTGGTACCCGGTGAAATATCACGGCATAAACCGATAGCCAATCCCGGTTTCGGTTATAAAGTGACGAGGGCGCGCCGGGTCTACTTCCAGTTTCTGGCGCAAGTGCCCCATATAAATTCGCAGGTAGTGGCTGTGCTCGACGGCGTTGGGACCCCAAACCTGATTCAACAGCTGACGCTGGGTCAGCACCTTCCCGCTGTTATTGAGAAGTATCGCCAGCAGGCGAAATTCAATTGGCGTCAGGTGAATTTCCTCTTCGCCACGATGTACCAGACGCGCGGCAATATCCACTTTCACATCGGAAAAATGCACGACTGGCTCGGGTGCGGGTCCAATAGCGTGGCGGCGTAATGCCACACGCAAACGCGCCTGCAGTTCGCCAATGCCAAACGGCTTGCTGAGATAATCATCAGCACCGGCATCCAGTGCGGCGATTTTGTCGCTCTCTTCACTGCGAGCTGAAAGCACTATAACGGGAATAGCGCTCCATTGTCGCAGGTCGCGAATAAAATCAGTGCCGTCACCGTCTGGCAGGCCGAGATCGAGAATGATGAGATCGGGTTTACGCGTTGCGGCCTCCAGCAGGCCACGTTGCAACGTTTCTGCTTCATACACGCGCAGACCATCGGCTTCCAGCGCGGTGCGCAGAAAGCGACGAATGGCCTGTTCATCTTCAACAATCAATACGTTTGTCACATATCCTCATGAAAATCTTCAAGTTCAGGGGGTAATTCTTGCGGCAGTGTAACACGGAAGCAAGCGCCACCCTGCGGTCGATTATGGGCGGTAATGGTCCCGCCATGCACGTCGACAATAGCCTGGCAAATTGCCAGTCCCAGCCCAACGCCCGGTACTGATGACTCTTTGTTCCCCCGGGAAAACTTGTCGAAAATACGTTGTTCCTGGCCTGACGGAATGCCAGGCCCGTTATCCCACACGTCCAGTTGCAGGTGTTCGCCCTCAACCTGTGCTTCAATTCCTATTTGTGCCTGCGGGCCTGCGTATTTGACGGCGTTTTCCAGCAGATTAATCAGCACTCGTTCAAAGAGTGGCCCATCAACGTGTATCAGCGTCAATGGCTCAGGAAGTGACAGATTAATTGGTGCAGCCAGGCCAGGCTCCAGCATCTGTAAGGCGCTGCCCACCACTTCCTCCAGCGTTAACCACTCTTTCTTAAGATTAAAGCCGCCAGACTGAATTCGCGCCATATCCAGCAGATTATTTACCAGCCGGGTCGTGTTAAGGACATGCTGGCGAATTTCGCTGGCCTGACGGGCGTGCTTCGAGCCTTCCGTTGCCAGATCCAATGTTAAAATCTCCGCCTGACCGAACAGCACCGTTAACGGCGTGCGTAAATCATGAGAAAGGGCGGCGAGCAGGGCGTTGCGGATGCTCTCGCGTTCGCTGGCAAATCGCGCCAGCTCTTCGCTGGCAGTCAGCGCCAGTCGCTCCAGGGCGCTGGCAACCAACAAGGTAAAGGTTTCCAGCAGTCGTTGTTGTTCCGGGATCATCAACTGTCGAAGATTCCCCGGTTCTACTATCAACAGTCCATACGTTTTGTCGGCGCTTTTTAACGGTAAGATCTGATACGGTACGCCCGGTAAGGTATCGGTGCCGGCCCCGGCCGGTTGTCCCTTATCAAAGCTCCAGCGGGCAATGGCATCATCCCAGGGCGTCGTGCCTTGTTGATGCGTCAGCGGAGCCAGTTTGCCGTTCTCATCGGGCAATAAAACCTGACTGCGGGCCTGAAAGGTTGAGGTAATAAACTGCTCACTGGTGGCAGCGATATCTTGTTGACTCCGCCCCACGGCCAGGGCTTTGGACATCTCGTACAGATGCCGCGTGCGCTGTTCCCGGTAGCGAGCGACTCGTGCCTGATAGCGCACTCCTGCGGTCAGATTCCCGATGACCAGACCGACCGTCAACATAACGGCGAATGTGAGCAGATACTGGACGTCCGAAACGGCCAGCGTACCGCGCGGGGCAATAAAGAACAGATCGAAGCTGGCGACGTTAATAAAGGTCGCCACCACAGACGGCCAGCGTCCGTAGAACAGGGCGATCACTACCACGCCTAACAGGTAGAGCATTACCAGATTGGCGGCATCAAAGGCAACCAGCCACTGCATGGCTATCAGCGTTGTGAAGGCGCACAGTGCAGCTGCAACCAGACAGCCCTGAATCTGTACCCGCCACTTATCTTTAAAGGTACGCGTGTCAGCAGCCTGAACCGCCGGACGTGGAGGGGGATCGTCCAACGCGACAATCATCAGATCGAGATCCGGTGCGCGATGGGCCAGCTTGTCGGCAAAAGAATCACTGCGCCACCTGCGTCGAGTTGTCGGACGCCCCAGCACGATTTTTCCCAGATTGTGCTCCCGGGCGTAGCGGACGACCGCTTTATCTTCTGCGGGATCGGAGAGGGTGGCTGTTTCTGCTCCTAATTCCTGTGCCAGTCGCAAGGCGCCAAGAATTGCGCGACGTTGCTTTTCGGGTAACTGATGCAGTGCGGGTGTTTCGACATACACGGCATGCCAGACACTACCGAGACGTGCAGCCAGACGTGCGGCGGCACGCACCAGCTTTTCGCTGCCGGTGTTGTGTCCGATACACAGCAGGATGGCATCGCGGGTGTGCCAGACTTTTTCCTCTCCAGGGTGACCTCGCCAGGCGCGCATTTGATCGTCTACCCGATCAGCTGTACGTCGCAGGGCCAGTTCGCGCAGTGCGATCAAATTGCCTTTGCGGAAGAAGTGTTCGATAGCCCGTTCTGCCTGACCGGCAATATAGACTTTGCCTTCGTTCAGACGTTGGCGCAGATCGTCAGGGGGGAGATCGACCAGTACCACATCATCAGCCGCATCGAAAAACGGATCGGGGACGGTTTCGCGGACCTGAATACCGGTAACGCCGCTGACGATATCGTTCAGGCTTTCCAGATGCTGAACGTTAACAGTGGTAAAGACATCAATGCCAGCTTCCAGCAGTTCTTCGATGTCCTGCCAACGGCGAGGGTGACGCGAGCCTGGCGCATTACTGTGCGCCAGTTCATCCATTAAAATCAGGGCCGGGCGACGGGCAAGGGCGGCATCGAGATCAAACTCGCTGATGTGCCGCCCACGGTGTGACTGGCGTTTCAGCGGCAGCACGGCGAGTCCGTCCAGCAGTGCGGCGGTCTCTTTACGCCCGTGAGTTTCCACCACGCCGATCAACACATCCAGCCCTTGCGTCCGTAACCGCTGGGCCTCAGCCAGCATAGCCCAGGTTTTCCCGACTCCAGCGCAGGCACCGAAGAAGATTTTTAGTTTTCCCCGGTGTGGGGCGGCGGTCTGTTCCAGTAAGCGATCCGGATTGGGGCGCAAGGGTTCTTCTGTCATGACCTTTTTCTCAGCGCTTATCCAGCGCTAAATTAAGTTCCACCAGGTTCACTACCGGCTGGCCGATAAACCCGACCAGCGGCTTATGCGTGTATTGTGCAACTAACTGCGTTACCTCTTCAACGCTGAGGTTACGGGCTTGCGCCACGCGGGGGATCTGCCAGGCTACCGCGTTCGGTGTCAGATTATTGTCCAGTCCACTGGCAGACGCCGTGACCAGTTCCACCGGAACAACTGGGTTAGCCTGCGGATTTGCAGCACGCAGCGCGGCAATCCTGCTTTGCAATTGTTTATCCAGCTCCGGGTTGCTGGCCGCCAGGTTACTGCCGCCTGAACCCATTGGATTATAGGGCATTTCCGCCGTCGCTGAAGGGCGTCCCTGAAAATAACCGGCGGCGGTAAAGTTCTGGCCGATGAGTTCAGAGCCGCGAACGACCTGACCCTCACGGAGCAGTGACCCGTTAGCCTGATGGGGAAACCACCATTGCCCCAGTGCGGTTGTCAGCAATGGATATGCTCCGCCGGTGATAAGTATCAGGAAAATCAATGTTGATAGTGCAGGACGTAATCCACTCATCTGAAACCTCACACCAGACCCAGCAGGGTCAGCAATAAATCAATCACTTTGATACCAATAAATGGCACAACCAGACCGCCCAGACCGTAGATCCACAAGTTACGGCGCAGCATGGCGGAAGCCGATAACGGTTTATAGCTCACGCCCTTCAGCGCCAGTGGGATCAGAAAGACAATAACCAGCGCATTGAAGATGACCGCGCTCAGGATTGCCGAATCCGGCGAATGCAGGCGCATCACGTTAAGTGCGTTGAGCTGCGGGTAGGTTGCGGCAAACGCAGCCGGGATAATGGCGAAATATTTCGCTACGTCGTTGGCAATACTGAAGGTGGTCAGCGAGCCACGTGTCATCAGCATCTGTTTGCCAATATGCACCACTTCAATCAGTTTAGTGGGGTTAGAGTCCAGATCGACCATGTTGCCCGCTTCCTTCGCGGCCTGGGTCCCGGAGTTCATGGCTACCGCCACATCTGCCTGAGCCAGTGCGGGGGCGTCGTTGGTTCCGTCGCCGGTCATCGCCACCAGACGACCTTCCGCCTGGTACTGACGAATAAGTGCCAGCTTGGCTTCCGGTGTGGCTTCCGCTAAAAAGTCATCCACCCCGGCTTCTGCCGCAATCGCGGCGGCGGTTAGCCGGTTGTCGCCTGTGATCATCACCGTTTTGATACCCATTTTGCGCAACTGGGCAAAACGTTCTTTGATCCCGCCTTTAACGATATCTTTCAGCGCAATCACACCCAGTACGTGCGAACCTTCGGCAACGACCAGCGGCGTCGCACCAAGGCGAGCGACGTTTTCGACCTTCTGCTCAACATCGGCAGGGAAGTGCCCTCCGTTGGCTTCGACGTGACGACGAATGGCGTCTACTGAACCTTTGCGGATCATGCGGTTGTCGATATTGATACCGCTCATCCGGCTTTGTGCGGTAAACGGTACAAATGTGGCGTGCAGCGATTGCACGTCGCGTATGCGCAGATTAAAGCGCTGTTTTGCCAGCACCACGATGCTACGACCTTCTGGCGTTTCATCCGCCAGTGACGAAAGCTGTGCGGCGTCGGCCAGCGTTTTTTCATCAACGCCCTGGGCGGGAAGAAAATCTGAAGCCTGACGGTTGCCCAGCGTAATGGTGCCGGTTTTATCCAGCAGCAGTACGTCCACGTCACCTGCTGCTTCTACCGCTCGCCCGCTGGTGGCGATGACATTCGCACCCAGCATGCGGCTCATTCCGGCGACGCCAATTGCGGAGAGCAGGCCACCGATAGTGGTGGGGATCAGGCAGACCAGCAATGCAACCAGAACTGTGACGCTGACCGCGCTGCCGCCCCAGGCGGAAAACGGCCACAGCGTAGCGGTTGCCAGCAAAAAGACGATAGTCAGGGCGATCAGCAGGATCGTCAGCGCGATTTCATTTGGCGTTTTCCGCCGTTGGGCGCCTTCGACCATTGCGATCATTCGGTCGAGGAATGTTTCGCCGGGGTTCACGCTGCATTCGATCACCAGCCAGTCGGAGAGGATGCGAGTTCCTCCGGTAACTGATGCGAAATCACCGCCGGATTCGCGGATAACCGGCGCAGATTCACCGGTAATGGCGCTTTCATCCACCGATGCGCCGCCTTCGATGACTTCGCCGTCGCAGGGGATAATATCGCCTGCTTCAACCAGCACCACATCCCCTTTACGCAGTTCGCTGGCAGGAACATGATCCATTGACGAGCCGTATTTGGGTTCGCGTAATTTACGTGCGAAAGCTGTTTTTTTCACCCCTTTCAGGCTGTTGGCCTGTGCTTTGCTACGTCCTTCCGCCAGCGCCTCGGCAAAGTTGGCGAACAGAACGGTCACCCATAACCAGAGACTTATCGCCCCGGTAAACATTGGGTTCCCGATCATGTGCCCGGTTGCCATCGCTACGGTTATCAGCGTGGTCAGCAGGCTGCCGATCCAGACGATAAACATGACCGGATTGCGCCACTGGGTATGTGGGCTTAATTTTTTGACGGCGTCCATAAGCGCTTGCGCGACCAGAGAGGGTTCGAACAGCGCCAGTTGCTTGCGACTCATAATAATGTGCTCCGCATCGCTCAACGTAAAGAGAGGTATTCTGCGACCGGACCAAGCGCCAGAGCAGGAATAAAGGTAAGAGCGCCAACCAGTAACACCGTACCGATTAACAACCCGACAAACAGCGCACCGTGTGTGGGCAGAGTGCCTGGGCTTGCGGGTTGGCTCTTTTTACCGACCAACGACCCGGCAATTGCCATCACCGGAATAATGACGCCGAAGCGCCCGAAGAACATGCAGAAGGCCAGCAGGCAGTTCCAGAATGGGCTGTTGGCGCTTAACCCGGCAAAGGCGCTACCGTTGTTGTTCGCTGCAGACGATACGGCGTACAGCACCTCACTGAAACCGTGTGGCCCAGGGTTGAGCATCGCGCTGCGCCCGGCGTCGCTCATCATGGCAATCGCTGTACCAAGCAGCACCAGTGCAGGGGTAACCAGAATCGCCAGCGCTGTCATTTTCATTTCGCGCACGTCGATTTTCTTACCCAGATATTCCGGGGTACGGCCAATCATCAGTCCGGCGATAAATACGGCCAGCAGAACAAACAGCAGCATGCCGTATAAACCTGAACCCACGCCGCCAAACACCACTTCGCCAATCTGCATCAACCACATTGGCACCATCCCGCCCAGTGCGGTGAAAGAGTCATGCATAGCGATGACCGCCCCGCAGGATGCTGCCGTCGTGACGACCGCAAACAGACTGCTGACCAGCACGCCAAAGCGGCTCTCTTTACCTTCCATGTTGATATTGCTGTCTGCGCCAAACGCCATCAGATGTGAATTACCCTGAATCTCAGCCCACATCACGACCGCCACGCAGATGACAAAAATCAGCGACATTGCCCACAGCAGAGTACGTCCCTGACGGCGATCGCCCACGACGTCGCCAAAAGCAAAGCACAGGGCGGCGGGAATTAAAAAGATCGCCAGCATCTGCACCATGTTGGTCAGTGCGGTTGGATTTTCAAACGGATGTGATGAGTTAGCGTTAAAGAAGCCGCCACCGTTAGTGCCGAGCATCTTAATGGCTTCTTGCGAGGCGACCGGACCCATCGGCAGCAGTTGTTTAGCGCCTTCAAGCGTGGTGAACGCCTGGTAAGGCAACAGGTTTTGCAGCGTGCCTTGCTGTATAAAAAACAGGGCGATGAGCAGAGCAATGGGCAGCAAGATCCATAACGTAATGCGCACCAGATCCACCCAGGCGTTACCCAGCGTGTTCATACTTTGGCGTGTGAAGGCGCGGATCAGGGCGAAAATCACCGCGATGCCGGTCGCCGCTGACAGGAAATTCTGTACGGTCAGCCCGGCCATTTGGCTGAAGTAGCTTAAGGTGGTTTCGCCGCTGTATGACTGCCAGTTGGTATTGGTGACAAAACTCACGGCGGTATTCAGCGCGAGATGCCATGAGAGTCCCGGCAATTGCTGAGGGTTCAGTGGCAGCAAACCTTGCGCCATCAGCATCGAAAACAGCACCAGCAGACCCAACATATTGAGTGCAAGAATTGCCAGCAGATACTGCTTCCAGTTCATTTCGTGTTGCGAAATGCCCAGCCCACGCCAGAGCACACGTTCAATGCCGGTCACGCCCGGCAAGGATGCGTTATTGATAAGCCTTGCCAGCCCTGCGCCCAATGGTCTGGCTACAACAAAAAGAACCAGTAAGAAACTGGCGATGAGTAAAAATCCTTGTGCCGCCATCAGAACGCCTCCGCATTGATCAGGGCATACACCAGATAACCTAATAATAAAAACACCAGCACAATGCCGGTTATCACGCCTGCACTCACGGTGCACCTCCAGTGGCATAAATGTGATAACCAGAGCGTAGTTTTTTGGTTGCAAAGATTTCGCAAAAATCGGCGGGCGGGATGTAAAAAAAGTATAAAAATGGCAAAGGCCATTATTTAACTAATGATTAGTATTAATTTAACTTTTATGTAACTAAATTACGAATTTAAGTTAAACGAAGCATCAATAGATAAAAATAAGTGGTCGGATGAGTAGTAAAATTACACACAAGGCGGTATTATTTTCATCAGTTAACCAAGTTTATTTTTCCGGTGCGATTCACCGAACAGATATAGGGGAGAAAAGTATGGATCTTTACAAAGAATATCCAGCACATGTTGTCTTATTACGCCGTACTTTCGCCGTTGTGGCGGGCGTGCTGGCGCTACCGGTCATGCTGTTCTGGAAAGACCGCGCCCGTTTTTTCAGCTACCTGCACCGCGTCTGGTCGAAAACCAGCGATAAGCCGGTGTGGATGGATCAGGCTGAAAAAGCGACCTGCGATTTCTATTAATTTATCGAAATTGCTCAAGAAAACCGCTAACAGTAATGTAGCGGTTTTTTTTATGCTCCGACGTCTACACTTATTCAGATAACGGATAAGGAGTTGTGATGAACGAGAAAATCCCGGTGGGTATCAGTGCCTGCTTGCTAGGTGCTAACGTTCGCTTTGATGGCGGACATAAACGGCTGGCTTTTGCCGTGGAAGACCTGTCTCCGTGGGTGCGCTTTGAGCCAGTGTGTCCGGAAATGGCCATTGGATTGCCAGTGCCTCGTCCTGCGTTACGTCTGGTAAAAAACGATGATGGTGCTATTTCTCTGCGTTTTAGCGATAAGCGGGAAGGGAACCTTACTGATGCCATGACGGTTTTCAGTAACCAACAGATCGGGCAGTTTGAACATCTGTGCGGCTACATCGTCTGCGCAAAATCCCCCACCTGCGGAATGGAACGTGTCCGCGTGTACGATGCTGACGGTAAAAATAACCGCAAAGCGGGACGCGGTATCTACACATCATTATTGATGGACGCATATCCGTGGTTGCCAGTAGAAGAGGATGGGCGGTTGCATGACCCGCAAATCCGCGAAAACTTTGTTGAACGAATGTATGCGCTGAATGAACTAAATGGTATTCGTGAGCAAGGACTGACACGCGGAGCACTGATTGACTATCACAGTCGCTATAAGCTGCTGCTGTTGACGCATTCTCAGCCAGCATATCGGGAGCTCGGGCGTTTTGTGGCAGCGGTTCACGAATGGGAAAGTCTGGATGCCTTTTTTATCGCTTATCGCCAGCAGTTGATGGCTTTGATGTCGCATCAGGCTACCCGGCGTAACCATACTAATGTTTTGATGCACGTTCAGGGGTATTTTCGTAAGCAGCTCAATGCTCGTCAGCGTCAGGAACTCGCAACGCTGATTGATGATTATCGGCGCGCAACGCAGCCACTACTTGCTCCCGTGACGCTGCTCAAACACTATATGGCAGAATACCCGGATACCTGGCTTTCCGGACAGCGCTACTTTGATCCCTGGCCCGCAACGTTACGTTTGCGCTATGGAAGCTAATTGTCTTATTGATTTGGGAGCTTTATGACCACCCATTTGGTCTGGTTTCGTTGTGATTTACGTCTGCACGATAATCTCGCCCTCGCCGCCGCGTGCCGTGATCCTTCTGCTCAGGTACTGGCGTTATATATTGCCACTCCCGAACAGTGGACGTCACATAACATGGCTCCACGCCAGGCGGCGTTTATTAGCGCTCAATTAAATATGCTACAAACGGCACTGGCAGAAAAAGGCATTCCCCTTCTGTTTCATGAAGTTACCGATTTTTCCGCCAGCGTGGATACAGTAAAAAACGTCTGTGCGCAGCATGATGTCAGCCGACTTTTTTATAACTATCAGTATGAAATAAACGAACGACAGCGTGATGTAAGTGTGGAAAAGTCATTGCCACACGTGATCTGTGAGGGTTTTGACGACAGCGTGATCCTGCCTCCGGGGGCGGTGATGACCGGCAATCATGAAATGTATAAAGTCTTTACGCCATTTAAAAATGCCTGGCTGAAACGTCTAAAAGACGGTGTTCCTGAGAGTGTTGCCGCGCCAAAGAGACGAGACAGCAGCACTATTTCCACACTGTTAACCGCAATTACGCTGAGTTATCCGCAGCAGGATTTTGATGTGCGACATTTCCAACCGGAAGAAAAATCGGCTATCGCGCAATTACGTCAGTTTTGCCAGCAGGCTGTCGCGGAATATGAACAACAGCGTGACTTTCCGGCAATTGATGGCACCAGCCGGTTATCCGCAAGTCTTGCAACCGGTGGATTATCGCCGCGTCAATGCCTGAACCGGTTGTTAGCAGAACAGCCGCAGGCACTTGAGGGCGGGAGCGGAAGCGTCTGGTTGAATGAGCTTATCTGGCGCGAGTTTTACCGCCATTTAATGACATACCACCCGGCACTGTGTCGTCATCGTCCCTTTATTCGCTGGACCGATCGTGTTCAGTGGCAGGATAATCCTGCACATTTTCAGGCGTGGCAGACGGGGCAAACGGGATATCCCATTGTGGATGCCGCCATGCGCCAGCTTAACACCACAGGATGGATGCATAACCGTTTACGCATGATTACCGCCAGCTTTCTGGTGAAAGATCTGCTGATTGACTGGCGTAAAGGAGAGCAGTATTTCATGTCGCAACTGATCGACGGCGATCTGGCAGCCAATAACGGTGGCTGGCAGTGGGCGGCGTCAACCGGAACTGATGCCGCGCCGTATTTTCGTATTTTTAATCCAACGACTCAGGGGGAAAAATTCGATCGTGACGGTGAGTTTATCCGCCAGTGGGTGCCGGAATTACGCGAGGTGCCAGGAAAAGCAATCCACGAGCCGTGGAACTGGGCGGAAAAAGCGCAGGTGACTCTCCATTACCCTCGCCCCATTGTCGACCATAAGCAGGCGAGATTAGCCACGCTCGCGGCCTATGAGGCGGCGCGAAAAGGGTGAGTGCGTGGTGGATTTCTGCGTAATGCATTCCAGCAGAATGCACATGTTGCTAGCGGGCGCATTTAGCGCTGAATCGTGTGCGTAAGACCGTTACTGCCTGAATGCACCAGTTACGCCTGGGCAGTAAAGTCCCGTCATCTTCTTTCAGGTGACGGAACACGATGACAACGGCAACGACTTCCACTCCGCATGATGCGGTATTCAAAACGTTTTTACACCATCCCGAAACTGCGCGGGATTTCCTCGAGATTCACCTTCCGGCTTGTCTGCAAAAGCTTTGCGATTTTAATACGTTGAAGCTGGAGTCAGAGAGCTTTATTGAAGCGGATTTACGTTCCTGCTACTCCGATGTGCTCTGGTCGCTGCACACACGCGACGGTGACGGGTATGTCTATGTTGTTATAGAGCATCAGAGTTCAGCCGATCCGCATATGGCTTTTCGTTTGCTGCGTTATGCGATGACGGCCATGCAGCGCCATCTGGACGCCGGACACAAGGAACTGCCGCTGGTAATACCGATGTTGTTTTATCACGGTAACCGCAGCCCGTACCCGTATTCACTGTGTTGGCTGGATGCGTTTGCAGATCCTGTGGCGGCAAGGCAACTCTATGCCAGTGCATTTCCACTGGTGGATATAACGGTAGTACCCGATGATGAAATCCTGACGCACAGGCGAATGGCGTTGCTGGAACTCATGCAAAAATATATCCGTCAGCGGGATTTGATGGGACTGGTAGAACAACTGGCTACGCTGTTACTTACAGGATGCGCTAATGACACGCAACTACAGGCGATGTTTAATTACATTCTGCAATCCGGCGATGCATCTCGCTTTAATGAATTTATGCAAGAGATGGCGCAACGGATCCCCCAACACAAGGAGAGGCTGATGACTATTGCGGAGCGATTACGGTTAGAGGGATTACAG
Organism: Citrobacter sp. Marseille-Q3906; assembly: GCF_916618775.1. Lineage (NCBI taxonomy): Bacteria > Pseudomonadati > Pseudomonadota > Gammaproteobacteria > Enterobacterales > Enterobacteriaceae > Citrobacter > Citrobacter sp. Marseille-Q3906. The sequence goes on from NZ_CAKAKA010000002.1 coordinate 532,305, forward strand.
GAAGGGGTACAGCAAGGGTTACAGCAAGGTAAACACGAGGCTGCATTACGTATAGCGCAAACAATGCTGGCGCAAGGAATAGCTCGTGAAATGGTGTTACTGGTTACAGGTCTGTCGGAAGAGGATCTGGCAGTTAATAATTCGTAATCTCTTGATAAAAAACAGGCCCGAGTCGTAGTACATCATCGGGCCTGTAAACTCAGGACTCTACCGCCAGTGGACGGTTTCTAAACTTAAGTGACTGATACAACCAAATTAGCAGTACCAGCGCGACACAGGCCAGGGCTCCCCAGGTAATCTCGCTAAAGACATCAATATAGGCATTGATGGAATAGTTGATGGCCCCGGAGGCATCAAATGTGCCCTGGGATGTCTGGTCGGCAATCACTCCCGCCAGGTAGTTGGCAATGGCACCCGAAAGCAGCATATAAATACCGGTTAATACGCCGGTAACGCCCGGGATCTCAATGCGCGTAATTTGCGACATCGCGACCGGATCAATAAACAATTCGGCAAATCCCATCACCGCCAGCCCAAGGATCATCAGTGGCATAGAAGAATGCCCGTAAGCTGCTGACCAGCGGGCGCTTAAGGTCAGAATACAAAAACCTGCGCTCATTAATCCCAGACCGAGGGCAAATTTACCCCAGATACGCACAGTGCGGTTGCCACCCACGCTTTCTTTAACCACCCAGGCCAGCACGATGCCGCACAGCATCACGGCGAAGGCGTTGACCGACTGGAACATCGCGGTAGGAACGGAATATCCCAGAATGTCGCGATTAACAAAGCGGTCGATATAGAGGCTAATAGAACTGCCGCCCTGTTGAGCAAAGGCCCAGAACAACAGGCTGAAGAAAGTCAGAGTAACGATAAGCCCCAGTTCTTTACGCTGCTTCTGTGTTTGTGCCTGACGGTAGATTTTTGCCAGAACAGCCAGACCAATGAAGGTGGCAACGATCAGTGCATACACGGACCACTCTTTCCAGAACAGGACGGTAATCAGCAGCGGAGCTGCCACCAGTAATACCAACAACCAGGCCCAGTTTGGCAGAATAAACGTTCTGGCGCACAGGACAGCTTTGTTGACACCAGTGGTGTGGGCGAAATGGCGGTTTCCGCATAAGAAAATCACCAGTCCTGCCAGCATGCCGATTGCGGCCAGCGCGAAGCCCATGGCCCAGCTGTACTCTTCCTGCACATAGCCACAGGCGATAGGGGCGATAATCGAACCGATGTTACCTGCGGCATAAAGCAGAGAGAAACCGCCGTCGCGACGCGGATCTTCCGGCTGATACAGTTCGCCCAGCAGGCAACTGATGTTGGATTTAAACAGACCGTAACCGCAGACGATAATTGCCAGAGACAAATAGAGGAACGCCGGCGCCATTTCACTGGCACCCAGCACCAGGTGCCCCACTGCCATTAAAAATGCGCCAATCATGACTGCCATACGGTTGCCGAGCACTTTATCCGCCAGGTATCCCCCCAGAATTGGGGTGACATACACTAGCGAGCAGTAGGCACTGAAGAGTTCATATGCATGATTATCGTTGTACTTAAGCTGGTTAGTGAGATACAGGATCAGCAGTGCACGCATGCCGTAAAAACTGAAGTATTCCCAAATTTGCAGTGCGACGACGTAATAGATAGCGCGCGGCTGAGATGCTTGTTTATTCATTCTATTCTCGAAGTGAATGCCTCACGACAGGATGAACGTACTGTGTGAGCGTGTTTCCTTGAAATGGTAACTTTGATACAGATCTGATTATTTTTGCAATATGCTGTCTGATTGCATAAATATACATGAATAAAATCTCCTGGTGGTAAGCAATTTACCTTCAAAGTCCATGTGATTGTTTCTTGATGTGTCAGTGAAATGGCTATCGACGAACGGAGGCGGGGACGCTATTTTAGCTTAAGCTGTGTTGCTGATTGGGCATGCAGAATTTTTGACAACGAGGGCGATGATGAAAAACACCGAACTGGAACAACTGATCAACGACAAACTGAACAGCGCGGCCATTAGCGACTACGCGCCGAATGGTTTGCAGGTTGAGGGCAAAGAGACGGTGCATAAAATCGTGACCGGCGTGACCGCAAGCCAGGCATTATTGGACGAGGCAGTGCGTCTGCGGGCTGATGCGGTCATCGTTCATCACGGTTACTTCTGGAAAGGCGAATCCCCGGTTATTCGCGGCATGAAGCGCCATCGTCTGAAAACACTGCTGGAAAATGATATTAACCTGTATGGCTGGCACCTGCCGCTGGATGCGCACCCGGAACTGGGGAATAACGCGCAGTTAGCTGCGCTGCTAGGCATTACCGTGATGGGGGAAATTGAGCCTCTGGTGCCGTGGGGCGAACTCGCTATGCCGGTTCCGGGGTTAGAGCTGGCATCCTGGATAGAGGCGCGCCTGGGACGTAAACCGTTATGGTGTGGTGATACAGGGCCGGAAAAAGTTCAGCGCGTCGCCTGGTGTACCGGTGGCGGCCAAAGTTTCATTGATAGCGCGGCCCGTTTTGGCGTCGATGCTTTTATTACCGGTGAAGTCTCCGAACAAACCATTCACTCAGCCCGTGAGCAGGGGCTGCATTTTTATGCAGCCGGACATCATGCCACCGAACGTGGCGGTATTCGCGCGTTAAGTGAATGGCTGAATGAAAATACTGATTTGGATGTTTCTTTCATTGATATACCCAATCCGGCGTAATTAAAGAGGGGCGAAAGTGCAGCGAGCGCGTTGTTATCTGTTAGGTGAAACTGCGGTGGTTCTGGAACTGGAACCACCGATTACGCTGGCGAGTCAGAAACGTATTTGGGGCCTGGCCCAGCGTCTGGTAGATGCTCCGAATGTGCTGGAAGTCATTCCTGGAATGAACAACATCACGGTGACTCTGCGCAACCCACAAACGCTGGCGCTGGATGCAATTGAACGTCTGCAGCGCTGGTGGGAAGAGAGTGAAGCGCTGGAACCGGATTCGCGCTTTATTGAAATACCGGTTACTTATGGCGGTACGTGCGGACCGGATCTGGCAGAAGTTGCGCAGCACAGTGGATTAAGCCAGAAGCAGGTTGTCGAACTGCATGCGTCAGTTGACTATGTAGTCTGGTTTATCGGCTTTCAGCCGGGATTCCCCTATCTCGGGAGCTTACCGGAGCAACTGCATACACCAAGACGTGCTGAACCGCGCCTGCTTGTTCCGGCAGGTTCAGTTGGCATCGGTGGCTCACAAACCGGTATCTACCCACTATCAACACCTGGAGGATGGCAACTGATAGGGCATACCTCGGTTAAGTTGTTCGATCCGCAGCGGGATGAGCCGATCCTGTTACGGCCAGGGGATACCGTGCGATTTGTCCCGCAGAAGGAGGGGGTATGTTAAAAATCATTCGTGCGGGCATGTATACCTCCGTGCAGGACGGTGGCCGCTACGGTTTTCGGCAATCAGGAATAAGCCACTGTGGGGCGCTGGACAAACCGGCGCTGAACGTAGCCAACCTGCTGGTGGGTAATGACGCAAATGCCGCAGCACTTGAAGTGACGCTCGGTCAGTTGGTGGTGGAATTTGAGGCGGATGGCTGGTTTGCATTAACCGGCGCGGGGTGTGAAGCGCATTTAGACCGTACCCCTGTGTGGAGCGGATGGCGACTGCCGGTTAAAGCCGGGCAACGCCTGATGCTAAAACGCCCGCATCGCGGGATGCGCAGTTATCTGGCGGTGGCGGGTGGCATTGATGTTCCCGAGGTGATGGGCTCATGCAGTACCGATCTGAAAGTAGGTATCGGTGGGCTGGAAGGGCGTCTGTTACGCGATGGCGATCGGCTGGCGATTGGTGTTTCAACGCGACAGTTCAGCGGGCCGCAGGGGGTCAAACAGCTTTTGTGGGGCAACCGTATTCGCGCGTTACCCGGACCTGAATATCACGAATTTGATGATGCATCACAGGCATCATTCTGGCGATCTCCGTGGCAGCTCAGCCCACAGAGTAACCGGATGGGGTATCGATTGCAGGGTCAGCCACTTACACGTACCACCGATCGTGAGCTGTTGTCGCACGGTCTGCTCCCCGGCGTGGTTCAGGTACCGCACAATGGTCAGCCGATTGTGTTGATGAACGATGCTCAGACGACGGGTGGCTATCCACGAATTGCCTGTATCATCGAGGCGGATATGTACCATCTGGCGCAAATCCCTCTCGGCCAGCCGATTCATTTTGTTCAGTGTTCGCTGGAGGAGGCGCTGAAGGCGCGTGCCGATCAGCAACGTTATCTGGAACAGTTAACATGGCGACTTAACGATGAAAATTGATCTGAATGCAGACCTCGGCGAAGGCTGCGCAAATGACGCCGCGCTGTTGCAACTGGTGTCATCAGCCAACATTGCCTGTGGATTCCATGCCGGGGACGCGCAAACCATGCTTTTAAGCGTGCGTGAAGCGCTAAAAAATGGGGTGGCGGTGGGGGCTCATCCAGGTTTCCTGGATCGGGAAAACTTTGGTCGTAGTGCCATGACTTTGCCCACTGAAACGGTATATGCGCAGACGCTGTATCAAATCGGCGCGCTGGCTGCCATCACTCGGGCTGAAGGCGGCGTCATGCGCCACGTCAAACCACACGGGATGCTCTATAACCAGGCGGCGAAAGACCCACAACTGGCTGACGCGATTGCCAGAGCGGTTCATGCCTGCGATCCATCACTTGTGCTGGTGGGACTTGCGGGGAGCGAGCTGATTCGGGCCGGGGAACATTATGGCCTGGTGACACGCCAGGAGGTTTTTGCCGATCGAGGCTATCAGGCAGATGGCAGTCTGGTTCCCCGTAGCCAGCCGGGCGCGCTGATTGAAAATGAAGAACAGGCACTGGCTCAAACCTTAGAAATGGTGCAGTCCGGCAGAGTGAAAAGCCAGACCGGAGAATGGGCGAGCGTGACTGCGCAGACGGTATGTATTCATGGTGATGGTGAGCACGCACTCGCTTTTGCCCGCCGCTTACGTACCGCGTTCGAAGCAGAGAAGATTCAAATTAGCGCATAATTTTTTACATACAAAACAATAACATATTACACAACAACATAGACGGGAATATATTATGGGAGAGGTCATTTCTCTCTGGCCATTGACGGGGATTGCTGTCATTGTGGTCGGATTTCTTTTACGTTTTAACCCGGTATTGGTGGTTATCATTGCCGGGATCGTCACGGGGCTGGCGGCGCATATGCCGATCGCCACGATCCTCGAAAAGTTGGGAGAAGGTTTTCTCAACACCCGCAACCTGCCGTTTATCCTGCTGATCCCTCTGGCGGTTATCGGTCTGCTGGAGCGCCACGGTCTGAAAGAACGTGCTCAGGCATGGATCGCGAAAATCCGCAGCGCCACCAGCGGTCGTCTGTTAATTGTCTATCTCTTTATTCGTGAAGCGACCGCGGCGCTGGGGCTGACAAGTCTGGGTGGCCATCCGCAAATGGTTCGCCCGCTGCTGGCTCCTATGGCTGAAGGGGCCGCTGAGAAAAACCATGGTGAATTGCCCGGGTCAGTGCGCTATCGGTTGCGTGCAATGTCGGCGGCGACCGATAACGTCGGGCTGTTTTTTGGTGAAGATATCTTTGTTGCCTTTGGCGCGATCATTTTCATGCACAACTTTATGCTGGAGTCAGGCGGGATCCAGACGGAGCCGTTGCATATTGCCCTGTGGGGGATCCCAACGGCGATTTGTGCGTTCCTGATCCACGGTGCTCGCTTATGGCGCCTTGATAACTACCTGCAACGCGAAGTGGCGAAAGCGAATGCCGCAGCAAAAGGAGAAGCGAAATGAATTTTCAGCAAAGCTATCTCTACTGGCTGGCGGGTGCGGTATTACTGATTGTGGCCGTCATGTCCTGGCAGGACAAAGCGAACCCCCGGCGTTTAACCACCGGTCTGTTCTGGGGCGTGTACGGTCTGCTGTTTCTGCTGGGTGACTGGACGTATTCACTTTTTGGCGATAAACGCACTGTGCATATCGCTGTCGGTGTCGCGGTCGTGTTACTGGCTCTAATCGCCGGTTTCGGCGGCGTCAAACTGGGTAGCTATCATCAACGTACGCAACAACAGCGCGAAGAAAGCGCCACCCGGTTGGGCAATCGTCTGTTTTTCCCGGCGCTGGCCATTCCGGTGGTTACCGTGATTGGCGTGTTGATGTTTAATCATATTCCGGGCTTACAGGATGCGTTGTTTGGGCCGGGTAACCACGCCACGCTGGTGACACTCTTTTCGATGACAGCTGGCTCGTTGATCGGCCTGGCAATGGCGATAAAAATGACCCATGAACGGGTACATCAGCCAATTCAGGAAGCTCGTCGTCTGCTGGACTCTATTGGTTGGGCGTTCATCCTGCCACAGATTCTGGCCACGCTGGGGTTGTTGTTTACGGCGGCAGGCGTCGGCAGTGGTATCTCTTATCTGACTCAGGAATACCTCGCGGTGGATAGCCGCTTTATCGCGGTGGCGGTGTATACCATCGGTATGGCACTGCTGACGATGGTTATGGGTAATGCGTTTGCGGCCTTCCCGATTGTGACCGCCGGGATTGGTATTCCGATACTCGTGTTGCAGCATGGAGGTAACCCTGCGGTGATGGCGGCAATCGGCATGTTCTCCGGGTATTGCGGTACGCTGATGACACCGATGGCGGCGAACTTTAACATTGTGCCGGCGGCATTGCTGGAACTGCCGGATAAGAACGCAGTGATTAAAGCACAGGTGCCAACCGGCGTGCTGTTGCTATTGGTCAACGTATTCCTGATGTATTTCCTGATGTTCCTGTAAGGAGGAAGGATGAAAACGGTACTTATCACCGGATTTGAACCTTTTGGCGGCGAATCAGTTAACCCTTCCTGGGAAGTGGTCTCGGGTCTCGACAATGCTATTATCGGTGAATGTCGCGTTGTGGCACGCCAGCTTCCGTGCGTATTTGGTGAGTCTCTTGCCGTACTCAATGCTGCGATTGACGCGCTGTCGCCGTCGCTGGTACTGGCGGTAGGTCAGGCTGGAGGCCGTACAGATATCACCGTTGAGCGCGTGGCGATCAATGTTGACGATGCACGTATTGCGGATAACCACGGGCAGCAGCCCGTTGATGAACCGATCGTAGCGGATGGCCCGGCGGCATGGTTTAGCACGTTGCCGATTAAAGCGATGGTTGCTGCCATGCGCAGCGCAGGTATTCCTGCATCGGTTTCTCAGACTGCGGGTACCTTCGTCTGCAACCACGTGATGTATGGGCTGCTGCATAAGTTACGTAACACGCCGACAGTGAAGGGGGGATTTATTCATATTCCCTATCTGCCGGAACAAGCGGCGGCGCATCCAGGTGCGCCGAGTATGGCGGCAGAAACGGTGCGTCATGCACTGGAGATTGCGATTGTTACCGCCTTGCAGGTGGATCGTGATATCGCAGTGACGGGCGGAGCAACTCATTAACAAAGGACAGTATTATGCCTGAAGGCCCGGAGATCCGCCGTGCGGCGGATAACCTGGAGGCGGCAGTCAAAGGCAAACCTCTGACGGATGTCTGGTTTGCCTTTGAGCAGTTAAAACCGTATCAATCTCGACTGACTGGACAGAGGGTTACCCATATTGAAACCCGGGGTAAGGCATTGCTGACCCACTTTTCGAATGGTCTGACGTTATATAGCCATAATCAGCTTTATGGCGTATGGCGAGTGATTGAGACGGGGAAAATCCCGGAAACCAACCGGGTATTACGCGTCAGGCTGCAAACGCTCGATAAAACTATTCTGCTCTACAGCGCCTCTGACATTGAAATCCTTACGCCTGAACAGCTAACCAACCATCCGTTCCTGCAACGGGTTGGACCTGATGTGCTGGATCTGCGCTTAACGCCTGATGATGTGAAAGCGCGTCTGCTTTCACCTCGTTTTCGCAATCGGCAGTTTTCCGGTCTGTTCCTGGATCAGGCGTTTCTCGCGGGGTTGGGTAACTATTTACGGGTAGAAATTCTCTGGCAGGTGGAACTGACAGGGCAACATAAAGCCTCGCAACTCAGCGATGAACAGCTCGACAGGCTGGCGCATGCACTGCTCGATATTCCGCGTTTATCTTACAATACGCGCGGTCTGGTTGATGAGAATAAACATCACGGCGCGCTGTTTCGCTTTAAGGTTTTCCATCGGGACGGTGAAGCATGCGAACGTTGTGGCGGTATTATCGAGAAAACGATGCTCTCTTCACGACCTTTTTACTGGTGTCCGGGATGTCAGCATTAAGCTGGCTGCCTGGGGGCATGCTGTGAAATAAACCGCGCCACCGCCGGACCAGTCAATAAAATACTGAACAGCCGCAGGGTCTGCATCGCCATGATCAGCGCCATATCGGCGTGACTTCCTGCGGCAATCACCGCGACACTGTCCACCCCTCCCGGGCTGGTAGCCAGATAAGCGGTGAGGAAGTCGATCCGCATGTAATGCGCCAGTCCCCAGGCCATAGCCGCGCAAATCGCCATCAGTGAAAAAATAGACAACAGGATCTGTGGCAAGGGACGTAGTGCCATAAAAAAGATTTGCTTGTCAAAACCCAGACCAATTTGCCAGCCGATGGCCATGTACGCTATGGCCAGTAGCCATTCCGGCAGTTCAATCACCATTACACCGCCAGCGTTCAGCAATGCACCCACCAGCATTGGCAGCAGCATGACGCCAGAGGGGATGCGCAGTACGCGCCCGGCAATTCCGGCAACGGCGGCCAGTGCCAGGGTACTGAACAGGTTAACACTCAGTGGCGGAAACCAGATGATTTGCTCGCTGACCGTTTGCGCCAGGTCACCCATCACCAGTCGGGTGACCAGCGCCGCCGCGCCTACCACAAGTAAAACCCGCAGATACTGCATGAATGCCACCAGACGAATGTCAGCGCCATAATCCTGCGCCATGGCAACCATCGCCGCCGCTCCGCCTGGAGATGAGCCCCACGCGCCCGTATTACCGGGAAGTTTACTGTAACGTACTAACAACCAGCCTATTGCTGCACTGCTGATAAGGGTTGCCAGCAGAATGACAATCACCACCGGCCAATGCGCTGCCAGCGTCGTAAAAATGGAGCCAGTGAGGTTTTGCGCAATCATACAGCCGAGGATGGCTTGCGCACCAAGAAACGTGCAGCGAGGGGGATGCAGCGAAATACCGCGCATACTGAAAATAATACCGACGATCATCGACCCGAGCAGTAATGGCCCCGGAAGATGGATAAACAGAAAGAGCAGGGAAAGAAGAAGTGACAGTAAAAACAGTGCACTCCACTGCAAAACAGGCATCCCATACTCCTGAGTAGAATTAAGCAAGTCTCAGTAAATCATAGAGAAAGGATGAGAGGATTAACACAATGCATGTCAAGAAAAAGGGAATATGCCGGATGGTGACGCATCGCCATCCGGCAACAGGAATTAACGCTTAATGTCAGACTTAAAATCGCGTTTGTCGTAGCCGGTGTACAGCTGACGAGGACGGGCGATCTTCATGCCATCAGTATGCATTTCGTTCCAGTGAGCAATCCAGCCAACGGTACGCGCCATGGCGAAAATCACGGTGAACATGGAGGACGGAATACCCATCGCTTTCAGAATGATACCGGAGTAGAAGTCTACGTTCGGGTAGAGTTTCTTCTCGATGAAGTACGGGTCATTCAGTGCGATGTGCTCAAGCTCCATGGCCACTTCCAGCAGGTCATCTTTGGTGCCCAGCTCTTTCAGGACTTCATGACAGGTTTCACGCATAACGGTTGCGCGTGGGTCATAGTTTTTATAGACACGGTGACCAAAGCCCATCAGACGGAAAGAATCATTCTTGTCTTTCGCGCGGCGAACAAATTCCGGAATGTGTTTAACCGAGCTGATTTCTTCCAGCATCTTCAGTGCGGCTTCGTTTGCACCGCCGTGTGCCGGTCCCCACAGGGAAGCAATACCTGCTGCGATACAGGCAAACGGGTTAGCGCCAGAAGAACCCGCCGTACGTACGGTAGACGTAGAAGCGTTCTGCTCGTGGTCGGCGTGCAGGATCAGGATACGGTCCATTGCGCGTTCCAGGATTGGATTCACTTCGTATTTTTCGCACGGCGTGGAGAACATCATGTGCAGGAAGTTACCGGCGTAGGAGAGGTCGTTACGCGGATAAACAAACGGTTGGCCGATGGAGTATTTGTAGCACATCGCTGCCATGGTAGGCATTTTGGACAGCAGACGGAAAGCAGCGATTTCACGGTGACGCGCATTATTCACATCCAGCGAGTCGTGGTAGAACGCGGCCAGTGCGCCGGTAACACCGCACATGACGGCCATCGGGTGAGAGTCGCGGCGGAAACCGTGGAACAGACGGGTAATCTGCTCATGGATCATGGTATGGCGAGTGACCGTGGTTTTGAACTCGTCGTACTCTTCCTGCGTCGGTTTTTCGCCGTACAGCAGGATATAACACACTTCCAGATAGTTGGACTCGGTCGCCAACTGGTCAATCGGGAAGCCGCGATGCAGCAAAATACCTTCGTCACCGTCGATGAAAGTAATTTTGGATTCGCAGGATGCAGTAGAGGTGAAACCTGGGTCAAAAGTAAACATCCCTTTTGAGCCAAGGCTACGAATATCAATAACATCTTGACCGAGCGTACCTTTCAGCACATCCAGTTCAATAGCAGAGTCACCATTTAGAGTGATTTTTGCTTTAGTATCAGCCATTTACGGTCTCCTTAGCGCCTTATTGCTTAAGACTGCCGGAACTTACATTTGCCTTCGTACATTGGTGAACCGTTACCAGTTTGTTATTTGGCTCGCCGCTCTGTGGAAGAGGGGACAACCTGGGTACAGAGCTATGGGCGCTTGCAGGTAAAACGGTCTGTTCATGGCGAATAAACAGCAAATCAAGAACTTAGCAATCCGAATTATTAAACCTGTCTATCACTAATAACTGTCCTGAAGGTATTGGTCAATACTTCCACACTGTTGCATAACTAAATCTCCGGTGAAAGAGTGACCCCATAACTTTTACGCATTATATGCCTTTTCTGGTGTCGTTTGTAACAACTTTGTTTAATGTTTGTCAAATCAGATGATTAAAAATTAAAATAATGTTGTTATCGTGACCTATGTCACTGTTCGGGATAAAACCCGACAAACTATATGTAGGTTAATTGTAATGATTTTGTGAACGTCCTATACTGCCGCCAGGTCTCCGGAATACCCTGCAATCCCGAGCCAACCAGCGTTGTAACGTGTCGTTTTAGCAACTGGAAGCAGTGTTTTATATGACGCGTAGTTATAGTAAGGACGCTGTCTGACCCGCACGCAGACCGGAGGAAGGAAATCCCGTCGTCTTTCAGGCTACAGGTGTCTTCATCTTCTGTACCCGAAGTCCAAAGGGAATAATAAGAACAGCATGTGGGCGTTATTCATGATAAGAAATGTGAAAAAACAAAGACCTGTCAATCTGGATCTGCAAACGATCCGGTTCCCAATCACGGCGATAGCGTCCATTCTCCATCGCGTATCTGGAGTGATCACCTTCGTGGCGGTCGGGATACTGTTGTGGTTATTGGGTACCAGCCTTTCCTCCCCTGAAGGTTTCCTCGCGGCGTCATCCATTATGAATAACTTCTTTGTGGAGTTAATTATGTGGGGAATTCTGGTCGCGCTGGCATATCACGCTGTAATGGGCATTCGCCATCTGTTGATGGATTTTGGCTACCTTGAAGAAACCCTCGAAGCAGGGACGCGTTCCGCCAAAATTTCTTTTGTTATCATTGTCGTGCTTTCACTTCTCGCAGGAGTCCTCGTATGGTAAGCAACGCCTCCGCATTAGGACGCAACGGCGTACATGACTTCATTCTGGTCCGTGCTACCGCTATCGTTCTGACGTTATACATCATCTATATGGTCGGCTTCTTCGCCACCAGCGGCGAGCTGACCTGGGAAGTCTGGACCGGTTTTTTCTCATCGGCATTCACCAAAGTCTTCACCCTGCTGGCACTTTTCTCCATCTTGATTCATGCCTGGATCGGCATGTGGCAGGTGTTGACCGACTACGTTAAACCTCTGGCCGTGCGCCTGATTCTGCAACTGGCAATTGTCGTTGCGCTGGTGGTTTACGTCATTTATGGATTTGTTGTGGTGTGGGGTGTGTAATGAAACTGCCAGTCAGAGAATTTGATGCTGTTGTGATTGGTGCCGGCGGCGCAGGTATGCGCGCGGCGCTGCAAATTTCCCAAAGCGGCCAGACCTGTGCGCTGCTTTCCAAAGTGTTCCCAACCCGTTCCCATACCGTTTCTGCGCAGGGTGGCATCACCGTTGCGCTCGGTAATACCCATGAAGATAACTGGGAATGGCATATGTACGACACCGTAAAAGGGTCGGATTACATTGGTGACCAGGACGCTATTGAATATATGTGCAAGACCGGTCCGGAAGCGATTCTGGAGCTGGATCATATGGGGCTGCCGTTTTCACGCCTCGACGATGGCACTATCTATCAACGCCCGTTTGGCGGTCAGTCGAAAAACTTCGGCGGCGAGCAGGCGGCACGTACCGCAGCGGCGGCGGACCGTACCGGTCATGCGTTGTTACACACCTTGTATCAGCAGAACCTGAAAAACCACACCACCATTTTCTCGGAGTGGTATGCGTTGGATCTGGTGAAAAACGCCGATGGCGCAGTGGTGGGTTGTACCGCACTGTGTATCGAAACCGGTGAAGTCGTCTACTTCAAAGCCCGCGCTACCGTGCTGGCAACCGGCGGGGCAGGCCGTATTTATCAGTCCACCACCAACGCCCACATCAATACCGGTGATGGTGTTGGTATGGCTATCCGTGCCGGTGTGCCGGTGCAGGATATGGAAATGTGGCAGTTTCACCCAACCGGTATCGCCGGTGCAGGTGTACTGGTAACAGAAGGTTGCCGCGGTGAAGGCGGTTATCTGTTAAATAAACATGGCGAACGCTTTATGGAGCGTTATGCCCCGAATGCGAAAGACCTTGCGGGTCGTGACGTGGTGGCGCGTTCCATCATGATCGAAATTCGTGAAGGGCGTGGCTGTGACGGTCCGTGGGGTCCACACGCCAAGCTGAAACTTGACCATCTGGGTAAAGAAGTGCTGGAATCCCGTCTGCCGGGCATTCTGGAACTGTCCCGCACCTTTGCCCACGTTGATCCGGTGAAAGAGCCGATTCCGGTAATCCCTACCTGCCACTACATGATGGGCGGTATTCCGACCAAAGTGACCGGCCAGGCACTGACTGTGAATGAGCAGGGTGAAGATGTGGTGATTCCTGGGCTGTTTGCGGTTGGCGAAATCGCCTGCGTATCGGTCCACGGTGCTAACCGTCTGGGCGGCAACTCGCTGCTGGACCTGGTGGTATTCGGTCGTGCGGTTGGCCTGCATCTGCAGGAATCTATCACTGAGCAGGGTGACCTGCTGGATGCCACCGAAGAAGAGATCGATGCTTCTCTGGCCCGTCTGAACCGCTGGAACGGTAACCGCGACGGCGAAGATCCGGTAGTTATTCGCAAAGCGCTGCAAGAATGTATGCAGCATAACTTCTCGGTCTTCCGCGAAGGTGATGCGATGGCGAAGGGGCTTGAAGAGTTGAAAGCAATTCGCGAGCGTCTGAAAAACGCCCGTCTGGATGATACGTCCAGCGAGTTCAACACCCAGCGCGTTGAGTGTCTGGAGCTGGATAACCTGATGGAAACCGCGTACGCCACGGCGGTGTCCGCCAACTTCCGTACCGAAAGCCGCGGCGCGCATAGCCGCTTCGACTATCCGGAACGTGATGATGAAAACTGGCTGTGCCATTCCCTGTACCTGCCAGAATCGGAATCCATGACTCGACGTCAGGTCAATATGGAACCGAAACTGCGCCCGGCATTCCCGCCGAAGATTCGTACTTATTAATGCGGAGACAGGACAATGAAACTCGAGTTTTCGATTTATCGCTATAACCCGGATATCGATGATGCTCCGCGTATGCAGGATTACACCCTGGAAGCGGAAGAAGGGCGCGACATGATGCTGCTGGATGCATTGATGCAGCTGAAAGAAAAAGATCCGTCGCTGTCGTTCCGTCGCTCCTGCCGTGAAGGGGTGTGCGGTTCTGATGGTCTGAATATGAACGGCAAAAATGGGCTGGCGTGTATCACTCCTATTTCTGCGCTGAATCAGCCGGGCAAGAAAATTGTCATTCGCCCGCTGCCAGGTTTACCGGTCGTACGCGATTTGGTGGTAGACATGGGACAATTCTACGCACAGTATGAGAAGATTAAGCCTTACTTGTTGAATAATGGGAAAAATCCTCCTGCTCGTGAGCATTTACAAATGCCAGAGCAGCGTGAGAAGCTCGATGGGCTGTATGAATGTATTTTGTGTGCATGCTGCTCAACGTCCTGCCCGTCATTCTGGTGGAATCCGGACAAGTTTATTGGCCCGGCAGGACTGCTGGCCGCGTATCGCTTCCTGATTGACAGTCGCGATACCGAAACCGACAGCCGCCTCGAAGGTTTAAGTGACGCTTTCAGCGTATTCCGCTGCCATAGCATCATGAACTGCGTCAGCGTATGTCCTAAGGGGCTGAACCCGACGCGCGCCATCGGCCATATTAAGTCGATGCTGTTGAAACGTAGTGCGTAAGTAACAGATGCCGGATGGCGGCATAAATGCCTTATCCGGCCTACAGGTGAGTCACTGTAGGCCGGATAAGCACAGCGTCATCAGGCATGATATATGCAGGAAACCTCTAAAAACTGCCATGAATTAGAGAGCAATAATCGAGGCGTTCGGCGCGATACAAGGCGCGGTCTGAACGACGAAGATTATTAGACAGTTTTTAAAGGTTCCTTCGCGAGCCAGATTAAACAAGAGCTCGCAAGTGAACCCCGGCACGCACAGCGGTGTGCGTGGTAGTATCCACGGCGAAATAAGCATATAGATGCTTAAGGGATCACGATGCAGAACAGCGCTTTGAAAGCCTGGTTGGACTCTTCTTACCTCTCTGGTTCAAACCAGAGCTGGATAGAACAGCTCTATGAAGACTTCTTAACCGACCCTGACTCGGTAGATGCTAACTGGCGTTCGACGTTCCAGCAGTTACCTGGTACCGGAGTCAAACCGGATCAACTCCACTCAAAAACACGTGATTATTTCCGTCGACAGGCGTTGGTTACCCCACGTTATTCTTCTTCTATCTCCGACCCTGATGCCAATGTGAAGCAGGTTAAAGTCCTGCAGCTCATCAACGCATATCGTTTCCGTGGTCATCAGCATGCGAATCTCGATCCGCTGGGACTGTGGCAGCAAGAGAATGTGGCCGATCTGGACCCAACTTTCCACGATCTGACCGATGCTGATTTCCAGGAAAGCTTTAACGTAGGTTCTTTTGCCGGCGGCAAAGACACCATGAAGCTGAGCGACCTGGTTGAGGCGCTGAAACAAACCTACTGCGGCCCTATTGGCGCCGAGTATATGCACATCACCAGTACCGAAGAAAAACGCTGGCTTCAGCAGCGTATCGAATCTGGTCGTGCCGCATTCAGCAGCGAAGAGAAGAAACGTTTTCTCAGCGAACTGACCGCAGCAGAAGGCCTGGAACGCTATCTGGGCGCGAAGTTCCCGGGTGCAAAACGCTTCTCGCTGGAAGGCGGCGATGCGTTAATTCCGATGCTTAAAGAGATGATTCGCCATGCCGGTAACAGCGGCACGCGCGAAGTGGTTCTGGGCATGGCGCACCGTGGCCGTCTGAACGTGCTGGTCAACGTGCTGGGTAAAAAACCACAGGATCTGTTCGACGAATTTGCAGGCAAACATAAAGAACACCTCGGTACGGGTGATGTGAAGTACCACATGGGCTTCTCATCTGATATCGAAACCGAAGGCGGTCTGGTTCACCTGGCGCTGGCGTTTAACCCGTCGCATCTGGAAATCGTCAGCCCGGTGGTTATCGGTTCCGTTCGCGCGCGTCTGGACAGACTGGACGAGCCGAGCAGCAATAAAGTGTTGCCGATCACCATTCACGGTGACGCCGCAGTGACCGGACAGGGCGTAGTTCAGGAAACCCTGAACATGTCGAAAGCGCGTGGTTACGAAGTGGGCGGTACCGTTCGCATCGTTATCAATAACCAGGTCGGCTTTACAACGTCTAACCCACTGGATGCACGCTCTACGCCGTATTGCACTGATATCGGTAAGATGGTCCAGGCGCCTATTTTCCACGTCAATGCGGATGATCCGGAAGCCGTCGCTTTCGTGACCCGTCTGGCACTGGATTTCCGTAATACCTTTAAACGTGATGTCTTCATCGATCTGGTGTGCTACCGCCGTCATGGCCATAACGAAGCCGACGAGCCGAGTGCGACCCAGCCGCTGATGTATCAGAAAATCAAAAAGCATCCGACTCCGCGCAAAATCTACGCTGATAAGCTGGAAGCCGATAAAGTCGCAACGCTGGAAGACGCCACCGAAATGGTCAACCTCTATCGTGACGCGCTGGATGCCGGCGAATGCGTAGTGAAAGAGTGGCGTCCAATGAATATGCACTCCTTCACCTGGTCGCCGTACCTCAACCATGAATGGGATGAAAACTACCCGAGCAAGGTTGAAATGAAGCGTTTGCAGGAACTGGCAAAACGCATCAGTACTGTACCAGAAGCGGTTGAAATGCAGTCGCGCGTTGCCAAGATTTACGGCGACCGTCAGGCGATGGCAGCAGGCGAGAAGCTGTTCGACTGGGGTGGTGCTGAGAACCTGGCTTACGCAACGTTGGTTGACGAGGGCATTCCGGTACGACTGTCTGGTGAAGACTCAGGTCGCGGTACCTTCTTCCACCGCCATGCAGTTATTCACAACCAGGCAAACGGTTCTACCTACACGCCACTGCAGCATGTGCATAACGGTCAGGGCACATTCCGCGTTTGGGACTCCGTGCTGTCTGAAGAAGCGGTACTGGCATTCGAATATGGTTATGCCACAGCAGAGCCGCGCACGCTGACTATCTGGGAAGCGCAGTTTGGTGACTTTGCCAACGGTGCGCAGGTTGTTATCGACCAGTTCATCTCCTCTGGTGAGCAGAAATGGGGTCGTATGTGTGGCTTGGTGATGCTGCTGCCACACGGCTACGAAGGGCAGGGACCAGAGCACTCTTCCGCACGTCTTGAGCGTTATCTGCAACTTTGCGCTGAGCAAAACATGCAGGTGTGCGTTCCGTCTACCCCAGCACAGGTTTACCACATGCTGCGTCGTCAGGCGCTGCGCGGTATGCGTCGTCCGCTGGTGGTGATGTCGCCGAAGTCATTGCTGCGTCATCCGCTGGCAGTGTCTACGCTCGACGAACTGGCTAATGGTACGTTCCTGCCAGCCATCGGCGAGATAGATGAACTTGATCCGCAAGCCGTGAAGCGCGTCGTGATGTGTTCTGGTAAGGTTTATTACGACCTGCTGGAGCAGCGCCGCAAGAACAACCAGAAAGATGTCGCCATTGTGCGTATCGAACAGCTCTATCCGTTCCCGCATAAAGCGGTACAGGAAGCGCTGAAACCTTTTGCTCATGTGCATGATTTTGTCTGGTGCCAGGAAGAGCCGCTCAACCAGGGCGCATGGTACTGCAGCCAGCATCATTTCCGTGAAGTGATTCCATTTGGGTCTGCTCTGCGTTATGCAGGTCGCCCGGCCTCTGCCTCTCCGGCAGTAGGATATATGTCCGTTCACCAGAAACAGCAACAAGATCTGGTCAATGACGCGCTGAACGTCGATTAAATAAAGGATAAATAATGAGTAGCGTAGATATTCTTGTTCCCGACCTGCCTGAATCCGTAGCAGATGCAACGGTTGCAACCTGGCACAAAAAACCGGGCGATGCAGTACGTCGTGACGAAGTACTGGTAGAAATCGAAACTGACAAAGTGGTACTGGAAGTACCGGCATCAGCGGACGGTATTCTTGATGCAGTTCTGGAAGATGAAGGGACCACTGTTACTTCTCGCCAGATCCTTGGTCGCCTGCGTGAAGGCAATAGCAGTGGTAAAGAGACCAGTGCTAAATCTGAAGAGAAAGATTCTACCCCGGCACAGCGTCAACAGGCGTCTCTTGCCGAGCAGAATAACGATGCCCTGAGCCCGGCGATCCGTCGCCTGCTGGGTGAGCATAATCTTGAAGCCAGTGCCATCAATGGTACCGGTGTCGGTGGTCGTATCACGCGTGAAGATGTTGAAAAACATCTGGCTAAAGCTCCGGCAGCAAAAGCGGAAGCGAAAGCCCCGGCAGCGGCGCCTGCAGCACAGCCTGCACTGGGTGCTCGCGGTGAAAAACGCGTACCGATGACCCGTCTGCGTAAGCGCGTAGCTGAGCGTCTGCTGGAAGCGAAAAATTCGACAGCAATGCTGACGACGTTCAACGAAGTCAACATGAAGCCGATTATGGATCTGCGTAAGCAGTACGGCGACGCGTTCGAAAAACGTCACGGTATCCGTCTGGGCTTTATGTCCTTCTACGTTAAAGCGGTTGTTGAAGCGCTGAAACGCTATCCGGAAGTGAACGCTTCTATCGATGGCGATGACGTGGTGTACCACAACTACTTTGATGTGAGCATGGCGGTATCTACGCCGCGCGGCCTGGTAACTCCGGTTCTGCGAGATGTGGATCTGCTGGGTATGGCTGACATCGAGAAAAACATTAAAGAGCTGGCAGTAAAAGGTCGCGACGGCAAGTTGACGGTTGAAGATCTGACGGGGGGTAACTTCACCATCACTAACGGTGGTGTGTTCGGTTCCCTGATGTCTACGCCAATCATTAACCCGCCGCAGAGCGCCATCCTGGGTATGCATGCCATCAAAGATCGTCCGATGGCTGTAGACGGCAAGGTTGAAATCCTGCCGATGATGTATCTGGCGCTGTCTTATGACCACCGTTTGATCGATGGTCGTGAGTCAGTAGGCTTCCTGGTGACCATTAAAGAGTTGCTGGAAGATCCAACGCGTCTGCTGCTGGACGTGTAGTACCTGAGAGTATCACCTGCCCTGTAGGCCGATAAGCGTTGCGCCATCCGGCATGAAAAACGCAACGGCCTACAGGTTTAAAGATAACGATTACCTGAAGGATGGACAGAACACATGAACTTACATGAATATCAGGCAAAACAACTTTTTGCCCGCTATGGCTTACCGGCACCGGTGGGTTATGCCTGTACTACTCCGCGTGAAGCCGAAGAAGCCGCATCAAAAATCGGCGCAGGCCCGTGGGTAGTGAAATGTCAGGTTCACGCTGGTGGCCGTGGTAAAGCGGGCGGTGTGAAGGTTGTTAACAGCAAAGAAGACATTCGCGCTTTTGCTGAACACTGGCTGGGCAAACGTCTGGTGACCTACCAGACAGATGCCAACGGTCAACCGGTAAATCAGATTCTGGTTGAAGCTGCGACCGACATTGGTAAAGAACTTTACCTCGGTGCAGTAGTTGATCGCAGCTCCCGTCGCGTGGTCTTTATGGCCTCTACCGAAGGCGGCGTGGAAATCGAAAAAGTGGCGGAAGAAACCCCGCACCTGATCCATAAAGTGGCGCTCGATCCGCTGACGGGTCCAATGCCGTATCAGGGCCGTGACCTGGCGTTCAAACTGGGTCTGGAAGGTAAGCAGGTTCAGCAATTCACCAAGATCTTCATGGGTCTGGCGACCATTTTCCTTGAGCGCGACCTGGCGCTGATCGAAATCAACCCGCTGGTGGTGACCAAACAAGGCGACTTGATCTGCCTCGATGGCAAACTGGGTGCTGACGGCAACGCACTATTCCGCCAGCCGGATCTGCGTGAAATGCGCGACCAGTCTCAGGAAGATCCGCGTGAAGCTCAGGCTGCACAGTGGGAACTGAACTACGTCGCGCTGGACGGTAACATTGGTTGTATGGTTAACGGCGCTGGCCTTGCAATGGGCACCATGGACATCGTTAAACTGCACGGTGGCGAACCGGCTAACTTCCTTGACGTGGGCGGCGGCGCAACCAAAGAGCGCGTGACCGAAGCGTTCAAAATTATCCTCTCTGATGACAACGTGAAAGCCGTTCTGGTTAACATCTTCGGCGGTATCGTTCGTTGCGACCTGATCGCTGACGGTATCATCGGCGCGGTAGCGGAAGTTGGTGTTAACGTTCCGGTGGTTGTGCGTCTGGAAGGTAACAACGCCGAACTCGGCGCGAAAAAACTGGCTGACAGCGGCCTGAATATTATTGCAGCGAAAAGTCTGACGGATGCAGCTCAGCAGGTTGTTGCCGCAGTGGAGGGGAAATAATGTCAGTTTTAATTAATAAAGATACCAAGGTTATCTGCCAGGGCTTCACCGGTAGCCAGGGGACATTCCACTCTGAACAAGCGATTGCTTACGGTACGCAAATGGTTGGTGGTGTAACGCCGGGTAAAGGCGGTACAACTCACCTGGGCCTGCCAGTGTTTAACACCGTGCGTGAAGCGGTTGAAGCCACTGGCGCGACTGCGTCTGTTATTTATGTACCGGCTCCGTTCTGCAAAGACTCCATTCTGGAAGCCATCAACGCAGGTATTAAACTGATTATCACCATCACTGAAGGCATCCCGACGCTGGATATGCTGACCGTGAAAGTGGCGCTTGATGAAGCGGGCGTGCGCATGATTGGGCCGAACTGTCCTGGCGTTATCACCCCAGGCGAATGCAAAATCGGCATCATGCCGGGTCACATTCACAAGCCGGGTAAAGTGGGTATCGTTTCTCGTTCTGGTACGTTGACCTATGAAGCGGTTAAGCAGACGACTGACTATGGTTTTGGCCAGTCTACCTGCGTAGGTATCGGTGGTGACCCGATCCCTGGCTCAAACTTTATCGACATCCTGAAATTGTTCCAGGAAGATCCGCAGACTGAAGCGATCGTGATGATCGGTGAGATCGGCGGTAGCGCGGAAGAAGAAGCGGCGGCGTACATTAAAGATCATGTGACCAAGCCAGTTGTTGGCTACATCGCGGGCGTGACCGCGCCGAAAGGCAAACGTATGGGGCACGCGGGTGCGATTATCTCTGGTGGTAAAGGTACGGCTGATGAGAAATTCGCCGCACTGGAAGCAGCGGGGGTGAAAACCGTGCGCAGCCTGGCCGATATCGGTGAAGCGCTGAAAACTGTGATTAAGTAATTCTCAAAAAGTAGTAATAAAGCCCGACCCCTTCGTGCAACCGGCTGTATGCGTTGTGCGAAGGACGCAGGGCTGGTCCGTTTTCGACATGGTTGGCCATCTGATGATGGCCTTTTTTATGTCTTTTTCGTTTTTTGTTCCTGCCGAATATCTGTAACCCGTCACCCGTTCTCTGAAGGCAGAATATAATAAATTAAAAGATGGCCCAGTGACGCAGTCGTACTCACCGCGCTATTGTGGTTAAGACGACACATTATTCATCTTGCAATTTGATCATAATCATCTTCATAAATAAGATTATTTTTTGCGGTAAGCATCATTCTTTCTTTAGGCTAAATTCTGCATATTACCGGCTTAAATATCATGAATGTCGGAGGAAGGCGTGCCGCTGAAAATTCAGGATGACTACTTGCAGAGTTTTTTCTCTATAGCTGAGATCTTCTCTGGTGCGACCGGATTAGCAACGGTAGTCGTTGATGTTACAGGTAAGGCAATATCTGATTGTCATGGCTTCAATTCATTTTGTTCATTAATGCGTACCAATGAACTGTATCGCCCGAGTTGTCAAAAGTGTGATAAGTATTGTGCTTTTGAGGGGTTAAAGCAGGTTAAACCCAGAATACTCTGCTGTTATGCAGGATTAAGCCTATTCTCAATGCCGTTAATCCATGAGGGCAATCTGTACGGCTTTATTATTTGTGGTCAGGTACGGGCAAAACATCAGGAATATAAAACAATCGTAGTTGATGACAAACCACAATGGATGAATGAACCTCGGATAAAAGCTGAGTGGGAACGGGTTACTGTAGTGGATAATAACACACTGGTGGCATCGGCAAATTTACTGAGGTTTATTGTTGATAACTTTGAACATCAGGAACAACAGGTTGATGCTTCCTTCGGATCGCAAATTAATACTATTCGCCCATATTATACGGAGCTTTCTCGTCACGAGAGAAAACTATCAGCGGCACTTCGCTATATTGATGATAATTTATATGGTGAATTATCTCTGGAGACTGTGGCTGCGCACGTTTGTTTAAGTGCGAATTATTTCAGTCGTTTTTTTAAGAAACGTCAGGGTGTTAATTTTAAAACCTGGGTGAATCAGAAAAAAATGCAAAAGGCGGGGGAGTTATTGCACGACCCTGTTCATTCGATAGACAGCATTGCCCGGAAACTTCACTACGCACAAACCAGTTATTTTTGCCGCGTATTCCGGGCAGCGCATCAAACGTCACCTCAGTCTTTTCGTCACGCCAGACTCTCGCAGTAAAGGTTTTTCGGCAGCGTGATGGCTTCGGGAATAAAAGAGAGTCGATCGCTGAGGGTGACGACATCACCTATGACGATAAGCGCAGGTGGCACAACGTTTGCTTCCTGTGCTTTATTCAATAATGCACCGAGCGTACAGGTCAGGCGGCGCTGATTTTCCCGCGTGGCAGACATGATAACGGCGGCGGGCGTGTCTGCCGATTTTCCGCCCATCAACAGTTCTTCGCAGATAAATGCCAGGTTGGCGATACCCATCACGATAACCAGCGTACCGTTGAGTCTGGCTAACTGACGCCAGTCCTGCTGCTGGTTGCCTTCTCGTGTATGGCCTGTCACTACGTGAAACCCGGATGCGAAATCGCGATGAGTGACCGGAATACCGGCGCAGGCAAGGCCGCCAATGGTGGAACTGATACCGGGCACGACTTCAAATGGAATCCCGATCTCTACGAGTCCCTCAACTTCCTCAGCTCCACGACCAAAAACGTAAGGATCACCGCCTTTTAAACGCACGATGTTGTCATGCGTTTCAGCGTACTGAATAAGCAGTAGGTTGATTTCATCTTGTGGCACACAATGAAAGCCAGGGTTTTTTCCGACATTGACAAGTTTACACTCAGCGGATGCCCATTCCAGAATTTTAGGATTGACCAGACGATCGTAAATAATGACATCAGCTTGTTTAATGCACATCATCGCTTTGAGGGTGAGTAATGAAATATCACCGGGACCTGCTCCGACGAGCCAGACCTTTCCGAAAGTTTTCACATTGTGTCCTTTATCACGGCTAACAAAAAATGGCAGAAACTACATTGCGGAATGATTAAAAGCAGTCGTTTGCCCATAAGTTATAACGCTAAATTGTCCTAAATTATCGCAGGGACAATATTGATTAAACTCGCAAAGTTTTTTCTGCAATAAACAAGATAACATGAAAAATTATTAAGAACTTATTGGCACTATTTGCCTGGATTTAACCTTATTTAAATTGTGTTTATTGCTGCGCTTGAGTATTATTGGTTAATATTTATCCGCCGCCAGTGTGAGTAAATCATGGATTGGATCAATGACATCAATGGACAAAATAAAATATAACTCTCGATGCTCATCTGGGTGAATCGAATTATTTTTTATAAATTAAACTATTTTTGTACGCTGCATATGGAAGAGGTTATGAGAGGAAAAATACCCAAGACGGAGTTGCTGGTAACTTTTGAAGTGGTTGCGCGTCATGAAAGTTATACCCGGGCGGCAGAAGAGCTTGCTCTGACACAAAGCGCAGTTTTCCGCCAGGTTAATGCTCTGGAAGATTTTCTCAATACATCGTTATTTAATCATGCCAAAAAGCGCATTTTTTTAAATGCGGCTGGGAAACATTATTTAAGTATTGTTAAGGAAACGCTAAACAAACTTGAACGTGATACGACAACAATAATGACCTGGCAACCGACCGTGCAGGTTATCGAACTGGCGGTTAATCCTACCTTCAGTACACATTGGTTGATCCCCAACCTGCGCGAATTCAACAAACTTAACCCTGATATTATCGTTAATATCCATTCTTTGGCGAATATCGGTGATTTTCTCAATCGTGAGTATGATGCCGCGATCATGCGGGAAGATTTTTACTCGCCATGGTCAGAGGTTGAGTATCTTTTTGAAGAGGAAATTTTGCCGGTATGCAGCAGATGTCTGCTCTCTGAATCCAATCAGAAACTGGCTGTCGATGATCTGCTAAATGAGTTTACCCTGTTGCACCAAAGCACGCGTATCAAAGGCTGGCAGGAGTGGTTTGCGCTGTCCAATGTCAGTAGCCCACTGGTGAATAAAGGTCCGCGTTTTGATTTATTGTCGATGCTGATCGCCGCCGTGCGTTCTAATTTGGGCGTGGCTCTGTTACCCCGTTTTGCTATTCAGCACGATCTGGACAGTGGTGATATGGTCATTCCCTGCGACGTTCCTATGCGTACCGGGAACCGTTTCATTATGACGTGGCGTGAAGAAAAATCGGAGTCCCTGCATTTACAGATTTTCCGCAACTGGTTATTGAATAAATCCGTGGTCTCTAAAGTGGGCTGCTGATACCGGATGATAACGCCGGTCTGCTATCTGAAGAAATGGTAGGCCGGATAAGCGAACATGTTATCCGGCAAAAGTCTCGTTACCAGTCGATCCCGACCTGTGCCTGAATACCACTATCAAACGCGTGCTTAACCGGGCGAATTTCACTCACCGTATCGGCAAGTTCCAGTAATTGCGTGTGGCATCCACGTCCTGTGACGATCACGCTCTGTTCTGCAGGGCGATTCTCGATAGCGCTGATAACCTCCTGCGTATCCAGATAGTGATAAGCCAGCATATAGGTGAGTTCATCCAGCACCACCAGGTCGTAATGTGCATCGGCTAGCATGCGCTTACTTTCCTGCCAGACCGCTGTTGCCGCCTCGATGTCGGCTTCCCTGTTCTGGGTTTCCCAGGTAAAACCGGTACCCATAATATGAAATTCAACACCGAGCGGCTGTAACGTGTTGTACTCGCCATTATCCCACTGGCCTTTAATAAACTGCGCGATGCCAACGGTTTTTCCGTGACCTACCGCGCGCGTTGCCGTCCCAAAGGCTGCGGTGGATTTACCTTTACCGTTGCCGGTGAAGACTATCAGAATTCCTTTCTTCTCCGTTGCCGCCGCCACGCGGGTATCAACCTGTTCTTTCAGTTTCTGCTGGCGCTGGCGGTGTCTGTCATTGTTGACTCGCGCTTCCATTGTTGCTCCTTATTTCCCTGCCGGACAGGTTGAGCAGCGATGTTGCTGTTCAAACTGACTGAAGAAGTTATTGCCTTTGTCATCCACCAGCACAAAGGCCGGCATGTTTTCGACTTCCATCATCCAGACCGCTTCCATGCCAAGTTCCGGATACTCAAGGCAGCGCAGGCTTTTCACGTACTGCTGTGCCAGTAAGGCTGCTGCGCCTCCTATGCTGCCAAGGTTAAATCCGCCATGCGTGTGGCAGGCATCGGTTACCTGCTTGCTGCGGTTGCCCTTTGACAACATGATCAGACTGCCACCCGCTGCCTGGAAGGCATCGACGTACCCATCCATGCGCCCGCCGGTGGTGGGACCCATTGAGCCACAAGCCTGATTATTTGGGGTTTTTGCCGGGCCAGCGTAATAAACGATATGGTTTTTCATGTACTCCGGCATCGGTTCGCCGTTATCCAGACGTTCTTTGATTTTGGCGTGGGCGATATCACGGGCGACGACAATCGGGCCACTTAGCGATAGTCGGGTTCCAATCGGCAGTGTGGACAGATCATGCAGAATGTCGCGCAACGGGCGGTCCAGATTGAGCTGTACGGTCTGAGCACCATTTTCTACGCGGTGAGAATCGGGAATGAATTTGCCCGGATTATGTTCGAGTTTTTCCAGCCAGATACCCTGTTTATTAATCTTGGCTTTAATATTGCGGTCAGCAGAGCAGGAGAGTGCCATAGCGATAGGGCAGGAGCCGCCGTGGCGTGGCAGGCGAATAACACGAATATCGTGCGCAAAGTATTTGCCGCCAAATTGTGCGCCGATGCCAAACTCACGGCTGGCATTGAGAAGAGTGGCTTCCAGTGCCGTATCGCGGAACGCCTGACCCAGTTCGTTCCCGCTGGTGGGCAGGTTATCGTAATATTTAGTTGATGCCAGTTTTGCGACTTTCAGCGCCTGATCGGCAGACAGACCGCCAACGACAAATGCAATGTGATATGGCGGGCAGGCGGCTGTTCCCAGTGATTTCATTTTATCAATCAGGAAGGCAGTGAGTTTTTCCGGTTGTAAAATTGATTTGGTTTCCTGGTACAGCGCTGCTTTGTTAGCTGAGCCACCACCTTTGTTGACGAACAGGAACCGGTATTCATTACCCGGGGTGGCGCTAATGTCGATTTGGGCGGGCAGGTTAGTCTGAGTATTGACCTCGGAATACATATCCAGCGGTGCGTTTTGCGAATAGCGCAGGTTGTTTTCCGTGAATGTGGCATATACGCCATGGCTTAATGCTTCGGCATCATCACACCCGGTCCAGACATTCTGCCCTTTGCTTGCCACAATGGTTGCGGTCCCTGTATCCTGGCAGTTAGGCAATACGCCTTTAGCCGAAACCTCTGCATTGCGCAGTAGCTGGAGTGCGACGTATTTATCATTACTGCTGGCCTGCGGATCGTGCAGAATACTGGCGATCTGTTTCAAATGTCCGGCGCGCAGGAAAAATGAAGCTTCATAAAATGCCTGCTGTGCCAACAGGGTTAACGCCTCGGGCGCAACCTTGATCACTTCCTCTCCGTCTAACTCTGTTACCGTAACGTGTTGGTTACTGA
Source organism: Citrobacter sp. Marseille-Q3906 (assembly GCF_916618775.1). Lineage (NCBI taxonomy): Bacteria > Pseudomonadati > Pseudomonadota > Gammaproteobacteria > Enterobacterales > Enterobacteriaceae > Citrobacter > Citrobacter sp. Marseille-Q3906. The sequence goes on from NZ_CAKAKA010000002.1 coordinate 559,108, forward strand.
GTAATTCGTATTCTGTATTATCTTTACTCTGAACAAAGAGTTCCTGCCAGACAAATGGTTTAGACATAGTACTTCTCACCTTTTCGTGTTTTGCCGATACACGTCATCCTTCACGCTGCCTCTTTGTTGGCTGTCTGCGTTCACCCCAGTCATTTACTTATGTAAGCTCCCGGGGTTCACGTAGTTGCCGCTTTGATGCAGCTTGAATTATTTTGTGTATAAATTTCGAGCCTGATTTCAATACCAGATAAGCGTTATCTGACGTTGGCTTAATGCGCTAAAAAGACATTGGCTTTTGTCGCGTCGGCGACATATTCGATGGTTTTCTGGGCGCGAACGCTGTTGCCCGCTTCATCCAGCGGTGGGGAATAGACGGCAATCGCATATTCACCTGGGACGACCGCAACCATTCCGCCGCCGACACCGCTCTTTGCCGGGACGCCGACGGTGTACAGCCACTTACCACTGCCGTCGTACAGCCCGGCAATCGCCATTTCCGCCAGCACCTGAGGTACATAACTTTCATTCAGTAACTGCTTGCCGTTAAACGGAGATTTACCTTTGTTGGCGAGTACGGCACCCATTTTGGCCAGTTGCTCAACGGTGATATCCACGGAACACTGACGGGTATAAATTTCGACGGCTTCATCCGTGTTGCCATAAAAGCTGTTATAGGATTCCATCAGTTTGGCCAGTGCCTGGTTGTGCTGATTGGTCTCCATTTCGGATTTGAAAACAGGTTCGTTAACAGTGAGACTTGCATCTGCCCACGCGTTCAGGTTGTCGAGGATTTTGTTCCAGCGGTCGGTTTTATCTTTGGCTTCAATCAGGCTAACGGTGCTCATCGCGCCTGCGTTAACCAGTGGGTTTTCCGGCGCGCCTTTGGTCAGTTCGACGGCTAAGCCTGAATTGAATGGCATGCCGGTGGCATTGGCACCGAGTTTATCCAGAACAACCTGAGGGCCGTGCTGTTCCATGGCGAGCGCCATGGTGAAAACTTTACTCAGTGATTCCATCGGGAATGCTTTTTTAACATCGCCAACCTGGAAGATTTTTCCGTCAACCGTTGCGATGGTGATAGCAAAATTGTTGGGGCTGTAGGTCGCGAGGGCAGGGATATAGTCGGCGACTTTTCCGTCATTGTTACTTTTGTATTTCTGATGCGCCTGTTCGATAAGTCTGGCGTAGTCCGGCGTGGTTTGCGCGAATGTGGTTGCGCTAAATAATACGCTGAAGGAAAAAATACCCACGCCGAGAAGAGTTTTATTCATGGTGCATTCCTGTTGGTGTGCTCATCATGGTGCCGGAGGGCGGCTTACCACCTTCCGGCTTACGGGTTATTAACCGTCTCGAAAACCGGATAGCGCGGCCGCTATCCGGTTTCACTGTGGTATTAAGACAAAGCAACTTCCGTTTCGGTAACCGGGCGTTCCTGTTCCGGGGTTTTTACTGGCGCAGTGCCGCGACAACCCTGGCCGAAGTGTTCGCCTTCCCAGCGACCCACAATGGCAGCACCCATTGCGTTACTCATTACGTTAGTGGCTGAACGACCCATATCGAGGAATGGATCGACGCCCATCAGCAGGATCAGACCGGCTTCCGGAATGTTGAACTGGTTCAGGGTTGCGGCAATAACCACCATAGAGGCACGAGGCACACCCGCCATCCCTTTAGAGGTCAGCATCAGGATTAGCAACATGGTGATTTGTTCGCCCATGCTCAGCTCGATATTGCACGCCTGGGCAATAAACACGGTGGCAAATGAGCAGTAGGCCATGGAACCGACCAGGTTAAAGGAGTAACCGATAGGCAGAACAAAGCTGGCGATTTTTGAAGAAACGCCGAACTTTTCCAGTTTATCCAGCGTGCCTGGGAAGGCTGCTTCAGAACTGGAAGTGGTAAAGGCCAGCAGAGCAGGTTCGAGGATGGCTTTAGTCAGACGGCTGATGCAAGGACCGACGATCATAGTCGACAGGCCAATCAGAATTGCCCACAACATACCCAGCGTCAGGTAGAACTCACCCATGAAGATCCCGGCGCTAACCATCACACCCAGACCACGTTCGGCAATCAGACCTGAAATAGCGGCAAAAACGGTCAGAGGTGCGAACAGCATTACGTAGCCAGTCAGCTTCAGCATGACGTGGACCAGTGAGTCGAGAACCTTAACGATAGGCTCAGCTTTTTCGCCAATCGCAGCCAGGCTGCAACCCAGGAAAATCGAGAACACGACGATCTGCAGGATTTCGTTACGCGCCATCGCATCAACGATACTGGTCGGTACTGCGTGCGAAATAAATACCTTCAGCGTAAACGGCTCTGACTTAACGGCGGCGACAGCGCCGACATCATGCGGAACAAAGTTGATGCCTGCGCCCGGCTGGAAGATATTAACAATAACCAGACCCAATGCGATTGACAGCAGTGAGGCGCAAATAAACAGGAAAAAGGTTTTGGAGAATATACGTCCCAGCGTTTTTGCATCACCCATTTTGGCAATGCCGACAACCAGAGTTGATATAACTAATGGAGCGATAATCATTTTCACCATACGTAAAAATATAGTGGTGAAAATGGAAATATCCTGAGCATATGATTTAGCTGTTTCAGCTGCGGCCATATTATTGATGAGCACCCCGGCAACCATGCCGAGTAACAGGCCTAATATGATCATCTTCGTTAAACTAATTTTCTTCATGTTTACTCCATCGGATAAAGGCTGGTAATTGAAATTGTGTAGGGTGGCGAGCACCTGAGCCTGGACAGCAGCTCAGATGCACGCCTGTTGTGACCAACCGCATGAATAATTCGAAGCACTGTGATACAGCTGAATTCTGTGCTCCAATGGCTGTTATTGTGTTTTTTTGTTACAGATCGAACTCAATACTTAATAATGGAGCGTGTTGTTGCGCACCATAAACATCATTGTCACCGACATTGCCGGAAATAATATCGCGCGGCATGACGATTTTTACTGCATTCGCTGGGTCGAACCACACAATATTATGAATAAAGTCAGGTTTGACATTATATAACCCAGCAATAAGTTGCGGTGTTAATTGCTCCGAGGCTTTTACTCGCTGATAGTCTTCCCTGGTTTTAAATAAAATATCTAATACCAGTTCATACGGTCCGGCGTTTTTGGAGCGAATTACTTGCGCCAGTGAGCAAATAGACTGTTTCATGCCTGAACTCCTTCTGGCGTCACCTGTTCAATGTGGAAATCAAAACGCAGTGCATCGCTTGCTTCAATCAGGTGATAGATTGAGAACTCATACACAGGCCCACTCTGAATGTCAGATGGTGAGAACGGGAAGGCGAGGTTGCCCGCAGTCGCAATACGATTTTCATAGCCGTAGTGCAGCAACGTAGAACGCACCAGTGAGCAAACGCTGTTGGCGATATCCTGGGTTGGCGCGACCACGTCCAGTAAAATCCCCAGCTCATGACCGGCAGTTTTCATCGGCTCATGATTGCCCATCACGCCGTTCTTACCATACAGGTGGAACGTCATGCGGATACTGTCGTCATTCAGTGAAAGGTTACGTGCCACGCTGGCCTGTACCTCTTCAAGAATGGTGTCGATACCGGCAATCATAATCGGATCGCGCGTTCCGGCGATGGTCAGGCAGCGGAAACCAACCTGACGCGCACCTTCCAGTTTCAGCGCATACGGTGTCTCTTCATGACGCGAACCGCTGACGTACACTTCACCTTCATTAACCGCTGTAAAGGTACACGCTTTCAGGTTCAACACGCCGCCCGGTCCCGGCAGGAAGTACGGATCTGACTTCTCATACAGGGTGTGTGCCGCAGCAGAAGTTTCAGTGAACTTACGCTTCGGATTGAACGCTTTCAGCGTAAAGCCGTTGTCGTCGATGATTCCCATCGCACAATCCGAGCCAGAACCCGGGGTGGCGGCGATGGCAGCACACTCAAGGATCTTACCGCAATGAAGCGCCAGACCTTCATCAAAGCCTTGCATAATCGGCAGTGCAGCGAAGCATGCCGGATCGTAGGCTCGTCCGCCCAGTACAACCTGTGCACCGGCTTTCAGTGCGCGCTGGAAAGGCTCAACGCCCATCTGTGCAACGATGTAGGTGCTATCTTCGATAGCTTCGTGAGTCAGTTCAGGCACAAAATCCAGTGCGGTGATTTTGCCGTTATCCAGGGCCTGATGAACGACTTCTTTGTCGACATCGGACGGGATCAACGCCATGGAGAAAGACAGTTTTTCTTCCTGGGCGATCTCATGGATTATCTGGCGACACCACTCCAGGTGCGGAGCTGCGCCGGAACCACCGGCGGTACCGATCACGACCGGGATGTTATTCTTAACGCCTGCCACGATCATATAGCGCAGATCGCGTTTCACACCGGCCCTGTCAGTGAAAGGCTTACCTGCCCCCAGGTAGTGGGGGCCAGGATCGGAGGAGCCTGCGTCAACAGCAATAAGATCCGGCGATTCTTCCATGGCTTTACGAAAACTCTCTTCCGGGAAGCCATAACCCAGAATAGCTGTAGGCGATAAGATCTTAAATGTGCGAGCCATTTCTTAATCCTTAGTCTGCAACAACGCGATGGTGCGGTTCATTTCGTTAAACACGATGTTGAGACCTTCATCGAAGCCCATACCCGGTTTGATCAGCATGCGCATTGGACGCGCAGCCAGCGCGACATGTACGCAGGTGCGAGCACTGATCTCGGTTTCGTTACAGGTTCCGCCCTGGTAGGCTTCCATTGCGTGTTTGTTACAGTAGAGCACGGCATCAACAATGTTATGAATGCCACCGAGATCCGGAGTTTTGATCTGCACCATGTGGCAGCTGCCAGCATCAGTGAAGTCCACGATATCCTGATAGGTGTTACACCATTCATCAGCAACGATTTTCACGCCGGATCCCAGACGGGTCAGTTCTTTGGTGATTGCGGTCAGCATGCGGATTTGATCCGGCTTGTTACCAGCATCAACCGGACCTTCAATGTACAGCGGCAGACCTTGTGCTTCTGCCTCCAGGCTGGCGATGTATTCGGCGCAACGAACCGGGTCCATATCAAAAATCAGACCGATAGTGCCGTACACATCAATATGCAGCGTTGGGTGATAACGATCGCTGGTACGCAGGCTTAAGATGCGGTTAGACAACCAACGCACATACTCACGCAGTTTTTCGCCTTTAAAGCCCAGCTTCTCTTCTACGTTGTTGATCAGCGCATGCGGCAGTACGTCCACGCCTTTGAGGATCATTTTGTCGACGGCGATATAACGGTCATCACCGCTTTGACCAAATAATGGAATTGCTTCCGGTACACATGGCAACTGCCATTCATCGCAAACAACTTCTGTTTTCAGGCGTCCTGTGGCCAGTGCTGCGGCATCAAGCAACGCCTGAGACAAACCGTAACGTACAGCGGTATGCAACAGATGACCGTCAATACGCAGTTGGTCAAAGAAACGGGCGTTCGGTAAGAACGAATCTACGTCACGACCTTCCAGCAGCGGTTTGATGTGATCGTTCAGGAAAGGAATGAAGTTCTCAGCCAGGAACAGTGGGTCACGACCGCCTGCACCGGAGTACTGTACGGCCGCGCAATCACCAACGGCCACCGCGCCGTTTTCCAGAATCAACTGCACTGAAACGCATTCACCCGCCTGACGAACAGAGGTAAACCCAGGCGTCACCGGAGAGCCGGTATAGATAAACCCATCGTGACCAGCTCCGTCTTTAATAGCTTGCTGATCGTCAAAATAAAATGAGGAGTAGCCAGCGGTGAAAAGGGCCTGTTTAATTTTCATTATGGTCTTCCTATTAATTTACTGTGGGATACGGCGTTGATGTCATCAATGACCATCTGGAAAGAAGGTTTACGACCTTCAAAATGTGCGCGCTCTGCGACGTAGTCGTGGTGCAGGGCGAGAATATCTTTCGGCAGCGGAACCGCACCGGCTTCGAGAATACGAATTGCGCCAGTGTTATCACGAACTGGCAGGATTTTGCCGGCGTTACAGGCGGCAGGGGCGAAAGGTACATCCAGCACACCGGCTTCAAAAGCCAGTACGGTGCCGCGTGCAATGTCGCCATTACCCAGCTCGAATACTCTTTTCAGTACCGCGCGAACTTCGCTCTTAATCAGATCGACTTCCTGCTCTACAGCTGCGCATTGCGGGAATTTCTGGTCGCTGACCATGTTGAGCATCTGGCGTGAAGCTTTAAGTCCCTGGGCATTAGCCGCAGCAGTTGGGATACCGAACGCTTCATGCGGGCTTTTGGTGATGACTTTAGTTGCACCGGACATACCTGCAACCGCAGCACCCCAGGCGATAACGGAGAACGCTTTTGCTTCATCTTCCGGGAAACCGCCCATCCACTGGTGGAATACGGTGCTCAACTCGTAATCATCGAAGCCATAATTCTGGAAGTATTCGTGGGACAGTTCACGCAGAGCCTGAATCGCCGCGATATCCTGAGTCAGGCTACCCACCTGGCCGTAACCGACGGTAATGGATTTCACTCCTTGTTCCAGCGCCAGCAGACCTTCGATAATCGCGACCGAGTGAGACATAAACGGCGGGATCAGGGTGCCGGTCAATGGGCCAAACGGCTCGCGGTTAATACGAATGCCGTTTTCTTCGTACAGCCCCATCAGACGGTCGCAGTACTGCCAGTCACGGATGGATTTTTCCAGGGTGACACGTTTGGCATAAGGGATGTTGTAGGAGATACCACCGCCTTCGTAGCTGGTAAAGCCACTGGCCATCGCGATCTCTGCCAGCAAGCGTGCATCCGGGGTACCGTGGCGAACCTGGATAGGTTTTTCCAGCGATTCAGTCATACGGCGGCAGGCAGCAACCCCGTGATTGACCACCGGTAAACCATTAAGCTTGGAGGTTCCTGCTTCGATGGATTTCTGGATCCCGACGGCAGCTTCTTCATAACGATTCAGACGGGTATAGGCATCGATGGTACTTGGCAGAAGGTCGCACTCTTCCTGCAAGGTTTTGAGCAACTCAATGTGCTCATCCATTAATGCAACACCTGCACGTGGCTGGCTCAGGGTTTTACCTTCCTGATCGGCCTTCAATAGCGCGAGGGAGAAGCGTTTTTTATCTGGAATTGCTTGCTGGTATTTCACGCCATCTTCGAAGTTCTCAACGTCTTTGCCGGTTTCCCAGGTTTGCAGCACCTGATGCCTTTCGGTCATGAATTCGTCATGGGTCAATTTTTTATTTCGAAGTTCCATTCGTAGCTGCCTTAATTGTTATAGGGTTAAACACTGAATGCTGGTGCGAGCTGCGGCTTGCGGGTACAGCCTGGCGACGTTTGCCAGTAGCGGGAGCAGGCCATTTGAATCGCGGTAATACTCAAACTGATTAGGTAACAAAATTCTTTTACCCTGGTCGTCCAGCTCCCGGTATTTGAGCCAGTTATGAATATCGAACTGGCTGGCGCGCGAGAGCCATCCACCTGAACCGACAACTTTGCGTACGGTGGTGAGATCGCGACCCATCTGTAAATCCACGTTACCTACGCAGGTACAAACCTGCTTTTTAGTGCCCGCGTGGCGCTCAGTGGCATAGCCCACGCACAAACCTGCCAGCAGAGTGTCGAAATATTTCTCCTCCTCGCTGAGTGGCAGGTAATCCGGATGCCCAACCAGATGACGCAGGTAGCGATAAAATGCTTCCTCACGTTGTGGCTGCTGGGCAAAGATAACTTTCACCATATCCTGCGTGCTTTCTCCGACCACGACGGCGGAAACGCGCATTCCCAAATCGCCTTCAACGGTACGTTTGACGAAAGGTTCAGGAACACCATGCAGGACGGTGTCGGGAGAGAGGATATTCGCGCTGGCTGAATAGACGTCCGTAGTGGCGCCGCCCATATCAATCAGCATGAATTCTTTCCATGCACTGTCGTAATCGCTAATCGCTTTTACCAGTTCATAGACTGTCCACGGCGTCGGCATGGGTTCTTCGCCGGTTTCTCCAACGATGACGTCCAGACCTTTGCCTTTAACGATGCGAGACAAGAACACATCACAGATAGCCTGACGAGCGGCAAACGGGTTCGGGTGATCGAGATCCGGCAGAATGTTATCTACCGTGGTCAGATCCTTATGCCCCAGAATCGTTTGTATATCGTCCTGGATGTCCCGGTTTCCGGCGTAAATAATGGCGCAGTCAAGCGTGGACTCTGCCAGCGCATGCGCATTAGCCAGGCCGTAGCTTTCTTCACCACCATCCGTGCCGCCGGTAAACAACAGGATGTCTGGCGGTGATGACTCCAGCTCCCGAATGTCATGGCGGTTCAGCTTGTATGAATAATATTGCGCGATTTTTGCTCCTGCCGAATGAGCGGTAACTTTCGCCGATTCCAGCGTAATGGAAGGCACCAGCCCCATTGCTGCAACGGCGAGCCCACCTTTGGCAGACGAGGAGTATTTCAACTGCACTTCACCACTTTTCAGTAACGGGCGAGCATCGGCAACATTCAGCACCTGATTCAGGCTGGCAAAAAAACCGTCTGCCAGATGATGTGTGGTGGTTGGGGTCAGGACATGGTTTACCAGGGTTAATTCCTCTCCTTCATGCGCGAAGAGGGCTGCCTTGGTCCATGTCGAGCCGATATCGACAGAAACTGTTTGCATCAGATGGCCTCTTCAAGGCAACGCTGTTCGAGGCCATTATGTTGATGGATATCATTGGTGATAAGCGCACAGACATCTTCGAGATCGTGACTTGGTGCGAAGACGCGGTTAAAGCCCATCTCTTTAAACTTCATTTCCACTTCGGCGAAGTCATGCTTACCTACGACCAGGTTGCCGCCGACATAGAGCAGAATGTCGCCGAGGCCGCGTTCGATGCAGCGCTCACGTAAACCGAGGCAGTCGATATCACCGTGACCGTAGATGGATGACACCACGATGGCGTCGGCACCGGTTTCAATCGCAGCATCAATATATTCATCCTGACTCACCATCACCCCAAGGTTGATTACGTGAAAATCATGAGCAGTAAAAACGCGATCCAGAACTTTATTGCCTACTGCATGGCAGTCAGCACCGATGACGCCAATAACAAGTGTAGATTTCTTCATGGGTAATCCTCTGTAGGGCTGATGGTCAATAAGTAAAAATTATTTTTTAATATTTAAAGCATGGATTGTGGCAACCTCTTAATAGGATTGGAGTGTCTGTGTAAGCGAAAAAGGAAGCAATTGATCTATTTTCAAAATAACCTTCATAAAATGATTGTTATATTTCGTTTTTAATAAATGGCTTTAAAAACAATACATTGAGTTTTGTCTTTTGAGGTTTTCTTAATTTGTTTGCGAATTCGCTAATAAATGACTTGCTATGTTTGTGATCGAAATCTTATTTTGTTGTGAGCCTTTTTTAAGTGTCGTTTTAAATAATTTAAAAACTTATGCTTACTAAATAACTTGTGAACAACCTAACGGTTTTTTATTTATTGATCTTATATGTCAAAAATATTATTTGTTAAATTTAAGATAAAAATGATAATAGATTGTTCAGAACATATTTAATCTTTGGACCATATGCGCAAAAGGGGAGGGAGTGATAACTTGCGGTGATGATTCGGACAGGAAAGCATGGCATTTGAGAAGGGGAGGTATCTTCATTGAGGTTGAGAATGCAGTGAGTTTCTCTTCCAGCTGAGATAGTTACATTTGGGTGTTAATTATAGGTAAAATTAAAATGAATAATTTGTATAAATTTAAAATTCCACGACTTGCTAAAAAAAATCTGTGAGCTACCTAACAATAGTTACTCTTTATCTGCTACCGCATTTTGCCGTCTGAGCTGGTTAAAAGATCGTGTAGATTTAAATAAATAATCTATCATTTGTAGTAACGGCAATTACTCATTGAAAAACAAATCGTTAACATGATGTTTACTAGTTACTCTCGTGGTAAACATTGTTAACATTAAAATTGAAAATTGATTTAAATCAATGTTTAAAACTTGGTAAACACTACAAAATGAGGTTAAATTGCTGCAGATCAAATTGGTCTGGAAGTGATAAATTAGCTATAAATTGATCACTATCGAAAAATGCAAATTTACCTCGATAAAAACCTGTTTATTGTAAGGATTTTACGGCGTAATATAATTGCGGGATCAATTTGAGTGTTTTATTAACATGTTTGTAACTTTTCGGCATTGCCTTTTCTTCAAATGAGAAGAAAGAGCAACGGCGGATGGAAGCAAATAAATTTGTATTGGGGCATGCGTGTGACCCTTTCTAACGGGGTTCACTCTCGGAGTCTTCATGCGATGAGCAAGGAGTCATGATGTTAGATATAGTCGAACTGTCGCGCTTACAGTTTGCCTTGACCGCGATGTACCACTTCCTGTTTGTGCCACTAACGCTGGGTATGGCGTTTTTGTTGGCCATAATGGAAACGGTCTACGTCCTTTCCGGCAAACAGATTTATAAAGATATGACCAAGTTCTGGGGCAAGTTGTTTGGTATCAACTTTGCTCTGGGTGTGGCTACCGGTCTGACCATGGAGTTCCAGTTCGGGACTAACTGGTCTTATTATTCCCACTATGTAGGGGATATCTTCGGTGCGCCACTGGCGATCGAAGGCTTGATGGCCTTCTTCCTCGAATCCACCTTTGTAGGTCTGTTCTTCTTCGGCTGGGACCGTCTGGGTAAAGTCCAGCATATGTGCGTCACCTGGCTGGTGGCTTTGGGTTCTAACCTGTCCGCTCTGTGGATTCTGGTTGCGAACGGCTGGATGCAGAACCCAATTGCAGCAGATTTCAACTTTGAAACCATGCGCATGGAGATGCTGAGCTTCTCCGAACTGGTGCTTAACCCGGTTGCACAGGTGAAATTTGTACACACCGTGGCTTCTGGTTATGTTTGTGGCGCGATGTTCGTTCTGGGGATCAGCTCCTACTATATGCTGCGCGGTCGTGACTTCGCGTTTGCTAAGCGCTCCTTTGCTATCGCTGCCAGCTTCGGTATGGCTGCCATTCTCTCTGTTATCGTTCTGGGTGATGAATCCGGTTACGAAATGGGTGACGTGCAGAAAACCAAACTTGCCGCAATTGAAGCTGAATGGGAAACTCAGCCTGCCCCTGCATCCTTTACGCTGTTCGGTATCCCGGACCAGGATGCGCAGGAGAACCATTTCGCTATCCAAATTCCTTATGCGCTGGGCATCATTGCCACCCGTTCTGTTGATACACCCGTCATTGGTCTGAAAGATCTGATGGTGCAGCATGAAGAGCGTATCCGTAACGGGATGAAAGCGTATCAGCTGCTGGAAGAACTGCGTGCTGGCTCCACCGATCAGGCCGTTCGCGACCAGTTCAACAGCATGAAGAAAGATCTGGGATATGGTCTGCTGCTGAAACGCTATACCGATAAAGTTACCGATGCGACCGAAGCGCAAATTCAGCAGGCAACGAAAGATTCCATTCCTCGTGTTGCTCCGCTGTACTTCGCGTTCCGTATCATGGTGGCGTGCGGCATCCTGATGCTGGCGATTATCGCTGTATCCTTCTGGACCGTAATCCGTAACCGTATCGGTGAGAAAAAATGGCTGCTGCGCACGGCGCTGTATGCGATTCCATTACCGTGGATTGCCATTGAGTCCGGTTGGTTTGTGGCAGAGTACGGCCGTCAACCGTGGGCGATTGGTGAAGTGTTACCGACAGCCGTGGCGAACTCTTCGCTGACTGCTGGCGACCTCATCTTCTCGATGCTGTTGATTTGCGGCCTGTATACCCTGTTCCTGGTGGCTGAACTGTACCTGATGTTCAAGTTCGCACGCCGTGGTCCGAGCAGCCTGAAAACCGGTCGTTATCACTACGAGCAGTCCACTGTGACTTCTCAGCCGGCACGCTAAGACAGGAGTCGTCAAATGATCGATTATGAAGTATTGCGTTTTATCTGGTGGCTGCTGGTTGGCATTCTGCTGATTGGTTTTGCGGTCACCGATGGTTTCGACATGGGGGTGGGCATGCTCACCCGTTTCCTCGGTCGTAATGATACCGAGCGTCGAATTATGATTAACTCCATCGCCCCGCACTGGGACGGTAACCAGGTTTGGTTGATCACCGCTGGTGGCGCATTGTTCGCTGCCTGGCCGATGGTTTATGCCGCTGCGTTCTCCGGTTTCTATGTGGCGATGATCCTTGTACTGGCGGCATTGTTCTTCCGTCCGGTCGGTTTCGATTACCGCTCGAAGATTGAAGATATGCGCTGGCGCAACATGTGGGACTGGGGCATCTTCATCGGTAGCTTTGTTCCGCCTCTGGTGATTGGTGTGGCATTCGGTAACCTGCTGCAAGGGGTTCCGTTCCACATGGATGAGTACATGCGTTTGTACTACACCGGTAACTTCTTCCAGTTGCTGAATCCGTTTGGTCTGCTGGCAGGTATCGTGAGTGTTGGGATGATCATCACCCAGGGCGCGACCTATCTGCAGATGCGTACCGTAGGCGAGCTTCACCTGCGTGCACGTACGACTTCTCAGGTTGCTGCGCTGGTCACTCTGGTCTGCTTCGCTCTGGCTGGAGTCTGGGTGATCTACGGTATTGACGGTTATGTTGTGACTTCTGCACTGGATCACCATGCCGCTTCTAACCCGATGACTAAAGAAGTGGCGCGTGTTGCGGGTGCCTGGATGGTGAATTTTAACAATGCACCAATCCTGTGGCTGGTTCCGGCTCTGGGTGTGGTTCTGCCACTGTTGACCATCCTGACTTCTCGTATGGAGAAAGGGGCCTGGGCGTTTGTCTTCTCTTCACTGACCCTGGCCTGCATCATCCTGACTGCTGGTATTGCAATGTTCCCGTTTGTAATGCCATCCAGCACCATGATGAACGCGAGCCTGACCATGTGGGATGCTACCTCCAGCCAGAGAACATTGAACCTGATGACCTGGGTTGCGGCGGTGTTTGTACCAATCATTCTGCTGTACACCAGCTGGTGTTACTGGAAGATGTTCGGTCGCATCACCAAAGAAGATATTGAAAGCAACACCCACTCTCTGTACTAAGTAAGGAGCTAAAAATGTGGTATTTCGCATGGATTTTGGGAACGCTTCTTGCCTGTGCATTTGGGATAATCACAGCGCTGGCGCTTGAGCACGTTGAAGCAGGCAAGGCCGGACAAGAAGAAAGTTAATGATCAACATTATCGCGATGCAATATACAACATCGTTTTAGGTGCATCGCGGCGGCAAGGCTGCGAAACCCCAGGAGCTTACATCAGTAAGTGACTGGGGTGAGCAGGTGCAGCCAACAAAGAGGCAGCTTAAAGGATGATAAAGTATATTTATGCGGTAATGGATAAGCGCCCCTTGCGGGCGCTTTCCTTTGTGCTGGCAATCGTGTTGGCTGGCTGCATATTCTGGGATCCCACACGCTTCGCGGCAAAAACCAGTGAGCTGGAAATCTGGCATGGATTTTTGTTGATGTGGGCGGTTTGTACTGGCGTAATCCACGGCGTTGGATTTCGTCCTCGTGCGGTTCACTGGCAGGGCATCTTCTGCCCGCTGATAGCGGATATCGTGCTTGTTGCTGGTCTGATTTTCTTCTTCTTTTGAATAAGAAACATCCTTAAATATTTATGGGCTTGCATAAGCCCATAATTTTTTACTCTCCGTTTACTTTCCCCCATTCCAAAGCATCATTCCCGCGCGTATAGTAGCACCGGTTAAAAGTACTAACTTTTGTTGCATTACCGGGATGTAAAGTGAATACAACGCTATATACAACAGCATTCTTGAAGCATCGAGACGGCAAGGTCAGGAATCTCCAGACGCTTACAGAAGTAAGTGCCCGGGGGCAGTGGACAAAGCCAAAGAGGTAGCAGGAATGAATAAGTATATATTTCGATGGCCGGTTCGTGTCTACTACGAAGACACCGATGCCGGTGGGGTGGTTTACCACGCCAGTTATGTCGCTTTTTATGAAAGAGCACGCACAGAGATGCTGCGTCATCATCACTTCAGCCAGCAGGTACTGCTGGCCGAACGTGTAGCCTTTGTGGTGCGCAAGATGACCCTGGAGTATTTTGCGCCTGCCCGGCTTGACGATATGCTCGAAGTCCAAACCGAAATTACGTCAATGCGTGGCACCTCATTGGTTTTCACGCAACGCATTGTCAACGCAGAGAACACCGTGCTGAATGAAGCCGAAGTTCTGATTGTTTGCGTTGATCCACTCAAGATGAAGCCTCGTGCGCTTCCCAAGTCTATTGTCGCGGAGTTTAAGCAGTGACTGACATGAATATCCTTGATTTGTTCCTGAAGGCAAGCCTTCTGGTTAAACTTATCATGTTGATTTTGATTGGTTTCTCAATCGCATCCTGGGCCATTATTATCCAGCGAACCCGTATTCTTAATGCCGCTTCGCGTGAAGCGGAAGCGTTTGAAGACAAGTTTTGGTCTGGTATTGAATTGTCGCGCCTGTATCAGGAAAGCCAGGGTCGTCGTGATAATTTGGCGGGATCGGAACAAATTTTCTACAGCGGGTTCAAAGAATTTGCTCGTTTGCACCGGGCAAATAATCATGCGCCGGAAGCGGTTGTTGAGGGGGCGTCCCGTGCGATGCGTATCTCCATGAACCGTGAGCTCGAAACGCTGGAAACGCATATTCCGTTCCTGGGAACCGTGGGCTCTATCAGCCCATATATCGGTCTGTTCGGTACGGTTTGGGGGATCATGCACGCATTTATCGCACTCGGTGCTGTAAAACAGGCAACCCTGCAAATGGTCGCTCCGGGTATCGCGGAAGCGTTGATTGCAACAGCTATCGGCCTGTTTGCGGCAATCCCGGCGGTTATGGCTTATAACCGTCTGAATCAGCGCGTAAACAAGCTGGAACAGAATTACGACAACTTTATGGAAGAGTTCACCGCGATTCTGCACCGCCAGGCGTTTACCGTTAGCGAGAGCAACAAGGGGTAAGCCATGGCCAGAACGCGTGGACGAGGTCGTCGCGAACTCAAGTCCGAAATCAATATTGTACCGCTGCTCGACGTATTGCTGGTGCTGCTGCTGATCTTTATGGCAACAGCGCCGATCATTACCCAGAGTGTGGAAGTCGATCTGCCGGACGCGACTGAATCGCAAGCCGTCAGCAGCAACGACGAGCCGCCGGTCATTATTGAAGTTTCCGGTATTGGGCAATACAGCGTGGTAGTTGAAAAAGATCGTATGGATCAACTGCCGCCAGAGCAGGTTATCGCAGAAGCGAAAAGCCGCCTGCAGGCCAATCCGAAAACGGTCTTTTTAATCGGTGGTGCGAAAGACGTGCCTTATGATGAAATAATTAAAGCGCTGAACTTGTTACACAGTGCGGGCGTGAAATCTGTTGGCTTGATGACGCAGCCAATCTGATGTCTGCGTATTCCTGGCTTGAAAGATAGCGCGTAACAGGCGAACAGTTTTTTGGGAACCGAGAGTGTCAAAGGCAACCGAACAAAACGACAAGCTCAAACGGGCGATAATTATTTCAGCGGTGCTGCATGTTATTTTATTTGCAGTACTGATCTGGAGTTCGTTCGATGAGCACATTGATGCTTCAGCCGGCGGTGGTGGCGGTTCGTCCATTGACGCCGTTATGGTCGATCCTGGCGCCGTTGTCCAACAGTACGATCGCCAGCAGCAACAGCAGGCAAGTGCGAAACGTGCAGAAGAACAGCGTGAAAAACAGGCGCAGCAGCAAGCCGAAGAGCTTCGTGAGAAGCAGGCGGCAGAGCAAGAGCGACTGAAGCAGCTGGAGAAAGAACGTTTAGCCGCGCAGGAAAAAGTGCGCGAGCAGACGGAACAGCAAAAGCAGGCGGAAGCCGCGGCTGCGAAAGCGCAAGAACAACAGAAACAGGCTGAAGAAGCTGCAGCGAAGGCTGCTGCGGATGCGAAGGCCAAAGCTGATGCTCAGGCGAAACAAGCCGCTGAAGCCGCGAAGAAAGCGGCTGCTGACGCACAGAAGAAAGCCGAGGCTGAAGCCGCTGCAAAAGCAGCTGCAGATGCCAAGAAAGTCGCTGAGGCGCAGGCTGCTAAAGCCGCCGCTGAAGCTGCGAAGAAAGCACAGGCTGAGGCCGCTAAGCAAGCTGCAGCCGAGAAGGCTGCTGCTGAGAAAGCTGCCGCTGCAGCAGAAAAAGCCGCTGCTGCAAAAGCTGCTGCCGCTGAAAAGGCCGCTGCCGATAAGAAAGCGGCTGCGGAAAAAGCTGCAGCAGACAAGAAAGCTGCTGCCGAAAAAGCGGCTGCTGATAAAAAAGCCGCCGCAGATAAAGCGGCTGCCGCTAAAAAAGCTGCAGCAGAGAAAGCCGCCGCAGCCTCTGGTGTTGACGACTTGTTAGGTGACTTAAGCTCCGGTAAGAATGCGCCGAAATCGGGCGGTGGAGCGAAAGGAAACGGTCAGCCAGCGAAAGATAGTGGTACAAGTGGTGCAAACGGTGGCGCATCAGGTGCTGATATCAGTGCTTACGCATCTCAAATTCGTAATGCGATTCAGAGCCGTCTGTATGGTGCTGATTTGTATGCAGGCAAATCTTGTGTGTTGCATATCAAGCTGGCACCAGATGGACTGTTATTGGATGTGACCGAAGAAGGTGGCGATCCAGCATTATGTCAGGCTGCGTTGACGGCTGCAAAAACAGCCAGAATTCCTAAACCGCCTAGCCAGGCTGTTTATGAAAAAGTAAAAGATGCCAAACTGGACTTTAAACTGTAATCATTTCCCCGAGATTTCGGGGAAAACGGTCTAAGGTTGAGACAGAGTTCTGGTAGTTTTGTGTATTTGAGTTTGTTAACATTCTGCTAAATTATCGTGGGCTTTCCGTCCAGATAAGGGAGATATGATGAAGCAGGCATTACGAGTAGCATTTGGTTTTCTGATGCTGTGGGCAGCGGTGCTGCATGCAGAAGTACGTATCGAGATCACCCAAGGGGTGGACTCGGCGCGCCCGATTGGTGTAGTCCCGTTCCAGTGGGCTGGGCCGGGCGCTGCTCCCGAAGATATCGGTGGTATCGTAGGTGCAGACCTGCGTAACAGCGGTAAATTTAACCCGTTAGACAGGTCTCGTCTGCCACAGCAGCCGGGTACTGCGGCAGAAGTTCAGCCGGCTGCATGGTCTGCGCTGGGTATTGATGCTGTGGTTGTGGGTCAGGTTACGCCTAATCCGGACGGTTCCTACAGTGTTGCTTATCAACTGGTAGACACTGGCGGCGCACCGGGTACCGTACTGGCGCAGAACACGTATAAAGTGAACAAGCAGTGGCTGCGTTACGCGGGCCATACTGCCAGTGATGAAGTGTTTGAAAAACTGACCGGTATTAAGGGCGCGTTCCGTACCCGTATTGCTTATGTCGTTCAGACCAACGGCGGCCAGTTCCCGTACGAATTACGTGTTTCTGACTACGATGGTTACAACCAGTTCGTTGTTCACCGTTCTCCGCAGCCTTTGATGTCGCCGGCATGGTCTCCGGACGGTTCTAAACTGGCTTATGTAACCTTTGAAAGCGGACGTTCTGCGCTGGTTATCCAGACGCTGTCTAACGGTGCGGTTCGTCAGGTGGCTTCGTTCCCGCGTCACAACGGTGCTCCGGCATTCTCTCCGGATGGCGGCAAACTGGCGTTTGCTCTGTCTAAAACGGGTAGCCTGAACCTGTATGTGATGGATATTGGCTCAGGCCAAATCCGTCAGGTGACTGATGGTCGTAGCAATAACACCGAACCGACCTGGTTCCCGGATAGCCAAAACCTGGCCTTTACCTCTGACCAGGCAGGTCGTCCGCAAGTGTATAAAGTTAACGTTAACGGCGGTGCTCCGCAGCGTATTACCTGGGAAGGTTCGCAAAACCAGGATGCTGATGTAAGCAGTGACGGTAAGTTTATGGTAATGGTAAGCTCAAATAGTGGGCAGCAACACATTGCCAAACAAGATCTGGTAGCGGGTGGCGTACAAGTTCTGTCGTCAACGTTCCTGGATGAAACGCCAAGTCTGGCACCTAACGGCACTATGGTAATCTACAGCTCTTCTCAGGGGATGGGATCCGTGCTGAATTTGGTTTCTACAGATGGGCGTTTCAAGGCGCGTCTTCCGGCAACCGATGGACAGGTTAAATTCCCTGCCTGGTCGCCGTATCTGTGATAATAAATAATTGATTAATAAAGGAATCATTGAAATGCAACTGAACAAAGTGCTGAAAGGGCTGATGATCGCTCTGCCTGTTATGGCAATTGCGGCATGTTCTTCTAACAAGAACGCCAGCAATGACGGCAGCGAAGGCATGCTGGGTGCCGGCACTGGTATGGATGCAAACGGCAGCGGCAACATGTCCTCCGAAGAGCAAGCGCGTCTGCAGATGCAACAGCTGCAGCAGAACAACATCGTTTACTTCGATCTGGATAAGTACGATATCCGTTCTGACTTCGCTGCAATGCTGGATGCGCACGCTAACTTCCTGCGTAGCAACCCGTCTTACAAAGTCACCGTAGAAGGTCATGCGGACGAACGTGGTACTCCTGAGTACAACATCTCCCTGGGTGAGCGTCGTGCTAACGCCGTTAAGATGTACCTGCAGGGTAAAGGCGTTTCTGCTGACCAGATCTCCATCGTTTCTTACGGTAAAGAAAAACCTGCAGTACTGGGTCATGACGAAGCGGCTTACTCCAAAAACCGTCGTGCCGTACTGGTTTACTAAGAGAATTGCATGAGCAGTAACTTCAGACATCACCTGTTGAGTCTGTCGTTACTGGTTGGCATAGCGGCCCCCTGGGCCGCTTTTGCTCAGGCGCCAATCAGTAGTGTCGGCTCAGGCTCGGTCGAAGACCGTGTCACTCAACTCGAGCGTATTTCTAACGCTCACAGTCAGCTTTTAACCCAACTCCAGCAACAACTCTCCGATAATCAGTCCGATATTGATTCCCTGCGTGGTCAAATTCAGGAAAGTCAGTATCAGCTGAATCAGGTTGTTGAGCGCCAGAAGCAGATTTTGTTGCAGATGAATAATCTTGGCAGCGGTAGTGCGCCGGCAGCGCAGTCTGTGGATAGCGATCAGGGCGGGGCAGCAACCCCTGCGCCTGATGCAGGTGCTACCGCAGCGTCAGGTGTGCCCGCGCAAACTGGCGATGCTAATACCGATTACAATGCAGCAATTGCTCTGGTGCAGGATAAATCCCGCCAGGATGACGCGATTGTGGCATTTCAGAACTTCATCAAAAAATATCCGGATTCGACTTACCTGCCTAATGCAAATTACTGGCTGGGTCAGTTGAATTACAACAAGGGTAAAAAAGATGATGCGGCGTTCTATTTTGCTTCGGTAGTTAAAAACTTCCCGAAATCACCAAAGGCTGCAGACGCAATGTATAAAGTTGGCGTCATCATGCAGGACAAAGGCGACACAGCAAAAGCTAAAGCAGTTTATCAGCAGGTTATCACTAAATATCCTGGCACTGATGGCGCTAAACAAGCGCAAAAACGCCTTGGCGCGATGTAATGCACACCATGCGACCAGAAATCGCGTTATTTCTGGTCGCGTCGTGTGATTCCTAAGCAGTTGAGTTATTTACATCGAAATTTTTGTTGCGCTAAAATCTGAAATCAGTAATATATGCCGCCGTTGCCAAGGGATATCAAACAGCCCGAAAGCGGCGAGAAAAGTGGGGCGTTAGCTCAGTTGGTAGAGCAGTTGACTTTTAATCAATTGGTCGCAGGTTCGAATCCTGCACGCCCCACCAACAATTGAAGTAGGTAGTGGTAGTAAAACGTGAAGGATAACGTTGCGTAAGCAACGGCCCGAAGGGCGAGGCGAAGCCGAGTCATCCTGCACGCCCCACCACTAACTTAGCAGTAAGCAGTATCCAGCGTAGTATCGGGTGATTAGCTCAGCTGGGAGAGCACCTCCCTTACAAGGAGGGGGTCGGCGGTTCGATCCCGTCATCACCCACCACTCGGGGCGTTAGCTCAGTTGGTAGAGCAGTTGACTTTTAATCAATTGGTCGCAGGTTCGAATCCTGCACGCCCCACCAATATTAACATCGTACTCAGATGTTAGCCGTGAAGGATAACGTTGCGTCAGCAACGGCCCGTAGGGCGAGACGAAGTTGAGTCATCCTGCACGCCCCACCAATTTATTAAATTGGTGTCGAGTAAAAATATTTCAGGTGATACCCGAAAGGGTCGTTAGCTCAGTTGGTAGAGCAGTTGACTTTTAATCAATTGGTCGCAGGTTCGAATCCTGCACGACCCACCATCCTGAAAAGGTTAAAGTAGTAAACCCCATATGGGGGCGTTAGCTCAGTTGGTAGAGCAGTTGACTTTTAATCAATTGGTCGCAGGTTCGAATCCTGCACGCCCCACCAGTGTAAAAAGGCGCCCTAAAGGCGCCTTTTTGCTATTTGCGATTTATAAGATTCGAACCTGCAGCAGGTTCGGGTCTCACGAAGTGAGACAACGGAGCCGTTTGCGGCGACGGCCCGGAGGGCGAGCGAAGCGAGTCATCCTGCACGCCCCACCAGTGTAAAAAGGTGCCCTAAAGGCGCCTTTTTACTATCTGCGATTTATAAGATTCGAACCTGCTTCCCTGATGCGCTTCGCTTATCAGGCTTACAAAACATATCTGGCATTCATCAAACGCAATTATTGTGACTTTTATACGCCAATCCGCTATCTTGTTTAGCATATAAAACAAATATAGCCGATTGCAGCGTGCATCTCGCTTTAAGTCGGTTGTTTCGTTAAGCCAGTAAAACGAGAAAGCATGATGAGCGTGATGTTTGACCCTGAAGCTGCAATCTATCCGTTTCCGCCGAAGCCTGCACCGCTGAGTGTGGATGAAAAGCAATTCTATCGCGAAAAAATCAAGCGCCTGTTGAAAGAGCGCGATGCAGTGATGGTTGCGCACTATTATACCGATCCTGAAATCCAACAGTTGGCTGAAGAGACCGGCGGTTGTATTTTTGACTCACTTGAGATGGCGCGATTCGGATCAAAACACCCAGCATCCACACTGCTGGTTGCGGGCGTCAGATTTATGGGAGAAACGGCCAAAATTCTTAGCCCGGAAAAAACTATCCTGATGCCAACGTTGCAGGCGGAGTGTTCATTAGATTTGGGCTGTCCGATCGACGCCTTCAGCGCATTTTGTGATGCTCACCCGGATCGCACAGTAGTGGTTTACGCTAATACGTCAGCCGCCGTTAAAGCGCGTGCTGACTGGGTGGTAACATCCAGTATCGCCGTTGAACTTATTGAACATCTTGATAGTTTAGGTGAAAAAATCATCTGGGCACCGGACAGACATCTCGGCAACTACGTGCAAAAACAGACCGGTGCGGATGTGCTCTGCTGGCAGGGAGCCTGCATTGTCCATGACGAATTTAAGACCCAGGCATTAACGCGCATGAAAGGGCTTTATCCTGACGCGGCTGTTCTGGTACACCCTGAATCCCCTCAGTCGATTGTTGATATGGCCGATGCAGTGGGGTCAACCAGTCAGCTAATTAACGCAGCTAAAACGTTACCGCACAGACAACTTATTGTGGCGACTGATCGGGGCATTTTTTACAAAATGCAGCAGGCTGTTCCTGATAAAGAGTTGCTCGAGGCTCCGACGGCTGGTGAGGGGGCAACCTGTCGCAGCTGTGCACATTGTCCGTGGATGGCGATGAACGGCCTTAAGGCGATCGCTGAAGGTCTTGAGCAGGGTGGAGTGGCTCATGAGATACAGGTTGATGCAGCACTGCGAGAAGGGGCACTATTGCCGTTAAACCGCATGCTGGAATTTGCGGCTACACTACGAGCTTAATTATCGCGTTTCGCTCTGGGGGGAAAGATGGATTTTTTTAGCACGCAGAATATTCTGGTTCATATTCCGATTGGTGCAGGTGGTTACGACCTGTCATGGATTGAAGCGGTAGGTACTGTCGCTGGTTTACTGTGTATTGGCCTGGCTAGCCTGGAGAAAATCAGCAATTATTTCTTTGGTCTGATCAACGTTACGTTATTTGCGATTATTTTTTTTCAGATCCAACTCTACGCCAGCCTGTTGTTACAGGTGTTCTTTTTTGCCGCCAACATCTACGGCTGGTATGCATGGTCCCGGCAAACCAGTCAGTATGAGGCTGAACTGAAAATTCGCTGGCTGCCGTTACCAAAAGCGCTAAGCTGGCTGGCTGCTTGCGTGGTGGCGATTGGTTTGATGACGGTGTATATCGATCCGGTGTTTGCGTTTTTGACCCGCACGGCAGTGAATATTATGCAGGGGCTGGGGTTACAGGTTGCCGCACCAGAACTTCAACCCGACGCTTTCCCGTTCTGGGATTCCTGCATGATGGTGCTGTCAATTGTGGCGATGATCCTGATGACACGCAAATACGTCGAGAACTGGCTTTTGTGGGTGATCATTAACGTTATTAGTGTGGTGATCTTTGCCCTGCAAGGCGTGTATGCCATGTCGCTGGAATATATGATCCTGACGGTTATCGCCCTCAACGGTAGCAGGATGTGGATAAACAGCGCGCGCGAACGCGGCTCACGCGCGCTTTCCCATTAGTGATGGTGATGTGAATGACCGGACAGTCCCTGATAAAGGTGACAGTCCGGTCCATTACATGGCTGATACTCCATCTGAATGGTCGCGTGTTCAATTTGATAGTGATGCGTCAGGAAGTGCTGAATGCGCTCCAGCAAGGCATCATGATCGTGCGGTGGGATCACCTGCACATGCAATGTCATTACCGGTTTTTCTCCCACCATCCAGACGTGCACGTGATGCACATTGCGAACTTCAGGAATATCCCGACTAAGATGGCGCTGTAGTGCAGCAATATCCAGTGCAAGTGGCGCACCTTCCAGCAATTCATTCACGCTATCTTTCAATAAACGCCAGGCGCTGCGCAGTACCAGCACGGAAACCAGGATAGAAAGAATGGGATCCGCAGGCGTCCAGCCGGTCCATATAATGATCAGCGCAGCGATAATCGCACCTACCGAACCGAGTAAATCGCCCATCACGTGTAGTGCAGCGGCGCGGACGTTGAGGTTTTTCTCTTCACTTCCGCGATGCAGAACCCAGAAGGCGAGTACATTAGCCAGCAAACCCGCGACGGCGATAACCATCATCATTCCGCCAGCTACTGGTCGGGGCGTATGGAAGCGCTCAATCGCTTCCCAGACGATTAAAATAGTGATCACCACCAGCGCAATAGCGTTAACAAACGCGGCCAGTGTGGTGAGTCTCAGCCAGCCGAATGTGTGGCGGATAGTGGGAGGACGACGGGAAAACTGGACGGCCAGCAGTGCGAAAAGTAGCGCAGCCGCATCGGTAAGCATGTGCCCGGCATCCGCCAGTAGCGCCAGAGAGCCTGAAAGTATTCCTCCCACCACCTCAACCAGCATAAATCCTGCTGTAATACAGAATGCGAACAGCAGTCGACGGGCATTGTTATCTTTGTGCTGGTCCGGGGAAGTATGAGTGTGCGAGTGAGCCATAGTGTCATCCCTTTGTTATTCTCATCTTTACTGTATGACATCATACCGGGTTTGGGCTGACAAAATTAAAAAGGAGAGCTTTTGCTCTCCTGTTATTAGCCATATTTTAGCTTTACTGGGTGGTACCATCAGTTTTGGTATCGACATCATTATTGATGCCGTTTCCGGTCTCGACCTTCTTATTCACATCCGGACAGCGACCGTCTTTACACATAGAGTTTTTGTGCACCTCGTCTTTTGTCATTCCTTCATGGTTCATCGATGAACCGTTCGGGTGCAGCATGGTTCCACCCGAATTGATTTTGTTATTGTTGACGTTATTTGGTGCAACGTTTTCACGGGCGTCAGGTGCTACTTGACCAGCATCCGCCGAAGAATTTGCCTGGCCGTTATTGGACTGAGCGTTTGTTTCTGCAGCCAGCGCTGCGCCGCTGGCGAGGCTAAGAGTTGCAGTAAGAAAGAGTGAGGCCAGCTTTGTCATTGTCATTTGCATAATATGCTCCTGTAATGGTCAATATGTCGGATAACCTCTTCCAACAGTGCATGTGCCAGTTAAATCGTCAGGGTGTGGTTTAATGTTTCAGTATGGAAATAAAAACCAGCATAGAATCTTGAAAATAATGAAAAAGTAAGTTGTTACAGTTAAAAATTGTAGTTTAGATCTCGTTTTTCGCTACTTTATTGCGTTTTTTTGATTGATTCCAGGATTAATCCGTCCAAACTGTAAAACCCCGTTTACACTTTATGATTGAAGATATAGATTGGAGGGATTGCATTCATTTATATAAGTATGGCAACGCTGGAATAATCATGAATTATCAGAACGACGATTTACGTATTAAAGAGATCAACGAGTTATTACCGCCAGTCGCACTGCTGGAAAAATTCCCTGCTACTGAAAATGCCGCAAATACGGTTGCTCACGCCCGTAAGGCGATCCATAAGATCCTGAAAGGGAGCGACGATCGTTTGCTGGTCGTTATCGGACCGTGTTCTATTCATGATCCGGCCGCAGCCAAAGAGTATGCTGCTCGCCTGCTGGCACTGCGTGAAGAGTTGAAAGATGAGCTTGAAATCGTCATGCGCGTCTATTTTGAAAAGCCGCGTACTACCGTGGGCTGGAAAGGGCTAATCAACGATCCGCATATGGACAACAGCTTCCAGATCAACGACGGTCTGCGCATAGCGCGTAAGTTGCTGCTGGATATTAACGATAGCGGCTTACCGGCTGCGGGTGAATTCCTTGATATGATCACCCCGCAATATCTCGCGGACCTGATGAGCTGGGGCGCGATTGGTGCGCGAACTACCGAGTCCCAGGTGCACCGTGAGCTGGCCTCTGGTCTTTCCTGCCCGGTTGGATTCAAAAATGGTACCGATGGCACAATTAAAGTCGCCATTGATGCAATCAATGCCGCAGGTGCGCCGCACTGTTTCCTGTCTGTGACCAAATGGGGTCACTCCGCAATTGTGAATACCAGTGGTAATGGCGATTGCCATATCATTTTGCGCGGGGGCAAAGAGCCGAATTACAGTGCTCAACACGTTGCTGACGTGAAAGAAGGGCTGGTCAAAGCGGGTCTGTCTCCGCAGGTCATGATCGACTTTAGCCATGCGAATTCCAGCAAGCAATTTAAAAAGCAGATGGATGTTGCTAAAGACGTGTGCGGGCAGATTGCCGATGGCGAAAAAGCGATTATTGGCGTGATGATTGAAAGCCATCTGGTTGAAGGTAATCAGAACCCGGATAACGGCGAACCGCTGACTTACGGTAAGAGCATTACCGATGCCTGCATTGGCTGGGAAGATACTGACTCTGTGCTGCGCCAACTGGCAAAAGCGGTGAAGGTTCGTCGCGGCGAGTAATACCCTTTTCTTTATTTATAAACCGGCTAAACAGGCCGGTTTTTTTATCTCTGATTTCTCATAATCACAAAGAGTTAGATACGCTCTTAAAAGTTTTGACGTGACTGAGATCAAAATTTTACACCTATATCGATCGTAATATAAATTTTTACATAACGATTGATAATACAAATGAATAAACCTACTTACTTAGCAACACTGTTGCCTGTTCTCATTACTCTGGCATCCCAAAGTGTCCACGCTGAAGCGGCGTCTGAAGATGAAATTGTCGTCACCAGTCAGCCTTCCGGCAATCCAGCTTCTGCGCCTTCCGGTGCAGGATTTAAAACGAATGATATTGATGTTGGTCCGCAGGGAAATAAAGCCTGGGTCGATACGCCATATTCGACGACCACGGTCACTAAAATGATGATTGAAAATCAGCAGGCGCAAAGCGTGAGTGAGTTGTTGAAATATTCACCCAGTACGCAAATGCAGGCACGTGGCGGTATGGATGTTGGTAGGCCGCAAAGCCGTGGTATGCAGGGTAGCGTCGTTGCCAACAGTCGCCTGGATGGCCTGAATATTGTTTCAACAACTGCGTTCCCGGTTGAAACACTGGAACGTCTGGATGTACTGAATAGCCTGACGGGGGCATTGTATGGCCCGGCCAGCCCGGCGGGGCAATTTAATTTTATTGCAAAACGTCCGACGGAAGAGACGCTACGTGAAGTGACTCTGGGTTATCAGAGTCGCAGTGCGTTCACCGGGCACATTGATCTGGGAGGGCATATTGATGATGACAACCGTTTTGGCTATCGCGTTAATATCCTGAATGAGGAAGGGGAAGGAAACCTGGACGATAGTACGTTGCGTCGTAAGCTTCTCTCTGTGGCGATGGACTGGAATATTCAACCCGGTACGCAGTTGCAGTTGGATGCCAGTCACTATGAGTTTGTCCAGAAAGGATATCCGGGCAGCTTCAGCTATGGTCCAGGTATTAAATTACCTTCTGCGCCTGATCCCAAAAATAAGAATCTTGCACTCAGTACTGCCGGTAACGATCTGACGACGGATACCGTCAGTACACGGCTGATTCATTATCTGAATGATGACTGGTCGGTAACGGCTGGTGTTGGCTGGCAGCAGGCGGATCGCGCGATGCGCAGCGTATCGAGCAAAATAATAAATGATCAGGGTGATATCAGCCGCACGATGAAAGACTCCACTGCAGCGGGGCGTTTTCGTGTACTGAGCAATACTGCCACTCTCAATGGTCATGTGGATACTGGCTCCATTGGGCACGATATTGCACTTTCAACTACGGGTTATGTTTGGTCTTTGTACAGTGCAAAAGGCACCGGCTCTTCTTATAACTGGGGCACCACTAACATGTATGACCCTTCGGAGATGACGGAGAAAGGCGACGGAAAAATCAGAACCAGCGGTGACCGCTATAAATCCGGAGTGAATACACAACAGAGTATTACCGTGGGCGATACGATCACGTTGACACCGAAATGGTCAACAATGTTTTACCTCAGCCAGAGTTGGATCCAGTCACAGAGTTATAATAAGAACGGGCATAAAACCAGCCAGATTGATGAGGATGGATTAAGTCCGAATGCGGCGCTGATGTATAAAATTACGCCAAATGTGATGACCTATATTAGCTATGCAGAGTCCCTGGAACAGGGGGGAACCGCACCAATCAACAGCGATGTGAAAAATGCCGGACAAACGCTGGATCCGTACCGCAGTAAGCAATATGAAGTAGGGCTTAAAGCGGATGTTTCAGGGTTGAATTTGGGCGCGGCTCTGTTCAGGCTCGAACGTCCTTTTGCCTATGTAGATCCCAATGATGATGTCTATAAAGAACAGGGTAATCAGGTAAATAATGGTCTGGAACTGACTGCATCCGGAAACGTCTGGCAGGGATTAAACGTTTATAGTGGTGTGACGTTCCTCAATCCAAAATTGAAAGATACGGCCAGCGATTCAACCAGCGACAAGCAGGTGGTCGGGGTTCCCAAAGTACAGGCTAATATGTTGGCTGAATACAGTTTACCTTCTATACCGCAATGGGTTTATAGCGCGAATATTCACTACACCGGTAAGCGAGCGGCTAACGACACTAATACCGCGTGGGCTGGCAGCTACACCACGTGGGATTTAGGAACTCGCTATACAACCAAAATCAGCAATGTGCCTACCACCTTCCGGGTTGTCGTGAACAACGTGTTCGATAAGCATTACTGGGCCTCCATCTTCCCGTCAGGGACTGATGGTGATAACGGTTCGCCGAGCGCATTTATCGGCAGCGGACGCGAAGTTCGTGCTTCCGTGACGTTAGATTTCTAAAGGCTGGAATGATGACGTTAACCCGTATTTTGCCCGCACTGATCTGTCTGGTTGCGGGGAGCTTATTTGCCGCGCAACCGCAAAGCGATGTCCGTATCGCATCGCCATGGCCCGCACAAAACACCATTATCACTATGTTAGGTTATGGCGAAAATATTGTTGGTACATCAATGATAGCGAAGAAAATACCGCTTCTCCGCCAGAGTTTACCGCGTATTGATGATGTCGCTGTCGTCAGTGTTAACAGCGGTCATGAGTTGGATCCGGAGCAAATTATCTCGCTTGGTACGCAACTTTTATTCGTGCCGAAATCGATGACTGTACCAGGCGAATCATTACTCCAGCAGGCTGGTGTGCGTATTCTTGCCTTCGAAGCGAATTCCATGACTGCATTAACGTCCCGGGTACAGAAAACGGCGGATGTTCTTGGACCTGATGCTCAGCAGAAAGCCTTGCGTTACCAACGCTATTTTGACCATAACGTGGGGCTGGTGAAGGACCGTTTAAAAGATCTCTCTGACAATCAGCGAGTGACGATATATCACAGTATGGGCAACCCGCTGACAACCAGCGGTCGCCCCTCTCTTAATCAGGATTGGATGGATCTGGCTGGGGCAAGGAATATTGCTGAGCACTGGTTTGACAGCAAATCAAACCGAACGGGGGAGGTGGCGCTGGAACAGATCGTTGCGGCTAATCCGGCGGTTATTGTAGCAATGAATAAACGCGACGCAGAAGCCATTATGGCTTCCCCTCAGTGGGCGCAAGTCGATGCAGTGATTCATCATCGAGTCTATGTTAATCCGAAAGGTATGTTCTGGTGGTGTCGGGAGACCAGCGAAGAGGCGCTGCAATTTCTCTGGCTGGCTAAAACGCTTTACCCACAACGTTTTGTTGACATAGATATGCGCCAGGAAGTTCGTGATTTTTATCACGATTTTTTTGGTATCTCGCTCAGTGACTCACAGGTCAGTGATGTGCTCACTCCGCCGAAATGATTCGGCAGATAAGGAAAATGATGTCGTCATCTGCTGATATACAGATGCGGGAGTCAATTGACGAACGCTATCGTCTTGTTATCCGTAAGCGATGGGTGCTGGCGCTGGTGATTATTTTGGCGATAGCAGCCTCATTGGTGCTGGATTCGACCCTTGGCCCGTCTGGCCTGGCTCTTGCCGATCTCTGGCAAGCGCTACTCCATCCGCTAAGTGTCAACGCCGGAACCCGCGTAATAGTCTGGGATATCCGCTTACCTTACGCGCTAATGGCGTTGTTGGTGGGAATGGCGCTCGGACTGGCGGGGGCGGAGATGCAAACTATCTTAAATAACCCGTTGGCGAGCCCGTTTACGCTTGGTGTCTCGTCTGCGGCAGCCTTTGGTGCGGCACTGGCGATTGTATTGGGTATTGGTATTCCGGGGGTATCCGCCACGTGGTTTATCCCTGCGAATGCCTTTATTTTTGCGCTGCTCTCCGCCTTACTGCTTGACGGCATCACCCGCTGGACCCGTGTAGCAACATCCGGTGTGGTGCTGTTTGGCATTGCGCTGGTCTTTACCTTTAACGCGCTGGTGTCAATGATGCAGTTTGTTGCCGATGAAGACACACTACAGGGACTGGTTTTCTGGACAATGGGTAGTCTGGCCCGCGCTTCGTGGGAAAAACTTGGCGTACTGGCCGTCGCTGTTGTCATTGTCTTTCCATGGTCAATGCGTAGCGCCTGGCAACTCACGGCGCTGCGCCTGGGCGAAGATCGGGCGATGAGTTTTGGCATTGATGTGCGGCGGCTACGCCTGTCATCGCTTCTGCGCATCAGCTTATTGTCGGCGTTGTCGGTGGCTTTTGTAGGCCCCATCGGCTTTATCGGGCTGGTTGCACCGCATATTTCACGCATGTTATTTGGTGAAGACCATCGTTTTTACCTGCCCGGAAGTGTACTGACGGGGGGACTGGTGCTCTCGCTGGCCTCTATTGCGTCGAAGAACATTATTCCCGGTATCATTATCCCTGTTGGAATAGTCACATCGCTGGTGGGGGTCCCTTTTTTCCTGAGCATTATTCTGCGGCATCGGGGGAGCATGTCATGAGTGGACTAATTCTCCGGGGAGTGGACGCGGGATATCCTAAACAACCAGTGATTCATAATCTCAATGTCGCCGAGCTGCCACGCGGTAAAATCACTGTATTACTGGGACCTAACGGTTGCGGGAAGTCAACATTGCTACGTTCGCTGGCAGGGTTGAATAAAGCCAGCGGTGAGGTGATTCTTGACGATGAGAATTTAACATCGTTGCCGTTTGCTAAACGTGCTGAGAAGGTGGTGTTTTTACCACAGTCGCTGCCGCAGGGTGTTCATTTGCATGTGCTGGAGTCAATTATCGCTGCACAGCGGGCGTCCTGTAGAAGAGATGATGAAAGCAGAAACGCTCAGGCGCTGGCAATACTTGAACAACTTGGGATTGCGCATCTGGCGCTGCACTACCTCGATCAACTTTCTGGTGGGCAGCGACAACTGGTCGGTCTGGCGCAGTCTTTGATCCGTCGACCTGACCTGCTGTTGTTAGATGAACCACTCAGTGCACTGGATTTAAACTATCAGTTCCACGTGATGGATTTAATCCATCGCGAAACACTGGCGCGCAATATGGTCACCGTAGTTGTGGTACATGATATTAATATCGCGCTGCGCCATAGCGAATACGTGTTAATGCTCAAAGACGGGAAACTGGTTGCCAGCGGTGAGCCTGAGGAGGTCATTACCGCAGAGAGTTTGGCTGAAGTGTACAATGTTCGGGGTCGTGTGGAACGGTGTTCACAGGGAAGGCCGCAGGTGATACTCGACGGCGTGATTGACGTATAAAAAGAACAGCAGAATAAGCAATAGTAGGCCCGGTAAGCTTGCGCTACCGGGCAAAATACATTACTTCGCTTTACCCTGGTTGGCAACGGCAGCAGCTTTTGCTGCGATTTCGTCGGCGTTACCCAGATAGTAATGTTTGATTGGTTTGAAGTTTTCGTCAAACTCATACACCAACGGTACACCGGTCGGAATGTTGAGTTCCAGAATTTCATCTTCGCCCATATTATCCAGGTACTTCACCAGCGCACGCAGGGAGTTACCGTGAGCGGCGATAATCACGCGCTCACCGCTTTTCATGCGCGGCAGAATGGTTTCGTTCCAGTATGGGATAACACGATCGATGGTTAGCGCCAGGCTTTCAGTTAGCGGTAGCTCTTTGTCGGTCAGTTGTGCATAACGCGGATCGTGACCCGGATAGCGCTCATCGTCTTTGGTCAGTTCTGGCGGGGTTACCGCAAAACCACGACGCCATTGTTTAACCTGCTCGTCACCGTATTTTTCTGCGGTTTCTGCTTTGTTCAGACCCTGCAGCGCACCGTAGTGACGCTCATTCAGTTTCCAGGATTTTTCAACAGGCAGCCAGGCCTGATCCAGTTCATCCAGCACGTTCCACAGGGTGTGGATGGCACGTTTCAGCACAGAGGTGTAAGCAAAATCGAAGCTGTAGCCTTCCTCTTTCAGCAGTTTACCTGCTGCCTTTGCTTCGCCCACGCCTTTCTCTGACAGATCGACATCATACCAACCGGTGAAGCGGTTTTCGTTGTTCCACTGACTTTCACCGTGACGTACCAGAACCAGCTTAGTTACAGCCATACTCTCACTCCTCAAGCTTTATCGAATGATAATAATTCTCATTATATTGCCGTGATGCGTCAGCGGCAATGCTTACGCATAACCATAGCGAAAATAGCGACACAGTGTAAGGTTCTTGTGAACTCAAGGTTGCTATTTTGTCTTTGAACGGTGGGATTATGAGCGGGTTTGATGTGGGTAATAAACAACGAGCCCGATAAACTTACGCTATCGGACTCGTTACGGTTAATTATCAGGCAGGAATAAATCGATATTCCGTCACGCTGGCGTACTCTTCGCCAGGGCGCAGGAAGCAGTCTGGTTGAGGCCATTCCTGATGATTCGGGCTGTCCGGCAGGAATTCACTTTCCAGCGCCAGACCCTGCCAGTCGGCATAAGCTTCTGGTCCACGAGAGGGGGTGCCGCCGAGGAAATTCCCGGAGTAGAACTGCAATGCCGGAGCAGAGGTATAGACCTCCATGTGCAGTCTTTCATCCTGCGACCACAGGTGAGCGACCGGTTTGCGGATATCGCCCTGTGCCTGTAGCAAGAAGGCATGATCGTATCCCTTAACCTTGCGCTGGTCGTCGTCGGCCAAAAATTCGCTATCGATAACTTTTGGTGCGCGGAAATCAAAAGAGGTTTCCGCAACGGATTTCAGGCCAGCGCGTGGGATCCCTGTTTCATCAACCGGCAGGTACTCATCGGCCAAAATCTGTAGCTTATGTTGACGAACATCGGTTTTGTCACCGTCGAGATTAAAATAAACGTGATTCGTCATATTCACCGGGCAGGGCTTATCGACCGTCGCGCGGTAGGTGATCGAAATGCGGTTATCGTCAGTCAGACGGTACTGCGCCGTTGCGCAAAGATGGCCAGGGAAGCCCTGGTCGCCATCTTCAGACGTTAATGCAAACAACACCTGACGGTCGTTTTGATTCACTATCTGCCAGCGTCGTTTATCGAAACCGTCTGGCCCGCCATGTAGCTGGTTTTCACCCTGGCTTGGCAGTAATTCGATAATTTCACCAGAGAAAGTGTAACGACTGTTAGCGATACGGTTAGCATAGCGACCTATTGAAGCGCCCAGAAACGCGGCCTGATCCGGGTATTGCTCCGGGCTGGCACAGCCAAGCAATGCTTCGCGCACGCTACCATCGCTGAGCGGAATGCGGGCAGACAAAAGAGTCGCGCCCCAGTCCATCAAGGTGACAACCATCCCTGCGTCATTACGCAGGGTTAGCAGGCGAAACGGCTGGCCGTCGGGGGCCAGTACGGGAATTTCATTCAGCACTGTCCGGCTCCTTGTGAAGGTTTACAGACGTAGAAGGTCTCTTTGATACCTGTTTTTGCTTCGTACTGTGTGGCGACAGCCTGCTGTACGGCAGGAACCAGAGCTTGCGGGATCAGCGCCACAATGCAGCCGCCAAAACCGCCGCCGGTCATGCGCACACCGCCCTGATCGCCGATGGTCGCTTTAACAATCTCGACAAGCGTATCAATCTGCGGCACGGTGATTTCGAAGTCATCGCGCATTGAAGCATGAGATTCTGCCATCAGTTGGCCCATACGCAGCAGGTCGCCTTTTTCCAGTGCGTCTGCCGCTTCAACGGTGCGGGCATTTTCTGTGATCACGTGGCGAACGCGTTTGGCTACGATCGGATCAAGCTCGTGCGCGACGGTGTTAAATGTCTCAAGGCTGACATCACGCAGTGCTGGTTGCTGGAAGAAACGCGCGCCGGTTTCGCATTGTTCACGACGGGTGTTGTACTCACTGCCAACCAGCGTACGTTTAAAGTTGCTGTTGATGATCACGACAGCAACACCTTCAGGCATGGAAACCGCTTTAGTGCCCAGCGTACGGCAGTCGATCAGTAGCGCATGATCTTTTTTGCCCAGTGCGGAGATTAGCTGATCCATGATGCCGCAGTTACAACCAACAAACTGGTTTTCGGCTTCCTGACCGTTCAGGGCAATCTGTGCGCCATCGAGCGGCAGATGATAAAGCTGCTGGAACACGGTGCCTACGGCCACCTCCAGCGAGGCGGAGGAACTTAAGCCCGCGCCCTGTGGCACATTG
The DNA here is from genome assembly GCF_916618775.1 of Citrobacter sp. Marseille-Q3906. Taxonomy (NCBI): domain Bacteria; kingdom Pseudomonadati; phylum Pseudomonadota; class Gammaproteobacteria; order Enterobacterales; family Enterobacteriaceae; genus Citrobacter; species Citrobacter sp. Marseille-Q3906. The sequence goes on from NZ_CAKAKA010000002.1 coordinate 592,533, forward strand.
CCGCTAATCACCAGATCGGCACCGCCAAAGGTGTTATTACGCTTTTGCAGATGTTTCACGACGCCACGCACATAGTTTGACCATTGCTGGCTGTCATGGGCGATAATCGGTGCATCAAGAGAGAACTCATCAATCTGATTGTCGTAGTCAGCTGCGATCACGCGGACCTTGCGATCGTCCCGCGTCGCACAACTGATAACGGTTTGGTAGTCGATGGCGCAAGGCAGGACGAAACCGTCGTTATAATCGGTATGTTCGCCAATCAAATTAACGCGACCCGGAGCCTGAATAGTGTGGGTGGCAGGGTAGCCAAAAGTTTCTGCAAACAGAGATTGTGTTTTTTCTTTCAGACTCATTATTTAAACTCCGGATTCGCGAAAATGGATGTCGCTGACCGCACGCAGACGTTCAGCGGCTTGTTCTGCCGTCAGGTCGCGCTGGGTTTCCGCCAGCATTTCGTAACCGACCATAAATTTACGTACGGTAGCGGAACGCAGCAGGGGCGGATAAAAATGCGCATGCAACTGCCAGTGCTCATTTTCTTCGCCATTAAATGGCGCACCGTGCCATCCCATGGAATAGGGGAAAGAGCACTGGAACAGGTTGTCGTATCGACTGGTCAGTTTTTTCAGTGCCAGCGCCAGGTCGGTACGTTGCTCGTCGGTCAAATCGGTAATACGCAGCACATGTGCTTTCGGCAGCAGTAGCGTTTCGAACGGCCATGCTGCCCAGTAAGGTACTACCGCCAGCCAGTGTTCGGTCTCCACAACCGTACGGCTGCCATCCGTCAGTTCACGCTGGACATAATCGAACAGCATTGGCGTGCCCTGTTCGGTGAAATATGCTTTTTGCTGCCTGTCTTCGCGTTCGGCTTCGTTGGGCAGGAAACTATTGGCCCAAATCTGCCCGTGTGGATGCGGGTTTGAGCAGCCCATCGCCGCGCCTTTATTTTCAAACACCTGAACCCAGGGGTAGGTTTTCCCCAGATCTGCTGTCTGTTCTTGCCAGGTTTTCACTATTTCCGTCAGCGCAGGAACGCTGAGTTCCGGCAACGTTTTACTGTGATCGGGCGAGAAGCAAATAACGCGGCTGGTACCGCGTGCGCTCTGGCAACGCATCAATGGATCGTGGCCGTCTGGCGCGTCCGGGGTATCGGACATCAGGGCAGCAAAATCATTGGTAAAGACAAAGGTACCCGTGTAATTCGGATTTTTATCGCCAGTGACGCGTGTGTTGCCCGCACACAGGAAACAGTCCGGATCATGAGCGGGCAAAACCTGCTTAGACGGTGTTTCCTGCGCCCCTTGCCAGGGACGCTTAGCGCGATGTGGCGAAACGAGGATCCACTGCCCGGTAAGTGGGTTAAAGCGGCGATGTGGATGATCGATGGGATTAAATTGTGTCATGACAAATCCTTAGTCCGGGTATCCTTGCGGATGGCGTGACTGCCAGTGCCAGGTATCCTGTGCCATTTCATCCAGCGTACGGGTAACCCGCCAGTTCAGTTCGCGGTCAGCTTTGCTGGCATCAGCCCAGTAAGCAGGAAGATCGCCGTCACGGCGTGGCGCAAAATGGTAGTTAACTGGTTTACCGCAGGCTTTGCTGAAGGCGTTGACCACGTCCAGAACGCTGCTGCCGACGCCGGCTCCGAGGTTGTAAATATGCACGCCCTGAATACCAGCCAGTTTTTCCATGGCGGCAACGTGACCGTCAGCGAGATCCATCACGTGGATATAATCACGAACGCCAGTGCCATCTTCGGTAGGGTAGTCGTTGCCAAATACGGCAAGAGACTCGCGGCGGCCAACGGCAACCTGAGCGATGTAAGGCATCAGATTATTTGGAATACCTTGCGGATCTTCACCCATATCACCTGATGGGTGTGCGCCAACCGGATTGAAGTAGCGCAGTAGGGCAATGCTCCACTCTGGTTGTGCTTTTTGCAGATCGGTCAGGATCTGCTCCACCATCAGTTTGCTTTTGCCGTACGGGCTTTGCGGAGTACCAGTGGGGAAACTTTCAACGTAAGGAATTTTTGGCTGATCGCCATAGACTGTTGCGGAGGAACTGAATATGAAGTTCTTCACGTTAGCAGCGCGCATAGCGTTTACCAGACGCAGAGTACCGTTCACGTTGTTGTCGTAGTACTCCAGCGGTTTGGTGACAGATTCACCAACAGCCTTCAGGCCAGCAAAGTGAATGACCGTATCAATGGCATGATCGTGCAGAATTTCGGTGAGCAGTGCTTCGTTACGAATATCACCTTCAACGAAGGTCGGATGCTTTCCACCTAAACGTTCGATCACCGGCAGGACGCTGCGCTTACTGTTGCAGAGGTTATCAAGGATCACGACGTCGTGACCGTTTTTCAGTAACTGCACACAAGTGTGGCTTCCTATGTAACCGCTACCACCTGTAACCAATACTCTCATAATTCGCTCCGTTAAGCCTATGGTATGCAATAACCATAGCATAACAAAGATGCGAAAAGTGTGACATGGAATAAATTAGTGGAATCGTTTACACTTGGATAAAATCACAAATTGACGTCAATTATTTGATTGTAACTCATAGAGTTTCTTAATGATTGCGCCTTTTATCCGAAAAAGATCGTGAAAAAAGGCGCCTCTAAATGCCAGCGAATGAAAACTAACGCAGGGATGTTTGTCGATAGATATAGATATCGCCCTCAGGGATAAACTCCAGTCGATGAGTTATACAGGTTGGCGCATCTTCGGCGTGGTGAGAAACAAACAACAACTGAGTTTCTCCTTCACTGATAAGGATATCGACAAAACGGCGGATCAACTGACGATTTAGCGGGTCCAGCCCTTGCAACGGTTCGTCGAGGATCAGCAGAGTAGGATGCTTGACCAGCGCGCGGACAATCAGTGCCAGCCGTTGCTGTCCCCAGGAAAGACTGTGGAACGGGGCATCCGCAGTGCGTTTATCCATTCCCAAAATGTCTAACCAACGTTGCGCCAGCTTATGTTGCCGGTCTGAAACCGCCTGATAGATGCCGATTGAATCAAAGAAACCCGAGAGAATAACGTTGCGCACCGTGGTACTCACCCGGTAATCCAGATGCAGACTGCTGCTGACATAGCCAATGTGCTTTTTAATATCCCAGATGGTTTCACCGCTGCCACGTCGGCGGCCGAACAGGGTCAGATCGTTGCTGTAACCTTGCGGATGATCGCCGGTGATTAAACTGAGCAGGGTCGATTTCCCTGCGCCATTAGGGCCGACAATTTGCCAGTGTTCACCCGGCTTTACCTGCCAGCTCAGGCCATGGAGAATAGGACGATCATTATAAGAGACTACGCCATCTTTGAGCACAATGCGGGCATCGTCTGTGGGAAGTGCGAGGCTGACTGAAGGTTCATCAGGCTCGGGCAACGTAATACCGTCAAGTTGTTCGCTGTGAGCAAGTTGGGCAATCAGCGCCTGTTGCAGTAAGTCGGCTTTCTCGCCGCTTTCTGTCAATGTGCAATCGGCAAGCACGCCTGCAAACTGCACGAAGTCTGGAATTTCATCAAAGCGGTTGAGGACCAGTACCAGCGTATAGCCCGTCTGATGCAACGAAGCGAGCAGATCCGCTAACTGTTGACGTGACGCAACGTCCAGCCCGTCAAACGGTTCATCAAGTATCAGTAACTCCGGTTCCGACATCAGCGCCTGACAAAGTAAAGCTTTGCGTGTTTCACCGGTAGAGAGGTATTTGAAACGTCGGTCGAGCAGGGAGGTAATACCAAACTGTTGCGCCAGCGTTGAACAACGGGCGGGATCGTTAACTTCAGCCTGGATAATCTCTGCGGTGGTTCGTCCGGTATCGTCTTCACCCGGACTAAGAAGATCGGTATTGTTACGCTGCCATTCATCGCTGACCAGCTTTTGTAGCTGCTCAAATGAGAGTCGGGTTATACGCGTGAAGTGGCACTGGCGTTCACCTTTGAGTAGCGGTAGCTCTCCCGCCAGTGCCCGGGCCAGTGCGGATTTCCCGCTGCCATTAGAGCCAACAAACGCCCAGCTATCACCTGCGTTCAAAACAAAGGTATTCAACTGCAGCGTTTTCGTGTCACTCAGACGAAACGTGCCTTGCGAAATTTGCAACGATGACATTTTGTATCCCATTTATTGCAGCGATTAATAACAGGGATACGTGTTCTGCGGGTCGATGTCAATCGACTTAGCACAACGTGGCGATAATCACTCGGTCGGCATTGAAATACGCTGTCACAGCGGTGCCTTCTGTCAGGTCTGCCGCCTCTTCACGTGGCAGGGTGGCACATAGCGTTTGGCCATCGGGTAGGGTCATTAACACCTCGCACTGTTCTGTCCCGCGCTCAATATGGCTAATTGTCCCTTGCAACTGGTTGTCAGCGGCCTGAGCCACGCGTTTATCCTGCGTAATCCCTACCCACGGTGCTTTAAGCAGAACCAGAACTTCTTTGCCTTCTTCAAGCCCGAGACGTTCACCGCTTTGCGCCGTCAGTGCGACTTTTAGCCGCGTTTCGCCATCGGCCAGCAGGACATCGACATGCTGCTGAACCTGATTGTGGTCGCGAGCGGTAATAGTGCCAAACCACTGATTTCGGGCACTGGTTTGCAGTGAAAAACGGGAGATAGCCGCCAGCAAGCTATTGAGCGGGAGCGCATCGTCATCGCTCAGAACATCAAACGCTTTTTGTTGGATTTGTGCAAGTAAATCATACAGTTGAATCAGGCGCTGACCATAACGGGTCAATACCGCGCCGCCGCCGCCTTTGCCACCAGTAGCACGCTCAACCAACGTCTGCTCGCTGAGCTGGTTCATTTCGTTAATGGCATCCCAGGCACTTTTATAACTGATGCCCGCATCCTTCGCGCCCTGGCTGATGGAGCCGGAAAGCGCAATGTGCTTTAGCAGAGAAATGCGGCGGGGATCGGCAAACAGTTTTTCCTGAAGTTTCAGGGTAAGGAGGATTTCGGCCTGCATAACGAGCTCCTGGCAAAAAAGGGTATTGTGACGGAAAACCGCGCGCGCGCAAAGCCGACAGCACAAAAGGGGAGTGCTTTTCTACGTTATGTGGTTAGAATACAACTAAGGACTATATCTGGAGTTGACCATGTTAGAGTTATTGAAAAGTCTGGTATTCGCCGTAATCATGGTACCTGTGGTAATGGCCGTCATTCTGGGTCTGATTTACGGACTGGGTGAAGTGTTCAACATTTTTTCCGGTATCGGTCAGAAAGACCAGTCCAGACAGAATCATTGATTCCCCAAACGCCCGCTCAGTCGGGCGTTTTATCTTCTTCGTCCTTTAAGTCGCATTTTTGTTATTTGCCTCCGCTCAATATCACTCGAAATCCTTTGTGCATCGTTCCTCAAGATCCTGCTTTTCTTGCCGATATTTTCTTTGTGTAACCTCTAATTGGTATCAATAACCACTGGGAAAACCCTGGTTTAATCGTTATATTGTTGCATACATAACGAAACTCAAAGGAGTTACAGATGGCACGTTCATGGTTACGCTTGTTTGCAGGGGCAACGCTCTCTCTTTCTGTTGCCGGGCATGCGCTGGCGGATGAAGGTAAAATTACGGTGTTCGCAGCGGCTTCGTTGACAAACGCGATGCAGGACATTGCAGCGGTTTATAAAAAAGAAAAGAATGTCGATGTTGTCTCCTCTTTTGCCTCATCTTCTACGCTGGCGCGTCAGATTGAAGCTGGAGCACCAGCCGATCTATTTATTTCTGCCGACCAGAAATGGATGGATTATGCGGTAGAGAAGAAGTCTATCGATACTGCAACGCGTAAGACGCTGCTTGGGAACAGCCTGGTTGTTGTGGCTCCTAAAGCTAGTGAACAGAAAGACTTTACCATCGACAGTAAAACTAACTGGACCAGTCTGTTGAACGGTGGACGTCTGGCTGTTGGTGACCCGGAACATGTTCCGGCGGGCATTTATGCCAAAGAAGCGCTGCAAAAACTGGGAGCATGGGATACCCTGGCACCAAAACTGGCGCCTGCTGAAGACGTCCGTGGTGCGCTGGCGCTGGTAGAGCGTAATGAAGCGCCGCTGGGGATCGTTTACGGTTCCGATGCTGTTGCCAGCAAAGGCGTAAAAGTTGTGGCGACTTTCCCGGAAGATTCACACAAAAAAGTGGAATACCCTGTCGCGATTGTTGATGGGCACAAAAACGCAACGGTCAGCGCGTTCTATGACTATCTGAAAGGACCGCAGGCTTCTGAAATCTTTAAACGTTATGGATTTACGACCAAGTAATGATACTCAGCGATCCTGAATGGCAGGCCGTTATACTGAGCCTGAAAGTTTCTTCCCTGGCCGTGCTGTTTAGTCTGCCGTTTGGGATCTTCTTTGCCTGGTTGCTTGTGCGATGCAAGTTTCCAGGTAAAGCGCTGCTCGACAGCGTTTTGCATTTGCCTCTGGTTCTGCCGCCGGTGGTAGTGGGTTATCTGCTGTTGATCGCCATGGGGCGGCGCGGATTTATCGGCGAGCGGTTGTATGACTGGTTTGGTATTACCTTTGCGTTTAGCTGGCGCGGTGCAGTTCTTGCCGCGGCAGTGATGTCCTTCCCACTCATGGTGCGGGCTATCCGTCTGGCGCTTGAGGCAGTCGACGTCAAACTGGAGCAGGCGGCTCGAACGTTGGGCGCTGGACGCTGGCGCGTATTCCTGACCATCACATTACCATTGATGCTGCCTGGGATCATTGTTGGTACAGTACTGGCGTTTGCCCGATCACTCGGTGAGTTCGGTGCGACCATTACCTTTGTTTCCAACATTCCAGGTGAAACTCGCACGATCCCTTCTGCGATGTATACCCTAATCCAGACGCCTGGTGGCGAAAGCGCGGCGGCAAGGTTATGCATTATTTCTATTGTGCTGGCCCTGATTTCACTGCTTATTTCTGAATGGCTGGCGCGGATTAGCCGCGAGCGGACGGGGCGATAATCATGCTGGAACTTAATTTCTCTCAGACGTTAGGAACCCACTGTCTGACGCTCAATGAAACGCTGCCTGCCAGCGGTATTACGGCTATTTTTGGCGTTTCCGGCGCAGGTAAAACATCGCTGATTAACGCGATTAGCGGACTGACTAAGCCGCAATCCGGACGCATTGTACTCAACGGTCGGGTGTTGAATGACGTTGAAAAGGGAGTCTGCTTAACTCCTGAAAAACGCCGGGTGGGCTACGTTTTCCAGGATGCGCGACTGTTCCCGCATTATAAGGTACGCGGTAATCTGCGCTACGGCATGGCGAAAAGCATGACCGGACAGTTTGATAAGCTGGTGGCGCTGCTGGGAATTGAGCCGTTGCTTGACCGTTTGCCGGGTAGCCTTTCCGGCGGTGAAAAACAGCGTGTAGCTATTGGTCGGGCGTTGCTTACCGCACCGGAGTTGTTGCTGCTGGATGAACCGTTAGCGTCGCTGGATATTCCGCGTAAACGGGAACTGTTGCCTTACCTGCAACGCCTTGCGCGTGAAATCAATATTCCTATGCTATATGTCAGCCACTCTCTGGATGAGATTTTGCATCTGGCCGATAAAGTGATGGTGCTGGAAAACGGGCAGGTAAAAGCGTTTGGCTCGCTGGAAGATGTCTGGGGCAGTAGCGTTATGCACCCCTGGCTGCCAAAGGAACAACAGAGCAGTATTCTGAAAGTCAGTGTGCTGGAGCACCACCCGCATTATGCCATGACCGCGCTGGCGCTCGGCGATCAGCATCTGTGGGTAAACAAGCTCGATGAGCCGCTGCAAAGCGTGCTGCGTATCCGCATTCAGGCATCTGATGTTTCACTGGTATTACAACCGCCGCAGCAAACCAGTATTCGCAACGTATTACGCGCGAAGGTCGCGCAGTGTTATGACGATAACGGGCAGGTGGAAGTTCAGCTTGAGGTGGGCGGTAAAACGTTGTGGGCAAGAATCAGCCCATGGGCCAGAGATGAGCTGGGCATCAAACCTGGCCTGTGGTTGTACGCGCAAATTAAGAGCGTATCGATTACCGCCTGATTACAACAGGTGAGAATAGATAAACTTCGCGATGCTGTCAGTGGTGTTGTCGCCAATCACAATATTGGCGCGAGCTTTGACGGCATCGTCTGCATTACCCATCGCAACACCGGTTCCTGCTGCTTCCAGCATGCTGATATCGTTAAAGTTATCGCCAAAAGCTATCACATTCTCCATTGAGCCGCCTTGCGCTTCAATCCACTGGGTAAGGCGTCTTCCCTTGCTGTTGCCTTTACGGGCAATATCGACCTGATCGTGCCAGGACCATTCGCATTCCAGCCCCAGTTGTTGCTCAACGTGTTTACCAAACTGCTGCAGTTTTGGAATATCTTCGTCGGTCAGAGCAAATTTCCACACGGCATTAACGTCACGTGCGGCCTGTGCCAACGACGACACCTGAGTGAATGTTGGACGCTGTTCCGGCGGCAGGGTTTGCGCCCAGTTAGCGGTACGAACCACATGCCCGGTCGGGCGCTCATACAACATGGCCTCATCTACGTACATCAGACCATGGATCTGATGCTCATCCAGCATATCGATCAGCTGCAATGCCTGCTCCACAGGAAGCGGATCGGATTCCAGTACGTTTTTTGCCTGATAATCATACAAGTAAGTACCGTTACAGCAAATTGCAGGTGTATCCAGCGCCAGTGCCTGATAAAAAGGATGAATAGCAACGTGATGGCGACCTGTGACAATGATAAGTTGGTAGCCTGCTTCCCTTGCACGAGAAAGGGCCTCGAGGGAGGATGGTAACAAGGTTTTTTTCGGTGTCAGCAAGGTACCGTCTAAATCCAGGGCAATCACGCGTGCGGTCATAGGTTTTTCCAGATTAAGGTTGATAATTTTGTCTGCAGGAATGGTACACCGAGTCGGGAGCCGGACAAAATTATGAGCCTTAATTAAGCATTCCCCGTTAAAAGCGTCTACTTTAGGCGTGTATCAGGCAATTGCAGCCACTTGCCAAAAGCAAAGGAGTATTCATGAAGCAAACCGTTTATACCGCCAGCCCTGAGAGTCAGCAAATCCATGTCTGGAGCCTGAATCACGAAGGTTCGCTAACGCTTGTGCAGGTGGTTGATGTACCGGGTCAGGTACAGCCGATGGTTGTCAGCCCGGATAAGCGCTACCTCTATGTTGGTGTGCGCCCGGAGTTTCGTGTGCTGGCGTACCGTATTGCGCCAGATGACGGTGCGTTGACCTTCGCTGCGGAATCCGCACTGCCGGGAAGCCCGACGCATATTTCCACCGACCATCAGGGGCGTTTTGTCTTTGTTGGATCGTATAACGCCGGTAGCGTTAGTGTGACGCGTCTGGAGGATGGTTTGCCGGTTGAATTGGTGGATGTGGTGGAAGGTCTGGACGGATGCCACTCGGCTAATATCTCACCGGATAATCGCACTCTGTGGGTTCCCGCATTGAAGCAGGATCGTATCTGCCTGTTTGGCCTCTGTGATGATGGCAAACTGATAGCGCAGGATCCCGCGGAAGTGACCACCGTCGAAGGTGCAGGGCCACGCCATATGGCGTTCCATCCGAATCAGCAATATGCCTACTGTGTCAATGAGCTGAACAGTTCGGTTGACGTCTGGGAATTGAAAGATCCGCACGGCAAAATTGAGTGTGTACAGACGCTGGATATGATGCCTGCTGATTTTTCTGATACCCGCTGGGCTGCGGATATCCATATTACGCCGGATGGCCGCCATCTGTATGCCTGTGACCGTACCGCCAGCTTGATTACTGTGTTCAGCGTTTCAGAAGACGGTAGCGTGCTGAATAAAGAGGGCTTCCAGCCAACCGAAGCGCAGCCGCGTGGATTCAATATCGATCACAGTGGTAAATACCTGATTGCTGCCGGGCAGAAGTCACACCATATTGCGGTGTATGAAATCGCTGGTGAGCAGGGACTTCTGACTGAGAAAGGTCGCTATGCGGTAGGACAAGGCCCAATGTGGGTAGTGGTTAACGCGTATTAAGCATTCGCATCACTTATCTTAAGCCAGTCCCGTTGGTTCGGGGCTGGCTTTTTTTCTGTAAGCGTTGCAATATGTGATAATATTGTGTGTAGGAGACACATATCAATACACGTATTAGGGGGGCGTATGCCAGTCGCGAAAATGCGCACTAAAAAAACGGTGACTGTAACAATTGAGCCGCAACTGATTCAGGAAGCGCGCGCGGCGGGGATCAATATGTCAAAGACCCTGACGAATGCACTCAAAGCTGAAATTCACCAACTGGAAGTTGCCCGTTGGAAGAAAGAGAATGAGTCTGCCATTGACTATCTTAACCAGTTAACGGAAGAGAATGGACTGCTATCGGATACCTACAGGACGTTTTGACGATGCAATTTATGGCCTACAAAAATACGGGGAAACCGACAGCCTACCCCTATTTGCTTGATGTTCAGAGCGATATTATAGGGCGGAGAAATACACGCGTTGTGATTCCTTTATTTCCAGCTGGAAACTACATAGGTCCACGTAGTGAACAATTGACGCCGATGCTCAATTTAGAGGGGGAAGATTTTGTGCTTATGACACACGAGCTTGCCAGCATTCCTGAGCATGTGTTGGGCTGTGAATTTTGTAGCGCGGCAGATTATGAAAATACGATTAAATCAGCGCTGAATTTTCTTTTCTATGGGATTCAGTAAGCAGACGTAAGAATGGTGTACAGAAATCAAAAAGAGGGCTCCAGGCCCTCTTTTTGATCGCGCTAAACAATTACTGCTTCGGCTCTGCAACCACTTTACTACCGACACCGCGGTTGTTGTATTCCCACATGCGGTTAAAGTTGGTGTCGTTCAGGTTACGCTGAATTTCACCTTTATCATCTTCCGCACCGGTGTTACCCGCGAATGGACGCTTGGCGATAACACTGTCAGCCCATGGTTTCGCCATGTTAAAGCCTTCGTTGATCACGCTGTCACGAATAACCACCTGACCATTAGTGTTCGCATCAACATCCAGCGAGCGGCCCAGTTGCGCCACACCATCGCCACTTGCCGTAAAGCGGCTGTTGGTGGCGAGGAAGCCGTAGTAAATGTTCGACAGCGTTGCCGGGGCAAATACGTAAGCTTCCTGCTGAGTTCGTGAGTTCACCACACGGAAATCAGTATTATCAAACACCACCGCACCGCGACCAGACACGATATCCACATCGCCTTCAATGTAGCTGTTAGTGACCAGTGTACGCGGTTGACGATCGTTTTCCAGACGGTTTTGCACGCCGCTGTTAGTAACGAAGAAGGTATTCTGGCGACCCAGGATATTGACGTTGTTAATCTGAACTTTATCGCCATCGGTACGCAGCGCAACTGCCGGGTGATTACCTGCATCAACGCTGTCACCCAGATTGTTTTCAATGGTCAGATTCTGCAATTGCAGGCCGTTGTTTTGTGACCAAACCACCGCAGAACACATCACGCCAATATTCGGACCGCGCTTGTTCTGGCAGTTATCGAACATATACCACGCCGGTTTGCCTGGCATATATTTACCACCCGGGTTCACTGAACGACGCCAGTCTGCGGTGCTCATATCACCGTCAATGGCCTGGCCGATTTTCACATCAAGCGGTTTTTCGCCTGTACCGTATAAGGTCAGGCTACCCGTGGCAGCAGGGATGTAGACCGTGCCCTGATATTCACCCGGCATAATGGCGATATATTGACGTTTATTGGTACGTTTTATGATTGCTGCATCAACCGCCGCCTGAATGGTGGTGTGGGTAACGCCTTGCGTACCTGCCGGGCCGACAACAAAATCAGGCTGCGCTGGCAGGGAAATAGAAGAAGGGGTCCACGGCGCAGTATTTGGCGTCAGTGCTGAAAAATAGTGTGCGGCAACGAAATTTTTGGCTTCACTCGCCGACAGAATCGGGCGCGAGGAGGTGCCAGGCGCGGTCTGATCGGAAGGAATTTGATCGGGCGAGGTTGAGCTACAGGCAGTCAGCGTCACGCCAAAAGCCATAGCCAGCGCCAGACGGGAAACTGATGATATGTTCACAGGTTGCTCCGGGCTTTGAAAGTTATCCATTGAAGCCTGCTTTTTTATACTAAGTTGAGCGAAACGGGAAGGCGAAAAGGTAAAAAGTTGTTTTTTATCGCAGCAATGTCTGGCGTTGAGAGTCCTTATATCACAATTAGATAACAATTGTGGTCCATCAGGTTGACAACATCCGCAGGATGCAAAATAAATGTCTATACAACCTATGACAAGTGGTGAGTCGAATGCAGCAGTTTTTCCCTGATGATGCTATCTGGCGCAATGTCCGCCTGGCGACCATGGATCCTGAACGTGATACACCGTATGGCCTGGTGGATGGCCATGCGCTGATCGTCCGTCAGGGTAAGATTCGAGATATTGTGCCTGAATCATCGTTATACCTTACCCACGATAATACATTTGATATGCAGGGGCGGCTGATTACACCGGGTCTGATTGACTGTCATACGCACCTGGTGTTTGGCGGGAATCGCGCAGGCGAATGGGAACAGAGACTGAACGGAGTTTCCTATCAGCAAATCAGCGCCCAGGGGGGAGGAATCAATGCTACCGTCTCTGCGACTCGTCGAGCCTCAGCCGAACAACTCTTTCGCGTAGCGCAGGCGCGGATGGCGCAGCTAAAAAACGAAGGCGTTACGCTACTGGAGATTAAATCAGGTTACGGCCTGGATTTAGCGACTGAAGAGAAGATATTACGCGTGGTGTCAGCACTGGCGGCGGAAAATATCATCGAAATCAGCCCTACGCTGTTGGCTGCGCATGCCACGCCTGTGGAGTACCGTGACGACCCTGATGGCTACATTACACTGGTATGCGAGACTATTTTGCCGCAGTTGTGGAAAAAAGGTCTGTTTGAGACCGTCGATCTGTTTTGTGAAAGCGTCGGGTTCACGCTGACACAGAGTGAGCGTGTATTTCAGGCCGCTCAGGCACTGGGCATCCCGGTGAAAGGTCATGTTGAGCAACTCTCATTGCTTGGTGGTGCGCAACTGGTAAGCCGCTACCACGGTTTGTCAGCCGATCATATTGAATACCTGGATGAAGCCGGAGTGGTGGCGATGAGCCAAAGTGGTACGGTCGGGGTTCTGTTGCCGGGGGCATTTTACTTCCTCAAAGAACAGCAGCGCCCACCAGTGGAATGGCTGCGTCACTATCAGGTGCCAATGGCGGTGGCAACGGATTTCAATCCTGGCACCAGTCCGTTTATTAGCCTGCACTGGGCGATGAATATGGCCTGCGTACAGTTTGGCTTAACGCCAGAGGAGGCCTGGGCTGGCGTAACCCGTCATGCGGCTCGTGCGCTTGGTCGTCATGACACTCACGGACAACTGAAGGCCGGATTCGTTGCCGATTTTGTGGTCTGGGATGCGCAACTGCCGGTGGAAATTCTCTACGAACCTGGCCGCAACCCACTTTATCAACGTGTATTCAGAGGGCAAATATCATGATGAACTGGCAACCCGCATCACCTGCGCTCTGGCAGGGACGCGATGATCGTGTTGAGTCAGCGAATGCGTTGCGTCTGTTTCAAACCATCACGCTCAGTCCAGCGTTCGCCCCTGAAATGTATCGTGAACAGATTGCGCTGCTTGGATTTGCCTGCGACGAAGGTGTGAAACGTAATCAGGGGCGTGCGGGGGCGGCCGGTGCACCCGACGCGCTGCGTAAGGCGCTGGCAAATTTAGCCAGTCACAGTGGTCATGACAGACTGGTGGACCTGGGAAATATTGTAGCGCAGTCCCCGGACCTTGAAGGTGCACAGCAGGCGCTACGCAGTGCGATACAACGCTGTCAGCTGGCAGAGATGCGCACCTTTGTATTAGGTGGCGGGCACGAAACCGCATTCGCTCACGGTGCAGGTCTACTGGATGCGTTCCCGCGTTCAAAAGTGGGTATAGTGAATCTCGATGCACATCTGGATTTACGTCATGCCGAACAGGCCACATCAGGGACGCCGTTTCGCCAGTTGGCAGAGCTTTGCGACGAGCAGCAGCGCGAGTTTTATTACGCCTGCGTGGGTGTCAGCCGGGCGGCAAACACTCAGGCGTTATGGGATGAAGCGCAACGCCGCGGTGTCACTGTGGTGGAAGATTTGCATTGCCATCAGGCGCAGGCACAGATAGCACAGTTTGTCGCCAGCGTAGATGTTATCTATCTGACGATTGACCTCGACGTTTTACCGGTCTGGGAAATGCCGGCGGTGTCTGCGCCTGCTGCGCTGGGCGTTCCGCTGGCGACGGTACTGGGTTTAATTGAACCTCTTTGTTGCAGTGGTAAATTACAGGCGGTGGACATGGTTGAATTTAATCCCCGCTTTGACGATGATGGCAGGGCAGCACGCGTTGCGGCGCGGCTTGGCTGGCAAATCGCGCACTGGTGGCGCTGACATGCCTGATAGTGGTTCGCTTATCAGGCCGATGCCGTGGTCGCTATCTGGCAATTAAAACTCTCTGCTTAAGGAAGGCTTACGCATGCTCCCATCCCGCAACCGTTCAGCTCCGGCCCCTTTTTACGAAAAGGTCAAACAGGAGATCAGCGACAAAATTGCCAGTGGCATCTGGCAAGCGCACGACCGTATCCCGTCGGAAGCGGAACTGGTGGCGCAGTATGGTTTTAGTCGAATGACCATTAACCGGGCGCTGCGTGAGCTAACGGATGAAGGATTGTTGGTGCGCTTGCAGGGGGTCGGGACATTTGTCGCCGAGCCAAAAGGTCAGTCTGCGCTGTTCGAAATTCGCAGTATCGCGGATGAAATCATTGCCCGGCAGCATCAGCACCGGTGCGAGGTTTTGACGCTGGAAAGAACTCAGGCAAGTGCTCTGCAGGCTACGGCGTTGAACGTTGCAGAGGGCACGTCCATTTTTCACTCCATCATGGTGCACTATGAAAACGATCAGCCGGTGCAGATTGAAGATCGCTGTGTGAATGCAGAAATTGTGCCGGAATACCTGACGCAGGATTACAGCCAGACTACGCCGCACGC
The DNA here is from genome assembly GCF_916618775.1 of Citrobacter sp. Marseille-Q3906. Lineage (NCBI taxonomy): Bacteria > Pseudomonadati > Pseudomonadota > Gammaproteobacteria > Enterobacterales > Enterobacteriaceae > Citrobacter > Citrobacter sp. Marseille-Q3906. Next base: position 607,547 of record NZ_CAKAKA010000002.1, read on the forward strand.
TTACTTGTCGCTGATTGCGCCGCTGACAGAAGGTGAGCATATTGTGGAAGCCGTGCGAGCCAGTGCAGAAGAGTGTGCGCTACTGAACATTAAAGAACATGATCCCTGTCTGCTAATCCGTCGCCGGACCTGGTCGGCGTCACATATTGTCTCCCATGCCCACTTGCTCTTTCCGGGTTCCCGCTACCGTCTGCAGGGACGTTTTATGTCCTGATACGAGGACGCAAAAACCGTGATTGCTGACGCAATATAACAAAAATGTATCTCAATTGTTAAATACAGCCTTGCGACAACTTGTATAGACAAGTATATGTTACTTATCTGTCCGATCGTTCGTGAGGAGTGTTTTACCATGCCCCAAAGCAAGTATCGTCAGCAGGATATTCGGGCCCCAAGAGGCACGAACTTAACAGCCAAAAGCTGGTTGACCGAAGCGCCGCTGCGCATGTTAATGAATAACCTTGATCCCGAGGTGGCGGAAAATCCCCACGAGCTGGTGGTTTACGGCGGGATTGGTCGCGCCGCGCGTGACTGGGAATGTTATGACGCCATCATCAAGGCGCTGACCGGACTGGAAGCCGACGAAACTTTGTTAGTGCAGTCCGGTAAACCGGTCGGCGTGTTCAAAACCCATGACAATGCACCACGGGTCTTAATCGCCAACTCCAATCTGGTCCCGCACTGGGCGACCTGGGAGCACTTTAACGAACTGGACGCGAAAGGGCTGGCGATGTACGGCCAGATGACCGCCGGGAGCTGGATCTACATTGGCAGTCAGGGCATCGTGCAGGGAACCTATGAGACCTTCGTCGAAGCAGGACGTCAGCATTATCAAGGAAACCTGAGCGGGCGCTGGGTGCTGACCGCCGGATTGGGGGGGATGGGCGGGGCGCAACCGTTGGCCGCAACCCTGGCGGGCGCCTGTTCGCTGAACATTGAATGTCAGCAAAGCCGTATCGACTTCCGTCTGCGTACCCGCTATGTGGATGAGCAGGCTACTTCGCTTGATGACGCACTGGAGCGTATCGAAAAATACACCCGCGCGGGGAAAGCGGTTTCCATTGCGCTGTGTGCCAACGCCGCTGACATTGTGCCTGAACTGGTCAAGCGTGGTGTGCGTCCGGATATGGTTACCGACCAGACCAGCGCCCATGACCCGCTGCACGGTTATTTGCCGTCCGGCTGGAGCTGGGAAGAGTATCAGGCGAAAGCAATATCCGATCCGCAGGGTACGGTTCAGGCAGCGAAACGTTCGATGGCGACGCATGTGCAGGCGATGCTGGCATTTAGCAAACTGGGCGTTCCGACATTTGACTACGGCAATAACATTCGTCAGATGGCAAAAGAGATGGGTGTGGAAAATGCCTTTGATTTCCCTGGATTTGTGCCGGCCTACATTCGGCCGCTGTTCTGTCGCGGCATTGGCCCATTCCGCTGGGTGGCGCTTTCCGGCGATCCGCAGGATATTTATAAGACCGATGCCAAAGTAAAAGAGATCGTGGCCGATGATAAGCATCTCCATCACTGGCTGGACATGGCGCGTGAGCGGATTAATTTCCAGGGGTTACCTGCGCGTATCTGTTGGGTAGGGCTGGAGTGGCGACAAAAGCTGGGTCTGGCGTTTAACGAGATGGTGCGTAGTGGTGAAGTTTCCGCACCTATCGTCATTGGTCGCGATCACCTGGATTCTGGATCGGTTGCCAGCCCTAACCGTGAAACCGAATCCATGCGTGACGGTTCAGACGCCGTGTCCGACTGGCCGCTGCTGAACGCGCTCCTTAATACTGCCAGCGGTGCGACCTGGGTATCACTGCACCATGGCGGCGGGGTAGGAATGGGCTTCTCCCAGCATGCCGGGATGGTGATTGTCTGCGATGGTACTGATGAAGCCGCCGCACGTATCGCCCGGGTATTACATAACGATCCGGCGACGGGCGTGATGCGTCATGCCGATGCCGGGTATGACATTGCTGTGGAATGTGCTGTCGAAGAAGGGCTGAACTTGCCGATGGTTGCCGCAACGCAGGGGAAACGCTGATATGAATACCATTACCTTAACGCCGGGCCATCTGAGCTTTGCACAGTTGCGCGATATCTGGCAGCAGCCGGTACAGTTGAGACTGGATACCAGCGCGGTTGACGCCATTAATGCCAGTGTGGACTGCGTCAATAAAATTGTTGCCGAAGGCCGCACGGCTTACGGCATCAATACGGGTTTTGGCCTGCTGGCCCAGACCCGTATTGCCACTGAAGATTTGCAAAATCTCCAGCGTTCGCTGGTGCTTTCTCATGCGGCGGGCGTCGGTGAACCGCTGGATGATGCGATGGTGCGTCTGATCATGGTGCTGAAAATCAACAGTCTGGCGCGCGGTTTCTCCGGTATTCGCCTGAGCGTGATTGAAGCGCTGATTGCACTGGTGAATGCGGAGGTTTACCCGTTGATCCCGGCGAAAGGCTCGGTCGGGGCATCGGGCGATCTGGCTCCGCTGGCGCATATGTCGCTCACCTTGTTGGGTGAGGGTAAGGCACGCTGGCGGGGAGAATGGCTTCCGGCCGCAGAAGCGCTGAAGAAGGCTGGGCTGGAGCCGATCACGCTGGAGGCGAAGGAAGGACTGGCGTTGCTGAATGGTACACAGGCATCCACGGCTTTTGCTCTGCGCGGGTTGATTGAAGCGCAGGAACTGTTTGCCTCGGCGACAGTATGCGGGGCGCTGACCACCGAAGCGGTGCTGGGCTCCCGACGTCCGTTTGATGCCCGTATTCATGCCGCCCGGGGACAGCGTGGACAAATTGATGCCGCCTCTCTTTATCGCCACGTGCTGACCGATTCCACAGCGCTTTCGCAGTCGCACCATAACTGCGAAAAAGTGCAGGATCCATATTCTTTGCGCTGTCAGCCGCAGGTGATGGGGGCGTGCCTGACGCAAATGCGCCAGGTTATGGAGGTGCTGCTGGTGGAAGCCAATGCAGTTTCAGATAACCCGCTGGTGTTTGCCGAAGAGGGCGATGTTATTTCTGGCGGCAATTTCCATGCGGAACCGGTGGCGATGGCGGCGGATAATCTGGCGCTGGCGATTGCGGAAATAGGTGCTTTATCAGAGCGACGTATTGCGTTGATGATGGATAAGCACATGTCACAGTTACCGCCTTTCCTGGTCAAAAACGGCGGGGTCAACTCCGGCTTTATGATTGCTCAGGTCACAGCCGCCGCGCTTGCCAGCGAGAACAAAGCACTGGCGCACCCGCACAGCGTAGACAGTTTGCCGACCTCGGCTAACCAGGAAGACCATGTGTCAATGGCGCCTGCGGCCGGTCGTCGACTGTGGGAGATGGCGGCCAATACGCGCGGGGTGATTGCCGTGGAGTGGCTGGCGGCCTGTCAGGGAATCGATTTGCGAGAAGGACTGACCTCAAGCCCGCTGCTGGAACAGGCGCGTCAGGCATTGCGTGAACAGGTTTCACACTATACACAGGACCGTTTTTTCGCTCCGGATATTGAGTGCGCGACCGAGTTGTTAGCGCAGGGAACCTTGCTGAAGCTGGTGCCCGAGTTTCTGTAAGAAAATGCCGGATGGCGCTGACGCTTATCCGGCTCAGAGATTAACTGAACAGTGCGGTGATTGACGCGCTGGCGAGCGAGTGGAAATGGACGTTAAATCCGACCATCGCTCCGCTGGCGCCCTCATCAACATCAAGACGCTCCACATCCAGCGCATGAACCGTAAAGATATAACGATGCGTTTCCCCTTTCGGTGGCGCCGCGCCGCCATAGCCCGCTTTACCAAAATCCGTGCGAGTCTGAATGACTCCCTCCGGCAGCGCAACCAGACCGGAGCCGAATCCTTGTGTCAGCACACGGGTATCTGCAGGCAGGTTGACTACCACCCAGTGCCACCAGCCGGAGCCGGTTGGCGCATCAGGATCGTAACAGGTCACGACAAAGCTTTTGGTCCCGGTAGGTACATCATCCCATAGCAGATGCGGGGAGATATTATCTCCGTCATACCCCATACCGTTAAATACATGGCGATGCGGGAGCTTCTCCCCGTCGCGCAGATCGTTACTCATTAGTTTCATGCTGACTCCTCTCGTTAGCCAAAAAGTGTAGCCAGAAACCTCATAACTTACCGCCGATTATTGGCTAAAAAATGTTTCATTGCGCACAGCATCGTTCACGGCCTGCGTCAGGCGACGCAGTTGATCTGGCTGGATAATGTACGGCGGCATCAGGTAGATGAGTTTGCCAAACGGCCGGATCCACACGCCTTGTTCAACGAAGAACCTTTGTAACGCCGCCATATTCACCGGATGCGTGGTTTCTATCACACCGATGGCGCCGAGTACGCGTACATCGGCGACATATGCGGAATCAGCTGCAGGTGCCAGTTCGCTGCGCAATTGTTCTTCAATAGCTGCGACCTGCGCACGCCACTCGCCTGTTTCCAGCAGAGACAAACTGGCGGAGGCGACGGCGCAGGCCAGCGGGTTACCCATAAAAGTCGGGCCGTGCATAAAGCAGCCAGCCTCGCCGTTGCTGATGGTTTCCGCAACCTGACGGGTGGTCAGAGTGGCGGAAAGTGTCATCGTCCCGCCGGTTAATGCTTTACCAAGGCACAAAATATCCGGCGCAATGTTGGCGTGTTCACAGGCAAACAGCTTCCCGGTACGGCCAAACCCGGTGGCGATTTCATCGGCAATCAGCAGGATCCCTTCGCGGTCGCACATCCTGCGAATGCGTTTTAACCATTCAGGATGGTACATGCGCATGCCGCCTGCACCCTGCACAATCGGCTCCAGGATAATGGCTGCAATCTCATGGCGATGCGCGGCCATCAAACGGGCAAAGGGCACGATGTCCAGCTCATTCCATTCGCCGTCCATCCGACTCTGCGGGGCAGGGGCGAAGAGGTTTTCCGGCAGATACCCTTTCCACAGGCTGTGCATTGAGTTGTCGGGATCGCAGACCGACATTGCGCCGAAGGTGTCTCCGTGATAGCCGTTACGAAATGTCAGGAAACGCTGGCGAGATTCGCCTTTTGCCTGCCAGTATTGCAGCGCCATTTTCATTGCCACTTCGACAGCAACAGAGCCTGAATCCGCGAGGAAAACGCATTCCAGTGCCTCTGGCGTCATGGCGACCAACTGGCGGCACAGTGAAATGGCAGGGGCATGGGTAATGCCGCCAAACATCACATGTGACATGTCATCGATCTGCGTTTTCATTGCGGCGTTCAACTGCGGGTGGTTGTAACCGTGGATTGCCGCCCACCAGGATGACATGCCGTCAATCAGTCTCTCACCGCTGGATAAAATCAGTTCGCAACCTTCGGCACGCGCTACCGGATACACCGGTAACGGGGAGGTCATGGAGGTGTAAGGGTGCCAGATATGGCGTTTGTCAAAGGCAATATCGTCAGTTGTCATAATCGACTTGTAAACCAAATTAAAAAGATTTAGGTTTACAAGTCTACACCAAACTAACAACGAAACGTACAACAATATGGCTCACTCTTCTCGCTGGACAATGTCGCAAGTCACCGAATTATTTGAAAAACCCCTGCTGGATCTGCTGTTCGAAGCGCAACAGATCCACCGTCAGCATTTTGACCCGCGGCAGGTACAGGTGAGTACACTGCTGTCGATTAAAACCGGTGCCTGCCCGGAAGACTGTAAATACTGTCCACAAAGTTCCCGCTATAAAACCGGTCTGGAAACAGAACGATTGATGGAAGTTGAGCAGGTACTGGACTCTGCGCGTAAAGCCAAGCAAGCGGGTTCAACACGTTTCTGCATGGGGGCGGCATGGAAGAATCCGCACGAGCGCGATATGCCTTATCTGGAGCAGATGGTACAGGGCGTGAAAGAACTGGGACTGGAAGCCTGTATGACGCTGGGAACGCTGGATGAAACGCAGGCCCAACGTCTTGCCCGTGCGGGGCTGGATTACTACAACCACAACCTCGACACTTCGCCAGAATTCTACGGCAATATCATCACGACTCGTTCCTATCAGGAACGTCTTGATACGCTGGATAAAGTGCGTGAGGCCGGGATCAAAGTCTGCTCAGGCGGTATCGTCGGGTTAGGTGAAACGGTCACCGATCGTGCCGGGTTGTTGCTGCAACTGGCGAATCTTCCCACGCCGCCGGAAAGCGTGCCCATCAACATGCTGGTGAAGGTGAAAGGTACTCCACTGGCGGATAACGACGATGTGGATGCATTTGATTTTATCCGCACTATCGCTGTAGCGCGGATCATGATGCCGACCTCGTACGTGCGTCTTTCCGCTGGCCGCGAGCAGATGAATGAGCAAACTCAGGCGATGTGTTTTATGGCCGGGGCCAACTCTATTTTCTACGGCTGCAAACTGTTGACCACGCCGAACCCGAACGAAGATAAAGATCTGCTGCTGTTCCGCAAGCTGGGGCTTAACCCGCAGCAAACGGCGGTACTGGCGGGCGATAACGAACAGCAACAGCGTCTGGAGCAGGCTCTGCGTACGCCGGACACTGATGATTACTACAATGCGGCGACAGTATGACCTGGCAGCAAAAAATAGACGATGCGCTGGCGGTGCGTCGTTCTGCCGATGCCCTGCGCCGCCGTTATGCGGTGACGCAGGGGGCAGGACGCTGGCTACAGGCCGATGGTCGCCAGTATCTGAATTTCTCCAGTAATGATTATCTCGGTTTAAGCCACCATCCGCAGATTGTGTGCGCGTGGCAGCAGGGAGCAGAACGCTTTGGCGTTGGCAGCGGTGGCTCAGGTCACGTAAGCGGCTATTCCATCGCGCATCAGGCACTGGAAGAGGAGCTGGCGCAGTGGCTGGGCTATTCACGTGCGCTGTTATTTATCTCCGGTTTTGCCGCCAATCAGGCGGTCATTACCGCACTGATGGAAAAAAACGATCGTATCGTCGCCGATCGCCTCAGTCATGCTTCACTGTTGGAGGCCGCAAGCCTGAGCCCGGCAGTGTTGCGCCGTTTTAGCCATAACGATCCGCAGCATCTGGCCCGCCTGCTGGCTACCCCCTGTCCGGGGCAGCAACTGGTGGTGACTGAAGGTGTGTTCAGCATGGATGGTGACAGTGCACCACTGGCGGAAATCCACGCGGCGGCGCAACAGCATAATGGCTGGCTGTTGGTGGATGATGCGCACGGCATTGGCGTGACCGGTGAAGAAGGGCGCGGTTCGTGTTGGCGGCATCAGGTTAAGCCTGAGCTGTTGGTAGTGACGTTCGGGAAAGGGTTTGGCGTCAGCGGTGCGGCAATTCTCTGCTCTGACAGTGTAGCCGATTATCTGCTGCAGTTTGCCCGTCACTTGATCTACAGCACCAGTATGCCTCCGGCTCAAGCTCAGGCGTTGCGTGCTGCGCTGGCAGTGATCCGCAGCCGTGAAGGTGATGAGCGGAGAGCAAAGCTGGCGATGCTAATTCAACGTTTTCGGGCAGGAGTGGATACCCCAGATTTAAAACTGGTGAATTCAGACAGCGCCATTCAGCCGCTGATCGTTGGTGATAACCATAAAGCCTTACGGCTGGCCGATGCCCTGCGCCAGCAGGGATGTTGGGTGACAGCAATCCGTCCTCCCACCGTACCCGCCGGTACAGCCAGACTGCGACTGACGCTGACGCAGGCACATGAAATCCAGGATATCGATCGTTTGCTGGAGGTATTGCATGACGCTGGTTAATAAGCAAGCCATTGCGGCTGCGTTCGGACGTGCTGCTACCTATTATGAACAACACGCCGGGTTACAGCGCCAGAGCGCTGATGCGTTACTGGCGCTACTGGCGGGTCGTGAATATGCACATGTACTGGACGCCGGTTGTGGACCCGGACGCATGAGTCTTTACTGGCGGGAGCGGGGGTGTGATGTCACCGCCCTGGATCTTTCGCCTCAGATGCTGGCGGAGGCGCAACGACAAAATGTTGCCCATCACTATCTGATGGCGGATATCGAAGCCATTCCGCAGGATACAGCGACCTTCGACCTGGCCTGGAGCAACCTGGCTGTGCAGTGGTGTGGTGATTTACGCAGCGCGTTAAGCGAGCTTTACCGGGTTGTACGCCCTGGCGGGACGGTGGCTTTTAGTACGCTGGTACACGGCTCCATGCCGGAGTTGCGTCAGGCATGGCAGGCTGTAGATAACCGGGCGCATGCCAATAATTTTTTGTCTGTGGAGCAACTTAAAAATGCCCTGCATGGCTGGGATGCTGGCTACCACACCCATGCCGTGACGTTATGGTTTGACGACGCACTGAGCGCGATGCGTTCGCTCAAAGGTATCGGAGCAACGCATTTGCATGAAGGTCGTGAACAGCGTGTGCTGACCCGCTCACAGCTACACCAGTTACAGTTAGCCTGGCCCTGTCAGCAGGGGAGATATCCGCTGACGTATCATCTTTTTTTGGGAGTGATTCAACGTGACTAAAACGTATTTTGTCACCGGGACGGACACCGAGGTAGGTAAAACCGTCGCCAGCTGCGCACTGTTACAGGCAGCCGCAGAGAGGGGGTACCGGGCAGTCGGGTATAAGCCAGTGGCTTCGGGGAGTGAAATGACCGCTGATGGCCTGCGTAACAGTGATGCTCTGGCGCTGCAGCGCAACAGTACGCTGGAGATAGAGTATGTGGATATTAATCCGTATACCTTCGCTGAACCCACTTCGCCACATATTATCAGCGCTGACGAAGGAAGACCGATTTTGGCCCCGGTGATGTCTGCCGGTTTACGTGCGCTTGAAGAGCAGGCTGACTGGGTGCTGGTGGAAGGGGCTGGTGGATGGTTTACACCGCTTTCGCCGACGCTGAGTTTTGCTGACTGGGTACAAACGGAGCAATTGCCGGTCATTCTGGTCGTTGGCGTGAAGCTTGGTTGTATCAACCACGCCATCCTGACCGCGCAGGCGGTGCTGCAGGCTGGCCTGACGCTTGCCGGATGGGTCGCTAATGACGTGATGCCGCCGGGTAAACGTCACGCTGAATATATGGCGACGCTGACGCGTTCTCTCCCGGCACCGTTGCTAGGAGAGATCCCATGGCTGGCGGAAGATCCGCTGCGGGTATCGACAGGGCAATATATCGATCTTAGCGTTTTATCTCTGGCGTCCCCCAGTCGTTGAGAAGCGGATCGTTGAGTTGTGTCATCGCTCCCTGTGCGACATTGCGCCCGCGATGCAACAGGCAATAGCAGTCGGCGACCCGGCGAATGAATGGCAAACTTTGCTCCGCAAGCATAATCGCGATGCCCAGCTCCTGGCTCAGCCGCACGATCAAATTTCCCAGCTTGTGGATATACGCTTGGCCCGTTCCCCGCGTCGGTTCATCGAGGATCAGCAGACGTGGGCGCGTGACCAGAGCGCTGGCGAGTGCCAGCTGGTACTGATTGTCATCTGACAGTATCGCCCCTTTGCTGCGACGCAGAACGTACAACTGTGGGAAGAGGCGGTAAATATCGCTGCTGCTCATTGCCTCGCTTTCGCCAACCGCCTTACGCGCAATATGCAGATTCTCTTCTACCGTCAACTGCGAAAAAATACGCCGCTCTTGTGAAACGTAGCCAATACCCAGCGCGATGCGACTGGCCGCGGGGATTGGACGCAGATCGCGCGGTGGCGCACCGGCCTGATGCCAGAACATGGTGCCACTTTCGATAGGTAAATTACCGGTGATGCAATTCACCAGTGTGGTTTTTCCCATACCTGGCAGTCCCAGCACGCCAGTACACTTACCGGGCATCAGGTCGAGATCCACATCCCATAGCGTGTGCTGATTACCGTAATAGTGATTCACTGCGCGAAGACTTAGCATAGATTTTCTCCATCATGATGTTATCCGCCCCACGAGCAGGGAGTGGGAAGAAAAGTGCAAATCTCTTGCCAGAAGAGGAGCCAGGGAGATAAACAGCGTGATAAGCGATTTGCGTACATTAAATGACAAAGCACAGAGATGATTTCCTGCACCAGGGTGCACATTGCCAGTGCTTGTGAGCGTCATAGTGGTGCAGATAGCAAAATGATGAAAATGCGAGCAAGATCTCGGCTGCTGCAGGTCGCTTCGTTAGCTGATAAATATCAAAAATTAGCGATAATTTTTTTTTATTACCCCAGAAAAGACCATAGATGTGTTTTCGCCAGGCGGCAGTCAGTACGGGCTGGAGGCAGTTATCCACTATTCCTGTGGATAACCTTGTGCATTAGAGTTAGAAAACACAATGTAAGCGAGAGAAGACGCGGCTTGCGACTAAATTGGTGCGAAAGACGTCTCGAGAGAATAGTCATTTAAATACAAATTGTTAGATAAAATCAATGGCTGTCGCAGAAGTGTCATGCGTTGCCACAAAACTTTCATCCGGTAGCTTGACAAATGTTAAAAAAGTCATTGGTCTGGGGATAACACATTTTTACTGGTGTTTTATCTCGTCAGCGCCAAAATTTTCGTCCACAGTGACGGGCTTTCTGATGGCGTAACAGATATATTCTGGCGCGTTACTGTTTTTTCATCCAGTATATTTTACTGGCAAAATGTACGACTGCGAGTAAAATTACACACCTGCCCGCCCATTGCTTCAGGTAGCTGCTCATGAGTAAACCGTTCAAACTGAATTCCGCTTTTAAACCCTCTGGCGATCAGCCTGAGGCGATTCGTCGCCTGGAAGAAGGGCTGGAGGATGGGCTTGCGCATCAAACGCTGCTGGGCGTAACGGGGTCGGGAAAAACATTCACCATTGCCAACGTGATAGCTGACTTACAGCGTCCCACAATGGTGCTGGCGCCTAACAAGACGCTGGCAGCCCAGCTATATGGTGAGATGAAAGAGTTCTTTCCGGATAATGCGGTTGAGTATTTTGTCTCCTACTACGACTATTATCAGCCGGAAGCGTATGTGCCGAGTTCTGATACGTTTATCGAGAAAGATGCGTCGGTAAACGAGCATATTGAGCAGATGCGACTGTCGGCGACCAAGGCGCTGCTGGAGCGTCGGGATGTGGTGGTCGTGGCCTCGGTTTCCGCGATCTATGGTTTGGGTGACCCGGACTTGTATCTGAAAATGATGCTGCACCTGACGGTGGGGATGATTATCGATCAGCGGGCCATTCTGCGCCGTCTGGCGGAGTTGCAATATACCCGTAACGATCAGGCATTCCAGCGCGGTACTTTCCGTGTGCGCGGTGAAGTGATCGACATCTTCCCGGCTGAGTCTGACGATATTGCGCTGCGCGTGGAGCTGTTTGATGAAGAAGTTGAGCGTCTGTCACTGTTTGACCCGCTGACCGGGCAGGTTGAATCAACCATCCCGCGCTACACCATCTATCCTAAAACACACTACGTGACGCCTCGCGAACGCATTGTGCAGGCCATGGAAGACATTAAAGTCGAGCTGGCCGAAAGACGTAAAAACCTGCTGGCGAACAACAAACTACTGGAAGAACAGCGCTTAAGCCAGCGTACGCAGTTCGATCTGGAAATGATGAACGAACTGGGATACTGCTCTGGCATTGAAAACTATTCCCGTTATTTGTCCGGGCGAGGGCCAGGCGAGCCGCCGCCGACGTTGTTTGATTACCTGCCAGCCGACGGTCTGTTGGTAGTGGATGAGTCCCACGTCACCATTCCGCAAATTGGCGGGATGTATCGCGGCGACCGGGCGCGAAAAGAGACGCTGGTCGAGTACGGGTTCCGTCTGCCGTCTGCGCTGGATAACCGCCCGCTGAAGTTTGAAGAGTTTGAAGCACTGGCGCCGCAAACCATCTATGTGTCTGCGACACCAGGTAATTATGAACTGGAGAAATCCGGTGATGAAGTGGTCGATCAGGTCGTACGACCAACCGGTCTGTTGGATCCGGTTATTGAGGTGCGTCCGGTAGCGACGCAGGTCGACGATCTGCTCTCTGAAATTCGTATCCGCGCGGCGATTAATGAGCGCGTACTGGTCACGACGCTGACCAAACGGATGGCGGAAGATCTCACGGAATACCTCGAAGAGCACGGCGAGCGAGTACGCTATCTGCACTCGGACATCGACACCGTGGAGCGGATGGAAATCATCCGTGACCTGCGCCTGGGCGAGTTTGACGTGTTAGTCGGCATCAACCTGTTACGTGAGGGCCTGGACATGCCTGAGGTCTCTCTGGTGGCGATTCTGGACGCAGATAAAGAAGGGTTCCTGCGTTCTGAGCGATCGCTTATCCAGACCATTGGTCGTGCGGCACGTAACATCAACGGAAAAGCGATTCTCTACGGCGATAAAATTACCGCCTCGATGGCGAAGGCGATTAGTGAAACCGAACGTCGTCGCGAGAAGCAGCAGCAGTACAACGAAGAGCACGGTATTACTCCTCAGGGGCTGAACAAGAAAGTGGTCGATATTCTGGCGTTGGGTCAGAATATTGCCAAAACAAAAGCCAAAGGCAGAGGGAAGTCTCGCGCCGGGGCGAAGTCTGAAGTGGTTGAGCTGGATATGACGCCGAAGGCGCTGCAGCAGAAAATCCATGAGCTGGAAGGGCTGATGATGCAGCATGCGCAGAACCTGGAGTTCGAAGAGGCAGCGCAGATCCGTGACCAGTTGCATCAGCTTCGCGAGCTGTTTATTGCGGCGTCTTAACGCGTTGCCGGATGGCGGGGTAAACCCCTTATCCGGCCTACAAACGTCAAGGTCGGTTAGGCCTGATAAGCGTCAGCGTCATCAGGCAAATTCGCTCAGCCTAAAGCCTGTACTACTTTTTCCAGCGCGGTGTGCAATAGCTGGCGGTCGTGGCGATAAGGAATATCGCTGGCTTCCAGCACGTCCTGAATCACAATGCGGTCAGTAACGGCTGAAACATCCACCTTCGGCCCCACAATTACCGCATCAATGACCTTCTTCCCGACGTACTGTTCGATGATTGCCAGCTTATCTCTGAGCGTCAGGCTGGCGGCTGGCAGGCTTAATTCACGCCCCAGATTGCCAATATAAACCATCGGTGCCGGAGTGCGACGCAATGCCTGCGCCAGTTCATCGAGCAGCAGGATCGGCATCAGGCTGGTGTAAAAGCTGCCCGGTCCTATCAGAATCAAATCCGCTTCCGCGATAGCTTCAATCGCTTCCCGCGTGGCCGGGACCTTTGGCGAAAGCATCAACTCCTGAGGGGGAATAGTGAGCTGATCAATATTCACTTCGCCATAGACCTCATGTCCCTGATCGTCGATAGCCATAAGATCCACCGGCAGCTCTGACATCGGAATTAAATGTGCATCCACTTTCAGTAGACTGCGAATTAAATTGATGGCTTCCAGAGGCCGCACGCTCAGGTGATCCAGCGCCTTTAACATCAGATTTCCGAGGTTATGCCCGGAAAGCTCGCCATTACCGCCAAAACGGTACTCAAACATGGCGGATGCGACGCTTGGCTGGGTAATTAACTGGTTCAGGCAATTACGCATGTCTCCCCAGGCAATACCCCCTTCGGAGCGCCGAATGCGGCCTGTGGAACCGCCATTATCGGTGGTGGTAACAATGCCCGTCAGGCGTGAGCCTAAAGGGGAAAGTGAAGAGAGAACGCGTCCTAATCCATGCCCTCCGCCGAGAGCGACAACGCGATCCAGATCCGCCAGCGTGCGAGTACGCATATATTTTCCTGATATCAATTGATCAGCGTACAGTAGCGTAAATTGCGTGTTTTCAGCAATTAGCCAGCGGGTTTCAGAGAAAAAATTTTCTGTGATCTACCTCTTTCTGACGAGGCTCACCTTACGACAAGATGATGTATATCAATGCAAAAGTGTGGTTTTTACTTATTCTGTAGCGAAAATGCACGATCATGTCGTTATATACATGTTTATACAGCGAAAGTGTACATGGCAAAACTACCATTTACACGCTAGTATCGGCATAACCACAATAAACACTCTAGCCACTGCACCTGGGTCAAATGATACGGTGCTTTGGCCGTGACAATGCTTATATGAGATTGTCACCAGGGCGCAGGAAGAAATGACTTCGCCTCCCGTATTTGGAAAGGTGTACATGGGCTCTCAACTTACTGATGCTTTCGCTCGTAAGTTTTACTACTTACGTTTGTCGATTACCGATGTGTGTAACTTTCGTTGCACCTACTGTCTGCCGGATGGCTATAAGCCCGGCGGCGTTACCAATAACGGCTTTCTGACCGTTGATGAAATTCGTCGTGTCACACGTGCGTTCGCCAGCCTGGGAACGGAAAAAGTGCGTCTGACGGGAGGCGAACCGTCCTTGCGTCGCGACTTTACCGACATCATCGCCGCCGTGCGTGAAAATGACGCTATCCGTCAGATTGCGGTAACCACCAACGGGTACCGTCTGGCGCGGGATGCCGCTACCTGGCGCGAAGCGGGACTCACGGCGCTGAACGTCAGCGTCGACAGCCTTGATGCTCGCCAGTTTCACGCCATTACCGGACAGGACAAATTTCAGCAGGTAATGGCTGGTATTGATGCTGCATTTGATGCCGGTTTTGAAAAAGTGAAAGTGAACACCGTGCTGATGCGCGACGTGAACCATCATCAACTGGATACCTTCCTTGCCTGGATCCAGCCGCGTCCAATCCAGTTGCGCTTTATTGAACTGATGGAAACCGGCGAAGGCAGTTCTCTCTTTCGTAAACACCATATCTCCGGGCAGGTTCTGCGCGATGAACTGCTGCGTCGCGGCTGGATCCACCAGCTACGCCAGCGCAGCGACGGTCCGGCGCAGGTTTTCTGTCATCCTGATTATGCCGGCGAGATCGGCCTGATCATGCCTTATGAAAAAGACTTCTGCGCCACCTGTAACCGTCTGCGCGTTTCTTCTGTCGGCAAACTTCATTTGTGTTTATTTGGTGAAGGCGGCGTTAGCCTGCGTGATTTGCTGGAGGATGATGCGCAGCAGCAAGCGCTGGAAGAGCGCATCTCTGCCGCGCTGCTAGAGAAAAAGCAAACCCACTTCCTGCATCAGAACAATACCGGCATAACCCAGAACCTCTCATATATCGGTGGATAATCTACAAAAAGGAGATTAAAGATGAGTCAGGTAAGCGCTGAATTTATCCCGACACGCATTGCTATTCTTACTGTTTCCAGCCGTCGTGGTGAAGAAGACGACACTTCAGGTCATTATTTGCGTGACTCTGCACTGGAAGCAGGTCATCAGATTGTTGATAAGGCAATTGTCAAAGAGAACCGTTACGCTATTCGCGCCCAGGTGTCTGCCTGGATTGCCAGCGACGACGTGCAGGTAGTGCTCATTACTGGTGGCACGGGGTTGACTGAAGGAGACCAGGCGCCGGAAGCGCTGCAGCCGTTGTTTGACAGAGAAGTCGAAGGTTTTGGCGAAGTGTTCCGTATGCTCTCTTTTGAAGAGATTGGTACTGCGACGCTGCAATCCCGTGCGATTGCCGGGGTCGCCAATAAAACGCTGATTTTCGCTATGCCGGGTTCGACTAAAGCGTGTCGTACCGCCTGGGAAAACATTATTGCGCCGCAGCTTGATGCCCGTACACGTCCGTGTAATTTCCACCCACATTTGAAGAAATAAGTATGTCGCAACTGACTCATATTAACGCCGCTGGCGAAGCGCACATGGTGGATGTCTCCGCCAAAGCGGAAACCGTACGTGAAGCGCGTGCTGAAGCATTCGTCACCATGCGCAGCGAAACTCTGGCAATGATTATCGACGGTAGCCACCATAAAGGCGACGTTTTCGCTACGGCCCGAATTGCCGGTATCCAGGCGGCCAAACGCACCTGGGATCTTATCCCGTTGTGCCACCCACTGATGCTCAGCAAGGTTGAAGTTAATCTGCGCGCCGAGCCGGAGCACAACCGTGTGCGCATTGAGTCGCTGTGTCGTCTGACGGGTAAAACCGGTGTCGAAATGGAAGCTTTAACGGCGGCATCGGTGGCTGCGTTGACCATCTACGACATGTGCAAAGCGGTACAAAAGGATATGGTGATTGGTCCGGTGCGGCTGTTGGCGAAAAGCGGCGGCAAGTCGGGAGATTTTAAGGTGGATGCGCATGATTAAAGTTCTTTTCTTTGCCCAGGTACGTGAACTGGTGGACACGGATGCGTTAGACGTCACAGCAGAATTTCCTACGGTAGAGGCGCTGCGCCAGCATCTGGCCGCCAAAAGCGATCGTTGGGCGCTGGCTCTCGAAGACGGCAAACTGCTGGCTGCGGTTAACCAGACGCTGGTCAGCTTTGATTATCCCGTTAAAGCGGGAGATGAAGTCGCCTTCTTCCCGCCGGTAACCGGAGGCTGAGATGGCTGAAACGCGAATTGTTGTTGGACATGCCCCGTTTAGCGTCGGGGAAGAATATCCCTGGCTGGCAGAGCGCGACGAAGATGGCGCGGTGGTCACTTTCACCGGTAAAGTCCGGAACCACAACCTCGGCGACAGCGTAAAGGCGTTAACGCTGGAACACTATCCAGGCATGACCGAGAAAGCGCTGGCAGAAATCGTCGAAGAGGCGCGTGAACGCTGGCCGTTAGGTCGCGTAACGGTTATACATCGCATCGGCGAACTGTGGCCTGGGGATGAAATCGTCTTCGTCGGCATAACCAGCGCACATCGCAGCAGCGCGTTTGATGCCGGCCAGTTCATTATGGATTATCTGAAGACTCGCGCGCCGTTCTGGAAGCGTGAAGCAACGCCGGAAGGCGAACGTTGGGTGGACGCCCGTGACAGCGATAAACAAGCAGCAAAACGCTGGTAGAGTACAATTGTTGTAGGCTCATACTGATTCAGGAGATTGTCATGGACCGATTCCCACGATCCGATTCTATTGTACAGGCCCGTTCCGGTCTGCAAACGTATATGGCGCAGGTGTACGGCTGGATGACCTGTGGGTTGTTACTGACGGCCTTTATTGCGTGGTATGCGGCGAATACGCCAGCGGTAATGATGTTTGTCTTCTCAAGCAAAATTACCTTCTTTGGGCTGATTATTGCCCAGCTTGCGCTGGTGTTTGTTCTTTCGGGCATGGTGCAAAAGCTCAGTGCCGGAATGGCGACCACGCTGTTCATGCTCTACTCGGCATTAACCGGTCTAACGCTGTCGAGTATCTTTATCGTTTATACCTACTCGTCTATCGCCAGCACCTTTGTGGTTACCGGCGGAATGTTCGGCATCATGAGTCTGTATGGTTACACCACCAAACGCGATCTCAGTGGTTTCGGCAATATGTTGTTTATGGCGTTGATCGGCATAGTGCTGGCTTCGTTGGTTAACTTCTGGCTGAAGAGTGAAGCGCTGATGTGGGCGGTGACCTACATTGGAGTGATCGTGTTTGTCGGCCTGACTGCCTATGACACGCAAAAGCTGAAAAATATCGGCGAGCAGATCGACTTGCGTGACAGCTCTAACCTGCGTAAATACGCGATTCTCGGGGCGTTAACGCTGTATCTGGACTTCATCAACCTGTTCCTGATGCTGCTGCGTATTTTCGGCAATCGTCGTTAAATATCTGTTGCCGGATGGCGGTGTTAACAATGCTATCCGGCAATAAATCTCACGGCTATTTTGCCATCGCCTTCTCGTTCTTTACCCGCAGCTTTTTCGCCCGACTCTCCAGTACCAGATAGCACACCAGTGCCAGCAGCAGCGGAAGAAAATAGTAGAGCACCCGGTACGCGAGCAGGGCGGCGATGATCAAGCCTTGCGAGGTCTCTTCTCCTGCCAGCAAGGCGATAAATACGGCTTCAAGTACACCGATCCCCGCAGGAATGTGCACGATCACCCCGGCAATACTGCTCACCAGTTGCACCCCGAGTACAAAGAAATAATCCACGCCCTGGCCTAACAGCAGCCAGATAATTGCCCCCATGACCATCCAGTTGGTACTGGATATTGCCATCTGAATAAGGGCGAATTTCCATGATGGAAGTACCAGTTTTTGACCTTTAATCGTGATGTGGCGATGTTTGGCAAATGCGCAAAACCACAGATACACGACAATAATCAGCAGCAGCGACACGCCCAGAATGCGTAGCGTAAGCTCATCGATATACCAATGCGCGGGTAACTGAACGACGCCGAAGGTAAAAATAAAACCGCCCAGCAGGATGTAGCCCAGCCAGTTGGTGGTAATACTGAGCGAGAAAATGCGCGTGATAGTACTTCCCGGCAATCCAAGGCGCGAGTAGAGCCGATAGCGCATCCCAATACCACCGACCCAGGTACTTAATGTCAGGTTGAAGGCGTAACAGATAAACGATACCAGCATTACCTGGCGTTTTGACAGTTTATGCCCGCAATAATACCGTCCGAGCAGGTCATAAAAGCCATAGAACAAATAGCTGACGATCACGAGTCCAATCGCGCTGAGCAGGGCGAGCCGATTGTAATCACGGATAACCGTCCATACCTCTTCCCAGTTCACCTTGCTGGCATAAATAACCAGTAACACGATGACTGCTATAAAAAATAGCCAGGTGAGGATTTTTTTCGCTAACCGCCAACGCGGATGAGATTTTGCCATCAGGGTTTCCCTCCGGCATCTTCTGCCTGAATGCGATCCTGTGTTTCCATAGTGGGCTGGGCAGGCGGCTCAACCTGGGCAAGGCGCGGAGTGTGTGCGGGTAACCAGCCGACCAGCGCCGGAAAATGGCGCAAAAAGTGGAATGCCATCACGCTCTTGGTCAGATTCCACCAGGTGCGTTTTGGAAGCATGGATTCATCAACGCGTTTGCAGTCTTGCGCAATAATAGGGTCCAGATTGTCACGCAGGGTCTGGTTAAAGGCGCGGTCATGAATAATGATATTTGCTTCCAGGTTGAGCGACAGGCTGAGTGGGTCGAGATTGCTGGAGCCAACCGTTGCCCAGTGATCGTCCATCAGTGCCACTTTGCCATGAAGAGGTTTGCGTCGGTATTCATAAACGTGGACGCCGCCCTTCACCAGATAGTTGTACAGCAGGCGAGCACCAACCTTTACAATCGGCATATCCGGCTCCCCCTGGACGATAAGCTTCACCCGTACCCCGCGTCGTGCAGCTTTGCGCAGCGCATGCAGCAGTCGATAACCTGGGAAGAAATAGGCATTGGCAATGATCACTTCCCGTCTGGCCTGAGTCAGCATTTTCAGATAATGGCGTTCAATATCATCGCGATGTTCTTCGTTATCGCGCCAGACAAATAGCGCCTGCGCTTCGCCAGGTTGACGATTCTCAATCGCCCGATGATGGCGCCGCCACCAGCGGCGTACGGCGCTTTGTCCTGGCAGGTTTTCCAGTACAAATGTCAGGATATCGACCACGATAGGACCCTCAACCCGCACGGCATAATCCTGCTTAGCTTCAGGGCCATAATCAGACATATGTTCGGCGGAATAATTAATTCCGCCGACGAAGGCGACGCGATCGTCAATCACGACTATTTTGCGATGCATCCTCCGAAACAGGTTAGTGCGCATGCCCAGCAGGCGAGGGCGCGGATCGTAATAACGAAAAACAATTCCGGCGGCGGTCAATTCGTCGACAAAACGATCGCTGAGATCTGGTGAACCGTAGCCGTCCAGTAGCACTTCTGCTTTGATCCCGCGTTGAGCGGCTCTCAGCAGCGCAGCATGCAGCCGTATTCCGACTTCATCTTCAAACCAGATAAAGGTCTCAAGGATTATCTTTTGTTGTGCCTGCTCAATAGCTTCAAAGACGGCGGGATAGTATTGGTCGCCATTTTCCAGTAGCTGAATTTGATTGCCTTCACGCCAGCCATTTTTCATAAATGAATCTCCGCGCTGAGGGGGGCATGGTCAGACAAATGTCGCCAGTTGTGGAGCGCCAGCGCAGTTGGCGTACTGGCGTTGGCATTTTTTACGTAGATCCTGTCGAGGCGTAGTAGCGGCAGATGCACCGGAAAGGTTCGCGCCGGTCGTCCGTGGGCCCGGGTAAAAATCTCTTCAAGACCGGCCTGGGCTTTCAACGGATGATTAGCCTTTTGCCGCCAGTCGTTGAAATCCCCGGCGACGACGACAGGTTCGTCATCGGGCAGGGCATTCACCCAATCGGCCAGCATTGACAACTGTGCCTGGCGATGAGCTTCACGTAACCCAAGATGTACGCACATCACATGGATAGGGCGAGGTAACATTGGCGGCACGATGCGACAGTAAAGCACGCCGCGTTTTTCGCTTCCCCCGACTGAAACATCGCGATTTTCATCATGTTCGATGGGATAACGTGACAATACCGCATTGCCGTGATGCCCTTGTGGATAAACGGCATTACGCCCGTAAGCAAAGTCGCTCCACATCGTATCAGCCAGAAATTCGTAGTGTGTGGTATCCGGCCAGTTCTCCACATGCAGCGGGTGAATGTCGTGCGCTCCCATCACTTCCTGCAGACACACAATATCCGCACCGACCGTCCTGACGGCATCACGTAGCTCAGGCAAAATAAAGCGTCTGTTAAAGGCGGTAAAACCTTTATGCGTATTAATAGTGAGCACATTGAATGAAAATCGATCGGTTGGTTCGGTCATGTGTCTCCTGTCGGCGTCATTTTTCTTTTAAATAGTGTAGTCGGCGTCACAAAAGGATGCGGTGTTACGGAATTTTCCGTAAAGTCCGGTACTCTGAATAATTAGTTAAAAATCCTTCAGGAGAAAAGCCATGAGGTGGCAACAACGTGTTCGTGTCGCAACGGGTCTTAGTTGCTGGCAGATTGTGTTGCATTTACTGGTAGTGGCGTTGCTGGTAATGGGCTGGATGAGTGGCACGCTGGTGCGCGTCGGTCTGGGATTATGCGTCATTTATGGCGTAACAGTTTTACTGATGCTGGCGTTACAGCGTCATCATGAGCAGCGCTGGCGCGATGTGGCCGATGTGCTGGAAGAGCTTACGACCACGTGGTATTTCGGTGCGGCGATGATCGTACTGTGGCTGCTGTCCCGCGTGCTGCAAAATAACGTGTTACTGGCACTGGCGGGACTGGTTATCCTTGCCGGCCCCGCAGTGGTCTCACTGCTGGCGAAAGACAAGAAACTACATCACTTTGCGTCTAAACATCGCATACGCCGCTGAACCGGTTGTGGCCGCAATAACCAAAAGCGGCCACAAACTTCCCCAGACAATCTTCAGACTCGCATCCTTCAGGTAAATCTGTTTCGTGATGTCCGTGAAATGGCGGATAGGATTTATCCACGTCAGGTTCTGCAACCATACCGGCATATTTTCGACCGGAGAGACGTACCCTGAGAGTAAAATTGCGGGCATCATAAAGACAAAAACGCCGATAAATGCCTGTTGCTGTGTTGAGCACAGCGATGAAATCAGTAAACCAAAGCCCACCAACGACAACCCATAAATCACCATCGTAAAGTAGAACAACCCCAGCGAGCCGGCAAAGGGGATGTGATACGCCCAGATGCCAATTGCCAGCACGATGGTGGCCTGAAAAGTGGCAACGATCAGCGCAGGCACCGCTTTACCGATGAAAATCTGCCAGGTGGTGAGCGGGGAAACCAGCAGTTGGTCCAGCGTACCTTGTTCGCGCTCGCGGGCAACCGACAGCGAGGTGACGATCATTACGCCGATAGTGGTGATCATGGCGATCAGTGACGGCACCACGAACCATTTATAATCCAGATTCGGGTTATACCAGTTACGCACCACCAGTTCACTGTTGTTCGGTTTAGCTTTACCCTCCATCAGCTCCTGCTGGTATTCTTTGACGATCTGCTGCAGATAATTTGCGGCGATCTGCGCGCTGTTAGAGTTACGCCCGTCGAGGATTAGCTGCATGGGCGCCTGCTGGAAGGTATCCAGATTGCGCGAAAAATCGGCCGGAAAACGCACCAGCAGTAGTGCTTTTTGCGTGTCGATGGTGGGCTGGATCTCCTGCGGATTTTTCAGCAGCAGGATATGAGTAAAGGCGCTGGCGCGGGCAAAACGCTGGGTTAACTCCACCGAATGTTTGCCGTTGTCTTCGTTATAGATGGCGATAGTGGCGTTGGTCACTTCCAGTGTTGCAGCGAAAGGAAACAGGATGACCTGAATCAGCACCGGTAAAATCAGGATTGCGCGTGTCTGCGGCTCGCGCAGTAGCGATTGCAGCTCTTTGCGAATTAATGTCCATAAGCGATGAAACATGCCTGTCCCCTTAATCCAGCCGACGTTTGGTTTTAAGCCACGTCAGACCAATAAACATCACCGCCGAAGCGATTAAAAACAGCACGTTGATAATCAACACTACCGGAATATTTCCCGCCAGAAACAGGCTTTGCAAGGTACTGACAAAATAACGGGCGGGGATAATGTAGGTCACCGCGCGGATAATTGCCGGCATGCTGTCTATCTGGAAGATAAATCCCGACAGCATAATCGACGGCAGGAAAGCGGCGTTCAGTGCCACCTGTGCGGCGTTAAACTGATTGCGGGTGATGGTGGAGATCAGCAATCCCATCCCTAACGTGCTGAGCAAGAACAGGCTGGTGATAAAAAACAGGATCAGCAGCGAACCGCGGTAGGGAACACCAAGAATAAACACCGACACCAGCATGCAGAGCAGCATCGCCAGCATGCCAAGAAAGTAATAGGGGATCAGTTTGCACAGCAGTAATTCGACGCGGGTCACTTCAGTAGAGAGCAGTGCTTCCATTGTCCCGCGTTCCCATTCTCGCGCAACCACTAATGAGGTGAGGATCGCGCCAATCACCGTCATAATGATGGTGACTGCGCCAGGAATAATAAAGTGCTGGCTGATGGCCGCCGGGTTAAACCAGTAGCGCGTTTGCACGTCAATCAGCGGCTCGAATGATTCTCCCCGATCTTCCGCCCGTTGTTTTTGCCAAATCTGCCAGATGCCTTCCACATAGCCCTGCACAAAGTTAGCTGTGTTGGGTTCGCTGCCATCGGTGATCACCTGGATCGGGGCGATGTCGTTTGGCCGCGCCATCTGCTGAGCAAAATCTACCGGGATAACCACCAGTCCGCGAATTCGCCCGGCCTGCATCTTCTCAATCAATTCCTGGCGGCTATCGCTAATGGTGGCGTCAATATATGGCGAGCCGGTCATGGCGTGGGTAAAGTCCAGCGCCTCTTCGCTCTGTTGTTCGAGCAGAATCCCAACCCGAAGCTTGCTGGAGTCGAGGTTAATGCCGTAGCCGAAGATAAACAACAGCAGTAGCGGGATCACCACGGCAATCAGCCAGCTACTGGGGTCGCGAACGATCTGGCGCGTTTCTTTCACACACAGCGCCCGCACGCGTCGCCAGGAAAGAGTATGGTTACTCATGCGCATGCTCCTTATCCCAGTCATTGATAAGCGTGATAAACGCCTGCTCCATGGTCGGGTCCGGCGTATCATTATCGGCGGCTTGTGCTTTCAGATCGTCCGGCGTGCCGCTGGCAATCAGCTTACCGCGATACACCAGTCCGATACGGTCACAATATTCCGCCTCGTCCATAAAATGGGTGGTAACCATCACCGTAACGCCTTTTTCCACCATGCTGTTGATATGCAGCCAGAACTCCCGGCGGGTGAGGGGATCGACCCCGGAGGTCGGTTCATCAAGGAACAGGATATCGGGTTCATGCATCAGTGAGCAGGCCAGCGCCAGACGCTGCTTAAACCCCAGAGGCAACTCGTCAGTGGCATGGGAGGCGATGCTTTTCAGGCCGAACGCCTCGCTCATACGATCAATTTTTTCTTTCTGCGCACGACCGCGCAGGCCGTAAACGCCAGAGAAAAAGCGCAGATTCTGTTCAACCGTCAGGTTGCCATACAGGGAGAATTTCTGCGCCATATAGCCTAAATGTTGGCGCGCTTTCCCTGAACTGACTTTCAGGTCCATATCCAGCACCAGTGCTTTACCGGAAGTGGGGACCAGCAGGCCACACATCATTTTAAAGGTGGTGGATTTGCCAGCCCCGTTTGGCCCTAACAGGCCAAAAATTTCACCGCGCTGTACGGCGAAATCCACATGGTCGGTGGCGGCAAAGTCGCCAAATTTTTTGGTCAGCGCTTTGGCCTCAATGACCGTTTCACCCGCTTTTCCTTCCACGGTGTGCAGGATGGCGCCCAGCGGAGATTCAGAGGTTCCCGCTCCGCCGAGCAAATCGATAAAGGCGTCTTCGAAGCGTGGGGCAGTCCCGGTGATATTAATCTCCGGCATGCCATCGGCATGACGAATATCATCCGCTGTCGCCTCTTTTTTCAGGATCAGTCGAACAGATTTGCCCTGAATCATCCCGTCGCTGACCTGCGGCAGTTTTAACGCCCGTTGCAGCAGCTTCCGGTTGTTTTCCTGCGGACTGCTCATTAAAAAGCTACGTCCCGCCATGGTTTGCGTAAGTCGGGTCGGTTCGCCCTGATACAGCAGTTCACCTTCGTTCATCAGCAGCACATCACGACACTGCTCGGCTTCATCAAGATAGGAAGTGCTCCAGAGGATCAGCATGCCGTCCCCGGCCAGTTCGTGCACCATTTGCCACAGTTCGCGACGAGAAATGGGGTCCACACCAACGCCTGGTTCATCCAACAACAGAACTTTTGGCTCACCAACCAGGGTACAGGCAAGACCCAGCTTCTGTTTCATCCCGCCGGAGAGCTTTCCTGCCAGACGTCCGGTAAATGGCTCCAGTGAGGTAAACTCCAGCAGACGGGCAAAGGTCTCTTTGCGTTTTTCACCGGTCACGCTACGTAAATCGGCATAGAGATTGAGATTCTCCATGACGGTCAAGTCTTCATACAGGCCAAATTTTTGCGGCATGTAGCCCAGCACGGCATGCAACGCGCTATCGTCTTTTATCGGGTCAAAACCGATCACTGTCGCGCTACCGTCATCTGGCTTCAACAGGCCCGCCAGCATACGCATTAAGGTCGTTTTCCCTGCGCCGTCTGGCCCTACAAGACCGGTGACATAGCCAGCGTGAATGGTACAGTCGAGCGGTGCAACCGCCGGCTTTTCCAGGCCTTTGAAGCGTTTGACCAGTCCACTAAGCGTAATGACGGCGTCATTCATGCCGCGCCTCGTCACTGAGTTTCACCGTGACAGGCATCCCCTGGCGTAATGCATCATCCGCATCTGTCACAACAATACGCAGGCGATAAACCAGGTCGGTACGCAGGTCCGGGGTTTCAACCGTTTTGGGCGTAAACTCTGCGGTAGGAGATACAAAGCCTATTTTACCGTGATACGGTTTATCCGGACGGCCATCGGTATAGAGCAGAATTTCTCGTCCTGGCTGTGCCTGGCTCAGATTACGTTCGTCAACATAGGCGCGAACCCAGACCGGACGGGTAAGCGATAGTGTAAGCACGGTGCCGCCCGCGTTCAGCATGCTGCCGGGTTCGACCGCTCGGGTTAGCAACGTGCCGTCAGACGGTGAGGTGAGAGTTGTATCATGCAAATCAAGTTCAGCCTGTGCCAGCTGGGCCTGAGCTTGTTCGAGTGTTGCTTTCGCCTGGGCGATATCCTGTGGGCGGTTACCGCTGCGATATTGCGAAAGTTTATCCTGGGCAGATTTCAGTGTGGCCAGCGCCTGGTCGCGTGCAGAACGGGCGTTTTCCAGGTCATTGGCGGAAATCGTGCGACTTTTCCACAATCCTGACTGGCGGTTGTAAAAGTTTTGTGCGTAATCGTATGCCGCCTGAGCCTGTTTCACGGCTGCTGCGGTTTGTGCGATCTCTTCCTCACGATACCCTGCCAGCATCAGGTCGTATTGCGCCTGTGCAGCGGCAACATTGGCTTTTGCCTGCATCAGTGCGTTTTCGTATGGGGCATGGTCCAGCTCGCCCAGCACCTGACCGGCGGTAATGGCATCACCTTCGTCAACGGCCAGCGAGGCCAGTCTGCCACCAACACGAAAACTTAAGTTGACGCTACGGATGTCGACATTGCCGTACAGGGTCAGGCCGTTATCTTGTCGGCTTTGATACCACCACGTTCCACCGGCAATCACGGCCACGAGTGTCGCGATAACCAGCCCAAGAACGACAGGTTTTTTCATGAGTCCAGACTCCTTTGCGTTAAACCTTGCAGAATAAGATCGATGTGAAAGATGACCGTTTGGGAAATCAGCGCGGCTTTATCCTCATCAAATTGTGACCAGCCCGTGCGTAACAGTATGGTTTCTTTACCCAGCCGGAAGGCCAGTACCTCGCCGAGTATGGCGTGGGTGTGTAGGATCATTTGGGTATCGTTGGCATCGCAGCCAGTATAGGCAGCAATCAGGCGTGTCAGGTGTGTATGTAGAGGATTGAGTACCTGATCGTGCACCAGTTGATAAGCGGCGGTGGGCGAAAGCTGCTCACGCGAAATAAATTTACTCAGATTAACGGTGTCGTCCTGGGTTAACAGCATGATCATATTTTTGCAGGCGCGCAGAATAAGTTCGCGCATTGCCGCCCGATCCGGCTCTGGCTGGGCAAACAGGCGCTCAGCTTCCTCTGCGTGGGGACGAAACTGTGAACCGATAAAATCAGCAATCCACTGGGCGCAGGCAAGATATAAATCTTCTTTTGAACCAAAATAGTAGGTAATTGCGGCAATGTTCTGCCCGGCCAGGGCGGCAATATCGCGCGTCGTCGCGTGCAGGCCATACTCACCGAATTGTGCCAGCGCGGCGGCAATGAGCTGGTTCTTTGCCTGTTCACCTTTTGTTGTCATGGTTGGTGTATTCATTGCACGGTCATAATCTTAATCAATCGATTGATTAAGATTATGACTGATGTTCGATATTGTCCAGTGTGGTGGTTTATTTTGTTTTTTCGGCTGGCGGGATAATTTATGCGGTACATCACAAAAACTGCTACACTCCGCCCCTTCATGACATTGTGGTTTTTGTCATCTCTTTTGCGAGTATCTCCCTGAAAACGACACCGGTAACGGTCGGGGCGGTTCGGAGTAGTTATGTCTTTTGATTCCCTTGGTTTAAATCCTGATATTTTGCGCGCCGTTGCCGAGCAGGGTTACCGTGAACCAACCCCTATTCAGCAGCAGGCAATTCCCGCAGTGCTGGAAGGCCGTGACCTGATGGCCAGCGCCCAGACTGGTACAGGTAAAACAGCAGGCTTTACCCTGCCGATGCTACAACATCTTATTACCCATCAGCCGCATGGCAAAAGCCGTCGCCCGGTGCGTGCGCTGATTCTGACACCAACACGTGAACTGGCTGCGCAGATTGGTGAAAACGTCCGCGATTACAGTAAGTATCTGAATATCCGCTCACTGGTGGTTTTTGGCGGTGTGAGTATTAACCCGCAAATGATGAAACTGCGTGGCGGCGTTGATGTGCTGGTGGCGACTCCCGGTCGTTTGCTCGATCTGGAACATCAGAACGCGGTCAAACTGGATCAGATTGAGATCCTGGTGCTGGATGAAGCGGACCGTATGCTGGATATGGGCTTTATCCATGACATTCGTCGCGTACTGGCAAAATTGCCGGCAAAACGTCAGAACCTGCTGTTCTCTGCAACGTTCTCTGACGACATCAAAGCGCTTGCTGAAAAGCTGCTGCATAACCCGCTGGAAATTGAAGTGGCCCGTCGTAATACCGCTTCTGAGCAGGTTACTCAACACGTTCATTTTGTTGATAAAAAACGCAAGCGCGAATTGTTGTCGCAGATGATTGGCCAGGGTAACTGGCAGCAGGTACTGGTCTTTACCCGTACCAAACATGGCGCTAACCACCTGGCAGAACAGCTGAATAAAGACGGCATTCGCAGTGCAGCCATTCACGGTAACAAATCTCAGGGTGCGCGTACGCGTGCGTTGGCCGATTTTAAATCCGGTGATATTCGGGTTCTGGTGGCGACCGATATCGCCGCGCGCGGACTGGATATTGAAGAACTGCCGCACGTAGTGAACTACGAGCTGCCGAACGTGCCGGAAGATTATGTACACCGTATTGGTCGTACCGGCCGTGCGGCGGCAACGGGTGAAGCGTTATCTCTGGTGTGCGTCGATGAGCACAAACTGTTGCGTGATATCGAGAAGCTACTGAAAAAAGAGATCCCACGTATTGCTATCCCGGGCTACGAGCCGGACCCGTCCATCAAAGCTGAGCCGATCCAGAACGGACGCCAACAGCGTGGCGGTGGTGGTGGCCGCGGACAGGGTGGTGCAGGGCGTGGGCAGCAACCGCGTCGTCAGGATGGCGGAGCGCCAAAAGCGAAGCCGCGCAGCAGTGAAGGCAAACCGGCAGGCGATAAGCCTCGTCCGCCACGTCGTCCTCGCAGACCGTCTTCAGCACAGTAATCGAATGAAAAACCTGCCATGTCGGCAGGTTTTTTTACTCACCTGAACTCTGCGGTTTCAGCACGATTGAGCAGGTATATCGTCCTGCCGGGTGAATCGAAATCGTCGTTTCAAATACCTTTCCTTCCCTGTCCATATAGCGACGCACAATTCTCATCGCCGGTGAATCAGGTTCTACGTTGAGGATTTTCGCCACCTTTTTAGGCACGCCCACGGCTGTAATCGTCTGATGTACCTCATGGCTTTTAATACCGTAATGGGTTTCGATCAAATCGCTAATTAACGAGTGTGGATCGTTGCGGATGTAAGCGCGCAGCTTGGCGTAATCCGTACTGGCATAACTGTCGGTCCAGCAGATTGGCGCGTCCGGGTTTTGCGCATCTTCGCGGGTGCTGGCAATGTGCAGCCAGCGGGAGCCCGGCGGACAACCAATCATCTGGGAAAGCTCAATATCCGCGACAATTTCATCGATTTTTTTTATCACGCGCAGATTGTTTTTCGCCAGCAGTAACAGATCTTCAAGATGCGATAATGGGTGGTTGACGCCGTTTGCCTGTGGTTCGCAAACGCGGGTTCCTGCGCCTTTACGGCGTGAAATCAACCCCTGTTCCGTTAATTCCCTCAATGCCTCTCGTATGGTGTGGCGGCTGACCTGCCATGTTTCACACAGCTCCATTTCTGTGGGAAACAGCGAGCCTGGGGCAAAAGTACCCACCGATATTTGCTGCGCCAGTTCACGTGCTATTCGCTTGTACAGAGATTCTTTCATCGCAGTTTCATCAAAAAATTAATGATCTTCATCACAAAAATATGTACGGACTATTCCATACATTCCTCGTGAATACTATAAATGTCCGTACATTTAAATGTACGGACATTGTTGTATGTCTGGACATTGTGGCGGTCTTTGTTCTTCCAACAAACGGCCTGAAACACGCATCTTATCATTATCAGATTTTCCAGGGGGATTTATGGCTTCGAATGTGCTTGATTCTGTTCTGTTCAGGGATTCTTTCGGTACACCTGCAATGCGCGCGGTGTTTGACGATCGCGAACTGGTGCGCAAATACGTGGAAGTGGAAGTGGCATTAGCTAAAGCCCAGGCACGCTGTGGCGTGATACCCGAAGCTGCGGCGCAGGAAATTGCTGAGAAATGCAATGCCGATACGCTTGATTTTGATTTGCTGCGTCATGAAACCGAAATTGTGGGTTATCCGATCCTGCCGCTGGTGCATCAGATTTCAAAACAGGCCGGAGAGTCCGGCGGTTACGTGCACTGGGGGGCGACCACCCAGGACATTATGGACACTGCGGTAGTGCTGCAAATTCGTGATGCTTTTGCATTAATCGAATCCGATATGGACAAACTTCGTGCGGCGCTGGCCGATCTTGCTCGTCGGTACCGCGATACGCCAATGGCGGGGAGAACTCATCTGCAGCAGGCGCTGCCAGTGACCTTCGGTTATAAAGCTGCCATTTGGCTGGATATGTTCGAACGCCATGCCGAGCGTCTTGCTCAGGCGCGTCCACGTGTGCTGGTCGGTGAATTTGCTGGCGCAGCCGGTACGCTGGCATCGTTGGGCGATAAAGGGCTGGCGGTACAAAAAGCCATGATGGAAGAGCTGGGACTCAATGTACCTACATCTACCTGGCACGTCGCGCGCGATGGTTTTGCTGAAGCCGTAAACCTGCTGGCGGTTATGACTGGTTCTCTGGGCAAGATCGCTTATGACGTGATGCTGATGGCATCAAACGAGTTTGGCGAACTGTACGAGCCGTTTGTTAAAGGACGCGGCGCCAGCAGCACCATGCCGCAGAAACGAAACCCTATCTCCAGTGAGCTGATGCTGGCCTGTGCCAAAGGCGTACGTCAGCAAGCAGGGCTCATGCTGGATGCGATGGTACAGGACCTGGAACGGGCAACCGGGCCGTGGCATGCCGAGTGGATTGCTATCCCGGAAAGTTTCGTCCTCAGCGCGGGGGCGTTGCATCAGGCCAACTTTATGCTGGCGGGGCTGGTGGTTGATGAAGCGGCGATGAAACGTAACCTAGGTATGACCAATGGTTTGATTGTGGCCGAAGCGGTCATGATGGGTCTGGCGCCATATATTGGCCGTCAGGATGCGCATGACGTAGTGTACGACGCCTGCCGTATCGTTAATGAACAGGGGGGACGACTGGCCGATGTACTGAATGCGATGCCGTCAGTCTCAGAACGTCTGGATCCGCAGTTGATTGAGGAGCTGACCGACCCGGCAAATTACCTGGGGATGGCACCCGCGATGGTCGATCAGGTGCTGGCCAAATATATGTCGCGGAAATGAATTATCTCGGGCTAACGGAATAAGGATATTTTTATGTCAACGAATTCTGTCACGGGAAAATCCATTCTGTCATTCCTGATACCGCTGGCGATTGGCGGAATCATTTGGTTTTATCCCGTACCTGAGGGGCTGACGCCTCAGGCCTGGCATATGTTTGCTATTTTTGCCGCCACTATTGCCGCCATTTTGACCCAACCGCTCCCTTCGGGGGCGGTCATGTTGATTGCGCTTTGCGTGGTGATTTTTACCAAAACGTTGCCAGAGGCGAAAGCGCTTTCCGGGTTCGCTTCCGGCACGGTATGGCTCATCTTCTGCGCCTATGTCCTTTCTCTGGGGTTTGTCACCTCGGGTCTGGGGAAACGTATTGCGTATAAGATGCTGTCGCTTTTTGGCGGTAGCAGTCTGGGTATCGCCTACTCGCTGGGGGTTTCCGATCTGATTATGGCCCCGGCAATGCCGTCGGTGACCGCGCGTTCCGGGGGGATTATTTTCCCTATCACGCGTTCAATTAATGATGTGCTGGGCTCGGCTCCTGGGGTAACGGGCAAACGTATTGGCGATTTCTTAACCATGGTGTGCTTTCAGTTTACGCCGATTACCGGGGCGATATTTCTCACCGGGATGGCGGCGAATCCGCTGGTGGCGAGCCTGGCGAAATCCTCATTAGGCGTTGAGATAACCTGGGGCGGGTGGTTTGTTTCCGCAGTGGTCCCGGCGATGGTTTGTTTTTGCCTGATGCCGCTATTGGTTTATAAGTTGCTGGATCCTGAGCTTAAGCGTACGCCAGAGGCAAAAGCGATGGGTAAGCAGGCGCTGGGGGAACTCGGCGCGATGAGCAGCAACGAGAAAAAAGTCGCTTTCGGCTTTGTGCTGGCGTTGGTTGGCTGGGGCACCAGTTTGATCACAGGATTGTCTGCGACGTCAGTCGGACTGGGGTTGGCTGCTTATCTGTTCGCCTCGGGCGCCGTGAGCTGGAAAAGCCTGCTCAATGACCATGCGGCCTGGGATACGGTGATCTGGTTTAGCGTCATTATCAGCCTCGCGACCGGGCTTGCCGATCTGGGCTTCATTAAATGGATGACGATCAAACTGGGTAGCGGTATTCAGGGATTTGGCGCGATAGAGTCCTTTATTATGTTGGGGATCCTCTATATTTACGTCCATTATCTCTTTGCAACCGCGACCGGACATGTAGCGGCGCTGTACGCACCTTTTGCGGCCACCGCGATCGCTGCAGGCGCACCGCCGATGATGGTGGCTATTTGCTTCGGTATTTTCAGCAATCTGATGTGGGGTAATACGGAGTATGGCGGCGGACCTGGCCCAATCTATTTTGCGCAAGGTTATTTTGAACGACCGCGCTTTTACAAAATCAACCTCTGCGTGGTGACGGTGAATGTGATTATCATTTTTGCCGTGGGTATGCTGTGGTGGAAGCTACTGGGATACTATTAACCGATACGCTTATTCGGCCTGCAATATGTATAAATGCAGGCCGGATAAGGCGTAAGCCGCCATCCGGCAAAGTGAACCCGAGTTGCGAAGCGCTTTCCAGTATGGGGGAAAAAGGTACATCCAGCGCCTGAAATGTGCCACAATAGTGGCTGTTTATACAGTATTTCAGGTTTTCTCATGGCATTAACTGCTGCGCTAAAAGCGCAAATTGCCGCCTGGTATAAGGCGCTTCAGGAACAGATCCCCGACTTTATTCCCCGTGCACCACAGCGGCAGATGATTGCTGATGTCGCTAAAACGCTGACTGGAGAAGAAGGGCGGCATCTGGCGATTGAAGCACCGACTGGCGTAGGGAAAACGTTATCGTACCTGATACCCGGTATTGCCATTGCGCGTGAAGAACAAAAAACGCTGGTGGTCAGCACCGCCAACGTTGCGTTGCAGGATCAAATCTACAGTAAAGATCTGCCGCTGCTGCGAAAAATTATCCCTGATCTGCGTTTTACCGCTGCCTTTGGTCGCGGACGCTATGTCTGTCCACGAAATTTAGCTGCATTAGCCAGTACCGAACCTAATCAGCAGGATCTGCTGGCGTTCCTCGACGATGAACTGACGCCAAATAACCAGGAAGAACAAAAGCGCTGTGCCAGGCTGAAAGGCGATCTCGACAGCTACAAGTGGGACGGGCTTCGCGACCATACGGATATCGCCATTGACGACGGACTCTGGCAGCGTCTGAGCACCGATAAAGCCAGTTGTCTGAACCGTAACTGTCACTACTATCGTGAATGTCCATTTTTTGTTGCCCGCCGGGAAATTCAGGAAGCTGAAGTGGTGGTGGCGAACCACGCACTGGTGATGGCGGCAATGGAAAGCGAGGCCGTTTTACCGGAACCGAAAAACCTGTTGCTGGTTCTTGATGAAGGTCACCACTTGCCAGATGTTGCACGCGATGCGCTGGAAATGAGTGCGGAAATTACGGCACCCTGGTATCGACTCCAGTTGGATCTGTTCAGCAAATTAGTCGCTACCTGCCTGGAGCAGTTCCGTCCGAAAACCACGCCACCGCTGGCTAATCCTGAGCGGCTGAACGCCCACTGCGAAGAACTGTACGAACTGATCGCTTCATTAAACAACATTCTCAATCTGTATCTGCCCGCCACGCAGGAGGCCGAACACCGCTTTGCAATGGGCGAGTTGCCTGCGGAAGTGATGGAAATTTGTCAGCGTCTGGCGAAGTTGACGGAAATGTTGCGCGGTCTGGCGGAACTGTTCCTCAATGACTTGAGTGAAAAGACCGGCAGCCACGATATCGTGCGTCTGCATCGGGTCATTTTACAGATGAACCGGGCGCTGGGTATGTTCGAAGCGCAGAGTAAACTGTGGCGGCTGGCGTCGCTTGCGCAATCATCAGGTGCGCCGGTGACTAAATGGGTGACGCGCGATGTGCGTGACGGACAGATCCATGTCTGGTTCCACTGCGTGGGGATCCGCGTCAGCGATCAGCTTGAACGGCTGCTGTGGCGCAGCGTACCGCATATTATTGTCACTTCAGCTACCTTACGCTCGCTCAACAGTTTCTCGCGCCTGCAGGAAATGAGCGGCCTGAAAGAAAAAGCAGGAGACAGGTTTGTCGCGCTCGATTCACCGTTTAATCATGTCGAGCAAGGCAAGATCGTTATTCCTCAGATGCGCTATGAGCCATTGATTGATAATGAAGAGCAGCATATAGCGGAAATGGCGGCCTATTTTCGCGAGCAACTGGAAAGCAAAAAACATCAGGGCATGCTGGTGCTGTTTGCCAGCGGGCGCGCGATGCAGCGTTTTCTTGAGCATGTGACCGATCTGCGCCTGTTGTTGCTGGTACAGGGCGATCAACCGCGTTATCGTCTGGTGGAGCTGCACCGTAAGCGAGTGGAAAGCGGTGAACGTAGCGTGCTGGTTGGCTTACAGTCTTTCGCCGAAGGCTTAGATTTGAAAGGCGAGTTGCTGACTCAGGTGCATATCCACAAAATTGCGTTTCCACCTATCGACAGCCCGGTGGTGATTACCGAAGGCGAGTGGCTGAAAAGCCTGAATCGTTATCCCTTTGAGGTGCAGAGTTTACCTGCGGCGTCGTTCAATTTGATCCAGCAGGTCGGGCGACTCATTCGTAGCCACGGCTGCTGGGGTGAAGTGGTTATTTATGACAAGCGTTTATTGACCAAAAACTATGGTAAGCGTTTACTGAATGCGTTACCCATTTTTCCTATAGAGCAACCTGCTGTGCCAGACGTTATAGTAAAACCAAAAGAAAAAGCGAAACCCACGCGCCGTCGGCGGCGTTAACGATGTGAGCAACAGGCAAGGAGTTTTCGATGGATTACCGCAAAATCATTAAAGAGATTGGGCGAGGAAAAAATCACGCGCGTGACCTGGACCAGGATACCGCTCGCGGACTGTATACCCACATGTTGAATGGCGACGTGCCCGATCTTGAGATGGGCGGCGTATTAATTGCGCTGCGTATCAAAGGGGAAGGGGAAGCGGAGATGCTCGGTTTTTATGAGGCGATGCAAAACCATACTATTCGTCTGACACCGCCTGTCGCCAAACCCATGCCAATTGTTATTCCCACCTACAACGGGGCGCGTAAGCAGGCGAACCTGACCCCGCTGCTGGCCATTTTGCTGCATAAGCTGGGCTTCCCGGTGGTGGTACACGGTGTCAGTGAGGATCCGACTCGCGTACTGACGGAAACCATTTTTGAACTGCTGGGCATTGCGCCAACGCTGCATGCCGGGCAGGCACAGGCAAAATTGGATGGACATGAGCCGGTGTTTATCCCGGTGAGTGCCTTATGCCCTCCACTGGAGAAACAGCTGGCGATGCGCTGGCGGATGGGCGTACGCAACAGTGCGCATACGCTGGCGAAATTAGCCACGCCGTTTGCTGAGGACGTTGCGCTGCGCCTTTCCAGTGTTTCGCACCCGGAATATGTGTCGCGGGTGGCGAAATTCTTTGGCGATATCGGGGGGCGTGGCCTGCTGATGCATGGTACGGAAGGTGAAGTGTATGCCAACCCTCAGCGTTGCCCACAGATAAGCTTGATAGACTATTCCGGCGTTCGGGTATTGCAGGACAGGCAGAGTGATATGCCGGACGAGCCGGTGCCATTGCCAGTGGCAAAAGATCCTGAAACAACGGCTCGCTGGATTGAGCGTTGTCTTGCCGGAAGCGAGCCGATACCGGCCTCGTTGAAAATTCAGATGGCGTGCTGCCTGGTGGCAACCGGCGAAGTCGGGACGCTGGCTGAAGGGGTTAACCGCGTCGAACAATGCTTCTGATTATCTGACTCTTCCGACGGGTCGTTGCCTGACCCGTCGGCTCTTCCCCCTTCCTGTAACGTGAAATTTCTGCACGTTTATTGATCTCCTGGTCATCGTGGCGCAGCATAGTTTGTTGAAAAATAAGAAACACAACAAACACGCAACATAACAGGAGATAACAATGAACAGTGGACATCGCTTCCATGTGCCAACGTTGCACGCTTTTATTCAGGCCGTTTTCCGCCAAATGGGAAGCGTTGAGCAAGAAGCGCGACTGGTTGCCGATCATCTGATTGCCGCGAACCTGGCCGGACATGACTCTCACGGTATTGGGATGATCCCAAGCTA
This sequence comes from Citrobacter sp. Marseille-Q3906, assembly GCF_916618775.1. NCBI lineage: Bacteria > Pseudomonadati > Pseudomonadota > Gammaproteobacteria > Enterobacterales > Enterobacteriaceae > Citrobacter > Citrobacter sp. Marseille-Q3906. The sequence continues at coordinate 643,175 of NZ_CAKAKA010000002.1, forward strand.
TATCCGCTCGTTCTCTCAGGGGCATTTGCAGATCAACCGTCATGCGAAAGTGGTGAAAGATGCGGGGGCAGTGATCACGCTTGATGGCGATTGTGCATTTGGTCAGGTGGCAGCGCATGAAGCCATCACGCTGGGTATTGAAAAAGCACGCCAGTACGGTATTGCAGCTGTGGCGCTACATAACTCTCATCATATTGGGCGAATTGGCTACTGGGCGGAGCAATGTGCGGAAGCGGGTTTTGTCTCTGTTCACTTTGTGAATGTGGTGGGGATTCCGATGGTCGCACCATTCAATGGTCGTGATAGTCGTTTTGGCACCAACCCCTTCTGCGTTGTTTTTCCGCGTAAAAATGCCTTCCCGCTGCTGCTGGACTACGCTACCAGCGCCATTGCCTTCGGAAAAACGCGCGTGGCATGGCATAAAGGGGAGCCGGTTGCAGCGGGATGCCTGATCGATGCTGATGGTGTACCGACCACCGATCCGGCTGTCATGCAGGTTTCGCCGCTTGGGTCGCTACTGACTTTCGCCCAGCACAAGGGCTATGCGCTGGCAGCAATGTGCGAAATCATGGGTGGTGCACTTTCTGGTGGTAAAACAACGCACAAAGAAAGTTTACAGGATAGCGCTGACGCCATTATTAACTGCATGACGACTATCATTATTAACCCGGAATTATTTGGCGCACCGGACTGCGATAATCAGGTTTCGGCCTTTGCTGAATGGGTAAAAGCGTCGCCGCATGCTGAGGATGCGCCCATTCTGTTACCGGGTGAGTGGGAGGTGAATACCCGTCAGGAGCGACTGGCTCAGGGGATCCCGCTTGACGCCGGAAGCTGGCAGGCTATTTGCGAAGCGGCACAGCAAATAGGCATGTCGGATGCCGTGTTGCAGGAATTCCATCAACAACTGGAACAGTAGGCAAAAAAAAGCCCGTCCAGTGACGGACGGGCAAACAAAGGGTAACAAACAGGGTCAATGAGGGTTGGAGCATTGGGTACTACAAAAATTCTGTTGGTTATTTGTAGATAACCGCGGTGCCGCTCATTTTGTCTTTGCCGACAGCGGAGGTGATGCTGTAACCACTAGCGCCTGCGGCAGCAGCTTTTTCAGCCAGTTTTGCTTCCAGGCCATCCAGCGTACTGGCACCATCAGCGGATACCACACCAATTTTATTCATGCTTTGTGCCTGGGTTGAAGTAACCGGCTCGGCAGCAAAAGCGCCAAATGACAGGGTAGAGAGGGCGATGGCGGCAACAGCATATTTGATATTTTTCATGATTAATCTCTCGCAGGTTGTTCTGTTAGTCAGTTGTTTTGTTAAGTAGACGTTGTTCTGTCGATGTGAGAAGTATCACGCTTTTTTATGTGAGAGAAAATCGAATAGAATTGACGGCATCCATCAAATAAATTGAATGACAAATAACTTATTGAATATTAATAAATTAGAAGGGGAGATTTACAGTTCTTGCCATTGCACTTTACAGAGAAAGTCTGGACGGCACATTTTGCTACACAGTGTGTGAAAAACCGTGCTCGTAAAGTAAATCGTATGCGCTGAAACTTTCGGTAAAGATAGGTCAACGTAGCTGGCTGTCTTTCGAACCTCTGCGATTATATCCTGAGAAAGCCGAATCATGTGAATCTTTGTCCTGCTGGCAGGTGATGCATAAGCGCACGCCAGGAACGGCCTCACGTCTGGCCTGAGGGATAGGATCACCACATTCCTCACACTCATAAAGACTTTCTCCCGTGGGTAATTCACCCCGGGCGCGGGCAACAGCATCTTCAATAGTATTGTTGATCTGTTCGTTTACCGCGTCGTCATTTGCCCATCCGGATGCCATATATGCCTCCCCATAGTCGGTATACAAATAAGTATAGCGAATGCTATGGGTGAAAAACGACCATCAGGGAGACGCATCAGATTTCGGACCATTCACGCAGCAGGTTATGGTAGAGATTGAGCAAGGAAAGGATCTCTGTGTTTTCTCCATGGCGTGACTTCAGGGACTGGATGTTTTTATCCAGTTCAAAGAGCATTGCGCGTTTTTTATCATCACGGATCATAGACTGGATCCACATAAATGAAGCGACGCGAATGCCGCGAGTGACCGGCGTTACACAATGCAGGCTGCTGGAGGGGTAGAGAACCAGATCGCCTGCCGGGAGCTTCACCGCGTGTTGACCGTAGGTGTCATTCACCAGCAGTTCTCCACCTTCGTAACTGTCGGGATCGCTTAAGAATAAGGTGGCAGACAGATCTGTACGCATCCAGCCGTTTTCCGGGTGACTGCGTACCGCACCATCGACGTGAAAACCGTAAGTTTCGTTGTTCTGATAGCGATTGAACAGCGGAGTTGAAAGTGTTTTTGGCAGTGCAGCGGCAAAGAAAAGCGCGTTGTTGTTAACGGCGTTCTGCACTGCTTGTTGCAATGCTGCATAGCGTTCGTCGCGTGTATCAACCTGTTGGTTATTCTTAACCTGCGCCCCCTGAGCGCCCGTGGTTACGCGGCCATCAACCCACCCTGTGGTGCTCAGTTGTTCGCGAAACCAGGTTACATCCTGCGCCGACAGGATGCCGGGAATGTGGTACATCATTAGTGTCTCTCCTGAGAGTGGGGCTTGCGCCCCACGTAATGGATCAGAAATGCATGTTGGCGGTGAGCAGGAAGGTTCTTGGTTCACCTGGATGGTAACGGTATCCGCTCTTGTTGATTGAGGATACGTAATCGGTATCGAACAGGTTGTAGACGTTCAACTGGAAGTCGAGATTGCGGTTCACTCGGTAACCCAGCTTGGCGTCGGCTACCCAGTACCCTTCGGTATAGGATGGTGTACCCACCGCACCGTCAGAGCCGCGATGCATGCTGCCAACGTAGCGTGCGCCTGCGCCTACGGAAACATCATCAGTGGCCTGATACTGGCTCCACAGCGTGAACGCATGTTCCGGAGTATACGGCAGCGAGGATGAGCCATCTTGGGCAACATCTTTACCGTTGTGCACCGTAGCACGCTGCTGGGTATAACCCCCAATCACCTGCCATGCAGGAGTGATATTACCTGCGACAGAGAGTTCGTACCCTTCAACACGTTTCTCTCCGTACTGGGACCAGGTCCCGTCGTCATTCTGTTCAACTTCGTTCTCAATATCCGTGCGGAAAATCGCTGCGGTTAACAGCAGACGTTTATCCAGTACTTCCCACTTGGTGCCGATCTCGCTGGTTTTCGCTTTTTGCGGTTTGAAGTCGGTACGGTTTGCGCTGTTACCTGTTCCGCTCTGGGCAAGGGCGAAGTTGCTGCCGCCCGGCGGTTGCTGAGAAACGGCGTAGTTAATGTAAACGTTGCCGTTATCGGTCAGATGATAAAGCGCACCGGCTTTCCAGTTCACCAGATTATCTGACTTTGCGGTATCAATGGTGGTGACTGGTGACCCTTTAGCTACCCCTGCCGGGCACGCAACTGCGCCACGACCAGAAGCGCCGCATGCAGTCGCGCTGTCATACTCGGTACGATAATTATCCAGTCGGATACCGCCGTTCAGTTCGATATCACGGGTAATTTGCAGGGTGTCGAAGGCGTAAATGCCGAAGGTGTCAGTCTGACCGTTGGCGTTTGCGCCATTGCGGGACAATCCGCCCAGGTTCACGTTGCTGTTGGGATGGTAAATATTAACCGGTGGAGGCGTGAGTGGAACCAGGCCGTAGTTGGTCTGTGTTTCGCGCGTCAACTCTACGCCAGTGCTGATGTCATGCCCGACAGAGCCGGTATAAAATTTTGAGGTCAGGTTAGTCTGGTTAGTCAGGATCTTATTGCTGACATCTTTGGTATTCGACAGGCGTGACCAGGTCCATGTATCGACGCTGCTGGTCGGTTGCGTAATGTTTGACGCACCACCCATTACCGCAGTCATCAGGTAATCCTGTTTAATACGTGACCAGCGCGTGGTGTTACGAATGGTTGTGCTGTCGTTCAGATCATGCTCAAACCGCATAGTCGCGGTGTCGGTCGTCGAGTCGTCGTAATCTGAGTCGGTACCGTAGAAATTATTTGTATCCACTTTCCCGGAATGGTTCAGGGCGGAAGTCCCTGCAGAAGGCGCAGAGTAGCCCGGCAGACCAATTGTGGGAATGCCTCCGTCTGGTGTGTTGTGCTGGGTGACATGCAGATAGTTCAGGTAAAGTCGATTTTCGGTGCCTAGCCCAAAGGCGATAGATGGGGCAACGCCATAGCGCTCGTTTTTAATGTTATCGCGTCCGGCATCGTGCGTTTTTTCGCCCATCAGATTTAAACGTGCCGCAGTGGTGTCACCGATGACCTGGTTAATGTCAAGCGTACCCCGACGGAACCAGGCGCTGCCTACACTGGCAGACGCATCAATTCCAGAGTCGGTGCGCGGCTGCTTGCTGATCATATTGATAGAGCCGGTTGGCGCGCTGCGACCATAATCGGTACCGGAAGGGCCCTTAATCACTTCAACTTGTTCGGTGTTAAAAGTATCGCGTGTGACGCTACCGATATCACGAACACCGTCAATATAAATGCTGTTTGACGTATCAGCTCCGCGCATATAAACAGCGTCACCGGTGGTGGAGTTTCCGTTTTCACCGGCGAAAAATGCGCCCACACCCGGTACGTTTTTCAGCGCATCGGTCAGATTTGTTGCCCCTTGATCCTTGATAACCTGCTCAGAAATTACCGTCATGGTGCGTGTGGTATCCGCAATCGGACGAGAAAATTTCGGATCGGCAGACTGCGTAGGGGCATACAGCGATGGCTTAGCCGCTTCTACAACCAGCGTATCTTCCTGTTTCTTATCTTGATCACCCGCGGCGACAGCCTGAGCTACCGGAGTCAGGCTAATGCACAACCCGGCAAAAAAGGTGAGGGAGTGAAAACTACTGGACGGCAAATTGCGATTTTTATCCATATTAATGAGTAACTTATTATTTTTTGAGTAGAAGGTTTCACTCATGCGAAGGGACATCTCTGTGGATGTTGTGCCCTGCAGGTCTCGCCGGAATGAAAGATGTAATTGATAATGATTTTGATTAGCATTGCTAATCAGTGCAGCTTTTTAGCATTCATTAATTCAAAAATAAATACATTTATTTACATTGGATTCAAAATTCCAACATGATGGTCACATTTTGTGCGGGTAGTGGTGAGAACATCAAAAAGAAAACTGCATTCAGGGCGAATGCAGTTGAGCTGAGGGTGAGTTACTTATAGATAGTTGCTGTACCATACATCTGGTTTTTGCCGCCAGCAGAATTAACCACAAAGCCTTTTGCGCCTTGCTCCTTCGCTTTTTCCGCTAACTTATCTTCAAGATCGCTCAGGTTGGACGCCCCTGTAGCGGATACTGTGCCGGAAGCCTGTAGTGGACCGGTGGCAGGACTGGTGATGGGCTGTGCAGCAAAAGAAGCAAATGTCATGCCGGTGAGTACGGTAGCGGCAAGAAATGTGAGGCATTTTTTCATGATGATATCCTCTGAGAAACAACAGGTAGTACCTGATAAGTTTAGGACGTCATCACATGACAATTAACGCAAAAAATTGATGTTGAACTGCGCATTTTTTGAACAACTCATTTTGTGTTAATCAGCGCTATACCCTAATTAATTCGAGATTCCCTGTTGTGTGTGTTTACCACTTAGCGTTATGCGGGTATCTTACGCCGCTGTTAAAAGGAGAAAGCTATGCCCCCCCAGAAACCGGGATTACCCCCACGAAACCGCCACAATGGCCGTTATGATCTTGCGACTTTATGCCAGGTTACGCCCGAACTGACGCAATTTCTCACCCTTACACCGGGTGGTGAGCAGAGCGTTGATTTCGCGAATCCCCAGGCTGTGAAGGCGCTGAACAAAGCATTGCTGGCACATTATTATGCGGTGGCAAACTGGGATATTCCGCAAGGTTTCCTGTGTCCGCCAGTGCCGGGGCGCGCGGATTACATTCATCATCTGGCCGATCTACTGGGGGAAACGACGGGAACTATTCCTGCCAATGCGAGCGTGCTGGATGTCGGGGTGGGGGCAAACTGTATTTATCCGCTTATCGGCGTGCATGAATATGGCTGGCGATTTACCGGTAGTGAGACCAGTGACGAAGCGTTTAGTAGCGCACAGGCGATCATCAACGCTAACCCTGGGTTAACCCGAGCTATCCGTTTGCGTCGTCAGAAAGATGCGTCGGCTATCTTCACCGGTATTATTCATAAAAATGAACAGTACGAAGCCACGCTTTGCAATCCGCCATTCCACGATTCTGCAGCCTCCGCCCGTGCAGGAAGCGAGCGCAAACGCCGCAATCTGGGGCAGGACAAAGATGATGCGCTGAACTTTGGCGGACAGCAGCAGGAGCTGTGGTGTGAAGGCGGTGAAGTGGCATTCATCAAGAAAATGATCGCTGAAAGCCAGACCTTTGGTCGGCAGGTCATGTGGTTCACAACGCTGGTATCGCGCGGTGAAAATTTGCCACCGCTGTATCATGCGTTAACGGACGCAGGTGCGGTGAAAGTGGTTAAAAAAGAGATGGCCCAGGGGCAAAAGCAGAGTCGCTTTATTGCCTGGACCTTTATGGATAACGATCAGCGCCGACGTTTTATGACGCGTAAACGCTAAATCGTAGGCTCAGTTGGCGGCAGTTGCCCACCTGACTGCGTTGGGCTATTTCCCGGTGCAGGCAGTACCTGATAGGTCTGCACCGGCGCGCGAACATTGGCCAGATCAAAATATTTTTTCACCTGACTGTCGAGCGCGAAACGTACGGTCCATTGCTTCAGCGGTAGTGTGGTAAAGGAGACCCGTAGCGTAAACGCCGTATTCGTTAAGCCGACAATTCCGGCGAATGACGGCTCACCGATGATGAGTCCCCGGATATCCTCCATGCCCATCACAGCGGCGACTGCATCTTTTAGCGCCTGATTGGCTTTATCAGCATCCTCATGGCGGTCAACGTCGTAATTGGCGACTACTGACCCAATCCCCCGCACGAAGTTGGCGAAGGTCGTTATCGAAGACCAGGGGATGATATGGTACGCCCCGGTGTCCTGCCGCACGCCTACCGAGCGAATAGACATGCGCTCAACCGTACCGGTTAACGGACCGATGGTAACTAAATCACCGGTGTTCATACCGTTTTCGAACTGGATAAAAATCCCGGTAATAATGTCTTTCACCAGCGTCTGTGAGCCGAAAGAAATCGCCAGACCCAGTGCACCTGCGCCCGCCAGTAACGGAGCGATATTGACGCCAATTTCTGACAGTACGATCATAATTGTGATAGTGCTGATAATCACCGCCAGCGCGTTGCGAAACAGTGTGAGCAGAGTTCGGGTTCGTGCGCTGGGTAACGGGCGGCCATGAATATCCGATGCCAGTCGGTTTTCAATCAGGCTGGCGAGGATCGTCCAGCCGATGGCGGAGAAGAATAATATCAGCGCGATGCGGATCAGGATATCAACCGTTTTTTCTCCCGCGCCGTAATGCAGCCAGTTCCAGAAATCGAACAGACCCCAGGCATTAAGTAGCAGCATTACCGCAACGCAGACGGTCAGGATCCGCGCAACGCTTAACGCCGTCGACAACCAGCCATTGAGTCGTTTTTGTAGTTCCGGATAGCTGCGTTGGGTGTGTGGCGATAGCGTAATCGTTTTGGCTATCCAGCGGGAGAACATACCGGATACAAACGCCGCAATACCGATAATCACCAGGCTGCGTAGCGTCGCGCCCATCATAAATTTCAGGCTGTTGCCTGGATCAAACAGTGAAAAGAAAAACAGCACAATAAAATAAGCACTGGCCAGCCAGTGCCAGACAAGCGCAAAGGCGCGGATAAACAGGCTAAAAAAAGCCAGCGAGCGCTCCGCCAGATTCTGCAAATGCTGTGTTATCTCTTTCTTGTTCCTGAAAATCAGATACAGCGCCCACAGCGTGATACATAACATGATGATAACGTTAGCCATGGCGCCGACCTGCACATTGACCTGATTAGAAATGATGGGAACCGCCACGATAAGTCCATAGCCAATCAGACTGCTTAATGAACTCAGACGCCGATTCCAGTAGCGTGCGCCCGCATCCTGAATGTTGAAGGGGCGTAGTTCTGCCACTGTCGGGCAAAATATCAGGCGCAGAATAGCCTTGAAAAACTCAATCAGCGCGAAAGCATTGAGAAACAAGCTTTGCTGGAAAGCGATGGTACGGCTACCGGCGTTCATTCTGTCACTCAGTATCTGTCCGATAAACAGCGTGAGCGCCAGCAGTAGTAAATCAATGATAAACGCGCCGATGATCATTGCGGGAAGTTGTAGCCAATTGCTGCGTTCGCGGTTTTTCCGCCGCGCCCATTGCCCCATTTTTCGATATAACGGCAACGCACACAGGCGTATCAGCCAGTAAAATCCGAATACCGAAACAGCCAGCATTAAAAAATGGGTCAGGGCATTGGTGAACGTTTGCGAATTAAAAGTTTTATGCGGCGCATCAGTGATGTTGCGATAAAGCTGAGCAAAGCGGCCGGAGAGAGCTTCACCGTAATGACGGCTGATATCAGTAACGTTTTCCAGAACCGTTTTTTCTTCAGTCAGTGTGGGTGGGACGATAGTTGGTACGGGATCGGGAGGGGGAGTTGCCGCGACTTTTCGCAACTGGCCAATCAACTCCTGACGGGAAGCTTCATTCTCCAGAACGTCTGCCAGCGCACCGTAGGCGGCTTTCTTTTGTTCAACGTCAGGTTCAGGCGCTGGTTCTGTTTGTGGGCTGGTGGACGCTGTTGACGTCACACCGGGTATTGTCACCGCCTGAGCCGGGACGCTCAGCAGACAAAAGAAGATGAACAGGATCCACCGCATGACTCCTCCCATGAGAAAAGAAATTCAAAAGGATAAGTATAGATGTCAGTGCGGGAGAAAATTGAAATGAGAGGATTCTGGTGTAGAACCTCCCTTCGGGGAAGGGAGGTATTTGTATCAGGAAACGTGCTGTAAAAATTCCTGCAAACGCTGGCTTGGCGGATTTTCAATCAGAGCTTGCGGATTACCATCTTCAGCAATACGGCCCTTATCAATGAAAATCAGACGAGAGGCCACTTTTTCGGCAAAGCCGATTTCGTGGGTCACAATCACCATCGTCATACCTTCTTCCGCCAGATCCTGCATGACCTTCAATACTTCGTGACGCAGTTCCGGGTCAAGTGCTGAAGTCGGCTCATCGAACAGCATCATTTTCGGCTTCACCGCCAGTGCGCGGGCGATAGCTACGCGCTGCTGCTGACCGCCGGAAAGCTCAGAAGGATAGTGATGAGCACGCTCGGCCAGACCAACTTTCGCTAATAATTCTTTGGCCTGTTTCTCTGCCTGCTCTTTCGTCGCTCCACGTACGCGCAGTGGACCAAACATGACGTTTTCCAGTGCCGTCAGGTGTGGGAAAAGGTAGAACTGCTGGAATACCATTCCCGCTTCCTGGCGGATCAATCGTTCGTCTACCTTCGGGTCATTTACCTTCAGGCCATCGACGATCAGTTCACCCGAGGTGATTTCTTCCAGCTTGTTAATGCAGCGTAGTAGCGTGGATTTACCAGAACCGGAAGGCCCGATAATCACTACCACTTCACCCTGACCAATATTCAGGTCAATGTTATGCAGCACCTGGGTTGGGCCAAAATGCTTAGAGACGTTTTTAAATTCAATCACAGGATTTTCATCCTTCTTTCCAGACGACGCAGAATGAAGCTCAGCACCAGCGTAATGATCAGATAGAACACCGCGACGGCGCTCCAGATTTCCAGTGCGCGGAAGTTACCGGCAATGATTTCCTGACCCTGACGTGTAAGTTCAGCGACGCCAATGACAATAAACAGCGAAGTATCTTTGATACTGATGATCCACTGGTTGCCCAACGGTGGCAGCATACGACGCAGTGCGAGAGGTAAAATAACGTGGCGAATGGTCTCAGTACGTGAGAGGCCAAGCGCCAGTCCGGCTTCGCTGAAGCCTTTATGGATTGAGAGTACCGCGCCGCGCGTGATTTCCGCGATGTAGGCCCCTGAGTTAATCATGATGGTGACAACGGCGGCGCTGAAGGGATCAATACGCAAGTCGTTAAACGCCATTGGCAGGGCGAAGTAGATAAACATCACCTGTACGACGATCGGCGTACCGCGGATGACTTCGATAAAGACCAGCGCAACGTGGTTGGCAATCCAACCTCCGAAGGTACGCGCAAATCCCGCTGCTAGTCCGATGATCAGACCGCCTGCCAGACCGAGGACCGAAATCCACAGGGTCATTTTGGCGCCTTCTATCAAAAGCGGAATGGCGGGCCAGATGGCACTCCAGTCAAACTGCATATGTCGTTCCTGTTACCGTGGTGAAAATATTCAAACAGCCAGCAGTGTCGGATTATCCGACCTGGGGCCAAAACGTAGGCCCGGTATGCGTAAGTGCTACCGGGCTCGACGAGCCGATGTTCAGGCTGTTTTATTTAGGTTCAGTACCGAACCATTTTTTGTAGATTTCGTTATAGGTGCCGTTTTCACGCAGTGTTTTCAGCGCACCGTTTACCTTCTCACGCAGTTCGTCGCTGCCTTTCGGGAAGGCGATACCGTACTGTTGGGCTTCCAGAGAGTCGCCTACAGCTTTGAACTGGCCATTACCCGCGGTTTTGATAAAGTAAAGAATGTTTGGTGTATCGTGCAGTACTGCATCTGCGCGATTTGTACCCAGTTCCATATATGCGTTATCGATGTTCGGGAACTGACGCAGATCTTTGGTTTTAATGTTCGCTTTCGCGTAATCCACTGAACCGGTGCCGCTCTTCACTGCAACGACTTTACCATCCAGATCTTTCACGCTTTTCACGTCGTTATTGTTTGCTTTAACCATCACTAACAGACCGCTTTTGTAGTAGCCGTCAGAGAAGTCGATCGCTTTTTTACGTTCTTCGGTGATGGTGATACCAGCCAGAGCCAAATCGATATTTTTGGTTTGCAGCGCCGGGATGATGCCGCTGAAATCCATAGGTTTCAGTTCATAATCCAGCTTCAGTTCTTTAGCTACGGCAGCCCACAGATCCACATCAAAACCAACGTATTTATCACCTTGTTTAAACTCAAATGGAACAAAGGCGGTGTCGGTTGCGACAACGAGTTTCTTATCCGCGGCATGAGATGACACCGCAAAAGCCAGGGTAAGTGCAGCCAGTGAAACTTTAAATACAGACTTCATAGCATTTCCTTTTATATCCACGGGGCGATCCCCTGCGAGAGCTTAAAACGTAATGAAAAAATCGTGCCAGTTTTGCAACTTATTGTTTTAAAAAGGAGACCTTTCGTTTTACTGCACAATAAGTAAGGCAATGCTGGTGATTTGCACCGTTTCGGGGCACTGATTTGGTGCATGAATAGTGCAGTACAAACGGTATGACTATTTAGCGTAAAAATTGTAGATAAAACAATCTTTCGTTAACGATTGTGTGAGGTGATTATTACAAATATTTTACTTTGAAGTGACGAACGATCAATGTTGTGCACCATAAAAGTGCAAAACCCCCGCGGGAGCGAGGGTGTTATAGGGAATACTTATGACAGTTATTATTCGATGTTAGCTTCGATAAACCACAGGAATTTGTCGAGATCGCGTGATGCTGCTGTAAAGATATCGGCAGTATCTTCGTCTTTTGCTTCGTTAATGGCTTTACGCACGCTGTTAGCGACCACGGCATAACGTTCGGCCAGCTCTTTTAAGTGATCCTGAACGCTGTGGATGTCCAGCGGATAGCTTTTTAGTGACGTTTTGCTGTTAATTACCTGCGTTGTACCCAGTGCAACACCGCCCAGCTGTACGGCGCGCTCAGCCATGGTATCAAGGTGATCGGTTAGCGCAGTACGGAAGCCATCGAGCATTTCATGTACGGCTATAAAATTGGCACCGCGCATATTCCAGTGAGCCTGTTTAGTGATGAGTGACAGGTCGATGAACTGGATCACCTGCTGATTCAACAGCTCCACAGTAGCTTTTTTATCACTGTCGGATACATCGTTGCGGGTATAAAGGAGAGTGGATGCTTTTGTTTTTACCAGTTTTGCGGTAGTCATAATTTCATATCCTCTTGATATTTACGTCCCAGGTCATTCAACGGGAGTAAGTATAGACCTTATTTTGGATTTATTTTTCTGGCCTTACCTATCACTTTAATAGTGGAGAGCGAGGTGAATATAAAATGTTCAATAAAATCATTTGGATATATTGTTATTGTGTCAGTATCGGATATTTATTTTGCGTGCATCTGATGCAGATGAATATGATTATGAGAATGGATTAAGTGTAAGAATAATAATTACTGCGATAAACAGCAGGATATTCTGCATGGTTATGCAAACCATGCAGAATAATGGAAGGTTATTTAACGTCTAGTTCCTTAATTTGTGGCTCTCTGCGGATGGTAAGTGTCGACCCCATTGAGGCGGCAATGATTGCCCCTAAGGCCAGCGTCTGTACCATCGTCAGCGTTTCTCCAAGGAAAATCATCCCGGAAACGGCGGCCAGCGCGGGTTCCATGCTCATTAACGTACCAAAGGTACGCGTCGGTAATCGGGTCAACGCGATCATCTCCAGTGAGTAGGGAAGGGCCGTGGAGAGAACAGCCACCGCCAAACCTAGCGGGAGTATTGACCAGTGCCACAGCGCATCTCCAGCCTGCATCACGCCAATCGGAACAAAAATGAGTGCTGCTATCAATGAACCTACCGCCACGGTTGCAGGTCCATGTTCTTCGCCGGCCCGCTGCCCAGTCAGAATATAGACAGCCCAGCAGGCGCCAGCACCCAGCGCAAGCGCAGCACCGGTTAAGTCAACGTGTGATACGTCCTGGCCCAGCGGCAACAGGAACCAGAGTCCGAGTACGGCCAGCGCAACCCAAATAAAATCAACGGGACGTCGGGAAGAGAACAGCGCCACCGCGAGCGGTCCGGTAAATTCCAGTGCCACGGCAATACCCAACGGCACGGTCTGAATTGACAGGTAGAAAAGATAGTTCATCCCGCCTAGTGACAGGCCATAAAACAGCAGAGGAAGACGCTGTTCTTTTGCAAATCGTAAACGCCAGGGTTTAAAGAATGCGATGAGGATTATCGTTCCCAGTGCAAGACGCAGCGCGGTAACACCAGGCGCGCCGACAAGGGGGAACAGTGATTTCGCCAGCGATGCTCCGCTTTGAATGGAGGACATAGCAATAAGCAAAACCAAAATAGGCAACCATACTGGCGCTTTACGTGACGACCCCGGCATCCTTTCTCCTGTCAAATGATGTTAATACACCTGCTCCTGCGGGCCGCCTCTGTTGGACTGCGGCCTGGATGAGTTTGTGTATAGAAAAGTAAAAGAGCGAGTGTAATGGAAATACGCTCAGCTGGTTGAGTATTCGTTGAAAAAAAAATTACTGAGATCCGTACAATGGCATGAAAATGATGGATTAATAATCTGCGTGATTAGGAATCATCTGGATGAATGTGCCATGTTGTGCGCGCAATAATGGCATAATTCGTTGGAAAAGTGATGTTAATTGAAAGAGATAGCGGTGTTTTGAAATGTTCTGTTACATGAAAAGCCTCGTTAGACATCGCTAATCGCAAAGAGTTTCCCATCAATTTTTGGTATATTTAAAACTTAGGATTTACTTGAAGCACATTTGAGGTGGTTATGAAAAAAATTGCATGTCTTTCAGCACTGGCCGCTGTTCTGGCTTTCTCCGCAGGTACCGCTGTAGCTGCTACTTCTACCGTTACCGGTGGTTACGCTCAGAGCGATGCTCAGGGCGCAGCGAACAAAATGAACGGTTTTAACCTGAAGTATCGCTACGAGCAGGACAACAGCCCGCTGGGCGTAATCGGTTCCTTCACTTACACTGAAAAAGATCGTACCGACGCTTCTGGCGACTACAACAAAACTCAGTACTACGGCATCACTGCTGGTCCTGCGTACCGTCTGAATGACTGGGCGAGCATCTACGGTGTTGTAGGTGTTGGTTACGGTAAATTCCAGGATGCAGCAACTCCTGCTGACAACCACACCACCAGCGACTACGGTTTCTCTTACGGTGCCGGTGTGCAGTTCAACCCGATCGAAAACGTTGCTCTGGACTTCTCTTACGAGCAGAGCCGTATTCGTAGCGTTGACGTAGGTACCTGGATCGCGGGTGTTGGTTACCGCTTCTAATCACTTCGGTGATATAAAAAATCCGCCTCTTGGGGCGGATTTTTTTTGCGTGCGGTTCTGGATGCTAGCGTGATTTTGTCTCGAAAATGTCGGTACCCAGATGGTTGTAATCCACCTTCTGCAATTTGAAGTTGGTGATGTAAACCGGCCCGGCTTTTTTCTCTGAGATAAAACGGTAGCTGTTGGTAATTTCCTTCGCACTGATCCCTGTCCACTGAGAGAAGAAACTCAAGAAATCATTCGCGGAGCGACGGGCTTTAATCACCCGATGTGCTTTATCATCGCTGGACAGTACCATAAAAGGAACCTGGAAGTTCTGCTGGAACTGATCGTCATGTGCCAGATACTGCACCTCTTTTCCACGTTCTTTAAAGGCCAGTCCATGATCGGAGAAATAGACCATCGAGAAGCTATCCCCGCTGTTACGTAGCTGATCGTAAAGCTGGCGCAGCAGGTCATCCGTTTGCGTCATGGTGTACAGATAACAGGAGGTCTCTTTCGACTGGACGAATGTTTCGTACTTCCCTTGTGTACGATCGCAGGCCTGCGGATGTGAACCCATTAAATGCAGCACAATCAGTTGTGGCTGGGTGCGCTCGGTTGCCAATACCTGAGCGGTCATCTTCAACAGCGCTTCATCACGGGTGTTTTTATCGGCTTCGAAGTCACCGTTTTTGAGGAAATGTACTTCGTCGGCCCGCTTCGCGATGCTTGCTATCGCTGTATCATATTCTCCAATCTGCCCCTGATTAGAGAACCACCATGTCTGGAAGCCAGCGCGGTTAGCCAGGGTGACAAAGTTGTCCTGGAACTGAGGCTTATTATCGACCACCCGATTCAGTGTTAAGCCAAGTGACTTCTGCGTTGAACCGCTCGCGGCAATGTAATCGGCAAAGATATAGCCATTAACGCTACTGGCAAATGGGGTATTATCCCAGTGACCGCCAAACGCACCTAGCGCATCGCGTCGGGCGCTCTCACCAATCACCACGACATAGGTATGGTATTTGGGTTTTACCCCTGTCACTGTCCAGCTATCTTTGACGCTTGCCAGTTTCGCCATCCGCTCCTGTTCATCGAGCACTTCGTTGTTGTTAACGATGACGTCTTTAGCAAAACGAAATACCGGGTAGCCAGTGTCTTTCAGTTTAAATACACCACCCCAGGCCAGGTTTTGCACGGGAGTAACAAAGAACGCCACGATGCTAAACAGCAAGCACAGGCTATCGAGCTTATTCCAGCGTGGTCTGTTCATCTCTTTTTTACGGCGAACGGCGATAACGCCAAGCGCAAAAATAAATACCCCAACCAGGTAGTTGTACCAGGGGAAGATCGTCAGGATCTCGGTGGACTCTTCCATGTTGGTCGAGTGCAGCGCCAGCAAGGTATTAAAGTTTGGCGAGCCGTAAGCCTGGCCGAACGGAAAGTACATCGCCGCAATCAATGAACAAATGCCAATCAGCACTTTCTGCGTGCGCGGCGCATAACGCCAAAGTAGCAGCAATATACAGGTAAAAGCGGCGCTATAGAGCAGGCTAAGCGGGTAGCCCAGTGCAAGGTTGATCAGCAGAGACTGTAAGAAATAAAGGCCAGTCCACGGGCTAATAGCCCGGCTACGAGCAATAAGTGAGTCTTTGAGGGTTAAATTCATATGCCACTGTTGCAAAAACGCCATGTGCTTACCCTGGCGCAAAGGGTCATTGCCTGCCTGAGAGAGCGAGAAGAGGGATGAGGTCCGCATCTGCGAGCCGCAATATACGCAGGGCTGCGAAAAGATAGAGTGTGCGCAGGAGAAGGTCAACTACTACAAAGAAATTGTTTTGGGATGGCAGTGGCAAAACGGACAAAAAGAAGGGTTATTGGGGCGTAATCTGTCACCGTAACTACGTTACAGCAGGAAAATGAAGCGGCGTACCGCGACGCCGCATTATTTACTTGAAGGTTTTTCCTGCTCTGGTTTGCTGTTAATCATGTCGCACAGCATAGAGATCAGCATCAACCGTACTTTAAAGGGAGAATGGCTAAACACGCGTATACACCTCTTGAATTCATTCATATGAACCTCCTGACTTCACGATCCCATCAGTCCTTGAGGGATGTCTTTATTATATACAGATATAGCACAGGCTATATTATATAGCTATTGCTAAAACGTTAATTTTTTGTGCCCACGCAACTCTGGTTTACAATGAGCGCTCTCTAATCAGATGCCGTTAACGCGTCACAGTAACGAGGAAGCAGAATGAGTCGTCGCGCAGGTACGCCAACAACAAAAAAAGTGACGCAATTGGTGAATGTTGAAGAACACGTTGAAGGGTTTCGCCAGGTCAGGGAGGCGCATCGACGCGAACTGATTGATGACTACGTTGAGCTGATTTCCGATCTCATTATCGAAGTCGGTGAAGCGCGCCAGGTGGATATGGCGGCACGTCTTGGGGTTTCCCAGCCCACCGTTGCCAAAATGCTGAAGCGCCTGGCGTCAGTAGGATTGATTGAAATGATCCCCTGGCGCGGTGTGTTTTTAACCGCAGAGGGCGAGAAACTGGCTCAGGAGAGTCGCGAGCGTCATCAGATTGTGGAAAATTTTCTGCTGATGTTAGGGATCAGTCCAGAAATTGCCCGTCGTGATGCGGAGGGCATGGAACACCACGTGAGCAAGGAAACGCTGGAGGCTTTTAGCCGGTTTACGCAACAACATGGAACAGGCTCTGAATGAGTTTTCCTTTACTACGCGCTTTGCAGCGCGATCGCTTTTTCCAGTTGCTAATCATCGTCGGGATTATTCTAAGTCTGTTGACGCCGTTTGCGCCCCGGAGCTGGCCGGGGGTAATTGACTGGCACACGATCATTACGCTCAGTGGTCTGATGCTACTCACCAAAGGCGTGGAGTTAAGCGGTTACTTTGACGTGTTAGGGCGAAAAATGACTCGCCGTTTCAACACGGAACGTCAGCTGGCAATATTTATGGTGCTGGCTGCGGCGTTACTGTCGACGTTTTTGACCAACGATGTTGCTTTATTTATTGTCGTTCCGCTGACGATTACCCTGAAAAAACTGTGCGCTATCCCGGTTAACCGCCTCATCATCTTTGAGGCACTGGCGGTTAACGCCGGATCGTTGCTGACGCCGATAGGAAATCCGCAGAACATCCTGATGTGGGGACGCTCTGGCCTTTCATTTGCGGCGTTTACCTGGCAAATGGCACCGCTTGCTGGCGCCATGATGCTGACGCTGGTGGTGCTCTGCTGGTTCAGTTTTCCGCATAAAGCCTTGCATTATCATACCGGTACATCTGCGCCTGACTGGCAACCTCGGCTGGTGTGGAGTTGTCTGGTGTTCTATATCGTCTTTTTGACGGCTCTGGAATTGAAGCAGGAACTCTGGGGGCTGGCGATTGTGGCTGCGGGGTTCACGGTCCTGGCTCGTCGCGTGATACTCAGCGTGGACTGGACGTTATTGCTGGTGTTTATGGCGATGTTCATTGATGTACATTTGCTGACGCAATTACCCCTGTTGCAAGGGATAGCTAACCAGATTGGGGCGCTCTCAGCGCCGGGGCTATGGTTGACGGCAATCGGCTTGTCACAGTTTATCAGTAATGTTCCCGGTACGATTTTGCTGTTGAACTATGTGCAACCGACGCAGTTGCTGGCCTGGGCTGTTAATATTGGCGGTTTTGGCCTGTTGCAGGGATCGCTGGCGAATATTATTGCATTACGGATGGCAAACGACCGGCGTATCTGGTGGCGTTTTCATCTGTACTCGGTGCCGATGCTGATATGGGCGATGCTGGTAGGATATGGATTGTTGTTGCTGATGTGATAGCGGCAAAGAGGCAATAAAAAAGGCGGATGATTCATCCGCCTTTTTCGTTTCTGGTCTGCTTAGTTCAGACGAACCGGCATACCGGAACGGTTTTGTACTGCCTGCTCAACGACGGACTGATCAACATCAGACTGACCGGTGATGCTGGTAATGCTCTTGTTCAGGGTAATCGGAACAATTTCCCCGCCTTCGAACTGCGCTTCAGTGGTTGACAGTGGGTTATGCACCTCAATGTAACGGCTACCATCTGGTTCAGTGGTGGCTTTCACTGGTTCATCGATAAACTGTACGCGAGTGCCGACCGGAACATTTTCAAACAGGAATTTGATGTCTTCGTTACGCAGACGCACGCAGCCGTGGCTGACGCGTAGGCCGACGCCGAAGTTAGCGTTGGTCCCGTGGATAGCGTACAGACGACCGATATACAGTGCGTACAAGCCCATCGGGTTATCCGGGCCTGCCGGAACTACGGCTGGCAGCGGTTCACCCGCAGCGCGGTACTCAGCGTGCATTTTCGCCGTTGGCGTCCAGGTTGGACCCGCTTTCTTACGTTCCACTTTGGTGGTCCAGTTGATAGGCGTGTCTTTGCCTAACTGGCCGATACCAATTGGTAAAACGATCACGGTATTGGTGCCTTTTGGATAGTAGTACAGACGCATTTCAGCGCTGTTGATAACAATACCTTCATGTACGGTATCCGGCAGAATCAACTGCTGCGGAATGTTCAGTACGGTACCGCCTTTCGGCAGGAAGGTGTCCACGCCTGGGTTTGCTTCCAGCATGTTGGACAGACCCATCTGGTATTCAGCCGCATAATACTCCAGCGGTTGGGTATTACCTTCAGGGATGGTGATGACCTGGTTCTGGCCAATCAAGCGACTACCATCGGTAGGCAGCGGATACGTGACGGCTGAAGCGGTATTACAAAAACCAACTACCGCGAGCGCCGCCGCGAAAAGCGTTGTCAATTTCATATTCATTTTTGCGAGATTCTGAAGCCAAGCAGGCTAGTGGGTTGAGATTTATGTAGTGTTGGGCACGCATTATATGTGCATTCTGAGCAACAAGGAATTCGGATGTGTACTAAATCACATTTTTTTCCGTTTGCTTTCACTTTATCCCTTCAGCACGAAGGCGCGATCTTATTTTAGAGTTATGGCATAATAAGCGGTTTGTCACATATTTCTTTCAGGATACGCCAGTGTTAGTTTCCAGCAACGTCACCATGCAGTTCGGCAGTAAGCCGCTGTTTGAAAATATTTCCGTCAAATTTGGCGGCGGCAACCGTTACGGCCTGATTGGCGCGAACGGTAGCGGTAAATCCACTTTTATGAAAATTCTCGGCGGCGATCTTGAGCCGACGCTGGGTAACGTTTCACTCGATCCGAATGAACGCATCGGTAAGCTGCGTCAGGATCAGTTTGCTTTTGAAGAGTTCACTGTGCTGGACACCGTTATTATGGGGCACGCTGAACTGTGGGAAGTGAAGCAGGAACGCGATCGTATCTATGCGCTGCCGGAAATGAGCGAAGAAGACGGCTATAAAGTTGCCGACCTCGAAGTGAAATACGGCGAGATGGACGGTTACTCCGCAGAAGCACGTGCGGGCGAATTGCTGCTGGGTGTGGGTATTCCGGTAGAACAACATTACGGACCGATGAGCGAAGTCGCTCCTGGCTGGAAACTGCGTGTGCTTCTGGCACAGGCGCTGTTCTCTAACCCGGATATTCTGTTGCTCGACGAACCAACGAACAACCTGGATATCGATACCATCCGCTGGCTGGAGCAGACGCTGAACGAGCGTGACAGCACCATGATCATCATTTCGCACGACCGTCACTTCCTGAACATGGTCTGTACGCACATGGCGGATCTGGACTACGGCGAGCTGCGTGTTTACCCAGGCAACTACGACGAATATATGACGGCGGCAACGCAGGCTCGCGAGCGTCTGTTGGCAGATAACGCCAAGAAAAAAGCGCAGATTGCCGATCTGCAATCTTTCGTCAGCCGCTTCAGTGCTAACGCGTCGAAATCTCGTCAGGCGACCTCTCGTGCGCGCCAGATTGATAAGATCAAACTCGATGAAGTGAAGGCCTCCAGCCGCCAGAACCCATTCATCCGTTTCGAGCAGGATAAGAAACTGTTCCGTAACGCGCTGGAAGTGGAAGCGCTGGCTAAAGGCTTTGATGAAGGCCCACTGTTTAAAAACTTCAACCTGCTTCTGGAAGTGGGCGAGAAGATTGCCATCCTGGGCGCTAACGGCGTGGGTAAATCAACCATGCTGAAAACGCTGGTGGGTGAACTGCAGCCGGATAACGGTACGGTGAAGTGGTCTGAAAACGCGCAAGTAGGTTACTACGCGCAGGATCACGAATATGAGTTTGAAAACGATCTGACCGTATTCGAGTGGATGAGCCAGTGGAAACAGGAAGGGGACGATGAGCAAGTTGTACGTAGCTTCCTCGGTCGCCTGCTGTTCAGCCAGGACGATATCAAAAAGCCTGCGAAGGTGCTGTCCGGTGGTGAAAAAGGACGCATGCTGTTCGGTAAGCTGATGATGCAGAAACCGAATATTCTGGTGATGGATGAACCAACCAACCACCTGGATATGGAATCGATTGAATCGCTGAACATGGCGCTGGAAATGTATCAGGGCACGCTGATCTTCGTTTCTCACGACCGCGAGTTCGTGAGTTCGCTGGCAACTCGCGTGATTGAAATTACGCCGGAACGCGTAATCGACTTCACCGGTAACTACGAAGATTATCTGCGTAGTAAAGGGATCGACGGCTAAACATTGTGGCCCGGTGGCGCTACGCTGACCGGGCCAATAGTCTGCCTTGTAAGCCGGGTAAGGCGAAGTTGCCACCCGGCATTCAATTACACCACCCACTCACTCCCGTCTTTACCATTCACCAACAGTTGGCGTTGTTCCCCTATCGGTAACGAAACTTTCAGCGCTTTCCACGCCGGACGATAATCGCCACGGGATTTAACCTTGAGGTTAATGGTTGAACTGTCACATATCATCTCCCATTCAACCCACAAGGCATTACCGTTCTGATAGCCCCAGCTTTCACCATCGTCTTCAAACAGCAGACCTGTTGCCGTTCCCACACCTTTGAGTGGGAACAACTTCAGCTCACGCTTATTGTCTTCCTCTACACTGACGTGACTGATACGTTCGCTGACTGGCAAACCGGCACCTGCACGCACCAGTAGCGGCAGTTTTTCCAGCGGGGCATCGCGGGTGATCCACTGACCGCCGGAGAACCATTCGTGGGTGTAGAAATCGTACCAGCCGGTTTCATTGTCCGGTAACCAGACGCGACGCTGGCGTTGGCCCGCCTCAACCACGCTGGCGACTAAAATATCGCGGCCAAGCAGAAAGTCATCGCACTCTTCGAATGTCTGCTCATCGTGTTCATGGTCGAGGAACGTAGGACGCAGCATTGGTTCGTCGTCGGCATGCGCCTGCCAGAGCAGCGTATAAAAGTAGGGCAGCAGACGGTAACGTAGTTCAATCGCGCTGCGAATAGCCGGGGTGACGGCTGGGTACATCCAGGGTTCATTGACTGTATGGTCATCATTCCAGGAATGGATAGTAAAGCGTGGGTGCATCACGCCGTTTTGTATCCAGCGTACAAACAGTTCGGCATCTGGTTTGTTGCCTGAAAAACCGCCAACGTCGTGACCGACGTTATACAGCCCGGAAAGACTCATCCCCAGCCCCATCCGCGTGTTATAGCGCAGTGTGTCCCAACTGGTACGGTTATCGCCGCTCCAGGTTTGCACGTAGCGTTGCATTCCGGCGCAGCCTGAACGCGAGATCAGATAGGGACGTTTTTCCGGGGCAAATCGCTGTTGTGCTTCCAGCGAGGCGCGCATCATGAGCAGTGGCATCACTGGTCGAATGTGCTTGATAGCAATCTCCTGACCAAAGCCGTTGCAGCGTGCTTCACCGTCCCAGACTTCAAACTCGTTGTTGTCGTTCCAGGTCGAGTCGATGCCCATTTCCAGCAGTTGGGTAGTAACTCCTTCCTGCCACCACTGAATGGTTTGTGGGTTGG
Source organism: Citrobacter sp. Marseille-Q3906 (assembly GCF_916618775.1). Taxonomy (NCBI): domain Bacteria; kingdom Pseudomonadati; phylum Pseudomonadota; class Gammaproteobacteria; order Enterobacterales; family Enterobacteriaceae; genus Citrobacter; species Citrobacter sp. Marseille-Q3906. Next base: position 665,292 of record NZ_CAKAKA010000002.1, read on the forward strand.
TAAAGTCGAGGTTAGACCCTTCGTCATCCCAGAAACTTGAGCGTTCCGGCGCATTCGTTTCTGAATCACGAATGAACAGGCCCTTTTCGGCGACTTCGTTATAGCGTGGGTGGTCTTGCAATAAGCACGGTTTGATGTTTGCCGCGAGTTTCAGTCCAGCTTCATGGAAGGCGCGGGACATCACTTTCGGCTGCGGCACTTTATCGTAGTTCCAGTTGAAGACGTAGCGCTTACCATTGATCGAGGTATAGCCGGAAGAGAGCTGGAATGAATCGCACGGTATTGCATGCTCATCGCACAGGCGAATGAAGTTCATTAGCTGATTCTGTGCATCCGGGGCGTCAGTGTAATGCATTGTCGAGCCGCTATACCCCAGGCTCCACTTAGGTCCGAACAGGGTTTTTCCGGTCAAACGTACAAACGCTTTGGTGACGTCCAGGACGCGTTTTCCGGTAAACATGTAGTAATCAATATCACCAGCTTCTGCCTGCCAGCGGCGATACGCGGTGTGATAGTTGTCGATTTCATTTCCCAGATCCAGCCAGCAACTGCTCAGATTGTCATAAAACAGACCGTAGCTCACATCATCACGACGGGTAATAGTAAACGGAATATGTTTGTACAACGGGTCGGTGCTGACAGCGTTATAACCCATTGCATCAAGATTACGCATTTCATAGCGTTTGCCATTGCGCTGCAAATTACCTGCTTTTTCACCTAAGCCATAAAAACGCTCATCTTTGCGACGACTCAGGTAGTGTGCCACGCCATCTCCGTGCGCATTTAGCAGGTAGGCACTGGTTGCGCGATCGCTGGCAAGCGGTTGCCATTCTCCGGCGTCATTACGATAGTGCCATTCCAGCCACAGGGGGTGATGTACAGTGACCCTTAGCTGTTCAGTGCTGATTGTCACCGTTTCATCCTGTTGTTCCAGAGTCCACGCAGGGCAGGTAAAACCGCTTAAATCATCGCGATGACGCCCCTCCCAGGGGACATCTTGCTGCGGGGCGATGCTCCAGGTTCTGTCCAGCGCCAGTTCACCTTTGCGTCTAATCAGTACGCGGAACAGATTGTCTTCCAGTACGTACAGGCACAGGTGGTGCTGGTTATCCACCAGCAGTTCCAGATGATGAGCCGACTGCTTATTAACGGTCCAGGTCTTCAGGGTTTTCATATGCAATACATCCACTATCAAGCGCGCTTGGCGCGACGTTCAGCAATAAATGCCACCAGGAAAATAGCGCCAATCAGGTCGAAGAAACCCATGGCGATGAATAGCGGGTTAAAGCCGATTTTGTCAGCGGTAACCCCAATTAAAAGGGAGAACAGGAAGCTGGCGATCCATGCCGCCGAACCACGCATGCCGTTCACGGTCGCCATCTGGCCTTTATCAAACGACTCTACGACCAGCGCACTTAACATGCAGGAGATGATCTGATGCCCGAAGCCGCCAATGGACATCAGGATCACGGCAATAATCGGATCCCGGGTGAGCGCTACCACGGCAAGTGAAATCATCAGGAATGCGCCGGTGACAGAACTGGCGATGGTTGAGTTAACTCGTGAACAGCCGAACAGGCGGGTATAGAGTTTGGTCAGATAACCACTTGCTACGCTACCCAGGTCGGCGGCGAGAAACGGTAGCCAGGCGAATAAGGCAATCTGCTTCAGATCCATATCGTATTCTTTGGCGAAGTAGAGCGGCATCCAAAAACTGAACACTGCCCAGGCCGGTTCGGCCATAAAAGCAGGGATGGCAATACCGTAAAAACGTTTGTTTTTAGCGACATCTTTCAGAGAGGTGAAAAAGGGCAGTTTTACCGGGGCGGCTTCATTATCCTGCTTGATCCAGGCCAGCTCGTCTTTGCTAAGATTCGGGTGCTGTTCCGGATTATGGTAGAACACCCACCACAGAATGACCCACAGCAGCGCCAGCACACCAGTGAACATGAATGCGCCCTGCCAGCCAAATGAGGCGTGCGCGAAATAAATAATTGGTGGAGCCAGCATTGCGCCAATCGAGAAACCCACACCAGCCCAACCGGCAGCAACAGGACGTTCAGCTTTCGGGAACCATTCGCCAAGGGTTTTGGCGTTGGCTGGGGTGGCGGCGGCTTCCGCACCACCCATAAAGAAGCGCAGGATCGCCAAATGCAGCCAGCTACCAGCACCCGCGTGAGCGATACAAGCAATGGCCCACAAGCATGCGCAGACCATAAAGCCGAGCTTCAGACCGATTACATCAATTAACCAGCCGCACAGAGGTTGAAAAAGTGTATAGGCGAGCTGGAAGGCACCGACAATCCAGGAATATTGTTCGGTGGTAATACCCAGGCTCAGTTTTAGCTCCGGAGCCAGAATACCCAAAGAGTTTCGGGTGATGTAGTTAACCGTCACGCCAAGTAAAAAAAGCACCAGCACATACCAGCGCAAATTTTTAATCACCCGGCGAGTTTTATTTGCCGCAACCGTGTTGTTAATGTCCTGACTCATTTTTTCTCTCCACAAGACGGACGATGTAGGGGGAAATCCATTTCGATTGATATATATCTATCACTTTGATAGTTAATTGTTTTTTTAATTAATACTGATATCAAACTAGTATGGAAGCGTTGTGCAAATTAACCTTAAGCGAGAAATTTGGTCGGTAATAGCAGAATTTGTGCAAGCTTTCTCATAACCATGCATCTGAATTTGGCATCATGCTTTCGAGGTCAGTTACTGCTTAATCTGAACGCTGTGAAAATTTTTTCATTTACCTGGTGGACCGAGATCACAAAATGGATAAAAGGTTAAAAATCGCAGAAATTGCTGCCCGGACGCAGCTCTCTATCAGCACTGTTTCCCGCGTTCTCGCAGGGAAGGCCAACACCAGCGAAAAAGCACGGAGTAAGGTGCTGGCATGTGCGCGGGAACTGGGGGTGATGGAGGGAATGGCTGCGGGTCGACTGCTGCTGAATAATCTGTTGGTTTTTGCACCGCAACGGGCATTCGATGAGCGGTCTGATATCTTTTATTTCCGCGTTCTGCAAAGTTTAAGTAAAGGCTTGGCTTCCCATGAAGTACGGCTGCGTTACTGCGCGCTGGAGGAGTTGGATAGTGATGCACAGCTTTTTCTGACACGCATCAATGAGCCGGAAACGCAGGCGGTGATTTTGCTGGGCATTGACGATCCGCATATTCATGATCTTATGGTTGATGTCGGCAAACCGTGTGTGTTGATCAATTGTCGCGACAGGCATGTTCGTTTGCCTGCAATCGCTCCCGATCATCGCGCGGTTGGCGAACTGGCGGCCGAATACCTTTTTGAAATGGGACATCGGGAAATCATCAACGTGCTTTGTCTGCGTCGTTACACCATGGAGCTTCGGCTGGCAGGGATCCGCGATGCGTGGCAATCGCGAAATCTGAAATTTAATGACAAACGCGATCTACTGGTGGTGCCCAGTTTCAGTGCAAAAGAAACGGAGCTACAAATAAGCGAATGGCTGAAGCAGACGTCGGCGAAAACGCTACCGACCGCGTTTCTGGTTGGCGGGGATTTTATGGCGGCAGGGACGATCAGTGCCCTGCAAAAGCACGGGCTACGGGTACCACAGGATGTCTCGGTGATGAGTATTGATGGCTTTAATCTGGCGGCAGTTCAGGATGTTCTCTTAACTGCAGTACACGTTCCACGTGATGAGTTGGGCATTGAGGCGGTACATATGCTCCAGCAACGGCTGGTGCGACCCGATGCCCCGATTGGCACTCTGTTGCTTAATGGCGCGTTGACAATACGTGAATCAGTCCGGCGGATACGTCAGGGAAAACGACGCACCGCCGTAGAGAGAGAAGGCCTGTATGATGATTAAATCATTCCCAGTGCGCGTTTGCCGTGGATATTCAAATCCTCCAGCCTAAAGCGTCCTTCCCAGTCGGTTTCATAATCTTCACGCGGAAAATCGCCCGGTGATGCGCCTTTTTCCAGTGCCGCCTTCACCTTATGGGCGTAGGCGAGATTTTTCTCGCACATCGGTGCGGCGGGAATGTACATCACATTACCCCAGCCCTGTTGATTTTCTACAGGGGCTACGGAGTGGATCACATCGCAATGCCACCAGACGGAATCTCCGGCCTCCAGTTGTGGAATGCTGGTTAGCGCTTCGATCAGCAGCGGATGCCATTGTTCTGAAACTGGCAGCACTCTTCCTGGGGCTACGCCGCACAGTTCATCTTCCGGGACATCATCCAGAAGTGGCCGCAACAGGATATAGGCCATGGCTTCAGGAACAGGCACTACGTGCAACAGCCCCTGGCCTGGCAGCATATCGGACAACGCTGTCCAGCCCTGGAATGTACGAAACACCGAACATTTGGTCGTGTTATCCACCGTGTACTCTTCGACTTCAGTGCGGTGCGCCGCATGCCACGGATCGTATTTCGCCAGATTGCCATTAAAGACGTTGGCGAAAACGCGCTGATAGGCCGGAAGCAGCCAGCGTTCCAGTGCACCTGAGTCAGTATGTGCTCCAAGGCCTTTAGAGGTGGTTCCCGGTGGGCGGCGGCGAATACGGTCCGGATAGATGACGCTGACGTCCGGGTTAAACCACTGTTTACCCTCGCTTTCAAACGTCCACAGCCGGTTGAGAAGCGACTGCGCATTAGCCATCTCCTCGCTCTGGCGGGCCTGCATTTGCGCCTGTGACCAGTAAATCGGATAGATCTCAGGACGTGATGCACTCAGGGTACCGAAGAAATTGTCTCCCGGTCCTTTGTAGACCTCATCAAAGCGGTTGCGGTCCAGATAGTCCAACATTGACTGATCCCAGCCGAGAGCCTGTTCGCGGGGGAAATGGCCTTTGATAACCGCGCATCCGCGACGTTTAATCAGTTCACGCTGTTCTGATGTGACAGTACCTGCTTTGATATCGGCATAAGAGAGCATCGGCCAGACGGCATCACCCTGCGCTTTGAGGGCGTTGATCTCTGCCACCCTCGTGGCAATGGTATCGCTAAGCTGATTGAAGATCTGTTGGACATCACCAAGTTGCGCCCGCAGTTCCTGCTTCATCTGACGGATTGCTGCTTTATGATCAGCAGGCAATGTGCCGCTGGTAAAAGTAAAAGCCATAACCACCTCACATAAATCTTCATTCGAAACTAATTTAACTTACATATGACAATATAAGTTATAAATAAGTTAATGCAAGTTTAATAATTTGATGAGGGGCGCAGAATGCAAAAAGAGAGAAAACCGGAGTGGAGTACTCCGGTAGACAGGCTCAGGCGTTAAAGGGGGAGGTGTTATCCAGCACGGCCTGAATCACGTTCAGAGCACCCTGATGGTTGTTATCACTGGTCTGATAACGGGCAATGGATTTGATGCTCTCGGCTGCGTTTGCCATGGCGAAAGAGTAGCGTGCCATTTTCAGCATTTCTGCATCGTTGCCGCTGTCGCCAATTGCTACCACGTTCTGCGGAGACAGGTTCCAGCGTTTTAGCAGGCGGCTGATACCATTCGCTTTGTGCAAACCTGGAATAATCAGGTCAATAAAGCCAAAGCCGCTGGTGACGGGCTTCATAATGCCGTCCAGCGAGGTATGCAGATGGTCAATTACCAACGGGATTTGCTGATCGGGCAGATTTAGTGAGAACTTAAACAGCACATCATCGATATCCTGATAATCTTTTACCGGTTTCAGCCGGTGATAGTGTTTCGACATCAGGGAGACAAAGGCGTCCGGCGCATTTTCACTGACGTAGGCGCTTTGCAGACCGCAGGCTACGAAGTTGAGCTGTTTATCTTTTAGCAGCTCGCCAATGACGATACGGGATTCATGGCGGGTAAGCTCGCCGTGAAACAGCTGTTTACCATGCTCATACACCAGCGCACCGTTCTCTGCGACAAAAGAGATCTCATCTTTGAGTTCCGGGAAAAAGGAAATGAGCTGGTAATATTGGTTACCGCTGGCGACAACAAATTCAATGCCTTGTTTTTTCAATTGCTGATACTGCGCCATAAATCGTTCACGATCGTATTGCTTGGCGTCGTCGAGAAAAGTTCCGTCCATATCGGTGACGATAACTTTGATGGTCATAAATGCTCCTGGCTTTCACTGCAACCAGCAACATTCTAATAACAATGTGACCTACAGCACAAATTTAATTTCGAATGAAAGTTTCCACTTCGTCTTTCACGCCACAGGTGCGTTGGCAGTGGTGGTTCGCCCCAGTCGCTTACTGATGTAAGCTCCTGGGGACGTACCGCCTTGCCGCGTTCCTGCAACTTGAAATCCATTGGGGAATGGTTCAAGACTGGATAAACACGGTAGTTATCCGAGTGGTGCTACAGCATATGTTCCGTACGGGCGATGATATCGTCCTGCGCATCCGGAGACAGGGCGGTGAAGAAGGCGGAGTAGCCAGCGACACGCACCACCAGATCACGATACTGATCCGGATGTTTTTTGGCTTCCAGCAGCGTTTCACGGGAAACGATGTTGTACTGGATATGCCAGCCTTTGTGCTCTTCAAAGAAGGTGCGCAGCAGGATCATTAGTTTCTGCTTATCAGACTCATTCTCCAGCGTCGCTGGATTCAGTTTCTGATTGAGCAGTACGCCGCCGAGAATCGAGCCGGTAGGCAACTTGCCAACCGAACCAATAACCGCAGTCGGACCGAGATGATCGGTGCCGGAGGCCGGGCTCGCGCCTTCCGCCAGCGGAGTATGGGCTTTACGGCCATCCGGCGTCGCCATAGTTGCTGCACCAAACGGCACGTTTGCGGAGATGGAAGAGGTACCGGCATAGTAATTGCCACCAACCGGGCCACGGCCGTAACGTGGGTTATGGTACTGTTTCAGTTCGTCGATATAGGTCTGATAAGCGCGGGCCAACAGAGTATCGACGCTGTCATCATCATTACCGTATTTTGGCGCACCGTTGATCAGACGCTGGCGTAACTGCTCATGAGTCAGACCGTCAAAGTCATCTTCCAGTGCGGCAGCCAGCTGTTGCTGACCAATAACCCCCTGTTCGAAGACTAACTTTTTCACTGCCGCCAGACTGTTGCCGAGGTTAGCAATACCGACCTGCAAGCCAGATACCCAGTCATACTTTGCGCCGCCTTGCTTAATGCTTTTTGCACGCTCAATACAATCGTCTACCAGTGCGGAGCAGAGAATGTCATGAACATTTTCCTCCAGCATGGTATCGACTACGTACTCAATCTCGATGGATTTACGTGTGTAATAGCGGATCTGCGTATCCCAGGCAGCCATTACTTCGTCGAAATTATCGAAGTTACCCGCGGAGAGTGCTTTTTCCTGTGGCAGGAACACTTTCCCGCTGGTGGCATCACGACCACCTTCCAGTGCAGCCAGCATTACGCGGGCAAAGTTGATAAAGCTCATGCCGGTGCAGCGGTAGCCCCACTTACCGCCAACGGCGGTTTCGATGCAGCCAATCGCCGCATAGTCGTAAGCGTCCTGAGGTTCAATACCGAGCTTAATGAATTCCGGGATGACGATTTCATCATTGTTAAAGGCCGGCATCCCGAAACCGCAGCGAATTACCTGTACGCAGGCATCAAGGAAATCGTTACTCATTCCCGCGTGATAGCGCACGCTGAGGTTTGGCTGAGTTGAACGAAGACGACCGCAAGATTCCAGAATGGCATAAGAGAGCGGATTGACCGCATCTGTTGGTTGACCGTTAAGCAGATTTTGCCCGCCAATGGTAACGTTTTGATATAACGGGCTGCCTGCTGACGCTTTTGAGTGGGACCCGGAGCGGATTTTGTTCACTTCCAGCAGTTTCAGCCAGCAGCTGTGCAGCAGTTCAATGGCATGCTCACGATCCAGTGACTGGTTCAGCTCCACGTCACGACGATAGAACGGATAGAGATACTGGTCCATGCGACCAAACGATACCGAGTGACCGTTTGATTCAATTTGCAGAATCAACTGGATGAAGTAGCACAATTGCAGCGCTTGCCAGAAGGTCTGTGGTGGCTGGTGGGCAATAACATCGCAGTTTTCCGCTATTGCCAGCAGTTCATCGCGGCGACTTTCGCGGGTCTCTGTGGCCGCCATTTCACGCGCCAGGTCGGCAAAACGCTCAATGTGCAGACTCACCGCGTCGAGGACGATATCAATGGCTTTCAGGAACTGATCGCCATGCAGGTCTTCCAGGCAGGTGAGGTTAATGCGGGCACGACGCTCGTCGACTTTGTGGCGCAGACCATCAAGACCTTTTTCCAGCACCAGCGGGAAGTTTACCGCCAGATGCGCATCACCAGAGGTCATGTTGCCTTCGGCTTTGATAATACCGGTTTCCAGCAAACCTTTTTGTTCGTCGGTGAACATACCGTAGCAGCGATCCTGCACGGTCTGACCACGCCACCACGGGCAAATTTCATGCAGTACCCGCTTGTTTTCTTCGCTAACCGCAAAGCCTGCGCCCGGGCGATCCGCCAGGTCGTCGATCTCTTTTTCAATCCAGGAAACGGTATATTCCGGGAAGATAGGCGCGGCGCGCACTTCGCTTGCCTGGTTACCTATAATCAGCTCGTCATGCTTGATCCAGATTGTTCGTTCCGCCAGATGATGCGCCAGTGCCAGCGCGCGCCGAACCGGGACAGGCTTATCCAGATGTTGCTGATACATCTCGGTGTAGTGTTGGGCGCGCTCAGTACAGACTGGCGGTTTCACGATGTGGATCAGGGCCGTTTTGTGCGCTTTGATACGATCGCTGAGTATATCCAGTTTCAGTGTGGTCATGGCGGTTATCCTCGTAGGGTCGTGGTTAAACCTTTATGGCAGGCATACTGCTCGGCAAATTCAAGCAATGCAGGCGCATCAAGCGGTTTATCCGGGGCGTTGTAGGGTTGACTGAGTAAGTGGTATTTGTTGATGCCCAGGGTGTGGTAGGGCAAAAAATGAATCTCACCGACGTGAAGTTCATCGGCGGCAAAATCGGTAATGGCTTTGATGGCTGCTTCGTCAGCGTTGAATCCCTGAATTAACGGCACGCGGATAATCATTTTTTTACCGGCCGCGGCCAGTTTTTTCAGATTTTCCAGTACGCGTGCGGCGCTACCATCGGTCCACTGTTTAAACGGCGCATCGGCCACATGTTTTAGATCGGCAAGAAACAGATCGATGTCTGGTAATGAAGGTTCAATATACTTCCAGGGTACATGCAGACAGGTTTCGACGGCCGTGTGAATACCTGCGTCGTGGCTGGCTTTCAATAATTCTGCCGCCAGTTCCGGCTGCATAAACGGTTCGCCGCCGGAAAGCGTTATCCCGCCACCGCTGCGATCGTAAAACGGTTTATCGCGCAGCACGGTGGACATGATTTCTTCCACACTTTTGACTTCGCCGCAAACGGTCAGTGCCTGAGTTGGGCAGCAGTGGGTCAGTGCAGTGATCGCTTCATCACTTAGTTTTTCGCGATGGATTAACAGGCCGTTCAGCGCACGCTCAATCACCGCGGGTGCGGCCTGAGCACACAGGTCGCAGCCGTCCAGGCACAGACGCGCGTCGTATAACAGATCCTGTGTACGGGCGCGACTCTCTGGATTCTGGCACCAGCGACAGCCCAGGGAGCATCCTTTAAGGAACACTACGGTACGGATACCGGGACCATCGTGAGTGGAATAGCGCTGAATATTGAAAATCATAAGCGGCCTCTTTTCTTTCATATAAAGATTAAATTACTTTCGAATGAAAGTTATATTGACGTGCGTCAACTAACTGCGAGGTTTTGCCGTGCTACCTTTTATCCAGGCAAATATTCGTTGAGGAAAGGTTATGGAACTCTATTTAGATACGTCTGACATTGACGCGGTGAAAGCCCTGGCGCGTATTTTTCCGCTGGCAGGAGTGACCACAAACCCGAGCATTGTGGCAGCAGGCAAGAAGACGCTGGAGATGTTACTACCGGCTTTGTATGACGCGATGGGAGGCCGGGGGCGTCTGTTTGCTCAGGTAATGGCGACGACCGCTGAGGGTATGGTTAGCGATGCGCGTAAACTTCGGGCCATTATTCCTGATATCGTGGTGAAAGTACCGGTCACAGCAGAAGGTCTGGCGGCGATTAAGTTACTGAAGGAAGAAGGGATCCCGACGCTGGGCACGGGAGTATATGGTGCGGCACAGGGATTGTTAGCTGCGCTGGCGGGAGCAGAATACGTTGCACCTTATGTTAACCGCGTGGATGCGCAGGGGGGCGATGGGATTCAGATGGTGGCCGATCTGCAGAACTTACTGAAAATGCACGCTCCGCACGCCAAAGTTCTGGCTGCCAGCTTTAAAACGCCACGTCAGGCGCTGGATTGCCTGCTGGTCGGCTGCGAAGCCATCACACTGCCGTTGGATGTTGCTCAGCAGATGATAAGTTCCCCAGCTGTTGATGCCGCTGTAGCCAAGTTTGAGCACGACTGGCAGGGGGCGTTTGGTCGGACATCTCTTTAAGCCGAATATGCCGGGTTGGCCCGGCATTTCTGCGTACACTATCCCGCAAAAATGAATCCGTTACAGTTGAGGCGGTTTATCTCCGAACTGTGTTCGTATATCCGATAAAGTCTGGGTGTTATCCGTCACGATGGCGAGTACAGTCGCGTCATTATGTGAATCAGGTGACGGACCACCATGAAGAAATCGCCCACTTCCACACCGCACGATGCGCTATTTAAAACATTTTTAAAGTATCCGGAGACTGTCCGCGACTTTATTGAAATTCATCTTCCCTCCAGGTTACGTACATTATGCGATCTTACGACATTAGAACTGAAACCCGCCAGTTTCATCGAAGAAAACTTGCGCGCCTATTATTCCGATGTGCTCTGGTCGATGAAAACCAGTGAGGGTGATGGTTATATCTATGTGGTGATTGAACATCAAAGCAGTCCCGATACTCATATGGCGTTTCGCCTGATGCGTTATGCGATAGCGGCAATGCAAAGCCATCTCGACGCTGGGCATGACACGTTACCGTTAGTGGTACCGATGCTGTTTTATCACGGCATCGACACGCCTTACCCTTTCTCGTTGTGCTGGCTGGATGAGTTCGATAATCCGGCGTTGGCACATCAGCTTTACCTGTCGGCATTTCCATTAGTGGATATCACAGTCGTTCCGGATGATGACATCATGCAGCACCGACGCGTAGCGCTTCTGGAGCTGATGCAAAAATATATTCGTCGGCGTGATCTGATGGGGCTGGCAGACAAAGTGGCCTCGCTCCTGACTACTGGAACCACTAATGACAGCCAGCTAAAAGCGCTGTTTAATTACCTGCTTATCCAGCACGGACACAAACCGAGATTTAGTCGATTTATGCGTAAACTGGCGCAGCAGGTACCCGGATACAAGGAGAGTACAATGAACATTGTAGAAAAAATACGCAGGGCGGGACAGAGGAAAGGGCTGCGGGAAGGTATGCAACGTGGTCTTGAAAAAGGTTTAGCCGAAGGGCGCCGTGAGGAAGCGTTGCGTATTGCTGGCTCAATGCTGGAAGACGGTCTTCCACGGGAGTTGATCGTCAGAATCACCGGGCTTTCTGAGGATGATGTTAAATCACAGAGGCATTGAACACTGGCTTTATGCAGCCCCGGCGAGTGTGTGTCACCGGGGGCTACATATTACTGCCCGCACACCTCGCAGCCTGGGTTACGCATTAGCTTCATTTCGCGAAACTGGCAGGTCATTGCATCGTACATCACGATCTTTCCTGTCGCTGGTTTACCGTAGTTTGCCAGTAACTTAATTGCTTCCATTGCCTGCAATGAACCGATCACGCCAATTAGCGGAGACATCACCCCGGCTTCCACGCAGGTTAAGGCGTTTTCGCCAAACAGTCGGCTCAGGCAGCGATAGCAGGGCTCTCCGTCCTGCCAGGTAAATACGCTGATTTGCCCTTCCATGCGAATTGCCGCACCGGACACAAGTGGAATCTTAGTGGCAAAACAGGCGGCATTTAGCTGATTACGCACCGCGACATTATCGGTACAATCCAGCACCAGATCATGCTCAGCAATTAGCGTATGAATAGCGGCATCATCCAGCAGCGCATTGATTGGCGTAATCGTAATATGTGGATTGATCCGCGCCAGTGCGTCTCGAGCAGACTCTACTTTTGGCATCCCTACCGTAGCATCGCTGTGAAGCGTCTGGCGCTGGAGGTTAGAAACTGAAACGGTATCAAAGTCGAGCAGGGTCAAATGCCCGATACCCGCACCCGCCAGGTACTGGGTAGCAGCACAACCAAGTCCTCCCAGACCAACGACCAGTACCCGCGCCTCTTTAAGCGCTTCCTGACCTTCAAAATCAAAGCCGCGCAGGATGATTTGCCGGTTATAGCGCATCATCTCCTGGTCGCTGAGTTCTGCCATTACAGGCCTCCAAACAGTGCGTTAAACGGTTCGACCTCTACCCACTCTCCGGCCTCCACGTTACCGCGGTCGCGCTCCAGTACAATAAAACAGTTACCCTGGCTGAAGGAGCTAAAAATATGCGAGCCCTGATGACCGGTGGTGGTGACCTCCAGTTCGCCCTCTGCCGTGCGCTGCAATACTCCGCGTTGGAAATCCAGGCGCCCTGGCGTTTTTTTCAGGCGTGATGCGGTGCGCACGCGCTGGCGAGGTGGAAGCCCGCTGGCCGTATTACCACTGAGTTTCGCTAAAAGTGGCTGCACGAGTTGATAGAAGGTGAGGGCTGCAGAAACCGGGTTGCCTGGCAGGCCGCAAAACCAGCTATTGCTTAGTTTACCGAAAGCAAATGGCTTGCCTGGCTTGATCGCCAGCTTCCAGAACGCGATCTCTCCCAGTTCTTCCAGTATGGTTTTGGTGTAGTCTGCTTCACCCACAGAAACACCGCCGGAACTGATAACCACGTCGGCCTGGCTGTCAGCTTCGATAAACGCCGCGCGTAACGCATTTGGATCGTCGCGGATAATGCCTAAGTTGATTACTTCGCAGCCCAACTGTTGCAGCATGAGATGCACGGTCAGGCGGTTGGTGTCATAAATTTGTCCGTCGCCCAGTGGTTGGCCTGGCAACTGCAATTCATCACCGGTGGAGAAGAGTGCTACGCGCACTTTGCGAACCACCTGGACCTCAGCTATACCCAGCGATGCCAGCACGGGGAGTTCAGCCGTCGTCAGGCGAGTTCCTGCGGGAAAGACAACAGCGCCGTTGGAAATATCTTCGCCGCGCCGACGGATATTTTGCCCGGTGCGGACATCCGCAGTAAAACGGATGCCGCCGTCAGTTTGTTCGGTTTGTTCCTGCATCACCACCGCTTCACAACCGGCAGGAACCGGTGCGCCAGTCATAATACGAATGCAGGTTCCCGCTGGCCATTCACCATGGTAAGGCTGACCGGCAAAGGCTTTACCTGCAACAGTGAGCGGCTGACCGGATTGTAGATCCTCTACACGTACCGCGTAGCCGTCCATTGCCGAGTTATCAAATCCCGGTACATCACAAGGGGAGACTACGTCAGTTGCCAGAATACGACCGAAGCATTGAACCAGGGGCAACGTTTCGACTGCGGTGAGTGGGGTAATAGACGACAGCATCTGAGTGAGTGCCGTTTCGAGCGGCATCAGTCCGGTGGTAAATTCCATGAGAAGACTCCTGCGAGGCAAAATCGAATCTGGCCATTATGTCAGAAAACAGGCGTCGACAGTATGCCACCTCAGTCTTAGGTGCGGGGCTTTATCTTTACATGACGTCTGCATCTTTCTATATTCAAAAATCGAATCAATAACTCACAGAATTTCTGATATTTATAACCCCGATACCAGCCACCTTAATGGACGATAAAAATGAGCAAAGCAGTCATTGCAATTCACGGTGGTGCTGGCGCAATAACCCGCTCACAACTGAGTCAGGAGCAGGAGTTACGTTATATACAGGCGCTGTCAGATATCGTTGAGGTGGGGCAACGGATGCTTGAAGCGGGTCAAAACGCGCTGGATGTCGTCACCGAAGCCGTACGTCTGCTTGAAGAGTGCCCTCTGTTCAATGCCGGAATTGGTGCGGTGTTTACCCGTGATGAAACCCATGAGCTGGATGCTTGCGTTATGGACGGTAATACGCTGAAGGCGGGAGCTGTTGCCGGGGTTAGCCACCTGCGAAACCCGATCCTTGCTGCTCGTCTGGTGATGGAGCACAGTCCGCATGTCATGATGGTGGGGGAAGGGGCGGAAAATTTTGCCATTGCGCAGGGAATGACGCGCGTTGCTGCCGATATTTTCTCTACACCAGAGCGTTTTGCACAGCTTGTGGCGGCGCGTACGGCGGATGAGACGATACTTGATCATAGTGGTTCGCCATTGGACGAACGCAATAAAATGGGGACCGTCGGTGCGGTAGCGCTGGATCAGTACGGCAATCTGGCTGCTGCGACATCAACGGGTGGTATGACCAACAAATTGCCGGGGCGCGTCGGTGACAGTCCGCTGGTCGGTGCGGGGTGTTATGCCAATAATGCCAGTGTTGCTGTCTCCTGTACGGGAACTGGCGAAGTATTTATTCGTGCGCTGGCTGCTTATGACATTGCGGCGCTGATGGATTATGGCGGTCTGAGCTTATCAGAGGCGTGCGAACGCGTGGTGATGGAGAAATTACCGGCGTTGGGCGGCAGCGGTGGGCTAATCGCCGTCGATCATGAAGGTAACGTCGCTTTACCGTTTAATAGTGAAGGCATGTACCGTGCCTGGGGATATGCCGGCGATACGCCAACTACCGGTATTTACCGGGAGAAAGGAGATACCGTTGCCACACAGTGATGAGCTTGATGTCAGCGATGTGCTGGCGGTCAGCAACCTGAATATTGCCTTTGAGCAGGAGCAGCAACGTATCAGCGCGGTGCGTAATCTGTCATTTCGCCTGAAGCGTGGAGAAACGCTGGCGATTGTTGGCGAATCCGGTTCAGGGAAATCAGTAACTGCTTTGTCACTAATGCGTCTGATAGAACAGGCGGGCGGTGAAGTAAGTTGCGATGAGATGCTGCTTCGGCGACGTAACCGACAGGTAATTGAGCTCGGTGAACAAAGCGCCTCGCAGATGCGTCATGTACGCGGTGCGGATATCGCGATGATCTTCCAGGAGCCGATGACGTCACTCAACCCGGTGTTTACCGTTGGCGAACAGATTGCCGAGTCTATTCGCTTACATCAGGGCGCAAATCGTGAAGATGCGATGGCGGAGGCCAAACGAATGCTCGACCAGGTGCGTATTCCCGAGTCGAGGGCCATTTTATCGCGCTACCCGCATCAGCTTTCCGGCGGCATGCGTCAGCGGGTGATGATTGCGATGGCGCTCTCTTGCCGTCCTGCGGTATTGATTGCTGATGAGCCGACAACTGCGCTGGATGTCACTATTCAGTCACAGATCCTTCAGCTGATTAAAGTGTTACAGCAGGATATGTCCATGGGGGTGATATTTATCACCCACGATATGGGGGTTGTTGCCGATATAGCCGATCGTGTGCTGGTAATGTATCAGGGGGAAGCTGTAGAAACCGGCAGCGTTGAACAGATTTTTCACGCTCCCCAACATCCCTACACTAAAGCGCTTCTGGCAGCCGTACCGCAGCTTGGAGCGATGAGCGGGCATGACCTTCCGCGTCGGTTTCCGCTTATTTCCCTGCATGATCCTGACCATATTGAACCAGAGACTGAACAGGACACCGTGGTTGAGGGGGAGCCGATTTTGCGGGTACGCAATCTGGTGACGCGTTTTCCATTGCGTAGCGGCATTCTTAATCGCGTAACTCGCGAAGTTCATGCAGTAGAAAACGTCAGCTTTGATCTCTGGCCCGGTGAAACGCTATCGCTGGTTGGGGAGTCAGGCTGCGGTAAGTCCACCACCGGGCGCGCGTTGTTGCGTCTGGTGGAGTCCCAGCGTGGGGAGATAACGTTCAACGGCCAACGTATTGATACGCTGGCGGCCAGCAAGCTGCAGCCGCTGCGCCGGGATATACAATTTATCTTCCAGGACCCTTATGCATCACTGGATCCTCGCCAGACGGTGGGATATTCGATTCTGGAACCGCTGCGGGTTCATGGTTTACTGCAAGGCGATGCAGCGGCAAAACGCGTGGCATGGTTGCTGGAGCGTGTTGGGTTGCTTCCTGAGCATGCCTGGCGTTATCCGCATGAATTTTCGGGCGGGCAGCGTCAGCGTATTTGCATTGCCCGGGCGCTGGCGCTGAATCCGAAAGTGATTATCGCCGATGAGTCTGTTTCCGCACTGGATGTCTCAATTCGTGGACAGATTATCAACCTGTTGCTCGACCTGCAGCGCGAAATGGGTATTGCATACCTGTTTATTTCTCACGATATGGCGGTAGTAGAGCGTATCAGTCACCGTGTGGCAGTGATGTATCTGGGACAAATTGTAGAAATTGGGACCCGGCGGGCGGTGTTTGAAAATCCTCAACATCCCTATACCCGAAAATTGATGTCGGCAGTACCAGTCGCCGACCCATCTCATCACCGGCCGCAGCGCGTACTGCTGTCGGATGATATCCCCAGCAATATCCGCAAACGCGGTGAAGAAATCTTCCCCGTCTCACTCCAGTTAGTTGGGCCGGGGCATTATGTTGCGCGTTCGCAAGCGGATAATGCGCTTTCGCGTTTATAACAGGCAGGCAGGGTTCAGGAGAATAACATGACAAAAATTGTTGCTCGAAAATGGCTGGTTGCTCTGGGGGTAGCCTCTGCACTGGCTGCGTCTCCTTCCTGGGCTGCCAAAAATGTGGTGGTGGCGGTAGGGTCTAATTTCACTACGCTCGATCCGTATGATGCGAACGATACGCTGTCACAGGCGGTGGCGAAGTCGTTTTATCAGGGATTGTTCGGTCTTGATAAAGAGATGAAACTGAAAAACGTGCTGGCGGAAAGCTACACCGTTTCCGCCGATGGCCTGACGTACCTCGTCAAACTGCGCCAGGGCGTGAAGTTTCAGGATGGGACCGACTTCAATGCCGCTGCGGTAAAAGCCAACCTTGATCGAGCCAGTAATTCGGAAAACCATCTTAAACGCTACAATTTGTATAAGAATATTGATAAAACCGAGGCCGTCGATCCGTCTACGGTGAAGATCACGCTAAAACAACCGTTCTCTGCATTTATCAATATCCTGGCGCATCCGGCAACGGCGATGATTTCACCAGCAGCACTGGAAAAGTACGGCAAGGATATTGGTTTCCATCCTGTTGGTACCGGCCCTTATCAACTGGATACCTGGAATCAGACCGATTTTGTTAAGGTGAAGAAGTTCCCAGGCTACTGGCAGCAGGGATTGCCAAAGCTTGATACGATTACCTGGCGTCCGGTAACGGACAACAATACCCGTGCGGCAATGTTGCAGACGGGTGAAGCCCAGTTTGCTTTCCCGATCCCTTACGAGCAGGCTGCGTTACTGGCGAAGAACAAAAATCTGCAACTGGTTGCCAGCCCGTCAATAATGCAGCGTTATATCAGTATGAACGTCACGCAAAAACCGTTCGACAACCCGAAGGTGCGTGAGGCGCTGAATTATGCCATCAACCGTCAGGCGCTGGTGAAAGTAGCTTTTGCCGGTTACGCGACGCCAGCGACAGGTGTTCTTCCTCCGGCGATTGCCTACGCACAAAGCTATACGCCGTGGCCTTACGATCCGGCAAAGGCACGTGAATTGTTAAAAGAGGCGGGTTATCCCAACGGGTTTACCACCACACTGTGGTCGTCGCATAACCACAGCACCGCGCAGAAAGTTCTGCAATTTACGCAGCAGCAGTTAGCGCAGGTGGGCATTAAAGCACAGGTCACTGCGATGGATGCCGGACAGCGAGCCGCCGAAGTTGAAGGGAAGGCGCAGAAAGAGAGTGGGGTGCGGATGTTCTACACCGGCTGGTCAGCGTCTACGGGCGAGGCTGACTGGGCGCTGTCGCCGCTGTTTGCTTCACAAAACTGGCCGCCAACCTTGTTTAATACGGCGTTCTACAGTAACAAGCAGGTGGACAGCGATTTATCGGCAGCATTGCAGACCAACGATCCGGCGCAAAAAGCGCAGTTGTACAAAGACGCGCAAGATATCATCTGGAAAGAGTCGCCGTGGATCCCGTTAGTGGTGGAAAAACTGATCTCTGCGCACAGTACAAATTTGACCGGATTCTGGATTATGCCGGATACCGGATTTAGTTTTGATGATGCGGATTTGCAATAAGCTATTCATTTGGCCCCTGAATAACGGGGGCCGCCGAAGGGAGTCTGATGCTTAACTATGTTTTCAAGCGCCTGCTGGGGCTAATTCCAACCCTGTTGATTGTCGCGGTGCTGGTGTTTTTATTTGTCCACCTGCTGCCAGGCGACCCTGCCCGACTGATTGCCGGGCCGGAGGCCGACGCTGAGGTTATTGAACTGGTGCGCCAGCAGTTGGGTCTGGACCAGCCGCTGCATGTTCAGTTCTGGCATTACATCACTAACGTTTTGCAGGGCGATTTCGGGACATCAATGGTCTCCCGTCGGCCGGTGGCTGAAGAGATTGCCAGCCGCTTTATGCCGTCCCTGTGGCTGACGATCGCCAGTATGGCGTGGGCGGTTTTATTTGGTATGACGGCGGGGATCATCGCCGCCGTATGGCGCAACCGTTGGCCGGACAGGGTGAGCATGGCGCTGGCGGTAACGGGGATATCTTTCCCGGCCTTTGCGCTTGGTATGCTGTTGATGCAGATATTCTCCGTTGAGCTGGGCTGGTTACCGACCGTTGGCGCAGACACCTGGCTGCATTATATCCTGCCTTCCATCACTCTCGGTGCAGCGGTGGCGGCGGTGCTTGCACGTTTTACCCGTGCCTCGTTTGTCGATGTGCTTAGCGAAGATTACATGCGCACTGCTCGTGCGAAAGGGGTAAGTGAAACCTGGGTGGTGTTAAAACACGGTCTGCGAAACGCAATGATTCCGGTCGTTACGATGATGGGATTGCAGTTCGGTTTTTTGCTTGGTGGCTCAATTGTGGTTGAGAAAGTGTTCAACTGGCCCGGGCTTGGGCGATTGTTGGTAGACTCTGTTGAAATGCGAGACTATCCGGTGATTCAGGCCGAGGTTCTGTTATTTTCTCTGGAGTTTATTCTTATTAACTTAGTGGTGGATGTGCTCTATGCCGCCATTAATCCCGCTATCAGGTACAAGTAAGGATGCGATTTTTTAACTGGCGCCGGCAGGCGATTTTAAATGCGATGCCCCTCGTGAAGCCTGAACAGATCCGTACGCCATGGCATGAGTTCTGGCGTCGTTTTCGTCGCCAGCACGTGGCGATGATCGCCGGGATATTTGTGCTGGCCTTGATCCTGGTCGCGA
The DNA here is from genome assembly GCF_916618775.1 of Citrobacter sp. Marseille-Q3906. Taxonomy (NCBI): domain Bacteria; kingdom Pseudomonadati; phylum Pseudomonadota; class Gammaproteobacteria; order Enterobacterales; family Enterobacteriaceae; genus Citrobacter; species Citrobacter sp. Marseille-Q3906. Next base: position 684,629 of record NZ_CAKAKA010000002.1, read on the forward strand.
TATTTGCCCGCTGGCTGACGCCGTTTGATGCCGAGAATTACTTCGATTATGACCGTCTGAATGACGGCCCGTCGATGATGCACTGGTTTGGCGTCGATTCATTGGGTAGAGATATTTTCAGCCGCGTGTTGGTCGGTGCGCAAATCTCGCTGGCTGCGGGAGTCTTTGCCGTCTTTATTGGCGCGGCGATAGGGACGGTATTGGGACTGCTGGCGGGCTATTACGAAGGCTGGTGGGATCGGCTGATTATGCGCATCTGCGATGTGCTGTTCGCCTTTCCTGGTATTTTGCTGGCAATTGCAGTGGTGGCGGTGCTGGGAAGTGGCATTGCTAACGTCATCATTGCTGTCGCAGTCTTCTCCATTCCGGCCTTCGCCCGTCTGGTGCGAGGGAATACGCTGGTACTTAAGCAACAGACGTTTATTGAGTCGGCGCGTAGCATCGGCGCCAGCGATACAACTATCATCTTCAACCATATTCTGCCGGGAACCGTCTCCTCGATTGTGGTCTTTTTTACCATGCGTATCGGGACATCGATTATTTCAGCCGCGAGTTTGTCATTTCTTGGGTTAGGTGCTCAGCCGCCAACGCCGGAGTGGGGGGCTATGCTTAACGAAGCGCGGGCAGATATGGTGATCGCGCCGCACGTGGCGATTTTCCCGGCAGTAGCTATATTCCTGACGGTACTGGCGTTTAATATGTTGGGAGATGGCCTGCGCGACGCGCTGGACCCTAAGATAAAGGGATAAACCGTAGGCCTGATAAGATGCTTTAGCATTGCTATCAGGCATTGCCAGATGTCAGCATAAATGGCTTATCCGGCCTACGGTTCTGTTACGTGTGTTTAGACGCGGGAGCCCCACAGATCGTATTCGTCTGCGTTTTCAACTTTCACGCGGATGATATCGCCTGGTTTCACGTTGGTTTCCCCATTCATGTACACCGCGCCGTCGATTTCAGGTGCGTCTGCCATGCTACGGCCAATGGCGCCTTCTTCGTCAACTTCATCAACGATGACCATAATTTCGCGACCTACTTTTTCCTGCAAACGTTCAGCAGAGATCTGCTGCTGAAGTTGCATAAAGCGGTTCCAGCGCTCTTCCTTCACCTCTTCCGGGATTTGATCCGGCAGATCATTTGCGCCAGCACCCTCAACCGGGCTGTACTTAAAGCAACCAACGCGATCCAGGCGAGCTTCTTTCAGGAAGTCAAGCAGCATCTGGAAGTCTTCTTCTGTTTCACCCGGGAAGCCGACGATGAATGTCGATCGCAGAGTCAGCTCAGGGCAGATTTCACGCCATTGTTTAATACGCGCTAATTGTCTGTCCACAGAGCCAGGTCGCTTCATCAGCTTGAGAATACGCGGGCTGGCATGCTGCAGTGGGATGTCCAGATACGGCAGGATTTTACCTTCCGCCATCAGTGGAATTACGTCGTCAACGTGCGGGTACGGGTAGACATAATGCAAACGGGTCCAGATACCCAGTTTTGACAGTTGCTCACACAGGTCAACCATGCTGGTTTTTACTGGTTCGCCGTTATGAAAACCAGTGCGATGCTTCACATCCACGCCGTAAGCAGAAGTATCCTGGGAGATTACCAGGATCTCTTTCACACCGGCATCAACCAGGCGTTTAGCTTCGCTGAGTACGTCGCCGATCGGACGGCTCACCAGATCACCACGCATAGATGGAATAATGCAGAATGTGCAGCGGTGGTTACAGCCTTCAGATATTTTCAGATAGGCGTAGTGACGCGGAGTCAGTTTGACGCCCTGCTCAGGTACCAGGCTCTGGAAGGGGTTATGCTTCGGCTTTGGCACATAGTGGTGAACATGCTCAAGAACCTGTTCGTAGCTATGTGGCCCGGTGATTTCCAGCACCTTCGGGTGAACTTCACGGATCTGATCGACTTTCGCGCCCAGACAGCCGGTGACAATCACCTTGCCGTTTTCGTTCAGCGCTTCGCCAATCACTTCCAGTGACTCTTGTACCGCACTGTCGATAAAGCCGCAGGTGTTAACGATAACCATATCCGCGTCGTCGTAGCTCGGTACAACATCATAACCTTCAGTACGAAGTTCAGTCAGGATGCGTTCGGAATCGACGAGGTTTTTCGGACAACCTAGTGATATAAAACCAATTTTTGCCATTTTCTTATACTGTACATTGCTCGTAATCGGGGGATTATACAGATGCCTTCACGCTACATCTATATCTGATAGCGAGAAGACGAACAGAATAAAGGGGAATTAATAGAATATCTGCTGGTGAAAGGTGTTTAGAGAGTCTAATTCCGGCTTTAAGTGCTACTTCTTGGCTATAGAAAGGCATTGGCGTAAATTTTATTCCGTCGAGCGTTATCAATGAGGTTAAATTTGAAAGATATTGTTTTGCAGGCCAAACTTGAAATGGCTAAAACACTTTATGCTAATGGCGTGAGTTTATATTATATCTCTCTCGCGACAGGTCTAACCTGGCGTATTTTAATGGCAGAATTAAGTTTTATTACTCGCCACGAAGTTATCCTGCAAAAAAGTAAAACTTGAAAACCTAAGCTTTAAATAATTCGCCTGTCGATGTCCCATCCTACAATATTCTGAAAGGTAATGTTGATATGTATATTTCGCCACTTCCGGTCGCTGCAGATTCTGATGTTGATAAACTTAGAGATGATATTGCGAATAAACTCTTATTTACGATTGGTAAGGATCCCGCAATCGCGACAAAACGGGAGTGGCTAAATGCAACGTTATACGCCGTGCGCGATCGAATGGTCGAACGCTGGCACCGCTCTAACCGGGCCCAGTTTTCTCAGGATGCCCGCCAGGTTTACTATTTATCGATGGAATTTCTGATTGGACGCACTCTTTCCAACGCGTTGCTTTCTTTAGGTCTGTACGATGAAGTGAACTGCGCGCTTGAAGCTATGGGGCTGGATCTGGAAGAACTGATCGATGAAGAAAATGACCCTGGGTTAGGTAATGGCGGTCTCGGACGTCTGGCTGCCTGTTTCCTCGATTCGCTGGCGACGCTTGGGCTGCCGGGATGCGGATATGGTATTCGTTATAATTACGGTATGTTCAAACAAAATATCGTAAATGGAGTACAAAAAGAGTCTCTGGACTATTGGCTGGAATACGGGAATCCGTGGGAATTCAAACGACATAATACGCATTATAAAGTGCGTTTCGGTGGTCGCATTCAGCAGGAAGGGAATAAAACCCGGTGGATTGAAACCGAGGATATTCTGGCTGTGGCGCACGATCAAATTGTGCCCGGCTACGCGACAGACACCACCAATACATTACGCTTGTGGAATGTGCAGGTTAACAGCGAGGTTAACTCTGGCAAACTGAATCTGAATGATGATTTTTCTATTGAAGTGGAAAACAAATACCACTTTGAGAGGATCTCGCGGGTGCTATACCCGGACGACTCTACCGATGCTGGCCGTGAATTACGCTTACGACAGGCTTATTTCCTGGCGTCCGCAACAGTTCAGGATATTCTGAGTCGTCATTATCAGTTGCACAAAACCTACCATAATCTGGCAGATAAAATCGCAATCCATCTTAATGATACTCATCCGGTACTGGCGATCCCTGAACTGATGCGTTTATTGATCGATCAGCATCAGTTTTGCTGGGAAGATGCGTTTGATGTGACCTGTCAGATCTTTTCCTATACCAATCATACCCTGATGAGCGAAGCGCTGGAGACATGGCCGGTGGAGATGCTGAGCAGACTCCTGCCTCGTCATTTGCAGATTATTTTTGAAATTAACGAGCGGTTCCTGAAATCGGTGAGCGATAAATATCACGATAATAGTGAGTTACTAAAACGTGTATCGCTGATTGATGAATCTAATGGTCGCGTGGTGCGTATGGCCTGGCTGGCTGTAGTTGTCAGCCATAAAGTCAATGGCGTGTCGGCATTGCATTCAAAACTGATGACGGAATCCTTGTTTGCTGATTTCGCACGTATTTTCCCTATGCGTTTTACTAATGTGACTAATGGTGTTACGGCCAGGCGTTGGCTGGCCCTGGCGAATCCTCCACTTGCCAGCGTGCTGGATGAGCATATTGGTCATACCTGGCGTACCAAACTTATTCAGCTTGGCGAATTGAAGCAGTACATCGATTATCCGTCCGTGAATGAGGCGGTGCATCGGGCGAAGCGGGAAAATAAACAGCGGTTGGCACACTACATTGCCACACAATTTGGTGTGGTAGTGAATCCTGATGCTTTGTTTGACGTGCAAGTAAAGCGTATCCACGAGTACAAGCGGCAATTACTGAATGTGCTCCACATCATCACCCGTTATAACCGCATTAAAGCTGCGCCGGATGCCAATTGGGTACCTCGTGTGAATATTTTTGCGGGAAAAGCCGCTTCGTCGTACTACATGGCGAAACAAATTATTCGCTTAATTAACGATGTGGCGCAGCGGGTCAATAACGATCCGCAAATTGGTGGCAGGTTGAAAGTGGTGTTTATACCGGATTACAGCGTCAGCCTGGCGCAATTGATCATTCCGGCCGCAGATCTGTCTGAACAGATTTCGTTGGCCGGTACTGAGGCTTCCGGGACCAGTAACATGAAGTTTGGGCTTAATGGCGCGTTAACAATCGGTACGCTGGACGGGGCGAACATTGAGATGCGGGAGTATGTCGGCGAAGATAACATCTTTATCTTTGGGAATACGGCACAAGAAGTAGAAGCCTTACGACAAAGCGGTTATAGCCCCAGAGCTATTTTTGAGAACGATATTGAGCTGCACCAGGTACTGACTCAAATAGGTACTGGCATGTTCAGTCCACAGGAACCAGGGCGATATCAGAATATACTGGATTCGTTGATTAACTTTGGCGACCATTATCAGGTTTTAGCGGATTATCGTAGCTATGTAGATTGCCAGGATGCGGTGGACGATTTGTATTGTAATCCTCGTGAATGGACGACAAAAACGCTGCATAATATCGCCAATATGGGTTACTTTTCTTCAGACAGAACGGTACAGGAATATGCTGATAACATCTGGCGTATTACCAAAATACACGTTTAACCTTTAATGACTACAGGTGTCCTTCCAGGTTTTCAGGACCGGGAGGCGCTTGTAATTCAGCCAGAATGGGAGCCAGTATCTTATGGGTACTGGTTTCTTTACGCGATGAAGCATAAATACTAAATTGCGGTAACGGGAATGGTGTGTTTATTTTTTTTAACCCGTAAAGTTTTGCGTGAGTGTTAAATACTTTTTCCGGGATCACGCCTACACATTGTGTATTAGATACAATGGTGAGTATTGCTGTAAAAGAAGAGGTTAGCAGGCAGCGCTCTCCAGTTCTGAATTTCTTATCAACGATGCTTCTGTGGTAAATAATCTTTTCATTTTTTGTGTTATAGCCGACGAGATTTGCGCGTCGGAACATTTCTTCACTAATCGAATTCTCATACAACGTATTATTCTGTGAAGCGGCCAGTACCAGGCGCATATCACATATTTTTTGACAGGAGATCCCCCCTGATTCAACCGAAAAGGTTGAAAAAACAACATCCGCCTGCCGCATGTTTAACAACTCAATAATGCTTTGCTCATTTAAATCGGCGGTAAGATGCAGGAGGCTAATATCAGCGTCAGTGTTGATTATTTTGGCTGTGACATCGGGAATAACGATCGGAGAAATAAAAGATTCAGTGTACAGAGTGAGTCTTTTTTTTGTTGCCGGGGACGAATGTGGCATCAGCAGTGAGAGTTTGTCGATAATTGGGATCGTATTGTCATAAAGCTCGTCGGAATAGACTGTCGGCAACAGAGCATTGCCGCTGCGGACAAATAAGTTATCCCCCATTAATTCGCGTAGCTTCCTTAATGATTGGCTGACGGCAGAGGGCGAAATATTCAGCATGTCAGCGACCCTGCTGATACTGCCTACGCTATAGATCAAACAGAAAATCGTCAGCAGATTGAGGTCTATCTTTGATAGCGTGCGTATTTTTTCTGCATCATTTGCTTTTGACATAGTCCCCTCATGCTAAGCGTCGCGCAGTAATCCCACAGGTATAGCAAAAAATGACCGGTAAGTCAGAGATCTGAGGGAGGTTGTCTCTCCGTGAGCACAACGACTCTGTCCGCAGCTACAGGTTGTAACATTGTAAATTATGTTAATCAATTAGGGTTTATTGATATAGAGCATCAATTTGTTCAAAAAACAACCATACTATTAAGTTGCACTATGGTTGGAAAGAGGAGGAACAAAGTATGGTTGTTGACAGACTGAGAACCGATCTTCTCAACAAGTTGATAAACGCCCGCATCGACCTCGCCGCTTATCTGTTGTTGAGGAAGGCGAAAGGCTACATGTCAGTCAGCGAGAACGATCGTCTGCGTGATGGTTTTTTTGCACTGAATCGCGAACTACACGATCAATCACAGCTCCACGGTATGCATCTTGATCAGGAAGAGTGGAATGCCCTTCATCGTGCTGAAGGGGCGTTAGCCGCCGCCGCTGTTTGTCTTATGAGTGGACATCATGACTGTCCAAATTTTATTGCTGTTAACGCAGAGAAACTTGAAAACTGCCTGACAACGCTGACGCTGAGTATCCAAAGCTTGCAGAGCTACTCAACATTGGAACACGTCTGAACCAGGGGGAGGACGCTCCCCCTTTTCGTTAATATTATGTAAAAGTAGCAGGATATCTCCTCCTGCTGGCTACGCTTTATGCAGAGCCATTAAGGAGGTGTTATGCGTCGACTCTTTCTCTGTGTTGCCTCGTTTGCGTTACTTTCCCCTTTTGCCGGTGCTGAACTGTCTGCTGTGAAGGTTGAAGTGTTGCAAACCAAACTTGACCATCCCTGGTCACTTGCTTTTTTACCTGATAATCGCGGCATACTCATTACGCTTCGGGGAGGACAACTTCGACTCTGGCAACCCGGTAAGGGGCTTTCAGATCCGCTGACCGGTGTGCCAAAGGTTTGGGTAAATGGACAGGGAGGATTACTCGACGTGGTGTTAGCGCCGGATTTTGAACACTCCCGGCGGGTTTGGCTCAGTTATGCTGAAGCCAACCATGAAGGGAAAGCAGGGACAGCCGTAGGCTACGGACGACTGAGTGATGACCTCAAGCATCTGGAGGGATTCAAGGCGATTTTTCGCCAAATGCCTAAACTCTCAACCGGAAACCATTTTGGCGGACGCATGGTATTTGATGGCAAAGGTTATCTGTTTATTGGACTGGGAGAGAATAATCAGCGTTCTACCGCTCAGGATCTGGATAAGTTGCAAGGCAAGGTTGTGCGTCTGACCGAGCAGGGCAAAATTCCGTCAGACAATCCCTTTGTGAATCAGGCTGGTGCTCGTCCTGAAATTTGGTCGTACGGCATTCGTAATCCGCAGGGCATGGCGATGAATCCCTGGAGTGAGGTGTTGTGGTTAAATGAGCATGGCCCACGCGGAGGCGATGAAATTAATGTCCCCGAAAAAGGTAAAAACTATGGCTGGCCGATAGCGACCTGGGGTGTTAACTACAGTGGTTTTAAAATTCCGGAATCACGGGGCGAAATAGTCGACGGTACTGAACAACCCGTCTTTTACTGGGAAAAATCTCCAGCAGTCAGCGGAATGGCCTTTTATAACCGCGATACCTTCCCGCAGTGGCAGCAGAAACTGTTTATTGGCGCGTTGAAAGAACAGGACGTGATCGTGTTAAGCGTCAACGGGAATAACGTGACGGAGGACGGACGCATTTTGCGGGAAAGGGGGCAACGGATCCGTGATGTGCGTGTCGGACCAGACGGTTATTTATATGTGTTAACCGACGAGTCCGACGGGGAATTACTTAAGGTGAGTCCCTGAACATTGCATCATTGACGCTATTAGCTGACTGGGATCATGACCACTTTCTGGAATGCCGGACGCTCGGTGAGCTGCTGATACCAGCGTTCAAGATGAGGTCGGTGGGTCCAGCTCAGGCCGACGTTAAACAGGTTATAGATGAACGGTGCGACGGCAATATCGCCGGTACCAAATTCAGCCCCGGAGAACCATGGTTGGTTTGCCAGCGCGTCGTCAAGAATGCTAAGCAGGTTATCGCAAACCTTCGCCCCTGCGTCGATGGCTGCCTGGTCACGTTGTTCAGCCGGTGTTCTGACCAGACCGAATAAAATCACCCGGTGTGCAGGACTCAACGTCTGGTTAGCCCAGTCCATCCATTTTTCGCCTTCAGCGCGCTTTGCCGGAGCATCAATCCACAAACGCTTTTGCCCGTACTGGGCAGCCAGATAGCGGACAATGGTGTTGGATTCCCACAGTAATACGTCGGTTTCATCATCGCGCAGTAGCGGAACCAGGCCGTTGGGATTCATTGCCAGATAGTCCGCATCGTGGTTAATGCCATGCTGCCCGCCCGCCAGGATTTGGGTATACGGTAGTTCCAGTTCTTCGAGCGTCCACAACACTTTCTTTACGTTGGTCGAGTTATTTCGACCCCACAGTGTAATCATAGTAACTCCGCAAATTAATTGAGCAGCTTTATGTCTGCATTCGGCATCTGACAGGTTCACATGGTGGGGTAAACCTAATATTTACGCAACAAGGTGTAAAAAAATCGTGATGGGGGCAGCGCAGCGCAATGTTATTGCATAAACTTTAAAAACTTTACCAACTTACGGTTTCTTTAAGCTCGTTAGTGCGTTATTACTCACCGCACTTATTTTACACGTCATCCATCAGGCCTCTTCTGCGTTGGTTGGGCCGATGCAGTTTGTGTAAACACGGTGTGTTATGACGTGGTTTTTTGGAATGGATACTCGGGTGGCATTTATGACGCAATACTTCTCTTCCCTTCGCAGCCTGGCTGCAGGTTCAGCACTCTTATTCCTTTTTGCACCAACCGCACAGGCGGTGGAGCAACCAACGGCCCCGCCGAGCGTGGATGCGCGGGCGTGGATCTTAATGGATTACGCCAGCGGCAAGGTTCTGGCGGAAGGCAATGCTGACGAGAAACTGGACCCAGCCAGTCTGACTAAAATTATGACCAGCTATGTGGTTGGTCAGGCGCTGAAGGCGGGGAAAATTAACCTGACTGACATGGTGACCGTGGGGAAAGATGCCTGGGCGACGGGCAACCCGGCCCTGCGTGGATCTTCGGTGATGTTCCTGAAGCCTGGCGATCAGGTAGCGGTGTCCGATCTGAATAAAGGCATTATCATCCAGTCCGGTAATGATGCCTGTATCGCTCTGGCAGATTATGTGGCCGGTAGTCAGGAATCCTTTATTGGTTTGATGAACGGTTACGCGCAAAAACTGGGACTGACCAACACCACTTTCCAGACGGTACATGGTCTGGATGCGCCAGGGCAGTTCAGTACCGCGCGTGATATGGCGTTGCTGGGCAAAGCGTTAATCCACGATGTGCCAGAAGAGTACGCCATCCATAAAGAGAAAGAGTTTACCTTCAATAAAATTCGTCAACCGAACCGCAACCGCCTGTTGTGGAGCACCAACCTGAATGTTGATGGTATGAAAACGGGTACCACTACAGGTGCGGGATATAACCTGGTGGCCTCTGCGACGCAAGGTGATATGCGCCTGATCTCCGTGGTGTTAGGGGCGAAAACCGATCGTATTCGTTTCAATGAGTCAGAAAAACTGCTCACGTGGGGCTTTCGTTTCTTTGAAACCGTTACACCGATCAAGCCGGATGCAACTTTCGTGACCCAGCGCGTCTGGTTTGGTGATAAGAGTGAAGTCAATCTGGGGGCTGGAGAAGGCGGATCTGTGACTATCCCACGTGGTCAGCTTAAAAACCTGAAGGCCAGCTTTACTCTGACTGAACCGCAATTAACCGCTCCGTTGAAGAAAGGCCAGGTTGTCGGAACTATCGACTTCCAGCTTAACGGGAAATCTATTGAACAGCGTCCGTTGATGGTGATGGAAGCGGTTGAAGAGGGCGGATTCTTTAGCCGGATGTGGGACTTTGTGATGATGAAGTTCCACCAGTGGTTTGGTGGCTGGTTCTCTTAATTTCAGTCATTGCCGGATGGCGTTATCGCTGTCCGGCAAATCCCATCAATACATCAGCTTAATATGCTGTGCTTTAGCGTAATTAACAAATTCATCGTCAGGACGGTTATCACTGATGATGGTATTAAAGCGTTTTAATTCTCCCATCCGTGCGGGACGCACCTTGCCAAATTTACTGTGATCTACCACCAAAACGTGATATTGCGCCATCGACATCGCCCAATGTTTAACCGGTAACTCTTCCAGGTTAAAACAGGTCGCGCCCTTGTCAATATGAACGCCAGCGGCGGAGTAAAAGGCAATATCCGGGCACAGGTTATTCAGTGTTTCCTGGAAATCGAGTGGTTTGAAAATCGCGTTGCTGGCATGGAATTCACCCCCACACAGGATGACGCGACACTGTGGTTTTTCCTGTAGTGCCAGAAACGTATTCAGCGAGTAACAGATAGCTGTGAAGGGCAGTTCATTATCTATCGCTTCGATGATCCACGGCGTAGTTGTACCGCAGTCAAAAAAAATTGTCTGATGCGCCTGAACGAGGCTTGCAGCCTGCTGCGCGGCGCGCCGTTTTTCATCCACCAGGCGGGATTTTTGGTCGCTGATTAGGTAGTGGCTGGCGCTGCGGGGTTCCAGAACAATATAACCCCCAAGCAATACCACAGGGGCATTGTTATTGTTCAGATCGCGACGGATGGTCATCTCAGATACGCCCAACAGCGTCGCGGCTTCTTTAAGGTGTAATTTATCGCTGCGTTTCAGTGCCTGCAGCAATTGACCAATACGCTCGTCGCGTCGTGTTTCCATATTTCCCCTGATGAATAGAGTATGCGATCAGTATCGCGCGCCTAATACTACTCTTTTTACCAAGGGTTAGTCACGCACCCAGCCCTTACGGATGGGCAGGGCGAAGCAGGTGCGATAGCACGCTTGCAAACCGTTATACAGAGGGGCGCCAAATCGTTGCCAGATCATCTGTGCACTCAGGCAGCCGATCAGGCCTGCCAGCAATCCGCCCAGCATATCCAGCGGCCAGTGTACGCCGAGGTAAACCCGCGACCAGGCAATTGCGACAGCGATGACCATCAACAGTGCGCCAGACCAGAGGCGATGCCAGAACAAAAACGCCAGCGCAAAGGTAAAAATGACCGTACCGTGATCGCTTGGGAAAGAGTCATCTGGCGCATGGTGCAGGAAGTTGTAACCGATATGATTAACGAACGGACGATCGTGTGGGAACAGATGGCCCATCAGCCACGAAATGGTTAAACCGACGATCAGCGCGATCGCCATTTTTATAACCAACTGACGCTGAATGATAACACGGCTACGCGGGCCCCAAAGCCAGAGTACAACGGCTAATATCGGTACGATATTGATCAGATCTTTGGCGATAAAAATGGCAAGTGAGATCGCCCACTGCGCAGAGTCTGGCGTGGCGTTGATCAGGTAAAAAAGCGAGTTATTCAGATTTTCCAGCATAACATCCAGACTCAGTACAGTGTTTAAAAAAAGGGCGAGCAATGCGCCTCATATCCGTATCAGACAGATCATAAAATCGCGGCCACCTGAGAAAAAGTGGTTTTGTCTTATTTATCTGTTAAATGAAGAGTTTTAATACAGCTATTGAGATTTAATCACCATGATAACGACTTCAACTTAAATTAACCTTAACGCGGGAGGATATTGTGAAAACGAGTGTAAAAATGTGCGCATTTTGCTTTCAATTCACATAATTCACTATCACCAGTTCGGCGCATTTATTACACTTTGCGCGTTTTTTCATTTGTTAAGAGACTGCATGCAGAACCGTTTATCTTCAGGCGCCCGTTTGGGGCGTCAGGCATTACTTTTCCCTCTCTGTCTGGTGCTTTACGAATTCTCTACTTATATCGGTAACGATATGATCCAGCCCGGAATGTTGGCAGTAGTGGAGCAATATCAGGCTGGATTAGATTGGGTTCCAACTTCCATGACTGCTTATCTGGCTGGTGGCATGTTTTTGCAATGGCTGCTTGGGCCGCTGTCGGATCGCATAGGCCGTCGCCCGGTGATGTTAACCGGTGTTGTCTGGTTCATTATTACCTGCCTGGCGACGCTGTTTGCGCAGAATATTGAGCAATTTACCTTCCTGCGTTTTTTGCAAGGGATCAGCCTGTGCTTTATTGGCGCGGTGGGCTATGCCGCAATTCAGGAATCCTTTGAAGAGGCGGTCTGTATTAAAATTACCGCACTCATGGCGAATGTGGCGCTGATTGCACCTTTGTTGGGGCCGTTAGTCGGAGCCGCCTGGGTGCATGTTCTTCCGTGGGAAGGGATGTTTGTTCTGTTTGCGGCACTGGCGGCCATCGCCTTTTTTGGCTTACAGCGCGCGATGCCTGAAACGGCAACCCGTCTGGGTGAAAAGCTATCCATTAAAGAGCTTGGCAAAGATTACAAACTGGTGCTTAAAAACGTGCGTTTTGTCGCCGGAGCACTGGCGCTGGGCTTTGTCAGCCTGCCGTTACTGGCCTGGATTGCGCAGTCCCCGATTATCATTATTAGTGGTGAACATCTCAGCAGCTATGAATATGGTCTGTTACAGGTGCCGATTTTTGGTGCGCTGATTGCCGGGAATCTGGTGCTGGCTCGTCTGACTTCGCGGCGCACAGTACGATCGCTGATTATTCTGGGCGGTTGGCCAGTTGCTGTGGGGTTGATTATCGCTGCGGCAGCCACGGTGGTTTCTTCCCATGCTTATCTGTGGATGACGGCAGGTTTGAGTATTTATGCTTTTGGTATAGGTGTGGCGAATGCAGGTCTGGTGCGCCTGACACTGTTTGCCAGCGAAATGAGCAAAGGGACTGTTTCAGCCGCAATGGGCATGCTACAGATGCTGATTTTTACCGTCGGTATTGAGTTGAGCAAACATGCGTATCTGATCGGTGGAAACGGCTTGTTTAGCCTGTTTAATCTGGCAAGCGGTATAATTTGGCTGGTCCTGATGTTTATCTTCCTGAAGGATAAACGGGTCGGAGATTCCCGGGAAGGATAGGAATTCAATGCCTGATAGTTGTTCGCTATCAGGCATTGAAAGCGTTAGTGATGGTCGTCGATTTGATGTTCGATAATCATCCCTTCGCCAACGCTGGCAACATGACGTGCATAAGGATGCGCACGATAAACGGGAGCAGGTGCGGGGGCCGGTGCAACATAGACCGTTTGCGGTGCGGTCGTGACGCTTACCGCCTGTGGAACACTCACGGAAGAAGGGACCACCACCACTTTATACCCGTCTGGCACATCAACGGTTACGCTCTGCGCCATTGTCGTTCCCGCAACCCCCAGCAACAATGCTGCCATCAGTACACTTTTCTTCATCATCAGTTCACCTGAAATGTTCACTGGAGGTAATTATCCAGCGGGTTAATTTGATGCGGATTATGAAGAGATCATCCCAACGTTTTGTTGCCGTCCGTGCTAAGAGATTATTGTGTAAACGGCGCTTCGTTTTTGAGCACACGATCGATAATATCCAGCACGCCTTCTTCGTTATTTGAACCCGCGCGATATTTTGCCGCCGCGACCACCGTGTCTTTGGCGTTTGCCATCGCAAAACTAAAGCCCGCCTGGCGCAGCATCTCAATATCATTTCCACCATCGCCAAATACCACGACTTCATCGTCGGTAATATTCCAGCGTTTTTGTAGCAGACGCAGACCGTTTGCCTTATGCACTCCTGGAATAATTAAATCAATGCTGCCGTAGCCCGTATGAACCGGAACCATAATATCGCCAATTGCGTTATGGAGGTCCTCCTGAACCTGGGGGATGCGATCGTCTGAGATATTCAACCCGAATTTGAAGAATACGTCGTTGATGTTGTCAAAGTTATCTACAAATTCAAGACGATGATAGTACATAGCCGCGACCGATTTTAGTTCATCACTGTATTGCTTCAGTGTGTAGGCGCTGCTTTTCCCGCAGGCAATAATGTCGATGTCCGTTCGCGTCAACAAATGTTCCACGACGACATCAAAATCATCCTTTGCCAGCTCACCGTTAAATACATCTTCCTCTTCGCTGACCACCCAGCCGCCGTTTTCCGCCACAAATGAGATTTCGTGAGCCAGTTCGGGGAAAAAGGAGATTAACTGGTAATACTGGTTACCGCTGGCGACAACAAAGCGGATCCCTTGTTTTTTCATCTGATGATACTGCGCCATGAACCGCTCACGGTTGTAGGTCTTTTGGTCACTTAAAAAAGTACCGTCCATATCTACCGCAATTAACTTGATACCCATTAGCCGTTCTCCATCGCAGTTTGAGTTTTTGAATCTGGTTTGGCGACAGCTTTCGCCACGATAGCCGCTACCAGCACCAGTGCCAGCACGACTAACATTGCGCTGCGTAATCCGTAGTGTTCACCCAGATAGCCCAACAGCGGCGGTCCAACCAGGAAGGCCAGGTAGCCGGTAGTCGCAACCACGCTCACGCGGGTTGGGGCATCGGGACCGGTATCACTGGCCGCCGAAATAGTCAGTGGGAAGCCAAGCGATGCGCCAAGTCCCCACAGGATGACGGAAACGCCCGCTAACCACGAGCTATCAACAAAAATAATCAGGCTAATCCCAAGCGCCCCCATTAGCGCGCTGGCACGTACGACAGCGACGCGGCTGTAACGGTCGATAAACCAGCCGCCAGTGAACCGTCCGACGGTCATTCCCAGCGTAAAACCGGCATAAATCAATGAACCGGATGTCGGGCTAAAGCCATGTCCGTCCACCATCAATAGAGGAAGCCAGTCGTTGGCGGAACCCTCGGCAAAAGCCATTGCCAGAACCACTACGCCGATGAGCAACAACTGGATATCACGGTAAAAAGGTAGCCCCTTTTCGCTCGAATGAGATCCGTCGGTGGCATTTTTGCCCGTGCCGTCAGGAATGGCTTTTATGGCGATGAATATTGGGGTAATCGTGACTACCGCCGCCAGCAGAATATGTACAGTCGCCGGTATGCTAAGGGCGGTAAGAATCATCCCGACGCCGGCACCGGCAAGAGTTCCCAGACTGTAAAAGCCATGCATCATCGGCAGAACGGTTTTGTTCATTTCGCGCTCAACTGCCGCGCCTTCAACGTTAATGGCAACTTCTGCGGCACCAAAGCTGGCACCAAATACGGCCAAACCAAATGCAAAAAACCATGGTGAGTGCAACCATAGCGCCAGGCTGAGGACCATCATTCCTGTGACTGCGCAAGACATGGTGGTGCGAATCACCTTTCGTGTGCCAAATCGTTTCACCAGCCAGGCCGAACATAGAATGCCACTCATCGAACCAATAGAGAGTCCAAACAATACTGCGCCCATTTCCGCAGTGGAAATGGAGAGGATATCTCTGATGGCTGGGGTACGCGTTGCCCAGGAAGCCATTAATAATCCTGGTAAAAAGAAGAATGTGAATAGCGCCCAGGTACGGCGTCTTAGGGCTTTGCGTGATGAGATGCCTGTCATGAATTCGAGCCAAAGAGAAGAGGAAAGAAGACAACATTAGCAAGGTTGTGTACATTTGTACATAAATGTACTCAGAGGAAATACAGTGCGACGCGCGAACGATCCGCAACGGCGGGAAAAAATAGTTCAGGCTACTCTGGAAGCGATAATAACCCATGGTATTCATGCGGTTACACACCGCAAAATCGCAATAATTGCTCAGGTACCCTTGGGTTCTATGACTTATTACTTTTCGGGAATGGATGAGCTTTTAATGGCGGCATTTGGTCGTTTCACTGAAACCATGTCGCAGCAATATCAGGCATTCTTTGATGACGTTTCAAATGCGTCGCAGGCCTGTCATGCCATTACCAGTATGATCTACAGTTCACAGGTCACCACGCCGGACAATATGGAGCTAATGTACCAGCTTTATGCTTTTGCCAGCCGAAAACCAGCACTGAAAATGGTGATGCAAAACTGGATGCTACGCAGTCAGCAAACGTTAGAGCAGTGGTTCGATCCGGCCACGGCTCGGGCTCTGGATGCGTTTATTGAAGGGATGACTCTGCACTTTGTGACGGATAAAACGCCACTGCGTCGAGAAGATATTCTGGTTATGGTTGAACGTATTGCAGGGCTGCCGCAGGCGTGATTTTCTTAAAACGAACTGTCGAGGCGGGTAATCGCCTGACGTAAAAAGTCGATGACTCTCCGGGTTTCTGTTGTCAGCGGTTGATTCGCATTTGTCACGGTCCCGACATCCATATACGTAATAAAATCATCAATCGTTCTGCGCATGACGCGTAATCCGTCCAGCGACCAGGGGCGATATACCAGATCTGACAAAATAGTTATTCCTCTGCCTTTGGCGACCAGGCTGCGTATCGCCTCAAAAGAATTACTGCGAAAACAGATGTCAGGCGCGTAGCCACGCTGTTGCCAGTAGTCTGTGATGACGTCGGGATACTTGTCGGTTTCCAGCAGTAAAAACGGTAGCTTCACGACATCTTTCAGACGGATTGCTGGCTGGCTTTGCAACGGGTGCCCGATTGAGCTCCACAGGCGTCGTTGTGAGCGAATGAAGGTTTCGATTTTCAGGTCAGCGTCGTGGCTGATATTCGAAGTCAGTAGCAGGCAAAAATCAACGTTCTTTTGTCGCAGCGCCTGAACTAACTCTGGCGCTGTATCTTCATGAAAAATGATCTCCAGTAGCGGAAAACGGCGTTCAATGTCATCAAGTATATCCGGGATAAGATAGGCGGAGAGCGTTTCGGCAACCCCAATACGCACCGTACCGCAGAGGAGATCACTCCTGTCATGCAGGGCGTCAACGGCGGCCCGGCTACTGTTGATGATGTTACAGGCATGAGCCAGAAAGCGCTCACCCTCAGCGGTTAGCTTCACACCTTTGGGATATCGTACAAATAATTGTGCATCTAATGCTTCTTCCAGGTTCCGCATGGCGATGGTCATCGATGACTGAGAGATATGACAACGTGCTGCTGCTTTGGAAATTTGTAATGTTTCGGCGAGCGCGATGTAAAACTCAAGTTGCCTTAGCGTGAATTTCATAGTTTTAATCTATGCACATGGATGAAAACGTTATATTAGCATTCATTCGGACACCGCCGTAGCCTTGTTGTTATACCGTGAATGTAACAAAAAGGCTTATTTATGCCCTATATTTTACTCAGTCTGGCAGCCTGTTTTTGGGGCGGGAATTATGTAATCGGCCACATACTGGTCGCTGACGTTAATCCTGTTGTTTTATCTGCGGTGCGCTGGATAGCTACCGCACTATTATTGATGACGCTTTATTTTCGCCAGGTTACAGAGCAGTGGCCGGCGATGAAAAAAAACATGAGTACTATCGTTTTCCTCGCGTTATGTGGTCAGGTCCTTTTTCCGTTGACCTTGTACATCGGCCTACAATATACGACATCTCTGAATGCGGCGATTTATATGTCGACCACACCAGCAATAGTCCTGCTAATCAATAAACTCTTTTTCAAGGAGAGGATCTCTTTGCGTAATATTGCTGGTGTGATACTCAGTACTGTTGGCGTTATCTGGCTAATATTGCAGGGTAATCTGATGCATCCGGAGGTGTTTAGTCATCTGAACCAGGGCGATTTCTGGACTATGGGCTCAGCGCTTAGTTGGGCCGTCTACTGTGCTTTTCTGCGAATTAAACCTCGTGAGGTTAAGGGAAATGCATTCGTCGCTGTGAGTGCACTGATAGGCGCAATTGTTCTTCTTCCGGTGCTAGCTATAGAACTGATGCGTGATGGTGTTCCGGACTGGAGTGGTTATGTGAATTCTGCAGTTATTTCCGGGGTCATGTACCTTATTATTTTTCCGTCCTGGCTGTCGTATTTACTCTGGAACAAAGGCATTAGCGCCATCGGGGCCACGCGTGGAGAAATATACTCACACCTGATCCCTTTGAGTGGAGGATTACTTAGCGTGGTATTTTTGCATGTGACGCTACATTCGTATCATCTGGTCAGTGCGCTGGTTATCGTCTTTGGTATTGCGCTCTGTTCACGCCCGGCAGTGCACAGGATAACGGAGCAACATACGGTGTGAGGGGGAAGAGCTACATTAGCTGGCGGTAGCGCCACTTGTTACATTCACCACCGTAGCAGTCATTGCACTGGCATGATCTGATGCCAGAAATGTTATAACTTCGGCGATTTGTAACAGAGTGGGCAGACGTTTGAGCATAGTGCTTTGTGCGGCGCCACCCAGCCATTGTTCCACGGTTAACCCCATTGACTGAGCTTTTGTGGTGAATATTTCCTCTGTGTAAGAGCCGGCCTGTACCGCATCCACAATTGCATGCGATCGCACGCCGAGGACTCGAATATTCTGTGGGCCGAGTTCACTGGCGAGCGCTTTAATAAAGGCTTCGGTTCCCGCGCAGCCAACGATGTGGCCCAGATGTCCTGGCATTGCCATCGGTGCCGCAGGAGCTACGACGGTGATAATACTGCCTGCACGTTCACCGCCCATATACGGAGTGACGACCTTTGATATATTGAATTGTGCGGAGAGAAAAGGGGTGATGCCACTCATAAACTCAGCCAGAGATAACGCTTCTATTCTTTTGCCCTGTTCGTGCATAAAGCCAGTTGCGTTTACCACCACGTCAATACCACCGGCTTGCTGAGCCAGTTGTGCAATATGTTGAGTTGTGGACTGTTCGTCAAGTACATCGACGATGAAGATTTCAGCCGTGCCACCGGCCATGCGGATACTGTCGGCAGCGCAGTCTAGCTTTCCCTTGCTACGTGCACCAAGGAACACATTCGCCCCTTCACGCGCCATAGTGCGTGCAACCGTACTACCGATCGCGCCACTTCCGCCGAAGATCACTACGTTTTTGCCTGAAAGCAACATTATGAATCTCCATCACCAGAAAGCATCAATCAAAAGTATGTGCCATAAACGGCATGCTGCAAATTGCGCGGATTATGGGGGGAATGCCAACTCTTGCCGCTACTTTGCAGAATTTCCAGATTATTTTTGAAGAAAATGATCAATGTTTGCAAGATACGTGAATAAATGGCATTAAAAACTCCATTTAAAAAATGGGTTTTCCTGTCTAATCAATAACATTTATCTCCAGTTCTGGCTTGAAGATATATCAAGCCAGAATGTGATAGTTCCTTGAGTATTGAAACTCAATTATTAAAAAGCGCCATTGAGTATATCCATGGTGGAGTCATGTTGACTTTTTTATAATCGACGTCATCTTTATTATTGCAGTAGTTTTCTAGATTATAATTAAAAGAAACTAAGCCAGATTGTATAAAGTTTTTATCAATAAGTGCCGATACGCAAAAGAAAGGTCGATTATTTGCTTCTGTTATTAATTTTTGGACGGTGTTCTTGTCTTTTGCTTTTATCAGCACGGGTACATCTCCGTAATCTTTAGGTGTCAATCCTGGTTTAAACTCAAAGTCTTCATCTTTCGCTCCTGTCTTAGTGAAAAGTGTTGGTGAAAATACACCTGCATCATAAAAAAATTTATTAAGAGCTGGTTTATGATCGCCATAAACTACAATGATAGCATCAGGATCAATTTCCTCCACATTAGCAGAGAATTGTGCAAGCCTTTCAATAGCTTCGTGTACTTCGTAAGTATATACACCTTCGCCTGAATCATTATTATGTTGGAAAGGACCGTGTGTTGACATTGTAATCAGATTCAAGAAAATGTTGTTCCCGTTAGCATTGGATTTTTTTATCGCTTGTAATGCTGCATTATAGAGCAAATAGTCATCCGCTTGCCATTGCCATGGTTGTTTAGTACTAGCATACTTTTGTGGTAAATCGCCCATTTCCGATAGACTTTCAAATTTATCAAAACCAAATTTCTCATAAATAACATTTCTGCGCCAAAAAGTCTTATTGTTGTTATGGGCGGCAAATGTATCGAATCCTTTAAGTCTTAATGCGCTTGCTAACGAATCAGCATTTTGTTTTATAGCTTCAGCATATTCTTGGTAAATTATCCCGGATAGCACATCTGAATTACTTGGAAGGCCTGTTAACATTTCAAACTCGGCATTTGCTGTTCCTGCACCATATACGGGTGATATCGCACGAAACCCTGTATAGCCTTGATTAAAAAGAGGAATAAAGTTGTCTTTAAAGTTCTTTTCATCGTACCAACATGATTCGCACAAAATATAAATTATGGTTTTATGCTTCGTAATTAAGGACGTTAGACTTTCCTTTTCCCTTAAGTATAATTCTCGCTCAGTATCTGTTGTTTTTGGAATAGACTTTCTAACACTCGTTTGGATTAAATGCATTGGTAATCCATGAGTTTTAACGTTACCAAGTGGATCCCATGAAAAATATACGACATCATGTTTTATGGCTTGCTTTGTTATACTTTGACTAATATTACTGTCTTTTCCAAATATTACTTCCGCATAAGGGGAAAATGAATAAGGAAAACTTACAATGAGACAAAATAAAATACAAATATAATTTGTACGCGTTGTGATTATTCTTTTACTTAAGAATGTCGAGATTACAACACCTAAGGTGAGAGATATACCTGCTAAAAGAGGCCATAAAGTCAGGTATCTACTCGCTACGGTTAGGTTAACACCGGATATAATATCATTGAAAGATAGTGGTTCATTTGTTAATGCTATTTTAGTATCATTTATAAATGATATAATAATTATTATTGAAAATAACAAATAAGAACATAACAATACAGGTAATCTACATGCTCTTAATAAAAAATAGAGAAACAACAGCGGAGACGATAACCATGTGAAATTTATGACTCTTTGTATTATATTTCCTAATGAAATGTCACCTTGAATAGGAATTAAAGTTTTACTTGATAAGTAAAGTAATAATAATAAAAATATAATATCAAAAAGATATGCTTTAATTTTTACTTCTGTTGTTTTACAAAGAATAAAATGATTAAAAAATTTAAACATAATAGTATAACTAAGTTATTGTATGACGTAGAAATATAACATACGCATTTGCTAATTTCAAAGAAACGTTTAACCAAATCTGACCTGGAGTCTGTTATGTGACATGTGATTCAGGCAAGTAAGGTAGTGATATAGTAATTATTCATTAATGGATTGTTTTTTATACAAATAATATGTCTAGGGGGATTATATATATGACCGAGCATAAATCCAGTATCTTCTAGGTTTCCAGAACGATACAACCAGTGCACTAACATCGAATGTGGGCATACCTTCGTAACG
This sequence comes from Citrobacter sp. Marseille-Q3906, assembly GCF_916618775.1. Lineage (NCBI taxonomy): Bacteria > Pseudomonadati > Pseudomonadota > Gammaproteobacteria > Enterobacterales > Enterobacteriaceae > Citrobacter > Citrobacter sp. Marseille-Q3906. The sequence continues at coordinate 705,884 of NZ_CAKAKA010000002.1, forward strand.
CATGAGACTTTTGTGCGCGCAGTATGCCGTCCTCAAAAAATCAGCGCAGCACCGCCTCATCCAAAAGGTATGCAGGAACAATTTGCTTACTGATACTGACCCGCCGCTGGCGGTTTTTTTTACGTCTGGTGCCGCCATAACAAAAGCGCTGTCGCCACTTTGTCGCCATCAAGCTCAAAGGTGGTTCATAAGTAGCTGATTAGAAAGGCCCTGAATTTCAGGCAACAAAAAACCCATCAACCTTGAACCAAAACGGCGGGGTTGATGGGCTCCACAAATTGGGGACATCAAAGAAAAGCAGTGGCAATAGTTATGACTGACACCTTGAAGAAAAGTTCTGCTTACCTGCAAAAAATTTTCACTTAAGGATAATTATCAGTCTTAACCGAGGCCTGGCCAGACAATGACAATAAGTGTCCCTGCCAGCGTCAGCAGGACGTTAGCAATTGCATAAGTGCCCGCATAACCTAAGGCCGGAATGTTACTGCGCGCCGTGTCGCTGATGATTTCCATTGCCGGAGCACAGGTACGCGCTCCCATCATGGCCCCAAACAACAGGGCGCGGTTCATACGCAATACGTAAGCACCAAACAAGAAGCAGATAACCACCGGAACCAGACTGACAATCAAACCGGCAATCAGCATTTGACCACCCACGGCACCGAGGCCGTTGCCAATACCGCTGCCAGCGCTTAAACCGACGCCTGCCATAAATACCATCAGGCCAAACTCTTTCACCATATTCAGCGCACCCTGCGGAATATAGCCAAACGTAGGATGGTTGGCGCGCAAGAAGCCAAGCATGATCCCGGCGAACAGTAATCCGGCTGCATTCCCAATGCCGAAGCTGAAATTACTGAACTGGAAGGTGATCATCCCGATCATCAGACCGATGATAAAGAAGGCGCAGAAGGCAAGGAGGTCGGTCACCTGACTATGGATTGAAATAAAGCCGATACGATCAGCAATGGTTTTGACACGACGGGCATCACCACTGACCTGCAACACGTCGCCTTTATTGAGTACAACGTTGTCATCGATTGGCATCTCAATTTGGCTGCGGATCACGCGGTTAAGGAAGCAGCCGTGATCGGTTAGTTTCAACTGCGCCAGACGACGACCGACGGCATTGTGGTTTTTGACAACAATCTCTTCGGTGACGATACGCATATCGAGCAGATCGCGATCGAACACCTCTTTGCCATTACGAAAACTTGGGTCGAGGCGGGCATGCGCATCCGGGTAACCCACCAGTGCAATCTCATCACCCATTTGTAGCACTGCGTCACCATCAGGATTCGCCAAAATGCCGTTGCGACGGATGCGTTCAATATAACAACCAGTCTGGCGATAGATGCCCAGCTCACGGAGATTTTTACCGTCAGCCCATGCGACCAGTTCCGGACCGACACGATAGGCCCGAATCACGGGCAGATACACCTTACGGTTAGCGTCAGTGTCCAGACCGCGTTCACGTGCGATTTGTTGTGCGCTGGTTTGCAGATCCTGATGTTGCAGTTTCGGCAGGTAGCGTGCGCCGACGATCAGGCTGACCAGTCCAATAAGATAGGTGAGGGCGTAACCCAGACTCAGATTATCAAGGGCACTTGACAGCTGCGTACCTGCCATTCCTGAATGCCGCAATGTGTCGCCTGCGCCTACCAGCACAGGTGTGGAGGTCATTGAGCCAGCCAGCATACCGGCTGTCAGGCCGATGTCCCAGCCAAATAGCCGACCCAGCCCCAGGGCGATCAGCATTGCACTACCGACCATTACCAGAGCAAGCATTAGGTAATTTTTACCATCGCGAAAAAAAATGGAAAAAAAGTTGGGACCCGCTTCCACTCCGACACAAAAAATAAACAGCATAAAGCCGAGATTTAATGCATCAGTGTTAATACTAAAGTGCTGCTGCCCTAATAATAGGGAGACTACCAAAACGCCAATGGAATTACCGAGTTGGACTGAGCCCAGACGTAATTTACCCAGACACAGGCCCAGCGCCAGGACCACAAATAATAACAGGATGTAATTCCCATTTAACAAATCTGCGACGTTTATATTCACGGAGGCTAACTTCTTGTTTACTAGTAAGCTATTGAAAGAAATGGCAATTTACGCTAATGTTTTTGCCAGAAATTAAGGGGCGACAGCTTCGTATACAGCCCCAAATAAAAGCAGCATAACAATATATGTGGCTAGTTTAATCTCATTACGTATCAACGGCTATAAGAATCGTGTGGGTGTGTTTTTGGCATGGAATGCCGAGTAACTTTATCTGACTGGACGCCTTTGGGCGAAAAGAGTGTTCGATAGAGAAAAAGTCAGGAGGAACGGTTGAAACATAAGCAAGGTTGGGCGGGTGCGATCTGCTGCTTTGTGCTTTTTATTGTGGTGTGTCTTTCATTAACGCTAAACGTGAAAGGGGCATTTAAAGCGGCTGGACATCCTGAAGTCGGGTTGTTGTTTTTTATATTGCCAGGTGCAGCGGCAAGCTTTTTCTCCCACCGTCGGGAGGTGCTCAGACCCCTTCTTGGTGCAATGTTGGCGGCACCATGTTGCCTGTTGCTGATGCGGTTCGTCTTTATGCCCACGCGTTCGCTGTGGCAAGAACTGGCATGGCTGTTTAGTGCGGTGTTTTGGTGCGCGCTTGGCGCATTGTGTTTTTTATTTATCAGTAGCTTATTTAACCAACATCAACGACGTAAAAAAAACTAACGACGCCCTCCAGCGGAGGGCGTTGAAACACTAATCAGGCGAACAGGTTCGCATTTTCTTTTGCCCACGCTTCAAAATCCGTGCAGCCGCCGATGTGTTTTTGATCGACAAAAATCTGCGGTACGGTTTCAACAGGCTTACCTACCGTTTTTTCCAGATCCGCTTTGGTAATACCTTCAGCGTGGATATCAATGTAGCGGTAGTTAAAATCGTCATGCTCATTGCTCAATTTTTCTGCTAATTCTTTTGCGCGCACGCAATACGGGCACCCTGGGCGACCAAAAATAACAGCAAACATCTCTTTCTCCTCGAACTTATCAGGCCGGATGGCGAATTACCGTTATGATGCCGCGATTTACGATAGATGGAAAGCAGGTTGAGCCTGTTGCTTTGATATCCTTAGTCTATACCCTTTGTCTTTCAGGCTACATTTTGTGGTCTGCATCCGTTCACACCTGCCATAGAGTTATCTATGCTGCTGGAGATCACGGGCTTGCCGCTTCAGTACAACCCGAAATTCATAGCGTATACACTAAGCACCACTTCACCGGGAGGCCACTTATGCGCACAATTGGTGTGTTACCCAGGAGCGTATTGATTCTGGAAATGATTGGTATGGTATTGTTAGCGCTGGCGTTGCTGTCGCTTAACGATTACCTCACCTTACCCGCGCCGTTTAACAGCTCAGTAGCCTGCGTCGTGATGATCTTTTTGGGTGTATTGCTGATGCTTCCTGCGGCGGTGGTGTTGATGTGGCGCATTGCACGACTGCTTGCGCCGCAGTTGATGTCGCGTTCATCCGACGCGACTTCCCATTCAATCAGAGATAAAAGAGATGACTCCAACCATTGATTTAATTCGCGGTCACCGCTCCATTCGCCATTTCACCGACGAGTCGATTTCGGATGCACAACGAGATGCGATTATTGCTGCTGCCCAGGGAACTTCAAGTTCCAGCTTTTTACAATGCAGTACGATAATTCGGATTACCGATAAAACTCTGCGCGAATCGCTGGTTACCTTGTCTGGAGGGCAAAAACATGTCGCCCAGGCTGCTGAGTTCTGGGTGTTTTGCGCTGATTTCAATCGTCATTTACAGATCTGCCCGGATGCTCAGTTAGGGCTGGCGGAACAACTGCTGCTGGGCGTGGTTGATACGGCTATGATGGCGCAAAATGCGCTAACGGCCGCGGAATCGTTGGGACTCGGAGGCGTCTATATTGGTGGCCTGCGCAATAATATTGAGGCAGTCTCCGAGCTCCTGAAACTCCCGCAGCACGTCTTACCGTTGTTTGGTCTTTGTCTCGGCTGGCCTGCCGATAACCCGGACATCAAACCGCGATTGCCTGCTGCAATCGTCGTGCATGAAAATCAGTACCAACCGCTCGATAAGGACATTCTGGCGCAATATGATGAACAGCTCGCGCAGTACTATCTGACCCGTGGCAGTAACACGCGTCGCGATACCTGGAGCGATCACATCCGCCGTACCATCATTAAAGAAAGTCGCCCCTTTATCCTGGAATATTTGCATAAACAAGGTTGGGCGACGCGCTAAAGATTCTAACCCGGTGTATGATACGTCAGCTTTTACCAGGTCTTTCAGAGAGGTGCAGGGTGAAAATTGCCATTTTGTCCCGGGACGGAACGCTCTATTCGTGTAAACGCCTGCGTGAAGCGGCGATGCATCGCGGCCACCTGGTAGAAATTATCGATCCCCTTTCTTGCTATATGAACATTAGCCCGGCGGCTTCTTCTATTCATTATAAGGGCCGCCAGCTACCCCATTTTGACGCAGTCATCCCAAGGATTGGCTCGGCCATTACTTTTTATGGAACTGCTGCGTTACGTCAGTTTGAGATACTGGGCAGCTATCCGCTGAATGAATCGGTAGCAATTACCCGTGCGCGCGATAAGCTGCGTTCGTTACAACTGCTGGCGCGCCAGGGGATAGATCTCCCCATCACCGGGATTGCACACTCGCCGGATGATACCAGCGACATGATTGATATGGTCGGTGGGGCACCGTTGGTGGTGAAGTTGGTCGAAGGCACACAGGGCATCGGTGTAGTGCTGGCCGAAACGCGTCAGGCTGCAGAGAGCGTCGTGGATGCGTTTCGTGGGTTGAACGCTCATATACTGGTTCAGGAATATATTAAAGAAGCGAAAGGCCGCGATATTCGCTGTTTCGTTGTAGGTGACGAGGTTGTGGCCGCCATTGAGCGTCGGGCGAAAGATGGTGATTTTCGTTCTAATCTCCATCGTGGCGGAGTTGCCAGTATTGCAAATATCACGTCTCGCGAAAGGGAGATCGCCATCAAAGCCGCTCAGACAATGGGGCTGGATGTGGCGGGGGTTGATATTCTGCGCGCAGATCGCGGGCCACTGGTCATGGAAGTCAACGCTTCTCCTGGATTGGAAGGCGTGGAGAAAACTACAGGGATAGATATTGCTGCGCGGATGATCCAGTGGATCGAACGTCACGCAACACCTGAATTCTGTCTTAAAATCGGCGGTTAAGCGCAATATCGATTGCGATCGTGGTATGACACGGTCTTTTTGCGTAAGCTGTGCCGGTAATTTTTTCATCGTAAGAGGTCGCACATTATTATGACATCACTGGTCGTTCCCACTCTGGATACGTTGCGTCAATGGCTCGACGACCTGGGCATGAGTTTTTTTGAATGCGATACCTGTCAGGCGCTGCATTTACCACACATGCAGAACTTCGACGGCATCTTTGATGCGAAAATTGATTTGGTAGATAACGTCATTCTGTTCTCTGCAATGGCGGAAGTCAGACCTTCTGCACTGCTGCCGCTTGCGGCCGATCTGTCTGCTATTAATGCCAGTTCGCTGACGGTGAAAGCGTTTTTAGATATGCAGGATGATAATCTGCCAAAGCTGGTGGTTTGCCAGTCTTTATCCGTTATGCCTGGCGTGACTTTCGAGCAGTTTGAATGTTTTGTTCGTCAGAGTGAAGAGCAGATATCGATGGTGATCCTTGAGGCCGGGGCACACCAGCTGTTGTTTAACGCCGAAGAAGATGCGCAAAATAGCAGCACCGAAAACCATTTCCTCCATTAATTCTTTCTTAGCAGTGACACATTTAACGCAGCCGCTGCCATAGCGGTTGCGTATTGCATTTTTTTATTCTGCATTTAACCTTTTATTAAAGAATTATTCACTTCAATTCTTTGCCTTCCGCTTTATGTCATAGACAAAACCTGCATAAAAAATTGATAAAAGACGTTTTTTAATCTGAGCTATATCCTTGAATCCTGGCTAAAGTTATTCTTGCGAGGCTCTTAAACGTCATCCTTCATCTGCCCCTGTGAGCTGACTTATAGCCACTATGCATAGTGAATGATTTCGCGTTGATCAGCGAGCCATAGCGGCATGGGGAGAAGCCCTTCTTCTCATCGGTGCCCAATGAAAAAATATGCACATTTCTTGCATATCGTGGAGTGTGACTTTTTTGTTCGTTTGTTAACGAACTTTCAGAAGGAAAGAGATTATGACCGCCTTAAATAAAAAATGGTTATCAGGCCTGGTTGCGGGTGCTCTGATGGCTATCTCTGCCGGCACGCTCGCTGCTGAACAAAAAACACTGCATATTTATAACTGGTCTGATTATATCGCTCCGGATACGGTGGCGAATTTTGAAAAAGAGACCGGGATTAAAGTGGTTTATGACGTATTCGACTCCAACGAGGTGCTGGAAGGTAAGCTGATGGCTGGCAGCACCGGTTTTGATCTGGTGGTACCTTCAGCCAGCTTTCTTGAGCGTCAACTCACTGCGGGAGTATTTCAGCCGCTGGATAAAAGTAAACTTCCTGGCTGGAAGAACCTCGATCCCGAACTGCTGAAACTGGTAGCGAAACACGATCCTGACAATAAGTTTGCCATGCCGTATATGTGGGCAACCACCGGTATTGGTTACAACGTGGATAAAGTTAAAGCGGTGCTGGGGGCTGATGCTCCGGTTAATAGTTGGGATCTGATCCTTAAACCGGAAAATCTTGAAAAACTTAAAAGCTGCGGTGTTTCTTTCCTGGATGCGCCCGAAGAAGTATTTGCTACTGTGCTGAATTATTTGGGGAAAGATCCAAACAGTACCAAAGCAGATGATTACACCGGGCCGGCGACGGACCTGCTGTTGAAGCTGCGTCCGAACATTCGCTACTTCCACTCTTCTCAATACATTAACGATCTGGCTAACGGCGATACCTGCGTAGCAATCGGCTGGGCAGGGGATGTATGGCAGGCCGCTAACCGTGCTAAGGAAGCGAAAAATGGTGTCAATATTTCCTTCTCAATTCCAAAAGAAGGGGCGATGGCGTTCTTCGACGTTTTTGCGATGCCTGCGGATGCTAAAAACAAAGATGAAGCATATCAGTTCCTCAACTACCTGCTGCGTCCGGATGTGATTGCCCATATTTCCGATCACGTGTTCTACGCGAATGCTAACAAAGAAGCGACGGCGTTGGTCAGCCCTGAGGTTCGGGACAATCCGGGTATCTATCCACCTGCGGATGTAAGAGCCAAGATGTTCACGCTGAAAGTGCAGGATCCGAAGATCGATCGTGTACGTACCCGTGCCTGGACGAAGGTGAAAAGCGGGAAATAACCCGATGTTTGGGACATGACCCGGCGGTACTTGTGCCCGCCGGGGCTGCATTGATACCCGAACACGTATAACCCGGCAATACGCACCATTGTGGTGCGTTATTTGCACCGTTTTTTTGTTTTATGCCGGAGAGCACTTGAGTGAATGATGCAACCTCCCGCCCACAGGCGAAGACCCGTAAAGCGCTGACCCCGCTCCTTGAAATTCGTAACCTGACCAAGTCATTTGATGGCCAGCACGCCGTCGATGATGTCAGCCTCACAATCTATAAAGGTGAAATATTTGCCCTGCTTGGCGCATCCGGCTGCGGCAAATCGACTCTGCTACGCATGCTGGCGGGGTTTGAACTGCCGACTACCGGGCAAATTATGCTGGATGGTGTTGATTTAGCGCATGTCCCGCCTTATCTGCGCCCGATAAATATGATGTTTCAGTCCTACGCGCTGTTTCCGCACATGACGGTGGAGCAGAACATTGCCTTTGGCCTTAAGCAGGACAAGTTGCCGAAAGCTGAAATTACCAGTCGCGTGAACGAGATGTTAGGCCTGGTGCATATGCAGGAATTTGCCAAACGCAAACCGCACCAGCTTTCCGGCGGTCAGCGTCAGCGTGTGGCGCTGGCGCGAAGCCTGGCAAAACGTCCGAAGCTGTTGCTGCTGGATGAGCCGATGGGGGCGCTGGATAAGAAACTACGTGACCGTATGCAACTGGAAGTGGTTGATATCCTCGAGCGTGTAGGGGTTACCTGCGTGATGGTGACACACGATCAGGAAGAAGCCATGACGATGGCGGGTCGCATTGCGATTATGAATCGTGGCAAGTTTGTGCAAATCGGCGAGCCTGAAGAAATATATGAGCATCCGACCACGCGTTACAGCGCGGAATTTATCGGCTCAGTAAACGTTTTTGAAGGTCTACTGAAAGATCGTCAGGAAGATGGTCTGGTTATTGACTCCCCTGGGTTGGTTCATCCGCTGAAAGTGGATGCCGATGTTTCCATTGTTGATAACGTGCCAGTGTATGTTGCGCTGCGCCCGGAAAAAATCATGCTCTGTGAAGCCCCTCCGGCTGATGGCTATAACTTTGCGGTGGGCGAAGTCGTACACATTGCCTATCTCGGTGATTTGTCTGTATACCACGTACGTTTAAAAAGCGGCCAGATGTTGAGCGCCCAGTTACAAAACGAACATCGCTATCGCAAGGGGCTACCGACCTGGGGCGATGAAGTACGTTTGTGTTGGGATGCGGACAGCTGTGTGGTGTTGACGGTTTAAGGAGTGAAGATGAGTACACTTGAACCTCCGGCTCGTGTGGACAAAGCGGGCCGTTTCACGCTGTTTATGTCGCGGATGCAGATGAAGCACGGGCGCAAGCTGGTGATTGCGCTGCCGTATGTTTGGCTGGTGCTCCTGTTTTTGTTGCCGTTTTTGATTGTTTTTAAGATCAGCCTGTCAGAGATGGCGCGGGCTATTCCCCCGTATACTGACCTTGTAGGCTGGGCTGATGACCAATTATCCATTACGCTCAATCTGGGCAACTTCCTGCAGCTAACGGACGATCCGCTCTATTTTGATGCTTATCTGCAGTCTTTGCAGGTGGCGGGGATTTCGACGATCTGTTGCTTGTTGCTGGGCTATCCATTGGCATGGGCCGTGGCGCACAGTAAACCGTCAACGCGTAATATTTTGCTATTGCTGGTGATCCTGCCGTCCTGGACCTCTTTTTTGATTCGCGTGTATGCCTGGATGGGGATCCTGAAAAATAACGGGGTATTGAATAATTTCCTGATGTGGCTCGGCGTTATCGATCAGCCACTGACGATCCTGCATACCAATCTGGCAGTTTATATTGGGATTGTTTATGCCTATTTGCCATTTATGGTGCTGCCAATATACACCGCATTAACGCGCATTGATTATTCGCTGGTGGAAGCTGCGCTGGATTTGGGAGCCAGACCGTTGAAAACCTTCTTTAGCGTGATTGTGCCGTTGACCAAGGGAGGGATCATCGCCGGATCAATGCTGGTGTTTATTCCGGCGGTGGGAGAGTTCGTGATCCCTGAGCTGCTTGGTGGCCCGGACAGCATTATGATTGGTCGCGTGTTGTGGCAGGAGTTTTTCAACAATCGTGACTGGCCGGTGGCATCCGCTGTCGCCATTATTATGCTGCTGTTACTGATTGTGCCGATCATGTGGTTCCATAAATATCAGCAAAAAAGCGTGGGGGAACACGGATGAATAACTTACCGGTCGTTCGCTCGCCGTGGCGTATTTTTATTCTGGTGTTGGGATTTACCTTCCTGTACGCACCGATGTTGATGTTGGTTATCTATTCGTTCAACAGCTCCAAACTGGTGACGGTATGGGCTGGTTGGTCAACGCGCTGGTACGGCGAGCTATTCCACGATACTGCGATGATAAGTGCAGTTGGTATGAGCTTAACGATTGCAGCTTGTGCTGCGACGATGGCGGCGATCCTCGGTACTATTGCCGCTGTCGTGATGGTGCGTTTTGGTCGTTTCCGTGGATCTAATGGTTTTGCCTTTATGATTACCGCACCACTGGTTATGCCGGATGTCATTACCGGTTTATCTTTGTTGTTGTTGTTTGTGGCAATGGCACATGCGATTGGCTGGCCTGCGGATCGTGGCATGTTGACCATCTGGCTGGCGCACGTCACGTTCTGTACGGCGTATGTTGCGGTGGTTATCTCTTCGCGTTTGCGCGAACTGGATCACTCAATTGAAGAAGCGGCGATGGATCTTGGTGCGACGCCGGTGAAGGTCTTTTTTGTCATCACGTTGCCGATGATTATGCCAGCGGTAATTTCCGGTTGGTTGTTGGCCTTCACGCTGTCGTTGGATGATCTGGTGATCGCCAGTTTTGTGTCTGGTCCGGGAGCGACGACCCTGCCAATGCTGGTGTTCTCCAGCGTACGTATGGGGGTCAATCCGGAGATTAACGCGTTGGCTACGCTCATCCTTGGTGTGGTAGGAATTATCGGATTTATCGCGTGGTATCTGATGGCGCGAACAGAAAAACAGCGGTTACGCGATATCCAGCGTGCAAGACGCAGCTGAAAAAACTAAAATCTGCCAACCTGTCTACACGGTGCAGCGTTTCCCGTTGCACCGTTTTCACGGAAGACGACGCGTTGGGATTTTTTAAGAAATCATCCACATCACATGCACGCCTGAACGTACCTGCTCTGGTGCAGGTGGCGGCGCTTGCTATTATCATGATCCGTTGCCTCGATCTGTTGATGATTTTTAATACGCTTGGCGTTCGTGGGACGAGCGAGTTTATTCATCGCAGCGTGCAGACCTGGGATTTGACGCTGGTATTTTTGAGCAGCCTGGTGCTGGTTTTTATTGAAATTTACTGTGCATTCTCCCTGGGGAAAGGACGTAACTGGGCACGCTGGCTCTACTTGCTTACCCAGGTGATTGCCTCAGGTTACCTGTGGGCGGCGTCACTCGGTTACGGGTATCCGGAACTGTTCAGTATCGCAGGGGAGTCTAAGCGCGAAATATTCCACACGCTGGTGATGCAAAAATTGCCGGATATGCTGGTGTTGCTGCTTCTCTTTGTTCCTGCGTCCAGTCGGCGGTTCTTCCGTTTGCAATAACGTGTATAATCTTCGCCCCTGTTAATTTGAAGGTTTCCGTATGCAGTGCGCACTTTATGACGCCGGACGCTGTCGTTCCTGTCAGTGGATAACACAGCCAGTTGGCGATCAACTCTCCACTAAAACAGCCGATCTCCAGAATTTGCTGGTCGATTTTTCGGTCGGGGAATGGTGCGCACCGGTCAGTGGTGCGGAAAGCGCTTTTCGTAATAAAGCTAAAATGGTGGTCAGCGGCAGCGTGGAAAAACCTCTGTTGGGTATGCTGCATCGCGACGGCACGCCAGAGGATTTGTGCGATTGCCCGCTCTATCCCACTTCATTTTCCCCGGTATTTGCAGTGTTAAAGCCCTTCATTGCGCGCGCAGGGCTTACTCCTTACAACGTTGCACGCAAGCGGGGAGAGCTCAAATATATTCTGTTAACCGAAAGTCAGTTCGATGGCGGCATGATGCTGCGTTTTGTCTTACGTTCAGACGCTAAACTGGCACAGCTGCGCACTGCGCTGCCGTGGCTGCAGGAACAACTGCCACAGTTGAAGGTGATTACGGCCAATATTCAGCCGGTGCATATGGCGATTATGGAAGGGGAGATGGAAATCTTCCTGACAGAACAGCAGGCGCTGGCAGAACGCTTCAACGATGTTCCGCTGTGGATACGCCCGCAGAGCTTCTTTCAGACCAACCCGGAGGTGGCCAGCTGTTTATATGCCACGGCCCGTAACTGGGTCCGTCAGCTTCCGGTTAACCATATGTGGGATCTATTTTGCGGTGTCGGGGGCTTTGGTCTGCATTGCGCTACGCCACAGATGAAACTGACGGGTATTGAAATCGCGCCAGAGGCGATTACCTGTGCAAAACAGTCTGCCCAGGAACTCGGGCTACAGAACCTGCATTTCCAGGCGCTGGACTCGACTCAATTTGCCACGGCGCAGGAAGAAGTGCCTGATCTGGTGCTGGTTAATCCGCCGCGTCGTGGAATTGGAAAACCACTGTGTGATTTTCTCTCCAGAATGGCGCCACGTTTTATTGTGTATTCCAGCTGTAATCCGCAAACGATGGCAAAAGATATTCGCGAGCTGTCGGAATACCACATTGAACGCGTGCAGATATTCGATATGTTCCCTCATACCGCCCATTATGAAGTGTTAACGTTGCTCAGCAGACGATAATTCATTTTCATCAACGAGAATTCCGGATGCGCTGCTTGCATCGTATCTGACATGCGCAACAGGCGAAAAAAAGCCCGTACTTGAGTACGAGCTCTTCTTCAAATATGGCGGTGAGGCGGGGATTGACGCGCTTCGCTCGCCCGTCTGGGGCAGCCCACACTCTGCGTTCGCGGTCTGTCCAACTGGCTGCGCCAGTTGTCGAACCCCGGCCGGGGATTCTCATCCCCCTGGTTGGGTGCAACAGGCGAAAAAAAAGCCCGTACTTGCGTACGAGCTCTTCTTCAAATATGGCGGTGAGGCGGGGATTCGAACCCCGGATACGTTGCCGTATACACACTTTCCAGGCGTGCTCCTTCAGCCACTCGGACACCTCACCATATTGTATTGCTGCCTGACCGCTTGGGGGGCAACGGGGCGCTACTATAGGGAGTTGCGCTAAAACGGTCAAGCAGAATTTACGCGTTCATACTCGTTTGGTCACGCAATGTACATATTCTTCGCTCTGACAAGCACGGAGAATATTATTAGCGCTGAGAGTCCAGTTTTTCGCCGTTTGTCACGACCTCCTGGGCTTTGCTGTAGCTTTCGATCAGTAACTGATAAGCCGGGAATACTTTTGTATACACTTCCGCCCATTCTGCGGCGTCTTCACGGTTCCATGTACCCTGCAGTTCGGAGGCGACTGCTGCGGTATCCATTGGTACGACACCAGCCTGAACAACACGCGCGAGGGTGATTTCCTGCGCCATTTTACTGTATGTACCCGATGCGTCGATCACGGCGAAGACTTTATAACCCTCCGCAACCGCGCTGATGGCCGGGAAAGCCATGCATACGCTGGTAATGGTACCGGCGATAATCAGAGTCTTACGCCCCGTCGCTTTTACAGCATTAACAAAGTCTTCGTTATCCCAGGCGTTGATCTCACCTTTACGCGCCACGTATTGGGCATGTGGCGCGTTGGCGTGGATCTCCGGTATCAATGGACCATTGGGGCCTTGTGGGACAGATGCGGTTGTAATCACTGGCATCTTCGCCAGAGTTGCCATTTTCGCCAGCGCGGCGGCACGAGCGCGAAGTTCCGGCATTGGCATATCGCCTACGGTCTGGAAGAGTCCACTCTGGTGATCGATAAGCAGCATGATCGAATCATTCACATCAATGACCGGGCGTGAACCATTAAAATTTGCAGGACTGGACATCGTATTCTCCTTCGATTCAGATTTGGCCAAAGCGGCCGGAGTTAAAATCGCGTACGGCTTCAGCGATTTCTTGTTTCGTGTTCATCACAAACGGGCCGTAACCTACAATCGGCTCATTCAACGGTTCGCCAGATAGAAGCAGCACGCTGGCATCGCTGCTGGCTTCAATGTGTACTGTTTTACCTTGCTGGCTTAATACCACTAGCTGCGCTTCACTCGCGGGCGTGGTGCCGTTGACACTAATATTTCCTTTCAGTACGACCAGTGCGGTGCTCCATCCTTCAGGCTGGGGCAACATGACCTGATGGTTGCGTTGCAGGTGCATATCCCAGACATTTAACGGGGAGAACGTATGTGCCGGACCTTTTATGTCCTGATAGCTACCCGCAATAACGCGAACAGTACCAGCATCATCTGGCAGGGTGACCGTAGGGATGACGTCGCTGCTGATACCCTGGTAACCCGGCGCAGTCATTTTGTCTTTTGCTGGCAGATTCACCCACAGCTGTACCATTTCCAGCTCGCCGCCTTTACGGGTAAATTCAGGCGAATGGAACTCTTCGTGTAAGATCCCGGCCCCCGCCGTCATCCACTGCACGTCACCCGGGCCGATAACGCCGCCGCGACCCGTTGAATCGCGATGTTCAACTTCACCACTGTAAACAATGGTCACCGTTTCAAAGCCACGATGAGGGTGCTCTCCCACGCCGCGCTTTTCGCTACCCGGCGTGAATGTATGCGGACCGGCATAATCCAGCAGCAGGAAAGGGCTTAACTGCTCACCATGAGACTGGTAAGAGAACATTGAGCGAACCGGGAATCCATCGCCAACCCAGTGTGGGCGAGGTGCTGTGTAGACGCCTGTTACTTGTTTCATATTTGTCTCCTCATGGGCATTAGCTCGATGTGAATAAGCTTATATTCATGACAGCGAGCTGAGTAGTCGCTAAAATAGTCTTCACAGTCTCATTAATAGGACAATGCGATGGCGAAGCTGGATCTCAATGATTTCGCGTGGTTTGTTCATGTAGTCGAAGAGGGGGGATTCGCTGCTGCCGGGCGAGCGCTGGATGAACCTAAATCAAAACTCAGCCGACGAATTGCGCAACTGGAGGAGAGACTGGGCGTCCGTTTGATTCAACGAACTACCCGGCAATTTAATGTCACTGAAGTTGGACAGACATTTTACGAGCATTGTAAGGCGATGCTGGTGGAAGCGCAGGCGGCACAGGATGCTATTGCCGCGTTGCAGGTTGAGCCGCGTGGAATTGTAAAACTGACCTGTCCGGTCACTTTGCTGCATGTGCATATTGGTCCCATGCTGGCCAGGTTTATGGCGCGTTATCCGGATGTGTCGGTACAGCTTGAGGCCACGAACCGACGGGTTGATGTCGTAGGGGAAGGTCTGGATGTTGCGATTCGCGTCAGGCCACGCCCTTTTGAGGACAGCGATCTGGTCATGCGGGTGCTTGCGGACAGGGGACATCGGCTGTATGCCAGCCCGACATTAATAGCTCAAATGGGCGCTTTACACTCTCCAGCAGACCTGACTCGCTGGCCGGGCCTGAGTCTGGCATCCGGTAAACATGTTCATCGCTGGGAGTTATTTGGACCACAGGGCGCGCGTGCGGAGGTTCATTTTACGCCGCGTATGATTACTACTGATATGCTGGCATTACGCGAAGCGGCGATAGCGGGAGTTGGTGTTGTTCAACTTCCGCAACTGATGGTAAAAGATCAATTAGCGGCGGGTGAACTGGTGGCATTACTGGACGGGTGGGAACCTAAGCGAGAGATTATTCACGCAGTCTTTCCATCACGCCGGGGATTATTGCCGTCGGTACGCGCATTGGTGGATTTCCTGACGGAAGAATATGCGCGAATGATCGAGGATTAAATTCTTAACCCCGATCCACAAAAAAGGTCGGCTAAACCGACCTTTTATTATCTGGACGCCGGTCTGGCGTGAAAACAATCAGCGACTACGGAAGACAATGCGGCCTTTGCTCAGGTCGTACGGGGTCAGCTCAACAGTCACTTTGTCGCCCGTCAGGATGCGGATATAGTTTTTACGCATTTTACCGGAGATGTGTGCAGTAACCACGTGACCGTTTTCTAACTCTACGCGGAACATGGTATTAGGTAACGTATCGAGAACGGTACCCTGCATTTCAATATTGTCTTCTTTGGCCATCTAATCCTCTGGGGTATCACTACCGTAATTTGAACCGGCAAGATAATGCCGAAGTTCTTTTAATAAGTAAAGATTTGCGCGTTTAAAACACAGCAAATCAGGTTTGGCGCATTACTCTAACCACACACGGCAAAGCCGCACTAAAAGCGCAACGTGTAAGGGAACGATGAGATAAACGATAGGCGTTGCCTGACGCGAACTGTTCCTTAACGGCGGCGGGGTAATGGGCTAAACCAACTCTGCGGCACAATTATAACACCCCGACAAAAAATGTGCCGAAAACATTCACACCTGAGGTGAAAATAACGTTCTCGGCACCCAAAAATGGCTGGGTAGCCGCTGCTGGCGCAGTCTGCTCAGGTGTTCAAGGTACTCCCGCCGGGGAATTTCAACTGCGCCCAGCGACGCTGTATGGCTATTTAACACCTGGCAGTCGATGAGTTTTCCACCCTGACGTATAAATTCAGCGCAAAATACAAGCAGTGCGGTCTTGGACGCATTTTCCTGACGACTGAACATCGATTCGCCACAGAAAAGTGTACCTTGTGATACGCCGTACATACCGCCCACTAATTCGTTTTGCCGCCATACCTCAATAGAATGAGCATGGCCCAGTTCATGGAGTCGATGGTATGCGTCAACCACATCATGCGTTATCCAGGTGCCTTCTTCCCGGTCATTTGCACAGCCTTCAATAACCTGGCCAAATGCATAATTGAGAGTTACGCGATAAGGTGAATGTTTATGAAAACGTTTCATGCTGCGGCTAATATGAAATGTCTCAGGCCACAAAATAGCTCGCGGATCGGGTGACCACCAGAGGATCGGGTCGCCAGGTGAAAACCACGGGAAAATCCCGCGCTGGTATGCCATGAGCAAGCGGGCAGGGCTGAGATCGCCGCCAAGCGCCAACAAACCGTTAGGTTCGCGTAAAGCGCCTTCCGGCGACGGGAAGGCGATAGAATTACGAGAAAGTTGCACCAGGCGCATGACAGCGAAACTCCACTACGCGAGTCGGATCGTTCAATAATAGCTTACAGACGTTGCTTAAACTGGTAATAACGACCCTGCCGGGCTAACAGATCTGCGTGATTACCTTGCTCAATAATGTGTCCGTTGTCCATCACTATTATTTGATCAAAACGTGACAGCCCGCGCAGACGATGCGTAACCATCAGTACGGTTTTATCTCGCATCACATCGCCAATTAATTCAAGCATTTGGCTTTCTGTTGTGGCATCCAGCCCTTCGGTGGGTTCATCCAGCAGCATCAATGGGGCATCGTGCAACAATGCACGAGCGATGGCCAGACGGCGGAGTTCGCCACCTGAAAGTTGACGACCACCTTCACCTAACCAGGCGTTAAGTCCATCATCCGCCAGCAGCTTTTCCAGACCGACCCGGCTGAGCATTCCGGACAATACCTCATCACTGGCGTGTGGTGCGGCCAGCAGCAGGTTATCGCGTAATGTCGCGCTGAACAGATGCACGCGTTGCGGCACAACGCTGATGCTTTGACGCAGACTGGATTCACTTAAGGCCGAAATCGGTTGATCGTTGATCAGGATTTCGCCGCTTTGTGGGTCCCAGGCACGCGTCAGCAATTGCAGAAGCGTTGACTTTCCGCAGCCGGTACGACCAAGAATCGCAATATGCTCACCGGGTTTAGCCTGCAAGGAAAGAGTATCCAGCGCGTTTTGCACCTGTCCAGGGTAGCTGAAAGAAACGTCGCGCAGCGTGAGCGTTATTTGTTCAGTGACCGAGGAGCCCGCCTCAGGGAAGGTGACTTCCGGCTGCTGTTCGCTCAGTTCAGTGATACGCAGAGCCGAAGCAATCACCTGACCAAGATGCTGAAACGCCCCGGTGACAGGCGCCAGAGCTTCAAAAGCAGCCAGCGCGCAGAAGACAAACAGGGCAATCAGTGCACCCGGTTGGGTATTTCCGCCCACACCGCCAGAGGCCATCCATAACATCATTATTACGGCCAGAGCGCCAACGAGTAGCATGACAGCCTGGGACAGCGCGGTTAATTCAGACTGACGACGCTGAGCTTCATGCCACTGCATTTCCGTCGCTTCCATTTGTGCACGATAGCGTTCGCTGGCACCAAAAATGGTGAGTTCAGCCTGCCCCTGCAACCATGAAGTTAACTGCTGACGATATTGACCGCGCAGATGCGTCAGACTTTGCCCGGTGCTTTTTCCGGCCTGATAAAAGATTGGGGGCAAAATAAACAAGGTGAGCAGCATAATGCCGCCAAGTGTGATCGCCAGAGTTAGATCGAGAACGCTAAGTCCCAGCGTCACTACCACGATGACCACAAATGCCCCTGTTAGCGGGGAGAGCACGCGTAAATAGAGATGATCGAGCGTGTCGACATCAGCAACCACACGGTTAAGCAACTCCCCCTGGCCATACCGGGCCAGACCAGCAGGAGAAAGCGGCAGCAGTTTACTAAAGGTATAAATACGCAGGTGCTGCAGCACGCGGAATGTCGCGTCGTGGCTGACCAGTCGCTCAAAATAACGGCCTGCGGTTCGGGTGATTGCTGCTCCCCGAACGCCTGCCGCCGGGAGCATGTAGTTAAAACTGTAAATCCCGGTCACGCCAACAACTGCGGAGGCGGAAAGGAACCAGCCTGACAGGGTCAGCAAACCGATACTTGCCAGCAGCGTGATTATCGCCAGAACAATGCCTAGCGTTAACATCCATTTGTGACGTTTATACAGCGTCAGATAGGGTAGCAAGGCGCGCATTCAGATATCCTCCTGACGGTGAGCCAGCAATGTCGCAAAAGCGCCGTTGGTTGCGCTAAGTTGAGCATAAGTGCCTTGCTCGACGATTTGTCCATCCTGCATGACCCAGATAGCATCCCAGTCGGCAAGATCTTCGAGTTGGTGCGTCACCATCAGCGTGGTCTGGCGGCGTGATGCGGCATTCAATGCCTGCATTACGCGTTGTTCACTGTGAGCATCAAGGCTGGCAGCGGGTTCGTCGAGCAGCAGTAACTGACACGGATTAAGCAGAGCGCGGGCAACGGCAACGCGTTGTGCTTGTCCGACAGAAAGTCGAGCCGCCTGATCGCCTACTGGCGTATCTACACCCTGAGGAAGCAAAGGTAAAAACTCGCTTACCCAGGCACTGTCGAGCGCGGCCTGAAGCTGTTGTTCACTGGCATCAGGACGTGCCAGCAGCACATTATCTCGTAACGTCGCGGCGGGAAGTTGCGGGTTTTGACCAACCCATGAGAGCTGTTTACGCCAGGAGTCAGGCGATAAATCGCGAAGCTCAAAGCCGTTAATCCGCAATGACCCCTGATAAGAGAGAAAACCGGACAGAACGTTCAGAAGGGAGCTTTTACCTGAGCCACTACGACCAACCAGCACCGCACGTTGACCTGCTGGCAGAGAAAAATTGAGTGGCCCAGCCAGAACTTTGCCTTCCGGCGATGTAATGACCAGATCTTCCGCTTCAATCGAAACGGCTTCTTTTGCTGCTAACTCAATGTCACCACGCTCAGGGTGAGCAAGCGGCGTTTCCATGAATGTTTTCAGACTATCTGCAGCACCTACCGCTTGTGCTTTCGCGTGGTAAAACGTACCCAGATCGCGCAAAGGCTGGAAAAATTCTGGGGCAAGGATCAGAGCCAGGAAACCAGCAGCCAGCGTTACGCCAGTTCCGTAATGACCGAAGTTGAGTTCGCCGAGGTAAGAAAAACCGAAATAAACCGCCACCAGGGCGATCGACAGTGACGTGAAAAACTCCAGTACACCCGAGGAAAGGAACGCAAGACGCAGGACTTCCATGGTGCGCTGACGAAAATCTTGCGATGCGGCGCGAATGCTTTCTGTTTCAGCTTCTCCGCGACCAAATATTCTCAGCGTCTCCATGCCCCTTAAGCGGTCGAGGAAATGGCCACTGAGTCTGGCAAGTGCCTGAAAATTACGACGGTTAGCATCTGCTGCTCCCATACCGACCATTGCCATAAAGAGCGGGATCAGCGGTGCGGTGCCCAGCAGGATAAGGGCGGCTACCCAGTTTGAAGGGAAAATTGCTGCCACAATCAATATAGGTACACAGACGGCAAGCGCCATTTGCGGCAGATAACGCGCATAGTAATCATGCATATCGTCAATCTGTTCCAGCACCAAGGTAGCCCAACTCCCGGCGGGTTTACCTTGTATCCATGCCGGACCTGCCTGCTGCAGGCGGTCCAGAACTTGACGGCGAATTTCAAAGCGAATGTGTTGTCCCGCATGGAAACCGACTCGCTCACGTAACCAGACAACCCAAGCACGCAGGATAAATATCAATACCAGCACGATGAAGGGGAGGAGAAGGGCCTCTCGGGGAATGTTGTCCATGATCATATGCTCAAGAATACGAGCCATGAGCCAGGCCTGAGCGACAATTAACAGCCCGCTCACGAATCCCAGCAGACGTGAAATATTTAGCCAGCGTTGTGAAATGACACTTTGCTGTTTTAACCAGTGGGTTAGCTCTTTTTGACGGGTTTTATTCATTGCTCGCTTAGCAGGTGAGTTATTGGAATTTTTGGGCAGGACAATGTTACAACGAGGCAAAAATAAAGGCGACTTATAGTCGCCTTTTTTACTTTTGTTACTGATTTGTAAAAACTATTTGCAGGCGTCAGCCAGACCATCAAGATAGCGTTCAGCATCGAGGGCAGCCATACACCCCGTACCTGCCGAGGTAATCGCCTGACGATAGATATGATCCATTACGTCGCCGGCTGCGAATACGCCAGGAATGCTGGTTTGCGTTGCATTGCCATGAATGCCGGACTGGACTTTGATGTAGCCGTTTTCCAGTTCAAGCTGACCGTCGAAAATGGCGGTGTTCGGGCTGTGGCCGATAGCGACAAATAATCCTGCGACGGCGAGAGACTCAACGTTGTCAGTATTCTGGGTATCACGCAGACGCAGTCCGGTCACACCCATTTGATCGCCGGTAACTTCTTCCAGAGTGCGGTGAGTGTGCAGCACAATGTTGCCGTTCTCGACTTTATCCATCAAACGTTTGATGAGGATTTTCTCAGCACGGAAGCTGTCGCGACGGTGGATCAAATGAACCTCAGAAGCGATATTCGCCAGGTACAATGCTTCTTCTACAGCGGTATTACCACCGCCAATAACCGCAACCTTTTGGTTACGATAGAAGAAACCATCACAGGTCGCACAGGCGGAAACGCCGCGGCCTTTAAATGCCTCTTCTGAAGGTAAACCAAGATAGCGTGCTGAAGCGCCAGTGGCGATAATCAGTGCATCGCAAGTATATTCGCCGCTGTCACCGGTCAGGCGAAACGGACGATTTTGCAGATCAACTTTACTGATGTGATCAAAAATGATTTCGGTTTCAAATTTCGTCGCGTGTTCATGCATACGCTCCATCAGCAACGGGCCAGTGAGATCGTGCGGATCGCCAGGCCAGTTTTCCACTTCTGTCGTTGTGGTCAACTGACCACCTTTTTCCATACCGGTAATCAACACCGGTTGCAGGTTTGCACGCGCAGCATAGACCGCGGCGGTGTATCCCGCAGGGCCTGAGCCCAGAATAAGAAGTTTACTGTGTTTGGTCGTGCCCATGAGATCCCCATAGTTGTTGGCAGGCAATGAGCAGGATTGTAGGGAATTTACGAACGTAAAAAAAGAGTATGGCGATTTTGTTAACAATATGTGTAATAGCAGAAACCGATGATTGCTAAAAACGACGGTAATATTATAACGATTTCTACTTAAAATCGGTCAGTTATAAGGTGATAAAATGACGATTTTCCATCACTCCCAATGAATAACTGGCATGTTGTACTAAAAATCGATGTTTTGCTTTGACAATCCCCTGCTGTTTTGCGAAAACATTCAAGGAAGAAAAAAACTGTGTCATGTATATGCTGCATAATCATGCATGTAGATAACATGTTTACCGAGTTAGCGAAATCTACGCATGGCGTGGACAGATGCCATTCGTGATGTCGATAGCCGCCGACAGGCAACGGTCTTCTCACCGTAAACCCAGGCATTGCGCACCGTAAATCCCTCTGGGTTTCGGGTTATTATGATGGGTAGCGGCTCTAAACAGTGATGTTTGTAGAGTCAGGCAGGAGTAGGGAAGGAATACAGAGAGACAATAATAATGGTAGATAGTAAGAAGCGCCCTGGCAAAGATCTCGACCGTATCGATCGTAACATTCTTAATGAGCTGCAAAAGGATGGGCGTATTTCTAACGTCGAGCTTTCTAAACGAGTGGGACTTTCACCAACGCCCTGCCTTGAGCGTGTGCGTCGGTTGGAAAGACAGGGTTTTATTCAGGGCTATACAGCGCTGTTGAACCCGCATTATCTGGATGCATCACTTCTGGTTTTTGTTGAGATTACTCTGAATCGTGGCGCCCCGGATGTGTTTGAGCAATTTAACTCTGCAGTACAAAAACTTGAAGAAATTCAAGAATGTCATTTGGTGTCCGGTGATTTCGACTACCTGCTGAAAACACGCGTACCGGATATGTCAGCTTACCGTAAGCTGTTAGGGGAAACCCTGCTGCGTCTGCCTGGCGTGAATGACACACGTACTTACGTGGTTATGGAAGAAGTAAAACAGAGCAATCGTCTGGTTATTAAGACGCGCTAACACGGAACAGGTGCAAAATCGACTCAGTTTGATTACACTCCTGTTAATCCATACAGCAACAGTGCCGGGGTAACCCGGTGCTGTTGTCCGTTTTAGCATCGGGCAGGAAAAGCCTGAAACCTGGAGAGCCGTTTTTGAGCCAGGAATACACTGAAGACAAAGACGTCACATTGACGAAGTTAAGCAGCGGGCGCCGACTTCTGGAAGCGCTACTCATCCTTATTGCCCTTTTTGCCGTCTGGTTGATGGCTGCCTTACTCAGCTTTAACCCTTCGGACCCCAGCTGGTCGCAAACCGCGTGGCACGAGCCTATTCATAATCTGGGGGGAATACCCGGCGCATGGCTGGCAGACACGCTGTTCTTTATTTTCGGCGTCATGGCCTACACCATTCCCGTAATCATTGTTGGCGGCTGTTGGTTTGCCTGGCGGCATCAGGCCAGTGATGAATACGTTGATTATTTTGCCGTGTCGCTTCGCATTATCGGCGTTCTGGCGCTGATTCTTACTTCTTGCGGACTGGCGGCAATCAATGCCGACGACATCTGGTATTTCGCCTCCGGTGGCGTGATTGGCAGTTTGCTAAGTACCACTTTGCAACCTCTGCTGCATAGCAGCGGGGGAACGCTCACACTGTTATGTATCTGGGCTGCTGGGTTAACTCTGTTTACCGGCTGGTCATGGGTGAGTATTGCGGAGAAATTAGGGGGCTGGCTGCTAAATATTCTGACATTTGCCAGCAACCGAACTCGTCGTGATGATACCTGGGTCGATGATGAAGAATATGAAGACGACGAGTTTGTCGACGCTGCCGAAGGAAAACCGCATGAATCGCGTCGGGCACGTATTCTTCGCGGCGCATTAGCGCGCCGTAAGCGCCTGGCTGAAAAATTTACCAACCCGCTTGGGCGTCACACCGATGCTGCGCTGTTCTCCGGCAAACGCATGGATGATGAAGATGAAATAGAATACAGCGCCCGTGGCGTCGTTGCCGATCCTAATGATGTCCTGTTCTCTGGAAATCGGGCGACGTTGCCAGAATATGATGAATTCGATCCGCTGCTCAATGGACACTCTGTAGCAGAGCCAGTGGCAGCTGCTGCTGCGGCCACTGCAGCAACGCAGGCCTGGAGCGCTCCCGTTGATCCATTGATGCAAACCCCGCCTGCATCGGGCACAGTTCCTGTTCAGCCTGCTCCTGCAGTTGCATGGCAATCTGCGCCGGGGCCACAGACTGGTGAACCGGCTATCGCGCCTGCACCAGAAGGGTATCCGCAGACAAATCAGTACGCACAGCCATCTGTACAACCTTATGAAGCGTGGCAACAACCGGCGCCTGTTGAGCCCCAGCCGCAATATGCCGTTCCTCCTGTGGCTGACGTTGGTTATGAGCAGCCGATGATGCCAGAATCGCAAATGCCCTGGCAGACGCAAGAGCCGGTAGCGGAACAAAGCTGGCAACCTGAACCGGTTTATCAGCAGAATGCTCCTCTCCAGCCACAGTCTGTCTATCAGCAGGAGACTATTCCATCGCAACCAGTTGTTCATCAGCAATCCATTGTTGAACCGCCACCTGTTGTTGAGCCGGAACCGGTTGTTGAAGAGACTAAACCAGCTCGTCCTCCGCTCTACTATTTTGAAGAAGTGGAAGAGAAACGTGCGCGCGAACGTGAACAACTCGCAGCATGGTATCAGCCAATTCCGGAACCTGTGACAGAGCCAGAACGGGTGAAACCGTCTATGCCGACAACTGCCGCCATACCGCCAGTTGAGTCTGTCGTTGCCGCTGCACCAATGGCCACAGGGGCGAAAAATGCAGCTCTGGCTACTGGGGCTGCCGTTGCTGCCGCACCTGTGTTTAGTCTGGCTGGTGGTGCGCCACGTCCGCAGGTGAAAGAAGGTATTGGGCCGCAGTTGCCACGCCCGAACCGTGTCCGCGTGCCAACGCGTCGTGAACTGGCCTCGTATGGCATAAAATTACCGTCGCAGCGAATTGCTGAAGAAAAAGCGCGTGAAGAGCAACTTGATTCGGATACGCAATATAGTGACGATGAAATTGATGCAATGCATCAGGATGAGCTGGCACGTCAGTTCGCGCAGTCCCAACAGCATCGTTATGGGGAAGAGTATCAGGACGGTACAAACCAAGCTGAGGATGAAGATTCTGCTGCAGAAGCGGAGTTAGCCCGTCAGTTTGCATCTTCCCAACAGCAGCGCTATTCCGGCGAACAACCAGCGGGCGCTAATCCGTTCTCACTGGATGACTTTGCATTCTCACCGATGAAAGCTCTGGTCGATGACGGCCCGCATGAGCCGCTGTTTACTCCGAGCGTGATGCCGGAGGAGCCTGCACCAGCGCCGCAATATCAACAACCGCCGCAACCTGTAGCACCGCAGCAGCATTATCAACAGCCGCCGCAGCCTGTAGCGCCGCAGCAACATTATCAGCAGCCGCCACAGCCTGTAGCACCGCAGCAGCATTATCAGCAGCCGCCGCAGCCTGTAGCATCGCAGCAGCATTATCAGCAGCCGCCACAGCCTGTTGCACCGCAGCAGCATTATCAGCAGCCGCCACAACCTGTTGCACCACAGCAGCAGGATAGCTTGATCCATCCATTACTGATGCGTAATGGTGACAGCCGCCCGGTACAACGCCCAACCACACCGCTGCCCTCGCTGGATCTGTTGACGCCACCGCCGAGTGAAGTTGAACCAGTGGATACCTTTGCGCTGGAGCAAATGGCGCGTCTGGTTGAAGCCCGACTGGCGGATTTCCGCATTAAAGCTGATGTCGTGAACTATTCACCGGGTCCGGTTATTACCCGTTTTGAACTGAACCTGGCCCCTGGTGTGAAAGCTGCGCGTATTTCTAACCTCTCCCGCGACCTGGCTCGTTCGTTGTCGACCGTTGCGGTGCGTGTGGTAGAAGTGATTCCAGGTAAACCGTATGTGGGACTGGAACTGCCGAATAAAAAACGTCAGACCGTCTATCTGCGTGAAGTTCTGGACAACGCGAAGTTCCGCGAAAATCCATCTCCGCTGACAGTCGTGTTGGGTAAAGATATTGCAGGCGAGCCGGTCGTTGCTGACCTGGCAAAAATGCCTCATCTGCTGGTTGCAGGAACCACCGGCTCCGGTAAGTCGGTTGGGGTAAACGCCATGATCCTCAGCATGCTATACAAGGCACAACCGGAAGATGTCCGCTTTATCATGATTGACCCGAAAATGCTGGAACTTTCCGTTTACGAAGGTATCCCGCATCTGTTGACTGAAGTTGTTACAGATATGAAAGATGCGGCCAATGCTTTGCGCTGGAGCGTCAATGAAATGGAGCGTCGCTATAAGCTGATGTCGGCGCTTGGCGTACGTAACCTTGCTGGTTATAACGAGAAAATCGCTGAAGCAGCCCGTATGGGGCGTCCGATTCCTGACCCGTACTGGAAACCTGGCGATAGCATGGACGTTCAGCATCCTGTGCTGGAAAAACTGCCGTATATCGTCGTGTTGGTAGATGAATTCGCTGATCTGATGATGACCGTCGGTAAAAAGGTGGAAGAACTCATCGCTCGTCTGGCACAAAAAGCACGTGCGGCGGGCATCCACCTGGTACTGGCGACTCAGCGTCCGTCGGTTGATGTTATTACCGGTTTGATTAAAGCCAACATTCCAACCCGTATCGCCTTTACCGTTTCCAGTAAGATTGATTCACGCACCATCCTCGACCAGAGTGGCGCAGAGTCTCTGCTGGGCATGGGGGATATGCTTTATTCCGGGCCTAACTCCACTATGCCAGTGCGTGTGCATGGCGCATTTGTGCGCGACCAGGAAGTGCATGCAGTTGTTCAGGACTGGAAAGCGCGTGGGCGTCCACAATACGTCGATGGCATTACCTCCGACAGCGAAAGCGAAGGCGGTGGTGGTGGTTTTGACGGTGGGGAAGAGCTGGATCCGCTGTTTGACCAGGCCGTCAAATTTGTCACGGAGAAACGTAAAGCCTCAATCTCCGGCGTTCAGCGTCAGTTCCGTATTGGTTACAACCGTGCGGCACGCATCATTGAACAGATGGAAGCGCAGGGAATTGTCAGTGAGCAGGGACATAATGGTAATCGTGAAGTGCTGGCGCCGCCTCCCTTCGATTGATTGCAAAGTTAAGTAATTCAGTATTTTCTACTTTCCTCATGCTGATTTTTGGCCTGGAATGGATAGCAGAGGGATCTCCCCGTCGGGAGTGACGTATTTTGAGGAATAACGATGAAAAGAATCGCAATCACCTGTGCATTACTGTCGAGCTTTGTGGTTAGCAGCGTCTGGGCTGATGCTGCCAGCGATCTGAAAAGCCGTCTGGATAAAGTCAGTAGTTTCCATGCCAGCTTCACCCAGAAGGTGACGGATGGCAGCGGAGCGGCAGTACAGGAAGGTCAGGGTGACTTATGGGTTAAACGTCCGAACCTGTTTAACTGGCATATGACACAGCCTGACGAGAGCATTCTGGTATCCGATGGCAAAACGCTGTGGTTCTTTAACCCGTTTGTTGAGCAAGCAACGGCCACCTGGCTGAAAGATGCCACGGGGAATACACCGTTTATGCTGATTGCGCGCAACCAGTCCAGCGACTGGCAACAATACAATATCAAGCAAAACGGTGATGACTTTGTGCTGACCCCGAAAACCAGCAGCGGTAATCTGAAGCAGTTCACCATTAATGTCGGGCGTGATGGAACAATCCATCAGTTCAGTGCTGTCGAGCAGGACGATCAACGCAGTAGCTATCAGCTGAAGTCTCAGCAGAATGGTGCAATTGAACCATCAAAATTCACCTTTACCCCGCCACAAGGTGTGACGGTGGACGATCAACGTAAGTAGAGGCGCGTGAGTGGGCAATCTGTCGCTCGATTTTTCTGATAATACCTTTCAGCCACTGGCCGCGCGCATGCGGCCAGAAAATTTAGCACAGTATATCGGCCAGCAGCATTTGCTGGCCGCAGGCAAGCCCTTGCCGCGTGCCATTGAGGCAGGGCACCTGCACTCCATGATCTTGTGGGGACCACCCGGTACGGGTAAAACAACACTCGCCGAAGTGATTGCTCGCTACGCTGATGCAGATGTTGAACGCATTTCGGCGGTCACCTCAGGTGTGAAAGAAATTCGTGAGGCCATTGAGCGTGCGCGTCAGAACCGCAATGCAGGTCGGCGTACAATTTTGTTCGTGGATGAAGTTCACCGCTTTAATAAAAGCCAGCAGGACGCGTTTCTCCCGCATATCGAAGATGGCACCATTACATTTATTGGCGCCACGACTGAAAATCCCTCTTTTGAACTTAACTCGGCATTACTGTCGCGTGCGCGTGTCTATCTACTGAAATCGTTAACCACCGAAGATATTGAGCAGGTGCTGGACCAGGCGATGACAGATAAAGCACGTGGCTACGGGGGACAGGATATTGTCCTGCCGAATGAAACACGTCGGGCGATTGCGGAACTGGTGAATGGTGACGCGCGAAGGGCGTTGAACACGCTGGAAATGATGGCTGATATGGCCGAAGTCGATGACTGCGGAAAACGTGTTTTACAGACAGCATTACTGACTGAGATTGCCGGGGAGCGCAGCGCGCGCTTTGATAATAAAGGCGATCGCTTTTACGATCTGATCTCGGCGTTACACAAATCGGTACGCGGCAGCGCACCGGATGCGGCGCTTTACTGGTATGCGCGGATCATTACCGCCGGTGGCGATCCGTTATACGTCGCGCGCCGTTGTCTGGCAATTGCTTCCGAAGATGTGGGAAATGCCGACCCACGGGCTATGCAAGTGGCAATTTCAGCATGGGATTGTTTCACTCGCGTAGGGCCTGCAGAAGGCGAACGAGCGATAGCTCAGGCGATAGTTTATCTGGCCTGTGCGCCGAAAAGTAATGCAGTCTATACCGCCTATAAAGCAGCGTTGGCTGATGCCCGCGAGCGTCCGGATTATGATGTGCCTGTGCATTTGCGTAATGCCCCGACGAAGCTGATGAAAGAAATGGGCTACGGACAGGAATATCGCTACGCTCATGATGAGCCGAATGCGTATGCTGCCGGTGAAGAGTACTTTCCGCAGGAACTGGCACAAACGCGCTATTATCACCCCACAAACAGAGGTCTTGAGGGTAAGATTGGCGAAAAGCTCGCCTGGCTTGCCGGGCAGGATCAAAATAGCCCTATAAAACGCTACCGTTAGCGCGATCGTTGCGGTAATGTTGGCAATGTATCCCTGTGATCGCAGGCTGTGGTCACTTTCTCCTATTTTAATTCGATAAGCACAGGATAAGCATGCTCGATCCCAATCTGCTGCGTAATGAGCCAGACGCAGTCGCTGAAAAACTGGCAAGCCGGGGCTTTAAGCTGGATGTAGATAAGCTGCGCGCTCTTGAAGAGCGTCGTAAAGTTCTGCAGGTACAAACAGAGAACCTGCAGGCAGAGCGTAACTCTCGATCGAAATCCATCGGCCAGGCAAAAGCGCGCGGAGAAGATATCGAGTCTTTACGTCTGGAAGTGAACAAACTGGGCGAAGAGCTGGATACCGCGAAAGCTGAACTTGATGCCTTGCAGGCCGAGATCCGCGATATTGCACTGACCATTCCTAACCTGCCAGCGGACGAAGTTCCGGTGGGTAAAGATGAAAATGACAATATCGAAGTCAGCCGTTGGGGTACTCCTCGCGAATTTGATTTCGAAGTGCGCGATCACGTCACGCTGGGTGAAATGCATACCGGTCTTGATTTCGCTGCTGCGGTTAAGCTAACGGGTTCTCGTTTCGTGGTAATGAAAGGGCAGATTGCACGTATGCACCGTGCGCTGTCTCAGTTCATGCTGGATCTACATACCGAACAGCATGGTTACAGCGAAAACTACGTTCCGTATCTGGTTAACCATGACACGCTGTACGGTACAGGTCAGTTGCCGAAGTTTGCCGGTGATCTGTTCCATACGCGTCCGCTGGACGAAGAAGCCGATAGCAGTAACTATGCGCTGATCCCAACGGCAGAAGTCCCGCTGACCAACCTGGTACGCGATGAGATCATTGACGAAGATGCACTGCCGATCAAAATGACCGCGCATACGCCATGCTTCCGTTCTGAAGCCGGCTCTTACGGTCGTGACACTCGTGGTCTGATCCGTATGCACCAGTTTGATAAAGTTGAAATGGTGCAGATTGTTCGTCCGGAAGATTCTATGGACGCACTGGAAGAGATGACAGGCCATGCTGAGAAAGTACTTCAGCTGCTGGGACTGCCGTACCGTAAGATCATTCTATGCACTGGTGACATGGGCTTTGGCGCATGCAAAACCTATGATCTGGAAGTGTGGATCCCGGCGCAGAATACTTACCGCGAGATCTCCTCCTGCTCAAACGTGTGGGATTTCCAGGCACGTCGTATGCAGGCTCGTTGCCGCAACAAATCCGACAAGAAGACGCGTTTAGTGCATACGCTGAACGGTTCTGGTCTGGCTGTGGGACGTACCTTGGTTGCTGTGATGGAAAACTACCAGCAAGCTGATGGCCGCATTCAGGTTCCGGAAGTATTACGTCCATATATGAATGGTCTGGAATACATCGGTTAAGCCATCTTTTTCTGTTAAAAAAGCGCCTGTGGGCGCTTTTTTTATGCCTGCTTGATACCGGACAATAACCCTTACCTCATTAGTGGTAATACTACCTTCGAATGAAGGTCAGTATTTATCTCTGTCTTTACGCAAATTCACTATATACCAGTCTGTATAACGATAATATCGATATATAAATATCTATACAACGAGTATTTCTTTTTTGTTTATTGTGAGCAGCAGAGTGAGTCACTATGAAAACTAAGATCCCCGATGCCGTACTGGCAGCTGAGGTGAGTCGTCGCGGTTTGGTAAAAACGACGGCGATAGGCGGACTGGCGATGGCCAGTAGCGCATTTACCCTGCCATTTACCCGCATAGCAAATGCCGCAGAAGCCATTAATCCGGCGCAGATCAATGAGAAAGTGATCTGGAGCGCCTGTACGGTGAACTGCGGTAGCCGCTGTCCGTTGCGTATGCATGTGGTGGATGGTGAAATAAAGTATGTTGAAACCGATAATACCGGCGATGACAATTATGACGGCCTGCACCAGATTCGTGCCTGTCTGCGCGGCCGCTCCATGCGTCGTCGCGTCTATAACCCGGACCGTCTGAAATATCCGATGAAGCGTGTCGGTAAGCGCGGTGAAGGCAAATTCGAGCGTATAAGTTGGGATGAAGCCTACGATATTATCGCCAGCAATATGCAACGTCTGATCAAAGACTACGGTAACGAGTCTATTTACCTCAACTACGGTACCGGTACGCTGGGAGGCACCATGACGCGCTCATGGCCGCCGGGAAAAACGCTGGTTGCTCGCTTGATGAACTGTTGTGGCGGCTATCTGAACCACTACGGTGACTACTCTTCTGCGCAGATTGCTGCTGGTCTGAACTACACCTATGGCGGCTGGGCGGACGGTAATAGCCCGTCTGATATCGAAAACAGCAAGCTTGTTGTTCTGTTTGGTAATAACCCTGGTGAAACCCGCATGAGCGGTGGTGGGGTAACGTATTACCTTGAGCAGGCGAGGCAGAAGTCAAATGCCCGTATGATCATTATAGATCCTCGTTATACCGATACTGGTGCGGGGCGCGAGGACGAATGGATCCCGATTAGACCGGGCACCGATGCGGCGCTGGTCAATGGTCTGGCGTACGTATTGATCAGCGAAAATATGGTTGATCAACCGTTTCTCGATAAATACTGCGTGGGATACGATGAGAAAACCCTTCCGGCAGGTGCGCCAAAAAATGGCCACTACAAGGCTTACATCCTCGGGCAGGGTAAAGATGGTATAGCGAAGACTCCGGAATGGGCTGCGCAGATAACAGGTATTCCGGCTGACCGTATCGTTAAGCTGGCACGTGAGATTGGTAGTGCCAAACCCGCCTATATCAGCCAGGGCTGGGGACCACAGCGTCATGCTAACGGTGAAATTGCTACCCGTGCTATTTCCATGCTGGCTATTCTGACCGGTAACGTCGGTATTAACGGCGGTAACAGCGGCGCGCGTGAAGGCTCTTACAGTTTACCGTTTGAACGTATGCCTACGCTGGAAAACCCTGTTGAAACCAGTATCTCGATGTTTATGTGGACCGACGCGATTGAACGCGGCCCGGAAATGACGGCGCTACGTGACGGCGTTCGTGGAAAAGATAAACTCGACGTTCCGATTAAAATGATCTGGAACTATGCTGGTAACTGTCTGATTAACCAGCATTCCGATATCAACCGCACTCACGAAATCCTTCAGGATGATAAGAAGTGCGAAATGATTGTTGTCATTGACTGCCATATGACATCCTCGGCTAAATACGCCGATATTTTGCTGCCAGACTGCACAGCTTCCGAACAAATGGATTTCGCCCTCGACGCTTCGTGCGGGAATATGTCCTATGTGATATTCACCGACCAGGCCATCAAGCCACGCTTTGAGTGCAAGACTATCTATCAAATGACCAGCGAGCTGGCAAAACGCCTGGGCGTCGAGCAGCAGTTTACTGAGGGTCGTACTCAGGAAGAGTGGATGCGTCATCTGTACGAGCAGTCACGCAAAGCGATACCTGAATTGCCGACGTTTGAAGAGTTCCGCAAGCAAGGGATCTTCAAACAGCGCGATCCCGAAGGACATCACGTAGCTTACAAAGCATTCCGCGAGGATCCAAAAGCAAATCCACTTACCACGCCATCGGGCAAGATCGAAATTTATTCCCAGGAACTGGCGGATATCGCAGCAACCTGGGAACTGCCTGAAGACGACGTGATTGATCCATTGCCAATCTACGCCCCGGGATTTGAAAGCTTAAACGATCCGTTGGCGGATAAATTTCCCCTGCAGTTGACGGGATTTCACTATAAGTCTCGCGTTCACTCAACCTATGGCAACGTTGATGTTCTGAAAGCATCTTGCCGCCAGGAAATGTGGATTAACCCGCTGGACGCGCAAAGACGTGGTATTAACAACGGCGACAAAGTACGTATCTTTAATGACCGTGGCGAGGTGCATATTGAGGCGAAAGTAACGCCACGTATGATGCCAGGCGTTGTGGCGTTAGGTGAGGGGGCATGGTATGACCCGGATGTGAAACGTGTGGATCAGGGCGGTTGTATTAACGTGCTGACAACCCAGCGTCCTTCTCCTCTCGCCAAGGGGAACCCGTCACATACGAACCTTGTTCAGGTTGAAAAGGTGTAAGGAGTAACCGATGACAACCCAGTATGGATTTTTTATTGATTCCAGCCGTTGCACCGGTTGCAAAACCTGCGAACTGGCCTGTAAAGACTACAAAGATTTAACTCCGGATGTCAGCTTCCGTCGTATTTATGAATACGCTGGCGGCGACTGGCAGGAAGATAACGGCGTCTGGCATCAGAACGTTTTTGCCTATTATCTCTCCATCGCATGTAACCACTGCGAAGACCCGGCCTGCACCAAGGTTTGTCCGAGCGGAGCTATGCACAAACGTGAAGATGGTTTTGTGGTCGTTGATGAGGACGTGTGCATCGGATGTCGTTATTGCCATATGGCCTGCCCTTATGGCGCTCCGCAATACAATGCTGCTAAAGGGCATATGACCAAGTGTGATGGCTGTCATGACCGTATTGCAGAGGGTAAAAAACCAATCTGCGTTGAGTCCTGCCCGTTACGTGCACTAGATTTTGGCCCGATTGATGAACTGCGTAAAAAGCACGGAGAACTGGCTGCGGTTGCGCCATTGCCGGGTGCGCACTTCACCAAACCTTGTATTGTGATCAAGCCTAACGCCAATAGCCGCCCTACAGGGGATACCACGGGTTATCTGGCAAATCCGAAGGAGGTGTAAGATGGGAAGTGGATGGCATGAGTGGCCGCTGATGATCTTCACTGTTTTCGGACAGTGTGTGGTTGGTGGCTTTATTGTTCTGGCACTTGCGCTGATGAAAGGGGATTTACGCCCTGAATCACAACAACGTGTGATTGCCTGTATGTTTGGCCTGTGGGTGTTAATGGGGATCGGTTTTATTGCTTCCATGCTGCACCTGGGGTCACCTGTGCGAGCCTTTAACTCACTCAACCGTGTAGGTTCTTCTGCACTGAGTAATGAAATCGCCAGCGGCTCGCTCTTCTTCGCCGTTGGTGGTATCGGTTGGTTGTTGGCGGTATTGAAAAAAATGTCACCAGCATTACGTAATCTTTGGCTGGTTGCCACCATGGTACTGGGCGTAGCTTTTGTCTGGATGATGGTATGTGTGTATAACACCATTGATACGGTACCAACCTGGTTCAGTATCTGGACGCCGCTGGGCTTCTTCCTGACGCTATTTATGGGGGGGCCACTGCTGGGTTATCTGCTGCTGCGCGTTGCCGGAATTGATGGTTGGGCAATGCGACTGCTGCCGGCTATTTCAGTACTTGCACTGGTGGTAAGCGCCATCATGTCCGTGATGCAGGGGGCTGAGCTGGCAACTATCCACAGTTCAATTCAGCAGGCATCTACCCTTGTGCCGGATTACGGTTCGCTGATGGCATGGCGTATTGTGGCATTGGCTTTAGCGCTGTGCTGCTGGATAGTGCCGCAAGTAAAGGGCTATCAACCAGCAATACCACTGCTTTCAGTCGCATTTATACTGCTGTTGGTGGGTGAATTGATCGGTCGCGGCGTGTTTTATGGTCTGCATATGACAGTCGGCATGGCAGTTGCCAGTTAAAGTCTGTTTGTCGGCATGATATGAAAGCCGGGGTTAATACCCCGGTTTTTTTACATCTGACTGGTAATAACAGAAAAAAAGACAAAATGAACCATGAAATTTTTCGACTGAACGTAACGGGGCAGTTTTGTTTTAGATCAATTTAAACAATCAGATGGCGTCAGGCAGATTATCATCATTGATGATGAGAATTAGTATTTCAAATCGATCACATTGAAATCGTGCTACAGGCCGTAGTCAGCCGATTGACAATGTTTTTGGCAGTGGCATGATGCGCATGAAATTTGAACTTCCTCACGGTTTTTATTCATGTCCACCTATACCCGACCCGTCATGCTGCTGCTGTGCGGGCTGCTTCTATTGACCCTGGCGATCGCCGTGTTAAACACGCTCGTCCCGCTTTGGCTCGCCCATGAAAATTTGCCAACCTGGCAAGTGGGAGTGGTCAGCTCGTCTTATTTCACCGGCAATCTGATTGGGACATTACTTACCGGGTATTTAATTAGACACCTTGGCTTTAATCGCAGCTATTACATTGCATCGTTTATTTTTGCAGTGGGTTGTGTGGGATTGGGCGTTATGGTGGGATTCTGGAGCTGGATGACCTGGCGCTTTATTGCGGGCGTAGGTTGCGCCATGATTTGGGTGGTGGTGGAAAGCGCGCTAATGTGCAGCGGAACTTCGCGTAATCGCGGACGCTTACTTGCTGCATATATGATGGTCTATTACGTGGGGACGTTTTTAGGACAGCTGTTGGTCAGTAAAGTATCGACAGAATTAATGAACGTTCTGCCATGGGTTACTGGCACGATCCTGGCCGGGGTCTTACCGTTGCTCTTTACGCGCATTGTGAACCAACAGAGTGATGATCATCATTCGACGACCCCAATTGCCTCCATGTTGAAGCTTCGACAGGCTCGCCTGGGCGTGAATGGCTGTATTATTTCCGGAATTGTGCTGGGTTCTTTGTACGGTTTGATGCCGTTGTATCTCAATCATCAGGGAGTCAGCAATGCCAGCATTGGCTTCTGGATGGCCGTTCTGGTCAGCGCCGGGATTCTGGGGCAATGGCCGATTGGTCGTATGGCGGATAAATTAGGCCGTCTGTTGGTTTTGCGTGTGCAGGTGTTCGTGGTGATCCTCGGTAGTATCGCTATGCTGAATCAGGCGGCGATGGCACCCGCGTTGTTCATGCTGGGAGCGGCAGGTTTTACCCTCTATCCGGTAGCAATGGCCTGGGCCTGCGAGAAAGTTGAGCATCATCAACTGGTCGCCATGAATCAGGCACTGTTATTAAGCTATACCGTGGGTAGCCTGCTTGGACCGTCATTTACCGCCATGCTGATGCAGAATTATTCTGACAGCGTGTTGTTTATTATGATCGCCAGTGTGTCGTTTATTTATTTGCTGATGCTGCTTCGTAAGGCAGGGCATACACCAAACTCTGTGGCGCATGTCTGAGTTGTATTAAGTAAAATAGCGTGAAGTTCCTGTTGGCTGCTAACAGTGGCGAGTTGTTGCAGATGCTCAGCCTCATCCAGCCAGCACACCAGCTGTTGAATAATCCTGATATGCTGAGTGCCATCAGATGCGACAAGTACAATAATTATCCGTACTTCAGGCTAGCCAGGAAAACATACTGGCGTGGTCAAGGCATAGTAATGACAAATGCGTCTCATGGCTGCTTTTCAGACGTTATGGTGCTCTTATTCCAGAGGCATAAGGGATTTGGGTACGACATAGTGCTTGCCATCATATCGTAGCAATGTTGTCGTTTTGCCTGGTTTGTCCTTTGATACACACTCGCCATTGGCGTCAGTATGTGTGGTGGATGCTACGTTTTTCTCGGTTACCCGTATATTGGCGTATCCCTTCTGTGAGCCGGGTTCCAGAGCCAGGGTGCGTTTAACATCGTTAAATGTGCCTGCACAGTTTCCATCCCATTCGCCGCTGCTATTTTCAAGCACAATACCGTTTAATATTGTCCGTAACTGGTTATCCTCAATGACAAACAGCGACAGTGCATCTTCACTCATAGGGTTCACTCGTGAGCTGCCGTTGCGCATGATATGCAAGCCGAATGCAGTCTGGTTAGGTTTAACTTTCCAGCGTGCTGTATCAAGAGTAATGCCTGTAATACGAAAAGCGTCATCGTCCATACGCGCAGGAAGATTTAATCGCTGTTTGACGTTGAGGGTAGCGGAATCCAGCACCAGAAGTTCCAGATCGCCTGAGTGATCGTAATCGGTATACTGCTGAGACATCAATGGAACCGCTGCCAGTGTCAGCTCCGGTTGTGCCGGCCAGACCTTGCAAATCGCGCTTTGGGGAGAATTGGCGCTGGTGGTGATAACCTGGTTATCTTTGGTGATGATGCCCTGCGGTGTAGATGTTGCATCTGGCCACGCATGCTGGACGATGGCATTGATATCGCAGCTGCTGGCGGCATTTACGCACTGGGCTGACAGCAGTAAAACTCCTGAGATGAATAAGCGCTTCACATCCTTTCCTTTGTTATGACCTGAATATCAGATGCTTTAGATAGCAAAACGGCTGCCCTGATGGCAGCCGTTTCGATGAGGCAAAAAATCAATACATCACTTTGTGACCATATTGCTCAAGGATACCTTTCACGCGCTCCATGGTCTCTTTCTTCGGCGGCTTAACACCATCCAGTTTGTACTCTTCGCCCATCGCCACCCATTTGTGTTTACCCAACTCGTGATAAGGCAGTAGTTCGATTTTTTCTACGTTGCCCATATCACGGGTAAACTCACCCAGACGGTGCGCGGAATCGTCATCGTCAGACCAACCGGGGACGACAACGTAGCGGATCCACACTTTAATATCTTTGTTAGACAGGTAGCGAGCAAATTCCAGTGTACGATGGTTAGATACACCCACAAGGTTCTGATGGATTTCGTCGTTCATCTGTTTAAGATCGAGCATTACCAGGTCAGTCACTTCCAGCAGTTCATCAATAACTGGATCGTAGCGGCGAACAAAACCGTTAGTATCAAGACAGGTATGAATACCTTCTTTCTTACAGGCACGAAACCAGTCACGAACAAATTCAGCCTGCAGGATGGCCTCACCGCCGGATGCCGTTACGCCGCCACCGGAAGCATTCATAAAGTGGCGATAAGTTACCACTTCTTTCATTAACTCTTCGACAGTAACTTCTTTGCCACCGTGCGTATCCCACGTATCACGGTTGTGGCAATACAGGCAACGCATCAGGCAGCCCTGGAAGAAAGTGATAAAACGGATGCCTGGGCCGTCTACGGTGCCACAGGATTCAAAGGAGTGAATGCGACCAATAACTGACATTGCGGTGTTTCTCCAGGTGTGGCCCATCCGGGGCCTGTGTTAGTGCACAGTTGTTCACTGTGTCGAGTCTGTTTTGGCAGTCATCCATAAGTATAGATAGCTGGCGAAAGAGACTTAGTTGTTAAAAAGGCCCCACTTACGTGGAGCCTTTATTGTACGCTTTTTCAGTCAGACTGGGAATTACATGGTCTGAGTGAAGGTACGAGTGATAACGTCCTGCTGCTGTTCTTTAGTCAGGGAGTTAAAACGTACTGCGTAGCCAGAAACACGGATGGTCAGCTGCGGATATTTTTCCGGATGTTCCATCGCATCCAGCAGCATTTCGCGGTTCATGACGTTCACGTTCAGGTGCTGACCACCTTCGATGGACGCTTCATGGTGGAAGTAACCATCCATCAGACCAGCCAGGTTGGTCTTACGAACTTCGTCGTCTTTACCCAGAGCGTTCGGAACGATAGAGAAGGTGTAAGAGATACCATCTTTAGCGTAAGCAAACGGCAGTTTTGCAACAGAGGTCAGAGAGGCAACAGCACCTTTCTGGTCACGACCGTGCATTGGGTTAGCACCAGGTCCGAACGGCGCGCCAGCACGACGACCATCTGGGGTGTTACCTGTTTTCTTACCATACACAACGTTAGAAGTGATGGTCAGAACAGACTGAGTCGGGATAGCGTTACGGTAGGTAGTCAGTTTCTGAATTTTCTTCATGAAACGTTCTACCAGGTCAACCGCCATGTCATCAACGCGAGAGTCGTTGTTACCAAACTGCGGGTATTCGCCTTCGATTTCGAAGTCAACAGCCAGGCCGTCTTCGTCACGAATCGGTTTAACTTTCGCATATTTGATTGCAGACAGGGAGTCAGCAGCAACGGACAGACCAGCGATACCACACGCCATGGTGCGGATAACATCACGGTCGTGCAGCGCCATCAGAGAGGCTTCGTAGCTGTACTTGTCGTGCATGTAGTGGATAACGTTCAGTGCGGTGACGTACTGTTTTGCCAGCCAGTCCATGAAGTGATCCATGCGCTCCATAACTTCGTCGAAGTTCAGGACGTCGCCTTTGATCGGCTCAGACTTAGGACCAACCTGCATTTTCAGTTTTTCATCAACGCCGCCGTTGATTGCGTACAGCATGGTTTTCGCCAGGTTTGCACGCGCACCGAAGAACTGCATTTGTTTACCAACAACCATTGGGCTGACGCAGCAAGCGATAGCGTAATCGTCGTTGTTGAAGTCCGGACGCATCAGGTCATCGTTCTCGTACTGCAGAGAAGAGGTATCGATGGACACTTTAGCGGCGAATTTCTTGAAGTTCAGAGGCAGTTTTTCAGACCACAGAACGGTGATGTTCGGCTCCGGAGAAGGACCCATGGTGTACAGGGTGTTCAGGAAGCGGAAGCTGTTTTTGGTAACCAGAGTACGGCCGTCAACGCCCATACCACCGATAGATTCAGTTGCCCAAATCGGGTCACCGGAGAACAGTTCATCATATTCAGGGGTACGCAGGAAGCGAACCATACGCAGTTTCATGACCAGGTGGTCAATCATTTCCTGAGCGTCTTGCTCGGTGATTTTGCCTGCTTTGATATCGCGTTCGATGTAAGCATCCAGGAAGGTGGATACACGACCGAAGGACATTGCTGCACCGTTCTGAGACTTAACAGCGGCCAGGTAGCCGAAGTAGGTCCACTGGATAGCTTCCTGAGCGTTGGTAGCCGGACCAGAGATATCGCAGCCATATTTAGCAGCCATTTCTTTGATCTGACCCAGCGCGCGGTGCTGTTCAGCGATTTCTTCACGCAGACGGATAGTCGCTTCCAGGTTTACGCCATTTTCCAGATCGGATTGCAGAGAAACGAACTGAGCGTATTTGTCTTTCATCAGGTAGTCGATACCGTACAGCGCAACGCGACGGTAGTCACCGATGATACGACCACGGCCATACGCATCTGGCAGACCAGTCAGAACACCGGATTTACGGCAGTTCAGAATGTCTTTGGTATAAACATCGAATACACCCTGGTTGTGGGTTTTGCGGTATTCGGTGAAGATTTTTTTCAGCATCGGGTCCAGTTCGCGATTGTACGCTTTGCAGGAACCTTCAACCATTTTGATGCCGCCAAACGGGATAATTGCACGTTTCAGCGGAGCTTCAGTCTGCAGACCAACAATTTTCTCGAGCGCTTTGTTGATGTAACCAGCGTCGTGAGAAGTGATGGTAGAAGCAACGGAGGTGTCAAAGTCAACAGGCGCGTGAGTGCGGTTTTCCTGTTTAACGCCTTCCATC
The DNA here is from genome assembly GCF_916618775.1 of Citrobacter sp. Marseille-Q3906. Taxonomy (NCBI): domain Bacteria; kingdom Pseudomonadati; phylum Pseudomonadota; class Gammaproteobacteria; order Enterobacterales; family Enterobacteriaceae; genus Citrobacter; species Citrobacter sp. Marseille-Q3906. The sequence continues at coordinate 745,466 of NZ_CAKAKA010000002.1, forward strand.
ACGCTGTCCCACAGTGCGGTGGTCGCTTCAGTCGCGCCAGCCAGGAAGGACTCGTCACCCTCGTACGGAGTGTAGTTTTTCTGAATGAAGTCACGGACGTTTACTTCATTCTGCCAATCACCTTTGGTAAAACCTTCCCAGGCTGTGGCTAACTTTTCATTAAGCTCGGACATGTAACACCTACCTTCTTAAGTGGATTTTTTATTTACTGCGTGTAATGAACATCAACAAATTAATGATGATCGTTACCACGCAGGTAAATGACCCAGTATGTCAACCCGACCAACAAACCGCCGCCGATAATGTTACCGATCGTAACCGGAATCAGGTTATCGGTGATGAAATTCATCACGGTCAGGTGAGAAAAATTCTCCGGAGAGGAACCGACTGCGGTCCAGAATTCCGGGGTGGCGAAATCGCGTATTACGATACCCATAGGGATCATAAACATGTTTGCGATACTGTGCTCAAAACCGCTGGCAACAAACATTGCGACCGGTAATACCATGATAAACGCTTTGTCCATCAGGCTGCGACCTGAGTAGCTCATCCATACGGCCAGACATACCATCAGGTTAGCCAGAATGCCAAGGCTAACAGCCTCAACAAAAGTATGGTGCACTTTGTGATCGGCTGTTTGTAGAACGTTAAGCCCCCATGCGCCATTGGCGGTCATGTACTCGCCAGAAAGCCACATCAGTAACACGAAGATGAGGGCGCCAATCAGGTTGCCGACATATACGTTAAGCCAGTTCTTTGCCAGTTGGCCCCAGGTAATACGACCACTCGCCTTAGCGACGACAATCAGTACCGTTGAGGTGAAGAGGTCTGCACCGCAGACAACACACAGGATCAACCCCAGGGAAAAGCAGATACCACCCACCAATTTTGCCATACCGAAAGGCATTGTTCCGGTGCCGGTGGTGGCGGTGATATAGAAAACAAAGGCAATTGAAATGAATACACCGGCAGTAATTGCCAGATAGAACGTCTTAAGCGGATGTTTCGTTGCTTTATAGACGCCTGCTTCTTCGGCAACTTTGGCCATTGCAGCAGGTAGAATAAGATCAAAAGGGTTGTCAGCTTTCACACTAACTCTCTCTTTATTAAGTCGGCGACGAGATACTAACAAAGCATTATAGATGAGAATTTGATATAGATCATATCTCGCCTGGCTTATAGGCCCGTAAGACGCATGGTTTTTATGCAATTACGGTGTAACTTTTTGATTATCCAAGTAAAAATAAATTTTAAAAATTATAAAGTGAGTTGAATTTTTTCCTTTTGCCCCCTGTTGAGCAGTTAATTAAAATGGAGTAATTGCAATAAAAGGTAACATTACTAAGTTAATTTTTTTAATATCAACTACTAATATTTAACCTTGCTTTTACATTTATTTTTGATTACGCAAAAATAAAAAAATGGGGCACTAAAAGCGCCCCGTAATATAGCGTAGTCAATTGTTGAAGCCTACTCAGAGTAGGCTGTTTGCCACTATTTTGACCAGTGTGCTGCTTTAGCACGCTGCAATTTTTCGTAGGCTTTCAGCAAAGACTGATGTGCTGGAAACGCTTGCAGATCGTTGTCAACGGGCTGGAGGCCATAGAAAGGCGCTTCTCCGCTCAATGCCGCACTTGCCGCTTCAACGGCATCAGCACCGTACATGCGAACAAAGGCATTCAGATATTGCAGCGGTTGCCGATCTTCTTCTTGCGACAGCAGCAACAGCGTTTGCAGACAACGGTAATAGTTTGCACGTTCGGCGCTAAAGACAGAGGCGTTAAATTCCATCGTCCATTCCGTCCAAATCAATGCCTGCTCCAGGTCGCCACCAGCCAGAGCCAGCATGACTTTTAACTCGCCAATGCGCAGGGTAGACCAACCGTTGTCCGGACCAGTCGCCAGGCCCAGCAGTTCACGCACGCGAGTAAAGTCGTCAAAACCTTCTTCATCCAGTTGTTCGAGCAGATTGAGATAGTCTTCTTTATCCCATTCACTGCCCGGCAGAGAAAGGATTGTCTCACGCAAATGCGCGCCCATACCGTTGTTCGCTAACCACAAATCTTCAGCCGGATAGATGTCAGACATACCGGGAACGATAATGCGGCAAGCGTACACGCACAGGTGTTCGTAGTCGGCGATATAAACTTCTTTATCTTCAGTGTTGAAGATAGCCATCAGGGTGGCGAGCTCCTGTTCCGTGGTTCCGGAGAAATTCCAGTCGACGAAAGGATAATCAGCATCCTGTTTGAACAGATCCCAGGAGATCAAGCCGCTGGAATCGATGAAATGAGTTTCGAGGTTGGTGTGTTCAGCGACTTCTTCGTCGTCGAAGGTCGGCGGAGTGAACACATCGAGATCTTTCAGACCACGGCCTTGTAACAGTTCGGTGACTGTACGTTCCAGTGCCACGCCAAAATCAGGATGTGCGCCGAATGAAGCAAAGCAGGTGCCATTGGCAGGGTTAAACAAAACCACGCAGATTACTGGGTATTTGCCGCCGAGAGAGCCGTCATACGCGAAAATCGGGAAACCTTCTGCTTCCAGTTTGGCGATGGACTCGACAACCGCCGGATAGCGCGCCAGCACGTCGGCAGGAATTTCCGGCAGGCTGATGCTTTCCGCGATAATACGATTCTTCACATAACGTTCAAAGACCTCAGACAAACCCTGAACGCGCGCTTCATTAGGCGTGTTACCGGCGGACATCCCGTTAGATACGTACAGGTTGCCGATAATGTTCATCGGAATATAGACGGTCTGGTTATCAGACTGGCGGGTAAACGGCAGGCCGCAGACACCGCGTTCTTCATTGCCTGACTGCAGATCGATAAGCATGCTTCCGGTCAGTTCATTTTCTGGATCGTAGAATGCGCGCAGACGCGGATCCAGCAGACCTTCCGGAACGTTGTCGTCTTCGGTCAACGGGAACCATTTTTCGTTCGGATAATGCACGAACGGACTGTTAGCGATGGTTTCACCCAACCAGAAATCAGCAAAGAAGTAGTTAGTGGACAGACGCTCAAAATATTCACCCAGCGCGGAAGCCAGCGCTGCTTTTTTCGTCGCGCCCTTACCGTTGGTGAAGCACAGTGCGCACTCTTTATCGCGGATATGTACAGACCAGACGTTAGGAACGGGGTTTAACCATGAAGCTTCTTCAATATGGAAACCGAGGTCGAGCAATTTTTGCTGGAAGCGGGCGATGGAATCTTCCAGAGCGGCATCTTTGCCGGGGATAAATGTTTGCGTCATGAAAATCACTTTTGTCGTACGGAAAGCGCGCAATGATACGGGTTTTAAATGAATGGCGCTATCGCAGCTACCACTGCGGCGTAAATAAAAGTATTGGCTATGCTTTCACACAGTCCACAACGTTTAGAGCGTAAGAATGAAAGCATTTGATTTGCAGCGTATGGCTCTTGATAAGGTGCCAATGGATTTTCTTGGCGAGGTTGCTCTGCGTAGCCTCTATACCTTTATATTAGTTTTCCTTTTCTTAAAGCTCACAGGACGGCGTGGCGTTCGTCAGATGTCACTTTTTGAAGTGCTGATTATTTTGACGCTGGGTTCAGCTGCGGGTGATGTGGCGTTCTATGACGATGTCCCTATGCTTCCGGTACTGGTGGTTTTTATGACCCTGGCGCTGCTTTATCGTTTAGTGATGTGGTTAATGGCACATAGCGAAAAGCTGGAGGATTTGCTGGAAGGCAAGCCAGTGGTCATCGTTGAGGATGGCGAACTGGCATGGTCAAAGCTTCACAACGCCAATATGACGGAATTCGAATTCTTTATGGAGCTACGTCTCAATGGTGTCGAGCAACTTGGGCAGGTCAGGCTGGCGATTCTTGAAACGAACGGGCAGATTAGCGTCTATTTTTTCGAGGATAAACAGATCAAACCCGGACTAAGCATTCTTCCCAAACACTGCACACAACGATTTAAGGTTGTACCTGAAGCGGGAGACTATGCCTGCGTACGTTGTAGTGAAGTGATCCAAATGAGTGCGGGCGATCATCAATTATGTCCGCGCTGTGCAAATCCAGAATGGTCGAAGGCCAGCCGGGCAAAACGCGTCACCTGACAGCGAAAATCTCGGTTTTTTTCCGTCAATCCGATAGATTCTGTTGTGTGATGCATCGCTCATTTTTACCCTGGTCATTTTTACCCATTGCGGCGCGTGTCACTGAATGATAAAACCGATATCCACAGGAATAACTTATACCCAATGTCTGTCACAGGAATTATCGTAACGACAGGATGTTGATCGGATAACAACACAACGTGGTGAGGGGAAATGGCTCAGGTCTTCAATTTTAGTTCAGGTCCGGCAATGCTACCGGCAGAAGTACTTAAACTGGCTCAACAGGATCTTTGTGACTGGAATGGTCTTGGCACGTCGGTAATGGAAATTAGCCACCGGGGTAAAGAGTTTATTCAGGTCGCAGAGGAAGCCGAGCAGGATTTTCGCGATCTTCTCAGTATCCCCTCCAACTATAAAGTGTTGTTCTGCCATGGTGGTGGTCGTGGGCAGTTTGCCGGTATCCCATTAAATATTCTGGGTAATAAAACTACGGCGGATTACGTTGATGCCGGTTACTGGGCAGCCAGTGCTATTAAAGAAGCGAAAAAGTACTGCACGCCGAATGTTATTGATGCCAAAGTTACCGTTGACGGCCTGCGTGCTGTCAAGCCAATGAGCGAATGGCAGCTTTCTGATAACGCGGCGTACTTGCACTTTTGTCCGAATGAAACCATCGATGGCATTGCGATCGATGAAACGCCGAAGTTTGCCAGCAATGTGGTGGTGACGGCGGATCTATCCTCCACCATTCTTTCCGGCCCGCTGGATGTTAGCCGCTATGGCGTTATCTATGCTGGTGCACAGAAGAATATCGGTCCGGCAGGGCTGACGATTGTTATCGTTCGTGAAGATTTACTGGGTAAAGCCCACGTGTCCTGTCCGTCGATCCTTGACTACACCGTACTGAACGACAATGACTCCATGTTCAATACACCACCGACTTTTGCCTGGTATCTTTCTGGTCTGGTCTTTAAATGGCTGAAAGAACAGGGTGGTGTTAATGCTATGGATAAAATTAACCAGCAAAAAGCAGAGCTACTGTATAGCGTGATTGATAACAGTGACTTCTACCGCAATGATGTCGCGAAGTCTAACCGCTCACGTATGAACGTACCGTTCCAGTTAGCTGACAGCTCGCTGGATAAACTCTTCCTGGAAGAGTCGTTCGCAGCGGGTTTGCATGCGCTGAAAGGACATCGGGTTGTCGGCGGTATGCGAGCGTCTATCTACAATGCCATGCCGCTTGAAGGTGTGAAAGCGCTGACCGATTTCATGATCGATTTCGAGCGTCGCCGCGGTTAATTTGTTGTTTCTTTTCATCCCCGCAGCCAGCCTGTGGGGTTTTTATGTCTGTTTTTGAGAGTTAAGTTTCATGGAATCCCTGACGTTACAACCCATTGCGCGGGTGGATGGCACCATCAATCTGCCTGGATCCAAAAGTGTTTCTAACCGCGCTTTGCTGCTGGCTGCATTAGCGAATGGTACTACTGTCCTGACAAACCTGCTGGACAGCGATGATGTTCGCCATATGCTCAATGCTCTGAACGCGTTAGGGATTAGCTATACCCTTTCAGCCGATCGCACTCGCTGTGAAATTACTGGCAATGGTGGCCCATTACATGCCGAAGGCGCTGTCGAACTGTTTCTTGGCAATGCCGGAACCGCGATGCGCCCTTTAGCTGCTGCGCTGTGTCTGGGAAATAATGATATCGTGCTGACGGGTGAACCGCGCATGAAAGAGCGCCCGATTGGTCATCTGGTAGATGCACTACGCCAGGGCGGAGCAGAGATTGAATACCTTGAGCAGGAAAACTATCCGCCTTTACGTCTGCGCGGTGGTTTTGTTGGCGGGCAGGTAGAGGTCGACGGCAGTGTTTCCAGCCAGTTCCTGACGGCGTTATTGATGACCGCACCGCTGGCACCGCAGGATACGACGATCGCGATTAAAGGCGAACTGGTGTCAAAACCCTACATCGACATCACACTGAATTTGATGAAAACGTTTGGTGTTGAAATTGAGAACCAGAATTACCAGCGCTTTGTGGTGCAGGGGGGGCAGCAGTACCAGTCTCCGGGTCATTACCTGGTAGAAGGGGATGCGTCATCAGCCTCTTACTTCCTCGCTGCCGGAGCGATTAAAGGCGGTACAGTAAAAGTCACTGGGATTGGCCGCAATAGTATGCAGGGCGATATTCGTTTCGCTGATGTGCTGGAAAAAATGGGCGCGACCATTACCTGGGGGGACGACTTCATAGCCTGTGCGCGCGGCGAATTAAACGCTGTTGATATGGACATGAATCACATCCCGGATGCGGCAATGACCATTGCCACCGCAGCGCTTTTTGCTAAAGGTACGACGACCTTACGTAATATCTACAACTGGCGTGTCAAAGAGACCGACCGTCTGTTCGCAATGGCGACAGAGTTACGTAAAGTTGGTGCTGAAGTGGAAGAGGGGCATGATTTTATCCGTATTACACCGCCAGCATCGTTAACATTCGCGGACATCGCGACCTATAACGATCACCGTATGGCGATGTGTTTCTCTCTGGTGGCGTTATCTGATACGCCAGTTACTATTCTTGACCCTAAATGTACCGCAAAAACCTTCCCGGATTACTTTGAACAGCTGGCGCGTATTAGTACGCCTGTCTGATTTGATCGCCGCACCATCGGGTGCGGCACATTCTTACGCTTTCTGACATCCCCGATTGTCCATTTATTCTACACTCAGCTTCAATGACTCTGTATTTTTCACACAAAGATAACGATCGTTGACGTTGGCGCGTATAATGCGCGGCGTTCACGTTAACGGTATGCCTGTTTAAGGAGAAAAAGATGACGGCAATTGCCCCGGTTATTACCATTGATGGCCCAAGCGGTGCAGGTAAAGGCACCTTGTGCAAGGCAATGGCGGAAGCATTGCAGTGGCATCTGTTAGATTCTGGCGCGATTTATCGTGTACTGGCGCTCGCGGCGTTACATCACCATGTTGATGTCGCTTCTGAAGATGCGCTGGTCCCGCTTGCGTCGCATCTGGATGTGCGCTTTATCTCAACAGACGGCAATCTGGAAGTTATTCTGGAAGGTGAAGATGTTAGCGGTGAAATCCGCACCCAGGAGGTGGCTAATGCTGCATCTCAGGTGGCTGCGTTTCCTCGTGTTCGTGAAGCACTTTTACGTCGCCAACGCGCCTTTCGCGAAGCGCCGGGATTGATCGCTGACGGACGTGATATGGGGACAGTGGTGTTCCCTGACGCACCGGTGAAAATTTTTCTGGACGCGTCCTCGCAAGAACGTGCGCATCGACGTATGCTACAGTTGCAGGAGAAGGGCTTTAGTGTTAACTTTGAACGCCTTTTGGCCGAGATCGAAGAACGCGACGACCGCGATCGTAATCGTGCTGTAGCGCCATTAGTTCCTGCTGCCGATGCTTTAGTTTTGGACTCAACCCGATTAAGCATTGAGCAAGTGATTGAAAAAGCGTTACAATACGCGCGCCAAAAACTGGCACTCGCTTAAGTGCGACCGAATTTGCAGTACCCCCGTTGCAATGGAATGACAGCGGGTATGTTAAACAACCCCATCCGGCATGGAGCCAGGTGGACGTTAAATATGAAACCTGAAGATTAAACATGACTGAATCTTTTGCTCAACTGTTTGAAGAATCCTTAAAAGAAATCGAAACCCGTCCGGGTTCCATCGTTCGTGGTGTTGTTGTTGCTATCGACAAAGATATCGTACTGGTTGATGCCGGTCTGAAATCTGAGTCTGCCATTCCGGCAGAGCAGTTCAAAAATGCCCAGGGCGAGCTGGAAATCCAGGTTGGTGACGAAGTTGATGTTGCTCTGGATGCAGTAGAAGACGGCTTCGGTGAAACTCTGCTGTCCCGTGAAAAAGCTAAGCGTCACGAAGCTTGGATCACGCTGGAAAAAGCTTACGAAGAAGCTGCGACCGTTACTGGTGTTATCAATGGCAAAGTCAAGGGTGGCTTCACTGTTGAGCTGAATGGTATTCGCGCGTTCCTGCCGGGTTCCCTGGTAGACGTTCGTCCGGTCCGCGACACGCTGCACCTGGAAGGCAAAGAGCTTGAGTTCAAAGTAATCAAGCTGGATCAGAAGCGTAACAACGTTGTTGTTTCCCGTCGTGCCGTTATCGAATCCGAAAACAGCGCAGAACGCGATCAGCTGCTGGAAAACCTGCAGGAAGGCATGGAAGTTAAAGGTATCGTTAAGAACCTCACTGACTACGGTGCATTCGTTGATCTGGGTGGCGTTGACGGCCTGCTGCACATCACCGACATGGCATGGAAACGCGTTAAGCATCCGAGCGAAATCGTAAACGTTGGCGACGAAATCACTGTTAAAGTGCTGAAGTTCGACCGCGAGCGTACTCGTGTATCTCTGGGCCTGAAACAGCTGGGCGAAGATCCATGGGTAGCTATCGCTAAGCGTTATCCGGAAGGTACCAAACTGACTGGTCGCGTGACCAACCTGACCGACTACGGCTGCTTCGTTGAAATCGAAGAAGGCGTTGAAGGCCTGGTTCACGTTTCCGAAATGGATTGGACCAACAAAAACATCCACCCGTCCAAAGTTGTTAACGTTGGCGACGTAGTGGAAGTTATGGTTCTGGATATCGACGAAGAACGTCGTCGTATCTCCCTGGGTCTGAAGCAGTGCAAAAACAACCCATGGCAGCAGTTCGCGGAAACCCACAACAAGGGCGACCGTGTTGAAGGTAAAATCAAGTCTATCACTGACTTCGGTATCTTCATCGGCCTGGACGGCGGCATCGACGGCCTGGTTCACCTGTCTGACATCTCCTGGAACGTTGCAGGCGAAGAAGCAGTTCGTGAATACAAAAAAGGCGACGAAATCGCAGCAGTTGTTCTGCAGGTTGATGCAGAACGTGAGCGTATCTCTCTGGGCGTTAAACAGCTCGCAGAAGATCCGTTCAACAACTGGGTTGCACTGAACAAGAAAGGCGCAATCGTAAACGGTAAAGTGACTGCAGTTGACGCTAAAGGCGCAACCGTAGAACTGGCTGACGGCGTTGAAGGTTACCTGCGCGCTTCTGAAGCTTCACGTGACCGCGTTGAAGATGCAACTCTGGTTCTGAGCGTAGGCGACGACGTTGAAGCTAAATTCACCGGCGTTGATCGTAAGAACCGTGCAATCAGCCTGTCTGTTCGTGCTAAAGACGAAGCTGATGAGAAAGATGCAATCGCAACTGTTAACAAACAGGAAGATGCAAACTTCTCCAACAACGCAATGGCTGAAGCTTTCAAAGCAGCTAAAGGCGAGTAATATCGAGTACTCTCTCATTCCTTTGTGCTATCAACAGCACAAAGGGTGACGAGTAGCTTGACAGATGACAGGATTCGTCCTGTAATCAATGACAAAGGGCGGCTACGGCCGCCCTTAATCAATGCAGCAGCTAATTTTGCCTTTAAGGAACCGGAGGAATCATGACCAAGTCAGAATTGATTGAAAGACTTGCAACCCAGCAACCTCATATTCCCGCGAAAGCGGTTGAAGATGCAGTAAAAGAGATGCTGGAACATATGGCCTCGACTCTTGCGCAGGGCGAGCGTATTGAAATCCGCGGTTTCGGCAGTTTTTCTTTGCATTACCGCGCACCACGCACCGGACGTAATCCGAAGACTGGCGATAAAGTGGATCTGGAAGGGAAATATGTTCCGCACTTTAAACCGGGTAAAGAACTGCGCGATCGCGCCAATATTTACGGTTAAGTTTTAAAAGAAACTTAAGCGCGAAAAAGCACCTGAATGGGTGCTTTTTTCATTTTGACACCCATATTTGAATGCCTCCTCGCAGTTAATTTGCACGTTACATTTCCCATGTAAAAACCGCGGAACCCACCGCGTTTAACGGACAATTTTCACCAGACAACCGTTAAGCTGTACTGCACACTTCCGCCAACAGGGAGGTGTCTGATGAAAATAACAACGGTGAGTTTGTGTGCGTTGTGCGGCATGCTGCCACTTACGCTATTGCCAGCGCTGCCTGGAGCGCTGTATTTGAGTGGTCTGTTTTGTCTGGCATGTATGCTCTGTCTTATTCCTCGCAAATATCTGCAATACACCGGATTAACCCTGTTGTTCTTTCTCTGGGGAATACTGGCGGCGAAAGAAGCGATCTGGGCGAGTAATACGCTCCCTGCCAGGACCCAGCAGGCCATCGTCCAGATTACCAGTACGGACAATAAGACGACACACTACGGGAAAATAACGCACCTTCAGGGACGTCGGATATTTCCAGCAGTGGGGATCGTGCTGTACGGACAGTATTTATCCGGCGATGTTTGTGCGGGCCAGCAATGGGATATGACGCTCAAGGTTCGTGCGGTACATGGGCAGTTGAATGAAGGTGGATTTGATAGCCAGCGTTATGCGCTAGCACAGCATCAGGTGCTGACTGGGCGTTTTCTGCAGGCCACGGTTATCATGCCAAAATGCAGTTTGCGTGCTCGTTACCTCTCTTCACTCAATACCGCTCTGGCCACGTATCCCTGGCAGCAGGTCATACTGGGCCTGGGAATGGGGGAACGATTATCCGTTTCGCAAGAGGTGAAAACCATAATGCGTGATACCGGCACTGCGCATTTGATGGCCATTTCCGGGCTGCACATTGCTTTTGCCGCACTACTGGTCGGCGGGTTGATACGCGGCGGACAATTTTTTATGCCGACACGATGGCTCCACTGGCAGGTACCGCTGGTTGGCGGAATAGCCAGTGCGGCATTCTATGCATGGCTAACGGGTTTACAACCTCCTGCATTACGTACGGTGGTTGCACTGATTGTGTGGGGAGCGCTTCAATTAAGTGGCAGGCGGGGGGGTGGGTGGTCGGTCTGGGTATGTTGCCTGGCCGCCATCGTACTGGTGGATCCAGTCAGCATTCTTTCTCAGAGCCTCTGGTTATCGGCTTTTGCTGTTGCGGCACTGATATTCTGGTATCAGTGGGTTCCGGTGTCGGATCGACCGCTATCCCGTGTCGGACATGTAATCCTGGCGCTGATCCATCTTCAGTTGGGTATTACCGTTCTGTTGATGCCTGTGCAAATCGCTTTTTTTCACGGCATCAGCCTGACATCTTTTCTGGCTAATTTATTTGCCGTCCCGCTGGTTACGTTCGTTTCCGTCCCGCTGATACTCGCCGCAATGATTGTGCATTTAACCGGTCTGGTGATGCTCGAATCGGGACTATGGTATTTGGCTGACCGTTCTCTGGCGCTTCTATTCTGGACGCTCAACAAGCTGCCTGAAGGGTGGGTTAACATTGATGAACGCTGGCAATGGCTAGCATTATCTCCCTGGTTGATGCTTATCGCGTGGCGGCTGAATATCTGGCGTACCCTGCCGATAGTCTGTATTTCTGGACTGTTTTTGCTGAGCGTGCCGCTCTGGATAACGCCGCGAAATGACGTATGGCAGGTGCATATGCTGGATGTCGGGCAGGGGCTGGCGATGGTGATTACCCGTAATGGGAAGGCGATACTTTATGATACCGGTCTGGCCTGGCCGGAAGGCGACAGCGCGCAACAGCTCATTATTCCCTGGTTACGCTGGCACAACCTGGAACCGGAAGGGATTATTCTCAGTCATGAGCATATGGATCACCGGGGGGGATTACGCTCACTACAAAAGACCTGGCCATCTTTGTGGACAAGAAGTCCGTTGGGCTGGGAAGGGCATCTTCCTTGTTTTCGCGGGGAGAGGTGGCAATGGCAGGGTTTAACGTTTAGCGCACACTGGCCAATCAGAAGAAATAAAGAGCAGGGAAATAATCAATCCTGCGTGGTAAAAGTTGATGATGGAAATCACAGCATCCTTCTGACAGGTGATATTGAATCTTCTGCTGAACAAAAAATGCTAAGTCACTACTGGCAGCATCTTCGGTCTACTTTTATTCAAGTTCCGCATCATGGCAGTAATACCTCCTCATCATTAGCGCTGATTCAGCGGGTTGGCGGACAAGGCGCTTTAGCCTCAGCGTCACGCTACAATGCCTGGCGCCTGCCATCCAGGAAGGTGAAGCAGCGTTACCTGCAACAGGGTTATCAATGGCTGGATACACCTCATCAGGGACAAGTTACACTGGATTTTTATCAGAAAAGTTGGCGAGTACGCAGTTTAAGGGATCAGATTTTACCCCGTTGGTATCATCAGTGGTTTGGCGTGCCGGAGGATAACGGGTAGAATATGCGGCTATTCTAACAAATGCTGGTTTTTTGAATGCATAACGATAAAGATCTCTCTACGTGGCAGACATTTCGCCGACTATGGCCAACCATAGCGCCTTTTAAATCGGGTCTGATCGTGGCGGGTATAGCGTTAGTCCTTAACGCGGCCAGCGATACCTTCATGTTATCGCTCCTTAAGCCATTACTGGATGATGGTTTTGGTAAAACAGATCGCTCAGTGCTGCTGTGGATGCCGCTGGTGGTTATTGGGCTGATGATTGTACGTGGCTTAACCAGCTACGTCTCCAGCTACTGTATTTCATGGGTGTCAGGCAAAGTGGTTATGACCATGCGCCGCCGCCTGTTTGGTCATATGATGGGCATGCCCGTCGCCTTTTTTGATAAGCAGTCTACCGGTACGTTACTGTCACGTATTACCTATGATTCAGAGCAGGTGGCGTCTTCGTCTTCCGGCGCGTTGATCACCGTGGTGCGTGAAGGGGCCTCAATTATTGGCCTGTTTATCATGATGTTTTATTACAGCTGGCAGCTGTCATTAATCCTGATTGTGCTGGCCCCTATTGTATCAATTGCGATTCGTGTTGTTTCCAAGCGCTTTCGTAGCATCAGTAAAAACATGCAAAATACGATGGGGCAGGTTACAACCAGTGCAGAGCAAATGCTGAAAGGCCACAAAGAAGTTCTGATATTCGGTGGTCAGGAAGTTGAAACCAAGCGTTTTGATAAAGTCAGCAATAAGATGCGCTTGCAAGGCATGAAGATGGTTTCTGCATCTTCCATCTCCGATCCTATCATCCAGTTGATTGCCTCCTTGGCTCTGGCCTTCGTGTTATACGCAGCCAGTTTCCCAAGTGTGATGGAAAACCTGACTGCGGGGACAATTACGGTTGTCTTCTCCTCTATGATCGCCCTGATGCGTCCGCTGAAGTCTCTGACTAACGTCAACGCGCAGTTCCAGCGTGGTATGGCTGCATGCCAGACCTTGTTTACTATTCTGGATAGTGAACAAGAAAAAGACGAAGGTAAACGTGTGATTGAACGTGCTACCGGCGATCTGGAATTCCGTAATGTGACCTTTACCTATCCGGGTCGTGAAGTTCCAGCGTTGCGTAACATTAATCTGAATATCCCGGCGGGTAAAACCGTGGCGCTGGTAGGCCGTTCCGGTTCAGGAAAATCCACCATTGCGAGTCTGATTACGCGCTTCTACGACATTGATGAAGGGCAGATTCTGATGGACGGACACGATCTGCGTGAATACACCCTGGCATCCTTACGCGATCAAGTGGCTCTGGTCTCGCAGAACGTACACCTGTTTAACGATACGGTTGCGAACAACATTGCCTACGCGCGCACAGATATGTACAGCCGGGAGCAGATTGAAAAAGCGGCGCAGATGGCTTATGCCATGGATTTCATCAACAAAATGGATGATGGTCTGGATACGGTGATTGGCGAGAACGGCGTCCTGCTGTCCGGCGGTCAACGCCAGCGTATCGCTATCGCCCGTGCTTTGCTGCGCGACAGCCCGATTTTGATCCTTGATGAGGCAACGTCAGCTCTGGATACAGAGTCCGAACGCGCAATTCAGGCTGCACTGGATGAGTTACAGAAAAACCGTACTTCACTGGTCATTGCTCATCGCCTTTCAACTATCGAACAAGCGGATGAAATCGTGGTGGTGGAAGACGGGCTGATTGTTGAGCGCGGCACCCATAGCGAACTGCTCGAACAGCGCGGTGTGTATGCACAACTGCACAAAATGCAATTTGGCCAATGATTGCGCGCATCTGGTCTGGTGAATCGCCGCTGTGGCGATTATTACTTCCGCTCTCCTGGCTCTACGGACTGGTGAGCGGAGGTATCCGCTTATGCTACAAGTTGGGACTTAAACGTGCATGGCGCGCACCAGTGCCGGTTGTTGTTGTCGGAAACCTGACTGCGGGTGGCAATGGTAAAACGCCAGTGGTAATTTGGCTGGTTGAACAATTGCAGCAACGCGGCATTCGTGTGGGCGTTGTTTCTCGTGGCTATGGCGGGAAAGCACAGGCTTATCCGCTTTTACTGACAACAGAGACGACCACGGCAGAAGCGGGGGATGAACCTGTGCTGATCTTCCAGCGTACCGGTGTGCCAGTGGCTGTCTCTCCGGTAAGAGCGGATGCGGTAAAAGCCATTCTTGCCCGGCACGACGTGCAGATTATTGTTACCGATGATGGGTTACAGCACTATCGTCTGGCGCGTGATGTTGAAATTGTAGTGATTGACGGTGAACGTCGGTTCGGTAATGGCTGGTGGCTTCCGGCTGGTCCAATGCGCGAGCGTGCCGGACGCCTCAAATCAGTTGACGCGACGATCGTCAATGGTGGCACTCCATTGCCGGGGGAAATTCCCATGTGCCTTGAGCCAGGCCTGGCCGTTAATTTACGTACAGGTGAGCGGCGTAATGTAGCGCAGCTACCCAATATTGTTGCCATGGCGGGTATTGGTCATCCCCCCCGTTTTTTTGCCACACTTGAGGCATGCGGCGCCCGTCCGCAGAAGTGTATCGCGCTGGCAGACCACCAGTCTCTGACCTACAGTGACGTCAGCGTGTTGTCAGGTGAAGACCAAACTCTCGTCATGACGGAGAAAGACGCAGTTAAATGTCGCGCTTTTGCCGATGACAACTGGTGGTACTTACCCGTTGATGCTCATCTGTCGGGTGAACAACCTGGTGTCTTACTCGATAAGTTAACCTCGCTGACTCGCTAACAGATTCAAGCCGTGGCAGCGAATCATTTATGAGGTCATAAATGTCGTTGCCGCACCTTTCTTTGAAGGATGCCCGTCATCTTCACCTTGCTGCACAAGGTTTGCTGAAAAAAACTCGTCGCCGGGCAACCTCTGCTGACATTCTCGCGACCATTTCGCAAATGTCCTTACTCCAAATCGATACTATCAATATTGTGGCTCGCAGCCCTTACCTGGTGCTGTTTAGCCGTTTGGGTGACTATTCGCCGCAATGGCTCGATGAATCATTACTGTGCGGTGAGCTGATGGAATACTGGGCACATGAGGCCTGCTTCCTGCCGCGTAGCGACTTTATGCTGATACGCCATCGCATGCTGGCTCCTGAGAAAATGGGCTGGAAGTACAAAGCAGAGTGGATGAAAGAGCATGCCTATGAGATTGAACAACTGTTACAGCATATCCAGCATAACGGACCAGTAAGATCCGCGGATTTTGAGCACCCGCGTAAGGGAACCAGCGGTTGGTGGGAATGGAAACCGCATAAGCGTCATCTTGAAGGACTTTTCACCGCCGGGAAGGTGATGGTGGTGGAGCGGCGTAATTTCCAGCGAGTCTATGATTTAACGCATCGCGTCATGCCGCACTGGGATGATGATCGTGACCTTCTCTCAAAGGCTGAAGCGGAAATAGTCATGCTTGATAACAGCGCCCGCAGCCTCGGTATTTTTCGTGAGCAGTGGCTGGCAGACTATTACCGCTTGCAGCGTCCGGCGTTAAAAACCTGGTGTGAAGTACGGGCAGAGCAACAACGAATTATTCCTGTAGATGTTGAAGGCCTGGGAACTCTGTGGCTCCATAGCGACCTGCAACCACTTCTTGAGCAGGCACTGGCGGGTAAGTTAACAGCGACCCATACTACGGTTTTATCGCCATTTGATCCGGTGGTTTGGGATCGTAAACGGGCTGAAAAGCTGTTCGATTTTTGCTACCGGCTGGGATGCTACACGCCAGCACCCAAACGTCAGTATGGCTATTTTGTCTTGCCCCTACTGCATCGGGGACAGTTGGTTGGGCGTATGGATGCCAAAATGCACCGAAAAACAGGCGTGCTGGAGGTCATTTCTCTTTGGCTGCAGGATGAGGCCAAACCTGGGGTTACCTTGCAAAAAGGATTATTCCAGGCGATCGATGATTTCGCTCGCTGGCAGCAGGCTGTGCGAGTCACGATAGGCAGCTGTCCTGACGGTTTATTTACTGACTTGCGTCAGGCCTGGGAAATAGACCCAGCCCTGTAAGCGATTATGTTAATATTTACGTATTCACAATCCGGTCCATCTGGAGGAACTATGGATCATCGTCTGCTTGAAATCATTGCCTGCCCGGTATGCAATGGCAAACTCTGGTACAACCAGGAAAAACAAGAACTGATTTGCAAACTGGATAACCTTGCTTTCCCACTGCGAGAGGGAATTCCCGTGTTGCTGGAAACGGAAGCTCGTGTCCTGACTGCTGATGAGAGTAAATCATGAGTTTTGTGGTCATTATTCCTGCGCGTTATGCGTCCACACGTCTGCCTGGTAAGCCGCTGCTGGATATTAACGGTAAGCCGATGATAGTACATGTGCTGGAGCGTGCGCGTGAATCTGGCGCTGAACGTATTATTGTTGCTACCGATCATGAAGATGTTGCGCGTGCTGTAGAAGCCGTTGGTGGCGAGGTGTGCATGACCCGCGCCGATCACCAGTCTGGTACGGAACGCCTGGCTGAAGTTGTCGAAAAATGTGGTTTTAGCGACGATACCGTCATTGTGAACGTTCAGGGTGATGAGCCGATGATCCCGGCGGTTATTATTCGTCAGGTAGCCGAGAATCTGGCGCAACGACAGGTCGGCATGGCGACGCTTGCAGTCCCCATTCACAGCGCGGAAGAGGCGTTTAATCCGAATGCGGTGAAAGTAGTGTTGGATGCTGAAGGGTATGCGCTTTACTTTTCCCGGGCGACAATTCCCTGGGATCGTGACCGTTTTGCAAAAAGCCTGGAAACCGTAGGTAATACTTTTCTGCGCCATCTGGGGATTTACGGTTATCGCGCGGGCTTTATTCGTCGCTATGTGAACTGGCAACCTAGCCCGCTTGAACAGATTGAAATGCTGGAGCAGCTTCGTGTGCTTTGGTATGGAGAAAAAATTCATGTTGCCGTCGCCAAAGAAGTGCCGGGGACAGGGGTTGATACGGCCGAAGATCTTGAGCGCGTCCGCGTCGAAATGCGTTAATCTTTTCACGGCACTCCACCCGTTTTTGGGAGGGGTGTCGTATCGTTACTCTTTTCCCGCCACTTTTCTTTTCATCAATTGATCTCATCCGGGTGACATCTGTCTATTCGACGCTCATTATGAAAGCAGTAGCATTTATGAGGGCAATCTGAAATGGAACAGTTGCGTGCCGAACTCAGCCATCTGCTGGGCGAAAAACTCAGTCGTATAGAATGCGTGAACGAAAAAGTAGATACGGCGCTGTGGTCACTGTACGACAGCCAGGGAAATCCGATGCCGCTGATGGCCCGAAGTTTCACCACCCCGGGCATGGCACAGCAGTTGGCATGGAAAACTACCATGCTGGCGCGCAGTGGTACGGTACGTATGCCGGTCATTTATGGGGTATTAACCCACGAAGAACATCCCGGCCCTGATGTTCTGTTACTTGAACGCTTACGTGGCGTGCCAGTGGAAGCGCCCGCCCGAACGCCAGAACGCTGGGAACATTTAAAAGATCAGATCGTGGAAGGTTTGCTGTCATGGCATCGTCAGGATAGTCGAGGCTGTGTTGGCGCGGTGGATAACACGCAGGAAAATTTATGGCCATCCTGGTATCGCCAACGAGTTGAAGTGCTGTGGAGCACGTTAAACCAGTTCAACAATACCGGCCTTACAATGCAGGACAAACGGATTCTGTTTCGCACCCGTGAATGTTTGCCAGCGTTGTTTGAAGGCTTTAACGATAACTGCGTTCTGATCCACGGTAATTTCAGCTTACGCAGTATGCTCAAAGATGCCCGTAGCGATCAGCTTCTGGCAATGGTGGGGCCTGGTTTGATGCTATGGGCGCCAAGAGAGTATGAGCTGTTTCGACTAATGGATAATGCCCTGGCGGAAAGCCTGCTCTGGCAGTATCTGCAACGCGCGCCAGTGGCAGAGTCGTTTATCTGGCGGCGCTGGTTGTACGTATTGTGGGATGAGGTTGCGCAACTGGTTAATACCGGTCGTTTTAACCGTTCCAATTTTGACCTAGCGACCAAATCACTGCTGCCCTGGCTCGCCTGACGAGCCTTTCAGCCACTGCCAGATCCTGCCCAGTGTTTCGTAACCGACGCGATCGCTATGCATAAGCCAGACGGGCGACGGAATGGCACGTTCCCACGGATTCAGCGGCGAGTCTATTGCCAACTGGTTGGCTGGTGCTGGCAGCGGATGCAGCCCGGCTTGTTGGAAGAAAATCATCGCTCGCGGTAAATGCGACGCAGAAGTCACCAGCAGGAAAGGCGCGTTGCCGATAGCCTGTTTTACCGCAGCAGCTTCTTCCTCGGTATCTTTTGGTGTATCCAGCGTAATAATGTTACTGCGAGGAACGCCCAGCGACTCGGCCACGCGCGCCCCCGCTTCTGCGGTACTGACGTTGTTGGTCTTCGCTGCTGCGCCGGTAAAGATCAGCTTTGATCCTGGATTGGCTTGCCACAGACGAATCCCCTCATTTAGCCGTGGAAGACTGTTATTGATCAGATTAGAACTCGGTGCCCACTGCGGGTTCCAGGTATAGCCCCCGCCCAGAACCACAATGTATTCCACTTTTTGCGTATCTTGCCAGGTGGGATATTTGTCCTCAATAGGTTTAAGCAGACTATCAGCAACCGGTTGCAAGCTGAGCAGTAACAGCGCGAGCCAGCTCAGGCTGATGAACACTTTCCCTGTTTTCTGAAAGCGACTAAACCAGACCAGCGCTAGCCCTGTGCCCATAACAATTAGCATCAATGGAAGCGGCAGCATCATACCGCCAATCACTTTCTTCAGCGTAAAAAGCATCCTTTTTGGTTCCTTTTTTAACCATACAGCAGGGGATCTGCAGGGATATTACACCAGGAAGGTTCATTCTCGGCGTGGGTGTGACAAAATAGCGGTTTTACTTAGTCACCCTAAAGCCAGTATGCGGAGAGCCCGATGCGGGATCGCAATTTTGATGACATTGCAGAGAAGTTTTCCCGTAACATTTACGGTACCACCAAAGGTCAACTGAGACAGGCTATTCTTTGGCAGGATCTGGATCGCTTACTGACGACGTTTGGTGGGCAAAAACTACACATTCTGGACGCTGGCGGTGGTGAAGGACAGACGGCCATCAAAATGGCTGAATGTGGGCATTTCGTGACATTATGCGATCTGTCCGGCGAGATGATTGCCCGTGCGCAACAGGCGGCAGAGGCAAAAGGTGTGAGCGGAAACATGCATTTTATACAATGCGCCGCTCAGGACGTTGCTTCGCATTTGGAAAGCCCGGTTGATCTGATATTGTTTCATGCTGTGCTGGAGTGGGTGGCTGAACCGGTCAGCATGCTGCAGACTCTGTGGTCGGTATTACGTCCCGGCGGCGCGCTGTCGTTAATGTTCTACAATGCTAACGGTCTGTTGATGCATAACATGGTCGCAGGGAATTTTGACTATGTGCAGGTTGGGATGCCAAAACGTAAAAAACGTACGCTTTCACCAGACTACCCGCGTGATCCTCAGCAGGTTTACCAGTGGCTGGAGGATATCGGTTGGCAGATAACCGGTAAGACTGGCGTACGCGTGTTTCATGATTATCTGCGAGAAAAGCATAAACAGCGTGACGGTTATGAAATGTTACTTGAGTTAGAAACGCGCTATTGCCGCCAGGAGCCGTATATCAGCCTTGGTCGTTATATTCATGTCACCGCGCGCAAACCGCAGATGCAAGGATAACTTATGAGTGAATTTTCCCAGACAGTCCCCGAACTGGTTGCCTGGGCCAGAAAAAATGACTTCTCTATCTCTCTGCCGGTAGACAGACTTTCGTTCCTGTTGGCTGTGGCTACGCTAAACGGCGAACGACTGGACGGCGAGATGAGTGAAGGTGAACTGGTGGATGCGTTCCGCCATGTGAGTGATGCGTTTGAGCAAACCAGCGAAACCATCGGCGTTCGCGCCAACAACGCGATCAACGATATGGTACGTCAACGTCTGCTGAACCGCTTTACCAGCGAACAGGCGGAAGGGAACGCCATTTATCGTTTGACGCCGCTCGGGATTGGCATCACCGATTACTATATTCGCCAGCGAGAATTCTCCACATTGCGGCTGTCAATGCAGTTGTCGATTGTGGCAGGTGAGCTAAAGCGTGCAGCAGACGCGGCGGATGAAGGCGGCGATGAGTTCCACTGGCACCGCAACGTTTACGCTCCGCTGAAATACTCGGTGGCGGAAATTTTTGACAGCATCGATCTGACGCAGCGCATTATGGATGAGCAACAGCAACAGGTTAAAGATGACATTGCGCAATTGCTGAATAAAGACTGGCGGGCTGCGATTTCCAGCTGTGAAATGCTGCTGTCTGAAACTTCCGGTACGCTGCGTGAGTTGCAGGACACGTTGGAAGCGGCGGGTGATAAGCTACAGGCTAATCTGTTGCGTATTCAGGATGCCACGATGACGCATGACGACCTGCATTTCGTTGACCGTCTGGTATTTGACTTACAAAGCAAACTTGACCGAATTATTAGTTGGGGCCAGCAATCCATTGATTTGTGGATTGGCTACGATCGACACGTACATAAATTTATCCGCACCGCGATTGATATGGATAAAAACCGCGTCTTTGCCCAGCGCTTGCGCCAGTCTGTGCAGACATATTTTGACGATCCGTGGGCATTGACTTATGCCAATGCCGACCGATTGCTGGACATGCGTGACGAAGAGATGGTGTTGCGTGATGAAGAGGTTACCGGGGAGCTTCCGCCGGACCTGGAATATGAAGAATTTAACGAGATCCGCGAACAACTGGCGGCGATTATTGAAGAACAGTTGGCTATCTATAAATCCAGACAAACGCCACTGGATCTCGGTTTGGTAGTGCGCGAGTATCTGGCGCAATACCCACGTGCGCGTCACTTCGACGTAGCGCGTATTGTTATCGATCAGGCGGTACGCCTTGGCGTAGCGCAAGCAGATTTCACCGGACTGCCAGCCAAATGGCAGCCGATTAATGATTACGGAGCCAAGGTACAGGCGCATGTCATTGACAAATATTGAAAAAGTGATGCCGGTTAAGCTGGCGCAAGCGCTGGCGAATCCGTTATTTCCGGCGCTGGACAGCGCATTGCGTTCGGGTCGACACATTGGCCTGGATGAGCTGGACAATCATGCCTTCCTGATGGATTTTCAGGAATACTTTGAAGAGTTTTACAGCCGCTATAACGTGGAATTGATCCGTGCTCCGGAGGGGTTTTTCTACCTTCGTCCGCGTTCGACGACGCTCATTCCGCGTTCCGTCTTGTCTGAACTGGATATGATGGTGGGTAAAATTCTTTGTTATCTCTATCTCAGCCCGGAACGCCTGGCGAATGAAGGGATTTTTACCCAGCAGGAGCTGTATGACGAACTGCTGACGCTGGCTGACGAAGCAAAATTGCTCAGACTGGTAAATAACCGCTCTACGGGTTCGGACGTTGACCGCCAGAAGCTGCAGGAAAAGGTGCGTTCTTCTCTCAACCGCCTGCGTCGCTTAGGTATGGTGTGGTTTATGGGCCATGACAGCAGCAAATTCCGTATTACGGAATCTGTTTTCCGCTTTGGCGCGGATGTTCGCAGCGGCGACGATCCGCGCGAAGCGCAGCGTCGCTTAATTCGTGATGGTGAAGCGATGTCGGTCGAAAACCGCCTGCAACTCAATGATGAGCCAGAAGAGAATCAGCCGGACAGTGGAGAGGAAGAATAATGATTGAACGCGGTAAATTTCGCTCACTTACGCTGATTAACTGGAATGGTTTTTTTGCCCGTACGTTTGATCTCGATGAACTGGTTACCACCTTGTCGGGGGGTAACGGTGCGGGTAAATCCACTACCATGGCGGCGTTTGTTACGGCGTTAATCCCGGACTTAACCCTGCTGCATTTCCGTAACACCACGGAAGCCGGTGCGACCAGCGGTTCACGTGATAAAGGCCTGCACGGTAAGCTAAAAGCGGGTGTCTGCTATTCCATGCTCGATGTCCTCAACTCGCGTCATCAGCGCGTAGTCGTCGGCGTTCGTCTGCAACAGGTGGCCGGGCGCGACCGTAAAGTTGATATCAAGCCGTTTGCCATTCAGGGGCTGCCGATGTCGGTACAGCCAACCGAGCTGGTAACGGAAACGCTGAACGAGCGCCAGGCTCGCGTCCTGTCTCTTCCTGAGCTGAAAGAGAAGCTCGATGAGATGGAAGGCGTGCAGTTTAAGCAGTTCAACTCAATAACCGATTACCACTCACTGATGTTCGATTTGGGCATCATCGCCCGTCGTCTGCGCTCAGCTTCCGACCGTAGTAAATTCTATCGCCTGATCGAAGCTTCACTGTACGGCGGGATTTCCAGCGCCATTACCCGTTCACTGCGCGACTATCTGTTGCCAGAAAACGGCGGGGTGCGTAAAGCGTTCCAGGATATGGAAGCCGCATTGCGGGAAAACCGCATGACGCTGGAAGCAATACGCGTAACTCAGTCTGACCGCGACTTGTTTAAGCACCTGATCAGCGAGGCAACGAACTATGTGGCGGCGGACTATATGCGCCACGCCAACGAGCGTCGCATTCATCTGGATAAAGCGTTGGAATATCGTCGCGAGTTGTATACCTCGCGCAAACAGCTGGCGGCGGAACAGTACAAGCATGTCGAGATGGCGCGCGAGCTGGGCGAACATAACGGTGCGGAAGGCGACCTTGAAGCCGATTATCAGGCGGCCAGCGATCACCTGAATCTGGTGCAAACCGCGCTCCGGCAGCAGGAAAAAATCGAACGCTATGAAGCGGATCTCGAAGAGTTGCAGATCCGCCTCGAAGAACAAAATGAAGTGGTAGCGGAAGCCGCTGACCGCCAGGATGAAAATGAGGCTCGTGCGGAAGCCGCCGAACTGGAAGTGGATGAGCTGAAAAGCCAGCTTGCCGATTACCAGCAAGCGCTGGACGTTCAGCAAACACGAGCCATTCAGTACACCCAGGCGATTCAGGCGTTGAGCCGGGCTAAAGAGCTCTGCCATTTACCGGATCTGACGGCGGACAGCGCGGCGGAATGGCTGGAAACCTTCCAGGCAAAAGAGCAAGAAGCTACTGAAAAACTGCTGACGCTGGAACAGAAAATGAGCGTGGCGCAAACCGCGCACAGTCAGTTCGAACAGGCTTACCAGTTGGTAGTGGCGATCAACGGCCCACTGGCGCGCGGGGAAGCCTGGAGCGTTGCACGTGAATTGTTGCGTGAAGGCGTTGAGCAGCGTCATCTGGCGGAACAGGTTCAACCGCTGCGTATGCGCCTGGGTGAGCTGGAAGAGCGCCTGCGCGAACAACAGGAAGCGGAACGTCTGCTGGCGGAGTTCTGTAAACGTCAGGGCAAACATTTCGATATTGATGAGCTGGAAGCCCTGCATCAGGAGCTGGAAGCTCGTATCGCTTCCTTGTCTGATAGCGTGTCGTCTGCCAGCGAACAGCGTATGACGCTGCGTCAGGAGCAGGAGCAACTGCAATCCCGCATTCAGCATTTAATGCAACGTGCTCCTGTCTGGCTGGCGGCGCAAAATAGCCTGAATCAGCTCAGCGAGCAGTGCGGCGAAGAGTTCACCTCCAGCCAGGAGGTTACTGAATATCTGCAACAACTGCTGGAACGCGAACGTGAAGCCATTGTTGAGCGTGATGAAGTCGGTGCGCGTAAAAACGCCGTTGATGAAGAGATTGAGCGCTTAAGCCAGCCGGGTGGTGCGGAAGATCAACGTCTGAATGCGCTGGCGGAACGCTTCGGCGGCGTGCTGCTGTCTGAAATCTATGACGACGTTAGCCTTGAAGATGCACCGTACTTTTCCGCGCTGTATGGTCCGTCACGCCATGCCATTGTTGTGCCGGATCTCTCACTCATCACCGGGCAACTCGAAGGACTGACAGATTGCCCGGAAGATCTCTATTTCATCGAAGGGGATCCGCAGTCGTTCGATGACAGCGTCTTCAGCGTGGATGAGCTGGAAAAAGCGGTGGTGGTGAAAACCGCTGAACGTCAGTGGCGTTATTCCCGCTTCCCGACAGTACCAATTTTTGGTCGTGCCGCGCGGGAAAGCCGCATTGAAACCCTGCATGCTGAACGTGAGGGGCTGTCCGAACGTTTCGCCACGCTCTCTTTTGACGTCCAGAAAACTCAGCGTTTGCATCAGGCGTTTAGCCGTTTTATCGGTAGCCATCTGTCGGTTGCGTTTGAAGCCGACCCGGAAGCGGAAATTCGTCAATTAAACAGCCGTCGTGTAGAACTGGAACGTGCGTTGACCAATCATGAAAATGATAACCAACAGCAGCGTATGCAGTTTGAACAGGCGAAAGAGGGCGTCTCTGCCCTGAACCGCCTGTTGCCGCGATTGAATCTGCTGGCAGATGATACGCTCGCCGATCGCGTGGACGAAATTCGCGAACGCCTGGATGAAGCCGAGGAAGCGGCACGCTTTGTTCAGCAGCATGGCAATCAACTGGCCAAACTGGAACCGATCGTTTCGGTTCTGCAAAATGACCCCGAGCAGTTTGAACAACTCAAAGAAGACTACGCGTATTCCCAGCAGGTACAGCGTGATGCACGTCAACAGGCTTTCGCGCTGACCGAAGTCGTACAGCGTCGGGCGCACTTTAGCTATTCTGACTCTGCTGAAATGCTTAACGGCAATAGCGATCTGAACGAGAAGCTACGCGAACGTCTGGAACATGCGGAAGCGGAGCGTACTCGCGCCCGTGAAGCGCTGCGCAGCCATGCTGCACAGTTGAGCCAGTACAGCCAGGTCATGGCCTCACTGAAAAGCTCCTACGACACCAAAAAAGAGCTGCTGAACGATTTACAACGCGAACTGCAGGATATCGGTGTTCGCGCTGACAGCGGCGCGGAAGAACGCGCGCGTATTCGTCGTGATGAACTGCATGCACAGTTGAGCAACAACCGTGCGCGCCGAAACCAGCTGGAAAAAGCGCTCACCTTCTGCGAAGCAGAGATGGATAACTTAACCCGCAGGTTGCGTAAGCTGGAGCGGGATTATCACGAAATGCGTGAGCAGGTAGTCACGGCGAAAGCCGGGTGGTGCGCGGTGATGCGGATGGTGAAAGATAACGGTGTTGAACGCCGTCTGCACCGTCGTGAACTGGCTTATCTTTCCGGTGATGAATTGCGTTCGATGTCGGATAAGGCGCTGGGGGCGTTGCGTCTGGCGGTGGCAGATAACGAACATTTGCGTGACGTGCTGCGCATGTCTGAAGATCCAAAACGGCCAGAACGTAAAATTCAGTTCTTTGTAGCGGTTTATCAGCATCTGCGCGAACGTATCCGTCAGGATATTATTCGTACCGACGATCCGGTTGAGGCCATCGAACAGATGGAAATTGAGCTGAGCCGCCTGACGGAAGAATTAACCTCCCGCGAACAGAAGCTGGCGATCAGCTCACGCAGCGTGGCGAACATCATCCGTAAGACTATCCAGCGCGAGCAAAACCGTATTCGTATGCTGAACCAGGGGCTGCAAAGCGTATCGTTCGGTCAGGTGAACAGCGTTCGTCTGAACGTGAATGTGCGTGAAACGCATGCCACCTTGCTGGATGTACTTTCTGAGCAACATGAACAGCATCAGGATCTGTTTAACAGCAACCGTCTGACCTTCTCCGAAGCGCTGGCGAAGCTGTATCAGCGTCTTAATCCGCAGATAGACATGGGACAACGCACGCCGCAAACCATCGGTGAAGAACTACTGGACTACCGTAACTATCTGGAAATGGAAGTCGAAGTTAACCGTGGTTCCGACGGCTGGTTGCGTGCTGAATCCGGTGCTCTGTCAACGGGTGAAGCGATCGGAACCGGGATGTCGATTTTGGTGATGGTTGTGCAAAGCTGGGAAGATGAAGGCCGTAGGCTGCGCGGGAAAGATATTTCCCCATGTCGCCTGCTGTTCCTTGATGAAGCAGCCCGACTGGATGCGCGCTCTATCGCGACCCTGTTTGAGCTTTGCGAGAGGCTGCAGATGCAGCTTATTATCGCTGCGCCGGAAAACATCAGTCCTGAGAAAGGCACCACCTATAAACTGGTGCGTAAGGTCTTCCAGAATACCGAGCACGTTCATGTGGTTGGCCTGCGCGGCTTTGCACCTCAGTTACCGGAGCCGCTGCCGGGAATCGAAGATGCCTCCTCGCAGGCAAGCTAAGTATAAGTAATAAAGCGGCCAAAAGGCCGCTTTATTCTTTTATGAAAACCCGGTTTGCTGGGTGAAATTTCTTTAAACTTCTTTACATTAGGTCAGGCAAAAAATTTTTGATGTTTATATACTGAAGGTAAGCCTGACGAGTAAACCAGGCTTGCTCGTCATACTTTAGATTGTATTGGCGTTTTTCAGGTCCAGCCCATGATGAATGGAGATGAGCATGCGGCCTGGCTATTCAGAGTATGATAAAGAAAACAGGGGGCAAGGGATGTTGCTTAATAAAATGTGTGGTCGTCGGCTGTCGGCAATCAGTTTGTGCCTGGCCGTAACATTCGCTCCACTGTTCAATGCACAGGCCGATGAGCCTGAAATGATTCCTGGTGACAGCTCTGCGGTTGTTAGTGAACAGCCAACCGCGCTATCACAACCGCAGGCACAATCTTTTGCGACAGCCATTATGGCGGGGATTCAACCTCTGCCGGATGGCGTGTCTGTGGATAAAGCCCGCGCAGAATTACAATCTCAACTTCCGGCAGGCTATACGCCAGTTTATATGAGCCAACTGGAACTGCTGTACGCCGCACGCGAAATGAAACCGATGTGGGAAAATCGTGATGCGGTAAAAGCTTTTCAGCAACAGTTAGCCGAGGTGGCTATTGCCGGTTTTCAGCCGCAGTTTAACACCTGGGTAGCGTTACTGACCGATCCAGGCGTAACGGGGCTGGCGCGGGATGCTGTTCTTTCTGACGCGATGATGGGCTATCTTCACTTCATTGCCAATATCCCCGTTAAAGGTAACCGCTGGCTTTACAGCGATAAGCCTTATGCGCTGGCGACGCCGCCGCTCTCGGTGATTAACCAATGGCAGGTGGCCCTCGATAATGGTCAGTTAACTTCGTTTATTGCCAGCCTGACGCCTCAGCATCCGCAGTATTCAGTGATGCATGAGTCATTGCTGAAGCTGGTGGGGGATTCACGCCCCTGGCCGCAATTAACCAGCACGACTACGCTGCGCCCGGGTGAGTGGAGTAAAGACATTCCGGCGCTGCGCGAAATTTTGCGGCGTACCGGGATGCTGGATGCGTCAGTCAGCACGGCAGCAAAAGAAGGGCGTAGCGCTTACGATCGTGAGCTTGTCGACGCGGTGAAGCGTTTTCAGGCCTGGCAAGGTCTTGGGGCCGACGGTACGATTGGACCTGCCACCCGTGACTGGTTGAACGTGACTCCAGCGCAGCGTGCCGGCGTGCTGGCCCTGAATATTCAGCGTTTGCGCCTGCTGCCGGGTGATTTATCGACCGGTATCATGGTCAATATTCCCGCTTATTCACTGGTTTATTATCAGAATGGTAATCAGGTGCTGGCGTCCCGCGTTATCGTCGGGCGACCTGACCGTAAAACGCCGATGATGAGCAGTGCGCTGAATAACGTGGTCGTTAACCCACCATGGAACGTCCCACCGACGCTGGCACGTAAAGATATTCTGCCTAAGGTATGGAACGATCCGGGATATCTTGAGCGCCACGGATATACCGTGATGCGTGGCTGGAACAGCAAAGAGGCGATAGATCCATGGCAGGTCGATTGGGCAACCATTACGCCTTCAAATCTGCCGTTCCGCTTCCAGCAAGCGCCGGGCGCGCGCAACTCATTGGGACGATATAAATTCAATATGCCAAGTTCAGATGCTATCTATCTGCACGATACGCCGAATCATACGTTGTTCCAGAAAGATACTCGCGCGCTGAGCTCTGGTTGTGTGCGCGTCAATAAGGCTTCTGAACTGGCGAATATGCTGCTGCAGGATGCGGGCTGGAATGATACGCGGATCTCGGATGCTCTGAAGCAGGGGGATACCCGGTATGTGAATATTCGCCAGAATATTCCAGTCAATCTCTACTACCTGACTGCATTTGTTGGAGCTGATGGTCGTACCCAATATCGTACAGATATTTACAATTACGATCTGACGGCGCGATCCAGTGCACAAATTGTGTCAAAAGCTGAACAATTAATCAGATAAATTAAGCAGTTCGAGGAAAATGATTGTCGTAAGTTATGCTGGAAACGGGGCAAAATGGCTGTGAGCCCCGTGTTTCCTGGGGTTGGGAGCCTTGACGTGGACTACTTAGCCAGATAAGGTTTCCCGCGTGCGCTGAAGCATACATACGATAACATTGACCTGTAGACTTAATACCATGGACAAATTTGACGCTAATCGCCGCAAATTGCTGGCGCTTGGTGGCATTGCCCTCGGCGCTGCCATCCTGCCTACGCCTGCGTTTGCTACACTCTCTACCCCACGTCCGCGCATTTTGACTCTGAATAACCTTCATACCGGAGAGTCAATTAAAGCAGAGTTTTTTGATGGCAGGGGCTATATTCAGGACGAATTAGCTAAACTTAATCACTTTTTCCGTGATTTTCGCGCGAATAAAGTGAAATCCATCGACCCGGGATTGTTCGATCAACTCTTCCGTCTGCAAGGCCTTCTGGGCACGCGTAAACCCGTACAGCTTATTTCTGGTTACCGCTCTATTGATACCAATAATGAATTACGTGCGCACAGCCGTGGTGTGGCAAAGAAAAGCTACCACACGAAAGGGCAGGCCATGGATTTCCATATTGAAGGCATCGCATTAAGTAATATTCGCAAAGCTGCGTTATCTATGCGCGCAGGTGGTGTAGGATACTACCCACGCAGTAACTTTGTGCATATTGACACCGGACCGGCGCGTCACTGGTGATCCATAAGCTTAATGAAACAGGAGCCGTATGAACTATCGTATTATTCCGGTCACTGCATTCGCCCAGAATTGCTCGCTGATCTGGTGTGAGCAAACCCGTCTGGCTGCGCTGGTCGATCCCGGCGGCGATGCTGAGAAAATCAAACAGGAAGTGGATGCCAGCGGCCTGACGCTAATGCAGATCCTGCTTACGCACGGTCATCTTGACCATGTAGGTGCAGCGTCTGAACTGGCGCAACACTACGGCGTACCGGTTATCGGTCCGGAAAAAGAAGATGAGTTCTGGTTGCAGGGGCTTCCCGCTCAGAGTCGTATGTTTGGTCTGGGAGACTGCGAGCCGTTGACGCCCGATCGCTGGTTGAACGAAGGCGATAGAGTAAGCGTTGGGAATGTGATGCTACAGGTGTTGCATTGTCCGGGTCATACCCCGGGACATGTGGTCTTCTTTGATGAACAGTCACAGTTACTGATTTCAGGTGATGTGATTTTCAAAGGTGGCGTTGGACGCAGTGATTTTCCACGTGGGGATCACAGCCAGTTGATCGATTCGATTAAACGTAAATTATTGCCGCTGGGTGATGATGTGACGTTTATTCCGGGGCACGGCCCACTTTCGACGTTGGGCAACGAACGGCTACATAATCCGTTCCTGCAGGATGAAATGCCAGTCTGGTAATCTACTCCGATAAATGAAAAAGGCCGCTATTGCGGCCTTTTTAGTGCTCAATAGCTTACAGCACAGCAACAATCGCTTCGCACAGTGGCGCCATGTTATCTGGCGTCATTCCTGCAACGTTTACACGTCCGGACGCTACGGCATAAACACCGAACTCTTCACGCAGACGCAGAACCTGCTCTTTTGTCAGGCCACTGAATGAGAACATGCCGTTCTGTTTAATGATAAAGCTGAAGTCGCGGTTTGCACCTTTCTCCTGCAGTGTATTAACAAACAGCAGACGCATGCGCTGAATGCGTTGACGCATATCGGTCAGTTCCTGCTCCCAGATAGCGCGCAGGGCATCATTGCTCAGGATAGTTGCCACAACTGACGCACCGTGTGCTGGTGGGTTGGAATAGTTGGCACGAATGACAGACTTCATCTGGCTGAATGCGCGATCGACGGTTTCGGCATCGGCAGCAACCAGCGTACAGGCGCCTACGCGCTCATTGTACAGACCAAAGTTTTTGGAATAGGAGCTGGCGACAATAAGCTCTTTATGTAACGCAGCGAATGCGCGCAGGCCTTCAGCATCTTCTTCCAGGCCACGGGCAAAGCCCTGATAAGCGAAGTCGAACAGCGGTAACCAGCCTTTTTCGACAGACAGTTGCGCCAGCGTCTGCCACTGTTCCAGTGTAGGATCAATACCGGTTGGGTTATGGCAGCAACCGTGGAATAACACCACGTCACCTGCCTGCGCTTCACTAAGGCTTGCCAGCAGCGCATCAAAGTCTAAAGAATGGTTTGCCGCATCGTAATAGTTGTATTCACGTACTTCCAGACCAGCAGAGTTAAATACGCTCTTATGGTTTGGCCAGCTTGGATTACTCACCCATACGCGTTTGGTTGAGGTGTTTTTTGCCAGGAAATCAGCAGCCACACGCAATGCACCGGTACCGCCAGGGGTCTGTGCTGTACGTGCGCGTTTGTCGTTAATCAGAACGCTACCTTTACCAAACAGCAATTCCTGAGTGCAACGACCAAACTCTGGAATACCGTCAATGCCAAGGTAGTTTTTGGTGGTTTCATTTTCCAGTATATACTGCTCGGCTTTTTTAACGCTGGTCAGCACCGGCGTTTTGCCTGTCTCATCTTTATATACACCAATCCCAAGGTTGATTTTTCCTGGGCGGTCATCGGCACGAAACAAATCAGCCAGACCTAAAATAGGGTCGGCAGGAGCGGCGGTAATGTTCTCAAACATGACGAGGTTCCATTGTGATTACAGAAGGGAAGTCCGCTATCAGGTTAACGGTAGATTTACAAAATGCCAACCGTTACTG
This sequence comes from Citrobacter sp. Marseille-Q3906, assembly GCF_916618775.1. Lineage (NCBI taxonomy): Bacteria > Pseudomonadati > Pseudomonadota > Gammaproteobacteria > Enterobacterales > Enterobacteriaceae > Citrobacter > Citrobacter sp. Marseille-Q3906. The sequence goes on from NZ_CAKAKA010000002.1 coordinate 776,715, forward strand.
ACAAAAAGCAGAGGGGTTTTTTGAAGACGCAAGAATCCGCTGGCACAGATAAAAAAACAGGACCGAAGTCCTGTTTTTTAGGCATTTAACAAAGAGGTCTGCTATTAGAACTGGTAAACGATACCAACTGCAACGGTGTCGTCAGAGCCTACGCCCAGTTTGTTGTCAGAATCGATCTGGTTGATGATGTAATCAACATAGGTGGACATGTTTTTGTTGAAGTAGTAAGTCGCACCCACTTCGAAGTAGTTCACCAGATCTACGTCACCGATGCCTTCGATATCCTTACCTTTAGATTTGGTATAGGCGATGGACGGGCGCAGACCGAAGTCGAACTGATACTGAGCAACTAACAGCACGTCTTCAGTTTTGTTAGCATAGCCATTAGAAATACGGGTAGCGTTGCGGGTTTCGCTGTAGTTCGCCGCCAGGTAGATGCTGTTAGCATCGTATTTCAAGCCGGTCGCCCATTGTTCAGCTTTATCGCCATGACCACGCAGAGTCGGGTTCTGTTGTGCATCAGTACGATCTGCTGCACCGTAAGCACCCACGATACCGAAACCATCGAATTCGTAGCTTACAGAACCGCCAACGCCGTCACCGTTAGAGCGACGAACGTCATCACGCTCGTTTTTGCCCAGGTACTGGACAGCGAAGCTCAGGCCTTCAACCAGACCGAAGAAGTTGGAGTTACGGTAAGTTGCGAGACCACCGTTACGCTGGGAGAAGAACTGGTCAGAAGCGGCAGTATCACCACCGAATTCTGGCAGCATATCGGTGTAACCCAGTGCATCGTAAACGACGCCATAGTTACGACCGTAGTCGAAGGAGCCAGCATCTCCGAATTTCAGACCAGCGAATGCCAGACGGGTTTTGTTACCGTCCTGAGCATTTGAGCCTTCAGCGTTGTTACCAGCAAAGTTGTATTCCCACTGACCGTAACCGGTCAGATCGGAATTGATCTGAGTTTCCCCTTTGAAACCAAGACGGGCATATGTCTGGTCGCCGTTAGCGGCGTAGGCATTGTCACCGTTGTGCTTGGAAAAATAGTGCAGACCTACTGCTTTACCATACAGGTCTACTTTGTTGCCATCTTTGTTGTAGATTTCTGCAGCGTTAGCTGCCCCGGCTACCAGCAGAGCAGGGATAACCACTGCCAGAATATTGCGCTTCATCATTATTTATTACCCTCATCGGTTTTTATATGACACCTGCCACTGCCGCCAATAAATTCCGTCAATAAAAATTTACGGAACTATTGATGAGAGTTTGGTGTCTTTATGTGTCTGACAGGCATCTTTCCATTCAAACTACCGTTCCGCTACCGTCAAAGTGCTACAAATATAAAGATTTAGTTTCAAAAAGAAAAAATATGTAACTAAATGTTATTTTTGTGCAACTTTGTGAACGACTTCAAATTTCGGCTGTCTCTGTGCTTAAAATTGCTCCGTTTATTTCTATTTATATGATTTCCTTATACTTAATTTTGCTAATGGCATTTTCCCTGTGTCATATGAGAAAGATCCATTTTTACACTTGACTATTTATAGACGTCCAGAATGCCATGTAGTTGGTTAAAAAATGTGCTATATAATCAGAAAATGCTAATCCACAATAAAATCAGTGATTATTTTTTGTGCAAATATGTTGCAAGGAAATATTAAGTAACAGGATGGGAGAGTTTTGGGATTGTGTTTAAGGAGTAATGCGAGTCTGAATATAAAAAAGGCCAGCATTGCTGGCCTTATAGGTTTAAAAATTCTGGATTAGAAGCTGGCGTTACGCGGAGTACGCGGGAACGGGATAACATCACGGACGTTTTGTACGCCAGTGACATAAGCGATTAGACGCTCAAAGCCCAGACCGAAACCGGAATGCGGAACGGTGCCATAACGACGCAGATCGCGATACCACCAGTAATCTTCTTTGTTCAGTCCCATCTCCAGCATACGGGCATCAAGCACGTCCAGACGCTCTTCACGCTGAGAACCACCGATGATTTCACCGATTCCTGGTGCCAGTACGTCCATCGCAGCAACGGTTTTACCGTCTTCGTTAAGGCGCATGTAAAACGCTTTAATGTCTTTCGGGTAGTTTTTAACGACCACCGGTGCTTTAAAGTGCTCTTCGGCGAGGTAACGTTCATGCTCGGAAGATAAGTCCACCCCCCAGTAAACCGGGTTCTCGAACTTTTTGCCGCATTTTTCGAGGATGCTCACCGCATCGGTGTAATCAACCTGCGCAAAATCTGCCTCAATGAAACGCTCCAGACGTGAAACCGCGTCTTTGTCGACACGTTCTGCGAAGAATTTCATATCATCTGCACGTTCTTCCAGTACGGCCTTGAACGCGTACTTCAGCATGGCTTCAGCCAGTCCTGCTACATCGTTCAGATCGGCGAAAGCCACTTCCGGCTCCAGCATCCAGAACTCTGCCAGGTGGCGGCTGGTGTTGGAGTTTTCTGCACGGAAAGTTGGTCCAAATGTATAAATTTTGGACAGGGCGCAGGCGTAGGTTTCGCCGTTCAACTGACCGGAAACAGTCAGGAAAGCTTCTTTACCAAAGAAATCTTTGTCGAAATCGACTTTGCCCTGATCGTTACGCGGCAGGTTTTCCAGATCCAGCGTAGACACGCGGAACATTTCACCAGCACCTTCGGTATCGGAGGCAGTGATCAGCGGCGTGGAGACCCAAAAGAAACCCTGCTCATGGAAAAAGCGATGCAGCGCTTGCGCCAGCGTATGACGTACACGCGCGACAGCACCAATCATGTTGGTACGAGGACGCATGTGAGCCACTTCACGCAGATACTCAATGCTGTGACGCTTTGCTGCCATTGGATAGGTATCAGGATCTTCAACCCAGCCAGCTACTTCAACCTCAGTGGCCTGAATTTCAAAGCTCTGTCCCTGTCCCGGTGACGCAACGACTTTACCCGTTACGATAACTGAACAACCCGTCGTCAGGCGTAATACGTCCAGATTGTAATTGGGCAGAGAATTATTGATGACGGCCTGTACAGGATCAAAGCAGGAACCGTCATAAACGGCGAGGAAGGAGATGCCAGCTTTTGAATCTCGGCGGGTACGTACCCATCCGCGCACGGTGACTTCGCTGTCAACGGCTACGCGGCCCTGGAGTACGTCGGCTACAGGCACAACGCTCATAATATTCTCTCTGTTAATAGTCGGATATATAAACACATGTCCACCCGTAATGGGGGGGATACCTATGTTACCTGGCATCTGCAATCAGACAAGCAGAATTCGTAGCTGGAGTGAAAGATTTCAGAAATAAACGTTAAAAGGGAGTCGAAACGACTCCCTGAAGGGATTAACTGGCTTTTTTGATATGTGGAAGGTCAAAGGCTTTGCGCAATGCGCGGACAAATGCTTTATCGTGGCAGATTGTTTTACCCGGACTGTCAGATAACTTTGCCACCGGCTTACCGTTGCATTCAACCAGCTTGATTACAATATTCAGCGGCTTAACCTGGGGGATGTTGCAGGTTAAGCGCGTCCCGATGCCAAAACTCAATTGTACGCGAGAAGAGAAGTGACGATAGAGTTCAATCGCTTTCTTCAAGTCGAGATTATCTGAGAACACCAGCGTTTTGCTGAGCGGATCAATCCCCAGTTTCTCGTAATGCGCGATGGCTTTTTCACCCCATTCCACCGGATCGCCTGAGTCATGGCGTAAGCCCTGATAGCGGGTAGCAAACTCAACGCCAAAGTCGCGTAAAAACGCGTCCATGGTAATGCAGTCGGTCAGAGCGATGCCGAGTTGGTCGGGGTATTCATTAAGCCATGCAGCAAGCGCAACGCGCTGGCTGGTAGCCAGTTCGGGGCTGATTTGCTGATGCGCCTGGAACCATTCATGCGCCTGGGTTCCCATCGGCGTTAATGACAGACGACGGGCAAGATCGTAGTTACTGGTGCCAACAAACCACGGTTCCTGCTGGAGACGTTCAACAATTGCCTGCTGTACTTCACGAGAAAAACGACGACGCGTGCCGAAATCCATCAGATGGAAGCGGGACATATCGATATCTTTCGTTAAAGCAGAGAATTCGACTAGTTTGCCTTCCAGCTCATCCAGTGCCTGCGGTACGCCAGATTCTGGCGAACGGTAACGGTGCACCAGTTCGCTGATGACCGCGAGCAGAGGGACTTCCCACATGATCACTTCACGCCACGGGCCGGTTAAGCGGATATTCAACTTACCATTATCGTTGGTGACGCAGACTTGTTCCGGGTTGTAGCGGAAATCGCGTAACCAGGTAAGGTAGTCAGCTTTAAAGAAGGGCAGGCCGGAGAGCCACTGGTACTCGTCCTCCTGAAGTCGCAGGTGCTGCATAGCATTCACCTGCTCTCGAATAGTATCGGCATAAATACCGAGCAGGTCATCGCCACGGCAACGAAATTCAGCCGCTACTTGTACATCATAGTAGTGGTGAAAAACGGCTTGCTGCATATGCAACTTATAAGCGTCTGTATCCAGCAGCGAGTGCAGAACAGGAGAAGCGAATTGTGTCATAGGTGCGCAGTAGCATCCTCTCACGGGAGCGTTTAGTACAATAAACAACTAAGAAAACCGCTGGAGTATACCCTGTTTAGCGATTTATTGAACCCCGATCACACCATAAGCGCTCTTTCTGGTCGAGGGCATTTTGTGCCTCGTGTTATTAAAATGTAGCAAAAAGGGTGTTTGTGCCTGAAAAGATGAACATTCTGCGTAGCGCGATTTACGCAACAGGAATAGACTGAAGCCGAGACTCTACAAAAGATGCTAAAGGTTTTTTATGACACAACAGCCACAAGCCAAATACCGTCACGACTATCGTGCACCGGATTACCAGATTACTGATATTGACTTGACCTTTGACCTGGATGCTGAAAAAACCGTGGTCACAGCACTGAGCCAGGCTGTCCGCCATGGTGCGTCTGATGCTCCTCTTCGCCTGAATGGCGAAGACTTGACCCTGGTGTCAATCCACGTGAACGATGTGCCGTGGACAGAGTATAAAGAAGAAGAGGGTGCTCTGGTCATTAGTCACCTGCCGGAACGTTTTACCCTGTGTATCGTAAATGAGATCAGCCCGGCGACAAATACCGCGCTGGAAGGGCTGTATCAGTCCGGCGATGCACTTTGTACACAGTGTGAAGCGGAAGGTTTCCGTCACATTACCTGGTATCTTGACCGTCCGGACGTGCTGGCGCGGTTTACCACTAAGATCATCGCTGATAAAACCAAATATCCTTTCCTGCTTTCTAACGGAAACCGTATTGCTCAGGGTGAGCTGGATAACGGTCGTCACTGGGTCCAGTGGCAGGATCCGTTCCCGAAACCGTGTTATCTGTTCGCGCTGGTAGCCGGTGATTTTGACGTGCTGAGCGACACCTTTACGACCCGTTCCGGGCGTGACGTGGCGCTGGAATTGTACGTCGATCGCGGCAATCTGGACCGCGCACCGTGGGCAATGACCTCCCTGAAAAACTCCATGAAATGGGATGAGGAGCGTTTTGGCCTGGAGTATGACCTCGACATCTACATGATTGTCGCAGTGGACTTCTTCAATATGGGCGCGATGGAGAATAAAGGTCTGAACATCTTTAACTCCAAATATGTTTTGGCGCGTACTGATACCGCCACCGACAAAGACTACCTCGATATTGAGCGCGTCATTGGCCATGAATATTTCCACAACTGGACTGGCAATCGCGTGACCTGCCGCGACTGGTTCCAGTTAAGCCTGAAAGAAGGTTTAACCGTGTTCCGCGATCAGGAGTTCAGCTCCGATCTGGGTTCCCGTGCGGTCAATCGCATCAGCAACGTGCGTACCATGCGTGGTTTGCAGTTTGCCGAAGATGCCAGCCCGATGGCGCATCCTATCCGCCCGGACATGGTCATCGAAATGAACAACTTCTATACCCTGACCGTGTACGAAAAGGGTGCAGAAGTGATTCGCATGATCCACACCTTGCTGGGTGAGGCTAATTTCCAGAAAGGGATGCAGCTCTATTTCGAACGCCATGACGGTAGCGCCGCGACCTGTGACGATTTTGTTCAGGCGATGGAAGATGCTTCAAATGTCGATCTCTCACATTTCCGCCGCTGGTACAGCCAGTCCGGAACGCCCATTGTGACAGTGCGTGATGACTATAATCCAACAACAGAGCAGTACACGCTGACTATCAGTCAACGTACGCCAGCTACGCCGGATCAGGCGGAAAAGCAGCCATTGCACATTCCTTTTGCCATTGAGTTGTACGACAACGAAGGTATAGTGATCCCATTGCAAAAAGGCGGGCACCCGGTGAATTCGGTGCTCAACGTCACGCAGGCTGAGCAAACATTCGTCTTTGATAATGTCTACTTCCAGCCAGTTCCGGCACTGCTGTGCGAATTCTCCGCACCGGTGAAGCTGGAATATAAATGGAGCGATCAGCAGTTGACGTTCCTGATGCGTCACGCACGCAACGATTTCTCTCGTTGGGACGCAGCGCAAAGCCTGCTGGCGACGTACATTAAGCTGAACGTTGCCCGTCATCAGCAGGGACAGCCATTGTCGCTGCCGGTACATGTTGCCGACGCATTCCGCGCGATTCTGCTGGATGAGAAAATCGATCCGGCTCTGGCGGCAGAGATCCTGACGCTACCTTCGGTGAATGAAATTGCTGAGCTGTTTGAGATTATCGATCCAGTGGCGATTACGGAAGTACGTGAGGCGCTAACCCGTACGCTGGCAGCCGAACTGGCAGATGAATTCCTGGCAATTTATAACGCCAATCATCTTGATGAATACCGTGTTGAACATGCCGATATTGGTAAGCGCACTCTGCGCAATGCCTGCCTGCGCTTCCTGGCTTTTGGTGAAACCCATCTGGCGGATATCCTGGTTAGTAAGCAGTACCGCGAAGCCAATAATATGACTGATTCGCTGGCGGCTCTGTCTGCAGCAGTAGCAGCGCAGTTGCCGTGCCGTGATGCATTGATGCAGGAGTATGACGACAAGTGGCATCATGACGGCCTGGTAATGGATAAATGGTTTATCCTGCAATCCACCAGCCCGGCGGACAATGTGCTGGGAACGGTACGTGGCCTGTTGCAGCATCGCTCCTTTAGCATGAGCAACCCAAACCGTATCCGTTCTTTGATTGGCGCTTTCGCGGGCAGCAACCCGGCGGCATTCCATGCAGAAGATGGCAGCGGTTATCAGTTCCTGGTCGACATGCTGACCGAGCTGAACAGCCGAAATCCACAGGTTGCCTCTCGTCTGATTGAACCGCTGATTCGTTTAAAACGTTATGATGCAAAACGACAGGCGAAGATGCGAGCGGCACTGGAACAGTTGAAAGGACTGGAGAATCTCTCTGGCGACCTGTTCGAGAAGATCACCAAAGCGTTAGCCTGATAATTTTGCCGGATGGTTGCATCACCATCCGGCATTATCAGCCGTGTCGACGAACCGGCTGCTCCGTATATCCGCGTTGCATGACCCGATTCAATACCTCCGCTTCAAGCTCGGCTAATCGTACCGACCCCAGCCGACGCGGACGCGGAATATCTACAGTCAGATCCAGTCCGATTTTCCCGTCTTCAATCAGCAACACGCGATCGGCCATTGCTACAGCCTCGCTGACATCATGCGTCACCAGCAAAACGGTAAATCCGTGTTCCTGCCACAACGAAACAATCAGGTCCTGCATTTCGAGACGGGTTAATGCATCCAGCGCACCGAGCGGTTCGTCGAGCAGCAGTAGACCGGGCCGGTGTATTAATGCACGCGCCAGTGCGACGCGCTGTTTTTGTCCACCAGAAAGAGCGGCAGGCCACTCTGTCGCCCTGTTTTCCAGCCCCACTGCGGTTAGTGCCTTGCAGGCAGCATCTCGCCAGTTACCTTTGAGGCCCAGACCCACGTTATCGATCACGGATTTCCACGGCAGCAGGCGGGCATCCTGAAACATCATTCGGGTGTCATCCTGAATATCAGCCAGTGGAGTGGTTCCGGCAAGTAACTCACCTGCGGTGGGCGATTCCAGCCCAGCAAGCAGTCGCAATAAAGTACTTTTTCCACCGCCGCTGCGACCGACTACCGCAACAAATTGCCCTGCGGGAATATGCAAATCTAACTGATTCAGTACCGTATTCCCGGCGTAGCGTTTCGTCACGGCGCTTAGCAAAAGCGGCGTTCCCTGATTTAAACGAGCAGTATTCATACTGTAGCCTCCTTCACGTGGTAAGCCGGGTTCCAGCGTAGCCAGATACGCTCCAGCAATTGCGCGCTGACGTCGGCAAGTTTGCCAAGCAGGGCGTAAAGAATGATCGCCACCACCACCACATCCGTTTGCAAAAATTCGCGGGCGTTCATCGCCAGATAGCCAATTCCGGCATTAGCGGAAATTGTTTCTGCCACGATCAGCGTTAGCCACATCAGCCCGAGGGCAAAACGCACACCGACCATAATTGAGGGCAGGGCACCGGGTAAGATGACATGAATAAAAAGTGAAACGCCGGATAAACCATAGCTGCGAGCCATCTCCACCAGCCCGCGATCGATATTGCGGATCCCGTGCCAGGTGTTAATGTAAATCGGGAACAGGGTACCCAACGCGACGAGAAAGATCTTGGCGGATTCATCTATACCGAACCACAAAATCACCAGTGGGATCAGCGCCAGGTGTGGCACATTACGCAGCATCTGTACGGAGGTATCCAGCATGCGTTCGCCCCAGCGGGATAAACCACTTATCAGCCCCAGCGTCAGTCCAATGGATCCACCGATTGAAAACCCGATCAGCGCCCGCCAGGAACTGATCGCCAGATGCTGCCAAAGTTCACCGCTGGATGAGAGCGTCCAGAAGGCCTCTATAACACCCTCTGGAGAGGGCAGAATACGGGTGGACAGCCAGCCCATTGAGGATGCCAATTGCCAGAGCGTCACCAGACTTACTGGTAAAAACCAGGGGGCAAGACGCAGCAGCCATGTATTTTTCGGCGTTGCCATCAGCATACTCCTTAGCTTTGCGCGGCTTTACGCGGGATAAATTCATTAGCTACCGCTTCGCCTTGTTGATGCAGGAGCTGGGGTTGCGGTATTTCCGGGATCGCAACATCCAGATGCGGAAACAGCAGTTCACCGACTCTCCAGGCTTCCTCCAGGTGCGGATACCCGGATAAGACAAAACTGTCGATACCCAGTGCGGCATACTCGTTAATACGTGCTGCAACCGTGGGACCGTCACCAACCAGCGCCGTGCCTGCGCCTCCACGCACCAGACCTACGCCAGCCCACAGATTTGGGCTAATTTCCAGTTTGTCGCGCTTACCGTTGTGCAATGCCGCCATTCGATGCTGGCCGACAGAGTCCGTTCTCAAGAACGCAGCCTGAGCTTTTGCAATAGTGTCATCATCAAGATGGGCTATCAGACGATCTGCCGCCTGCCACGCCTCTTCAGTGGTTTCACGTACAATCACATGCAGGCGAATACCGAAACGGATCTTGCGTCCCTGTGCCGCTGCTTTTTTCCGGACCTGTTCAATTTTCTCCTTCACCAGTTCAGGCGGTTCACCCCAAGTCAGGTAGAGATCGACCTGTTCAGCGGCAAGATCCTGTGCCACATCGGAAGAACCGCCAAAGTAAAGTGGAGGATGAGGTTGTTGTATCGGTGGAAAAAAGAGCTTCGCCCCGCGAACGTGAATATGTTTGCCGTTGAAATCCACGGTTTCGCCCTGCAACAGACGTCGCCATACCCGAGTGAACTCAGCAGAGGCTTCATAACGCTCAGTGTGATCGAGAAAAACACCATCACCCGCCAGCTCTTGCGGATCACTACCTGTGACCAGGTTAAACAGCGCCCGACCATTAGACAGTCGGTCAAGCGTTGCGGCCTGGCGAGCGGCAACCGTTGGCGACGTCACGCTTGGACGCAGAGCGACCAGAAATTTTAACCGCTGTGTAACCGGGATCATTGAGGCGGCGACCAACCAGGCATCTTCGCATGAGCGACCAGTTGGGATCAGTACGCCGGTAAAACCCAGACGATCGGCAGTTTGCGCGATTTGTTGCAGATAACTGTGATCGACCGGACGTGAACCTTCTTCTGTCCCCAGATAGTGCCCATCACCGTGTGTAGGTAAAAACCAAAACATATTCAGACTCATAATTTTGCTCCTGCCTGCTGAGTGGGTTGCCAGATGCGTTGGCGAATATCGATTTTTTTCGGTACCAGACGGTTGTCATAAAACAGATCGGCGGTTTGCTGCTGTAATGCGGCGACTGTGGTACTGACGGGCGTAATGGTGGTTGGTGGGCGATGATCCAGCCAGGAGGCAATAACCGGTTCTGGCAGCCCAATGGTTTTAGCCAGCAGCGTGATGCTCTGCTGACGTTGGCTGAGCGTTAAGGTATCGGCCTGGCTAAAGGTGTCGAGGACGCCGAGGATAAAAGCGCCATTTTTCTCGGCATAAGGACGTGCGGCGAGATAAAAAGAACCGGTCTGCTTGAGGTCGGTACCGTCTTTCAGCACGCGAACGTCACCTTGCAGCAAGGCTGCGGAGTAGTACGGATCCCAGATAGCCCAGGCATCAACGTTTCCCTGTTCGAAGGCGGCACGGGCGTCAGCGGGCGTCAGATAAGTAGCTTGAATGTCGGTAAATTTCAGCCCGGCCTGTTGCAGGGCACGGAGCAGTAGATTGTGTGAACTTGAGCCTTTCTGGAAGGCGACTTTGTGTCCTTTCAGTTCTGCAACGGTTTGAATTGGGCTATTTTTCGGCACCAGAATGACTTCGGCTTTCGGCTTGGCGGGTTCGACGCCCACGTAGACCAGGTCGGCTCCGGCAGCCTGGGCAAAGATCGGCGGAATATCACCGGTGCTGCCCAGATCGATGCTGCCGATATTCAATGCTTCCAGCATTTGCGGGCCGGCTGGAAATTCTACCCAGGAGATTTTCGTCTGCGGATAGCGTTTTTCCAGTAGCTGATGGTTTTTTGCCAGCACCATGCTGATGCTACTTTTCTGATAGCCAATACGCAGTACGTCTGGTGCCGCGTCTGCGGCGTGAGCCAGTGTTGACAGAGAAAGCAGTCCGCTCAGCGCCAGCCACGAAGTGTGACGCTTTAGTAAATTAAACATGGGCCGCACCTCGCAGAGCGTTCAACGGTGGAAGTTGCACATCGCGGCGATGCAACGCCAGCCAGAAAGTGTCGAGCGCGCTGTCCAGGCGCAATTGCAGGTTTGGCGTAAACTGCGGCTTATGTTGATAATCGATGATCTGCGAATCGTCGGCAAAAACGCCGTGCAGGATCTCCTGGGCTTTGAGTGCGCTCAGCACCGGTTTCAGCGCGTAATCGACAGCCAACAGATGTGCAACTGTGCCGCCGGTCGCCAATGGCAGAACAACTTTTCCTTCCAGCGCGCGTTCAGGAAGCAGGTCGAGCAACGTTTTCAGAGCGCCAGAGTAAGCGGCTTTATATACAGGAGTGGCAACAATCAGTCCGTCAGCATCTTTTAACTGTTCGATAAACGCCTTCAGGGCTGGGCTGTCAAAGCGTGCATAGATCAGATCTTCTGGCTCAAAATTGTGAAGGTTCCAGTGGTAAACGTCGACATCCTGCCCGTTCAGTTTTTCTCGTGCATATTCCAGTAAGGCACTGGAGCGAGAGGGAAAGCGTGGGCTTCCCGCCAGGGTGATAACGCGCATAATTTATAAACTCTCCTTATAACTAATTGTTCGCTTTTATTTAACATTGATAACAATTTGTGCAGTCTGGCAGAGAGATTTTGTTTATCGAAATGATTTATACGGAATAGAAAAGCTGAAAAATGCATAAAACGAACCTCGGGAGGGAAACGTTTGCTATTTATTGCCACAGGTCAATTCCCTTTTTGCTCGCGATCGCACATAATACGCCCCCGGTTTGCACACCGGGAATCCAGGAGAGTTCATGTACTACCCCTTCGTTCGTAAAGCCCTTTTTCAGCTCGATCCTGAGCGCGCTCATGAATTTACATTCCAGCAATTACGTCGCATTACGGGCACGCCGCTTGAAGCGCTTGTCCGTCAGAAAGTACCCGCAAAGCCGGTTACCTGTATGGGGCTGACGTTTAAAAATCCGCTTGGCCTGGCAGCCGGGTTGGATAAGGACGGGGAGTGCATTGATGCACTTGGCGCAATGGGATTCGGCTCGATTGAGATAGGCACCGTGACGCCACGACCTCAACCGGGTAACGATAAGCCGCGCCTTTTCCGTCTGGTGGATGCAGAAGGTCTGATCAACCGTATGGGGTTTAATAATCTGGGTGTTGATAACCTGGTGGAGAACGTTAAGAAATCGCATTTTGACGGTATTCTGGGGATTAATATTGGTAAGAATAAAGATACCCCGGTAGAGAATGGCAAAGATGACTATCTGATTTGTATGGAAAAAGTCTATGCTTATGCTGGTTATATTGCGGTGAATATTTCCTCGCCAAATACCCCAGGATTACGCACGCTGCAATACGGCGAAGCGCTGGATGATTTGCTGACGGCAATTAAAAATAAACAAAACGATCTGCAAGCGATCCATCATAAATATGTTCCAGTGGCGGTAAAGATCGCGCCGGATCTTTCTGAGGAAGAACTGATCCAGGTGGCTGATAGTTTAGTTCGCCATAATATCGATGGCGTTATTGCCACTAACACAACACTCGATCGTTCTCTGGTTCAGGGAATGAAAAATTGCGATCAAATGGGTGGGTTGAGTGGTCGACCGCTGCAATTAAAAAGTACGGAAATTATTCGCATGTTGTCTCGTGAATTAAAAGGGCAACTGCCAATTATCGGTGTGGGCGGTATCGACTCCGTTATTGCTGCGCGTGAGAAAATAGCAGCGGGTGCTTCGCTGGTTCAGATTTATTCCGGCTTTATTTTTAAAGGTCCGCCGTTGATTAAAGAAATCGTCACCAATATCTGAACTTTGCCTTAATCAGACAACCAGGGCTTTATTTCTAGTCCTGGTTGTTTTATATTCCTTTACTGTTGCTTATTTAAACATTTTAGGCTTTTATTATTAGGGCAATTAACGAAGCGGAAAAAGGATACTACCGCGACGGCGATGATTAAGGAAAGGAGAGAAACTGATGCGAATTAAACCTGACGATAACTGGCGCTGGTATTATGATGAAGAGCACGATCGTATGATGCTCGATTTAGCCAATGGCATGTTATTTCGCTCGCGTTTTGCTCGCAAAATGCTCACCCCTGATGCATTTTCTCCGTCCGGTTTTTGTGTTGATGATGCCGCACTTTATTTTTCTTTTGAAGAAAAATGCCGTTACCTGGATTTAGCCAAAGAACAAAAAGCTGAACTGGTGCTTAATGCGCTGGTGGCTATTCGTTATCTCAAACCGCAGATGCCAAAAAGCTGGCACTTTGTAGCGCATACCCTTAACTGGTCTCCGACCGTGGGAGATGCTGCCTGTGTCTGGTTAAGTGATACCGAAGAACAGGTGAATTTGTTAGTGGTTGAACCTGGTGAAAATGCCGCGCTTTGTCTGCTCGCACAGCCTGGAGTCGTTATTGCCGGACGCACGATGCAACTCGGTGACGCCATCAAAATTATGAACGACAGACTGAAACCGCAGATCCCTGCCGACAGTTTCAGCCTGGAGCAGGCGGTTTAACTCTCCAGCCTGATTGCTGTTTTCGGCACACAACTGCAGCAAAGAATCGTCCCGTCATCACCAATTGCTGTTTTTTTCAGCGGGCTGACTTCACCTTCTACCAGTCGAATTCGACAGCATCCGCAAATCCCCGCCCGACATGAATAGGGTACACGGATCCCCTGGTTTTCCAGTTGCTCAAGTAATACCTGCTGATTGTTTCCGCGAAAGGTTTGTCCCTGCCAGTCAATAAGTAGTGTTGCATCAGGAGACTGTTTTTCCGGTACGGTATCGTCAGATTCTGCCGCGCCATAGACTTTAGCTGGGGCGGTTGCCAGGATTTCGACTTCATCGCCAACACGGATCACGCCGCTGTTACGGGCAATGAGGTTTTGACCGAAATCGACGTCGCCGTTATCTGGCGCAGTACGGAAAGTTTGCAGTGTAGCCAGCGGTTCACCAGACGGGTGCTTCTGACCTTTTTCTGGGCTGACGGTGGTAAAAATACAACGGCTGCAGGGTTTGACGACGTCAAAGATAACGTCGCCAATGCGTATAACCTTCCAGGTATCTTCTTCCCATGCCGCGGCTCCCGAGACTACGAGATTGGGGCGAAACTGCTCCATCTTGACGCTTGCCGGGCAGCGCTGTTGTACGTCACGCAGTGATGCTTCATTAGTCAGGAGATAAGGAAAACCATCGGCGAAAGATAAAGGCACGCCAGCGTGGCGTTTTACCCGACGCGTCAGATGCGGACCAACCCAACGCAATTGTACTTCGCGGGAGAAAAAGCCGCTGAGCCACTGGTTGATCGCCGCCGGTGCGATACGCGCGGTAAAATGGTTTCCCCAGACTTCCGTTGGTGCATCCTGCGTGGCGAAGTCGGCAAAACGAACCAGTGCGCTACTGCCGTCTGGAGCTGTGAGATGCAGCCCGTCATGCAAAGGTGAGGGGGTGAAGCGTACCATCTGTGGGAACTGTCGGGCGGTGATGAACGTTCCGTCAGGTTCGGTAATCATAAATATGCGATCAAAGGCCAGACCGCTAACGTCTGCCAGGGCGTGTGTAAGCCCAATGCCGCGCATTGATTTAACCGGATGAATAAAAAGTCGGGTTAACGTTACCACTGTAAAGTCCCTCGAACGAAAATAAGCCTTCAACTTTATGACATGCGCGTGAGATTGGCTATAATGCGCAGCAATTTTCCTGGAGTAAAAGTGACATTATGAATTCTCTGTTTGCCAGTACGGCCCGTGGGCTGGAAGAGCTGTTAAAAACTGAACTGGAAAACCTCGGCGCCGTGGAGTGTCAGGTAGTTCAGGGTGGGGTCCATTTTAAGGGCGACACGCGGCTTGTTTACCAGAGCCTGATGTGGAGCCGCCTGGCCTCGCGCATTATCCTGCCGATGGGAGAGTGCAAGGTTTACAGCGATCTTGATCTGTACCTCGGTGTTCAGGCAATCGACTGGACAGAGATATTTAATCCGGGGGCTACATTCGCAGTTCACTTTAGCGGCCTGAACGAAACCATTCGCAACAGCCAGTACGGCGCGATGAAAGTAAAAGATGCGATTGTCGATGCCTTTACCCGAAAAAATCTCCCGCGACCGAATGTGGATCGCGAATCTCCTGATCTACGTATCAACGTCTGGTTGAATAAAGATACCGCCAGTATTGCGCTTGATCTGAGCGGTGATGGTCTGCACCAGCGCGGCTACCGTGAGCGTGCAGGGCAGGCACCAATCAAAGAGACGCTGGCTGCCGCGATTGTTATGCGTTCTGGCTGGCAGCCGGGGACACCGTTACTCGATCCAATGTGTGGTTCCGGTACGTTGCTGATTGAAGCGGCGATGTGGGCAACCGATCGTGCACCTGGCCTGCATCGTGGCTACTGGGGTTTTAGCGGCTGGGCACAACATGATGAAGCTGTCTGGCAAGAGGTTAAAGCTGAAGCACAGGTTCGTGCGCGTAAAGGACTAGCGGACTATACGTCGCATTTCTATGGATCCGATAGCGATGCTCGCGTCATTGAAAAAGCGCGCAGTAACGCCCGTCGCGCCGGTATTGGCGAGCTGATGACTTTTGATGTCAAAGATGTGGCTAAACTGAGTAATCCGCTGCCGAAAGGGCCGTATGGTACGGTTATCAGCAACCCGCCATACGGTGAACGTCTGGATAGCGAACCGGCGCTGATCGCGTTGCACAGCCTGCTGGGACGCACGATGAAAAACCAGTTTGGCGGCTGGAACCTGTCGTTGTTCAGCGCCTCCCCGGATTTGCTCAGCAGCCTGCAGCTTCGTGCTGATAAGCAGTTCAAAGCGAAAAATGGTCCGCTGGATTGTGTACAGAAAAACTATCACGTTGCGGAAACGACAGCGGAGAGCAAACCTGCAACGGTGGCAGAAGACTATGCTAACCGTCTGCGTAAGAATATTAAGAAGCTGGAAAAGTGGGCGCGCCAGGAGGGGATTGAGTGCTATCGCTTGTATGACGCCGATCTGCCGGAATACAACGTTGCGGTAGATCGCTACGGTGACTGGGTAGTGGTTCAGGAATATGCGCCGCCGAAGACGGTTGATGCGCAGAAAGCGCGCCAGCGTCTGTTCGACATCATTGCCGCCACGCTGTCGGTGCTGGAGATCGCACCAAACAAACTGGTGCTGAAAACCCGTGAACGGCAAAAAGGGAAAAACCAGTATCAGAAGATGAATGAAAAGGGTGAATTCATTGAGGTTAGCGAGTACAACGCGCGCCTGTGGGTTAACCTGACCGACTATCTTGATACCGGTCTGTTCCTCGATCACCGTATTGCACGCCGCATGCTGGGCCAGATGAGCAAGGGTAAAGATTTCCTCAATCTGTTCTCTTATACCGGCAGCGCCAGCGTACATGCGGGATTAGGCGGTGCACGTAGCACCACAACGGTAGATATGTCACGCACCTATCTGGAGTGGGCGGAACGCAACCTGCGACTCAACGGGCTGAGTGGTCGTGCACACCGCTTAATTCAGGCCGACTGCCTGGGCTGGTTACGTGAAGCCAATGAACAGTTTGATCTAATCTTCATCGATCCACCGACGTTCTCTAACTCTAAACGTATGGAAGACTCGTTTGACGTGCAGCGCGATCATCTGGCGCTGATGAAAGATCTGAAACGTCTGCTGCGTAAAGACGGCACGATCATGTTCTCCAACAACAAACGTGGGTTCCGTATGGATCTTGATGGGCTGGCCGAGCTGGGACTGAAAGCACAAGAAATTACCCAAAAAACGCTTTCTCAGGACTTTGCCCGTAACCGTCAGATCCACAACTGCTGGCTGATCACCTCAGCCTGAAAGGAAAAGTAAATGTCATTAATCAGTATGCATGGTGCATGGCTGTCGTTTAGCGATGCGCCGCTTCTTGATAATGCAGAACTGCATATCGAGGATAACGAACGCGTCTGCCTGGTTGGCCGTAACGGCGCAGGCAAGTCGACGCTGATGAAGATCCTTAACCGTGAGCAGGGTCTTGACGACGGACGTATCATTTATGAGCAGGATTTGGTTGTGGCGCGTCTGCAACAGGATCCGCCGCGTAACGTGCAGGGTAGTGTCTACGATTTCGTCGCTGAAGGGATTGCAGAACAAGCGGTTTACCTCAAGCGTTACCACGATATCTCGCATTTGGTGATCACCGATCCGAGCGATAAAAACCTGCAGGAACTGGCGAAGGTTCAGGAACTACTGGATCATCACAATCTGTGGCAGTTGGAAAACCGCATTAATGAAGTACTGGAGCAGCTTGGGTTGGAGCCAGACATGGAGCTGGCATCGCTCTCTGGCGGCTGGCTGCGTAAAGCGGCGCTGGGCCGGGCGTTGGTCAGCAATCCGCGCGTATTGTTGCTGGATGAACCGACGAACCACCTGGATATTGAAACCATTGACTGGCTGGAAGGGTTCCTGAAAACCTTCAACGGAACAATTATTTTCATTTCCCACGACCGTTCGTTTATTCGCAATATGGCAACGCGTATCGTCGATCTCGATCGCGGCAAGCTGGTGTCATATCCGGGGGATTACGATCAGTATCTGCTGGATAAAGAAGAAGCGCTGCGAGTAGAAGAGTTACAGAACGCGGAGTTTGATCGCAAACTGGCACAGGAAGAAGTCTGGATCCGCCAGGGTATTAAAGCGCGTCGTACCCGTAATGAAGGTCGCGTCCGTGCGCTGAAGGCAATGCGTAGGGAACGTGGCGAACGCCGAGAAGTGATGGGCACGGCGAAGATGCAGGTTGAAGAGGCGAGCCGCTCAGGCAAGATTGTCTTCGAGATGGAGAATGTTGATTACCAGGTTGAGGGTAAACAACTGGTGAAAGACTTCTCCGCGCAGGTGCAACGTAGCGACAAGATTGCCTTAATTGGACCTAACGGCTGCGGTAAAACGACGCTGCTCAAGCTGATGTTAGGTCAGCTTCAGGCAGACAGCGGTCGTATTCATGTCGGGACAAAACTGGAAGTTGCTTATTTCGATCAACATCGTGCGGAACTCGATCCCGATAAAACCGTAATGGATAACCTTGCTGAAGGTAAGCAAGAAGTCATGGTTAATGGTAAGCCGCGTCATGTTCTGGGCTATCTTCAGGACTTCCTGTTCCATCCGAAACGTGCGATGACACCTGTGCGTGCTCTTTCCGGCGGAGAACGAAATCGTCTGCTGCTGGCGCGTCTGTTTTTGAAGCCCAGTAACCTTCTGATCCTCGATGAACCAACTAACGATCTCGACGTCGAAACTCTGGAACTGCTTGAAGAACTGATTGACGGCTATCAGGGCACCGTTCTGCTGGTGAGTCACGATCGTCAGTTTGTCGATAACACGGTTACCGAGTGTTGGATCTTCGAAGGCGGCGGCAAAATTGGTCGTTATGTGGGCGGTTACCATGATGCGCGTGGTCAGCAGACACAATATGTGGCGTTTAAACAGCCTGTAGCGAAAAAAACAGAGGAAGTTGCTGCCCCTAAAGCAGAAATTGTAAAACGCACGACTAGCAAACTAAGCTATAAACTACAGCGCGAACTGGAGCAGCTCCCCGTATTGCTTGAAGAGCTGGAAGCTAAACTGGAAACGTTACAGGCTCAGGTTGCTGACGCTGACTTTTTCAGCCAGCCGCATGAGCAAACGCAACAGGTACTCGCTAACCTGAGCGAAGCGGAACAAGAACTTGAGCAAGCCTTTGAGCGCTGGGAGTATCTTGAGTCTTTGAAGAATGGCGCATAATTAAAGGAGCACATATGTGCGAACATCACCATGCCGCGAAGCATATATTATGCTCGCAGTGTGACATGCTGGTGGCGTTACCTAGCCTTACGCATGGTCAGAAAGCGGCATGTCCACGATGTGGCACTACGTTAACCGTTGAGTGGGACGCGCCAAGACAGCGTCCCACTGCCTATGTTTTAGCGGCGCTTTTTATGCTGCTTTTATCCAACCTCTTTCCCTTTGTAAACATGAACGTAGCAGGGGTGAGAAGTGAAGTGACGCTGCTGGAGATCCCCAGCGTTCTCTTTTCAGAGAACTATGCCAGCCTCGGGACTTTCTTTTTATTATTCGTTCAAATGGTTCCCGCTTTTTGCTTGCTGACCATCTTGCTGCTGGTGAATCGGGTTCAGATGCCTGGCCGGCTTAAAGCCCGGTTAGCACGTGTCTTGTTCCAGTTAAAAAGCTGGGGAATGGCGGAAATCTTTCTTGCAGGGGTGTTAGTCAGCTTTGTTAAGTTGATGGCCTATGGCGATATTGGCGTGGGCAGCAGCTTCATTCCGTGGTGCTTCTTTTGTATTTTGCAACTACGCGCATTTCAGTGTGTCGATCGTCGCTGGCTGTGGGATGATATCGCACCCATGCCGGTTATTAAGCAAGTTTTAAAGCCTGGCGTTCCCGGTATTCGACAGGGGTTACGTTCATGTTCCTGCTGCACGGCTATTCTTCCTGCTGATGAACATGTCTGCCCCCGCTGTCAGACAAAAGGCTACGTTCGACGTAAAAACAGCCTACAGTGGACGCTGGCGTTATTGTTCACGTCGATCATGCTTTACCTTCCAGCCAATATTTTGCCGATCATGATCACCGATTTGTTAGGGTCAAAGCTGCCGTCAACGATTATTGAGGGTGTTGTTTTAATCTGGAGCGAAGGTTCATACCCGGTGGCTGCGGTAATATTTATCGCCAGTATTCTGGTGCCAACGCTAAAAATGATCGCTATTGCCTGGTTGTGTTGGGATGCGAAAGGGCATGGTAAACGTGACAGTGAGCGGATGCATTTCATTTATGAGGTCGTAGAGTTTGTTGGCCGCTGGTCAATGATTGATGTCTTTGTTATTGCGGTACTCTCTGCGCTGGTGCGCATGGGAGGGTTGATGAACATTTATCCTGCAATGGGTGCTTTGATGTTTGCTTTAGTCGTCATTATGACAATGTTTTCTGCGATGACGTTCGATCCACGTCTGTCGTGGGACCGTGAACCAGAACCAGATCATGAGGAGTCCTGACAGCATGGAATCTAAAAGTGGGGAAGCCAAAGTGCAGAAGGTGAAGAACTGGTCACCCGTATGGATATTTCCGATCGTCACTGCGCTCATCGGCGCATGGGTGCTGTTTTATCATTACAGTCATCAGGGGCCGGAAGTCACGTTGATCACGACCAATGCTGAAGGTATCGAAGGTGGTAAGACAACGATTAAAAGCCGCAGCGTTGACGTCGGCGTGGTTGAGAGCGCGACGCTGACAGATGATTTAACTCATGTAGAGATTAAAGCCCGCCTCAATTCTGGTATGGAGAAGCTGCTGCATAAAGATTCTGTCTTTTGGGTGGTGAAGCCACAGGTGGGACGTGAAGGCATCAGCGGTTTAGGTACGTTGTTATCCGGGGCTTATATTGAACTGCAACCCGGGAATAAAGGTAGCAGACTGGAAAACTATCAACTGTTGGACTCTCCTCCGCTGGCACCACCAGATGCGAAGGGGATCCGTGTAATCCTCGACAGTAAAAAAGCCGGCCAGTTAAGCCCGGGCGATCCGGTACTGTTCCGGGGATATCGCGTGGGGTCGGTTGAGACCAGTATGTTTGATGCGCAAAAACGTACGATCAGCTATCAGCTTTTCATCAATGCACCAAACGATCGCCTGGTGACAAGCAACGTACGCTTCTGGAAAGACAGCGGAATTGCAGTGGATCTCACCTCGGCAGGCATGCGTGTGGAAATGGGTTCTCTTACCACGTTGTTTGGCGGCGGAGTCAGTTTTGATGTACCGGAAGGACTAGAGCAAGGCCAGCCGGTTGCGCAGCAGGCCTCATTTACTCTCTATGATGATCAAAAAAGTATTCAGGATTCCCTGTACACAGACCATATCGATTACCTGATGTTCTTTAAGGATTCGATTCGTGGGCTGCAACCAGGAGCACCGCTTGAGTTCCGAGGTATTCGCCTTGGTACAGTAAGCAAAGTGCCTTTCTTTGCACCGAATATGCGCCAGGTCTTCAACGATGATTACCGCATTCCGGTGCTGGTACGTATTGAGCCTGAACGCCTGAAAGCGCAGTTAGGTGAAGATACTGATGTCGGTGCCCATCTGGCTGAATTGCTCAAACGTGGATTAAGAGGATCGTTGAAAACAGGGAACCTGGTAACGGGGGCTCTGTATGTCGATCTCGACTTCTATCCGAAAGATCCGCCGATTACGGGTGTGCGTGAGTTTAATGGTTATCAAATTATCCCGACTGTTAGCGGTGGCCTGGCGCAAATCCAACAGCGTTTAATGGAAGCGCTGGATAAGATAAACAATCTGCCGTTGAACCCGATGATTGAGCAGGCGACCAGTACACTGACGGAAAGCCAGCGTACGATGAAGCATTTGCAAACCACGCTGGATAACATGAATAAGATAACCGGTAGCCAGTCGATGCAGCAGCTTCCGGCGGATATGCAGAACACGCTGCGCGAGCTTAATCGTAGTATGCAAGGCTTCCAGCCTGGTTCCGCGGCCTACAACAAGATGGTGGCAGATATGCAACGTCTTGATCAGGTTCTGCGTGAACTGCAGCCGGTGCTGAAAACGCTGAACGATAAGAGCAATGCGCTGGTATTTGAAGCGAAGGATAAAAAAGATCCAGAGCCGAAGAGGGCGAAACAATGAAAAAGTGGCTAGTGGTGATGATGGCGGTCTGGCTGACGTCATGCAGCTCCAGTGGAGAAAATAAAAGCTATTACCAGCTTCCCATTGCGCAGGGCGGTGTGCAGAGTACGGCCAATCAGGGGAACCGTCTGCTGTGGGTTGAGCAGGTAGCGGTGCCGGATTATCTGGCGGGAAATGGGGTTGTGTACCAGACCAGCGATGTTAAGTACGTCATTGCCAACAGTAATCTTTGGGCCAGTCCGTTAGATCAGCAATTGCGCAATACGCTTGTCGCCAACCTCAGTATGCAGTTGCCGGGATGGGTTGTTGCTTCTCAGCCTCTGGGAAGCACACAGGACACGCTTAATGTGACGGTGACAGGCTTCCATGGCCGCTATGACGGGAAGGTGATAGTGAGCGGCGAATGGCTGCTGAACCATCAGGGACAGCTGATCAAGCGTCCGTTCCACATCGAAGCCGTACAGACTCAGGATGGCTATGATGAGATGGTGAAGGTTCTGGCTGCTGCCTGGAGCCAGGAAGCGACGGCTATCGCTCAGGAGCTGAAAAGGATCCCTTAAGTTTAAATAATTGTAAATTTTACCGCCTCTGGTTTAGTGCCCGGGGCGGTTTTTTTTATTTTTTTAGCGGTTGAGATAGCTGTTCTGACAGCAAATTTTTGTACAAATGATTTACCAGCTAGCTCACAAATATGACACTGGCGTGAATTTTGCGCATTGACGGGCATGATGTTTCGGGGTATTCGTTTAGTGTGATTGCATACTTAGTAATCACTGTTTTCTTTTCCACCAGACCTAAAAATGAGGGAAACGAGGCATGAAGAGACAAAAACGAGATCGCCTGGAACGGGCACATCAACGTGGTTATCAGGCCGGCATTGCCGGACGCTCAAAAGAAATGTGTCCCTATCAGACGCTGAATCAAAGGTCATACTGGCTGGGAGGCTGGCGAGAAGCCATGGGGGATAGGGTGTTAATGGCCTGATTCTGTCTCTTTAGATAAAAGAAACCTCCGCACGCGGAGGTTTCGCCTTTTTGTAGGCCTGATAAAACGTAATAACGTCGCTATCAGAAAGTCTACGTAGTCCTGAATCAGAACGCAGAAGTATCCTGGAAAAGACCTACTTTCAGATCATTAGCCGTGTAGATCAGACGGCCATCAACCAGCACTTCACCATCAGCCAGGCCCATGATCAGACGACGGTTAACGATGCGTTTGAAGTGGATGCGGTAAGTAACTTTTTTCGCGGTCGGCAGAACCTGGCCAGTAAACTTCACTTCGCCTACGCCCAGTGCACGGCCTTTACCTTCGCCGCCCAACCAGCCGAGATAGAATCCAACCAACTGCCACATAGCGTCCAGACCCAGGCAGCCTGGCATCACCGGATCGCCGATAAAGTGGCATCCGAAGAACCACAGGTCCGGGTTGATATCCAGTTCAGCTTCAACATAACCTTTGTCGAAGTTACCACCGGTTTCGGTCATCTTGACGACACGGTCCATCATCAGCATGCTTGGTGCAGGCAGTTGTGGGCCTTTTGCGCCAAACAGCTCACCGCGACCAGAGGCAAGAAGGTCTTCTTTTGTATAGGATTCGCGTTTATCTACCATGTTCTCTGTAAGCCTTATTTTATTGAAGCACGCAGGATAGCTAACACGTGTACGCTGAACAAGTCCGATCAGTTCGGAATAAATGCATTCAGCCAACGTAGCGGCCAGGGGAAACGATGACGACCTTCCTGTTGCGTTGCCGTGGCAATGCGCTCCTGGATAGTTTGCATCAGCGTTGTCTGGCCTTCACCATCCCACACAAGATTTAACAAAAGCGGCAGCGCATCGGTCACGTCGTCCACCGCCCAAATAGTGAATTTTTCTTCTTCAACGGCCTGTAGCAGAGCTGGTTGTAGACTCAGGTGCCTGACGTTGGCTGAAGGAATAATGACACCCTGAGTACCGGTTAATTCACGCTGCTGGCAGATAGTAAAGAAGCCCTCAATTTTCTCATTCAGGCCACCGACAGGCTGTGCGCGACCAAACTGATCAACAGAGCCGGTGATCGCAATGCTTTGATTTACAGGCACATCTGCGAGAGCGCTGATCAGCGCGCACAGTTCTGCCATTGATGCACTGTCGCCATCCACTTCGCTGTACGATTGCTCGAAAGTCAGTGAGGCAGAAAACGGGATCTGCTGTTCAAGCTGCAGCTCCGACATCAGGAACGCCTGCATTATCATCATGCCTTTAGCATGAATATTTCCGCCAAGCTCGGCTTTACGCTCGATATCAGTAAATTCGCCATCGCCAATATGAACGACGCAACTGATACGTGAAGGTTCACCAAATGCGCGTGGATGACCCGGAAATTCAATCACTGACAGCGCATTGATTTGACCAATACGCTCACCTTCAGTCTCGATAAGGATCTGCTCTTGCAGGATCTCATCCTGCATACGTTCGGCGAGAAAACCTTCCCGCCATTCGCGCTGTGCAAGCATCAGGCTGAATTGTTCGGCGTTGCAAGTATCCCCATCACATAAAGGAGCTACTTCCTTAAGCTGTCGGATGATCCACAGTGGGTTAAGCGGCAAAGTATCCTGCTCACCGGTGTAGCGAACAGCTTCACGGATCAATACCTGCCAGGCATCAGGGGCGGGGTAAGGCAGAGCGTTGCGTCTGGCGGTATGCGTCACCCATTGACACCATTGCGTCATGGTTTCGGCATCCACTATCTGCAAATTATCTTCAAACTCGCTATAAATTGCCTGCTCTGCCAGTTCCGGCTCCATTTCCTGGAAGTCTGCCAGTGATTCGCGCTCTCCCACTAACACCACTTTCATTTTAAGCGGCATAGAAGGAACGGAGACAGGAAGCGGGCGAGACTCATCAAAGGCCACCCAGTCAAAGCGCTCGTGGCTGACAATGGCTTTCAGGCGCATCCACAGCAGTGGTTGAGCCAGAAGCGTGCGTAATGAGATAACCAGTATGCCGCCGTTGGCCTTATGTACCAGACCCGGTTGCAGGGTAATTTCGCCATTAAACTGGCGCAGGCAGCCAAACAGTTGTTCGGCTTCAACCCAGTCAGCATTTACCACCTGAGTTAAGGTCGCAAAATTGTCTTCTGCATTTTCTGCTTCACGGTAACGAATAGTGTGGCCAGAGATATCGTAGTGACCCCCGGTCAGGCTTCCGGCATCCATGTGCAATGTGCGTGCAGCTGATGAAATAAGATTGAGATACTCAAGCTCTTCCGGCGCTTTCACCAGCATAAAGGAGGACGTCGTCCAGTGCTGAAGAAGTTGCTCTAGCGCAAATTGTAAACGTGGCTGAGTATCACTGAGTAAGGTGTCGGTTTCGTCAGTGACGTGCGGCTGTGCAAATATTTCCTGATAACTGTCGGTATCAGGAACCAGATCACGCCATGCAAGTTTCGTAATGGTCAAAGTTGATGTTTTTTAGTCTGTTGTAAAAAACGAGATTATACCGTAACCGTCAGCACTGCACACGCGGAAAGCACGGCTAAACAGATGCGATGACGCGCGACAGTTCACAGGCTGGATATTCTTTTCTTCAGATGCCCAAAAAGCTGATATTCTGATAAGAGTTACACGGTAACATTGAGATCGCAATGAAATATCAACAACTTGAAAACCTTGAAAGCGGCTGGAAATGGAAGTACCTGGTGAAGAAGCATCGTGAGGGGGAGTTGATTACCCGTTACGTGGAAACCAGCGCTGCCGAAGAAGCCGTTGATTTGTTGCTAACCCTCGAGAATGAGCCGGTTCGGGTCAATGCCTGGATTGATGAACACATGAACTCTGCGCTGCAAAATCGTATGAAACAGACTATACGGGCGCGGCGTAAACGGCATTTTAATGCTGAACATCAGCATACGCGTAAGAAATCTATCGATCTGGAGTTCATCGTCTGGCAGCGATTAGCCGGACTTGCGCAACGGCGCGGCAAAACGCTTTCAGAAACGATCGTGCAACTGATTGAGGATGCAGAGCATAAAGAGAAGTACGCCAACAAAATGTCCACGTTGAAACAGGATTTGCAGGCATTGTTGGGAAAAGAGTAGGCAATGATATTTTCAATGTGTTGAGCAATGGTGTTCTTCAGATAAAAAAAACCCCGCATAGCGGGGTTTTTTTATAAGACGAAAACTTAAGCCTGAGGCTGAGTTACAACGTCTTTGATGCCTTTAACTTCGATCTCAACGCGACGATCCGGAGCCAGGCAGTCGATCAGTGCAGCGCGAGCTTTCACGTTGTCACAGGTGTTGCCGGTAACCGGGTTGGATTCGCCCATACCACGTGCGGAGATTTTGTCAGAAGGAATACCTTTAGAGATCAGGTAATCAACAACGGACTGAGCACGTTTCTCAGACAGACCCTGGTTGTAAGCGTCAGAACCGATGCGGTCAGTGAAGCCCAGAACCACTACGGAACCGTCTTTCGGATCCAGGTTGCTCAGCTGGCTGTACATCTGATCCAGAGCCTGCTGGCCTTCTGGTTTCAGAGTTGCTTTGTTGAAGTTGAACAGAACGTCAGACTTCAGGGTGAAGTGCTTGGTCTGTACTTCTGGAGCCGGAGCCGGAGCCGGAGCAACTACTGGAGCTACTTCACCCTGGCCGAAGCGGTAAGAAACACCAACGCTCAGCAGGCCGTTATCCGGACGACCACCAACGGTGTTCGCGTCACCGATGTTGTTGGTCCACTGGTATTCCAGACGGGTAGCGATTTCAGGAGTAATTGCATACTCTACGCCGCCAGCGAATACTGGGGATACACCAGTGTCGTGGTCTTTGAAGCCTTCGTTGTTTTTAGCGTCTGCACGCCAAACCATACCACCCAGACGAGTGTAAACGTCCAGATCGTCAGTGATTGGGTAACCCAGTTTAGCGGTCAGCTGAACGCCCTGAGCTTTGAAAGCGCCGTTTTGATGAGTAGAGTCGGTGTAGCCTTTGTACGGCATACGACCTAACCAATCGTAACCCATTTCAAAACCAACGTACGGGTTAACCTGATAACCACCGAACGCACCAGCACCCAGTTGGCTTTCATGGGTAGGACCAGCGTTGTTGATCTGGTTGTTGCCGATATCATGGTACTGAGACCAGCCCAGTTTAGCACCGGTGTACCAAGTGTTATCTTTCGGAGCGGCCTGCGCCACGGTAGCGAAACCAGCCAGTGCCACTGCAATTGCGATAGCTGTCTTTTTCATTTTATGCGCCTCGTTATCATCCAAAATTTGCCATGAATATCTCCAACGAGATAACACGGTTAAATCCTTCACCCGGGGACCAGTTCAATAGTTACTCTACCGATATCTGCGGCTTAAGCCGAGCACCCCTGGCGATGTAAAGTCTACAACGTAGTTGAAAACTTACAAGTGTGAACTCCGTCAGGCATATGAAAAAAAAAAGCTTGTATACACAATATTTAACATTTATGGATGATTAATTGTACTGCAAACATCGCGGAAACCGCTTCACACAGGCGTTCTCACAAAAAAAGTGTTAAAGCTCAAAGTCGAATTTGGACATGAAAAAAAATTCCAGGATAATTCCTAATTTTACTCAATGATACAAATTCGAGTGAATTTTTAGCCCAGAATGCTGTCTCCCGGCAAGAGACTGCGCACGAACAGGACGCATGATAAATCCCATCGCATTTCCCTCATCTGCAGCTTTTACCAGTTCAGTATGTTCATCTTCCGTTAATTCTTCGGTCAGCCAGCCGATTACCACACTGTAATTGCCTGTTCGCAAAGCGCGAACCATTGACTCCAACGTATGGCACGGTGAGAGTTGGCTAATTTGCATGACTTTTGTTAAAGGCAGCCCTGCAGACTGTACCCATTCACGGCTCAATTTTTGCTGAGGTGTAAGCCAAAGCTGCCAGCGCGATTGCTGCCCTAATTGCTGAAGCAGGGGGAGCAGCAGTAATTGCGTCATCATGGGCTGGTCCTCGCGATAGACCACTTCACTGATAAGCCCGGCGGTAACGTTCTCTGAAGAAACGCGCGCAATATTGCTTGATGTGGAAGAGAACGACGAAGAACGATTTGCGTAGCCTGAAGTGTACATAATCAATCCAGCCCTGTGAGTTACTGTATGGATATACAGTAACCCTGCTATCCATAAAGATCAACTTTATTTTCGGAAACTGGTTCGCAATTTTTCGCTGTCATAACAGCAAAAACAAAATTCATCTTGCTCCCTGAGAATAAGTTGCCTATTTTCGTCATTAACGGATCCGCTACTGCAAATCATTCTCTTATATTATGATTTAAAAGGATTTTTATGAAAAAGCTCTCTTATGACAAGATCTATAAATCACAAGAATGCCTGGCCTCTTTGGGGACGATTCGCTATCGCTCATTGTTTGGTAGCTACAGTCTAACGGTTGAGGATACGGTCTTTGCAATGGTCGCCAGCGGTGAGTTGTACCTTCGAGCTTGTGAGCAGAGCGTACAGTACTGTGTAAAACATTCGCCAGTCTGGCTGACGTTTATGAAGCGCGGACGACCGGTTATTCTCAATTACTACAAGGTGGACGATGCTTTGTGGCGAAACCAACAACAGTTGGTGTCTTTATCGAAGTTTTCGCTGGATGCAGCAGTGAAGGAAAAACAGAGCCGCTTTTTGCAACACCGCCTGAGAGAGCTGCCGAACATGACATTTCATCTCGAGACTCTGCTTAACGAAGCGGGTGTTAACGATGAAAGTACATTGCGTATGCTGGGAGCTCAAATGTGCTGGCTTAAATTACGGCAGATTAATCCTGCTCTGACAGTGAA
This sequence comes from Citrobacter sp. Marseille-Q3906, assembly GCF_916618775.1. Lineage (NCBI taxonomy): Bacteria > Pseudomonadati > Pseudomonadota > Gammaproteobacteria > Enterobacterales > Enterobacteriaceae > Citrobacter > Citrobacter sp. Marseille-Q3906. The sequence continues at coordinate 805,328 of NZ_CAKAKA010000002.1, forward strand.
AATACTCTATGCCCTCGAAGGGGCGATTGGCGGGGTCCATGAGGCGGCGCTCCCGGCGATTCGTCGCCAGGAGCTTGTTGAGTGGGTACGCTCACTTACTCCGGAACTGGAGTATTAGACGGCAAGGCGGCAATTTGCTGCTGGAGTCGCCTGATTTCCGGTAGCAATGCAATCAATAACCCAACTTGCTGAACGACCAGCGGTTCTTTACTGTCCGGGCGCGGTTCAAGATGCTGAATCCGTTGCTTCAGACCTTCAAGTGCCTGGTATACGCGTTGCTCATCAGCTGGCTGATGATGAAGCGCATCATCTACATAGCAGACGGCATCATCCAGTAACGCCAGAACGTCCGGGTTGGTCAGTTGTTCCCGGTGTGCACCCAGAGCCGAAATATAGCTGGTAAAAGTATGGTTGAGGCACAGCAAGCGGAATGCTGTTTCCCGCGTTTGCGCTGTGACGTCAGGTTCACTCGACATATTCGACACTACGGACGCAAGCTCAGCATCGCGATTATGTGCATCACGTCGGGCAATACGGTATGCGAGCCGATTATCACGACCCTGATGATATTGTTCGAGAATAGCGTCGAGGTAGCGACAGTTAGCGTCAGTTGCTCGTTCAATTACTCGTGGCAGATTACGAAAACGCCAGTCTGGCCAGATAAAACTGACGGCCGCCCAGGCGATTGCGCAGCCGATCAGCGTATCAATTACGCGTGGCAGGGCGACTTCGAAACCTTCGCCAAGCAGGTTAAAGCACAGCAGTACCAACAGAGTGATAAACATAGTTGCATGAGCATACTGTACGTTGCGAAATGCAAAAAAGAGCACGCCAGTAATCACTAATAGTATCAGTTGCCCTTCAAGTGAGGGAACGAACCACAAAATGGGCAAGCCGATGGCTATTCCCACTAGTGTGCCGATAATCCTTAGTGCCAGGCGATGGCGGGTGGCGTTGTAGTTAGGCTGACAGACAAACAGACTGGTCAGCAGGATCCAGTACCCATGGTTCATTCCAGTGATCTGAATAATGGCGTAACCGATGCAGAGCACCAGTGACATGCGGATAGCATGGCGAAAAAGGGCGGATTCAGGTGTGAAATTACGGCTCAGACGCAACCAGATGTCGCTGAAACCATGTGGGCTGTCATCAGCAAGCTGATTTTCTGATTCATTACGCGAGATTGCCTGAGCCTGTTCGGACTCAATGGTAGCCAGCTGTGCGTCGATGGCACGCAGGTTTGAGAGCAAAAATCCCAGTGTATTGAGCAGATCTGAAGGGGCACCGTTAGTGCGCATACGCTCGAGTGCGGCGTCTATATGCGTAAAGGCGCGTTCAAAGTGTGGATCGTGCTGGTATGGGGTGCGCAAGATAATGCAGCGCGACAACTGTGTGCAGGCTTGTCCCTGCATTGACATTAATCTCTGGAAGCGAAACATCACGTCGCTGTGACGGAAATGGTCGCGCAGCGTTTGGTATTGAATATGCGAGGAGCTTGCGCGCTCGTGGATATCCTGTGCCACAAAATAATAATGCAGTGTACGACGTGTTCCCCGCTGCCCTCGGTCACCGCGCAAGCGGGTCAGTAATGACACTTTAGTTTGGTTTAGCGTGGCCATTAGTTGCCCATTGGCCAGCGCTAAGTCATAGAGCGGTGCCTGACTTTCATCTTCGATATCAGGATCGAAAAGACGCGATTTCAGCTCCAGATAGTGCGCTAATTGTTCGTAGCTACGAGCCAAATTATCCTGCAGGGGGCGAATCGGGAACAAGAGATGTCCGGTCAGCGTAAGCAGGTTGTACCAGATGGCGCCAGCGAGCAGAAGTATCGGTTGCTGATACCACTGATCGTAGAGTGAAGTCCCCAGCATGGTATAAATCGCGATGAGCAATGCCCCAAAGGCGATTGTCGCATAACGCTGGCCTAATCCACCCAGCAGAATAAATCCGCTGGTGGAGATGGTTAATCCAATGGCAAAAAGCCATGGCCAGGGGAAGAGCAGTTCGACGGAGGCAGAGGCAATAAAGAAGCAGATCAGCGTAATGATCAAATTGCGAAGTCGTCCCGTAAGACGATCGTCCAGATCGGTAAGCGCAGCAGCAACCATGCCCAGTGTGAGTGGGATAGTGAGTTTTACGTCGCCCAACCACCAGGGCAGAGCCGTTGTGCCGCAAAGCGCGATGAATATCCGCACGTAATACAGCCAGGTGCTGTTCCAGGTATAGCGTTTGAGCAGAGGACTTAACATAAAAACCATGCGTCCTGATTATTCAAAGCGGCGACGCGCATTGGCTTCGCGAGCTGCGCGGGCAGTTTCTACTGACACCACGCGACGTCCGACGGGCCAGAGTGCAATCGCGGCGATCTTAAAGTTCGCAATGCCTACAGGAATACCAATAATCGTAATGCACTGGGCAATACCGGAGACAATATGCATCAGGCACAACCACCAGCCGAAGAAAATCAGCCAAAAAATATTGAGTAATGTCCCGCCGGTATTCATCAGTACACTTTGACCTGCTGGGTTGAGTTCATCAACATGAATCGCTTCGTTGCCAAAAGGGAACAATGAGAGGCGAGTTATCTCCCAGCACGAACGGGTCAAGGGCAGGGTGAAAATAAGCACGATACTGACCAGCGTAGCCAGTAACCAGGCTAAGGTAGTGGCGAACCCGCCCAGCACAAAATTTAAAATATTCAGAACAGTACGCATAAACTCTCGGTTAACTCTGGTTTTCAGTGAATTTGGCAATTGTAACGTTTTTTTGGGCTGGAGCACGTTTTCTCTGGCGGTTACACTGATAAGTAAACCTCTTCGTGTGGATCCGCGTAAGTCTTATGGAACTGAAAGCAACTTCTCTTGGAAAACGTCTGGCGCAACACCCTTACGATCGAGCCGTTATTCTCAATGCCGGGATAAAGGTTTCCGGCGATCGTCATGAGTATCTTATTCCATTCAATCAGTTACTGGCTATACATTGCAAACGAGGCCTTGTCTGGGGGGAGTTGGAGTTTGTGCTTCCGGAAGATAAGGTTGTACGCCTGCACGGTACAGAGTGGGCTGAAACTCAGCGTTTCCATCACCATTTGAATACGCTCTGGCAGCAGTGGAGCCAGGAGATGAGCGAAGTGGCAGCCGGTGTTTTACAGGAGCAACTGCAGGCGATTGCCGTTCGTACCGGGGAGAATAAATGGCTGACGCGTGATCAAACCTCAGGGTTACAACAGCAGATCCGCTACGCCTTTGCCGCGTTGCCTCTACCGGTTAATCGATTAGAAGAATTTGATAATTGTCGTGAGGCATTACGACAATGTCAGTCCTGGTTGAAGGACATTGAAGTGTGTCGTTTACAACATAATCAGGCGTATACCGACGCAATGTTGGCGGAGCATGCTGAGTTCTTTGCACATATCGAATCCTCGCCGCTGAATGCGGCCCAGGCGCGAGCGGTAGTAAATGGTGAGAAATCACTGTTAGTGCTCGCGGGAGCCGGAAGCGGCAAGACCTCTGTTTTGGTGGCTCGCGCTGGGTGGCTGTTGATGCAGGGGGAAGCCGTTGCTGAACAGATTCTGCTGTTAGCCTTTGGTCGCAAAGCAGCCCAGGAGATGGATGATCGTATCCGCGAGCGACTGCATACAGAAGAGATCAGCGCACGGACGTTTCACTCGCTGGCGCTACATATCATTCAGCAGGGCAGTAAAAAAGTTCCAACGGTAAGTAAGCTTGAAAACGATACTGCCGCGCGGCATAAACTCTTTATCACCACCTGGCGTCAGCAGTGCAGCGAGAAAAAGGCGCAGGCCAAAGGCTGGCGGCAGTGGTTAGAAGAGGAGATGCAGTGGACTGTGCCTGAGGGCAATTTTTGGGACGACGAAAAGTTGCAGCGTCGTTTGGCCACAAGATTAGATCGTTGGGTTGGACTTATGCGCATGCATGGCGGAGCGCAGGCTGAAATGATTGCCAATGCCCCGGAGGAAATTCGCGATCTGTTCAGTAAACGCATTAAACTGATGGCGCCGCTGCTTAAGGCCTGGAAGGGAGCTCTGAAGGAAGAAAATGCTGTCGATTTTTCCGGGTTGATCCATCAGGCAATTGTCATTCTGGAAAAGGGGCGCTTTATCAGCCCCTGGAAACATATTCTGGTCGATGAATTTCAGGATATTTCCCCACAGCGTGCCGCTCTGGTGGCTGCATTACGTAAGCAAAACTCGCAGACCACTTTGTTTGCGGTGGGGGATGACTGGCAGGCGATTTATCGTTTTAGCGGCGCGCAGCTTTCGTTGACTACCGCATTCCATCATACCTTTGGCGAGGGTGATCGCTGTGACCTGGATACTACATACCGTTTTAATAGCCGCATTGGCGAGGTCGCAAACCGGTTTATCCAAAAAAACCCACATCAGCTTGCGAAACCGCTCAACAGCCTGACGTCAGGGGATAAAAAAGCGGTGACGCTGTTGGAGGAAAGTCAGCTGGATTTATTGCTGGATAAGCTTTCTGGATTTGCGAAAGCTGAAGAGCGAATTCTGGTGTTGGCGCGTTACCATCATCTAAAACCCGCCAGTCTGGAAAAAGCGGCTACTCGCTGGCCCAGGCTACAGCTTGAATTTATGACTATCCATGCCAGTAAAGGGCAGCAGGCAGATTACGTTATTGTCGTCGGACTGCATGAAGGAAATGATGGTTTTCCGGCGCCGGCCCGCGAGTCAATTATGGAAGAGGCGTTGCTTCCTGTTGTTGAAGACTTCCCTGATGCAGAAGAGAGAAGGTTACTGTACGTGGCGCTAACACGTGCGCGGCATCGGGTATGGTTACTGTTTAACAAAGACACGCCGTCGTGTTTTGTCGATGAACTTAAACAACTGGATGTACCGGTAAGCAGAAAACCCTGATAAGCAGGCGGCATGTACCGCCTGCCTGACGATTATTTGAGGCGCTCTGCCAGGTAACGGGCGTAATCCGGGATCAGGATTTCTGTCGCATCGCTGAAGTTTGGCGACTGGATGATAAAATCGGCGGTAGAAACGTTGGTCGCGACCGGAATGTTCCAGACAGTGGCCAGGCGCAATAGGGCTTTTACATCAGGATCGTGAGGGACGGCATTGAGCGGATCCCAGAAGAAGATCAGCACATCGATTTTCCCTTCAGAGATCAGCGCGCCCACCTGCTGGTCGCCGCCCATTGGGCCGCTCAGCATAGCATTTACATCCATACCAGTAGCGCGTTGAATTAAGTTTCCTGTCGTTCCTGTCGCGTAGAGAACGTGTTTTTCCAGCAACGGTTGGTGGCGTTCTACCCAGCTCATCAACATCTGTTTACAGTGATCATGTGCAACCAGCGCAATATGCTTGCGCGCTGGCAAAGTGCGAGTCGTCAATTCCATAGTACAGCTCCCAAGTTAACCTCGTTACAGAGTACTGGAAGCACTTGACGCTGCAAGAGAAAGACAAAAAAAATGCGTATATGAACATAAATGTCATGAAGGTGGCTGTTTTTGCGCCCATTGCAAAAAGTTACTCCGCGTTTGTGAGTCGGCTTGCTGAAACCAATATTTTAAACGCTGCTCGGTGAGTGTTTGCGACTGAGGCGGAACCCGGTCCAGTTCAGAAACTCCGGAGAGCAATGAGCTGTCATCTGCCATCATGGGGGCAAATTGCGGTAACGAGGCATGCCTGGCGGCTTTGTTATAGCGCTCAGTCTCAATTTCATAATCCACGATTTTTGCCTTTGAAGTGATCGCCATAATATCCAGTTTCACCGGAATGGGCATGGAGTCCCCGTCAAGCAATTCGACGCGCGGGGCGCTATCAAAATGTGTTGCGTCACGCTCGTTGCTCAGGCGTGGAAGATGAAAATTAACCTGACTGACCATTTGAGTATTAAAGCTGATGACCAGTGGTGGGGAAATATAGAGGCGTTCTTCATGGCTGGACAGGCGGATAGTTTTCTCTACGCGAAAAACAAGCTGATGGGGGCCATTCTCAAGCTCAATACTGTCGGCACCACGCAGTAATGAGCTTGAGACCTTTTTTCCGTCCAGTACCAGTAGATCAATATCATTAGACAAACGTAGTGAGGTGGCCAAAACGGTTACCGGCAAACACAGGGCAATCAAGACTGTCACAATGCCGGCTCTCATAGGTTTCTCCTGTCCAGAAAATGCCTGAGTAAGATGTATCAAAATTTTTCGGTAATCATGTTTACTAACATATAGACATATTTGTCAGTTTAGCTCTCATGCGCCAGTATGGGATGAATGGTTGCAACGTCAGGTTTGTCGTACACTTTGCAAAACAGCCTGGAGGAAGATAATGAAAGAGACCGATATTGCTGGCATTTTGACATCCACCCGTACGATTGCGCTGGTGGGCGCGAGTGATAAACCCGAGCGCCCTAGCTACCGGGTGATGAAATATTTGCTCGATCAGGGCTATCACGTTATCCCCGTTTCACCCAAGGTTGCCGGGAAAACGCTGCTGGGACAGCAGGGCTATGCGACCCTTGCAGATGTACCTGAGAAAGTGGATATGGTGGATGTCTTCCGTAATTCAGAAGCAGCCTGGGGCGTTGCGCAGGAGGCAATTGCCATTGGGGCGAAAACTTTATGGATGCAGCTAGGGGTGATCAATGAACAGGCGGCTGTGCTGGCACGTGATGCCGGTATGGCGGTGGTGATGGATCGTTGTCCGGCAATTGAGATCCCTCGACTCGGGCTGGCGAAGTAAGCCTGTGTTATTGCCGAATGGCGCGTTACTTATCCGGCCTGCGGTTCGTGGCCGGATAAGACGCGTAAGCCCGATAAACGAAGCGCCATCGGGCAAGTGCTAAAATCAGTTGCGCAGGCGTGGAGCCTGAAGCTGTTTGCGGATTGTCCGCGCCAGTTCATCCATTGAGGGTTGCTCCGGATGCTCTTCCTGTAGCTCACTGCTCAACTGTGCTTCCGCCAGATACGTATGTACTGGCAGGCCATTATCATCTTCCATCACCACGTGATACCAGGGAGCGGCGCGAAGTTCGTCGTTAACCGCCAACTCATCGGGTGACGGTTCATCAAGCGAATATTCCGGGTCGATATCCACGACCACTCCGAGGTAACCTAACAGGGAATGGCGGACCTGCTGGCCGATACCGAATTTGCTGGCAATCATAGTCACCTCCCGGGAAATAGATACCCTTTATGTAAGGGTAATATTCCACTTTTCAAGTTACATGATGCGACAGGCAAACCCTTTCAGATACAGCCCTTCCGGGTAGGTAGCGATCACCGGATGATCGGCGGCCTGACGGAACTGCTCTATAAATTGTATATCACGACCAGCATCTATTGCGGCATCAGCGATGATTTTCTGAAATAAATCGGTGGTCATCAGGCCGGAGCAGGAGAATGTCAGCAGCACACCGCCAGGATTCAGAAGCTGAATAGCCAGCATATTGATGTCCTTATAGCCACGACAGGCGCCCATCAGCTGGTTTTTGTTTTCGACAAACTTCGGCGGATCCATCACGATGACATCAAATTTCTCTCCGCGATCGCGATAGGCTCGCAGTAGTTTGAACACATCATCACGCACAAACTCGGCTTTAGTCAGATCCAGTTTATTCAGTTCAACGTTTTGTCTGGCGATGTCGAGCGCTTCCTGGGAGGTGTCAACGCTCACGACCTGGCTGCATCCCCCCATTAATGCCGACACGGCAAAACCGCCGGTATAAGAGAAACAGTTCAGAACGCGCTGATTTTCGACGTAGCGACGCGTCGCCAGACGGCTGTCACGTTGATCCAGGTAATAACCTGTTTTGTGACCGCGCTGAATATCAACCAGCAGCTTCATACCGTGTTCTTCGATTGGCAGCAGAGCAGGGGGCAGTTCGCCGGTAACAGGTCCCTGCGTAAGCTCCATACCTTCTTTCTTACGTACGGCAACGTCGCTACGGTCATAAATGGCGCATTCAGGGAAAACTATCTGCAGGGCGCTAATCAGTGCGGCACGTTGATATTCGGCCCCTGCGCTGAGCAGTTGCAGAACCAGGAAGTTAGCGAAGCGATCAATGGTGACACCGGGCAGCCCATCAGATTCACCGGCAATCAGACGGTAGCTGTCCAGCCCGTCTTTCTTCGCCAGCCAGTCGCGCCACTTCTGCGCTTGTTGCAGACGACGGACAAAGAAATCAGTATCAATGGATTCAGATTTGTCGAATGTCCAGACACGCGCACGGATCTGTGATGCAGGAGAATATGCACCGCGTGCTAACCATTTACCCTGATGGTCAACAATATCGATGGTCTCACCAAGGTTGGCTTTGCCTTCAATACGTGCGACGGCACCGGAGAATACCCATGGATGGCGGCGAAGTAATGATTTTTCGCGCCCTTTAGCTAACACCATGCGGGGATATTGCGGAAATTTAGATTCAGTCATGCGGAGCAACCTCTCACAAACAGCGATGCGGGCTGGATGAGAACCAACCTGATACCGTTAAAACAAAATGGCGCGTAGGGTAGCACAGATGAAGGGGGCAATCATCAGAGTATGGTTGCGAGCATTTCAGCACAAAATGGAATCACAGCAGCACAGTTTCCTTAAAGCATAACCATTACATTGATATTTCTTCATATAGTTAAGGAAACACAATGAAAACAGTCTCTTCTCTGCTAGCCATCACGATAACGGCCATAAGTTTTAATGTAACTGCGGCATCAGCGTTCCGTATTAGCAGTACGGATATTACAGATAACCTTCAATTAACACAGAAACAGATTTTTAATGGTTTTGGCTGTAATGGTGAGAATATCTCGCCACAACTGAGCTGGCAAAACCCGCCAGCCGGGACCAAAAGTTATGCCATTACGTTATTTGATCCAGATGCCCCAACAGGAAGTGGTTGGTGGCACTGGACGGTGGTGAATATTCCAGCACACGTTCAGACTCTTCCATCTGGCGTTGGAAAAGATAAGTTACCCGCAGGGGCTATTCAGGGGAGGAATGATTTCGGTTATTCTGGATTTGGCGGTGCCTGTCCACCAGCAGGCGATAAACCTCATCGTTACCAGTTCACCGTGTGGGCGCTGAATACGGAAATGTTGCCCATCGATAGTAATGCGAGCGGTGCGCTGGTGGGTTTTATGCTTAACAGCCATGTCATCGCTAAAGCTGAATTAACGGCCACATACGGAAGATAAACTGAGGGACACACGGTGCAGGACGTATATTTCAAACATAATGTGCTTACCGCGGCAGAGGTAAACTCCAGCCAACTGCACCGCTTGCATCGTGTTAAGCTTTTTTCTGCGGCGATATGTCACATCACTCACGGTAGTAAAGTCATCATCCAGGATGATAACCGTCTGGTTGCCGGCACAGGCGAATTGCTTATTATCCCTGCAGATTCCTGTCTTGAGATTATCAATCAACCCGCACAGGGTGCTTTTCGTTCAGATTTGTTGCTACTCTCGCCTGAGATCATTACGCGATTTAAAAGTTCGTATGTGCAGGATTATCCCCCCGCGAAGCTAAGATCGTTATGTACACCAATGAGCCATAGCCTGGCGTTTATGTGGGCGAGTTTGCTGGATGCTGTGCGTCAGGGCCTGCCGGTAAAACTACAGGAACATCAGGCGATGGGATTACTTCTGGCTCTCTTACATGAAGGAGCTGCCGGGCCACTTCTGATTGAGCGCAGTTTTAAGCTGGCGGAACAGGTGAGGCAACTCATTATGTTGTCGCCTGCTAAGCTATGGACAGCAGATGAAATTGCCGGTCGTTTAGCGATGGGCACCTCTACATTACGTCGAAGGCTACAGCAGGAATCACAGAGCTATAGACAAATTGTCGAGGAAGTACGTATGTCATACGCTCTTTCTCAGTTGCAGTCGACGAAATTACCGATTGGTGAGATTGCAATACGCTGTGGCTATATGTCTGGTTCGAGATTTACGGCAAGATTCCGCCAGCATTACGGGTGTCTGCCGAAGCAGGTACGTTAATGGTATTCACATTTACAGTGTGAAAGTATGCCCATTTACAATAAGAAGGAGAACCTCCATGTCGAAAGTCTGCATCATTGCCTGGGTACACGGTCGGGTACAGGGAGTGGGATTTCGCTATACGACGCAGCATGAAGCGCAGCGACTCGGATTAACCGGGTATGCGAAGAATATGGATGATGGCAGCGTAGAGATTGTCGCCTGTGGTGAAAGCCAGCAGGTGGAACAACTGATGAAGTGGTTAAAAGCCGGTGGGCCACGCAGTGCCAGGGTAGACCGGGTTCTCAGTGAACCGCATCGCCCTGGCGACGAACTAAAGGGATTTAGTATTCGTTATTAAATACATTTTACCGGTTTTGGCAGGCCTGCGATTTTTGTCGCCTGTTTTGCCGGACCTTTGGGAAACAGGCGATAGAGATAACGACTGTTGCCTTTCTCTTCGCCAAACTTATTAGCCATCGCTTTTACCAGCATGCGGATTGCCGGAGAAGTATTAAACTCCAGATAGAAATCGCGCACAAAACGCACCACTTCCCAGTGTTCAGCCGAAAGGGTGATGCCTTCATTCTCAGCAATGACAACTGCCAGCGGTTCGCTCCATTCTGTAGTGTCTTTTAAATAGCCTTCGCTATCGGTACTGATTTCTTTACCTTCAAAGATCAACATATTTCTTCACTACGTTAGTCAGACTGGCGGCAGTTTACCAAAAAAGAAAGCCCCGCATAAGCGGGGCCGGGTAATACGTTTTGACGTTTTAGTCGCGGCTGGCGAAGCCCAGAATGCTCAGCAGGCTGACGAAGATGTTGTACAGCGATACATACAGGCTGACTGTCGCACGGATGTAGTTGGTTTCACCACCACGGATGATGTTGCTGGTTTCGAACAGGATTGCACCTGAGGAAATCAGAATAAACACCGCACTGATGGCCAGATGCAGAGCTGGCAGTTGCAGGAAAATATTCGCAACCATACCGATCAGCACCACCACAATACCAGCCATCAGCATACCGCCGAGGAAGGACATGTCTTTACGGGTGGTCAGCACATACGCTGAGCAACTGAAGAAGACCAGAGCAGTACCGCCCAGGGCCATAGCGATAACATCACCCATGCCTGCCGACAGGTAGGTGTTCAGAATTGGCCCCAAAATGTAGCCGAGGAAACCGGTGAAAGCGAAAGCTGACAGAATGCCAACCGGTTTATCTGCCGTTTTATACGTCAGGAACATCAGTCCGTACATACCTACCAGCGTCAGGATAAGACCTGGAGATGGCAGCATCAGTACCGTACTGGCGGTCGCCGTGATCGCTGAAAATGCCAGCGTCAGGCTCAACAGGAAATAGGTATTGCGCAGCACTTTATGCGTGCTGAGTAGCGATGTACGGTCGCGCGAAGAACTAATAATACGATCCATGAGTCACTCTCTTATGACAGATGTAATTAATGAAGGAGGATAATTAAATCGCTGGAAATGACACAGCGGTTTTACCCATCTTTACGCATTTTAACCCGCCAGGCTTAAGCATTTTATTTCAGCAAAAGCTCCTGAATTAGATGTTATCACTTATTGTCTGCAAATGTCAGATCGACATCTTATAGGTGGCTGAAAAATATTGCGTTATCACCTGAATCCTTTAAGAGTTACAGCGGTGTCATCATATAACAGAACAATAAGGTGAAGGGAATGGCTCAACATAGACCGAAGGTATTGACGTTTACGCTGTTGGCTGTCTGTTTGATGTCTATAAACGGTGTGGCATGGGCAGCAAATGTTCCTACAGGAACACCGCTGGCAGAACAACAGGAACTGGTCAGAAATAACGGCAGCGAGCCTGCATCGCTGGATCCACATAAAGTCGAAAGCAACGTTGAGTTTAATTTAATCAGTGATATGTTCGATGGGCTGGTTTCTGTCAATCTGCAAGGGGAGATTGAGCCGCGCCTGGCGTCATCCTGGGAGAATAAAGACAATACCGTCTGGACCTTTCATTTACGTCCAGGTATTACCTGGTCAGATGGTTCAGCCATTACCGCACAGGATGTTGTCTGGAGCTGGCAGCGTCTTGTTTCACCACAAACTGCTTCGCCGTATGCCTCTTATCTCGGCAATATGCACGTTGCGAATGCGCTCGACATTGCCCTTGGGAAAAAGGAGCCCGCTACACTGGGTGTAAAAGCACTCAATGACACCACCCTGGAGATTACCCTGACGCAGCCAACGGCTGCATTTCTGGCTATGTTGGCTCACCCGTCGCTGGTGCCACTGGATAAAGTGCTGATTAGCCGCTTTGGTGATAAGTGGACCAGGCCAGAGCATTTTGTCAGTAGCGGTGCATACAAGCTTTCTCAGTGGGTGGTCAATGAGCGGATTGTTGCCGTACGTAATACGCACTACTGGGATGATCAGCATACGGTAATTGATAAAGTCACTTATCTGCCCATCAGCTCAGAAGCAGCTGACGTTAACCGCTACAAGGCCGGGGAAATTGATATTGTCTTTAGCGTGCCGGTAAACCAGTTCGCGCAGTTGAAAAAGACGATGGGAGATGAGCTGCGCGTTTCACCTCTGCTTTCAACCTATTACTACCAGTTCAATACGACTCGCGCGCCGTTTAATGACCCGCGTGTGCGCCGGGCGCTGAATATGGCGCTGGATAAAGAGATCATTGCCCAAAAGGTCATGGCGCAGGGGCAGCGTGAAGCGTGGGTAATCAGCCAGCCTGAAATTGGCGGTGTCAAACTGCACGTACCGGAGTATGCCGCGTGGCCGCGCGATAAACGCATTGCTGAAGCGAAAAAACTGTTAGCCGCAGCCGGTTTCGGTCCGGAGCATCCGCTCTCGTTAAATTTGCTCTACAACACTTTCGAAACGCATCAACGTATTGCGATTGCCGCATCGTCGATGTGGAAGAAAAACCTCGGCGTCGAGGTAAAGCTGCAGAATCAGGAATGGAAAACCATGCTGGACACCATGCACACCGGCAATTTTGATGTCGTGCGCTATGCGTGGATAGCCGATTATGACGATGCCTCGAGCTTCCTCAATATTTTCCGTACCGGTGATAGTGAGAACACCACTAAGTACAGTAATCCTGCCTATGATGAAGCGATGCTCAATGCGGCGAGAGCAGGCTCGCTGGACGAGCGAGGGAAATACTACCAGCAGGCTGAGGACATTTTGGGCGAAGATGTTCCGGCAATACCTGTTTATCACTATGTCCATACGCATCTGGTGAAGCCGTGGGTTGGGGGATTTGCTCCTGATAACCGTGGAAATTACTACACCAAAGATATGTTCATCAAAAAACATTAAACCAAAGAGAGCAAGATGCGTGCTGAATAAATGGTCAATTTGTTGTTATTTCAGTCAATTAACATTAATTTGGCTGTTTTTCAGGCAAACGAACACTTTGGTGCTTTACAGGTCCGTTCGGGATGTTTATAGTGCGCCTCATTGGAAGCGTGGCCGAGCGGTTGAAGGCACCGGTCTTGAAAACCGGCGACCCGAAAGGGTTCTAGAGTTCGAATCTCTACGCTTCCGCCAAATAAAAGAAGGGGTTACCGAAAGGTAACCCCTTCTTGCTTTGGGCGGTTGTATACTGTTGGTATCTTTTCAATATTATGAAGCCTACTACCGGGCTTTTGGGTGTGAATTTTCCTGTCCTTGCTCGTTCAAAACTGGCGTGGTTTTTATCTTTCGAACATAAGCCAGAAGCTGGTTTTCTGTTTTATCGCCTAAGAAACGTTACTTCTCCCGGCTACTGCTTTCGTAATTCGAAACTCTTTTGACTTTAGTATCGTGAAATGTACATCCACTGTGCACCAGTTGTATGGCGCAGCGCAGACGTGATGACCATTCTTGTAATCTGCTTCGTGTCGGTTTTGTTCTCCTCAATAATCGTACCTGTCAGCACGATTCTTACTTCTCCTTGTACACAAATCAAAATTCGCAAAAGGTTGCCTTACTTTTTATTAAATGATATTAATTATCATTATCATTGACGAATAATTATAATAATAAGAATACCTGGGAAGGGTGTGAGCTTAACGAACAACCACTTTAAAGTTAGGCATTTATTAGGGAATGGGTATGAGAATTAACAAGATCCTCTGGCCGCTAACCGCGATCCTTGTAGGGTTTAATAGTCAAGTATCAGCAGCCAAATCAACCGATGATAGCGGCGAGACCATGGTGATAGAAGCTACTGCTGAGCAGGTACTAAAACAACAACCTGGCGTATCGATTATTACCAGCGAAGATATTAAAAAGAACCCTCCGGTCAACGACCTTTCCGATATTATTCGCAAGATGCCAGGGGTAAATCTGACCGGTAATAGTGCATCGGGTACACGCGGTAATAACCGGCAAATTGACATTCGTGGCATGGGGCCGGAAAACACCTTAATTTTGATTGATGGTGTACCAGTGACGTCGCGCAACTCTGTGCGCTATAGCTGGCGTGGGGAACGCGATACCCGCGGTGACACCAACTGGGTACCGCCGGAACAAGTCGAACGCATTGAGGTGATTCGCGGCCCTGCGGCGGCGCGCTACGGTTCGGGTGCTGCGGGTGGGGTGGTGAACATCATTACCAAACGTCCCACCAACGACTGGCATGGTTCCCTGTCGTTATACACCAATCAGCCGGAAAGCAGCGATGAAGGTGCCACGCGTCGTGCCAACTTTAATCTCAGCGGGCCGCTGGTCGGCGATGTGCTGACTATGCGCTTGTATGGCAATCTGAATAAAACCGATGCCGACAGTTGGGATATTAACTCCGCAGCCGGAACTAAAAATGCGGCCGGGCACGAAGGGGTACGTAATAAAGATATTAACGGTGTGGTATCGTGGAAATTAAATCCGCAGCAAATCCTTGATTTTGAGGCTGGATATAGCCGGCAGGGAAATATTTATGCTGGCGATACGCAAAACAGCTCTTCTAATGCGGTTACCGAAAACCTCGCCAAATCCGGGGAAGAGACGAATCGCCTGTACCGTCAGAATTACGGCATTACGCATAACGGTATTTGGGACTGGGGACAAAGCCGCTTTGGTGTCTATTACGAAAAAACCAATAATACCCGTATGGATGAAGGGTTATCCGGTGGTGGTGAAGGGCGCATTTCGGCGGATCAGAGGTTCACTACCAACCGTCTCAACTCCTGGCGAACCAGCGGGGAACTCAATATTCCGCTGAATTTGCTGGTTGATCAGACGGTTACCGTTGGTGCGGAGTGGAGCCGCGATAGACTCGAAGATCCTTCTTCTACTGGCTTAACGGTGAGCGATAGTAATATCGGTGGTATTTCTGGCTCGGCTGCGGAACGCAGCAGTAAAAACCATTCCCAAATCAGCGCGCTATATATTGAAGATAATATTGAGCCTGTTGCCGGCACGAATATTATTCCCGGCCTGCGCTTTGATTATCTCAACGATTCCGGCGGTAACTTCAGTCCCAGTCTGAACCTCTCGCAGGAATTAGGTGATTACTTCAAAGTCAAAGCGGGGATTGCGAGAACCTTCAAAGCACCAAACCTTTATCAATCCAGCGAAGGTTATCTGCTCTACTCGAAAGGCAATGGTTGCCCAAAAGATATTACGTCCGGCGGTTGTTATCTGATTGGTAATAAAGATCTCGATCCGGAAATCAGTATTAACAAAGAAATCGGTCTGGAGTTCGCCTGGGAAGATTACCACGCCAGCGTGACCTACTTCCGCAATGATTACCAGAATAAGATCGTGGCCGGGGATAACATTATTGGGCAATCCTCATCCGGCGCATATATCCTCCAGTGGCAGAATGGCGGGAAAGCGCTGGTTGACGGTATCGAAGCCAGCATGGCGATCCCACTGGTGAAAGATCGTCTGAGCTGGAATACAAATGCCACTTATATGATCACGTCGGAACAAAAAGATACCGGCAACCCGCTTTCGGTCATCCCGAAATATACTATTAATAACTCTTTAGACTGGACTATCACTCAGGCGTTCTCTGCCAGCGTTAACTGGACATTATACGGCAGACAAAAACCGCGTACCCATGCGGAATCGCGCAGTGAAGATACTGGTGGTCTGTCAGGCAAAGAGCTGGGGGCTTATTCACTGGTAGGTACCAACTTCAATTACGATATTAATAAAAATCTGCGTCTTAATGTCGGGGTTAGCAATATCTTCGACAAACAGATCTACCGCTCTTCCGAAGGGGCGAATACCTATAACGAGCCTGGCCGGGCTTATTATGCCGGTGTTACTGCGTCATTCTGATCGCATTGTTACAGTCATACTGCCCGCGTATTAGCGGGCAGTATTTAGCGACTGGATTAATGACAGCTTGGGGTGTTATCCGCATTTTCACCGCTGATATCCAACAGTGCGCTGCGGAAAGAGGCGTTGAACATTGGGCCGTGCCCTTGCCCCGGGAAGTCCCAAAAGGTGGCATTGACACCTTTATCTTTCAGTATGGCGAGAGTGGTATGAATTTTCGTCAGCACCCCGGCAGCATGCGTTTCCTGGTTATCGCCTGGCGCCGCTGACCCTTCCATTATCGTCAGGTGCTTAGCGCAGTTTTGTGAGGGCTTGATCGCCGTGATGCGGTCCAGCAGAGAATCGTTGCCTCTGCCCAATGACGGGCTGGCGCTGTAGTATGCCTGGAAGTAAGAGGATGTCAGCCAGGAATCCAGTACGAACAGTCCGCCGTAGGAGTGTCCCCACAGGCCACGACGCTGTCGATCGATATTTAATCCTTGCTCCGCTTTTGCCGCAATACGTGTTTCAAGTAACTGACGGAAGTCATTGCTACCGCCGCTCTTACGACCCTGGCGACCACTTCTGGCGTTTGTTTTGCCGTTTTCTGTCGCTGCCGGCGTATAGTCGTAGGCCCTGCCATTGAGATCGAAGGGGAGGTTGGTCTGATATCCGACGACCACTATCACCGGTGGTGATTTGTCTGTCAGCTGTTCGAGCAGTTCGTCATTCAGGCGATCCATCACTGCGTTGCCGTCGAGCATATATAAAACAGGGTAGCCTGACGCTGGCGCGGTTTTATTCGGTACTGCCGTCCATACGCGATAATGGCGGGTGCCATCGGCGGAGTCGAACTGGTTGATGCTAAAGCGGTAAAACGCGGAGCCTTTATCGGCGATATTTGGCCCCAGCGGTTGCATATCCGGCTTTGCAAAAGTGTGCGCGCTATAAATGAGAGTGAGGCAAGAAAGAAGAGAAAAAAGCGCCTTGCGTGGGCGTGTCGAACGATACTCGCGGGCATACATCTGATAATTATTCCTTTTCCGCAGGTGACATTTTATTTTTTCATGAGCACATACAGTTGCCTGAAAGTGCTCGCGGGTCAAGCTAACCCTGCAGTAAGCCGAGCCCGTCAATCAGCGCGCCGCGCCACCATGCATAATCGTGGCCGCCGGTATAAATTGCGCAATGGCTGTCAACGCCGGCGTCAAGCAACCGCTGATGGAGTTGCTGAACGTGCGGCACCGTCGAACCCTCCAGAGAGCCCACGCACAGGCGGATACGCACGCCCTGCGGCGGGGCAGAAAGCAGATGCTCGCTCACCCATGAAATATCGCTTTCGCTAAATAGGTTTGGCCGGCTGGCGCCATCTGGCGTCCACCACATTGACGGGGAGTGGCTGAGCGCAAGACCGAAGGTTTCCGGCGCGTGGCGCGCGGCCATCAGCGCGCTGACCCCGCCGAGGCTCTGCCCGGCCAGTACGGTGCGTGAACGATCTGCCCAACGCCGCTGCGGTTGTTCAGCACGGATCGCCGGTAGCAGATGTCTGGCGATATCTTTTATCAGTTCGCTGCGTCCGCCGAGTATTGCAGTCCGTTCGCACTCATCGATGTTATCGATGCCCAGCACGGCCACGGGAACGATACGCCCGTTATTGATGGCGGCATCAATTGCCGCGCATACGCCAAGGTGATCAAACCAGGTTTCGCCATCGGGCAGCACTACCAGGCCGAGAGGCTGTGTGTTATCAACATCAGGAAGATAGAGCCGAATCCGGCGGGATTGCCCGGCGACAATTCGTACTGAGGTAAGCAATTGCCCGGCGTGGGCGCTACCGCTCCATTCGGCCTGGGCGGGAGCCTTATCGAGCGCCAGAACAGATTCCTGCGCACTTCCCCGTACGTTGATGCCTGGCGTCTTGTTTAGTGGATCAGCCTGCCCGGCGAGGGCGGCAAAGCGACCTCCCAAATGAGCAATCGTCTCATTTGACGTACCGGGGGGAATTTCTACCAGCGAATAGGAGCCGCAGTAGCTTGCCGGCAAACGCAGCGTCAGAGTCCAGATACCCGTGTCGGGAATGGCGGTCATCAGCCCCTTTGCCACGTACTCTTTATCCGTCACCCGATTCAACCGCAGATAAACTCCCTGCAGTGGATGTCGGGCGTGCCACAGGAAGGTCACTTCACGCTCATCTTCCACGCCTTCAGCCGGCACAACCAGCGGTATATTCAGCGACTCAGCTTCGCGCCAGAAACGAGAAGGGTTGGTAATGCGGCCCGCGGCCAGCTGGTTGCGCAGGCTGGCGATGGCAGAGGGAGAGGCAGACGGATGTTGTGGCATGTTCAGCATTCTATCTCGTTAAAAAATTTGGATACCAGTATGGAAAACTCAAGCGGCTATTCCCGGAACAGCCGCTTGAGAGCGTGTTGATTAATGTCTTACGCGTGTAATAACTATCCCACGATATCCCCCGTGATGTCGCGTTGGCGATGTGGTTTATTACTGCCGACGCTGTCGTGCCATAAGCGGGTATAGAGGCCGCCCGCGGCTAACAGTTGTTCGTGGGTGCCGTATTCCACCAACTGGCCTTTATCGACAACGGCAATCAGGTCGCAGCGTTGCGCGGTGGTCAGACGGTGCGCCACAATCAGCGCCAGGCGCTTCCCGGTATGTGCTACCTCCGTTAACGAGGACATTAATCGCTCTTCGGACGTACGATCCAGACGCGACGTGGCTTCGTCGAGCAGCAGGATGTGAGCATTTGCCAGTTGGGTACGGGCCAGTGCAATCTGCTGGCGTTGACCCGCGGAAAGATCCGCGCCGCCGTTATTCACCGGCGTACGGAATCCTTGCGGCAGATTTTGCACGGTCTCAAACAGTCCCACACACCGTGAAGCGATCTCAACTTCGGCGTTAGTGCTGGAGGGTCGCGAATAACGAATATTTTCCGCGATATCTCCGCTAAACAGCACCACATCCTGATCGACCAGCCCAACCTGGCGACGGTAATCGGCAAGCGAGGCATCCTCAATTAGCTTCTCGCCGATGCGGATCCTGCCGCTGGTGGGGGAATATAACCCGGCGATCAGCTTAATCAGCGTCGACTTACCGGCACCGCTGCGACCGACGACCGCGACGACTGTTCCCTCGGGGATAGTCAGGGTAAGCGAGTTTAGCGCCGGTTCAGGGGTATCGGGATAGCTGAACGTTACCTCTTCAAGGTGCAGCGCGCCGGTGGCTGGCTGTGCGGAAGAGGGCTCGACGTTCTCTGTGCCTTCGGTCGTCAGCAGTTCATCAATATGTTTACTGCTGGCTGTCGCTTGTTGCCAGGCGTCGACTATTCCTGATAGCTGCTGCACTGGTCCATAGAATTGCCCCAATAGCAGGAAGAAGGCAGCCAGCACCCCGGCAGTCATCTCACCTTCGGCGACTCGTGACGCGCCAACCAGCAGAACGGCAGCATAGGAAGCCTCAGTGCAGAAGGTCAGGAACGGGAAATAGACGGCAAGGTATTTTTGCGCACGCACGCGGGTAGCGCGGAAGCGGTCTGATAACGCGCGCAGACGGGCGGCCTCCTGCTCCTGCTGGCCGTGCGATTGCACGACGCGCAAGCCGGAGACTTTCTCCTGCAGGGTGCTATTTACTTTACCTATTTCCAGCCGCGCCTGTGCATAAGCGGGGGAGCTCAGGCGACGATAGAGCCAGGTCGCCAGTGCGACTACCGGCACTGCGCTTAATGCCGTCAGTGCCAGAAGCGGGTCGAGCCAGAACATAGCTGCGGCGATGGCAAACATTGTCACCAGGCTGGTGGCCGCACCGGCAAGGCCGTTTTGCAAAAAGCGGGCGAGAGAGTCGACATCAACGGTCATGCGGGTCAGGCGCGAATCGACATGTTTTTCATGCCAGGGCAAGCCAAGACGCAGCATATGACCGAAGCTACGTAAGCGCACCGTATGCTGGACCGACTCCGCAGCCCTGGCGGCGAAGACTGTCTGCAACGAATAACAGCACCAGCTCACAACTACCAGACACAAGGCGAGCAGGACGCAGAGGCCGATAGTCGACATGTCACCTGCGGCGACGCCCAAATCAATGCCGCGCTGCAGCAGTATCAGTACCCCGACGCCTGCCGCGGAATCGATCGCGATCAGAAGGGCTGCGATGACGAACATCCACGCCACCGGCTTCAGCAGTGAGGTAACTTTGCGGCCTTTACCGGCTAACGCTTGCTGTACTGCATTCTCCGGTACGTGGGTCATACGGGCGACAAAGCTTTTGCCATCCCCCTCCAGCGCATCGTTTTGCTCTACAGGTATTGTCGGCCATAATTCGCTGTGCCCACCAGGGGAAGGCGCGAGGAAATCGCCGTCGCCGGTTATAAGGGAGCGGAAGGCCGGACAGCGCGCTTCAAGCTCCGCCTGGGTTCCAATATCCACCACACGGCCTTTATCCAGCACCACAATCCGGCTGGCTAACTGAAGCGTTGAGCGGCGTCGGGCAATCACCAGCAGCATATGTTCCTCGTCGGCATAGCGACCCAGAGCGGTATTGATCTCCGCTTCGGTCCCGGCGTCGACTGCCGATGTGGTGTCATCGAGGACCAACACCTCTGGCGCAGTTATTAACGCCCGGGCCAGTGCGATTCGCTGCCTCTGCCCGCCGGAAAGATTGGTCCCGCGTTCGGTTAGCCGGGTATCAAAGCCTTTTGGCAAGGCGTTGATAAAACTACTGGCCCCCGCTGCCGTCGCCGCGCGACGAATATCTTCTATCGTTGCCTGCGGGTGACCGTAGGCGATATTTTCCGCCACCGTACCGGCAAACAGGAAGGCATCTTCAAACACGACGCCCACCCGGCGACGAAGTGCCTCCAGCTTGAGGTCGCGAAGGTTCTGCCGACCTGAGCGGGTGTTAAGCCATATCTCTCCGGCGCTGGGATCGTAAAAACGCGCCAGCAGCATCAGTAGTGTCGATTTTCCGGAACCCGATGCTCCCACCACCGCCACGGTTTCACCGGCATGCAGAGAAAAGGAGACATCGCTAAGGATGCGTCTGCCATTACCGTAATCGAAGCTCATTTTTTCCAGCTCCAGACCGACAACCTGGCCGTTGACTGCCTCAGTCCCGTCCTCCATTTGTGAACGGGTGTCGATCAGGGCAAATACCCGCTCCACGGAAGCCTGGGTTCGCTGGGCAATGACCAGAAACGACGCCAGCACACGAGTCGGCCCGGTCAGCATCGCGAGGAAACTGGCAAACGCCACGAAGGTTCCGAGATCAATCCGTCCGTGCATGACTGACCAGCCGCCGTAGCATAGCAGGACGATTTGCCCAAGAACTGGAAGCGCCAGCATGGTGGCGCCTGGCATTGCTTGCGAGATGGCCGCGCCGATGCGAACACGTACTATCTGCCGTGACTGGCGGTCCAGCCAGCGCGTTTCACGAAGCTCCGCCACGCAGGATTTCACCACAGAGATCTGTGCCAGCACTTCGCGCATATGTTCGGTGAGATTCGCCAGCCGGTCCGAGGCCAGACCGGTTTGTGAGAACACTCGCCGGCGGGCGCGTAGCGCGGTGATGGCCAGGCATGCCAGTACGCAAACGACGATTAGCGTCATTGCTGGTGACATCCACAGCATTACGGCAATTCCGGCGATGTAATAGGTGAATACTGCCAGCGGTACCGGGCACATCTGCAACAGAGTATGCACCTGCTGCAGATCGCTGTTGGTCCGTGAAATCACCAGTCCGGTGCGCAGAGCGTCCTGACCCGCGCCATCCAGTTTCTGAATACTGTCGAAGGCCCGTCCCCGCAGGGTGTGCTGTACCCAGAGCGATAGCTCCCCGGCATAACCGCGGCGCACGTAGTTACCGATGAAATCAAAAAAGGCGATCAGCAGTAGCCCGCAGGCCAGCCACGGCAGGCGGGTAGGATTGCCTGCCAGCGCGTCGTTCACTGCTTGCCGCGTCAATAATGGCGTCAGCGCAGCCAGCAAAATGGTCGATACCGACGCCACTACCACGATGGTGCTAAGTTTCTTACGTTCCCAACACACGCGGCCAAGGCGAACTATCCAGGAGCGCGCAGGGGTGGGAGAGTGAGTCGCAGGCATTAAGCCTCCTCCGTCTGTAAAAAATACGATCCGGAACGGATCGAACTGCAAAAAAAGAGCGCCAGCGCGTTCCGGTCTCGCATCGGTACGGGAGAGTAGAGCCGGGATTTGTGCTGGCGCATTATCTTCATGACAGCGTGGTGGCTATCCTTTTTGCGCCATCGCGATCAGGCTTTTCGCCACCTCAGTCGGGCAGGCTTGCGCCGCCATTTCCGCCGCCACCTCTTCAGAGGCGGCACGAAGCGCACGATTTTCAAGGAAGGCATTGATCATGGCGCTCGACAGGCCGCCGTCGCCGGGGATGATCCCGCAGCCGCGATCGACTACGGCGCGGGCATTCACTGGGCGATCGGCGCCTTCGCCGAATACGATTTGCGGAATCCCGGTGTGGAGCGCCGTCAGAGTGTTACCAGCGCCGCCATGATGAATAAATCCATCGGCGCCGTTGAGGAAGACACCCATTGGGATCCAGTCGACCAGGCGAACATTTGACGGCAGCGAGCGCAGATCGGATCGCGCATTGGGCGACAGATGCAGGATGATTTCGGCATCGACTTCACTGGCGGAATCCATCACCCAGGAGATCAGGTCAAGACCGTCAACCATCGGTTTGACGGTCCCGAGGCTGACCAGCAGACGTTTACGATCGGGCGTTCTCTCCCACCATTCTTCCCATACCGCGCCGCCGTTGTAGGGGACGTATTGCATAGGAATAACAGGCTCGCCGTCGTTTTGCAGAATGCTCATACTCGGCGGCGTTACGTCGATCCATGCCATATCACGCGGCGCGGCCTCGACCCCGTGTCGGCGATAGGCGTCTGCGAGCGATCGCGTCACGCCTTTGATATGCCAGGGAGTATGGCCGAAGCCGACGGTCTGCATCACGACCGGTATGTTGTATTTGGCGGCAATCAGCGGCCCGACGACCCCAAGTGGAGGGTAGACGATGAGATCGGGTCGCCAGTGTCCGGCGAACTCCACCAGGTGGTCGGCCATCTCTTCGCTGAAGAACGAGAAGTTGCCCATTTTGGTACCGATGTTACTTTCCTTTCGCTGCGCTTCACGGCGGCGATAGTCGGCTTCAGAATCAAAACCGGGAGCGGCGTCAAACACCACCAGCCCAGCCTCTGCCGCTTTCTGGGCGAATTTTCCTCCGCTGGCGATCAACACTTCGTGGCCGTTAACGCGAAAAGCCTGTGCCAGAGACAGCACCGGATACAGCAGCCCATAGAGAGGCGGGCCTACAAACAGAATACGCATGAGAAAATCCTTCTCCGCTTGACGAATTAAATCAGGAAGTCGACGCAGTCATGTGCCAGTCAGCAGGTCGTTAATTTTCGTTAAACCTGCTTTGCCAGATGCTGCGCCATTTTTGAGTTTCTCCAGCGTTACGCACGGCCCTGCCGACGACTATTTCGCAGCAGGCTATTCCGTGACGTACGCTGGAGAATCGGGAACTCCGTGTCCCGACTTCCATTAACGCTTGAGCGCCTTTGTCCTGTTGAATAGTCAAAACAGCGCCGTGCTGCCACGACGCAGTGTTCTGACGCATTTGTGCTGTGTGAGACCGGTCAACAAATCTGGAGATGTCCTTGATTCCTTAGACACACGGTTTGCATCATCCTGACCGAGTCGCCTTCGTTGGTCGGTAAGTGGAAAAAACGTCGTTGTTCAGGCGATGTTTGTTCCCTTACAGCCTCTGTATACCTTGCCAGATAAACTACAAACGCAAATGCTAATGATAATCATTACTAATATCATTTGAAGATTGCAACAATAATTTAGATTATTGATGAAATGGGAAACGCTTATCGGAAAAATCGTAGGTGGGTTTGAGGAGAGGAGACTGGCACGAAGCGCTGACCCGCTGCGGCCTGAGAAGAGGCTGAAGCGGTTACCTGTAACCTCAATGGCTGGTTTCAGGACATGACCTTTCGAGGCATCCGTTATGCAGGTGCAGCGGCATAATAATCTGGGTAGAAAACATCATAGGGTATCGCTAAAGATTTACCGTTGATCGTTTTTTGTATTTATGTAGACAATTGTTGTGATAATTGTTGCGTAATTGATAGTGGCAACCATTACTACTCATGTGAACGACCAGCCATTGGTTGGAAGATAATCATCTGTATCATTCCAACTTTTTCCTGTTGGGGGATTGAATGTTTCTTTACTACATACACTCTTGGTCGATAGCTACTATGCCACGTGAGTTACATCGTGCCGATTGTTGGTACTTGTTAAGACAAGATCTAAATAACTTCACTCTGCTGGGGTCGTTCAAAGACTCTGCGGCAGCACTTAAAAAATCCCATGAAGTAGTAAGCAATAGAGTTATTCAATGCCCGTTTTGCAGCGAATAATGACTACAGCGCGATGGATAAGGCGGGTAAGTCCCGCAAAAAGTAACGGTGACCACATAGCCTGCTCATTGAGTGGGCTTTTTAATGACGGGTTTCTGCTGTAGATGAATAAGCGACTTTATGGCAAAGCTTCGGCAAGTTATGTATGACTCAATCAGGGCGCGTTTCACCCTCTGCATTGATAGTTCTCTCGTAGAATGGAGGTTGTTATTCAGATAAGTGGATGTTAGTTAATAATTATTTATATTCGTTGTTCTGTTCATCTTAGTCGCTATATATCCGAAAAACCAATAATAAAAGGTTACTTAATTTTGCGTCTATACTCACTAAGCCTTACAGATGTTCATATTCATTGATATGTAACATGCCAGTAAGACGTTGAGTGTTTGACTGATTTACCATCAAACTTTTGGCTGAATATCCTCACGAGGGAAATACAACTATGTCATTTGTAAAAACTAAAGATGGTGTAAACATTTTTTATAAAGACTGGGGAGCAAAAGAAGCTCAACCGATAGTATTTCATCATGGCTGGCCATTGAGTGCGGATGACTGGGATAACCAGATGTTATTCTTTCTGAATCAAGGCTATCGTGTTATTGCAATTGATCGTCGTGGCCATGGGCGCTCAGACCAGGTTAGCGAAGGTCATGATATGGACCACTATGCTGCAGACGTTTCTGCCGTTGTGGAGCATCTGGATCTTCGTAACGCTGTGCATGTTGGTCACTCCACTGGAGGCGGTCAGGTGGCTCGATATGTTGCCCAATATGGACAACCGCAAGGGCGTGTCGCGAAAGCCGTGCTGATAAGCGCTGTGCCGCCACTTATGGTAAAAACTGAAGATAACCCTGGTGGGACGCCCGTCAGCGTTTTCGATGAGTTCCGTCAGGCTCTTGCCGCAAATCGCGCTCAGTTCTATCTTGACGTGGCGTCCGGGCCCTTTTATGGGTTCAACCGGGAGGGGGTTGAGGCTTCAGATGGAACCATCCAAAACTGGTGGCGACAGGGCATGATGGGGAGCGCAAAAGCACACTATGAGGGTATTAAAGCATTTTCTGAAACCGATCAGACTGATGATTTGAAATCCATTACGGTGCCTGTTTTGGTCATGCAGGGAGATGATGACCAGGTTGTCCCTTATAAAAATGCCGCACTTTTACAGGATAAATTGCTCGTTAATAGCATTCTGAAAATATATCCGGGTTATCCACATGGTATGCATACCTCTCATGCAGATGTAATTAATAAAGATCTGCTGCAATTTATTCAGTCCTGAAAATGTTCTGAAGCTGGGGTTATTTTTTTTCTCGGCTTCAGAATATGCATGGTATTTTCATGTTGCGCTTTAATTTTTAGCTATGCATGTTATGCACTAATTAGTGCTGAAATTAGTCATCGATTTTGCTATGTTACGTGGCAGATATACGAGTAAATCCTGAAAATAAGAATGCTATCAGCCAAATACGTAATATGAAAATATAAGGAACTGAAATGGCGACAATAAAGGATGTTGCATTGCTGGCGAAAGTCTCAACAGCAACAGTTTCACGTGTTATCAATCAAACCGCATGGGTCGAACCCGTGACGCGTGAGCGTGTGGAAAAGGCCATGCGTGAACTCAATTACCACCGTAATGCCGCAGCGATTGCACTGGCCAAACGTAGTGGTGACATGCTTGGATTATTAACCGGTAATCTTGCTGATCCCTTTTTCGCTCGCCTTGCGCGTGGTGTGGAGGAAGTTTCACGCAAACAGCAATTTCGTCTGATGGTTTGCAGCGGTGGTCATGATGAAGGAATGGAAAAAGCCGGGCTTGATTTTCTAATTAATCAGGGGTGTGAGGCTATTGTGGTGCATGCCAGTAGATTGTCCGAGAAAGAGCTCCTTCGTTATGCGGCTCATTTCCCGGCGATGGTGATCGTGAACCGTTATATTGCCGGGATGGCCAATCGTTGTGTATGGCTTGAAAATTGTAATGCCGCTAAAACAGCAACACTTCATTTACTGGAAAAAGGGCATCGTTGTATTGCCTGTGTGACAACTGATTTGCCGATTATCGATCGCCGCGAGCGTCTGGAAGGATATCGCCAGGCGATGGCTGAATATGGCATTACCCCGGAAAAAAACTGGGTGATTAGCGTACCTTTTAACGAAGAAGGGGGGGAGCGCGCAGCGCATCAGCTTCTTAACTGCAATATACCTTTCACCGCAGCGGTGACGTTTAACGATGTGATGGCAGCGGGTATCATGCGCATCCTTCATCAGAAAGGGATTAATCTGCCACGTCAGCTTTCTATAGTCGGGTTCGATGATGTGGTAATGGCGCGTTATCTCTATCCGGCACTCACAACGATGCACTACCCGGTTGAGCGCATGGCGCGCTGTGCTTCGCAACTGGCGATACAACTTTTCAAGGGCGCAACTCAGCAGCCCAGCATCAACAAGTTCACTGCAGAACTGGTGATCCGGGATTCTGTTCTTCCTCTCCAGGTCAATGACTAAGCCGTCAAGGATTTCAATTGTGATCTGGTTCAGATTTAGTTATCTCATGTAATCGCTTACATGAAGGCGAATGGACGATCACATCAGGGAAAAGGGGGCTCCTCTACTCTTGAGCGACCTTACAGACAGGAGATCCATTTATGAATGCCTCTCAAAATCAGAAAAAAACACTCTCATTTGGTTTAGCGCTGATACCCATTGCAGCCATGCTGCTATTGCTGATCATTGGTTACGGCATCATGGGATTACGCATTGAACCCCTGCTGCTCTGTTCTGCTGCTGTAGCCGCAGGTATTGCATGGTGGCAGGGCTATACCTGGGAAGACATCATCAGTTCGGTGGTTGATAAACTCGCTAAAGCGATGCCGGTCATCATGATTTTGATCTGCGTTGGCGGGCTAATCGGAACATGGATGTTCAGTGGAACCATACCCTATATGGTGTACTGGGGACTTAAATTAATAAGCCCTGAATACATTCTGATCGCCGCATTCTTTTTGACCAGTGTGGTGTCCGTATGTACCGGAACATCATGGGGTTCAGCAGGAACGGTGGGGGTTGCGCTCATGGGCGTAGCTGCGGGACTGGATGTGTCTCTTGCCGCAGCGGCAGGAGCTGTTGTTTCTGGTGCTTACTTTGGCGATAAAATATCGCCTCTGTCTGATTCCACTAACTTTGCTGCGATTGTCGCTGATACGACTCTGTTCGAACATATTCAGCATCTGTTGTGGACAACTATCCCTTGTTTCCTGCTTGCCGCTGTGGTTTATCTGATTGCCGGCCATAGCAGTATGCTCGGTGAGGTCGCTACGCCACAGCGCGTCACCGATATCGTGAACTCCCTTGAGACTTTATATCACTTTAATATCGTTCTGATTTTGCCACCTGTCATTGTTTTATACGGGGCGATTCGCAAGAAACCTGTTATTCCTTTGATGCTGAGCGCATGCGTGCTGGCTCTGATTCTGGGTGTGATGATGCAGGGACTGAGCATCAAGCAAGGACTGGATGCCTTTATTGATGGATTCAAAATCGAGATGTTCCCGACCGGAGCTGAAGGGATCATTGCTGATGTCCCACGCCTACTGAATCGTGGTGGCATGTTCTCAATGATGAGCACTATCCTTCTTGTCTTTTGTGCCTTTTCTTTTGCCGGTGCCTTAACACTGACGGGGGCGCTCAACATCATTATCAACCGATTACTGACGATTATTCATAGTGTTGGTCAACTGATCGCCGCGACCATAGCAACCACTATTCTGGTTACAGGGGCAACCAGCGACGGCAAACTGGCGCTTCTGGTTCCCGCTGAACTGTTCAAAGATGCCTACCGGCGCATGGGGCTGGATACCAAAAACCTTTCAAGGACAATTGAAGACGCAGGAACCGTCATTGAGCCGCTGTTGCCATGGACATCTGCAGGGGTATATATGGCCACTACATTAGGTGTCAGTACGCTGGATTTGCTGCCCTGGGCTGTGCAGTGTTATTCAGCCATCTTTTTTGCTTTGATTTATGGCTTCACTGGAATCGGTATTGCCAGGCTATCCCCCATGCCTGGAAAAGAGAAGACGACTGTGGCTGCAGAATAGGAAGGGACAATAATGGATTTTAATAAGATTATCGATCGCCACAATACAGGCTCGCTGAAATGGGATTTTATTGCGCGCTATTTTGGCGAGGATACAAATGAACTGTTGCCGATGTGGGTTTCTGATTTTGACTTTACCTGCCCGGAAGCTGTTCAGCATGCTTTATCCCAAAGAATTGAACACGGTATTTTCGGTTACAGTGAACGCCCGCAAACGTACTATGATTCCCTCATTTCATGGTTCTCGACACGGCACCAACTGAAGCTGCAGCAAGAATGGATCTGCAGTATTGAAGGCGTGGTTCCTGGGTTATCTTTACTGGTGCAAATGCTGAGTCATCCTGGGGAAGGGGTGGTGGTTCAGGGGCCTTATTATGGTTCATTTTCCAAAATAATATCTCTAAATGGCAGGCGGTTACTGGAGAATCCGTTACATGAGGATGCGGAAACGGGTTACAAAATGGATCTCATTCACCTGGAAATGTTATTCCGTACTGAACGCCCTCCATTGATGATTTTGTGTAATCCTCATAACCCTACCGGGCGTTGTTGGTCTGCCCAGGAACTGGAGCAACTACTCCAGTTGTGTGAGACCTATAATGTCACGTTACTCTCGGATGAAATATGGGCCGATCTGTTACTTCCTGGGGAACGATTCACCTCGGTTTTACATCTGGGAGAACGCTGGCATTCGCGAGTGATATCTGCAACTTCCGCCAGTAAGACGTTTGGTTTATCAACTTTACGCATAGCAAACTTTCTCATCCCGGCCCAGGGATTACGCGAACAATTTTTACGCCGTCTGGATGCTCATGGACTGGATGTTTTCAATGCGCTTTCTATCGAGGCGAGTACTGCAGCCTGGCAACATGGTGCTCGCTGGCTGGACGAGTTACTGGGTTATCTGGCAGAAAATCGCCGATGGTTTGTTACACAGGTTAATGAATATCTCCCATGGGCACGTATTGTCCCCGCCCAGGGTACTTATCTGCTGTGGATAGATTGCAAAGAACTGGGACTGGATGATGAACAGCTCAAATGGGTAATGGTTGATGTTGCAGGCATTGCACCGTCTATGGGCAATGGCTTTGGGTCGGCCGGCAACGGTTTTATCCGCCTGAACCTGGGGTGTCCACGCGCATATCTCGAAAAAGCGCTAGAGGGGTTGAAGCGTATTGCATACATGCCTTCAAAGAAAGGGCATCCCATCCGTTAATCCAGAATGATAATGCTTTTATTCTTCTGCATACCCGTTGAAGTCTTTAACGTAAGGCCTGGCGGGGACTCTCGATATTGAGTCTGTATATACCGGCAAGGGGGAAGATAATCTCCCTTGCCGATAAAGCCCCGTTTTTATTACCCACTGATTTTCACCCTTTAATAGCCTCAGCCGTTGAACTTCGTCGCCCTTAGGCGATAGATACCCGTTTTAATAACAGAAGTTACAGCACCTCGGATGCATTTTCTGATTGCTATTGTGGCTTCATTTTATGAGTTAGTGACGGGTAGAACATTACGAATTTTGATTGTTGGCGGTTGTGGTATTGATTGCTTTTATGGCCTGAGTTTTACGCCACGTCATTTATTGTTTATTAACGTTTGCCCTTACACTTTCTGTTGTTTAGTGGAAAATCTTTTTCATAAAAAATACGTATTGTTTTATTTTCATTGATTTCCATCATTATTGATTCTCTTCATTGTAAAAATTCCATTGTTTTTCACTCCCTCGGAATATGTTACCAGCGCTGAAGCAATCCGCAGGCAGAATATCCTGGTTTGCAGTGTAATTATCTATTAACAATCAGCAGAAAATTCTTATTTTTTACTAGGAAATAGATCTTCGATCTGTAAATTTGATCAAAGATCATATATTGCTCTATTATGCGTATGAAAATGACATGTACGACAAATACTACACAGCAATATAAAGAGGGATGAACTTATGGCTGACAGCTTTCAGAGTGAGGTGCCTAAGGCACGTATCAATTTAAAACTTGATCTGCATACCGGTGGGGCGAGCAAGAAAACTGAGTTGCCGTTGAAATTACTGGTTACGGGTGATTTCAGTAATGGTCAGGAGTCTGCGCCGTTATCCGAGCGCGAAAAAGTGAATGTTACTAAAAATAATTTCGACGCTATTCTTTCCGAATATTCCCCAAAAGTGAATCTTACCGTTAAAAATACGCTTGCCGATGACGGTAGCGAGGACAATATTAAACTGACGTTCCAGAGTATGAAAGATTTCACCCCGGAACAGGTTGCCAGACAAATTCCACAGCTGAAGGCAATGCTTTCTATGCGTAATTTGCTTCGTGATTTAAAAGCCAATCTGCTGGATAACCAGACCTTCCGAAAGGAGCTGGAAAAAATTCTGCTGGACCCCGCGTTAAGCGCAGAACTGCGCAGCGAACTCTCATCCCTGGCACCAAAACAGCCGTAACCATCACAAAGAAATAACGGATTAACCAAGGAATGCTCATGTCTGTACAAAATGAAAAGACTGCTGGTGGCGAAAGCGTTGTACTGGAACGCCCTTTAGCCGGTGGGGTTTATGCGTCTCTGTTTGAAAAAATAAATCTGAATCCGGTCTCTGAATTGAGCGCGTTGGATATCTGGCAAGATTCGCAGGCGATGTCCGATGCCACTGCTGATGAACGTCTGACTGCCGGGATGCAGGTATTTCTGGAGTGTCTGACAAAATCAGGTTCAAAAGTCGAGAAATTAGACAAGAATCTGATCGACCACCATATTGCAGAACTGGATTACCAGATTAGCCGCCAGCTGGATGCGGTGATGCACCATGAAGAGTTTCAGCGAACGGAAAGTACCTGGCGGGGATTAAAGTCGCTGGTGGATAAAACCGATTTTCGCAGGAACGTGAAAATTGAGTTGCTGGATATGTCCAAAGAGGATCTGCGGCAGGACTTTGAAGACAGCCCGGAAATTATTCAGAGTGGACTGTATAAACATACCTACATCGATGAGTATGACACTCCCGGCGGAGAACCGATTGCAGCGCTGATTTCTGCCTATGAGTTTGATGCATCCGCTCAGGACATTGCATTACTGCGTAATATTTCAAAAGTGTCCGCTGCTGCGCATATGCCGTTTATCGGCTCCGCTGGCCCGAAATTCTTCCTTAAAGACTCGATGGAGGAAGTCGCGGCGATTAAAGATATCGGCAACTACTTTGACCGCGCTGAGTACATCAAATGGAAATCTTTCCGCGATACTGATGACTCACGTTACATCGGACTGGTGATGCCGCGTGTACTGGGACGTCTGCCTTATGGCCCGGATACTGTACCGGTACGTAGCTTCAACTACGTGGAAGAAGTT
Source organism: Citrobacter sp. Marseille-Q3906 (assembly GCF_916618775.1). Classification (NCBI taxonomy): domain Bacteria; kingdom Pseudomonadati; phylum Pseudomonadota; class Gammaproteobacteria; order Enterobacterales; family Enterobacteriaceae; genus Citrobacter; species Citrobacter sp. Marseille-Q3906. The sequence continues at coordinate 837,464 of NZ_CAKAKA010000002.1, forward strand.
AAAGGCCCGGATCACAACAAATACCTGTGGACCAACGCCTCCTTTGCTTTTGCCGCCAATATGGTGCGCAGTTTCATCAACAACGGATGGTGCGTACAGATCCGTGGCCCGCAGGCCGGTGGTGCGGTTCAGGATCTGCCAATCCATCTGTACGATCTCGGTACCGGTAATCAGGTGAAAATCCCGAGTGAGGTGATGATTCCGGAAACCCGCGAATTTGAATTCGCCAACCTGGGATTCATTCCTCTCAGCTACTACAAGAACCGCGATTATGCGTGTTTCTTCAGCGCAAACTCGACTCAGAAACCGGCGCTGTACGATACCGCAGATGCGACGGCAAACAGCCGCATCAATGCGCGCCTGCCCTATATCTTCCTGTTGTCACGTATTGCCCACTACCTGAAGTTGATCCAGCGAGAAAATATTGGTACCACCAAGGACCGTCGTCTGCTGGAGCTGGAACTCAACACCTGGGTACGTAGCCTGGTCACTGAGATGACCGATCCGGGTGACGAACTGCAGGCGTCACATCCACTGCGTGATGCCAAAGTTGTGGTTGAGGATATCGAAGATAACCCGGGCTTCTTCCGCGTGAAGCTGTACGCCATCCCGCACTTCCAGGTGGAAGGTATGGACGTCAACCTGTCACTGGTTTCCCAGATGCCGAAGGCGAAATCGTAACCTAAGGCAGGAAGCCGATGAAAACGGAACAACCGTTATGGGGCAGGGGCCAGATGGTCTCTCCCCAACACTTCCAGCAACAGGCCGCGTATGCGGCCTGGTCAGTGGAATGCATCGCCCGCCTGGGCCTGGCTCATCCCTGGGGAATGATTAATGCCACTTTTGAACCGGATGCGCTGAAGCTGGGTCGCCTGCAGGCACGTCATCTGCACATCCGTTTCCCGGACGGAACGCTTATCGATACAGACAATGCTGACGCCCTGCCTCCGGCGCTGTCGCTTGAGAGCGAATCGCATGACGTGGTGGTGGAGTTGGCACTCCCGCTGCTGCGGGCGAACGGCGGCAATTGCCTGAAACCCGATGAAGTGGCTGAGCGCCCGGTACGTTTTCGCCAGCGCTGGCGGGATATCCGCAACACTTTTGGGGAAGACACCCGACAGATCGCCGTAATGCAACCGGAACTGACGCTGAGGTTTGCGCATCAGAACAACAGCGATTACCTGACCTGTCCGGTCGCTCGTCTGCAGCAGGACTCTCAGGGGACCTGGGAACTTGATGAGACGTTTCTTCCTCCGCTGCTGACCATTCAGGGCAGCCGCTGGCTGGTGACACAACTGGAACAACTGATGATGCAACTGCGTGCTCGTCTGAGCCGCCTGATGGCCATGCGTCGTGAAAGTAACGAGCGGATGGCTGATTTTGCGGTGGCCGATGTGTCCCTGTTCTGGCTGCTCAATGCCCTGAACAGTGCAGAGCCTGTGCTGGGACAGTTTCAGCGCAATCCGCAAAGTCCGCCTGAACGTCTGTATCCGGAACTCGCTCGTCTGGCGGGTAGCTTGCTGACGTTCTCGCTGGAACATCAGGTGAGTGCCATTCCAGTCTGGCAGCATGAACAACTGAATACCGTTTTCCCGCCGCTGTTTGACTTACTGGGCGATCTGCTTGAAGCCAGTCTGCCATCGCGGGTGGTCTCGCTTGAGCTGGACTATGACGCACGTCTCCACTTCTGGCAGGCCCGTCTGCATGATCCACGTCTGCGCGAAGGGGCTGATTACTACCTCTCCGTGCGCTCACCGATGCCGGTGGCGCAATTGCAGGAGCAGTTCCCACGCCAGTGCAAAGTGGGCAGCCCGGATCATGTCCGGAGCATTGTTAACTCTTCCCGGGTGGGGGTTCCACTGATGCCGTTGCGACATGTCCCGGCTGCCATTCCGTTGCGCCTGGAAAACCAGTATTTCAGCCTTGATGTCTCTCATCCTCTGGCCACAGAAATGCTCCAGAGCGGCACCTGTATGTTTTACGTTCCGGGGATGCTCGGCGAGCCTGAACTTGAACTCTTTGCGGTACTGAGAACATGAGTGAGCGTAAACGCGGCACCGCCGCGTCCATTGATATTGATGCCCTGTTACAGGACACCTGGCTACAGGTGATCAGCCTGCGTCACGGCCCAAAATTCCAGGATGGGGAAGGGCGTAAGCTGTGGGAGCGTTGTATCGCCGATGTCGAGCGAGTGCAGCGTGAGCTAAAAGCGAGCGAACTCGATGAGATCAGTTGCCAGCATATTCTCACCGCGCAGTGTGCGCTGCTTGATGAAGCAGTCAAAGGTCGCGGTGTAGACGACGATGCCTGTGTGCAGTGGTATGACATTCCCCTGCAGGGACATTTTCTGGGCACGATGGATGCCGGTGACACTTTATGTGACCGGATGCGCGATGTGCTGCGCGAAACGGCACCCGAGCATGTCGTTGTGACCTGCTTCCAGCGAATAATGATGCTGGGATTCCTCGGCAGTTTCCGCTCATTAAATGATCCTGAGCGCCAGAAACTCGTCAGCGCACTCAATGAGCATGTCAGGCCCTTCAGCTATCCACAAAACCATCCTGTTCTGGCGGAAAGTCGTTCCGGGTCAGGGATAGGCGACTGGCTGTCGTCGTGGCCTGTGCGTATTGGCCTGAGTGTGATTGTGGTCGCGGCCTTGTGGTGGGGGCTGAGTCACTGGCTCGATCAGATGCTTCTGACGCTGTTGCCGGGAGCCGTGAAATGAGTCCTGCACAACAGCGTGGACTTGCGTTGTGGGCCGCTCTGCTAAGTACGGTGGTCAGCCTGAGCTTTCTGCCCGTTTCCCGGCTGGTTTCTGTTCTCGTTTTGCTGGCTGCTCTGGGGCTTATTGCCGCACTCTGGTACGTCGCGAGCCGTCGTGCTGAACACGATATTACGCTGCGCCTGGATGACCTCCCGGAAGCCACATACCACCAGCCTGTCGTACTGGTCTGTGGCGATCTGCCGCTGACCTGGCCGCATCTTTCACAGGTGCTGACTGTCACGCAGGGCTGCTGGATCCGTGTAGAGGATTTTCAGGATCTGGAGCAGGTTGCCCGCCAGGTGCTTTGGCTGCGACCGGACTGGGGCCGACAGTTGTCGGTGATGGTCAGTGTCTGTCCGCAGAAACACGCTGACAGCGAAGCGTTGACCAGTCGTCTGCTGGCTCTGCGTTGGCAAATAAGCCAGTTGCGTAAGGAGACCGGGCATTCTGTGCCACTGGTTCTGAATGGTCAGGTCGGCAGTGCGATGACAAGTGACATGCTCTGGCAAGCGGCGATCCCTGGCGAAGGCGTGAGGGTCTGGCGTGAATCTACCGCGCCCTGTTCAATTGCCGCGTGGGTCACCACTGGCGGAGCACCTGCGATGCAACAGCAAGTGCTGATGAACAGCCTGATGAGCTGGTTTCATCAGCATGTCAAAGCGGTTTTTATGGATGAGAATCCTGATGTTCCAGCCATTGCGCCCACGGCGGTGCTGTGGGGGATGGGACCTATTCTTGCTGGTAGCCTGGCGTCTTCGGCGTGGACCGCGTGGTTGTCCCGTCACACCGCTATGCAGCATGTGGCTGGCTGGCAACCGGTAGGAACTGACAGTACGGTGATAGCGCCGTTTCCGGATTTCGTTCTGCCTTTGTTGCCGGAAGGACGGGGCTTAACCCCGCGGGGGCGAACCTGGCGCTGTGCGCTCGGGATCTTTACCCTGGCCGCTATTGCGGCGCTGCTCAGCAGCGGCTGGAACAATCGTCAATTGCTGCACCGCGTGAGCTTCGATATTGCTCGTTATTACCGTATCCCGATGGATGATTACGGTCTGAAAGCCGACGCCGTCGCGGTTCTGCGTGAGGATGCCGCACAACTGGATGACTGGACTCGTAATGGTGTACCGGCCCGGATGGGGCTGGGGTTGTATCAGGGTGAACGCCTGCGCCTTACGGTGCTGGATGCTATCCGCTCTTACGTTCCGCCTCCGCCGCCGCCCAAACCTCAGCCGAAGCCAAAACCTGCACCGAAAATTGTGCGCCTCGACAGTATGTCGCTGTTCGACTCCGGCAAGTTCGTACTGAAGGCAGGCTCCACCAAAATGCTGATTAACTCCCTGGTGGGCATCAAAGCCAAACCGGGCTGGCTGATCGTCGTCGCCGGACACACTGACAATACCGGCAACCCACAACTGAACCAGACGCTTTCACAGAAACGTGCCGAAGCGGTACGCGACTGGATGCGTGACACCGGTGACGTGCCGGAAAGCTGTTTTGCGGTCCAGGGTTATGGCGCAAGCCGTCCTGTCGCAACTAATGACACGCCGGAAGGGCGCACGCTCAACCGCCGTGTCGAAATCAGTCTGGTCCCGCAGGCCAATGCCTGCCGGATACCAGGCAAACACCCGGCGCCATCGCAGGATGATGGCGCATCACAATTAAATGGAGAGTAATTCCATGGCAATTCCTGTTTATCTTTGGCTGAAGGACGACGGCGGCGCGGACATCAAAGGGTCTGTGGACGTTCAGGATCGTGAAGGCAGCATCGAAGTGGTGGCACAGGAGCATAACCTGTATATCCCGACCGACAACAATACCGGCAAGCTGACTGGCACCCGTATTCACACGCCGTTCTTGTTTACCAAGGAAATCGACTCCTCCAGCCCGTACCTGTACAAAGCGGTGACTACTGGCCAGACCCTGAAATCTGCGGAATTCAAGTGGTACAAGATCAACGACGCGGGCCAGGAAGTGGAGTACTTCAACACCAAACTTGAAAACGTGAAAGTGGTGAAAGTGAATCCGGTGATGCACGACATCAAGGATCCTTCTTACGAGAAGCACAACCACCTCGAAGCCATTGAGTTGCGTTACGAGAAAATCACCTGGACCTACAAAGACGGCAACATCATTCATTCCGATTCATGGAATGAGCGCGCCACCGCGTAAGTTACTCGTCATATTTCGCGCTGTAGCGGCGTTGGCGGCGTTCATGCACCCCGGTCACTTACTTATGTAAGCTCCCGGGGCTGCACTCGCTTGCCGCCTTGCTACGGCACGAACTATTTACAGTAACAGCCTGACGGGCAGCCCATTCTGCCCGCTTTTTCTTCTTTGCTGAATGTCTGCAGCGAGCGGGCTTTCAGCAAAGAAACCCACAATCTGCCTGCCTGACCGTATGCGCTTTGGTCCCCTTAACGGGAAACAGCGAGGGGCGGTAGCGTGTCCAGGAACCGACAAAGAGAGAGAGTCATGGAAAATCCAGCCATCCTGCTGCGACGTCTGAACCCTTACTGTGCCCGTGCGATGGAAGGGGCGGCTTCGCTCTGTCAGATCCGCGCCCATGCAGAAATTCTGCCGGAGCACTGGCTGCTGAAGCTGCTGGAGCAGGGCGAAGGCGACCTCACCGTACTGGCGCGCCGTTACGAATGGGATATGGATGCGCTATGGCAGGATTTGCTCGGCTGGCTGGAGAAACAGCCCCGTTCGGTACGTAGCCGCCCGCAACTCTCGGCAAGTATCCAGACACTGCTGCAGGAAGCCTGGCTGCTGGCATCACTGGCCGGGGAAGAACACATCCGCAGCATCCATTTGTTGATGGCGCTGGTTGATAAACCCAAACTGGTTCGTTGTGATGGCCTGTGGCCGCTGCTGACGCTGGGGCAAAGCCAGATGGAACGTCTGCGTCCGCTGCTGGATGCACAATCAGACGAACGTCCGGACGTGCAGCTTGAAGCCGAACTGGCGCAGAGTCACGGCGGCGAGGTGGAATTTGCTGGTCGCCCGGTTGGGGCAGATCTGAAAGAAGGCGAACTCAATCCGGCCTTGCAGAACGCGCTGGACAAATTCACCCTCGATGTCACCGCCAAAGCGAAGGAAGGCAAAATCGATCCGGTGTTTGGCCGTGATACGGAAATTCGCCAGATGGTGGATATTCTCTCGCGTCGTCGTAAGAACAACCCGATCCTGGTCGGTGACCCGGGTGTCGGTAAAACCGCGCTGGTGGAAGGCCTGGCGCTGCGCATTGCCGAAGGGAATGTGCCGACATCGCTCAAACCGGTTATCCTGCGGACCCTCGACCTTGGTCTGTTGCAGGCGGGGGCGGGCGTGAAGGGGGAATTTGAACAGCGTCTTAAAAACGTCATCGATGCCGTACAGCAGTCACCGGTGCCTATTCTGCTGTTTATTGACGAAGCGCACACCATCATCGGGGCCGGTAATCAGGCCGGTGGCGCTGATGCGGCCAACCTGCTGAAACCGGCTCTGGCGCGTGGTGAGTTGCGTACTATTGCCGCCACCACCTGGAGCGAATACAAGCAGTACTTTGAGCGTGATGCGGCACTGGAGCGCCGCTTCCAGATGGTGAAAGTCGATGAGCCGGACGACGACACTGCGTGTCTGATGCTGCGTGGCCTGAAATCCCGCTATGCAGAACACCATAACGTACACATTACCGACGACGCGGTCCGAGCCGCCGTCACGCTGTCGCGTCGCTATCTGACGGGACGTCAGTTGCCGGACAAAGCGGTTGACCTGCTGGACACAGCAGCCGCTCGCGTGCGCATGAGCCTTGATACAGTCCCTGAAGCCATTGTGCGCCTGAAAGCCCGTCTGACGGCGCTGGAATTTGAAGAGCAGGCGCTGCTGGAGGATATTGCGGCCGGTTGCAACCGGCATGGCGATCGTCTGAGTGTTATAGAGCAGCAGCGTACGGAACTGGAAAACCGACTTCAGGAGCAGGAAAGCCGCTTCAGCAAAGAACAAACGCTGGCGCAACAGTTATTAGTCAGTCGTCAGGACATCAGCAATCAGGCTGAAATGCTTGCGCTTCAACAGCAACTGGAGCAGGAACAGCAGGGGGATGTGCTGGTGCAGGTGGATGTCGACACCCGCACGGTCGCCAACGTGATTGCGGACTGGACGGGCGTGCCATTGTCTTCCCTGATGAAAGACGAACAGGCTGAACTGCTGACGCTCGAAAATGAAATCGGCAGCCGCGTCGTAGGACAGGATCTTTCCCTCACTGCCATCGCTCAGCGTCTGCGTGCGGCCAAAACCGGCCTGACGTCTGAGAACGGCCCGCAGGGTGTATTCCTGCTGGTCGGCCCGAGCGGCGTCGGCAAAACTGAGACCGCACTGGCGCTCGCAGATGTGCTGTACGGCGGCGAAAAATCCCTTATTACCATCAACCTGTCGGAATACCAGGAGCCGCACACGGTTTCCCAGCTGAAGGGTTCGCCTCCGGGTTACGTCGGCTACGGGCAGGGCGGTATTCTGACCGAAGCGGTGCGTAAGCGCCCGTACAGCGTGGTGTTGCTCGATGAGGTGGAAAAAGCCCACCGTGATGTGATGAACCTGTTCTATCAGGTTTTCGACCGCGGTTTTATGCGCGACGGCGAAGGGCGTGAAATCGACTTCCGTAACACGGTTATTCTGATGACGTCGAACCTCGGCAGTGACCCTCTGATGCAGTTGCTGGATGAGCTACCGGGTGCGACTGAAAGCGATGTACAGGAACTGCTGCGTCCTGTTCTGCGCGACCACTTCCAGCCTGCCTTGTTGGCGCGTTTCCAGACAGTGATTTACCGACCGCTGAGTGAGATTGCGATGCGCACCATTGTCGAGATGAAACTCGGCCAGGTCAGTCAGCGTCTGAAGCGCCACTATGGCTTGAACACGCATATCGACGAGAATTTGTACGATGCGTTGACCGCTGCTTGCCTGTTGCCGGATACTGGGGCTCGTAATGTCGACAGCCTGCTTAACCAGCAGATTTTACCGGTGCTGAGCCAGCAGTTGCTGACCCACATGGCCGCAAAACAAAAACCGCAGTCATTACGCCTTACCTGGAGTGAAGAAGAGGGGATTGGGCTGGAGTTTGACCGCACACAAGGAGTGAGCGCATGAGCAGTAATCTCCCGATAAGATTCAGCCATAACCACCATCTGCTGTCAGTAAAAGGCTGTGAGTCAGAGCCCGATGTTCTGGCGTTTGAAGGCGATGAAGCCCTGAGCACGCCGTTCCGCTACCGTATTGAATTCACCAGTGCAGACCATGCCATCAGCAAAGAGATGATGCTGATGAAGGCCGGTTCACTGACGCTGCAGGCGCCGGCTGACCAGGGCTACGGTATTAAAATACAGCAGCCGGTGCGCGTCATTCAGGGGGTGGTGAGCGGCTTTGAACGTCTCAGCACCTCTAAAGATGAAACCCATTACGCCCTGACGCTTCAGCCGCGCCTGGCGCTGCTCGAACGTTCTCGCCAGAACGCCATTTACCAGGATATGTCTGTCCCGCAAATTGTGGAAAAAATTCTGCGCGAGCGCCACAACATGCGCGGCCAGGATTTCCTGTTCACACTGACCAGAGAGTACCCGCGCCGGGAACAGGTCATGCAGTACGGTGAGGACGACCTGCACTTTATCACCCGCCTGCTGGGTGAGGTCGGCATCTGGTTCCGCTTCACCACCGACACGCGCCTGAACATCGACGTGGTGGAGTTTTACGACAGCCAGCAGGGGTACGAGAAAGGCCTGACGCTGCCATCGGTCCCGCCATCAGGCCAGCATTCAGAAGGCGTGGACTCGGTGTGGGGAATGGAGAGCCATCACCACGTGGTGCAAAAGCAGGTCAGTACCCGCGACTACAACTACCGCCAGGCCACAGAAGACATGAACACGCAGGTCGATGCGACCCGCGGGGACACCACCACCTACGGTGATGCGTATCACTATGCTGACAACTACCTGACGCCGGGCAGCACATACGACCGCAATCCGTCCCCGGAGACCGGGGCGTTTTATGCCCGCATTCGTCATGAGCGTTACCTGAATGCCCAGACGCAGACTCATGCCATCACCAGCTGCCCGACGCTTTCCCCGGGGCAGGTACTGAAAGTCACCGGCGGTTTTGAAGTGGCAGAGGTGTTCAGTCAGGGTGTGGTGGTGACGGCGATGCACAGCCATGCGCGGCGTGACGAGGACTTCGGCGTCAGGTTTGACGGTATTCCGGACAGCACTGATTTTGGCTTCCGTCCTGAACCTGGCTCACGCCCGGTGATGGCCGGGACCTTACCGGCCCGCGTCACCAGTACCACCGAAAATGACACCTACGGGCATATTGATAAAGACGGTCGCTACCGCGTCAACATGCTGTTTGACCGCGACAACTGGGAGACCGGGTTCGAGAGCCTGTGGGTGCGTCAGTCCCGCCCGTATGCCGGGGACACCTACGGTCTGCACCTGCCGCTGCTGGCGGGCACCGAAGTGGCGATTGGTTTTGAGGACGGCAACCCGGACAGGCCGTACATTTCCGGCGTGCTGCACGACTCGGCTCACGGCGACCACGTCACCATCCGCAACTACAAACGTAACGTCCTGCGCACGCCGGCGAACAACAAAATCCGCCTCGATGATGAGCGCGGCAAAGAGCATATCAAAGTCAGCACGGAGTACGGCGGCAAGAGCCAGCTCAATCTCGGGCACCTTGTCGACAGCGAAAAACAACAGCGCGGTGAAGGTTTTGAGCTCAGAACCGACAGCTGGGGAGCGATACGGGCGCAGAAAGGGATATTTATCAGCGCTGACGGGCAGGCAAAGGCCCAGGGTCAGGTGCTGGAGATGGGGGATGCCCTGAGCCAGCTGCAGCAGGCACTGAACCAGGCCGAAGCTCTGAGTAGTGCAGTTGAAACAGCCAAAGCGGAGCTGGCCGATATTCAGACTCAGAAGACGCTACTGCAGCAAACGCTGACCGATTTGCAACAGTCCGCGTTGTTACTCTCCGCCCCGGAGGGGATCGCCCAGAGCACGCCCAAAAGTGTGCAACTGTCAGCGGGTGAGAATGTCATTAGTACCAGCGGTAAGCACACGGATTTCAGTGCACTGAAAAGATTCACCGTGGCGGCCGGGGAGAGAATAAGCCTGTTTGCCCAGAAACTGGGTATCAAAATTTTTGCCAGCAAGGGTAAGGTGGAGATACAGGCGCAGGGTGATGAGATGACGCTGGATGCGCTGAAGGATATCCGCATCAGCAGCAGCGAGGGGAAGCTGGTCATCAGCGCGAAGCAGGAAATCATTCTCACCAGCGGGGGCGGCTATATCCGCATTGCTGATGGCGTTGTGGAGTGCGCGGCGCCGGACAAAATTATCCAGCGGGCGGCGGTGTGGCAGAAGTTTGGTGGGAAGAGTATGAGCCAGGCAATGCAGAGCTGGGAAAACACTGATTTTGCCATCACGCCTGAAGTGAAGCGGTTATCGGATGACGCACCTGTGGCCGGTCTGAAACTGGGTTTAACGGGCGGGGACGGCACAAAGCAAAGTCTGGCGACCTCTGCTTCAGGGGCCACGACGGTGCAGAATAATGTAAATGTCGATTCTCTGAACGCCTCTTTGCTGGATAAAACATAAGGCGTTTTGTTATTTCGACGCATATCTTCGGGGAAAGCACCGGTTTGATTGCCACGAAGGTCTTTCTGAAGAGTATTTTCCTGAACGGAAAAAGGACGGAATTCATGGCGGAAGAAAATACTACAGGTAATGAGAACAGTCCCTCTATGACCTGCATAAAACCAGAATGGGACGAAAGTGGAAAGGTTTACTGGCCCGGCATACAGAATCAAAAAAAATCAGAGAATGCTAAAGCTGTTTTGCTTCAGCCACCTGTTAAAGCGATACCCGTTATCTTTCTTCCGGGAGTGATGGGAACTAATTTGATGGGGAGTGGCGAAGGAAAGGAAAATGATATCTGGCGAGGCGATAGTTTGGGGGGCGTATTTCTTAAATGGGCACGAAGGGATGGTACTGAACGAAGAGAGCTGCTTAATCCCGACACCACGAAGGTAGATAACCGTGGGGATATTGACCAGACCATCTATTCTCCGTTTTCCAGTGACGAGAAATTATTTTCATCCCGACGGGAGCGGGGTTGGGGGGAGGTTTTATCCTTCAGTTACGGTAAATTTTTAAGTGTTTTACAAGGTGCGTTGTTGGATGACTGGCAGCAGGCTCTTGATAACTACGGTAAACCAACGCCGGAAAAAAAAGGCGTGCTAAGTCGGCTGGTCGGTCAACCTCTGTCTGAGGGGAAATATGCTGAAATTACTGGCGAGTCCGTCCTGACTCAGGAGGAGCTGAACCATTTCCAGAACTTTTTATTCCCGGTTCACGTCTATGGCTATAACTGGCTGCAGGATAACAAAACCTCGGCGGAAGGGCTTGTCGCCTTTATCGACAGGACGATAAAGCTCTATAAAAATCACTGCGGCCACGGCATGCCCTTTCCCCCCGGGCAGGAAAAAGTCATTATCGTCACCCATTCCATGGGTGGGCTGGTGGCGCGCTACGCGTCCCAGGTCTGCGGAGCAAAAGATAAAATTCTGGGGATAGTGCACGGGGTGATCCCAGACCTTGGCTCTCCGGCAGCGTACCGCCGCATGAAGGTTGGCGCAAAACAGGAAGGCATGGCTGGCGCCGTGCTGGGTAATACGGCAGAAGAGCTGATGCCGGTCCTGGCCAGGGCTCCCGCACCGCTTCAGCTCTTACCGTCGTCGAAGTACCTTTCCGGGGCTCCCTGGCTAACCGTGGAAGGGGCTGGTGAAGACGGCTGCGATGTAAAACTGCCGCAGACCCGGGATCCCTTCGGTGAGATTTACTTGAATAAAACCCTCTGGTATCGCCTGTATGAGTCCGACATTATTGATAAGGATGAAGCGGTTAGTCAGAGTAATTGGGTTGAGTACAATGATCTCATCGATAAAAATGTCCAACCATTTATTGAAAGTTTGGATAATCTTTATCATCCGAACACATATGCCTTTTATGGTCATAAAATCGCCTCTGACGGCACCCTGGCGTGGCGGAAAACGGCCATTACCTACCCGAAAAATATGCATGAGAGTGACAGAAAGCTGCCCAACAACTACCGGGAGATCCCCCTGCCTTTTAATCGTTCTCAGATGTATGTTGTCACCTCGTCAAAAACGGCGGGTGATGGCACGGTTCCGGTAGAGTCGTTGAGCGCTATATGCCGTAACAGCGAAATCAAAAGCGTTCTGGCAACCGACGTGGATCACCAGGGAGCCTACGACGTCAGTAACCTGGAAGATATAAAAGACAGACCAGCCCTGCAATTTACCCTCAGGGCCATTGTGACAATGGTTCAGGAGATCCCGATCCCATGAAGACTATTAGGCAGATTACAGCGTTATCTTTTATAGCGGGCAGCATGCTTTTTATTGCCCATACTACGGCATCCGCGCCAGTGCAGAAGGACAGTCCAGTGATAAATACTTTGTTTGCGCAAACCAAACCGCAGTGTATCGGGCGCTATGTGATTGACGTTCCCGAGTCGTTTAACAATCAGCTTTACGATATGATTTTTATCGATGATTTTAAAATTGAAAGCAAACCGCTCTATCCACCTGCATTTAAACAACGGGTACAGTTAAGAGAGCAGGCGTTGCGCGATGCCATTAATAAACCGGGTAACAGACCTGAAAATGCTCCTTTTTTAAAAGAGGTGGTTCTTCTTCCTGACGGCAAAGGTGCTATTTTCGATCATAATGAGTCGGGTACTCCGGATATATACAGACAACTGGAAGCTCATGTTTATTCTGGCATGACAGCCTTTGTGATTACTACGGACATTCGTGATTTTTCAGACAAGAAGCACAGCGAAAAAAAAATAAAATATCTAGCCAGAGGGTTTACTGAGGCCGATGCAAATACTAAGCCAGCCAAACTGGCGGCCATGCAGTCGCTGATATCACGGCTTAGCGGCAGGAAAGATGAAGATATACCGTCGGCTAAAGGCGTGTGTATTCCGAATGGATTTATCCGGGATGATGGAGGAAAGCATCTTGAAAAAATTACATTTAGTTATGAAAATGATGATTTCATCCTGGGTGTGTATACAAATAATAAATATTCTGGCTCAGAAGACACTCTGTTTAATCGCAGTGCGCAAATTAATGAGGCGCTTAAAACATCAAATCAGTACACCATAAAGAAAGTCGCTCTATCACCGAACGGCATTCCGGCAGAGTCATGGTTGTTTGGTGGTACCCAAACCATCAGGAATCCGACGACGGGGAAGGATGAAAAAAATACATTTTATGATTTTGATTTTAAAGCCAATGAGCGTGATGCTACAGCAGAGAAGCCTAGGTTTGGTATTGGACTCACCAGTGAGTATAAAAAAACGCGCTACAACGAAGCAGAGATGGTTGAAATCTGGGACCGGCTGGTGAATTCCCTGCGCTATAAATGACAGATAAAGATGGAGGTCTGGTTTTGCTCTTCGTCACTTCCGGGGAGCAAGCCAGACGCACTGAAAAGGAATTATCCCCATGCAATACCTTCGTGAACTGTTTGCCTTAGCGCTTGTGGCTGCCGGGATGCTTTTTATTGCCCATGCTACGGCATCCACGCCAGTGCAGAAGGACAGTCCAGTGATAAATACTTTGTTTGCGCAAACCAAACCGCAGTGTATCGGGCGCTATGTGATTGACGTTCCCGAGTCGTTCAACAATCAGCTGCACGATATGATTTTTATCGATGACTTTAAAATAGAAAGCAAACCGCTCTATCCACCTGCATTTAAACAACGGGTACAGTTAAGAGAGCAGGCGCTGCGCGATGCTATCAATAACCCAGAAAACGATCCGAAAGATGCCCCTTTTATAAAAGAGATCATTACTCTCACTGAAGGTAAAGGGGTGATTTTTGATAGCAATCGACCCGGCTCGGATGATCTCTACCGAAGACTCGAAGCGCATGTATACGTAAATGGTATCGCTTTTATTATAACAACAGACATTCGTGATTTTTCTGCCCCGAAATATAAAGAAAGGAAAGCTGAGTATCTTAAAACTACAACAGAAGATCAAACAAATACCAAACCAGCCAAACTGGCGGCTCTGCAGTCGCTGATATCACGGCTTAGCGGCAGGAAAGATGAAGATATACCGTCGGCTAAAGGCGTGTGTATTCCGAATGGATTTATCCGGGATGATGGAGGAAAGCATCTTGAAAAAATTACATTTAGTTATGAAAATGATGATTTCATCCTGGGTGTGTATACAAATAATAAATATTCTGGCTCAGAAGACACTCTGTTTAATCGCAGTGCGCAAATTAATGAGGCGCTTAAAACATCAAATCAGTACACCATAAAGAAAGTCGCTCTATCACCGAACGGCATTCCGGCAGAGTCATGGTTGTTTGGTGGTACCCAAATCATCAGGAATCCGACGACGGGGAAGGATGAAAAAAATACATTTTATGATTTTGATTTTAAAGCCAATGAGCGTGATGCTACAGCAGAGAAGCCTAGGTTTGGTATTGGACTCACCAGTGAGTATAAAAAAACGCGCTACAACGAAGCAGAGATGATTGAAATCTGGGACCGGCTGGTGAATTCCCTGCGCTATAAATGACAGATAAAGATGGAGGTCTGGTTTTGCTCTTCGTCACTTCCGGGGAGCAAGCCAGACGCACTGAAAAGGAATTATCCCCATGCAATACCTTCGTGAACTGTTTGCCTTAGCGCTTGTGGCTGCCGGGATGCTTTTTATTGCCCATGCTACGGCATCCACGCCAGTGCAGAAGGACAGTCCAGTGATAAATACTTTGTTTGCGCAAACCAAACCGCAGTGTATCGGGCGCTATGTGATTGACGTTCCCGAGTCGTTCAACAATCAGCTGCACGATATGATTTTTATCGATGACTTTAAAATAGAAAGCAAACCGCTCTATCCACCTGCATTTAAACAACGGGTACAGTTAAGAGAGCAGGCGTTGCGCGATGCCATTAATAAACCGGGTAACAGACCTGAAAATGCTCCTTTTTTAAAAGAGGTGGTTCTTCTTCCTGACGGCAAAGGTGCTATTTTCGATCATAATGAGTCGGGTACTCCGGATATATACAGACAACTGGAAGCTCATGTTTATTCTGGCATGACAGCCTTTGTGATTACTACGGACATTCGTGATTTTTCAGACAAGAAGCACAGCGAAAAAAAAATAAAATATCTAGCCAGAGGGTTTACTGAGGCCGATGCAAATACTAAGCCAGCCAAACTGGCGGCCATGCAATCCCTCATATCACGACTTAGTGGCAGGAGAGATGAGGATATTCCGTCGGCTAAAGGCGTGTGTATTCCGAATGGATTTATCCGGGATGATGGAGGAAAGCATAAAGAAAGTCTCACATTCCGGTATGAAAATAATGATTTTGTTTTTGGCGTCGATATAGATAATACAATCAAAGGTTCAGACGACACGTTGTTTAACCGCAGTGCGCAAATTAATGAAGCGCTTAAAACATCAAATCAGTACACCATTAAGAAAGTTGCGCTATCACCGAACGGAATTCCGGCAGAGTCATGGCTGTTTGGCGGTACCCAAAACATCAGAAATCCGGCGACGGGGAAAGATGAAAAGAACACATTCTATAATTTTATGCTTTATGCTAATGAACGTGATGCCACACCTGATAAACCGAATCTTAATATTGGGTTCGGCAGTGAGTATAAAAAAACGCGCTACAACGAAGCACAGATGGTTGAAATCTGGGACCGGCTGGTGAATTCCCTGCGCTATAAGTAGCCGCTAGTGAAATTAGTAGTGCTTTCCTTGTACTTCCGCAATATTTGAAAATAGAGGATAGATAATGAGCGTCGGCTATTTTTTAAGAGTTGGTGATCGTACCACCTGCGGTGGGAAGATCCTTACCGGTGATCCAGCGTTTCAATGGTACGGCATTTCTGCTGCCAGAGAAGGAGATATGGTTAACTGCGGTAAGCACCCGGGAACTTTCAAAATCTTAGGTGGCGCCGCAGATACATTCGATGGAGGTCAGGTTCTGGCGGGGTCACTTGACAGCTTTAGTTCCTGCCCGTGTCACGCAAAATTTATACCCGGTATTCCGGATAGTTACTCTAAGGGAGATGCAGGAGGCCTTGAAAAAGTTATCTCCGCTGTAAAAGAGGCTAAATCTGTAATGGATAATTTATGGATTAGCTTTGCTTTGCCAAAAACAGAGAATTATTCAGGCCTTAATTATCGTTTAACAATGGATGATGGCAGCGTGCATAAAGGGATGTTCGATGATAATAATAAAGTATACATCCCTTCTGTTTCTGCCAGGTCCTGCATTTCCGTTGAAATTGAAAATCCTGATGATGATAAAAACGTTGGTGAAAGTATGACCAGTCAGCTATTAAAAAACATAATGGGGTGATTAATGGATTATATGATCATTAAAGGTCTGTATAAATCCGGGCAGGAGCATGAGTTAGAATCGCCTGTGTTGGATAATGCAATTGCGGGTCTTGAGGGAACAGCTATTAAGTTTTCTACTGATGCTATCAACGATGCCAATGTCAGAGCCAGTTACACATCAAATATCAAAAGAGTTACATCAGAAGTTAAGGAAATGGTTAAAGCCAGGAAAATAACGGTAAAAGAGGCTTCTGAATTTTGCTATGAGATGAGAAATAAAATTATGGAGGAACATCGAAAATACACCTCATCAACAGGCTTGTCGTTTGCAGAAAAACATAAGAAAACTCCTCCCAAATTAGATGAATTGTACGATAAGTATGCTTTTAAAAAATTCAATAGCTCTTTCAGGGAGTTAACAGCGCAACAGAAAAATTCTATTCACTACGAAATTATCGAATCATCCGCACGAGACAATCCAAAGTTCACAGCATCCAACAAAAGACTAAAAGTCATGGGAAAGGTTGGTGTTTTAATTACCGCGTCACTGGCAACCTATGAAATATTAAATGCGGAAAACAAACCGAAAGAATCGATAAAACAGGGGGTTCAAATTGGTGGTGGTGTCGCTGGTGGGTGGCTAGCAGGGCTCGCTGTAGCGCCACTTTGCGGCCCGGGTGCTCCGGTCTGTGCAATTGCATTAGTATTGTTAGGCAGTGCTGCAGGCGGTATAGTCGGTTCGGTAGTCGCTGATAGTCTGGATGAGGAAATTGAGGAGTTTACAACGTGGAAGATAAACTAGTTTACTTCGATTTGTGTGGAGCACTATCAGATATATTTGTAGATAACGAAGTTGATTTTAAATACATTTCCTCAATAGCAAAAAAATTTCCTGTTGCTATAGTTGAAGAAATCTTGTTTGAATGGGTTGCCCCTGTTTGTTACACCAATCTCCTGACCCCGGCACCTTCTGTATGGAGTGGGTTTGATAAAAAAGCTTTATGGATTGATATTTGCGACTATAGAAATAAAAAAGGCTTTGCCGCAAAATGCAAGCATAAGTTGCTCGTATCTATTCTCAAAATAACTTACAGGAAAGAATGGCTGACTCTGAAAAATGAGATGCTACAGCGTTAGCCCTGGAATAATGCATGCTTAATAGTTTATTTGGTTTTTTAATGAATAGAGTGGTATTAAGTTAATCTGGAGCGTTGCACATAATTCTTTTTACTTCTCCCTTGAGTCTTAAATAAAACACACAAATATCGAGTTTTACTATGGCATGGCCTATACCGGATATTCCTGATAAAAAATCTCTTCCACCACCAAAATACTGGTTCTGGATAATGGTATTAGTACTGATGTTAATAGCAGGAACTATTTCCAGCTTGTGGTTCCAGAATAAGGCAACTTACGCTGAAGTTTTATTCTACGGAGCCATGCCCGCATTGCTGGTTTGGTTATGTTTATATGGGGTAATGCTTAATCGTTATGAACAGTCTATCGTAGCCAGCCAGGCCTGGGATTTCGAAACAGAGCGAACCAAAGCCGAATGGCGAAGCTGGAGTCGGCAACAGCTTGCCGTGGTTGGCAATGTGTTATTTTCTCCGGAAGAAAAAGGGATGGAGACTCTATTGGGTGAGTTGGACAAAGTCCCGGCGTTTCCTAAAAAAGCTCGTCCATTATTCAACTCCCCGCATAGTTTTCCAACTTTAATGAAAGAAACAGACCGAAAACTGGAACAGCAGTATCCGGGCTATCGTCATTTTCTCCACTCTATTTATGTTTTTCAGCCGTCAGACAGAGCTGATAAAGATCGCGATGAGTTGATTTTTCAACAATGGGATCTCATACCCAATTCAATCCATTCCATGAAAATCGTAGATTCTTTCTATGATGCAAAGATCTCTGATGGGCTGATATTAATGCTTTGTCTTCAGGATTGGCCTCCTCGAAGCACCGGGCCGTCCAGTGAGTTTATTTCTGCTCAGCTTATCACCTCGCCCACTTTTGCTCGTCAGTATTCATTACCTGTCATCGCTGGCATAACGCGTTTGATGCCAATGGAGGCCGGGAAACTTGTTAACGAGTTAGACATGTTATTTGAATATGTTCAGCCTGATAAGCAGCATCTGGAATACGTTTGGCTAATGGGTGCTGCTGAAAAAACTGCCCCAGAAATAATGCAATATGCAACTCTCCACCAGTGGCCGCTGCCGGAAAAAAGGCCTCTGCATTCTATCGATCTCTCCTTTGGACCTCCTGGAGAGATGGCCTTGCCACTTTCCTTAGCCATGATGGCGGAAGCCGCCAGCAAAACGGGTAAGGAACAGCTGTTGGTGAATCAGACATCGCAGCAAACAGGGACACTTTGCTTGATTACGAGGGAGCTTTACGCATGACCGAACAAAAAATGATTCCAAATGCACGCTATGGCTCATGGGGATACTTCCTTCTGATTGTCGGTCTGGCAGGGATAAGCGCTTTTCTGCTTTTTATCAATCAGGGGAGTTTGAACAACCTCGGGATTTCAACTCAAAAAATCTGGACGATCTGGGGAGCTGTGTTTGCCGTCTTGCTCTTTGGCCTGATTGGTTCACCTGTGTGGTGGCGATGGAAACAGAGAAGAAATCAGGTGGTCTATAAGCCGCAGGTGTCAGGGGAGAAGATCGGGCCGCGCCCAGTTGAGGGCAGCGATGCGAGTCAGTTTTTATCCAGTCTTAAAAATCATCTCCGAACCCGCTACAGCCTTTTCTGGCGCCGTAAAGTTCGCCTCCTCTTGATCACCGGCGACGAAACCGCTATCGAACAACTGCTCCCCGGCCTGCAAAGCCAGCAGTGGCTTGAAGGCAACCGCACTGTTCTGATTTACGGCGGCAGTCTGACTGCTGAGCCCGCTAAGGAAAAATACGCTGCGCTGCGCAAACTGCGTCGTGGTCGCCCGCTGGATGGGATTGTCCGGGTCATTGCGGAAGGGCAGACGCTTACGCCGCAAATCAGCGACAGCGACCTGCGGGGGCTGGAAAAAATCAGTGAACTGTTACGCTATTGCGCACCGGTCTGGCTGTGGAAACTGTGCGACAGCGACTGGTCGCAGACGAAGCGCCCTGAGCAGGCTGTCGGGGCAAGCTTCCCGCTGCGTGCCAAAGAAGAGGATATTACCCGCCAGCTTGAGGGGATGCTGCCGGAGTTGCGGGCGCAGGGTGTCAGTCAGGTCATTGAGAATAACCGTCACGACTTTCTGTTACGTCTGGGTCAGCACCTGAAAGAGGGCGGTATCAGCCGCTGGGCTCAGCAACTGGTGCCATGGTTGTCAGCCTCCCAGCAACGTATTCCGCTGCGTGGCCTGATGTTCAGCCTGACGGGAAGTCCATCGCCTGAAAACGTCGTTGCTTACGCTGATGTTGAGAATAATATCCCTGGATCGCGGCGTCATGCTCTGACCCTGCCGGTGACCTGGGATGGCGTCGTTGGCGACTGTACCCGCGTGCGCGGCCGCCGTGTCGGGCTGCCCTGGGAGCAGACGCTCGCCTGGACGCTGATGACCATCATCGGTGTCTGGATGGTGGGGCTGATACTCTCCTTTGCCATGAACTATGGACAGATTTCATCTGTTGCGGGAAAAGCCCGCAACCTGGTGGAACATCCTTCCGTTTCTGATTTTCAGCTGACGGCATTACATGAACTGCGAAACGACGCGGGTCGTCTGCAACACCATGTTCAGGAGGGGGCCCCCTGGTATCAGCGCTTTGGTCTTGACCATAATCAGCAGCTACTTAATGCGATGCTCCCGTGGTATGGCGTCGCGAACAATCACCTGATCCGTGATCCGGCGAATATCTCCCTGATGCAGACGCTCACCGTGCTGGCAAATTCCGTCCCCAACAGTGACAGGCGTGCGCAACTGGCGAAACCGGGCTATGACCAGCTTAAAGCCTGGCTGATGATGGCCCGTCCTGATAAAGCCGACGGCGAGTTTTACGCGCAGACCATGAAAACCGTACAGCCGACGCACAGGGGCATTTCAACGGGCCTGTGGCAGAGCCTTTCGCCAGACCTGTGGGCGTTCTACATTTCCGAACTGCCCAATCAGCCACAGTGGAAAATCACACCGGATGCTTCTCTGGTCAGTCAGAGCCGTCAGGTGCTGTTGCAGCAGATTGGCCGACGCAATGCAGAAGGGACGCTGTATGAAAATATGCTCAAATCGGTACGGCGCAACTTTGCGGATGTCTCACTGGAAGACATGACCAATGGTACCGATGCCCGACGTCTGTTTACCACCGATGAGGTGGTTCCAGGGATGTTCACTCGTCAGGCATGGGAAGGCGGTATTGAGCAGGCCATTGAGAATGCGGCCAACACTCGCCGGGATGAAATAGACTGGGTGCTGAGTGACAACCACAAGGCAGTGTCTGCGGAGCTATCCCCGGAAGCGCTGAAAGCGCGTCTGACCCAGCGCTATTTCATTGATTTTGCCGGAAGCTGGCTCAACTTCCTCAACAGCCTGCGACTTAACCCGGCGCACAACATCGCCGATGTGACCGACCAGCTGACGCTGATGAGCGATGTGCGTCAGTCGCCGCTGATTGCCCTGATGAACACCATCGCCTGGCAGGGACAGGCCGGGCAACAGACGGAGGGCCTTTCTGACTCCATTATTAAGTCGGCGAAAGACCTGGTCGCCGGGAAGGATAAACCGGTGATTGACCAGTCGGCCACAGGCCCGCAGGGACCGCTGGATGACACCTTCGGACCTTTACTGACACTGATGGGAAAAAACAAAGCCAGCAATGTGATGTCTGCTGACAACACGCTGAGCCTGCAAACTTATCTGACCCGTATTACACGTGTACGTTTGCGTCTACAGCAGGTGGCGAGTGCCTCCGATCCGCAGGAGATGATGCAGACGCTTGCGCAGACGGTTTTCCAGGGCAAGAGTGTGGACCTGACCGACACGCAACAGTACGGCAGCCTGGTGGCGGCAAGCCTCGGGGAGGAGTGGAGTGGTTTCGGCAACACGATGTTTGTTCAGCCGCTGACTCAGGCCTGGGAGACGGTGTTGCAACCGTCAGCCGCCAGTCTGAATGACCGCTGGAACCGCTCGGTGGTGGCGAACTGGCACACGGCCTTTGAGGGGCGTTTCCCGTTTGCGGCGAGCAAGAGTGACGCTTCTCTGCCGATGCTGGCCGAGTTTATCCGTAAAGACAGTGGTCGTATCGACCGGTTCCTGACCACCGAGCTCAATGGCGTACTGCACAAAGAGGGGAGTCAGTGGGTACCGGACAATGCACACAGCCAGGGGCTGATTTTTAATCCGGCTTTTCTGCGGGCGGTGAATCAACTGAGTCAACTGTCGGACATTCTGTTTACTGACGGCAGCCAGGGGATAAGTTTTGAGCTACAGGCCCGCCCGGCAGCGCAGGTGGTGGAAACCCAGTTAACGATTGACGGACAGAAGCTGCATTACTTTAACCAGATGGCCGACTGGCAGTCTTTCCGCTGGCCGGGCGAAACCTGGAAGCCGGGAACGATGCTGACCTGGACGTCGACCAGCGCCGGTGCGCGGCTGTTCGGGGATTACGGCGGCACCTGGGGCTTTATTCGCTGGCTGGAGCAGGGTAAACGCCAGCAGCTTGATCGCAGCCAGTGGATGCTGAGCTTTACCGCGCCAGACGGAAGAACGCTGCAGTGGGTGCTGCGCTCACAACTCGGAAACGGACCGCTGGCACTGCTGACGTTGCGTAACTTCAGTCTGCCAGAGCAGATATTCAGTGTGGACAGCCATAATATGGATGAAGAAGAATGACGATACTGCACAATCAACAGCCCCGGCAGTTGCTGACCCACATGGCCGCAAAACAAAAACCGCAGTCATTACGCCTTACCTGGAGTGAAGAAGAGGGGATTGGGCTGGAGTTTGACCGCACACAAGGAGTGAGCGCATGAGCAGTAATCTCCCGATAAGATTCAGCCATAACCACCATCTGCTGTCAGTAAAAGGCTGTGAGTCAGAGCCCGATGTTCTGGCGTTTGAAGGCGATGAAGCCCTGAGCACGCCGTTCCGCTACCGTATTGAATTCACCAGTGCAGACCATGCCATCAGCAAAGAGATGATGCTGATGAAGGCCGGTTCACTGACGCTGCAGGCGCCGGCTGACCAGGGCTACGGTATTAAAATACAGCAGCCGGTGCGCGTCATTCAGGGGGGGGCGGCGATGCACAGCCATGCGCGGCGAGACGAGGACTTCGGCGTCAGGTTTGACGGTATCCCGGACAGGCCGTACATTTCCGGTGTGCTGTATGACTCGGCTCACGGCGACCACGTCACAGAGCTTTCTTTTGACGTTTCTCAGGTACCACAGGAAGTTATGCAATGTGATCGTAAACTCGAACCGAAAAAGCAGTAGGAAGGAGTATCAAATGAACAACAAAACGTCTCCTACACGAAAGGTCGAGGTCTATACCATGCAGCCGATGAGTTATTCTTAAAGCATAATTACAGTATGGGTGTGGCATATTTTGTCTCTGCTATTGGAGGAGGTATTCTCTGGGTTACGGCGATAGGATGGCTGACTTTGGGTCCTCTGGGGATAATTGTGTGCCTGGCTCTTGTCTTTGGAGCGGCGATCTTCTTGGCATCAAAAGAGAAGGATGAGATACAAAAGTGGCTGGCGGCCATGTGGTGGCGTCAAATCCCGGTTGATGATAAAGACATTCCAGAAATCATGTCGGAGACAGCAGAAATGGATTCCTTTAATAAACTGATGCAACAGGGAGGTGCTGCAGCATGATGAATTATACGGGGCTGTACACAACCCATAAATTGAACCGCCCCTTAACGGATCAAGAAAAAAATGGCCGTTTTTATCAGGGAAAACGACGCAGAGTCAATACCATCAATGACGAAGCCTCTGTTATCAGGATGAACTCAACCAATCTGGAAACCGTCTGTAAATATTATTCTGGGACTGGTGTGTCTAGCTCATTGATATTTGTTTTGTCATTTTCAATTTTTGTTATGGTCGCGTATGGTTTTGGATATGCAACTATTGAAACCGTATATGGCAATAGGAATTTTCCATTGATAGGAGGTTTTATTGCGTTAGCATTCACAGCTGCGATCGAATTTTTTTTAATCCGTTTGTTAATTAAGGAATGGTTCAGGAAAACTCATTACCCGATTCGATTTAACCGAAGAAATCAGATGGTATATGTCTATAAAGTCAGCGGAGAAATACTCAGTGTACCCTGGAAGGATATTTTATTTACCCCGGCTAAGTCTCTGGGAAGAACCAGCGAATGGGGTATCGACGGACATATTCTTGCAGAAGATGGGGAAACGGTGATTGACACCTTTAGCCTGGCGGTTTCTTTAACGGCAGGCAAAAAGTTGCTGGGTGAGTACTGGGAGTTTATCCGTTGCTATATGGAAGAAGATTGCGTACAGGAGCTTTCAGAGCTTGTCACGCTATGCCCTCCGGTAGAAAAAAAGAAGGAAGGGTATATTTTCGGGTTGCAGTATCTGATGAAAATGAACTCCCGTCTGGAATGGATCTTTCTGCCGGTGATGTTTCCACTGGATCTCCTCGCCAGCTTTTCTCGCTATATCGCCATGCGCACCAGTAAAATACCGCAGTGGCCTCAGGAGGTGCTGGATGCCTGCCAGCCTGAGCACGATGACCCCATTGATGTCAGCGCAGCGAACAACCCGAAACACCTGTGGCGCTATGTGCTGGCTAATGAAAAACGGGATGTCTATGAAGCACGCTATGCCCGCCAAAAGATGGCCTATGAGTGTATAAAAGCAAAGCTGGATTTACGCTACAGTAAATAGGATAAAGTTTTCCTGAATAATACAGGTAGGTGTGTGATATGGATTATGATGGATTAATGATAAATTATATTAAGTATCGTTTTCCTGATATTGAACTCGTAGATGATGAGCGGAAGCATCAACTACTTCAGAATGAAGAAATAGACCTTTAGGGGCGGCGAGTAATGGATGATGCTGCTGTTGTTCATCTAAGTTATAATTATGCTGAAATTGTCGATAAATATTATTCTGTTAAGGGTTTTCTTACTGTTCCAACCCTGATGTTTTTTTTGTTTTTTTCCTAGGGGGTATGTGGCTATTCTCTGACGATGTTTCAGGATCTTATGACCGGAAGAGCACGTGATACATTCTTTTGGAGCTTTGGGGTAATTATGGTGATTATTTCATTTCTACTTGCATGGGGAATGCTTAAATTGATGCGAGTCGAGTGTTTTCGCTGGACACATTACCCGGTACGTTTTGACCGTAAACATCAGCTAATGCATGTATTCAGCGTTGATGGTGAGGTTTATAGCGTGCGCTGGAGTGAGGTTTTTTTTACTACAGGATGCTATGTTCAGTGTAAATTTAAACGGAAATATTACGATATCCGGGGCCACGTATTAGCGGAAGACCGTAAAACTGTTCTGAAAACCTTCACACTGGCGGTATCCGCTAGCAGCAGAGAGCAGCTATATTCGCACTGGGAGTTTGTGCGTCGTTATATGGAAGAAGGTCCGCAGACCGTGGTTTATCGTTATTAATCCGATCTTCAAATAATTCTTATCCTGACCAGTTTAATCCACAGTACTTTTCGTTTGTCTGATTTTGTTGTTACCCCGCCTTCCAGGAGTAAGTCGCAGTGAAGCGAATTAAAGAATTATTCAATAGTACCAAATTCCAGTTCTGGCTCATTTGCCTGGTGGTTCTCATGCTGGGATCGGGCATTTATCTGGTGCTAAAATTCCATCCTGATTGGATGTGGATAACACCAGATTCTGCCCATCAAAATATATTGGTGGTCACCGATATACTGATCACAGTGGGGATCCTGACATGGCTCCTGATTGTTCTTTTTTCCAGCCGGATCGCCGGAGGTCGGGAATATCTAAAGGCAAAAGCCCTGATATCGGCAAAAAACAGCGCTGTGTCACGGGGTGTCGAGAAAAAATCAGGCAGTGTTGATAAATACGGGATCCGTCAGTTTTGTTCCCATCTCCGCCGCCGCTACGGCCTTTTCTGGCGCCGCAAAGTTCGCCTCCTCTTAATCACCGGTGACGAAACCGCTATCGATCAACTGCTCCCCGGCCTGCAAAGCCAGCAGTGGCTTGAAGGTAACCGCACTGTTCTGATTTACGGCGGCACCTGGGGCTTTATTCGCTGGCTGGAGCAGGGTAAACGCCAGCAGCTTGATCGCAGCCAGTGGATGCTGAGCTTTACCGCGCCAGACGGAAGAACGCTGCAGTGGGTGCTGCGCTCACAACTCGGTAAAGGACCGCTGGCACTGCTGACGTTGCGTAACTTCAGTCTGCCGGAGCAGATATTCAGTGTGGATGCCTCTGCGACCTCGCAGACTCTGGACAGAGCCGGGAATTCAGCCATGGAGGGAATGGAATAATGGCGACATTACAAAGCGTACTTTATGCCTGCGGTGCTGATGAGCAGACTTTGCTGACAAGTGCGCGGTCACACAGCACTCAGTGGGCGCGCTGGCTGGAGCCGATTAGCGACAATGAGCCAACCGGCGAAGATCCGGGCTATGACGACGATTTTCAGCGCATTCGCGAAGAGGTCAACAAACTTTCCGGTATTGATACGGGACTGATTTGCGAGCTGACGGAAAAGTTGCTGACCGGTACCTGCAAAGATCTGCGCGTTATCACCTTCTATGTCTGGGCGCGCCTGCATCAGGATGGTGAATCCGGTTTTGCACAGGGGATTGAACTTCTGGCGGCAATGCTTGAGCAGTTCGGTTCCCGGCTGCATCCACGTCGTGAAAGGAGCCGTAAAACTGCCCTGGAGTGGCTTGGCAGCAGTCGCGTGACTGACAGCCTGTCTTTATACCCGGAAGTGGACATGTCTGTTATGCAGCGCATTACAGGCGGGCTGCTTCTGGCGGAACAGTCTTTTCAACTGTTTGATGAAGATGCCCGTCCGGAGCTTGGGGGGTTGTATCAGGCTCTGGACAATCGTCTGGTACAGAACGGCGGTGCCAACAGTCTGGTGCCACAGACCAGTCGGGAAGAGAGGGCAATAACGGTGTCAGACTCTTCTGCGCCAGTGATGAATGCTGTCACGTCGGGACGTGATTTACTCGATCAGGCTAAGGTGCTGGCGAAATACCTGCGCTCCCTGCCGGGAGGGTGGCTGGCCGGACATCATTTACTGAAAAGCGTTCGCTGGGATACGCTAACTGAACTTCCGCCGCTGGATGCCTCCGGGCGCACTCGTCTGGTCCCGCCTAAACCCGATAACAAGGCGCACCTCAAACGTCTGTATCTGCAGAAAAGCTGGTCTGAATTGCTGGAACATACGGACACGTTGCTGGCTCAGGGCGTCAATCACTTGTGGCTGGATGTGCAGTGGTATGCCTGGCAGGCGCTGGTGAAACTGGATAATGACAGCGTGCGTGCCGATATTCTCTGCCGTGATATTAAAGGTTTGCTGGCGCGTCTGCCGGGGCTGGAAGCACTCGCTTTCAGTGACGGCACACCTTTCGCTGATGAAGTCACCACGAACTGGATAAACGAAAGTGTGCTTGATGACATGTCAGGATGGAATGATAAGCCGGTATCAGCCGTATCCGCTGGCAGTGATGATGTGCTGACGCTGGAGTCTGAAGTGCTGGCGAAAGCGGACAGCGAAGGCATAGAAGCTGCGCTTAACTGGCTTCTCGTCCAACCGGGATACACCTCTTCCCGGGATCGGTGGCTGATGCGACTGCTGATGGCTCGTGTAAGCGAACAGTACGGTAAAAACGAAATGGCGCTGCATCTGCTGCGCGAACTTGATAGCGATGCAAAGCAACTGACCCTCGAACAGTGGACGCCGGAACTAATGTTTGAAGTCAAAGCCCGCAGACTCAAGCTGCTGCGCGCTAAAGCCGGTCGCAGTGACGTGGATAAAACGCGCCTGCAGGTCGAAATGGATTCGCTGCTTTCCGGATTGGTTGCTTTAGATCCCGCCCGTGCAGTCGTTCTCTGCGCCTGATGATTCAATGAAAGATTATAAAAACTATGGAAGATTTAACCCTGCGTTATTACGACGCTGAAATGCGCTACCTGCTGGAAGCCGGCGAAGAATTTGCCCGTGCTCATCCTGAGCAGGCGGCAATGCTCAATCTTGATAAAGCGGGTGCGCGTGACCCGTACGTGGAACGTCTGTTTGAAGGCTTTGCCTTCCTGATGGGGCGTTTACGTGAAAAGCTCGACGATGACCTGCCGGAACTGACCGAAGGGCTGGTCAGTCTGCTGTGGCCGCACTACCTGCGCACCATTCCGTCTATGTCCGTGGTGGAGTTCAGCCCCGACTGGCGTGAAATGAAAGAGCAGATGCGTATCGTCAAAGGATTCGAAGTCCTTTCCCGGCCAATTGGGGAAAAAGGCACACGCTGCCGGTATACCACCACCAAAGAGATCGGCCTTCAGCCGTTGTCGCTGGAACATGCCCGTCTGTCGACCGATCCTGATGGACGCTCTGTTGTCACTTTGCGCTTTAACTGCAGCGAACTCGCGGACTGGAGCCGTATCGATCTCAGCCATATTCCTTTCTATCTCAATGCTGATGCGCCACTGGCCTGCGCCATGCATGAAGCGTTCACCATGAATGTGGCCAGAATATGGCTGCGCATGCCTGGTGATGTGGACAGAAGACCGCTGGCCGGGCATTTCACTGCACTCGGGTTTGGTGATGACGATACCCTCTGGCCGAAGGGCAACAGCAGTTTCAGCGGTTACCAGTTGCTGCTGGAATATTTTACCTTCCGCGAGAAATTCATGTTCACGGGCCTGCGTGGGCTGGAGACCGTGGCCTTTCCGACGGAGCTTTCCTGGTTTGAAATCGACGTGGTACTGGCGGAACGCTGGGAGCATGACTTCAGCTTTAGCGAAAAGCATCTGCGTCTGAACTGCGTGCCGGTAATTAATCTGTTCCCGCTGGAATCTGACCCGCTGACGCTCAATTCACTGCAGACGGAGTACATGCTGCGCCCGATGCGCGTACAGGATGGCCATACCGAGATTTACGCCGTGGATTCGGTGATGTCATCGAGCCAGCATACTTACGTGCCGTTCTCAAGCTTTCGCCACAAAGGTGGAATGATGCGCCATGAAGCGCCGGAATATTACTACCACACCCGTGTGCGCCGCGGCCCGTCCGGACTGCATAACACCTGGCTCATCCTCGGCGGTGAAGCGTTTGATAACCACACGGTGCCGGAAGATGAAAGCCTGTCGCTGACGCTTACCGGAACCAATGGCCAGCTACCTCGCAGAGCATTGCAAAGTACCGTGCTCGACACCGTGATGAAAACCACGTCGGCCAGTATTGCGGTACGCAACCTTTGTGCGCCAACGCTGCCCTGTTATCCACCTGCGCAGGACCGTTTTCACTGGCGCGTACTCAGCCATCTCGGCAGCGGATTTCTCTCGATGATGGATAACGCCGATGTGCTGCGCGGCACGCTGGCGCTGTATGAGTGGACCGACAGCGAGATGAACCGCCGACGTCTGGAAGCCATTATCGACGTGAAGCACAGCGAAACCGAGCGCTTTGAACAGGGCTACCTGGTACGCGGCGTGCAGATTGAAGTGACGCTGGACAGTCATGGTTTTGCCGGACGCGGCGATATCTGTCTGTTCGGCGAGATGCTGAGCCGCTTCTTTGCACTCTACACAGACATCTACCTGTTTAACCGCCTGATTATCATTCTGCAACCGACCGGAGAACGCCTGGAATGGGAAGAGAAACACAATCGCCGTATTCCCGGTTGACACCACGGCTGGAGGCAGACCTTCACCGCATTAACTTTTACCGCTTATGCCAGTTGCTGGAGAAACTCAATCCCGACAGGCCATTGATGGGCTCAACCAGCCATCCAACCGATGATCCGGTGCGCTTTGCGCCGCATCCGGGGATGGGTTTCCCGGCGAGTGAACTGAAGGCTGTCGAATATGACGAGGATGATGACAGCAGGCCACCGCTCATCCGCACGACCTTTATGGGGATGTATGGTGTTGATTCCCCGTTGCCGACGGCCTATCTCGATGACATTACCCAGCGCCGGGAAGGGCATGAGGCGCTGCAGGGGTTTCTGGATATCTTCAGCCACCGCATCCTGACCCAGTTTTACCGCATCTGGCGCAAATACTCCTATCCGGCAGCCTTCGAACCCGGTGGTACCGACAGTATCTCACAGTCACTGCTGGGTCTGGTGGGGCTGGGGATCCCAGGCACGGCAAACCAAATTGCCACCCCGGTGTCACGCTTTCTGGCATTACTGGGTGTGTTGCGTCAGCCGGGTAAAACCCAGGAGGGGATGCAGTCGCTGATTAGCCTGCTTGCACCGGATACCACCGTGCAGGTCAGCCCCTACTGTCTTCGGCCGGTGGAAGTGAATCAGCCTCTGGGCTTTTACGGTAATGAGGATTTTCTACTGGACGGTAATACGCCCCTGGGTGACGAAGCGATGGATGCCAACAGCCAGTTGCTGATTGCCCTGTCCACGGATAATGAGCAGGAAGCGCAGGGCTGGAAGCCGGATGGTCTGCTGTATCAGGATTTTCTGGTGATGTTGCGGGTTTATCTGGGCTGGCGATTCAAGGCAAAAATTACCCTGACTACCCGTACCCGCCTGCTGGCTGTACCGCCGTTAGGTGAAGGGCCATTCTGGCTTGGGATGAATGGTGTGCTGGGTGTGGAAGACGATGAATGTCTGGACGATATCCCGCAAACCTTTACGACGGAACTGGGTTATTACACCGGGCTGAAGCCTGCGAAACCACAACAAGGAAACCGACGTGTTACGTATAAATTTAACTAAGACCACGTGCTGTCTACTGCCGCTGCTGGCATTCAGTCTGGCAGGCTGTGGGGTGACGCAGGGCGTCACCGATGGCACTAAATCGGCCTTCAATGCCATTTTTTACAAGAAGATTAAGGTACTACACCTGGATTTTACCGCTCGCGAAGCCCTGAACACCGATGCACGTGAGAACAACACGCTCTCCGAGTCGGTCGTGGTGCGAATTTATCAGCTCAAAGATAATAAAACCTTCGACAAGAGCGTGTACCAGCAACTGCTGAAAGACAGTGAAACGGCTCTCGGGGCTGATCTTTTGGCCACCCGCGATGTGGTGGTTAAACCTGGTGGAGATGTACTGCTCGATATGCCGATGGAAGAGGGGGCGAAATACGTCGCCGTGGTGGGATTGTTCCGCCATCCCGATATGGTGAAAAATACATGGAAGCTGATGATAGACCGTGAAGAACTCGATCCGGACAAGGCGCGGGTGATTGAGGCAGGGAATAACCATCTGACGTTGTTACCGATAAAGGATAAATAATGCCTCAGACTCACAAATCCCCTTCGCTGTATGAGATGCTCGCGGGTAATTTCTCCGGTGGTCTCGACCTTCACCAGGTCAGTGAAGAAAATCAGGTCATCCTGTCCGTACTGGACAACATGCAGCGCGTGCTTAACTGCCGCGCAGGGACGCTGGCACATCTGCCAGACTACGGCCTTCCGGACATGACCAAAATCCTGCAAGGGATGCCCGGTACGGCGCATGAGCTGATGGGGACTCTGTCGGCCGTATTACTCAAATATGAACCACGCCTGAAAACAATAGCGGTTGTGCTGCTGGAACAGGAAATCCCTGGCGAACTACGTTATGCCATTGACGCTGAACTCAAAGGTATTGGCCTGGTACGCTATGGCACGGAGTTTAAACCCGAAGGGCGGGTACTATTGAGACACCTCAAACAACAGCAGTACCTCGGCACGACTACCCGCGCGTAATCACTTTTGATCTCTTCGCTATCGTTCTGCGTGACAAAAATCGGGCAATAAGCATACAGGTTAAATGGATATCTGGTCATGAATGACATTCACTCTCGTAAAGTTAAAACTGGCGGCGATCCGCGCCTGCTGGCGGATTATGCTGCTCTGCGTGATGAGCTTGCCAAACTCTCACACCCGGCGCGGCCTGATGTTGACTGGGGACGTGTTGAGCAACTGAGTCTGGCATTGTTTCGCCAGAACGGCGTCGAACTGCAAACGGCGTGCTGGTATACGCTGGCACGCACACGGATGGCGGGGCTGGTGGGGCTTAATGAAGGGCTGGCTGTTCTGGAAGCCTTGTTGATGCATCAATGGGGAACGCTCTGGCCGCAACCGGTCCATGCAAGGATGGAGATCCTCGCTGGATTCACCCAGCGCCTGCACTCAGTGTTGCGGACGCTGGATCTGAATTATGTTGACCTGCCACAGGTTTACAGGGCGGAAGAGCACCTTGATGCTTTGTGTAAGCATTTGCAGCGTCTGGAGTTAAAAAACGCCAGTCAGATAGGGGAGCTGTGCGCCTTTATGCATAATGCGGTGATACGCCTCGAAAATATTGATGCAGGCAGTGGTGACACGGGAGCTGTGACCATACCCGCGTCATCTGTTAGCTCAGTGAGTCCGGTATCTGCTGTTCCGTCTGAACCTCTGATTTACATTGTCCGTGAGGACCTCGCCACACCACGCATTGTGCCTGAATCTTCTGAGCCGGGAACGGGATGTTCGTGGAAAAGTTTTGTGGGGGGAGTGCTGACCACGCTGGTGCTGGGTTCAGCAGGGCTGTGGGGCTGGCAGCAAATAAATCCGCCAGCCAGCAGCCCGTTACCCATAGTGGCAAATGAGGCCGCC
Organism: Citrobacter sp. Marseille-Q3906; assembly: GCF_916618775.1. Taxonomy (NCBI): domain Bacteria; kingdom Pseudomonadati; phylum Pseudomonadota; class Gammaproteobacteria; order Enterobacterales; family Enterobacteriaceae; genus Citrobacter; species Citrobacter sp. Marseille-Q3906. The sequence goes on from NZ_CAKAKA010000002.1 coordinate 869,389, forward strand.
CTGACAGAGCTGGCGCAGCTATCACCACTGTGGCTGCAAAACTACGGCTTTGTGCTTGCTGCTACTGCTCAACCAACTGAAGCTGAAAAATTGAAAGTGCAATGGCAGCGTTACATCAGCAGTAACGCTTTGCCTGCATCATCGCTTTCTGGCTGGCATGAGGGCATGGGTGGTCTGCAGGTATTAACTCAGCGCCTGAATGCACTGGATGAGCGCAAAGGGAAATACCTGACCGGCTCAGAACTGAAATCGATGGTCTTTGCCATCACACAGAATTTTAGTCGGGCGGTGCCAGTTGAAGAACAACTGTACCAACTGAGTCTGATGGATGCTGGAGCACAATCGCCAGAAGCGTTGATGCTGCAAACGGATATGCATCTGCATCAGCTAATTAACCGTTACATGCTGATAAAACAACAGACAGTAAAGCCCTAAAAGAAGGGTTATGAGTGTCCAACGACCGCTGCGCGCGGGAGCTGTTTGTCGCCGGGTTTGCGATTTTTTGCTTTAGTATCAGTAATAATCGCCATCGCGTAGCGCACCATCTGCCGCCAGATAAAAGAGGGAGTTGGACCTCTCTTTGTAAGGGATTCTCTTGCCCGAGTTTTTTATCCGTTACCTGCCACCCAGATCACTCATGATCCAGGTATCCCACGTTGATATACACGTCATCCTTCACGCTTCCTCGGCGTTGACTACGTTCGCATACCCGAGTCACTTACCAGAGTAAGCTCATCGGGATTAATGAGAGACATCCATGTCTCTCACCGAAGGCCAGCCTGCTGATGGGCAAATTCGTTTCTGCTGCCCCCTCCAAAATAAACATACCCCCTTCAATTGTCGCCAAATAAAATAATCTCTATTCCATTTTTGCGCCTTTAATAAATGCAACTTTGAATCAAGTTGCATTTAAATGTGATCTACATCTTATTTTTATAGCCATAAATGCGAAAGTAATAAAGCTTAATAAATATATTTAATATCTGTATAAATTGATTTAATGCCTTCATTTGTTGACAATTAAGATGGTGCTTTTGTAATCTGAGGACGAATTAAAACTGATTAAATCCAAATTTAACCATTCTGCAACACTTATACTGGAGGTTTTTATGTCTACGAAGTTATGGGGTGGGCGTTTTGATATGCCGACAAATAAACTAGTCGAATCATATAACGCGACCATTATGCTGGAGCAGCGTCTTTGCCCTTTTGATATTAAAGGGAGTATTGCGCACGCCACGATGTTGGGCCGTCAGGGAATTATTACTGAGAGTGAAGCAAATACCATCATTGGTGGCCTGAGGCAGGTAGATAAAGAGATTGAAGATGGGCAATTTGTTTTCGATACGGCTGATGAAGATATTCATATGGCTATTGAGAGACGAATGACAGAAATTATTGGTCCTGTTGGTGGGAAGTTGCATACCGGGCGCAGTCGTAACGACCAAACCACCGTTGACTCTAAAATGCATATGAGAGCAACAATTCGGGAAATTCAGCAGGATATTGTCAATCTTCAAAAAATTATCATCGCCAAAGCTGAAAATAATATTAATGCGATAATGCCTGGTTATACCCACTTACAAACAGGTCAGCCTATTCTTCTTTCACACTGGATTATGGCGTATTACTGGATGTTACGCCGTGACTGGACGCGATTCGAAGATCTCTATCAACGCATGGGTGAGTGTCCGTTAGGTGCGGCGGCCCTCGCAGGTACCACTTTCCCAATTGATCGTGAGTTTACCGCTCATGAATTGGGTTTTGATAAGCCAACAGAAAACAGTATTGATTCCGTAAGTGACCGCGATCATATGGTCGAGTTTACCGCAGCCGCAGCTGTATGTTTTATGCATCTCACCCGTCTTTCAGAAGAACTGGTTTTATTCTCCAGCCAGGACTTCAAATTTATTGAGCTTTCTGATGATTTTTGTACGGGTTCCAGCATCATGCCACAGAAAAAAAATCCTGATGTTGCTGAGAAAATGCGGGGTAAAGGTGGCCGTATGTACGGAAATCTGATGGCAATGCTGACCATCATGAAAGGGATCCCTCTCGCCTATAATACTGATATGAGTGAGGATAAAGAGCAGGTCTATGATTCTATGGATACTCTGCAAACCAGCCTGAAAATTATGGCTCCTATGCTCGAGAAAATGACTGTTCTTTCGGAGAATACTCGCGGTGCCGCTGCCAGAGGATTCTCTAATGCGACTGATATGGCAGATTATCTTGTCCGCAAAGGGATCCCATTCAGGGAAGCCCATCATATTGTTGGTAGTGCAGTGAATTACTGTATTAAACATAAAAAGATGCTAGAAGAACTCACATTAGAAGAGTTCCATTCTTTTGATGATAAAATTGAGAACGATATTTACGATAGCATCTCCTTAGAATCCTGTATTAAAGCGAGAATGTCTTATGGCGGAACCGGACCTGATGCAGTTAAAAAACAAATTGAAAATGCCAAGTCTTATTTAAAGTAATCCCTGTCATAATAATCAATGCCTCCCGGGTGCAATATTCGGGAGGTGCTTTAAGGTGAAAAATGGACGCTTTATTCTTTATACAATTATTTATTGTGCTCGCCTGTATTGGTATCGGTGGGCGCTATGGCGGAATGGGGCTCGGTGCGGGTGGTGGGCTTGGTGTAACAATATTAGTTTTAGGTTTTGGATTAAAACCATCCGCACCATCAATTACGGCCATGTTAATTATTATTTGTGTTATTGGGGCAGTGAGTATATTGCAGGCCGCAGGTGGGCTTGATTATCTTGTGCGTGTGGCTGAAAAATTACTGCGTAAAAAACCTCAGGCTATTACGTTTGTTGCGCCAATATTAACTTCCATATTTACACTATTCTGCGGTACCACGTACGTTGCATTCTCATTGTATCCTGTTGTTGCTGAAGTTGCGGCGGAGGCGAAGGTTCGCCCAGAACGAGCGTTATCTGCAACTGTTATTGCTGCCAGTGTTGCGGTCGCAGCCAGCCCGATGAGCGCAGCTACCGCAGGGATGCTTGCTATTTTGCATGAATATGCCGGCATTACTCTTGGACAGATACTGACAATTGCTCTCCCTTCATTTTTTATGGCGGCAATTGTTACCAGTTTTTCTGTCTACAAACGCGGTAAAGAGCTGGAAGATGATCCAGAGTTTCAGCGCCGTGTTGCTGCTGGTGAATATGAGTTCATGCATAATGAGCAGAAAAAAGAGTATGTTGCTACGCCAGGTGCCAAAAAAGGCGTCGCGATATTTGCAGTTGGCGTGATGTTGGTGCTCATCCTGGGATCTTTTACCGGACTTCTGCCTTCATGGGATGGGAAAAGGCTATCAACGCCAATGGTTATTCAGATGATCATGCTGACAGCCGCGCTGTTTATTATGATTGTCAGCAAAGTCCCCAGTAATACGTTCAATACGGGGTCTGTCTTCCGCGCAGGTCTAATGGGGGTGGTAGCAATCCTCGGTGTTTCATGGATGACAGCGACCTTTTTTGATGCCTACCAACCAGAACTGATAAAAGTGTTTGGGGGGATTGTTAGTGGTGCTCCGATGCTCTTTGGCGTGGTTGTTTTCTTGTTCTCCCTGGTTATTATGAGCCCTGCTGCAACGGTTGCTGCTATTATGCCGTTAGGTGTTACGCTAAATATTCCCGCGCCGTTTCTAATCGCAATACTTGCCTGTACATGTGGAGACTTCATTATTCCAGGTGCCAACCAAATTGGTTGTGTTGCGTTTGACAGGACAGGTACGACTAAAATAGGGCGGTTTGTTATCAACCATAGCTACATTCGCCCGGGTTTTGTTATGGTCATTTCTCAGGTTATTTTTGCCTACCTGATTGCGCAGGTTGTCCTTTAAAGTTTGCGTAGTAAATCTAATTACAGGCATCCTCTTCTGTGCTTCATCAGAAGGGGATGCCTTGCAGACTTTCTCCAGTCGCTTCGGCGCTACGCCAGTAAATTAGAAATGAGAAAGCAGAAAATGGTTGAGGCGAGAACGGTAACCAGACCTGGTAACATATAGCTGTGATTCACTACATACTTACCAATACGTGTTGTTCCTGTACGGTCGAAAGCAACACAGCCAATCTGCGCTCCCCCCGGAATAATGAATGATCCGCAGGTTACCGGAAGCAAGGCAATTAATGTTTCTGCCGGATATCCCATTAACACACCCGCAGGCAGTAATGCCACAGCCGTCGCTGCCGGACTGTAAATCACAGCGGAAAGACCGAACACAATAATGCCAAACAGCACCGGATTATGAAAACCGTGGAAAGCGGTGTTAAATAATTCGTGCCATGCCTCAAAGAAGGAGTTCATCATCCATGACAGACCAAATATGGCGACCACTCCCACCAGTCCTGCTTTAAATACAGATCCTGAGTCGAGTTTTGAAGGCGAAATTCGGCACACCATCATAATAATACATGCTGTTGTCAGCATAATTATCTGCAACGTTGTCGGGATGCTCATACGCTCCATCCCGGTACCGTTATTCCACACCGGACGTAATTCAGGAATTGACCCCATAACGACAACCAGGATGATACCGGTAAGGAAAATCAGCAACCCTCTCTTTGCCTCTTTTGTCACCATGCTGGCAGTGCGTTCTTCAGCCTTTATTGACTCAAACTCACCTTCCGCAATCCTGCGCTGAAATTCAGGATCATCTTCGAGTTCATGACCTCGTTTAAAGACAAACAAACAGCCAACAAGACAGCCAAGAAATGTGCCGGGGACTGTGACAGACAGGATATCCAAAGCCGATACATGTAATCCGGCAAGAACGGCGATTGTTCCGGTAACGACTGCACTTACCGGGCTGGCAATGAGACCGAAATTAGCGGCAATAACTGACATCGACATTGCTCGCTCTGGCCGAACCCTGGCATCGGCTGCAATTTCTGCAATCACCGGATAAACGGAAAAAGCGACATATCCTGTCCCGCAAATAGCGGTAAAAAGGTAAGCAACAGCAGGGCCCAGAAAGGTTATTGCACCTGGCCATTTCCTTAGGATCCGCTCCGCCATAGTAACAAATAAATCAAGACCGCCAGCTGCCTGAAGAATAGTGATGCACGTGATAACAGCCAGAATGATGGAGATGACTGTTATCGGAGGAGAATCGGGGGGGAGTCCAAATCCAAAAGTCAGGATTGCCAGTCCTAACCCACCCGCAGCACCCAAACCAATCCCGCCAAAACGCCCGCCTATACCAATACATGTAAGAACTATCGCAAACTGAGTTACGAATAACATCATAATTAATTCCTTTTTATTAACAAATAGCTTAATATAATTTGAATAATAAGGGGTTATAATCTTATCATAACAATAAAATAATTAACTCAACTTATTGTATTATTTATACTTACGATTGTTTCGGTACCTTAATCTGAGAGTGTATATGGATAAGAAAAACGAACTATTTGAAAATATTAAAAATTATCTGCTTGATGATGCAAACCGAGATGCTGATGGACGTATCGAAACAGAAACTGAACTTGCAATTCGTTTTAATACATCAAGATATAAAGTTCGCCAGGCGCTCGGGACGCTTGTGCAAATGGGAATGCTTGAGCGCGCTCCCCGACGGGGTAGTGTGTTAAAAAATGTGGGTTCTCATAACATAAATAACCAACTGTTGATGCAGTTTGACCTGTCCGGGTTTGATATCTCAGAGTTTACTGAGGCAAGGATCTTAATCGAGTGCGCTATCATTCCTCTGGCAACGCGAAGAATTTTTCCAGCAATGCTGTCAAAACTTGAAAACGAACTCCGGCTTATTGAGGAAAACGCTGACAATCCGCAGGAAGCTGACCGCCATGACAGGGATTTTCATTTACTCCTGCTACAGGCGAGTGGCAATCGTGTCCTGCAGGTTTTTTCTGACGTTCTGATTACCTACTTTGAAAAAACCAGAGAGTCATTACCCGCCAACGACCGCCAGTATTTCATTGATACAGCGACGAAACAAAGAGAGATCCTGGCGCATATTAAAAAGGGTGATGCACAGGCCGCCTCGGAGTTGATGAGAGCGCATTTACTGGAAAAGCGACTGTAAATATTACGCCCGGGTGTCATTCCGTTCGGATGAGAGAAGCAGGCAAAAGCGGCTGGCGAAGAATATAAGGAGAGAAAGATGATAAAAGTGTTGGGCCTGCTGGCAGTGAGTGTTCTGTCATTGCCAGTGAACGCAGCGACAGTTGAGCCATACAGTCCGGCCCCGGGCGTGCTGTGTGATAAATCGATCTGTGCCAATAAGCACGGTATATCGGTGGCGCTGACCACCAGGTATGTCGGCAAGAAGCAGGGCGAAAAGCTGGCAGCGGCCGGGCAATTTGATACAACCGCTTTTACATTCCGGGGCGGTCTGTTTTGTGACACCAATGAGCGTCTGTGCCGGGACGATCGCTATTTTGGTCCGGACGGTAAGCGTAGCGGAAAAGTGAACCCCCATTATACCGCGTTACTGTTTGGTCACGCTGATAAGCCCTGATATGACATGATGTCACCCCGTGACTGTCGCGCGGGGTGGCGGCGTTTTCCCCGTACGGCAACGCAACAACAATAACTCTCAAAAATGAGAGGCCGATCCTCTCAGCAGGACTTTTGTCCTCAATTCTCTGCATACGTCTGGTTACAATCCCTGCATATCTTCAATATAAATGATTCAGGAATTGTTATGACTGCACATATTAATGCCAAACCGGGTGATTTTGCTTCAACTGTTATTATGCCTGGTGATCCGTTACGCGCTAAGTTTATTGCTGAAAATTACCTGGTAGATTACCGGGAAGTTACCAACGTGCGCAATATGCTGGGTTATACCGGATACTATTTCGGACAACCTGTTTCAGTAATGGGTCACGGTATGGGAATACCGTCGATGACGTTATATGCACATGAGCTGGTACATGATTTTGGTGTCCAGAGAATTATTCGGGTGGGTAGTCTGGGGGCAACACAGCATCATATTAAAATGCGCGATATTATTCTTGCCGTCGCAGCCGGCACGGACTCAGTCACGAATCTGAAACGTAGTTCTGGCTATACAATGGCAACGTCGGCACACTTCCCATTATTACAACAAGCATGGATTCTGGCGCAAAAAGCGGGCATTGATATCAAAGTCGGAAATGTTTTCAGTGGCGATCTTTATTACGATCCTGATGATAATTTAATTCCTGCACTGGAGAAGTTTGGTGTTCTGGGAGTCGATATGGAAGTGGCTGGATTGTATGCCTTAGCACATCAGTTTGGGATTGAGGCGCTGGCGATTTTAACCGTGTCCGATCACTGCCTGACGGGAGAAGAAACGACTGCGGAGGAACGGCAATTAACCTTTAATAATATGATTGAGCTGGCACTGAATACAGCAGTTACAGCTTAGCGAAGAAATTTTATTGAACCAATCAGGGATGTCTTTATATGAAGAATAAAATAGCACTTACGCTGATTAGTTTTCTGGCAAATTTTATTATGGCAGGGTTTGCCAGTCAGTTTGGTATGCTGATTGAACCGATTGCAATGCGTTACAATGCCGATGTGAATGCTGTCGCATCTATTTTTTCGTTACTGAACGGAGGGGCATTAGCGGGCACGATCGCCGCTTTTTTCCTGATTGAAAAAGTCGGTGTAAAACGTATGACGTTAATTATCTATTCGATAGTTTTCCTGTGCGCACTGACAATGCATTTAAGTAGTGGTTTATGGCCAGTGATGGTCGCTATGACCCTCGTCGGTTTTTGTGGCGGTATTGGCCTATGCGTGGCAGGTACGATCGTGGTTTCTGTCTGGCAGGATCGTATTCAGAGTACGATGCTGGTGGTGCAGGATGCTACGTTTAACGTTGCGGGGGTGGTTTTCCCGTTGATTACGACCTTCGCGCTAACCCACAATATGTCATGGAGTTACAGCTACCTTAGCGTTGGTATGGTGGCCTTACTGACCCTTGGTATTGTGGCACTAACTCGCTTTGCAGCTTGCGAAACAACACATGTTTCTGGCCAGACAGAAGCGGTGAAGTCAGAGTGGAATCCTGGGATTATCAGCGGTGGGATTGGTCTGTTTTTAGGTATGTTGGCGCTTTATACCTTCCTGACATGGGCACCTCTGTTTGTTAAGAATAAATTTGGTATTCCATTTGAAGAAGCCGGAAATATTATTACTCAGTATTGGGGGGCCGCACTGGTCGGCGCGTTAGTGTCAACCGGGATTGTTGCCCGCGTGAAGATACATTATTTCCTGTTAAGTATTATTTTGCTGGCTTGTATTATCACTACGATCATTGTAACGAAGAAAGATATTTCAGGGTTAGATTATCTGGCCTACAGTTATGGCTTTGTGTGCGCCGCACTGTATAACTCCTTTATTGCTTACGGTGTTTCTTTTGTGAAGCGTGCAAGTAGCCAGAACGTTTCTTACATTTTAATTAGCGGTAGTGCAGGAGCAATGTTTAGCCCGGCAATCAGCGCGGTAATGGAAAAAACGATGGGATTGCAAAAAATTATGTACGCAATACCAGTATTGTATTTGGTTATTTTTATCATGTTGCTGGGAACACTGAAGCTCAAACGTCAATAATTATTGCAAAACACTTACCTTCCTCTAATTAAGAACTATCGCCACACAACTATTCTGTGTGTGGCGCCGTTCAATCTTTCTCAAAGGAATTGAATATGTTGCGGAAAAATATATCAATGATTAAAAATCTGGTAGTTGGTGCTGTTATGAGTATGGGGTGTGCCCATGCTGTTGCTGCTGATTATACTGATGGCAATATTCGGAAGAATGATTTCAACTGGATGCAGATGAATTTAATGCAAAGCGTTGATGCTAAGGTTCCTTATGGCATTCGCAACGACACGTATCTTGAACTGGAATTTGGTGCTCGCTCTGGTATTGTCGATCTTTATGGTTACGTTGATTTCTTTGATGTTTTTGATAGCAAGCATGACGATCGTCACGGTGGTGATAACTTTTTTGCCAAAATATCACCGCGTTTTTCACTTGATGCCATCTTTAACAGAGATTTATCTGTTGGCCCGTTTAACGAATTCTATATCTCAACCGTGAACAACATTGGTGACCGGGAATTATTCGAACATTATATCGGCCTGGGAACAGATGTTAAGGTACCGTGGTTCGGTATGGTGGGGATGAACCTCTACGCTCACTACGTTCGTGAAAACTATGGTGCAGATAACGAAGGTAAGTGGGATGGCTACATGTTTTCAACAAACTGGTCGACGCCGTTTTATCATTTCGCCAATGGCAGCTATTTAAACTATCAGGGGTACTTTGACTACCAGTTTGCTGCCAATAAGATTGCTGATCAGGCGTTGTACAGCAACAACGCGATTGAATGGTATAACGGCATTTACTGGCATTCAGAGCACTACGCAGTGGGTTACGGATTGAAGTATTTCCGTAATATGGCATTGATGGAAAATCACGGCGGAGCAGGGCGTACAACGGGTATCGGCCATTACTTCAGCCTTACCTATAAGTTCTAATTGTTGTTGACGGACACGCCAACATTCCGGACCCGGTGTTGGTGTGTCAGTCGATGATGTCGTTTCCCAGAAATTGCCGTAGCCCATCCAGATCTTTGATTTCCAGGCCTTGCTTTGTTTGCGTTACCAGGCCTGCATCAGTAAGTGCTTTAACCGCCCGCCGGTAGACCCGGTCGGTAGTGCCGAATCGCTCAGCTTCCTGATATTTTTTACTGAAACCATCCATGGGTTGCTTGTTTTGATGCTGTCGATAAAGATCGTAAGCTACGTTATGCACGATCGGATAGAGCATCCGGTGCAGGAAAATTTCCAGCATATCCTGGTAGTCGACAGCCATTGCGCTGGCGAAGAAGATTGCCAGTCTGGGGTGCTGATTTAACGCTTCTTCCAGCCGATCGCAACTACATACCGCAACGGTGAGCGGCTCTTCGGCCACAATATCAAGCTGGCAGCGATAGCCCGTAAAGAACTCCATCTCACCAAAAAGTTGTTCGTCACACTCCATCGCGCCAAGTTGAAAACGGCGACCATTCTCAGCGCTGTAACGCAGAGAGATTCTTCCTGATTGCACCATAATCAGACGGTCGACAACCTGCCCCTGATGATAGAGATACTCATCCTCATGAATGAGCTGTGTCTCTGATAGCAGTTCCTGGAATGTCTTCTCGATAAAGGCATCATCTTGCTGCCAGATGTTATGAAAACGGCCTTTTGTGAGTGGTTTAAGCTGCATGGCTCAACGTCTTATGCTTTAGGATAATTCTTACCTCAGAATGTATGCTATCTGCCGGTTAATGTCATTAACGCTGGGGTGGGACTGACGGGAGAAAAAAGGGGCAGAGCGATGCTGCCCCCTGGTGACTGGCAATAAATGCGTCATGGATGAGAGATAAAGCGGGACAGACGCTGTCTCAGCAAGCGGTTTTCCTGTCGTAAATGTGCGTTCTCTTCCAGTAATGTCAACGCAACGGCTATTCCTGGCCAGTCAAGCTCCAGCTCCTGACGCAGGCGCAAAGCGCGCTGCACAACGGCCAGGGCATGATCGTCAAACTGCCAGTGGGCAGTCTCGTCTTCACGGGGTTCTATTACCCCTAAACCGACAATCTCATTAAGTTCCTCTGCAGAAACGCCGGTGTGCAGACAAAACTCGGTAATAGTAAAGGTGACGGTAACGTTAGCCATTATGCTTTCCCCCACTCTTTGCGCGGATCAAAGGACTTCTGTGCCTCTGCCAGCTGTTGCCACAGTGCGGCGCTGTTGTCGTCAGGTTTTGGTGGCATCACGATTTTGATCACCGCATACAGGTCGCCGGTATGTTTTTTGCTTACCAACCCCTTGCCCTTAATTCGTAAACGCTGCCCGGCCTGGCTACCAGGTGGGATAGTCAGCAGAATGCTCTCTTTGAGGGTGGGTACGGTAACTTTCGCGCCCAAAGCGGCTTCCCACGGGGCGAGGGGAACGACAATTTCTAGATCCTGATTAACAATGTCAAACAGCGGATGAGGCGCAATATGAATGACCAGCCATAAATCGCCGTTCGGTCCACCGTTCTCACCGGGAGTACCCTGGCCTTTCAAACGAATGCGTTGGCCGTTACCCACGCCGGCCGGAATTTTCACGTTCAGCGTTTTCGGAATTTCGCGCTCTACCAGACCAAAAGCATTGTATACCGGCAGGCTGTAACTGATGGTACGGCTATGCTCAGTAAGCGTTTCTTCGAGAAAAACGGCAACTTCGATTTCGATATCGTGACCCCGACTGGCATGACGCTGCCGTGAATGGTGAGCATGCTTGCCAAAAATAGAGGAGAAAATGTCGTCGAAGTCTTCAGCATTGTAATTCTGTCCATCGCCCTGCTGGAACTGACGGTTGAACTGCGGGTCGTTGCGGTGCTGCCACAACTGATCGTACTCGGCTCTACGTTGTTCATCGCTCAGTACTTCCCATGCTTCAGCAACTTCTTTAAAACGGGCTTCGGCATCGGATTCTTTACTGACATCGGGATGGTATTTGCGGGCGAGTCGACGATAGGCGGTCTTGATTGTCTTGAGATCGTCCGTCGGTTTCACGCCCATGATGGCGTAATAATCCTTTAATTCCATAGCGCTCTCTCGTGTAAATCAACACATAGAAGAAGGATACCTCTGGGGAAAGGCATCTACCAATAAGTTTAGGGTAATCCTCATAAGGGTGAATGCCAACCATGACATGAAAGGAGGAGAAGACGATATGACAAGGAACAGGCATTACACCACCAACAGTCACCAGAGAGGGGCTGGATCCTGTTGTGTGGTGCGTATAATGGTATTAACTCAACATCAGGGGCGGGAAATAAGATACTGGACAGTGTCAGCGTAGCTCTGTACAAAAGAATTTAAGTCATCTGAATTTAATCCTTTAGGATTAATCATATATTTACCCTTGATAAAGATTGCGGGTACGCCTTTTAAATCTACAGCTTTAGCCAGCTCTTGTTGTTTGGCTGTCAATGATTTCACGGCAAAACTATTCCATGCTGCGTCATAATCACTGGCACTCACACCGGCGTTGATAAATATATTGCGAATATCGTCCGCTGTTTTAATGGTTTGTTTTTTCTGAACGGCATCAAACAGTAAAGGTTTGACTTTATCTTCCACGTTTAACAACATGGCAACTGACCAGGCATGCGTCATGTCTGGTCCCAGAGGACCTAAAAAGTCGACATGATACTCGGTGAGTTTGACATCAGCGGGCAAGACTTTTTTCACGTTATCAGTCACTTTGAAAACTTCATCATACTGATAGCAGGAGGGGCAATAGAAGGAGAAAAACTTCAGTGCTGCTGGTGCTGCAGGTACGGGTTTCTCCAGTGAGATGAACTGCTTGCCATCGGTAAATGATGCGGCTTGAGTGCTAACGGTAAAAAGTAAGCCGATCAGGGGTAATAAATATTTTTTCATTTCCATATACTCTGAATAACATTTAACAAACAAAGCGTTTTTATAATGGACAAGATATTAGTCCGTTTAATTATAATATTGTTTTTATTGAGGAAATGCTCCAGTCCTTACTTTCATTTACGCATCAATACGCGAAAGTACATTTTTAATATTTTCTTATAATCTGTCACGGGGTTTTCTCGGAGATGCCTCGAAAATAATGAATAATACCTGTGGTGATATTTTCATGTTGTTTTATTAGAGGTGTCATTTTTGATTTTGAAATTATTGCTGGCATTGATTATTATTTCGTGGCCGGGTGTGATAATGAACAGCAGATGTTAATCTCCGGTACCGACATAACTTTACAGCGTAAAGGTTGCCAAAACCTCACCAGTGGCTAAGATAACTCGCGTCAATCAGTGAGGGTATAATGGCGAAACGTCAACGGATGGGATGGTGGTTCCTCTGCCTGGCATGTGTTGTGGTGATAGTTTGCACCGCGCAACGCATGGCGGGTCTGCATGCGTTGCAGATGAATACCGCCGCCACTGCTGTCGTCGCGAGCGCGCAAACGGATACCGATGACGCCTCACCCGTTACCCCTTGTGAATTGAGCGCGAAGTCGTTACTGGCGTCGCCGCCTGTGCTGTTTGAAGGGGCGATCCTGGTGCTATGCCTGCTTCTGTCGCTGTTAGCGCCAGTGCGGGCTTTTCGTCTGCCTTTTTTCCCACCGCGAGCCATCTCGCCGCCCACGCTTAGGGTTCATCTCAGATTCTGTGTCTTCCGTGAATGACCAAACCGTTGTTGCTGACTGTTAGATAATCATTCACGGAGAAAAAATATGATGACTGTTTTCAGGCAGGCGCTGTTCTGCCTGTTATTGCTATGGCTGCCCGTATCCTGGGCGGCTGACATCGGCTGGCTGCGTTCACCCGATAACGACCATGCCAGCGTCCGGCTGCGTGCCGATACATCTGCTGAAGGGCAAGCCCGTCTACTGCTGGATGTGAAGCTGGAAGATGGCTGGAAAACCTACTGGCGTTCGCCGGGAGAGGGCGGTGTCGCGCCGTCTGTCACCTGGAAAGGTGAAATGCCCGCAGTGGATTGGTTCTGGCCAACGCCTGCGCGCTTTGAGGTCGCCAATATCACTACCCAGGGGTATCACGATAAGGTGACATTCCCGATGGTGGTACACGGCACGCTGCCAGCCACGATCAATGGCGTATTGACGCTATCAACGTGCAGCAATGTCTGCCTGCTGACGGATTTTCCTTTTTCCGTAACACCTTCTGTTCAGGATCCGACATTTGCGCATGATTATGCCCAGGCAATGGGGCAGATCCCGCTTGCCAGCGGCCTGACAGATACGCTCAGCGCAGGGGCGCGGGCTGGAGAGTTGGTGGTCGAAGCGCACCGCGCGGGAGGCTGGTCTACGCCCGGACTTTATCTGGATACCGTCGATGATGTGGATTTCGGTATGCCGCAAATCCGCATTGATGGAGACACGCTGCTGGCGACAGTACCTGTCCATGACAGTTGGGGAGAAGGCGCACCGGATTTACGCGGCAAGCGGGTCACGCTGGTCCTGGCTGATAATGGCGTTGCGCAGGAAAGTCGACTTGCTATAGGAGATGCTCCGGCTGCGGATACCGCCGCACCTGCGATGTGGCAGGTGGTTGCGATGGCGCTGCTGGGTGGTCTGATCCTGAACCTGATGCCCTGTGTGCTACCGGTTTTGGGCATGAAGCTGGGTTCAATTTTGCTTGTCGAAGAGAAAAGTCGTCGTCAGGTTCGCCGTCAGTTTCTGGCGTCGGTGGCCGGAATTCTGGTCTCATTTATGGCCCTGGCATTGCTGATGACGGTGCTGCGTATGACCAATCAGGCACTCGGCTGGGGGATCCAGTTCCAGAGCCCGTGGTTTATTGGCGTTATGGTGCTGGTAATGCTGGCGTTTAGCGCCAGTCTGTTCGGATTGTTTGAATTCCGGCTTCCTTCCACAATGACAACCACGCTGGCTACTCGCGGTGGCAACGGTCTGGCAGGGCATTTCTGGCAGGGCGCTTTTGCTACGCTGCTCGCCACGCCGTGCAGTGCACCGTTTCTCGGGACCGCGGTAGCGGTGGCGCTTACGGCTTCACTTCCAACGCTATGGGGACTTTTTCTCGCACTGGGGCTGGGCATGAGCTTGCCATGGCTGTTGGTGGCTCTCCGACCGGGTCTGGCATTGCGGTTACCACGTCCGGGGCGCTGGATGAACATCCTGCGACGTCTTCTGGGGGGGATGATGCTCGGCTCTGCTATCTGGCTGGCAACGTTACTGCTCCCGCATCTGGGTGTTTTCACACAAAGTGCAGTGAAAGAGAGTGTGAACTGGCAACCGCTTAGCGAGCAGGCCATCGACGATGCGCTTGCCCAACATAAGCGCGTAGTCGTTGATGTAACCGCCGACTGGTGCATTACCTGTAAGGTAAATAAATACAACGTATTGCATAAAGAAGACGTCCAGGCCGCACTGCAACAGCCTGATGTAGTGGCGTTACGCGGCGACTGGACGCTGCCTTCTGAAGCCATCACCGCATTTCTGAAAAAACGTGGCCAGGTTGCTGTGCCGTTTAACCAAATTTATGGCCCCGGTCTGCCGGAAGGTCAGGCGTTGCCAACATTGTTAACCCGCGAGGCGGTGTTAAAAACACTGGCAGATGCCAAAGGAGTCAATCCATGAAGATCCTGATTGTTTTGCTGTTAGCCCTGTTTTCAACCGTCAGCGTAGCGAAAGAGCCTGCACCGTTTACACCGGAACAGGAAAAGCAAATTGAAGCGCTCATTCAGGAAGCGCTGTTTAACGATCCTGACAGCCCGCGTATTGGTACAAAGCAGGCGAAACTGACGCTGATAAACTTCACCGATTACAACTGTCCGTACTGCAAGCAACTGGATCCTATGCTGGAAAAAATTGTGCAAAAGTATCCTGACGTGGCGGTGGTGATTAAACCGCTGCCGTTTAAAGGGGAAAGCTCCGTACTGTCGGCGCGGACTGCGCTGACAACGTGGCGCGAGCATCCGCAGCAGTTTCTGGCGCTGCATGAAAAACTGATGCAGAAGAGGGGCTACCACACGGCTGCCAGTATTAAGCAGGCGCAGGAAAAAGCCGCAGCCACTCCGGTAAATCTGGATGATAAAAGTTCAGAGACACTGAGCACTAACCTGCAACTGGCGCGGCTGGTGGGTGTGCGGGGAACGCCGGCTACGATAATTGGTGATGAGCTTATACCAGGCGCTGTGTCGTGGGAAACGCTTGAAGAAGTGGTCAAAGAAAAACTGGCGGCTGCCAATGAGCGGTAAACTGCGTCGTTGGCTGCGCGAAGGGCTGATCTTACTGGCGTTGTTAGCCGGGGCGATGCTGCTGATGGATGTATGGCGCGCGCCTCAACTGCCAGCATCGTTTGACAGTACGCCTTTGCAGACGCTGGATGGCGAAACCGTCACCCTCGCCGCACTCAGTAATGAGGAGCCGGTGCTGATCTATTTCTGGGCAAGCTGGTGTGGTGTGTGTCGCTTCACCACGCCGGAAGTCGCCAGGCTGCGATCAGAAGGGGAAAACATTATGACCATCGCGCTACGTTCCGGTAGCGAAGCGGATGTTGCTCACTGGCTGTCGCGCAAAGGTGTGGCATTTCCGGTTATTAACGATGCTGAGGGCACAATATCCCGCAGTTGGGATATTAGCGTCACTCCCACGCTAGTGGTGATGTCGCAAGGTCGTGTGGTATCGACAACCAGTGGCTGGACCAGCTACTGGGGGATGAAGATACGGCTGTGGTGGGCGAAAACGTGGTGATTTTTGTGCCGGGGAAACCCGGCATTTTTTATACGATAAAATGGCAGTAAAAACATGTTGTTCTGATATTAAAGCTCAAAGCTATATCGTAATGATTATATAGTTTTCATCGCTTCTGTAGTTGCAAATCTACAAAGGTAATGGCATACCTGAAGGCGTTTTAAATATCTTATTTCTTACAGGGATTATAGAAGAATGCACAAGGGTAAAGTTATTGTTGCATCAATGATGGTGTTTTGTGTCCTTATTTTTATTGCCGCTATTGCCTGGTTTATGGTGTTCCAGGGGGAAGTCACCGAACCGACCAGTGAAGAGAAAAATGCCGCCATTCTGCATGCTGCGGGCTTGCTAAAATCAGATGCACAGGATGAAAAAACTATAAATAATTTATTTCAACGTTATATTTTAGCGCGAAAGGTCAATCTGGATTCCGGGGAGTGGGTAGCTGACGATGCCATAACGCAAGGATGTAAGAAGCTCGCTCCGGAGCATGATCCCGCCAGGATCCACCAGCGCTGCGTAATTGCAGATGTTTATCTGGTGAAAAATAAAAACAATAAAATTCAACAAATTATAATTCCTGTTTTCGGTAAAGGGGCGAAGTCTATGATGCACGCCTTCCTTGCTCTTGACCTTGACGGGCGTACAGTTAAAAACCTGTATTACTACCAGCAGCGGGAAACTCCTTTTTTGGGGGCCAGAGTGGAAGA
This sequence comes from Citrobacter sp. Marseille-Q3906, assembly GCF_916618775.1. Taxonomy (NCBI): domain Bacteria; kingdom Pseudomonadati; phylum Pseudomonadota; class Gammaproteobacteria; order Enterobacterales; family Enterobacteriaceae; genus Citrobacter; species Citrobacter sp. Marseille-Q3906. The sequence continues at coordinate 886,388 of NZ_CAKAKA010000002.1, forward strand.
TGAGAACTGGCGTAAACAATGGCCGGGTAAAAAAGTGGTTGATAATAACGGGAAGCCGGCGCTGAGAATAATTCAGGAAAAACCAGAGCATATCGATGAATATACGGTAGATGGTATTTCTGGTGCGACTCTGACATCGACGGGTGTAGAGAAAAGTATTAACTACTGGACAGGCGAACAGGGTTATGGTCGTTTTCTACAACGTATTACTCGTGATCCTGATATAATGATGCCCTGACACTTTTTGTTTTAAATAACGTTTTCCCTCATGCCCGCTGTCGGCTTCATTTGTGTCAGCGAGTATGGGGGAACGCTATTCTGCACGGTGTATAAATACTCCTGAATTAACGGCTTCATTAATAAATCCTGCCAGCCTCAACTTCGTATCCATCACATTTTTATGAAATAAATTTACATAACTTGTCACCCGTTGACATTTTTATGATCCAGGTCATGTACAACGCAGTCAAAAATCGATAATGATAATAATTATCATTTGTATTTTACGGGATGCGTACCGTGCGTAAGTTCTGCTCTTTCCTGCTGTTCACTTTGTGTGGCTTGCTTGTAAGCCTTCACGTATGGGCTGCAACAAACTATGCCCCCTTTATTGAGGATATCGAGCAACGTCTTGATAAAACGGCAGAACTTTACTCTCAACAGCAAACTGATGAAGCGCGTCGCACGGTGCAAATGGCCTACTTTGAGGTATTCGAAAACCTTGAAGGTCCGATTCGTATCAACATTTCAGCCAGCAAGAGTTATGAGATGGAAAGCGCTTTCGGTGAGATCCGTCGCATGATTGGCGAAAAAAAATCTCTCTCTGACGTGCAGGCTAAAATCGACTGGCTGAAGGCATCGCTGCGTGAAGTTGAACCTGTGCTGGATGGCGGGCATCGCCTGGTTGCCGAAGAGCAGCACAATGCGTTTTCCAGAACCGATATCGCCGTACACTGGCAAGAGAGTTTCCGCACTATCGACGATTTGCTGGCCCAGGCAGTAAATAACTATCAGGCCGGGAATCTCAGCGTTGCCAGCCAGCACGTTCAACAGGCGCACTATCAGGGTTTTAAAAACTCAGAGATGGAAATGTCGATCAGACAGAATCGATCGGCAAAAGACGCAGCAGCGATTAATCAGCAATTTTCTGCGCTGATTGCGCTCACCGCGCAGCCGGATCACCTCAATGATGTTTCTTATCAGGTCACAACGTTGTTACAGGATATTGAGGATCTTCTGCCCGGTCTGCCCACTACCCGTGACGAACAGCAGGTTGCAGCGTCGCAAAATACGGGTAACGCTCCAGCGGCAGAGGATGACAAAGCACGCGCAGACTGGACTGCGGTGTCGATGGGTATCAATCAAAGTATTCAGGAAGCGATTGCCCGCTATCAAGGGGGCGATGCGAAGAATGCCATTCTGGATGTGCAGGACAGTTACTTTGACCGCTTTGAAGCCAGCGGTATGGAAAACAAAATAGGCTCCCGTGACTCAGCGTTTAAAACCACGCTGGAGGCTTACTTCACGCGTCTGGTTAGCCTGATGAAAGCGGGTCAGCCAGTGGAAAGGCTCAACGCAGAAGCCAGCGCACTGGAGCAGGATCTACAAAAAGCGGTGGCGATGTTGGGAGAAGGCGAAGAGACCCAGTGGAGCCTGCTGCTCTATAGCCTGATGATCATTGTTCGCGAAGGGCTGGAAGCACTGCTTATTGTGGCGGCTATCGTGGCCTATATGGTGAAAAACAATCACCAGGATAAGTTACCGCTTATTCGTCAGTCGGTGATTGTTGCGCTGATCGCCAGCGTCATTACCGCTGTGATATTCCAGCTTCTGTTCACTAATTCTGGCGCCAGTCGTGAATTGCTCGAAGGCATAACGATGCTGATTGCCGTCGTCATGCTGTTCTTCATGAGCTACTGGTTACTGTCTAAGGTCGAAGCACGCCACTGGAAAGCCTGGCTGGAAGGAAAGCTGTCCCACTCACTTTCCCGTGGTTCACTGGTTGGACTGTGGCTAACCAGCTTCCTGGCTGTTTATCGCGAAGGGGCGGAAACCGTGCTGTTTTACTACGCCCTGGTCGGGGATGCGAATGATGTTTCCGGGCATATGGCGATTGCTGCAGGCTTTGTTATCGGCTGTGTTGTTCTGCTGGCCGCCTGGCTGCTCATGCGCTACTCGGTAGTACGCCTGCCGTTGAAGCCGTTCTTTATGTTTACCGGCAGTTTTATGTACCTGATGGCCTTTGTGTTTGCGGGCAAAGGGGTTCTGGAACTGGTGGAAGGCAAACTGTTCCAGCCGACGTTGATTAACGGCTTCCCTGAAATCAGCTGGTTGGGAATTTATCCCTACATGGAAACGTTATTACCGCAGGCCGTATTGCTGCTTGCAGCGCTGGTGGCGCTGTGGGTGATGCGGCGGAAAAGCACAGTCCCTGGGGAAACGATAAAAAATAATCTATAGCTGTTATTTAAGACGAGAGGATATGTCTGATGACCATGAAGAAAACCCTGATTGCCAGTGCAGTGATGGCCAGTATTTTCACTGCTCCGGCTGCGTTTGCCTTTAAGGAGTATCCGGCAGGCGAGCCTGTCACCATGAATGAGATGGAACTGGCTGCTGTCTATCTGCAGCCGATCGATATGGAGCCGCGCGGCATGGGGTTACCGGCAGCAAAAGCCGATATTCACCTTGAGGCGGATATTCACGCAGTGGAAGGCAGTAAAAATGGTTTTGGCGCAGGCGAATGGATCCCTTATCTGACCATCAGTTACACCTTAATTAACAGTGATACAGGTGAAAAACAAGAAGGTACCTTCATGCCGATGGTCGCCAGCGATGGTCCTCATTACGGCGCGAACATCAAAATGATGGGTGTGGGTAACTACAAAGTGACCTATCACATCGAACCACCGTCAAAAGCAGGTATGCACCGTCACACAGACAGTGATACGGGTGTTGGTCGCTGGTGGAAGCCATTTGATGTGAGCTATGAATTTAAATACGTTGGCCTGAACTAAGCGCTTTTCCCATCAGGCTGCTTTATTTGCCATTTTGGACCGGGCAGTGCTCACATCCCTAAGTACGACATGTACCCACGGTTTGTTCTGCGCTGCTCATCTCCCAACTGACCGCAAGCCTGAACGTTTGATGGGCAGGCTCTACATTATCGATGTACCTGGATAGTTACATCATTCAATCCGCCGTACAGAGTCGATGTTATGAGTTATTTTTTTGTCACGACGCTACAGGTTTTTTTCTGCATTGCGCTGCTCTCCGGGGTTCTGTGGAGTCGCAACGATCCTCCTTCTTTACGCCCACTCGTCTGGACCTTATTCACAGGCTTGATCGTTGGCGTGCTGGCGGGACTCACACTCCGTGGCACGCAGCCGGTGCAATTGCTGCTGGTCGGCACCGAAGTGATGATCACGCTGTTGTTTGTGTTGAGCTTCTGGTGGGTATCAAACCGCATTCGCTACCTGTGGCAGGGTATCCTTGTGTTTGGCGCTGCTCGACACTGGGCGCTGGATCCTAATCTTGGCGGATTAACCAGTACCCATGTGCTAAATACCGACCTGCTGCTGAATCTGACGGCAATGCTATTGGCTTTTGCGATCCTCTGCCTGGCGGGAGTGCTTTGCGCCATGCTGTTACGGCGTATTCGCGGGCTCTACTGGCCGTTAACACTGATCCTGATGGTCATGATTTGGCTGCCATTAAGCGGCAATCTACTGCTGTTGTTAATGAAGCTGCAGGTGCTACCGCTGGCAAAATCGCTATTGAGCTTCGTGGCCAAAGTGACAAACAACGCGGCGTTATATAACTGGTTGGGAGCTGCTCTATTGCTTGTTCTGGCGCTGTGCTGGGTACCGGCGCTGCTGCGTGCTATCCGCCTGACGCGTGAAACCGATGAGCCGATTGCTCATCGACTGGCACTGGCGCATCGTCGAAATGCGTTCCGTCTCTGGCTGGTGACGCTGGGATGCGCGGTGGTTGTGATCGCCGGACAACTGTGGTGGGAAAAAGTCGCATCTCAGCCGCCGCAGTTATCAGAAGCAGTTCCGGTACAACTTGCCAGCGATGGCATGGTACATCTGCCGATAGAACAACTCCGTGATGGCAAGTTGCACCGCTTTGTCTGGGTGGCAGACGACGGTAAAGCTGTACGTTTTTTCGTGATTAACCGCTATCCCGACAAATTGCGTTTGGGCGTGGTTTTTGACGCCTGTCTGCTTTGTGGCGATCAGGGCTACGTGATGGAAGGGAATCAGGTTATCTGCGTGGCCTGCGGGGTACACATTTTCATTCCTTCGATTGGTAAACCTGGCGGTTGTAACCCGGTGCCGATTGAAAACTGGCGTAATGATGAGAAAGAGCTGGTGATCCCGGGTAAAGAGCTGGCAGCGGGCGTGAATTACTTCTCGACGGTCATGACCATTAATGTGACCGATCCGGTTGATGGTTCCCGGTTGACGAATACCTCGGCTGACTACAAATACAGCTATGGTGGCAAAACCTGGTTCTTCTCGTCTGAAGCAAACTACGACCGCTTCCGTAACACTCCGGAACAGTTCGTACCTGACGAACTGAGGGAGGAGTAACAATGCTGTGGCGAATGTTACGACAATCCTGGGGGCGCAATCTCCGGCGCAAGGGACTGGCTATTGTGACGGTATTTCTCGCATCCAGCCTGATCTCTGCACTGCTGGCGGTGTCGATTGATATTGGCGATAAAATGTCCAGAGAGCTGAAGTCTTACGGTGCCAATATTTTGATTGAACCCGCCGGGCAGGCGGCGTTGCCTGCGCTTTTCAGTGAAAACAGTAACCCACTATCGGGGCAGGATTTCCTTGATGAAGCGGAACTGCCAAACATTAAGGATATCTTCTGGCGTAACAACATTGTCGGCTTTGCCCCTATGCTCGGTGGTGAAGTCGACGTTGATGGCAAAGAGGTACGTATTCTTGGCACCTTCTTCAGCCAGCCGGTGGATATTCCAGATGAAGAAGGGTTTGAGACGGGGCAGAAAACAGTGAGCCCGTTCTGGCAGGTTACTGGCGACTGGCCGCAGGAGCCTGCAGGCGATGCCCCTCAAACTCTGGTGGGACATGCCCTGGCACGACAAACGGGCTGGAAGCCGGGCGATCAACTGGTAATACGTAACGGTAAAACAACATTGACCGTGACAGTCAGCGGAATCCTCTCCAGCGGTGGAGATGAAGATAACCAACTGGTTATGCCGTTGAGCACGGTGCAAACGCTTCTCGGTTTACCAGGCAAAGTGCAGGCCATTCGCGTCTCGGCGTTGACGGTGCCGGAAAACGAGCTTTCGCGCCGGGCGCGTGAAAATCTCGACGCATTGAATGCTGAAGAGTACGACCTTTGGTACTGCACGGCCTATGTCTCGTCTATTGCGCATCAACTGGAGGAGGCTATTTCCGGGGCAGAAGTCCGTCCTGTGTGGCAGGTTGCCGCATCTGAAGGTGTCGTTATCGATAAAATTCAGTTGCTGATGGGGGTTGTAACCGTCGCAGCACTGGCAGCTTCGGCAATGGGGATTGCGTCACTGATGACCAGCACCATTATGGAACGCGCTAAAGAGATCGGCCTGATGAAGGCGCTTGGAGCACATCAGTGGCAAATCATGCTGTTGTTCTATCTTGAAGCGGCTTCCAGTGGACTGGCCGGAGGGGCATTGGGATGCGTAGCCGGATGGGGAATGGCGAAAGCGATTGGCTTGATGCTATTTGATGCGCCATTGAATTTTGCCTGGATTGTAGTGCCCTGTGTATTGGTGATTGCGGTACTAATTGCCCTGATTGGCACGTGGTTCCCGGCTCGGCGCATTGCTCGTCTGTATCCTGTGGAGGTGCTGTATGGCCGCTAAACGCACAATGCTCTGGCTACTGGTATGGCGGGCTCTGCGTCTGCGCTTTCAGCGGGTTAGCGTGGTATTTGCCGCATTGATGGTGGGGGCGACCATCGTGACCGCGCTATCTGCGGGGTGGTTCGATATCAATACCAAAATGAGTGAAGAATTGCGTACCTTTGGCGCGAATTTCTACATCGGGCCAGGCCACGGCTCCAGCATGACACAGCAAGAGTTGCAGACCATTCTGGATCAGGCACCACAAGGTCTGGTTCACGGAGCCAGCCCATGGCTATACGGTATGGCGCGCACTGAACTGGAGAAGGTGGTCATTGTCGGCGTGTGGTTTGAATCCTTGCAAAGGCTGGTGCCGTACTGGCAGGTACAGGGGAGTTGGATTGGTGTCAGCTTTGACGATCGCAATGCGATGATTGGCGTCAAACTGGCGGAACGTCTTAGTGTCCAGCCGGGCGATAGCATCACCCTGGTGGATCACAATCAACGTAAAAACCTACAGATTAAAGGCATTGTTGAAGCTGGTGATGCGACAGATAACATGCTGATTGTGAGTCTTGACGTGGCGCAGGCGTGGCTGCATCAGCCCGGTAAAATCAGCCATGGGCTGATGAGTGTCAGCAACGATGTCGGTCAGGTGGAAAACTATGCTAACCGCTTGCAGGCTCAATACCCGGATCTGGAGATCCGTCCAATACGGAAAGTCTCTGCTTCAGAAGGACAGGTACTGGATAAGATAAAAGGGTTAATGGGGCTGGTATCGGTGGTGATCCTTGCATTGTCCTCTTTGTGTGTGAACACCACGCTGATGGCCATTGTTGGTGAACGCGCCCGTGAGTTTGCTCTGCAAAAAGCGTTGGGTGCCAGCAACGGTGATATTGTCCGGCAAATTCTCCTGGAAACCTGCATTATCGCGCTGGCTGCGGTGGTTTGCGGGTGGATCTTAGGGTATCTGTTGGCCCAATTGCTGGGGCTGACCGTATTCAATGCTGCAATTTCGCTACGCTGGCCAGTGCTGCCTGTCACCCTGACGTTATCTTTACTGGTCGCCATTCTGGCGGCGATTGTTCCGGTCCGGCGCGCGGTCAGTGTCGAACCCGCAAAAGTGTTGAAAGGAGAGTAACGCCATGTCCGTTATGCAGACCCCACCAATGGCGATTGAAACCCGCCATTTATATAAACGGTTCGGTGATGTTACCGCCTTAGATGACATCAACCTGCAAATAGTGCAGGGCGAGTTTGTCGCTATTATGGGCGCGTCTGGTTCAGGTAAAACGACATTGATGAATATTCTTACCTGCCTGGACACCGCGACAGAAGGTCAGGTGTTTTTAGATGGGATTGATGCCGCAGCACTGGATGAAGAGGGGCGGCGCCGTTTTCGTGCTGAAAAAATAGGGCTGGTGTTCCAGCAGTTTCATCTGATCCCGTTTTTAACCGCGCTGGAGAATATCATGCTGGCACAGCACTACCACAGCGTGGTCGATGAAGCGGCGGCCAGAAAGGTTCTGGAACAGGTGGGGCTTGGGCATCGCGTGACGCACCTGCCGAGTCAGCTTTCCGGAGGAGAGCAGCAACGGGTGTGCATTGCCCGGGCGCTGGTCAATGAGCCGCCGGTGATTTTTGCCGATGAGCCCACGGGTAACCTCGATGAGGAGAATGAACAGCGGGTACTGGATCTGCTCACCGACCTGCATCGCCAGGGGCGCACGATTGTGATGGTGACACATAATCCGGCGCTTGGGTTGTTTGCCGATCGTATTATCCGCCTGCAACATGGCAAATATCAGGGCGAGGAGGCTAATCAACATGCGCTGGACTAACGTATTAATTCTCGCCGTTTTGGTTCTGATGAGCGGATGTAAAGAAGAGAAACTGGCGGTTGGGCAGCAAGCCCCGGCGCTGGCAACGTTCGACATGCAGGGAAGAGAATCCGGGCTTGAACACTGGCGTGGGAAGGCTGTTTATCTTAACTTTTGGTCGGCGGGGTGCGGCGGCTGTCTTGCCGAAATGGACGCGCTGGAAGCGTTGAGTAAAAAGTGGGGCGATAAGGTGGTGGTCGTGGCGGTGAATACCGATCCAGCGACGGTGATGATTGATGGCTTACTGGCGAAACATCAGGTTTCTTATCCGGTACTTCGCGATCAGCTTAAGATTTCCCAGGAGCGTTATCAGGTCATCGGTACGCCAACCTCTGTGTTGATTGATCGGGAAGGTCGCGTGCTGGAATTACACCAGGGGATGCGGAAACCGCCTGAGTTAGAGGCTACGTTTGCGCGTCTGGCAGCCCTATAAACGCGATACAGGGAGAAGCGCTAAATGGCATTTAGGTGGAATGAAGAGAGTCTGACCGTCCTGCGTGAAAACGCAGGAGTTCTCACAACGGAGCAGATTGCGCAGATGCTTTGCACCAATATTACGGTTGTGCGTAATATGGCGTATCGACTGAAAATCGGCCTGCGGGTGTCGGCTTACAATCAAAAACGCATTGAACAGGTACAAGCTCTCTATGCGTCTTCTGAACCATTAAATCTGAAAGAGATTGCTGCAAAAACCGGGCTGACGTTCAGTACGGTGCAATACATTGTGTATGTAAAATTAAAAAGTAAACCGTATACCACACGGGAATATGTCTCCTTTGAAACTGATGACGCAGTTCATTATCGGATACAAAAAGAGTTCATTGATACTGAGCGTTCCCTTTTACACAACATTCCAGATAACACGCGCTTTCATCAATTGTACCTTACCGACGGGACCTTATATTGTGTGCGTAATATCCGTCGCGAAGTGATTATTTCCGAATAACCGGATGGCATATTTCGTCGCCCGACGAAGCAAGCATTACTATTAGCGTACAAACTGGCTTATCTTCTATTGCGGGAAAGTGAAGAATGGCCAATGTATATGCGAATGACCCCTCCCTGGTAATAATGGTTGCTGCTACGTTTGTGCTGGCGGGCATGGTGAAAGGCGTAACCGGCATGGGGTTGCCCACGGTGGCTATGGGGATCCTCGGCTCGCTCATCTCTCCGGTTGCCGCTGCGGCAATGCTGCTGTTGCCTTCTCTGATAAGCAATGTGTTTCAGTTTGGCGGCGGGGGTAATACAGGCAGGTTGCTGCAACGGCTGTGGCCAATGTTGTTGATGGTCGTCATATCCACTCTGCTTGCCAGTGTCTGGATCACCGCGGGCAACACGACCCGAACTCAGTTTGCGCTTGGCGTGGCGCTGGTTGTCTATGCCGTCTGGACGCTGGCGGGAAAGAAAATCGCCGTGGAACCGCAACGTGAAAAACCGCTTTCCCTCGTCATTGGATTTGTGACCGGTTTATTGACCGGTGGCACTGGTGTCTTTGTTATGCCTGCTGTGCCATGGATCCAGTCTTTGGGGTTTGAAAAAGATGAGCTGGTGCAGGCGCTCGGGATCTCTTTTACCTTTTCGACGCTGGCTCTCGCGTTGGGTTTGTGGTGGCACAATGCATTGCCCATTCAGTCGCTGAGCTTATCGGCGTTTGCCATTATTCCTGCGCTGCTGGGCCAGTGGGTAGGAACCCGTGTACGGCGGCTGATTTCTCCTGTGGTGTTTAAACGCTGTTTTCTGTTCTGCCTGGTAGGGCTGGGTGTGGAAATGATGCTGCGCGCGGCGTGAGTCCAGCTATGACTTTATGGTGATTTCATGGCATGTTAATTCCAACGATCAGGCGGTGGGGGGAAGTAATGGCATCGGTAATGCTCAATGATGAAGAGGGCGAGCTGGAGTCGCGGATGGCGCTTACTGCGGCAGTGATGGCCGATAAATCGCGCTCGCGCATGTTGTGCGCCCTGATGGATGGCCGAGCCTGGACCGCAACCGAACTTAGCGCTGTGGCTGATGTGTCAGCTTCCACCGCCAGTGCGCACCTGGCGCGTCTGTGCGAGCAGCGATTCGTTGTTGCGCTCGCTCAGGGCCGGCATCGTTATTTTCGCCTCGCAGGAACGGAGATCGCCGAACTGCTGGAACGTTTGATGGGGGTGGCATGGGCAACATCAACGCCACGAAAAATTACCACGCCGCTGAGTTTGCGGCATGCCCGAACCTGTTATGACCATCTGGCCGGTGAAGTTGCGGTAATGCTTTTTGATACGCTGGTTGCCCGGCAATGGCTAACGTCTGATGGCGAAACGCTGACCAAACTTGGGCAGGAAATGCTGACGGAGATGGGGATTGTTCTGGCTGTGGGTTCATCCCGGCGAAAATTCAGCTGCGGCTGTCTGGACTGGAGTGAGCGACGCTACCATCCAGGCGGTGTGCTCGGCGCAACGCTTCTGCGTTGGTTTTCCGAACAGAAGTGGATTAAAACGCAGTCGGGCAGTCGCCATGTCACGTTCACTCCGCTTGGGATCCGCAAACTCCAGACGGAATTTGGCATCAAAGTTGTGCGGTAGATCTCCTGTTTTGCGAAAGCGTTCCCGGAAAAATGACATATTTCTGTCACACTCTTGAGGAATTGATAACAACAAGAGGTCGTAGGGATGAAAAAGTCGTTAATTGCCGCCGCCGTGGCAGGCGTTGTCTTATTGTCATCCGCCGCACAGGCGCAGACAACGCCGGAAGGCTATCAGCTTCAGCAAGTATTGATGATGAGTCGACATAACTTACGTGCACCTTTAGCCAATAATGGCAGCGTTCTTGAGCAGTCTACGCCAAAGCAATGGCCACAATGGGAGGTTCCGGGTGGCCAACTCACCACCAAAGGCGGCGTGCTGGAAATCTATATGGGTCATTACATGCGTGAATGGCTGGCAGAGCAGGGGATGGTGAAATCCGGTGAATGTCCGGCCCCTGATACGGTGTATACCTATGCTAACAGCTTGCAGCGTACGGTCGCGACCGCACAATTCTTCGTAACCGGTGCTTTCCCTGGGTGTGATGTTCCGGTGCATCATCAGGAAAAAATGGGCACCATGGACCCAACCTTTAATCCGGTTATCACTGATGATTCCGCCGCTTTTAGTCAGCAGGCCGTTCAGGCTATGGAAAAAGAGCGCAGCAAAATGCAGCTTAATGACAGCTACAAGTTGCTTGAGCAAATGACAAACTATAAGGACTCACCGTCCTGTAAAGAAAAACAGCAATGCTCCCTGATCGACGCCAAAGACACGTTCAGCGCGAAGTATCAACAGGAACCCGGTGTTTCAGGACCGTTGAAGGTGGGTAATTCGCTGGTGGATGCGTTCACTTTGCAATATTACGAAGGCTTCCCGATGGACGATGTGGCCTGGGGTGAGATTAAATCCGACCAACAGTGGAAGGTGCTGTCGAAACTGAAAAACGGCTATCAGGACAGTCTGTTCACCTCGCCGGAAGTTGCACAGAACGTCGCTAAACCGCTGGTGAAATATATCGACAATGCGCTGGTGACTGAACGGACGAAAGCGCCGAAAATTACCGTGCTGGTGGGGCATGATTCAAACATTGCCTCGCTGCTAACGGCGCTGGATTTCAAACCCTACCAGTTACACGACCAGAACGAACGTACGCCGATCGGCGGGAAAATCGTCTTTCAACGCTGGCACGACAGCAATGCTAACCGTGACCTGATGAAAATTGAGTATGTGTATCAGAGTTCGCAACAGTTGCGTAATGCGGAAGTTCTGACGCTAAAATCCCCGGCACAGCGCGTGACGCTGGAACTGAAAGGTTGTCCGGTTGATACCAATGGATTTTGCCCCATCGATAAATTCGATAGCGTGCTGAATGAGGCGGCTAAGTAAAGAAAACTCCCCCGTGGAAGCGGGGGAGTCAGAGCGCTAGACGTTTTTACGTTCGATAGTCTGTTCACCCCAAAAGAGTGAATCTTTGTCAGTTTTCTCAAAGGCTTTGATTAGCACTTCGTCGCTACCTTCTTCCCAAATTTTTTCCGCCAGTTTCTCGTCATAGTGGGCGACTTCAAAAATGGCTTCGGCTATTTCCGGCGATGTATTGCGCAGACTTGCCCATTCGCCGACGCGATGGGCTTTCGCTTCTTGAGTTGGCATTCGAATCCTCCTGTTGAAGATTAGCCGTTGAGTTTTACTGCCAGGCCTGCGACATATTCCCCCTGGTAACGGGCAATAGATAATTCTTCCTGGCTTGGCTGCCGTGAGCCATCCGCTCCGGCAATCGTGGTGGCACCGTACGGAGTTCCGCCGCGTACTTGTGAGACATCAAACAGTTCTTGCGCGGCGTATCCAATAGGAACAATCACCATTCCGTGGTGGGCAAGCGTAGTCCAGGTCGATGTAATGGTTTGTTCCTGACCGCCGCCGGTTCCTGTCGAGCTGAATACGCTGGCAAGTTTGCCGTAAAGCCCGCCAGAAGCCCACAGTCCACCGGTCTGATCCAGGAAGGTACGCATCTGACCGGACATGTTGCCAAAGCGTGTGGGGGTACCGAAAATGATGGCGTCGTAATCAGCCAGTTCCTGCGGGGTTGCGACTGGTGCGTTTTGTGTTTTACCGCCCGCCTTAGCGAAGATTTCCGGCTGCATAGTTTCTGGCACACGCTTAATAATAACTTCTGCGCCATCCACTTTGTTTGCGCCTTCTGCGACTGCATGGGCCATGGTTTCAATGTGTCCATACATGGAATAATAGAGCACCAGAACTTTTGCCATTTTACACTACTCCTCGATTTAACCGTGTCCGTAGCGATTCGCTACCTACCTTTAAAGATATGACGTACTGCCAGGAGTGCAAATTTCACAATCATTTCTTTGATTTATAACAATTTTTATAACACGGGTTTTTGTTGCAAAATGATACATTTTTAAGCTGGTGGATTTTAGCTGTCATAAGAAAGACTTATTGATTTCGCTCTGTGATTGTCTTCGTATTACTACCGATCCTGTTGCAGAATATTACCGTTAGCAGGTCGTCTGGTCAGGCTTCACTATGCTTAATCCCACGCAGTGATAATCAGGGCAATGCCCAAACGCTGCGTGAGGTATCACTCCTCAGCACCTATGCAATATGATGTCTAATCAATGACGGAGGTCAGTAATGGCAAACCATCGAGGCGGTTCCGGTAATTTTGCGGAAGACCGCGAAAGAGCATCAGAAGCAGGTCGAAAAGGTGGCCAGCACAGCGGGGGCAACTTCAAGAATGACCCGCAACGCGCTTCAGAGGCAGGCAAAAAAGGGGGCAAAAATAGCCACGGCAACACGAAACCGTAATTGCCGTGCTGTCTGTTAGATATATCGTGACGGCTGAGCTTTCATCGCCAGACGTTACATCGCCACCGCCGCCGGTTCTTCCGGCGGTTTTTTTGTATGCAAGGTTGAACTGTAACAAAACACAACGCAGACTAATGACATTCGGTTAATTGGGTGTCTCATGTCATTACTTTCTCGTTATTCCTTCTCCGTTAAACCCCAGGAAGCGATCCTCATTGTGATCACCATGTTCTGGGGTGGAACGTTTTTGGCGGTGCAGTATGCCGTCACGATGAGTGGTCCCTTCTTCTTTGTTGGCGTGCGCTTTGCTACAGCGGCGCTTGCGGTGGCACTACTGTCGTTACGCACATTACGTGGGTTGACATGGCTGGAAGTAAAAGCGGGTGTGGCGATCGGTGTATCCATTGCGCTGGGTTACAGCCTGCAAACCTGGGGGCTACAGTATATTCCCAGCAGTAAGTCTGCATTTATTACCGCCATGTATGTACCACTGGTGCCGCTTTTACAGTGGCTGTGCCTGGGCCGTATGCCGGGACTGATGCCGTGCGTCGGGATTGTACTGGCATTTATTGGGCTGATATTCCTTGCCGGACCTGGCGGTAATTTACTCGCTCTCGGTGAAGGGGAGTGGATCACGCTCGCCAGCGCGGTGGCGATAGCCGCAGAAATTATTCTGATCAGCGCATGGGCTGGGAAAGTGGATGTGCGGCGAGTCACGGTGGTGCAACTGGCAACCGCTTCAGTGGTGGCGTTTATTGCTATGGTTCCGGCGGGAGAGTCCGTACCGCCAGCGTCGACAGGGTTACTGGTCGTTGCTCTGGGGCTGGGTATTTTTAGCGCGATTATTCAGGTAACGATGAACTGGGCACAGCGCAGCGTATCTCCGACACGCGCCACGGTTATCTATACCGGAGAACCTGTGTGGGCGGGGATCTTTGGTCGCCTTGCCGGTGAACGCTTACCGCTACTGGCTTTGTTAGGCGCTGCTTTTATTATTGTTGGCGTCCTGGTCAGTGAACTGAAGTTCAATAAGAAAAAAGCCATACCGCAAGACGCGCCGCCGGAGTCGCTTTAATGTAACCATTCACCGCGTGATTTGTTATGCTGACGCCCTCAAAACAAGGAGAGGGCGCATGGCTCAACGCGCAGAGAAAAAAACAGGTAAACGCTCGCAGGCCGTCAGTGCTAAACGTCAGGCCATTTTAACCGCTGCATTAAATATCTTCTCCCAGTACGGGATCCATGGCACGCGTCTGGAGCAGGTGGCAGAGCAGGCGGGCGTGTCAAAAACCAATTTGCTCTATTACTACCCGTCTAAAGAGGTGCTGTATATTGCCGTTCTGCGGCAGATCCTCGACATCTGGCTGGCACCGTTGAAGGCTTTTCGTGAAGACTTTGCGCCGCTGGTGGCAATTAAAGAGTATATCCGCCTCAAACTGGAAGTTTCCCGCGATTATCCTCAGGCTTCCCGACTGTTTTGTATGGAGATGCTGGCGGGAGCGCCGCTGCTGATGACTGAGTTGACGGGCGATCTTAAAACGCTGATTGATGAGAAATCCGCACTGATTGCCGGATGGGTAAAGAGTGGGAAGCTGGCTCCGGTCGATCCGCATCATCTGATCTTTATGATTTGGGCTTCAACACAGCATTACGCTGATTTTGCCCCACAGGTAGAGGCAGTGACCGGCGCAACGCTGCGTGATGACGCTTTTTTTAACCAAACGGTTGAAAGTGTACAGCGGATGATAATCGAGGGGATCCGCGTGCGTTAACCGGCGGGCGGTAACGGGCAGCTTAAATCACCTTCTTCACACTGCAGGAGCGAGGCGAGAAATGCTTCGCGTTCGTTGGTTTTATCCATCAGACACTGGCTGGAAATCATCGACTGTACGCTGCCGCCTTCCGCACCGGAACAGATTAACGCGCAGTCAGCATCCCGCAGAGTTATCCACGCCACTTGCGCTTTTTTTAGCAGATCACGCTGAGCAGGCGCGGCGCGCTTAAGTGCATTCTGATAAGTATCATTTAGTTTTGCGTCAGCCGCTTTGAACTGCGCGGCAGCACAGGTATTCATTTCAATTTGGTTATTGGCGTTGGCACAGTCATCAGCCAGTGCCTGGCTGCTGAGCAACAGTGCCGCACATGTCAGTATTATTCGTTTCATGCTTCCCTCTGGCTGCATAAATAAGGTTCCGTTACCAGTAATGCTTGTTTGTTAAGTATTAGAAGAACATTTTACTCTGGAACAGGGTTCCGTTCACTTTATGTTCATGACTTTTCTGAGGCCTCTGCCCCTGTGAACGTGCAAGGGAGGCTCACCGCCGCCTCCCTTGCAACCCTGGCTCCCGGCAAGGAAAATCGTCGCTGCGCGATTTATTCGTCTTATTCCGTCTGCCTGTCGGGTCGGTGCCGAGCCTGCATCCCTGCAGGCCGTCCCCTCAGCCCGCTTCCCTGCGGGCTGCCCCGGTCAGCCGTCAACGCCTCATCGATTTTCAGCCGGACTAAGGGGGTCGCTTCAGCGCTCTGGCTTTCAGGTATTTCCTTTTTGCTGTTTAAACAAAAAATGCAGGAGGTCAGGTGTGGACTGGTCCGGCTGAAAATTGCCGACGCGTTTCCGAAAGGCCGGGAGAGCCAGCATGGATGCTGGCTCAGGGCGCGTTTTGCAGGGACGCTACCTCGCGCCCGGCCCGGTAGCCTGGAGGAATTAGCGGAGGGGATTGCGAAGCAACAATTTTCCTGCCGGGAGCCGGGATTGTAAAGGGCGTGGCGGAGAACGCCCTTTACACGTTCACAGGCATAACGGCTTCAGAGTGGTGAAGCATTCAAGGTGAACGTAACAAGGCGCCAGAGGCAATATATTCATTGTCATCTGGCGACGCTTTACTGACAGTTCTGAAGCGTATACCCCATAACCACCGCCTTAGCCGATTGTCATCAGGCTGGCATTACCCCCGGCGGCGGCGGTATTGACGCTCAGCGAGCGTTCAATATACAGCCTCTCCAGCAGAATGTTGCTTTCGCCACGGGCAAACCCTTGTACCGAGACAATCGCCCCTTCCCGCGCGGCGACTGCTTCACACAGCGCACGCAACTGGTCGGAATCGCCGTGGAAGATAACCGCATCGAACGGTTGCGCGGTAAGGTTATCGGTTTTGGCAAACTGAATGCGCCCGGAAACAGCCGCAGGCAGACGCTTTGCCAGTTCACGGTGGAAAGCATCGTCTGGCCACAGGATCAAACTGCCAACAGATGTCACGGCGGCAACCTGCACCAGCGCATCCTGCTCGTCATCCGCAATACACAGTACGCGTTCACGTGGCAGCAGCGTCCAGGTGTTGCGCTCCCCGGTAGGACCCGGCAGCAGACGCTGAGTCCCGGCCTGCGCCAGTTCGGAAAATTGCTGACAGAGCGCATGCAGTGATGGGCGGTCGGCTGCCCACCCGGTGAGCGCATCAAGAGGCTGAATAAGCGCCGCTTTGAGCTGAGCATCAACAGGATAATCCGCATCCTGGCGGGCAAGCGTTACGCCCAGCGCATTTTCTGGGCGGTTTGCCAGCAGGCGATACAGATAGAGCGGGCCACCCGCTTTTGGACCGGTTCCTGATAAACCTTCACCACCAAATGGCTGTACGCCGACTACTGCGCCAACCATATTGCGGTTGACGTAGAGGTTACCTACATGCGCCGTACCGGTGACCTGGGCGATGGTTTCATCAATACGGGTATGCACGCCCAGCGTCAGACCGTAGCCGGAGGCATTAATCTGCTCAATCAGGCTGCCCAGATTGTTACGGGTGTAGCGCACGACGTGCAGTACCGGACCGAACACCTCTTTATGCAACTCGTCGAAGCTTTCCAGTTCGATAAGCGTGGGGGCAACAAAGGTTCCGGTTTGCCATTCACGCGCATCATCACTGTTTTCACGCACGGCCTGGAATACCGGGCGACCTTTGGCGCGCATCGCCTGAATATGGCGCTCAATATTCGCTTTGGCTTCAGCATCGATAACCGGCCCAATATCGGTCGTCAGGCGACCCGGATTGCCCATCCGGCATTCCGCCATTGCGCCGCGCAGCATTTTCAACGTGTGATCGGCGATATCATCCTGCAGACACAGTACCCGTAGCGCCGAGCAACGCTGTCCTGCGCTGTCAAAGGCAGAGGCCACCACATCCACAACAACCTGTTCTGTCAGCGCAGAGGAGTCCACGATCATCGCGTTCATTCCACCGGTTTCAGCGATAAGTGGGATCGGGCGACCCTGAGCATCAAGACGGGTGGCGATATTGCGTTGTAACAACGTGGCGACTTCCGTGGAGCCAGTGAACATCACGCCGCGTACGCGTTCATCGGATGTGAGTTGCGCCCCGACGGTTTCACCCTGACCAGGCAACAACTGCACCACGCCCGGCGGCACACCGGCCTCCAGTAAGATGGCGATGCCCTGGGCGGCAATCAGCGGGGTTTGTTCCGCAGGTTTTGCCAACACGCTGTTACCCGCCGCCAATGCGGCAGCAATCTGTCCGGTGAAAATTGCCAGCGGGAAGTTCCATGGGCTGATGCAGACGACCGGGCCTAACGGACGATGCGTTTCGTTGTCAAAATCATCACGAACCTGACCTGCGTAATAGTGCAGGAAGTCTACGGCTTCGCGCACCTCAGCAATGGCGTTGCTAAAGGTTTTACCCGCTTCACGCACCAGAATACCAATCAGTTGTTGCATCTGGCCTTCCATCAGAATGGCGGCACGCTGCAGAATAGCGGCACGTTCCTGTGGCGGTGTTGCGAACCAGATCGGGGCATTATTTACCGCGCTCTGTAACGCCAGCTCCACTTCAGCATGGGTGGCTTCGCGTACATAACCCACAATATCTTTGGGTTCTGCCGGGTTAATGACGGGGATCATTTCTCCGTCTGCTACTGAATGCTCCAGTATTGGTTTGGCATGCCATTTTTGCAGGGCACTATTGAGCAGAGCAGAGGACAGCGAGGCCAGACGATGTTCGTTCGCAAGATCCAGTCCGGCTGAGTTATCGCGCCCCTTGCCGTACAGGTCGCGCGGTAGCGCAATCTTCGGATGTGGCAGACCCGCCTGGCCTTCCTGTTGTGCCATTTTTTCAACGGCTTCGACCGGATCGGCAACCAGTTCATCCAGTGGCAAGGTGGTGTCTGCAATACGGTTAACGAACGAGGTGTTAGCCCCGTTCTCCAGCAGACGACGCACCAGGTACGCCAGCAGCGTTTCATGGGTCCCCACCGGTGCGTAAATACGACATGGGCGGTTTAGTTTGCCGTCCGCCACTTTGCCTGTGACCTGTTCGTACAACGGCTCACCCATACCATGCAAGCACTGGAATTCGTACTGTCCAGGGTAGTAGTTCTGACCCGCCAGCTGATAAATCGCAGCCAGCGTATGCGCGTTATGGGTCGCGAACTGAGGGTAGATCAGGTTTGGTACGGCGAGCAGTTTTTTCGCACAGGCCAGATAGGAAACGTCGGTGTAAACCTTGCGGGTATAGACCGGATAACCTTCCAGTCCATCCATCTGGGCACGCTTGATTTCGCTGTCCCAGTACGCACCTTTAACCAGACGGATCATCAAGCGACGGCGGCTGCGTGTTGCCAGATCAATCAGGTAGTCGATAACAAACGGGCAGCGCTTCTGATAGGCCTGGATAACAAAACCGATACCGTTCCAGCCTGCCAGTTCAGGTTCAAAGCAGAGTTTTTCCAGCAGGTCGAGGGAGATTTCCAGGCGATCCGCTTCTTCAGCATCAATATTGATGCCGATGTCGTACTGGCGCGCCAGCAGGGTTAGCGACTTCAGGCGCGGATACAGCTCATCCATCACGCGATCGTACTGTGCGCGGCTATAGCGCGGGTGCAGCGCTGACAGCTTGATCGAAATTCCCGGACCTTCATAAATCCCACGACCGTTAGAGGCTTTACCAATGGCGTGGATCGCCTGCTGATAAGAGACCATATAGGCCTGCGCATCGGCGGCGGTCAGCGCGGCTTCTCCCAGCATGTCATAGGAGTAGCGGAAGCCTTTATCTTCCAGCTTGCGCGCATTCGCCAGCGCTTCTGCGATGGTTTCCCCGGTGACAAACTGCTCGCCCATTAAGCGCATCGCCATATCGACGCCTTTACGCACCAACGGTTCGCCGCTCTTGCCGATGATGCGGTTTAGCGAGCGTGAGAGGCTGGCTTCGTTATGCGTGGAGACCAGGCGCCCGGTAAACAGAAGCCCCCAGGTTGCGGCGTTCACGAACAGGGACGGGCTGCGGCCAATGTGCGACTGCCAGTTGCCGTTGCTGATTTTGTCGCGAATTAACGCATCACGAGTGGCTTTGTCTGGAATACGCAGCAGCGCTTCCGCCAGGCACATCAACGCAACGCCCTCCTGTGAAGAGAGAGAGAACTCCTGCAATAATCCCTGTACCATGCCGGCACGGCCGCTGGCGGTTTTCTGGTTACGCAGTTTGTCAGCGAGTTGATACGCCAGCTTATGAGCCTGTTCCGCGATCGGCTGCGGCAGACGAGCCTGCTCCATCAGCATCGGTACTGCGTCAGTTTCAGCGCGGCGATACGCGGCGGTGATGGCCGCACGTGAGACAGACTGAGGCAGGATCTGTTCGGCAAACTCCAGGAAAGGCTGGTGTGTTTCATTCTGATGCGCGGTGGTTTCATCGCTCTCGTTCGCTGCACCAGCCAGCAGGGCAGGTAGCTCAGGAAGGGCATCGTCATTTTCCAGTCTTTCGAGATAATTAAAGATGGCTTGCTTAATCAGCCAGTGCGGTGTGCGATCGATTCGTGATGCTGCTGTTTTAATACGCTCGCGTGTGGCGTCGTCCAGCTTAACCCCCATCGTGGTGGTTCCCATGCCGTTTACTCCTGTTGTACTGAAATACGGGTCTGATAGTTACCGAGAAATATCTACCATGTTGCAACTTTGTGCAACCGTGTTAAATGTGACCTGGTTTGCAAGCTTGAAAATGAATGAAATGTTAATAAATATTGTTCTTATGATGAGCGTTGTAAAAATAACGAAATCTTTTTCTCTGCGGTAGTTAACACTTTTTAAAGGTGCAACCGAAAAAAATGTGAGGGAGTGCAACCTCCAGAAAAATGCTATCCAATCTGGATCAAATTTGATGTAAATGATGTGTTAAATCGATTGTGAATGACCATCGCTTCCGGCAGGATACGGTCGCCCTGGTAAACATAGATATCTTCGCCACGTTCCGGCAGGGTAATAAAACGGCAAGTCACGACATTGCCGATACATAATTTTGGAGAGTTTTGATGGCTATTAGCACACCGATGTTAGTGACATTCTGTGTCTATATTTTTGGCATGATATTGATAGGGTTTATTGCATGGCGTTCGACCAAAAACTTTGATGACTATATTCTCGGTGGGCGCAGTCTGGGGCCATTTGTAACCGCGTTATCCGCCGGGGCATCTGATATGAGCGGCTGGCTGCTGATGGGGCTGCCAGGCGCGATTTTCCTGTCGGGTATTTCAGAAAGCTGGATTGCTATCGGCCTGACATTAGGCGCGTGGATCAACTGGAAGCTGGTGGCGGGTCGCCTACGTGTTCACACTGAATACAATAACAACGCCCTGACGCTACCGGATTACTTTACCGGTCGTTTCGAAGATAAAAGCCGTATTCTGCGTATTATCTCCGCGCTGGTTATTCTGCTGTTTTTCACCATCTATTGTGCTTCAGGTATTGTGGCAGGGGCGCGTCTGTTCGAGAGCACCTTTGGCATGAGCTATGAAACTGCTCTGTGGGCCGGTGCGGCAGCGACAATCATTTATACCTTTATTGGTGGTTTCCTCGCGGTAAGCTGGACCGATACCGTGCAGGCCAGCCTGATGATCTTTGCTCTGATCCTGACGCCGGTGATGGTCATTATTGGCGTGGGCGGATTTGAAGACTCGCTGGAAGTGATCAAACAAAAGAGCATTGAGAACGTGGATATGCTCAAAGGACTGAACTTTGTTGCCATCATTTCCCTGATGGGCTGGGGTCTGGGCTACTTCGGCCAGCCGCACATTCTGGCGCGCTTTATGGCAGCCGATTCCCACCATAGTATTGTTCACGCACGCCGCATCAGTATGACCTGGATGATCTTGTGTCTGGCGGGCGCGGTCGCAGTTGGTTTCTTTGGTATCGCTTACTTCAATAACAACCCGTCTCTGGCGGGGGAGGTCAATCAGAACGCCGAGCGTGTGTTTATTGAACTGGCGCAAATCCTGTTTAACCCATGGATTGCCGGTATTCTGCTGTCTGCCATCCTTGCGGCAGTGATGTCGACGCTGAGCTGCCAGCTGTTGGTGTGTTCCAGCGCTATTACTGAAGATTTATACAAAGCGTTCCTGCGTAAAAATGCCAGCCAGAAAGAACTGGTGTGGATTGGGCGCATCATGGTGCTGGTTGTCGCGCTAATCTCTATTGCGCTGGCGGCAAACCCGGAAAACCGCGTACTTGGTCTGGTGAGCTACGCCTGGGCTGGTTTTGGTGCGGCGTTTGGCCCGGTCGTGTTGTTCTCCGTCATGTGGTCGCGTATGACCCGTAACGGCGCGTTGGCAGGGATGATCATCGGTGCGGTGACGGTTATCGTCTGGAAGCAGTTCGCGTGGTTGGGTCTGTATGAAATCATCCCTGGCTTCATTTTCGGCAGCATTGGGATCGTCGTCTTCAGCCTGTTGGGTAAAGCGCCATCTGCGGCAATGCAGAAACGTTTTGCCGAGGCGGATGCCCACTATCACTCAGCGCCGCCGTCACGTTTACAGGTAGAATAACCTGCCCAACATCTCTAAAGCTCGCTGCGTGCGTAACACCGTTCACTTAAGATGCTTTGAGTGAACGGGATACTGGGTGTTGACGTATGACGTATGACGTACGCCACGCAGTAGAAGTGTAAGTAAGCAAAAAACTAGCGGACAGCCTGATCATTTCTTACAGCCAGGGGCTTCCGCTCACTGGAATGAAACCACCCGTTAAGCTCAATTCTCCTAACGCGGGAAACTACCGTTTTCCAAGCGGACCCCATTAAAAGCAACACTCCCACATCCCCTTTCTTAAGTTTATAAAAAAAAAGTCGCTTATGTTGTTGGAATCAAACAAAGGAGATTTTACAAGCGATGGTGCAAAACATAAATAAAACATTCATTTCAAATGCTGATATAGAATTATCTTCACAAACAGGAACCAGAACTTGCTCTTACCATATATGTAACCCTAAAAAAGACAACTTAATCCTTGTTTATATACCAGGGTTCGGAGGGGATCTAGGTAATTACTCTCATGGATTATGCGAAAAAATAGCTGAAACATATGATATAACAACAATGACTGTAGAGTATTTTTGCTATCATTCAAGACCAAATGTCGGTGGAAAAATATCATTTTCCGCATTTGATATAGCTCACATAAACAGCCTTGCACGACATTTTTTTATTGATGAATCTGAATCTATCAATAAAAAAATATCACTAATAAATGAAAGCGCAAAAAAAAATAACACTACATCTCAAATTTTTGCGATGATTGAGCCAAAAAATAATGAATATCAAAATTTCGGATTGCTACCTGCGCTTGATATAATAAATGCAATTAACGATGCTATATTAAATTTTGAAATGGAAAATAGCAAAATAATATTAATTGGATCTTCATATGGTGGCTATATTGCAAACATGGTTGAAAAAATAGCACCAGGTTTAGTTAATGCCATTATCGACAACTCATCATGGAGCTCTCCAAACATGAAGTACTTAATAGGTAGAGAGCTTAACAACACTGAGTTCCGACAACAACTTAGCAGCAATATAATTATGGACCTGTATGTTAAGTCTCCATGGACCCTGACTAAAGGATTACCAAACACTCTATCAAAAAGTAGAATACAAATACGGTCATTTGATCCTGATCAATTATCCCAGATGATTAATCAAGGTGGAGGGCAATGTTTATATGTTTTTTATCATTATATAAATGATAATATTGCGCCGGCAAAAGATAAATTAGAAATGATTCTTCTACTTCAACAACACAATAAAGACAAAATAACATGTAGAATATTAAAAAATAAAAATGACATAGATGGCGTATTGATTAAATCTCTTGAGCATGGACTTGGTATGTCTATGGTTGAATTATTCAAAAAACATTTTCCATCAATAAAAGATCAAATCAAAAATCAACATCGGACATTAAAAACACAATACTTGTGTGATGATTTAATATATTTATTTAATAACTCAACATTACCGGTAACAGTAACCATACAAAGTCGCTCAAATAAGGTGAGTGTTTAATTATTAGAACAACCTTCGTCATAAACTATAAGATTCATCACCTGGAAAATTTATTCGAGATGTAGTGACCGCTGGAAGCAGGAAAGTGAAGCGGGTTCGGCCTGGATCTGGGTATTGTCGGGCCAGGAAGAAAGCATAAAAAAGCACCATCAGGAAATTGATGAGGCATTGTCGTCTACCCGTCGGATCGTTCAACCGCTCATTTTGCTTAACCCTGTGGTGTTAACTGCGTGCGGGCTGTTTTATTTGCTGTCCTTGCAAAGAGGCAGTAACCGTTACTCTCCTAACTGTTTACATTCAGTCATCATTCTCAAAACATTCTGCTTGAGTTTTTTGTTGCTGTAATGATAATCACTATCACTGCAATTTACTTTTCTTTGCATCAGTTGACTGAGAATAACGTTTAAGGGTACTTCGCATGTTCGTTCCATTTCTAATTATGTTGCGCGAAGGGTTAGAGGCCGCGCTGATTGTCAGCCTGATAGCCAGTTACCTGAAACGAACTCAGCGAGGCCGCTGGATTGGCGTGATGTGGATTGGTGTATTGCTGGCGGCGGCGTTATGTCTGGCGTTGGGGATTTTCATCAATGAAACCACGGGTGAATTTCCGCAAAAAGAACAGGAGTTATTTGAAGGTATTGTGGCGGTCATTGCCGTTGTGATCCTTACCTGGATGGTCTTCTGGATGCGTAAAGTCTCACGTAACGTCAAAGTTCAACTGGAGCAGGCTGTCGATAACGCATTACAGCGCAGCAACCATCACGGCTGGGCGCTGGTGATGATGGTCTTTTTTGCTGTTGCCCGTGAAGGGCTGGAATCGGTCTTTTTCTTGCTGGCGGCTTTTCAGCAGGATGTCGGTATTTGGCCGCCGGTAGGTGCGATGCTGGGACTGGCAACGGCTGTTGTGTTGGGATACCTGATTTATCTGGGTGGGATCCGACTGAATCTCGGTGCATTCTTCAAATGGACCAGCCTGTTTATTCTGCTGGTGGCTGCAGGGCTTGCTGCAGGGGCCATTCGTGCGTTCCACGAGGCCGGATTATGGAATCATTTCCAGGATGTAGCGTTTGACATAAGTAACGTTCTTTCAACGCACTCTCTGTTCGGCACGTTAATGGAAGGGATCTTTGGGTATCAGGAAGCGCCAAGCGTCAGTGAGGTTGCAGTCTGGTTTATCTACCTGATTCCGGCACTGATTTTGTTTGCACTGCCGCCGCGTTCAGGCACTACGGCATCTCGTACCGCACCTTAAAAAAACGCGATGCAGAATATCATTTAGTTACAACATACTTATTTGTAGGGATGGGTCATGACGATTAATTTTCGCCGTAGTGCGCTGCAGCTGGGTATTGCCGCGCTGTTTACTTCCGCATTTGCCGCACAGGCTGCAGATATTCCACAGGTCAAAGTCACGGTAAATGACAAACAGTGTGAACCGATGACGATCACTGTTAATGCCGGGAAAACACAGTTCATCATCCAGAACCACAGCCAGAAAGCGCTGGAGTGGGAGATCCTCAAAGGTGTCATGGTGGTGGAAGAGCGTGAAAATATTGCGCCAGGCTTTAGCCAGAAAATGACCGCCAACCTGCAACCAGGTGAATATGATATGACCTGCGGTCTGCTGACAAACCCGAAAGGGAAGCTGATTGTGAAGGGGAATGCTACGGCGGATGCAGCGCAAAGTGATGCCTTGCTGAGCCTGAGCGGCGCGATTACCGAATATAAAGCCTATGTGACGGCAGAAACCGCACAGCTGGTTGCGGGTACCAAAGCATTCACTGATGCCATTAAAGCTGGCGATCTGGAGAAAGCCAAATCCCTGTATGCACCGACACGTCAGCACTACGAGCGCATTGAGCCAATTGCGGAACTGTTCTCCGACCTTGATGGCAGCATTGATGCGCGTGAAGATGATTACGAGCAAAAAGCCGCCGATCCGAAATTTACCGGCTTCCATCGCCTGGAAAAAGCGCTGTTTGGCGACAATACCACCAAAGGCATGGATAAGTATGCTGAGCAGTTGAACAGCGACGTTATTGACCTGCAAACGCGCATTAGCGAGTTGGCGTTCCCACCATCAAAAGTGGTTGGTGGAGCTGCCGGGCTGATTGAAGAAGTTGCTGCCAGCAAAATTAGTGGTGAAGAAGATCGCTATAGTCACACCGACCTGTGGGACTTCCAGGCCAACGTTGATGGCGCACAGAAAATTGTCGATCTCCTGCGTCCTCAGTTGCAAAAATCCAATGCTGAACTGCTGGCAAAAGTGGATGCAAACTTCAAAAAAGTCGATGCTATCCTGGCGAAATATCGTACCAAAGACGGTTTTGAAACCTATGACAAACTGACCAATGC
Source organism: Citrobacter sp. Marseille-Q3906 (assembly GCF_916618775.1). Taxonomy (NCBI): domain Bacteria; kingdom Pseudomonadati; phylum Pseudomonadota; class Gammaproteobacteria; order Enterobacterales; family Enterobacteriaceae; genus Citrobacter; species Citrobacter sp. Marseille-Q3906. The sequence goes on from NZ_CAKAKA010000002.1 coordinate 912,151, forward strand.
TGACCGCAATGCGCTGAAAGGGCCAATTACTACGCTGGCGGAAGATTTGTCTCAATTACGCGGTGTACTGGGTCTGGATTAAGCATCATGCAGCATGATAATGAAAACGGCGTGAGCGAGCCGTCGCGCCGACGTTTACTGAAAGGGATGGGCGCGCTGGGTGGCGCCCTGGCACTGGCTGGCGGCTGCCCGGTTGCGCATGCGCAAAAACCGCAGAGTGCGCCGGGAACGCTATCGCCGGATGCTCGCGGTGAAGCACAGCCATTTTATGGCCCGCATCAGGCTGGGATCCTGACGCCACAGCAGGCATCCATGATGCTGGTGGCGTTTGATGTTCTCGCCAGCGATAAAGCTGACCTTGAGCGTCTGTTCCGGTTACTGACCCGTCGTTTTGCGTTCCTGACGACCGGCGGGCCCGCGCCCGAGACGCCAAACCCGCGTTTACCGCCAATGGATTCCGGCATTCTCGGTGCCTACATTGCGCCGGATAACCTGACGATGACGCTGTCGGTGGGGCATTCGCTGTTCGACGAGCGCTATGGTCTTAGCACCAGCATGCCGAAAAAACTGCAAAAAATGACGCGCTTTCCGAATGATTCGCTGGATGCAGCGTTGTGTCATGGCGATTTGTTGTTACAGATTTGCGCCAACACGCAAGACACCGTCATACATGCGCTGCGCGATATCATTAAGCACACACCGGATCTCCTCAGCGTTCGCTGGAAGCGCGAAGGGTTTATCTCTGATCATGCTGCACGCAGTAAAGGCAAAGAGACACCAGTCAATCTGCTTGGTTTTAAAGACGGGACCGCTAACCCGGATGGCACAGATAAAAAGCTGATGCAAAATGTGGTGTGGGTGACGTCCGATCAAGACGAGCCGAAATGGGCGGAAGGCGGGAGTTATCAGGCGGTAAGGCTTATTCAGTTTCGCGTTGAGTTCTGGGATCGTACACCGCTTAAAGAGCAACAGACTATTTTCGGGCGAGACAAACAGACTGGTGCACCATTAGGTATGCAGCGCGAGCACGATGTACCTGACTACGCCAGCGATCCTGAAGGTGAGGTGATTGCGCTCGACAGCCATATCCGTCTGGCAAACCCGCGAACTCGGGAGTCGGAGTCCAGCCTGATGATGCGTCGTGGTTACAGCTATTCGCTTGGCGTCACCAATTCTGGTCAACTGGATATGGGTTTACTGTTTGTTTGCTATCAGCACGATCTGGAAAAAGGTTTTTTGACCGTGCAGAAACGCCTGAATGGTGAAGCGCTGGAAGAGTATGTGAAGCCGATTGGTGGTGGATATTTCTTTGCCTTGCCTGGTGTCAAAGACGCTGAACGTTATCTTGGGCAATCTCTTCTTGAGGCCTGAAACCTGAGCCCCGCACTCCCGCGGGGTATTTCCTGACAACTTGATGAATGGACCAATTATTTTTCGTGATGTCTGCAGCGTTGAAATAATTTTGTCATCTCTCTGTAAGAGACTGTTCTCAGCGGCAGGATGTAATTTAGTTAACAATAAGTAAAAATATTGTTGCGCTGACAATAAATTCTGTTGTAATTATAGGTAACAGCGGTAGTTCCCGGCGGTGATGGTCATTCACTATGGAGATCGCGAATGGTAATGTCCTGTAATGGACTCGCTTTTCACAGCAGCAATACCATGTTATGCGGACGTTTCTCTTCCGCCAGCCATCTCGTCACCGCTAAATTCCTCTCCCTTCCATATCTTATCCTTGTTACCGACGCCCTGTACGGTGCGCGTAGCCGTGCGTGGTGTCTTATTCGAAGGCAAGCAATGGCTTACAAGGAAGCCAAACCTCAGATGTTCGTGCGCATAATCGTGCCGCAAGCGGTGCGTGTGATGTATACCTACAACTCAAGGTGCTATCCATGGGAAGACAAAAAGCAGTGATCAAAGCTCGTCGTGAAGCAAAACGTGTGCTGAGACGGGATTCGCGTAGCCATAAGCAACGTGAAGATGAATCGGTCACCTCGCTTGTGCAGATGGGCGGCGTAGAAGCGATCGGTATGGCGCGTGACAGTCGCGACGCCACACCTATCATGGCGCGAAATGAAGCTCAGGCGCAGTACCTGAATGCTATCGAGAGTAAACAGCTGATCTTCGCCACGGGTGAAGCCGGGTGTGGTAAAACCTGGATCAGCGCGGCAAAAGCAGCAGAGGCCCTGATCCACAAAGATGTGGACCGGATCATTGTAACCCGTCCAGTTCTGCAAGCTGATGAAGATCTCGGCTTCTTACCTGGAGATGTTTCCGAGAAGTTTGCTCCCTATTTTCGACCCGTGTACGACGTGCTGGTAAAACGACTGGGAGCCTCCTTCATGCAATATTGCCTGCGACCTGAGATTGGTAAGGTGGAAATCGCGCCGTTCGCTTATATGCGCGGACGTACCTTTGAAAATGCAGTTGTTATTCTCGACGAGGCTCAGAATGTGACTGCTGCGCAAATGAAAATGTTTTTAACTCGCCTTGGAGAGAATGTGACGGTAATTGTGAACGGGGATGTTACCCAGTGTGACTTACCGGCGCATGTTCGATCCGGGTTAAGCGATGCGCTGGCCCGCTTCGAAGAAGATGAGATGATTGGGATCGTTCGTTTCAATAAAGATGATTGCGTTCGTTCGGCGCTCTGTCAGCGGACGCTTAATGCTTACAACTGATATGTTCTTCGTCTTCAAGGCCCGGGAAACCGGGCTTTGTTTTTATTACGCTTACAGAATATCTTTTAGCTCAGCAGCCATCATTGTTGCTTCAAAAGGGATCAGCTCGACTTTTACAACCCCTGATTGTTGAAAGGGATCCTGGCTGAGATAACTTTTTAACGCTTCTTCATCATCGCATTTTGCCAGTATTACGCCTCCTGAGCGCGGGATTTTGCGTCCTGAGGCGAGGAATAAACCCTTTGCGTACCCTTTTTTCAGCCATTCCACATGCGCGGGAAGTAAATTATCGACTTCATTTAACGGTTTTATATAAGTTAAAACGACAACACCAATAACGCTCATTTTATTATCCATAATCCTGGAGGGGAGATTACGTTAGCATGTGGTTGACTAAGGACTGAATAGATTTGTTGGCCCGGCTGAAAGATATTCTGTTAACGGTTGTGTACAGATGGAAGCCGTTTCCTCTGGCCCACTTTGATTATTTCATTTCGTTCTCCAGCCAGGATGCAACTGCACGCAGGCCTTTTAATATCTCTTCTCTGAGGGCACAGTTATCTTCCGGATGTTGTTCAACAGCCTCGCATGCGCGGCGGGCGGTAACCATCCCCATGCTGGCGCAGCTACTTTTTAACTGGTGTGCAAGACGTCTGATCTTCTCAACGTCTTTTTGCGAGCGAGCGGTATCAATTTCGTCGAGTAAAGGCAGTGTATGTTGGGTAAATAAACGCAGCCATTCACCAATTTTGCTATGTCCCATGATGCGAGCATCTTCTGATAATTGATGCGTATCCAGAAGACACTCGCTAAGTGGTTCAGCGACGTAAGGGGATTCTGTACCTGAAATATAGTGTGTGATGAGTTGACCCAGGGCGTCTCGCGGCACCGGTTTTTGAATAATACCGCGAAACAACGTACTGGTACGACGGCTTAGGGTCTCATCAATCACGTGAGCGCTGAACCCAATCAGAGGCAGGGTTGGATAAATCTGTGTCAGTTGTTGGGCGAGCGTAATACCGTCGGTATCCGGGAGATCAAAATCAACCAGCACGGCATCATAGTGCTCATTACCTTGCAGGACATGTAGTGCGTCGGCGGCACAACTTGCTACCATCACCAGGGCTCCGCTGGTGGTTAACATCTCCACGGTAATACGCTGGGTGAGGGGATTGTCCTCAATCAACAGTAAACGTATCCCCTGTAAATTGACCGGGCGATGGGGACATTTAGGGGTAGGGCGCGAAGCGGGACGTAAAGGAAGTCGCAACTGAAAGCAACTCCCAACACCAGGTGTGCTGGTCACGGTCAGTTCACCACCCATAGCCTGTGCAAGGCTGCTACTGATCGTTAACCCCAGTCCTGTCCCGCCACGTTTGCCGCTTACCTGAACAAAGGGCTTAAAAATGTCAGCCAGGCGAGAGGCTTCGATACCACTGCCCGTATCCTCAACCTCGATACACCACTGTTCACCTTCAGTGAAGCTGCGTAGCGTAATAAGACCACGATCGGTAAATCGCAGTGCATTGCTTAATAAATTAGTGATTATCTGACGAATACGGCGAGGATCGCCCTGTAGTGCGAGGGGGAGAGCGCTGGAAAAGTCCGCAACAAGTGTAACAGGCCGCCCGTTGATGCGACTGTTCATCAACTGGAGTGTACTTTCCAGCAAAGGTCTGGGCTCAAAGGGCTCATCACTAACAGAGACATTCTTTCCACCGGCCTCAATTGCTGAGTAATCCAGAATATCGTTGAGAATAGTCAGTAGTGATTCGCCGGAATCGGTGATTGCACGCAGGTTTTCCTGATGTTGAGCCAGCGCCTGGTTTTCTGAAAGCAACTGCGCAGTGCCGAGGATCCCGTAAAGTGGGGTGCGTATTTCATGGCTCATTGCCGCAAGAAATGCTGATTTTGCCTGATTTGCTTTTTCAGCTTCAGCCCGCGCCTGACGGTGTTCAATGACCAGCGCGTGAAGCTCGGCGGTACGCGATTTTACCTGCGTAGCCAACTGCTGCCGATGATTATTGAGGGCGTGGACGCTGGCACGAAACGCATCCATTAAACGTCCAATAGTATCCAGTTCCCGAACGCCTGCGGTTTCTGGAAAGGGGGAGTCAATGTTACCTTCAAGCAGTTGCTGCAATGCCTGTGTTTGCTGGGCCAGAGGGCGCGTCACTGAACGGTAAACCACGCGCCAGAGGATTAGGATCAGCGATATCAGCGAAACAGCGCCGAGCAACAGCAGCCAGGTTTGTCCGCGCTCGCTGGCTTGTTTCAGTGAAGTTAACCCTGCACGGTTACGTTCTTCGATAGTGTTGACTAACTGGCTGACTTCACTGCTGAAACGGGTAAACTGATAAATGTTATTCTGCGACAGGATCTGTAGCCGGGTGCTGATGTCATTATCCTGCTGGTATAGCGCCAGCAGCTCGACATAACGTCCTACCGTATTCACTGACTCCGCAACCTGTTCGCGCACCACTGGATCTTCAATGCGTATTTGTCGACGATGCAGAATTCTGACTGCGGCATTCAATCGGTTATCCATCGCTGCGGCGTTATATTGCGCCTGATCGGCACTCAGATTCATAATCATTTGTTGCACGCGTAGTGCGCTCAGACGCACCTCGTTCATCTGATTAACGTATTCCAGATCGGTATCAATGAGACGATCTAGTGCCTGTTCAGCCTCCCGACGCTGATTATTTTCAATCAAATCATATATTCCTGCTTGTGTCGCACCTGCGGAAGTCGCCGCATTATTCGCCTGACCGTGAGCCATTTCAGCGATATCGCCTGCGGCGGTGACAATACGTTGACTGAGTTGTTGCTGCTGATCGCGGAGTCTCAGCCGTTGTCCAACCAACTCTCCCTGCTGACTTAACGACTGTGCGATTTCCTGCTCCTGCAGCTCTATCGCCGTGGTGTCAAAACCTTGCTGACGTAGCGTTTTAAGCAATGCGGTAATTTTGAGACTTTGTGCTGTTAACATTCGGCCCTGTGCCAGCCACATATTTTCACTGTCGGCGATGGTCAGGTTCTGCGCGGAAAAAAGCTCCCAGGCACTGGCTTCGCTCAATTGACGCGCCATGTTCATTGTCGGGATTAGTTCTTGTGTATTGGCTTGCTCAACCTGGCTGACAAAACGCAGACTGTACCAACCTACAAGTGTACTCATGAGGGTCAGTGCCGCCATCAGCGCGAAGCCCATCCACAGTCTTCTGGTCAGAGATAAATTCACGGAGTGTCGCCACAGATTAAAAAGGTTGAGTCCAAAAGCGGAAAGCAACTAGGATAAAGCCTTATTGATAATGAGGCTATCATGCGAGCATGCGTTTTTTGGGTGATGACTTTCTTTTCTGTACAAGGTCTGGCGGCCGGAGCAGGAGAGTCTCTGATCCGTTGGCACGACGAGCAACACTTTTCCCCTCAGCAGCAGGAAACGGTCACAGCGCATCAGGTCTGGAAACTTTGTGCGCTCTACCCTAGTCTCAAAGATTCCTATTGGCTCTCGGTTAACTACGGCATGCAACAAGCGGCACGGCGTTACGGCGTCAGCCTGAAAGTGCAGGAAGCTGGAGGGTATCGGCAGCTTTCGACGCAGAAAACGCAAATTGCCCAGTGTAAAGAGTGGGGCGCAGATGCCATTTTACTTGGCAGCAGCACCACATCGTTTCCTGATCTCAAAAAACAGGTCGGTACGTTGCCGGTTATTGAGGTGGTGAACGCCATCCATGACGCGACAACCCGAACGCGAGTCGGGGTCCCCTGGTTTCAAATGGGCTATCAACCGGGTCGTTACCTGGTGAAGTGGAGTGGGGGAAAACCACTGAAATTGCTCTTAATGCCAGGACCTGATGATGCCGGAGGCAGTAGGGAAATGGTTGCCGGGTTCCGCGATGCGATCGCCGGAAGCCAGGTGCAAATTGTGGATGTCGCCCTTGGGGACAATGATATAGAAGTACAGCGCAATCTGTTGCAGGAGATGCTGGAACGCCATCCGGATATTGATGTGGTTGCCGGGACGGCCATTGCAGCGGAAGCGGCAATGGGGGAAAGACGCAATCTGGCGACCCCTCTCACGGTGGTCTCATTTTACCTGTCACATCAGGTTTATCGCGGTCTCAAGCGTGGACGGGTACTGATGGCTGCCAGTGACCAAATGGTTTGGCAAGGTCAACTGGCGGTCGAACAAGCGATCAATGTATTGCAGGGACGTAACGTTCCCGATAACGTCAGCCCGCCGATTTTAGTACTGACCCCAGAAAATGCGGACAGCAAACATAGCCGTAGCTCGCTATCTCCGGGGGGATTCCGGCCAGTATATTTGTATCAGCATACGTCGGAGGCTAAAAAATAGCCTTCGCCATGCTGGGTAACGAACAGGTCGGGACTCAGTTTATGGCGCAAACGACGGATCAACACATCGACGGTACGCAGATCGGGGTCTTCCACTCTGCGTGCCGTAAGCATGCGGAGTAGCCTTTCGCGGCTGAGGATTTCACCCGGATTAGTCACAAATGCCACCAGCATTTCGTACTCAGCGCGGGTGAGCTTAATCGTTTCCTCTTCTTTTTCCAGCGTGTGGCGAGAAACATTCAGACAGTATCCCGCAAATTGGTAGCAATTATCTTTCGCAGCAGGTTGTGCCTGGCGGGCAAGATCGATGCGCCAGAGCAGGTTTTTCACCCGCACGACGAGTTCGCGCAATTCCAGCGGTTTGGTCACATAATCATCGGCACCCATCTCCAGTCCGACAATTCGGTCAATTTGATCGCATCGTCCCGTTACGAGAATGATCCCAACCGTTGAGCGCTCTCGTAGCGATCGGGTCAGCATCAAACCATTTTCATCCGGAAGATTAATATCCAGCAGGACAAGATCAACAGACTGTTGGTCCATAATGTCGCGCAGACCAGCGCCGCTAGCAACAGCCGAGACTTGATAACCTTCCTGCTCAAAATAAGCCTGCAGTCGTGCCTGGGTCACTGGCTCATCTTCAACAATGACAATGTGATGTGACATCCTGTGTTCTGTCTCTCTGTTCATATTCGTTCATATTTTGCAGTAAGTCGTTCATCCTGACCAGTGTCGCTGTTCACATTTGCTGAATAAGATCTCCCGTAACTAAACCATATATTTACAGGGGCTATTATGCGGAGACTATGGAGAGCGTTACTCAGGCCAAGTGCGCGCTGGTCAATACTGGCGCTGGTGATTGTTGGGATACTGATCGGTATCGCACTGATTGTACTCCCACACGTTGGAATCAAGTTAACCAGTTCGACAGAGTTTTGTGTCAGTTGCCACAGTATGCAGCCGGTCTATCAGGAATATAAGCAGTCGGCGCATTTCCAGAATGCCTCCGGGGTTCGCGCTGAATGTCACGACTGTCATATTCCATCGGATATTCCCGGGATGGTGAAACGTAAACTTGAAGCCAGCAACGATATTTACCAGACGTTTATCGCTCACTCGATTGACACACCTGAAAAATTCGAAGCCAAGCGTGCTGAGCTGGCGGAAAGGGAGTGGGCGAGGATGAAGGAAAATAACTCCTCAACCTGCCGCTCCTGCCATAACTATGACGCGATGGATCATGCTAAGCAACATCCTGAAGCCGCACGTCAGATGAAAATTGCCGCCAAAGACAACCAATCCTGTATTGACTGTCATAAAGGTATTGCCCACCAGTTACCTGATATGAGCAGCGGTTTCCGCAAGCAATTTGATGAATTACGCGCCAATGCTAACAGCGACGGCGATACTCTGTACTCTCTTGATATCAAACCTATTTATGCGTCTAAAGGTGATAAAGAACCTGCAGGCTCGTTACTGCCAGCTTCAGAAGTGACGGTGTTGAAACGTGACGGTGAATGGCTGCAGGTACAAATTACCGGCTGGACGGAAAGCCAGGGACGTCAACGCGTTCTGACTCAACTTCCAGGTAAGCGAATTTTTGTGGCATCCATCCGTGGCGATGTTCAGCAACATGTGAAAACGCTGGAAAAAACCACCGTCACTGCGACTAACACTGAGTGGAGTAAGTTGCAGGCCACTGCGTGGATGCAAAAGAGCGACATGGTGAATGACATCAAGCCGATCTGGGCTTATGCCGACTCGCTATATAACGGTACCTGTAACCAGTGCCACGGCGCGCCGGAAAAATCGCACTTTGATGCGAACGGCTGGATTGGCACGCTCAATGGCATGATTGGCTTTACCAGTCTGGATAAACGAGAAGAACGTACCTTGTTGAAATACCTCCAGTTGAACGCGTCAGACACCACGGATAAGCCCCATAGTGATAAGGGAGAGAACAATGAAAAGTAAAGACACATTGCAGGTATCACGTCGGCGCTTTCTTCTGCAACTGGGGGGAATGACCGTTGCAGGTATGTTAGGGCCTTCGTTACTGACTCCCCGTAGTGCAAGTGCGGCCGCCATGGGTGAACAAGGCGCTGTGGTAAAAGAGGGGATCCTTACTGGCTCCCACTGGGGGGCAATCCGCGCCACGGTCGTAGATGGACGATTTATTGCGGTTAAACCTTTTGAACGTGACAGATATCCATCGAAAATGATTGCAGGTCTGCCGGACCATGTTCATGGTGCATCGCGCATTCGTTATCCAATGGTACGCGTGGACTGGATGCGTAAACGCCACCAAAGCGATACTACGCAACGTGGAGATAACCGTTTTGTTCGTGTCTCATGGGATGAAGCGCTGGACTTTTTTTATCAGGAACTGGAGCGTATCCAGAAAACCTACGGCCCCAGTGCACTGTTGACGGCGAGCGGCTGGCAATCGACGGGTATGTTCCATAACGCCTCCGGTATGTTGGCCCGAGCCATTGCGCTGCATGGCAATAGCGTCAGCACCGGCGGAGACTACTCCACCGGGGCGGCGCAGGTGATTTTGCCGCGCGTGGTCGGATCCATGGAAGTCTACGAGCAGCAAACTTCATGGCCGCTGGTTCTGCAAAATAGCAAAACCATCGTGTTGTGGGGGGCCGATCTGATCAAAAACCAGCAGGCCAACTGGTGGTGTCCGGATCATGATGTTTATGGTTATTACGAGCAACTGAAAGAGAAAGTCGCACGGGATGAGATCTCGGTAATTAGTGTGGATCCGGTAGTGACGTCAACGCATGACTACCTGGGTCGCGACAAGGTTAAGCATATAGCCGTCAATCCACAGGCTGATGTTCCGCTACAGCTGGCGTTGGCGCATACGCTATATACCGAAAATCTGTACGATAAAAATTTCATTAGTAACTATTGCGTCGGTTTTGAACAGTTTCTCCCTTATTTGCTGGGGGAGAGCGATGGTCAGCCAAAAGATGCCCAGTGGGCAGAGAAATTGTGTGGTATTGATGCCGAAACAATCCGTGCTCTGGCACGACAAATGGCCTCAGGAAGAACGCAGATTATTGCAGGGTGGTGCGTACAGCGTATGCAGCATGGCGAGCAATGGGCGTGGATGGTAGTGGTACTGGCCTCAATGCTGGGGCAAATTGGTTTGCCAGGGGGAGGCTTTGGGTTTGGCTGGCACTATAATGGTGCGGGAACGCCCAGTCGCAAAGGTATTATTTTAAGCGGTTTTTCCGGCTCGACGACGGTGCCTCCAGTGCATGACAGCACTGATTACAAAGGATATAGCAGCACTATCCCTATCGCGCGTTTCATCGACGCAATTCTGGAGCCAGGGAAAACCATTAACTGGAACGGCAAAACAGTAAAACTACCGCCGCTAAAAATGTGCGTATTTGCGGGAACCAACCCGTTCCACCGCCATCAGCAGATCAACCGGATCATGGAAGGCTGGCGCAAGCTGGAAACAGTCATTGCGATTGATAACCAGTGGACTTCTACATGTCGTTTTGCTGATATCGTCTTGCCTGCGACAACCCAGTTTGAACGTAACGATCTTGACCAATATGGCAACCATTCCAATCGCGGAATTATTGCTATGAAACAACTGGTAGCACCGCAATTTGAAGCTCGTAATGATTTTGATATTTTCCGCGATCTCTGCCGTCGTTTTAACCGTGAGGAAGCTTTCACCGAAGGTCTGGATGAAATGGGCTGGTTGAAGCGCATCTGGCAGGAAGGCAGCCAGCAGGGGAAAGGACGCGGTGTCCACTTACCAGCATTTGATGTGTTCTGGAATCAACAGGAGTATATCGAGTTCGAGCATCCGCAAATGTTTGTACGTCACCAGGCATTTCGTGAAGATCCCGATCTTGAACCGCTGGGAACGCCGAGTGGTTTGATTGAAATTTACTCTAAAACGATTGCCGAAATGCACTATGACGACTGTCAGGGCTATCCGATGTGGTTCGAAAAAATCGAGCGTTCACATGGCGGGCCGGGCTCACAGCGCTGGCCATTACATTTACAGTCAGTACATCCGGATTTTCGCCTGCATTCGCAGCTCTGCGAATCGGAAACGTTGCGGCAGCACTATGCTGTTAGCGGTAAAGAACCTGTTTTTATCAGCCCACAGGATGCACAAGCTCGTGGTATCCAAAACGGTGATATTGTCAGGGTCTTCAATGGTCGTGGACAAGTATTAGCCGGTGCGGTTGTTTCTGATTTTTATAAGCCTGGCGTGGTCCGTATCCATGAAGGCGCCTGGTACGATCCCGATAAAGGTGGAGAGATCAATGCGCTGTGTAAATACGGTAACCCTAACGTCTTAACGCTGGATATCGGTACTTCTCAGTTGGCTCAGGCAACCAGTGCGCATACCACGCTGGTGGAGATCGAGAAATACAATGGTCAAGTGGATCGCGTGACTGCATTCAATGGCCCACTGGAAATGGTGGCGCAATGTGAGTATGTCCCAGCGCAGCAGGTAAAATAAATGGATAGCCAAAAACATCTGACGGAGGAACAAATTGCCTGCGTTTACGCGTGGCTGGCGCGACTGTTCTCCCGTGAACTGGATAGTGAAAGTTTGCTGCAACTTCACGCCTCGGACATGCAGGACTGGTATTCGCTGTTAAAACGCGAACCGTCGTTGAATCAACCGGTGACGATTCTGGAAGAAAAAATCGCCGCGCTTAAGCTACGTGAAGAGGGGCAACTGGAACTTGCCGCAGACTTTTGTGGCCTGTTTCTTATGTCGGATACTCAGGCCGCTTTGCCATATGCCTCAGTTTATGAGCAGTGCGAGTCGGGTGACAGCGAGATCAAACACCTGTTGTTTGAAGCGGGAATGCAGACGAGTGAGACTTTTAACGAACCCGGCGATCATCTGGCTATTTTTCTCGAGTTACTGAGTCATTTGCATTTTTCGTTGGGGGAGGAGAACCTTAACCATCTGCGCATCAATGCATTACGCAGAAAAACCGTATCAGTGTTACTACGATGGCTGCCAGAGTTTTCAGCCAATTGTTGTAAATATGACGCTTTTGGGTTCTACGCTGCTCTGAGTCAACTGGGGCTGGCGCTTGTGCAACTCGATAACCGGTGATGAGTGTGTTGGTATCGCTGCAAAGGTGCAGCGATACCACGCTATTCAGGGCGGATCACAGGCGAAAAAAAAGCCCGTACTTGCGTACGAGCTCTTCTTCAAATATGGCGGTGAGGCGGGGATTCGAACCCCGGATACGTTGCCGTATACACACTTTCCAGGCGTGCTCCTTCAGCCACTCGGACACCTCACCATATTGTTGTTCCTGCGTTACCGGAACGGGCGCTAATGTAGGGGAAATGCCTCCCCGACGTCAATCTTCTTTTTGAAAAAAACGTTCATTTACACAAACTTCAATCAACATGAAGCTTAAGTGAGCGGGAATTGCTTTTTTTGCCAGCACACTAAAATTTGTTATTCTGATGTTTCCTTAAGAAATGATGATAATAAGTGCGAGAAAGTTCCGCACAACAATATTCAGGAGGCAATATGGAAATAATTTTCTATCACCCGACATTTGATACAGCCTGGTGGCTGAACGCGCTGGCTAAGGCTATCCCTGGCGCTAATGTCCGTGAGTGGAAATCGGGTGATCATGCGCATGCAGACTATGCGCTTGTCTGGCATCCACCGGTTGAAATGTTAGCCGGAAGAAAGTTAAAAGCCGTATTTGCGTTGGGTGCGGGGGTGGATTCCATTCTAAGCAAGTTGAAAGCCCATCCGGAAATGCTGGACGAGTCGATCCCGTTGTTCCGTCTGGAAGATACCGGCATGGGGCTGCAAATGCAGGAATACGCCGTTAGCCAGGTGTTGCACTGGTTTCGCCGCTTTGATGATTATCAGGCTCTCAAAACTCAGGCAAAATGGCAGCCGTTGCAGGAATATACCCGTGAGGAGTTTTCGATCGGGATTATGGGAGCAGGGGTGCTAGGGGCGAAAGTCGCTGAGAGTCTGCAATCATGGGGGTTCCCACTGCGTTGCTGGAGTCGTACCCGTAAATCCTGGCCTGGCGTGGAAAGCTTCGCCGGCACTGAAGAGTTAGGCGCATTTTTAAGTCAAACGCGGGTGCTGATTAACCTACTGCCTAATACGGCTGAAACGGTGGGAATTATTAACGCCGGGCTGCTGGATCAATTGCAGGATGGCGCGTATGTACTGAACCTGGCGCGCGGAGTTCATCTTAATGAAGACGATCTTCTGGCGTCGCTGAATAGCGGAAAACTCAAGGGCGCCATGCTTGATGTCTATAGCCGCGAACCACTGCCGGAGAATAGCCCATTGTGGAAACATCCACGTGTGGCGATGACGCCGCATATTGCTGCGGTAACACGTCCGGCAGAAGCGGTGGATTATATTTCCCGCACGATTTTGAATCTGGAGAACGGTGAAGCCGTAACAGGTCAGGTCGATCGCGTTCGGGGATACTGATAACAACCCGGCGCTGGCCGGGTTTCGATTTAAATACCCGTCATACTCCAGGCTGGATGTGCGTTAGCTACGGTTGCTCGCCCGAATTACTGACCACAGTATGTTTATTGGGATTAAGAGGGACATCTCTGCCCCTTACCGTAGGCCAGTCTCCGGCTGGCCAAATTCGTTCCTGACGAATTTGTCACACCCTTGCCGCCTGCCTACAACTCGAATTATTTAGGGTATTAATGGCGTCGATTCCTGCTATCCTTGACCAAAAATGACTACAGGAGAGAGTTATGTATCCCGTTGACCTGCATATGCATACCGTCGCCAGTACCCACGCCTACAGCACCTTGAGTGACTACATCGCTGAAGCCAAACGCAAAGGCGTTAAGTTGTTTGCAATCACCGATCATGGGCCGGATATGGCAGATGCTCCACACCACTGGCACTTTATTAATATGCGTATCTGGCCGCGTATGGTGGACGGGGTGGGAATTCTCCGCGGTATTGAAGCGAACATTAAGAATATTGAGGGGGAGATCGACTGCTCCGGTCCGATGTTCGACTCCCTGGATCTGATTATTGCTGGTTTTCATGAGCCGGTTTTTGCCCCGCATGATAAAGACACCAATACTCAGGCCATGATTGCCGCGATGGCGAGCGGACATGTTCACATGATCAGCCATCCCGGAAACCCGAAATACCCGATTGATTTTACCGCAGTTGCGCAGGCAGCAGCGAAGTACCATGTTGCGCTGGAAATCAATAACTCCTCATTTCTGCATTCGCGTAAAGGCAGTGAAGCCAATTGTCGCTTGGTTGCTGCGGCTGTGCGTGATGCCGGGGGTTGGGTTGCATTAGGTTCGGATTCTCACACCGCTTTCACCCTTGGGGAGTTCGGCGAGTGTCGCAAGATTCTGGATGACGTAAACTTCCCCGAAGACCGAATCTTGAACGTATCGCCAAAACGCTTACTGGCGTTTCTGGAATCGCGAGGCATGGAGCCAATCGCGGAATTTGCTGATCTTTAATGTTACTAACTGGAATATATCGATGAACGAGTTTTCTATCCTGTGTCGTGTCCTGGGCTCGCTGTTTTACCGCCAACCGCAGGACCCTTTACTGGTTCCCCTGTATACCATGATCGGTGAAGGTAAACTGTCAGCAAACTGGCCGCTGGAGCAAGACGAGCTGCTGGCTCGTCTACAGAAAAGCTGCGACATGTCACAAGTGGCCGCAGATTATAACGCGTTGTTTGTTGGTGAAGAGTGTGCGGTACCACCTTATCGCAGCGCCTGGGTAGAAGGTGCAACTGAATCTGAGGTGCGCACATTCCTATCTGCGCGTGGTATGCCGCTGGCCGATACGCCAGCCGATCATATTGGCACACTGTTGCTGGCTGCTTCCTGGCTGGAAGACCAGTCTGCTGAAGATGAAAGTGAAGCGCTGGAAACACTGTTTGTTGAGTATCTGCTTCCATGGTGCGGCACTTTCCTTGGTAAGGTTGAAGCACACGCGAGCTCGCCATTCTGGCGTACCATGGCACCTCTGACGCGCGATGCAATTGGCGCAATGTGGGATGAGTTGCAGGAAGATACAGAAGAATAAATGTGATTTGTATCACTATGTAATGCAACATGATTTATCATCTTGCATAAATTGTGTGCACGATCTCATTAATATGCCGTTTTTCTGCTAAGATGCGCGGCATGAATATACTTATCTCTATTGCAATCACGACGGGCATTCTCTCCGGGATCTGGGGATGGGTGGCCGTTTCTCTTGGTTTACTCAGTTGGGCTGGCTTCCTCGGTTGCACGGCCTATTTCGCCTGTCCGCAGGGCGGGCTGAAAGGGCTGGGGATTTCAGCGTGCACGCTACTAAGTGGTGTGGTGTGGGCGTTGGTGATTATTAATGGTAGTGCGCTTGCTCCGCATATGGACATCATCGGCTATGTCATTACCGGCATTGTCGCGTTTTTGATGTGCATTCAGGCAAAACAATGGTTGCTTTCATTTGTGCCAGGTACTTTTATCGGCGCATGTGCAACATTTGCAGGGCAGGGGAACTGGCAACTGGTTTTGCCTTCTCTGGCGTTAGGACTTGTATTCGGTTATGCAATGAAAAACAGTGGTCTGTGGCTGGCGTCACGTCGTGAAAATCGGATATCACAATCGCTGACCAGTAAATAATAGAAGCGTGAGGTTTCCCTCACGCTTCCTGTGTTATATCGATAATCAGGATTCCGGCGGTACGGACATATGGCGGTATTTAACCAGGATATCGTTATCAACTTGTTTCTTATCCTGCAAATCCCACAACCCGCGATCAATCCCGTCATTAATCAGGAAGATTACACCAGTTTCAATGGCTGACATCAGACAAAGCATAACCGGTTCGTTAGAGGTATAACCAATTTCTCCTTCCAGAAGACGCTGGTAGTCAATAAAGCGGAATACCCCAGCCTGAACTTCATAAGACAGAATAGTTTTGCTGGTATTGACCGAAGAAAGGATCTCACCAGTACTGACGTTAACTACACGCAGGTTTACCGCTATCTGATCGAGTTGATACTGAGTATCTGCACCAATACCGAAATAGCGCGCACCTACACCACCCGATTTAACGTTACTTTCATAACCGATAATTGACCCTTCTACCATAATATTCGCAGCGGTCAGCGACTGGAGTGGAATGCGGTTATTAATGGCAACAGTGCCATTCTCTTGTGCCGCACGTATGATTTTCCGTTCATTCAGTAAGTTCTGCAATCCCTGGCGTTCCAGCGGAATAAACCAGCGCGAATCTTTCAGTGCAGTAACCAACATTGCCGTGGCGCTTTGCGGGACGGCGGTTGAGAAGTTACTTGCCGGGTAAGGTTTAAACTGACCCGTCTCATCCTGAATATTGTAAACTGAGACAAATATCTTACCTGTCGGCATTGGCAGATGCGTTAAATCTTTATAGCTTTGGGCCCGAGGCATTAATGTTGGTTTAGCGGCTTCCTGGGGTGGGGATGTTAAGCAACCGCTGAGTAAAAACATGGCAACCAAAATAAGTAAGCGCTGCATGATTTTTTCCTTTCGTGGCTAAGTCTTAGAAATCGGTTGACTGTGTTTGCAAACCCGACACTTCGATAGTCGAAGTTTTCCCCGTTTTTCTGTCCGTGACATTCAATTGCAGTTGTCCATCCCGGTTGGCGATATCGATGATAAAATCATTGGTTACCATCCTCCCCGGCTGACCAGTATTAATATTGGTCAGCAAGCCGCCGAGTATTTGTGACTGGATAGCCTGGGTAAAGTTATCCAGTGCTGAAGGGGTTTCAAACCCAAAATCATCACCACTCGGATCTTTATAAGAGTTTTGTGCCTGGGCGCTATTCAATAAAAAAGCACCGTTGTTAGGGTTGCCACCAAAGTTCGGGTTGCGGAACTGGAAAGTCATGTTTCCGGCCCAACTTAATGGTGAAATCAGCATGAGCAAAACGACTGCATGTTTGACACGCATGAAAGCCTCCGGACAAAATCATGTTTTAGAATTCATCGCGCGCTAAATCGCTCGTGCTTAATAGGGTCTGATCTATTTGCCGGCGACTTAATGCTTCCTCAGTTTGTGCCAATGCGAAGACCACTGTTTTTTCGAAGTCTCTTTTCGTTGGGAATAAAAAAGTCTGGAAGATAACGTCCTGATTAACCGTTATTGTGATCCAACTTCCCCAACGTGCACTGGGCCTTTCATTGATGGTTAAATTTCCTGTGTACTCGCTTTCCCACTTGTCACTAAATGCACGATAAAAATCATGCCCAATTGAGGAGACAGTGTGGTCAGTTAACAGTCCGGGTACCTCCACTTCTACAGCCGCGTGTAGATTCCCGGCAGCCAGGAGTAAATTTGCTGCCACAATCCAGGTCAAATAGCGTTTCATGGCTTTATCGCCTGAGGTTATCATTGGCCCATGAGACCGCCTGCGTACGATTTTTGACAGCTATCTTTTTGAAAAGATTATAAAGATGCGTTTTTACCGTATTCTCACTGATAAACAGTGAGCGTGCGATCTCAATATTTGAGGCGCCGATACGCAGTTTATTAAGGATCTCTTTTTCACGATGAGTGAGTAGTGCCGACTCCGTGCTGTTATAACGGTAGTTTCCAGAATGAGTGATTAAGTAACTGGCCAATTTCTGCGAAAAGTAGCATTCGCCTCGCAAGACACCTTGCAACCCGCTAACGACACGCTGTTCATCTTCTGCTGCGTAAAACACACCATTGATATGCGGCCAGTTTTCGATATCCCGGTAAGGATAATCATCGGGTGTATTCAACAATAACGTCTTTATATTGTTGTTTTTACGGCTTAAATTATCTTGCCAGTAATGGATCAGTTTTTTATCTGCCTCCATCATATCCAGTAAAACAATGCAGCTAGCGGATATATCATCCAGAGAACGTTGAATATTATGTAGTTTTCCAGATAACGCCAACGATTGTTTTAAATGCTGTAATAATGCAGTTGCCTGCAGAGAGGGTTTAGTGATCAACAATAATGTATGACCATGAATACTATGGACTTCATTAAACATGATGAAACTCCACTTTTTAGTCGCACACCCGACAGCTGTCTCTACTAAAATAGAGGCACCAGAAGTACTGACAGATGTTGCACTGCTGTGTAGAAATAAAATATCGACCCACAGGGGTGAAAATATTAAAACAAATGGACTTCAACTGATTTCAATCTAGCTATTACAAATCTTAAAGCAAGTGTTAAACTTGTTACAGAATGTAAAATTATATATTAAAATGTGATTTTGTGGTTTTTATTGAGTTTAGATTTGATAGTAAAGTTGTACATTTCACTGTTATTGCACAGATTTAAAAAATCATACAAATTATATTAATTGATTGATTTATATGGTTTTAATTTATACTTAGTAAGTTTTATCATTCTAATGAATTTCGATTATTTTGCCTCGCTTTACGTTGAACAATTTTAGATAGAAAAAAATGATGTTTGTCACGACTTGTACCTGCAGCTATCGCGAGGCCGCGCTGCGAGGCCCTGAAATCGTTGAATGCAGCTTTTTTCTACCATTGCATAGAAATGCATAACCAGCGATTGTCCAAAAATAAAATCGATACATATAACAGCGTTGTTGGCTCTTAATTAGTACTTTGGTGTGAATCTAAATATAAAAATACCACTCGCGGGTGAGTTATTTAAAATGTTTCAACGGACATACTCTTCATCGTAACGTGGCGTTAACAAAACAAAGTCATGTTAACAACAAAATTGAGTGGTAAATAATTTAACTTCATGTACGACCAGGTCCAGGGTGACAACATGAAAAACAAGTTGTTATTTATGATGTTTACAATGCTGGGTGTGCCTGGGATTGCATCCGCAACAAGTTATGATCTGGCTAATTCAGAATATAACTTTGCGGTAAATGAATTAAGCAAGTCTTCATTTAATCAGGCAGCCATTATTGGTCAAGTTGGCACTGCGAACAGTGCAAATACTCGACAGGGGGGCTCAAAGTTATTGTCGGTCATTTCTCAAGACGGTTCAGGTAACCGGGCTAAAATAGACCAGACAGGATCATATAATCTTTCTTATATTGATCAGGCGGGTAGTTCTAATGATGCGAGTATAAAACAAGGTTCTTACGGTAATACGGCTGTTATTATCCAGAAAGGTTCTGGTAATAAAGCAAATATTACCCAGTACGGTACACAAAAAACAGCAGTTGTGGTGCAGAGACAGTCGCAAATGGCCATTCGCGTGACTCAACGCTAATCCATTAACGACGTTTAAATCAATCCGATGGGGGTTTACCATGAAATTTTTAAAAGTGGCAGCATTCGCAGCAATCGTTGTTTCTGGTAGTGCTCTGGCTGGTGTTGTTCCGCAATGGGGCGGTAGTGGTCATCATAACGGTGGTAATAACAATGGTCCGGACTCATCAATGAGTATTTACCAGTATGGTTCTGGCAACATTGCGAATGCGCTGCAAAGTGATGCACGTAAGTCCGATGTGACCATCACCCAGCATGGTCGTGGTAACGGGGCAACCGTTGGGCAAGGTGCTGATGACAGTACCATTAGTCTGAAACAAACAGGCTTCAGTAACAGCGCTGACATCAATCAGTGGAATGCTAAGCATGCTGATATCAGCGTGACCCAATACGGTGGCCGCAACGGTGCAGTGGTTAATCAGACAGCGTCTGACTCCAATGTTCTGGTTCGCCAGGTTGGTTACGGCAACAACGCCACCGCAAACCAACATTAATTCAGTCTTCTGACTGAGAATAAACAGGGCGAAAGCCCTGTTTTTTTTCGGGAGAATATTATGCATACGCTATTACTTATTGCCGCGCTCTCAAATCAAATTACGTTCAATACAACCCAGCAAGGCGAAATGTACACCATCGTTCCTCAGGTAACGCTATCGCAGCCGTGTGTGTGCCAGGTACAAGTTCTCGCTTTACGGGAAGGGAAAAGTGGACAAAGTCAAACTCAGCAGAAAACAACCCTTTCTATACCCGCTAATCAACCGATCGATTTAACAAAACTTAGTTTAAATATATCAACTGAGGATTCGGTTAAAATCGTTGTTACCGTTTCGGACGGACAATCTCTGCATCTCTCGCAACAGTGGCCTGACTCAACCAGTCACTCATGATTTTTGATGTATTTGCATAATGGGTGTGGCTGGTAATGCGCTGCTGTTCTATGAATATAGAAACGTTAATACGTTTTTATTTGTCCGTTAACCGCAGCGGTGAAGGACCACACCGATACCTCAAGGATGGTTAATCATTGAGGAACCCATATGCATACATTAGCAAAAAGTATTTTAGGTACCAGCTTGTGTGTTTTTTCTCTTTATACGGTCTCCGCAATTGCCCAGCAAATCACATCTGGCGGGGTTATTCACTTCCGTGGTGAAATAGTTGAACCGCCTTGTGAGGTAAACACCCATCAACAGCAGATTGAATTGTCATGCATACGTGACGGCGAAATGTACAATAGTCGCTTTAGCGGACAGCAGGTGACGATGGCTCCTCAGAGTTTTAAGCAACTAGCCTCGGTGAAAATGCATTACCTCAATACGCAGAAAAGCCTGGCTATTCTTAGCATTGAATATAAATGAACCGTTCTGGCGTAGATATGCAGCCGTTTCGTTAAAAAGTAAGATTTCATGGAAAACCCTGCTGTACACTTAGTAGAGAGTGTTTTGTCAGGGGAATCTTATGCAATCGCGTGTTCATGTGTTACATGGCGACATTACGACTATAGCTGTTGATGTGATCGTCAATGCCGCCAACTCTTCTCTGCTGGGTGGTGGAGGCGTGGATGGGGCAATTCATCGCGCAGCCGGGCCTGCATTGTTGGAAGCCTGCAAACAAGTAATACAGCAACAGGGAGAATGTCCAACCGGACATGCAGTGATTACCCTGGCCGGATCTCTGCCCGCAAAGGCGGTGATCCATACAGTGGGACCTGTCTGGCAAGGGGGCGGTCATCACGAAGCCGAACGCCTTGAAGAGGCCTATTTAAATACCCTGCAACTGGCATTGGCCAATGGATATCAGTCCATTGCTTTTCCGGCAATCAGCACGGGAGCGTATGGTTATCCGCGCGCAGCAGCGGCGGAGATAGCGGTGAATACGGTACTGAAATTTATCACTCGTCGGGCGTTACCTGAGCAAATTTACTTTGTTTGCTTTGACGATGAAAACACCCGGCTTTATAACAGATTACTCACCCAACAAGGCGATGATCACACGGCCTGATATGACGCGACTCGAGCGTGCCATTACCCCTCTTTGTGCAAGCCATCCTGAACGATGCGGTATTCTTACGCTGGATGATAGCCTGGATGCTTTCGCGGCTCGCTATCGGTTAACTGAAATGGCGGAACGCTCACTGGATGTACAGTATTACATCTGGGAAAACGACATGTCCGGGCTATTGCTGTTTTCGGTTCTGTTAGCTGCGGCGAAAAGAGGTGTGCGCGTTCGTTTGCTGCTGGATGACAACAACACGCCGGGTCTGGATGATACGCTGCGCCTGCTTGATAACCATCCTAATATTGAAGTTCGCCTGTTTAATCCCTTTTCGTTTCGGATACTGCGCGCTCTGGGGTATTTAACCGACTTTGCCCGACTTAATCGCCGCATGCACAATAAAAGCTATACCGCTGACGGTGTTGTGACTCTCGTCGGGGGGCGCAATATTGGTGATGCTTATTTTGGCGCAGGCGAACAACCGCTGTTTTCCGATCTCGACGTGATGGCCATCGGCCCCGTAGTTAAAGAGGTCGCGGATGATTTTGAGCGTTACTGGCAGTGCCGTTCTGTTTCAACGTTACAGAAAGTACTGGAGCTGTCTGAACCTGAGCCGACCCAGCGTATTGAATTGCCTGAATCCTGGTACAATGATGATATTACTCGTCGCTACCTGCATAAGCTGGAAACCAGCCAGTTTATGACCAGTCTGGACCAGGGGGCCTTGCCGCTGATTTGGGCAAAAACGCGCCTGCTCAGTGATGACCCGGTAAAAGGTGAAGGGAAGGCGCCGCGTCATTCGTTGTTGCCCCAGCGTTTATTTGATGTCATGGGATCGCCTACTGAGCGCATTGATATTATTTCCGCCTATTTTGTGCCGACCCGGGCTGGCGTGGCGCAGCTTCTGCGTCTGGTCAGGAAAGGGGTCAGGATTGCTATTTTAACGAATTCACTGGCGGCGAATGATGTTGCTGTCGTCCATGCTGGTTATGCGCGCTGGCGAAAGAAACTGTTGCGCTATGGTGTGGAGTTGTACGAACTTAAACCAACCCGCGATCGGGCCACTGTGTTACACGATCGCGGGTTAACTGGTAACTCAGGCTCAAGCCTGCATGCGAAAACCTTCAGTATTGATGGTCGAAAAGTCTTTATCGGCTCGCTAAATTTTGATCCACGTTCAACGTTACTCAATACCGAAATGGGGTTTGTCATTGAGAGCGAAGTGCTGGCCGCACTGATTCATAAGCGTTTTATGCAAAGCCAGCGTGATGTCGCCTGGCAATTGCGCCTTGATCGCTGGGGCCGGATTAACTGGGTCGATCGCCAGCACGACACGGAAGTGGTGCTAAAAAAAGAACCCGCCACAGGATTCTGGAAGCGGGTTCTGGTGAGACTTGCGTCACTGCTACCTATTGAGTGGTTACTTTGAACCACGCAATGTCAGCTAACCGGCAACGGCTTTGCTTTTATCCTGCTTAACAGGCGGTTTACCCGAGAAGAGAAATTTCAGAACCGGAATACGTAAATGGATTTCGTACAGTATCAGCGCAATTCCGACCACAAATAGCAGCCCACACAAAAAGCCCAGAATATTCGATGAGATATGCGGCGTGATATAGGCGCCGAAAAACAGCGTTAACGGATGGTGTACCAGGTAGATAAACAACGACGCGTTTACGAAATAGGTGACGCGGGCTGACTGGAAATTCAACAAGCGGTAGCCGAGTGAAAAGACAACGTTAACCATCCACAGGCCCATGACCATGGTTATCACATATTCGGTTTCGTACATCCAGGCATCGCCGTTTCCGTAACGCTGATTAAGCAGATAGGCGACGAACGCGGATCCTGCGGCTAACGTGCAGCCACGCGATGGCGTAGTAAACAGCGCCTTTAACCTGGGATTGATAAACGCCAGGGCGCCAAGCATAAAGAAAGGCACATAAAACAGCGTTTGCATGATGATGAAATTAAACATGCCGTCACTGAGAATAGAAGGATAGAGGATAAAAATTGTCCGTCTGATAACGGCATATCCCACGCCAAGCAACAAAAAAACTAGTGTTAGCTTAGTCATTGAAGCAGGTGCTGAGCTCGAGTCATCTGCGCTTGTCAGCCGTTTTTTCATTTGGCTGAATACCCACATGCTTACGGTCGTTAAAACGACAAGGACCAGTAAAAACCACAGATGTGAAATAAGCTCCCACGCAAGCGCGTTGTATTTATCGTACCCGCTGAGAGTATGCCAGCTGTCTGCTTTTCCCTTCACAAATTGCAGCATGATAAATTGCGGCAGCGTAAGCAACGGAATCGCGGTTAACATAGGGATCCCCACACGTTCAACACGTACTTTCCACCAGCGTTTTAATGGGTAACGCAAAAAAAGCATGTATGAAAAATAACCCGAAATAACGAAGAAAACCTGCATGCGAAACGCATGGATGAAGTCGTTAAAAAGGGTCAGCCACCACGATGGCTCTGCACTGTTCACATGCCAGGTATGTGTGGAGTAGATCAATGAGATATGAAAGGGGATACCCAACAACATCAGCCAGGCGCGGATGGAGTCAAGAAAGTATTCACGCGGTGGAGATACAGAGCTCATAGACAGTTACGTATTCTCAGACTTTTCGTCTTATCCCTAAGGCGAATAATGGTTACATTCGAGGCCAACCCTACACGAAGTCTTACAACCTGTCTCCAGGATAAGCACGCAAAGTGAAAACAGGCATACGAACCTGATTAAACCATGAGCCAGCGCGCGAACAATACAGGGATTCAGTTGTCGGATTACCCGATTATCCATTAAAATGGATCGGATCAATATAAGCACACAAAGGGGGAAGTGCTTACTAATTATGAAACATAAACTACAAATGATGAAAATGCGTTGGTTGGGTGCAGCAGTCATGTTAACGCTGTATACATCATCGAGCTGGGCATTCAGCATTGATGATGTTGCTAAACAAGCTCAATCCTTAGCCGATAAAGGCTATGAGGCGCCAAAAAGTAACTTGCCCTCCGTTTTCCGCGATATGAAATATGCGGATTATCAGCAGATCCAGTTTAATCGCGATAAAGCCTACTGGAGTAACCTTAAGACCCCATTTAAGCTCGAATTCTACCACCAGGGTATGTATTTCGACACGCCGGTCAGAATCAATGAAGTTACCGCCACAGCGGTAAAAAAAATCAAATACAGCCCGGATTATTTTAATTTTGGCGATGTCCAGCATGATAAAGACACGGTAAAAGATCTCGGTTTCGCCGGGTTCAAAGTGCTGTATCCGATCAACAGCAAAGATAAAAACGATGAAATCGTCAGCATGCTCGGTGCCAGCTATTTCCGCGTCCTGGGTGCAGGTCAGGTTTATGGCCTGTCTGCGCGAGGTCTCGCTATTGATACCGCTCTGCCTTCGGGCGAAGAGTTTCCCCGCTTTCGTGAGTTTTGGATCGAACGTCCAAAACCAACTGATAAACGTTTAACCATTTATGCCTTGCTGGACTCCCCGCGTGCGACCGGAGCGTATCGCTTTGTGATTATTCCTGGGCGTGACACGGTTGTGGATGTTCAGTCCAAAGTTTACCTGCGCGATAAAGTGGGCAAGCTGGGCGTAGCACCGCTAACCAGTATGTTCCTGTTCGGGCCGAACCAGCCGTCTCCGACGACTAACTATCGTCCGGAACTGCATGACTCTAACGGTTTGTCTATCCATGCTGGCAATGGCGAGTGGATTTGGCGTCCGCTGAATAACCCGAAACACCTCGCAGTGAGTAGCTTTGCGATGGAAAATCCGCAAGGATTCGGTCTGCTGCAGCGTGGTCGTCAGTTCTCCCGTTTTGAAGATATCGACGACCGCTACGACTTGCGTCCGAGCGCCTGGATCACACCAAAAGGCGACTGGGGTAAGGGTAAAATTGAGTTAGTTGAAATTCCAACCAACGATGAAACGAACGATAACATCGTTGCCTACTGGACGCCGGATCAACTGCCTGAAGCAGGCAAAGAGATGAACTTCAAGTACACCCTGACGTTCACTCGCGATGAAGATAAGCTTCATGCCCCGGAAAGTGCCTGGGTACAGCAGACTCGCCGCTCAACAGGTGATGTCAAACAGTCAAATCTTATTCGCCAGCCTGACGGCACCATTGCATTTGTGGTGGATTTCGCCGGTGCAGATATGAAAAAACTGCCGCAGGACACCCCTGTCACCGCGCAAACCAGCATTGGCGACAACGGTGAGATCGTTGAAAGCACAGTGCGTTATAACCCGGTCACTAAGGGTTGGCGTTTGATGCTGCGCGTGAAAGTGAAAGATGCGAAGAAACCCACTGAAATGCGTGCTGCGTTGGCCAATGCCGATCAGACGTTGAGTGAAACCTGGAGCTACCAGTTACCTGCCAATGAATAAGACAACTGAGTATATTGACGCAATGCCGCTTTCGGATACCGAGAAAGCGGCACTGCCGAAAACTGACATCCGCGCCGTTCATCAGGCTCTGGATGCCGAGCACCGTACTTACGCGCGCGAAGATGATTCACCGCAGGGGTCTGTTAAAGCTCGCCTTGAGCAAGCCTGGCCGGACTCTCTGGCCAAAGAGCAGTTGATTAAGGACGATGAAGGGCGTGACCAGTTGCAGGCCATGCCAAAGGCAACACGCACTTCGATGTTTCCCGACCCCTGGCGTACTAACCCGGTAGGCCGTTTTTGGGATCGTCTGCGTGGACGGGATGTGACACCGCGTTATCTTTCACGTCTGACGAAAGAAGAACAAGAGAATGAACAGAAATGGCGTACCGTTGGGACGATCCGCCGTTACATTCTGCTGATCTTAACATTGGCGCAAACGGTCGTTGCGACCTGGTATATGAAGACAATTCTTCCGTATCAGGGCTGGGCGTTCATTAATCCTGCAGACATGATGGGGCAGAACCTGTGGGTTTCCTTTATGCAGTTGCTGCCCTATGTGCTCCAGAGCGGGATACTTATTCTGTTTGCCGTCCTTTTCTGCTGGGTATCTGCGGGGTTCTGGACTGCTTTGATGGGCTTCCTGCAACTGTTGATTGGGCGTGATAAGTACAGTATTTCAGCCTCAACGGTAGGGGATGAACCTCTTAATCCTGAGCATCGTACTGCGCTGATTATGCCTATCTGTAACGAGGACGTTGACCGTGTATTTGCGGGTCTGCGTGCCACGTGGGAGTCGGTTAAAGCCACGGGCAATGCCGAGCATTTCGATGTTTACATTCTGAGTGACAGCTACAACCCTGATATCTGCGTAGCGGAACAAAAAGCGTGGATGGAGTTGATTGCTGAAGTGCAGGGTGAAGGGCAGATTTTCTATCGCCGTCGTCGGCGTCGTGTGAAGCGTAAAAGCGGTAACATTGATGACTTCTGTCGTCGTTGGGGGAATCAGTACAGCTACATGGTGGTGCTGGATGCGGACTCGGTGATGAGTGGCGACTGCCTGACCGGCCTGGTGCGTCTGATGGAGGCGAATCCAAACGCCGGGATTATCCAGTCTTCACCAAAAGCATCCGGGATGGACACGCTGTATGCGCGCTGCCAACAGTTTGCTACTCGCGTGTATGGCCCGCTGTTTACCGCCGGACTTCACTTCTGGCAGTTGGGTGAGTCGCACTACTGGGGTCACAACGCGATTATTCGCGTGAAGCCGTTTATCGAGCACTGTGCGCTTGCACCGTTACCGGGTGAAGGCTCGTTTGCAGGCTCGATTCTCTCCCATGACTTCGTGGAAGCTGCATTGATGCGTCGTGCAGGGTGGGGCGTGTGGATTGCTTACGATCTGCCGGGTTCTTATGAAGAGCTGCCACCGAACCTGCTGGATGAACTCAAGCGTGACCGTCGCTGGTGTCACGGTAACCTGATGAACTTCCGTTTGTTCCTGGTTAAAGGGATGCACCCGGTTCACCGTGCGGTATTCCTGACCGGCGTCATGTCCTATCTGTCGGCTCCGCTGTGGTTTATGTTCCTCGCGCTCTCAACTGCACTGCAGGTGGTTCATGCGCTGACGGAACCACAATACTTCCTGCAACCGCGCCAACTGTTCCCGGTCTGGCCGCAGTGGCGTCCGGAGCTGGCGATCGCGCTGTTTGCCTCAACGATGGTGCTGTTATTCCTGCCGAAGCTGCTGAGTATTTTACTCATCTGGTGTAAAGGGACGAAAGAGTACGGCGGATTTATCCGTGTAACACTGTCATTGCTGCTGGAGGTTCTGTTCTCCGTGCTGCTGGCGCCGGTGCGTATGCTGTTCCACACGGTCTTCGTAGTGAGCGCATTTCTTGGCTGGGAAGTGGTCTGGAACTCACCGCAGCGCGATGACGACTCCACCCCGTGGGGCGAAGCGTTTATGCGTCACGGATCTCAATTGTTGCTGGGTCTGGTATGGGCTGTGGGTATGGCGTGGCTGGATCTGCGCTTCCTGTTCTGGCTGGCACCGATTGTCTTTTCGCTGATCCTGTCGCCGTTTGTTTCCGTGATATCCAGCCGTTCAACGGTGGGGTTACGAACTAAACGCTGGAAGCTTTTCCTGATCCCGGAAGAGTATTCTCCGCCTAAAGTGCTGGTGGATACTGACAATTATCTGGTGATGAATCGTAATCGTTCGCTGGATGACGGCTTTATGCATGCAGTGTTTAACCCGTCATTTAACGCGCTGGCAACGGCGATGGCCACCGCACGCCATCGTGCCAGTAATGTGCTTGAAATTGCACGAGACCGTCACGTGGAGCAAGCGCTGAACGAAACGCCAGAGAAACTGAATCGCGATCGCCGCCTTGTGCTGTTGAGCGATCCGGTGACCATGGCACGTTTGCATTATCGTGTCTGGAACTCACCGGACAGGTATTCTTCGTGGGTCAATTATTACCAGGGGATCACCCTGAACCCGCTGGCGCTCAGGAAAAAATAAACGTTCTGACGTGAAAATACCGGCCCCGGGCCGGTATTTTTTTATACTGAATACAAAAGGTCATGAGGTATCAGGTGCGAATACTGGTTGTTGGAATAATGGTCTTACTCCTGAGCGGATGTGGCAGTATTATTAGCCGGACGATCCCGGGGCAGGGGCACGGCAATCAATACTATCCTGGCGTCCAGTGGGATGTCCGGGACTCGGCGTGGCGTTACGTCACCATCCTCGACCTGCCATTTTCGCTGGTGTTTGATACGCTGCTGCTGCCACTCGATATCCACCATGGGCCTTATGAGTAATTATCGCTCATCCCATTCATCTGCTGCTGTCTGACCTTCTTCTGTATCAAGGGGCGGTTCAAGCTGGAATTCCCCCTCATCCCATTCGTGGAGGGTGTTTTCTTCCTGCCATTCCTGGCGAATTTCAATCTCATCATAATCGCCATCAAAAACGCTTTGCGCCGCTTCGCCGCTCAGCATTGGCAGACATTCGCCACCTTCGTCATCTTCGTCAGCGAAAAATTCGGCCTGCCACATGATGTCGCCATCCTGTAGTACGTATTTTTGTACGTTCAGTTGCTGAATACTGGCTTCGTCAGGTTCAAGATCGGGGTTATCAGCCAGAAACTCTTCACGGGCTGCATCAATGGCTTCTTCCAGCGTGGCATACATAGTCATCAGAGTCTCCCTTTGATTTAATGAGGTATTCAGGAAAATAATAGTTGATTCTCTGATATAGCAAGTATTAATGCGTAAAAATCATCCTGGGACCTGAGCATCTCGGCGGCGGCGCAGACTGTTCCACGAATAGATGGCGTTGAATAATACGATGCCCGCAGTCACACAGAAAACGGCACGGAAACCATAGTTTGCCGATATAGCGGCCCCCATCAGTGGCCCTGTCACGTTGCCAATATCCCGAAATGACTGGTTATAGCTGAATATTCGCCCGGCTATCTGGTTAGTTGAGTTATAGACCAGCAGGGTTTGTACGGCAGGTAGCAGAGCACCGTCGGCAGCGCCGAGTAAAAAGCGCAGAACGCCAAGCTGCCACGGCGTCTGTACTAATGACATTGGGATCAGTAGCAGCACTGAAATAACCAATGCGACAATCAGGATTTTCTCCGGGCCAATTCTGTCGCCTAACTTGCCGAGCCTGGGTGCACTAAGCAGGGCCGCCACGCCAGGAACTGAGGCAATCATCCCGCTGATAAAGGCGATGTTGCTGACGTTACCGGCAAGTTCGCGTACATACAACGTCAGAATAGGTGCAATAGAGCCAGTCGCTACCTGAATGATCAACGTCGTGACAAACAGGCTCAATACCAGCTTAGGATTCTTTAATGAAGCGACGACCTCCCGCATATGCAGCATTTCTTTCTTACTCACCGGCCGGAAATTCTCACGGATAAAAAATAACGTCAGAATAAAACAAAGCAGTAGTACGCTGGCGGTAATGAAGAAAACTGGACGCAGCCCAAAATGGTCGGCGAGTAACCCGCCAGCCAGTGGGCCAAGCAGGGCGCCACTGACGCCCCCGGTGGAAAGTGTACCCAGCGCCCAGCCGCTTTTATTGCGCGGAACCTGCGTGGCGATCAGGGCATTGGCGTTGGGAATGAATCCCCCCAGAAGTCCGAGCAGGGCGCGCAGGACAAGGAACTGCCAGATATTTTGCGCCAGCCCCATTAACAGCATCACGATCGCCATGCCCAGCGCTGAACGCAATAGCATTATTTTTCTGCCTTTTCTGTCAGCAAGCCCCCCCCAGAAAGGTGAGGCGATAGCAGAAAAGAGAAAAGTGATGCTAAAGACCAGGCCTGACCACATATTTAAGGCGCTATGACCCGTCACGCCCAGATTTTCGACATAGAGCGGTAAGAAGGGCATGACCAGGCTAAATGCCGCGCCGGTCAGGAAACAACCCAGCCAGGCAACAGTGAGATTGCGTTTCCAGTTTATGGGGACATCAGAGGGTGACATAGCGATCCGCAGTGTGGCGCGCTGTTTGCGCTATTGTTTGAATATTAAGTAAGCAGGCTAATTATGCGCCTGGTTTATAGGCGCTGCAATGCGGATAGCAGTTAAACCTAAAGAGGTTATCTGAGGTGTTGCAGCCCGGCGGGCTGCAAGGCGTTTCAGTAAAGGGAAGGGGCACCTTCAGGACGTGTTTTAAAGCGACGGTGTAGCCACATATATTGCTCCGGTGCCATCATGATGCACTTCTCAACAATTGTATTCATCCAGGCAGCAGTGGTCTCTGCGTCGTCCAGAGGTGGGGAACATTCCGGAGGCAGCATAATCAGTTGGTACCCTTTGCCGTCGGGTTTACGGCGGGGAACAAACGGTACCAGACATGCATTGGACAGACGTGAAAGCATCCAGGTCCCGGAGGTCGTTGCGGCTTGTTCAACGGCAAACAGAGGAACAAATACGCTGGATCGCGGACCGTAGTCATGATCCGGCGCATACCAGACCACTTCACCTTTTTTCAGCGCTTTGATCATCCCTTTCAGGTCTTTGCGATCGAGCATTGATTTATTGGAGCGCATACGCCCCCAGGTTTGTAGCCAGTCGAGAAGCGGGTTGTCATTGGGGCGATAAACGCCGATCCCGGGTTCCTGTAAGCCAAACTGACGAGCACCTAGCTCAAGCGTCAGAAAGTGCAGTCCGACAAGCAGGATCCCTCGCTTCTGCGCCTGAACGTCACGGATATGTTCCATTCCGATAACTTCAGTCCAGCGTGAAATTCGGCGATCGGACCAAAACCAGGCCATTCCGGTTTCTATCACGCCCATACCTACAGATTCGAAGTTTTTTGCCACCATCTGCTGGCGTTCCTGTTCACTCATCTGCGGGAAGCACAGCTCGAGATTCCGGGAAACAATCTTTGCCCGACGCTTCATTACACGTAATGCCAGGTGACCTAATGCACAGCCTAACTTATAGAGGAGCGGATAGGGTAACTGCACGATCAACCAAAGGATACCAATACCTGCCCAGGTTAACCAATAACGTGGATGCAATAATGCAGTCGAGAACTTGGGTAAATTCGTCATGTCTATCCTGTCTTTAAACGACCAATTCCCTGTATTGTCGCATTTTTTCGCGCGTATCAAAAATTTGTGACGCAGGAACGGTCATTAAATCATCATTTGTTGTTGTGTTTTTATCGTGAAGTATGAAATGTAGCGTAAAATGTGTGGATGTAAATTGGCGATGTTTGCTTTATGATGCCGGCCGATTTTCAATTTTTACTTCCTGCAGGATACGTACACCATGCCAGTGTTACACAACCGCATTTCGAATGACGCGCTCAAAGCCAGGATGCTGGCAGAGTCTGAGCCGCGAACGACAATCTCGTTCTATAAATACTTCAACATCGTCGAGCCTCAGCACACGCGTGATGCGCTGTACCAGATGTTCACCGCGTTAAATGTCTTCGGACGGGTTTATCTTGCGCATGAAGGGATTAACGCACAAATCAGCGTGCCGCAAAGTAATGTTGAGAGATTCCGCGATCAACTTTACGCTTTTGACCCTGCATTTGCCGGACTTCGTCTGAATATTGCACTGGATGATGACGGAAAATCATTCTGGGTACTGCGCATGAAGGTCCGTGATCGAATTGTGGCTGATGGTATCGATGATCCTGGCTTTGACGCCAGCAATGTTGGTGATTACCTGAAAGCTGCAGAAGTGAACGCCATGCTCGACGATCCAGACGCGGTATTTATTGATATGCGCAACCACTATGAATACGAGGTTGGCCACTTCGATAATGCGCTGGAAATTCCTGCAGACACTTTCCGCGATCAACTGCCGAAAGCCGTCGAAATGATGCAGGAACATAAAGATAAAAAAATAGTGATGTACTGCACAGGTGGAATTCGTTGTGAGAAGGCCAGTGCCTGGATGAAACACAACGGATTCAGCAAAGTATGGCACATTGAGGGTGGCATTATTGAATATGCGCGTAAAGCGCGTGAGCAGGGGCTACCCGTGCGTTTTATCGGCAAAAATTTTGTATTTGATGAACGTATGGGAGAGCGAATCTCTGAAGATGTGATCGCGCATTGTCATCAATGTGGTGTGGCATGCGACAGCCATACTAATTGTAAAAATGATGGCTGCCATTTGCTGTTTATTCAGTGCCCGGCATGTGCAGGCAAGTATAAAGGCTGCTGCAGCGAACTGTGCTGTGAAGAAAGTGAATTGCCAGAAGAAGAACAACGCCGCCGTCGTGCTGGTCGCGAAAATGGCAATAAAATCTTCAATAAATCTCGTGGTCGCCTGAATACGAAACTGGGTATTCCGGATCCAGCGTCATAACATTGTGCCGCATGGGACATAAAGTCTTATCCGGCATGCAAAACTCACTTTGCAGGCCGGATAAGACGCGCGAACAATTACTTCTGCTGTACGCCTTCCACCGAAATGATTAAATCGACTTCCTGCGAAGCAGGGCCGAGATCGGTGGTGATGTTGAAATCTTTCAGCTTAATTTTTCCTTGAGCTTCAAAACCTGCGCGCGTACCACCCCACGGATCGCCACCTTGTCCTATCAGCTTCGCATCCAGCGTTACCGGTTTGGTCACGCCGTTAAGGGTCAGATTCCCGGTGATATCAAGCTCGTTACCCTCTTTCTTCACGCTGGTAGAGGTGAAGGTCGCCTGTGGAAATTTAGCGACATTGAGGAAATCTGCGCTTCGCAGGTGTTTATCACGTTCAGCGTGATTGGTGTCAACGCTGTTGGTGTTAATGGTGACATTTACTTTATCGGCGGCAGGATTTTTCTCGTCGAAGGTAAACGAGCCATCGAAGTCTTTAAATGTGCCGTACAGCCAGCTGTATCCCAGATGCTGAATACGGAAATTAACAAAGGCATGTTGTCCCTCTTTGTCGATTTTGTAATCTGCCGCGATTGCAGAACCGGTGGTGAATAACAGAGAGGTGAGGGCGAGCCCCAGCAGGCTTTTCTTCATTTTATGCTCCAGAGTCAGATGACGATCTTCCCAACATGCGATTAAGGGTATCGTCGTTATCGATAAAGTGATGTTTCAGGGCCATCAGGCCATGCAGAAGGGATAAAACCACTACGCTCCAGGCCAGCCAAAGATGCAGACTACCGGCAAGATCGGCCTGTGCTCCCGCGTTAGCGAGCGTGGCGGGAATTTCAAACCAGCCAAAAACACTGATAGCTTTACCGTCAGCGGTAGAAATCAGATAACCGCTGATCACAATAGAAAACAGCAGGATATATAACGCGAGGTGGCCCAGTGCCGCAGCGAGGCGAGTTAAACGGGAATAGC
Source organism: Citrobacter sp. Marseille-Q3906 (assembly GCF_916618775.1). Taxonomy (NCBI): domain Bacteria; kingdom Pseudomonadati; phylum Pseudomonadota; class Gammaproteobacteria; order Enterobacterales; family Enterobacteriaceae; genus Citrobacter; species Citrobacter sp. Marseille-Q3906. The sequence continues at coordinate 945,704 of NZ_CAKAKA010000002.1, forward strand.
TTTTCAGCGCCGGGGGCGGAGGGGAGAAAATCCGCCAGGCAATGCGGATGACCAACCCCATCATGAGGAGTACACCGATGCTTTTATGCAGTTCCGGGGCCTGGTGGTACCAGCCATCGTAATAGCTGAGTGTTACCATCCATAAACCCAAACCAAACATGCCATACACGGCAATAGCAATCACCCAGTGTAATGTCGCAGATACGACGCCATAGCGCTGTGGACTATTATTGAATTGCATAAACACACCGATAGATATTACAGGAGTGAATGAAAATGGCGTGAAAAAGACATTAATGCAACTAATAAATAACAATGGTGATGATATTTATTTTTAATTCAATAAATTTGATTTATTTACAAGGTAAACATCAGCGGATTAGTGTGAGTGGGCAGATTATGGCTTAATTTAAGGATGTTTGTTGGTTTGTTTGTTATTCAGTTTATTGCAATGAAAATTAAGAAATTCTAAATTTTTGTCAATTACTGTCAGTATTCTTTGGTCAGAAAAACATAATATATATAACGTCCATAATGGCCAGCAGTGACCATAAAATAATGTAGAGCATAAAATGCTCGCGAATATTATTAACCAGGTAATGAAAGATGCGACGCATCAAAAGTATTCCTTAAATAGAAATGGCCTCACAGAGAGGCCATTTAGTGATTATTGTTTAAAACGGGTAAGTTTGAACGGGGACAGGTCAAAGGCTGACGGTTTGTCCTGGGCGAAATCCGCAGCGATCTCCCCCAACACGGAGGCAAATTTGAAGCCATGACCGCTCAACCCGGTAATGATTAGCGTATTGTCATGCTCTGGCAGCGTATCGATAATAAAGTCTTCGTCCGGAGAGTTATCGTAAGTGCAGGACGCACCATGCAGGCAACATCCAACACCGGGCAGAATAGTACGCAGGAATGGGAAAGCTTCGGAACCATCGCTGGCAACTGCGGCAAACGGTTTACGCTCTTCGGCGGAATGGATGATCTGCCCGCCGTTATGTTTACCAATCTTCAGCTCGTCATTTTCAGCCGGGAAACCGTAATACTGATCGCCATTCGGCAACTCACCGGTAAATGCCGGGAATTTGTTTTTAATGCTGTAGCGCCCGTCTGCCTGGTACCATGCAAACACTTTGCGCACCGGTTGTATTGGCAGTTCAGGCACCAGTGCCTGAACCCAGGTTCCGGTGCTAATCAGCGCTTTTTTAGCATGGTAGTCTCCGTCCGCTGTTTCAACCGTGACGCCATCATCATGATGATGAATTGCGGTGACAGGACATTTAAATAGCTGTGCACAGCCTGCTTCCTCAGCCAGACGGATCCAGGTTTTAATGGCTAGCTCACTGCGTAAAAAACCTGACTCTGCTTCAAACAAGCCAATATAGTTTTCAGGTACACGGATTTCGGGCCAGCGCGCCATAATCGCGGCTGCGTCCAGTTGCTCAACGTTTAGCTGCCACTGTTTTGCGCTTTGCGCCACGTTAGATAAGAAGGTTGAATCTGCCGGGCCGAGGTTGATAACACCTGAACGGACAAACACGGGTTCTTCATTTTGCGTGGAGAGTTCATCCCACAATGTCTGCGCACGCAGTACCAGCGGAACGTATTTTTCGCCTTCGCCATACGCATGACGAATTAATCGTGTGTCGCCGTGGTGGCTGCCCTGTTGATGTGGTGGCATATGTGCATCGATCATCAGAACATTCAGACCGGCGCGAGTGGCATAGTATCCAGCTGCGGCACCCACGGAACCGCTGCCAATAATGATTAAGTCGTATTTCATCCGCTTCTCTCTGCAATCGCGATAGTTGCAGGGTAAATAACTGACCAGCATTATTCAACCAGGAAATAAGAAAGGCACCGTTAAGGTGCCTTTTGATGGTTGGGTGCATCAGATTTAATGACGCTGATACTCATTCACCTGGTAATCGCCTGATTCAATTTTGGCGATTCCTGCTTCTAATATCGAAATAAATTGCCTGGCAACATCAGTGGTTAACCAGAGCGTTTGACCAACTTCAGTCCCATCTGGGTCCGGACGATTCGGGGTCTGGTAGTGCAAACGCAGCATCAGCGCATCATAGCTATCAACGGTGCTGATGTCCCATCCTACAAGCGGATGAGTCTGAATGACTTCATTATTCTTTTCCATCATGCCCCCTAATTCGTGTTACTAGACAACGGTTTTCGAGGTTCAATGCGTTTTTTCTGAAGCAACTTCAGTATATCAATAAATATGGGTATTCACTGGAAATTTAAAGAGGGAGACGCATAAATTTTATGTTTTAAGTGTTATCCGAACAATAAATCGGCACCTTATTCATATTTTTTTGGCATGTTATGCAGTTATTTTGATGCTCAGGCTAAAAGATAATCAGTTGCGTAAATAAACGTTACCCGTTTTGGTAGCAGGATTACGCTATTGATTAAAAGGCAATGTGTGTAAAAAAGCCGGGGCGACCCGGCAAATAAACATCACTGCATATCATTTATTATTCATTGATGAACCAGTCATCTGCGCTTTCCCATGTTTCCTGCAGGATCTCGCTGATGCGTTCTTTGTCCTCTTTGGTCGCGCCAATGACCGACAGATTGTTTGCGGTGGCATAACGAACGGTGACATTACCTTCGTTATCCGGGAAATGATGGTTAATACGGCGGGAGAGTTCACCTGCCAGGGCGTCAATCGCACCGGCAGGCAAAGGTGAAGTTTTAGCAATAGTGACTTCAATACGCATAATAGCCCCCTGTTGAATATACTGGTTATTTATACAGTTAACTTCAGTAATTGACAACAGTTGGCTATATTTTTTTTAGCTTTTTACAGACCAGCGTACCGTTTCTCCGCCGAGGAAGGGGACCAGTGTGTCATCTTCAAGCGCGATGCTCTCCGGTACCTGCTGTTCAATTCTAACCAGTTCAATAAAGGTTTCGTTAACCGGCAGCCCGTAGAATCGAGGGCCATTAAGCGAGCAGAAGGCTTCAAAATGGGCCAGAGCATTCATCTCTTCGAATACGGTGGCATAACTGCCCAGCGCGGTAGGTGCATTAAAACAACCCGCGCAGCCGCAACTGGACTCTTTGCGATGACGTGCATGTGGTGCCGAGTCAGTGCCAAGGAATGCGCGGGTAAAACCGCTGGCGACCAGTTCACGCAGCGCCTGCTGGTGGATGTTACGCTTGAGGATCGGTAAGCAATACAGATGCGGGCGAATTCCGCCTACCAGCATATGGTTGCGGTTAAACATTAAATGCTGTGGCGTTATCGTTGCTGCGAGGAATTCATTCCCGTCACGCACGTACTCTGCTGCATCTTTGGTGGTGATATGTTCAAACACGACTTTCAGCGTGGTCAGGCGCTGACGCAATGGCTCCATCACAGTTTCAATAAAGCGCGCTTCGCGATCAAAAATATCGATGTCCGCATGGGTCACTTCGCCATGTACCAGCAATGGCATGCCGAGTTTTTCCATCCGCTCCAGCACTGGCATGATGGCATCAATAGATGTCACGCCGTGTGTGGAGTTGGTGGTGGCATTCGCCGGATAGAGTTTGGCTGCAGTGAATACACCCTCTTTGAATCCGCGCTCCAGCTCATTGGGATCCAGCGTATCCGTTAAGTAGCAGGTCATTAATGGGGTGAAATCGTGACCGGCAGGCACCGCGTCAAGAATGCGCTGACGGTACGCGATAGCGGCGTCAACCGTAGTGACAGGCGGTGCCAGGTTGGGCATGACAATCGCGCGCCCATAAATTTCACTGGTATAGGGCACGACAGTTTTTAACATGTCGCCATCGCGAAAGTGAAGATGCCAGTCGTCTGGGCGGCGGATCTTTAAAACCTGGGATGGTGCAGTCATCAATATGCTCCGGCTGAGGATAGTCATTTTTGCCGGAAACAAAGGATAAGCGGAAACGTTTTCGTTTGCACGAAAAAAAGGGTGCTGATGCACCCTCTTTTTTATTAATCGGTAAACGGAATGATTATTTCTCCCGGTTTCACCTCAATACCTTTGGCCAGCTTTTTCGCCAGCGCTTCGCCGTTACTGCTGTCTTCTCGCAGAATATAAGCCGGTTGCTGATTGAAATAATTCCGCAGCGACTGGTTTAAATAAGGCATCAGGGTTTGCAGAACCGATTGCATTTTTTCCGGTGTGACGGTTGCATCAACAACTTCCATCTCTTGCAGATAGATAGCGCCTTTTTCTTTGTTGAAGACCGGCAATGCTTTTAACTTCAGCTTCATGGTCGCTTTCTGACTGCCAAACAGGGAGTTCATATCCAGATTGGCATCACCGGTCAGGGTCACTTTATTCGGCTCTTCGCGACCGATCTGACTGGCGAGATTGCTCAGAACAATATGTGCTTCAGCAACACCGGGCAAGCCAATGTCTTTAGAAAAGTTATTGTGTTTCGCCAGCGCCTGATTAATTTCTTGCTCGCTAACCGTGTATTGCGTGAGTTGATTACAACCAACCAACAGGCCGCCGACAATTAGTGCAGCGGCAAAAAAAAACTTTTTCATGGGGTTCCTCAACATGATGCTTGTGGCGTAATCGTGACACAAAGCAGCATCTAGTACCAGCACGCCGGACACCAGCAGAAAAAACTGAAAATGTGTCCATGCGGCTGGCTAAATATCAGGCACCTGGCTCCAGCATACCGCGTGATGTGCGTTTGTGGCTGAACTGCCAGCCCAGAGCCAGAAAAGTGATAAGGCCGATAACCCCGAGCATCATCCATGGCAGTTCGGGTTGCGACAACGCTTTGCCCATGTCAAACAACCAGCCGCCGCCGATGTAACCTATTGCGCCGCCGATAGCTAATCCCAGCCGACTAAAGCCCATGTAACTCCCCCGAGCCCGCGCATTCGCCAGCGATGCGCTGAGCGTTTCCCGCGCTGGTTCCGCAATAATGGAACCGATATAGAACGTACAGATCAGAGTGAAAAGCTGCTGTAAATTACCGACCAGACCAATGGGCATCATACTGAGAGACATCACCAACAAACCGGCCATCAGGCGGTGTTCCAGGCGAAAACGCTTTTCACTCCAGCGAGCAATCGGGTAGAGCAGCGTTAAGGAGAGGCATGCTTCAATGGCATACATCCATTTCACGGCGGACGGTGAACCCGCAATATCGTTAACCATAATCGGTAGCATCAGCATGACCTGCACCGCCAGCATGTAATAACCCGCTAATGTCAGGACATAGGTGACAAATCGCTTGTCATGCATCACGTGACTCATCCCTTCGCGTACCGGAATTTTCACCGTCGACAGTTTCCACGCGGGGAGAAGCCAGGCATTAAAGGCTGCGCACAGGACAAACAAAATCGCGCCCGTGGCGCATACCAGTCGGAAGTCGTACTGTAGCAGCCAGCTTCCGAGTAACGCACCAACGACCGCGCCGGCACTATCCTGCATCATCAGGATAGAGAAGAAACGCCCACGTTTTTCCGGGCGGATCAGTTTGACCACCAGCGCGGAGCGGGGAGGATCGAACAGTGTGCCGCCTAATCCGGAGAGAAAACAGGAAAACCACAGCAGCCAGGGTTCATGGGCAATCCCCATAGTGGCGAATCCGGCGGCGCGCATCAGCATGCCGGTGACAATCATCGGTTTTGCACCAAAACGGTCTGCAATCGCTCCGCCAAAAATACCCAGCCCTTGCTGAATAAATTGGCGTAATCCAAGTGCAATACCAACCATTACGGCAGCCCAGCCCATTTGGTCGACGAAACGAATAGAGATCAACGGGAATACGACGAAGAAACCCAGTACGACCAACATATTATCGATGAGCAGGAAATATTTACCCAGGTTCCTCGCCTGCGAAACTTGCGACATTTCCCCTCCAGGGAAAAACTCGTCACTCTGATTAGAGTTTAAAAGATAAGCACCTCCTATTCTGCGGTGTCGTCTGATCTTTTCCCACCCCTGGGGAAACAATATTTTTTTATCAAAAGCCAGTCTTGATAGAGAGTTTTCATCAAAATGTGTGAATAATTCAAAAAATGATGTTTTGCTCTTTTCACAGGGTGTATTTGCACAGGTATAGTATCGCAAATAGCGTATTGAAGACGTTACGGGAAGGAGTAGGTATAGAATGTTTGGCTATCGCAGTAACGTGCCAAAAGTGCGCTTAACCACGGACCGCCTGGTCGTGCGTTTAGTGCATGAGCGTGATGCCTGGCGTCTGGCAGATTATTACGCAGAAAATCGTCATTTCTTAAAACCCTGGGAACCTGTTCGCGATGAAAGCCACTGTTATCCTTCTGGCTGGCAGGCGCGTCTGAGTATGATCTCTGAATTTCATAAACAAGGGTCTGCTTATTATTTTGCGTTGCTCGATCCAGAAGAGAAAGAGATCATCGGCGTCGCGAACTTCTCTAACGTCGTGCGTGGATCTTTTCATGCATGTTATCTCGGTTATTCCATTGCGCAGAAGTGGCAGGGACAGGGGCTGATGTATGAAGCCTTAACCGCGGCCATTCGTTATATGCAGCGCTCACAGCATATTCACCGCATTATGGCGAATTACATGCCACATAATAAACGTAGCGGCGATTTGCTGGCGCGGCTTGGTTTTGAAAAAGAAGGGTATGCAAAAGACTACCTGCTGATTGACGGGCAGTGGCGCGATCACGTGCTAACAGCGTTGACAACATCAGAATGGACCCCGGGTCGCTAAGTTTCAGCTGTATTGGCTGATTAATGGAGAAGACGATGAAATACGAATTAACCGCCACCGAAGCCCGCGTGATTGGCTGTCTGCTGGAAAAGCAGGTAACAACGCCAGAACAGTATCCGCTCTCCGTGAATGGCGTTGTGACCGCCTGCAATCAAAAAACCAATCGTGAACCGGTGATGAACCTGTCGGAATCGGAAGTGCAGGACCAACTGGATAACCTGGTTAAACGGCATTTTCTGCGTACCGTAAGCGGGTTTGGTAATCGCGTAACCAAATACGAGCAACGCTTTTGTAACTCAGAGTTTGGCAACCTGAAGCTCAGTGCAGGAGAAGTGGCGTTAATTACGACGTTATTATTGCGCGGCGCACAAACGCCCGGAGAGTTGCGTAGTCGAGCATCCCGTATGTATGAATTCAGTGACATGGCAGAAGTTGAATCGACTCTGGAGACACTGGCCACCCGTGAAGATGGTCCTTATGTTGTCCGTCTGGCACGTGAACCCGGTAAGCGCGAAAGCCGTTATATGCACCTGTTTTGCGGTGAAGTTGATGAGCCGATCGCAACGGCAGATGAATCTCCGGCTGCTTCTGGTGGTTTGCAGGCGCGCGTCGAGGCGCTGGAAACTGAAGTGGCAGAGCTAAAACAGCGGCTCGATTCGCTACTGGCGCATCTGGGAGACTAATGTGAAAAAATTACGTATCGGTGTTGTCGGGCTGGGCGGCATTGCGCAAAAAGCCTGGTTACCCGTCCTTGGCGCGGCTCCGGAGTGGACACTACAGGGAGCCTGGTCACCTTCGCGGGAAAAAGCAGAGCGTATTTGCGAAACCTGGCGGATGCCATACGTTGATTCACTGGCGAATCTGGCGGCAACCTGCGATGCCGTTTTTGTCCATTCCAGTACCGCAACACATTATGCTGTGGTGAGTGAATTGCTTAATGCCGGGATCCATGTTTGCGTGGATAAACCCCTAGCGGAAAATTTGCGCGATGCTGAACAACTGGTGGCACTCGCGGCGCGGAAAAAACTGACGCTGATGGTGGGTTTCAATCGCCGGTTTGCGCCGCTTTACCGGGATTTAAAAGCGCAGTTAGGTGATGCTGCCTCTGTCAGAATGGACAAGCATCGTACGGATAGTGTTGGGCCGCACGATCTGCGTTTTACGCTGTTGGATGATTATCTGCACGTCGTGGACACCGCGCTGTGGCTGTCCGGGGGAGAGGCTTTGATAAATAGCGGTACGCTGTTGACCAACGAATCCGGGGCGATGCTTTATGCCGAACACCATTTTTCTGCGGGTCAGGTGCAAGTAACCACCAGTATGCATCGTCGGGCGGGCAGCCAACGAGAAAGTGTACAGGTGGTGATGAACGGAGGATTAATAGACGTTACTGATATGCGGGAATGGCGTGAGGAGCGTGGACAGGGCGTAGTACACAAGCCGGTTCCAGGCTGGCAAACAACCCTGGAACAACGTGGCTTTGCCGGATGCGCGCGTCACTTTATTGAATGCGTGCAAAATCAGACGGTTCCTGAGACGGCGGGTGAACAGGCGATTCTGGCTCAGCGCGTGGTCGAAAAGCTGTGGCGGGATGCCATGGCTGAATAACCCCCTGTAACATCTGGCGGTAGTAATTCATTGTAATCCAGGTACTATATGCCCACTCAAAATAACTCCTCTTTCTAACAGTGAATGATGGCAACCTGTAGGGTGAACTGTTTGCCTGATAAGACGTTTATGCGTCTCCATCGGGTGCGGTGATGTTGCCGGATGACCGCTTAAATGCGTTATCTGGTCTACGGTTTCGCCATGCGGGGTTTTGCTCCAGGGTCTGGAATATAAAATAGATGAATTTATTAAAGTCGCTGGCGGCCGTCAGCTCGATGACGATGTTTTCACGCGTGCTGGGTTTTGCGCGTGATGCGATTGTCGCCAGAATTTTTGGCGCAGGGATGGCGACAGATGCCTTTTTTGTGGCATTCAAACTTCCTAACCTGCTGCGTCGAATTTTTGCTGAAGGCGCGTTTTCTCAGGCGTTCGTGCCAATTCTTGCAGAGTACAAAAGTAAGCAGGGTGAAGATGCCACCCGTGTGTTCGTCGCCTACGTTTCTGGGCTGTTGACGCTGGCGTTGGCGGTGGTCACGGTTGTCGGGATGCTCGCAGCGCCGTGGGTGATTATGGTCACCGCGCCTGGCTTTGCCGATACGGCCGACAAGTTTGCGCTTACCACTCAACTGCTGCGGATAACCTTTCCCTATATTCTGTTAATTTCGCTGGCCTCGCTGGTGGGCGCTATTCTTAACACCTGGAACCGTTTCTCCATTCCGGCGTTTGCACCGACGTTTCTGAACATCAGCATGATCGGTTTCGCGCTGTTTGCTGCACCTTATTTTAACCCGCCGGTACTGGCGCTGGCCTGGGCCGTCACCGTAGGTGGGGTATTACAACTGGTTTACCAGCTCCCGCATTTGAAAAAAATTGGTATGCTGGTGCTGCCGCGCGTGAACTTTCACGATGCCGGTGCGATGCGCGTCGTAAAGCAGATGGGCCCGGCAATCCTGGGCGTATCTGTCAGCCAGATTTCCCTGATCATCAACACAATTTTCGCCTCATTCCTGGCTTCAGGATCGGTTTCATGGATGTACTATGCTGACCGCCTGATGGAGTTCCCGTCAGGCGTCCTGGGCGTTGCTCTGGGGACCATTCTGCTGCCATCGCTGTCCAAGAGTTTTTCCAGCGGAAATCATGATGAATATTGCCGACTGATGGACTGGGGGCTGCGCCTGTGCTTTCTGTTGGCACTACCCAGTGCTGTGGCGTTGGGGATCCTGGCAAAGCCGCTGACGGTTTCCCTGTTCCAGTACGGTAAATTTACTGCATTTGATGCTTTGATGACCCAGCGCGCTCTGGTGGCGTACTCGGTTGGTCTCATTGGATTGATCGTAGTGAAAGTGCTTGCGCCTGGGTTTTACTCGCGTCAGGACATTAAAACTCCGGTGAAAATCGCCATTGTGACGCTGATTATGACTCAGGTGATGAACCTGGCGTTTATCGGCCCGTTAAAACATGCCGGACTGTCGCTCTCGATTGGTCTGGCGGCATGTCTGAACGCCTCACTGCTGTATTGGCAACTGCGTAAACAGAAAATTTTCACCCCTCAACCTGGCTGGGGCTGGTTCCTGGCGCGTCTGGTGATTTCTGTACTGGTCATGTCTGCGGCGCTGGTAGGCATGCTTTACATCATGCCGGAGTGGTCGCAGGGAACGATGCTGTGGCGTCTGCTGCGTCTGATGGCTGTTGTCGTTGTTGGTATTACAGCCTACTTTGCTGCGCTGGCCGTTCTGGGCTTTAAAGTGAAAGAGTTTGTACGCCGGACGGCGTAACAGAAAGGGGGAGTTGCCGTCAGGTGGCTCCCCTTATCGCAATATCAGATAGAGATTTTTTTCCCGCCGCGATGCGTCGCAGAGGTTTGGCCATTAGCGCCATACAAAGTCGGTTCCTGGTGCGGTTTCAGCACCTTGATCGCCTGTTGATTACGCTCGATCTGCCCTTCCAGGAGCCAACCATTATGTTGGTTGAGATCGCGTAAATGCTGTGTTTTGTTCGTGATGGTCTGCCAGCGCTCGGCTATCTCATCGTTGGCGCTGCGCGTCGAGTCGTGCTCGAGACGTCGCTGCTGTTCCAGATAATCCAGGGTCGCCAGTAAAGAGCTTTTTTCTTCTGTAATACGCTGTAGCTGGCTACCGTTGATATGGCCCGCGGAAAGCTGCTGCTGTTCAGCATCCATCACTGTTTTCAGGTCATTGAGGACGGTCGTCATCTGATCAAGTATTTCTGACAAGCGAGTCATACTTTATTTACTCTGTAGGTAGCTCTGTGCCTCGCGGATCAGCGAGTCTGCAATTTTCCCAGTGTCCATTTTCAGCTCACCGTTTCGGATCGCGATTTTCAATGCTTCAACACGCTCCATATTGATGTCGTTGGTACCGGGTTGCATCAGCTTGGCCTGAGCGTCGCTTAACATCACACTGGTGCTGTTGGTCGCTGATGTTTTTTCCTTCCGCGCTTTTTGTACCGGCGTGTCGCTGGTTTCGCGTGGTTGGACAGTGCTTACTGGCTTCAATGGTGAGGTACGATCAATGCTCATTTTTTTATCCTCATCGAGGGGTTACGCTATAGCGACCCGCTTTAATCATTGGTTGATTATCTATCGGCATCCGCTAAAAAATCTTTAACCTATTATAGGTTAATAAGAATATTCCCATCAGAATCGACGACTCCGCTCACCACCTGTCCTGAAAGCATCCGCACTCTCGCGTTTTGCGCGACGGCCGCATTATTCAGCGCTTTACCTTCTGCATTCACGCGAAAGCCCTCGCCGTTTGCGATAACCAGAACGCGCTGGCCGGCTTTTATCCGCCATGCCTGACGCAACATCGTCAGCTGTAGCGGCTGGCCAGAGACCAGGTCGCGTAGGCTTACGGCATCCTGGACCTGATTAATATCCAGAACGGTTCGTGGCGGAAGTTGGTCCAGCCGACCGCGTTTTAAGGTCACGCTGGATGCGTTAAGCGCGCTGCCTCGTGCAATGGGAGCGGCGGCGACAACGTAGTTGCCCGTGGCTTGTACATTCACCTGCAGGTAGCGTTTTTCATTGGGACACCTGGCCAGGACGTTCACATTGCCCCATAACTTCGCGCTTCCAGCTACGCTCAACGTCGGCTGCTCACAGCCAGGTCGCAGGTTAGGCGGTGTGCGAACAGTGACAACCACTTCATCACTGAACCCCGACAGCCGTTCTGAAAACCATGCCGTTAACTGCGAATTGAGGTCTTGCGCCAGCGTCAGGGGACTGAACAGCAGCGCTGCCACGGCTATTCCTCGTTTAAACGTTTGCATCAAAACCTCATGCTTTTTCAGGTAGTGACTGGATTTTACCTGTGTGACGCAGTCATCAACGCAACAAATAGCGACGCATTTTGCGTTTATTCCGACGATAACGCGCGCGTGATGGGATTTAAGCTGTCGGCTGAATTTTGTCATTTGCGGAGGAGATATGCTCGATAAGCTCGACGCCGCCTTACGTTTTCAACAAGAAGCGCTGAATCTGCGCGCCCAACGCCAGGAAGTATTAGCGGCCAACATTGCCAATGCCGACACGCCAGGGTACCAGGCGCGTGACCTGGATTTCGCCAGTGAGTTAAAAAAAGTCATGGTGCGAGGACGGGAAGAAACCGGCGGTGTCTCGTTGACGCTGACCTCTGCACAACATATTCCGGCCCAGACCACCTCGGCTCCCTCCACGGAGTTGCTCTATCGCATCCCAGACCAACCGTCCCTGGATGGCAACACGGTTGATATGGATCGGGAACGCACACAGTTTGCGGACAACAGTCTCAAGTATCAGATGGGGCTTACCGCATTGGGTGGACAAATCAAAGGCATGATGAACGTGCTGCAAGGAGGGAACTAATTCGTGGCGCTGTTAAATATTTTTGATATCGCAGGCTCCGCGCTGACGGCGCAATCCCAGCGCCTGAACGTCGCGGCCAGCAACATGGCGAATGCGGACAGCGTGACAGGACCCGATGGTCAGCCGTATCGCGCGAAGCAGGTTGTTTTTCAGGTCGATGCTGCGCCAGGCGCGGCTACCGGCGGCGTAAAAGTCGCTGACGTCATTGAAAGTCAGGCGCCAGATAAGCTGGTTTATGAACCTGGCAATCCGCTGGCCGATGCAAATGGTTACGTAAAAATGCCGAATGTGGACGTGGTCGGAGAGATGGTCAACACCATGTCAGCCTCGCGTAGCTATCAGGCAAACGTTGAAGTGCTCAACACAGTGAAAAGCTTGATGCTTAAAACGCTGACGCTAGGCCAGTAAAGGAGGCGCACATGTCAATTGCTGTAAAAATGAATGACCCGAGCAGTACGGGCGTTAATGCTGCCAGTAGCAAAAGTTCGCTGACAGGCAGCAATGCTGCCGATCTGCAAAGCAGCTTTCTGACGCTCCTGGTGGCACAGCTGAAAAACCAGGATCCGACCAATCCTATGCAAAACAATGAGCTGACCACCCAGCTGGCGCAGATTAGCACCGTGAGCGGTATTGAGAAACTGAACACCACGCTGGGCTCGATCTCCGGACAAATCGACAACAGTCAGTCGCTGCAGGCCAGTACCCTTATCGGCCACGGTGTCATGATCCCGGGGACCACTATCCTTACCGGCAAAGGAACGGAAGAGGGAGCAACGACCACCACTACGCCGTTTGGCGTTGAACTGCAGCAGCCAGCAGATAAGGTCACCGCGACCATTACCGATAAGGACGGTAAGGTCATTCGCACCATTGAGATCGGTGGGTTGAAGGCGGGTGTGCATACCTTTAGCTGGGACGGCACCATGACAGATGGCACGGCTGCGCCGAACGGCTCTTACAACGTCGCGATTTCCGCCAGCAATGGTGGTACGCAACTCGTGGCGCAGCCTCTTCAGTTTGCGCTGGTGCAGGGGGTTATTCGCAGTAATGGCGGTAATACGCTGGACCTGGGCACCTATGGAACCACCACCCTCGACGAAGTACGGCAAATAATCTAAGCCTTCACACTTATCAGGAGTAAGTCATGGCCTTTTCTCAAGCGGTCAGCGGTCTGAACGCTGCAGCGACCAACCTCGATGTCATTGGTAATAACATCGCCAACTCCGCCACTTATGGTTTTAAATCCGGTACGGCCTCATTTGCGGATATGTTTGCCGGCTCTAAAGTGGGTCTGGGTGTTAAAGTTGCGGGTATAACCCAGGACTTTACCGATGGCACTACGACTAATACCGGACGTGGTCTGGATGTTGCCATCAGCCAAAACGGTTTCTTCCGCATGGTCGACAGCAACGGTTCAGTGTTTTACAGCCGTAACGGCCAGTTCAAGCTCGATGAAAACCGCAATATCGTCAACATGCAGGGGTTGCAATTGACAGGTTATCCGGCCACCGGGACACCGCCAACGGTTCAACAGGGCGCTAACCCGGCACCGATCACCATCCCGAATACCCTGATGGCGGCAAAAGCCACGACCACTGCGTCAATGCAGATCAACCTGAACTCAACTGACAAGGTCCCGTCAAAAGCACCATTCAACCCGAGTGATGCGGATTCGTACAACAAAAAAGGCACCGTTACCGTTTTCGATAGCCAGGGTAATGCCCATGACATGAATATTTTTTATGTCAAAACTACGGATAACAAATGGGATGTCTATACCCAGGATGCCAGCGTTGCCGGGTCAGTCGCCACTAAAAATGCTGTGATGAATTTTAGTGCTAACGGCACGCTGGCCTCAGTGAATAACTATGTTGAAGAACCAGTAGACCCGCTAGATCCAACTGGACCTAAACACCTGGTTGAAGGTCCTGCTAACGCTCAACCGCAGATTCAGATCACTACCGGTGCCATCAATGGTGCGGTTCCGGCTGGTTTCTCTCTCAGCTTCCTGAACTCCATGCAGCAAAACACGGGCGCCAACAACATCGTTGCCACCAACCAGAATGGTTACAAACCGGGCGATCTGGTGAGCTATCAGATTAACAACGACGGTACCGTGGTGGGTAACTACTCCAACGAACAGAAACAGGTTCTGGGGCAGATCGTGCTGGCTAACTTTGCCAATAATGAAGGTCTGGCTTCTCAGGGCGATAACGTCTGGGCCGCGACACAGTCCTCTGGCGTGGCACTGCTCGGTACTGCAGGTACTGGTAACTTCGGCAAACTGACTAACGGTGCGCTGGAATCATCAAACGTAGATTTGAGTAAAGAACTGGTGAACATGATCGTCGCGCAGCGCAACTATCAGTCGAATGCGCAGACTATCAAAACCCAGGATCAGATCCTCAACACGCTGGTCAACCTGCGCTAAGCGCCTGACGGGATGGCTTAATGGATCACGCAATATATACCGCCATGGGCGCAGCCAGTCAGACGCTAAATCAGCAGGCGGTGACGGCCAGCAACCTGGCAAATGCCTCCACGCCGGGTTTCCGTGCGCAGCTTAACGCGCTGCGTGCGGTACCTGTTGAAGGACTCTCTTTGCCAACGCGTACGCTGGTGGTGGCTTCAACGCCGGGGGCCGATATGACGCCTGGCCAGATGGACTACACCTCTCGTCCACTGGACGTGGCGTTGCAACAGGATGGCTGGCTGGCGGTGCAGACCGCTGACGGTAGCGAAGGGTATACCCGCAATGGCGCAATTCAGGTGAGCCCGACCGGTGAACTGACGATTCAGGGACATCCGGTGATTGGCGAAGCCGGGCCAATAGCGGTTCCGGAAGGGTCGGAAGTGACCATCGCTGCTGATGGGACGATTTCCGCACTCAACCCAGGCGATCCGGCGAATACGGTAGCACCAGTGGGGCGTTTGAAGCTGGTGAAGGCAACAGGGAGTGAAGTGCAACGTGGTGATGACGGTATGTTTCGTCTGAGCGCGGCTGCACAGGCGACCCGTGGACCGACGTTGCAGGCTGACCCAAGCATCCGCGTAATGTCGGGTGTGCTGGAAGGCAGTAACGTCAAACCGGTTGCCGCGATGAGCGACATGATCGCCAGCGCTCGCCGCTTCGAAATGCAGATGAAGATTATCAGTAGCGTGGATGATAACGCGGGTCGTGCCAACCAACTGCTGTCGATGAGTTAATACAGGACATTTTATGATCAGTTCATTATGGATCGCCAAAACCGGCCTGGATGCGCAGCAAACCAACATGGATGTGATTGCCAACAACCTGGCAAACGTCAGTACCAATGGTTTTAAACGTCAACGTGCGGTGTTTGAAGATCTGCTGTACCAGACGATTCGTCAACCTGGCGCGCAGTCTTCGGAACAGACCGTACTGCCTTCAGGCCTGCAAATCGGTACCGGTGTGCGTCCGGTTGCGACTGAGCGTTTACACAGCCAGGGCAACCTGTCACAGACCAACAACAGCAAAGACGTTGCTATTAAAGGTCAGGGATTTTTCCAGGTCATGCTGCCGGATGGTACCTCAGCTTATACCCGTGATGGTTCTTTCCAGGTAGATCAGAATGGTCAGCTGGTGACTGCGGGTGGTTTTCAGGTTCAGCCTGCTATCACCATCCCTGCAAACTCGCTGAGCATTACCATTGGGCGAGACGGCATCGTCAGCGTTACGCAGCAGGGGCAAGCTGCACCTGTTCAGGTAGGACAGCTCAACCTGACCACTTTTATGAACGATACCGGTCTGGAAAGCATTGGTGAGAATCTGTACACCGAAACGCAATCCTCCGGCGCGCCGAATGAGAGTACGCCGGGGCTTAACGGCGCGGGGCTACTTTATCAGGGCTATGTTGAAACCTCTAACGTGAATGTGGCGGAAGAGCTGGTGAATATGATCCAGGTTCAGCGCGCTTATGAAATCAACAGTAAAGCGGTATCTACCACCGATCAGATGCTGCAGAAACTGACGCAACTCTAAAGTGTTGTCCGGCGGGGCGGGTGTCTCGCCGGCACACTGATTTTGAAGATGAAGGCAATGCGAAAATACGCGCTTCACCCTTACCCGATTTTAGCCCTGTTGGTGGTTTCGCTGACAGGATGCGCCTGGATCCCGGCCACTCCGCTCGTGCAGGGCGCGACGTCTGCCCAACCGATCCCTGGCCCGACGCCGGTCGCGAACGGCTCTATATTCCAGTCGGCACAGCCGATTAACTATGGCTATCAACCGCTATTTGAAGACCGCCGTCCACGTAATATTGGCGATACACTGACCATCGTATTGCAGGAAAATGTCAGCGCGAGCAAAAGCTCTTCCGCTAACGCCAGCCGTGATGGCAAGACTAACTTCGGCTTTGACACGGTGCCACGTTATCTGCAGGGATTGTTTGGCAACGAGCGTGCCGACGTGGAAGCTTCTGGCGGCAATACCTTCAATGGTAAAGGTGGCGCGAACGCCAGTAACACCTTTAGCGGCACATTGACGGTGACCGTTGACCAGGTTCTGGTGAATGGCAATTTACACGTTGTGGGTGAAAAACAGATCGCCATCAATCAGGGCACTGAATTTATCCGTTTCTCCGGGGTCGTTAACCCGCGCACCATCAGTGGCAGCAACTCCGTTCCGTCAACTCAGGTTGCGGATGCGCGTATTGAATATGTCGGTAACGGCTATATCAACGAAGCGCAGAATATGGGCTGGTTGCAGCGTTTCTTCCTTAATTTGTCGCCGATGTAAGCGGGGTATCCAGTGATTAAAGCTCTTGTTGGAATGGTACTGGTGCTGTCAGCCACGTTTGCTCATGCCGATCGTATACGTGATCTGACCAGCGTTCAGGGTGTACGTGAAAACTCACTGATTGGCTATGGGTTGGTGGTGGGGCTGGACGGTACGGGTGACCAGACAACTCAGACGCCATTCACCACGCAAACGCTCAATAACATGCTCTCCCAATTGGGGATCACCGTTCCGACCGGAACTAACATGCAATTGAAAAACGTGGCGGCGGTGATGGTTACGGCATCATTCCCGGCATTTGGACGTCAGGGACAAACCATTGATGTAGTGGTCTCTTCAATGGGTAACGCCAAAAGCCTGCGCGGTGGCACGCTGCTGATGACCCCTTTGAAAGGAGTCGATAGTCAGGTCTATGCGCTGGCGCAGGGGAATATTCTGGTTGGTGGCGCGGGGGCTTCAGCAGGAGGCAGTAGCGTACAGGTTAACCAGCTTAATGGTGGGCGTATTACCAACGGGGCCATCATTGAACGTGAATTGCCCAGCCAGTTTGGTGGCGGCAACACCATTAATCTGCAGCTCAATAATGAAGATTTCACTATGGCGCAACAGATTACCGACACCATCAACCGCTCTCGTGGTTTTGGTAGCGCCACCGCGCTGGATGCGCGGACGATTCAGGTGCGTGTGCCCAGCGGTAATAGTTCACAGGTACGCTTCCTGGCCGACATTCAGAATATTGAGGTAAACGTTACGCCGCAGGATGCGAAAGTGATTATTAACTCGCGTACGGGGTCCGTGGTGATGAACCGCGAAGTCACGCTGGACAGCTGTGCTGTTGCGCAGGGTAATCTGTCGATTACAGTTAATCGCCAGGCTAACGTCAGCCAGCCAGATACGCCGTTTGGCGGTGGCCAAACCGTGGTGACGCCGCAAACCCAGATTGATCTGCGCCAGAGCAGTGGTTCGTTGCAAAGTGTGCGTTCCAGCGCCAATCTGAACAACGTTGTACGCGCGCTTAATGCCCTCGGCGCAACGCCAATGGATCTGATGTCCATTCTGCAGTCAATGCAGAGCGCAGGTTGCCTGCGTGCCAAACTGGAAATCATCTGATGATTGGCGATAGCAAACTGCTCACCAGTGCTGCCTGGGATGCACAGTCGCTGAACGAACTGAAAGCGAAAGCGGGCCAGGATCCGGCGGCGAATATCCGTCCGGTTGCTCGCCAGGTGGAAGGGATGTTCGTGCAGATGATGCTGAAAAGTATGCGTGAGGCGCTGCCGAAAGACGGTGTGTTTAGCAGCGACTCCACGCGTTTGTACACCAGCATGTATGACCAGCAAATTGCCCAGCAGATGACTGCAGGTAAAGGACTGGGGCTGGCGGAAATGATGGTTAAGCAAATGACAGAGGGTCAGGCGCAGCCTGCTGATGATGCGCCGCAGGTGCCAATGAAGTTCTCACTGGAAACGGTGACCAGCTATCAAAATCAGGCACTGACCCAACTGGTCCGTAAAGCGATCCCCAGAACGACAGAAAGCAACGATGAGCCGCTGTCGGGCGACAGCAAAGACTTCCTGGCCCAGCTTTCGCTGCCGGCAAAACTGGCAAGTCAGCAGAGCGGTGTACCCCATCATCTGATTCTGGCGCAGGCCGCGCTGGAATCCGGATGGGGACAGCGACAAATTCGTCGTGAGAACGGTGAGCCAAGCTTTAACATTTTTGGTGTGAAGGCCTCGGGAAGCTGGAAAGGACCGACAACCGAAATCACCACTACCGAATATGAAAACGGCGAGGCGAAAAAGGTGAAAGCCAGATTCCGCGTCTATAGCTCTTATCTTGAGGCGTTGTCGGATTATGTCGGGTTAATCTCGCGTAATCCGCGCTACGCGGCGGTGACCGTTGCCGCAACCGCAGAGCAGGGGGCACAGGCGCTGCAGAACGCAGGTTACGCCACCGACCCTAATTATGCGCGTAAATTAACCAGTATGATCCAGCAGTTGAAATCAATGAGTGAGAAAGTGAGTAAAACCTACAGTACGAATCTCGACAATCTCTTTTAAATAGCTCAAGTCTACAAAACCGCTGCCGATAATAACGAGTATTGAAGGATTACAAGGAACCTCCATGTCCAGCTTGATCAATAACGCCATGAGTGGACTCAGCGCAGCGCAGGCCGCGTTGAACACGACCAGTAATAACATCAACAGCTATAACGTCGCCGGTTACACTCGGCAAACGACAATTATGGCGCAATTGAACAGCACGCTGGGGGCGGGGGGCTGGGTTGGCAATGGTGTTTATGTTTCTGGCGTGCAGCGTGAGTATGATTCATTCATCACTAATCAGTTACGTGCAGCGCAGAATCAGAGTAGCGGTCTGACGACACGTTATGAACAAATGTCGAAAATTGACAATCTGCTTTCCAGTAAAACCAGCTCAATTTCGACTTCAATGCAGGGTTTTTTCACCAGCCTGCAAACACTGGTCAGTAACGCAGAAGATCCGGCGGCACGCCAGGCGCTGATTGGCAAAGCCGATGGTTTAGTCAATCAGTTTAAAACGACTGACCAGTACCTGCGCGATCAGGATAAACAGGTAAATATCGCTATCAACGCCAGCGTTGACCAGATCAATAACTATTCGAAGCAAATCGCCAGTCTCAACGATCAAATCTCCCGTTTGACCGGCGTTGGCGCAGGTGCATCACCTAACGACCTGCTTGATCAGCGTGATCAGCTCGTGAGCGAGTTGAACAAGATTGTGGGTGTGGAAGTCAGCGTTCAGGACGGTGGCACTTACAACGTGAACATGGCGAATGGTTATTCGCTGGTGCAGGGTAGCAATGCCCGTCAGCTCGCGGCGGTACCTTCCAGCGCCGATCCTTCCCGTACCACTGTGGCGTATGTTGACAGCGTTGCCGGAAATATTGAAATTCCAGAGAAACTATTGAATACCGGTTCGCTGGGTGGACTGATGACGTTTCGCTCTGAGGAGCTGGACCAGACGCGTAATACCCTGGGCCAACTGGCACTCGCCTTTGCAGATGCGTTTAATACGCAGCACAAAGAGGGATTTGATGCCAACGGTGATGCGGGCAAAGATTTCTTTGCCATCGGCAGCCCGTCTACATTCAGTAATGCCAAAAATACCGGTACAGGCTCGTTAACGGCAAAAATTACTGACAGCTCCGCTGTTCAGGCTACTGATTATAAAATCGTTTTTGATGGTACAGACTGGCAGGTCACCCGTCTGGCAGACAATACCAGCTTTAAAGCTACTGTTACCGGCGGGAAAATGTCCTTTGACGGGATGGAGATAACGGTAGGTGCTGGCGCGAAAGCGAACGATAGCTTTACTCTGAAACCTGTGAGCAATGCCATCGTTGATATGAAAGTTATGGTGACCGATGAGTCGAAAATCGCCATGGCCGAAGTCTCCAAAAATGACCTGGATCCAGATAAGGACAAGGGAAAAAGCGATAACCGCAACGGTCAGAAACTGTTGGATCTGCAAACTAAATCCACCGTTGGGAATAAAACCTTTAACGACGCGTACGCTACGCTGGTGAGCGATGTTGGCAACAAAACTGCCACGCTTAAAACCAGCAGCACCACACAGAACAATGTGGTTACGCAGCTCTCTAATCAGCAGCAGTCTATTTCCGGGGTTAACCTCGACGAAGAGTACGGTAACTTGCAGCGCTTTCAGCAGTATTATCTGGCTAACGCCCAGGTCCTGCAAACTGCGAACTCACTCTTTGATGCACTTCTGAATATTCGCTAAGGGAGAGGGATTCAATGCGTATCAGTACCCAGATGATGTACCAGCAGAACATGCGTGGCATCACTAACTCTCAGGCCGAATGGATGAAGTTCGGCGAGCAGATGTCGACAGGCAAACGCGTAATTAATCCGTCTGACGATCCAATTGCTGCGTCACAGGCTATCGTGTTGTCTCAGGCACAAGCGCAGAACAGCCAGTATACGCTGGCGCGTACTTTCGCGACGCAGAAAGTATCGCTGGAAGAGAACGTGTTAAGCCGGGCTACGACGGCGATTACTGCTGCGCAGGAAAAAATTGTTAACGCCGGGAATGGCACATTAAGTGACGATAACCGGGCATCACTCGCCAAAGATTTGCAGGGGCTTCGCGATCAGCTGATGAACCTGGCAAACAGCACAGATGGCAATGGTCGCTATATTTTCGGTGGATACAAAACGGAAGCAGCACCATTTACTCAGACTAACGGCACCTATACTGGTGGAACGGAAAACATCACTCAACAGGTCGATGCTTCCCGAACGATGGTAATTGGTCACACTGGGGACAAAATATTTAACTCTGTGACTAGTAACGCTGTTCCGGAGCCTGATGGAAGCAAGCCGGAAACGAATTTATTCGTCATGCTGGATACGGCTATCGCCGCGTTGAACACGCCGATAGAAGGCGATGATGTAGCCAAAGCAAAGGCTGCTGAAGCGATTGATAAAACCAACCGTGGCCTGAAAAACTCGCTCAATAACGTCCTGTCCGTTCGCGCAGAATTAGGTACCCAACTCAGTGAACTGAGTTCACTGGATTCGCTGGGAGCAGATCGTGCATTAGGGCAAACCCAGCAGATGAGTAATCTGGTAGATGTTGACTGGAATGCGGCAATCTCTTCCTATGTAATGCAGCAGGCGGCATTACAGGCTTCTTACAAAGCGTTTACTGATATGCAGGGCATGTCGCTGTTCCAGATAAATCGGTAACAACCATTTTTGAAACATATCATGAAACTGGATATGTTTGTCTGCCCGCTCCATTCACACCCCGGAGCGGGCATTTTTTTAGGCTGTTTCTGTCCGACTAACCGGCGCTTTACCAGTCATTCTTATCACCAGCGCAATAGTGCTACTGAGGGTCGCTAGCCCCACCACGCCTTGCCAGTTCGCCAGCGCGTAGACTTGACTTCCGAGAACTGAGCCCAGCGCCATACCGATAAACACTATAGTAAAGAGCAGAGCATTCAGGCGACCCCGGGCCTGTGGTTCCAGGCTATAAACCAGATTCTGATGGGCCACCAGACTTGACTGTAATCCGAGATCAAAGCCTACCGCAGCAAAGGCAATCAGCAACCACTGACCTGGCACAGGTAAGACAGGTAAAAAGAACATAAGCGCAAAAGATAACATAACTAACAAAGCACCAAGTTGAGTGACTTTTTCGGCGCCGACTTTATCTGCGAGGTGACCGGCCACTGGTGCTGCAAGCGCACCAGCGGCGCCAGCGACGCCAAAAGCCCCTGCTACTGCACTGCCCATTTGGTAATGTTCGGATAACATGACCGCCAGTGTCGACCAGAAAGCGCTGAAGGCTATCGACAGGAAACCTTGTGCCAGCGCAGCACGGCGCAGTGCGGGGTAACGTTGCCAGAGCTGTGCCATTGAAAGCATTAATGATGGATAGTTCAGTGTGGAATGCACCGTAAAGCGGGGCAGCATTCTCCACATGATTGCGGTAATTACTGCAATACTGACGGCTGAAAGTTGATACATTTCTCTCCAGCCAAATGCCTCGCCCACCAGGCCACTGACGGTACGCGAAAGCAGAATACCCAACAGAAGACCGGTCATAACGGTACCCACTGTTTTGCCCTGTTTTCCTTCAGACGCAAGGATAGCCGCGGCGGGAACAATATCCTGGGCCATTGTGGCTGCCATCCCCATCAGCAGACTGATCGGTAGCAGCGAATGAAGCTGTCCGGCAAAGCTGCATGCCAAAAGAAGTACGGCCAGAGAGACACTTTTCAGCAGGATTAATGTCCGCCGGTCATAGCGATCGCCCAGTGGTAATAAAAATAGAATGCCGAGTGCATATCCCGCCTGGGTCAGCGTCGGAATCAGTCCCATCCCGGTGATACTCAAGGCCAGATCCTGGCCCATCAATGGCAATAGAGGCTGGGCATAGTAGATAGCAGCAACGCTGAACCCAGCGCCCAATGCCATAACAAAAATGATCCAACGGGAGAGTGCGGTATGTGTGTTCACGAATGATTCCTCAATCACAAGATGTACGGCTATTTTTATCTTTCAGTGGGTGGTTCGGTAGCGAGTGTGGTGGTAAAACAGTTATACGTTTGGCGTATGGTGACTGCGGGAATGATTAAAACAGAACGTATAGACAGGGTTGAGCTGATGCGGACGTTTGTACGTATCGTTGAAGCGGGATCGCTCTCTTCGGCGGCAAAACAGATGGGTACAACCCAGGCAACTATAAGCCGGAGGCTGCAGTCTCTTGAAACATTGCTGGGCGTTAAACTGATTTTACGCACCACTCATGCGATGAAATTAACTGATGACGGTGAGCGTGGATATCATCACGCCAGGCATATTATTGATGCCTGGCTGGCGCTGGAAGATGGTCTCAATGTTAAGGAAGACGACCCGGTAGGTACGCTTCGGGTACGGGCACCACATGCGTTCGGCCAGCAGCAGCTCCTTGAGCCGCTATTACAGTTTCTTTCACGCTACCCGCAGCTCTCGGTGGAGTGGATGCTCAATGACAAAACGGTTGATTTTCTCAGCGATAATATAGATTGCGCCATCAGAGTCGGGGCCGAGGTCGATCCGGCAACGGTCTCGGTATTACTGGCTGAAGTTCCCCGTAGCATGGTGATCAGTCCGAAACTGCTGATGCAGTATCACGAGATTACGCATCCTGAGCAGTTATCATCGCTGCCCTGGATCGCGCTAAGCACATTTTATCAACGTAGTGTGTCGTTACTTCACCAACAGAACAATGAACCCTTTACGGTAAATATTTCTCCCAGGTTAAGCACGGACAGTATTTATGTTGCAAGAAATGCAGCCCTTGCAGGGCTGGGAGTGGCGATTGTTTCAAGTTGGATGGTAGAAGAGGATATTGTTCATGGGCGCCTGGTAGAGCTGTTACCAGACTGGCATGCAGCGCCACTGCCGGTTCATTTGGTATACCCCTGGGCGCGCTATTATCCTACCCGATTGCGTAAATTTTTGGCGCTGATGAAGGATGTAATGCCACGACTGGCGGGAATGAAGCGCGTAGACGAGATATAAAAAAGCCGACCCGAAGGTCGGCTTTTGTGACGATTATGTCTTACTCAACAGGCTGTGGGCGCGTTGCTGGCGCTGTGGCCTGATGTGTGGCGCTATGCCCGCCTGCTGCACCTTTACCATCAAAGGCGAAAGTAGGGCGCTGCCAGTCGCTTTGACGCGGCGCTTCCGGCACATATTCCGGCGCAGGTGCGCGGGTCATTGGTGCGGTTGCATGGCTGTGGGCCGCCAGGATTTCCACAGTAGCAGGAGCGCTTGCTTTAGTGGTTTCTTCAGCCACCACGACGGGGGCAATAACGTCAACGTCATCTTTTGGTGCTTGAGCAACCGGTGTTTCATCAACAGTCTCTTCAACCACTTCTGGCTGGGAGACCGCGACTTCAACAGGCTCTTCGACAACTGGCGTTTCAGCCACTTCAGCGACTTCTGTAACAGGTTCGGCTTCTGAAGCAATTTTTTCAGCAACAGGTTCGTCGGATTCAGCGATGATCTGCGGTTGTTCCTCGACCGGCGCAGCAATAACTTCAGGATGCGTAGTTTCAACAACGGTAGCCTGAGGTTCAGCAACAATGGCTTCAGTCACAACCGGTGCTTCCGCTACTGCTTCAACCACAGGTTCAGCTACGGTTTCAACGACAGCAGCAATGGCTTGCTGTTCAGCGACAACCGGTTGGACAGGTGTAACTTCCTGCTCGCGCTGCTCTTCAACATGCATATCCTGAGGACGCGCGACAGGGTAGCTGATCCACACTTTACCGGACGCTAATTCCGGAGAAGCACATGCAACAGTTAACGGCATCGGTGACTGAACCGGATAACGCTCGTCACGATAACGACGGCGACGTTGTCCGCTTACACGCAGATGGCGAGGAGAACGGCGGGAACGACGCGGCATACCGTTGGAATCGCGTGCTTCGCTGTTGTCTTCCTGCTCCGGTGCAACGACAGCTGGCAAATCAACTTTCGCCAGTTCGGTACGTTGGGCTGGTACAACTGGCGCAACCTGCTGAACAACTGGGGCTTCAGCAGCTATCGCTGCGGCAACCACTTCAGCTTCGACCGGCGCACTATCAGTGAAACGGACTTTCTGGTTTAACTGACGCTGTTTACGGCGGGTCTGAGGCTGGCGTACACGCTCTTCCTGTTCCGTATCCTGTGCCGGTTGTTCAGCCAGATTCAGTTCTTTAACTTCCTGCTGTGCCTGACGTTTATCATCGTTACGACGGCGATTGCGTTCACGGCGCGGAGCCTGCTGCTCGTCACCTGATTTCGCTTTGTCAGCGGCATCGTTAGACTGCTGGCGGTTATCACGTGTTTCAGCATTTTGCTGCTGCGCCTGGCGACGGTTACGGCGATTTTCATCGCGGTTCTCGCTGCTTTCAGCGCGCTCATTGCGGTTATCACGATCGCCACGGTTATCGCGATTATCACGGCGATCGTTACGGTCGCGACGATTGTTTTGACGTGGTTTGCGACGATCCTGCTGGCGTTCGGATTTCTCTTCAGCTTTCGGAGCTGGTTGCTCAACAGGTTTCACTTCGTCATTGCCACCGAAGATAGACTTCAGCGCGCCGAGGAAACGGCTAAACAAACCAGGCTGTGCGGCTTCAGTTGCGGTTGCCGTGGCTTTTGGTGCGGTAGCCGCTTTAACGGCCGGCTCCTGCAGAGCAGGCGCAGGCGGAACATCTGGCATTGCGAAGGTCGCAAGTGCCGGTTGTTCAGGCTGTTTACGCTCGACATATTCTTCTTCTGTCGGCAATGCCATCGCTTCTTCGTGCAGTTTCGGCAGCAGGTAACTCAGGGTTGGAGTCTCTTCCCCTTTACGCACGCGCAGTACGGAATAGTGCGGGGTTTCCATCTGATCGTTTGGCACGATCACACAGCGCACGCCGTTCTGGCGGGTTTCAATGGCATTGACCGCAGTACGTTTTTCGTTGAGCAGGTAAGACGCAATTGGCACAGGAACAATTGCGTGAACTTCCTGAGTATTCTCTTTCAGCGCTTCTTCTTCAATCAGACGCAAAATAGAGAGTGACAGCGATTCGTTATCACGCACGGTGCCAGTGCCGCTACAGCGCGGGCATACGTGATGACTGGATTCACCCAGTGACGGACTCAGACGCTGGCGAGACATCTCCAGCAGGCCGAAACGGGAAATATGGCTGATCTGAATACGAGCTCTATCCTGACGTACGGCTTCACGCAGACGGTTTTCTACCGCACGCTGGTGACGAACCGGAGTCATATCGATGAAGTCGATGACGATCAGACCGCCCAGGTCGCGCAGACGTAACTGACGAGCAATC
Organism: Citrobacter sp. Marseille-Q3906; assembly: GCF_916618775.1. Classification (NCBI taxonomy): domain Bacteria; kingdom Pseudomonadati; phylum Pseudomonadota; class Gammaproteobacteria; order Enterobacterales; family Enterobacteriaceae; genus Citrobacter; species Citrobacter sp. Marseille-Q3906. Next base: position 972,011 of record NZ_CAKAKA010000002.1, read on the forward strand.
TCATCGGCGGCTTCGAGGTTGGTGTTAAATGCGGTCTCTTCGATATCGCCACCGCGTGTTGCGCGTGCGGAGTTGATGTCGATGGCGGTCAGTGCTTCGGTGCTATCAATAACGATAGAACCACCGGAAGGCAGGCGGACTTCACGCTGGAATGCAGATTCAATCTGAGACTCGATTTGATAATGGCTGAACAGCGGAATTTCACCGGTGTAGAGCTTAATCTTGCTGCTGAAATCCGGACGACCTAACGCAGCGATATGCTGACGTGCCATCTCCATCACTTTCGGGTTATCGATGAGAATTTCACCAATATCCTGACGTAAATAGTCGCGGAATGCGCGAACAATTACGTTGCTTTCCTGGTGGATCAGGAACGGAGCAGGGCGGCTTTCAGCTGCTTTTTGAATCGCTTCCCAGTGTTTCAGGCGGAAACTCAGGTCCCACTGCAGCGCTTCGGCGGATTTGCCGACGCCTGCGGTACGCACGATAAGCCCCATACCATCAGGTAGTTCCAGGCTTGCCAGCGCTTCTTTTAATTCGGTACGGTCATCGCCTTCAATGCGACGAGAGATACCACCCGCGCGTGGGTTATTCGGCATCAGAACCAGATAGCTGCCAGCCAGACTGATAAAAGTGGTCAGCGCAGCACCTTTATTGCCGCGTTCTTCTTTATCAATCTGAACAATTACTTCCTGGCCTTCGCGCAACACATCTTTAATGTTTGGACGACCATGGGAGTTGTAGTTTGCGGGAAAGTATTCGCGGGCAATTTCTTTTAACGGGAGGAAACCGTGACGTTCAGCGCCGTAATCAACAAAAGCAGCTTCCAGGCTCGGTTCAATACGGGTAATTTTGCCTTTATAGATGTTTGCTTTTTTCTGCTCGTGTCCAGGACTTTCGATATCCAGATCGTACAGACGCTGCCCATCTACAAGGGCGACACGCAACTCTTCCTGCTGAGTTGCGTTAATTAACATTCTTTTCATCGTAACTTACTCATTATTCTTACATTGACGACTAAGCTGCGGGCAGAGTAATGCCTTTCCGGGTGTGAACCGATGGCCTCGTGTCTATTCGCGTCGCCAACCTCACGGTTATCGTCAGCTCAAAGAGGCGCAGAGTGTCGGTTGCCTGTATTTCATACGGAAACACAGCGCAATTATCAGGGGAACAGTCTGGGAAAACTCTCCAGAGAAGCTTCCTTTTACCGGTAAGGACTGCAACCCGCAGCCCGCTAACTGCCTGAAAGATCAATACGTCTTACGCCATTGCTGCGTTGATGATCGGTCGGGCAAAATTGGGTCATTCCGGAAAAGTTCTTGTTTTAACAAGATTCAACACGGAGACGACCACATTATTCCACTGCTAACCTTGTTATAGCAAGATGACTTTTGCCATTTATCACCCGGTTACTCACAGTTTTTGCACTTCCGCAGAGTGATTGGTTTAATAACCATCAAATTGGAACTGTCAAACTTAAGTAATAGGGTATAGCAGTTAATATAAGCATAGAAAAATGTGTGGCGCGAATCTTGATGGCTATTTAAAATCGGCCCCCATGAAAACAGAGACTCCAGCCGTAAAAATAGTTGCCATTACTGCCGATGAAGCAGGGCAACGCATCGACAACTTTTTACGCACCCAGCTCAAAGGTGTGCCGAAAAGTATGATTTATCGTATTTTGCGTAAAGGCGAAGTGCGGGTGAACAAAAAACGCATCAAACCCGAATATAAGCTCGAAGACGGGGATATTGTGCGTATACCACCTGTGCGCGTGGCTGAGCGTGAAGAAGAAGCTATTTCACCGCATCTGCAAAAAGTTGCGGCGCTTACTGATGTCATTTTATATGAAGATGACCATATTCTGGTGCTCAACAAGCCCTCAGGCACTGCTGTGCATGGCGGCAGTGGGTTAAGCTTTGGCGTGATTGAAGGCTTACGTGCGCTACGTCCCGAAGCGCGTTTCCTCGAGCTGGTGCATCGCCTCGACCGTGATACCTCAGGCGTGCTGTTAGTTGCCAAAAAGCGTTCAGCGTTGCGTTCGCTGCATGAGCAACTGCGGGAAAAAGGGATGCAAAAAGACTACCTGGCGCTGGTAAGAGGTCAGTGGCAGTCGCATGTCAAAGCCGTGCAGGCACCGTTGTTAAAGAATATTTTACAAAGCGGTGAGCGTATTGTGCGAGTTAATCAGGAAGGCAAGCCATCGGAAACGCGCTTTAAAGTAGAGGAGCGCTATGCGTTTGCCACTCTTGTACGCTGTAGCCCTGTGACCGGGCGTACGCACCAGATTCGTGTACATACACAGCATGCAGGGCATCCGATTGCGTTTGACGATCGCTATGGCGACCGTGAGTTCGATAAACAATTGGCTGGTACGGGGTTGTCCCGACTCTTTCTGCACGCTGCAGCATTGAAATTTACCCATCCAGGCTCTGGTGAAGTTATGAGAATTGAAGCGCCGATGGATAAACAGCTGAAACGCTGCCTTGAGGTGTTACGTAATAAAGCCTGATAGAGCTTTGCTTATCAGGCCTGTGGGGAGTGTTTCGTTGTGGGCCTGATAAGACGCTTTAGCGTCATCCGGCCCGTCAACTAGGCCTTCAGTGGGTTCATTTCTTCCCGGCGCAACATCTGGCACAGCGCTATCAGAGGCAGACCAATCAGCGTGTTAGGGTCGCGACCTTCCAGACGCTCGAAGAGAGCAATACCTAGCCCTTCACTTTTAAAACTTCCGGCACAATGTAGCGGACGCTCTTTGCGCACATAATCTTCTATTTCTGTTTCGCTTAAATGACGAAAGTGGACATCAAACGGTTCGACTTCGGTTTGTAAATGTCCGTTCGCGGAATTATAAAGTGCCAGCCCGGTATAAAAAGTGACAATATTGCCACTGGCTTTAGCTAATTGTAGTCTCGCTTTTTCTTCTGTTAACGGCTTTCCGGTTATTTCTCCATCAAGCACACAAATCTGATCTGAACCAATAATCAGGTGCGAAGAAAAACGGTGGGCAAGGGATTGCGCTTTCTCCTGTGCCAGGCGTAATACCAGGTGTCGAGGTGTTTCGCCGGGTAACGGTGTTTCATCAACCTCAGGTGCTGCACATTCGAATGGGATAGCCAGTTTTTCGAGCAATGCGCGACGCCAGGGAGAGGTAGACGCAAGAATCAGTTGAGGCATATTTTTTCCCCCGCATATAGCGTAATGATGAGAGCCATTTTAAACTATGGACTTCGTCCTTCAAGCTGGCTGCGATGGCTTGTCTTGATCGATTTTAAGTCGATGACCCGCAATGTGTGCGAATTATTGGCAAAAGGCAACCTCAGGCTGCCTTTTTCTTTGACTATATGACGTTACAAAGTTAATATGCGCGCCCTATGCAAAAGGTAAAATTACCCCTGACTCTTGATCCGGTTCGTACGGCTCAAAAACGCCTCGATTATGAAGGTATCTATACTTCTGATCTGGTTGAGCGCGTCGCCGATTCTGTAGTCAGTGTGGACAGTGATGTGGAATGCTCCATGTCGTTCGCGATCGACAACCAACGCCTTGCGGTTATAACCGGCGATGCAAAGGTATCGGTTACGCTCGAATGTCAGCGTTGCGGGAAACCGTTCCCACTTCATGTTCACACAACATATTGTTTTAGTCCTGTCCGTTCAGACGAGCAGGCTGAAGCACTCCCGGAAGCGTATGAGCCGATTGAGGTTAACGAATTCGGTGAAATCGATCTGCTTGCAATGGTTGAAGATGAGATTATCCTCTCCTTGCCGGTAGTTCCGGTGCATGATTCTGAACACTGTGAAGTGTCCGAGGCGGACATGGTCTTTGGCGAATTGCCTGATGAAGCGCAAAAACCAAACCCATTTGCCGTATTAGCCAGCTTAAAGCGTAAGTAATTGAGGAGTAAGGTCCATGGCCGTACAACAGAATAAACCAACCCGTTCCAAACGTGGCATGCGTCGTTCTCATGACGCTCTGACCGCAGTCACCAGCCTGTCTGTAGACAAAACTTCTGGTGAACAACACCTGCGTCACCACATCACTGCCGACGGTTTCTACCGTGGCCGTAAGGTAATCGCTAAGTAATCACGCTATTGCTCGACGGACTTCGCACTTCGGTGAGAAAGATGAAGAGTACAAGCGTGATGAAGCTTAGTGAGGCTTTCCCCGGGTAACTGGGGAAACACCTAACCGGGCAGCGACGATACCTTGACACGTCTAACCCTGGCGTTAGATGTCATGGGGGGAGATTTTGGCCCTACCGTGACAGTGCCTGCAGCACTGCAGGCACTGAATTCTAATTCGCAACTCACACTTCTTTTAGTCGGGGATCCCGATACAATCACGCCATTACTTGCCAAAGCTGACTTCGAACAACGTTCACGTCTGCAGATGATTCCTGCTCAGTCAGTTATTGCCAGTGATGCCCGGCCCTCGCAGGCTATCCGCGCCAGTCGTGGAAGCTCAATGCGTGTTGCCCTGGAGCTCGTGAAAGAAGGTCGAGCACAAGCCTGTGTGAGCGCCGGTAATACGGGCGCACTTATGGGACTTGCGAAGTTATTACTCAAACCCCTTGAGGGGATTGAGCGTCCTGCGCTGGTGACGGTATTACCTCATCAACAAAAGGGCAAAACGGTGGTACTGGATTTAGGTGCCAACGTGGATTGCGACAGTAATATGTTGGTGCAATTTGCCGTCATGGGTTCCGTGCTGGCAGAAGAGGTGGTTGGGATTGCCAATCCTCGGGTCGCATTGCTCAACATTGGCGAAGAAGAAACCAAGGGTCTCGATAGCATTCGGGACGCTTCTGCTGTGCTAAAAACAATCCCTTCTATCAACTATATCGGCTATCTTGAAGCCAATGAGTTGCTGACCGGCAAAACTGATGTGCTGGTTTGTGACGGCTTTACAGGTAATGTCACATTAAAGACGATGGAAGGTGTTGTAAGAATGTTCCTTTCACTGCTGAAGTCTCAGGGTGAGGGCAAAAAACGGTCGTGGTGGCTGCTGTTATTAAAACGTTGGTTACAAAAAAGCCTGACGAGGCGATTCAGTCACCTCAACCCCGACCAGTATAATGGCGCCTGTCTGTTAGGATTACGCGGCACGGTGATTAAAAGTCATGGTGCGGCCAATCAGCGAGCATTTGAAGTCGCGATAGAACAGGCAGTGCAGGCGGTGCAGCGACAAGTTCCTCAGCGAATTGCCGCTCGCCTGGAATCGGTATACCCAGCTGGATTCGAACTGCTGGACGGTGACGAAAGCACAAATTCGCGGGTGCACAGATAACAGTGTGGTCGTGAATGAAGTCAACGTACCAGTGATTTGCTCGTGGCGGTATATAACCAAAAAGTGACTGAGCGTACATGTATACGAAGATTATTGGTACCGGCAGCTATCTGCCTGAACAAGTGCGTACTAACGCCGATTTGGAAAAAATGGTCGAGACATCTGATGAGTGGATCGTCACTCGTACAGGTATCCGTGAACGCCATATTGCAGGGCCAAACGAAACAGTTGCGACGATGGGCTTTGCCGCCGCAAACCGCGCTATTGAAATGGCCGGCATCGATAAAGAACAAATTGGTTTGATCGTGGTAGCTACCACGTCATCAACGCACGCATTTCCAAGTGCAGCGTGCCAGATTCAAAGTATGCTGGGAATTAAAGGCTGCCCGGCGTTTGATGTCGCTGCGGCTTGCGCTGGCTTTACCTACGCGCTGAGCGTTGCCGATCAATATGTTAAGTCAGGCGCGGTGAAACACGCTCTGGTAGTCGGTTCTGATGTGCTGGCGCGTACTTGCGATCCAACCGATCGTGGGACGATCATCATTTTTGGTGATGGTGCGGGCGCAGTGGTACTGAGCGCGTCAGAAGAGCCAGGCATCCTCTCTACACATCTGCATGCTGATGGGCGTTACGGAGAACTGCTGACGCTGCCTAATGCCGATCGCGTGAACCCGGAAAACTCGATTCATCTGACGATGGCGGGTAATGAAGTATTTAAAGTCGCAGTTACCGAGCTTGCTCACATCGTTGATGAAACGCTGGAAGCAAATAATCTTGACCGTTCTGCGCTGGACTGGCTGGTACCACATCAGGCAAACCTCCGCATTATCAGCGCAACAGCGAAAAAGCTGGGTATGTCGATGGATAATGTCGTGGTAACGCTGGACAGACATGGCAATACGTCCGCTGCTTCCGTACCGTGCGCACTGGACGAAGCTGTCCGTGACGGGCGCATTAAAGCAGGGCAACTGATATTGCTTGAGGCCTTTGGTGGTGGATTCACCTGGGGTTCCGCGCTGGTTCGTTTCTAGTATAAGGATTTAATCATGACGCAATTTGCATTTGTGTTCCCGGGACAGGGTTCTCAAACCGTTGGGATGTTGTCTGAAATGGCAGCAGCTTACCCATGCGTAGAAGAAACTTTCGCTGAAGCTTCAGCAGCGCTGGGCTATGATTTATGGGCATTGACTCAACAGGGGCCGGCGGAAGAACTGAATAAAACCTGGCAGACACAGCCGGCACTGTTAACCGCCTCTGTCGCGCTGTATCGCGTTTGGCAGCAGCAGGGCGGTAAAACGCCTGCACTGATGGCAGGGCATAGCCTGGGTGAATACTCTGCACTGGTGTGTGCGGGTGTCATCAATTTTGCTGATGCCGTACGTCTGGTTGAACTGCGTGGTAAATTCATGCAGGAAGCTGTACCGGAAGGCACTGGCGGCATGTCTGCTATCATCGGTCTGGATGACGCATCCATTGCGAAAGCGTGTGAAGAGTCAGCCGACGGTCAGGTCGTTTCTCCGGTAAACTTTAACTCACCGGGTCAGGTGGTTATTGCCGGGCATAAAGAAGCTGTTGAACGTGCAGGTGCCGCCTGTAAAGCTGCTGGCGCTAAGCGTGCACTGCCGTTGCCGGTTAGCGTGCCATCTCACTGTGCGCTAATGAAGCCTGCGGCTGATAAACTGGCCGTTGAGCTGCAGAAAATCACTTTCAACACACCGACTGTACCGGTTGTTAACAACGTTGACGTGAAATGCGAAACAACAGCAGATGCCATCCGCGACGCGCTTGTTCGTCAGTTATATAGCCCAGTTCAGTGGACCAAAACTGTTGAGTTTATGGCATCCCAGGGCGTAGAACACCTGTATGAAGTTGGCCCGGGTAAAGTCCTCACCGGCCTGACGAAACGTATTGTTGACACCCTGACGGCTTCGGCACTGAATGAGCCGGCGGCGCTGTCTGCGGCACTTTCGCAATAAAAGAGGAATATCATGAGTTTTGAAGGAAAAATCGCGCTGGTAACCGGTGCAAGCCGTGGCATTGGCCGCGCAATTGCTGAAACACTTGTTGCCCGTGGCGCGAAAGTTATCGGTACTGCAACCAGCGAAAGTGGTGCGCAGGCCATTAGCGATTACTTAGGTGCAAACGGTAAGGGTCTGATGTTGAATGTGACCGATCCTGCATCTATCGAATCTGTTCTGGGAAATATCCGCGCAGAATTTGGTGAAGTCGATATTCTGGTCAATAATGCCGGGATTACTCGTGATAACCTGTTAATGCGCATGAAAGATGACGAGTGGAACGATATCATCGAAACCAACCTGTCATCTGTTTTCCGTCTGTCAAAAGCGGTAATGCGCGCTATGATGAAAAAGCGTCATGGTCGTATTATCACTATCGGTTCTGTGGTTGGTACCATGGGAAATGCGGGTCAGGCTAACTACGCTGCGGCGAAAGCGGGTCTGATCGGCTTCAGTAAATCATTGGCGCGTGAAGTTGCGTCCCGTGGTATTACTGTAAACGTTGTTGCTCCGGGCTTTATTGAAACGGACATGACGCGTGCGCTGTCTGATGATCAGCGTGCGGGTATTCTGGCACAGGTTCCTGCGGGTCGCCTTGGTGGCGCTCAGGAAATTGCCAGTGCGGTTGCATTTTTAGCTTCTGACGAAGCAAGTTACATCACTGGTGAGACTTTGCACGTCAACGGCGGGATGTACATGGTTTAACCACGATGAAAAAGATTTGCGTTATTCTAGGGATTAGCCTCAAAATAACGTAAAATCGTGGTAAGAACTGCCGGGATTTAGTTGCAAATTTTTCAACATTTTATACACTACGAAAACCATCGCGAAAGCGAGTTTTGATAGGAAATTTAAGAGTATGAGCACTATCGAAGAACGCGTTAAGAAAATTATCGGCGAACAGCTGGGCGTTAAGCAGGAAGAAGTTACCAACAATGCTTCCTTCGTTGAAGACCTGGGCGCGGATTCTCTTGACACCGTTGAGCTGGTAATGGCCCTGGAAGAAGAGTTTGATACTGAGATTCCGGACGAAGAAGCTGAGAAAATCACTACCGTTCAGGCTGCCATTGATTACATCAACGGCCACCAGGCGTAAGTGAACATCTCCAGGCGGTCATTCGACCGCCTGAGTTTTATCTTTTTATCCCACTTGAATCATTTTTCCCTCCCTGGAGGACAACCGTGTCTAAGCGTCGTGTAGTTGTGACCGGACTGGGCATGTTGTCTCCTGTCGGCAATACCGTAGAGTCTACCTGGAAAGCTCTCCTTGCCGGTCAGAGTGGCATCAGCCTGATCGACCATTTCGATACTAGCGCCTATGCAACGAAATTTGCTGGCTTAGTAAAGGATTTTAACTGTGATGACATTATCTCGCGTAAAGAACAGCGCAAGATGGATGCCTTCATTCAATATGGAATTGTCGCTGGCGTTCAGGCCATGCAGGATTCTGGCCTCGAGATTACGGAAGAGAACGCTCACCGTATTGGCGCCGCTATCGGCTCCGGTATTGGCGGTCTCGGTCTTATCGAAGAAAACCATACCTCACTGGTAAACGGTGGACCGCGTAAGATTAGCCCGTTCTTCGTTCCGTCGACGATTGTTAACATGGTGGCTGGTCATCTGACCATCATGTATGGTCTGCAAGGACCAAGCATCTCTATCGCGACCGCCTGTACTTCAGGCGTGCATAACATCGGTCATGCTGCACGTATCATTGCATACGGCGACGCAGACGCGATGGTCGCGGGTGGTGCAGAAAAAGCCAGTACGCCGCTGGGTGTCGGTGGTTTTGGCGCAGCACGTGCGCTGTCTACGCGTAATGATAACCCGCAAGCGGCGAGCCGTCCGTGGGACAAAGAGCGTGACGGATTTGTGCTGGGTGACGGTGCGGGCATGGTTGTACTCGAAGAGTACGAGCATGCAAAAGCGCGCGGCGCAAAAATTTATGCTGAAGTGGTCGGCTTTGGGATGAGCAGCGATGCTTACCATATGACGTCACCACCGGAAAACGGTGCAGGTGCTGCACTGGCGATGGTTAACGCATTGCGTGATGCGGCTATTGAACCTGGTCAGATTGCCTATGTTAACGCACATGGCACATCCACACCGGCAGGCGATAAAGCTGAAACCCAGGCAGTAAAATCTGTCTTTGGCGATGCTGCACGTAGCGTAATGGTCAGTTCGACCAAATCCATGACCGGACACCTGTTAGGTGCGGCGGGTGCTGTAGAGTCAATTTTCTCTATTCTGGCGCTGCGCGATCAGGTTGTTCCACCAACCATCAACCTGGATAACCCGGATGAAGGTTGTGACCTGGACTTCGTGCCGCACGAAGCGCGTCAGGTTAGCGGTATGGAATATGCGCTGTGTAACTCCTTTGGTTTCGGTGGTACCAACGGTTCCTTGATCTTTAAAAAGATCTAAGTGCCTGCAGGTGATGCGTTAGCGTCCTTGCCAGATGAAAAAAAGGTCCGCTTGTCGGACCTTTTTTTATTCGATTTTCTGCCCTTGTCCTGGGTTACTCATCCTGCCAAACTAGCGGACCACGAATAAGGAGCCACCATGTTCTTAATTAATGGCTGTCAGCAGGATATGCTGGCTGCGAGCGATCGGGCGACGCAGTTTGGTGATGGCTGTTTCACCACGGCGCGAATTATCGACGGTAAAGTTAGCCTCCTTGCGGCGCATCTCCAGCGTTTACAAGACACCTGCCAAAAATTGCTGATCTCCTTCGAGAAATGGCCCGAACTGCAACGGGAAATGGAAATGTTAGCAGTGGCCCATGCCCGTGGTGTACTGAAGGTGATCATCAGTCGTGGCAGCGGAGGTCGGGGCTACAGTGGCGCCAACTGCCATAGTGCCAGCCGTATCCTCTCTGTTTCTGCCTGGCCTGCACATTATGATTGCTGGCGAGAGCAAGGAATCACCCTCGCGTTAAGCCCCGTCCGTCTGGGGCGCAATCCAATGCTTGCCGGACTGAAGCACCTAAACCGTCTGGAACAGGTGCTGATTAGGTCTCATCTTGAGCAGACAAACGCCGATGAGGCTCTGGTCCTTGACAGCGAGGGATGGGTTACGGAATGCTGTGCGGCTAATTTATTCTGGCGTAAAGATAATGTGGTTTACACTCCCCGCCTGGATCAGGCAGGTGTAGATGGCATTATGCGACAATTCTGTATGCGAGTGCTGGCACAATCTCCTTTCAAGATTGTCGAAGTAAGTGCCCGGAAGGAGGAGGTTATGCAGGCTGATGAGATGATCATTTGCAATGCGTTAATGCCTGTTATTCCCGTGCGTGCATGTGGCGACATACAGTTGTCTTCACGTTTATTATTCGATTTTTTAGCCCCACTTTGTGAGCACCCAAATTAGTCATGAAAAAATTGTTACTCGTTGTCGTTTTATTGCTGGTTGTGCTGGGCATTGCCGCGGGAGTGGGAATGTGGAAAGTTCGCCATCTGGCGGATAGTAAATTATTGATCAAAGAAGAAACGATTTTTACGCTTAAAGCCGGCACTGGTCGACTGGCGTTAGGCGAACAGTTGTATGCAGATAAGGTTATCAATCGCCCGCGCGTGTTTCAGTGGTTGTTGCGTATTGAGCCGGATCTTTCGCATTTTAAAGCGGGAACCTATCGCTTTACACCTGACATGACCGTGCGGGATATGCTGAAACTGCTGGAAAGCGGTAAAGAAGCGCAGTTCCCGCTACGTCTGGTAGAGGGGATGCGCCTGAGCGATTACCTCAAACAACTGCGTGATGCGCCATTTATCAAACATACGCTCAGCGATGATAACTACGAGACCGTTGCTAAGGCGTTGAAACTGGAAAACCCTGAGTGGGTGGAAGGTTGGTTCTGGCCTGATACCTGGATGTATACCGCCAATACCACAGATGTCGCGCTGTTGAAACGCGCGTATCAAAAAATGGTTAAGGCTGTGGATACCGTCTGGGAAGGTCGTGCTGAAGGTCTGCCTTACAAAGATAAAAATCAACTGGTGACGATGGCCTCTATCATTGAAAAAGAAACGGCGGTTGCCAGTGAGCGCGACCAGGTAGCCTCGGTATTTATAAACCGGTTACGTATTGGCATGCGTCTGCAGACCGATCCAACCGTGATTTACGGGATGGGGACACGTTATAATGGCAAATTGTCGCGTGTGGATTTAGAAACCCCGACCGCCTATAACACCTATACCATTACGGGGCTGCCACCGGGTCCGATTGCCATGCCTGGAGAAGCCTCGTTGCAGGCTGCTGCACATCCGGCAAAAACGCCGTATCTCTATTTTGTGGCTGATGGAAAAGGTGGTCACACGTTTAACACTAATCTCGCCAGCCACAACCGGTCGGTACAGGATTATCTGAAAGTGCTTAAGGAAAAAAATGGGCAGTAATTACATCGTCATTGAGGGCCTGGAAGGCGCCGGAAAAACCACTGCGCGCGATGTGGTAGTGGAGACACTTGAGCAACTCGGTATTCGCGACATGGTTTTTACCCGCGAGCCTGGCGGCACCCAGCTCGCAGAGAAATTAAGAAGTCTGGTGCTGGACATCAAATCGGTCGGTGATGAGATTATTACCGATAAAGCGGAAGTCCTGATGTTTTACGCCGCACGCGTACAACTGGTGGAAACCGTTATTAAACCTGCGCTGGCAAAAGGCAGTTGGGTGATTGGCGATCGTCATGATCTGTCGACCCAAGCTTATCAGGGCGGCGGACGCGGAATTGACCAGACTATGCTGGCAACGTTGCGTGATGCGGTACTGGGGGATTTTCGCCCTGACCTGACAATTTATCTGGATGTGACACCCGAGGTAGGTTTAAAACGTGCCCGCGCTCGTGGCGAACTGGATCGCATTGAACAGGAATCGTTTGATTTCTTCAATCGCACGCGTGCCCGCTACCTTGAACTGGCCGCTAAAGATTCCAGTATTCGGACTATTGATGCGACGCAACCCCTTGAGGCTGTGATGAGTGATATCCGTAATACCATCACCCACTGGGTGCAGGAGCAGGGCGCATGAAATGGTATCCATGGTTACGACCGGATTTTGAAAAACTGGTAGCCAGTTATCAGGCGGGTCGTGGTCACCATGCGTTACTGATTCAGGCGTTACCAGGCATGGGGGATGACGCGCTGATTTACGCCCTCAGCCGCTATCTGATGTGCCAGCAACCTGAAGGTCATAAAAGCTGTGGACACTGTCGCGGATGCCAGTTGATGCAGGCGGGAACACATCCTGACTACTATTCGCTGCTCCCGGAAAAAGGCAAAAGTACACTGGGCGTTGATGCGGTTCGCGAAGTCAGTGAGAAACTGTATGAGCATTCTCGTTTGAGTGGTGCGAAGGTGGTGTGGATCCCTGATGCAGCCCAGTTGACCGATGCCGCTGCCAACGCTCTGTTGAAGACTCTGGAAGAGCCACCGGCACAGACCTGGTTTTTCCTCGCCAGTACGGAACCTGCACGTTTATTGGCTACATTACGTAGCCGTTGTCGCTTGCATCACCTTGCTCCCCCGGCAGAATCGTACGCAATTTCCTGGCTTGCCCGTGAGGTGACGGCCTCACAGGATGCACTTCTTAGCGCATTACGCTTGAGCGCAGGCTCGCCTGGTGCGGCATTAGCGCTGTTACAGGCAGAAAGCTGGACGCACCGTACTGATTTCTGTGCGGCACTGGCCAATACATTGCACTCTGGCGACTGGTATATGCTGATGGCCGTGCTAAATCATGAGCAGGCTGCTGTCCGCTTACACTGGCTGGCGACGCTGCTTACGGATGCTCTTAAACGTCCATATGGTGTTTCCCATCTGACTAATCCCGATGCTCTGGCATTGATATCATCAATCGCTGAACGCTTCACTGCCGCACAGATACAGGCAATACTTGGTGATGTTTGTCATTGCCGTCAGCAGTTGCTAAATGTGACGGGCGTAAACCGTGAGCTGGTATTAACCGATCTTATCCTCCGCATAGAGCATTATCTGCAACCAGGCACTGTGCTGCCTGTTCCCCATATTTGAGAGAGACATTATGTTTTTAGTCGACTCACACTGCCATCTTGATGGCCTGGATTATCAATCTTTGCATAAGAACGTGGATGACGTGCTGGCGAAAGCGGCCGCGCGTGATGTGAAGTTCTGTCTTGCCGTTGCGACCACGTTACCAGGATACCGCAGCATGCGTGAACTGGTTGGTGTGCGTGACAATGTGGTTTTCTCCTGTGGCGTGCATCCGTTAAATCAGGATGAGCCATATGATGTTGAAGAGCTGCGTCGTTTTGCCGCCGAGGAGGGCGTGGTGGCGATGGGCGAAACCGGGCTGGACTATTTTTATACGCCAGAAACGAAGGTTCGCCAGCAGGAATCATTCATTCACCACATCCAGATTGGTCGCGAGTTACAGAAACCGGTGATTGTTCATACCCGCGATGCGCGAGCGGATACGCTGTCGATTCTGCGCGAAGAAAAAGTGACGGATTGTGGCGGCGTACTACACTGTTTTACAGAGGACAGGGAAACTGCGGGCAAATTGCTGGATCTCGGATTCTATATTTCCTTCTCTGGCATCGTCACGTTCCGTAACGCCGAACAACTACGCGATGCTGCACGCTATGTACCTCTGGACCGTTTGTTAGTTGAGACCGATTCTCCCTACCTTGCGCCTGTGCCGCATCGTGGAAAAGAGAACCAACCGGCAATGGTTCGTGATGTTGCAGAGTACATGGCTGTCTTGAAAGGTGTTGCCGTTGAAGAACTGGCGCAGATCACCACCGATAACTTTGCCCGCCTGTTTCACATCGACGCATCTCGCCTGCAATCTGCCTGTTAACTGAGTTTTTTTAAAGCTCGTAATTAATAAGTAAAGCGAGTAAAGTTCACCGCCCCAGAATGGGCGGTGAGTAACCAGTTGGAAACATTCAGATACTCATTTTATCGGAATGTGCGAATTTTGCGGCCACCCACAACTGAATTGTGATAGCCGTCAAACAAAAACGAACTGAATTATTTTACTCTGTGTAATAAATAAAGGGTACTTAGATGCCCTGTCCACGGCGAGGTTCTCCCCCCTCGCCAATGCGTGAGAACGTAGAAAAGCACAAATACTCAGGAGCACTCCTAATTATGTTTAAGAATGCATTTGCTAACCTGCAAAAGGTCGGTAAATCGCTGATGCTGCCGGTATCCGTACTCCCTATTGCAGGTATCCTGCTGGGTGTCGGTTCCGCTAACTTCAGCTGGCTGCCAGCCGTTGTATCGCATGTAATGGCAGAAGCAGGCGGATCTGTTTTTGCAAACATGCCGCTGATTTTCGCCATCGGTGTTGCGTTAGGCTTCACCAACAATGACGGTGTATCCGCCCTGGCTTCAGTCGTCGCCTATGGCATCATGGTTAAGACCATGGCTGTGGTTGCGCCGCTGGTTCTGCATTTACCTGCAGAAGAAATCACCGCTAAACACCTGGCTGATACCGGTGTTCTCGGGGGGATTATCTCCGGTGCGATCGCAGCGTATATGTTCAACCGCTTCTACCGTATCAAACTGCCTGAGTATCTGGGCTTCTTTGCCGGTAAGCGCTTTGTTCCTATCATTTCTGGTCTGGCTGCCATCTTCACGGGTGTGGTTCTGTCCTTCATTTGGCCGCCAATCGGTACTGCTATTCAGACGTTCTCCCAGTGGGCTGCGTATCAGAACCCGGTAGTGGCATTCGGTATCTACGGCTTCGTTGAACGCTGCCTGGTACCGTTTGGTCTGCACCATATCTGGAACGTTCCTTTCCAGATGCAGATCGGTGAGTACACCAATGCTGCAGGCCAGGTGTTCCACGGTGATATTCCTCGTTATATGGCAGGTGACCCGACTGCGGGCAAACTGTCCGGTGGCTTCCTGTTTAAAATGTACGGTCTGCCGGCTGCTGCTATTGCAATCTGGCACTCTGCAAAACCGGAAAACCGCGCGAAAGTGGGCGGTATCATGATCTCCGCGGCGCTGACCTCGTTCCTGACCGGTATTACCGAGCCGATCGAGTTCTCCTTCATGTTCGTGGCGCCGATCCTGTACATCATCCACGCGATTCTGGCAGGTCTGGCATTCCCAATCTGTATCCTGCTGGGTATGCGTGACGGTACATCGTTCTCCCACGGTCTGATCGACTTTATCGTACTGTCTGGTAACAGCAGCAAACTGTGGCTGTTCCCGATTGTCGGCCTCGGCTATGCAATCGTCTACTACACCATTTTCCGTGTACTGATCAAAGCGCTGGACCTGAAAACTCCGGGTCGTGAAGACGCCACCGAAGACAGCAAAGCTGGCGCGACAGGTGAAATGGCTCCGGCTCTGGTTGCTGCGTTTGGTGGTAAAGAAAACATCACTAACCTGGATGCGTGCATCACTCGTCTGCGTGTCAGCGTTGCTGACGTTGCCAAAGTTGATCAGGCTGGCCTGAAGAAACTGGGTGCTGCGGGCGTCGTGGTTGCTGGTTCCGGTGTTCAGGCTATCTTCGGGACTAAGTCCGATAACCTGAAAACTGAAATGGATGAATACATCCGTAACAGCTAAGCAGTAAGACGTTGGGGAGAACTAAGGCAGCCTGAGGGCTGCCTTTTTTACGTTAATTGGCCTGAACACGAATCGGTGCTGTGGCTGCAAATAGCCATGGACGTGCGTCACTGTCCACGCGTGGCGACAGTGTTTCTCTTACCTGCTGGTGGTAGTCATCAATCCACTGCTTTTCTGTTTCGCTCAACAGATGTAACTCAACCAGGTTCAAATCGATAGGGACCTGCGTCAGTGAGGCGAACCGGCAAAAGCCTGGACGACTCTCGATAATCTCTACCTGATTCTCGATGCGGATCCCATATTGACCTGCCAGATAATATCCCGGCTCGATAGTAATAATATTGCCTGCGACCAGAGGCCAGGGATTTACTTTTTTGGCAATACGGTGGGGCTGCTCATGAATCAGTAGTTGGTGGCCCACGCCATGTCCGGTGCCATGATCGTAATCCAGCCCCAGCTCCCAAAGAGCCCGACGACTAAACGCATCCAGTTGATGACCCTGAGTGCCGCTGGGGAATTGTAGCGTGATCAGCGATATAAAGCCTTTCAGTACTGCCGTATAGTGCAGTCGGCGCTGCGGATCCTGTGGGCCAAAGGCGAGGGTACGCGTCGTATCTGTGGTACCGTTTTGATACTGACCACCGGAGTCATTCAGATACATGGCCTGTGAGGTAATCGGCGTATCTGTCTTTTCACTGGAATGATAATGACACATCGCCGCATTACTGGCTGAAGCTGAAATAGTGCCAAAACTTTGCTCAATAAACCCGGGTTGTTGCTGGCGAAACGCCAACTGTTTGGCTTGTGCTTCCAGCTCGGTTACCGGATTACCGGCCGCCTCACGTAGTGGTACCTCATGCGCCAGCCAGGCGAGGAAGTTAACCCATGCAGCACCATCCTGTTCATGGCATTCACGATAGCCTGCCAGTTCAGTGTCATTCTTATGAGCTTTAATCAATGTGATTGGATCCGGGGCCCAAAGAACTTCACCTCCGTTCTGTTCAATCGCAAAACGCAAAGCAACCGGGGCATAGTCCTTATCAACCAGAAAACGTTTTCCCTGTGCCAGTTGCTGGCAGCGAGAGAGAAAACCCTCTTGTGGTGCAAGGGTCAACGTGCTCAGCAGGGCTTCGGGTAACTGCTTTGTTTTGTTGGTATCAACAAACCACTCCAGTTCGCCGGTGCGGTGCAGCAGGGCAAATGAAAAAGGGACGGGGACCATATCAAGATCTGAACCACGCACATTGAGCAGCCAGGCAATATTATCAGGAAGGGTAATAGCCAGAGTATCAGCCTGATGCAGGGCAAGTTGGTCTACGATCCGCGCACGTTTTTGTGTACTGCTTTCACCGCTGATTTCAACAGGCATTTCCCGGATGATGCCGCACGGTGCCGCAGGACGATCGAGCCATACCTGGTCGAAAGGATCGGTTTCCAGAGCCACCAGTTCGCAATGGGTGGCCGACAGGGATTCAAACTGGCTGTTAACCATCAACAGGGGTTCAAAGCCAATACGAGTGCCTGGTGCGACGTGTGCCTGTAAATAGTCCGCCAGCGGCTCATCGTGCAGATGATGAATTTCAAAATCATCAAGGGAGACTTCGTTACGTACCTGAACCTGATAGCGTCCATCGACAAACATTAAGGCGCGATCGCGAAGGACTAACGCCAGGCCTGCTGAGCCGCTAAAGCCTGTGAGCCAGGCCAGTTTATTGTCGTGTGGCGTGCAATCCTCGCTCTGGTGCGCATCAGCGCGTGGAACAATCATACCGTCAAGCCCCAGGGCCAACAGTAGATTGCGCAGAGCGGAAAGGGGAGTTGAGTTGTGCATAGTTACCTTCAGGCCTTAACGGAACGGCGGTTCGTTGAACGTACGTAATTTGCGGGAGTGCAGTCGGTCACCTTCAGCACGAAGGCGGTCGATAGCCCGGATGCCAATCTGCAGGTGCTCAGAAATCGCACCTTCATAAAATCGGTTAGCCTGACCAGGAAGCTTAATTTCACCGTGCAGCGGTTTGTCGGAAACACAAAGCAGAGTGCCGTAAGGGACGCGGAATCTGTAGCCCTGAGCAGCGATAGTGGCGCTTTCCATATCGATAGCTACGGCGCGGCTGAGGTTAAAGCGCAGCGCAGAAGCGGAGTAGCGTAATTCCCAGTTGCGATCGTCGGTCGTAACGACAGTGCCGGTACGCAACCGTTGCTTCACCTCTTCACCGGGCATACCGCTGACCTCTTTGGTGGCGTCATACAGTGCGCGCTGAACTTCCGCTATGCTCGGAATAGGAATGTCAGGAGGCAGTACGGCATCAAGCACATGGTCGTCACGCAGATAGGCGTGGGCAAGAACATAATCACCAATTGCCTGGCTTTCGCGCAGACCACCACAGTGCCCAATCATCAACCAGACATCAGGGCGAAGGACCGCCAGATGATCACAAATGGTTTTAGCGTTAGACGGGCCTACGCCAATATTTACCAGCGTGATCCCCTGGCCGTCGGCGGTGATTAAATGCCAGGCAGGCATCTGGTGTTTTTTCCAGGCAAGGTCGGAGATAGCCTCTTCCGGGGCTTCTGTTTCAGCGGTGATCCAAATCCCTCCCGCACAGGAGAGCGCGATATATGGACTGTCAGGATCGAGGATCTGGCTGCATCCCCAGCGTACGAATTCATCAACATAACGGGTGTAATTGGTGAACAGTACAAAGGGTTGGAAATGTTCAACCGGCGTGCCCGTGTAGTGACGCAGTCGTGCCAGTGAAAAATCTACCCGTCGGGCGTCGAAATGTGACAGTGGGGAGAATTCTGCCGGATGATAAGTCCCGTCTGCGGTTTCATCGCCAATCTGTGACAGCTCGGTGGTAGGGAAATGACGCGTTAATCCGGCACTCATAGATCGATCAAGTGTCAGTTCAGAACCGTCAATCACATAGGGATAGGGGATTTCGTGCTGCGATGGCTCGACGGAGATGTGAGCATCATAATCTTGATACAGCAGCGTCAGCTGTTCTTCAAGATAAGGGCGAAAGAGCGACGGGCGGGTAATGGTCGTGGTATAGCAACCAGCATGAGTAAAACGTCCGTAAGCGCGAGTTTTTGGTGGATTGGTGGCGCTGCCATCCCAGGTTACAGAAAGTGAAGGGTAAACAAAAAGACCTTTATCTCGGGCGATTACATCAGGAAGTGTCCCGGTATCAATGTACTTGCCAATGGCGCTACGCAGAGCCTTAACTGATTGCTCATACAATGCGTCCAGTTTATCCAGCGCCTGAGCCGGGGTCAGGCTGGAGCCCTTATTGTTCATGTCTGTCTCCTTGTTCCACAGATGTGCTGCTCTCCCGATAGTATGTCACAGGAATGTGAAACAAAAGTCAGACGTTGAGGAAGAAAATGCGAAGACCAGATGGTCTTCGCGAAAAGACTTAACCGTGCTGCTTATCTCTCATCATTATTGCTGTGGCAGCAGAAATCAGACAACCCGCCATCAGGTAAATGGCTACACTGTGCCAGTCTCCGCCGGAGAACGTGACCAGTGCTGCAGCAATAAACGGGGTAAAGCCGCCGCCAACCACGCTGGCGACCTGATAGCCAACTCCTGCGCCACTGTAGCGGTAGCTTGCGCCAAACAAGCCGGTAAACATGGGTTGCTGGACACAGACCACCATGTCGTGGGCGATGTTTGCCAGCATAATCGCGAAAAATACGATCCAGAAGATTGACTGTGCTTCCAGGGCCATAAAGAACGGGAATGCGCTGAGTGTGCCGACCAGCGCCCCGGTAATGTAGACCCGGCGACGACCAAAGCGGTCGGCAAGCCAGGCAAAGCAGGGGATAGTCAGACAACTTAGCCCACCTACCAGCAGCCCGATATTGAGAAACAATTCGCGTGGTAGTCCCAGATTTTGGGTGGAGTAGTTGAGTGCAAAAGCGGTGACTATATACATCGTCAGCAGTTCACAAAGGCGCAGGGCAATAATTTTTAAAAATGCCCCCGGGTGGCGGGTTAGCGCTTCGATGACCGGCAGTCGTTTTTTCGCCTGTGGTGGTTCTTGTTTTTGCAGTTCGAACTCTGCGGACTCTTCCATTCTGTTACGCATCCACAATGCGCCCAGAACTAATACGATGCTGAACAGGAACGGAATACGCCAGCCCCAGCTCAGGAACTGTTCATCAGTCGTTTGCGAGCTAATCAGCGAGACTAACCCTGTAGAGAGCAGCAAGCCGACACCGTAACCCACCTGAACGCCGCTGCTGTAGAACGCTTTTTTATTTTTTGGGGCACTTTCGACGGAAAGTAATGCCGCGCCGCCCCATTCACCGCCGACGGCGAATCCCTGAACGGCGCGCAGTGTCACCAGTAAGATGGGGGCCCACCAGCCGATGGTGTCAAAAGAGGGGATAATGCCAATCAACGCAGTGGCAATCCCCATCATCCAGACGGTGAGCATCAGCATGCGCTTACGGCCAAGGCGATCGCCGAAGTGCCCGAATATTATTCCACCCAATGGGCGGAACAGAAATCCGACACCAAAGGTGGCGAACGCGGCGAGCGTACCCATCGCGGGACTTATCTGTGGAAAAAACTCGCGATTGAAGACCAGTGCGGCAGTGATGCCATAAAGCAGAAAATCATACCAGTCGACCACGGCACCAGCGAAGCTACCGAGTGCTGCGCGTCGGGCGCGGCTAAGCGAAGATGTGTCCTCCTGGGGACCCGTGGAGATGAGGGTGGAATCCATAGTTATCCTGTCTGTACTGATTTCTAATTATTAGTATTGGAATAAGGTTACGCACATTGCAGTCGATATATTAACGACTGTTATGAGACTACCGCGACAGACGGGAAGAGAAAACGATTTTATCCCTTATAACGGGGCAAGATGAAAAATAAGACGAAAGGAAAAACAGAAAAACAAAAAGCCCGCTTAAGTTTCCTTAAGCGGGCTTTTCTAAATATGGCTCCTCTGACTGGACTCGAACCAGTGACATACGGATTAACAGTCCGCCGTTCTACCGACTGAACTACAGAGGAATCGTGTGAACGGGGCGAATATTAGCGATGCCGGTCAGCGTTGTCAAAGCCTGAATGTAGAAACGCGATCGTTTGCTGAAATATTCTTCATTTCGCCGTTTATTCAGACGCAACGGGTTGTTTTATACACTTTTCACGTTCCTGGCGTGGATATTTCCACAGCCATCGACCGGTGACCATTCGCCAGTAAAATAGCGCGGCGCGGACCGCCCAGTCGAAGAACATCCCCATCCAGACGCCGACCACTCCCCATCCTAATACGATCCCTAGGGTATAACCTGCTACAACACGGCAGCCCCACATACCCAGCATGGAAACCCACATAGCAAAACGTGCATCACGCGCTCCCTTAAAACCAGCGGGAAGGACCCAGGATGCTGCCCATATCGGCATAAATGCCGCATTGAGCCAAATCAGTATGACTATGACCTCTTTTACGTCCTGATCGTGGGTATAAAACGAGGCCATGACACCGGCAAACGGTGCAGTCAGCCAGGCGATGGCAGTTAAACCGATTGTGGATAACCAAAATACGTGTCGCAACTGAATTTCTGCCTGGGCAATCTGCCCATTACCCAGGCGTCTGCCGGTAATGATGGTGGATGCGGATCCTAATGCGTTTCCCGGCAGGTTAATCAGAGCCGCAATAGAAAATGCGATGAAGTTACCGGCAATAACGCTGGTACCCATACCCGAGACAAACATTTGAGTTAATAGCTTGCCACCGTTAAACAAAACGGATTCGATACTTGCAGGAATACCTATCCCCATCACCTCCCAGATAATGGCGAGATTTAACGGCTTAAAATAACTTTTCAGTGAAATACGCAGCGCTGGGTTAAAACCAATCATCAGCACCCAGATAATGGCGATAGCACCAATGTAGCGGGAAATCGTTAACCCAAGACCTGCGCCTACAAATCCCAGCCCTTGCCAGGAAAAAATGCCGTAGATCAGGATGCTACTGATGATGATATTCAGTATATTCATGCCGCCGTTAATCAACAGCGGTATCTTGGTATTCCCGGCCCCACGCAGTGCTCCGCTACCGATCAATGCAATGGCTGCTGCCGGATAACTGAGCACCGTTAATTCCAGATAGGTCAGCGCCAGTGCCTTTACTTCGGGAGTCGCTTCACCGGCGACAACATTAATAATCTGCTCGCCAAAATAGTGAATCACCGCTGCCAGCACGATGGCAAAAATCGTCATGATTACCAGTGACTGTCTGGCGGCGGCTCTGGCCCGTCGGCGATCGCGTTTCCCAAGGCTAAAAGCAACGACCACCGTCGTGCCAAGATCGATAGCGGCGAAAAACGCCATGATAACCATATTGAAACTGTCGGCGAGTCCGACACCCGCCATTGCTTCCTTACCCAACCAGCTAACAAGGAAAGTACTCAGTACTCCCATCAATAATACGCAGGTATTTTCCAGAAAAATGGGAATGGCTAACGGAGTGATTTCACGCCAAAAGAGTACTTTGTAACTCTTGCGTTTGGCATACCAGGGCGTACGGGAAACGACCTGACGTAAGGCAGCGGACACGTTCAAAGTGGACCTTAATGAAGAAAGTTGAAACCTCATTTCAAATGATGAGGGAGAATCAAAAAAGCTGCAAAGTTTTTTCCATATAAAATGTCTGTAAATGCAACAAACTGTCGAGAGAAGCACCAATTGATACTCAATGAAGGAAATGGGGTTTGACAAAAGATTTTTCGCCGCTAAGATAAGCCTCCACAACGATTCCTCTGTAGTTCAGTCGGTAGAACGGCGGACTGTTAATCCGTATGTCACTGGTTCGAGTCCAGTCAGAGGAGCCATATTTAAGAAGCCTGCTTAGGAAACTAAGCAGGCTTTTTGTTTTTTTAGCGTTTACATTTCTCTGCCTGGGTAAGCGTTAACGTCAGCTTTAGTCCCCCGTATTTTGGCTATGAGTGCAAAATCCACCCGATGAGCAGGTGGAATTTTTGCCAGTATGAAATATTGTTTCAGTACTATGTCTGAGCAATAGCAACGGGAAATGGTTATAAGAGCAGCATAAGGAAAACTTTTTGCTTAAAAAATCGAGGGTTAAAGTTGAAAGAGCGTGAGTAACTCACTCATACTCTATACTCGCAGAGTAGCTCGGCGTAGCATGGCACAACGAAGGGCTCTTAATGAAAAAGGAAAACGTCGTGGCAGAAGAAACTATATTCAGCAAAATTATTCGTCGTGAAATCCCCTCAGATATCGTGTACCAGGACGAACTGGTCACAGCGTTTCGCGATATTGCACCTCAGGCGCCTACGCATATCCTGATTATTCCAAATGTCCTGATCCCAACCGTTAATGATGTTACGGCTGAACATGAGCAGGCGTTGGGGAGAATGATCACGGTCGCGGCGAAGATCGCTGAGCAGGAAGGCATTGCCGAAGATGGATATCGTTTGATCATGAATACCAACCGCCACGGGGGTCAGGAGGTGTATCACATTCATATGCATCTACTGGGTGGGCGTACTCTTGGTCCAATGCTTGCGCATAAAGGTCTTTAATAATGACCAGAGGATGCTTAGTGCTGTCACTGGGGGTGCTGTTACTGGCAGGCTGTCGTTCACATCCTGAAATTCCGGTGAGTGATGAACAGTCGCTGGTGATGGAATCAACGATACTGGCTGCAGGTATAACAGCAGAACAGCCTGCGTTAACCACGTCTGATATTCAGCCCTCTGCATCCTCACGACTCTATAACGAAAGACAAGAACCCGTTACCGTTCATTATCGGTTTTACTGGTATGACGCCAGAGGGCTGGAGATGCACCCTCTGGAAGCGCCACGCAGCGTCACTATCCCGGCACGTTCGTCGGTGACTCTGTACGGCAGCGCCAATTTTCTGGGGGCGCACAAGGTTAGACTTTATCTTTATTTGTAAGGGGTGAATCTTGATGATCAAAATGAATCGCTACGCATTGATTGCCGCGCTGGCGATATTTCTCTCTGGTTGTGTGGCGCAACGAGAGCCAGCGCCGGTAGATGAAGTCAAACCGGTGCCGGAGCAGCCCGAGCAACCGCAACAGCCGGTACCGGTTGTCCCAACGGTGCCAACCATACCGCAGCAGCCTGGTCCGATTGAACATGAGGATCAAACGGCGCAGCCGACGCCCCGGGAACGTCATTATGACTGGAATGGCGCAATGCAACCGATGGTGGCGAAAATGCTGCAGGCTGATGGCGTCAAAGCTGGAGGTGTCTTGCTGGTCGACAGCGTGAATAATCGCACCAATGGTTCTCTCAACTCTGGTGACGCAACCGAAACATTGCGTAATGCGCTGGCGAATAACGGCAAATTTACCCTGGTCTCGGCACAACAATTGTCGCTGGCGAAGCAACAATTAGGTTTATCACCACACGACAGCCTGGGTACGCGCAGTAAAGCCATTGGTATTGCCCGTAATGTAGGAGCGCAGTATGTGCTGTATTCCAGCGCTTCCGGCAACGTCAATACGCCGGCACTGCAAATGCAATTAATGCTGGTACAAACTGGCGAGATAATCTGGTCAGGTAAAGGTGCTGTTCAGCAACAATAACAGACTGACGCGCGACGAGGTTTTGTCGCGCTATTTCCCGCAGTATCATCCCGTCGCGGGCAGCCAAAGCGGCTTGAGCGGCGGGAGCTGTATCATCGAAAATCATCCCCATCGTTTAGTGCTGCGCTGCCATCATGATCCTCACGCGCCCGAGTCCCATTTTTTACGGCACTATCATGCGCTGAAAAAACTGCCCGAAAGTCTTGCTCCCAAACCCTGTTTTTATACACAAGGGTGGATGGCAGTAGACTATTTTCACGGTAAGGTAGAATCCAGATTACCGGAAGCCGACGAACTTGCAGGCTTACTGTATCATCTTCACCAACAACCCCGTCTGGGCTGGCAAATCAGAGTGCTGCCATTACTTGAACAGTACTGGCAGTGTTGTGATCCGGCGCGCCGGACGCCTGGTTGGTTGCGCGTGCTAAAGCGTTTAAGAAAACAACGCGAACCTCGCCCGATACGTCTCGGGCCGTTACATATGGATGTCCACGGCGACAACATAGTGCGCACAGCGTCGGGGCTGCGGTTGATTGACTGGGAATATGCCGGAGACGGTGATATTGCGCTGGAGCTGGCTGCGGTGTGGACCGTTGATGAATCTCAGCACCGGCAACTGGTGAACGCCTATGCTCAGCATGCGCACATTGATCCGGATGCCCTCTGGCGGCAGGTCAGACAGTGGCAACCGTGGGTGATGGTGCTGAAGGCGGGGTGGTTCGAGTATCGCTGGCAGCAAACCAGCGATCGACAATTTATCAGGCTGGCCGATGAAACCTGGCGGCAGCTAACAATGAAAGGATAAGGAGAGCAGTGTGGGTCCAGTAATGTTGGATGTCGAAGGGTATGAGCTGGACGCTGAAGAGCGTGAGATTCTGGCGCATCCGCTGGTGGGTGGGTTGATCCTCTTTACCCGAAATTACCACGACCCGGAACAGTTGCGTGAACTTGTTCGCCAAATCCGTGAGGCATCACGTAATCATCTGGTGGTGGCAGTGGATCAGGAAGGGGGGCGTGTACAGCGTTTTCGTGAAGGGTTTACCCGCCTGCCGGCGGCACAATCTTTTGCTGCACTGCACGGACTGGAAGAGGGAGGCAAGCTGGCTCAGGATGCCGGATGGCTCATGGCCAGCGAAATGATTGCGATGGACATCGACATCAGCTTTGCCCCCGTCCTGGATGTGGGCCATATTAGCGCGGCGATTGGCGAGCGTTCTTACCATGCCGATCCAATAAAGGCGCTGGCAATGGCAACCCGCTTTATTGATGGCATGCATGCCGCGGGCATGAAAACCACCGGTAAACATTTCCCCGGGCATGGGGCGGTGACGGCGGATTCGCACAAAGAGACACCAACCGATCCGCGACCGGAAGCGGAAATTCGCGCCAAAGACATGTCGGTGTTTAAGACGTTAATTACGGAAAATAAACTTGATGCCATTATGCCGGCACACGTGATCTATAGTGAAGTCGATCCGCGTCCGGCGAGTGGTTCCCCCCACTGGTTAAAAACGGTGCTGCGTCAGGAGCTTGGTTTTGATGGGGTGATCTTCTCCGACGATCTGTCGATGGAAGGCGCAGCTATCATGGGGAGCTACGCAGAGCGTGGGCAGGCATCGCTTGATGCAGGTTGCGATATGATCCTGGTCTGCAATAATCGTAAGGGAGCGGTCAGTGTGTTAGATAATCTGTCGCCGATCAATGCGGAACGTGTTACACGTTTGTATCATAAAGGTTCATTTTCGCGTCTGGAACTGATGGATTCGGCACGCTGGAAAACGATTAGCGCCCAGCTCAACCAGCTTCATGAGCGCTGGCAGGAAGAAAAAGCAGGTCATTAACGCACGTTTGGTGAGGATGCGATGATTATCTATTTACACGGTTTTGACTCTAACAGTCCGGGAAACCACGAGAAAGTGTTACAGCTGCAGTTCATTGACCCGGATGTCAGACTGATCAGCTACAGTACACGGCATCCTAAGCATGATATGCAGCATCTGCTGAAAGAAGTGGACAAAATGTTGCAGCTTAATGTGGACGATCGCCCGTTGATTTGCGGCGTGGGGTTGGGTGGTTACTGGGCTGAACGAATTGGTTTTCTGTGTGATATTCGGCAAGTCGTGTTTAATCCCAACTTGTTTCCGTATGAGAATATGGAAGGGAAAATCGACAGGCCCGAAGAGTATGCGGACATCGCTACAAAATGCGTGACTAATTTCCGTGAAAAGAATCGCGATCGGTGCCTGGTTATCCTTTCACGCCATGACGAAGCACTGAACAGTCAACGTTCCTCTGAGGAGCTGCACCACTTCTATGAAATTGTATGGGATGAAGAACAAACCCATAAATTCAAAAATATCTCTCCTCATTTGCAGCGAATCAAAGCGTTCAAGACGTTAGGTTAGTTGCCGATTTACGTTGAACAAAGCCAGCCTTCGGGCTGGTTTTTTTGTTGTTAAAGCTAGGGTTGTCTATCTTTTCAGCATCAAAACTTGATACATATCAATTTTGGTATGACCAATGCACCGTTCGTGTTATTCTCAGTCTCGAAGAAGATTTTCATTATCGTAACTTGTTGTTAATTAAAGGCTATGTTAATAACTTTTAATTAACAATTGGTTAATAAATTTAAGGGGGTCACGTTGACTACACCATTAAAAAGAATCGTTATTGTCGGCGGTGGTGCTGGCGGACTGGAAATGGCGACTCAGCTGGGGAAAAAACTGGGGCGTAAGAAAAAGGCAAAAATCACGCTGGTAGACAGAAACCACAGCCATTTGTGGAAACCCTTACTGCACGAAGTGGCGACGGGATCCCTGGATGAAGGCGTTGATGCGCTGAGCTATCTGGCACATGCGCGTAACCACGGCTTCCAGTTTCAGCTTGGCTCGGTTGTAGATATCGATCGTGAAGCGAAGACCATCACTATTGCTGAGCTGCGCGATGAGAAGGGTGATCTACTGGTTCCTGAGCGTAAAGTGCCTTACGACACGTTGGTGATGGCGCTTGGCAGTACGTCCAACGATTTCAACACGCCAGGTGTCAAAGATAATTGCATCTTCCTCGATAACCCGCATCAGGCGCGTCGTTTCCACCAGGAAATGTTGAATCTGTTCCTGAAATACTCCGCGAATCTGGGCGCGAATGGCAAAGTGAATATCGCCATTGTGGGAGGTGGTGCAACAGGTGTAGAACTCTCCGCCGAGTTGCACAATGCGGTAAAACAACTGCATAGCTATGGGTACAAGGGGCTGACCAACGAAGCGCTGAATGTGACTCTGGTGGAGGCCGGTGAAAGAATTCTGCCAGCATTGCCGCCGCGGATTTCCAGTGCTGCGCATAATGAACTGACCAAGCTGGGCGTGCGTGTATTGACTCAGACGATGGTGACCAGCGCTGATGAGGGCGGGTTACATACTAAAGATGGCGAGTACATTGAAGCCGATCTGATGGTGTGGGCGGCAGGTATCAAAGCACCAGACTTTATGAAAGACATTGGTGGTCTGGAAACTAACCGCATCAACCAACTGGTGGTGGAGCCTACTCTGCAAACCACACGCGATCCGGATGTTTATGCTATTGGTGACTGTGCTTCCTGCGCACGTCCGGAAGGTGGCTTTGTTCCACCGCGCGCTCAGGCTGCTCATCAGATGGCTTCCTGCGCGATGAACAATATTCTGGCGCAGATGAATGGCAAGCCGCTGAAAGCGTATCAATACAAAGACCACGGCTCTCTGGTTTCCCTCTCCAACTTCTCTACCGTGGGTAGCCTGATGGGGAACCTGACGCGCGGTTCGATGATGGTGGAAGGGCGTATTGCGCGCTTTGTGTATATCTCACTGTACCGTATGCACCAGATTGCGTTGCATGGTTACTTCAAAACCGGTCTGATGATGCTGGTTGGCAGTATTAACCGTGTGATTCGTCCGCGTCTGAAATTGCATTAAAATATCAAATAACCGGGCCACACAGTGGCCCGGTAGACGTTTTTCAGCTCCTGCCCTCCTACTATATTGCAACCTGGCCTTCCTTGAGATCCAATAGTGAACCTGACCGATGAGCCGCGCGAGTCGATGAGTCTCTCCACTGAAGTGCTAAGTATGCAGTTTGTATTCTGGCAGATACCGATCACCGGGTTAACCAATGTACCAACCGGAATGGTAGTGGCTGCAGGTTTTTATTCGAACAGCATTATATGACATCCTGTTCTGCGTGATTCAGAACCGTCTGAATCACGCTGCTTTCGCGCTTACCCTCGCTATTTTCATCCCCATTCTGATTGGCATTCCTTACATCCTGTTGCAAAGTTGTTGCTAATAGCAAAAAAGGAGGATGTCCCGTGAATAAATCAATGTTGGCGGGTATAGGGATTGGCGTGGCGGCTGCGCTGGGCGTGGCGGCGGTAGCCAGTCTGAACGTTTTTGAACGTGGCCCACAATATGCACACGTCGTCTCGGCGACGCCGATAAAAGAAACGGTAAAAACGCCGCGTCAGGAGTGCCGTAACGTTACCGTTACCCATCGTAAACCTGTGCAGGATGAGAATCGTATTGCCGGTTCGGTACTGGGCGCTGTTGCGGGTGGTGTTATCGGTCATCAGTTTGGTGGTGGACGAGGTAAAGACATTGCGACCGTCGCTGGTGCTTTAGGTGGCGGTTATGCAGGTAACCAGATCCAGGGTTCAATGCAGGAAAACGATACATACACCACCACACAGCAACGTTGTAAAACGGTGTATGACAAGTCGGAAAAAATGCTTGGTTACGACGTAACGTACAAAATTGGCGATCAGCAGGGCAAAATCCGGATGGATAAAGATCCTGGTTCGCAAATTCCACTGGATAACAATGGCCAGTTGGTTCTGAATAACAAAGCGTAAAAAAGCTTTACTCTGCACATCAATTAGCCCCCCAATCGCTCAGGCTGGGGGGCTTTTTTTATCAGAAGGTTAAGGCATAGTTCAGACCAAAGGTGCGACCGCGGCCTTTGTATTCATAGAGTGAAGGGCTACCGTAGGTTGGGCTGTAAAGTAACGGTGCACGT
The DNA here is from genome assembly GCF_916618775.1 of Citrobacter sp. Marseille-Q3906. Lineage (NCBI taxonomy): Bacteria > Pseudomonadati > Pseudomonadota > Gammaproteobacteria > Enterobacterales > Enterobacteriaceae > Citrobacter > Citrobacter sp. Marseille-Q3906. Next base: position 1,001,523 of record NZ_CAKAKA010000002.1, read on the forward strand.
TGTCCCCAAAGTGTGGTGTATTCTTCATTCAGCAGGTTTTCAACGCTGAAGGTCAGTTTACCCAGCGGGAGCTGATAGCTGCCTATGAAATCCATGGTGTTATACCCGTCCAGCTTGTTGCCGCTGGCGTCGCTCAGGTCAAATGTCTGCTGACTCTGTATACGTAACGACCACGGTTCAGGCGCCCAGCCGACCCAGGCGGTTGCTTTTGATGGCGAGGCCAGTGTGACGTCCCACTTCTGCCATTTACCGTTCTGTTTGACTTCCGATTTGATGATGTTGAAGTTACTTCCCAGGCTCCAGTCAGTGTCAGCAATGAAATAATCCACGGCACCTTCGAGGCCATATATCCGGCGATCGTCTGGTTGCACGTTAATGGTCATATCGCTGCGGTTAATGACAATCGATTTATCCGAGGTAGAGTAGTAGGCCGCCAGTTGAGTGCGCAGGCTATCACCGGTGTAGCGCCAACCCAGTTCGAAAGAGTTTACCTTTATGCCTTCCAGCCGAGAATCTGCCACATTGACACTACGCTGGAGTTGATAATGGTCACCGACAAGTGAGTAAGTACCGTTCCCGTAGTATTTCCCCGGATCGGGAAGCTCCACACCCTGAGAGAAATTAAACCATGTCTGCTGACGGTCAGTCAGATGTGCAAGAATGCCCGCATTAAACAGGAAATTATCGTAATCAGTTTTCCCGCCAGGAATCACATCTGCAGAGCGTGCCAGTCCATTAGCAATCCCTTGTTGCTGCGCATAGCCGACAAAATCATCAACCCGGTTTTCGGTCCATTGATAGCGAACGCCGGCACTTAACGTGAAGATGTCGTTTATGTCATAGCTGTTTTGCAGGAAAGGCGCGAAGTTGGTAATGCTGTAACCAGGATAACGCCCGGTGGTATAGGCGGTGCGGTTATCCATGCCGCCAGAGGGCAGGGACCAGGCAAGATCAAAGAATTTCTGGTTGGAGTCGAAGGTTTCATGGTCCGCATCGATACCCCATGTCAGCTCCCAGTTCTCCATCAGTTGGCTATTAAGGGTAATTTTTGCGCCAAATTGATCGGTATCCTGCTGTGATGCGGAGAAACTGGTGACTTTGCCTTTGCTCAGTGTAGGGAAGGGGTAGAATGTCAGAGATTCATCACGGTAGTAAACCTGACTGACCAAATTCTGGCCGAAGAAGTCAGCATCGGAATATTGCAGGCTGATAAGATGACGCTCCGTGCCGGGAATGCGATCGGAACTCAGACCGCTGCTGGTGTAGGCTTTCCCCGTTCCCGTCACCGCCGACATATTCTCGCCCAGATATAATCCGTAATCATCATCCCCCTGGCTTTTATAGTACTGGGTAACCAGTTGTAGTTGACGGTTGTCATCAATCTCTATTGTGCCGGTGCCCATGATGTCGAGACGATCGGAATGCTGAAGGCCGGTTTGAGTGTTATCCAGCATTAAGGCATCGTTGTTGCCGTCATACCAGCCGCCAAATCGTTGATAAGCGACGGACATGCGTCCGGAAGCGTGATCGGTTCCTCCGCTGACAGCTGCGGCGACACGTTCGTCATGATCGTTACTGTTGTTGAAGCCGCTTTTGCTTCCCAGTTCGAGTTCAACTTCGCGTTCTGGCTGGCCTTTTTTGGTGACAATATTGATCAATCCACCGGTACTTCCACCGCCATACAACGATGTTGCACCAGAGATAACCTCGATATGCGCAATATTAAAGGGGTCAATGGAATCCAGTTGGCGGCTGTCGGTACGGGAGGAGTTCAGGCGAACACCGTCAATCAACACAACGATGGCGCGTCCACGCATGTTCATCCCGTAGTTCGTCCGTCCCTGACTGCTGACGTCAATTCCAGGGATTAACTGAGCCAGCACATCTTTGAACTCTTTACCACCCTGAACCTGCTGTTCAATCTCGCTGCCTTCAATGACCCAGGTGGTTTGCGCCATTTCAGCCACAGTTCGCTGGCTACGGTTGGCGCTGACGATGAGATTTTCTTCTTCATTCTGTGCCGCCAGTACCGGCAGGGTTAAAGATAATAAGATTGGATTGAGCACCCAAAGACGCTTATTCATTCGCATTCCTTTTAAAAAAGAGTCGGTCTGTTTTTTTTATTGCGGCGTAGAAACCGATAGTTACATTGGGAAATAGATGTTAAAACAAATGCGAATATTGCTGATATTGATTGTGATTATCAATTGTTTTTACAAAAATGTAGCATTAAGGTTATGAAAACAATGATAAAAGTAGGGTGATTCAGAGGGGATCGGGAGCGAGATAAACTCCCGATAATCTTAGAAATGAAAAGTTGTCACGGTAAAGCATTACTCTTTGAGTAATTCAGGCCACAGCCGCAAGGTTGTATGGGTTATCTGCATCAGTTTTTCGAACGTTGCGCCTTCACGGGCACTGATCGACATCCCTTGTAAAATACAGTTCAGAAATTCGGCCAGTTTCTGCGGATCGCAGTGGGCAGGAATTTCACCATGTTCCTGGCGTTGGCAAAGAAACCGGGCAAGCGTCTGTTCCTGCATAGCGTGGCGGGTTTTAACCGTGTGTGCAATGTCACGGGAGGAGGCAGCAAGCGTTGCGGAGGTATTAATCATAAAACATCCCGCAGGTGTGTCCTTGCTGGTGAAACAGGTGGCTATGGCGGTGAAATAGTCTTCCAGTGCAGACTCAAGACTTTTTTCTTCGCAAAAAAGCTGAGCTTCATGTTTTGCCGCAAAACGGCTGATGTAGCGGTCCAGCACGGCGCGAAATAATCCTTCTTTATTGGTAAATTCCGCATACAGCGTGGGCGCTTTAGCACCGGTTGCTTCCACGAGATCGGAGAGCGATGTCGCTTCATACCCGTGCTGCCAGAAGAGTGTCATGGCCTTATCAAGCGCGGCTTCCCTGTCGAACACTTTTGGTCGGCCACGGCTTTTCTTTGTACAACTCGTTGTTTCAGTTGTCATGGTGCCGTCGTACCTGATTGGGTTTGTTGAATAACCATTATAAAAATATTCGACCACACTCTCCAGCAGATTCACGATAAAAATAATTCATGGCTATTAGCATGAAAGATAAGGCCTTTATGATTTGTATAACGATCATTATAAAAAATTGTTGACGTGTGACCTGGATCACATCTATGATTTACCTATCGATCGTTAAGTTAATCTTTGCGACGCACATTCATCTGCTAAAGGTCACAAATATGAAAAACGTACAAACACTCCTTCTTGCTACCGTTCTGAGCTCACTTTCATTCGCCAGCTTTGCTGCTGTTGAGGTTCAGGCAACGCCTGCAGACCAACAGAAAGTTGGGACTATTTCTGCTAATGCAGGTACCAACTTAGGTTCTCTGGAAGATCAACTGGCACAGAAAGCGGATGAAATGGGCGCGAAGTCGTTCCGCATTACTTCCGTTACCGGTCCTAACACCCTCCACGGGACTGCGGTTATTTATAAATAAGTTTTAACCCATCGTAATGCCACTGCGATTTAAATAAAAAACCCCGCTGAACAACGTCCAGCGGGGTTTTTTCATGGGTTGTGTTTTACAGTGTCTGCTGAGTAACGTCGTGATGGCGTGTCACGTCGACCGGCATCCCTGAGCGTAGCTCCATCGCATGCTCCATGACGGTCTGGTCCGTTTGCACTGCATTTTTAAAGTTCTGCATTGACGTATTCAGTACGATCGGCAGTACCTGCGGGTCGTCATCTATATTTTTCGACAGCGGTTGGTGCACTTCAACCAGACGCATACCGTTTGGTTCAACAGACGCTTTAATTGGCGTGTTAATGATATTGACCTTTGTTCCAGGAGTTACCTGGCGGAATAAGGTCTCAATATCGCCATCGCGCAGGCGAATACAACCAGAGCTGACGCGCATACCGATACCAAAATCAGCGTTTGTGCCATGCAGCAGATAAACACCACCGTATGCCGCTAAGCGAATGGCATGGTGGCCCATGGGGTTGTCCGGGCCAGCAGGTACCACAGCCGGTAGGTCGATCCCCTGCGCTTTATAACGTGCTCGAATATTAGCGGTTGGCGTCCAGGTTGGGTTGGCTCGTTTATCTGAAATGGTGGTAACCATTGTTGGTGTCAGTGTGTCTCCGCCCAACTGACCGATGCCAATGGGATACACGGTCACCGAATTTTTACCCGGATGATAGTAATAAAGACGCAGCTCAGCGAGGTTAATCACAATGCCTTCGCGCGGTGCATCGGGCAGCAAGGTCTGCAACGGAATAGTCAGCACACTGCCCGCCCGAGGTACGAAAGGATCAACGCCAGGATTCGCCTGTAGCAGAGCTAAAAAACCAACGTTGTATTTTTTCGCAATAGCTTCCAGTGAACCGCCATTATTTTCGACAACGTGAACGGCGTTTTTACCAACCACCTTGCTTCCGGGAGGAGGTAGCGGCCAGGTATTTGCCTGAGCCGGAAGGGCCAAAACCATGGTTGCGGCGAGCGTAACAAATGTGAACCAGCGAGAGATAGATATATTGTTTAACATCACCATAAATCCATTGTTTTTACGTGGTTATTGTTATGTAAAAGTAAACAGGAATTATGGCGGTTTGCTCTGTCGGGAAGTGCAGGGAAGTGCAAAGAGTTTGTAAATACCGGGTCGGGTGAGCGTTGTACTCACCCGACCCGCCGTTTACGCTACCGCGTTCTCTTCAAGCTGGCGCATAAACTGACGCACCCATTCGATGCGTTTTTTTCGCTCGCTCAGTTCCTGCATGAATTTCAGACGGGTAGGGCCATCCAGACGGAAATGTTGCGGCTGTTTTTGCAATAGTCCAATCAACCAGACCGGGTTGACGTGGTTTTTCTCTGCAAACTCAATCGTGCCACCTTTTTCATTTCCCTCGAGCTTTCTGATACCCAGTTTCTGTGCCTGCTGGCGTAAACGGGCGACATCCAGCAATGTCCTGGCCGGATCGGGCAGCAGACCGAAACGGTCGATCAGCTCGACCTTGATCTCTTCCAGCTCATTTTCGTTCTTCGCACTGGCGATGCGTTTATAGAACGACAGTCGTGTATTAACATCGGGAATGTAGTCATCCGGTAGCAGCGACGGTACCCGTAATTCCACTTCAGTTTGCTGACTGGTGAGATCTTCCAGCGACGGTTCCCGGCCTTCTTTCAGAGCATCGACAGCGTTTTCCAGTAGTTCCATGTACAGCGAGAAGCCGATGGTTTCCATTGAGCCACTCTGGTCTTCACCCAGCAGTTCACCCGCACCGCGAATTTCGAGGTCGTGAGTTGCCAGCGCAAATCCGGCACCCAGATCTTCCAGCGAGGCGATAGCTTCAAGGCGTTTTTGAGCATCAGTCGTCATTGCTTTCGGATGCGGTGTCAACAGCCAGGCGTAAGCCTGGTGGTGCGAACGCCCGACGCGACCGCGTAACTGGTGTAACTGTGCCAGCCCAAAATGGTCTGCGCGCTCGATAATAATGGTGTTGGCGGTTGGGATGTCGATTCCGGTTTCAATAATGGTGGTGCACACCAGCACGTTAAAGCGCTGGTGGTGGAAATCGTTCATCACGCGTTCCAGTTCCCGCTCGCGCATTTGTCCGTGTCCAATGGCAATGCGCGCTTCAGGCACCAGCTCCGCCAGCCGATCGGCAGTTTTCTGGATATTCTCGACATCGTTGAACAAATAATAGACCTGACCACCGCGCAGAACCTCACGCAGGATTGCTTCACGCACCACCAGATTGTCGTACTCACGAACAAAGGTTTTGACCGCCAGGCGACGGGCAGGAGGTGTAGCGATAATCGACAGATCGCGCATGCCGCTCATTGCCATATTGAGGGTTCGCGGGATGGGTGTTGCCGTCAGCGTCAGAATATCTACGTCAGCGCGCATCGCTTTAATGCGCTCTTTATGTCGTACGCCGAACCGGTGCTCTTCATCGACGATAAGCAGGCCCAAATCTTTTAGCTTCACATCACTTTGCAGCAGTTTGTGAGTACCAATCAGGATATCGATTTTCCCCTCAGCGACCTGTTCGAGAATTTGCGCCTGCTCTTTGGCACTGCGGAAACGGGATAGCATCTCAATGCGTACTGGCCAGTTGGCAAAGCGATCGCGGAAGTTGTCAAAGTGCTGCTGGGCGAGCAGGGTGGTCGGTACCAGCACGGCGACCTGTTTGTGGTTCTCTACAGCAAGGAATGCAGCACGCATCGCCACTTCGGTTTTACCAAAGCCCACATCGCCACAGACCAGTCTGTCCATTGCCAGTGGCTGACACATGTCGCTGAGTACAGCGTTAATGGCCTGGGCCTGATCCGGTGTGGTCTCAAACGGGAAGCTGTCACAGAACAACTGATACTGTTCACGATCATGCTTAAAGGCAAAACCTTCTTTTGCGGCGCGTTGGGCGTAGATATCCAGCAGTTCTGCTGCGACATCGCGAACTTTCTCGGCGGCTTTCTGACGGGCACGCGACCAGGCATCGCCGCCAAGTTTATGCAGTGGCGCATTCTCTTCCGCACCACCAGCATAGCGGCTAATCAGATGTAACGACGACACCGGTACATACAGTTTGGCGTCATTGGCGTAGGTGAGCATCAGATACTCACCAGTGATACCGCCGGCTTCCAGGGTGGTCATACCGGCATAGCGTCCCACGCCGTGTTCAAGATGCACCACCGGCTGACCTGGGTGCAGTTCAGCGAGGTTACGGATTAATGTGTCCGGGTTGATGGTGCGGCGCGAGTCCTGACGGCGACGCGCCACTCGCTCACCGAGAAGATCGCTTTCGCAGATCAGCGCCAGATTCCGGTTGCTGTCGATGAACCCGTGTTCCGCTGAGCCAATCATCAGATAGCGACCGGCATCGACCGCTTCATCGAGGCGTAAAATACGTTTCGGAGCAATCTTGATGCGGGCGAGAAGGTCGCCAAGCGCTTCACGGCGTCCTTCACTTTCAACCGAGAAAATCACCGGGCCATCAAATGATTCGAGAAATTTACGTAACGCATCCAGTGGTGCTTTTTGCTGCGCTTGTACCGCCAGGTCCGGGAGCTTCTTGAATCCCAGGTTGGTATTTGCAGCTTTTTTCGGCAAGCTCTCAGTTTTGAGCTGAACGCGTGGCCAGCGTTTAAGCTCAGAGAACAGCTCATCCACGCGTAACCACAATGATTCCGGCGGTAGAAGAGGGCGCATCGGATCGACGCCCCGGTTTTCGAAGCGCGATAGCGTATCGACCTGAAAGCGTTCTGCGCTGGTCTCTAAATCGCCAGTATTCACCAGCAGAGTATTTGCGGGGAAGTAGCTGAAAAGCGGCGGCAGCGGTTCGCTGAAAAACAGCGGCTGCCAGTATTCGATCCCGGCAGGCAGCGTACCTTTACTGACCTGCTGGTAAATATGCTCTGCGTCGCGTTTAACTTCAAAAGTATCGCGCCACTGGCTACGGAACAGCTCGATGGCCGTTTTATCCGTAGGGAATTCGTGTGCGGGTAATAAGTTAATAGCGTCGACTTCTTCCAGTGTGCGTTGAGTATCTGTATCAAACAGACGCAAACTGTCAATTTCATCATCAAAGAAATCAAGGCGGTAAGGCAGTTCACTGCCCATCGGAAACAGGTCCAGTAACGCGCCGCGTGTGGCATATTCGCCGTGTTCCATGACCTGGTCAACGTGGCGATAACCGGCGCTGTCCAGTTGCTCACGCAGGGCATCGCGCGACAGGCGTTGGCCTTTTTTCATCACCAGTGCATGGCCGTGCAGATAGCTGTGTGGGCACACGCGCTGCATCAGAGTGTTTACCGGCACAATCAGTACACCGCGCTGCATGGAAGGCAGTTGATACAATGTAGAGAGCCGTGAGGAGATGATTTCCTGATGAGGGGAAAAACTGTCGTATGGGAGTGTTTCCCAGTCTGCAAGGTTCATCACCATCTGGTCGGTGAACTGACGAATTTCATCATGCAGGCGCAGGGCATTTTGCATGTCCGGCGCGATGAGCACCACCGGACCAGCGTGGTGCTCGGCGATTTCTGCCACCAGCGTAGCGCAGGCGGCACCGGTAAGTTCACCTAACTGGCGCTGATCGCCAGCTTTCGCTGGGAGCGTATAACGATGTTGTTCAGGCATAACGGTTGTCAGGATCTCGTTTAGATATACGTCTGATAAGCAATGTTCTTTATTATCCGTGATCGTTTCTCATAAGCAAATTGAATCGCCCCCAAATGGGGGCAAAAAACGGTGAGGTTAGCGGGTGACGTTCGCCAAAGTCGGCGGGGAAAAAAGCAGATCGGCCACGGCTTTCTGCGAAAATTTTCGCACTATAAGTCCGGCGAGGGTGCACAATAATAAACTGGCAAACGGATAAATGAGTAACACAGCCAGTTCCACTTTTGCAGGCCATGCGGCGTGATTCAGTTTGGGGATTAGCGTTAAGCTGAACGCCTCGACCAGGATACGGTGCGTGGTGTAGATAGCGATGGTGTTCGCGCCAATCACACTTAATAGACTGTTGGCCCGCATGCCAAAGCGCTGCTCGAACTGATAAAACATTTTCATAATAAGCACAATGGAGAGCAGTGACAGTAGCAGCGAAACATTTGCCAGCCAGGCCATGACGGACAGTAAGGCGGTAAATGTAAATATCAGAGCGTGGCGGCCCAGGGGAACTTCTTTAATCCACGCCATCAGCGTTGCGCCAGACCAGGCACCGAGGCTGTAATACGGCAGATTACGTAATACGCTGTTCATTCCCCACCACGGCGTTGGGAAGAAGTTTATCGCTATACTGAGCAACATCAACAGCGGCAGCAGCGGAAATGCCCAGCGGTTGAAAGTTTTACACAGGATAAAGTAGACCACCAGTGCGTACAGATACCACAGGCTGGTGCTGGCAGTAAGCATGCCACGCGTAAAGTCACGCGCGGAATCGGCATAAGCGGCATTGGCAGCATGGGCCAGGTCGCGTTCCGGGGCCAGCCAGCCATTGAGCGTCGTTAATGCCAGCCATTGCACTATTCCCCACAGTACCAGTACCCAGACAATATTCCAGATCCGCTTATCCACACAGGAGGTCCAGGAGACGCTGTCGATATAACGACGAATGAGATAACCCGAAATAAAGAAAAATACTGGCATCCGAAACGGTGCCAGATACAGGTTGAGGTAAATCCAGCTTTTGGCCAGCATTTCTGCAAGAGGATGCTGAAAAGTGGTGAGATGAGGGTAAAAGGTAATAACTGAGTGGTAAATAACCACCAGACATATACATAACCCTTTGATTTGATTAATCCATAATTCTTTTTGGTTCATTGCGACGGCGTATCCATATTGAGTGAGATAGTCTGTCATCCTGCGGATACAGGGGAACGCTGTAATGCGTAACCGTCTGCTTTTTATTTTTTTCAGATTAAGATCAGGGACAAAGAACGATGCGAGGAGAGATAACTATAGTGAATTGATTTGTTTATGCTTTTCAGATTAAAGCTGACGAACACTTACGGTTCAGTCATTTACCCATTCCGCTTTCGCTTATATACTCGTGGCTTTGCTACAGCAACCAGACGGATTTCATGTATCAACCTGTCGCTCTATTCATCGGCCTGCGTTATATGCGTGGGCGTGCAGCTGATCGCTTCGGTCGCTTCGTTTCCTGGCTCTCAACCATAGGCATTACTCTCGGGGTAATGGCACTGGTCACGGTATTGTCGGTAATGAACGGTTTCGAGCGCGAGCTGCAAAATAACATTCTTGGTCTGATGCCTCAGGCCATTCTCTCTTCTGAACAGGGCTCCGTTAACCCGCAACAGCTGCCTGAAAAAGCCGTGGTATTGAATGGCGTCAATCGTGTTGCACCGCTGACGACGGGAGATGTCGTCCTGCAAAGTGCGCGCAGCGTTGCTGTTGGCGTTATGCTGGGCATCGACCCGGCGCAAAAAGATCCGCTGACGCCGTATCTGGTCAATGTGAAGCAAACAGATCTCGCACCGGGAAAGTATAATGTCATCCTCGGTGAACAGCTTGCCGGGCAGTTGGGCGTGAACCGGGGTGATCAAATCCGCGTTATGGTGCCGTCAGCCAGCCAGTTCACGCCAATGGGACGTCTGCCAAGTCAGCGTTTGTTCAATGTGATTGGCACTTTTGCCGCCAACAGCGAAGTCGATGGCTACCAGATGCTGACCAATATCCAGGACGCATCACGTCTGATGCGCTATCCAGCGGGCAATATCACAGGCTGGCGTCTGTGGCTGAACGAACCATTGAAGGTCGATACACTGAGTCAGCAAACGCTGCCGCAGGGGACTAAGTGGCAGGACTGGCGTGAGCGCAAAGGCGAGCTGTTCCAGGCTGTGCGGATGGAAAAAAACATGATGGGACTGCTGTTGAGCCTGATCGTGGCTGTCGCGGCGTTCAATATTATTACTTCGCTGGGCCTGATGGTGATGGAGAAGCAAGGGGAAGTGGCAATTTTACAAACCCAGGGGCTAACGCCGCGACAAATAATGATGGTGTTTATGGTTCAGGGGGCCAGCGCAGGTATTATTGGCGCGCTGCTGGGCGCTGTGCTGGGAGCGTTGCTTGCCAGCCAGTTGAATAACCTGATGCCAATTATCGGGACGCTCCTGGATGGCGCAGCGTTGCCGGTCGCTATTGAACCACTACAGGTTATCGTCATTGCGCTGGTGGCAATGGCCATCGCGCTGCTGTCTACGCTTTATCCTTCCTGGCGCGCTGCCGCCACTCAACCCGCTGAGGCTTTACGTTATGAATAAGATCCTGTTGCAATGCGACAACCTGTGCAAACGCTATCAGGAAGGCTCCGTACAAACTGATGTGTTGCACGATGTCAGTTTTTGCGTCGGCGAGGGTGAAATGATGGCGATTGTCGGCAGCTCAGGCTCCGGCAAAAGTACCTTGCTGCATCTGCTGGGTGGCTTGGATACGCCGACGTCAGGCGATGTGATTTTTAGCGGCCAGCCAATGAGCAAACTTTCGTCTGCGGCAAAAGCGGAGTTACGTAATCAGAAGCTCGGTTTTATTTACCAGTTCCACCATCTGTTACCGGATTTTACCGCGCTGGAAAACGTGGCGATGCCTTTGTTAATCGGTAAGAAAAAACCGGCTGAAATTACCGAGCGTGCGCGCGATATGCTGAAAGCGGTTGGGCTGGATCACCGTGCCAGCCACCGTCCTTCTGAACTTTCGGGCGGCGAGCGCCAGCGTGTGGCTATTGCTCGCGCATTGGTGAATAACCCGCGTCTGGTCCTCGCGGATGAGCCGACGGGTAACCTTGATGCGCGCAACGCGGACAGTATTTTCGAGCTTCTGGGAGAACTGAATCGTTCTCAGGGCACGGCATTTCTGGTGGTGACGCACGATCTGCAACTGGCGAAGCGAATGAGTCGTCAGCTTGAAATGCGCGATGGTCGTCTGACGGCTGAACTGAGCCTGATGGGAGCAGAGTAATGGCTTCGCCTTTATCGTTATTGATTGGGCTGCGCTTTAGCCGTGGTCGGCGGCGCGGTGGCATGGTCTCGCTGATTTCCGTTATTTCTACCATTGGTATCGCATTAGGTGTAGCGGTATTGATCGTTGGTTTGAGCGCCATGAACGGCTTTGAGCGCGAGCTGAATAACCGCATTCTGGCGGTTGTTCCGCACGGTGAGATTGAAGCGGTTAATCAGCCATGGAACAACTGGCGGGAAGCACTGGACAACGTGCAGAAAGTGCCGGGTATTGCGGCAGCAGCACCCTACATCAACTTTACCGGACTGGTGGAGAGTGGGGCGAATTTACGCGCCGTACAAGTGAAAGGTGTTGACCCCAAACAGGAACAGCGTCTGAGTGCGCTGCCTTCGTTTGTGCAAAACCACGCCTGGGACAATTTCAAAGCCGGTGAGCAACAGGTCATTATTGGCAAAGGTATTGCCGATGCGTTGAAGGTGAAACAGGGTGACTGGGTGTCGATTATGATCCCTAACGCTAGTGCCGATCACAAGTTACAGCAACCTAAGCGCGTGCGATTACATGTCACAGGCATTCTGCAACTGAGTGGTCAGCTCGATCACAGCTTCGCTATGATCCCAATGGAAGATGCGCAGCAGTATCTGGATATGGGATCCAGCGTTTCCGGGATCGCCCTCAAGGTTAACGATGTCTTTAATGCCAATAAACTGGTCAGAGATGCCGGTGAAGTAACCAATAACTATGTCTACATTAAGAGTTGGATTGGCACCTACGGCTATATGTATCGCGACATACAGATGATCCGCGCCATTATGTATCTGGCAATGGTCCTGGTGATAGGCGTCGCCTGTTTTAATATCGTTTCGACGTTAGTGATGGCGGTAAAAGACAAGAGTGGCGATATTGCGGTATTAAGAACGCTGGGCGCTAAAGATGGATTGATTCGCGCCATTTTTGTCTGGTATGGATTGCTGGCGGGTCTGTTTGGTAGCCTGACAGGCGTCGTTATCGGGGTTGTTGTCTCGCTGCAGCTGACGCCGATTATTAACGGGATTGAAGCAATTATCGGTCATCAGTTCCTCTCTGGTGATATCTATTTTATTGACTTCCTGCCATCCGAATTACACTGGCTGGATGTTATTTACGTGCTGGTTACAGCATTATTGCTGAGTCTTTTAGCGAGTTGGTATCCGGCGCGGCGCGCCAGTAATATTGATCCTGCGAGAGTACTTAGCGGCCAGTAAAAATAATAAGGAGCGGTGATGTATTACGGATTTGACATCGGCGGGACTAAAATTGCGCTAGGCGTGTTTGATAACCAACGTCGTTTGCAGTGGGAAATTCGTGTCCCTACGCCACGCGACAGCTATGAGGCTTTCCTGGATGCAGTTTGTAATCTGGTGACGGAAGCCGATCAGCGATTTGGTGTCAAAGGTTCGGTGGGTATTGGTATCCCCGGTATGCCGGAAACTGAAGATGGTACGCTGTACGCGGCTAACGTTCCTGCCGCCAGCGGCAAACCGCTCCGCGCCGACCTCAGTGCTCGGCTGGATCGTGATGTTCGCCTGGATAATGATGCCAACTGTTTTGCACTCTCCGAAGCCTGGGACGATGAGTTCACCCAGTATCCCTTAGTGATGGGATTAATCCTCGGCACGGGCGTTGGTGGAGGCCTGATCCTTAATGGGAAATCCATCACCGGACGCAGTTATATCACCGGTGAGTTCGGTCATATCCGTTTACCAGTAGATGCGCTGACGCTGATGGGGTTTGACTTCCCGTTGCGTCGCTGTGGTTGTGGTCAACTGGGATGTATCGAGAGCTATCTATCCGGTGGCGGATTTGCGTGGCTGTATCAGCATTACTACCATCAATCGCTGGATGCCCGCGAAATTATCTCGCTCTGGGAGCAGGGTGATGAGCATGCGCGCGCGCACGTCGAACGCTATCTGGATTTGCTGGCGGTTTGCCTGGGGAATATCCTGACTATCGTCGATCCTGATTTAGTGGTGATTGGTGGTGGTTTGTCGAATTTTACCGCGATAACAACGCAACTGGCAGACCGACTGCCACGCCATCTGCTGCCGGTTGCCCGTGTGCCACGTATTGAACGGGCACGACACGGTGATGCGGGTGGGATGCGCGGGGCCGCTTTCCTACATCTTACCGATTAATACAAAGAGGTTGTTATGCTGTCGCGTCGGGGTCATCGGTTAAGCCGTTTTCGTAAAAATAAACGCCATATGCGCGATCGCCTGCGTCAACGGATCTTTTTCAGAGACGGAGTGGTGCCTGAATTGATGGAAAAACCAAGAGTATTAGTCCTGACGGGAGCGGGGATTTCTGCCGAGTCAGGTATTCGTACCTTCCGCGCTGCGGATGGCCTTTGGGAAGAACATCGGGTTGAGGATGTTGCGACCCCGGAAGGATTTAGTCGTAATCCAGGGCTTGTTCAGTCGTTTTATAACGCTCGCCGCCAACAACTTCAGCAGCCCGAGATCCAACCAAACGCTGCGCATATCGCGCTGGCGAAACTCGAAGAAGAGCTTGGCGACCGTTTTTTGCTGGTGACGCAGAACATCGATAATCTGCATGAACGTGCGGGTAGCCGGAATGTTATCCATATGCATGGCGAGCTGCTCAAGGTACGCTGTTCGCAAAGCGGGCAGATTTTAGACTGGACGGAGGATGTCACTCCGGAAGATAAATGTCATTGCTGCCAGTTTCCGGCACAGCTTCGCCCGCATGTCGTGTGGTTTGGTGAAATGCCTCTGGGTATGGATGAAATCTATATGGCGCTGGCAATGGCGGATGTTTTCATTGCCATTGGCACATCGGGCCATGTCTATCCGGCTGCGGGTTTTGTGCACGAAGCCCGACTGCATGGGGCTCATACGGTGGAGTTAAATCTTGAACCGAGCCAGGTGGGAAGCGAGTTTGAAGAGAAGTATTACGGTCCGGCAAGTCAGGTAGTACCTGAGTTTGTTGAGAAGTTACTGAAAGGACTGTAAGCGTCTTTTGTGCCAAAGCCCTTACCGGCAACGTTCTTTAAGCCTGTACAAGCTGGCGACTCTCGCGCAGGGCCGCCAGAATCAAAAATCCTGTAATGTAAAAACAACAGATCAGTGCCAACACGCTCAGCCATATGGGCAGCCGGGTAATATAAACCAGGCTGCACGAGATAATCACTAAAATAATCCCGGTGTACATAGGGTGCGCAATCCAGGCAAAAATGCCGCGAGTAACTCGTTTAGCGTTGGGTAAATAATATCCTGTCCAGGTGTGGCTGCCGCCAAGATCCCATTTCCCCTTGATAACCAGCGCGTTACCGATGATCGCTATCGCCAGGTACCCCCAGTCCGCTGGATTAATCTGATGATCAAAAAACAGACTGTAGCCAAAAGCCAGAATCGGCAGTAAGAAGGTCAGGCGCAATAGTCGGGTTGCTGCTATCGGCAGCAAAGGACGAGCGCCTACCGGTTGAGGGCGAGGGAGAATAAAAAGAGTGAAAACAATGAGGTTAACCAGCTCAAGTAGCATCCATAGCGTTGCCATTGGGAGCCTCACAGCAGAGTCGGAATAGAGTAAGCGTAGCTGGTGGCGGGGGTAAATAAATCAGTCGAAAGACGTAATCAACTTCGGGGATTGCAGCTAGCAACCCGGCGTTGCCATGTTTCGCCGGGTTGCAAGAGTATTAGCGTCCTGCTTTCAGCTTCTGATAATACTCTTCATAAATAGCGCTGGCTGAACCGACATCGTTTTGCCATTCGCCTTTGCTGATAGTTTCCGCGTCAGGGTAGAGCGTTTTATCATTCGCCACGGCCGGGCTTAGCAGCTTACGCGCCGCCAGGTTAGGTGTCGGATAACCAATGGTTTCTGCTACTTCTTTCGCCACGTCCGGGCGAAGCAGGAAATTAATCAGTTTCAGCGCACCTTCTTTATTTTTGGCGTTCGCCGGAATAGACAAGCTGTCCATCCAGAAAATACCTCCTTCTTTCGGCCACACGACTTCCAGTGGTGTGCCAGCCTGACGCGCGACAAATGCGGATCCGTTCCACACCATGCCCAGGTTCACTTCACCTTCCATATAGGGGTTCGCCGGGTTATCGGAGTTAAATGCGGCTACGTTGGGCATTAGCTTTTTCAACTCGTTATAGGCGGCTTCAATCTCTTTCGGATCGGTGGTATTGCCGGAATAGCCCAGTTTACGCAGTGCCATCTGGAATACTTCACGGGCATCATCAGTTAACAGCAGACTGCCTTTGTATTCAGGTTTCCACAGGTCTGCCCAGCTGGTTACGGTTTTCGGATCAATGGCATCACTATTGACGCCAATCGCCGTTGCCCCCCAGATGTACGGAATTGAGAAGTCATTGTTCGGGTCAAACGGCTTGTTGAGCATTTCCGGATCGAGGTTGTTGAAGTTGGTTAACTTCGACTTGTCAATTTTCTGGATCATGCCCTCTTTGCGCATCTTATCCACGTAATAGGTGGAAGGTACCACCAGGTCGTAGGCGCCTTCTTTATAGGTTTTGAGCTTGGCATACATGGTTTCATTCGACTCGTAGGTTGAATAAATAACCTTAATACCAGTCTCTTTTGTAAACTGTTCCAGCAGTCCTGGTGGAACGTACTCGGTCCAGTTATAGAAATAGAGTGTATTGCTATCGGAAGCTGTGGCAGTGTTCATGCCCAGTGCCAGAGCACCCGCCGCGAGCAGGTGGCGTGACCATTTTTTCATTTAACGTCCCCTGAGTATCGGCCTTAGCGGCCCTTGGTTTTATCACGTGCAATAAGCTGGCTGGCGATAACCATAACCAGCGACAGAACCAACAAAATGGTAGCCAGCGCGTTAACTTCCGGTGAAACGCCTACTTTAACCATTGAGTAGATTTTTAGTGGCAGAATTTCATAGCCAGGTCCGGTAACGAATGATGAGACAACGACATCATCCATCGACAGGGTAAAGCTCAGTAACCAGCCTGCAGCTACCGCAGGCATGGCCAGTGGTAGAATAATTTTGCGCAAAATAGTCACTTCACTGGCCCCCAGATCCTTCGCTGCCTCAAGCATACGCACGTCAAATCCTTTCAGGCGCGAGTAAACTGTCACTACCACAAAAGGCAGGCAGAAGGTGATATGCGAGAACAGCAGTGACCAGAAGCCGAGTTGGATCCCGATCAGCATAAACAGCACCAGCAGCGAAATCGCCATTACGATATCTGGTGACATCATCACCACAAACAGCATGCCGCTGACAAACGGTTTGCCGCGAAAACGATAGCGATAAAGTGCAACTGCCGTCAGTGAACCAATCAGGGTCGCAAATGTTGCAGATAACACGGCCATGGTCAGTGAATGCTGCGCTGCCTGCAACAGGCTGTCATTATTCATCAACAGGCCATACCATTTGGTGGTAAAACCTTGCCAGTTGATGCCAAAGCGCGAGCTGTTGAAAGAGTTCACAATCAAAATAATGATTGGAATGTACAGATACGCGTAGATTGCGGTCATAAAACCGCCGCGAAGCAGTCGACCGATCATTCGAGTTCCACCTTCTTGTTCAGTAGGCGGGAAGCACGCCAGTATATCAATAGCATCAGCCCCATCACGATGGTCAGAGTAATGCTGGTAGCTGCACCAAATGGCCAGTCGCGGATATTCAGGAACTGAACTTTAATCACGTTACCAATTAACAGGTTTTTCGCACCGCCCATCAGATCGGAAACGTAAAACAGTCCCATCGCGGGCAGCATAACCAGCAGACAACCAGCGATAATCCCCGGCATGGTCAGCGGAATAATGATGCGGGTAAAGGTCTGAAATTTGCTTGCTCCCAGATCGCGTGCCGCTTCCAGTAGTGGCTTGTCCAGCTTCTCAATGCTGGAGTAGAGCGGCATCACCATAAACGGCAGCAGGATGTAAACCAGACCGATAATTACTGCACTGGGGGTAAACATGATGCGAATTGGCGTGTCAATCACACCGAGCCATAGAAGAAACTCGTTGAGATAGCCTTTGGTGCTGAGAAAAATT
Source organism: Citrobacter sp. Marseille-Q3906 (assembly GCF_916618775.1). Taxonomy (NCBI): domain Bacteria; kingdom Pseudomonadati; phylum Pseudomonadota; class Gammaproteobacteria; order Enterobacterales; family Enterobacteriaceae; genus Citrobacter; species Citrobacter sp. Marseille-Q3906. The sequence goes on from NZ_CAKAKA010000002.1 coordinate 1,019,009, forward strand.
TTGAGTCCATAGATGCGAATTAACGAGTTGGTCCAGAATGGAACAATCAGCAGGAACAGTAGCAGTGGCCGAACTTTTTCTGGCAGCTTTACTAAAAACCAGGCGAAAGGATAGCCGAGCACAAGACAAGCAAGTGTGGCAATTAGCGCCATATTGAGGGAGTGAACCAGTACCTCAAAATAGAGCGGATCGAGTAGACGAGCGTAGTTTTCCAGCGTAAAGACCATTTTGACGAAATTTGCATCGTCGCGGGTCAAAAAGCTGGTGCCAATGATCATCAGGTTGGGCAGAAAGACAAATAACACAAGCCAACCGACAATGGTGACGATCACCACACTCTGGAATTTACTTGTGTTCTTCATCAGCCAGTACGACCTCCCAGCTTTCTACCCAGTTAATGGCCATTTTCTGGTCGAGAGAGTGATCGAAGTCAGGGTCGTCTTCGTTGAAGAATTCACTGACCATCACCATCTTGCCATTTTCCAGTTCGACAACTGACTCCAGCGTCATGCCTTTGTAGTTGCGCTCGCGCACGTAGCCGATAAGTCCTTCAATATGATTATCATCATTGATCTCATCAACGCGCAAATCTTCCGGGCGCAGCAGGACGTTTAATTTCTGTCCTGGAACAACCGCGAAATTCACATAAATGTTGCACTCGCGACCCTCAACGTTAGCGCGAACGCGCTGTTCGTCCAGACGTTCAATAACGGTCGCATTAAACATATTGATCTCACCGATGAATCCGGCAACGAACAGATTTTTTGGCTCTTCGTAGATTTCACGCGGCGTACCGTCCTGTTCTATACGGCCATCACGCATCACTACGATGCGGTCTGACATCGTCAGAGCCTCTTCCTGATCGTGAGTGACAAAAACAAAAGTAATGCCGAGCTTACGTTGCAGTGCTTTCAGTTCGTTCTGCATCTGCTTGCGCAGTTTGTAGTCCAGCGCAGAGAGTGATTCATCCAACAACAGCAAACGAGGTTTGTTGACTACCGCACGGGCAATCGCCACACGCTGTTGCTGCCCACCGGAGAGTTGATGTGGTTTGCGCTGGGCAAACTCTTCCAGTTGCACCATACGTAAGGCTTCGGTGACGCGAGGAGGAATGTCAGCTGCGGGGGTCTTCTGCATACGTAAACCGAAAGCCACATTTTCGAAAACGGTCATGTGGGGGAATAACGCATAGCTTTGGAATACGGTGTTCACGTAGCGGTTTTCCGCAGGAACGTGAGTGATGTCCTGGTTGTCTAGCATGATATGACCGGAATCAACCGTTTCCAGACCCGCAATCAGGCGAAGAACGGTCGTTTTACCGCAGCCAGAGGGGCCAAGCAGCGTGAGGAATTCGCCATTGTTGATGGTCAAATCCAGGTTAGAAATCACCTCTTTACCATCGAAACTTTTGCGAATTCCCGCTAATTGCACCAGTGGAGAAAGCGAACGCGGTTGTTTATTCAATTTTTTACTCTGTCCCATGTAAACGCAACGGATTTCTGACCATTGCGGGGTTTGTGGTTGACCACCTTGATGTCTCTTAATGAGGGCCGTTATTCTACGGCAAACCATTGTAATCGCCAATCCTTGTTGCGAATTACTGACTTAGCTTTATATTCAGAAGGATGTCATGGCGAAATATTCTCATTTGCGGGGATAAAAGTGACCTGACGCAATATTTGTCTTTTGTTGCTTATTGATAATGTTGTCACAAAAAGTGAGGGTGACTGCATGGATAAACTACTTGAGCGTTTTTTACACTACGTGTCGCTGGACACCCAATCAAAATCGGGCGTGCGGCAGGTTCCCAGCACCGAAGGACAGTGGAAGTTATTGCAGTTGCTTAAGCAGCAACTTGAAGAGATGGGGCTGATTGACGTTGCATTGAGCGACAAGGGAACGTTGATGGCAACGTTGCCCGCTAACGTGGCAGGTAATATTCCCGCTATCGGTTTCATTTCCCATGTGGATACCTCACCGGATTTCAGTGGCAAAAACGTCAATCCGCAAATCGTTGAAAACTACCGTGGCGGCGATATTGCGCTAGGTATTGGTGATGAGGTTCTGTCGCCGGTGATGTTCCCGGTGCTGCATCAACTTCTGGGGCAGACGTTGATTACCACAGACGGCAAAACGTTACTGGGAGCTGATGACAAAGCGGGCGTGGCAGAAATCATGACCGCGCTGGCCGTACTGATACAGAAAAACATTCCGCATGGTGATATTCGCGTGGCCTTTACGCCTGACGAAGAGGTTGGCAAAGGGGCAAAGCATTTTGATGTTGCAGCCTTTGATGCGAAATGGGCTTATACCGTTGACGGTGGTGGCGTGGGTGAGCTGGAGTTTGAAAACTTCAATGCGGCATCGGTCAATATCAAGATCGTCGGCAATAATGTGCATCCTGGCACGGCAAAAGGGGTAATGGTGAATGCGCTGTCGCTGGCAGCCCGCATTCATGCTGAAGTTCCAGCCGATGAAAGCCCGGAAACCACTGAGGGTTATGAAGGTTTTTATCACCTGGCAAGCATGAAAGGTACGGTTGATCGGGCGGATATGCACTACATCATCCGTGATTTCGACCGCAAACAGTTTGAAGCACGTAAACGTAAAATTATGGATATCGCCAAAAAAGTCGGCAAGGGGTTACACCCGGATTGCTATATTGAACTGGTGATAGAAGACAGTTACTACAATATGCGCGAAAAAGTCGTTGAACATCCACATGTTCTGGATATTGCACAGCAGGCGATGCGTGATTGTGATATTCAGCCGGTGTTGAAACCCATTCGTGGCGGCACCGACGGCGCGCAGCTGTCGTTTATGGGATTACCATGTCCGAATCTGTTTACTGGCGGCTACAACTATCATGGTAAACATGAGTTTGTGACGCTGGAGGGAATGGAAAAAGCAGTGCAGGTGATCGTGCGTATTGCGGAATTGACCGCAAAACAGAAGTAAGTTTATCTGTAGATGCCGGATGACGGCTGACGCCTCATCCGGCATAACGACAACAATTATCCTTCGAAGAACCAGTACCCGCTGTTTACCAGTGCGGCAAGCATTGCAAGGAAAGAGGGATCTTCCAGCGCATCATCGAAGTTTTCGGCTGTCAGCACAATATGGTTGGCCAGCGCCTCAAGGGCAGGTCGATGCGGAGAGTCAATTTTTTCACCGTTAGCGTAGACATCATCACCTACACGTAATACGCGCAATCCACCGAGACGCACCAGCACATCACCCTGTTTCAGGGCATCATAGATTTCGTCTGGCTGATAAGGCGGCTCTGGTGGGGCGATATCCAGCTCGTGACGAGACTGGGAAATAAACTCGCCAAACCACTGTTTAAAATGTTCAGGCTGGTTAATCAGCCCAAGCATCATTTCGCGCAGTTTGTCCATTTCCTGCGGCAGAACATCCGCCGGATGATCACGGGCTGGCAGATCCGGGTCGCTGTAGTAAGAGCTACCCAGCTCGCGTTGCAGAACGTAATCAGCAAATCCGCTGATAAGCTCCCGGGTATTGGGCGCGCGAAAACCTACCGAATAATTCATCGCGTTTTCCAGCGCATAACCTTCGTGCGGGAATCCTGGTGGAATATACAGAATATCGCCAGGCTCCAGCTCTTCATCAATAATGGCTTCAAACGGGTCGACCTGTAGCAGGTCCGGGTGCGGACAATGTTGCTTGAGCTGGAGTTTTTCACCCACACGCCAGCGACGGCGACCGGTACCCTGAATAATAAATACATCATACTGATCCAGGTGCGGGCCCACGCCGCCACCAGGTACCGAAAAGGAGATCATCAGATCGTCGATACGCCAGTCCGGTAACTCCCGGAAAGGGCGCATTAGCGCAGCGGTGGGTTCGTGCCAGTGATTGACAGCCTGCACCAGTAGCGACCAGTTGTTTTCGCCAAGGTGGTCATAGCTCTCAAAAGGACCGTGGCTAACCTGCCATTTACCGTCCTGATGGCTGACAAGTCGACTGTCTACTTCGCTTTCCATTGCCAGGCCAGCCAGTTCGTCAGGGGAGAGCGGATCAATAAAATTGTTAAAACCACGCTTTAAGACCACAGGGCGCTTTTGCCAGTGGCGTTCAAGAAAATCGGGCCAGTTGAGGTTTAATTGGTATTCCATAATGAGCATCCGCAGGCTGTTAGTTGCTCCGATTATAACGGATGCTTAACCAGATAAGTGATGTCTGCACATAAATATTACAAACAGCTTACTCGTCGTTTTGCCCCGGATGCTGACGGCCAAAAATAACTTCCATTCGTGCACCGCCTAACAGGCTGTCACCGGCGATAATTTGTCCGTCATATTGTTCGGTAATTTCACGGGCTACCGCCAGCCCCACGCCCTGACCTGGTCGTAACGTATCAACACGCTGACCACGATCAAATACGATTTCACGCTTGCTTTGTGGTATTCCTGGACCGTCGTCTTCAACCAGAATATGCAGGCGGTCTTCCGACAGTTGCGCTGAAATTTCGACGAACTCCAGGCAGTATTTACAGGCGTTATCCAGGACGTTACCCATCACTTCGACAAAATCATTCTGCTCGCCAACAAAGCTGATTTCGGGTGAGATATCGAGACTGATATTGACGCCTTTGCGCTGATACACCTTATTGAGGGCGGATGTCAGTTTATCCAGTAAAGGGGCAACAGGGTGCAGTTCGCGGCTGAGGAGAGCGCTACTGCCTCGCATACTGGCGCGATGCAGGTAATAGCCAATTTGCTGAGAAATACGGCTGATCTGTTCCAGCATAAGGGGTTCCGCATCACTCATGCTCATCTTTTCACTACGCATAGAGCGCAATGTACTTTGCAATACGGCCAGCGGTGTTTTCAGACTATGCGTGAGGTCGGTTAAGGTAGTGCGGTACTTATCGTAACGTTCACGTTCGCTTTTCAGCAACCGATTGAGGTTGCGTACCAGACTGGTAAGCTCGCGCGTGGTTGCGGGGTTAAGCATCTCACGATGGTGCTCTTCGAGTTCACGGACCTCGCGCGCCAGTGATTCAATGGGACGTAAGCTCCACCAGGCGGCGACCCATAATAGCGGTATGACTAATAACAGGTTGGCTACCAGTACGTAGATAAACCAACTCCAGACCATATACGAGCGCTTCAGCTCAATAGGGATGGTATCGACAACGACAATAGTAAGCTGGGGCATTCTGGCCGTGGCAGGATAAACGTTTACTGCGACGGAGTGGGTCATTTCGGCGTCGTCGTCATCTTCCCGGACTTCTTTAAGCTGCTGCTGTGCTGAATGATCCTCGCTGAGTAACGTGCTGGTCGCATTGACGTTGGCTTCAATCTCATGGAAGCCATTGGTTTTTAACCAGTCAGGACGAATGCTTTGTATCAGCCAGGGGACATCGCGTTGCGCCCATAGCAACTTGCCATTTTCATTATAAATCAGCGACATTGTTGGGCTTTGCATATCGAGATTTTCAGGCAGTTCGACGTTTATCTTACCGTTTTCCCATTTCGCAAGGGTGTAGAACAGATTACTTTCACCGCGCAACAGGCGGAAGGTTGTCTTATCAAAGCTCAGGCTGTAACCAACTAAAGCGACCATGCCATAGGCCAGAGAGAGCACCAGTACCACGCCTGCAGTAGCCAGCAAAAAGCGTACACGCAGCGATAGCGGGAAAAAATGTCGCAAGAATTTATTCATTAGCGCAGTTCGAAAAGGTATCCCTGACCACGTACGGTGGTGATCACTTCATTCGGATATTGAGCCTGAATTTTTTTGCGCAGACGTCCCATCAAAACATCGATGGTGTGGCTCTCGCGCAGCTCGGCATCCGGATAAAGCTGCAACATCAGCGAATCTTTACTGACCACTTTGCCGTTATTACGGATCAGCGTTTCCATAATGGTGTATTCGAAAGCCGTGAGCTTAATGACTTCGTCATTGACAGACAATTCACGACGTGAGAGATCAACCTGAAAAGGCGGAAGGGAGATAATTTGTGACGCCAGACCGCTGTTGCGGCGCATCAACGCCTGCATTCGCGCCATTACCTCTTCAATGTGAAATGGCTTGGTCACATAGTCGTCAGCGCCTGCGCTGAGCACTTCCACTTTGTCCTGCCAGCCTTCCCGGGCGGTTAATACAAGAATGGGAAGGGAGACTTCACTGCTGCGCCAGCGGCGGATCAGCGACAAGCCATCTTCATCAGGAAGTCCTAAATCGACGATCGCAATATCTGGCAGGTGTTCGTTAAGATAATAGTCTGCTTCCTTTGCATCCTCTGCGTCATCAACCTGGTGGCCTAAATCCTGTAACTGAACTTTCAGGTGGTGACGTAATAATGCATTATCCTCAACAACCAGTACGCGCATCATCGCTGCTCCATTAATTAACGGTATGAATAGTTTAACGCTGATTATGGTGCTGTGGGGATAAACATTTAATAAACCAGAAGGGATGTGAAGCGCCGGATGGCGGCAGGGAAAGCTTATCCGGCATCCGGGGGAGGCAGACAGGCCGGATAAACATAAGCGTCATCCGGCGCAGGAGAGATTATTTCAGCTCATCAACCATGGTGATAGCGCGACCAATATAGTTGGCAGGCGTCATCGCTTTCAGACGAGTTTTCTCTTCTTCTGGCAGTGCCAGACCATCAATAAACTGTTTCATGCCTTCGGCGTCAACACGCTTGCCTCGGGTCAATTCTTTCAGTTTTTCGTATGGTTTTTCAATACCGTAGCGGCGCATTACGGTCTGAATTGGCTCTGCCAGTACTTCCCAGTTATGATCCAGTTCGTCCAGCAGATGGTCACGGTTCACTTCGAGTTTACTCACACCCTTCAGCGTGGACTGATAAGCGATGAGCGCATAGCCAATACCCACACCCAGATTACGCAGGACGGTTGAGTCCGTCAGGTCACGCTGCCAGCGGGAAACCGGCAGTTTGCTGGCCAGATGCTGTAGCACCGCATTAGACAGGCCCAGATTTCCTTCGGAGTTTTCGAAGTCGATTGGGTTAACCTTGTGTGGCATGGTGGATGAACCAATTTCGCCAGCGATGGTTTTCTGTTTGAAGTGGTTCAGCGCGACATAGCCCCAGACGTCACGATCAAAATCGATCAGGATGGTGTTAAAACGCGCCACGCAATCGAACAGTTCGGCAATGTAGTCGTGCGGTTCAATCTGTGTGGTATACGGGTTCCACTGAATGCCCAGAGAGGTGACAAATTCTTCACTGAACTGATGCCAGTCAACTTCCGGGTAGGCGGCGATGTGGGCGTTATAGTTGCCGACTGCACCGTTGATTTTACCGAGAATTTCCACCTGATTTAACTGGCGATACTGGCGTTCCATACGGTAGGCCACGTTAGCCATTTCTTTGCCCAGCGTAGATGGTGTGGCGGGCTGACCGTGGGTACGGGAGAGCAGGGGAATGTCGCGATACTGCACTGCGAGATCTTTCACTGCGTCGATAAGTTTGCGCCAGTAAGGCAGGATCACTTCGTCGCGAGCGGTTTTTAGCATCAGCGCATGAGACAGGTTATTGATGTCTTCAGAAGTACAGGCGAAGTGGATAAATTCGGCAACTGCGTGCAGTTCCGGGATATCAGCCACTTTTTCTTTCAGGAAATACTCAACTGCCTTCACATCGTGGTTGGTCGTACGCTCAATGGTTTTGATACGCGCGGCATCTTCTTCATTGAAGTTAGCGACGATCGTATCAAGGAAACCGATTGCGTCGGCAGCAAAAGCAGGAACTTCCTTGATCGCTGCGTGCGCGGCCAGTTTTTGCAGCCAGCGTACTTCAACTTGTACACGGAATTTCAGCAAACCGTATTCGCTGAAAATCCCGCGCAGCGCGCTGACTTTATCGCCGTAGCGTCCATCGACAGGGGAAACGGCGGTCAGTGAGGATAATTCCATAGATCACAACTCCGGGGTTAAATGAGCAAGAATTTGTTTTGCCTGAGTGGTCAGGCGATTACGAGAAAACATGAGTTGCAGACGGCCTCCACCAACCTGATGCCAGAGCACAGCGGCACGAATGCCAGCCAGAAGCGAAGCGCGTACTTTTGCCTGTACCTGCGGGCTCTGGAGGATGGCTGGCGAACCTGTTACCTGAATACGCGGACCGAGTGGGCTGATGACGTCAACGTAGATACCCGCCATTGCACTCATTAACGTTTCTGACTGCAAATCAAAATGGTCTAACTGGCGTTGCAAGCCGTTGATACGGTCTCCCAGCGTGTCCATTGCGCCTTTGGCTGCTGACAGCTTACGCTCCAGCACCATCAGGCTTAGTGTGTAGCGAGTGAGTTCCGCATTCAGCCCCTGACGGCTGCTGGCATTAAGTACGCCAAGCAGTGTTTCCAGTCCGAGACGTAAATTGGCTTCGCTACCACCAAATACGCCCAGCGTAGAGCTGGGGTTCATATCGATAACACTGTTCAGTGAAACGTGTAGGGCATCGGCATCACAGTGCCCCTGGTGTGCCAGTTGTTGCACCAGGCGTGCTGACTGGCAAATGCCTGCCAGGGCGAGGGTGATGTCATAATAATTCTTTGCCACGTTCACTGCTTCCTTGTATTAAACCAATAAAATAATTATACCGGCAGAGGCAAGCGCTGCTCGATAATACCGCCGCCGAGGCACACTTCACCGTTGTAAAAGACGGCTGACTGACCCGGGGTTACCGCTGCTACCGGCTCATCAAAAATAACTTCAATACGTTCGTCATCCAGTGCTTTAACGGTGCACGGAATGTCTGTCTGGCGATAGCGGGTTTTCACCGTACAGCGCATTGTGCCGGTAAACGGTTCGCGGTCGACCCAGTGTAATTGCTGTGCGATAAGGCCAACGGACATCAGACGTGGGTGTTCATGGCCCTGCGCGACAATGAGGATATTGTTCTCAACGTCTTTGTCGACCACATACCATGGATCTTCTGTACCTTCTTTCGTACCGCCGATGCCGAGACCTTTACGCTGACCCAGGGTGTGGTACATCAGCCCCTGGTGCTGGCCAATTTCTTCGCCATCAACGGTGATGATTTTTCCTGGCTGAGCAGGAAGGTAACGACCGAGAAATTCGCGGAATTTACGTTCGCCAATAAAACAGATACCAGTAGAGTCTTTTTTCTTCGCGGTAATCAAACCGAGATCTTCGGCAATTTTACGCACCTGCGGCTTGGACAGTTCGCCAACCGGGAACAGGCTTTGTGCAATTTGCTCATAACCGAGAGTGTAGAGAAAATAGCTCTGGTCTTTATTACCGTCGAGGCCACGCAGCAGGCGGCTTTTGCCGTCCACATCCGCGCGGCGAACGTAGTGACCGGTGGCGATGTAGTCAGCACCTAAATCTTCAGCGGCAAATTCCAGGAAGGCTTTAAACTTAATTTCTTTGTTGCACAGAATATCCGGATTCGGTGTACGACCCGCTTTGTACTCCTCAAGAAACAACTCAAAGACGTTGTCCCAGTATTCTGCAGCAAAGTTTACGGTATGCAGCTCAATGCCGAGTTTGTCACAGACAGCCTGTGCATCCGCAAGATCGGCGGCCGCTGTACAGTATTCCTCACCATCGTCCTCTTCCCAGTTCTTCATGAACAGGCCTTCTACCTGATAACCCTGTTGTTGCAACAGCCAGGCAGAAACGGAGGAGTCGACACCGCCGGACATGCCGACGATCACTTTTTTTGGGCTTTCAGACATAGGAATACTCACGACATTGAACTTCAAGGCGGCATATTCTAGCACGCAGCCCTTTACTTGACACCCTCTGTAAACGGCCAGTTAAATTCACCGATCATTGTTAGTGGGTACCGTTGTCCGCTCTGATAACAGCGGATACTCTCAGCAACCAACGGAGACCGCAGGTTTGGCGCAGTGATGATCTCTTCCGCGCTCACCCAGCGACAGCAGTCTATATCGCTGTCATGAGGTTCAGTAGCGCACATATTGGCAAGCTCAATAGCGAACAGAAAACGCAAAAAGGGTGTTTTGTCAGGCGCGATCCACTGATGCATACGAATGAAGTGTTGCGGCTGTGCCTGAATGCCGGTTTCCTCCCACAGCTCGCGCGCGGCAGCTTGTACCAGGGTTTCATCCGCTTCCAGATGTCCGGCTGGTTGGTTCCACAACGCTTTACCGTTGATGGTCTCCTCAACGACTAAAAACTTATCTTCTGCATGCACAATACAGGCTACGGTGACGTGCGGTTTAAACATGGTTCACCTCTCATTCTTCTTTAAAGCCTTCAGCTACATCTGGCCAGCTAATTTCGCCAGTGGCTTTATCGATACTGATATAGGCCATCGGAGGGGATGTTTGTGGATCGGCTGCACCTCGGCATAACTCCGTTTGATGGTCTTCGCGAACGATAATCTCAATTGCGTTCTTAGCATTCCAGCTCTCATAAAAAACACATTGATAGTCATGGCGCAAATCGAGGGTAGCGACTCGTGTCGCTTTATCCGTAGATAATGGATTAATGTCGTCGCGATAGCGGTCACCCTTGTTTAAAGGTTGCAGCTGTGATTTTTTTAACCAGCCGCGTACGATATGGCGATCGGCGGTGTAGTAGACTACTTCAATAAAATCATCTTTTGACTCTTCCTGAGCAGAAACGATGTCGCCGGGAATCAGGAAGGTGGAGCGGCTCCGACACTGCTCATCCGGCATCGAATAGAATCCTGCGCGCGTGCTGCCGTTTATCTGATAAAGGTTACTTGGGGCTGGGGGCATCTTTTCGCGCTGTGACATCGCTTTATTTGCCCACGCCTCACATGCTGGGCTCACAGGTAGCGGATTAGTTAACGGTGCGAGCCCATCTACTGTGACCCAACCGGTAGAGAAGGTGCCGTTTGTGTCCCGATAACGGACATAACGAAAGGGTTCGTCTTTGGAAAGCATGCCTGTGCTTTCATAACGCTGTGAACTTCTCAGCACCTCTACTGTGTCGCTATTGACCAAAAAAGCGGGAAGCTGGCATTTGCTGGCTGGAGCGGAGTAGAAATGCAGCCTGGACCCAGTGTCCACTTTAGCAGAGGCGTAAAGATAATTTGCCTCTCCTGCCGCGATTCCGGCTATTCCTTCACAATCCTGCTTTGCATAGCAAAATGGTGATATGCCGCACAGCATCAACGTTGCAATGATCCGTTTATCCATGATGTTGTTTCTTCCCTGTTAATGGTTGCATTAAGAGACGATGCTATGGCTGCACTTCCCGCCATTCACCGTTAGCAAGGCTTTCCAGGGTGTAGTTGCCCATCGCATAACGGATCAGACGCAGCGTAGGGAAACCAACGTGCGCCGTCATACGCCTCACCTGGCGGTTACGACCTTCATACAAAGTGATTTTCAACCAACTGGTGGGAATATTTTTCCGTTCGCGTATAGGCGGATTTCTTGGCCACAACCACTCTGGTTCTTCAACAATCTCAATGCCCGCTGGTAGCGTTGGGCCATCGTTGAGCGTCACACCATTGCGCAGGGCCTCCAGGGCTTCCGGTGTTGGTTCACCTTCTACCTGGACGTAATAGATTTTTCCGGTGCGCTTGCCCGGTTGTGTCAGACGGGTCTGTAGTGCTCCATCATTAGTTAGCACTAAAAGTCCTTCGCTGTCCCGATCTAAACGGCCAGCGGCATAGACACCCTGTACAGGAATAAAATCTTTTAACGTTCTTCGGCCCGCTTCGTCAGTAAATTGCGGCAAAACATCGTAGGGTTTATTGAACAAAACCACGCGTTTTGGCTGGTTTTCTTTACGCTGTTTAGTGACTTGTCGTGAGCTGAATCGCTCAACCCGGTGATTTCTAAAAGAAGTTTTTTGCATGGTATTTTCAGATTATATCAATTGCCGCATTATAGCCTAAGAACGAGTGTCTTTCATGGCGGCGAACAATAGGGTAGTATTGACACGCTCATTACAAATCATTAACAAAAGTTGCTCTAACGCATCCGTGTAGCAGGACGCAAACGCACATGCAGCGTGATGACAGACGAGCAGAACCAGAAGCGCTCGAAGGAGAGGTGAATGGAAAGCAAAGTAGTTGTTCCGGCGGAAGGTAAGAAGATCACCCTGCAAAACGGCAAACTCAACGTTCCTGAAAATCCGATTATCCCGTTCATTGAAGGCGACGGTATCGGCGTTGATGTAACCCCACCGATGATTAAAGTAGTCGATGCTGCTGTCGAGAAAGCCTATAAAGGCGAGCGTAAAATCTCGTGGATGGAAATCTACACCGGCGAGAAATCCACCCAAGTCTACGGCCAGGATGTCTGGCTGCCTGCTGAAACCCTTGATCTGATTCGTGACTACCGTGTTGCCATCAAAGGCCCACTGACTACGCCAGTTGGCGGCGGTATTCGCTCTCTGAACGTAGCACTGCGCCAGGAACTTGACCTGTACGTTTGTCTGCGTCCGGTACGTTACTACCAGGGCACCCCAAGCCCGGTTAAGCATCCTGAACTGACCGATATGGTCATTTTCCGTGAAAACTCTGAAGACATCTACGCAGGTATCGAGTGGAAAGCTGACTCGGCTGATGCTGAGAAAGTGATTAAATTCCTGCGCGAAGAGATGGGCGTGAAGAAAATTCGCTTCCCGGAACATTGCGGCATTGGTATCAAGCCGTGTTCTGAAGAAGGAACCAAACGTCTGGTTCGTGCAGCGATTGAATACGCCATCGCTAACGACCGTGATTCTGTTACCCTGGTACACAAAGGTAACATTATGAAGTTCACCGAAGGCGCGTTCAAAGACTGGGGTTACCAGTTAGCGCGTGAAGAGTTCGGTGGTGAACTGATCGACGGTGGCCCGTGGGTTAAAATTAAGAACCCGAAAACTGGTAAAGAGATCGTGGTTAAGGACGTTATCGCAGATGCGTTCCTGCAACAGATCCTGCTGCGTCCGGCTGAGTATGACGTTATCGCCTGTATGAACCTGAATGGTGACTATATCTCCGATGCACTGGCTGCACAGGTTGGTGGTATCGGTATCGCTCCGGGTGCAAACATCGGTGACGAATGCGCACTGTTCGAAGCAACCCATGGTACCGCTCCGAAGTATGCAGGCCAGGATAAAGTGAACCCAGGTTCAATCATCCTGTCTGCTGAAATGATGCTGCGCCACATGGGTTGGGTAGAAGCGGCTGACCTGATTGTTAAAGGTATGGAAGGCGCAATCAACGCCAAGACCGTGACCTATGACTTCGAACGTCTGATGGACGGCGCTAAGCTGCTGAAATGTTCAGAGTTTGGTGACGCGATCATCGAAAACATGTAATCCAGATCTTGGGTTGTATGAGAACGGGAGCCGAGTGGTTCCCGTTTTTTTGTTCCTTCAAAATTCTTTCCCCAAAACTCTCCCCAAAACGTTTCCCCAAAAACCAGGCATGCTCACCCTGTTTTTACTTCTACAACTATCCAATCCTTACCTCTGTCGTCGTTATATTTGTCTGTCATTTTTCTTGATTTATGTCCCAATAATTTCTGTGTATCAATTCCTTGTTCTCTATATATTCTTTCTGAAAGCGATCGTTGCTCATGAAAGGTTGGGGCGGTTCCTGCCTCCCATTCAATGCCGCATTTATCTCTGGCTTTCTTAAATGTTGTAGTCAAGCTATTTGATGAAACGCCATCACCTCTGGTTGCTTGTGAGGTAGTATGTCGGTAGTGAACAAGATATTTGCTTACTACGGCGTCACGACATTTTGAGATTACCTCGCGTAAAGTTAATCCCAGAATTTCACATTTTAGGCTCAGTGGTAATGCAAGTCGGGAGCCTGTCTTTTCTTGCTCTATATGCAGCATATCATCCCAGACGTCGGAAAATTTCATTTTGCAAATATCTCCCAGTCTCTGGCCGGTGACTAATGCCAGTAACATCCCACATTGTAAATAAGGTTGCTGATTTTCGGCTGCTTCGTAGATTTTGGTCCATTCATCAAATGACAGTCTCTGCCTGGTAACTTTATATCTTGGCTGCTTGCTGGCTATTGCTGGGTTATATCCCGGTGGAACGTGACCTGAATGTTGAGCTTCTTTGAAAACATCGATCAACACCATACGAACGATCTGAGCCATTCTGTTATGCCCTTCGGCCTTTATCGCATCAGTTATCTCCGCAATGTCCAGCGTCGAAATATCCTTGAGGTGTTGCATTCCGCAGTGCTCCCTGAATAATCTCAGGGGTTTATTCTTCTGCAGATATGAGTTTGGGCGAAGCTCATTATTCTTCAGTCGCTCGTCCTGAATTGCTATGTATTTATCAATCCACTCTGTAACGGTGATATCAGTTCTTTTCCCTTTCATGCGGGCTAATCGGTCATTCACGCTTAGTATCTGCCGCGTACGTTGTTCAGCAATAATGGTATTTGCTTCTGTAGCGACCTGCTTTGCTTCCACTTCGTCAGTTCCAAGGCTGTGAAAGCGCCCTGAAACAGGATGCTTGTATTGCCAATACACTTTCCCAGTACGCTTATCGAGCTTGCAATACAGGTTAGGTATTGAGATTTTATGAGTGCGTGGTCTAGCAGCCATCAGCAATTATCCGTTGTAATCTTGGGCTGGCTGAAGTCGGAATTTTCGGTTCTACAAGCATCCCTACAAATCGTGCATTACGATCAACCATCCAGCAGCGACCAACTTTAATTGCTGGAGGTACCATCATTTTTCCCTTTGCATATTTTTTCAATATACGTTCACTTGGTGCTTGCTCTCCAAATTCCTCTTTTGCCCAGTCAAGTAAGGGGATCATTCGCGACATTATTCTCTCCATACAACCCGGCTGCACCCGGAAAGTTTTATTTAGAGCTAGATTTATTCGACAGGAAGAAACTTAATCCTAGACCAACAACACTTAAAACTAATGTCCCGCAAATCCATAAAAAAAGATTGTAAAATCTTTCGAACTGATTCTCAGTAAAACTACTAAGAACACTTATTGATTTATCTAGAGAATCTATATCTTTGCGCATCATAGGAAGTGATAACGCCTTTTCAGGGGATGAAACAATGATAGAATTCATGTTATCCAACTTCATTTGTAATGTTTTAATCTTCGATTCAAGATCTTCAATTCTCAGATTGTCAGGTGTAAGTGTGGATGTGTTTTTCAAGCTGTTAAGTGTGTTCTGTAATTCAATGGTTTCACTTCTATAATGATCAATCATACTAATAGACTTATATAAATCAGAATCTTTTTTTATTGTAATGATCTCCTCTCGTGGATCTTGGGTGATAATGCTAAGGGAATTTTTTAAGCTACTAAATAGCCCGAAGGCAGAAGTGACTAAGGTTAATACTACTGTTAAAATGGCTATCTTTTGTGAGCTGTTAAAGCTGGTAAGTGGTTTAAACATTATATTTCCTTTTTTGATGTTCCGAATGGCAATATTATGTTGTTATGGACAGCAACTTGTCTATTAGGGACTTCAAAGTTTGTTACTGGTACCGCCAAGACTCCACGCAGCTTCTTACTTCCTTGAATCACTTTGACAATGTGATTCTGGTGCGCATGCAGGATTCGAACCTGCGACCTACGGTTTAGAAGGCCGTTGCTCTATCAAACTGAGTTAATGCCATAACTGGAAGCACACTCCACCTGTTTCACACCTGTCACCCATAACTGGTAAGTGAAGGAGTGCGCTTTCATGTTGTGCCTTGAAAAAGGCTGGCGGTTACCGGAAATACACGGGAAAACACCGGGCCGCCAGAACAGGAAGTTACTTGTTATTGCTTTGGCCTGCTTTTAACCACATCAGGCGCGGTGGTATCTTGGTGTTCTCACACAGCCAAAAAGGAAACAGCATGCGCGGAGTCGTCGTTCATCATGAGCACCGTATCGGTTATATCGTTATCCGTGACCCTAAGGGGGAGTTCACGGTTGCAGAGCTTCTCGGAGGATATGATGTCGAGAAAGGGCACGTCATATCCGGTGATCTCCATAGACTCGGAGGCGAAACATTTCTGAATGAGACTGAGGATGAAGATATTGATGTTTTCGTTCAGGGTTATGGCATGTCTGAACAGCAATCAATTCTTATGATCCGACGTACTCGCTAAACCACTTACGAAACAGAGCACAGCTTTTTAACGTTGCGTTGCAGTAATCAACGGATATGACCTGTCCTTCAGCTAATGGCTGTTGGAGCTCTTCGTTAATCTGCAACCCTCTTTTTGCAGCTTGTTCTAAGCCTGCAATCTTCTCGAAAAGCGCTTTCGCATTCTTATCCACTGACTATCTCCACACTTTGGCGAATCATCCGGTTATTCATATGCCACCGGCGGCTACTTCGTGGGCGTCCTGCCTGTTCGCTGTTGATGGGATTAATATGTACCATAAGTTCAATTTAGTAAAGTACTTTTGGTTCAATATTTTCGTGTGAAAAGTTCACGCTGAAGCAACGTTATGAACTTAAAGGTAATTTAATTTTAGCCATTGGGGTTTATGTTCAAGCCAATGGCTGTTTGGAGAGATAGTTGACGGGGCTAGGGGGGTTATCCGTGTTTTCGATAGGTCTGAGGCATGCTGCCGATGATCTTTCCGAAAACAAATATTTTATTCATTTCATCTTTCTCGATCGGTTCCCAAGGGCGGTAAGTCTTGTTATCGGAGATGACAAGCAGCTTATCTTTCATTTTTTGCAGGCGCTTAACGTGGGAGGTATCGTCGTAAATGAAGGCATAGATTCCGTCACCATCGAAGTGTTGAACACTAATGTCAACGAAGAGAAGATCCCCAGGCTCAATCGTTCCAGACATGCTATCTCCTCGAACGTTGATAATTCTAATCTGCTCTGGATTTCTGCCATTAAACATGCGGCGTGCATCTTCCACTGAGTACTCTACTGAGCGCAAAACCTCAACAAATTCACTGTTAATAATACCTGGCCCTGCGCTGACACAAATATCAAGAACATCGATTCGAAAAACGTCGTTACGGGTCTTCAAGCGCCCCCCTTGGATCCCGTCTTCCTGTGTATCGCCAAGTAAATAGGCGGAACTAGTCCCTACAAGAGCAGCTAGCTCTTGCAAGCGTCCCCTGCGGGGAATCGATTCTCCATTAAACCATTTGCTTATGGCTTTTGGTGTGAGGCCCATTCTTTTCGCGATCTCAGCTTGACGACCATGAGAGTGAAACCCCGCTTTTTCACAGGCTTGCGCAAGCCTTTTGGAGAACTGTTTACGCGCTTCTTCTTCTTGAACCATAGGTTCAATCATAGACGTACTTGCATGAACTATCAGTTCCGACATATTATGTACTTTAAGTTCACTTTAATGGAGTGTTTATGCAAACAGAAAAGCTACCCAGCCTCTCTGAAGTAATCAAAGCAATAGGTGTGCAGTCTATATCAACCGCATGTGGATGCAGCCCACGGGCGATCTATAAGTGGATTGAAAAAGGCTGTCTCCCGCGCACTGATTTCACTGGAGAAACTCATTACGCAGAGCAGATTGCTGTCGCATCTTCCGGGAAATATTCAGCGGAGCTGATTAAAAAAATTAGCCGTCCGCAAAAGATTAACCATTCTGCTGCTTAACGAAAACCACAGAAATAAGGGGTTAACCGTGGGTAACGAACCTATTTGGAAAGTTGAACGTCAGCCAGCATGGCTGGTGGCTGCGATAAAAAAGACGATTACCGACCTGCCTGGTGGCTACGCCGAAGCGGCGGAATGGTTGGGGGTAACAGAAAACGCATTGTTTAACCGCCTTCGTGTCGACGGGGATCAGATCTTCCCTATGGGATGGGCGATGGTTTTACAGAAAGCCGCCGGTGTTAGCTACATAGCTGATGCGTTTTCTCGTCAAACAGACAACGGGATCCATATCCCGGGCGCGGCACCAGAAACAGAGAACGAAGAGATTGGCTTAAAGCTGGCTGATCTGGTGTGCAGGCTTGGTGACCTGGTTAACGCATATCGTCGATACATCGATGATGGTGTGGTTGATAAAGGGGAGTGGGACAGTCTGAACGAAATTGCCTACCAGTTCCGGGTAACGCTTATGACGTTTCTGAACCTGATTTCGCGAGTTTATTGCCTTCCAGAAAAGAGTGACGCCCGCGAGTGTGCAGCTCCGGGCGCCTTGGCGAACAACTCTTCGAGTATGGAGAAATAATCCGCATGAGCAGTTTAACGGCTTTTAACCGTCTACCGCAACTCAGGATGATCCCGGTTTCGGGTACTCCGTTGTTTCGGTATGAACGCAGATTATCAAACCGCTGGGTTCCGTGTAACCACAGTAGGGCGGTTTCAATTGTGGGGGTCTACAACCGGAGGGCAAAACGCCTGTGCGCGAACTTAACCGAAGGTTCAAAGACCACCGCGGAGTGCCAGTCCGTGTTATCCGCTGGGAGCCAGAAACACAGCGCGTTATCTATCTGCGTGATGGCTACCCGCACGAATGCTTCAGCCCACTTGAGCATTTCATGCAAAAGTTCAGGGAGATAACGGACGATCATGAGCACTAAATTAACCGGCTACGTATGGGATGGTTGCGCGGCGTCGGGCATGAAGTTGTCTAGTGTCGCGATCATGGCTCGCCTTGCTGATTTCAGCAGCGATGAGGGGGTGTGCTGGCCGTCCATTGAAACTATTGCTCGCCAGCTTGGCGCGGGGCCGAGCACTATCAGAACGGCAATCGCTAAGCTTGAAAAAGATGGCTGGCTCACGCGTACACAGCGTCGTAATGGTAACCGTAATGCTTCAAACGTGTACCGCCTGAATGTGGCGAAACTTCAGTCTGCTGCATTTTCTCAACTGCCAGATTCTGACACGTCAAAATCTGACGCATCAAAATTTGACGCCTCAAAAACTGACCCGTCGAAATCTGGCAAAAACGGCGGTTTTGACCCGTCAGAATCTGGCGGGGATCCGTCAGTAAAATCAAAACAAGATCCACAAGTAACTTCAAAACCCTCTTGTCCGGTTGCAGCGCAACCAGACCCTGAAGTCGTGATTACTGACCAGGCGATTTTGGTTCTGACCCATTTGAACCAGAGCAGCGGATCCCGGTATCAGAAATCAAAAACATCCCTGGAGAATATCCGTGCCCGACTGCGTGAGGGGTACAGCGTTGCAGACCTGCAACTGGTTATCGACCTGAAGCATGAGCACTGGCACGAGAACGACGAGCAGTACCAGTACATGCGACCGGAAACGCTGTTTGGCCCGAAGAAATTCGAGAGCTATCTGCAAAGCGCCACCCGCTGGGATCAGAAGGGACGGCCTAAACGCGCTGACTGGGGTGCGAAAAAGCGCGATGTGATGGCTTTTGGTCCGGTTGATACAACGATTCCAGAGGGGTTCAGAGGATGACGTTAAACAAATATTGCCAGACGCTGGTGGTGGCAAATCTTCCGGAACTGTGTGCAGTGCAACAGCAGGAGGTGGCATGAAACTTGTGCTCCCGTTCCCTCCGAGCGTGAATACTTACTGGCGCGCCCCTAACAAGGGGCCGCTGGCCGGTCGTCACCTCATTAGCGCTGATGGCCGTAAATACCAGAGCGCTGCCTGCGTGGCGATCATTGAGCAATTACGACGCCTTCCAAAGCCATCGACTGAACTTGCAGCGGTAGAAATCACTCTGTACCCGCCGGATGCGCGCCGCCGGGATATCGATAATTACAACAAAGCCCTGTTTGACGCGCTGACGCATGCGGGTGTCTGGGAAGACGACAGCCAGATTAAGCGCATGCTGGTGGAATGGGGACCCGTTGTGCCGAAAGGTCGGGTAGAGATAACGATCAGCAGATATGAACCGGCGGGTGCAGCCGCCTGATATGGAGAAAAGTATGAGCCAGTTAATCGTGAATGGTGTTGTAACAATGTCCAGCCGTGATATTGCGGATCTGGTTCAGAGTAAACACAGTGACGTGAAACGCTCGGCTGAGCGTCTTATTGCTGCGGGAATTTTAACCGCGCCGTTGGCGCAGTTCGATTTTGAGCATAACGGCAATGTTTACCAGGAGTATCGTTTTAACAAACGCGACTCTCTGGTGATTGTTGCCAGACTGTCACCTGAATTTACCGCCGCGGTTGTCGATCGTTGGCAGGAACTGGAAGAAGGGCAGAGTGTCAGTGTTCCCCGCTCATTGCCGGAAGCGCTTCGCCTGGCTGCTGATTTAGCCGAGCAGAAAGAGCAACTGACCATCCAGCTGGCAGCCGCGGCGCCAAAAGTGGAGTTTGTTGATCGTTATTGTTCTGCAAAAGGCTCCATGTCATTCCGGCAGGTAGCCAAATTGCTCAACGCAAAAGAAACTGAGTTCCGCCTGTTCCTTATTGAACGCAATATCCTGTATCGCCTCGGCGGCACACTTACCCCCATGGCGCAGCACATTTCCGCGGGAAGATTTGAAGTTAAGACGGGAACATCGAGTACTTCTAACCACGCATTCAGCCAGACGCGTTTCACTGCCAGGGGGGTACGCTGGATTGGTGGTTTGTGGGCTGAACATAATGCAGGGGGACAGGCGGCGTGAGGGTTTTGTTAACTCCTGAAGTAGCCCATCGTATGGGGATTGTGTTGTTTCGGCCCGGTGCGGAACTGATGCACCTCTTCATGCGCGGTCGCGTTCTGCTCGAGCCTGAACCAGAAGAAATGGCGTCATTCAGTACAGGGGCTGTTCCCGCCGCCATTCAGCCGCTGGCTGATGATCCGGTAATGCGGCAGGTCTTCGGGAATGAGCGGGTTATTCAACGTGCCGGCGGGCTTCCTTCCCTTGAGCAGTGGCTGAGTTCTCGGTTTGAATGCCAGTGGCCACATTCATCGTGGCACGACAAGAACTTCACAACAATGCGGCACTCACCAGGAAGCATTCGCCTGTGCTGGCATTGTGATCACACTTTGTCCGGGCAGCATACCGAACAGCTTGCAGGTATAGCAGCCGGTAACCTGGTATCCTGGATTCTGGAAGTCATTCGGCGTGATTCTGGTTTTCCCGAGTCGCCAGAGTCTTTCATGCTCAGGCCAAAACGTCGCCGCTGGGTAAATGAGACGTACACCCGCTGGGTTAAAACACAACCTTGTGAGTGTTGCCGACGGCCAGCAGATGATCCGCACCATATCGTAGGGCACGGTATGGGTGGTACAGCAACAAAAGCCCATGACCTCTTCGTGATCCCTCTGTGCAGAGAGTGCCACGACGAGTTACACGCCGATGTACCGGCATTCGAGCAGAAGCATGGTACGCAGCTTGAGCTGCTACTTCGTTTTATGGATCGGGCGCTGGCGATCGGCGTAATTGCGAAAGCTTAAGTGTATGGAGAAAAGTAATGCGTGATATTCAAATGCTGCTCGAAAGATGGGGTGCGTGGGCTTCCAGTGATAGTTCTGGTGTGGACTATTCTCCTATTGCAGCAGGATTTAAGGGGTTGCTGCCGCAAACTGGTAGAGTCCGGCCGTCATGTACCGACGATGATGCGCTTATCATTGAAGGTTGCTTGGTGCGACTGAAAAGCCGAAAACCATATGAACATTCTTTATTAGTTGCACATTATCTATATAGAATACCAAAGCGAAGGCTTGCTAAAAGGAATAAAAAAGATGAAAAAACGATTAGAGTTGAGTTGATGATGGCGGAAGGTTTTATTGAAGGGTGTTTGTCAATGCTTAATGTAAAGCTAGATATGGATGCTTAAAAAAACGCCCCAACAGGGGCATTTTTTATTTGATAAAAGACATCTGGTTTAGGTATTTAATTACTTGTTCTTTTACAGTTGTATTATAAAAATAGTCATCTTCAAGTCTTTTATAGAACGAATCAAACTTTTCTAAAAGTTCTTCGTTAGGTGGTGCGAATTTTTTGTTTACGTTAATATTTTCTTTTATAATCCCATAAAAGAGTATTGTTATTCTTGATACTTCATTAGATCTTAAAAATTCATAAGGTATTTTTTTTATCTTAAAAAGATCTGCTAGCTTATCAATTTTATCTGAACTTAAATCCCCCTTGAGTAGTAACTTATCACCAAAACAATGAATGTATACAGAGCCAATAATTATTAATTTGAATAAGTAGTCAGTGTTTTGTGTGAATGTATTATCGTTGATTTTTTGGAAGATGTTTAAGTTACGTGCGAATGTTTGGGTTTCTCTTAGTGATAAATTTGTATCAGAGATTAATTTGCAAATTTCATCTCCAGCAGCTTGATGTATTAGCAACAGACTGGGGTTTTCTTTAGTGAGTTGAGACCAGTATTCGACAGATGTTTTATATTCATCAAATCCATTTTTCAAAAAAGTATCAGGTAGTGTGATTGTGTATTTTATAAATTTATCGAGATACTTTTGAGAATCGAGACTGTAACCATAAATATGATTTATAGAAGCTCTTAGTTGAGTGGTGTTTGTGACAAGAATAAAATATACATTCTCAGTGTCGAAAATATGTTTTATAGTTTCTAATATTGCAGTGGAAAAACTAGGCTTGCATCTATCTAACTCATCGATAATAATTACAGTTTTCTGTTGAGAAGATAATCCTTGGATGCAATTCTTAAGCGAATTTATGTTTTTCTCCGCTTCCATGTGATCTTCAAGAATATTCTCAATAGTTCCGTCAATTGCAGCATTGCTTGCTTTCTTTATGGCTTCTTGAAGTTCTGTGGCCATGTTATCTGCATTTTGGCGTAGGACCCAGCCCGCGCTTGCTTTCAAGCCTGTCTTCAATCCAAATCGAATTGCAGGAAGGGCTTTTTTTATGAAGGTTTTCTGTTCTTCTTCCGGTAAGATACTTGCTATTGCTGAAGTAATCAAAAGTAGTGGTGACTCGGCATGATCTCCCTTAAAAGCATCTATATAGACAACTTTTGATTCGGGTTCTTGAGCTGTGATGAGGTTTTTTAACTTGATGCTAAACTCAGTTTTACCTGTTCCCCAGTCTCCGTCTATAACCAGTGGTGAGATGTCCGCTTCCGGTTTCAACAGTTTGATTATATTTTCAGCGATAACTTTGCGCTGAAACTCATCACGATCTGAGAATGAAAGATTTTCCTGCATATTTAATCCTTTAATGATTGTTATGAACCATCTCAGCATAAAGGCCTTGTCGTTTAAATTCATTAACGCGGGCCGCAAAATGTAATGTAATGTGATAAGCATGCCGTTTACGACGCGGTATCCAAGGCAATTGGTCGGCGGCTGAAATGCCGAAGGCAAGAATTTTAATCTGACATATATTATGCCCCTGATAGGGGGCTTCCTGCTGTGAAAATGGGCGGCTGGTGGGTGTTAGCGCACCCGGCCAGCCATCAGCTCATGCTTTCAGGTCACAAGCTAAACAAGGCCCACTGCTTTAGCGCAAAAGCAACGTGAGCCTATCAGAGTTACGCTTACTGATCTATGAAAAATACTGTAAAAATAAACAGTGTTGAGTTAATCAATGCTGATAGCCTGCATTACGTCGCAACTCTCTCGGATAACTCAATTGACCTGATAGTTACGGATCCGCCGTACTTCAAAGTGAAGCCCGACGGCTGGGACAACCAATGGAAGGGGGACGAGGACTACTTACGCTGGCTTGATAGCTGTCTGGCTGAGTATGCTCGCGTTCTTAAACCTGCTGGCAGCATTTACCTGTTTTGTGGTCACCGACTGGCCTCAGATATAGAGATTATGATGCGTGCTCGGTTCAACGTTTTGAATCACATAATTTGGGCAAAACCATCGGGCCGCTGGAATGGTTGTAACAAAGAAAGCCTGCGCGCGTACTTTCCATCTACGGAACGGATTTTGTTTGCTGAGCACTATCTTGGGCCGTACACAGGTAAAGAGGATGTTTACGAAAGGAAAAGTACAGAGCTAAAGCAGCACATTATGACGCCGCTGATTGATTACTTCCGTTATGCCCGTGAATCACTGGGTGTCAGCTCGAAAGAAATAGCTGAGGCAACCGGAAAGAAAAACATGGCGTCACACTGGTTTGGTGCAAGCCAATGGCAACTACCAAATGAAGTGGACTACAGAAAATTGCAGGAACTGTTCACGCGGATCGCTATCGATAAGCACATTCAGCAGAAGCTTGAACATCCTCACCACCAGCTGGTAGCTACCTATCAGTCATTAAACCGCAAGTATTCAGAATTGCTGGAGGAATACAAAACCCTCCGGCGCTGCTTCTCTGTTTCCGCTCTTGTTCCGTATACCGACGTATGGACGCATAAGCCTGTTCAGTTTTATCCGGGCAAACATCCATGCGAAAAACCTGCCGACATGCTGAAGCAGATCATTAGCGCCAGCAGCAGACCAGGGGATATCGTTGCCGATTTCTTTATGGGCTCAGGTTCAACTGTGAAAGCTGCAATAGAACTTGGCCGTCGGGCGATCGGGGTAGAACTGGAAGCTGACAGATTTATTCAGACCACCGAAGAGGTGGAAAAACTGAACAAAACATAACGATCATCACGCCCCTGTGGATGTGGGGATTACCATTTTCAGGCACCGGGAATCATCCTTACTTTTATTTGCACAAAAGAGCCCGGTTGCCTGATTCCACATCCCCGCATTTCTGAGAAGACTCACAGCAATAAGGTGAGTAAAATTCCTTTTGTAGTTTTCAACGTAATGCTCTAAAAGCTGGCGCAACAAGGTTGCCGCTTAATTCAACATGTAGAATTTCTAACGCCAACCGCAAAATCGAAGGCATATACTGCTTTGTAACTAGGGCGGGATGGGTACATATATGAAAGAGGGTTATTACTGGATTCAGCATGTTGGCGTTGTTCAGGTAGCGTATTACACGAATGACACTGTTGATGATCTGGAAACGGGTAAAACAATAACAGGTGTCTGGTATCTGACAAGGGGCGATGACATTTGCCATAACGGTGAAGCAGAGGTGTTAGAAGGTCCTCTGACTCCACCAATGTAAATAATCTAACCTACTTCGAGGCTGCCACATGGTGGCCTTTTCATTTAGAGGTTCATTGGAATCATCTGCTACGAGCTTTGTTGATAAATCAAGCTCATGAAGACTGAAGCTACTTCCCCTTCGTTTTGAGAGACCTTATAGCAAAGAGGGAGGCTTAATGTCCGATAATGTTTCCGGCACGACTGCTGCAGGTGACCTGATAGACGCTGGGGTGTTTGACCTCGTAAATGGTATTGATTGGGACGTGGTGTTTGGCTCATTTTTGGTACAGTTTTTATGTAGCGACAGTGGCAAATAACTAACGCAGAATCATAGTACTGAATCATCCAATTTTTCGGCAAAGATATTTATCCTTGATCACGCCATCAAAGAAACGCCCTTTGGATTTGGCCTTCAGAAAGGCGTTGTAAGTTTTTGCTGAAACACTAACGTACTGGTAGGTACCATACTCAATAAACTCTATCTCCAGAATTTTCTCTGAAGGAAAGTAACCTATGGATTTTATTTTCGAAGATTTAACTATCTGGTGGAACATTTTACCTCCTTATCTTTTACTGTAATCCGCTTCTGATAGTACACCTTGTAAACAGTTTTAGGAGGAATTACATCGATATCATTTCATTTTTAATGACGCAGAGACTCTTGGAAAGGTTCGCTATCTGGATGGTGAATTCCCCTGAGGGCAGAGTATCTGATCAAGTTTAATTGTTGTAAGTTAATTGGTTAATCTAGGAGCGGAGAGCTTAAACGTTGTTTCAGGTGCACTAACTGTTAAGCCCGCGGTGCACGGGCTTAAGTTTGCTACCGAACCACCAGAACAGGGCAATTTGCGTGTCGAACAACTGCGGCGGCAGTAGAACCTAAGAGATAGGTTGTGATATCCGGTCGATGTGAGGCGATAATAATTAAATCAGCGTCTATAGCGCTAGCTAGCTCAAGTATTTTGTCTTTTGGGGAACCCGAGACTGCGTGTGTTTGTATTTTTCCCTGAGGAATTTTGAATTGCTTTACAATTTCATCCAGCTTTAATAATGCAGCATGTTGAAATTCTTTTATTTTTGGCATTTCGGCTGTATATGCCAGACCGAATGATGAGTAATAGGGTAGTGTGGGAACTACAGTTAACAAGTGAACCCTAGCTGTATTCAATACAGAATGCGCCTGAACATAGGGTATGATCCGACGAGTCAAATCGGCTTCAGAAACATCAATTGGTACTAAAATTGAATTGTACACTTTAGTCCTCCTGTTTTTTGTTCGGCTTTGATTTTAGTCTCATGGTTGAAAAGAAATGTGTCTTGGCGGGCAAGTTTTGTGAATTGGTACTTTTATACTATTTGTCATATCGCTCTAATGAATTCAGAGGACTGGATTTTCCTGTGCAGGTAAATAATCCAGCTAATCTCAATTTTTTGTGGTGAACATTTTTTATTTCGAGTACGTGTGAAATATCCGCTAAGTGTTTTATTGATAAATCACAGCCTGTGAAACCTACCCATCTAAAAAACACAGAGCCATCCGAATTATCGGAGGTGAGGTTATGACCAGAATGAGCACCATATACAGCAGACTTTCATATGGAACAGGAACCACGCTGACCGGCTGCGGTGTATCAGCGAAGGCATATGCCGAAACAGCTGAAACAGCAAAAGAGGTGTCCTGGATGTTGGCCGACAGAATTGCAGGGTTAAGCCTGAGCGACTGGGCAATTATTGTCGGTATCGCATGCACGGTAATCACCTGTGCAGTGAACTGGTATTACAGGCAAAAGGAAAGGGAGGACCGGCTTAATGGCAATGTCACCAAAGCTGAAGAATAAGCTGAGCGCAGCGGTCGTTGGTCTGATTCTTGCCGGGGCATCCGCGCCCGTTATTCTCGATCAGTTTCTGGATGAGAAAGAGGGTAATAGTTTGACGGCGTATCGCGACGGCGGAGGACTCTGGACGATTTGCCGTGGCGCCACGATGGTTGATGGTAAGCCAGTAGTTCAGGGCATGAAACTGTCTGCTGAGAAGTGCGCCCAGGTGAACGCCAAAGAACGCGACAAGGCGGTAGCGTGGGTTGAGCGAAATATCAAGGTACCACTGACCGAACCACAGAAAGCCGGGATCGCATCTTTCTGCCCATATAACATCGGTCCCGGAAAATGCTTCCCGTCTACTTTCTATAAGCGAATTAATACAGGCGACCGTAAAGGTGCATGTGAAGCCATTCGCTGGTGGATTAAAGACGATGGCCGCGATTGTCGTCTGACCAAAGGCCAGAAGAATGGTTGCTATGGTCAGGTAGAAAGACGGGACCAGGAAAGCGCGTTGACGTGCTGGGGGATAGACCAGTGAACAAAAGCCTCGTTGTTGTTGGGATGGCAGCTATCATCTTCATCGCGGTGCTCTGCGTGCTGCTGTCCCGCAGCGATGCCGCTTTGGCCACATCCGAAAGTGACAATCGGGTACTGCGCAGCGACAACGCACTACAGGCGACGGTAATAACCACGCAGGCTTTCAACTTCAACCGGTTTAACCAGGTAGCCGAGAACGCCAATCGCCTTAACTCACTGATAGATGCCAGCACCGAGAAAACAGTGATCGAATACCGGGAGATTCTCCGACGTGAAAAAACCTGTGATATGCCTGTTCCTGCTGATGTCGCTGGTGGGCTGCTCAACTACGCGAACCGTTTACGTGCCAGCGCAATGTACTCCGATTCCGGGGACGCTGACGCAACCGGTGATAGTCCCGTTGCCTCCAGCGCGCTGACGTACTGCCAGGCCGTACTCTGGATTAAACCTCTTCTTGCAGCAATAGAGAAGGCAAACAACCAACTTGCAGGGATTAGAGAAATTGAAGAGATAAAAAGGCAGAGGAAGGTTGGAAGCGATGCGGGTAATTAGAAAACATAAAAATAATCTCGCCCTATAGGATTATGTAAATTAATTGTAAGTATGGTTTTTTAATTTCTCATTAATTAATGACATGGATGTGTTTGCGCGAAATAATAACCGCCTCGTTAATTTTTATGTTTTTTTTGACTATACTATAACCACAGCGACTTGCTGGAGAATAAATTGGAGTTTTCCATGAATTTTTACTCAATGAACATATCTCCTGATCAATCTAAGAACAAGGATAGAAAAAATGATGATGAGGAAAAGAATAAAACTAAAAAAACACAAAAGTAAACATAATGTTTTGTTGTTTTTTAGTAATTTAAAGGTGGTTTTATGACAGACCGTCCTGATATAGTTGATCCGATGCCTGAAGATTTACCCTTCCCTGGAGAAGATAAACCTATTTATCCAGATGACGGAGAACCCTCAGAGCCAGATGATCCCGAAATTGAAAGGGATTCTCCTAAATGATACGCATCATAATAAACCGTCGTAATCTAGGCGGTTTTTTATGTGTTGAGAATTCGATTAGAACTTCGTATAAATGAAAGTTAAAATAAAAAATAATAAGCAATGTTGTTTATTTTTGCTACTTAAGTGTTCTACGGTTTAAATGGCTCGGTGTGAGCCATTTATTATTTAACGCCGCCCAATCAAAAAACCAATTATAAACGCGGTTGTCGCAACTACGGCGACGCACGTCATTGGATTTGACTCAACCTGACTCTTGATGTTATCTGTACTTGTTCGCACTGCATCCCCTGCTCTGGATGCGTATTTTCTTGCTGTATCATTAAATTTATGGTCAGGTGACTCCAGAGCCTCACCATAACTTTCCTCTAGTTCACCATGAATAACATGGTTTTTATCTTTTTTTGTACCAAACATAAACTAAATCTCCAAAAATTAGTCATCTATAAAGTATAGCAGTCAGAATAAATATGCATGGAAATCGCTGATAATGATTTGACATATATTAAAATGTTCTAATGAATTTCATCTAATATAGATTCAAGAACTATATGAAATGCTGTGTGATATCTAACCTATAATCAAAGTGAATCGACTCCTAAAATTACTGGCTAAATAGTTATGACAGTTTTTTTGCGTAGTACTGTAACAGGAAAAATCGTGACACAAGATGAATGGTTACATTCGTTAAATGAGTGGGAAGATGAAGGCGGTTCATATTCTCATGCTGATGAATTTATTGAGGTTGTAAAGGACAGGAAAGGTGACTGGGTTGTGAAGAACCCCAATGATTATTCCAGCGCCTAATGAAGTACAGTTACAATTACGGTGAATTAGAAAATAATCTTAATAGCTAATCTTTGGCCTAATTTAGGGTATCACTGGTATTGCTGTAGGCATGCATGACTATGATAAATCGATATAATGTCAAATATACGAGAATGGTTGGTTAATAAATGAACTGGTTATGATATGGTAAACCATACTCATTTAAAGGTTAACCATCATGTCATATTTTGATAACGCAATGCGTCGCGTTGGCCTTGTAGCCAACATGACTGTTATGTGTCCGATATGTGGGCATAATTCCACACAATCGACCACGAAAGTACGACAGCAACAGGCGTTGCTTTGTCCTAAATGTAAATCGTTATTTGTCATTCACAACAAGTAGTTCGAGAGAGAAATAAACCCAGGCCTCGCAATTGCGGGGCTTTTTTGTGCACATTGCGCGCGTACATCAAAGAGATATCTTTCATCAGCTGTGTGCTGGGATGCTTTTCGAGTTGAATTCTTGTCAAACGCTTGAACAGTTAACCTGTGGATGATGCTGAATATAATTGATAATTACTATCATTTGCGCGGGTCCTCCTGGAGATTCTGAACACCGAGGGGGCGAGGACACGCGGAAAACGGCTGGTTTTTTGCATTTTATCGACATCATCATCATTCCCTTAACTTGTTGATATTTCAGTCGTGAAATTATTCACGATGTCGAAATGGTTAAATATTGTTCATCATCATGGATAACGAACTGAAAAACCTTCGCCTCAACATCAATCAGTTGGCAGCGGTGACCGATCTTCATCGTCAGACGATCGCAAGCAGGCTGAATAACGTTGAGCCTGCCCCTGGCAGTAATTCTCGTCTCAAGCTTTATTCTGTCGTGGATATTCTCCGGGAACTGCTGGGCCGAACCACGGCACCCGAGCTGGTGGATATCGATAAGATGTTACCGCCAGATCGTAAGGCGTGGTTTCAGTCTGAACGCGAGAGGCTTAAATTCCAGCAGGAAACAGGTGAGTTAATCCCGGCATCGACAGTTACCCGAGAATTTTCATCGATGGCAAAAGCCGTCGTTCAGGTGCTGGAAACGCTGCCGGATATTCTTGAACGTGATTGCGCGATGACGCCTGCAGCTGTCGTTCGGGTTCAAAAAGTCATCGATGACCTGCGGGATCAGATAGCCCTGAAGGTTGAGCAGGCAGATACGCCGGAACAGGAGGACAGTTCGCCAGAAGAGGAGTAAGCCATGCGACAGGCCACGGCGGCGGAGCTAAGAAAAAACACTGCCGGGATCATCAGAGCACCGCGTCGAATGCCTGTAGCCGAAGCCGTACATAAATATATGCGTGTTCCGGTCGGTGTGGGTAACTCCGTTGAGTGGGATCCTAATCTTGCCCCTTATGTTGTGGAGCCGATGAACTGCCTGGCATCACGCGAATATGATGCTGTCATTTTTGTTGGCCCTGCCCGAACGGGTAAAACCATTGGTCTGATTGATGGCTGGGTGGTGTACAACGTTATCTGTGATCCGTCTGACATGCTCATCATTCAGATGACGGAAGAGAAAGCGCGCGAACACTCCAAAAAACGTCTGGCCCGAACATTTCGTGTCAGCCCGGAGGTGGCATGCCGGCTGAGTCCCTCACGCAACGATAACAACGTGCATGACCGGACTTTCCTTGCCGGGAACTACCTGAAGATAGGCTGGCCGTCTATCAACATCATGTCGTCCTCAGATTTTAAGTGTGTCGCGCTGACGGATTACGATCGCTTCCCGGAAGATATCGACGGGGAAGGGGACGGATTTTCGCTTGCTTCAAAACGTACCACCACCTTTATGTCGGCGGGGATGACGCTGGTGGAGAGTTCACCGGGCAGGGAAATCACCAATACGAAGTGGCGGAGAAAGTCACCTCACGAAGCCCCTCCTACTACAGGGATCCTCTCTTTATATAACCGCGGCGATCGTCGTCGCTGGTACTGGCCATGTCCACATTGCGGGGAATACTTTCAACCGGCCATGGAGGCGATGACAGGCTACCGGGAAACGTCTGACCCGGTAAAAGCCAGTGAAGCGGCGCATATTGATTGTCCGCATTGTAGCGGCATGATTACCGCCGACAGGAAGCGGGAGCTGAACGGAAAGGGTGTCTGGTTACGAGAGGGACAGACTATCGACCGTGAAGGCAACATTAGCGGAGAAGCCCGACGCTCGCGCATTGCTTCGTTCTGGATGGAAGGACCTGCGGCGGCATACCAGACATGGGCGCAACTGGTTTACAAATTACTGACGGCGGAACAGGACTATGAGGCCACCGGCAGCGAAGAAACGCTCAAGACGGTAATTAATACTGACTGGGGGCTGCCTTATCTTCCCCGTGCAGCCAGTGAGCAGCGACGTGCTGACGTGCTGATGCTGCGGGCAGAAGACTATGGCAAACGGCTTGTGCCGCCGAAAGTCCGTTTTCTTCTGGCGTCGGTGGATGTGCAGGGCGGGAAGAAGCGCCGTTTTGTCGTCCAGATCATCGGGTACGGTGAAAACGGCGAACGCTGGCTGGTGGACCGCTATAACATCCGCCAGTCCCTGCGTTGTGATGAAAATGGTGAGGCGCAGCAGGTGCATCCCGGATCCTATCCGGAAGACTGGCAACTGCTCATTACGGATGTTCTCGAAAAAACCTATGCGCTGCAGTCAGACCCTTCGCGACGGATGCCCATTCTTGCAATGGCTGTCGACAGCGGCGGGGAAGACGGGGTAACGGATAACGCCTATAAATTCTGGCGCCAGTGTCGTCGTGACGGACTGGGTAAACGGGTTTACCTGATAAAAGGTGACAGCACAAGACGCCAGAAAATCATTACCAAAACGCACCCTGACAACACAGGCCGAAGCGATCGCCGGGCGGATGCGCGTGGTGAGGTTCCGGTATATCTGTTGCAGACAGACCTGCTAAAAGATCAGCTCAGTAACAACCTTGAGCGTGAAACACCCGGTGCCGGGTATATCCATTTTCCTGACTGGCTGGGGGAGTGGTTCTACGAAGAACTGACCTACGAAGAACGCGGTACGGACGGAAAATGGCGCAAGCCCGGAAAAGGCAATAACGAAGCCTTTGACCTTTTCTGTTATGCCCACGCCGTCGCTGTCCTGCGTGGTTATGAAAAAATCCGGGACTGGGAACAGCCTCCGGCATGGGCAGCCGCTCAGGAGTGTAATTCAAACATCATTGACGGGGAGCGCCCCAGGGAGATTACTGTGAAAAAAGCGGTACCTGTACGTTCGTCTTCTGTTTCAGTAACTGAACCGTCCAGCCCGCTTTCTGGTGGCTGGCTGGGTGTCAGTGATAACGGAGGCTGGCTGTGACGAAATCAGAAATTCAGCAGATGCTGGTAACTGTACGCCAGGCATACCGTGATTCCCTGGACGGGAAAAGTGTGTCTTTTACGGGCGTAAATGGTCGCGCCATAACTAACCATGATCCCGTGGCGCTTCGCAGAGAACTGGAATACTGGGAAAAACGCTGGGTTGCCGCGAACCGTCGCGGTGGATCTTTCAAACTCGCCAGATTTAATTAAGGTCTTCCATGGGTATTTTCGACAGAGCACTTGGTGCGATTGCGCCAGGGTGGGCAGTCGCGCGCGCCAGAAACAAAATGCTGTTGCAGGCATACGATGCGGCACGGCCTTCCCGGCTTAATAAAACGAAGCGCGAGAGCCGCGCGGCTGACACTGCTGTTGGTGTTGCAGGTGTATCACTGCGCGAGCAGGCGCGGGCGCTGGATGAAGACCATGACATTGTAATTGGTCTGCTGGATAAGCTCGAGGAGCGGGTGATTGGTGCCCAGGGGATTCAGGTTGAACCGCAGCCACTGGGGCTGGACGGAAAACTGCATGAAGAATTTGCGGCAAAGATTTCCGCGCTCTGGTCCGAATGGTCAGTTCGCCCGGAAGTGACCGGGATGTTTACCCGCCCGGAAGCGGAACGGCTGGCGCTGCGTTCCGCATTGCGTGATGGTGAAATTTTTACCCAGCTTGTGAGAGGGCCGGTTGCTGGTCTGACTCACTCGACCAGTGTGCCATTTTCTCTGGAGTTGCTTGAGGCTGACTTTGTGCCGATGAACCTGAACAGCACCTCGGGGCAGCAGATCCGTCAGGGCATTATTGTGAATAACTGGGGACGTCCGACAGGCTACCGAGTATATAAATTCCATCCGGCCAACATGACGCGTTTTAGCGCAGAACTGAAAACTGTTGCTGCTGAGAATATGCTGCATCTCGCGCAGCGAAAACGTCTTCATCAGTTACGCGGGGTGAGTCTGTTACACGGCGTGATCCGCCGCCTTGGCGACATT
Source organism: Citrobacter sp. Marseille-Q3906 (assembly GCF_916618775.1). Lineage (NCBI taxonomy): Bacteria > Pseudomonadati > Pseudomonadota > Gammaproteobacteria > Enterobacterales > Enterobacteriaceae > Citrobacter > Citrobacter sp. Marseille-Q3906. The sequence goes on from NZ_CAKAKA010000002.1 coordinate 1,052,366, forward strand.
AAGGATTATTATGCACCTCTGACATTCAATTACTCCCGTTTCTGTTCAGGGCTTACCACAAGCAATTGATAATAAATGAATTAACCTTTCATTGGCATTCGTGGTGATTCCTGGGTTTTCGGGTGTTACGAGTAACTGTGTATTGCAATGTGTATTGCAAATGGAGGGGTAAGATGGGGGCAGAGAACAAACTTAGCGACAAAGCGTTACGTGCTTTGATGGGGAAGGTGCAGCCGGCGCAAAAGCATATTGCGGACGGCAAAGGGCTATCTGCAAGGGTCAGTAAAAAAGGCGGAATTAGCTTCGTTTTCTTTTATCGCCTGGGAGATCGCGACTCTTCGCCTCTCTGGCTCACTCTTGGAAGATACCCGGATATGAGCCTTAAGCAGGCCAGAGAAAAGCGTGACCAATGCCGGGCATGGTTAGCTGAAAATCGCGATCCTCGAATTCAGTTAAAACTTTGTGCAGAAAAAACACTGAAGCCAGTAACGGTTCAGGAAACACTAGACTACTGGTATGAAAACTACGCTTCAGTTAAGCGCGTGAAGCATCAGGATGCGATCTACAGGTTCAGATTACATATTTACCCGCACATTGGTGATTTTCCTCTGGAGCAATGCGGCTTATCTGACTGGATGGCGTGTTTTGACAGGATTAAAAAGAATGCTCCAGTTATGGCTGCATATGTTTTTGCGGATGTCAGACAGGCACTAAAATTTTGCCGGATAAGACAATTTGCAGTGTCAAATGTGCTTAATGATTTGCGTATGACCGATGTTGGTGAGTTTGCAAAGCGTAAAGAAAGATTTCTCTCAGAGGATGAGTTAAGAGATGTATGTAACCATATCTTTAAAGAAAAACTATGGGCGCTTGCTTCTCTTTATAATCGGCGCGTTATGACAATATGTCTGATATTTGGTTGCCGATTGAGTGAGGTAAGGTTATCAACCTGGAGTGAGTGGGATTTTGAAAATTGGGTATGGACCGTTCCTGCTGAACATAGCAAGAATAAAAAAGAAATTATCAGACCTATACCTCAAGGCATAAAACAGTGGCTGGTAAATCTTCATGCTGAAACTAAATATCGCGATTACATGCTAGGTTCATATCGTGACCAGAAACAAATAAGTACAGATGTAGGTAAGATCTGGAAGAGGTTAGGGCATAAATCATCATGGACTCTACATGATTTCAGAAGAACGATTTCTACATACTTAAATGATTTTGGCTGTGACTTTTTTGCCGTAGAAAGTTTGCTTGGACACACAATAAGAGGAGTGGCTGGAATTTATAATCGAAGTCAGTATATGAATAAAAAGTCAGAGGCTTTAGAACTATGGTTTACTTACCTAGATGGATTGATTAATCAAAACGCCAAAGTGAAAGTATTAAAAAGAGAGGTGGCTTAATATGAAACCAATTGCAATTGTGGAAGAAAGTGATTTTGAATTTATGCCTGATGTAGACCAAATTATCCGTGAACCAGTGTGCCGCAAGTTGACTACGTTATCAAATACGACTCGATGGCGACTTGAAAAGGAGGGCAAGTTCCCCAAGCGTCGCAAGTTAGGGCGTAACGCTACGGGATACTTGTTGTCTGAAGTGCAGGCATGGGTGCGTGGGGAATGGCTAGTAAGCCACTCTTGAGAAAATTATGGCCCCATATAGGGGCCTTGATTTTTATGATAAATTATGAATTTAATATCTTCTCATACCTAGAAGAAACTGGCCAACGTGGGGATCATAGAAATCGTAATGATCACGGTCATAATGGTCGCTAAAGCTAGAATATTTTATTGTTTTAAAATCATAATTTTGATTCCAATCATCATCAAAAAACATTTCGAGGTAGACTTCATTTGTAATAGGTTCTTCTCCATGCGGATATAAGTAATCAATATACCATGTAAAAGTTCCATGCTTATCATCATAGTAAACACTTCTTAATCTGAAGAAATGATTATCCGATATGGAATTATTAGCCCGATTAATTTCTACAATTTTGTTTTCGATATCAGGGAGGTAAAATCTATATTCAGAACCAATTCGATTGTTAATGTGGAAGTAATAACCAGAATAGTTGGCTACCCAGTTATTTGGGCTAGTTGTTGCATATATTTTCCATTTGTCTGTACTGCCAGGGAAAAATCTTTGTGCGATAGACCATAAATCAGGTGATGAAAGTACTTGCTCAAGTTTAACATAGTCCCAATATGTTGCAGTTATATCGGTTTTTGGGTTTTTTGTGATATTTTCTAATCTTTGTGATACGGTTGATGATGGATAAGTTGATGTTACTAAAAGGTAACCATTGCATTCATGCTGATAACAGCTAGCAATAATATCATCTAAGTCGGCGGTCCCTACCGAATTACCACTCACTGCTTTGTGCTTGCATTGAACTAACCATTTTCTAGATGCAGGAGAAAAATCACTTTTAAATTCTTCGACAAAGATTAAGTCTTTACCTGCGTCTGGACCTTTACCACTCCAATAAACTTTATGGCCTAGTCCAAATAATACTTCCCGCATTAATAGTTCTAGGTCTTGGCCATCAGTGGATAATTCTTTAAAATTTAGCATAATTAGTCCTTATTATAATTTTTGCTATTCTTTATTTCACAGTCCGCTATCTTGATGAGAGTATCAAGTTCTTTATTTGCTTTTGCCGCGCGCTCACGGATATCTACCATTTTCTCTAATGCTGAAATAATCGCATCTTCTGTCGTTCCTTGTGTTTTACGGCGGGCTATCTCGCCCCGCATAGCGGTAACAATAAATCCTGCGCTGCTTTCGTCCTGCCGTTTGAGGACTTCCATGCTATCTAAGACGTCGTGAGGAATGCGAATGGATATCTGTTTTGATTTCTCGTTAATAGTGTTCTTAGCCATAGGTGTTTGTCCATTTTATTAGTGTGATTCAGTATACACAAAATTTAAATCACAGAAAGTATTGATATGTGATTCAGTAGTGGTTATTGTGAATCACACGTCGCAGTTTTATGCGACACAGACAACGAAGCCCGGCAGTGCGCTAACACCAACCGGGCCTCTAACCAAACCGTTAACTGGAGTAACGACTATGGCTGGAACACAGCATACCCAAACTCACCCCAAATTTACATGGCTATTCCTCGGTATACCGAAGGGGCAGACCTGCACGCCTGTAGTTATCCGCATTGCCGCCGACACCGAAGAAGAAGCCCGCGAATGGTATTCCCGCTGGGATCTAACCTTTGCCGCGAAGATTCGCTCTGAGTGCTCTCTGTACCAGTATGCAAGCGGCGTTTACGAACTGAATGTGATGGGTGGGCATCATGGATAACCAAATCCCTATGCTGAATGTCTCACTGCATGTCTCCCCTAATTTTTCCGGTCGTATTTTGCTTTATGTTGAAAATGGTTTAGTTAAAGGAGATACGGTATTACGTCCGGATGAAATTATAGGCACGCCATCACTCTTTGATCACATCCTTGAACGCGCTGGTTATCGCGTAACGCCAGTCAAAAAGGACTAACGCCATGAAAAAGAAAATTAACAGCTTAACTGCTGGTGGCTCTGCTCGTTCTGAAATCGAACCTCACAGCCGTTGGAAAGATTCTTACGGTGAAAAAATCACTGTCATCGGTACAACTGAAAGCAGCATTACTTATGTGCGTGATGGTTATTCCCGTGAGTGTGTGTGTTCGGAGTATCGCTTTCGTAATGATTTTATTTTTTTGCAGGAAGAAACAGAAAAAAGCCAGCTTGTCGCCAGAGAAAACGGGCGTAAAAAAATTGCGGCGTTGCGTTCTGCGTTGCCTCTGAGTGTTGGATCTGACGGATGGGATAAGGGGCTGAAATGAAACGAGCACCGAACTTAAAATTTCTGCCAAAGGAAAAATTTACAGAGGCAGTCATTTTTGCCGGGACTGATGCTTACGCTCATGCAAAGGGATGGGAAGAGGGGCTGGGTAAACAAATTGCCGAAGATACAACGCCTCCTATCTATCTGGGGCCAAAGCAACTGGCGGAACTGGATAACCTTCAAATTGTTGATAAAGGTCGCCGTAGCGCCCGTGTATATATTGCCGGAGATATTGAGCCGATACTGATTAACACTATTGGTGAGAAGCTGGCGCGGGCCGGAGTGCAGGACGCCAAATTGTATAAGGGCATTCCGGATCGCCATCCAGAGGACTGGCATGATTATCTGGAGAGGATCCGAAAGGATAGTATCGTTGTCGATCTTCCGGTCACGAAACGCGAACCAGCCCATATCGGAGTAGCACCGGCATTGAATCAGATGGGGGCCAGCCAGCGCGGTGAAGTCTTACTGGCGCATTATGACGGCGACCTGGCAATTCACGCCGACTCTGACACGGTGCACCACTATAACGGCGTGGTGTGGAATCCGCTTCCGGACAAAGAGCTGCAGCGCGAAATGGCGCAGATTTACATTGATGCTGAGGTGGCCTATTCGCAGAACGCCGTCAAATCGGCGGTAGAAACCATGAAACTGAGCCTTCCGGTTATGGGCGTGACAGAGCGAAATCTGATTGGCTTTAGTAATGGGGTATTTGATACCCGAACAGGACAATTCAGACAGCACAGCAAAACAGACTGGTTGCTGATCGCAAGTGAACTACCGTTCAGCCCACCAGCAGAAGGAGAAACGCTGGCCAGCCATGCGCCGAACTTCTGGAAGTGGCTCCGCCGCTCCGTGGCCAGTAATGACCGTAAAACAGATCGTGTGCTGGCAGCGTTGTTTATGGTGCTGGCGAACAGGTACGACTGGCAATTATTCCTGGAGGTAACGGGGCCAGGTGGCAGCGGTAAAAGTGTGATGGCAGAAGTCTGCACCATGCTGGCAGGTAAGGCTAATACGGTCTCAGCCAGCATGAAGGCGCTGGAGGATGCAAGGGACAGGGCGCTGGTGGTGGGCTACTCGCTGATCATTATGCCTGATATGACCCGGTACGCTGGTGATGGTGCAGGTATTAAGGCCATAACGGGTGGTGACAAGGTGTCTATCGATCCGAAACATAAAGCGCCATATTCAACCCGTATCCCGGCAGTGGTGCTGGCGGTCAACAACAATGCTATGACATTCAGCGACCGCAGCGGGGGGATCTCGCGGCGACGGGTGATATTCAACTTTTCGGAGGTTGTACCGGAAAACGAGCGAGACTCGATGCTGGCAGAAAAAATAGAAGGGGAACTGGCTGTAGTTATCCGCCATCTGCTTACCCGTTTTGCAGACCAGGACGAAGCCAGACGCCTATTGTATGAACAGCAGAAATCAGAAGAGGCTCTGGCAATAAAACGTGAAGGTGATTCGCTGGTGGACTTCTGCGGCTACCTGATGGCGTCGGTTGTATGCGACGGGATGTTTATCGGTAATGCCGAGATAGTGCCATTCAGCCCACGAAAGTATCTGTATCACGCCTACCTCGCATACATGCGAGCCAATGGCCTCAACAGGCCCGTTTCGTTGATGCGGTTCGGAACCGATATGCCTGGCGCAATGGCTGAATATGGTAAGGAGTACCAAAAGCGGAAAACAAAGCATGGAATACGTTCCAACGTAACTCTGCACGATGATTCAGACGACTGGATGCCATCATGTAACAGTGTTTCTGACAGTGGTGGGATAGAGTAAAGTTACGGATAAAGTGTTCACCAGTATTCACCGTGTTAAAAAGTTTATCTATAACAGCGGGTTAAGGGGTGAACACTTATTTATTAAGTATTCACCAGGTATTCACCCGTTCACCTTTTGACTGTTTTTTGTTCTAAATGGTGAAGGGTAGGGTGAACACTAGTGAATACCTGAAAGAAGAGTATTCACCACATAACCACATGAATTTACTTAACAAATTCGTGAAGGTGAACAGGTGAACACTTAAACGTATATTTTTTAATTTTTATAAATTCGCTGGTACGAAAGAGCCACGAAGAAGAAAGGATGAAAAGTGATATGGATGTAATTGAACCTATAATTTCCTGGTCTGGTGAAATGGCAGATGCTTTTCGCGATTCATCGGCCTATCTGACATGGGCTTTTTTCTCAGTGATAGCGGTTTATATGACCTGGATAACTCTGGAGGTACAACGTAAGAATCATCTGTCAAAAAGACCGGTGAGAGCAGTTGCATGGGGAATATCTATCCTTTTCTTGGGGATATATGTAATCAATATAATTGCCATTGCAAACTTGTTTAAAAAGCCGCTCGGAGAATTGGGGGCAGCAATGCTCATAATGGCCATCACATTGATGTTAATCATAAACGTATACCCCGTACTTTCTGGTGTGCTGACAGGGGTTAAACAAAAAAAAGATAGCTGATGATTGTTCCATCGTGATTGGAACGCATGGCGAAAACTGTCACTGAACAGGCTGGCCCATATCCAGACGCTCGTTGAAACACGGGGTTTATAGTCTGGTTCACCATCATAAATTGTGTTCGTTTATCAGTCGGGGAAACCCGACTTTTTTTATTACCATCATTTCATTTTTTGCAATGAAGTTGATCTTAATTGCATTTCGATCAACACTGGATGCCTATCCAGTTTTTATGATGAGGAGAGCAAACAGTGACAAAACCCAAAGGTCTTTCAGTTTATCTCGATGATGAAACCACCTTAGTGCTCAATCGTCTGCGTGAAGAAATTCGCCAGCGCTATGAGCGTGAAGGTATTCCCGGTAATGCCCCCACCATTGGCTGGCTTACCCGTTCCCTGCTGCGTGAAAAATTGGGGATGGTTCCTGCAAAAAACGACGCGCCCGGTGCGCTGTAAGGCTGGTCTGTAATGGAAATATCACTGTATGAACCGATCGAGGGGATGACGGCGAAACGCTTTCGTGAAGCTCTGCAGGTGGCAAAAGGCCCGGTGACGGTCGCTATTAACAGCGGAGGTGGAAACGTTACTGACGGAATGGCGATTTTTAACGCCTTACGCGGTTACAAAGGCCATACGGTAGCCCGCATTGATGGTATTGCCGCATCAATGGCGACCATCGTTGCACTTGGAGCTAAACGCGTCGCTATGGCCGATAACGGCTGGTGGATGGTTCACAATCCGTGGGGAGTGATGGCGGGTGAGGCCGGGGATATGCAACGTCATGCGGAAGTGCTGGAAAAAATCGGTAAAACAATGCTGGCCACCTATGTAGCTAAATCCGGTCTTCCCGAGTCAGAAGTAAAGGCCATGATGGATGCTGAAACCTGGTTAACGGCAGCGGAGGCAAAAGAAAAAGGTTTTGTGGATGAAATCTACCCGGCAGAAGGGCAGATGTTCGCGATGGCGCCGGGCTGTGATTCGCTGGTGGCAAAATTTACCCGAACGCCGGAACAACTGCGTGAAGCGATGAAGACCACCAGCCAGCCAGAAAACACAGAGCAGAAAGCAGACGTTCTTTTTGCTGCTTTTGCGGGGCATGAGTGGGCCGCCGGTATCCGGGCTGAGTTTGTGAGCGGCTGCATCACCGAGGTGCAGGCCAGACAAAAAATTCTAACCAATCTGGCTGCGGGAACGACACCGTGTGCCGGACCAGGAGCATATAACGTGTACTCAGGAAACGGGAACATTGTAGGGGACTCAGTTAAGGCGGCATTGCTGGCGCGTACAGGGCTGGAAAAAGCTGAAAAAGATAACCGCTATAACGGCTATACGCTGCGGGAACTGGCGCGAGCTTCGCTGGTGGATCGTGGTGTAAGTGGTATACCGGGCAATCCGCTGGGTATGGTCGGAATGGCGTTTACACACAGCAGCAGTGATTTTGGTGGCATCCTGGCGGACGTTGCGAATAAATCTATGTTGAAAGGCTGGGATAACTCGCCTGAAACATTCCAGCAGTGGACGAAAAAAGGGACGCTTCCTGATTTCAAAGTATCCCATCGGGCTGGTCTGGACGGCTTCAAGTCGCTGCGAGAGGTTCGCCCGGGGGCTGAATATAAATATGCCACGACCTCAGATCGTAGCGAGCCAATTGCTCTCGCGACTTACGGCGAACTGTTCAGTATCGATCGCCAGGCCATCATTAACGATGATATGAGTGCCTTAACGAGCATTCCTCAAAAAATGGGCGCGGCCGCAAGCCGTACGGTCGGGGATCTGGTCTATGCCGTGTTGCTGGGCAATCCCAAAATGGGCGATGGCAAAGCGATTTTCGATGCAGCACATAACAACCTGATGAAGATTGCACTGGATATCCCGGGGCTGAGTGCCGGGCGAAAAGCGATGCGTATGCAGAAAAACGGCGCTGGTGCTGTTCTGAATATCCCGCCGCGCTTCCTGCTGGTTCCGGTTGAACTCGAGGATAAGGCTAATCAACTGATTCGTTCCACCTCGTTACCTGAAGCGCAGAACAGCGGTGTATTCAACCCGTATAACGATGCGCTGACTGTAATTACTGAACCGCGGCTGGATGCTGAAAGTCTTAAAGCCTGGTACATGCTGGCGGGACAGGGGGAAGACACAATTGAGGTGGCTTATCTGGATGGCATTGAAACGCCATATCTGGAGCAACAGCAGGGCTTCACCGTTGATGGCGTAACGTTCAAGGTACGTATCGATGCGGGAGTTGCTCCACTTGACTGGCGCGGCCTGGTGAAGTCGGAAGGGGCTTAATGAATTCTGGTGGTAATCCGTTGGCGGTCTTCGGGCCGCCTTTTTTACGGGTCCTCCTGGCGATTATGTACACCGAGGGGGCGGCGACACGCGGAAAACGGCTGATTTTTCGCATTTTATGCGTGCAGCAGCGACAGGTTAACTAACTGAAAAATAATGATTCAGGTTGCTTTTGCTGCAAAAGCGACCGTGCAGCAGAGGTAAGGATGAAATTGAGTAAAACGCAGGTAAATGTTACGCAACTGGCGGAGCTGGTGGGCATGAACCGAAACCTTGTTGCCCGGCGTCTGCGTGATATGGAGCTGGCTGGCGGTAATGGTGAAAATCTCAAGTTGTACGAACTGGGAGCAGCGCTTCAGGCATTACTGACACCATCAATGAAAGAAAATGGTGAGATGTCACCGCAGGACCGAAAAGCCTGGTATCAGTCAGAAAATGAAAGACTGAAATTTGAAGCAGCCTCACGGGAATTGATTCCTGTAGAGGAAGTGGCCCGCGAATACGCCTCACTTGCGAAAGCGGTCGTTATGGTGCTGGAAACACTGCCAGATATTCTGGAACGCGACTGTGCTCTTACACCAACAGCTGTTACACGTGTTCAAGTCATTATTGACGATCTGAGAGATGGAATGGCGAGGAAAGTTGAGGAATGTGACACAAGTGATGGATGGCCTTTGAAAAAATCTAATAATTAAAGTTTGGTGGCTTGATTTAAAAATATGAATCCCCAATAGTATGAATGACTTAACTCACTGAGAAAAATAAAATGGCCGGACAATTAGACGAAGCAGCGAAACAGATCTTAGCGACATTATTAGGCGATTTCAATGAGAGAGGGCTTGGCTTTAAAGAACTTGAGGAGGGATACGAAGGGCCGACGTTGGCTGCATTAGCAACAGCTGTTTGTGTTTCTGAGGATATTACTCAAGTTGATTTTGAGGTTGCCTTCTCGGATCTCGAAAAAGCAAGACTCGTAGATACCGGCCCATATGAAAATCATAGTAGCGTCTCTAGTTCTCTTGTTTTTATTGGTGGATTTAAACAACGAGAGTACGCATATTTGACCCAAAATGGTTACAAAGAGTCGAGAAAAGCACCTAACCGCCCGCAGCAGAGAGTACAAAGGGTTATTAATACGGTCAATATACACGGTGGTTCCTTTACTAATCTCCAATTGGCTGCCGGTGAAAATGCCGAGCAATCTATGACAGTCACGAGTGGAACGGATAACGACATTGTCAATCAGCTGCTTTCCATTTTAGCGCAGCAGGGCATGCCAATTTCTGAAGTCGAAAAAGAAGGGATTCAATCAGCTGTTGATGCTGCAAATGAAGGTGATGGCAAGCAGGCAAAATCTATATTGACCAAAGTCTGTGGCCCTCTTTGGGAATCAGTGCAACCTGTTATGTGGCCTATTGTGGGTGAGTTAATTAAAAAAAGCCTTGGGCTTTGAATCCGTCAGTTTTCCCTAGGCCGCGTTAGCGGCCTTTTTTATTAACTTTCTCTGTGTATTGCAATGTGTATTGCAACTTCCTTCCTCTGCATATTCTGGCTATGAAACATAGCTAAAAATCAGTGAGTTATTTCAATTCGTTTCATTAAGGATTATGAAGAGAGTGAGCGCGTCGCCGCAAGAATCGCTGCTGCGCTGGGCTTTTATATCAAGAGAGGTGATGCCGCTACTTTCCCTCAGGAAGACGACTGGAAGCCGTCAGAAAATAAATACCGCTATTTTGATATCGCACCCGGGATGATTTTTGACGATCTGGCACCGGGCGAAGATCTGGGCATGGTGGAATCCAATCGTCCGAATGTCCATCTTCATGAGTTTCGCAACGGGCAATTACGTGCTGTTGCCGCCGGAAGCCGGGGAAGCTATTCCAGTATTGCCCGTGACTACAATGGCACATACAGCGCCCAGCGCCAGGAACTGGTGGAAAGCTATGAAGGCTACAACGTACTGCAGCAATGGTTTGTTGGTCAGCACAGTCGCCCGGTATACCGCGCCTGGCTGGCGATGGCGCTGTTAACGACAGATATCCCACCGGATGTGGATCGAACAACCCTCTTTAATGCGACCTATCTTGGCCCGGTTATGCCGTGGATTGACCCTGTAAAAGAGGCAATGGCCTGGCGGGGAATTGTGCGCGGTGGTGCGGGAACTGAAGCGGAATGGATCCGCGCCCGTGGGCAATCCCCCCAGGAGGTGAAGCGCCAGCGTATGCGTGAAACCGAATTCAACCGAGAAAACGGGCTGGTGTTCGACTCAGACGCCGCCAACGATAAAGGAGTGCTCCCTGATGCAGCAAATGATAAGCCCGCCCCGTCACGGGACGATGATTAACCCCCGCGCCAGTGTGGCTGGTATCGATGCCGCAAACGGTCAGTGCTGGTATGAGATTCGCGCACTGGCTGCAGGGCGTGTGGAAATATTTCTCTATGACGTGATCGGCGGCTGGGGGATTACCGCTCAGCAGTTCGTCTCCGACTGTAAAGAGGCCGGGGTGTTTGAGGCCAGCGCCGTCGATCTGCATATCCACAGCCCGGGCGGCGATGTGATGCAGGGATTTGCCATCTTTAACACCTTGTCCCGTCTGAAGGCGAAGCTGGATATCTGGGTGGACGGCGTGGCTGCCAGTATGGCTTCAATGATTGTCTGCCTGCCCGGTGCCACGGTGCATATGCCGGAAAACGCCTGGCTGATGGTACACAAGCCGTGGGGCGGGATCGCCGGGGATTCCGATGATATGCGTGATTACGCTGCCTGGCTTGATCGTAATGAAGCGCTGATGCTCAGTGCCTACATGAACAAGACCGGGCTGGGGCAGGAAGAACTGGAGGCGATGCTGAAAGCTGAAACCTGGCTTAATGGCGCGGAGGCGGTGGAAAAAGGTTTCGCTGACACGCTTGAACCAGAACTGCAGGCCGCGGCCTGTGTGAATCAAAATAAACTGAAGGATTACCAGAATATGCCAGAACAGATTAACAACCTTTTTGGGCCGCGTGCCGAAGCTCCTGTCAGTCAGCCGCAACCCGCACAAAATCCGGCGCCGCAGGCCGCAAATAACCCACCGGCACAGCAACCCACTCAGCAACCGCTGGCAGGAAATATCGACATTACCGCGCTGGCCGCCCAGCTCCAGCAGCAGATGCAGGCGGCGAATACTGAACGAGTAAGCGCAGTTTCCGCTGTGTTTGATGCGTTTCCTGCTTTCGGCTCGCTGAAAGCAGAATGCATCACGGATATTTCCTGCTCAGCGGAACAGGCCCGCACCAAATTGCTCAGTGCGCTGGCGGCAGGGACGACCCCGAGTGCCGGTCCGGGTGCAGTTCACATCCATGCGGGTAACGGGAATATTGTTGGTGATTCCATTCGTGCGGCGGTGATGAACCGTGCGGGTTATGCGCAGGCGGAAAAAGATAACGCCTACAACGGGTATACCCTGCGCGAACTGGCCCGCGCCTCGCTGGTGGATCGTGGTATCGGTATTTCTGGTGTCGGTACCGCACAGGCGATGGTTGGGCTGGCGTTCACCCACAGCAGCAGCGATTTCGGCAATATCCTGATGGATGTGGCGCATAAGGCGGCATTGCTTGGCTGGGATGAGGCCAGCGAAACATTCGAACAGTGGACCCGTAAAGGCACACTGACCGATTTCAAAACCGCACACCGCGTTGGCCTGGAGTCACTGGCATCGCTGCGTAAGGTTCGCGCCGGGGCGGAATATAAATATGTCACCATTAAAGATCGCGGTGAGCCGATTGCACTGGCCACCTACGGTGAGCTTTTCAGCATTGACCGCCAGACTATCATCAACGACGACCTGGATATGCTGACGCGTATCCCGCAGGCAATGGGGCTTGCTGCGCGAGCTACTGTAGGCGATCTGGTCTGGGCTGTACTGACCAGCAACCCGAAAATGTCGGACGGTAAGCCGTTGTTCCACGCCGACCATGGCAACCTTGTTGCAGCCGATCTGAGTATTGAAGGGCTGGATACTGCACGTAAGGCAATGCTGCTGCAAAAATCCGGCGATCGTCGTCTGAATATTCGTCCGGCCTACATGCTGACGCCAGTGGCAATTGAGTCACGGGCAAACCAGCTGATTAAGTCCGCCAGCGTACCGGGCGCAGACGCGAACAGCGGGATCGTTAACCCGATCCAGAACTTTGTGACAGTGGCTTCTGAGGCCCGCCTGGATGACAGCAGCCCGACGGATTTTTACCTGACTGCTGCGCAGGGGCGCGACACCATTGAAGTGGCCTATCTGGACGGTATCGACACGCCATATCTGGAACAGCAGCAGGGCTTTACTGTGGACGGTGCCGCATTCAAGGTGCGCATTGATGCGGGTGTGGCCCCGCTTGACTGGCGCGGGCTGGTTAAAGTCACCAAAAAATAACGACCGCCGCCTGGCGGTTTTTTTATCCCTGAAGGCGGCGCTGGTCGCCTTTTCCTTTTATGGAGAAAAAACATGGCGAATAACTATCAGCAGGACGGTACCACACTGGATTATCACAATGCGGGTGTTGATGCCGTTTCATCCGGTGCGCTGGTGGCGGTCGGCGGAATTGCCGGGGTGGCACACAGCGATATTCCTGCTGGCGAGTGGGGAACACTGCATATGGCCGGTGTTTTTGTGCTGCCTAAAGCGGCAGAAGAAATTGCGGCTGGCCAGAAACTGTATCTGGCTGGCGGCAAGCTGACGGTGGCAAAAGGCGATGATGCAACGCCAAACCCGGTTGTTGGTTCCGCCTGGGGAGCAGCTGAGGCGGATGATGCTGATGTTGCCGTCCGCCTGGGGTTCTGATGAGCCGGTTCCGGGAGCGTTTGGCTAAAGCAGATGCCCGGATTAACCGGGCGTTTGCCGAAGAAGTCCCTGCATGCCTGCAAACGGGTGAAGGCCCGCGTCTGGTGACCGTGATTTTTGAATCACCGGATGCGCTGTCGGGTGTACCGGGCGGCGGGGAAATTCAGAACCATTCCCCGGCGTTCAGTGCAATGACTGCGGATATTTCCGGTCTCGAAAAACATGACGGTGTCGTGATCAATACCATCCCTTACCGGGTGACACATATCGGCGCGGATGAAGAAGGGCGGACCCGCGTCATGCTGGCATATGGGGAACCCGGCAAAACACAGCCTCAGATCGATAAATGGAGCTGATATGGCGCGGGAGTCTCGACTGCGGCGGGATTTACCCGTCGATATTGATGTGGATGTTATCTGGCGAATTGCGGACAGTATCGGTGCGACGCAAAAACAGTTCCGTGCAGCATACTCGCGCGCGCTCAGGCGTACTGCCGCCACGCTGCGAAAGAAAGCGATGGCGGATCTGAAAGACGGGCTGGCCCCACGCAGTATGGATCTGGTCCGGCGCCGTCTGCTGTCTTTTCGTCTGGACAGGGGATCGCAACTGGATAACTTCCGGCTCTGGTTCGGGCTGAATGCCATTAAGGTGAAAGACCTTAAAGGACGAATCAACGGGCGGATGCGACCGCACCATACCCGGCGTGACCGCAACACGGGGCGTTTTATTAAAGCGCGGCGCCAGGCAGAAAACGCCGGATTTTCCCCGAAAGGTAATCTGTTGAGCGAACGGTCGTTTGAAAACGGGGAGGTGTCCCGTTCAAAACGGGATAATCGCCGGACGGTGGTTATTCGCGATCCCCTGACCCGCCGGACACGCGAAGCAGAAATGGATATCTACGAACCGATGCTGAACTACATCGAGGACAACGCATTTGCGGAAGCGATGGAGATTTTTATGCATCACTTTGAAACCGACATTCGCGGGCGCGTAAAAGCCCGTATTTCTGTCTGAGGTAACGAACGATGGCCGAGCCACTGTTGCTGGGGCGGTATCACGATGCTGTGACTGACGCATTAAAAAAAATCGGATGGGTGCGTGATGCCGGTGCGTATCCGGAACGAAATGTTCCCCGCTTTTCGGGGCTGACCACGCCCGCGGTGTATTTCTCGATTAACAGCTGGGAACAGGGCGGAGGTAATGAGGGGCAACTGAGCGTTAATTTAACCTGTGATCTCTTCGTGGTGGTGGATGCCGCCGGATCGGGTGTGAGTCAGCCTGAGATTTTTGTCAGAACCGCTGCGGCCGATATTACCCAATGGATTGACGGACAGCAGTTTGGTCTGGGCCATATTGAGCCTGCGGTATTCACCACGGCTGAACGTGATGAGTTTGATCCGCGAATGGATGATTATCTGGTCTGGCGTATTTCTTTCACCCAGGCGGCTGCATTTGGTACTGACCCCTTTGCAAACAATGGCATGCCTCTGCAGCAGGCCTGGCTGGGTGCTGCACCTGATACGGGCCGTAATCATGTGGATGACTATCAGCTTATCTGGGAGGCTCAGCCCGATGGGTGATATAGCAGGCGACCTGCAGCGCAGGCTGGCGAACCTTGTCCGGCGCGGCGTTATCCACTCCGTCAGGCACGATCGCATCCCAAAATGCCGGGTGGATTTGGGGGATATCATCACGACCTGGCTGCCGTTGTGCCAGGGGTTTTCCGGAACTAACCGCGCTGATTCAAATCCTTATGCCGTGGGGGATGCGGTTACGGTCCTGTCCGAAGCCGGAGATCTCAACAACGGGCGGGTGTTTCCCGGATGGAACACGGGAAAGCTGCCGGTGCCGGAAGGAAGTGACAGCGAGCACATTACCCGTTACAGCGACGGGACCGAGATCCGTTATGACAGGAACGCGCATGCCCTGACGATTACGCTGGCTGATGGTGGAACTTACAAAATTGTCGGTAAAGGCACGCTGGATGGTCCGGTTGAAATTACCGATACCCTGACAGTTCAGGGCAAAACCCAGATTAATGCTGACACGTCGGTTGCAGGGAATATCGGGGCGTCAAAGGAGATAACGGACAAATCCGGCAGCATGAGCAAGATACGTGAAGTCTTTAACAGCCACGATCACCGCGGCGACAGCGGCGGGCTCACCGATAAACCTAATCAGAAAATGTGACCTGCTGCGGCAGGTTTTTTATGCCTGGAGAAAAAACATGTCTCAGTTACATGGCGTTGAAACTATCGAACTCACCTCGGGTACGGTGGCGGTTACCACGATTCAGACCGCCATTATCGGCCTGGTGGGAACGGCACCTGATGCGTCTGGGGGAACAGCCGCATCGGGATCATCCGGTACACCCATTCTCGATAACGTTATCGACTTCACTGCAACCATTAAGGGGCGGGAAGGCAATGTCATCAATGTCGCTGCGCTGGCCGGACAGCCGGCAGCCGAAAATCCTGCTGCGGTTGTGACGTCAGCAAGCTGGGATCCTGAATCGCTGACACTGAAAATCACGCTGGGTTGTGATGAACACGGTGTTATCACGGCTAAACCCGGAGACGTTGCTGAGGCCGTCGGTGGTGTTGATGGCGCAAAAGTCAGTGCGAGCGGGCGCGGTGACGGGATTGTCCAGCCCTTCAGCCTGCAATTAGCGGGGGGTGAAGATGAACCCTTTCCACTCAATACGCCGGTGGCGGTCGTCGGCACCACGCTGTTATCCCGCCTGGGTGAAAAAGGGACGCTGAAACAGGCACTGACAGACATTAACGATCAGCGTAATGCGCTGACGGTGGTGGTGCGTGTGGCAGATGAAAACGATGTGGCAAAACGACGCGCTGTAGTACTGAAGGGGATCGGCACCCTGTCTTCAGCGAAATCTGTTACCACGTACCAGCCGCGTATTGTGATAGCGCCGGGATTCAGTGAGGACGATGCGGTTGGTAAGGGGCTGGAAACCGTGGCCGGGAAATTGCGCGCCGTTGCATATGTTGACTGCGCCTCCGGTGCGACGCTGCAGGAAGTGGTACAGCGTCGCCAGTCCTATGGCGCACGAACTGAACTGTTGCGCCCGCGGGTCCAGGCAAGCGATGCAGATGGCCAGCTTGTTTATCGGCCTTACTCTGCGTTTGCTGCCGGGTTACGCGCCCGCATCGACTTTGAAAAAGGCTGGTGGTGGAGCAAGTCGAACCAGGACATCAACAACATCCTCGGTGTTGAGCAGATCGATGAATTTATCCTCGGGGATGAGAACTGCGATGCAAACCTGCTCAACATGCAGAACGTGTCCACCATTATCCGCCGGGCGGGTTTTAAACACTGGGGGAACCGTCTGTGTGCAACCAATCCTCAGTGGCGTTTTGAATCTGTCCGCCGTACTGCTGATGTTATTGAGGACAGCATTCAGGAAACCATGCTGGAGTATGTTGACCGCCCACTGGACCGGGAAAATGCGGATGACATTATCGGCACCATCAATGCCTATATGCGGCAACTGGTCGGTCTTGGCGCCATATTCGGTGGGCGGGCCTGGCTGGATGAAGAACTGAACACCGCGGAAACCATGGCGTCGGGTGTCCTGTACATCAACTATGACTTTGGTCCGAAATCGCCGACTGAACTTATCAGCCTGCGCGTCCGGGTGAACAATAACTATGCGCTTGAGGAGATGCTTGCAGCATGAGCGATAAAAACACACTACGCGTCTGGACCTTCTTCCGGCAGGGGATCCGTATTCAGGGGGCGCATGAATTTACGCCGCCGTCTCTGGCTATTGTTAAAACGGATTTGCGTACCGGCGCACAGGATGCGCCCACCCCGGTTGATGACGGCATGGAAGCACTGACCTGTCAGGTTAAATTTTATGGGATAGATACGGATATGCTGGCCAGCTTCGGTTTTGTCAGCGGCAGCCGTTCACGCTTTACGGCTTATCAGGGCTATCTCGGTAACGGCACTGCGCGCGGTACGGTTGAGGAAATTGAGGGGTTTGTACAGACCGTCACGCCAGATGCGCGCAGTAAGGACACGCTTTCCGAAAATGCCGTGACGGTTGATATTGCTGTCAGCTACTACCGTCAGTCACTGGACGGGCGCGAACTGTTCGCCATCGACACAGAGCGTTTCGCCCGCCGGGTGAATGGCGTTGATGTGCTTTCTGGCCTGGCTGCCAAAGTGCGTCTCTGATTTTACTGTTATCCCACCACTGTAACGGCCTGCGGGCCGTTTTTTTATGGAGCATCCTATGAGCTTTCCTGGTGAAACCCGCGTTATAAAACTGTATTCCCCCGTATCACTTGATAATGGGGTCGTGATCGATGAAGTCACCATGCGTGAACCGCTGGTTCGCGATCGCATCACTCATGCCAAAGACCGCGGCAACGAAGAAGAGAAAGAAGCCCGCATGATTGCGCTGCTGTGCAATCTCAGTGAACAGGATCTCTGGCTGATGACGGCGGCAGATTACTCACAGCTGCTGGATGCCTTTAACGTTTTTATGCTCCCGCCCGCGAAGCGACCGAAGGCGGGCTCCTCCGGGCAATAAGATTTCTGGGGCGGCGACTGCATTTTCCGATGGCGGAATACCTCGATATGCCGTTCAGCACTTTCTCTGATTTTTTGACAGACGAACTGGAGACAATAAACCATGGGCGGAATAAGCCAGAACCTTAAGGCCGTCATTACCTTTGGCGGAAACCTGGATAATTCATGGAAACGATCTGCAGATGGTCTGCAAAAAAGCCTGAAAGATGTCGGAAAGCAGTCTGAACGACTGACAAAAGACCAGACCAGACTGGCAGCAGAAATCAAACGCGCCAAACTGGCCGGTGAAAGCCTGGGAGATTTGAAGCGCCGCTATACCGATGTTTCCAGGGAAATCCGCAAAACGGAGGCGGAGCAGCAGAAACTGAATGTACAGATGCAAAAAGCACAGCGCATTCAGGCGTTCAAGGGTGCCGGTAAAGGTCTGTTCCGGCGCGGTCTGGGGATTGCTGGCCAGGTGGGCGGGATGTTTGGATCCGGGCTGGCTATTGGCGGTGGCGGTGTAGTGGCTTCAGCACTTGGCACACTGATAGCGCCAGCCGCCACCAATGCTGAAACGGCAACCCGCACTAATGTCGCAAAAAGTTACGGCGTGGACGTGGCCACGTTTAATGCCTGGGATTCTCTGGCGAAGCAGTACGACATGAATGCGGAAAACATTGGCGATCTCTTTGAAGAGTATCTGCACAAATCCGGGGAGTATAAACAGAACGGTAAGCAGGGCTCGCTGCAGGATGCGTTTGAAACGCTCGGGTTCAAAGCGGGTGATTTTGCCGGGCTCAGCGATATGGCGCAGTTTGACAAAATTGTTGAACGGGCGCTCAGCCTTCAGGACGAGTCAAAAGCCTCCTTCGCACTGGATTCTCTTTTTGGCGGGGAAGCGAGCAAACTGCTGATGCTTATCAAGCAGTCTGGCCGGAGCTACCGCGACCTGATGGACGAACAGCGGCGCTACAACCTTGTGACCAAAGAGGGAGCAGATGGGGCGGTTGCGGGTAATCAGGCTATCAATAATCTCCGCACTGTTTTCTCTTCTGCGGTCGCAGAAATTTCCGGGCAACTGGGAAATGAACTGGCGCCAGATATCCGTAACCTGACGAATGATCTTGCCGACTGGTTCAAAGGTGGCGGGATCAAGCGCATTGTGACTTTCCTGCGAAATGGCCTTTATCCCGGCGTTCTGTCGTTCGGGCAGGGGGTGGTTTTTGTCGGCAAAATTATTTACGCGCTGGCTAAAAAACTGTCCTGGTTGCTTCCGGATGAACGAAATGACCAGCGCGATGTATTGAAAACGCTGGCTGGTAACGGAATGAATATGGCTCGCCTCAGAGCTGAGCAGACAGGCCAGGGAGAATGGTTTTCGCAGCAACTGGCAACTCATCCTGACTTGCCAGAAAAAGTAAAAGAGTCATGGAACGATACCCGTGGATGGTTCGGTCCTGACAGCGACGATGAGGCGTTTAACAAATCGCTTGATAAATACCTGTCACCGGAAGGCGGCGATTCGCTTTTAAACTGGAATGCGGCGCTACAGCAAAATAAGGACCATGTCGCGCAAACCGTTAAAGAGGAACCGGAAAGCAGTGCCGGAGCCTGGGATAATTACGCGCATGAGCCGGTAACATCTGCCAGCCAGTGGGAAAGAGAACCATCAGGGCTGACGTACAGCCAGGGGGAAGGAGAAAGCGCCCGCGCAGGGGAAAAGTATCCGAATGCTCCCCTTTTTCCCGCCGGGCAGCAGGACAGGAATGTTACTGCAACAGACAGTTCACCTGCTGAGCCGGTGATTCTGAAAGACGAGAGCACGGGCGGCTACTGGGAAAGTCTGCTTCAGAAAATGGATGTACTGGATAAGCAGCCGCCATCACGGCAGATAACCGATAACCGCAAATTTGAGTACCACTTCGAAATTAATGCCGCGCCGGGACAGGATGAGAAAGCCATTGCCGATGAAGTGACCACGGTGACGAAAAACAATTCTGCCTTTAATGGTGATAACAGCCTTCTGGATGGGGGACTTGTCTGGTGAGTGAAATTATCCCGATATTTGAAGATTCCGGCCAGCGCGGTGCAGGCGCATTACGGGGTGGGCAGGAAGCCCGTGTGATGATGATGCTGGGGAATTTCGCCTTTTCGATTGATACAGCAGCTTATCATCAGCTTACCCGTGAGGCCAACTGGCGCTGGAGTGAACAGGAACGCATCGGCAAACAGGACCTTCTTCAGTACACCGGAAAGCCCGGGCGTACCGTCAGGCTTGAAGGGCAGTCCCACGCCTTTTTCCGTAAAGGGGTGGATGGGGTGAATGATTTATTTGATCTTGCCGATCAGGCGAAACCCCAGCAGCTTGTCAGCGGAGAAGGCGATGTACTGGGGTGGTGGGTGGTGACCGACTTTTCAGACACGACGAGTAAGTTTTTACCGGGGGGCGGTCACCGAAACAAAAACTGGACGATGACGCTAAAACACTATGCCGACGATCTATCAAACCCGTGACGGAGATGTACTGGATGCAATTTGTGCCGTGCATTACGGTACTGAAAATCTTTCAGACTCAGTGACTCAGGTTCTTGAAGCCAATCAGGGGCTGGCGGATCAGGGGGCTATGTATCCTTCCGGCCTGTATATCACACTGCCGGATCTGGTGACGCCCGTAGCGGAATCGCCATTCAGTTTATGGGATTGATATGGCAGATCAGACAGCGATGCCGGAATATGCGCCGGCCTTCAGCATTCAGGCCGAAGGGAAAGATATAACCCGGGTGCTGCAACAATGCCTGAGTGAACTGACCCTGACGGATTATGGTGGGGCAACAGCGAAAGCCGATGAACTGAAAATCAGCCTCATCTCTGAAACGCTGGCGCTTCCCACTAAAGGTGCCCGGCTTCGGGTTGCTCTGGGATTCAATGACCAGCTGATCGATAAAGGCTGGTTTGTTGTCAGTGGTGTCTCCAGCAGCGGCCCGCCAAGGCGTATTGAGCTTTATGCGACCGCCGCGCCGATGAACGCCCAGAAACAACCCGGAGATGTGACAAGCCAGAAAACCCGGAGCTGGGATAACCTTCGCCTTGCCGATATTGTCAAAACAGTGGCCACCGATAACGGGCTGATCCCCCGCGTGGCCGACGCACTCAAAGATACTCATATCAATCACATCGATCAGGTGGCGGAATCCGATGCCAACCTGCTCGCAAGGCTTGCTCGTGACTACAACGCAGTGAGCAAACCATCAGGAGGCTACTGGCTTTTTTTACAGCAAGGGGCCACGGCAACGGCTTCAGGGAAACAGACTGGCGGGATCACCATCACACCGGATGAAGTATCAAACTGGTCCTACAGTGAAGGTGAGCGGGGGAGTTCGACAGGTAAAGCGACAGGGAGTGGAGGAAAAGCCAAAGAGAAAATCGGCGTGCGTTATTACGACGAGGAGGACGGCACGACAAAGACCTCCTCCGTTGAACATGATGGCCCGGCGATGACCAATCCCTATACCCAGTCGGAGAAAATCACCGCCGAGCAACAGGCAAACTCCAGGAAAACACAGGCGAAGCGTAACGAGCAGAAAATGACGCTCACGGGGCCATGTCGCCCTAAACATGTTCCGCTGACAGCAGAAGCAAGTGTGTCGACTTCCGGTTTTGGCTCCCGTGAGGATCGGGCCTGGGTGGTTGAGTCTCTGGTCTTTTCTCTGACGTCAGCAGGATTCAGCTACACCTACAACCTTGTCGTGGATATTCGTAAACCCGCAGCAGCTTCGAAAAAATCAGAAAAGCAGGACAAAAAAGGCCCGTCCTACTTCGGTTAACCCTCCCGCCATCCGGCGACTCAGCTACGGAATTTAATCATGAACGGTGTAAACAACCGGACCGGGAAACGCCTGTCCGGCGTCGCCCATTTGCGCCAGTCCGTCAGCGACATTCTGACCACTCCCATCGGGAGCCGGGTTCTTGTCCGTGACTATGGCAGTGATCTGTTTTCGCTGGTGGATAACCCACGGGATGATTTGACCCGACTACAAATAATCGCCGCATCTGCGACCGCACTGGCCCGGTGGGAGACGCGGCTGAAGGTAACACGTGTGCTTGTTTCCTTTCCTGAAGGGGAGTCCGGCTGTGTGCTGGATATCGAGGGGATCAACAAGGAAACCAATTTACCTGTCAGAACGGGAGACATAACGATTTATGGCAAGCAGCTATGACGTGATCAACCTGTCCGAACTGGACGTACCGGATGCCATTGTGGTGCCAGATGCGACTGAAATCTTCACCCGGTGGCTGGCGCGCCTGCGGGAACTTGATAAGCAGTTTGATGCGCTGGTGGAATCCGATCCGACGTTTAAACAGGGGGAGGTGAATGCCTACCAGCTGACGCTGGCTTTTCAGCGGGTTAATGATGCCGTGCGGGCGGTATTTCTCGCGAGTGCAAAAGAGGCAGACCTTGATCAGATAGGTGCCGCATTCAACGTTAAACGGCAGGTGATTAAGCCCGGTGATCCGCTTGCCATCCCGCCCGTGGAGCCTGAACTGGAAGACGATGCGGCATTTCGTGAACGTATCCAGCTTTCATGGGCGCAGCTGAATACAGCAGGGGCGCGTAACGCATACCGTTTTCATGCGAAATCTGCCGATACGGATGTGCTGGATGCAGATGCCTATGGGCCGGAAACCCATAACCGGCCCGGCTACGTTGATGTTTATGTCCTGTCACGTACCGGGGATGGGACAGCGGGACAGCCCCTGCTTGATAAGGTTAACAGCACACTGAATGCAGATGAAATCCGCCCGTTAACTGACTATGTGACGGTAAAAAGTGCCACGATTGCAAACTATGCCGTTACGGCGGAGCTGGAAATCCCGGAAGGACCGGACGCCAGTACGGTGCTGAATAATGCCATCGATGTTTTACGATCATACACCACGCTTTCTCATCGGATTAAAACCGTTGTCCCGCTGTCCGCTATTTATGCCGCGCTGCAGCAATCCGGCGTGGTCCGGGTAAGGCTGATTTCTCCGGTGGCAGATCTGGAAGCGGAAGCGGGTAAAGCCCCGTGGTGTACCGCCATTAATGTCACCCGCAGGGAGGTAAGCAGCAATGACGGCTAAGTTTCGATCTCTGCTTCCTCCTGGCGCATTTCATGAAGAGCGGGCGCAGGAGCAGGCCAGCGCTGAGCAAATCGCCACTCTCGATACCAACATGGTGCGCAAGTCCAAAAATCCTGACACCTGTCCGGCGCATCTTCTCCCCTGGCTGGCCTGGGAGCATGCCGTTGATTTCTGGGATGACGGCTGGACGGAGGCGCAGAAGCGACAGGTGATAAAAGATGCCGCATATGTGCATCAGCACAGGGGAACAGCCGGGGCGGTACGCCGTTCTCTCGGGTCTGTGAACCTGCCCACGACCGTGGTTGAGTGGTGGGAAGACACGCCGCGCGCTGAACCTTACACCTTCCGGATCGAAGTACAGAGCAGTGAGGGGGTCAGCGACGCTCTCTATCATCAGATCCGCCAGCTCACCGATCGGGCCAAGAACCTGCGCAGCTATCTGAGCAAAATTGATGTGATGGCGAATGTGGGTATGGACGGGGCTTTTTATATTTCGGGTGCGACAACAGCGCATATCGATGTGGACATTTTTGCCGGGGAATCTCATGGCTGATTACTACTCAATTATCACTAACCGGGGTAAAGAACTGGAGGCGGAGGCGCTGGCCAGTGGTCGCCTGATTGTACTGACTCACTTTGTGGTGGGTGACAGTAATGGCAAGCAGGTCAAGCCAGATCCGGCACAAATCCGGTTGATCAATGAAACGTACCGGGGCGATATTGCCGAGCTGGTGGTGTCCCCGGAACAGTCCACGCAGTTAATGGCGAAAATCGTCCTGTCGACCGGGATTGGCGGATTCACCGTTCGCGAAGTCGGTTTAATGACTGACGCCGGGGAGCTCTACGCGGTGGCAAACTGCCCATCGATCGATAAGCCTGTTGGCGGTGTCAGCGTTAATATGCAGTTTCGCCTGGCGGTATCAGACACCTCAAATATCACGCTGAATGTTGCAACAGGTGATGGCTTATTCCTGCGCATTGACCAGAACCTGAAAGAGATAAAAGCGCGTGGCGCGGAAGCACAAAAAACATCGCGTGAGTCGATTGGTGTCCTCGATGGCACTACACAACAAAGAGGGCTGGTTCAACTTAACAGCACTGTGAACAGCACCAGTGAAACGCAGGCTTCCACCCCGGCAGCAGTTAAGATCGCAATGGATAATGCGAATGCGCGACTGGCTAAAGACCGGAACGGCAGTGATATTCCTAATGTCGCATTATTTCTACAAAACCTTGGTTTAGTAGAAACCATAAATCGCGCTGCGGGATCGCTTCAAAAAGACCAGAACGGCGGGGATATACCTCAACCTGACTGGTTCGTTCGTAATATTGGTGGGGCGCGGGCATTTAGCGGCTCTGTAAGCATTGGCGGGGGCGGTGACTGGACGACGGCGGAGTTTATCGCCTGGCTTGAATCGCAGGGGGCATTTAATCATCCGTACTGGATGTGCAAAGGTTCCTGGTCTTATGGTGATAACAGAACTATCACTGATACGGGATGTGGGAATATTCAGTTAGCAGGGGCAGTAGTAGAGGTCATGGGGGTTCGGCTTGCGATGACTATTCGTGTCACCACACCGACATCCTCAACGACTGGCGTTGTAAATGCTCAGTTTACTTATGTTAATCATGGTGAGGGTTATCCAGCGATCTGGAGGCGTGATTTTAACACGGCAAATCCTCCTTATGAGTATTACCCTGTAGGAGCTCCCATTCCATGGCCTTCGGATATACCGCCTGCTAACCATGCGCTTATGCAGGGCCAATCGTTTGATAAATCTGCCTATCCATTACTTGCTGTGGCATATCCTGCGGGGGTTATTCCTGATATGCGTGGTCAGACGATAAAAGGCAACCCAACAGGTAGAGGGGTATTAACACAAGAACAGGATGGTATTAAGTGGCACGATCACGGTGCAACGATCGCAAGTACCGATCTCGGAAGCAGGGATACAACCGGGTTTGATTATGGCACCAAATCGGTATCAGTTTTTGACTACGGTACTAAATCAACAACCGGCGCGGGGGCTCACAATCACCCTATATCCGGTAGAACGCAGTTCGGTCAGGCAGGGGATGTCGTTGCAATGTCCAATACTGGCTCTGACAGAACAAACTGGGGAGCTGTTGGTGGCGTTGGCGACCATGCTCACGCCGTAGGAATTGGCGCACATGATCACGTGGTGGGTATTGGAGCGCATGCACACTCTGTTTACATTGGCGCGCACAGCCACGGTGTGACGGTTTCACCATCTGGTCAGGCTGAAAACACTGTAAAAAATACTGCATTTAATTATTTAGTGAGGCTTGCATAATGGCTTTTAAAATGACCGATACCAACCGCGTTATTACTATTTACAACCTTTCATCAGCAACAAATGAGTTTATTGGTAAGGGGGATGGGTTTATTCCGGCTAATACGGGCTTACCTGCATATAGTACCGATATAGCACCGCCAAAAGTGAAGGCGGGGTTCGTGGCTGTTTTCGATATTCAGACCAATAAATGGTCGCAAGTAGAAGACCACCGGGGAGAAACCGTTTATGACATCAGCACAGGTAGACCCACTGTTATTGAGACGCTGGGGTCCCTGCCTGATAATGTTGTATCAGTGGCTCCCGAAGGGGGATATGTTAAATGGGACGGCACACAATGGGTTCATGATGCAGAGGCGGAAAAAGCATTTTTTCAGGGACAGGCTGCGCAGGAAAAAGCAAACCTGTTGATGATTGCAACATCTGCTATTGCTCCTCTCCAGGATGCAGTTGATCTGGACATGGCGACGGAAGACGAATCGAAAGCACTTATTGCATGGAAAAAGTATCGTGTAATGCTTAACCGAATTAACCCCGAGGATGCTCAAAACATCATCTGGCCTGAATCTCCATTGCCCATATAACAGACTTAAGCAAAACAATGCCGGGGCTGATTAGAATCGGCATTGTTCATACCTCAATTAAAAATTATTTACCTATAAGAGAGACTTTTAATCTTCTTAATAAAGTAATTAAATCTTTCCTTCCGAATAGTTTAAACAGATTAAACCAGCGGTTTTTACCCAGGTAATTTAGTTTTATTAAATTAGGGTTGTAATGATAGCACATTATAAAAACACCCTGATCGTCATCAACTATATTATTTCTGAGTGTTTTTATTTGGCACTGACAAACCAGTTTGTAAAACTCTTTCCATTTCTTTTGTGTTGCTACAATAGCTCCACCAATAATATAGGAGCGATTGTTAATCATGTGGTCAAAAACCTGATGGATAGTTTTGACGGTCAAGCCTTTTTTAACTGTAAAGAAATTTACTTTGTTTCGGTCAAAAGGATAGTCCCATCGAGATAACCCTCTGGTTACGTCTGCACTACGACAGTAACCAAAGTCAACCCATGCAACCATATCATCATTCACAAGATTTAACTCTATAGCTCTGTTTACAAAATATGTTTTCAGATTGCAAACCAGTGCATAGTCAGGGGACCAGTATTCGGGGTTTATCAACTGGCGAGTTTCAAGTTTGCTTATGAACTCGTTATTTTTTTGAATCCGCGCAATTCTTTTTTTGATGTGTTGAAATTTTTTATTAATATCTAAAACCACTACAACAGTGTTTTTTCCATTTCTAATTTCTTCAATTTTGGGTTTAAGTTCACTGGATGTGAAAATGACCATGTCATTATCCAATTCAGACAGATTTTCAAAGTACTGAATATAGGTATCAGCTGTTCTCTCTAAGTGAGGAGAGAAACCTTTATTACTCGTCCAGTCTCCTCGTCCTATATCGAAAAATGCTGTAACAATGGTAATAGATGAGTTCATTTTTAAGCAATCCGTGTTTTATACCTATCCAATAACTACAAGAATGTTGAATACATATTTTTTTTGATATCAGTCACATGGGAACATTCTATCAGTATCAACATGAGGCGGGAAGCATCATGTGATATTTAAACTGATAAGCAACGGATATACAAAATAACTGGTTGTTGCAAAAAATTATTCAATGGCCAATGGTTTTTATTGGTATTATTTTTCTTGAAACTATTGCTTTATTCAAATATATGATAACCATAGGTTGCTGAATCATATAAAGCAGTATTCCTTTACCGATATTTGGAGTAATAACGGAAATCATTAAAGATGACCTAGCTGGCCAATTGATGGTGAACCGTAACGAGAGTTGCCGCAACCACACCGTATGCAAGAGCATGATTGCGGCCGACTGGCGAACGTTCGATAGTGCGAGTATTGAATGATTGCCAGTCACGGCGGATTGTACTTAAGCAATATGACGGTTCAAGGCGTTTAATCTGAAACCAGCCACATATCAGCCTCTTCAAACATTTCCTGAACAGTACGGCTTATCTGTTCCTTCTCATGCTTGCTGGCGTCAGTATTGATCGCCGGTAGTGTCATCATCGGTTTAACCCGAACATCAGCATCGGGGAAGATCCGGTGAACCCTCTTAGTCAATTCTCCCAGAATGATATCTTTTGCTCCGGGCAAACCATCAAAATTCCTTTTGTCATAAACGAGTTCCACGAACATTGCTTTTAGCCTCTTTACTGGATGAATATACAGTATTTATACTGTGTTTTTATCCGGTATTCAAGAGGGGTTAATTGATGCCACGACGCAGCGATATTGAAATGGCCTGGCATGCTTCGATACAGCAGGAACCTAATGGCCGGAAGACCGTCACCACACAGCGGTTTGTCCAGGAACTGAGCAAGGTTAACTGGAACTGGACGATGAAGCAGGCCAATGAATGGATCGAGTGGTATGTGACAACATTCCGCGATGTATCAACGCAGGAAGGCGAGAACCGTACCTTTCAGCTGTTCAATCCAAACGGAGGACTATAGCCATGGGCTTTCCTTCACCTGCGGCAGATTACGTTGAAACAAGGATCTCCCTTGATCAGCAGCTAATCAGCCAGCCCGCAGCGACTTATTTCATGCGGGCATCGCGTTCACATTTCAGGGAAGGGATAATTCAGGGGGCGCTACTGGTTGTTGATGCGTCACTTTCTCCCTGTGATGGCTCGCTGCTGATATGCGCGATAGACAGAGAATTCAGGATCAAGCGATATCGGACTCATCCTCAGCCCCACCTGGTTAATCTGGATAACGGGAGAAGGGAGGCACTGCCAGTAGATGATGACGGTTACAGTTCTGCACCCGCTATATTCGGAGTGATCACGTACATCATTAATGATGCCAGGAGCGCGGAGTTTGATGACTGCCCGGTGATGTAGATAAAAACATATCCATGGGGAAGGATAATTATGCTTGTTTGGTGGCTATTTAACCACTCATTACTTTGTTGGCATTTAAGTTAAAAATATTAGATATCAATCACAAAGATTTGATGACAACCATCTTTGTAATGACTATAAAGTTACCCACTCGCTAGGGATAAAGCGTATCCAATATGCATTGCTGTGTAATTACGGGGTCTGTTGATGTCACCAGACCCTGTCTTTTCATCATCGACTACACACAGCTGTTATCCTGCCAGGTGAATTCTAATTTGGGCGGGGTTTCTCCCCAGTAATTCCCCAAAGTTTCCCCGTGCAAAAGACAGGCATAAAAAAACCAGCCGTAAAGGCTGGTTCTTAAAGGAGTTTTTGGTCGGCACGAGAGGATTTGAACCTCCGACCCCCGACACCCCATGACGGCCAGTTACCGTCTTAAGGGCTGTTAAGTGCCAGAAGCGGACATTACTGGCTCAAGGAAGCAATAATTGCTAAAAGTAGTTCTTAGCTGACCGGACTGCAGTTGGCGTAAACCATTCAGTATTGCACCGGGAACCCATTCTCTAACAGGTTCCCGGGTCAATATTAAAGCCAGCAGGCTTAGTGGCGTGAAAGGCTGCAAAACCAGGCTATTACTGCACAAGCGGTCAGAACCAATCCCAGTTGTTGCACGATACCGGCAAGTCCCAACATCATTCCCAGCAACATATAGTAGACTAATCCAAACAACGCTCCGGCCGCTCCGGCCTGTTCACGGTATTGGCTCAGGGCCTGGCTGAGCACGTTTGGAATCGCGATGCCATAGGCAACCACAATCCCGGCCATCGGCAAAAGGATCCAGACAGAATGCTGTAATATCCATGCTGCGATACCGGATAACAGGGCCAGCAGGCAGGCATTCTTCACCAGTTTTTCTGGTGACAAACCGATAGACAACAGTTTCCGGTTCCAGAGGCTGCCCGACAGGGAAGCTAAAGCCAGTAAAATCCCCGTCCATCCGAAAGCACGGGGACTCCAGCCCAGTTGCCCGAAAAGAAACGGTGCCAGGCTGTAGTAACTGAAAAGCATCGTATTGAGCAGCGCAACAAGCATTGCATTTTTCCACAGCCTTCCATCACCCGCCATTCGGTAACCCAGCCCGCCAAAACGGGCACTGGAAGTATTTTCCGACCGCGTTTCAGGCAGCAGTAATGCGATCAGTGTCAGCAGCGCCAGGGCCAGTGTCACCAGCGCAACGAACACGCCTGGACGTCCGTCCAGGATAACCAGGCGACCTCCACTTACCAGACGGAAAGCCGGGCTTATGGCCAGCGCCGCTCCCGTTACGGAAAAGACACGGGGTAAGGCCGTTGATTCGTAACTATCCCGTATCATGGTCTGAACGCCAACGGACCCGGCAGCTGCCCCCATGGCCGCCACCATGCGAGCCAGGAGTAAAACACTAAAGTCTGGAGTTACAAGCGCCAGTGCGGAACCGGTCCCGTAGCACAGAAGTCCGGCCATCATCGCCGGTCGCCGACCAATACGGTCGCTTAGCCAGCCCCAGAGTGCAACGCCGACGGCAAACGCGACAAAATAGACTGAAAGTGTCTGCGCGGCACGTTCACTGCCTACCTGAAAAGCACGGGCGATGTCAGGCAATGCAGGGCTGTATATGGTTTCCACCAGTTGGGGAAACATAATCAGTATTGTCAGTAGCCACAACGGTGGCTGCTTATTGGTATTCATAACATTAATCCCTTAAATAAGCAGAACATGCGGCTATTATTGTGGAAATTTTCTTGTCACCTTATCATTATAAGGACTGTATATATTTAAAATCGGACATAAAAAATGAAGATAAGCCCTGAAGATTCTTTCGATCCGGATCAGTACGATGAACCGGTTATCGGAATCGCATCCGATATGGGGATACATGATTCAGGGATGCATAGCCATCTTCGTCATCAGTTACTTTTTTCGGCCGCGGGAAGTATCACAATTGAGCTGGATAATACCCTTTGCCTGCTCCCACCCCGGCGTGCTGCCTGGATTCCTGCCGGCACGGTTCATCGTGCCATTATGAATGGTTCAATGGCCTATCGTTCTCTTTACTTTTCAAATAGCTTACCGCTATCGGCATTTCCCCTGCAGATTGTAGAAGTTAATCCCCTGTTCTTTGAGGTGATCGAGCGGATGGCATTCTGGCAATGGGGAATGCCCGCAGAACGACAAAGCAGTCTAATCACTGTTTTCTGTGAAGAAATTAAAAATGCTCAACGTGAAAACTGGACGTTATGGTTTCCTTCAGATAGTCGACTTAATACCTGGCTGGACACGGTCCGCAAAGGCGAATTACCCCCACGGCTGGGCCAGTTAGTCCAGAAGGTCGGTGCATGTGAACGCACGATAAGCCGTATATTTATCCGGGAAACGGGAATGAGTTATCAGAGCTGGAGGCAACAGTGGAGGCTGCTGAAAGCGATGGAAATGTTGTGTGCCGGTTGGTCGCTAAGTCAGGTTGCACAGCAGCTTGATTTTGTCAGTGACAGTGCCTTTATTGTCTTCTTCCGCCAATATACGGGGACAACGCCGACCCGCTACCTCCGGAATTCAATTGCTGAACATCAGGACGTATCTTCGGTTTAACAGCCAGTACGAACCTATTTTAATCGAGCTGTCATTGCGTTCTTCCATATTTAGCCGATGTGCGCTGGCAGAGGGTGAGTCGAGAGTTGATCGTAGAAGGTGTCCTGGATATTTTTGGGCATGATAACGTTCTGAATGCATTCTCTCTGAGACTCATCAGGAAGGCGGTTAATTGAGATTCTGATTTCTATCAGACAGTGGTGTCATGTGTGCGAAGGTCCGCTTCTCGCTCACAGCGGACCTTCAACTCAGTTAGCTTGCCCGCTTCGTGCCAGGAGCGGACTTTGGCGGTATTACCGTGATTTACATTTTGATGAACAAGTGACAGGTGATTTTGAGGACTCATGAGATTCAATAAATCTAAAAATTTCATGTATTGATGATTTATCAGGATTGCTCAATTCACTCAAATGATCTCCCTTTCCAGTGATCATCGATAAACCATGTTGTTGTGCTGTCTCAACCATAGATGCGTAATAAGGGTCGCTGGCACCACCCCAAATCAGTATTGGTGTTTTATAAGGAAATAAACCTTCTTTTTTTCTGCGATATTTTCTTAGTTCATTGAAAAAGCATCGCGCACTTTCTTGAGCCTCCAGCGAAATCCTAGAGGTAAGCTCTGGTGCTGTGCTTCTTGCATAAGACATAAACATATCAAAACTAAGTTTGCCTTCAGGTGTATCCGGAAGGCCATTCATGAAGTCCCATCCACCTAATACAATTGAGTTAAGCCGTTCTGAATAATGATTCAGCAATCCTAATCCAACCCATGCGCCAGAGGAATAACCTATGACGTTCGCTTTTTCATAACCCAAATCGTCCATAATTTTTACGATGGATAATGCCTGATTTTGTTGTGTATATAACTCCTCCACCCGTGATTTTTCGCTTTCACCATGGCCTAAAAGGTCTGGGCAAACAACGTGGGAAAATGGGCTAAAAAAAGAACTAAATCCATTTTCTAACCATGATTTTCCCTCCATCAACAGACCGTGAAGCATTATAACCAGTGGCCCTTTTCCTTCTGCAACATATGACAACTGAGGTATTCCTGACGTAAGTGGCATATACGCCCCTTTAACTTTGGAGTAGACAGGAAGCATACACGTTTCCAGACAAGCTGTTTCAACGAATAATGGCATGACTTCCGTTTCTCGCTCAGAGCAGACCTCAGCGGTAGTAAAAGCTTTACCATCGAGGTTTGCTAAAAGCGGTAGCGTGTTGAATGCTCTGGCGTGAAAAACTTGAATTCTTGGTGAAAAACTCTTCCCCAAAACTAAAATCAAAGTTTTGATAATCAATGAGTTGTAAAAGGATGTTAATGTCTGTTTTTGATAGTAGAAAGCATGATAATTTCAACTTTATCAAATGGTTGTTATGATTTTAGCAATGTAATGCTGCGCCACATGGGTTGGGTAGAAGCGGCCGACCTGATCGTTAAAGGTATGGAAGGCGCGATTAACGCCAAGACCGTGACCTATGACTTCGAACGTCTGATGGACGGCGCTAAGCTGCTGAAATGTTCAGAGTTTGGTGACGCAATCATCGAAAACATGTAATGCGGTAATTTGTTAAATTCATTAACGGGAGCGTAACGCTCCCGTTGTTTTTTGTTAGGCTGCTAACGGTTATCAAAATTTTATCAAAAAAAGTTATCAAAACCCCCTGGTAGTTTGGGGTAGGCTGCTCGGTCAGATGGCGGTTTTACTGCCAGGTTCCCATTAGGCATTCCTCAGCTTTTTATTATTTCTGGTGGACGCCTGTTAATATTTAGGTCCGTTCTGTGCCAGGTGCGGACGTTAATGACATTCATATGTTCTATAAAACGAGGAGTACTTATTACGGGCATTCCCCTGACGTTGCAGGTATTAGTGATGATTTTTTATATACTCAACAAAAGCCTGAAATGCTGCGGAGGCATAT
The DNA here is from genome assembly GCF_916618775.1 of Citrobacter sp. Marseille-Q3906. NCBI lineage: Bacteria > Pseudomonadati > Pseudomonadota > Gammaproteobacteria > Enterobacterales > Enterobacteriaceae > Citrobacter > Citrobacter sp. Marseille-Q3906. The sequence goes on from NZ_CAKAKA010000002.1 coordinate 1,085,260, forward strand.
TTTCGATTGGAATAATAAAGATAGAAGCCGGGAAGATCTGTCAGCCAATCCTCAAGTAATGAAACGAGTTTGCGACTGTGTATATGGGGTTCAGCCATTTCATACAACACGTAGCTGATACCAGCGCCATTCAGTGCGAGACTTAGTGCAACATCGAGGTCATTTACCTCAAGCATTCCCTTCACATTAATCTCAATGCGCTCGTTATCTCGACCAAATTGCCACTGATAGCTGCGCCCACCAGGATAGCGAAACTGGATACAGGAGTGATTCAGAAGATCCTGAGGCTGCTTTGGGCTGGTATGCGTTTGGAGGTATTCTGGGCTTGCCACAACGGCGTAACGAACAGGCTGACCAAGTGGGATAGAAATCATGTCTTTTTCGATGATATCACTCAGCCTCACTCCGGCGTCGTATTCACTACTCACAATATCAACCAGATTATCGTCCTGAATTATTTCCACTCTGACGTCGGGATAGTCCTTGTTAAACCCAGCAACCAAAGGGGCGAGTCGGTAACGCCCCCCCAACCTGACCGCGTTAATGCGTAGCGTGCCTATGGGTGTGGCACGATAATCATTTATTGCTTCAATGGCATCCATCGCATGATTGAAAAGTGGGGAAAGCGATTCAAATAATTTATGCCCGGCATCCGTTAGAGATACGCTGCGAGTCGTGCGATTAAATAATCGTACCTTTAATCGTTCCTCGAGCTGGCGGATCGAATGACTCATTGCCGAAGATGTCACGCCTGCGGCTTCTGCTGCCAACCGGAAACTACGAAAAGTTGCTACTGCGATAAAGGGTTCAAAATCGGAAATTTTAACATTCATTGCTGATTTAAACTCACTAACTCATAAAAATTAATGAGCTTAATTAAAGTTTATTTGTGTTCTAAAGTCACCTCATCAGCAACGTTAAATGAGGAAATATGATGAATTTCAAACTGACACAGCAGATTTTTATTGCCGGCGGATATGGGATGATAGGCAGTAATCTGGCCACCCAGCTGCGGACGCGTTTTCCGGATGCGAAATTAATCCTGGCAGGCCGCTCGCCGCAAAATGGCGAAAAACTTGCGGCCCAGTTGGGAAACGCCATGACTGTTTGTCTTGATTTGATGAGCGGGGAGCTTCCGCCGCTTGTATCGACTTCACAGCTTATTATCAGCGCCGTACCCGATCCAAAACATACGCTAGGTGAATACGCTATTCGCAACAATATTGCTTTTATTGATATTACGGTAGGGACTGCCGACGGCTATGCACCTCTACTGAACATGGCGCTGCTCCATCATGCGACTTCGCCGATCGTACCATTAGGTTACTATGAGGCGGGAATGTTTTTACCGCTGGTTGATAAACTTGCCAGCCAGTTTAATTCTGTTAAACGTGTACAGCTGACCGCAGTGCACGACCCAGAAGATCCTATAGGTAAAGTCACTGAAAAAGAGCTTAATCAGGCGATAGCTCCTGCATTTGTACGGGAAGATGGTATCTGGGGTTATACCGCTGAGCAGAGTAACATTTGCCTTATCAGTGGTGAATGTGTCGAGACTACGCCGTTTGGTATCCTGGATGTCAGCGCTATTGCGGCAATGACTCGTGCTGACAATATCAGGCTGGATGTCGCCGTGGGGACTTCAGAGGGTAAGAGAAATGCCACTCAAGCGTCGGTAGAACTGTATGTTGATATACAGGGTGTTAACGTGTCAGGCGCTTCAGAGTCCAAACGAATTATCGCTTCAGACCCACAAGGACAGGCGCATTTCACAGCCCTTGGCGTTACTATCGTCATCGAAGCGCTACTGAAAAGCCCATTGACCGGTTTTATGTTGCCAGAGCAAATAATGGATCAAGAGGCGGCCCTCACAGCGATGCAGGATGCAGGTGTCGTATTGATTACGGCCTAACCAGTTTTCGTACTCGTCATTTATGAGTTTTGATTCGTACAAAGACAAACTCATACCTACGGGGATTGATGCCAGTAAAAACACTTCAAGTAAGTCGTACTTACCAGAAGTAACTTATATCCCCCGATAGGACTTTATTCAACGTATGCTTCTCGCTCATAGCGGATCTATACGGCTGTATGGCTTTAGCATGGTAGGCATTGAGAGTTGCCATTAGCGGTTACCATTTTGAATGGTCGGTGGTTGTATTTACCCAAAAACGGTTATCAAAACCCTAAAACATATATTGATCATCAGTGGGTTATGAGAGTCCCAATAGTCAGTGAGATATATGAAAATTGGTTAAATTATACTTTAATATCATATTGTTGTGATTGAACAATCTAACTACTTCACCGACATATGGGTAGAAGTGGCTGACCTGATCGTTAAGGATATGGAAGGCGCGATTAACGCGAAATCTATAACCTATAATTTCGAATGTCTGATGGACGGCAGCTAAGCTGCTGAAATGTTCGAGTTTGGTGACGCGATCATCGAAAAACATGTAATGCGATAATTTGTTAAATTTACTAACGGGAGCGTAACGCTCCCGTTGTTTTGGGTTAGGCTGCCAAAGGTTATCAAAATAAGTTATCAAACCCCCGCAGTAGTTTGGGGGAGGTTGGATGGTCAGATGGTAGTTATACCGTCAGGTTTCAGTTAGATATACCTCAATTTTTTTTGCGGTTATTACTGGTGGATGTTCGTTAATATTCAGCTCCATTCTTGCCTGGAGCGGACGTTGTTTTTGATAGTTTTGCAAGAAATGAATTGTCATTTATCTGTGAATGACAACATATTTTGGGTTGTTTCTTACTATTTCCTATACTTACTTAGTAATGTTATAAATTAAAGAATAACTTTTGCCAAAGCGAAACCTACTGGGACTGCAGTCAATATAGAAATGCAGCCTGGCAAAAAGAATGGATGATTAATTATCTTAGATCCATTCCACCGATTACTTAAAAAAGAGCCTGTATCATCAGTTGCAATTGCAAATGCAGTTGTTGGGTAAATATTAGTGAGATAAAGCGCACTAACAGCGACGAAACTAGCTAATATTGCGTCAGCGCTAATGCCAATAGAAGCAGCAATGGGCATTAATAAAGCACATGTAGCGCCCTGGCTGAACAACATTGCGCTGGTACAGAAAAAAACTACCGCCAGTAGTCCTGGATACATACGTAACATATCACTAGCTTGTATTTTTATCTCGTCGATATGGGCGCCAATAAGTGTGCTGCTTAACCATACAATACCTAACACCACAACCAGTGATTCAGCACCAGATTTAAATATAGGTGAGTTCTTCAGTTCTTTCATATCTAGTTTACAGATAAAAATAATTAGCGTGGAAACTATAAACATGGTAATAATTATTAAATCACGGGAGTTAATTGTATGTCCGATAACCGATTTAAACATCAACATGCAAACAACAAATACAACACCTACCAGGAATATTACTACCGAGGATTTAGCACTGGCGGGGATTTTACAGCTGATGTGTTTATTTATAACGACTTTATTTTCCTGCATGGTTTTTTGGCAAACGGGATCGTTAGCCAGACTTTCACCTTGTCTGCTGGCGATGAAAGCTGCGACCAACATAGCAAAAAAAGCGGTGGGAAAAACAATCAACATAGCATCACCAAAACTGACTCCCATTATCTCCACGGTGCCATACATAATTGCCGTGGCTGCAGAGATTGGTGAGGCTGTAATACCTAGCTGTGAAGCTACAACGGCAGAGCTTAATGGTTGGCTGGGTCTAATGCCGTTATCTTTTGCAACTTCCTGAATCACATTCATGACCGACATGGCGGTATATCCCGTACCGGAAAGTACAGTCAGGATAAAGGTCACTGTTGGCGCGAGAATATTTAGGTAACCTGGGTTATTGCGTAATAATTTCTCTGTCAGAGTTACTAAATAATCCATTCCACCAGCCTGTTGCATTGCAGAGAGCGCAACAATAGTAGACAGAATAATGAGCATGACGTCGACAGGTGGAGCACCAGCCGGAACATCAAAAATAAAAACTGAAATTGCTAATCCGATCCCGCCAGCAAACCCTACGCCAATTCCCCCCCAACGGGCGGCAAGCATGATAGTTCCCAGCAATAACACGATATGTAACATCACCATAAAATTGACCTGTTTTTATTTATAATTCTTACAAAAGGGATGGTTAGGTAATGAATATAAATATTCATTACCCCCGGTTAAAACTGATTATTTATTTAATTGATAAACTACGAAATATTCATTTCTTTTTGATAGCGTTTAATCACTGCTGTACTTTTTTGTGGATCGGTCATATTCATTGGATCAAGCAAATAATCTGCCTGTACTGGCGTCAGCAGCTTTTCTGCTAACACGACCTGCTTTACACTGGTCCGTTGCTGAAACGCAGCCTTGGCAATTCGAGAGCCAACCTGATAGCCAAACAGTGTTGCGATAATGGTCGCAAGCGCTGTACTTTCCTCTGCATAACGAGCGCTCACTTCTTCATTGATCGCGATATCCTTCAGGCACTTGTCAATAAATAAAGGTATCCCTTTAGTCAATAACGAGCAGGATTCAAAGAGCGCTTTCAACAGCACCGGTTCCCACACGTTCAGATCAAGTTCACCACCCTCAACAGCCATCGTCACAGTTAGGTCATTGCCAATCACCTGATACGCAATTTGATTTATCAGTTCGGGCATTACAGGATTAATTTTGCCTGGCATAATTGAAGAGCCCGGTTGCACCGCAGGGACAATAATTTCATTAAAGCCAGCTCTTGGCCCTGAACCCTGAATACGAAAATCGGTAGCCATTTTGGAGAGAAACGCAGCTATTTTTTTAAGCTGTGCGGAAAATTCAATATAAAAGTCACCGTGTTGGAGACCATCAAAGAAATCTGCTTCCGGGGTATATTTATCACCAGTAATAATTTCCAGCCACTGATAAACTGCCGGGATATATCCTTCGTGAGTGGACAATCCCGTACCTATAGCTGTCGCTCCCAACGGTAAAAATAATGCTTCTTCTCTGACTTCCACCATTTTTGCTTTAAGTCTGCTTACCTGCGTGCGATAAGCGCCAAATTGCTGGCCAAACGTCATCGGCACTGCATCTTGCAAGCAGGTTCTCCCTAACTTCACCTTGTCAGCAAACAGGCAACTTTTTTCTGTTAACACTGCTTCCAGTTTTTCCAATTGGACTAACAACTGATCTATATTCATGCGGCTGGTCATTTTCATCGCCGCAGGGATGACGTCATTCGTTGACTGTCCCATATTAACGTGGGTATTCGGGTGAATCTCATCATATCCACGTTTGCCGGTAATTAGCTCATTAGCACGGTTTGCGACCACTTCATTCATGTTCATGTTGGTTGAAGTACCGCCGCCTCCCTGAAAAACATCAATGGGGAAATGGGCATCAAAATCACCGGCCATTACCTCCTTCAATGCTGTAACGATGGCCGACGCTTTCTGCTGATCCAGCGCACCAATTTGTCTGTTCGCCTGTGCTGCCGCTTGCTTGATTGCGGCGATAGACCATAAAAAGTGTGGGATTTCTCCTGCTGTTTTGCCCGACACTGAGAAATTCAGCACCGCACGTTGTGTTTGAATACCGTAGTAAGCTTCATCTGGCACCATTAAAGTTCCTAATAAATCCTTCTCTTCACGCATTTCTGTTTCTCTTGTGTATTAAGGTGGTTATACCTTAATTTAGTGATATGACAGATAGTTTGAAGTAGCTCAAAGAAAAAATACCATTTAAAAGTTAGATAGATACTATTAAAAAATGTAATGCTAAGGGATGAGAATGAAGGATATTAACTTCGATTTTAAGCAATTACAGGCATTTTTAGCCGTGATAGACACAGGCTCATTTACAGCTGCAGCCAGGAAGCTCAACGTGACTCAGTCATCAATTTCGCAGCAGGTTGCAAACCTTGAGGTAGGATTAAATACTGCTCTGGTCAACCGTTCACAGCGACCAATCCAGATGACAATTGCCGGGCAAGCACTCTACCCGCTAGGAAAAAAAATTATTGATAACGGTGTTCACCTGCAAGAACATATCAATGCAATAAGCGACGGACATATTTCGAATCTGAAAATTGGTTTTGTGGATTCAATTAGTAAAACCGTTGGCCTGGATATCCTTAAGTTTCTGCAACCACAGGTGAAGCATATTTTTCAGGTGACAGGCACAGCATCTGGATTGCTCCAGGCGCTTAATAAGGGGGATATTAATCTGGCTGTAACCATGTTACATACTGAAATGCCGCCCAATGTTAGAATGTACCCGTTGATTGAGGAAGAGTTTCTATGTATTTGTCCCAAAACATGGCCGGAAACAGAGTTGGAAGAATTATGTAAGCAGCGGAACTACATTGCTTATACCCAAAATACGCCAACGGGAATCCAGACACTCAACTGGCTAAAATGGCAAAACTTTTCTCCTGCCATTCAGTTTGAAATGGACAATGCTGATGAGATTTTGAAACTGATAGCCTGTGGTTACGGGTGGACGTTAACTACGCCGCTGTTTATTACTACTATTCCAGCTTTTTCTGACTCGCTAAAGATCATCCGGATCAAAAAACGTAAAGAGCGTCGCAAAATTGTTCTGTTGTGCAAAAATGACGAGTTTTCGGTTTTTTATAAAAATCTGGCATTTGAGATTCGTTCGATACTGGAAACGAAACTGGAGCAGGAGTTTTATAACCAGGTGGATTTGGATGCTAATTTGCCATCATAAATATGTATACGAACATAGCATCTCTCCGACACAGTAGGTGTTTTTGTCTGGATTATCACTTTTGTTTCTCTTGCCTTATGTATTATTGCTGCAGATCAATTATTAAGAAAAAACAAAAGAACCAGAAGGAAGTTCGGAAGTAGCTTATCTACAATATTAGCTATTGATAAAATCAAAGTAACATTTCGTAAAGTTTGGATGTTTTATTTCTCATAGACGAGTATTTACATATTATGATATAATATGACGGAAAAAACTGGCAGGTTATTAACCTGCCAGTAATGTAAATAAATTGTCGAGGAGAGCATTCCAGTGGGACGTAAATGGGCCAATATTGTTGCTAAAAAAACGGCTAAAGACGGTGCAACGTCAAAAGTATATGCAAAGTTCGGTGTGGAAATCTATGCTGCTGCTAAACAAGGCGAACCAGATCCAGAATCAAACTCATCTTTAAAATTCGTTATTGAACGTGCAAAACAAGCACAAGTTCCAAAACATGTTATTGATAAAGCAATTGATAAAGCCAAAGGTGGCGGAGATGAAACGTTCGTGCAAGGGCGTTATGAAGGCTTTGGGCCAAATGGTTCAATGATTATCGCTGAAACCTTGACATCAAATGTTAACCGTACGATTGCTAATGTCCGCACTATTTTCAATAAAAAAGGCGGGAATATCGGAGCGGCAGGTGCTGTCAGCTATATGTTTGACAATACTGGCGTGATTGTATTTGAAGGCACAGACCCTGACCATATTTTTGAAATTTTGCTTGATGCTGAAGTTGATGTTCGTGATGTAACCGAAGAAGAAGGAAACATCGTTATTTATACTGAACCTACAGATCTTCACAAAGGAATTGCAGCTCTAAAAGCAGCTGGAATTACTGAATTCTCAACAACAGAATTAGAAATGATTGCTCAATCAGAAGTTGAGCTTTCACCAGAAGATTTAGAAATCTTTGCAGGACTTGTTGATGCCCTTGAAGATGACGATGATGTACAAAAAGTATACCATAACGTTGCAAATCTCTAATTATAAATTAAAGGAATCTGTCATTCTGGCAGATTTTTTAATTTCATAAATTTGTATGAAAAACATATCTAGCCAGATATATTAATGATGACAAATTGATAAAAACTACTATCTTCCAAAAGAAATTCCATTAATGGAAGACGCAATCAACGCCAAAACCGTAAGTTATGATTTCGAACGTCTGATGGGCGGTGCTAACCCGCTGGAATGTTCAGAGTTTGGCGACGTGATCATCGAAAACATGTAATCCAGATTCTGGGTTGTGGGAGAACGGGAACCGAACGGTTCCCGTTTTTTTGCCTGTCTATCCTTATCGTTTATGGCCTGCACGATGATAAGTTTATCAACATCCAACTTTTATATGTGAAATATTATTGAAATAACTTCGGTTACAATATTTTGTTATATATTGACTAATAAACTTATACATTTTTGCAACGTTCTGTGTCGGGCAATGTTTAGAGCAGGTGCTTTGCAAATGAATGTCTACATTATTTCATGCGCAATACTCGCAGTCAGAATAATCCCATTAAGGGGTGGGTTGTAAAAACTGTTTGCATATCTGATATGCATGGTGATATTTATTAATACAGCAAAGATGCATTTGGTTTGCGTGTTAATAGCATGTTTAAGATAAACTAAATGCCATGTTTTTGTCGTTAGTAATCTGCCGTCATGCAAATAAATGTCAACATTGATTCCATCGTGAGTCAGAAGTCTATATTTATTAAGATGTTAAATTCGACTTGTGAATGAAAGTAAAATATACGGTTTATCATTGTGAAGTTGTTATTTTTTACGGAGTTAATGTCTATATTGCCAGAGTGTTTCAGGTTACTGAATGAAGAGCTTCCATTGAGAAAGGGCCGGGATTAAAGGGCGTCCAATATCAGATGAAATAGTTTGTGCTGACAGAAAACTTGAAGCATGTCGTGCGGGCTTTGATACCGCTGAAAATATTTAAGAGGTAATATTATGAAGAAGTTAATTGCTGTGGCTATTGTTGCTGTAATTCATACATCACCGGCTTTAGCTATTAATGCTCAATACCGCGCTCAGCTTGAGCGTTCCGGTTGTACTGAAATGAATGCAGGTACCACTTGTAATATTCACAAAACTGCAGAGCAGAATGAGCGAAATGCTCGTCGTCACGGAGGATATAATTCTCCGGATGTAATCCGCGCGCATTTAAATCAGATGGTTGTGGGATCCTTTCGTGGGGAAGCTGTTGATGTAATGGAGTCTGATGGGTGGACACGTATCTCTCAGGACGGTAGTAAATATCGTAAGGATGACCGTTATGCGACTCTGGTTTGGGGACAGGATGATGCTGTTGCATCGGTAGTTGTTCGCTAATTTATAATAAAAGAGACACAACACATGAAAAAGTTAATCACATTTATTGTATTCACAACTTTATTGTCTGGCTGTTCTGCGGACTTCGCACAACGTTATGCTGACGCAAAGCGTGACCAGGAGCGTAAGGAACATCACCATCATGAACATCAGAACGACGATTACACCAGTTCCGATGGATATCGCATGGTTACGAGACACGGAGTAACTCTTCCTGATTGCGAGGAACTGCCGGATGCGAGTCAGGCAGATAATGGTGGACGCTGCTGGTATAAGTAAGACAGCCATTTTTATACTCAGAACCGCTATCTCGCAGATTCATCATTCTTTAAGATTTCAATCTCCGGTTTGTACAACCTGAGCCTCCTGCGCCATCGGAGAACCCTTGGCGCAAAATCCCCCCAGATAATGACGTTGATCGATGACAGCATTTTCTTTCTTTCACTAATAGGGCTTTAATATTTTGATATAAGATTATCAGCCAAATGTACTGTATGATTTGCAGTGGCTTACAATAAATTTCATCTTCTTTTTATTGGGAAACTTCACTTGTTCTTCTGTGTGTTGGAAGAAGTAATGAGTCAGGATAAAACTAAAGCTTGCGATGTTTGGTTAACCATGCGTTAATGGTTGTGCGGTTTGATACAAAATTATCTGAAGTAGTTATTGAAGTATTTCTCTTCACTTTCACCTCTTAAGAATCCTTTTGGTTTTTTCTGATAAATTTTTTTCGGACCATTCTGCCTAAGGGCTTACTCATAAAGGTAATAGTGATGTCTAATAAAATGACTGGTTTAGTTAAGTGGTTCAATCCTGAGAAAGGATTTGGATTCATTACTCCTAAAGACGGTAGTAAAGATGTGTTTGTCCATTTTTCTGCCATTCAGGGAACCGATTTTAAAACTCTGAATGAAAATCAGGAAGTCGAGTTTGGTGTGGAACAGGGACCCAAAGGCCCATCGGCAGTTAATGTCGTGACACTTTAAGGTAACTGTTATTACTAATCATATTCACTTCCGGTGTCCATGTTGTCATGGTTCTCAATACAGAACATCGACTTTCGATGTTACTGACAGAAATCCTTTCGGGGCAAAATGTATTTTTTGCAAATCTACAATGATTACATTTGATAATATTGCACTGTACATTCGTTCCGGCCAGGCTCCATTGGATTTCAGGAAATAATTTTATTGGGCTCCTTTATGGGGCCTTTTTTTCAACCTGTTAAAAGGTGTTCCAGTCAGGAGCATCATGGTGCGGTTATGAAAAAAGTGATTGTTTTTTTTAACACAGAACCAGCGGTTACTGTGTCATTGATGGAAGGCATCACCACGATATTACGTGAGTATCCAAATGGTGAGAAAGCTCACCTAACCGTGATGTCAGCTGGCTTCCCTTCACTAACAGGAGATCATAAAGTGGTCTATGTTGCCTCTGATCGTGATGTTAGTTCTGATGAGATTCTTGAGGCTGCATCGAAGTTGTTGTAATGGCTGTCGGGCGTTTTTACTACCAAGTTGTATAAACTCTTCTGCTGTTGTTTCATCTATGAACAATTTTTGTCTAACTAATAGACAGTAACTCTGTGGTTATTGAATCTTCTTACTGAATAGTCTATAGATATCAACGGTTGCATATACTCGTCGTACTTCAGGTTGCATATATGCTGGCTGTGCTTGTCCATCCGGATCACTTACCGGAGTCAGGTCCCCGAGATCGTCTCGCTGGCTGTCTTCCTGCAACTCGATTTATTTAGAGTATAGTTATACTGAATCATACCTACTGGCGCGTTGATGCCGTTACAGACCAGAAGAGGTGCATAGTGAACGTCGAAGATTTGAAACGTAAAACTGAAACAGATATATCTGAATTTATCACAAAGAAAATAGCTGAGCTCAAAAAAAAGACAGGAAAAGAAGTTTCTGACATTCAGTTTATTGCTCGTGAGAAAATGACGGGTCTTGAAAGTTATGATATTAAGATTAAATTGATCTAGTTCCCCAAAGCAATTCAACATTATCAAAAGCATCATCATCCATAAGATGTGATGCTTTTTTGTCCATGAAAAACTGCAGTGAATTTTATCCTATCAGTTCAACCGCCAGGTCAGTCCATCTTGTTTAAAACGGTTCTTTCACACATAGTGTGTAGTCAGATTTAGCCTGGAGGTTCGAATGTTAAAAGTTATTGCCGAAGATTTCATAAAAGTTGAGTGTGTTGATATCGTTATCCCTCTGTATCGTGAGCTGGTATCGGCAACGAAAAAAGAAACTCTCTGCATTTCTTATGATTTGTATATTGATGAAAAGGATCCGGGACACTTTATTTTTATCGAAGAATGGCCGGACCATGCAGCACTCGACGAACACTGTGCAAGTGAACATTTCAGAAGGCTTGTGCCATTAATTGATCAACATAAGCGGCAGGATGCTCGTTATATTCTTATGAATTGCTTAGTGAGCGCGGATGGCTCGTAAATCTGATACGGTATTATGCTAAGTTAACATTACTTTCCAGTTGAGTCCGGGCTATAAGTAATAGCCCGGGAAGATAAACTGTGAAAAATTAGAACTGATAGTTCAATGAAACCCAGTAGTTACGGCCAGGTATCACATAGCCGGTCGTGGATTGCGCTGTCTGGAAGTAGTCACCCGCGTAGGTGCTATTGCGGCCTACCTGATACAGTGTGACGTCGCTAAAGTCTTTATCCAGTACGTTATTAACTGCCGTATTCAGCGTCAGTTCTTTGGTCAGTTTATAGGACAGCCCCATGTCCAGAACGGTCCAGGCTTTTAAATTAGCGCCTTTGTCGTCATATACTTTCTTTTGTACCGCGCTGAGATTGTCGTAATTCTCGGTAAAACGTGGGGCTTTACCACGATAACGTGCGCTCAGCCAGGCATTCATATCTTCCGTAGCCTGCCAGTTCAAACGTGCGTTAGCCATATGTTTAGGTGTATAGCTCAATGGCGCGCCTTTATTATCGCCATCTTTTTGTTTGCTCTGAGTGTAGGTGTAGTTGAGGGATAAACTCAGCACGTCCGACCAAAGAGGGAAGGTGCTGGCGAATTCAACACCATCAGTTCTTGCTTTGCCGCTGTTGGTGTAGCTATTGGTATAATCATCAATAGAGTACGAGACAATTTTATTCTTATATTCGGTATAGAAGCCGGTAATGTTGGCGTTCAGTCCCGTATCGTTTTCATAATACAGTCCGGTTTCATAGCTGGTGCTCTCTTCGGGCTTAAGGTCCGGGTTGCCGACCGTATTGACGGTTCCCTGGGCGGTAACACCACTGATACCATTGTGTAATTGGCTGAGTGACGGGGCTTTATATCCTGTCGTGACGCCGCCTTTCAACGTCCATTCTTCAGATACATCCCAGACCAGGTAGGCGCGAGGGCTGAGATGACCGCCAAAGACATCGTTATGTTCGTAGCGTGTCCCTGCGGTTAATGCCAGTGAGTCGAGAATGTGCCACTCATCTTCAGCGTAGGCAGCCCATGTTTTCTGGTGGAATGTTTCGCCAGTATTGGCCAAAACAACACCGTCTTTCATACGCGCATCCCAGTATTCTCCCCCGAGGGTTAAGAGGTGCGAATCACCTAATGGTGTCAGCAGCAGAGAGTCCAGAATGACGTTGGTATTTTTCAGTTCACGGGCATCACCGGCCCGGCCAGCATTTTCTGGTGTGAGCGCGGAAGAGACCAGTTGTCGGCCTTTATTCTCGGTTTCATTCCAGCCCAGGGATGACTTCCAGGTTCCGAATGTTAATGCGGTATCGTGGCCGAGGGTCACTTTGTTACGCTCATAGCGCAGCGTCTTGTCATAACCCCCGGTCAGGCTACCAAGCTGTCCGTCAACGTTATCGTAACGCTGTCTGGCTGAGTCGAGATCCATCCAGAGTGTATTGTTTTCGCTGGTTTTCCAGTCCAGTCGAGTACCGATATTGTAGTTTTCAGATTCAGTTGGGTAGGGCACACGTGTCGAAGATGTATCGCTCAGGGAAGTGATGCTTGAGCCTTGCCGTTGAGTCGTACTGCCGCGAACCTGCATATCCAGGACGCCTGCGATTAAAGGACCGCTTGACCAAAAGTTGGCGACAGTGCTGTTACCCCATTTATTACTTTCTTGCAGGTTCACGCCGGTATTGATGGAAGTACTCCATTTATCGGTGCTTTTTTTGGTAATGATATTAACAACACCACCAATTGCGTCAGAGCCGTAAAGCGTAGACATGGGACCGCGGATCACTTCAATATGATCAATCGCCGCCAGTGGCGGCATAAAGCTGGTGTTCATGGCAGAGAAGCCGTTTGGTGTAACGTCGCTGCTTCCGTTTTGACGAATACCGTCTATCAAAATCAGGGTATAGCTGGCGGGCATACCACGGATACTAATCTCCAGACCACCGGTTTTACCGGTACTGCTTTCAACATCTACCCCTTCAACTGAGCGCAGGGCTTCGCCTAAGTCATTATATTTATTGGTTTGTAATTCTTGCTGTGAAATAACGGAAACGCTGGCAGCAGCGTTGGTGATCTTTTTTTCGTAACCGGAAGCGGTCACGACCATAACGTCTTCTGCGAAGGCATTAGTACAGCTGAATCCAATACAGGACAGAACGACAGAAGCAACGGGCTTTAAACGCATAGTCAAACTTCCTTTGTTAAAAATTAGAAGGAAGTAAGATAAATGATGGTAATGATAATACAAATAATTATCATTATTAATTTACATAAATTGTCACTTCTGGTGTCTTTCTTGAATAAATATACATAAATTGTCATAAATTCGAGTCAGAAAGGACGACAAAATCAGCCAGTAGTTATCTTTGTAATTATTGACATTCATTTAATATCGAATTGAATAAATCAGATGTTGTTAAAACATGCTTTCAGCAAAGAATGTCATGTCGCTTGCTGAATATTAGAAAGTCGTATGATGTTTTTTTAAAATCGTCATACTTTTCTGCGCTGTATCATTTTTTTCGTCGATACTGTCCGCCATAATCCTTTCCCCAGGAAGTCGCCCAACGACAGCGGGTTGTTGTGTGGCATAAAAAAACACAAAATCTGGATAAGATAATGATTAAAGGCAAGCTGGCGCTGCTTACGTGCGCATTGACTCTCGCATTTACCTCACCACTTATCGCTGCGCAAAAGGCGGTCGACGGTCAGACATTAAAGCTGGCTATTGGATCCGAACCAACGGAAGGGTTTGACCCGATGCTGGGCTGGAGCCACGGCAGTTATCTTCTTCTGCATGCACCACTATTAAAACAAAATGCAGATATGAGCTGGGGTAACCTGCTGGCAGAGAAAGTGGTGACCAGTGCCGATGGTAAAACCTGGACGTTAACGCTAAAACCTGATCTTAAATTCTCCGATGGTTCAGCGCTAACGGCTGAAGATGTGGTGTTTACCTATAACAAAGCAGCTCAAAGCGGTGGGAAAATTGACATGGGTAATTTCACCCATGCCCGGCTTCTCGACAGCCGCACGGTGGAAATTACGCTTCGTAGCCCGCAGAGTACCTTTGTCAACGTACTCGGTTCTTTAGGTATTGTGCCGGCAAAACTGTATGACGAAAAAACATTCGCCAAAAATCCGATTGGTGCAGGCCCGTATCGGCTGGTGAGTTTTCAACCGGGGCAGCAACTGATCGTGGAGGCTAACCCCTGGTATGTTGGCAAGAAAAATGATTTTAATCGGCTGGTATTTGTTTTCCTAGATGAAGACAACGCTTACGCAGCCGCGCGTAGTGGTCAACTGGGCCTGGTACGTATAGCGCCATCGATGGCCGTAGCACCACAGCAGAAGGATCTCAAACTCTGGGTTCGCAACAGTGTAGAAAACCGGGGAATTGTGTTCCCAATGGTTCCGGCAGGTAAAAAAGATGCCAATGGCTATCCTGTCGGTAACGATATCACGGCCGATGTTGCTATCAGACGGGCCATTAACTACGCCATCAATCGGCAGCAATTAGCTGATCAGGTTATGGAAGGGCACGCTATCCCTGCTTTTAGCGCGGTTCAGGGGCTTCCATGGCAGAGCAAATCCGTCACTTTCAAAGATGGCGACAGTGAAAAAGCACGGACTATCCTGGAAGAGTCCGGCTGGAAAGTGGGTAAAGATGGTGTGCGCGTGAAAGACGGCAAAGAAGCCCGTCTGACCTTATGGTATACGAGTGGCGACAGTACTCGTCGGGATCTCGCTGAAGCCGTTCGTTCAATGCTGGAACCTGTCGGTATTGCAGTATCCCTGCAATCAGGAAGTTGGGAAACCGTTGAGCGCAATATGCATGCTAACCCGACGCTATTTGGATGGGGGAGCCTGGATCCGATGGAGCTTTTCCATCATTACAGCGGGCAGGCTGCGGGTGTGGAGTATTACAATCCCGGTTACTACAGTAACCCTGTAGTGGAGCAACATCTCAAACAGGCCATTGATGCCCCGGACTGGCAGCATGCGTTACCTTTCTGGCAACAGGTGGAGTGGGATGGGAAACACGGCGCTGGCGTACAGGGCGATGCTGCATGGGCATGGTTGCTAAATATTCAGCACACCTATCTGGCAAATCCGTGCATTGACTTAGGCTCTGGTGCTCCGGAAATTCACGGTAGCTGGTCACTACTCAATAATCTTGATGAATGGACCTGGACCTGCCGTTAATGAAGTTTGCTTTGGCGTATGTTCTTCGGTTGGCCGTTTTGTTGGTGCTGGTAGCTGCTGGCACCTTCATCTTACTCAGTTTTTCACCGGTCGATCCCATTCGTGCCTACATTGGCAACGATCTCCTGCACGTTCCACCCGAGCAATATGGGCGAATTGCCGCTCGCTGGGGGCTGGATCAGCCGCTGTGGGAGCGCTTTGGACACTGGTTTTTGCGCGTGCTACAGGGCGATCTCGGCTATTCCATGTTGTTTAATGCGCCGGTAGCCAGCGTGATCAAAGAGCGTTTTACGACGTCCTTTGCACTGCTTGGCGGGGCATGGTTGATGTCAGGTTTGCTGGGAACAGCAATGGGATTTGTCGCCGGACGTTTCCTGAACCGCTGGCCAGACCGAGCTATTTGCCGACTCAGTTATCTGCTTTCTTCCTTACCGACCTTTTGGATCGGCATGCTATTGCTGGCAGTATTCGCGGTGCACTGGCCTGTGTTGCCCGTCTGCTGCGCATGGGAGCCGGGCAATAATGGTGAAATGGCGACGTTTGCTGAACGTCTTCGTCATCTGGTGCTTCCCGTATGTGCTCTCAGATTACTGGGACTGGGGCAGATTACGCTCCACACGCGAGAAAGTATCGCCAGCGTGATGAAAAGTGAGTTTGTCCGTTTTGCCCGTTCGCAGGGGGACAGGGGATGGTCGCTTTTACGCCACCAGGTACTGCGTCATGCCATTACGCCCGCGCTGTGCCTGCAATTTGCTTCGCTCGGCGAACTGTTTGGCGGCGCATTGCTGGCTGAAAAAGTCTTTGCTTATCCCGGACTGGGTCAGGCTACGATTGATGCCGGATTACGTGGTGATGTGCCGTTGCTAATGGGGATCGTCTTGTTTAGTACTGTGCTGGTGTTCATCGGCAACTCCGTTTCAACCTGGCTTGTCCATTTTCTGAATCGTGCTCTGGAGCGTCCTGATGCTCTATAACCCGACACCAACGTTAATTCGTCTTTTGCTGTCCGTAGGCTGTTTATTATTTATTGCCGTGTATGGCTCAGTTTCGCTGGATAATCCAGTAAACGTCAATCTTCTTGCCCGGCACTTGCCTCCGGATGCGCTGCACTGGTTTGGTACGGATAATCTTGGGCGTGATTTATGGCTTCGATGTTTTCAGGGGGCGTTAACCAGCCTGCAAATTGGGATTGGTGCAGCGTTGTGCAGCGGTTTGATTGCCTTGTTGATGGCTGCCGTTTCGCGTTTGCATCCGCGTTTGGATGTTCTTATGCGGTTAATAACCGATGCTATGTTGTCGATGCCGCATCTGCTGTTGCTGATCCTGATTTGTTTTACGCTGAGCGGTGGAAAAAGCGGGGTGATTATGGCGGTTGCGCTGACCCACTGGCCGCGTCTGGCATTGATCCTGCGTGCTGAAGCGGAACGCGTTGCACACAGTGACTACCTGACACTGACCTGGCGGTTGGGACACGGTCATTTTTACTGTTGGCGCCATCACTATTTACCGGCGTTATTGCCTCAATGGCTGACAGGCACGCTGCTGATGTTCCCTCATGCGGTGTTACATAGCGCAGCGCTGAGCTTCCTTGGGTTTGGGCTGGCACCGCATGAACCTTCACTGGGTTTGTTGCTGGCGGACGCCCTGCGGTTTATCAGTCATGGTAACTGGTGGTTGGTGTTGTTTCCGGGGCTCATGTTGTTCAGCCTGGTGATGTTATTTGACCAGTTCGCCAGGGCAGTGCATTGTTTGTGGCTAAGGGGTAATGCATGTTGAGTTTGAAGCAGGCCTCGCTGGAGGTGGCTCGTTATCGCTGGTACGGCGCGAGAAATTGGTCATCGCTGCTGCAAGAT
The DNA here is from genome assembly GCF_916618775.1 of Citrobacter sp. Marseille-Q3906. Taxonomy (NCBI): domain Bacteria; kingdom Pseudomonadati; phylum Pseudomonadota; class Gammaproteobacteria; order Enterobacterales; family Enterobacteriaceae; genus Citrobacter; species Citrobacter sp. Marseille-Q3906. The sequence continues at coordinate 1,102,890 of NZ_CAKAKA010000002.1, forward strand.
ATCTCTTTTGATGTTGCCCCAGGTCAGATGGTGGCGTTAGTCGGAGGAAGCGGAGAAGGTAAGAGCCTGCTGTTACAATGCCTGCTTGATCTTTTGCCGGAAAACTTGCGCTTTCAGGGGACCATTACTTTGGATGGTAAGAAGCTGGAGCGCAATGACATCCGGGCGTTTCGCGGTAATACCTTCAGCTATGTGCCACAAGGTGTGCAGGCGCTTAATCCGCTGCTGACTGTTAAAAAACATCTGAAAAGGGTAAGTCAGCTCTCCGGTCAGGCATGGAAAACGGAGGAAATAGAGCATTTGCTCCAGCGTAGCGAACTTGAGTCAAGCGTGCTGGAAGCATTTCCGCGCCAGCTTTCCGGCGGGATGGCGAAACGTGTCCTGGCGTGTCACGCGTCGCTCAGTCAGGCTCGTTATATCCTTGCTGACGAAATTACCGCCTGGCTTGATGCCCCATTGGCGAATCAGTTGCTTGAGCAGTTGCGTGGTCTTTGCGAGCAAGGCCGTGGCGTTTTATGGGTGACACACGATCTTACGCTGGCAGCGCGACATGCCGACCGGATTGTCGCGCTGCATCAGGGGCGGGTATCGGATAACGTGAGCCGGGAACAGCTTCTGCGAGGGGATATTAGTGAACATTTGCAGCGACAATGGCAAGCATTACCTGAACAAAATCAACTTTTTGGAGAGCTGAATGCTGTGCTGTCGTGATGTTGTGATTCGCCAGGGAGGGAAAGTGCTGTGGCAAAACCTGAACTTCTCGCTTGTTGCCGGGGAACGCATGGGAATTTGCGCGCCCAGCGGGACTGGGAAAACAACGCTGGGACGCGTTCTCGCTGGCTGGCAAAAACCGACATCAGGCGAAGTACTGGTGGATGATTCACCGTTGCCAACTCATCAATATTGCCCGGTGCAACTTGTCCCACAACACCCTGAGCTAACTTTTAACCCCTGGCGAAGCACCGGTGATGCGGTACGAGATGCGTGGCAGCCAGATGCTGACATGCTTGCCCGTCTGCATATCAACCCTGAATGGCTAACCCGCCGGCCCGGGCAGCTTTCAGGCGGTGAACTGGCCCGTATTGCAATACTCCGTGCGCTCGATCCGCGTACGCGTTTTCTGATCGCAGATGAAATCACTGCCCAGCTCGATCCTTCCATTCAAAGAGATATATGGATGTTGCTCCTTGAGGAATGCCAGCGCCGCCCATTAGGTATGCTCGTGATCAGCCATCAGCAGGCATTGCTTGCTCAGATTTGCCCCCAGGCGTTACTCTGTCCGACATCCACCTTAATCTGAATTAGCCGTCGGGTTTGCTTCGGCGTTTCTTCTTCTCCCAGTAATACATGAAAGTGCATATGAAACATATTGTTGCTGCTGCCATTTTATTTTGGTCAGTGATCCCGCTGGCTAATGCCTCGATACAGGTGGGTTTTTCTCCGGAAGGCTCTGCTCGGGCATTAGTACTGGATTCAATTAACCATGCAGAACACACCATCGATATGATGGCTTATTCATTCCAGTCAGCAGACATTGTAAAGGCGCTGGTGAATGCGGAAAAACGAGGCGTAGTGGTGCGGGCCGTGGTTGATAAAAAACGCAACCAGGGCAAGGTCAGTCAGAAAGCTATCACTTTTGCCACTGCCAATGGGATTGATGTTCAACTGGACGGTCATTACCACATACAGCACGACAAAGTGATGATTATTGATGGCGATACGCTGGAGACCGGATCTTTCAATTTTGCCAAATCCGCAGAGTTTGAGAATTCTGAGAATGTTCTGGTTATCAGGGGAGAGCCTGCCGTTGTGGCACAGTATCAGGCCCATTTTGACAGCCGCTGGAAAATCGCTCACCAGCAAGGTTGAATTTATAACATCAGTGTTGATTGTGTTGTGATGTTATATTATAACAATTCACTCGCAAACATTTTGAGGGTGAAATTTTGGCTATTCGTTTTGAAAAACTGGCAGTCGTTCTGGGGATGCTTTTAGCCAGTGGTCAGGTTCTAGCTCATGGTCACCATTCCCACGGTGCACCGATGACAGAAATAGAGCAAAAAGCGTCAGAAGGTGTTTTCGATGATAAAAATGTCAAAGACAGGTCGCTGAGCGACTGGGATGGCATGTGGCAGTCTGTATACCCATATCTGGTAAGCGGTGAACTTGATCCGGTATTCAAAAAGAAAGCGGAGAAGGACAAAAGCAAAACGGCGGATGAGATTAAAGCCTATTACCGTAAAGGTTATGTAACCAATGTGGACACCATCGGCATTGAGGATGGGGTGATGGAATTTCATACCGGTAATCAGGTTGAATCGTGCAAGTATGATTATGCCGGATATAAAATATTGACTTATCAGTCAGGTAAGAAAGGCGTTCGCTACCTGTTTGAATGCAAAGATGCTGGCAGTAAAGCACCAAAGTATGTTCAGTTCAGCGATCATATTATCGCACCGCGCAAGTCGAGCCATTTCCACATATTTACCGGTAATACCTCACAGGCGGCTTTGCTTGAAGAGATGGACAACTGGCCGACGTATTATCCGTATCAGCTAAAAGCGGCAGAGGTCGTTGACGAGATGCTGCATCATTAATTTGCGCGATGACCATTTATTTAAACCCGCCAGCAATGGCGGGTTTTGTATAAAAAGTGTCACTTGTGAATTATTTTTCGGATGTCAGGGTGGTATAGCTGGTCATGAGGTTGCGGTAGTCAGGAATATGGTTGGAGAACAGTGTTCCCAACCCTTCAATATCATTACGCCAGTCGCGGTGTAGTTCACAGGCCAGACCGAACCAGGTCATCAGCTGGACGCCGGCTGAAGACATACGATTCCATGCGGAGTCACGGGTCAAAGGATTAAACGTGCCAGACGCGTCGGTAACCACAAATACATCAAATCCCGCTTCAATTGCGGACAGTGCAGGAAACGCAACGCACACTTCCGTTACAACCCCGGCAATGATCAACTGCTTTTTGCCCGTCGCTTTAATCGCTTTGACAAAATCTTCATTATCCCAGGCGTTAATCTGTCCTGGACGAGCGATGTAAGGGGCTTCAGGGAACAGCGCCTTCAGCTCGGGTACCAGTGGCCCGTTAGGGCCCGTTTCAAAGCTGGTGGTCAGAATGGTGGGTAGCTTGAAGTATTTCGCCAGATCGGCCAAAGCCAGTACGTTGTTTTTGAATTTGTCTGGATCTATGTCACGAACCAGAGACAGCAAACCCGTTTGGTGATCAACCAGCAGTACGGCAGCCTGATCTTTATCAAGACGTTTATAAGCAATAGTCATTTTTCTTTCTCCAGGTGATGAGAGGGCGCCTCGGAAGGCTCGAGTTATGGATAAACATTAGTGGCTGAGCTGGGTATTGGGTAGGCGCAAAAATGAGTTTCATCGTTGCAAATCTGGAACGAGAAAAATAATGCTGCAATATAGCTGCAACAGAGAGCATTATTCTCAACCATTCCTTTCCATCGCACGGCGCATTCGTTAGCATATTGTCTCGCAGTAAGTGCATGTGTTTTTTCAGGAAGAGGTTAACGTGTTCGCAGAGTATGGAGTTCTGAATTACTGGACGTATCTGGTCGGTGCTATTTTTATCGTGCTGGTGCCGGGACCCAATACGATATTTGTGCTGAAGAACAGCGTCGGACGAGGAGTAAAGGGGGGATATCTTGCAGCAAGCGGTGTGTTTATCGGCGATGCTGTGTTGATGTTTTTGGCTTATGCAGGTGTCGCTGCACTGATCAAAACAACGCCTGTTTTGTTTAATATCGTCCGTTATCTCGGCGCTTTTTATCTGCTGTATCTCGGCGCGAAGATCCTCTATGCAACATTGAAATCGAAAAATGGTAATGCGGCGGCGGAAGAAGTTCCGTTTGGCGCGATTTTCAAGCGTGCATTAATTCTGAGCCTGACAAACCCTAAAGCGATATTGTTTTATGTTTCGTTTTTCGTGCAGTTTATTGATGTCAATGCGCCGCACTCAGGGCTGTCATTTTTTATTTTGGCCATCACGCTTGAGATAGTGAGCTTTTTCTATCTGAGCTTCCTTATTTTCTCTGGCGCGTTTGTGACGCAATATATTCGCACGAAGAAAAAACTGGCTAAGATTGGCAACTCTCTTATCGGTTTGATTTTTGTCGGTTTTGCTGCGCGTCTGGCTACGCTTCAGTCATAATGCCACTGGCCCGCTGTTGGCGGCGGGCTTTCAAAATTCCCCGCTCCTGCTTATTAATTGTGAAAACCCGCAGTAACCAATAAATGGTATTTTAAATATATATATTGAGGCGTACCCTGTTCACAGCAGCGATTCAATAAAGGTCGCTGGTTGTCGACTGGAAAAGGGAAGAAAAATGCTTCAAATTCCACAGAATCATATCCATACACGTTCAACTCCGTTCTGGAACAAAGAGACCGCGCCTGCCGGAATTTTCGAACGCCACCTTGATAAGGGAACCCGTGCCGGTGTATATCCTCGACTTTCGGTTATGCAGGGGGCGGTCAAATATCTCGGATTCGCGGATGAGCACAGCCCGGAGCCAGAAGAAGTGATGATTATTGAAGCCGGTCAGTTTGGCGTTTTTCCGCCGGAAAAATGGCACAACATCGAAGTAATGACCGACGACACCTATTTTAATATCGATTTTTTTGTTGCGCCTGAAGTCCTGATGGAGAGTGCTAATCAACGAAAAGTCGTGCGTACCGGTAAGGAGTAAATCATGGGTAAAGCAACCTATACCGTCACCGTCACTAACAACAGCAATGGCGTTTCTGTTGATTATGAAACTGAGACACCGATGACGTTGCTGATCCCAGATGTGGCAGCTGAAGTCGTCAAAGACCTGGTGAATACCGTACGTTCTTACGATACCGAAAATGAGCATGAAGTCTGTGGCTGGTAACATTACACATACTGTTACTGGTTAATTTTGTGGTCCTTTCTGTAAAGCCGCAACGCGTTATGAGAGCGTGTTGCGGCTTTTTGTCTTTATAAATTAACCAGTTCCATCATTGGTTATTTATGAAACAACATTAAGAAAACCTTAAGAAATACGCATTCATTGCTAATAGCCAATTATTCACAAGGGTTATGATCGTAAGCCAGACACTGAAAAGAACACTGCGCTTATGAAATTTGATACCCGACTTACATTACCTTCAATCATTCTTGGACTGATTGTCGTGGCGATCCCGTTCACCGCAAACTGGAATCTGCCTCTGCTTAACGGCCTTGTTGTCCGAAGCATTGAGAACGGGCAAGCGTTATGGTTGCTGTTTGGTGCTGTATTTACCGCACTGTACATTCGGCCCTTATCCCGTCCTGAAGGTGGGAAGCAATTTTGGTTATGGGCGACGGTGTGGTGGTTAGTATTGCTGGGAAGAAGTACCAGCTGGGGACGTGATTACTTTCCTGAATATCCAAAGCTTGTATTCCGCGCCATCTCTGTGGTTCTAATCGCCATGATTATACTACCCGTACTGATCTCGAAACGCTTACGTCAGGAAATCGCGCGACGCTTTCGTGAGGAACCGCTGCCGATCTGGTTGCTGGTGATTACGGTATGTGCGTTTTTGATTTCCGACACCGTGGAGCACCATCGTCTGCTGGCACCGCTATTCCTGCACAATGCGCATTATGGCGATCTTATTGAAGAACTGTATGAAATGCCGTTTATGGTGGGGTTATTTTTTATTAACTTCGGCTTTATGCACCGTGATAAGCAGGAAGAGTATGCGTCTGTTCACGTAGGCAAAGCGCAACTGGCCGAGTGACAGGACATGCAGCCTGAGTCCGGAAAGTAAGACTCAGGCTGGTTTTACTACCGCTTACTCAATGGCTTCGCACAGACGTGACTTCATTTCGCTGTACGATTGCGCTGCGTAGTTCTCCGCCCAACTTTGATCGGCAATGTGTTCAATATTCACCGCACAATATTTGGTTTCCGGCGTTTTAGAGATAGGATCCAGGTTATCCTGCGTCAGCTCGTTACATGCGCCAATCCACCATTGATAGGTCATATAAACCGTTCCGCGATTGATGCGCTCTGAGACATCCGCCCGGCTGATCACTTTCCCGCGACGAGAACTGACCCATACCAGATCGCGATGACGGATCCCGTGTTTTTCTGCGTCACTGGCATTGATCTGTACATAGCCAGGCTCATCTGCCAGCGCTTGAAGTGCCGCGCAGTTACCTGTCATAGAACGACAGGAATAATGCCCGACTTCTCGCACGGTACATAACACCATCGGATATTTTTCATCAGGGACTTCTGCCGGCGCCCGCCAATGTGCGGCAAACAGTTTGCCTTTGCCGTTGGCGGTATCAAACTGGCTGTTTTCGTACAGATAGGGGGTGCCTGGATGATCGAGATCCGGGCAAGGCCACTGGACGTGTCCCATATCGCCCATTTTTTCGTAGGTAACACCGTAGAACAATGGGCACAGTTCGCGCATCTCATCCCAGATTTGCTGGTTATTTTGATAGAGCATTGGATAGCCCATTTCGCTAGCCAGCAGACTGATAATTTCCCAGTCGCGTTTCACATCTCCGCCTGGTTCTATGGCTTTTTCAAAACGCTGGAAGCCACGGTCGGCACAAGTGAAAACACCACCATGTTCACCCCATGAGGTAGCAGGCAAAATAACGTCAGCCATTTCCGCCGTCTTGGTCATAAAGATATCCTGCACAACGACAAAATCGAGTGCGTTGAACCCTTCGCGAACCAGACCCAAATCGGCTTCGGTCTGCAGCGGATCTTCCCCCATGATGTAGTAGGCTTTGACTTTGCCTTCTATTGCCAGGTGTGGGACTTCAGTGATTCGTGTACCGACCTTGTCATCCATCAGATTGACGTCAATACCCCATGCTTTGGCAAATTTCTCCCTTACTGCAAAATCGGTCACGTCCTGGTAACCCGGGAACTGGTTAGGCAGAACCCCCATGTCACACGCGCCCTGGACGTTATTTTGTCCACGTACCGGACCGACGCCAACATTAGGACGTCCCAGGTTCCCGGTCAGTAGCGCCAGGGATGATAGTCCACGTACAACGTCAACGGCCTGCCCAAATTGCGTTACTCCCATCCCCCACATGACGGTGGCAGAAGGGGCTGATGCAAATGTGCGCATCGCCTGACGCACCTGTTGTGCAGGAACGCCAGTTAAGTGCTCAACGGATTCCGGGGCATAATCCTTAACGGTTTCCCAGTAAGTTTCCAGACCCTCAGCATGTTTTTGCACATACTCACGATCGTAGAGTTGCTCTTCAATGAGAACATGGCCGAAGGCATTTACCAGCGCCATATTACAGCCGTTTTTCAATTGAAGATGCTGGTCTGCAATACGTGCTGTTTCAATACGGCGAGGGTCGCACACAATAATTTTAGCGCCATTCTGACGCGCTTTGATAACCCTGCGGGCCACAATCGGGTGAGAATCTGCGCAGTTATAACCAAAGATGAGCAGGCATTTGGAGTTTTCAATGTCGCTGATGGAGTTACTCATTGCACCATTGCCTAACGTTTCTTGCAGGCCGGCGACGGAAGGGCCGTGGCAGACGCGGGCGCAGCAATCGACATTGTTGGTATGGAGCACGCCGCGGGCGAATTTTTGCATCACATAATTGGTTTCATTCCCGGTACCACGGGAAGAGCCCGTTGTCATAATGGCGCGGGGACCATAGGCGTTTTTGATTTCGGATAAGCGTTTGGCGGTGTAACGAATGGCTTCATCCCAACTAACGGGCGTGAATTTTCCACCTTTTTCATAGCGGATCATCGGGCGAGTCAGACGGGGGGTCAGAAGGCGAGTGTCGTTAAGGAAATCCCAACCATAGTAGCCTTTCAGGCATAACTGATTTTGATTTGTTACACCCTCTGCGGCTTCGGCGCGGATGATTTTGTTATTTTCAACAACAAGCTTGAGCTTGCACCCGGCCCCACAGTATGGGCAAACACTGGTGATTTTTTTCATCAATAACAGACCTGTTAAAAGCTGAAATAGCGCGAATTGTAGACGAAGCCACGCGATTGCATCGCGGACTACGATTTGTCGTAGCGACGGGCTGTATAAGCATAAAGTGTGCCATAAGTGAAAACGCAGTTACGGCAAGGGCTGGCTTCGAAAACTGGATGAAAATGACAGTCGATTCGACATTAATGACGATAAACGTCAGATAAAAAACAGTGGATCTGACTGTTTAAACCGGTGAAACATAAGAAAAAGATGAAAATCAAAAGTGATTAAGATCACAAATTTTAATTTTTCAGGTCTATGCTATGCTTTTATACGGCGAGTAAATCGTTCACGTAAAAACATAAGTGAGGAAAACAAATGGGTATTATTTCATGGATTATTTTCGGTCTTATCGCTGGGATTTTGGCAAAATGGATTATGCCGGGTAAAGATGGCGGCGGGTTCTTTATGACCATTATATTAGGGATTATCGGTGCTGTTGTTGGTGGGTGGATCAGTACACTCTTCGGTTTTGGTAAAGTTGATGGCTTCAACTTTGGTAGTTTTGTCGTTGCGGTTATCGGTGCGATCGTTGTTTTGTTTATCTACAGAAAAATCAAAAGCTAGGTTAAGAAACAGACAACAAAGGCCACATATCGGTGGCCTTTATTCTGTGTTACCACCAGCCCAGTTCCGTCCCCAGCACCACAATAATGGCTACCCCAATCATAATGAGCGTTGTTTTTTTCATCAAGATGCTCCCGGTGCAGCATAGCCGCCAATAAAAAACCAGGATAAGAAAACGACCGCGGAAATGAAAATGATAATGGGGAATATAATACCGAGTCGCATGCTCTTATCTGCCAGAGTTATTTAAAGATGAGCCAGAATAGCAGGGCTTAATGCGTGACAAAAGTGGTTTTATCCTGACGCTTTTTATCCTGGTACATTGCGCCGTCTGCAATGTGTAGCGCGCAGTTCACGTCGGTCTCCTGTGGGTCTATTTCCACAACGCCCAAGCTGGCACCAGGATAGAACAGCTGGATATTCCCCAAATGGTAGTCGCCGCAAATTTGCTGTCGTAAATGATCCTTCACTTTCTGCAGACGGTCACGTTGTTCTATTTCATCTTCTTGTGACATCCCGGCAACCAAAAACTCGTCACCGCCAAGCCGACCGAGAATATCATTCTCACAACATCCAAGACGCAAGCGTCGACCGATCTGGATCAGAAACTGATCGCCAACTTCATGTCCAAACCGGTCATTGATGAGTTTGAAATCATCTAAATCGATATAGGCAACGACAACCTTGTGTTTCAGATGACGGGCAAGTGAAAAGAGGGTTTCCATATTTTCAAAAATAGCCCGACGATTAGGTAACCCGGTTAATGCGTCAGTATAGGAGTGCGCAATCAGCGCGGCGTTTGCTTCACGCAACTGAGCAACCAGTGATTCTTTTTGAATAGACTGGGCGATAAGACCGGCAAACAGATGCAGCACTTGTTCACCACGTTGGCTTAGCGTCTGCTGTTGTCGGCTGGTGGCGCAAAGCGTACCGTAGAACGTGCCATCCGGCAGATGAACCGGGGTGCTCAAAAAAGTGGTGATCTCCAGAGCCCGAGCTGCGCTACAGTCAGGCCAGCGCGCTGGCACGTTATCGCTGTACAGGCAGTTTTCTTCTATAGCACGTTTGCACAATGTTTCATCCCACGGCACGGATAGCCCTTCGGGGATCTGCATCTGCTTGCTGTTACGCGCATACAGAATATGCTGCAGGCGGGCATCTAAATCGACTTTAGTTAAATAGGTCGATTCCATGTCAGTCACCACTTCCAGCATTTCCAGAAGTTGCCGAACCAGACTCTCAACAGACTGCTCAGTGGCTAAAGATTGTGAGACTCGGGCGAGGATCATGTCCGACATGAGATCTAAGTACTCCTGGGTACTGATAAGGGCGATATTGGTCTGCATGATAAAACATCACTGTGAAAGATGAAACATGCCACACTGGTCATAATGTAAACATCAGATTGAAACAGTTCAGTAAAACATGGAGATGGACTGGAAGTAGGGGTAATCTGCCGGGATAACATTCTGAACAGGAGTTAACATGAAATCCGGGTTTATCGTATTGGCAGGTATTCTGGTACTGGCTGGATGTAAAACGCAGCCTGAAGCGCCAACCCCACCGAAAATTGGCATGGCAAATCCTGCTTCTGTGTACTGCGAACAAAAAGGCGGCTCGCTGATTGCAGTTCAGACTCCGCAAGGAGTACGGTCTGACTGTAAATTACCCGGCGGGGAAGTCATTGATGAATGGGCGCTCTGGCGCAGGGATCATCCGACTGCCGGGCAGTGATGGCCAGTCACCATTGACGTAGCCACTCAGCAAGGACGAGCGCGTGGTTTTGCTGCGTGTTTTTTGCTGCATACAGCAGGGTTAAGGGTTGCTGACGCGCAATCGCAGCGAGTCGCTGGCCTTCCTGCTGTTGCCGGGCGAGTTCTGCGCGGTATTGCTCGGAAAAGTGTTCAAAATCAATCAACTCTGCGTGGAACGCTTTACGTAAGTCTGATGATGGAGTGAGAAGTTTATTCCACTCGTTGAAGGCCAGATCGGTTTTTTTTATCCCGCGCGGCCACAATTTATCCACCAGAACTCGATAGCCATCACTCTTTTCTGCCGGATCATAGACGCGTTTACACTGAATATTCATCTGTTTCCCTCTACGCAATACAGTCTGTTAAGAAACCGCGCTTGTCATTTTCTGGCTGTTTGTTACGGTCAGATAAGATCACTAAAACGTGAGCATTATAGCATTTTGAATATGCACACTCCCAATTTAAGGGATTGTGATAACAACAAAAAATCAGTAGGCTGAGGCTCCTTATGTTGTCCCTTATTGCTCTGACATAAGGAATTTCTTATGGAAATGTCTCCTGTGAAAGATACGCTTCGTATTGCGCTGGTGGGCGATTACAGTCCTGAAATTGTGGCACATCAGGCTATTCCCCTTGCAATCGATGATGCTGCCGCTGTTCTCGAATTGATGGCTGATTATGACTGGTTAACTACCGCTGATATCAGTAGTAGCGAAGATCTGGTCGGCTATGATGCTATCTGGGTCGTACCCGGTAGCCCGTACAAACACCCTGAAGGCGCGTTGATTGCGATTCGCTACGCTCGTGAAAACAGCATCCCTTTTCTTGGAACCTGCGGCGGTTTTCAGCATGCTATTATCGAGTATGCCCGTAACGTTTTGGGCTGGAGCGATGCCGCCCATGCAGAAACCGATACTGAAGGTCGCATGGTGATCGCACCGTTAGCTTGCTCACTGGTTGAAAAGACCGACAATATTGAACTGCGGGCAAATACGCTGATCGCAAAAGCCTACGGACAGGATATTATCTCTGAGGGATATCACTGCAATTATGGCGTATCTCAGGCATTTGCCGTCGAGCTTGAACGTGGTGATTTGCGTGTGACGGGCTGGGATGAAGCCGGTGATATTCGTGCTATTGAGTTAGTGACGCATCCTTTTTATGTTGGCACGCTTTTTCAGCATGAACGCGGAGCGCTGGTGGGAAAACCGGTTCCACTTGTCCAGGCGATGCTGCGCGCGGCTCGCGAGTAAAAGGAGGGCAGGTTTACCATTAACCTGCCCGCTGCGTTATGAGGTAGCTATCTCCCGATTGCTACCGGCACAAAATCCAAACACAGCCATCACTGTTGCTAACAGGGCGACGCCAATCAACGGTATTTGCCAGTTACCGTTGAGGTCGTGAATTTTGCCCATCAGGGGCGGTCCGCATGCGGCCAGTAAATACCCGACAGATTGCGCCATGCCGGATAAGGCAGCAGCCTGATGTGCTGAACTTGCACGCAGGCCGATGAAAGTTAATCCCAGAATCATCGATGCCCCTGACCCAAAGCCAAACAAAAGGGTCCATAGCACCGCCCGGTCGGGCATCAACCAGAAACCAGCAGAACCGATAGCGCACATTAGGGCGACCAGGGCGGCGATGGCCCGCTGATCTTTAAATCTGTACAGGATCAGGGGGATCAGTATTCCCGGCGCGGCGGTGGCTAATTGCAGTAAACCGTGCAGCGATCCGGCCTGAGCTTCACTGTAGCCATGGCTAATCAAAATGGCGGGTAACCAGCCAATTACCACGTAATAGATAAGTGAGTTGATCCCCAGAAACAGAGTAACCTGCCAGGCAAGACGGGAGCGCCAGATAGCGCGGGAATGCAGCGCACGTGAGTTACTCATCGTGGCATGGGCTTTCTGGCGCCACTGCGGCAGCCAGATAAACAGAGCCAGCAGAGGAAAGGCCATTAACATCAACAACGCGCCACGCCAGCCGAATCCGTTAAGCGCCAGTGGTACCACGATTGCTGAACCAATTGCTGCCGCTGCGCCCATCGTCAGTGAGTATGCGCCGGTGAGTTTCGCTACATGCTGCGAAAAATCGCGCTTGATTAGCCCTGGTAGCAGAACGTTTCCTAATGCTATTCCGCAGCCAATGAGGGTGGTTCCGCCAAAAAGGAACAGTGGTGAGGATAAAGATCGTATACCAATACCTGCGCAAATCAGCAGCATGGCGGCAAATAAGCTGCGTTCAATTCCCCATCGACGTGCAACGGCCGCAGCCAGAGGCGAAACCAGCGCAAAAGCGAGAAGGGGAAGTGTTGTCAGGAGTCCTGTCTGGGCGGTGGTTAACCCGTAATCAGCCCGGATAGCATCCAGCAGTGGGGCTACGCCGGTAAAGGTCACGCGTAGCGTGGTTGCGATCATCAGGATACCCGCGATAAGCAAAGCACCCTGTTTGCCGTGGGGGGAAGAGTAATGTGTCATTGTTTTCTCATGTCGTCAGGCGAGGCGATACCTTACCGTTTTTACATGATGGATGAATCAAGCTAAAATGACAGTTTATCGCTAAAATCGGACATTATTATGTTGGGACTGAGGCTGGATGGATATCAACCCGACCTGTATCACGACGCCGCTGTGGCTTTTTGTATTCAGGCCCGGGAAGACGAACTCTTTAGCCCACTGCATCAGCACCGAAAGGGTCAGTTGATTCTGGCGTTGCACGGCGCGATTACGTGTGAAGTGGAAAATGCCATGTGGATGGTTCCTCCTCAGTATGCGGTTTGGATCCCTGGTGAAATTCCACACAGTAATCACGTTACTGTTGGTGCCGGCTTATGCTTTCTGTTTATTGAACCGAATGCAGTGGTGATGCCGGAACGCTGCTGCACGCTGAAAATTGCGCCATTGTGTCGGGAACTCATTCTCTCGCTGGCATCGAAAACCGATGCTCAGCGGATGGATCCGTCAACACAACGTCTTACGCAGGTATTATTTGATGAGCTACCGCAGCAGCCGCAGGAGCAAATGCAGTTGCCGGTATCCGACCACCCAAAAATTCGTAAGATGGTGGCGACGATGGCGCAGGAGCCAGCGCAATGGCAAACCCTGGGCCAGTGGGCCAGTGTATTTGCTATGAGTGAACGTAATCTTGCCCGGCTGGTGGTCAAAGAGACTGGGCTGAGTTTTCGTCGCTGGCGTCACCAGCTACAGCTGATCCTGGCATTACAGGCGTTGATAGAGGGGCGAAACGTACAGCAGGTCGCTCAGATGCTGGGTTACGATTCGACTACCGCATTTATCACCATGTTCAAAAAAGGCCTGGGCCAGACGCCAGGCCGTTATCTGACAGGGTTGACTACTGCTTCCCAACAATCAACGAGACCAGACCCGCCGCAATGAGTGGTCCAACCGGTACGCCGCGAAATAAAGCCACGCCCAGCACAGTTCCCACCAGCAGCCCGGCGACCAGCTGCGGCTGATTACCCATCAGTGTGACACCGCGCCCACCAAGCCAGGAAACAAAAACGCCGATAGCAATGGCCACCAGCGACTTCCAGTTCACAAATGAATGGATGAGCGTGGAAGGGGGGAGCGTACCGCTGGCGATTGGCGCCATCACGCCGATGGTCAGAATGATAATCCCGACGGTCAGGCCCTGTTTTTCAATCCACGGGAAGAAGGTATTCAGAGGCGTAACACGGACTATAATCAGCACCAGAATTGAAACGGCGACAGTGGTGTTATGGCTGACAAAGCCCAGAGCTGCCAGTCCGAGCAGGATCAGCAGAGTGACATCAAACATCGTAGTTTCCTTGCCAAAAAAAAAGATAAGCCTGCTTACTGTACGCGCAAACGCGTGACGGAACAGGCTTTTTTTATTGATAAAGACAATTTTTAGGCGAACGCATAAGATCGCGTTTTTATGCCGATAAACCGGTCACTATTTCTGGCTATTGTGCGCGGCGGAACTGGACTAATTCTGGTCGGGCTATGCGCAAATAATCTTTAGTATCCATGATGACCGATTTTTCCAGCATCCCGGCATTAAACGCAATCTCATTAAAACGCTCGAATAAAAGCGGATCGGCGACCAGCTTGAGATTAGGATGGAAACTGAAGGGGGGGATGGCGCCAAACACACAACCTGTTAGCTCATCCACTTCTGCCGGGCTGGCAAGAGAAGCTCTTAAACCGCCGAGATGGCTGGCTAGCTGACTCAGGTCGGCCTGTTGGTCAGCGGACAGAATAGCCAGCACATGCTGATTGACGCCATTGCCTTTCACTTTGCATACCAGAGCTTTTGCCCCCTGACCCAGCGCAGTGCCGCGGATCTCTGACACGGCTTCGCACTTGCCGACTGCTTCGTGGCTGACTACGCGGTACGTGGCGCCTTGCTCTGACAACAATGAAATCAAACGTTGATGGGTCTCATTACCTTTATTCACTTCCGTCATTTCTTACTCCTGGTACAACGATAAAAATCCTGCGCAGAAAAATTTTCACGAACGAAGGTGTTTTTTCTGTTTATTAAGATAGAGTTGAGCATCAGATGCTTTATAGGCATCATTAATGGTGTCGTTTGGTTGCATATTATATATCCCTGCGGAAAAGCTGACTGATTTATCCGGCGCAATAATTTGTAAGTTATGGCTAATGCGTTCCAGCAGGCGAGGTGTAAGTTCGGTGGCGTAATCGATGAGAATAATACAGAACTCGTCCCCACCGAGGCGAATCGCATAGTCACTTTTGCGAATAGATGACTGAATAGCTTTTGCCAGAATGGTGATAACGCGATCGCCTTCCTGGTGCCCCAACGTGTCATTAATTGTTTTCAGTTTGTCGCAATCAATAGCGATAAATGTCACCAGTGTTCCTGCATTGACCAGTTGCTGCAACCGCTGTTCAAGCGTAGGGGTTAAAATTTTGCGGTTATAGAGACCGGTCATCGCGTCACTGATATTTTCGCGAGTTACGTTGTGATACAAACGGAAATGCATCCTGACCATATTCAAAAGGAGTACCGTTGCCAAGAGATAAAAGGCGAATATCTTCCATGACGAGACAATAAAGTACATGAAATCAAGCGATAACGTGATGCGTATTCCACCGGGTATGTCATTGATATAATGCACATACTGAAACAGATTGCTCTCGCTTTGGTTAACGATAATCTCCTTTCCCGAGCTGATATCAGACAGGGTGACGTTAAGATAACGCCATACAAGAGGACGGTCGTTGGTATAAAAAATATGTTTCAAATTCTCTTTGTTCACATCCACCATGACCACGCCTTTTAGTTTGCCGTCTGAATAGACTGGCGTTAAAAAGCTCATGACTTTTTCTTGCGTAAGGTCATCTTCGTAAATACTGGAAATGACGGTTCGGCCAGTAAATACATCGTCAATATCATTCTGATTAATTCCCAGGGTGCCTTTTTGCAAAAAGGACCAATGGTTCATGGTGAACTGGAGTGAGTTAACGAGATTGTAGAAATAGATGTAATTATTTTTTAGGTCAATGTAATAACGAAACTTGTATTCCAGCGTTCCTAACCCCTGACCGTAATCGACCAGCTCACGATTCACATTTACCGCCTGGTCGAAGGCCGGCAGCAGGAATATGTCATCAAGTTGTTCGACGCAATTACCGGAATGGGTCTGCAATGTACCGCGTAATGGAAGATAGTTATGGTTGGTGAGGTTGAGTCCATGCGTGCCGTTAACGCTCTCGAAAGCGTTGCACAGCGCTTTTCGTTGCTCGGGTGAAATACTCTCTTTGGGGGATGAAAAACGGCGCATAAGATGGGCTGCGATGCTCTGATTTGTATACTTATCATAGAGAAATGATGAATCTGCTTTCTCAATGATATACCGCATATACGCGCTCATTGCCCGATCGCTGGCAACAAGTTCGTAAACCAGAAAGGTCGATGTCAGAACAATAACGCTTACGGAGATAAAGTGCCTGAGCGCTTTATGTTGCAATTTCATAATGATTTACAGCCCTGTAAGTCAGATACTTCAGTCTATCACACGCTATACGTCCGCTCTAACGGTATGGGAATTGTCGCAGAGGTCTATTTTGTAATAAAAATCATTCGCACACTTCACCTTTGAATCTTAATGTTGTATTTATAATGCAACTTATGAAAAAGGAGACAGGCAAATGAGCACGACTGAAAAAGCGGGCCATACATTTTTAGCCAGCCTGGGTAAAACCCGTCTACGCCCAGGCGGAATTGAAGCAACTGACTGGTTGTTCAACCAGTCACAACTGACGCCTGATTGCCAGGTACTTGAGGTGGCATGCAATATGGCGACGACGGCGATAGAGCTGGTTCAGCGCTTTGGCTGTACGGTTTATGCCATTGATATGGATAAGGACGCGCTCGCCAGAGCGAGAAGTAATGTGGCTGTTCATGGGCTGGAAAATCACATCCATGTAATGGCTGCTAACGCGAGCACTCTCCCTTTTGCTGATAACAGTTTTGACGTTGTGATTAACGAAGCCATGTTGACAATGTATGCCGACAAAGCCAAGGCGAAGCTGATTGCGGAATACCATCGGGTGCTGAAACCCGGGGGACGGTTATTAACTCACGATATTATGTTCACCAGCCAAAAACTGGGTGAGGGCGATCAAAGTCAGCTAATGCAGGTGGTGAAGTCAAACGTAAGCCCGATGACCCGGCAGGGCTGGAGTGAACTCTTCCTGAATGCCGGGTTTGAGCATGTTATGCAGAAAAATGGCGAAATGTCGTTAATGTCGCCTCGCGGATTAATTCGTGATGAGGGGTTAGGTGGCGCACTCAAAATTGCATTTAACGGCTTACGTACGCATGAAAATCGGCGTCGGTTCCTTAAAATGTTTCGCTTTTTTAAATCCCAGCGACATCAATTAAATTACATCGCTTGCTGTTCGGTGAAGGGAAAATAAAAACAGGCCAGAACGTATGTTCTGGCCTGTTAGCGATATCTAATTATTGCTGGTGGTACTCTGCTTATGGAACAACTCGCGGAATACCGGGTAAATATCATCCTGGTCACGAATATGCTGCATAGCAAAGTTTTCAAAGGTCGATTGCAAATGTTCGTACTCACGCCATAAGGTTTGGTGCGCACGACGGGTGATTTCGATATAGCTATAATATCGCACCACCGGCAGCAGTTTTTTCGCCAGAATCTCATGACACAGCGGCGAATCATCAGCCCAGTTATCTCCATCCGATGCCTGCGCCGCGTAGATATTCCATTGGGCAGGATCGTAGCGGTCTTTCACCACTTCATCCATCAATTTTAGGGCGCTGGAGACAATCGTCCCCCCGGTTTCCTGAGAGTAGAAGAACTCGTGCTCATCTACCTCTTTCGCCTGAGTGTGGTGGCGAATATAGACCACTTCTACGTTCTTGTAAGTCCGGCTTAAAAAAAGATACAGCAGAATATAAAAACGCTTTGCCATATCTTTTGTCGACTGGTCCATTGAACCGGAGACATCCATCAGGCAGAACATAACCGCCTGGCTGGAGGGATCGGGGCGTTTTTCATAATTCTTGTAACGTAAATCAAAGGTATCGATAAACGGTACGCGTTCGATTTTTGCCCGTAGTTCGGCAATCTCTTTACGTAATCGTTCTTCTTCCAGCAGCTGAACGGGTTCACTTTTGGTGATGGTCTCCAGATCGGCTTCAAGGGCGTGTAACTCCCGACGTTTACCCGCTGTCATTGCCGTACGGCGCGCCAGTGAGTTTTGCAGGGATCGCACCACGCTGATGTTGGCTGGCACACCATTAGAGGTAAAACCTGCACGATGCGTTTTGTACTCCGTTAACTGACGCTGCTGATTTTGCTTCAGATTAGGGAGGGCCAAATCCTCAAAGAGCAGATCCAGATATTCATCTTTAGAAATCTGAAACACGAACTCATCCTGGCCCTCTCCATCCTGGCTGGCCTGGCCTTGTCCGCTGCCAGAACCACCGCCGCCGCCCTGAGGACGTTCAATACGGTCATTCTGGACAAAATGGTCGTTACCCGGATGTACACGATGGCGCAGCCCCCCGCGCCCCTGATGAAACATCGGTTCGCTAATATCATCGGTCGGGATAGAGACAGATTCGCCACTATCGACATCAGTCACCGAACGCTTGTTAATGGCCTCGGAGATAGACTGCTTAATTTGCGATTTATAACGGCGTAAGAAGCGCTGGCGGTTAACCGTGCTCTTGTTTTTGCCGTTAAGACGCCGGTCAATAAACCAGGTCATAAGCTCCTCCCGTGCTGCCAACTTTTCGCAGTGTGCATAGTGCCGGAAGTCGCTTACGCGCGTCCGGCCTACGCTGCATGTTTTTGTAGGCCCGGTAAGTGCAGGCACCACCGGGCATTTGCATCACGATGATTTACGCACGCGCAAATACCATTCGCACAATAAACGCACCTGTTTACGCGTGTAGCCTTTTTCCATCATACGGTCGACAAAATCGTCGTGCTTTTTCTGCTCGTCAGTCGAGGTTTTAGCGTTAAAGGAAATGACCGGCAGCAGTTCCTCGGTATTCGAGAACATTTTTTTCTCGATAACCGTGCGCAGTTTTTCGTAACTGGTCCAGTTTGGATTGCGACCGCTGTTATTCGCTCTGGCGCGCAGAACGAAGTTGACGATCTCGTTACGGAAATCTTTCGGGTTACTGATGCCTGCTGGCTTCTCAATTTTCTCCAGCTCTGAGTTGAGCGACTCTCGGTCAAACAGTTGGCCAGTATCCGGATCGCGATACTCTTGATCCTGAATCCAGAAGTCCGCATAGGTGACATAACGGTCAAAAATGTTCTGCCCGTATTCGGAATAGGATTCCAGATAAGCCGTCTGGATCTCTTTGCCAATAAATTCGGCGTATTTCGGGATCAGATAGCCTTTCAGGAACTCCAGATAACGTTCTGACTGCTCCTGCGGGAACTGTTCGCGCTCGATTTGCTGTTCAAGAACATAGAACAGGTGTACCGGGTTGGCCGCCACTTCGGCGTGGTCAAAGTTAAACACGCGGGAGAGGATCTTAAACGCAAAACGCGTGGACAGGCCGTTCATGCCCTCATCAACCCCGGCGTAATCCCGATATTCCTGGTAGGATTTCGCTTTTGGATCGGTATCTTTCAGACTTTCGCCATCGTAAACGCGCATCTTCGAGTAAATGCTCGAGTTTTCCGGTTCTTTCAGGCGCGAAAGAATAGTAAAGCGAGAGAGCGTTTCCAGCGTACCCGGTGCGCAAGGAGCGTGGGTCAACTCACTGTGGTTAAGCAATTTCTCGTAGATCTTGATCTCTTCGGAAATGCGTAAGCAATACGGTACCTTCACAATGTAAACACGGTCGAGGAAGGCTTCGTTATTCTTGTTATTGCGGAACGTTACCCATTCGGATTCGTTCGAGTGCGCAAGAATGATGCCGTTAAACGGCAGGGCAGAGATACCTTCTGTGCCGTTGTAGTTTCCTTCCTGAGTCGCGGTCAACAGAGGATGCAGCACTTTAATCGGTGCTTTAAACATCTCAACGAATTCCATGATCCCCTGGTTAGAACGGCACAGTGCGCCTGAGTAACCATAGGCATCAGGATCGTTTTGGGCGTGGTGTTCGAGTTTACGAATATCCACTTTCCCGACCAGGGCGGAGATATCCTGGTTATTTTCGTCGCCAGGTTCTGTTTTGGCGATAGCAATTTGCTCCAGAATAGACGGCCAGACTTTGACGACGCGGAATTTAGTAATGTCCCCGCCGAAATCATGTAAACGTTTTGCCGCCCATGGCGACATGATCGTACCGAGATAGCGACGCGGGATCCCATACTCTTTTTCCAGGATCTGGGCATCTTCCTGTGGATTAAACAGGCATAACGGATGGTCGTTGACCGGACTCCGCTCGCCGTTAGCACTCAGGACATAAATCGGTACTCTTTGCATCAGCGATTTCAGCCGCTCGGCAAGAGACGATTTCCCACCCCCAACAGGCCCCAACAGATACAAAATCTGTTTCTTCTCTTCCAGCCCCTGAGCCGCGTGTTTCAGATAAGAGACAATCTGTTCAATCGCGTCTTCCATGCCGTAAAACTCTTCAAACGCGGGATAACGAGCGATCACCCGGTTAGAAAAGAGTCGAGAAAGTCGAGGTTCATGGGCAGTATCGACCATGACAGGCTCACCAATAGCCATTAATAGCCGCTCTGCCGCGTTGGCATAAGCACTGCGATCTTGCCGACAAGTGGTAAGAAACTCCTGCAGCGTGAACTCTTCGTCCTTGGCAGCTTCATAACGCTGGCGATAGTGATCGAATATATTCATGGTATGCCGTCCTTTCGTTTTTTAGCACATGTTAAGAGCCGTTCATATGAATAGTAGAGGCCCCTGAAGAGGTAAACTGAACGACGTCGCTGCTGAAGAAATAAGCAACTCTCATGCCATTTTGGTGGTCAGGAGATCAACGTATTCGGTGATACACCTTCTAAAATTAAGCGTAGATGGCATTTGCAAAACTTGCCTGTGTGCGCAAACGAATTTCAATGGCATATCAATAACTCATCAGCAAAAAAAGCACATCTTATGTAAAGAAATAGGGTTGGATTCATGCGGTATTCATCGTTCTGCAAGCAAAATGTCATCACTCGCAGAGAAATTAGGGGGTTACATTACGTGGCTAATACGTAAAATAGTTGGGCTGTAACGTAATGACGGTTACACTTCTGTTGCTATACATTTGAATAAGGAATTATGGATTGTGACCAAACTCAAACTTCTGGCACTTGGCGTGCTTATCGCCACTTCCTCTGTTGCGCAAGCAGAAAGCAACCTGACGCTGGGCGCAGGCGTTGGTGTGGTTGAACACCCCTACAAAGATTATGATACTGACGTTTATCCCGTTCCTGTCGTGACCTACGAAAGCGAGAACTTCTGGTTCCGTGGTCTGGGCGGTGGCTACTACCTGTGGAATGACAACACAGATAAATTATCAGTCATGGCGTACTGGTCGCCAATGTACTTTAAGCCGGGCGACAGCGATGACAGCCGCCTGCGCAGCCTTGATAAGCGTAAGAGCACCATGATGGCTGGTCTGTCTTACGTTCACAATACGCAATATGGTTTCCTGCGCACCAGCCTGGCGGGAGACACGCTGGACAACAGTAATGGTATCGTATGGGATCTGGCGTGGTTGTACCGTTACACCAACGGTGGTCTGACGCTGACACCAGGTATTGGTGTTGAGTGGAACAGCGAAAACCAGAACGATTACTACTACGGTGTATCGCGTCACGAATCTTCCCGCAGTGGTTTGCGCAGCTACGATCCTAACAGCAGCTGGAACCCGTACCTTGAATTAAGCGCAAACTACAATTTCCTTGGCGACTGGAGCATGTACGCCACTGCGCGTTATACCCGTCTGTCTGATGAAATTACCGACAGCCCGATGGTGGACAAATCCTGGACGGGTCTGATCTCAACCGGTATTACTTATAAATTCTGATTTCACTAAATGAAGAACAGATGATTACATGGAAGCCCGCAGAAATGCGGGCTTTTTGTTTTATCACCATGGGTAAGCTCCGATACTTATTTTTAAACGAGGAAAGTTGTCTTTTATTCACTGCGCGTGAATAACACTATTAACGCATATTCTGTATCTGGCTGCAGACATCTTGTCACTCATGATCCGCGTAAAAATCAGTCCAAACTATGATGGTGCAATTTGTGCACCATTACAGGACACACCCGCGTTGTTTTGCTTTACTGTGGTGCATAAACACAGGAGGGTGTGATGACAAACAAGCAGGTGATTTTTGCTCAGCAGATTGCGCTTCCAGCTATCGGGCAGGGTACATGGTATATGGGCGAGAATGCCAGCCGCCGTCGTGATGAAGTAAATGCGCTGCGGGCAGGGCTGGATCTTGGTTTACAGCTTATTGATACGGCCGAAATGTACGCTGATGGTGCAGCGGAAGAAATCGTTGGCGAGGCATTGACGGGGCGACGCGAACATGCGTTTTTAGTGTCAAAAGTTTACCCATGGAATGCGGGCGGCCAAAAAATGATTGCGGCCTGTGAAGGGAGTCTGCGTCGGCTGAACACTGACTATCTGGATCTCTATTTATTGCACTGGATGGGGGATTACTCATTTGAAGAGACCGTGAGTGCAATGGAAACATTGATTGCGCAGGGGAAAATCCGTCGCTGGGGAGTCTCTAATCTAGATTACGATGACATGCAGGCGTTATGGCAGGTTACGGGTGGGCAACAGTGTGCCACTAATCAGGTGCTGTATCATGTGGCATCGCGAGGTATTGAATATGATTTACTCCCCTGGTGTCAGCAACAGCAGATGCCGGTCATGGCCTACAGCCCGCTGGCCCAGGCAGGGCGTTTACGCAGTGATGTGCTCACGAACACCGTGGTTAACGATATCGCGAGAGCTCGCAATGTCAGCGCCGCTCAGATTTTGCTGGCGTGGGTTATTCGTCATCAGGGGGTAGTGGCGATTCCAAAAGCGGCAAACGTGGCACATGTGGAGCAGAATGCAGCCGCGCTCGCGATTACGCTATCCGCCGACGAGCTGAAATTGCTGGATAAGGCATATCCTGCCCCGAAAGGTAAAACTGCGTTGGATATGGCCTGATTTTACCGGATGGTTGTCCGCACACTTTTTCGGTCAATCATCCGGTATTAATTATCGCTTATCGTTTAGCAACACGAATAGTTTGTGCCAGACGAGAAGGTTTCTCTGCCGTTGTTTTCTGCGTTTCGGTGGCGTAAGCAGTTTCTACGCAAACAAACGTTTTGTAACCATCATCCGGCATATCTCCCATGCTGACAGACAGCGCCGGGCCTGGGTTCCAGCCGACTACATTCAGATGGTGGTGATGCACAACGTCGATATTGCGGTTCAGTGAATCATCGTGAATGACGCTGCATGCTTCCGGGTTCAGATACACACGATCGGTACGGTCCGGGAACGTCTGGATACCATCAGCCAGTACATCTTCTTTTGCATCGTTAACTTTATCGATCAGGCGGTCGCCAAGGCCACTTACTTTCACCGCTGCGATATCTCCTACATTAAAGTAGGTGTGGAGTGCAGAAGTGGTTTCAAACTCACCATGGGCTTCCAGCTCGATCTCACAGGTTTTACCCACTTTGAAGCGTGCTAACAGCGTAAACTCATGCGGCCAAAGCTGATGCGTTTCAGCATTGCTTTGCAATTCAAATGTCAGAACAGCGCCGTTGTCATCTTCATTGTGCGCTTTCAGCGTCCAGGGCAGGTTACGGGCAAAGCCGTGAGAAGGTAGACCCTGCTGGGCAGCCGGACCGAACCACGGCCAGCAAATTGGAACACCGCCACGCAATGCGACGCCCGTCTTAAACGGTGTGTTGTTGCTGAGCCAGAGGACTTCTTCTTCGCCGTTTGGTTTCCAGGAGAGGAGATGAGCGCCCTGCAGCGCGAAAGAGGCTTTAACCTGCGGGTGATCGACAACAATGATTTCAAGATCATCAAGCTGGCGACGAGAGAGGACAGGGGTAATTTGCTCGATTACCGGAAGTGCAAAAATTTTATTAATCATTACGCAATCCTTTTTTACCCTGAATAATTCGAATTACAGGAAGTGGCAAGTGAACGACAAATTCGTCAGGAACGAATTTGAACAACCGAAGGCAACCTTCGGCCAGGACATGAATGCCCCTGATTCATCCCGATGAGCTTACTGTTGTAAGCGAACAGGGGGAGATAACGTAGCCAACACACCTGCAAGTTGAAGTATGGCGGGTATATCTTCAGGCAAAAAAAAGAGCGACCTGAGTCGCTCTTACAGATTACTGTCTCATCTCAACTTATTTGGAGATGTGAGCAATCAGATCCAGAACCTTGTTGGAGTAACCGGTTTCGTTGTCGTACCAGGATACCAGTTTCACGAAGTTGTCGTTCAGTGCGATACCAGCTTTAGCATCGAACACAGAAGTGCAAACTTCACCGTTGAAATCGGTAGAAACAACGTCGTCTTCGGTGTAACCCAGAACGCCTTTCATCGGGCCTTCGGAAGCAGCTTTGATTGCTTTCTTAATTTCTTCGTAAGAAGCAGCTTTTTCCAGACGAACAGTCAGGTCAACAACGGATACGTTCGGAGTAGGAACGCGGAACGCCATACCAGTCAGTTTGCCATTCAGTTCTGGCAGTACTTTACCTACAGCTTTAGCAGCGCCGGTAGAGGACGGGATGATGTTCTGAGCTGCGCCACGGCCGCCGCGCCAGTCTTTGTGAGACGGGCCATCAACGGTTTTCTGAGTAGCGGTGGTTGCGTGAACGGTAGTCATCAGACCTTCGATAATGCCGAAGTTGTCGTTGATAACTTTAGCCAGCGGAGCCAGGCAGTTAGTGGTGCAGGATGCGTTAGAAACGATGTCCTGACCTTCGTATTTGTCAAAGTTAGCGCCTTTAACAAACATCGGAGTGTTATCTTTGGACGGACCAGTCAGAACCACTTTTTTCGCGCCAGCAGTGATGTGCTTACGAGCGGTTTCGTCTGTCAGGAACAGGCCAGTAGCTTCAGCTACTACGTCAACACCAACTTCGTCCCATTTCAGGTTAGCCGGATCACGTTCAGCGGTAACACGGATTTTTTTACCGTTTACGATCAGATGACCGTCTTTCACTTCAACGGAACCGTTGAAACGGCCGTGAGTGGAGTCATATTTCAGCATGTAAGCCATGTAGTCAGCGTCTAACAGGTCGTTGATTGCAACGATCTCGATGTCAGAGCGTTCTTGAGCAGCACGGAAAACAATGCGACCGATACGGCCAAAACCGTTGATACCTACTTTGATAGTCATATATTCCACCAGCTATTTGTTAGTGAATAAAAGGTTGCCTGTAAAATTACAAAAACCTTACGCAGCGTCAAGCGGAATCGTGTCAATCATTGCGACAAATCAATCTGCTGCCTAAGCTTTGCGCAACTGACTCGCCTCACTCTTCCTTTGGGCTTGAAACCACATGGGGGCGGCGGCCCGAATTTTAAAGGGCAATCAAGATAAAAACGTGATTGTGATCACGATTAACAGGCTGCCATTTCGCAAGTATCAAGTTTAGAACAAAAGTTCGCACTACGGTGTTAATGTTTTGTTAGAATCTGTCTCGCGATGTGAGTATAGATAAAGTGAGATGTGAGCAAATGGCTAATCAACCTTCTCCAGAAGAACTGAAAAAAAATTTGTCCGAAATGCAGTTCTACGTGACGCAAAATCATGGGACAGAACCGCCATTTACCGGGCGTTTGCTGCACAATAAGCGTGATGGCGTCTACCATTGCCTGATCTGCGACAAACCGCTGTTTCGTTCAGATACTAAATACGATTCCGGCTGCGGCTGGCCCAGTTTTTACGAGCCTGTTAGCGAAGAGGCCATTCGTTACATAAAAGATACGTCACACGGTATGCAGCGCATCGAAATCCGCTGCGGAAACTGTGATGCACACCTCGGACATGTCTTCCCTGATGGTCCAAAACCTACCGGGGAACGTTACTGCGTAAATTCGGCGTCTTTGAACTTCACCGATGATGAAAATGGTGAACAAATCAAAGGCTGAGGAAACGATTCAGCAAATTATTCTACGGGAATGGATTTAACATGAATCTTGATGAGATGATCAACAGCATGACGCCGGAAGTGTATCAGCGCTTATCTACTGCCGTTGAGCTGGGAAAATGGCCGGATGGCGTCGCGCTGACGGCAGAACAAAAAGAGAACAGTTTGCAGTTGGTGATGCTATGGCAGGCACGTCACAATGTTGATGCGCAACATATGACTATCGACACGAAGGGTGAGATGGTAATGAAGAGTAAGCAACAGCTGAAAGTTGAGTTTGGTATTACGCCAGAGCCCATTGCGACGTTCAAATCCTGAGTCACAGGCCCGGTAGCACATCACGCCGGGCCTGCTGTATTTGTTATTTCTTGTTCATCATCGCTTTAAGATCGGCAAACGGGTTATATTTCGCCTCGCCAACCGCTTTTTGCGCATCTTCACCCGCAACCACCGTTGAACCATACTGGTCCGCTTCCGTATATTTGGAATGCTCATGATCGTGGCAATACAGGCACAACATCTCCCAGTTGCTACCATCTTCCGGGTTATTGGAGTGATCGTGATCGATATGGTGCACTGTCAATTCACGCAGGTTGGAATAGACAAACTCACGGGAACAGCGTCCGCAAACCCAGGGGAAGAGTTTAAGTGCCTTTTCCCGGTATCCGACTTCCAGACGGGCATAATTTTTAGGGATAAAAGCCATAACGCTTCATGCCTCCTGTAGAAAATAAAAAGCCGCACCAGAGCAGCCTGGTGCAGCGGATTGTGATAATCATAACCTATTGTGCCAGGCGTTGGGATCAGTGTTTAATCCCTAACGACTCGGCCAGCTGCTTCGCTAACTGATTTTTATCATCTGCGCCGTACTCCCAGAACATTGCCCCTCCCAACCCCTTGCTCTTGATATAGTCCGCTTTGATGGTGACCGAACGCGGGTTTTCAAAAGAGAGGGCGAAAAGTGCTTTACCGTCGGCAGACTGTACTGACAACCACGGCACTTTGGCCTCATCATCCCAATGCTGACTAAAGCGCTTTTGTGGATCGTTGATTAACTTAGCCACGATATCGTTGTACTTCACATAGGTATCTTTGCTCAGATCAACCCCCAACGATTTGAACAACTCAATGTGTTGTGGTTCGAAGTAGGGTTGGGTTGCCGGATTTTTCTGGGCATCAGGTTTGCTCCAGTCAATACCAGGTTCGATGGCGCGTTTTGGTACCCGGCCGTAGAAGCCAATCCCGAGATTCATCTGACCTGGTTTTAATCCTGCGGCGAGATAGTTATTGACCACAAAATCGGCGCTGTATTTATCTGCTGCAGCCACCGTTGGCCACTGGGTCGAATCATACAGGTTTGAGTTGAAGTACTGAGTACCGTAAGCCATGTCGTAGGTCATCAGGTTGATATAATCGAGCAACGGGGCAATCGCTTTCACATCTACCCAGCTTTTCGGACTTTCAGCGTTCGCTCCAACGGCGATAGTGACCAGCTTATTATGGCCAAATGTGGCGCGTAGCTCTTTCAGTAACGCGGTAAAGTTATCGCGGTCAGCCGGTTGGCTTTCGACCAGCCCCCATGCGCCGTTGACCGGATATTCCCAGTCGAGATCGATGCCATCCAGGCCATATTTCTCAACAATCGCCTGTGCAGACTGAATAAACACCGTGCGGGATTCCTGCGTAGCCGCCGCGCCAGAAAATCCGCGCGCCCCCCAACCCCCAACAGAAAGCAGAACTTTAAGGTTTGGGTTTTGCTTGCGTAGCACCGGAATTTTTTGCAAATCAGCCTGTACTTTTTCTGACAGCCAAATCTGGTGTAGCTTGCTGGCGTCTTTCAGGGCGTCATTGGTTTCGTCTTTTTCATTGTTGTAGACAAGACCAAACGAATAGTTGAGATGGGTTATCTGGCGGACATCCAGCTTATTGATATCACCGCCAGGGCCGGCAGTAACATCGCCACCGCCGTTAAAGTAGCCGACAGACATCAGGGAGTTTGCGGAAACAACGCTTGCACAAAGCAGGGGTAATGCTGCCAACAAAGACAATAGTTTCATCGGTGTTCCTCTTTGACATTTAAAAAAGCAAACACGCCACGCCAGTGGGTGGCGAAAAAAACAGCTCTTGCAGACTAACAGTTTAAAAAAAGGAAAAATGCGAAGCTGTTCACGCCATGCTGGCGAAGCGGCGAAAGCGATGTGTCGGGTCTCGCGGGGATACCAGAGAAGGCCGAGAGGGGAAGTTAACAGGGGACCTGGTGACGACATAAGTTCCGCCACCAGGCATGGTTTAACGCTGGGTTTCTTCCCAGTCTGTCAGCGTGTACAGCGTTGCACCCGCTGCCGCCATTTCCATAAAAGCATGCGCGCTATCTTGCGGCTGAATGTTCACACCACGACAGCCATCAGTAATGACGTTGACGGTATAGCCAAGATCCAGCGCATCAAGAACAGTAAATTTAACGCAATAATCAGTTGCCAGGCCCATGATGATGAGTTCAGCAATACGATTCTCCAGTAGCCACGCATTCAGCGCAGTTGCCTGTCGACGGCCGTTATCAAAAAACGCGCTGTAGCTGTCGACCAGCGGGTTCTCGCCCTTACAAAAGGTCTTATTAATTGCGAGTTGGTTCAGCAACGGATGCAGGGCTGCACCCTCAGTATTCTGAACACAGTGATCCGGCCAGAATGTCTGCGGCAGACCGTCAAGTTGTCCCTGACTGTAGGGCGTGACATGATGCTGGCTGGCAAAACTACCGTGATTTGCCGGGTGCCAGTCCAGACTGGCAACTATCACGTCACCACGCGATGTACACCAGTCAATAAGACGATTGGCGACATCCACGGTGCTATCTCCCTCAGGGACGGCGAGAGCACCGCCTGCACAAAAGTCGTTTTGTAAGTCAACCAGCAGTAATGCTCTGGCCATTATCGTTTACTCCTCTATTCGTCCGGCGTGAGCTCACCACGCAGGTTTTGCGTCATCGCCGTGCGAATGGCCTGCGTATCCAGCCCCTGGCTCAGCAAGTAATGCAGCTTGGTGAGCGTTGCTTCAACGGTCATATCCGCGCCACCAATAACCCCGGCATGCGCCAGCGCATTCCCTGTTGCGTAACCGCCCATGTTCACCTTGCCGGACATACACTGGGTGAGGTTAACCACCACAATGCCACGCGAGCTCGCATCTTCAAGCTCTTTCAGGAACTCTTTATTTTGCGGCGCATTGCCCACACCGTAGGAGCGAAGAATTAATGCTTTTACCGGCTGGCGCAGGAAATTGCGCACCACGTCAGCGGAAATGCCAGGGTAAATAGTGACGACGCCAATCGGCTGCGGGGTGATAGGGTGAACAATCAGTTCGCCTGCCCCGTGTGGCGCTGGTGGCGTTCCCAGGCGGCGGATATGGATCCCGGCTTCCAGCAACGGGGCAAGGTTTGGTGAGGCGAAGGCGTCAAAACCGTCGGCATGGGCTTTGGTTGTACGGTTACCGCGAAACAGTCGATTGTTGAAAAACAGGGTAACTTCGTTGATGGGGTAATTCGCTGCGACGTATAGCGCATTCAGCAAATTGATTTGTCCGTCAGAACGAAGCTCTGCCAGCGGTATTTGTGACCCTGTCACAATTACCGGTTTACCCAGATTCTCCAGCATAAAAGAGAGCGCTGAGGCAGTAAACGCCATGGTGTCGGTGCCATGAAGGATCACAAAACCATCGTAATCGTCGTAGTGCGTTTTAATGTCTTCAGCAATATGCTGCCAGTCTTCTGGCGTCATATCGGATGAATCCATCAGCGGGACGTATTCGTGGATAGTGAAATCAGGCATCTCGGGGCGGTGGAATTCAGGCATCAATGCCAGTTGGCGCTGAAGATGGCCGGAGACCGGAATATAACCTTGTTCTGAGCGCTGCATACCAATAGTACCGCCGGTATAGGCAACGTAAATCGATTTCTTCTGCATGACTTTTTCTTCTGTCTCAAAGAAAAACCCCTCTTCATCCCGAAGAGGGGTCAAGAGTTAGCGAACGTTGGCGCAGGTCAGACAAAACGCATAACGGTTCTGCGGATCGTTAAACGCCGCCAGCTTATCGCCTTCGGCTTTTACCGCACTGGCAGCAGAGGCCAGCGGTGCCGGAAGCATTGCCTGGATGGCTTGTGGCAGCATGGCGCGAACTGAACCCGACATACTGTCCATAACCATATCGACGAATGTCGGTTCGTCCTGATAATACTCAATGTGCCATTGTTTCAGTTTGGCAAGCTCTGCCGCTTTTGTCACCGCATCGTCAAAGTCGCCCAGACTGTCCACCAGACCGTTAGCTTTCGCATCCTGACCGGTCCAGACGTGGCCCTGAGCAATCTTATCAATCTGCTCTGGCGTAGTCTTACGTGCATCCGCAACCAGCGTGATAAAGCGCTTATAGCCATTCTCAATGCTCAGTTGCATCATCTGCTGGACTTCTGGCGGTAACGCTTTGGTGATAGAAATATCAGCCAGCGGCGAGGTTGAAACGCCATCAGTATGGATGCCAATGGAATCCAGGCTATTTTCAACGGTGTTGATAACGCCAAAAATACCGATTGAACCAGTCAGAGTACTGGGGTTTGCCACAATGTAGCTTGCCGGTGTGGAGATCCAGTAACCCCCTGAAGCCGCCATACCGCCCATAGAAACGACCACCGGTTTACCCGCAGCCTTAGCTGCAGCCAGTTCAGAGCGAATCACTTCAGAGGCGCTGACGCTACCGCCAGGACTGTTAACGCGCAGAACAATCGCTTTCACTTTTGGATCGAGGCGTGCTTCACGGATCTGTGCGGCAGTGGTGTCACCGCCTACGTTCCCTGGTGTTTCTTCCCCGTCCATAATTGCGCCATTGGCGAAGACCACGCCTATGCTGTCACCGGTCTCAGCCGGGGTTTTCAGCGAGTAATCGTAATAGCTGACGGCGCGGTAATTTTTGTCCGCTTTGCTCCAGCCAAACTGTTTAGTCAGCAGTTTTTCGACTTCAGCGCTGGAGGCGAGGGCGTCGACAAGTTTGTTATCGAGGGCATACTTAGCGGTATCGCCATCCACTTTCGTCAGACCGTCCAGCATCGCCTGCGCGCCCGGGAACACCTGCTGGGCCGGGATCTGGCGATTGGCCGCAACGGTGTCGAGATAGTTTTGCCATAACTCGCCAATCCAGCGGCTGTCGGCTTCACGTGCGGCCGGGGACATATCGTCACGAATAAACGGCTCAACGGCGGATTTATAGGTCCCGACACGGAATACGTGGGTGGAGACTTTCAGCTTATCCAGCAGTGACTTGTAATACAGGCCATTGGTAGCAAAGCCGTGCAAGTCAACCGAACCTTGTGGGGAGAGCCAAATTTTGTTGGCAAAACTGGCGAGGTAATACTGACCCTGGCTGAAGTTATCGCCGATGGCAAAAACGGGTTTCCCGCTGTCGCGGAATTCACGCAGCGCTTTACCGATGTACTGCATGGAAGGCTGATCGGCCCCGGCAAAGTTTTTCAAATCCATTACGATGCCGGTAATGTTGCGGTCATCTTTCGCCTGGCGAATGGTATTCACGATGTCGAACAGAGAGTTTTCCTGTAGACGATCCGAGCTGGCGCCAAACAGCTGGCGACCAATGACGCTTAAGCGACTGGTACTTGAGGGCTTGTCGACAATCACCCCTGAGATATCGAGCAGCAATGCGCCACGTCCGGCCTGTTCGCTGGTATTAGTGCTACTGACCTGCATCCAGATACCGACGCCAACCAGCACCAGAAAGATAAAGAACAGGTTAAGCACAAATTCACGGACGAAATTCAGTAATCGCCACGTCCATTTAAAAAATCCGGCAATAAATCGCCACAGGGTTCGCATGTATTCTCCCTACAGATTAACAACACGCCTCCCCGTTAGACGGGAGAAAGGCGTTAAGATGTGGCTATCGTAATGACCCGACAGGCACTTGTCAGCAGGAATCACCGCCTGTGCTGTAACAAAATCCACTCACGTGTTAATTTTGTGAACAGATTTCATTGTTGGAGTTAAGCAAATGGATGCACTCGAATTACTTTTGACTCGTCGTAGCGCTTCTCGCCTTGTCGAACCGGCCCCGGCGGGGGAGCAGTTACAAAACATTCTGCGGGCGGGGATGCGCGCACCTGACCACAAATCTTTGCAGCCATGGCGCTTTTTTGTGATAGAAGGCGATGGTCGCGAGCGTTTTAGCGCTGCGCTGGAAAAAGGTGCGATTGCCGCACAGGGCGACGAAAAAGCGGTAGAAAAAGCGCGTAGCGCGCCGTTTCGTGCACCGCTAATTATTGCAGTAGTGGCAAAATGCGAAGAAAACGGCAAGGTTCCTCTCTGGGAGCAGGAGATGTCAGCCGGTTGTGCGGTAATGGCTATGCAGATGGCGGCGATTGCACAAGGCTTTGGCGGGATCTGGCGTAGCGGTGCCTTAACGGAAAGCGCGGAAGTGCGTGAGGCTTTTGACTGTCGACCACAGGATAAAATTGTTGGTTTCCTCTATCTGGGTACACCGCAGCTAAAAGCTTCCACCTCGATTAGCCTTGCCGATCCGACCTCATTCGTCCGTTATTTCTGATATCAACGGCAAAACTGTCTGGATTATGAGCAAAGACACCCTAATTCAGACAGTCACTCTTACCACATCATGGAATGAGCGCTACCATATCCGGATTGCAATGACAGGAGATGTCCATGAGCGAGCAAGCTATTCGTTTAACGCAATACAGCCACGGAGCCGGTTGCGGTTGTAAAATTTCCCCCAAAGTGCTGGAAACCATCCTGCACAGTGAGCAGGCGAAGTTCGTCGATCCAAACTTACTCGTGGGTAATGAAACCCGCGATGATGCGGCAGTGTACGATCTGGGAAATGGCACCAGCGTTATCAGTACCACCGATTTCTTTATGCCGATTGTCGATAATCCGTTTGATTTTGGCCGTATCGCTGCGACCAACGCTATCAGCGATATCTTCGCGATGGGCGGCAAACCGATTATGGCAATCGCTATTCTGGGCTGGCCTCTCGATAAGCTGGCACCGGAAATTGCCCGTGAAGTCACCGAAGGCGGACGCTTCGCCTGTCGTCAGGCGGGTATTGCCCTGGCGGGCGGTCACTCTATTGATGCTCCGGAGCCGATTTTTGGTCTTGCGGTTACAGGCGTCGTTCCTACCGAACGCGTGAAGAAAAACAGCACCGCCGAGGCGGGATGCAAACTGTTCCTCACCAAGCCTTTGGGAATTGGTGTGCTGACTACCGCAGAGAAAAAATCGCTGCTCAAGCCTGAACATATTGGGCTGGCAACGGAAGTGATGTGTCGCATGAACGTCGCGGGTGCAGCGTTTGCGGATATTGAGGGCGTGAAAGCCATGACCGACGTGACCGGTTTTGGTCTGCTGGGACATCTGAGTGAGATGTGTCAGGGCGCGGGTATCCAGGCGCAGATCGTTTATCAGGACATTCCAAAGCTCCCTGGCGTTGAAGAATACATTGCGCAGGGCGCAGTACCGGGTGGTACGCAACGTAATTATGCCAGCTATGGGCATCTGATGGGCGAAATGCCGAAGTCGGTACGTGACCTGTTGTGCGATCCGCAAACTTCGGGTGGTTTGTTGCTGGCGGTAACGCCGGAGGCCGAAGCCGAAGTCAAGGCGGCGGCTGCGCAGTTCGGTATTGAACTCACTGCGATTGGTGAACTGGTGGAAGCTCGTGGCGGTCGCGCCATGGTTGAGATCCGTTAACTTGATGCGGTTGTTTATTGCCGAAAAACCGAGTCTGGCTCGCGCTATTGCAGATGTGCTACCTAAACCGCATCGCAAAGGTGATGGTTTTATTGAATGCGGAAATGGGCAAGTGGTGACCTGGTGCATCGGTCATCTGCTTGAACAGGCGCAGCCAGATGCCTATGACAGTCGCTATGCTCGCTGGAGTCTGGTCGACTTGCCGATTGTCCCGGAAAAGTGGCAGCTACAGCCGCGTCCCTCGGTGACCAAACAGCTCAACGTGATTAAGCGCTTTTTACATGAAGCAAGTGAAGTTATTCACGCGGGAGACCCCGATCGTGAAGGGCAACTGCTGGTGGATGAAGTGCTTGATTACCTGCAACTCGCCCCAGAGAAACGTCAGCAGGTACAACGTTGCCTGATCAACGATCTTAACCCACAGGCGGTGGAGCGGGCGATTTCCCGCCTGCGCGCTAACAGTGAGTTTATCCCGCTATGCGTGTCGGCGCTGGCGCGTGCGCGTGCGGACTGGCTGTATGGCATCAATATGACGCGAGCCTACACCATTCTTGGGCGTAACGCGGGCTATCAGGGGGTGCTCTCCGTTGGTCGCGTACAAACACCGGTTCTCGGACTGGTGGTTCGCCGTGATGAAGAGATTGAAAACTTCGTCGCAAAAGATTTCTTTGAAGTGAAAGCACATATCGTGACGCCTGCCGATGAGCGGTTCACCGCTATCTGGCAACCCAGCGAAGCGTGTGAGCCGTATCAGGATGAAGAAGGACGTTTGCTTCACCGCACGCTGGCAGAACACGTGGTAAATCGTATCAACGGCCAGCCTGCAATTGTCACCAGCTATAACGATAAACGGGAATCAGAATCCGCACCGTTGCCGTTTTCGTTATCGGCGTTGCAGATTGAAGCGGCTAAACGCTTCGGTTTAAGTGCGCAAAATGTGCTGGATATCTGCCAGAAACTGTACGAAACCCACAAGCTGATTACCTATCCACGTTCCGATAGCCGCTATCTGCCGGAAGAGCACTTTGCCGGACGTCATGCGGTAATGAACGCTATCAGCGTTCATGCGCCGGATTTGTTACCGCAGCCAGCGGTTAACCCCGATACGCGTAATCGCTGCTGGGACGATAAAAAGGTGGATGCGCACCACGCCATTATTCCCACAGCGCGCAGTTCATCCATCAATCTGAATGACAACGAAGCGAAGGTGTATAACCTGATTGCGCGTCAGTATCTGATGCAGTTCTGCGCAGATGCAGTATTCCGTAAATGCGTCATTGAACTGGACATTGCGAAAGGGAAATTTGTTGCCAAAGCGCGTTTCCTCGCCGAAGCAGGATGGCGTACGTTGCTCGGCAACAAAGAACGCGATGAAGACAACGATGGCACGCCGCTGCCGGTAGTGGCAAAAGATGATGAGTTGCTGTGCGAAAAAGGCGAAGTCGTTGAACGCCAAACCCAGCCGCCGCGCCACTTTACCGATGCTACGTTGCTGTCGGCGATGACCGGGATTGCGCGGTTTGTGCAGGATAAAGATCTGAAAAAGATCCTTCGTGCAACCGACGGTTTAGGAACGGAAGCCACGCGCGCCGGGATTATCGAACTGCTGTTTAAGCGCGGATTTTTGGTGAAAAAAGGCCGTTATATACACTCAACGGACGCCGGAAAAGCGCTGTTCCATTCGCTTCCTGAAATGGCGACGCGCCCGGATATGACCGCGCACTGGGAGTCGATTCTGACACAAATCAGTGAAAAACAGTGTCGTTATCAGGATTTTATGCAGCCGCTGGTAGGGACGTTGTATCAGCTTATCGATCAGGCTAAACGTACGCCGGTGCGCCAGTTCCGCGGGATTACCGCTCCGGGTGGTGGTGAGAAGAAAAAGAGTGCGCCGCGCAAACGCTCGGCGAAAAAAAGCCCGCCATCAGTTGAGGCGGGCGGAGATACTGCGTAAGCCTGATGAGCTCAGCATCATCAGGCAGAAGGGGCAAGATCAGATAACACCCTGACCCAACATCGCGTCGGCAACTTTCACAAAGCCCGCGATGTTGGCACCGCGCACGTAGTTGGTTTGTTTGCTCTCGCCACCGTACTCGACGCAGGCATGGTGAATATCCAGCATGATGTGGTGCAGGCGCGCATCAACTTTCTCTGCTTTCCAGCCAAGACGCGCAGCGTTCTGCGCCATTTCCAGACCTGACGTCGCCACACCGCCAGCGTTGGCCGCTTTACCCGGTGCAAATAATACGCCCGATTCGAGGAACAGATCGGTTGCTTCGATGGTGGTCGGCATATTTGCGCCTTCAGCGACGGCTTTCACACCGTTAGCGATCAGCACGCGAGCGGCGTCGACATCAAGTTCGTTCTGTGTGGCGCACGGCAGAGCGATATCTACCGGCACAGACCACGGCTGCTTGCCTTCCAGATAAGTCAGACCAAATTCACGGGCGTAATCCGCCACGCGTCCGTCACGACTGTCTTTGATCGCGCACAGACGTGCCAGTTTTTCTTTGGTGAAGCCGCTTTCGTCTACCACGGTGCCGCTGGAGTCAGAGGCAGTAACCACTCGAGCCCCGAACTCCATCGCTTTTTCAATGGCGAATTGCGCCACGTTACCGGAACCCGAGACGGCGTCACGCATGCCTTCAAAACCCAGGCCATGACGTTTAAGCATGGCTTCGGTAAAGTACACCAGACCGTAACCGGTCGCTTCCGGGCGGATCAGGCTGCCGCCAAAGGAGAGACCTTTACCGGTAAAGACGCAGGCGCTGTTGTTGGACAGTTTTTTCATCATCCCGGCCATAAAGCCAACTTCACGACCGCCTACGCCTATATCGCCCGCAGGCACGTCGGTATCTGGCCCTAAGTGGCGGAACAGCTCGGTCATCAGTGCCTGGCAAAAACGCATCACTTCGCCTTCACTTTTGCCTTTTGGATCGAAATCGCTCCCGCCTTTACCACCGCCCATCGGCAGCGTGGTGAGGGCGTTTTTAAAGGTCTGCTCGAAGCCGAGGAATTTCAGGATCGACAGGTTTACCGACGGATGGAAACGCATGCCGCCTTTGTAAGGACCAATTGCAGAACTAAACTGCACGCGCCACGCACGGTTTACCTGTACCTGATTCCGATCGTCCAGCCAGACTACGCGGAACTGAATCACGCGCTCAGGCTCGACCAGACGTTCCAGCAATGACATTTGACGATAGCGCGGGTTTTGTTCAAGAAATGGCCACAGCGTGGTCATTACTTCACGAACGGCTTGCGCGAACTCCGTTTGATTCGGGTCGCGCTTTTGTACATGGTTGAGAAATGACTCCAGAGAACGTGTCTGATCCATAGATATAAAAACCTCTTATGTATTGATATGGTTATATTTTTGATATTTGTGTTAAGTGTTTTGCAGTTTTTGACTATACCATCAGCCATGTGACGAAACGCAAGAAAAAATTAACCCCGCTAAGGAAATTAATATTGCGACGTGGGTCATAACCAAAAACGATGATGGAAGGGACTAAAGTTTCTGCCGGTATCTACCGTTATACTGAGCATTGATGTCAGTTTAAAAGGAAAGAGTATGCGCCGTCTTATTATGGCTGGAGTGCTGGTGATGTTATCCAGCGCGACACTGGCAAATCAGTTATATCGTCCGGATGTGCAAGTGAATGTTCCGCCAGAGGTGTTTAGCTCCAGCGGACAACGTGCACAACCCTGTAATCAGTGCTGTATTTATCAGGATCAGAATTACTCAGAAGGGGCGGTGATAAAAGCCGATGGTGTACTGTTACAGTGTCAGCGCGACGAGAAAACCATCAGCACGAATCCGCTTGTCTGGCGTCGCGTAAAAGGATAAACGCCTCCAACAACGGAATGTCAGCAGGCGCCAGCGGATAACGCAGCGCGTCCTCTGGCGTACACCAGACCAAATCCTGATGCTCATGAGCCTTCAGTTCGCCCTGATAAGCCGGAACATGCCAGGCATGCAGATGTATCAACCGGCCTGATACTTGGCGCTGATGGCTGGCAACGTATTGCCCAATGACTGCCTCGATACCCAGCTCCTCCCGCAGTTCACGAATCAGCGCCTGCGGTTGGCTTTCTCCTGGCTCAACCTTACCGCCGGCAAACTCCCACATTCCTGATTGGTCGGCATGCTCCGGGCGTTGAGCGAGTAAAATATTGCCATCATGTTCAATAATAGCGGCGACAACGTCGAGGGTTTTCATCATATTCATCAAGATTCAACATCAGAAGATGACATACTATCGCTATCTTTGTTTTATCTGAAGTATTCAGGAGTCACCGTTGAACGATCCTCAGTCGTGGGTAAAGCCGTTAACGCGTATCCCTTCCAGTTTAAAACCGCTTGTGGCCACACAGAAAAAACACTATGGCGATGTATTACATCCCACGCGATGGTGGGGGCGGGTGCCGTTTCTGTTCTGGTTGGTAGCGTTGTTTGTCGGATTTCTGGAGCGAAAACGCTCGCGATTAACGCCGGTGATGCGGGCGCTATTGATGACACGGGTTTCTCAGGCGTGCCACTGCGCTTTTTGCATTGATGCCAACAGTTTACGTCTCGCCGAACGTTGTGGCGCCCTGGATAAAGTGTTGCAGGTCGCAGACTGGCAAGCGTCAACGCTGTTCAGCGAAGAAGAGCGTGTGGCACTGGCCTATGCGGATGCGGTTACCGCCACGCCGCCACAGATTGATGATGGACTGAAGGCGCAAATGAAGCAGTATTTTACCGACGACACGATTACCGAAATGACTGCGCTAATCGCCTTTCAAAATCTCTCGGCGCGCTTCAATGCCGCGCTGGATATACCCTCACAAGGATTATGCGACAATTTGAAAGGACACCCGCATGCTTGACCGTCATCTTCACCCGCGATTAAAACCACTTCTGCACCAGTGCGTACGGGTTATTGATACACCCGCTATCACGCCGGATGGCCTGACGCTGGTAGGTTTCGCTATTGGCGTGCTGGCTTTGCCATTTCTGGCATCAGGCTGGTATCTGGCCGCGCTGGTGGCCATTGTGCTCAATCGTCTGTTTGATGGTCTGGATGGGGCGCTGGCGCGTCGCAGAGGATTAACCGATGCGGGGGGATTCCTCGACATTGCGCTCGACTTCCTGTTTTACGCCTTAGTACCGTTTGGCTTTATTCTGGCGGCACCGGAGCAAAATGCGCTGGCGGGTGGCTGGTTGCTATTTGCTTTTATTGGCACTGGCAGCAGTTTCCTGGCCTTTGCGGCACTGGCAGCGAAACACCAGATTGATAACCCTGGCTATGCACATAAATCATTTTATTATCTGGGTGGACTGACCGAAGGCACTGAGACAATTATGTTGTTTGTTCTGGGCTGCCTTTTCCCTGGATATTTTGCAGTGATGGCCTGGGTGTTTGGCGCGCTGTGCTGGATGACAACCTTTACGCGGATCTGGAGTGGCTACCTGACGCTGAAGTCACTTCAGCGTCAGGGCTAGCGAGAGGTTACTGACTGCTTTCCGGGCCGCGTTCACCGCTGGCAACCGGGTTTTTCGGATGGCTGCTCCACTCGTACCAGCCGCCGTCATAGACGGAGACGTTTTTCCAGCCCATCGCGCGGGCATACATAAACGTCTCAGAGGCGCGCCAGCCGGTGCCGCAATAGAAAGAGACCTGCTGATCCGGCAGGATATTCCACTGCTTCCACATTGCGGCGATGTCATCCGCGCTACGCATGGTGCCGTCCGGGTTATGGAAATCTTCCATATGCGTGGAGTCGCTCCCTGCGTGGCCCCAACGAGCGCCTGCAATCTCACCTTTTGGCTTAATGTAGCTGTATCCGCTGGTGGTGCCGACAAACTCTGGCCACGAGCGGATGCTGACCAGCGACGCGTCCTGGCGGTGCAGCAGGCCACGCGCCTGTTCCATATCCAGCATTAGCTGCGGTTGGGCAGGGATCGTTACGCCGAAATTCGGTTCTGGTTTCACCGTTGGCGCAGTACCGCGTTCAACCGGTAATCCTGCATCGGACCAGGTTTGCCAGCCACCGTCGAGCAGGCGAACGTCTTTTACACCCGCGTACAGCATGATTTGTGCGACACGTGCTGCGGCGTAAACATCGCGGCCATACAGAATGACCGTTGTGTCGTGGCGAATTCCATGTTTTGCCAGCATCGCTTTTAGCTGAGCGTCCGAGACTTTATTCCACAGCGGTTCGCTTTCGACTTCGTTAGTATCAATGTATCCGGCTCCCGGGATGTGGCTGAGCAGATAGAGTTTCGGCGCCCCCCAAGCGGCCTCGATCACTTTCCAGTCGCCAGCCGGTTTAGCTGTGACCTCTTTACCCTGTTGAAGGTCGTGCAGCCACTGCGGATAGACCAGTTGTTCGAAGTGCGGCAGGCGTTGCAAGCGAGCTGGATCCTGCAGCGCATCGCTGAGCGTTGAAATATGGCTAAAGCCGGCCTTTTGCAGGCGATTTTTGACGGCCTGCATATCAGTGTCGTTGCCATAGAGTGCAACCGGGGCATCGGTTTTTAACTGATGTTGATGAACCCAGGCGGAGAGTTGCTCATCATTCATCTTGTCGAGCCATGCGGCAGACAGATTCAGGGCGGAAGGTTCATGTCCAGAAGGGCCATTAAGCGATTGCGGCCAGCCGTTATAATAAGCGCTCTGACGGGTATCGATTGCCGCGCCTTGTTTTTGCTGTAACTGGTTGAAGGTGAGCGTCTGCGCGGTTTCAGCAGCCCAGGAAGAAGCGCAAGCCAGCCCTAAAGCCAGTGCCAGCGCGGTCATTTGAGAAACACGTTTCATCGAATAGCCCGACGTTGAAAAAAGAAGACGACATTCTGTGCCGCCAGTTAAGTAAAATCCTTGCGTTAACGCAGCATATCGCCACATTCACGTCCACTGCACCATCTGCAAAACAGAACCCCCAGGCGGCACGTCCTGCGCGTCATGGGTAACCTGTACCACGGGAATACCCTGCTGATGAACTTCGTTAAACACCCACTGACGAA
The DNA here is from genome assembly GCF_916618775.1 of Citrobacter sp. Marseille-Q3906. NCBI lineage: Bacteria > Pseudomonadati > Pseudomonadota > Gammaproteobacteria > Enterobacterales > Enterobacteriaceae > Citrobacter > Citrobacter sp. Marseille-Q3906. The sequence goes on from NZ_CAKAKA010000002.1 coordinate 1,143,599, forward strand.
ATGTGTCGCGAAGCGACGTATCCAGGCGACTGAACGGTTCGTCCAGTAGTAGCGCCTGTGGCTGTGCCAGCAGCGCGCGCAGCAGCGCGATACGCGAGCGCTGTCCCCCGGACAATGACGCCGGATCGCGGTGAAAAAAACCGGCCAAATCTGCACGTTTAAGAGCGTGTTCAACTTCATCGCGTCTGGCGGAGCCTTTCAGGGAAGCCGGTAATGCCAGCAGTAAATTTTGCCCAACGCTGAAGTGGTCGAACAGCAGTGCATCCTGGAACAGGATGCCAATCTGACGTTGTGCTGTGGGCAGTGAATCAATGCGTTTATCGTTGAGCCACAGTTCGCCAGACGCCTGAAGTTGAGGCGAAAGGGCTCCAACCATCCATGAAAACAGCGACGACTTGCCGCTGCCCGATGGGCCCATAATAGTGACAATGTCACCTTTCTTAACCTGGAAATTGACTGCTTTTAGCAGCACGTTCGCACCCTGACATAGTGAAACGTTTTTCACGATAAGCATTAACGGAGTCCTTGTCGTAAGCGGCCAATCCACGCAGAGAGTAATGCCGCCAGTGCGAAAACCAACAGAGGCAACAGAAGCTGCCATAACGCCTGTGTTGCAAGCATAGCGGTGCTACCGCCGCTGCTCAATGCCACAGCTTCGGTAGTGAGCGTGGGAAAACGCCCGGCGCCTAACCACAGGGTGGGCATGTACTGGGCGATGCTGACGGAGAATCCTACTGATAAGGCAATCAGCGCCGGGCGCAATAACAGCGGGCATTTTACCTGCAAGAAGATGCGGCCCTGCGTCCAGCCAAGAGTTTGGGCGATCAAAATCAGTCGTGGATCAATACGCTGCCACGCCGGTTTGAGCACAAACAGCATCCATGGCGTTACCCACAGCAGATGCCCCCAGATAACCGTCAGGAACAGACCATCCAGCTCCGCGTGTAGAGCCAGCGTATATTGCCCGGTGACCAGGGGTAGCGCAGGCAGGATAATCGGCAGCCACACCCAATTATTCCCACTTTGTGGTCCCCATTCCAGCCATAAGAAAAGTGTTATTAATGCCAGTACACTGGAGATTAATCCCATCTGCAGGCTGGTCAATAGTGTCTCAGGAACCACCGAAGAGAAGTCTGCAACCCATACCAGAATCCCTGCACATAACACACCGCTAACGGGTAGTAGTTGTGCCAGTGAGCGCCCGGATGAACAGGAGGACAAACGTTGACGTACTCCGCTTATCGCCGGGATTGCTCGTTGCCAGCATCGCCAGAAAAGAAAACCGATCAGTGCGAAAATGGCCAGTAACAGCACCAGTAGCAAACTGGCAAGCGCACCTTTCGTCTGCTGGTCGCTGTCTCCCTGACTGAGCCATTGCCAGCTCAATACAGCAAGCGTCGGCGGATTGCCAGGTCCGAGGATTATCGCCACATCAACGACGGACAACGACCAGGCAACTACGGCCAGCATAACTTTACCTAATGCCGGGGCGATGGAAGGTAATACCAGCCAGTTCAGGCATTGCAGTCGGCTATAGCCCAGTGAGTCCAGGACGATAACCTGCTGCGAGAGCTGTTTTTCGCTCAACAGAGCGGAGAGGATCCATAATACAAAGGCGCTCTCTTTAACCGCCAGCGCAATGCCAAGGCCAATTCCGTAGCGGTCGGTCTGCGGGGTAAGAAAGGGCAGTGCGCGATAGAACATACCGCCCTCAGCAAATAGTAACAGGACGCTGGTGGCAAATGCCACGTGTGGAATGGCCAGCAACCAGGGGAGTCGGGTACACAGACGAGCCCAGCCCGCGCCGGGCCATAATGCGAGGAGCGCCAGCAGTGCAATGACCAGCGCAACAGTGGCTGCCAGGGTAACGGAAACCAGCGTCGCCAGTAGTGCCTGCGGTAACTGTGGATCGGCAAAAAGCGCCAGCCAGTTGAGGCTGGTAAGCGCAGGTGTGATGAGATCGAAAGCAGCGGGCACCAGCGGCGAATAGATTGCCGCCATGATGCCCCATATCAACAGGATTAATGCGTACCGTAACGGCGTAGCCATTCTTGTTCCAGTGCGTTTACCCAGGCTGCATGGGGTTCAGGAAGTACAGCGGGCAGGTCTTTTGGGATCCGTGCCAGTAGCGCTTCACGCTGCTCAGCGGGTAGTTTTTGCGGGTCAAGCACCGAAGGATCGCCCCAGTAAGTGGGATCGGCCTTACGCAGTTGCGCTTCGGGAGAGAGCAGGAAATTAGCGACGACTTGCGCCCCGGCTCTGGCCCGTGTGTTAGCCGGAATAGTGACAAAATGCACATTGCCAATCATCCCTTGTGAAAAGCCAAAACTGTAGCTGTTTTGAGGCAATTCACCGCTGGCCACTTTTTGCTGGGCGTGCGCGGGATTAAAGGTCAACGACAAACGCAGCGATCCGCTATTCAATAGTGCATCCATGCGCGCAGGAGTGGGAGGAAAGTCTTTACCTTCACGCCATAACATGGGATGTAATGTATCAAGATACTGCCACAATGGGGCGGTAACGTCGGCAAACGTCGCAGGTTCGGGCGCAATTTTCAGCGCTTGTGGCTGAGTGGTGAGCATAATTAACAACTGTTCGAGAAATGCTGTACCGGTAAAATCAGGGGGACGCGGATAGGTCACCGTACCGGGATAGGCTTTAGCAAACTCCAGTAATGCCTGCGGTGTTTGTGGTGGTTGTTTGCTAACATCGCGATTGGCGATAAAGGTTAACTGCGCGCCGCCCCACGGCGATTCAGCCCCGTCAGTCGGGATGGAGAAATCTTCGCTCACAGGCTTCAGGGTATCAACGTAGCGCCAGTTGGGCAGCGTTTGCGCCCAGTGCGTTTGTAGCAGATTAGCCTCTTTTAGCGTACGGAAATTTTCGCCGTTAACCCACAGCAAATCGACTGAGCCGCCGGTTTTACGCCCTGAAGCGGCTTCCGTTTGAATGCGTTTAACGGCATCGGCTGCATCTGCCAGACGTACGATTTTCAGGTTAATCGCGTAATGTGTTTTCATCTCACCGCTAACCCAGTCGAGATACTGGTTAACCGCGTTATCGCCTCCCCAGGCGTTAAACCAAACCGTTTGCCCTCGGGCTTCGTTTTTGATCTGCTGCCAGTTCGCATCCTGCGCAAAAGTTGCCAGGGGGAAGAGCAGTAAACCAAGGCACAATAAGCAGTAACGCATAATATTTCCTTGATAATGAGTGAATGCAGGCTTCAGGACTGTTTCCTCTGCCGCTCAAGATAGAGGCTTCGCGCGACCGGGATAACCACGGTCAGCGCAAAAAGCACAAACAGCCCGGTAACAAACCAAAATGCGCCTCCGGTTAACAGGCTCCCGGCCCATGAATAGACGATGGTAGCGGGCAACTGACCAATGCCAGTGGCGAGGAAAAAGTGGCGAAAGCGGATCGATGTCAGGCCTGCGGCATAGCTTATCGGGTCAAAAGGGACGAAAGGCAGGAGGCGGCACACGAGAATAGTATGTTTGCCGTAACGCTCAAAAAAGGCATCCATATTTTTCAGCACCGTTTTTCCGGTCAATTTTTCCACCGCACTACGGCCTAAAATACGGGCAATAAAAAAGCATAACGTCGCACCCGCCATGGCACTGGTCCAGGACAGTACGCCTCCCCAGAATGCGCCGAACAGTGATGCGTTCGCAAATGTGATCAGGAAGGCCGGAAGCGGGGCGATAATTGCCTGCAAGATCATCAAAAAGAAGGAAACTACTGCTGCCTGAGTACCCCAGGAACGAATGAAATTCTCAAGCGCATGCTGATCAACCGTGGCAAATGCCGCCAGGCTTTGTCGGAGAAAGTCGCTTACGGCAGGTATCCATACCCACGCCATCAGCGCCAACAGCAGCAGTATAATCAGCCCGATCCGGCAAAACTTTATGAGGTACGCTTTATTTCGCTTCATCATTTACCTGTTTGCTCACGATGGGCAGAGGGATCGACACGTTTACACCGGGCCCAGGCTTTTGCCGCCTGTACCAGGGCGAATAATGCAATGCCTGCCCCACTGAGTTTAATGATAAATGCCAGGGTGATGCCTTCCTGGGCAAGCTCGTGCGACATCAGGGTATAGATAAAGATACCGGGCAAGGTGGTAACTGCTGAAGTAAAAGTAAACGACCAGAAAGAGATTGCGGTCAACCCGTAAGCATAATTTTGAATATTATATGGAAATAGCGGAACGAGCCGGGTGAGGATCAAAAAGTCAATCCCACTATGGGCAATGCCTTTTTCGATTGCCTGAAAGGTGGTGGTATGACCGGCATATTTCAGCAGCAGGTCGCGGCCAAGCCAGCGGGCCAGTAGAAACGACAACGCCGAGGCTACGGTGGCCGCTACCAGGGAAATAAGGGTGCCAACCAGTGGGCCAAAGAGGATCCCGCCGACGATCACCAGAATACTGCCGGGGATCAAACATAGCGCCGCCACGATAAAAAGCAGGATATATAACGTGTAGCCAAAGATACCGCTCTGACGGATGGCGTCTTGTAGATGATGGAAATTAGTTATCAGGTCAGTCAGACCGTAATAATGGACAGCTCCCGTCAGAACGCAGAATAATGCGGCGACAATCAGTAGCCTGTATTCTGCCTTATGCGAACTTCTTTTTCATAGGGGCACTCCTGTAAACCATGTGCGATGACGCGTTTTCGCAAGCGAAAAGTGGGCGGAAGATATAATAAATTCCCGGACGTAACAATGTATTACCGTTATTTTATTGATTTTGCTCAGGATATATCCGCTCTCCAGAGCGGCGATGCTCTGGAGAAAACGCGATGGTATGGATTACACGCGGAATTTTGCCCACACCGGTGCGTGGTCGGATGGTTTTTCCATGCTGCGGATCTCATAGTCGATCCCGGTTTCTTCGCAGCGCTCTGCCAGCGGAGTGCTTGCCAGCAGCAGGTCGATACGCAGGCCACGGTTGTCGTCGAAGCCTTTTGAACGGTAATCAAACCACGAATACTGGTCGTTTGTTTCCGGATGAGCATGACGGAAGGTGTCCACCAACCCCCAACCCAGCAGGCGCTCCATCCATTCACGCTCTTCCGGCAGGAAAGAGCATTTTCCGGTACGCAGCCAGCGCTTGCGGTTCTCTTCACCGATGCCGATATCAAGATCGGTTGGGCTGATATTCATGTCTCCCATGATCAGCACTGGATTGTCGCGCTTCAGTTCGGTATCCAGATAGTTTTGCAGGTTTTGATAGAACGCTGCTTTGGCCGGGAATTTGGTTTCATGGTCACGGCTTTCACCCTGAGGGAAATAGCCGTTGATGACGGTGATGTTACCCAGAGATGAAGGAATTTCCGCCATGATAATACGGCGCTGGGCTTCTTCGTCATCGTTCGGGAAGCCACGACGTACAGACACCGGGGTTTCTTTCGTCAGTAACGCTACGCCGTAATGCCCTTTCTGACCGTGATAGAAAACGTTGTAACCCAGCTTTGCTACCTCTTCGAGAGGGAACATATCATCATGAACTTTTGTCTCCTGCAGGCCAATAACATCGGGTTGGTGTTTTTCGACAATAGCTGCCAGTTGATGAGGACGGGCGCGCAGGCCGTTGATATTAAAAGAGACAAATTTCATAGTCGCTGCCACTTTGCAAGGTGAATAGTGCAAGGATGGTAGCAGAATTTCTGCTGGCTGACTGCCACTTGTCACCTGATTCCAACAATGACTGCTAAAGGTGTTAACGATGGGGCAAAAACTGCACTGTTTTGGCGCGGAGTGCGTCAGAATAGAGCAATAATTTCCGATAAATTTCGTATATGATCACAATTCCAGAATTATATTTGGTAACTGAATAATATTTCGCTTTTTCCTCTGTTTAGTCGCCCAGTGCGCAAACATATTCACTTTATATGCACGTACAGTGAATATCGCTGGGTTATAACCTATTGATATTCCGTTCCCTCACTCCGTTTATGCATTTTTTTCGCTGGCTGGCACGAACCCTGCAATCTACATTTACAGCGCAAACACTATATTATTTAACATATAAATAACTTTTTATTTACCGTTGAGGTCGCTATGTCTCTGTCAGTTACGCGTGAAAATTTTGATGAATGGATGATGCCCGTATACGCTCCGGCGCCTTTTATTCCGGTTCGTGGTGAAGGCTCGCGTCTGTGGGATCAGCAGGGTAAAGAGTATATCGATTTCGCGGGAGGCATTGCGGTTAATGCGCTGGGGCACGCACATCCGGCGTTACGTGAAGCATTAAACGATCAGGCGAGTAAATTCTGGCATACCGGAAATGGCTATACCAACGAGCCGGTACTGCGGTTGGCGAAACAACTGATTGATGCAACTTTTGCCGAGCGCGTTTTCTTTTGTAACTCTGGTGCGGAAGCTAACGAGGCCGCACTAAAACTGGCGCGTAAATATGCTCACGATCGTTTCGGTAGCCAGAAAAGTGGCATCGTGGCCTTTAAAAATGCTTTCCACGGTCGCACGCTGTTTACCGTAAGCGCCGGGGGGCAGCCAGCCTATTCGCAGGATTTTGCACCGTTGCCGCCGGATATCCGCCATGCCGTGTATAACGATCTGGATTCTGCCAGCCAGTTGATTAATGACGCAACCTGCGCGGTTATCGTGGAACCAGTCCAGGGCGAGGGTGGCGTGATACCGGCAACGAAAGCATTTTTACAGGGGCTGCGTGAATTATGCGATCGACACAATGCGCTGCTTATTTTCGATGAAGTGCAGACCGGAGTCGGTCGTACTGGCGAGCTGTATGCCTATATGCATTACGGCGTGACGCCGGATCTGCTGACGACGGCCAAAGCGTTGGGCGGTGGTTTTCCTGTTGGCGCGTTATTGACGACTGAGCAATGCGCCAGTGTGATGACGGTGGGCACACACGGTACCACTTACGGCGGAAATCCGCTGGCCTCTGCGGTGGCCGGGAAAGTGCTGGAAATTGTTAACACACAGGAAGTATTGAACGGCGTCAAACAGCGTCACGACTGGTTTGTGGAGCGTATCAACGCCATTAACGAACGTTTTGGATTATTTAGTGAAATTCGTGGACTTGGCCTGTTAATCGGCTGCGTACTGAATGAAGAGTTTACCGGGAAAGCCAAACTGATCTCGCAAGAAGCCGCCAGTGCAGGGGTGATGGTGCTGATTGCTGGTGGGAACGTAGTGCGTTTTGCGCCAGCGTTGAACGTCAGCGAAGAAGAAGTTGCCACCGGACTGGATCGCTTTGCACTGGCCTGTGAACGCATTACAGCAGGAGGTTCATCATGATGGTGATCCGTCCCATTGAACGCGCAGATATTACGGCGTTAATGCAACTTGCCAGTAAGACCGGCGGCGGATTGACGTCGCTTCCGGCGAATGAAGCCACTCTTATGGCGAGAATTGAACGTTCGCTGCAAACCTGGCAGGGCAAGTTGCCGAAAAGCGAGCAGGGGTATGTTTTTGTGCTCGAAGACAGCGCCACAGGTACGGTAGCAGGAATTTGCGCAATCGAAGTGGCGGTTGGACTTAATGATCCCTGGTATAACTATCGGGTGGGTACCCTGGTGCATGCCTCGAAAGAGCTGAACGTTTATAACGCGCTGCCGACGCTGTTTCTCAGTAACGATCATACGGGAAGCAGTGAGCTGTGTACCCTGTTCCTCGATCCGGACTGGCGAAAAGAAGGCAACGGCTATTTACTGTCGAAATCGCGTTTTATGTTTATGGCCGCGTTCCGTGACCGGTTTAACGAAAAAGTAGTGGCAGAAATGCGCGGAGTGATCGATGAACACGGTTACTCCCCGTTCTGGCAAAGCCTTGGGAAGCGCTTTTTCTCAATGGAGTTCAGCAGGGCTGATTTTCTGTGTGGAACAGGGCAAAAAGCATTTATTGCTGAATTGATGCCCAAGCATCCTATTTATACCCATTTCTTGTCGGACGAAGCGCAAAGCGTGATTGGCGAAGTGCATCCGCAAACCGCACCTGCCCGCGCGGTGCTGGAGAAGGAAGGGTTTCGCTATCGTAACTATATTGACATTTTCGACGGTGGGCCGACGCTGGAATGCGATATCGACCGGGTTCGGGCTATTCGCAAAAGCAGGTTGGTGGAGGTTGTTGAAGGACAACCGGCACCAGGCGAATATCCGGCCTGCCTGGTTGCCAATGAAAACTATCACAACTTCCGCGTCATGCTGGTTCGCGCCGATCCGCATACTCAGCGCCTGGTGTTAACGGCGGCGCAGTTGGATGCCCTGAAGTGCCACGCGGGCGACAAGGTCCGTTTAGTTCGTCTTTGTGCAGAGGAGAAAACAGCATGACATTATGGATAAATGGCGACTGGGTAACGGGTCTGGGTGAACGTCGGGTGAAAGCCAATCCGGTGAGTGGCGATACCCTGTGGCAAGGAAATGATGCTGATGCCTCGCAGGTGGCCCAGGCATGTCATGCAGCGCGTGCAGCTTTCCCTGGTTGGGCAAAACAGCCTTTTGCCGCACGTCAGGCGGTGGTAGAGAAATTCGCAGCCTTGCTGGAGAGCAATAAAACAGAACTCACAGCGATTATTGCACAGGAAACCAGCAAACCACGTTGGGAGGCCGCGACAGAATTGACGGCGATGATCAATAAAATCGCTATCTCCGTAAAGGCCTATCATGTACGTACCGGTGAGCAACATAATGAGTTGCCAGATGGTGCTGCGACGTTGCGTCACCGTCCCCACGGCGTGCTGGCGGTTTTTGGTCCGTATAACTTCCCCGGTCATTTGCCCAACGGTCATATTGTTCCGGCTCTGCTGGCGGGTAATACACTGATTTTCAAACCCAGTGAACTGACCCCGTGGACCGGTGAGGCAGTAGTAAAATTGTGGGAGCAGGCAGGATTACCGCCAGGCGTGCTGAATCTGGTGCAGGGCGGGCGCGAAACGGGGCAGGCGTTGAGTGCGCTGGAAGACCTTGACGGCCTGCTGTTTACCGGTAGCGCCAATACGGGCTATCAGTTGCATCGCCAGTTATCCGGGCAGCCGGAAAAAATCCTCGCGCTGGAGATGGGGGGCAACAACCCGCTGATTATTGAAAATCCGGAAGATATTGATGCGGCAGTGCATCTGACTATTCAGTCGGCGTTTGTCACCGCCGGGCAACGTTGCACCTGCGCTCGTCGGCTGCTGGTAAAAAAAGGGGCGCAGGGGGATGCATTTCTGGCGCGCCTGGTTGAAGTCAGTCAGCGTCTGGTTCCGGGAGACTGGGATGACGAGCCGCAACCCTTTATCGGCGGGCTTATTTCCCAACAAGCGGCACAGCACGTATATGATGCCTGGCAACGTCTTGAAGCCCTTGGCGGTCGCACTTTGCTGGCTCCACGGCGAGTGCAAGTGGGTACCTCCCTGCTTGCACCGGGGATAATCGAACTGACCGATGTGGCAAACGTGCCGGATGAGGAAGTCTTCGGTCCGCTGCTCGGCGTGTGGCGTTACGACAACTTCGACGACGCCATTCATCTGGCCAACAATACCCGATTTGGTCTGTCGTGTGGGCTGGTGTCGCCGGATCGCGTTCAGTTTGATCAGCTCCTGCTGGAAGCGCGGGCTGGAATTGTCAACTGGAATAAACCCTTGACCGGTGCGGCAAGCACTGCGCCATTTGGTGGGGTAGGCGCATCCGGGAACCATCGCGCCAGTGCCTGGTATGCCGCAGATTATTGCGCCTGGCCGATGGCAAGTCTGGAGTCACCGCTATTAACGCTGCCTGCAGCCCTTAGTCCGGGACTGGATTTTTCACGCGAGGGTAAAATATGAAAGCGCGTGAGGTCAATTTCGACGGGCTGGTAGGGCTGACGCATCACTATGCTGGGTTGTCATTTGGCAATGAGGCTTCGACGCAACACCGTTTTCAGGTGTCGAATCCCCGTCTGGCGGCAAAGCAGGGTCTGTTAAAGATGAAAGCGCTGGCGGATGCGGGATTTCCTCAGGCGGTGATCCCTCCCCATGAACGTCCGTTTATTCCGGCGCTGCGCCAGCTTGGGTTCAGCGGCAGCGACGAGCAGGTGCTGGAAAAGGTGGCGCGCCAGGCGCCTCACTGGCTCTCCAGCGTCAGCTCAGCATCGCCAATGTGGGTGGCGAATGCGGCAACGGTTTGTCCTTCTGCTGATTCGCTGGATGGGAAAGTGCATCTGACGGTTGCCAACCTGAATAATAAATTCCACCGTTCGCTGGAAGCACCGACCACTGAGTCGCTGTTGCGGGCGATTTTCCGCGATGAGAAAACCTTTTCGGTTCACGGTGCGCTGCCGCAGGTCGCGTTGCTGGGCGATGAAGGGGCGGCGAACCATAACCGTCTCGGTGGTGACTACGGCGGGCCTGGTGTACAGCTGTTTGTTTATGGCCGCGAAGAGGGAAATGCAACGCAACCGAAGCGCTATCCGGCGCGGCAATCCCGCGAGGCCAGCGAAGCCGTGGCGCGGTTGAATCAGGTTAACCCGCATCAGCTAATTTTTGCCCAACAAAACCCGGATGTCATCGATCTCGGAGTCTTCCATAACGATGTTATTGCGGTGTCGAATCGTCAGGTGTTGTTTTGCCATGAGCTGGCGTTTGCCAGACAGCAAGCGTTGTTGAGTCAGCTACGTACACAGGTGGCTGGATTTACTGCGCTGGAAGTGCCCTCAGCGGAAGTTTCAGTGCAGGATGCGGTAGCGACATACCTGTTTAACAGCCAGTTGTTGAGTTGTGATGATGGCTCGATGATGCTGATTTTACCGCAGGAGTGCCGGGAACATGCTGGCGTATGGCGTTATCTGCACCATGTGCTGGAAGGTGATAACCCGATCAACGATCTGCGGGTATTTGATCTGCGGGAAAGTATGTCTAACGGCGGTGGTCCTGCTTGTCTGCGTCTACGGGTAGTATTAACCCCACAAGAGCTACAAGCTGTTAATCCGGCGGTTATCATGAATGATACGTTATTCAATACGCTGAATAACTGGGTCGACCGTTACTACCGGGATCGTCTGACCGCCGCTGATCTCGCCGACCCGCAACTGCTGCGTGAAGGCCGCGAAGCGCTGGATTCGCTGACACAATTACTGAACCTCGGTTCTGTTTACCCCTTCCAGCAGGAGCTGTGAGCTATGGAAAATTTTCTTGCCCTGACGCTCGCGGGTACTGCGCCGGATGCTATCCAGGGTAAAGCACATGGTTTTAACTGGCAGTGGCGCGGACATGGCATTCTGGAACTTACGCCTCTTGCTCCGGTTGAACGTTCGCTGGTGCTTTCCGGTGGTATACATGGCAATGAAACTGCACCGGTAGAAATGCTTGATGTGTTGTTGTCAGGATTGTTTAGCGGCAAGCTGACTTTAACCTGGCGAATGTTGGTGATACTGGGTAATCCGCAGGCGCTGACTGCGGGTAAGCGCTATTGTCATAGCGATCTGAATCGCATGTTTGGCGGTCGATGGCAGATATTTGCCGCAAGTGGTGAAACGCTGCGAGCCCGTGAGCTGGAGCTGTGTCTGGAGGATTTTTATTCACGTGCAACAGAGACGGTGCGTTGGCATCTGGATCTCCATACCGCTATTCGTGGTTCACATCATCTGCGCTTCGGTGTATTGCCGCAGCGCAACGTGCCGTGGGACGAAGGGTTTCTGTCCTGGTTGGGGGATGCGGGGCTGGAGGCGCTGGTTTTCCATCAGGCGCCGGGCGGAACGTTCACTCACTTTAGCGGAGAGCATTTTGGTGCGCTGGCTTGTACGCTGGAACTGGGTAAAGCATTGCCGTTTGGACAAAACGATCTGACTCAATTTGCGCAGACAGCAGATGCGCTGGCCTGTTTGCTGAAGGGGGAATGTAGTGGTGCAGAGGACACATTCCCGGTGCGCTATCGCGTGGTGTCGCAAATTACACGGCGTAGCGACGATTTTATTTTGCATATGGATAACCAGACGCTGAACTTTACGCCATTCAGGGAGGGGACGTTGCTGGCACAGGATGGCGATGAGCGTTTTATTGTCACCCACGATGTTGAATATGTTCTCTTTCCAAACCCCAATGTGGCTTGTGGCTTACGTGCCGGGTTGATGCTGGAAAGGTTGTGACTGAAATATTTGCCCCAGGAACCAGATAATCAGGTAACTGGGGTAAGCCAGAGCAGCTACAAAAATATAATTTGGAAGATAAAGGATATATTACAGATTATTCCTGGTAAGTTGCTTTCTTAATAATCAGAGTTCAGGTATAGTTCTTCATAATCCTTTCAAAATCATCTTGTTGTAATTTTTTATTTCAACTCTCCGCAATTTATTCTTTTTTTCTTCATAATTGATGAAAGTTTGTTTTTTACACTTTCATTGTTTTACCGTTGCTCTGATTAATTGACGCTAAAGCCGGTAAAGTTAGTCTCGTCAACACGACATCACATTGCATGAGTGTCGTAAGAATAACTGAAAGGAAGGACAGAAATTATGCGTAAACTGACTGCTTTGTTTGTTGCCTCTACCCTGGCGCTGGGCGCCGCGAACCTGGCACATGCTGCTGATACCACAACTGCTGCACCGGCAACTGCCAAACCTATGATGCACCACAACGGTAAGTTTGGCCCACATCACGACATGATGTTTAAAGACCTCAATCTGACCGATGCACAGAAACAACAGATCCGCGACATTATGAAAGGTCAGCGCGATCAGATGAAACGTCCGCCGCTGGAAGAACGCCGTGCAATGCACGATATCATCGCCAGCGATAGCTTCGATAAAGCGAAAGCTGAAGCGCAAATTGCGAAGATGGAAGAACAGCGTAAAGCCAACATGCTGGCGCACATGGAAACCCAGAACAAGATCTACAACATTCTGACGCCGGAACAGAAAAAACAGTTTAATGCCAATTTTGAGAAGCGTCTGACAGAACGTGAAGCGCAGAAAGGTAAAATGCCAAAGGCTGCTGAGTAATCGATCAGCGTCTACACTAAATCATTCGCGTTGTGTCTGATACGGCGCGAATAAAAACTCAAGACCGCCGGTCTTGTCCACAACACGTTTAACGAGGTGGGCAGGATCGGCGGTTTTTTCTTTACTGCCTATTGCACCTCGCAACCGACACGCTATTCTCCTGAAGCCCGCGAAAATTCTACCTGGATCAGCGCGTTAATCTTTTTTGCAAAACGCCAGGTTCATCGCTAAGGCAAATCAACTCTGCTGCCGATAACAACAATGTGCAGGGTGAATGATAACTACGATGATTAGGGTGCCTGTGTGCGGCATACTGGCGTACTGCGCCTTTCTGGAGAGATGATGGAATACTTTGATATCCGCAAAATGCCGGTCAATCTTTGGCGTAATGGTGCGGGAGAAACGCGTGAGATTTGTTGTTTTCCGCCTGCAACACGTGATTTCCACTGGCGGGCGAGTATTGCCTCTATTGCCGCGAACGGCGAATTTTCACTTTTCCCTGGGGTCGAACGCGTGATTACGCTGCTGGAAGGGGGGGAAGTCACTCTGGAAGGCGTGAATGCTTTCACGCATACGCTCAAGCAGCATCAACCGTTTACCTTCGCGGGGGACAGGGTGGTAAAAGCCAGGCTGACAGAGGGACAGATGTCGATGGATTTCAATATCATGACGCGTCGTGATGTCTGTCAGGCGAAAGTCAGAGTTGCTGATCGTACTTTTACAACCTTTGGTTCGCGTGGCGGCGTGGTGTTTGTGATTAGCGGAGCCTGGCAACTGGGAGATAAATTGCTGACAGTTGACCAGGGCGCATGCTGGCACGATGGCAAGCACACGTTGCGACTACTAAAAGCGGAAGGGAAGCTGTTATTTAGTGAGATTAACTGGATGCCGGGGCATTCTCCGGATCCAGTTCAATAATTTCATATTGCCCTGACATGACCGGCCGGCAGAGGATTTTATAACCATCATGATCAAAGCCGGCAGGCATGCGTGCCAGCGTTGTGGCCTCATCCAGTGTTGACACAGCGCCGAGCCACAGCCAGTTATTGATGATGTGGTACTGCGTCAGTTCCGCCGTGCTCTCTTTCAGTGCAATTGCACTTTTCCACGGCCAGCAGATTACGCGTAGTCTTTCCAGCGCTTCCTGTAGTCGCAACTGATGCGCCTCGGGACTCTCCTTTCCGCAACATGCTCCGGCGCAGCGTTTAAGCGCTGAACGGAAGCAGGCTCGTCCGCGACTCAGCGGTTCCAGCCCGAGTAAACCGTAGCAAAGCTTCTGTTCATCAGCGAGGCTTTGCAGCGCCTGTAGCGCGGCGCGGCGATGAGCAAACAGGCCGAACAGATGGGGCGTTTGTGAGAAATCAACTTCGCGTGCATAGACAACTTGAACAGTTCGGTCGGTTAATTGCAGGGAACAGAGCTGGCGCGTACGCCGCAGTCGTTTGTTAAACAGGGGTTGTTGCTCTTTGATCAGCCGGGCTTCCAGCAGGAGCGCGCCGATTTCCCCGGCTGTACAAATCCAGGTAATACATCGGGACTGGCGCAACATTGCCGCTTCGTCTGCTGTACGCAGATGCGATAACACCCGGCTGCGAATATTCACACTTTTGCCGATATAAAGCGGCATCGTATCGCTATCGCTGTGAAACAGATAAACGCCAGGTGCCGCTGGCAGCTCGCGCAGAAACGGGCGCAAGTGCTCGGGGTATTCATAGATTGCTGCTGGTTCAAACGAAAGACGAGGTGCTGATTGACGCCGTACCACTTTTGACTCCGGATGCTGGTTATTCATCCAGTGTAACAAAAGTGTTTCGCTCAAAAAAGAGGCTGGGATGATGTTTCCAGTTCTTGTGCCGGACAGGACATAAATTGTCGCTATCCGGCATCATGCTGGAAGAAGTGAGTTACGGCTTTTTCCAGAAGTCGTCAAACACCGTAATTGGTGGGCGACGTTTATGCTCTGTTTTCACATACCAGCCTTCGATTTTATTTGCCACCGCGGCATCCAGTGTTTTCCCTTCCAGGTAATCATCGATGTTGTCGTACGTCACGCCTAATGCGGCTTCATCAGGCAGAGAAGGACGATCGTCCTCGAGATCGGCGGTTGGTGCTTTCTGATAGAGATGCTCAGGGCAACCCAGCGCGGCAAGAAGCTGTTTCCCCTGACGCTTATTGAGGCGGAAAATAGGGTTAATGTCGGTGCCGCCATCGCCATATTTGGTGAAGAATCCGGTGATAGCTTCTGCCGCGTGATCGGTACCAACGACAACACCGCTGGTCATCCCGGCGATACTGTACTGTGCCTTCATACGCTCACGGGCTTTCTCATTACCTCGCACAAAATCACTTAGTTCGATACCCGCTTCACGTAATGCTTGCTCACTGGCAAGTACCGCGCCCTTTATATTAACGGTTAACACGCGATCCGGCTGGATGAATGCTATCGCATCCTGGCAGTCCTGTTCATCGGCCTGAACGCCGTAAGGCAGACGAACGGCAATAAACTGCAGTGCGTCGTTGCCGGTTTCTTCACGCAGTTCAGAAATCGCCATTTGGCATAATTTTCCGGCCAGGGTTGAGTCCTGGCCACCGCTAATCCCTAACACCAGTGATTTCAGAAAGGGGTAGGTTTGCAGGTACGATTTCAGAAAATCCACGCTGCGGCGAATTTCCTCTTCTGCATTAATGTGCGGTTTGGCGCCAAGCGCCTGGATTATCTCTTGCTGCAGAGTCATTTAACCCCCTCCGAAAAATAAAATGATCAAAAATAATGATGTGTTAAAGCTAACGCGTTGACGCCCAAACGACAAGGGATGCGGCCGGATATAACATCATTTTGTTTTAATAGAATTTTCCGAAAGGGCTTAAGTATCAACTGTCAGCTTGAAAAATGAGTTGTTGTGCTCCAGGCTTATATAACACGCTGAAATATACGGCATCATTCAAATCGTCTCTTTGCTGGCTGCCTTTGCTCACCTCAGTCACTTACTGATGTAAGCTCCTGAAGATTTGCTCAGTTGCCGCTTCGATGTATTTTGAATGATATTGTGTACCAACAAGAGGAAGAAAAAATGAACAAGAATCTAACAGGAATTCTGGGTGCAGCGGCGGTAATGACTATGCTGGCAGGTTGTACGGCCTACGACCGTACGAAAGACCAATTTGTCCAGCCCGTGGTGAAAGATGTGAAGAAAGGGATGAGCCGGGCGCAGGTTGCGCAGATTGCTGGTAAGCCTTCATCTGAAGTGAGCATGATTCATGCGCGTGGAACTTGTCAGACTTACATCCTGGGTCAACGAGATGGTAAAGCTGAGACCTATTTTGTTGCATTGGATGATACTGGACACGTGATTAATTCTGGCTATCAGACATGTGCAGAGTACGACACAGACCCACAGGCGGCGAAGAAGTAACAACTGTATATTGCCTGTGCGTTCTGGAGAACCGGCCATCGCGCCGGTTTTTTTGTCTCTAGCGATCTTAATTATTGTCGCGAATTATTTGCCCGAAATGTGAGGGGTGTCATAACGACAGGTCAAGGAGAAGCAATTTTGTTGGTCAAGGAAATACCATCCTCCAGTGCAATCCCGTATACTCATTTCAGCCACCTAAAAAAGTAATTTAGCTGACGCAAGTTACCCAGAGCATGGATGCAGGTTATGGCTTGCGGACTGTCTGGTTGACAGATAATCGCATATGAGGATCGTTTTTATGGAAAAGAAACACATTTATCTGTTTTGTTCTGCGGGCATGTCGACTTCCTTGCTAGTATCGAAAATGCGCGCGCAGGCTGAAAAATACGAAGTACCGGTTATTATTGAAGCGTTTCCTGAAACGCTGGCCGGAGAAAAAGGTCCCGTGGCCGATGTCGTTTTATTAGGCCCACAAATTGCTTATATGTTACCCGAAATTCAGCGTTTGTTACCAAACAAGCCTGTAGAAGTGATTGACTCGCTGTTGTATGGCAAAGTCGATGGTTTAGGCGTGCTTAAAGCTGCTGTTGCAGCAATTAAAAAAGCCGCAGCAAATTAATTATTTTATTTTAATTTTCCCGTCAAAGAGTTATTTCATTAACATTCACCGCAATTTTTTATTGCGGTATTTAAGGGTATTTTTCTATGAGTAACGCTATTGCTTCACTTGAAAAGGTACTCCTTCCTTTTGCTGTAAAAATTGGAAAGCAGCCACACGTTAATGCAATCAAAAACGGTTTTATTCGTTTAATGCCGTTAACCCTCGCAGGGGCCATGTTTGTATTAATAAATAACGTTTTCCTGAGCTTTGGGGAGGGGTCCTTTTTTTATTCAATGGGCATTCGGCTTGATGCTTCTACTATTGAGAGTCTCAATAGTTTAAAAGGCATTGGTGGAAACGTCTATAACGGTACGCTGGGTATTATGTCATTGATGGCGCCATTCTTTATAGGTATGGCGCTAGCGGAAGAACGCAAAGTCGATTCACTGGCGGCCGGATTGTTATCTGTTGCAGCATTTATGACCGTAACTCCATATAGCGTGGGCGAAGCCTATGCCGTTGGTGCAAACTGGTTGGGTGGTGCGAATATTATATCCGGTATTATTATCGGTTTGGTTGTCGCGGAAATGTTTACCTTTGTTGTCCGTCGTAATTGGGTGATT
The DNA here is from genome assembly GCF_916618775.1 of Citrobacter sp. Marseille-Q3906. Lineage (NCBI taxonomy): Bacteria > Pseudomonadati > Pseudomonadota > Gammaproteobacteria > Enterobacterales > Enterobacteriaceae > Citrobacter > Citrobacter sp. Marseille-Q3906. Next base: position 1,161,175 of record NZ_CAKAKA010000002.1, read on the forward strand.
AAATTACCTGATAGCGTGCCGACATCCGTTTCGCGCTCATTCTCTGCATTGATACCGGGCTTTCTTATCCTCTCCGTTATGGGGATTATTGCCTGGGCGTTGACGACTTTCGGCACGAACTTCCACCAGATCATCATGGACTCAATTTCTACTCCGCTGGCATCACTGGGCAGCGTGGTGGGCTGGGCCTACGTGATTTTTGTCCCGCTGCTGTGGTTCTTTGGTATTCACGGTTCACTGGCGCTGACTGCGTTGGATAGCGGTATCATGACGCCATGGGCGCTGGAAAACATCGCGATTTACCAGCAGTTTGGTTCTGTCGACGCTGCACTGGAAGCCGGTAAAACGTTCCATGTCTGGGCAAAACCAATGCTTGACTCCTATATTTTCCTTGGGGGTAGCGGAGCAACGCTGGGTCTGATTATTGCTATCTTCCTGGCATCCCGCCGTCCGGACTATCGTCAGGTGGCAAAACTGGCACTGCCGTCAGGCATCTTCCAGATTAACGAGCCTATCCTGTTCGGCCTGCCAATTATCATGAACCCGGTGATGTTTATCCCGTTCATTCTGGTTCAACCAATTCTGGCAGCGATTATGTTGGCCGCCTATTACACAGGCATTATTCCACCGGTTACCAATATTGCACCGTGGACCATGCCAACCGGGTTGGGTGCTTTCTTCAACACTAACGGCAGCGTCGCCGCGTTGTTAGTCGCACTGTTCAACCTTGGGATTGCAACGCTGGTGTATCTGCCTTTCGTGGTTGTTGCCAACAAAGCGCAGAACGTTATTGACCAGGAAGAAAGCGAAGAAGATATTGCTAACGCATTGAAATTCTAAATTTAATCCGGCATGTCTACCCGGGCATGCCGGACTGAACCAGAGGAAAAGAGTATGTTGGATATCGAAAACATCGTAGGTACGCCGTCAGAGGCTGAAGAGCTGGAAGAAGTGGTAATGGGACTTATCATCAATTCAGGTCAGGCCCGTAGTCTGGCATATGGTGCGCTCAAAATGGCCAAGCAGGGGGATTTTGAGTCGGCGAAGACGATGATGGAACAGTCTCGCATGGCGCTTAACGAGGCGCATCTCGTACAAACGAAACTGATTGAAGGCGATCAGGGTGAAGGTAAAATGAAGGTCAGCCTGGTTCTGGTTCACGCGCAAGATCATCTGATGACGTCAATGCTGGCGCGCGAACTGATTACAGAACTGATTGAGCTTCACGAGAAGCTGAAATAGTGAGGAGTGCATGATGCAACTACAGATTAACGCACCGGAAATCAAGACCGTCTATGAGCAGCAGCTTTTTAATGGCAAAAATTTCCATGTGTTTATCTATAACAAAACTGAGAGTATCAGTGGACTGCATCAGCACGATTACTACGAATTTACCCTGGTATTAACCGGGCGTTATTATCAGGAAATCAACGGGAAGCGCGTACTGCTCGAACGTGGAGATTTTGTTTTTATCCCTCTGGGATCGCATCACCAAAGTTTCTATGATTTCGGCGCGACACGGATCCTTAACGTCGGTATTAGTAAACGTTTTTTCGAACAGCATTATCATCCTTTATTACCGTTTTGTTTTGTTGCTTCACAGGTGTATCGGGCTAATAACTCATTTCTCACCTACATTGAAACGGTTATTGCATCGTTGAATTTTCGCGAGAGTGGTCTGGATGAATTTGTAGAAGTGGTCACCTTCTATATTATTAATCGGTTACGGCATCATCGTGAAGAGCAAGTGCTGGATGATATTCCACAATGGCTTAAAACCACCGTGGAGACTATGCATGACAAAAGGCAGTTTAGTGAAAACGCGCTGGAAAACATGGTTCGCCTGTCCGCAAAGTCTCAGGAGTATCTGACCCGCGCTACCCAGCGTTTTTACAGTAAAACACCTATGCAGATTATTAATGAAATCCGCATTAACTTTGCTAAGAAACAGCTGGAGATGACTAACTACTCGGTAACCGATATTGCATATGAGTCTGGTTACAGCAGTCCTAGCCTGTTTATTAAAACGTTTAAAAAAATGACGTCGTTTACACCTAATAGCTATCGAAAGAAATTAACTGAATTTAATCAGTAAATAATATTCATCAATTACTAATTTTAACGCTTGCCCTAAATAATGCCGGGACTGCCGCGTTATTCCTGACGAACGGGCAGGGCGTAATACACGTCAGTGTTTTTACACTGAAGGGAGAAATTATGAATCAGAAATTAAAAGTCGTCACTATTGGTGGCGGAAGTAGCTACACCCCTGAGTTACTTGAAGGCTTTATTAAGCGTTATCATGAATTGCCGGTTTCTGAACTGTGGCTGGTGGATGTCGATGGTGGAAAAGAGAAGCTGGATATTATTTTTGATCTGTGCCAGCGAATGATCGACAAAGCTGGCGTGCCGATGAAGCTGTATAAAACGCTGGATCGCCGTGAAGCCCTGAAAGACGCTGATTTTGTCACAACACAGCTGCGAGTTGGTCAGTTGAAAGCGCGCGAAAAGGATGAGCGAATTCCGTTAAGTCATGGTTATCTGGGACAGGAAACTAACGGTGCTGGCGGCCTGTTTAAAGGTTTACGTACTATTCCGGTCATTTTTGACATCGTGAAGGATGTGGAGGAACTGTGTCCGAACGCATGGGTGATTAACTTTACTAACCCGGCCGGGATGGTGACTGAAGCGGTTTATCGCCACACTAATTTCAAGAAATTTATTGGCGTGTGTAATATTCCCATCGGCATGAAAATGTTTATCAGCGATGTGCTGGCGCTGAAAGAGAGCGATGATTTATCCATCGATCTGTTTGGCCTGAATCATATGGTCTTTATTAAAGACGTACTGGTGAATGGGGAGTCGCGTTTTGATGAACTTCTGGACGGCGTGGCTTCTGGTCAGCTTAAAGCCTCTTCGGTGAAGAACATTTTCGATTTGCCGTTTAGCGAAGGACTGATTCGCTCACTGAAACTCTTACCTTGCTCTTACTTGCTGTATTACTTCAAGCCAAAAGAGATGCTGGCGATTGAAATGGGTGAATACTATAAGGGCGGTGCACGTGCTCAGGTGGTGCAGAAAGTTGAGAAACAGCTGTTTGAACTCTACAAAAACCCTGAGCTGAATGTTAAGCCGAAGGAGCTTGAGCAGCGCGGTGGGGCCTATTACTCCGATGCGGCTTGCGAAGTGATTAACGCCATCTACAACGACAAACAGACCGAGCACTATGTCAACATCCCTCATCATGGCCATGTCGATAATATTCCCGCAGACTGGGCGGTTGAAATGACCTGTACGTTGGGACGTAACGGTGCGACACCGCACCCGAGAATTACCCATTTTGACGAGAAAGTCCTCGGCCTTATCTATACCATTAAAGGCTTTGAAGTGGCGGCGAGTCAGGCGGCGCTGAGTGGTGAGATTAATGATGTGCTGTTGGCGCTAAACCTTAGTCCATTAGTACATTCTGACCATGATGCCGAGATTCTGGCTCGGGAATTAATTCTCGCACACGAGAAATGGCTGCCTAACTTTGCCGGTTGTATCGAGAAACTCAAAAGCGAACAACATTAATCGAGGTTGGCTATGGAACGCGTACTGATTGTTAATGCTGATGATTTTGGCCTGAGTAAAGGACAAAACTACGGCATTGTGGAAGCCTGTCGCAATGGTGTTGTGACCTCGACAACGGCGCTGGTCAATGGCGAAGCGATTAACCACGCGGAGCAGCTCAGCCGCGATTTACCCGAACTGGCTGTGGGAATGCACTTTGTTCTGACGCTGGGAAAACCGTTGACGCTTATGCCGGGGTTGACTCGTGACGGGCTTTTGGGGAAATGGATCTGGCAGATGGCTGAGGAAGATACTTTGCCGCTGGATGAAATTTCACAAGAGCTGACCGCTCAGTATCAGCGTTTTATTAACCTGTTTGGGCGGGAGCCGACGCATCTGGATAGTCACCACCATGTGCATATGTTCCCGCAGATCTTCCCAATCGTAGCTAATTTCGCTGCGCAACGGGGCATTGCGCTGCGTATTGATCGCCAGACGGTGATTCAGGCGTCTGACATCCCGGTAACGTTGCGTACCACCCAGGGGTTCAGCAGCGAGTTTTATGGCGAAACTATCTCTGAGGCGCTGTTTTTACAGGCTCTGGATGCATCTGCTGAAAGAGGGGAGTCTTCGCTGGAAGTGATGTGTCATCCGGCCTTTATCGATAATATTATTCGGCAAAGCGCCTATTGTTACCCCCGTTTAACTGAACTCGATGTGCTGACGTCTTCGTCATTGAAATATGCTATTGCGGAGCGCGGTTATCGTCTTGGCAGTTTTCTGAACGTGTAATTCCTGAGTTTGCGGCGCTGAGATGCGCCGCACTTTTTTTGTCTATCATTCCAGCCTCAGCAGCCTGCCCGTAGTCCTCGATTTGCCATTATTTTAGCGAGCAAACTGTTTTTACAACGCCCGATAAGAAAATCAGCTAAGATAGCGCTTTTCAGTTTTTTAGAATTTGTCTTTAGTGAAGCAACTGATTATGAAACCTCTTCGCCAACAAAATCGTCCGGTTATCAGCTATGTTCCGCGTGTGGAGCCTGCACCACCTGAACATGCGATCAAAATGGATGCGTTTCGTGACGTATGGATACTGCGCGGGAAATATGTCGCTTTTGTCTTAATGGGGGAGGCGTTTCAACGGTCGCCTGCGTTTACAGTGCCGGAGTCGGCACAACGCTGGGCGAACCAGGTTCGCCAGGAAAATGAACTGATCGATTAACCGGACATAAAAAAACCGCCGGAGCATTACTCTCCGGCGGTTTTTTACATTTCAGGAATCAGGGTTAGCGGTGTGCCAGTTCGGCATTATCGTCGTTATCCAGAATCGTTTTATCGGTTTGCTTCAGCCATTGGCTGGTGAGCGTACCGGCGGTCATGGAACCGCTGACGTTCAACGCGGTACGGCCCATATCGATCAGTGGTTCAACGGAGATCAGCAGAGCGACCAGTGTCACCGGCAGGCCCATCGCAGGCAGCACTATCAGCGCGGCAAAGGTTGCGCCACCGCCCACACCAGCCACACCTGCGGAGCTGACGGTGACGATACCTACCAGCGTCGCAATCCACATTGGATCCAGCGGATTAATACCGACAGTCGGTGCAACCATCACGGCCAGCATGGCAGGATACAGGCCGGCACAACCGTTTTGCCCAATCGTTGCGCCAAAAGAAGCCGCAAAGCTGGCAATGGACTCCGGTACACCCAGACGACGAGTTTGTGCTTCAACGTTCAGCGGAATAGACGCGGCGCTGGAACGGCTGGTGAATGCGAAAGTCAGTACAGGCCAGACTTTACGGAAATATTTCAGTGGGCTAACACCGTTAATGCCCAGCAGGATACCGTGAACCACGAACATAATACCCAGGCCGAGATAAGAGGCCACGACAAAGCTACCGAGCTTAATGATGTCCTGCAGGTTTGAACCCGCAACGACTTTAGTCATCAGCGCCAGCACACCGTACGGCGTCAGTTGCATAACCAGACGAACCAGTTTCATCACCCAGCTTTGCAGGGTATCGATAGCGGTTAATACACGTTCGCCTTTCGGGGCATCATCTTTCAGCAGTTTAAGCGCTGCAACACCGAGGAATGCCGCGAAAATAACCACGCTGATAATCGAGGTCGGGTTAGCACCGGTCAGATCAGCAAACGGGTTTTTCGGGATGAACGACAGCACCAGTTGCGGAACGCTGAGGTCAGCGACTTTGCCAGCATAATTGGTTTCAATGGCGTTCAGACGTGCGGTTTCAGCACCGCCCTGCACCAGACCTTCTGCCGTCAGGCCGAACAGGTTGGTGACCAGCACCCCTACCAGAGCAGCTATCAGCGTGGTAAACAATAACGTTCCGATAGTCAGGAAGCTAATTTTACCCAGTTGGGAAGCGTTATGCAGACGTGCAACGGCGCTAAGGATAGAGGCAAACACCAGCGGCATAACAATCATTTGCAGTAGTTGGACATAGCCATTGCCGACAATGTTGAACCATTGTACGGAATCTTTCAGCACCTGGCTGTCAGAGCCGTAGATGGTGTGCAGGGCAAGGCCAAAAACCACGCCCATGACAAGACCAACCAGTACTTTTTTGGCCAGACTCCACTGTTTGTGACGGGTTTGCGCCAGCAGTAACAGCAGTATGGCGAACACGATAATGTTCGCGATTAATGGAAAGTTCATCCCCGTTCTCCTGATCTTTTTATATATATCACCGTGCTACAGTGATTCTGTTGGCGCAAGATTAGCAGAATCTGTGATGTGCCTCTTATATTCAAATGGAATTGTTTATTCCGAAATGACATTTTGGCTGAATTATTAATCAGCCTGGTGTTTTATAAACCGATTAAATTGCATTTGCAGCGTGTTAATCATCTGCGATGACCAACGTACGGCACTATTCTCTGGCATTGTTTGTGGCATCCAGATAGACCATGCGAACAGCGCCATGCATAAAAAACGCTCCAGTTGATTACCTTTTTGCGGCACGAGGATCGGCAAGCGAAAGCGCCAACGGCAAGGCCAGAGCAGGGGAACACCGGCGGGCGTCAACATATCCGCCACAATGTGGCTGAGATAACCAAGTACCATCCCTTGTAACGCATCAGCCGGGATTATCCAGGTATCGGGTACTTTCAGGTAAAATGTTGTCAACAGGGCAAAGACCGCCAGCAGGCTGTGTGTAAATCCACGGTGGCCAAACGCCCGAGCAATTGGTTTTGATATCCATTTCAGACGCTGACCAAGCAGAGATTTAGGATGATCAATATCGGGCAGCAGGCACGTCAAAATTGCTGAAGGAACAATATGCCACCAGTCACCCTGAGCGAGAACGGGCGTCAGCTCGGCATTTTTGGCAAATACCGCACAGGCTATAGAAAAAAGAAGGTGGCCTTCCGCCGTCATGATAAAACCCAATAAACTGTCAATTCATACAGTATAGGGGTTTTATACAGTAGGCGGAAGAGGTGACGTTGTAACCCTTTGTCACAATTATGCTCTCAGCGTGCGCTGGAACACGATCGACAATCTGCGGGCAATGCTGCCATTGCCCGTTGGATGATTACTCGTGCAGATGCACGGCGGTAAGTTCGGTCAGTGATGTCAGTTTGACGTCGGCAAGAACAAATCGCGGATCGTCCTGATTCTCATGCGCCGGTACGACAATGGAGCGCATTCGTGCCGCTCTGGAGGCGATCATGCCGTTTACGGAGTCTTCCAGTGCCACACAAGATAATGGATCAACGCCCAGCTTGGCTGCGCAGTCGAGGTAAACCTGGGGATGCGGTTTGCTGTAGGGCAGTTTTTCAGCAGAGGCCAGCGCATCGAAGCTGTCGCGGAGATCAAACATTGCCAGCACTTTTTCCAGCATGTGCAGCGGTGAGGCAGACGCAAGCCCAACCAGCAGCCCCTGGGATTTACACAGCGCGACAGCTTCACGTACGCCGGGTAACAGAGGCCGGGTCTCTTCAACCAGCGAAATAGCCCGGGTGATGATACGATCCGTGACTTCCTGGCGTGAGGGGCCGTTCCATGGTTGCTGGGCAAACCAGAGATCAACAACCATGTCGATACGCAATCCCAGTGTATCCGGAAGCTCATGGCGGCGAGTGATATCTACGCCTAAACTTGCGATGACATCCAGTTCGGCCTGATCCCAGAGTGGCTCTGAATCGACCAGTAATCCATCCATATCGAAAATTGCAGCAAGAATTTGACGCGGGGTTGACATCACAACCTCTCCTTTGAGAATTAAACAGCGGGATTAAGAGCGTAACTGAACTCGCTCTAAGCGTTCATTATGGCTAATCCTTTATTATATCGCCTTTAAAGATCAGGCGAAAACAGTTATCAACGGGTAAACTTAGGCCAAAATGACACGTCTTAATCAAGGGGAACTCATGACGTATCAACAAGCTGGACGCATTGCTGTCTTGAAAAGGCTGGTGGGGTGGATAATCTTTATCCCGGCGCTGATTTCAACGCTGGTTTCAGTACTGAAGTTTATGTATGCGCACAGTGAAAAACAGGAAGGCATTAACGCCGTAATGCTCGATTTTGCTCACGTTATGATTGACATGATGCGGGTGAATACACCATTTCTTAATGTGTTTTGGTATAACTCGCCGACGCCAGATTTTCAAAGCGGCCTGAACCTCGTTTTCTGGCTGATTTTTATTCTTATCTTTATCGGTCTGGCGTTGCAGGATTCTGGTGCCAGGATGAGCCGCCAGGCGCGATTTCTGCGCGAAGGCGTTGAAGACCAACTGATTCTGGAACAGGCTAAAGGAAGTGAGGGGCTGTCACGTGAGCAAATTGAATCGCGTATTGTCGTACCGCACCATACGATCTTTCTACAAATCTTCCCGCTCTATATTTTGCCGGTGATTGTCATCGTAATCGGCTATTTCTTCTTTTCGTTACTGGGCTTTTTGTAAGTAATGTCTTATCAGGCCTACAGTTCTGGCGTGGGACTGTAGGCCTGATAAGCAGAGTGCCAACAGGCAATTGTTTTAAGCAGCCAGTAACCGTTCCATCGCTTTCTGCGCGACTACAAGATGCTGACCACCGAACAAAATCGCCCGGTTGAGCAGCGTGTACAGCTGGTAGATGGGCTGACGATCCAGAAAATCCAGCGGCAAAGGCGAGACAGACTGATAGCCATCATAAATCTGCGGCGGTTGATCGGTATGTAACGGCAGCATCGCCAGATCGCATTCTCTGTCCCCCCAATAACAGGCGGGATCAAAAATGTAAGGGCCGTTGGGGCCGAGAGCACAGGTTCCTGACCAAAGATCGCCCTGTAGCAGTGAGGGCTGCGGCTGATGTGAGGAGAGTCGCTGTTGAACATGTTCTACAATTGCGTCAATGCTACCAAACGCAATGCCTTTTTCAGCGGCCAGTTCCAGTTGCCAGCCAATACGTTGTTCTGCAAAAAAGGTTGACCAGCGACGTTGCCAGGTATTGGGTTGCGGAGTGGTGGAGAGTGCATTATCGAAGTCGAGACCGAACTGCGGTTGATCGCTCCATTCATGCAGATGTGCCAGCTGTTGTCCCAGAATAAAGGCGTTGTGAGCATCAAGTGGGCGCGGAGGAAGGAAATCCATCACCAGAAAACTGTAGTCCCTGTCTGCACCTACCGCCCAGACTTTTGGAACTGAAACAGTATTACTCCGGGAGAGCAGTTCCAGTTGATCGGCTTCCGCCGTAAAGCCGGATAACAGCTCCCTTTCATCGCATTTGACGAAAAAATCGCGCCCCGCATAGCGTAAATGCCATGCGGCGTGGATCTCTCCGCCAGGCAGTTCATTACGCAGCTCGATTTCGCCTTCACCTAATTGCTCGCTTAAAAGACGACTGATTGCCTGCCACATGATGTCTCTCCCCATGTTGTCTGCCAGATCATAAGGTTAGCGCAATAATGCGGAAAAAAAACACGAACTGACGCACACCCTGAACGCGTCATTACTGGAAAGGCACTTAATGTTTGTCGTTCTTCCACACCTCCCTGAGATAGGGCGACTTTCGGCTTCACGTGATTCACTTCTTTGTAATCACGTGATTTTTTATCATAGACGTATAACACGTATGCTGACAGCTTTGTGGGTAAATCCCCCTTATTTTCTATAAGGGGGAGAGGGCTATCATTGAGAAAGATACGAATATATTTTTTGCGCATCGTTTAAAGAGCACAGTCGTGTGCCCTGATTTAGCGTCGCTGCGCTGCCTGCAGCTACGCCAAAACGAACAATATCCTCAAATGGCGCGTTTTCAGCCAGTTTAAGCGTCATGGCGCCGACCATACTGTCGCCCGCGCCAACGGTACTTTGACTTTTCACCGGAGGCGGAACCACCTGAACGCAGGTTTCACGATCAACGCCTAATGCCCCTTGTGGGCCAAGAGAGACCACTACGCGATGGGCTTTACCACTTTGCACTATTTCCTGTGCGGCTTTACGGACATCATCAGGCTGCGTGAGTTCACGATTAACCAGGGCGCTCAGTTCTTTAAGATTGGGTTTGACCAGTTCGATATTGCCAATAGCTAACGCCGCTGTTAGTGCGTCACCGGAGCTATCAATGATGCAACGGATACCCTGCTTTTGTGCCGTGGTGACCAGTCGGGTTAATTTCTCAAGTTTTACACCGGGGGGCAGGCTACCGCTAATGACCAGTAGCGCACCTGATTCAATTTCCAGTACCTGATCCTGAAGCTGGTGAAATTCGTCATCAGTGAGCGCAGCGCCGGGCATAACAAAACGATATTGTTCGCCGCTGGACTCCACATGGACATGAAGATTTTGTCGGGTCCAGTCTTTGGCTTCTATCGTCGATACTGGAACATTTTCATCAGCGAGTAACGACACCAGGTGTTCACCAGTGGCGCCGCCTGCCGGGAAAATCGCTGTTGCGCTACCGCCAAGATGCGCGATGGCGCGAGCCACATTGATGCCGCCACCACCAGGTTCAAAAACTGGTGAGGTGCAGCGAAGTTTACCTTCGGGGTAGATTTGTGGGGTGATTGTTGCGCTATCGAGAGAGGGCGCGAGTGTTAACGTATAGATACGTACCATCTTTACCTCCTGTTAGGCTGACCTCAGTCTGGCACTTAACGTCACGAAAGTGAAGCAATTAACAACATGATTTATCGCATCTTTATTTAAAATTATCCCTCTATTTATATATAAATAAAATTATGGTTTAAGAACGCTCTTATTCAAAAAATGAAATAAGAATATATTGCTATGTTATTCGAGTCTTTTTATAATTTGTTACCTTTCCTGGGTCTTTTGTCATTGATCCATATGAAAGTTTCCGAGACCGTAATGGTCTCTTTTTTTGTTGTACGGACTCTTTATAAATGAAGCTTTTGAAGACAGTACCCGCAGCATTCGTGCTGACGGGGTGCGTGTTTGCGTCAATGCATGCCGCCGCCGATGATTCCGTTTTTACTGTCATGGATGACCCTTCCAGCGCGAAAAAACCTTTTGAAGGTAACCTGAACGCGGGATACCTCGCCCAGTCAGGCAACACAAAAAGTTCTTCTTTAACTGCAGATACCACCATGACCTGGTACGGTGAAACCACGGCGTGGTCTCTGTGGGGAAATGCCAGCAATACCTCCTCGAATGATGAGCGATCTTCGGAGAAATATGCCGCGGGCGGTCGTAGCCGTTTCAACATGACCGACTATGATTACTTGTTTGGGCAGGCGAGCTGGCTGACAGACCGTTATAACGGCTATCATGAGCGTGACGTGCTGACCGCAGGTTATGGTCGTCAGTTCCTCAGTGGACCGGTGCACAGCTTCCGTTTTGAATTTGGTCCTGGCGTACGCTATGACGAGCACACTGATGGTAAGACTGAAACTCAGCCGTTGGGTTATGCGTCTGGCGCCTATGCGTGGCAGATGACGGACAACACCAAGTTTACTCAGGGTGTATCGGTGTTTGGTGCTGATGATACAACGCTCAACTCTGAATCAGCCTTAAATGTTGCTATCAATGAACACTTCGGGTTGAAGGTGGCTTATAACGTTACCTGGAACTCTGAACCGCCGGCAACAGCGCCGGAACATACCGATCGTCGTACAACTGTTTCTCTCGGCTATCATATGTAGTAATAGGCCAGGTCAATTAAATGACCTGGCTTTTCTTTTTATTATTGAGCGTAATGACTCTTTAAATATACTTTCTACTTTAACTTATAAAAAAATGAAAACGCCTGGCGAATGTCAGTAACGTTTTTCAAACTAGCCCCAAATTATTGCCGCCCAGCGTAACATCAACATTGCCGCACAAATTACGAGCAATACCACAACCATTTTCCAGTGTTTTTTTGCAGAGCGATTTGTTGGCATGGTTCTTTTCCTGCTCAGATCAGACTATTACTACACAGTGTAACAAAGGCCGCAGGTCGTCAGTGAATTGATTTAAATCATAGATGGCGCGTTGATTGCTGCTTTGAACGACTCGCAATGCCGTGTACACTGTCAGACGGTGTTATCAAAAAGCGGGTGTAGGTTACGTTGTTGCCAGTCCGGTGATACGTGACATATTTCGCAGAGTGAAGCGGGAATCAGCCCACACCTTTTTGGTAATTTTAAATATTGAAACTTTGTATGTGATCTTACGTGTGGGTCACCACTGCAAATAAGGATATAACATGCCTGTTATTACTCTTCCTGATGGCAGCCAACGCCATTACGACCACGCTGTAAGCCCCATGGATGTTGCGCTGGACATCGGTCCAGGTCTGGCGAAAGCCACCATCGCAGGCCGTGTAAATGGTGAACTGGTTGATGCTTCCGATCTGATTGAACATGATGCGAAGCTCTCTATCATCACCGCTAAGGATGAAGAAGGTCTGGAGATCATTCGTCACTCCTGTGCGCACCTGTTAGGGCACGCGATCAAACAACTCTGGCCGCACACCAAAATGGCGATCGGACCGGTTGTTGACAACGGTTTTTACTACGATATCGATCTTGACCGTACGTTAACTCAGGAAGACGTCGACGCGCTCGAAAAGCGGATGCACGAGCTCGCTGAGAAGAACTACGATGTCATTAAGAAGAAAGTCAGCTGGTACGAAGCGCGTGAAACGTTCGTGAAGCGTGGCGAGACCTACAAAGTCTCTATTCTTGATGAAAACATCGCCCATGATGACAAGCCAGGCTTGTACCATCATGAAGAATATGTCGATATGTGCCGTGGCCCGCACGTGCCAAATATGCGTTTCTGCCATCACTTTAAACTGATGAAGACCGCTGGGGCGTACTGGCGCGGTGATAGCAACAACAAGATGCTGCAGCGTATTTATGGTACTGCATGGGCAGATAAAAAAGCCCTGAGCGCCTACCTGCAACGTCTGGAAGAAGCGGCCAAACGCGACCACCGTAAAATTGGTAAGCAGCTTGACCTGTATCATATGCAGGAAGAAGCACCGGGTATGGTGTTCTGGCATAACGATGGTTGGACTATTTTCCGTGAACTGGAAGTCTTTGTTCGTTCGAAACTGAAAGAATACCAGTATCAGGAAGTTAAAGGTCCGTTTATGATGGACCGTGTACTGTGGGAAAAAACAGGACACTGGGACAACTACAAAGATGCGATGTTCACTACCTCTTCTGAGAACCGTGAATACTGCATCAAGCCAATGAACTGCCCAGGTCATGTACAGATCTTCAATCAAGGTCTGAAATCCTATCGTGACCTGCCGCTGCGTATGGCTGAGTTTGGTAGCTGCCACCGTAACGAACCATCTGGTGCGCTGCACGGTCTGATGCGTGTACGTGGTTTCACGCAGGATGATGCACACATCTTCTGTACTGAAGAGCAGATCCGTGATGAAGTTAACGCCTGCATCCGTATGGTCTACGATATGTATAGCACTTTTGGCTTCGAGAAAATCGTCGTCAAACTGTCCACTCGCCCCGAAAAACGTATCGGTAGCGATGAAATGTGGGACCGTGCTGAAGCGGACTTAGCCGTTGCGCTGGAAGAAAACAACATCCCGTTTGAATATCAACTGGGTGAGGGCGCATTCTACGGTCCGAAAATTGAATTTACCCTGTATGACTGCCTCGATCGTGCATGGCAGTGCGGTACTGTACAGCTGGACTTCTCCCTGCCGTCCCGTCTGAGCGCCTCTTATGTTGGCGAAAACAACGAGCGTCAGGTGCCGGTTATGATTCACCGCGCAATTCTTGGGTCGATGGAACGTTTTATCGGTATCCTGACTGAAGAGTTCGCTGGCTTCTTCCCGACCTGGCTTGCGCCAGTTCAGGTTGTGGTCATGAACATTACCGATTCGCAGTCTGAATACGTTAACGAATTAACGCAGAAACTACAAAATGCGGGTATTCGTGTAAAAGCAGACTTGAGAAATGAGAAGATAGGCTTTAAAATCCGCGAGCACACTTTACGTCGTGTCCCTTACATGTTGGTCTGTGGCGACAAAGAGGTAGAAGCCGGCAAAGTTGCCGTGCGTACCCGTCGTGGCAAAGACTTGGGCAGCCTGGACGTAAATGAAGTTATCGAGAAGCTGCAACAAGAGATTCGCAGCCGCAGTCTTCAACAACTGGAGGAATAAGGTATTAAAGGCGGAAAACGAGTTCAAACGGCACGTCCGAATCGTATCAATGGCGAGATTCGCGCCCTGGAAGTTCGCTTAACAGGTCTGGAAGGCGAAGCTTTGGGTATTGTGAGTCTGAGAGAAGCTATCGAAAAAGCTGAAGAAGCTGGAGTAGATTTAGTTGAAATCAGCCCTAACGCCGAACCGCCAGTTTGTCGTATTATGGACTACGGCAAGTTCCTTTATGAAAAGAGTAAGTCTTCTAAGGAACAGAAGAAAAAGCAAAAAGTTATCCAGGTTAAGGAAATTAAATTCCGTCCTGGCACCGACGATGGCGATTACCAGGTAAAACTCCGCAGCCTGGTACGCTTTCTGGAAGATGGCGATAAGGCTAAGATCACGCTGCGTTTCCGCGGTCGTGAGATGGCCCACCAACAGATCGGTATGGAAGTGCTGACGCGCGTCCGTGACGATCTGAGTGAACTGGCAGTAGTCGAATCCTTCCCTACGAAGATCGAAGGCCGCCAGATGATCATGGTGCTCGCTCCTAAGAAGAAACAGTAAGGCCTTCAAGTAGCAATGTCTGTGGAGCCTACGGGTTCCACAGCCGTTGTTCGCCTACGTTTCGTTTATTAACAATGCGAAGTGGAAGTTATTAAAATGCCGAAAATTAAGACCGTACGCGGTGCTGCTAAGCGCTTCAAAAAAACCGGTGGTGGTGGATTTAAGCGTAAGCACGCAAACCTGCGTCATATTCTGACCAAAAAATCTACTAAGCGTAAACGTCACCTGCGTCCAAAAGGCCTCGTTTCTAAAGGCGATCTGGGTCTGGTTATCGCGTGCCTGCCGTACGCATAAGCCGTTAACGTTTAATTAATTTTTTTACTAAGAATATAGATACAGGAGAGCACATATGGCTCGCGTAAAACGTGGTGTAGTTGCCCGTGCACGTCACAAGAAAATTTTGAAACAAGCTAAAGGCTACTACGGTGCGCGTTCTCGCGTATACCGCGTTGCCTTCCAGGCTGTTATCAAAGCTGGTCAGTACGCTTATCGTGACCGTCGTCAGAAAAAGCGTCAGTTCCGTCAACTGTGGATTGCGCGTATCAACGCAGCAGCACGTCAGAACGGTATTTCTTACAGCAAATTCATCAACGGCCTGAAAAAAGCCTCTGTTGAAATCGACCGTAAGATCCTGGCTGACATCGCAGTATTCGACAAAGTAGCGTTCTCCGCTCTGGTCGAAAAAGCGAAAGCAGCTCTGGCATAAGCCGGTGAAAAGAGGGAGCCTGGCTCCCTCTCTTTTATTTGTAATCCAATCAATTGGTTGACAATTTACCCGTAAGCCTTTTCAATAAAGGTTGTACGGTTTTTACCACACAAGGTAACGCAAGCATGAATGCTGCTATTTTCCGCTTCTTTTTTTACTTTAGCACCTGATTCCAGGAGGCTAGCGCGTGAAAGAAGAAACGGAAAACAGCGCCTAAAAGCCTCCCTGGTGGAGGCTTTTTTTATACACGTCATCCTTCATGCTGCCTTTGCGTTGGCTGCATTCGTTTACCTCAGTCACGTACCTATGTACGCTTCTGAGGATTTGCTCTCTTGCAGCCTTGATGCAAGTTGAATGATTTTGTGTATATACGTGCGACTAATGAATATCGCCACATAACGAGGAAAACCATGTCACATCTCGCAGAGCTGGTTGCCAGTGCAACGGCCGCCATAAACCAGGCTTCAGATGTTGCCGCGTTAGACAATGTCCGCGTCGAATATTTGGGCAAGAAAGGGCATCTGACCCTTCAAATGACTACCCTGCGCGAACTGCCGCCAGAAGAGCGTCCGGCAGCAGGTGCGGTTATCAACGAAGCAAAAGAACAAGTACAGCAGGCGCTAAACGCGCGTAAAGCTGATTTAGAAAATGCAGCGCTGAATGCACGTCTGGCTGAAGAAACCATCGATATCTCCCTTCCAGGGCGTCGTATCGAAAACGGCGGGCTGCACCCGGTAACGCGTACTATTGATCGTATTGAAAGTTTCTTCGGTGAGCTGGGCTTTACCGTGGCGACGGGGCCGGAAATCGAAGACGACTATCATAACTTCGATGCCCTGAATATTCCTGGCCATCACCCGGCGCGCGCTGATCACGACACTTTCTGGTTTGACGCCACGCGTCTGCTGCGTACCCAGACCTCTGGCGTGCAGATCCGTACCATGAAAGAAAAACAGCCACCAATCCGTATTATCGCCCCGGGCCGAGTGTATCGTAACGACTACGATCAGACGCACACGCCAATGTTCCATCAGATGGAAGGGCTGATTGTTGATACCAATATTAACTTCACCAACCTGAAAGGTACGCTGCACGATTTCCTGCGTAACTTCTTTGAAGAGGATCTTCAGGTTCGTTTCCGTCCGTCCTACTTCCCGTTCACGGAGCCTTCTGCGGAAGTCGATGTAATGGGTAAAAACGGCAAATGGCTGGAAGTGCTGGGTTGCGGTATGGTCCACCCGAATGTGCTGCGTAATGTGGGCATTGATCCGGAGATTTACTCTGGTTTTGCATTTGGCATGGGTATGGAACGTCTGACCATGCTGCGTTACGGCGTAACCGATCTGCGTTCTTTCTTTGAAAACGATCTGCGTTTCCTCAAACAGTTTAAATAAAGGCAGGATAAAACAATGAAATTCAGTGAACTGTGGTTACGCGAATGGGTTAACCCGGCGATTGATAGCGATGCGTTGTCAAACCAAATCACTATGGCTGGTCTGGAAGTCGATGGCGTTGACGCCGTCGCTGGTGAATTTAACGGCGTTGTCGTTGGTGAAGTAGTTGAGTGCGGTCAGCACCCTAACGCAGATAAACTGCGCGTCACAAAGGTGAATGTAGGCGGTGAGCGTCTGCTTGATATCGTCTGTGGCGCACCTAACTGCCGCCAGGGGCTGAAAGTCGCGGTGGCTACTATTGGCGCCGTTTTGCCGGGTGATTTCAAAATCAAAGCCGCGAAGCTGCGTGGTGAACCGTCAGAAGGGATGTTGTGCTCTTTCTCTGAGCTGGGTATTTCTGACGATCATAACGGTATTATCGAGCTGCCTGCGGATGCACCGATTGGTACTGATATCCGTGAATACCTGAAGCTTGATGATAACACTATCGAAATTAGCGTAACGCCGAACCGTGCAGACTGCTTAGGCATCATCGGTGTGGCGCGTGATGTCGCTGTACTGAACAAAGCTCCTCTGGTAGAGCCAGAAATCGCGCCGGTTGCTGCAACCATTAACGACACACTGCCAATTACCGTCGAAGCTGTTGAAGCGTGCCCACGCTATCTTGGCCGTGTGGTAAAAGGCATTAACGTTAAAGCGCCAACGCCGTTGTGGATGAAAGAGAAACTGCGCCGTTGCGGGATCCGTTCCATTGATGCCGTGGTTGATGTAACCAACTATGTGCTGCTTGAACTGGGTCAGCCGATGCACGCATTCGACAAAGATCGCATCGAGGGCGGAATTGTTGTGCGTATGGCAAAAGAGGGGGAAACCCTGGTATTGCTGGACGGCTCCGAAGCGAAACTGAATGCGGATACGCTGGTCATCGCTGACCACAATAAAGCGCTGGCAATGGGTGGTATTTTTGGTGGTGAACACTCTGGCGTGAATGACGAAACGCAAAACGTTCTGCTGGAATGTGCGTTTTTCAGCCCGCTGTCAATTACCGGTCGAGCACGTCGTCACGGTCTGCACACCGATGCCTCTCACCGCTATGAGCGTGGTGTTGATCCGGCACTGCAGTACAAAGCGATGGAGCGTGCTACGCGCCTGCTGATTGATATTTGCGGTGGGGAAGCTGGTCCGGTTATCGATGTTACAAACGAATCCACTCTGCCAGAGCGTGCAACCATTACTCTGCGTCGTAGCAAACTGGATCGTCTGATCGGACACCATATTGCTGATGAGCAGGTGAGCGATATTCTGCGTCGTCTGGGCTGTGAAGTGACAGAGGGTCAGGATGAGTGGAAAGCGGTAGCGCCGAGCTGGCGTTTCGATATTTCAATCGAAGAAGACCTGGTCGAAGAAATTGCTCGCGTATACGGTTATGACAATATCCCGAATATGCCAATTCAGGCGGGTCTGGTCATGGGTACACACCGCGAAGCGGATTTATCCCTGAAACGTGTTAAAACCATGTTGAATGACAAAGGCTACCAGGAAGTTATCACCTATAGCTTTGTTGATCCGAAAATCCAGTCACTGCTGCACCCAGGCGAAGAAGCACTACTGCTGCCAAGCCCAATCTCTATTGATATGTCGGCAATGCGTCTGTCGCTGTGGACGGGGCTGCTGTCAACGGTAGTTTATAACCAGAATCGCCAGCAGAACCGCGTACGTATTTTCGAAACGGGTTTACGTTTTGTTCCCGATACACAAGCTAACCTGGGGATCCGTCAGGATCTGATGCTGGCAGGCGTTATCTGCGGTAACCGCTATGATGAACACTGGAACCTGGCAAAAGAGACCGTTGATTTCTATGATCTAAAAGGTGATCTGGAAGCGGTTCTCGACCTGACCGGCAAGTTGGGTGACATTCAGTTTAAAGCTGAAGCCAATCCAGCGCTGCATCCGGGTCAGTCTGCGGCGATTTATCTGAAAGGTGAACGTATTGGTTTCATTGGGGTTGTTCATCCTGAGCTGGAACGTAAACTGGATCTGAACGGTCGCACTCTGGTGTTTGAACTGGAGTGGAATAAGCTCGCAGACCGCGTGGTGCCTCAAGCGCGTGAAATTTCTCGCTTCCCGGCGAACCGCCGTGACATCGCAGTCGTTGTGGCAGAAAACGTTCCCGCTGCGGATATTTTATCCGAATGTAAGAAAGTTGGCGTAAATCAGGTAGTTGGCGTAAACTTGTTTGACGTGTACCGCGGTAAGGGTGTTGCGGAGGGTTATAAGAGCCTCGCTATCAGCCTGATCCTTCAGGATACCAGCCGTACACTTGAAGAAGAGGAGATTGCCGCTACCGTTGCCAAATGTGTAGAGGCATTAAAAGAGCGATTCCAGGCATCATTGAGGGATTGAACCTATGGCGCTTACAAAAGCTGAAATGTCAGAATATCTGTTTGATAAGCTTGGGCTTAGCAAGCGGGATGCCAAAGAACTGGTCGAGCTGTTTTTCGAAGAGATCCGTCGTGCTCTGGAAAATGGTGAGCAGGTAAAACTCTCTGGTTTTGGTAACTTCGATCTGCGTGATAAGAATCAACGTCCGGGCCGTAACCCGAAAACGGGCGAAGATATTCCCATTACAGCACGGCGCGTGGTGACCTTCAGACCCGGGCAGAAGTTAAAGAGTCGGGTCGAAAACGCAACGCCCAAAGAAGAGTAATTTAACTATACGCTAGATTATTTGTGCTGCATCGCGGTGACAGGTGAGGAAACCCCGGAAGCATAGCGTGCTATGTGATCGGGGGGCTGAACGTAGCTACCAAAGAAGCGGCATAAAGGATGACGCGTATAACTAAAAAGGCCGCTATGCGGCCTTTTTCCTTTCCACTGCCGAATCGGCACCGTAGAATCATCCCCATCTTTTTTCAGCAGAATGGAAAACATGCTGACTTTCGCTCATCAACAACAGCGACGAAATGTGCGCTGGATACTGTCTCTGTCAGTACTGATGTTGCTGGCAACAATTCTAAGCTTGTGCGCAGGAGAACAATGGATCGCTCCCGGCGATTGGTTTAGCGCTCGTGGCGATTTGTTTGTCTGGCAGATTCGACTTCCTCGCACGCTCGCTGTTTTACTGGTAGGTGCTGCGCTGGCGCTATCCGGCGCGGTGATGCAGGCGCTATTTGAAAACCCGCTCGCGGAGCCAGGCTTACTGGGTGTGTCTAACGGTGCAGGGGTTGGGCTAATTGCTGCGGTGTTACTGGGGCAGGGGCAGCTTCCTGGATGGGCATTGGGCTTATGTGCGATTGCGGGGGCGTTGATTATCACGCTCATTCTTCTGCGTTTTGCCCGTCGTCATCTGTCCACCAGTCGTCTGCTGCTTGCGGGCGTGGCGCTGGGTATTATCTGTAGTGCACTGATGACATGGGCTATCTACTTTTCCACCTCTTTTGACCTGCGCCAGCTCATGTACTGGATGATGGGGGGCTTCGGCGGCGTAGACTGGCAACAGACCTGGCTGATGATTGCATTGCTCCCTGTTTTGCTGTGGATTTGCTGTCAGTCGCAGCCAATGAATATGCTGGCGCTGGGCGAGACTTCTGCGCGACAACTGGGACTGCCTTTATGGTTCTGGCGTAACCTGCTGGTGGTCGCGACAGGCTGGATGGTGGGTGTCAGCGTGGCGCTTGCCGGCGCGATTGGTTTTATCGGGCTTGTCATCCCTCATATTCTGCGACTGTGTGGGCTGACCGATCACCGTGTTTTACTGCCTGGCTGCGCGCTGGCAGGGGCGATAGCGTTACTGCTAGCGGATGTTGTTGCTCGTTTGGTGCTGGCTTCAGCCGAGCTGCCTATCGGCGTAGTGACAGCCACCATGGGGGCGCCTGTTTTCATCTGGCTATTGTTAAAGTCCGGGCGCTAGAATGCCCCAGTTCGGTCTATGATTAAAAACTGAAAATTGAACGCTTACTATCCACCTGTTGTTCTGGAGAGGCTATGCAAAATACTATTTTCAATACAGAAGTGACGACCATCGATGGGGAAGTTATCACATTGCAGGCGTATGCCGGAAAAGTGTTATTAATTGTCAATGTTGCTTCGAAATGTGGATTAACGCCGCAGTATGAGCAACTGGAGAATCTCCAGAAAGCCTGGCATGAACAGGGATTCACCGTACTGGGTTTTCCCTGCAATCAGTTTCTTGGGCAGGAGCCTGGCAGCGAAGAAGAAATTAAGACCTGGTGCACGACCACGTGGGGCGTTACTTTCCCAATGTTCAGTAAGATCGACGTCAATGGCAAAGCGCGCCATCCGCTGTATCAGAAGCTGATTGACGCTATACCGACAGCTACTGCACCTGCTGACAGCAGTTTTTTGGCGCGTATGGTGAGTAAAGGCCGCGCTCTGCTCCACCCGGGCGATGTCCTGTGGAATTTTGAGAAGTTTTTAGTCGGGCGAGATGGACAGGTGCTGCACCGTTTTTCACCGGATATGAAGCCTGATGATCCGGTCCTTGTGCAAAGTATTAAGACGGCGCTGGCAAAATAATGTCTCTATTGATGCAGCTACAGGATGTGGCGGAATCGACCCGGCTCGGCCCACTATCCGGTGAAGTAAGAGCGGGGGAGATCCTGCACTTAGTGGGGCCAAACGGTGCAGGTAAGAGCACGTTATTGGCGCGTATGGCGGGTTTAACCAGTGGAGAGGGAACCATCACCTTTGGTGATATGGCGCTTGATGACTGGCCCGCAGCAAAACTGGCGCGATACCGCGCTTATCTTGCGCAGCAACAAAACCCGCCGTTTGCGATGCCGGTCTGGCATTTTCTGACGCTGCATCAGCCCGACAAATCGCGTACTGACCAGTTACAAGAGATAGCAGATGCGCTTGGACTGGGAGATAAGTTAGGACGCGGTGTTAACCAGCTTTCAGGTGGTGAATGGCAGCGCGTGCGTCTTGCAGCGGTTATCCTGCAAATTTGCCCACAGGCTAATCCGCATGGTCAGCTTTTGCTGTTAGATGAACCGATGAACAGCCTGGATGTCGCGCAACAAAACGCGCTGGACAGGCTATTGGGGCAGCTTTGTCGGCAGGGGATAGCGATTGTAATGAGTAGCCATGACCTTAATCATACATTACGTCATGCGCATAAGGCCTGGTTACTCAAGCGAGGGAAGCTGCTGGCCAGCGGCTCTCGCGATGTGGTGCTGACGCCTTCCAACCTGTCTCGGGCTTATGGCGTAAACTTCCGTCGTTTGGATATTGAAGGCCACAGAATGCTCATATCAACCACTTAAGTTAAATGGGTTCTTGAAAACCACATAATTTCCACGCTAAATTGGCACAAAAATAAAAATCAGAGGATTCGTCCTGAATGCGTTTTTGGCTCATTTTCATCACAGCACTGTTTTTAGCAGGGTGTAGCAGCCATCGCGCTCCTGCGCCAAATGCCCGATTGTCGGATTCTATCGCCGTCATCGCTGGTCTTAACGACCAGCTACAAACCTGGCATGGAACACCCTATCGTTATGGCGGCATGAGCCGCAGCGGTGTGGATTGCTCTGGATTTGTACTGATGACGATGCGCGACAAATTCGATTTACAACTGCCACGCGATACACGCACACAATCGAAGATTGGTACGGAAATCGATAAAGATGAATTGCTGCCTGGCGATCTGGTTTTCTTTAAAACCGGCTCGGGAGAAAGTGGTCTGCATGTCGGTATTTATGACACCAATAATCAATTTATTCATGCGTCAACCAGTCGTGGGGTGATGCGTTCGTCACTTGATAATGTCTACTGGCGTAAAAACTTTTGGCAGGCACGACGTATTTAATCTCAAGGATGATGAGGCTACCGGCGAGTGAGTAGCCTCACCATCATCATTTAAAAGCTAACTTTCATTTATGACTTCCAATCAGCAATAACCTTGCGCAACAAGAGTGTATTTTACTAAAAATATGATTTATGGCGAGTTATTAAAAAGTACAAAACTGGATATTCGTTTATAATCAGGATAAGCTAAAAAAAAGGATTCGATTTACTGGCTAAAAGGGAAAAATGAAAGGGCCTCTATTTGCATCTGAAATGACGTATTTTTCCATCCTTTGCTACAGGATGCCGGATAACACCCATGCTGCGGGGCTGGCACAATGATTGTTTCACTGGATAATATTTATCATTCTGAGTTCTCTTTTCTTCCTGCGAGAAGCGAAAATGGCGACCTTGAGTTCGTCGATATCATCACAAATTTTGTCAGCCAGGATGGGGTCGTACACATGCCAACTGAGCTGGTCTTACCTCGTTTGTCGGATGATGAACAATGCCGTTTATTTGCCGAAAAACTTGAATTAATCGAAACGTGCCAACACTTTTTTATTCAGCGCGGAATTTCTGCCTGGATTAATTTAACACCGGCAGTTGCTAATTCTTTATTATCAGATACGGAATATGCATCACGTGTTGAACGATTTTCATTTCTTGAACTGGCGATTAATGAAAGTTATCCAGAGTTAAACAACGGAAAAGAAAATCCAACACTGGCAGCATTAGCTACGCGCTTTCCATTAATACTGACAAATTTTGGCGCCGGAGGCATATCAACACGGGCCATTTTTGATGGTCTTTTTAAACGAGTTGTGCTGGATAAAAACTTTGTGCAACAACGGATTGCGCATATTTCGTTTGAGCCGTTTATGCGAGCTATCCTGGCGCAAATATCCCCAAGTTGTGAATCAATCATTATTAGCGGGATTGATTCGCAGGAGATGCTGACGCGAGTATTGCCTCTCGGGTTTAACGCCATGCAGGGCGCACTGTGGCCTGCAGTATCTCCCGCGAAGATAATCTCGCTGGTGAAGGAATAACCCTGTTCTTTGCTGGTGTTTAACAGACCATTAACAGTCTACACTAGTGACAGGAGGCCCTATGACCCTGTCTTTTACCACCCGCTGGCGTGATGAATTACCAGCAACCTATACCGCACTTTTACCCACCCCTTTGAGAAATGCGCGCGTAATCTGGCATAACGATGTGCTGGCTGAACAATTAGGCATTTCTGCAGACTTGTTTGATATTCCAGATGGCTCTGGCGTTTGGGGGGGAGAGTCGCTTTTTGCCGGCATGTCGCCTTTAGCACAGGTTTACAGCGGGCATCAGTTTGGTGTTTGGGCCGGCCAACTTGGCGACGGACGCGGGATCCTTCTCGGCGAACAGCAGCTCGCAGATGGTTCAATACTTGACTGGCACCTCAAGGGCGCCGGGTTGACGCCATATTCCCGCATGGGTGATGGACGCGCAGTGCTACGTTCTACGATTCGGGAAAGTCTGGCCAGCGAAGCGATGCACTATCTTGGGATACCGACTACACGAGCGCTGTCTATTGTTACCAGTGACACGCCGGTACAGCGAGAAACCACGGAAGCGGGCGCGATGCTCATTCGTGTGGCACAAAGCCATATGCGCTTTGGTCATTTTGAACACTTTTACTATCGTCGTGAACCGGAAAAAGTCCGCCAGTTGGCAGACTTTGCTATTCGCCACTATTGGTCGCAATGGCAGGATGAATCAGACTGTTATCAACTGTGGTTTCAGGACGTCGTCACGCGTACCGCGACGTTGATCGCTGACTGGCAAACAGTGGGATTCGCGCATGGGGTGATGAACACCGACAACATGTCGATTCTGGGGCTGACGATGGATTACGGTCCGTTTGGTTTTCTGGATGACTATGTGCCTGACTACATCTGTAACCACTCCGATCATCAGGGGCGATACAGTTTCGACAATCAACCGGCGGCAGCTCTGTGGAATTTACAGCGTCTGGCACAAACCCTGTCGCCTTTTATCCCGGTCGATGCGCTAAACGATGCGCTGGATAGCTATCAATTGGCGCTGCTCACACGTTACGGGCAACGGATGCGGCAAAAACTGGGCTTCTTTAGCGAGCAAAAAAACGATAACGAGCTGCTTAGCGAACTGTTTAGTTTGATGGCGCGTGAAGGAAGCGACTATACGCGAACGTTTCGTATGCTAAGCCAGACGGAGCAGCACAGCGCATCATCTCTACTGAGAGATGAGTTTATCGATCGCGCCGCATTTGATGACTGGTTCGCACGCTATCGGTCGCGTTTGCAACAGGATAATGTTGATGACGATATCAGACAGGCGCAGATGAAAGCGGCTAACCCGGCACTGGTTTTACGTAACTGGCTGGCGCAGAGGGCAATCAGCCTGGCAGAGAAGGGGGATTACACAGAGTTGCACCAATTACACCTTGCTCTACGTACTCCCTTTGACGATCGTAATGATGATTATGTCAGCCGTCCACCTGACTGGGGTAAACGGCTGGAAGTGAGTTGTTCAAGCTAAGGTGTGAGAAAAACGTGGGGAGAATCGTTGGCCGGGTGCTGGCCAACATGAATTTGGGCGCCGTACCAGCGCATCAAATCATCGGCCTGCAATACGGCGTCTGGTGCCCCCTGCGAAACAATATTACCGTTATGGAGCAACACGATTCGGTCAGCCCACAGGGCTGCAAGGTTGAGGTCGTGAAGTACGATACAAACATGCAGATCGCCCTGAATTGCCAGTGTCTTCAGCAGCCTCAGCAGATGCTGTTGGTGGTAGAGATCCAATGCTGAAGTGGGTTCATCAAGGAATAACCAGCCACGTGGCGCGCCGTTACGCCATAGCTGCGCCAGTGCACGCGCAAGCTGGACGCGCTGCTGCTCACCACCAGATAGCGCGGTGTAGTGTCTACCGGCCAGCGTTAAACAACCGGTCATTTCCATCACCTGGGCGATAAGTGCAGGTTCGGGCTGTTGGGTCCAGGGGGCACGCCCCATGGCAATAACGGCTTCTACCTGCCAGTCGAATCCTACCTGTGTTTGCTGACGCATGACCGCGCGCTGGCGCGACAGCGCTTGTGTACTCCAGTCACCAAGCACTCTCCCGTCCAGTAAACAACGCCCGGCATCGGGTTTAAGAAATCCGGTCAACAGTCGTAGCAAAGTCGATTTTCCTGCGCCGTTAGGCCCGATCAGCGCGACCAGTTCGCCCCTGGCGAGGTTGAGCGAAACGTCGCGAATAACCGTTCGGCCAGCAACGTGATAGCTCAGCCCTTCGGCAGTTAAATATTCAGCCATGCGGCCCTCTCTGACGAAAAATAAGCCACAGAAACCAGGGCGCACCGAGAATACTGGTTAACAGACCGACCGGCATCTCAGCAGGCGCAACGGCAGTGCGGGCGAGGGTATCAGCAATCAGCAGCAAAAAAGCGCCAGCCAGGACAGAGCCGGGGATCACGGCGCGATGATCCGGACCGAGCCACATACGCAGTAAATGCGGAATAACCAGTCCGATAAATCCAATCACACCGCTAACCGCCACTGCGGCGGCAACTAACAGTGCGCTGCAGAGCAGCAAAATACGCTGAACCATGCGCACATCGACGCCGAGATAGTGAGCTTCCTCTTCCCCCAACTGCAGCAGGTTCAGCGCCGGGGCCAAACGCCAGATGACCAGTACAGTCGGCAGCATTAGCGATGCTACCGCCAGCAGAGTAGACCACTGCGCGGAGCCCAGGCTGCCCATTCCCCATAGCGATAGCTGGCGCAGTTGGGCATCATTGCTGACCCACGACAAAACGCCCACTGCGGATCCACAAAGTGCATTGATGGCAATACCGACCAGCAACAGACGCGACAGCGAACTGTCACGTTGTTGGCTGAGGATAAAAATCACCACCGTTGCAGCGAGCGCACCGAGAAACGCCGCCAACATTGGCGCATACAGCATCAGCAGAGCGGGCAACGTGATCGGCAATACCACCCACAATGCGACGGCGCAGGCAGCACCGCTGCTGATCCCCAGCAATCCTGGATCGGCAAGTGGGTTACGAAATAGCCCCTGCATCACACAACCCGCCAGAGCCAGCGAACCGCCAATCACTAGCGCCAGCAGTACGCGGGGAAGTCGAATGGTTAGCCAGATTTGACGCAGGGCATCATCGCCATCGCGCCAGAAAAGACTCACCGGCAGACGCAACGCGCCAAAACCGGTAGCCAGAACTGTCGTCAATGCCAGCGTAAAAGCCAGTATCCACAGAGAGCAGGTGATATGCCGTGACATCAGGGCAATTGCTCCGCTTTGGTACGAAGTTGCTGGATTGCCTGCGGAGTGCGGACGCTGAAGCCCAGCAATGCCATATCGTCAATCTGTAACACCTGTTTATTGCGACCAGCCGGTGTTTGCGCAAGTCCCGGTAGCGACCACAGGTTAGCTTCTCCGCCCATTGCCTTGACGCCATCCTGCGAGATCACCACCAGATCTGGCTGGCTGGCGATTACACCTTCTTGCGACAGTGGCTGGTAGCGGTTGAACCCCTGCATCGCGTTTTGCAAACCAGCGGCACGGATGGCAGTGTCAGCTCCGGTTTGTTGCCCGGCGGCCATCGCGGTCATCCCACCGTGATTGAGAATGAACAGTACGCGTTTATTGAGTGTCGATGATGGCAGCATCGCCAGTTCCTGACGCAAGGTTTGACGCAGCGCTTCGCCTTGTGACTCGCGATGTGTAGCCTGCGCAATTACCTGAACTTTCTCATCAATCACGCTCAGTTCGTTACTTGCAGGCACCGTGACAACACGGACTTTGCTTTGCCCGACCTGTTTAAGCACCAGAGACGGCTGTGCCTGCGCGCTGGCAAGGACCAGCGTTGGGCGAGTTGCAAGGATCCCTTCGGCGTTGAGTTGGCGTAAATAACCCACATCAGGTAATGCGGTTGCTTCTTCAGGCCATTGGCTGGTGCTGTCTCGTGCAACGAGGGATGACTGTGCACCCAGCGCATACACAATCTCAGTGACATCGCCGCCAAGAGAAACTATTTTTTCCTCGGGTGTAGCCAGCGCCGCCGCAGGCAGGAGTGCAATCAGGACGAGCAGTTTTTTCATGCGGCCAGCCCTTTTGGCGTTAATGCGTCAATTTGCGCACGCCATTGCTTCTGCTCTGGTTCGCCTTCTGTACGCTGACCATAGAGCTGAGCGATTTGCGTCCCGTCTGCGGCAAACAGTTCCAGACTGGTCACGTGGCCATCCGCAGTGGGTTTGCGCGTTACCCAGGTTTCTGCAATGGTCTCTTCCAGCAGATGCAGGGTAAAGGTTGGATTGAAAATATTCAGCCAGCCTTTCATTGGCACCAGTTTTTCTACAACACCGGTAAAAATCTGCACGCAGCCGCGGTTGCCAACAAATACCATAATTTCGTTACCATCCTGACGTGCTGTTTCCAGCAGTTGTGCCAGTGCCCCATTGGTGACTTTACAGGCCAGATCGTCGCCCACCAGGCTAAATGCCTGTTGACGCGTAAGGTTGTGACGTTTCAACAAGCCGAAGAACTGATGCACATCGGTCATGGTGCGCCACTCTTTATCAACGGTTTCAGCGTCTACGGTAACCGCGGCAGGGGCAGCATTCTCAATGGATTGCAACTCCAGCGGCGGGTTTTCGGCGAAGATGAAGCGGGTCAGCAGCGAGCCCCATTCCGCGACGTCGGTATTCTCCGTGGTGTAGACTTTTAACAGCGCATCACCCTGATTATCAAAAAATTGAATGCTCTGGCGCTCTCCGCGGGCGGTCGCTTCGCTGATATGAAACGCACTTGCCCACTGGTTCAGAAACAACCGCAGGTCGAGGGCGCGGGGATTCAGCACCAGTCCGGCATGTCCATTAAGGTGCTGATTGGTGAATGCGCCAACTTGCTCATGAACGGCGTATTCGTTACGGCAGATACATTTAGTTTCCCCTACGGCTTCCAGTGCGCCCAGGATCTCGCGTACTTCGCCACGTAAACGCCATGCGTCATGACCGACGCGTGCAAAGGTCAGCTCAGCTTCACTGATGTTCATCAGACCCGCGATGTCACGCGCATATTTTCCAGGATTTTCTTTTTTCAGTTCCAGCCAGCGTGTGTAATGATTCATTGCCTCTTCCTTCCAGATTGCTGCCCCGGCGAGCCGGGGCAGGGTGATTACCACTGATAAGTCACGAAAATTTTGCCGTTACGACCATCCTGCGGAATGCCCTGCGGAGACCAGTATTCTTTGTCGAAGGCGTTACCCAGAACCAGCGTAGTGGTCACGCCTTTCAGTGCCTGTTGGCCCTGATAGCTCACATAGAAGTCGTTTACCGCATAGCCTGGTTGTTTAGTGTAGCTACTGCTGATATGAGTGGAGCGATCGGCAAAGGTACCGAGCCAGCCGACTGAGAAGCCGCTGTGTGCTACAGGAATGTTTAGTTTGCTGGTGACCGTGTCCGGGTTAATGCTGGAAATGTATTCACCGGTGTCAGTATCTTTGCCGCGCGTACGGTTATAGGCCAGATCCAGACTGAACAGGTCGGTGGTGTATTTCGTCATGACGTCCCAGCCCCAAATTTTGGCGTTGGGTACGTTGTAGGACATCGTTGTCGCAGCGGCAAAATCGACGCTGGTGGAGATGTAATCTTTTGCTTTGGTATCAAAATAGCTGGCTTTAAATTCGAGGGCGTCGTTCGCCAGCATCAGATCATTAAAGCGCAGGCCAAAACCATACTCCTGGGTTTCGTTGGTTTCCGGGCGCAGGTTAGGGTTTGGCACCCAGTAGTTGGTGTAAAACCGACCGATGGAGAAGTGTTTCGCATCGTTATACATCTCACCCATAGTCGGTGCGCGGAAGGCTTGCGCCCAGGAGCCAAACAGCATCAACCAGTCAGCAGGAGTAACGGTCATTCCCGCACGAGAGGACCATTTATCCGCATCAACATCCGCATAACCCTCACTGCTGCCGCGGTAAGAGTCATAACGAGTGCCACCCAGTATCGTTATCGGCAGGTCTCGCAAGGTGATCTCGTCCTGTAGCCAGCCGGAGCTGAAATCAATTTTTGCCTGCGGGAAACCTGTGGTCGAGCCACCTGGACGTTGCTCCTGGCGATAATACTCACCGCCATAGGTCAACAGATGAGAGCCAGGGGAATCGGTAAACAGGCGACTGCGGTTATCAATTTTCCCGCCTTTGGTCGTTTGTTTGCGAAACTCGTTGGTTGCATCGGGGTTCTGCGCGTTAATGCGTGCTTCAGACCAGTAAATGCGAGCATCAGCATTCAGCCAGTCATTATCCGCTGGTGCGAGGGTATACGTCAGTTGGGCATCACGCTGGATAGTCGAACGATCGGTCATAGGATTGCTGCTGCTATCCGCATCACTGGCCTGTGGATTTTTAGGTTCCTGCGCATCATTGTTGTAATAACGTAGCGAACCTGCCAGTGTCTGGGCGCTGTCAAGTTTCCAACTGCCTTTTGCCAACATATTGTTAATCGTTTCGTCGTTCGGCGCGGTGGTACCGTTGCTCTGGCGCAAATCACCACGGTCACGGCTGGACCAGGCGAGCAGTCCGTCCAGCGTATCGCTGCGACCATATGCGCTGGCTCCCATTCCGAGGCTGTGATCGCCCGTTGCTGCGGTACCAAATACGCGGTAGCCGCTGTTTTTGCCGACTTCCAGGAGATCTTTAGCATCTGCGGTTTCGTACGCGATCACGCCACCCAGCGCACCGCTGCCATACAGCAGAGCAGACGGGCCGCGAACCACTTCAATTCGTTTGATGAGAGCAGGGTCGAGGAAGGTGCTATTCAGGTGCCCGGTATCGGTACCCTGACGTACACCATCAACCAGGACCAGAACGCCGCGTCGGTCGTAACCGCGCAGATTAACGTCCTGTCCATTAGTGCGCCCCGTACCGTCCAGAGTCAGACCAGGTACTTTACGTAACAGATCGGCAGCCGAGCTGGCGGTTTGGTTTTCCGGTGCGCTGGCGTCGATGACGCTGACCATCATCGGCGCTTCAAAGGCGCTACGGGCATTGCCGGTGGCGGTAACGGTAATATCATCAGTTGCGGCATAAGCGGTTGCGGACAGATGACTCATGATCGCCAGCGCCAAAAGTGATGGGCGCAAAGCCGCGGTGTGCAGGTATGGCATAGCAACTCTCCATTAGGAAATCGAAAAGCGCTGGCTGCCTGGGGATCACCTGGGTGGCTGGCGAAATGTGTTGTTTATTTAGTCAGAATCAGTTTTCCGGCATGCGTTTGTCTCAGCAGGTAATGCTGTCCGTCATGCTCGATAATCACCCGCCCCTCGTTTCCGAGCAGACTTTTGCTGTCAATTCGACGCTCAGTTTGAACGGGAGAAGGTGGTGTATTGTCTTTTACGGGTGTTGCCGTGGTGTTATCCATACGTGACATAGTGTTTAAAAATAACAATCAATGTAACAATGATAATCATTATCAACAAACTAAAATTTTGCGGCAAGCCTTTTTGTGAAAAAATTGTGACGAGAATATTTTTTGAGCAAAAATGAAGGGAAAAACAAGGGATTGTCACCGGGCGAAGTTATTCCACCCGGTGAAAAGGTCAGAAACGACTATCAACGGCAGAGGCGAGTTTTTCGACCAGCAGTTCAGTATCTTCCCAGTTCAGACATGGGTCGGTGATCGACTGACCATAGACCAGCGGTTGACCACTGACGATTTTTTGCGTGCCTTCACGCAAGAAACTTTCCGCCATAATCCCGGCGATAGCCGTCGAGCCATTGCGAATTTGCTGACAAACATCATCGCAAACCTCTAACTGACGACGGTGCTGCTTCTGGCAATTGCCGTGACTAAAATCGACTACCAGATGCTCCGGTAAGGAGAACTCATGCAGGGTATCGCAGGCGGCGGCGATATCAGCTGCAGAGTAATTCGGCTTTTTACCTCCGCGCATGATGATATGTCCATACGGGTTACCGCTGGTCTGATAGATGGTCATCTGCCCGGTTTTATCCGGAGAGAGGAACATATGACTGGCTCGGGAAGCGCGAATAGCATCGACGGCAATACGTGTATTACCATCCGTCCCGTTTTTAAACCCTACCGGACAGGAGAGCGCAGAGGCCATCTCTCGGTGGATCTGGCTTTCAGTGGTACGCGCGCCAATGGCTCCCCAACTGATTAAATCGGCAATAAACTGGCCGGTAACCATATCGAGGAATTCCGTTGCCGTTGGCACCCCAAGCTCGTTAACCTGCAGCAGTAATTTACGCGCCAGCTCAATACCGTGGTTGACGCGGTAGCTGCCGTTTAAATCCGGGTCAGAAATTAAGCCTTTCCAGCCAACAACGGTGCGCGGCTTTTCAAAATAGGTACGCATCACGATTTCCAGACGCGCCTGGTGCCTGGTACGCAACGTCTGTAAACGAGTGGCGTACTCCATAGCTGCGTCAAGATCGTGAATCGAGCAGGGCCCAACGATCACCAGTAAACGGGGATCTTCACCATTCAATATTTTTTCTATCCGGCGTCGGGAATCCGTCACATGACGGGCGACGGAGGACGAAACAGGATGCCGCTGCGCAAGCTCTGCTGGAGTGACCAGGTTGTCAATACGCGCAGTACGGAGTTCATCGGTTCTGTTCATTACTTGTCTCAGAAATTTGTTGCTTCAACGGCAGGACTACCGGGAAGTGATGTACATCACAATAACACACTCATCCTGCCTACTGGCGAGCATAATAACAAAAAATTGAACCAATGCACTAGCGTTCTAGTACATTCGGCGATTCAGCCCCATAATATCGAGGATCTTAGTGGCAATTTCTTCTACCGAATAATTAGTACTGTTTAACCACGGGATCTGATTCTTCCGGTATAGCGCTTCTACTTCTGCCACCTCCATCCGGCACTGGCGCAGTGATGCGTAACGGCTATTTTCCCGGCGCTCTTCACGGATCGCCGTCAGGCGTTCAGGGTCGATCGTCAGGCCAAATAATTTATGCTGTAACGGTTTCAGTGATGCCGGTAACACGAGATTATCCATATCATCGGCAATAAAGGGGTAGTTGGCCGCCCGGATCCCAAACTGCATCGCCAGATACAGGCTGGTAGGGGTTTTACCGCAGCGGGAAACGCCGAGCAGGATCACCTGAGCCTGATCGAGGTTGCGCAACGAAATACCGTCGTCATGAGCGAGCGTATAATCAATCGCCGCGATGCGTGCGTCGTACTTGATGAGATTACCCGGATTAAGACCGTGCGTGCGATGGGCAATCGGCGTGGGGTCGAGCTTCATCTCATGTTGCAGGGGAGCGACCAGTGCCTGCACGATATCCTGGCAGAACCCTTCACTTTGCAAAATAATAGAGCGGATTTCCGGCAACACGATGGAGTAAAACACCAGAGGGCGCACGCCAGTTTGTTGATAAATGGCGTCTATCTGGTCTTTTACCGCGCGGGCCCGACTCTCATTTTCCACAAACGGCAGCGTGATACTGCTGATCGTAACTGGAAACTGCGACATTACCGCGTGGCCTAATACCTCTGCGGTGATGGCCGTACCATCAGAAATATAAAATACATGACGATCAACAGCATTATCCATTTTGCTCATCCTGGGGGCTGACATAATTCTCTGAAAGCATAAATTAAAATTCGCCAGAAGCGAATATAACGATACTTATTTTATAAAATGAAACGGTATTTTTATATTTAATGAAAAGTACATTTCATTTTTCGGAACAAATGTTTATACCGACAGTTTTTGTGGTGATCCCGTGCCGCTCGCGGGTTTGCGCAAATGCGTAAACAATCTTAAAAAATAAAAAATAAAGTTGCTTGAACGATTCACCGTTTTTTTCGCTGAAGTAAATATGCAAAGATAATTACGCAAAATTGAGTTTCCTAACCTCGTTCATATATAAGGATTGTTCGATGTCCAACAATGGCTCGTCACCGCTGGTGCTTTGGTATAACCAACTCGGCATGAATGATGTAGACAGAGTTGGGGGCAAAAATGCCTCCCTGGGTGAAATGATTACTAACCTTTCCGGTATGGGTGTTTCCGTACCGAATGGTTTTGCAACGACCGCCGATGCGTTTAACCAGTTTCTGGACCAGAGCGGTGTAAACCAGCGCATTTATGAGCTGCTGGATAAAACGGATATTGACGATGTTACCGCGCTTGCGAAAGCCGGTGCGCAGATCCGCCAGTGGATTATCGACACTCCTTTCCAGCCTGAGCTGGAAAATGCCGTCCGCGATGCCTACGCGCAGCTTTCCGCGGATGATGCTAATGCCTCTTTTGCCGTGCGTTCTTCTGCAACCGCAGAAGATATGCCAGATGCTTCATTTGCCGGTCAGCAGGAAACTTTCCTCAACGTCCAGGGTTTTGATGCGGTGCTGGTGGCAATAAAACACGTATTTGCTTCGCTGTTTAACGACCGGGCGATCTCCTACCGTGTTCACCAGGGTTATGACCACCGTGGGGTGGCGCTCTCTGCGGGTGTCCAGCGTATGGTGCGCTCTGACCTTGCGTCTTCCGGCGTGATGTTCTCTATCGACACCGAATCCGGTTTCGACCAGGTGGTATTTATCACCTCAGCCTGGGGCTTGGGAGAAATGGTCGTGCAGGGCGCTGTCAACCCTGATGAATTCTACGTGCACAAACCGACGCTGGCCGCTAACCGCCCGGCAATTGTGCGTCGCACGATGGGTTCGAAAAAAATCCGCATGATTTACGCGCCGACGCAGGAACACGGTAAACAGGTTACGATTGAAGATGTTCCGCAAGATCAACGTGATATTTTCTCGCTGACGAACGAGGAAGTGCAGGAACTGGCGAAGCAGGCGGTACAGATCGAGAAGCACTACGGTCGTCCTATGGACATCGAATGGGCTAAAGATGGTCACACCGGCAAGCTGTTCATTGTGCAGGCTCGTCCGGAAACCGTACGTTCTCGCGGCCAGGTGATGGAGCGTTATACGCTGCATGCTCAGGGTAAAATCATTGCTGAAGGCCGTGCTATCGGTCATCGCATTGGCGCGGGTCCGGTGAAGGTGATTCACGACATCAGCGAAATGAACCGCATTGACCCAGGCGACGTACTGGTCACCGACATGACCGACCCAGACTGGGAGCCGATCATGAAAAAAGCGGCAGCGATTGTCACCAACCGCGGCGGTCGTACCTGTCACGCGGCGATCATCGCACGCGAGCTGGGGATCCCGGCTGTCGTAGGTTGTGGTGATGCTACCGAGCGCATGAAAGATGGCGAGAAGGTGACTGTCTCCTGCGCCGAAGGCGATACCGGCTATGTGTATGCTGACATGCTCGACTTCAGCGTGAAAAGTTCCAGCGTGGAGACCATGCCGGATCTGCCGTTGAAGGTGATGATGAACGTCGGCAACCCGGACCGGGCTTTCGATTTCGCCTGTCTGCCGAACGAAGGCGTTGGACTGGCGCGTCTGGAATTTATCATCAACCGCATGATTGGCGTGCATCCTCGCGCACTGCTGGAGTTTGATGATCAGACGCCTGAGCTGCAAAAAGAAATCCGCTCAATGATGAAAGGGTTCGACTCCCCTCGCGAATTCTATGTTGGTCGTCTGACCGAAGGGATCGCGACGCTGGGTGCGGCGTTTTATCCAAAACGTGTCATTGTCCGTATGTCGGACTTTAAGTCCAACGAATACGCCAACCTGGTCGGCGGCGAGCGTTATGAACCGCATGAAGAGAACCCGATGTTGGGCTTCCGTGGCGCGGGTCGTTATGTTTCAGATAGCTTCCGCGACTGTTTTGCCCTCGAATGTGACGCGGTGAAACGCGTGCGCAACGAAATGGGACTGACGAACGTTGAAGTGATGGTACCGTTCGTACGAACTGTGGCCCAGGCAAAAGCGGTGGTGGATGAGCTGGCGCGTCAGGGGCTGAAACGTGGCGAGAACGGGCTGAAGATCATCATGATGTGTGAGATCCCATCCAACGCCTTGCTGGCTGAGCAGTTCCTTGAGCACTTCGACGGCTTCTCTATTGGCTCTAACGACATGACGCAGCTGGCGTTGGGTCTGGACCGTGACTCTGGCGTTGTTTCTGAGCTGTTTGATGAGCGTAACGACGCGGTGAAAGCACTGCTGTCGATGGCGATTCGCGCAGCCAAGAAACAGGGTAAATACGTTGGTATTTGCGGTCAGGGTCCATCTGACCACGAAGACTTCGCTGCCTGGCTGATGGAAGAGGGGATCGACAGCCTGTCGTTGAACCCGGATACCGTTGTACAGACATGGCTGAGTCTGGCTGAACTGAAAAAGTAATATCAACCAGGATGGCGGCGTTCGCGCCGCCATCCTGTCATCTCTGCCACACTTATACCTCAACACATTCAGCCTGCAGGCGCTGAATAATATCCTGGCGTAACAAGAACTTCTGAATTTTACCGGACGCCGTTCTGGGTAATTTTTCGATCACCACAAGATGTTCCGGATATTTGTACTTTGCCACCCGTTTACGACTAAAAAAAGCTACCACAGATTCCAGCGAAAGCGAGTGATGCGGGGACTTGAGCACTACGTAGGCGCACGACCTTTCCCCTAATCGATCGTCTGGCATGGCAACAACACAGGCATCATGTATGCGCGGATGCTGCAATAGAATGTCTTCAACCTCACGACTACTGATATTCTCGCCACCTCGCACGATAATATCTTTCTTACGTCCGGTAATTTTTATGTATCCCGCGTCGTCCATTCGGCACAAATCACCACTGTAGTACCAACCGTCGCTATCCAGCGCTCTGACAGTCATTTCTGGCTCATCAAGGTAGCCCATAAAGACGTTGGGCCCGCGCGAAGCTTCTTCACCTTCTGTGCCTGGTGGCAGCGTTTTTCGCGCTTCATCGACCACTTTTATTTCGACGCCAGCGGCGGCGTAGCCGTCGGTATTCATCATGCGGGAAAGTGAGTCATCAAGGTTTACTACTGCATGCGGTGAACTTTCCGTCGAGCCATAGACGCTTAACAGTTTGATGCCGAGCTGCTGACAGTCGCGGGCAATTTTTCTCGGAATAGTTGTGCCACCGCATAAGAAGAAGCGCAGTGATGAGAGATCGTAAGGTTGCTTTTCGACACAGCACAGGATGTCATAGACGAAGGGTGTTGCGCCGAGTACGCAGGTACAACGCTGTTGCTGCAACAGTTCGAGGCAGGCTGTTGGGGTAAAAATATCCAGCAGCACGCTGCGCGCACCAATTAAAAACGGCGCTGTTACGCCATGCAGAAAGCCGGTGGCGTGCCCAAGCGGAGCAGGCATTAAAAACACATCCTGCCAGTTGAGGTTGAGGCGGGCGCAGTAGGCGCGCTCGCTGGCAAGGATGTTGTTATGGGTCAGCATCACGCCTTTCGGCATCCCTTCAGTACCGGAGGTAAAAAGCACTGCGGCCAGTTCGTCGGCATGAACGCTAATCGCTTTGGTTAACGGTGGGGTCGTAAGTAGCTGACTGAGCGCCAATGATGCCGTTGCAGGAGCCAGTTTATCCACGGCGACAATCTGTTGCAGATGCGGTAACTGATTTTGTAGGGGCAGGATCAGATCGACCGGTCGGGTCTGCTTAAACAGGGTCGGCGCGAAAAAGATCTTCGCTTTACATTTGTTCAGTACCCACACCAGTTCTGCCTCGCGCCAGGCGGGTAACAGGGGAACGGAAACGGCCCCCGTTTTCAGACAGGCCAGATAAATAAGAGTAAATTCGCACCAGCCCGGCAGTTGAAAAGCAATACGATCGCCAGGTTGGATCCCGCAGGATAAAAACCAGGATGCCAGGCTGTTGGCTGCACTGTCGAGTGCGGCATAGGTATATGAATCGCCCTGATTATCGACTACAGCGATTTTGTCCGGCACGGCCTGAGCAGTTTGGTGCCAGTAGTCGCCGAGTGAGGCATCCCCCCAAAATCCCTGCTGTCGGTATGTTTTTCTACGCTCGGCATTAAACGTTAGCGTGACTTTCATTGTTTGTCCCTGGATTATTTTCGGCATACTTCTTGCCGGACGGCAGTAGCATCCGATCCGGCCTGTAAAATGCAAAATCCGTTAGCCGTAGCGGAACTCCACACCAAATGTCCCTGCCGGGTATTCCCATTGTTCGAGGATTGTTTCACCGCAAAGTACCCGACAAGTCCCACACTCCAGACACCCTGCAGAATCAAAATGAATATTTCCGCTTTCGTCCTGCTTATACAGTCCGGCGGGGCAGGCTTTCAGTAATTTGCGAAATTCATTAACGTCAGGATGATCGGTCAGAATAATATGCGGATGGCCTTCATCGACATTGAATTTGTTGACGCCCAGTTTGACGTCAACGTTAACGGTATTGTCCTGACTCATAGCGCTGTTGCTCCCTTAATGCCGTCTTTGAGTAAGTTCATTAACCCAATCTGTTTTGCATGGGACATAAATATCTTGCGAACCGGTTGATTCGGACGTCCGTCAACGGTGAACATATCGCTCATGATATCTGCCACCATGCGTGGGTATTGGGTAAACAGACGCGGGTTTTCCATCAGCGCCGGGATCTTGCGAAAATGCTGTAAATCGCGCATTACGCAACTCTGTTCGAGAGCGTGCTTGTAGTCCATCAGGCTGTTGGCGGAGTAATCTTGCCGTTCTTTCGCGGCAATCGCTGTTTTAGCTGCCGCCTCCGCAGAAGCAATGGCTAAATCCATGCCGCGTACCGTATACCCCAAATTCAGACAGAAACCGGCGGCATCGCCGACGATCATCACGCCATCATCGAACAGTCTGGGCACCATTGCCAGACCACCTTCAGGCACCATATGTGCCGAGTATTCTCGCAATTCACCTCCTTCAATCAGCGGGCGAATAGTGGGATGCTGCTTAAAATCTTCCAGCATTTGCGGAATACTTTTTGTGGCGTGGTCTATGTCCCCCAGGCCGCACACCAGCCCCAGAGAAACAGAGTCATGGTTGGTATACAGAAAACCACCGCCCATGAGTCCGTTAGATGGCGAGCCGGCAAACAGCCAGGCTGCACCTTCATTGCCCGAGAGATTGAAACGATCTGCAATAACAGAGGGAGACAAGCCGATCAGTTCTTTTACACCGACGGCATAATGATGTGCTGAGGAGGCGGGGACTAAGCCCAGTGAGCGGCCCAGCATGGAATTAACACCGTCGGCAAGGATGACAATATTAGCTTCCAGGATATCGTCACCAGCCTGTACACCGGTAACTTTATTGCCCTCGCGGATCAGCGCATCGACGCGAACGCCCGGAATGAACTGCGCACCTGCTTGTTCGGCTTTTTCCATCAGCCAGGGATCAAGACGGTTGCGCAAAACGGTATACGACTCCTGCGCTGGGGCATCGGTTTTTTCACGGTGAAAGTCCAGGGTCACGGCACTTTCTTCGGTCAGGAATGAGATTTTTTCGCGGGTCACTTTACGTTCGATGGGCGCTTGCTGAGCGAATCCAGGCATGATGCTTTCAAGGCTATGTGCGTAGAGCCGGCCACCGGTCATATTTTTACTGCCAGCGCTGTTTCCACGCTCAATAACCAACACGTCCAGTCCTGCACTTGCCATCACATAGCCTGCTACCGCACCGGCCACGCCAGCACCGACCACAATGGCATCAAATTTTTCATCTGACATGCTTTATGCTCCCTTCCCGCCGCGAGGGCGGCGGGATCTGTGCGTTAAATAGGGGGTTAGCGGCTTAGCTGTTCGATAAGGGCTGGAACAACTTTGTAGATATCGCCCACCAGACCGTAATCGGCGTAATTAAAGATGGGGGCTTTTTTGTCTTTGTTGATGGCGACGATAATTTTCGCACCGTTTCCGCCGACCATATGTTGAATTTGCCCTGAGATGCCCAGCGTCAGGTAAAGATCAGATTTCAGCAATACGCCTGAAACGCCAATATAGCGTTCGCGCTCCATCCAGTTTTCACCTTCAGCAATCGGTCGTGAGCATCCCACCTCAGCGCCCAGTACAGCAGCCAGGTTATGCACCATTTGTAAGTCGTCCTGTGCAACCAGGCCACGACCAACACCCACGACGCGTTTGGCTTTACTGAGATCAACACTGCTAAGTGGTTTGGTGCGACGCTCCTGGCAGATAACTTCATGGTGCGGAGTGATATACGTTGCGGAAGTAACCGGACAGCTGTTTTCCTGATTCTCTTCTACCGGCTCCAGCACTCCGGCGGCGATTGTGATAATCGCCAGAGCACTGTTGAGTTTTTCTTTGCCGAATGCGAGACCGCCATACATGCGGTGCTCAGCGAAAAGTGCCCCGGCATCAAGACTTACCGATGTGGCATCGTTCACCATCGCTGCATTGAGTTGAATACTCAGACGCGCACCGAGGGCCTTGGCGCGTTTGGTGGCAGGCATCAGCAACAGGCCAGAGTGTTCTTTTATCAGGGCGACGAGGGTCTCCGCATAGTTTTCAATACGCTGCAAGGGGGAGATTTGTTCGAGGACGATTATTTCATCGGCACCCAGCCGCTTAGCCCTGCTTGCCTGTTCGCTACCTTGCACAATGATGTGCACCTGCTCACCCCATTGGCGAGCACCGGTCATTAACTCTGCATAGCGTTCTACGTTATCGCTGAACACCCAGACGTTGGCTAATTTACTCATGATAATCTCTCTCCGTTGGGTTTAGTTCAGGGCTTTTTTCAGATGCTCAGCCAGTTCGGCAATGGCTTCTGGCGAGTCGTTTTCCAGAATGATGCGCTTGCGCTCGGCTTGCGGCGGAACCACGATCTCAACCAGCTCTGCTAATGGTGGCGTTGGTGTCCAGCCAATATCACTGGCCTGCCACTGCGTAACGGGTTTTTTACCCGCGCCAAGAATGGCTTTCATCGAAGGAATACGCGGTGTATTGATATCTGACGTGACGCAAAGCACGGCGGGAAGGGGGAGGTCGATGACTTCAATTTCATCTTCAAGCGCGCGCTCAACCAGAACATGGCCGCCGTTACGTTGAATGCTGCTTACTGCGTTAATAATGGGAAGTTGTAGCAATTCTCCCACCAGCAAGCCCACCTGCTGCGCGTAGAGATCGCCTGATCCTTCACCAAATATCATCAGGTCAAATCCAATACTTTTCGCGGCGCAGGCCAGGGCCTGAGCAGTGTCTCTGGGCAGTGAATGTTCCAGTTGCGCATCCTGTACCAGAAACAGACTATCCGGACCGCGGGACAACACGTCTTTCCGCACTTTAGAGTTCTGTAACAATGAACCTCCGACCGTTAAGGCGACGATCTCATCACCCTCAGCGGTTAGTTGTGCAGCGGCTTCCATCGCGTTCAAATCAAACTGGCTGATTTTGGCTTCGGCTCGGTCAAAGTTAAGCGAGCGCTCCTGGGTAACAACAATGTCCTGTTCTTCAGGTACCAACTTAAAGCAGGTTATTATTTTCATGGTATCTCCAGTGGGTCACGTTCGGATGATGACGGAGTGCGTCATCATCGGCAGTAGGTAAAATTTGACTGAAAATAGTGTGCGGTAGATGTAATGTGTTTTCGACGGGGCAATCTGTTTTCATTCCTAACAATCTTGCAAAAAAAAATGAGCTCAGAGTGCAACGTTGATCAGAATGGAAGGAAAACGGATTGTGGAAGAAATAATTGGACCAGGCAAACTGTAGGAGATCTTTGCGAAGTGCATCATATTTTTATTCACTATTGAGCGATATTTGTTTCCGTTATGTAAATTATTGCCTCTAAAGAAATAACATTTATCCTTTTCAATAAATTTAAAATGCAAATAAATAGTGGGGATAATTCACTCCAACCGGGAGTATCATCTTGCAGTTGGCACAAATAATTTTGTTTCGCTAGTATGGATTATCATTGTATAACATGGCTCATCGCTTTAATTTGTCATTATTAAATGTTCCTAAAATTACTGTCTTAAGGTGGAGGTTGTCATGTATCAACGATGTTTTGATAATGCGATGGAAACCCTTTTTGAGCAGGGGAAAACGCCCAGATTTTCACGCTTCGTCATTAGTGATGATCCTAACTGGGAGTCTGGCCACCATGTTCATGACAATGAAACAGAGCTCATTTATGTCAAAAAAGGGGTCGCCAGATTAATTATTGATTCTTCACTGTATGTCGCGCATGCCGGCGATATTGTCGTGATAGAACAAGGGCGGCTCCATGCTGTCGCCTCTGACAGCAGCTCGCCTGCGACCACTTATACCTGTGCATTGTACGGCTTCCGTTTTGAAGGCTGGCAGGAGAATCAGCTATTGCAAGGGCATTCATGTCCGGTCATCAGCGCCGGGCAAGGAAAGGAGGTCATTAAAAGTATCTTTAATGAACTTAGCATCATGCTCCCGCAGAGCAAAAATAATCTGACCTCCGCGGCTTATGATGCCTTCGCTTATGCCTTAACCGTTTTATTTTATGAAAACTTTAAAAATGCTTATCGTTCGGAGCAAGGGTATATTAAAAAAGATATCTTAATTAAAGATGTACTGGTTTATTTAAATAACAATTTCCGCGAAAAAATAACGCTGGATCAGTTGTCCAAAAAATTTCGTGCCAGCGTCAGTTATATCTGCCATGAATTTACCAAAGAGTATCGTATTTCACCGATTAACTATGTTATTCAGCGACGGATGACAGAGGCGAAATTCTCCCTGACAAATACTGAGGCTTCGTTAGGTGAGATTTCGTGGCGGGTGGGATATGAAAATGTCGATCATTTTGCCAAACTCTTTCAACGGCATGTGGGGTGTTCACCCAGCGACTATCGTAAGCAGTTTAAAAACAATCTGATTGAGCAGGAATGCCTGCTACCGGAAGTCTGATCCCTGGCATAAGCCCGGATAGCATTTATACGCTATCCGGGTTGCTACCATCACTTATTTGTTTTGATAATCTTTCAGGATCTGACGACCAGCTACGTAAATCATGATCTCATCGGTGCCGCCACCAATACGTTCGCAACGTACGTCTCGCCAGAATCGGGAAACGCGCGCTTCATCGGTATAACCCAGGCCACCCATAATCTGAATTGCGTCGTCGATCACTTCCATCGCAGTGCGAGCACAGTAGAGTTTTGCCAGTGCTGCGCTGGTACGCAGCGATTGCTCCTGGTCGGCCTGCCAGGCGACTTTCAGTACCATATTGCGCATGTTCTCGATTTTAACCGCCATGAGTGCCAGTTTCTCCTGGATCATCTGGTTATGCCCAATGGGCTTGCCGAATGCAATGCGCTGGTTGGCGTAACGTGCTGCGTCTTCGAAGGCACACTCCGCAAAACCGGTGCTGCGCGCAGCGTTGATCAACCGTTCCATTTCAAAGTTATACATCACGTTGAGGAAGCCCATGCCTTCTTCACCGACCATGTCGCTTTCGTCAACTTCGACATCGTCGAGATAGACTTCGCAGGTACTTAACATGTGCCAGCCGATTTTGTGTAACGGGTTAATCTTGATGCCGGGTTTACTGGAGTCAACCCACCACAGCGTAAAGGCTTTCTTCGGATCTTTAGGCTCCGGATCACGCGCCAGTACCAGCATGTATGGATACTCTTTGGCTCCGGTAATGAACGTTTTTTGTCCGTTCAGGTACACCTTGCCATTTTTACGCGTATAGCTGGTCGTGGCACTGTTGTTGTCGGACCCGGCGCCAGGTTCGGTCAATGCCAACGCATACGCTGGATCGCCCGTTTCCATTGTG
The DNA here is from genome assembly GCF_916618775.1 of Citrobacter sp. Marseille-Q3906. Taxonomy (NCBI): domain Bacteria; kingdom Pseudomonadati; phylum Pseudomonadota; class Gammaproteobacteria; order Enterobacterales; family Enterobacteriaceae; genus Citrobacter; species Citrobacter sp. Marseille-Q3906. The sequence continues at coordinate 1,204,515 of NZ_CAKAKA010000002.1, forward strand.
CTTTCTGCTGTTTTACGTAGTTGCTCGGCTGAACCAAAACGACGCATGCTGTGAATGCACTGACCGTTGGTAATTAAAAATGCGGGAGCTCCACATTTTGACACTTCCATCAGAGCCAGCATCTGTGTGACATAGTCAGCCGGTATACCGCCAAACTCTTCCGGTACACCCAGCATCGAAATACCGTTATCCGCAAGGGCACGCATAAATTCTCTGGGGTAGGTGGCGGTCTGATCGCAGGTACGGAAATACTCTTCCGGGAAATTACTGGTAATCAGATCCCGAATACTGGCAAGCAGCAGCTCTTGTTCTTCAGTTAATGAAAAGTCCATCTGGGTACTCCTTTTAATTGGCGGCGTCGGGCAATACAAAACCCATCGAAGAATCAATAAATAATCTTTCGTCCATCAGTTTCAGGTTCGGAGAAATAACGGGTGTGAAATCCATTTTGTCCAGAATATCTTCTTGCAGAGAGACTCCTGGTGCAATCTCAACTAAATGGAGGCCGTCTTCTTTTAACGTAAACACGGCGCGTTCAGTGATATAACGCACATCAAGTCCGCGTTCGAGGGCAATTTTTCCGCTGAAAGTTATTTCGGGTAATTCATTAACGAATTTCTTCACCCGACCTTCCTGCACGATATTTAATTTACCATCGGTCACTTCTGTTTTCAGACTGCCGGCGGTTAATGTGCCGCAGAAAATAATTTTCTTCGAGGTGGCGCTAATATCGATAAAACCGCCAGTGCCCATAATCTTGCCATTAAATTTATGTACGCCAACGTTGCCATGCCGATCCACCTCAGCAAAACTTAAATAGCACACATCCAGTCCGCCACCGTGGTAGAAATCAAACTGGGAGGTCATATCCATAATGGCACGGGTATTAACGTTAGCACCAAAGGCAATGCCTTGAGAGGTAATGCCACCAACAGGGCCGGTTTCGACCGTTAGAATAAAGTCGTCGGCACATCCTTCTTCGCGAGCGACAAGGCCAATACCATCGGCAATACCTACACCAACGTTACCGACAGCGCCTTTGCGCATTTCGAAGAGAGCGCGTCTGGCAACAAGCTTACGCTGGTTGAGTGGCAGGGCGGTCTGGTGGCTGTCATCAAGGACAAAATCACCTGAAATAAAGCGGTTAACTGGCGCACCGCCGTACAGCTGAGTCTGATCGGGATCAACCACCACAATGTCCACCAGATAGCCCGGAATACGAACCGCTTTAGGATGCAGGGTGGCTTTCTTAACCATCTTTTGCACCTGCATCATGACGATGCCACCGTTGTTGTGAACGGCCTGGGCAATGACCAGCGCATCGAGATACATCACTTCATCTTCAAAGGTGGCGTAGCCTTCGCTGTCACAGGTAGTCGCGCGAATAAAGGCGATATTTGGCGCGATGGCCTTATAGTAGAGGTACTCTTTGTTGTCGATCTCCACCAGTTTAATTAAATCTTCAGTGGTCACTTCATTCAGCTTGCCACCCTGTTGGCGAGGGTCAACAAATGTGCCAAGGCCGATATCGCTTAAAATACCTGGCTGGTGGGCCGCGCAGGCGCGTAACGTTTGAGTTAATACCCCCTGTGGGTAGTTGTACGCAGCGATTTTGTTCTGTTCGGCTAAATCGGAGATCCGTGGTGATTGTCCCCAATGCCCGCAAAGCGCCCATTTAACTAAACCTTCCTGCGCCAGCGGGCTAATCCCCCGGTCTGCCCGATCTCCTAATCCTGTCGGACTGATCAGTGATAAATTACGCGGGGACTGGTTGTTTTTATATTTATCAGCCAATGCAGTAATTAATTTGGTAGCTTCAAGAATACCGCCACCTGCACCTAATACGCAAAGTGTCGCTTCATCAGGAATATAATCCACTGCGTCCGCTGCCGATAATACCGGTACCCGACCTTGAATACGTTCAGGTCTTTTAAGTTTCATATAAACTCCAGATTATATGTGTGCGAATACCTATCGATATATTCGATAAAATAGTATTCACTTTAATAATGCTTAGCTGATTGCCAGATATACGCTGTTAAACGGATATCTGAGCCAGCGAGTTATTTATATTTATACCCGTGATCCTGCAAGCTGCTTCTGCGTTGGCTGCACGCTCCCACCCGAATCACTTACCTTAAGTAAGCTCATCGGGATTCGCTTATTTACTGCCTTGATGCAACTTGAATGATTTTGTGTATCGTGGAAATATTTTGTTATTAAGCCTGATGTAATATTGTCAGTACGGTACGCAGATCGGTAACGGAGATCTGCCCCGGGGCTGAAGCTTTTTTTACTGCGCCAAAGGTTGCAGCTGAGCCAAAGACTTCACCTGCCAGACGTGAAATAACGCCAGTTTTGGCCATTGACATAGTAATCACCGGGCGATCGGCGTAGCGTTCCTGCATCTCCAGCGTGGCGCTGAGTAACGTCAGAACATCCGTTTTACTTTGCGGCATCAGCGCAATTTTAGGAATATCTGCGCCAAGTTCCTGCATTTTGCGCAGACGCTGAATAATCTCTTCTGCCGCCGGTGTTTTATGGAAATCATGATTAGACATAATCACAAAGACATTTTTCGCATGCGCGTGTTCGACGGTTGCTTTAACCTGCTCATCGCCGGTGAAAAGTTCCAGATCGATCATATCAACCAGACCGCTGTCTACTGCCGCACGGTTAAGCGCAAGGTACTTTTCTACAGACAGCGCCTGTTCGCCACCTTCTTTCGCGCTGCGGAAGGTAAATAACAGCGGTTTGTCGATCATCACATCGCGGATTGCGCGGGCGGCTTCCAGTACGGCGTCAATTGATGAAACATCCGCAAAATGGTCAACGCGCCACTCCAGAATGTCGAAGTCTGCTTCACGATAGGCCAGCGCTTCGCTTTTTACCGTTGAGATGTCTTTACCCATCAGCGAGACAATGATCTTCGGCGCACCCTCGCCAATAACGAGGTTTCTTACGGTTACGGTTTTCATTGATTACCCTTTAAATATTTACTGATACTTGCCCGTCAGGCTGCAAACCCCATAACCTGTTTAACGTACTCCAGCGGGAAATCTTTTCCTGTCCAGAGCTTGAACTGCTCAGCTCCTTGCCATAACAACATGCCGTAACCGTCAATCGTTTTGCAACCTGCAAGTTGTGCCTGTTGCAGCAATTTGGTCATATGCGGGTTATAGACGCATTCGGTTACCAACAGATCCGGACGTAGCAAAGAGACGTCGGTGACGATGGATTCATTTTCCAGTGGCTTCATGCCGACTTTAGTGCCATTAGTCAAAATATCCGCACTGGCCAACGCTTCTGCAAACGCCTGCTGGTCAGCGAGATCGATAACGGTCACCACGCAGTCAGTGTTTTCATTCACGCGTTTGGCGAACTCAACCGCTTTTGCGAAAAACTCATCTTTACGGTTAAAGAGCTTAATCTCTTTTATACCTTCAATTGCCGCTTGCGCACCGATAGCCGTAGATGCGCCACCTGCGCCCAACAGTACCATGGTTTTACCTTTAATATCGAAGCCGCTTTCTTTAATTGCGCGAATATGTCCGGTACCGTCCGTGTTGTAGCCACGAAGGTAGCCGTCATCATTGACGATGGTATTGATTGCGCCCACCAGTTTGGCGGCGGGGGTTAATTCATCAACATACTCACATGCCAGCTGCTTGTTGGGCATAGATACCCCAGTACCGCGCATTTTTAATGCTTTCAACCCGGCAATCGCATTGGCAAACGTTGAATTATCAACTTCAAATGCCATGTAGGTAAACGGTAATCCTGCTTTTTCTAATGCTTTATTTTGCATTTCGGGCGACAGACTGTGCCTGATAGGATAGGCCATCAGACCGATCAGTTCATATTTTGCAGTTACGTCCATTTGAAACTCCTATTAAACTGTTTATTGAAAATAACGTTCGCCCAGGCGCACATCGTTTTGGGGAATATTGAATACGCGGTAGTAACGGACAAAGACGATAATGGCAGTGATAAATGCCAGCAGAGCAAATGCGAGGTCCAGCAAAATAATGTATTGCAGACCAATGTTAGAAAGGTATCCGGTGATTAGTGGGATAATAAAGTTGGCGACACCTCCCATCATCATATAAACACTGGTGACTTTGGCTTTGCTCTTGGGGAAAAACTCTGACATCACGGAAACACCGAGCTGTAAAATACCGCCTGCCGCAGAGAATCCGATGAGAAATGAGCCTGCATTACACACCAGCGGTGAGGGGTACAGATAGATAACCGCCGCCGTAATGGTTGCCAGACCCGCGTTAAAAACGTTGGCCCAGATAGGACGAACCATTTTCTTCAGTAGCGCAGCAAAAATAAAGACGCAGACCAGCGACCCCATACTGTAGTAGGAGATAGTTTTCAACGCGTCGGCTTCCGCCATACCGGCAAACGCCATGGCGTATTTGGGCATCCAGACCACGATGACATAAAACGTTGAAAATGCGGCAACCCCAAACATCACGGATGCCACTCCCTCCAGCCAGACCAGTGGCTTGCTGTTCATTTGCGGCAAATCTTTCGCGACGCCAGCATCCACTATCTGACTCGGGAAGCGGCTTTTTAATAGCATTAGGGTAATCAGGACGAACAATACGCCGGGGATAATAACCGCATAGCCGTACCAGATATGATTAAGCAGCAGGGTACTGACGATGATGGGGTAGATCATCTGTCCAAATGACACCATGGCTTTCACCAGAATAACGGCTGAACCTGATGCTTTGGGAAAACACTCCATTAACGCCGGATAGCCGCCTGTATCGAGGGCTGAGTTTGCCACGCCGACACAAACAGCCAGAATAAATGCAATCATTAAATTTGGGCTGGCAGGAATACCGAAGAAGAAGAACATATACAGAATAGCGCCCAACAGGATGATGGCCCGACGACCAAATTTATCTGAGAGAACGCCAAAAAATAGAATACTGACCAGTCGCCCAAGGCCAATTCCCGAAATTAAATAGGCAATTCCTGCATTATCTGTTGAGAATTTTTCTGCCAGGGATGTCATGTTTTGCGCCAGCGTAATGACACTAATGCCGTGTAAAAAGTAGCTTAAATAAATACAGGTTATCGCCAGAAGAAATGGCGTATTAAAGGCCTTGTGTTGAGACATTTTTCACAACTCCTTGCGGATGTTAAAATTATTATATTGTCGTCGCTATGATTTAAATGACGGCGTTCATGTTATTAATATACCGAGAGGGTGTCATTTCACCCACATAGCATGGCGTTTTAGTTACCAGGTATATTGCATGCTAATTTGTGAAACCCAATTCTTACTGCCGTTGTTTTACTGATGTTTTAAAAATTAACCCAATTATTTTGCAGCAAGTATGAACAATATTGCAGTGGTGCTATTCCACCAGCGATGCCATTTTTAACTGATATCTGGACTCAACACGGCTGCGATAGCCAATAAACAGCGCCAGCACGAAACCAATGGCGGCTATACCGGTATCAAACCACATGATGTGGGCAATGCTGGTTTGCGAAAGCTTTGCCGTGATCAGTGGGATCGTGAAGGTAGCAATGCTGCCCGCGCTGTAATAAATGCCGGTTGCTTTTCCTTTTGCATGCGGAAAACGGGCCGCCATTAACGTTAAGCCAATTTGTACGACGCCGCCGGCGGAAGAAAACCCGATAACAAACGCAAATACGACCACCACGTAAGGGGTGGGGTGCAGACAAACCGTCAGCAGGGCAATAAATGAAATTAACGTGTAAAGCATCAACAGCGGTGTCGCGCGGTCTGGTTTCCTCGCAAGCGGCGCGGTGATCAGCACGCACAGTAGCGAACCGCAGGTGTAGATACTCAACAGCTTAATCGCCGAGGTGTACGGCATTCCGGCGACGAACTGACCATACTGAGCCAGCCACTGGCTGATCAGGTAAAATGTCGCCATAGCAATGTAGCCATACAGGGTGTAGCTGACCAGGTCGATAATGGAACACCGATGTTTAGGTAGAGGGCCTTCCTGTGCGGGAGGTGATGTCCTGACGAAAGGTTTAGGCCCGGGATGTGCCGGGAATTGGCAGCGAAATAAAAACACGCCGTTGACAATCATAATCCCCGCAGCGAACAGGAATGACCAGCCAAACCAAAGCTCAGCCCACACCAGTACACTAATGACCATCGGTAACAGAAACTGCCCGCCGGACACAAAAGCTTTAATCAAAATATTGGCGGTGCCAGGGGTGCGGGGAAACGCCTCCATCAGGCTGGGATAGGTCCCGGCATCAAGAAAACTGTTAGACATACCCGCCAAAAAGCCAAATGCGTAGGCTATGAAAATACTGTGAGTATTGATAATGCCAAAAAAGAAGAGCAGATAGCAGAGCATGCCGAAAATGACGAATGGTCTACGGCCAAAGCGATCGGAAAGTAAGCCCGCCAGTAATAAGACGCTTAATCGACCGATGCCGAGAGATGAGATGACAATTGACACACCTGCTGCATCGGTTTGCCACTGTTGTTCAAGCGAGGACATGTTGAGGCTTATCAGAATAACCCCCATGCCGTGTACAAGGTAATTAAGGTACAGCCCTATCGCAGTGGAGAAATAGGCGTTTTTCATAATGTGTTACTCAGCGAAGAGGCTAAATGGAAATTTTGTATTTCGAGTCGAGTGTACAGGCCATAGCAATATGCCGTATTCGCATCAGCGTGGGCATTATGTCAGTTACTAATAGTACAAAGTTATAATGGTCAGATTTTCTCCTAACACAAACGCTCAAGATCGTGCGCATAGAGTTCAACAGCAGTCGATTGATAGAGTTTCCATTCGAGAAAATTTTCACTGTTATAAACCGCCTGAAAAGAGGCGAGGTTAGGAAAAAAACGCATGGTGTTATTACCGATACGGTTGTTTATTTTTTCAATGATCGCGTTAATTCTTAACTTTCGTTTTGCTAACATTTCTGAACATTGACGAGAGATGTTCTCCGGGATTTCGTGTTCGCCGTTTTCCCATTGTTGCCAGGCGGTAACGTTGCCATCAGCAGCGATATAAGTTGCGCTTTCTTCAATCGTCATAGCAAAAACATGCCGGAATGCCTGCAATTCAAATGCGTTCATAATTTCATCACCTTAAAAGACGGTGGAATAGTAATAGCATTACTGTGGATATTTCGGCTTGAAGAGAGTCACAGTATCTTGTGCAATATTATTTGTTAATAATGAGTGAATGGGCGCATTTAACCAAGCGGATGGCGTATAAAAGGGCCGGGTGGTTGAAGGAGGAGCTGTACTTCAGGTGGTGTTGTTTGAAGAATAAAAAAAAGCCCATCGTGGGAGATGGGCAAAATACAATGTGGTACACATTTCTGGAGAATATGAGGTTTTATCTCTTTAATCTCTATGTGATTTATCTCAAACCCCAGAATTGGCGCGGCTTTGCGTGTAACACACAAATTACACACACTTTGCACACAGCTATGTAGGAAGCCTGTTTGCGGAGTTGTGTAATGCAATAGAAAAAATAATGTGAATTGTTTTTGTATAAAACGAGATGCAAAGGTTTCTGATTGTTATTTTAATTAACAATATGTCGTTAAGTGATTGAATTGTATCTGTTTTTAACGATATGTGCAGTGTGTGCTATTTATGTGGTTGCACACATTTTTAGACTTATTTTTTCTAATAGTTAATCCATTGAAAGATAAGCAAAAAAAAGCCCATCGTGGGAGATGGGCAAAGACTACACACAGCAATTCGTTGTTTCACTCAGGGGATTTCCATGCTTATAAATCAATGTGTTGATCTAAAGCCTTGAGCTAATAGTAGGCATGCTGGTTTTTTACGTCGATCGGATTCATCTCAATAGTTTAAAGGCCGTGAAGAATTTGCGATGCAAATGTGTCTGTGAAGACGGAATATGTTGAATTCAGATAACAGGAAATACGGAATTGATTAGCAATGTTAAACAATCAGGCGGCAGCGCCGCCTGAGCTGGGGTTATTTTTTATCTTCTATTTCGGCGATCTCTTCGAGGATCTCGTCCGGGTCGTTGCCGGGTACCGGGGCTTCGTTCACCCAGGCTGAGAACAGACGCCAGGAGACAGCCAGTACAACCGGGCCGATAAACAAGCCAATCATGCCGAAGGCAATCAACCCGCCGATAACGCCGGAGAGAATGAGGATCAGCGGTAAATCAGCCCCCATACGAATCAGCATTGGACGGATAACGTTATCCAGTGTACCCACCACGCCGCTCCATACCAGCAGTACTGTGCCCCAGGTTGAATCACCCGACCAGTAAAGCCAGATAATGGCCGGGATCAGTACTGGTAAGGGACCCAACTGTACCAGGCAGGAAAGGATCATCAGTACCGCCAACAGCGTCGCGTATGGCACACCTGTCACCGCCAGACCAATACCGCCGAGGACAGCCTGTACCAGAGCGGTAACAACAACGCCCAACGCTACCGCACGGATTGCTTGTGCAGCCAGCAGGACGGCAGCATCGCCGCGTTTAGATGCCAGACGGCACGCGAAATGGCGAATACCTAACGCAACCTGCTCACCTCGCCAGTAAAGCAGGGCGCTGAACAACAACATCAGGCCACAATGCATCATAAAGCGACCAATATGCGCGGCCTGACCGACAAACCAGGTGGTGGTGGTGCCAATATAAGGACGAACTTTGGCCATAATGGCCGAACCGCCCATATCAAGCAGGCTGTGCCATGCGGCATAAATTTTTGCGCCAACCAACGGAATACTGTTCAGCCATGCAAGGTCCGGCAGTGTCATATCTCCTGCTGTCACGGCATGGATTAACGGTCCACTTCCATCAACGATGCTATTCACCAATAACGCGATGGGGATGATAAACAAAAGAACCAACAGCAGGGTCATTACCAGGACGGCCAGCGAACGGCGTCCCCACAACAGTTTCTGTATACGTAGTAAAATAGGCCAGGTTGCAATAACGACTGTTCCCGCCCACGCAAAACCGAGAATAAAGGGCTGCACAATCCACAGACATGCCACAATCATGATGGCCAAAAACAGCACCGATAGCATCACTTGCGCGATATTGCTGGGCTGACGAAAATTTACCATAAATACTTTTCACCTTTTTTGTGCGTCAGACCGTTGACGCGACGTGAACACTTAAATCACACCCTATAATGATGAGCAATTTCAGCGGTTTTTAACAGGCCGATTCTGCCTGTAATTGTGTTGGGCGTATTAGAAAAAAATGTGATACAACAAACAACGCAACACGCAAACGATAACTTCACAATACAGACCGCAGGAAAGGGTCACTATAATGATTCCACAAATTTCTCAGGCACCCGGTGTTGTTCAACTGGTGCTCAATTTTTTGCAAGCGCTGGAGCAGCAAGGATTCACGGGCGATACGGCAACGAGCTATGCCGATCGTCTGACAATGTCGACGGATAACAGTATCTATCAGCTTCTTCCAGATGCCGTGGTTTTTCCGCGTTCGACAGCAGATGTGGCGCTTATCGCCCGCCTGGCGGCTGAACCTCTTTTTTCCTCGTTGATTTTTACCCCTCGCGGCGGCGGGACAGGAACAAACGGTCAGGCTCTGAATCAGGGCATCATCGTCGATATGTCCCGCTATATGAGCCGCATTATTGAAATTAATCCGCAAGAGGGGTGGGTGCGGGTGGAAGCCGGGGTGATAAAAGACCAGCTCAATCAGTATCTGAAACCCTACGGCTATTTCTTCGCACCAGAATTGTCCACCAGTAACCGGGCGACGCTTGGCGGGATGATCAACACCGATGCGTCCGGGCAAGGGTCGCTGGTTTACGGTAAGACCTCCGATCACGTACTGGGTGTACGTGCGGTGCTAATGGGCGGCGACATTCTTGATACCCAACCCATGCCGGTTGAACTTGCTGAAATGCTCGGCAACACGAATACCTCCATTGGTCGCATCTATAAGACGGTATACCAGCGCTGTCGCGAAAAGCGCCAGTTGATCATCGATAAATTCCCTAAGCTCAATCGCTTTTTAACCGGCTACGATCTGCGGCACGTTTTTAACGACGAGATGACCGAGTTTGATTTAACCCGCATCCTCACCGGCTCTGAAGGCACGCTGGCGTTTATCACCGAAGCCCGCCTGGATATCACGCCGTTGCCGAAAGTTCGACGCCTGGTAAACGTCAAATACGACTCTTTTGATTCGGCGCTGCGTAATGCACCAGTGATGGTTGAAGCGCGTGCGTTATCGGTGGAAACCGTCGACTCCAAAGTTCTTAATCTGGCGCGTGAAGACATTGTCTGGCACTCCGTTAGTGAACTGATTACCGATGTACCGAATAAAGAGATGCTGGGTCTGAACATCGTGGAGTTTGCGGGTGACGACGAAGCTTTGATTGATACGCAGGTTAGTGCCCTTTGCGAGCGCCTTGACGGGTTAATCGCCCGCCAGGAGGCCGGCGTGATTGGCTGGCAGTTGTGTACCGAACTGGCAGGTGTTGAGCGTATTTACGCGATGCGAAAAAAAGCGGTTGGTCTGCTGGGTAATGCAAAAGGCTCCGCAAAACCGATTCCGTTTGCGGAGGATACCTGCGTACCGCCAGAACATTTGGCTGATTATATTGCCGAGTTCCGCGCATTACTCGACAGCCATGGCCTGAGCTATGGCATGTTTGGTCACGTGGATGCGGGTGTACTGCACGTCAGACCGGCGCTGGATATGTGTGATCCGCAGCAGGAAGTGCTGATGAAACGCATCTCTGATGATGTAGTGGCACTGACGGCAAAATACGGCGGTCTGCTGTGGGGTGAGCACGGAAAAGGGTTCCGGGCAGAATACAGCCCGGCGTTTTTCGGTGATGAACTGTATAGCGAACTGCGCAAAGTGAAGGCGGTGTTTGACCCGCAAAACCGTCTGAATCCTGGCAAAATCTGTCCACCAGAGGGCGTTGATGCCCCGATGATGAAAGTGGATGCGGTTAAACGCGGCACTTATGACCGCCAGATCCCGCTGGCCGTAAGGCAGGAATGGCGTGGAGCAATGGAGTGTAATGGCAACGGGTTATGTTTTAACTTTGATGCGAAAAGCCCAATGTGCCCGTCGATGAAAATCAGCCTCAACCGTATTCACTCGCCAAAAGGGCGGGCAACGCTGGTACGTGAATGGCTGCGTCTGCTGGCCGATCGCGGGATCGATCCTGTTAAGCTGGAAAAAGAGTTACCGGAGAAACGTGCCAGTTTGCGTACCCTGATTGCCCGAACCCGCAACAGCTGGCATGCGCGCAAGGGCGAGTATGATTTCTCACATGAAGTGAAAGAGGCGATGTCCGGGTGTCTGGCCTGCAAGGCATGTTCCACGCAGTGTCCGATTAAAATTGACGTACCGGAATTCCGTTCGCGCTTCCTGCAGTTGTACCACACGCGCTATCTGCGCCCGCTACGCGATCATATGGTGGCGACCGTCGAAAGCTATGCGCCGTTAATGGCGCGCGCTCCGAAAACATTTAACTTTTTCATCAACCAACCGCTGGTGCGCAATCTGGCTAAAAAGCATATCGGTATGGTGGATTTACCATTGCTGTCAGCTCCGTCGTTACAACGCCAACTGGTAGGACACCGTTCCGCCAACATGACGCTGGAGCAGCTTGAGGTATTGAGTCCGGAACAGAAGGCTCGCACGGTACTGGTGGTGCAGGATCCGTTTACCAGCTACTACGATGCGCAGGTGGTGGCGGATTTCATCCGCCTGGTGGAAAAACTAGGGTTACAGCCGGTACTGCTGCCGTTCTCGCCCAATGGCAAAGCGCAGCATATTAAGGGCTTTTTAAACCGTTTTGCTAAAACTGCGAAAAAGACATCCGAATTCCTTAATCGTGTGGCGAAGCTGAAAATCCCGATGGTTGGCGTCGATCCGGCGTTGGTGCTGTGCTATCGCGACGAGTACAAACTGGCACTGGGCGAGCAGCGGGGTGATTTCCATGTACAGTTGGTTAACGAATGGCTGTCGACTGTTCTTGAATCGCAGCAACCGACTGCCCTCGGCGGTGAATCGTGGTACTTCTTTGGACATTGCACCGAAGTGACGGCTTTACCCGGCTCACCTGCACAGTGGGCGGCCATTTTTGCCCGATTTGGGGCAAAACTGGAAAATGTCAGCGTAGGTTGTTGTGGGATGGCGGGGACGTATGGTCACGAAGTGAAGAATCACCAGAACTCACTGGGGATCTATGAGCTATCATGGCACCAGGCAATGCAGCGATTGCCGCGTAACCGCTGTCTGGCCGCAGGATATTCTTGCCGCAGCCAGGTTAAACGCGTTGAAGGCACGGGCGTTCGCCATCCATTACAGGCACTGCTGGAGATTATAGGATGATCTGGAAACGTGAAGTCACACTCGAGGCCCTGAATGCCATGGGTGAGGGGAACATGGTTGGGTTGCTTGATATTCGTTTTGTGCACATCGGTGACGATACTCTGGAAGCGACAATGCCGGTGGATCATCGCACGAAACAACCATTTGGCCTGTTACATGGAGGAGCCTCCGTGGTACTGGCTGAGAGTATTGGATCGGTCGCCGGATATCTTTGCACTCAGGGTGATCAAAAAGTGGTGGGACTGGAAGTGAACGCCAACCACATTCGTTCTGCGCGTGAAGGACGCGTCAGAGGCGTTTGTAGCGCTCTGCATACCGGTTCTCGTCACCAGGTCTGGCAAATCGAAATCTTCGATGAACAGGGGAGATTGTGCTGCACTTCGCGTCTGACGACAGCGATACTGTGACGCATTTTGCTTTTGGTCATAATGTGTGCAGAGGAAGGTGCTATACTGTGCAGGTTTTGAACACAAGCGAGGATGATATGTCTACCCAATTAGACCCGGCCCTACTGGCAATAGAATTTTTACGTCGTGATAAAACCGATCTTTCACCTGCTCAGTATTTGAAAAGACTGAAACAACTGGAGCTGGAGTTTGCCGATTTACTGACGCTCTCTTCGACTGAACTGAAAGAAGAGATCTATTTTGCCTGGCGCCTGGGCGTTCATTGATTCCAGTATGCTAATCGTGATGAAACCCCGACACCTGTTCGGGGTTATTTTTTGCGTTAAATCTTGTTTACCACTTCATCTCACCTGTATTTACTTTCGCACTCAATTCCAGAGAGCTGGCATCCGCAAGGCCGGGCCAGGCGGCAGTCATCGTTTTAATCACGTAGTCTGAGCCTTTTTTAGCTCCAAGTGCCTGTTCAAACGACTGTAAGTAATCCTGGGTGAAGCGAATCGCTTTATCGCCCGCCGGCAGTTCGCCAATGTAATGGCCTGGAATGACCTGAGTTGGCTGCAAAGCCTGCATTTCACTGAGTACATTACGCCATTGCGCACGTTGTTCAGAGGACTGAGTATCCGCCGTCCAGACATGAATACCAGAAGCTACACCGGTTCCACCGAGGATTGCGCGATTGGCTGGGATCCAGACGTAAGCGGCATAATCATCAGGATGGCGGAGTTCCAGGGTTTCACCATCAACGGTAAAACGCGTTTGTGTTGTGGCTTGCGGTACGGTGAGAGACGCTGGCGCACCGTCTTTCATCTGGGGGCCCCAGAATTGCAGTTTGGCCTCTTTAGTGGCGCGAATATGATCCACCACGTGAGGCGTTGCCAGTATTTTTACGTCAGGGAACGCTTTTACAATCGGTTCAAGGCCAAAATAGAAATCCGGATCGCCGGAGGTAATTACGATAGCTTTGAGTTTTTTTCCGCTGGCGTGGATCATCTGCACCAGCTTTTCGCCATCTTTGGTGCTGAATTGCGCATCAAACAAAATGGCCTCTTTCGGACCAGACACCAGCGTTGAGGAGACAGGGAAAATAGATTTTTCCTGCGGGTTGTAAACATCAAGCTGGAGTGGGGCAGCAAATACCGGGGAGGCGAACAGTGGCAACAGCAGGGCCAGGTTTTTAACTTTCATAATGGAATAACCTTTTGCAGATGAAATTGTCTTTTGCACGTCTCTTATTTTAAGGAAATTCGGATCTGTTAGAATTCCTCTATCAGGACATGCTGAGTTTCATAAAACGATCGGATGGGATGCGATGGACAGAGTCATGGCGGCAACAGTATTTAATCATATTTGTGATTTGGGCAGTCTGAGTGCCGCCGCGCGAGCGCTGGGTCTTTCCAGACCGATGGTCAGTCGCTATCTCGATGAGATGGAGAAATGGGCCGGTGCACGGTTGATCCACCGTTCATCTCGTCGGTTAACGATCACGCCTGCCGGTGAGGAGGCGTTGGTGAAAACCCGCTCGCTGGCGCAATTGTCGCTGGATATTGGTGCCGCCAGTGCGACCGAAGTTCCTTCCGGAACGTTACGGGTGGCCTGCGCACATTTCACCGCTATGCATATTCTTGCCCCGGTGCTGCCCGCTTTTCTGGCGCGTTATCCTGAACTCCGTATTGAGGTTGAAATTAATAATCAACCGGTTAGCCTTGTGGGGGAACGTATTGATGTGGCGATCCGTATCACGGACAATCCCGAGCCAGGAAGCATCGCCCGTCGGTTAGGAGACTGTGAGTCGGTGCTATGTGCCTCTGCTGATTATCTTCGTCTGCATGGTACTCCCCACACGGTTGCAGAACTCGCACAACATAATTGCCTCTACTACAGCGGATTTGCCGGAAAATCATGGCATTTTCAGAATGAGAACGCCGAGGTTGTCTCTGTGGCAATAAAAGGGAATTTGAGCGCGGGTATCTCTTCGCTTTTATGCGAGTCGGCGCTGGCGGGAATGGGGATCGCGCTGGTACCAGAGCAGGAGGCGAGAGAAGGCCTGGCGCAGGGACAATTGGTGCGACTACTGCCACAGTTGCAGCCGAGACGCTTGCCGATTTACGGATTATACCTTTCGCGTGAGCATCAGCCTGCAGGGCTGCGTCTGTTGCTGGATGCCCTCAATCAGACACAAAATTAAAAATGTGAAGTGAGCCAGATTATAAAACAGGCGAATCGCAGTTTGTGTTAAAAATGGCTCACCGGGATATGAGACTATTCCTAACGCCCCTTCAAGAGCTAAGCCATCGTGAGTGCCGGAGATAAGCGCCGGATGGGGCCGGAACCCTTAAGCCTGCTAACCAGCAGCCTTAAGGGTTTTTTATTACCTGTGTTTACCCGCATCCAATTCTTCTCCTATTCCTTAAATAGACATTATCTATACATCTTTTCGTGTTTGACCTGCCTGAACGATTTGGTTTTCATAATCTATTATATATCAATGCATTGAACAAAATAATCCATCTCTGTGAACCCTCGCCGCAGGGTCTATGCTTAATAAAAGTAGCCAAAAAGGGCGGTTAACCCGAATGCCCCTGCTGTTGAGGGGTTGAAGTGATAATCATTATCACTAACATGATGTTATAGCTTGAAGGCTAATTACTCGAGGTAACCCTATGGAATTGCATTCAGGAACATTTGATCCGGACGACTTTGCATGGCGTGGATTGACGTTAACGCCCGCCGCTGCGGCACATATTCGCGAGCTGGTGGCAAAACAGCCCGATATGTTGGGCGTCCGGTTAGGCGTGAAGCAAACGGGATGTGCGGGATTCGGCTATGTGCTGGGCACTGTCAGTCAACCGGATAAAGACGACCTGCTATTTGAAACGGATGGCGCCAGACTCTACGTAGCGTTACAGGCGATGCCGTTTATCGACGGAACTGAAGTCGATTTTGTTCGTGAAGGATTAAATCAGTTATTTAAATTTCATAACCCGAAAGCACAGAACGAATGCGGCTGTGGCGAAAGTTTTGGGGTATAGGCGGTACTATGTCTCGTAACACTGAAGCAACTGACGATGTCAACACCTGGTCTGGCGGGCACCTCAATTACAAAGAGGGGTTCTTCACCCAACTAAAAACCGATGAACTCGCGAAAGGAATCAACGAAGAGGTGGTTCGCGCGATTTCCGCGAAGCGCAACGAGCCTGAGTGGATGCTCGAATTTCGTCTTAACGCGTTCCGAGCGTGGCTGACGATGGAAGAGCCGCACTGGCTAAAAGCGCATTACGAAAAACTGAATTATCAGGATTACAGCTATTACTCTGCACCTTCTTGCGGTAATTGTGATGAAACCTGCGCGTCGGAGCCGGGAGCGGTGCAACAGACGGGCGCGAATGCGTTTTTAAGCAAAGAAGTTGAGGACGCGTTTGAACAGCTTGGCGTGCCGGTCCGCGAAGGTAAAGAAGTGGCGGTAGATGCCATTTTTGACTCGGTATCGGTTGCTACGACCTACCGCGACAAGCTGGCAGAGCAGGGTATTATTTTCTGTTCGTTCGGTGAGGCCATTCACGATCACCCGGATCTCGTGAGGCAGTATCTCGGTACTGTCGTTCCGGGTAATGACAATTTCTTTGCCGCGTTAAATGCGGCGGTAGCTTCAGACGGTACGTTCATTTATGTGCCGAAAGGCGTGCGCTGTCCGATGGAGCTTTCCACGTATTTCCGTATTAATGCGGAAAAAACCGGGCAGTTTGAACGCACGATTCTGGTGGCGGATGAGGGCAGTTACGTCAGCTATATCGAAGGTTGTTCGGCACCAGTGCGTGACAGCTACCAACTGCATGCGGCGGTGGTGGAAGTTATCATCCATAAAGATGCTGAAGTGAAGTACTCGACGGTACAAAACTGGTTCCCCGGAGATGGAAATACAGGCGGCATCCTGAACTTCGTCACCAAACGTGCGCTGTGTGAAGGTGAGAACAGCAAGATGTCCTGGACGCAGTCGGAAACCGGCTCGGCTATCACCTGGAAATACCCGAGCTGTATTTTGCGCGGGGACAATTCTATCGGTGAGTTCTATTCCGTCGCGCTGACCAGTGGGTATCAGCAGGCTGATACCGGCACCAAAATGATACACATTGGCAAGAACACCAAATCAACCATCATATCGAAGGGAATTTCCGCCGGGCACAGCCAGAACAGCTATCGTGGTCTGGTGAAAATCATGCCGACCGCCACCAACGCCCGTAACTACACCCAATGTGACTCCATGCTGATTGGTGCGGACTGCGGGGCGCACACCTTCCCGTATGTCGAGTGTCGTAACAACAGCGCCCAGCTTGAACACGAAGCTACAACCTCACGCATCGGTGAAGATCAGCTGTTCTATTGCCTGCAGCGCGGTATCAGCGAAGAAGATGCCATCTCAATGATCGTCAACGGTTTTTGTAAAGACGTGTTCTCTGAACTGCCGCTGGAATTTGCTGTGGAAGCGCAAAAACTTCTCGCCATTAGTCTTGAACACAGCGTCGGCTAAAATTTAAGGAAAGCACATGTTAAGTATTAAAGATTTACAGGTCAGTGTGGAAGATAAGGCGATTCTGCGTGGGCTTAGCCTTGAGATTCGCCCCGGCGAAGTGCACGCCATTATGGGACCAAACGGTTCAGGGAAAAGTACGCTGTCTGCGACGCTCGCCGGGCGTGAAGATTATGAAGTGACCGGTGGTACGGTTGAATTCAACGGAAAGGATTTGCTGGAACTGTCGCCTGAAGACCGCGCCGGAGAAGGCATATTTATGGCATTTCAGTATCCGGTGGAAATCCCGGGCGTCAGCAATCAGTTTTTCCTGCAAACGGCACTTAATGCGGTGCGTAGCTACCGCGGGGAAGAGGTTCTGGACCGCTTTGACTTCCAGGATTTGATGGAAGAAAAAATTGAGTTGTTAAAGATGCCGGAAGATTTGCTCACCCGTTCGGTGAACGTGGGCTTCTCTGGCGGTGAGAAAAAGCGTAACGATATTCTGCAAATGGCGGTACTGGAGCCGGAGCTGTGCATTCTCGATGAGTCCGACTCCGGGCTGGATATTGACGCGTTGAAGATTGTCGCGGATGGCGTGAACTCGCTTCGCGACGGCAAGCGGTCGTTCATTATCGTCACCCACTATCAGCGCATCCTGGACTATATCAAACCCGATTACGTTCACGTTCTCTACCAGGGGCGAATTGTGAAGTCCGGCGATTTCACACTGGTCAAACAGCTGGAGGAGCAAGGATATGGCTGGCTTAGTGAACAGCAGTAATGTGCTACAACAGTGGCACCATCTGTTTGAGGCGCAGGGCGAAAATCGTTCGCAACACGCGCAACAGCACCTGCAACAGATGCTGCGTCTGGGGCTGCCTACGCGCAAACATGAGGACTGGAAATATACCCCGCTGGAAGGATTAACCACCGGACAGTTTGTAAGTCGTTTTTCAGAAATTAGTTCGACACAGTGCGAGGCGTTGTCGACAGGTATTGATGCCATCCGTCTGGTTTTTGTCGATGGGCAGTTTTGCCCGACGCTCAGCGACAGCGTGGACGGTAGCGGTTTCGACGTGAGTATTGACGACACACGCCTGGGTCTACCGGCGCCGATTCAGCCTGAAGTGTTTCTGCATCTGACTGAAAGCCTGTCTCGTAGCGTGACACACATTCACGTCAAGCGTAATCAGCGCCCGACGAAACCGCTATTACTCATGCACATTACCCAGGGACTGGCGGGAGATGAGATCAATACAGCGCATTATCGTCACCATCTTGAACTGGCGGAAGGCGCGGAAGCCACTGTCGTTGAACATTACGTCAGCCTCAACGATGCGCGTCATTTTACGGGTGCACGCTTAACAATGAACGTGGCGGCAAACGCCCATTTGCATCACATCAAGCTGGCGTTTGAAAACCCGGTCAGTCATCACTTTGCTCATAACGACATGCAGTTAGGGGCGGATGCGACGGCCATAAGCTACAGCTTTTTGCTCGGCGATGCGGTATTGCGTCACAACACCAGCACTCAACTGAACGGCGAAAATACCACGCTGCGGATTAACAGTCTGGCGATGCCGGTAAAAAATGAAGTCTGCGATACCCGTACGTGGCTGGAGCATAACAAGGGCTATTGCAATAGTCGTCAGCTACATAAGACGATCGTCAGCGATAAAGGTCGGGCAGTGTTCAATGGCCTGATCAATGTGGCGCAGCATGCCATCAAAACCGACGGGCAAATGACCAACAATAATTTGCTGCTTGGTAAACTGGCGGAAGTGGACACCAAGCCGCAACTGGAAATATACGCTGATGACGTGAAATGTAGTCATGGTGCGACGGTAGGGCGGATCGACGATGAACAGATGTTCTATCTCCGATCCCGTGGGATCGGCCAGCAGGATGCTCAACAGATGATTCTCTATGCGTTTGCCGCTGAGCTAACAGAAGCCCTGCGCGATGAAACGCTGAAACAACAGGTTCTGGCGCGGATCGCTCAACGCCTGCCGGGAGGCGTAGCATGACATTTCCGATTGAAAAAGTGCGGGCTGACTTTCCTGTCCTGACGCGTGAAGTGAACGGTTTGCCGCTGGCCTACCTGGATAGCGCCGCCAGTGCACAAAAGCCGAATCAGGTGATTGATGCCGAGGCTGAGTTTTACCGCCATAGTTATGCTGCCGTCCACCGGGGTATTCATACGCTCAGCGCCCAGGCCACGGAGAAAATGGAGAATGTGCGTAAGCTGGCTTCTCTGTTTATTAACGCCCGTTCAGCCGAAGAGCTGGTGTTTGTGCGTGGTACAACGGAGGGTATTAACCTGGTAGCCAACAGTTGGGGCAGTAGCAATGTGCGGGCAGGTGATAACATTATCATTAGCGAGATGGAGCACCATGCCAACATTGTTCCGTGGCAGATGTTGTGCGCCCGTGTAGGCGCAGAGCTGCGCATTATTCCTCTCAATACTGATGGCACGTTGCAACTGGAGCTGCTGCCGACGCTGTTCGATGACCGCAGCAAACTGCTGGCTATTACCCATGTATCAAACGTGCTGGGGACAGAAAACCCGTTGTCGGAGATGATTGCGCTGGCGCATGAGCACGGCGCGAAAGTGCTGGTGGATGGCGCGCAGGCTGTGATGCACCACAAAGTGGATGTACAGGCGCTGGATTGCGACTTTTATGTCTTTTCCGGGCATAAACTTTACGGCCCAACCGGCATCGGCGTGCTGTATGCCAGGGAATCTCTGCTGCAAGAGATGCCGCCGTGGGAAGGCGGGGGATCGATGATAGCGACAGTTAGCCTGACCCAGGGGACGACATGGGCTAAAGCCCCCTGGCGCTTTGAGGCTGGAACACCTAACACCGGGGGGATTATCGGTCTGGGAGCCGCTATCGAGTATGTCAGTGCGTTAGGGCTCGAGGAAATCAGCGAGTATGAGCAGTTCATGATGAGCTATGCGCTTGAGCAACTGGCGAGCGTCCCGGACCTGATCCTCTATGGACCTAAAGACCGACTGGGCGTCATTGCGTTTAATCTTGGTAAGCATCACGCGTACGACGTCGGCAGTTTTCTTGATAACTACGGGATTGCCGTGCGGACGGGACATCACTGCGCCATGCCGTTGATGGCGTACTATAACGTTCCCGCAATGTGTCGGGCTTCGATTGCCATGTACAACACCCATGAAGAAGTGGACCGTCTGGTGACGGGACTGAAACGTATTCATCACTTACTGGGTTAATAGAGAGGCGTTATGGCTGCGCTACCGGATAAAGAAAAATTGTTGCGTAATTTTCTGCGTTGCGCTAATTGGGAAGAGAAGTACCTGTATATTATTGAATTGGGTCAGCGTTTGCCGGAATTAAATACCGACGATCGCTGTCCGGAAAACAGCATTCAGGGATGCCAGAGTCAGGTATGGATAGTAATGCGTCAGAATGCTGACGGTATTATTGAATTACAGGGCGACAGTGATGCGGCAATTGTGAAAGGGCTAATCGCCGTGGTATTCATTTTGTATAACCGGATGACAGCCCAGGATATTGTGAATTTTGACGTGCGTCCGTGGTTTGAAAAAATGGCGCTCGCACAGCATCTCACACCGTCTCGTTCACAGGGGCTTGAAGCGATGATTCGCGCTATTCGTACGAAAGCTGCAACTCTTAGCTAAACTGATAAAACATATCATCCTTCAGGTTGACCCGGATGATTATGTACAGAGCAACGCAGTGACTCGTAGGCCGGATAAGGTATTCACCAGTATCCGGCAATAACGCCAGGGGGGTGAGTGAGTATGAAACGCGCGTCTATTATTACTCTAATGCTGATCGGCGCTTACAGCGCTATACAGGCCGCCTGGGCGGTCGATTATCCTTTGCCCCAGGCAAACAGTCGTCTTGTTGGGCAGAATCAAACCTATACCGTGCAGGAGAGCGATAAGAACTTACAGGCAATAGCCCGTCGGTTCGACACCGCGGCGATGCTGATCCTCGAAGCCAATAACACCATCGCTCCCGTACCGAAACCCGGAACCCTGATTACTATTCCTTCGCAATTGCTGTTACCGGATGCCCCGCGTGAAGGCATTATTGTAAATCTGGCGGAACTGCGTCTCTATTACTTCCCGCCGGGAGAAAATATTGTTCAGGTTTTCCCGATTGGCATCGGTCTGCAGGGGCTGGAAACTCCGGTGATGGAAACCCGGGTCGGGCAAAAAATACCTAATCCCACCTGGACACCTACACCAGGCATTCGTAAGCGTTCTCTTGAGCGTGGTATTACGTTGCCTCCTGTGGTACCCGCTGGGCCAAATAACCCGCTAGGACGCTTTGCACTGCGTCTGGCGCATGGAAACGGTGAATACCTTATTCACGGAACCAGCGCACCTGACAGCGTTGGCCTGCGCGTGAGCTCCGGATGCATCCGCATGAATGCGCCGGACATCAAAGCCCTGTTTGCTCAGGTCAGAACGGGAACACCGGTCAGAGTGATTAATGAGCCGATAAAATATTCTGTTGAACCAAACGGTATGCGGTACGTGGAAGTGCATCGTCCATTATCGCCGGAAGAAGAACAGAACGTTCAGACCATGCCGTATGTGCTGCCGGCTGGTTTTACTCAGTTCAAGGAAAGTAATACAGTAGATCATAGTCTGGTGGAACGCGCGCTTTATCGACGTGCGGGATATCCGGTCACCGTAACGGCCGGACAGACGCAAGAGACCACCAATGGGGTGGAAGTTAAATCTGCGCAGAATGGAATGCCTGGCGCGGGAGAGGAAATGCGCACAACGCAGTAACAGGGAAGCGTAAATTAAAGGCAAAAAAAATGGCGCACAATGTGCGCCATTTTTATTACACAGATACTATTACTTACGGTATTTAGTAGCTGCGTTGTCCAGACGCTGGTTAGCGCGAGCTGCGTCATCTTTAGCAGCCTGAACGTCGGAACGCATTGCGTTCACGTCGTTGCTCAGCTGGTCAACTTTAGCGTTCAGAGTCTGAACGTCAGAAGACAGCTGATCGATTTTAGCGTTGCTGGAGCAACCTGCCAGCAGAGTAGAACCCAGGATTACCGCGCCCAGTACCAGTTTAGTACGATTCATTATTAATACCCTCTAGATTGAGTTAATCTCCATGTAGCGTTACAAGTATTACACAAAGTTTTTTATGTTGAGAATATTTTTTTGATGGGAATGCACTTATTTTTGATCGTTCGCTCAAAGAAGCATCGAATTGTGCAAAAACGGCTAAAAAACCGTGTGAAAACAGAAAGCTTCCATCGGATTCATCTTAGATAATCTCTAATTAGATAGTGAAATCCGATTTGATTTTTTATTAATCATGACTATTGATAAAATAAAAAAAGCGCCACCAGGGCGCTTTTTTTAGCAAATTAATTCACGTCGGAATTATTACAGCACGTGAACAGATGCAGTATTGGTCGTGCCGCTTGGTACCAGCGCGCCGGAAACCATCACCACAACGTCGCCTTTCTGTGCCAGACCGCTTTCCAGTGCAACTTCTTTACCCAGACGGTAGAAATCATCGGTAGAGCTGATTTCTTTCACTACCTGCGCAACTACGCCTTTGCTCAGCACCAGTTGACGGGCAGTAGTTTCGTTGGTGGTCAGCGCCAGGATGGTGGCATCCGGGAAGTATTTACGTACTGCGCGTGCAGATTTACCGCCCTGGGTAGCCACTACGATCAGCGGAGCGTCCAGTTTTTCAGCAGTTTCAACTGCGCCACGGCAAACGGCTTCAGTAATGCGCAGTTTGCGGCTGTCGTTGTTGAAGTCCAGACGGCTGGTCATTACGCGGTCGGTACGTTCACAGATGGTAGCCATGATGGTCACAGCTTCCAGCGGGTACTTACCTTTAGCGGATTCACCGGACAGCATTACTGCATCGGTACCGTCGAGGATGGCGTTCGCTACGTCGCCAGCTTCAGCACGGGTCGGACGTGGGTTTTTGATCATGGAGTCCAGCATCTGGGTCGCAGTGATAACCACTTTGCGCGCGCGGATACATTTTTCGATGATCATTTTCTGTGCGAAGATAACTTCTTCTACAGGGATCTCAACGCCCATGTCGCCACGAGCAACCATGATACCGTCAGATGCTTCGAGGATTTCGTCGAAGTTGTTCAGACCTTCCTGGTTTTCGATTTTGGAGATGATCTGGATGTTTTCGCCGCCGTGCGCTTTCAGGTGCTCACGGATTTCGATAACGTCAGAACGTTTACGGATGAAGGACGCTGCAACGAAGTCAACGCCTTGCTCGCAACCAAAGATCAGGTCTTGTTTATCTTTTTCAGCCAGTGCTGGCAGTGCGATGGAAACGCCCGGCAGGTTAACGCCTTTGTTTTCGCCCAGATCACCGTTGTTCAGCACTTTACAAATAACTTTGTTACCTTCGATAGCGGTAACTTCCATGCCGATCAGACCGTCGTCAACCAGCACAGTGTTGCCTACGGACAGGTCTTTGGTGAAGCCTTCGTAGGTAACAGCAACGATTTCGTTATTACCAACAACAGATTTGTCGGTAGTAAAAGTGAAGGTCTGGCCCGCTTTCAGAGAAACGTCATTGCCGCCTTCCAGTTTAATGGTACGGATTTCCGGACCTTTAGTGTCGAGCAGGATGGCTGCTTTTTTGCCAGTTTTGCTCATCACGTTGCGCAAATTCTTGATGCGCTGACCATGTTCTTCGTAGTCACCGTGGGAGAAGTTCAGACGCATGACGTTCATGCCCGCGTCCAGCATTTTGGTTAACATCTCTTCGGATTCGGTTTTCGGACCGATGGTGCAAACAATTTTCGTCTTTTTCATGACAGTCTTAGTCTTTAAGTTGAGAAGGATATGGAAATCTGGCTTCCGTCGCGCACGGCCGGGAAGCTAAACCTGAGTTGCGAAAGTTGTGATGCCTCGCTCTAAGGATAGGTGACATCAATAAAGCGTGCAGAGGAATGTGTGCTTGCGTTTCAGCCCAACGGGAAGGTGAGTTTTGTAGTCGTTGAGTATTACAGGTCAATGTGCTGAAACCATTCAAGAGACAATTGGCGCGCATTATACGCTGAAAATTATCAAAAAGGAAAATGGAAACAGCGTTTCAAAAGAGTTCTGTGCAGTTTCACAAAAAATATTCACGCATTTGTTCATCGGTATGGATAAAGAGGTTGCCCACGGGCGTGGTTTGTTGCGCAACAAGCTACATTTGTCGTCTGAAATGGCTGTTTTCTGTACATGGTAATGTGATTTTTGCATATTTCTAAAAGTTATATCAAATTCGTTTTAATTCATTTTAAAAGCTAACTTCACTGATTACACTCGTTTGGACATCCATACTGCTAAACAGCTAAAGGCACTAGCAGGATAACGATAAGCAGCAGCGGATACCAAACGACATGATTGTCCTGAAAAATATTTCAAAAGTGTTTACGCCAGGCAGGCTTTCCATTACCGCTGTCGATGACGTCAATCTGACGGTTGAACAGGGACAGATTTACGGAATTATTGGCTACAGTGGTGCCGGTAAGAGCACCCTGATACGCCTGCTTAATGGACTCGAAAAACCGACATCCGGCAGTGTGATTATTAATGGTCATGACATCTCAGCAGCAAGCGGAGAATCTCTGCGTCAGGCGCGACTGAAGATCAGCATGGTTTTTCAGCATTTCAATTTACTGTGGTCGCGAACCGTTTTCGAAAACATTGCGTTCTCGATGCAAATTGCCGGCGCTCCGAAAGCGAAAATTAAAGCACGGGTTGCCGAACTGATTACGCTGGTTGGGCTGAGTGGCCGTGAAAATGCTTATCCGTCGCAGCTCAGCGGCGGTCAAAAGCAGCGCGTTGGGATTGCACGGGCGCTTGCGAACAATCCGGACGTGCTGCTGTGTGACGAAGCCACATCGGCGCTGGATCCGCAAACCACCGATCAGATTTTAGATCTACTGCTCGATATTAACCGCCGCTTCAAATTAACGATTGTGCTGATTACTCATGAAATGCATGTGGTGCGCAAAATCTGCGATCGCGTGGCAGTGATGGAGAACGGCAGAGTTGTTGAAGAGGGCGATGTACTTAGCGTCTTCACCCATCCGCAGCAGCCGATTACACGCCAGTTTGTCCGTCAGGTAAGTCAGTATGCTGAGGAGGACGAGTTTAACCCACAGCTGGCAAGCGAACTTGGCGGGGTAGTAATCAAATTAACCTTTACCGGAAACCGCACACACCGGCCTATTGTTGGGGAACTGACTCTGCGTTACGGCCTGCCATTTAACATTTTGCACGGCAAGATGACGCAAACCGCCCACGGCACATTTGGTCAGCTATGGGTGCACGTTGTGGCCACCGAAGAACAGCTCAGCAATATTCTGGCCGATCTGCGCCACAGCGACATCGACGCGGAGGTAATTCAACATGGTTGAAAATCTTTTTCCCCATCTGAAATGGGACCAACTGTTTGCCGCGACCCAGGAAACGCTCTACATGACCGCGCTGTCCGGCGTGGCGACATTTGTGCTGGGGATTGCGCTTGGACTGGCGCTATTTCTGACGGCTCGCGGAGGTCTATTCCCGAACCGTGCGTTGTACAGCGCCATTTCACTGGTGGTGAACATCTTCCGCTCGATCCCGTTCATCATTCTGATCGTGCTGTTGATCCCGTTTACCAAAGCGATGGTTGGCACCATTCTCGGGGCCAATGCCGCGTTACCTGCACTAATTGTTGGCGCTGCGCCGTTTTATGCACGCCTGGTCGAAATCGCTTTACGTGAAGTGGACAAGGGTGTCATTGAAGCGACCCGCTCGATGGGCGCGCGTCTGAGTACGCTTATTTTTCGGGTTTTACTGCCTGAATCATCACCGGCTCTGGTATCCGGGATCACCGTGACGCTGATTGCGTTGGTTAGTTACAGCGCGATGGCTGGTGTGATTGGTGCAGGTGGTTTAGGGAATTTGGCTTATCTGGAAGGATTCCAGCGCAACCACAGCGACGTCACGCTGGTGGCGACGGTGACCATACTTGTCATCGTCTTCATTATCCAGCTTTGCGGCGATGTGATCACCTCTCTGTTAGATAAACGCTAATAAAATACGGAAACCATAATCATGAAAAAATCACTGACATTACTCGCTGCAGCAACCCTTAGCGCCCTGAGCTTTGCCTCGTGGGCAGATACCCTGACCGTTGGCGCGTCTAACGTGCCGCATGCTGAAATTCTTGAGCAGGCGAAGCCTATTCTGGCGAAGCAGGGGATCGAACTGGAGATTAAACCGTTCCAGGATTACATTTTGCCGAACACCGCGCTTGCTGGCCGTGAGATTGATGCTAACTACTTCCAGCATATTCCGTATCTGAATAGTGTATTGAAGGATCATGCAGGCGATAAAACTTATGATTTCGTCAGCGCCGGAGCGATTCACATTGAGCCAATCGGTATTTACTCCAAAAAGGTGAAATCGCTCAAGGACCTGCCGGAAGGTGGCAAGGTCATCATGCGTGACGCAGTTTCTGAAGAAGGTCGTATTCTGTCGATTTTCGAAAAAGAGGGCGTGATTAAACTTAAGCCCGGGGTGGATAAAGTCACTGCACGCATCAGCGACATTGTTGATAATCCGAAAAAGCTGAAGTTCCTGCCTAACGTGGAAGCGGCACTGTTACCGCAGATGTATAACAATGACGAGGGCGACGCGGTCGTTATTAACGCTAACTACGCCATCGACGCCGGTCTGGATCCGGTTAAAGATCCGATTGCCGTTGAAAGCGGTGAAAATAACCCGTATGCCAACATTATTACCGTACATCGTGGCGATGAGAAGAAGAAGGATATCGTGGCACTGGTTGATGCGCTGCATTCTAAAGAGATCCAGGACTGGATCCGCACCAAATATAAAGGTGCGGTGATCCCGGTAAATAACTAATCCAGACTGCGCCGGATGGTATAGCCACCATCCGGCACACGGATCACACCCGGTCGATTTTCGCCGGAAGCCCCTGACGTACCGAGGCGCCAGAAACCCAGTCCAGCCAGGTATTGGCGACCTGACGTGTCGGATCGGCAAAGCCGAGATCGTTAATATTGATTCCTGATTTTATCTGGGTGTCAGATGCCATCAGCTCGCCATCAAGCGTATGCTGCGCCGCGCCCATTTCTCTGTGTCCGTAACCATGCTCAATCGCGATCACCCCAGGCATTACGCCATTGAGCAGACTGATCTGCGCCTGTGCCTGACCGCCAGGGGTCGTAATGCGAACTACATCGCCATGGGACACCCCAAAACGCCGACCATCTACCGGATTTAGCGCTACCAGATTCACCGGTTTAAGATGATGCAGGCGAGGGATCACCGCCGACGCGCTGGACATGGTATTGGATTTAAATGAAATCAGCTTCAGAGGCCACTCCCGTTCAGGGAATAATTCATCAATGGAACGACCGTCACTGAGGCGCGCAGGATACCAGGCCGGACATCCGCTATAGCGTTCACCGGTAATCGCATGACGGTGCGCGGCAACGTCCGCATTCCAGATTTGCAGTGGTTTCTCCCACGCATTACCGATGCGGTTTTCCACCCGACCGCTCTTGTCCGGAGCAAAGCGACCACCGCGCGAATAGACAAACGCGACACGGCTTATTTCATCGGCTTTCAGCGTTTGCGTTATTACAGGGAGGATCCGCGTCACGCCAGTTAGCGAGATATCGTCAGGTGTGGCTTCAGCGACAGGCGCTTTTCCCATAAACGCAATGTTTGCGGCGACCCTGAGGTAGTAATCTTCTGCACGGTTAAGTGGGTAGTGGTTACCTTGCGGATCGGTAATCGCGTTGTCACCAAAGCCCGGCAGCCCGATGCGTTTGGCTACTGCAATGCAGAAAGACTCCATCGACGCTGGTTGACCGTCCTCGGTTTTACTGGTCGCTGGTGCAACTACCGGCCAGCGCGCGGTTGTGGCTTTGCTGGCAACGCCTGCCCACGGTGCGCTGAATCCCCAGCTTTCGAAGTTGTGCGTATCCGGTACGATGTAATCCGCCAGTGCGGTTGTTTCGTTCATGAAGGCGTCAATTGCGATAAACAGCGGCAGACGAGCAGGATCTTTGAGTTTTTCTTCCGCTACGCCGCGCAACCCTGCCACACCGTAGAACGGGTTGGTCATGTTGGAGATCCACGCTTTCAGCGGGTAAGGGTAACCTTCGAGCGCCGAGGCGAGTAATTCGGTCAGCTGACCTGCAACAAAAGGATACCATGGGGCTTTGGCCGGGAAGGGCGATTGCCCGGCGGCGACTTTATTACGGTACTCTTCAGAGGATTCATAGGCGGTTTTACTGCGTGCGATGCTCAGCCCTTTTGGCTTCACCTTTCCGGCGAAACTGTCCATATTGTAGCGAGGACCATCGGTCGCACCATTGAATTTGCCTCCACCAACAAACACGCCGCCTTCCAGGCTGAGGTTGCCAATCAGCGCATTCAGCATCATCACCGCCCAGGCATTATAAAATCCGTTGCCTGCCATCATCCCGCCGTGGGTGATCACTGCGGCTTTACGCCCGTGACGGGTGAATGCGTCGGCCAGGACGCTTATTTTCGCTTCCGCCACGCCGCACTGCTGGCTGTATTGCGCCATCGAGAGTTTTTCGGCGGACTCTTTCAGACACTGGAACCCGCTTTTTACCGTTACCGTTTGCCCATCAGTCAGCGTAACCTGGCGTGTCACAAACAGTTGTGCGCGTTGGCAGTCGCTGGCGGCTACACTCTCTCCAGCCTCGTTAACAACCACCGGTTCACTGGTCGCGCCTGCGTGCAAATGCGCAAGGGTTAAATGCTGTCCGGCAAGCGTTGGGATTTCATCGGTGATCACCAGATGCGTGGCATTGGTCCAGCTTTTTTCCCCGGCCTGTTGCATCGCCTGTACACCGGGAATGGTGAGGTAATCGGCGTTGTAGCGCTGGTTGTCGATTATCCAGCGGATCATCCCCATCGCCAGCGCGGAGTCGCTTCCCGGACGCACGGGTTGCCAGTATCCACGATCATCAGCCAACACCGTGGTTAACGGTAGGGCGGGCGCAACCACGACATACTGAAAATCGTT
This sequence comes from Citrobacter sp. Marseille-Q3906, assembly GCF_916618775.1. Taxonomy (NCBI): domain Bacteria; kingdom Pseudomonadati; phylum Pseudomonadota; class Gammaproteobacteria; order Enterobacterales; family Enterobacteriaceae; genus Citrobacter; species Citrobacter sp. Marseille-Q3906. The sequence goes on from NZ_CAKAKA010000002.1 coordinate 1,233,871, forward strand.
GCGTAAACGGGCGCTGGCAAGCTGCCGGGCCTGGCGCTTAAACGGGTTGCCGGACTGTGCCGGAGAGGTGCCCATAAACAGCGCGAATTCGACATTGTCCCAGTCAGGTTTGACGTGGGTATTCTTATCCAGATCGCCCATTAACGCGCCAGATCCAGCCCGATATGCCAGCCCACAGTAAGCGCCGTGTGCGCCGAAGTTTTTACTGCCGAAACTGTTAAGGGCAAAGCGACGTAAAAACGTATCGCGCCCCTCATCGCTGGTATTGGTGACCAGTAACTGATTTGATTTCGGACCAAAGCCGGGATGACTGGCATCAATTGGTGTATTGGGATCGTGTATTGCCCGTAGACCGTCAACATGGCCCTCACCAAACAGATCGCCACCTTCCACGACCTCTTTGATCAACTGTTCGAAGCTAATGCGCTGCCATTTACCCTCACCACGCTTACCAACGCGCTTCATCGGCTCCAGAATGCGAAGTGGACTGTACAGGCCTTCAAGTAAAGTTGCGCCACGAGCGCAGGCGGTTGAACGTGCGTCAAGACCGCTTTCACCCGCCAGTTGTTCCATAGCGGTGGCAAAGGGTACAGAAGAATCAATGTGGTGTTCGTGAGATAACGGATGATACGGGTTGCCCGCAATACGCAGCACTTTCCCTTTTTCGCTGTCGACGCGAACGCGTACACCGCATTGAGTCCAGCAACCGAAGCATTGCGTCATTGAGATCACCTGTTGCGGATTCTGCTGCCAGCGTGACCGGGCGTTGGCTTCGGGGATTAATGCGTTGCCAATGATTCGATCGCGGGTGATTTTTCCTGAAGATCCATCAAGTAAACCGTCAATTGCACGTTTTGCCACGTCCCGGTAACTCAGCCCAAAGGTTACCATCCCTCCAACGGTGAGACCGACTTTAAGCCACTGACGACGGGTTAAATTAGCCATGTTGCATTCTCCTTGCGATCGCATTCAGGACTTCACGAACAATAATGATAAGTGCTATCCACAGGCCAAAGGTGCCGAGTATGGCAAGCCAGCCATCCGTGCCGGCAGGCAGGGCGTATGGGTTAAACTGCGCGTTAAACTTGGGTATGGTTTGGACCTGAATCAGGAGTGTCCAGCGCATCAGCCAGCACAGCGCCATTGCACTTAAAGCCAGCAAAACGCGCAGCGGAAGTGACAAAGGATGACGCAACACCAGTCCACAAAAGCACAGAGAAACAACCCACAGCACCACCCAGCTGATGGCGTAATGGCGTGCTGAAGACGCAATATCCAGCCAGTAGCGGATAGCCGAACCTGAAAGCGTATTGCTGCTTACCCAGATAACCATCACCATCGACAGCGCGATTAACGTCGCGATTTGTCCCCATGCCAACTTGCGCAGCAATGTGCCTTCACTTTTCGATGCGGCGATCAGCAGAGCTAAGAAGGTCTGTAGCGCACTCAGGAACATCGCGACCGGGAAGGCATAACTGAACCAGATGGGGCGCGCCTGAACCACCGATACTTCACGACCGGTGTACACCAACAACCCGATTGCAGAAAGCGCGCTGCCGATGGTTAACCATTTGGTGACACTGTAACTTTTGAGCGTAAACTGTTTGATGTGTTGTGCCAGAAACCATAGCCCAAGAAACCCGGTGAACAGTGGTAAAAATAGCGCCCCCCAGGGCATCCATGACCACGGCGTTGGGTAAGCGTAGAAATGCCAGACGCGGGCGGTTTGGTGTAAATCCGCTGTAAGCGCCAGTGGGGCGGTGATCGCACAGGTCAATGCGATAAGCAGAGTGAGGTTTTCTAACTCCGGCTGCTCTTTTTTTCGCCAGTAGAGAACGCAGGCGAAGAGCGCGGCGCAGGCGGCAATACCGATAAAAAAGAAGTATTGTACAGCCCACGGTAGCCAGCTTACGTCCTGTGGATGCGCCAGAACCTCTTCAATAACCAATGAGTGGGTCATTTAAACCTCCTGCCAGAGAGCGGGTTGAGCACGTCCCATCAACGGGGTAACAAAGGCTTCATCCAGTCCGAGATAGAACACGTGGGGCGAAGTGCCGCTTTCGGGTTTCAGGACTTTGATGGCGTCATGATGATCGTGCAGCATCTGCGAAATCCGACTGTGTGGATCTTTTAGATCGCCAATGATTCGCGCACCACCAACGCAGGACTCCACGCAGGCAGGGAGCAATCCGGCTTCCAGTCGGTGAACGCAAAAGGTGCACTTATCGGCGGTTTGGGTTTCATGGTTTATAAAGCGTGCATCGTAAGGACACGCCTGTACGCAGTAGGCGCAGCCTACACAGCGCGTGTTGTCGACCACCACAATGCCATCTTCACGTTGGAAGGTGGCCTGCACCGGACAAACGGGAACGCAGGGTGGATTATCACAATGGTTACACAGGCGCGGCAGCAGGACGTTGGTTACGCTTTGCTGGCCTTCAAGCTGCACCTGATACTGGTTAACGTGGGTACGAAACTCCCCCTGAGGTGTCTGGTTTTCAATAGCACAACTGACGGTGCAGGCCTGACAGCCGATACACCGCCGCAGGTCAATCAGCATGCCGTAGCGGTGCTGAAGAGAGCCTTCATGCCGTTCAGGTGAGAAAGGGAATTGTGCCTGAGCCAGGGGAACCAGTGATGCGCCAGCGGTCAGGACACCCAGTTGCTGGAGAAACTGCCGTTTACTGCTGTCCATATTTTCTCCCGTCACGATGCAACAACGAAACATTGGTCACGCCGTTGGTTTGCGTATGATGAATAAAGAATGTTGATGATTTACAGTGTAAAAATCGCGGCGGGGGAAGCACTATTGTGGTTAACCACATACCCGGCTTGTTGTTGATCTAAAACAACATAATTGACAGGGATAATTGCGTGGGATGTAAAGTCGTACGACGCCTGGCGTTGTTGGTATCCGTATGGATATTTAGCAGTGTAACCTGGGCAGATACATGGAACATTGGCATTTTGGCGATGCGTGGTGAAGTATCTACACGAAACCACTGGCAACCGCTTGAAACCCTGTTGAATCAGCAAATCCCCGGTGAGCGCTTTCATATTCAACCTCTGGATTTGCATCAAATGCAGGATGCAGTCAATCGGGGAGACGTACAATTTGTGGTGACCAATCCGGCGCAATTCGTGCAGCTAAACAGCCGCTCTGCGCTACGCTGGCTGGCCTCTTTACGTTCCACACGCGGCGGGAAAGCGACGAGTAATGTGATAGGCAGTGCGATCCTCGTCAGACGTGACAGCGGGATAACTTCCCCACACGATCTGATAGGTAAAACAGTCGGCGCGATTGATGCTCAGGCGTTTGGTGGTTATTTACTGGGGTATAAGGCGCTCAGCGATGTCGGCCTGCGCCCTGAGCGCGATCTGCGTCTGAGATTCACTGGATTTCCCGCAGATGCCTTATTGTATTTATTACGCGAAAAAGCCGTTCAGGCGGCGATCGTACCCGTCTGTTTACTGGAAAAAATGGACGAAGAAGGGTTGATCCATAAAGCGGATTTTATCGCAGTGCTCAATTATCCCACCTCCATTCCCTGCTTATCCAGCACGCCGCTCTATCCTGACTGGTCATTTGCGGCACTGCCGGTGGTGAGTGATGAACTTGCCGATCGCGTCACACGGGTACTGTTTAACGCGCCGCAAAGTGCTACTTTTCGCTGGGGCGCGCCTGCGTCTACCCGTGAAGTTGAGGCATTGTTACGCGACGTTCGGCAGCATCCGCAGCAGCGGCATCTGTGGTTAGATGTCAAAAGTTGGTTTATTCAACACCGGCTGGCAATGGGGGCTGTGGTTGTCATGCTGTTGTTGCTCACGCTCAATTATATCTGGGTCATGCTGCTGGTCCGCAGGCGCGGACGAGAGCTGGAACGCAACAATGTGCTGTTGCGCAAGCAGGAACAGGCACTGGAAACGGCCCGGCAAATGAGCGTCCTTGGAGAGATGACGTCCGGATTTGCCCATGAAATCAATCAACCGCTTTCGGCCATCCGCCACTATGCGCAAGGCTGCCTGATTCGCCTGCGCGGACAAGATCAACAGCATCCACTGTTGCCCGCACTTGAACAGATTGATGTCCAGGCGCAACGGGGAGCAGACACATTGCATAATCTTCGTTTGTGGGTCAGCCAGGCGCAGGGAAACCCGGTGATGGCTGATGACTGGAAGTCGATTAACGTGCGTGACGCCATTCACCATGTATGGCAATTATTACGCATGGCGCAGCAGTTCCCGGCAGTGACGCTACAAACGAAGGCCAGTCATGCGTTAATGGTGACACTACCGTCCGTTTTGCTCGAGCAGGTGTTGGCGAATCTGGTGCTGAATGCGGCCCAGGCAGGGGCCAAAACGGTGTGGTTTACGGCCCAGGATGAGGATATGGGGATCAGCATCATGGTGCAGGATAACGGCGGAGGTATTGATGAAGTCCAGCTCTATCAGGCTTTTCAGCCCTTCATGACCACCCGCAAGGAAGGTATGGGGCTGGGACTGGCAATTTGCCAGCGACTGGTTCGTTACGCAGGCGGTGAGATTACGATTAAAAACCAGACAGCCCCTGACGGGCAGGCGGGTGTCAGGGTGACATTATATTTTAAGCAGACACAGGAAGGAGGGCGCTGTGGCGATAATTCATCTGCTGGATGACGACGTTGCCGTCACCCAGGCCTGCGCATTTTTACTGGAAAGTTTGGGATATGACGTTCGATGCTGGGAGCAAGGCGAAACGTTCCTGGCTCAGGCCTGTCTGCATCAACCTGGCGTATTGTTGCTGGATATGCGTATGCCAGTACTGGACGGGCAAGGTGTACATGAGGAGATGCTGCGACGCGGAAGTACGCTGGCAGTTGTGTTTCTCACCGGGCATGGAGACGTACCAATGGCGGTTGAGCAAATGAAGCGCGGAGCGGTCGATTTTTTGCAAAAGCCGGTTTCAGCCGAACCGCTGCAGGCCGCGCTGGAGCGCGCACTGGAGGTATCCGCAGCGGCTTGCTCGCGACAAGAGATCGTCAACTGCTATCAACAGCTCACTCCCAAGGAACGTGAACTGGCGACGCTGGTGGCGACAGGGTTGATGAACCGGGAAATCGCTGACGCCATGAACATCGCCGTGCGTACGGTTGAGGTCCACCGGGCAAGGGTGATGGAAAAAATGCAGGCCGGGAGCCTTGCAGAGCTGGTTAACAGACTGCAACGGGTGCTGTAGATTTATGACATTTCATTGATTTTCATTGATTTTTGTCTAACGGGGCAGAGTGATATATGCTGTTGGTTTGAGTCAATGACGAGCAGGCAAATATGGGAAATCAGACTAAAGACGACGAGCTGTACCGTGAGATGTGCAGAGTAGTCGGGAAAGTAGTGCTGGAAATGCGCGATCTGGGGCAAGAGCCTAAGCATATCGTCATTGCTGGGGTGCTGAGAACGACTCTCGCCAATCAGCGTGTAAAGCGCAGTGAGTTAGAGAGACAGGCCATTGAGACCGTGATTAAAGCACTGGCGGGTTAATGCAGAAAAGAGGGCGGCGGAAATAATCTGCCGCCCTCTTATTTTAATCACAATAATCTTCCAGTTAATATAATTTAGCTTTGTCACTAATATTGTCAATGTCGTTATATATTTAATTACATATCGAATTGTATATTGCACTGTATTTTGAAGCATAGTCACAAATATTTGTTGCGCATATAAAATACTATTTCAAATTTCCTTAATGATAATAAATATCACTCCACATTAATTATTTTTCTTCCGTTTTTTAATTGATAACGATCAAAGTTATAGGGGGAGAATAACCACATTATTCATATGCCTAACCCTAAAGGATTAGATTCATTCAGTTTAACCGCCGTCATTTATGCGATCAGGTTAGGGCAAATAATCACGTGTTGTTGGCAACATGAGTGGCCCGAAATGGCCTGACCTGCGCTCATTAATATTAGCCTGGAAGTGTTGCTGCTACAGCGTTTGCGAAGAGGATGCGAAATAAATGAACCAGGTTGATCGTCCATTTTTAGATTGTGGTTTAACGCGGCTTGAATTTCTGCGCATATCCGGGAAGGGGCTGGCGGGATTAACCATTGCACCCGCGCTGCTATCGCTTTTTGGCTGTAAACAGGAAGATGTGGATAGCGGCACTGTGGGGCTCATCAACACCCCAAAAGGGGTGCTGGTGACTCAGCGAGCTCGTTGCACCGGATGCCACCGCTGCGAAATTTCTTGTACAAATTATAACGATGGCGCTGTGGGTACCTTCTTTTCCCGCATTAAAATTCATCGAAACTTCTTTTTTGGCGACGATGGCGTAGGCTCCGGTGGTGGCTTGTATGGCGATTTAAACTATACCGCCGACACCTGTCGTCAGTGTAAAGACCCGCAATGTATGAAAGTCTGCCCGATTGGCGCAATTACCTGGAAACAGGAAGATGGCTGTATTGCGGTAGATCATAAACGCTGTATTGGTTGTAGCGCCTGTACCACGGCTTGCCCATGGATGATGGCAACCGTAAATACCGAAACGAAGAAATCCTCAAAATGCGTTTTGTGTGGGGAATGCGCCAATGCTTGTCCGACTGGAGCATTAAAAATTATCGAGTGGAAAGATATTACTGTTTGATTGATAGCAGGGATGTCTGATACGCGTCACTAATTGCCAGAAATATCGCAGTTTTGAATGAAAAAGCTGCCTGCAAAGTGACGAGTATATCTATCGAACCTTCTTGCAAAGGAATATATGATGGCTAATGGTTGGACGGGTAATATTTTACGGGTCAATCTCACTACGGGGAATATCACCGTTGAAGATTCCAGTAAATTTAAAAAATTTGTCGGTGGGATGGGCTTTGGTTATAAAATCATGTACGACGAGGTCCCGCCAGGTACCAAACCTTTTGATGAAGGTAATAAACTGGTTTTTGCCACCGGACCACTAACTGGTTCTGGTGCGCCTTGTAGTTCCCGCGTCAATATCACCTCCTTATCGACCTTCACAAAAGGTAATTTAGTGGTTGATGCCCATATGGGCGGATTCTTCGCTGCGCAAATGAAATTTGCCGGCTATGACGCCATTATTATTGAAGGAAAGTCGCCATCACCTGTCTGGATCAATATTAAAGATGACAAGGTGAGCATCGAAAAAGCCGATTTTCTGTGGGGCAAGGGCACGCGTGCAACGACCGAAGAAATCTGTCGCGTAACCAGCCCGGAAACCTGCGTCACCGCTATCGGCCAGGCGGGTGAGAACCTGGTTCCGCTCTCCTGCATGATCAACAGCCGTAACCATAGTGGTGGTGCCGGAACTGGTGCAGTGATGGGGTCGAAGAACCTGAAGGCTATTGCGGTCGAAGGGACAAAAGGGGTCAACATTGCCGATCGCAAAGAGATGAAGCGGCTGAATGACTATATGATGACCGAGCTTATCGGTGCTAACAATAACCACGTTGTGCCGAGTACCCCGCAGGCATGGGCAGAATACTCCTCACCAAACTCACGCTGGACGGCGCGTAAAGGACTGTTCTGGGGCGCAGCGGAAGGTGGACCTATCGAAACGGGTGAAATTCCCCCTGGCAACCAGAATACCGTTGGCTTCCGTACCTATAAATCCGTATTCGATCTCGGCCCTGCGGCTGAAAAATACACGGTCAAAATGAGCGGGTGCCATTCATGCCCAATTCGTTGTATGTCTCAGCTCAATGTCCCGCGAGTTAAAGACTTTGGCGTACCGAGTACCGGCGGTAACACCTGTGTGGCGAACTTTGTGCACACCACCATTTTCCCGAACGGCCCTAAAGACTTTGATGATAAAGACGATGGACGTGTGGTGGGGAATCTGATTGGCCTGAACCTGTTTGATGATTACGGCATTTGGTGTAACTACGGACAACTGCATCGCGACTTTACGTACTGCTACTCCAAAGGCGTCTTTAAGCGCGTACTCCCGGCTGAAGAGTATGCGGAGATCCGCTGGGATCAGCTGGAAGCGGGCGATCCTAACTTTATTAAAGATTTCTACTACCGCCTGGCGCATCGCGTCGGTGAACTCAGCCACCTCGCAGATGGCTCTTACGCCATTGCTGAACGCTGGAATTTGGGTGAAGAGTACTGGGGATATGCCAAAAACAAACTGTGGTCGCCGTTTGGCTTTCCTGTTCACCATGCCAACGAAGCCTCGGCACAGGTGGGGGCGATTACCAACTGTATGTTTAACCGCGACTGTATGGCGCACACCCATATCAACTTCATTGGTTCTGGTTTGCCACTGAAATTACAACGGGAAGTGGCGGGCGAACTGTTCGGTTCGCAAGATGCCTACGACGAAACCAAAAACTACACCCCCATCAATGCGGCCAAAATCAAATATGCCAAATGGACGCTGCTTAAGGTCTGCTTGCATAACGCCGTGACGCTGTGCAACTGGGTCTGGCCAATGACGGTTTCACCTCTGAAAAGTCGAAACTATCGTGGGGATCTGGATCTGGAGGCGAAGTTCTTCCAGGCCGTAACTGGTGATGAAACGACGCAGGCGAGTCTGGATTTAGCTGCGGAGCGTATCTTTACCCTGCATCGTGCTTATACGGTAAAACTGATGCAAACCAAAGATATGCGCAATGAACACGATCTCATCTGCTCCTGGGTATTTGATAAAGATCCTAAGATTCCGGTCTTCACAGAAGGGACGGACAAGATGGACAGAGAGGATATGCGCCAGTCACTTACGATGTTCTATCAGGAAATGGGCTGGGATCCGGAACTGGGATGCCCAACTCGCGAAACCCTGAATCGACTCGGTCTTGAAGATGTGGCAGCCGATCTGGCTGCGCAGGATCTGCTGCCGGCGTAAGGAACGTGAGATGACTAACGTGAGCAACGTTCTGGTGCCTGTTGAGGAAGCGTCTGGTGCGCTTCCTGACGAGGTCGACAGCCAAAAGAGACAATGGCTGCATGCGTTACATCAGCCTGTAGAACACAGGAATGCGCCGCAGATCCAAGAGCCCGCTACCCCGGAGTCAATTGTGGCGGATTTTATTCGCCAGCACTCCGCAGCGGGTCAACTGGTGGCTCGCAATCTCTTTTTGCTGCCGCCTTACTCGGTTCCAGAAACCGACCTGGCGGCGCTTCTGGACACGATGTGTCAGCATGAGTCCGGGGCGGATATTGCCAGTGTGCAGGGGGTTGAAGATACGTATTTCTACTCGACGCAAACCATGGCAGAAAACTACGCCAGCATGTGTGTGCAGGTGGTTGAAAACGATATCTGCCGCGCGATCGCTGAAGCGGTACGTTTTGACTGTAAAACGTATCCTCGCCCTTATAAGGTCGCCATGCTGGAACAGCCACCTTATCACTTCGAGCCTCAGCAGGTCGCCGCAGCGCTCACGGCAATGGAAACGCATCCTGATTACGCAGACATACGCACTGTGGAATCGTCGAATGCGGAACCTTACCTGTTCAGCGAACGCTTTATGAGTTACGGCAAAGCGTACGGCTTGTGCGAATGGCTTGAAGTTGAGCAGTATCAGAACCCCTGAATTCTTCAGGTTGATGTCATGGAATGTGTGGACGATCACTGTCACAGTATTAGAGGATAACCCGATGTCCTTCACCCGACGAAAATTTGTCATTGGCATGGGGACGGTGATTTTTTTCACCGGCCCAGGTCAAAACCTGTTAGCGAGTACCAAGGCAACCAAAGATGTTCGTTACGTTATGATCCATGATGAATCATTGTGCAACGGATGTAATATTTGCGCTCGTGCGTGCAGGAAAACGAATCATGTTCCCGCTCAGGGGAGCCGTTTATCGATAGCCCATATTCCGGTATCGGATAACGACAACGAAACGCTGTATCACTACTTCCGCCAGTCCTGTCAGCACTGTGACGATGCGCCGTGCATTGAGGTATGTCCGACCGGGGCTTCCTGGCGTGATGAGAATGGGATTGTGCGCGTAGACGCTTCTCGCTGCATTGGATGTAGCTATTGTATTGGTGCGTGTCCGTACCAGGTGCGTTATCTCAACCCGCAGACCAAAGTGGCGGATAAATGCGACTTCTGCGCCGAATCTCGTCTGGCGAAAGGTTTCCCACCGATCTGTGTTAACTCTTGTCCGGAGCATGCGCTGATCTTTGGTCGCGAAGACAGTCCGGAAATTCAGACATGGTTACGGGAAAACAAGTATTACGAATATCAACTTTCAGGCGCCGGGAAACCCCATCTGTATCGTCGGTTCGGTCAACATTTGATTAAGAAGGAAAATGTATGAACGCGTCGCAGAATGCTGAGCAGTTTCACGCACAACTAGCGCAGTATGTCCCCATGTTTTCGCCGGACTACTGGCCTGTCTGGTTGGTGATCGCGGGATTAATGCTGGTGGGGATGTGGCTGGTACTTGCGCTACACGCCATGCTGCGCTTCCGTTCAGCCAATAAAGCATCAGCCGGGCATGGCGAAAAGGTGTATTTATACTCGAAGGCCGTCAGGTTGTGGCACTGGTCGAATGCGCTGTTATTTCTGCTGCTGCTTGTCAGCGGTCTGGTGAACCATTTCTCTGCGGTCAGCGCATCGGTGATGAAAAGCTTACTGACCGTACATGAAGTTTGCGGCTTTTTGCTGCTCGCGTGCTGGATTGGTTTTGTGCTGATCAACCTGATAGGGGGGAACGGACATCATTATATTATCAAACGTCAGGGCTGGGTCGGAAGGGCGCTAAGACAGACGCGGTTTTATCTGTTTGGCATTATGCAAGGTGAGTCACACCCGTTTCCTGCATCTACGCGTTCAAAATTCAATCCATTACAACAGGCTGCTTATGTCGGCGTGATGTATGGCTTGTTGCCGCTGTTGCTGATATCGGGTCTGTTATCGCTCTACCCACAGGTGGTGGGCGATGTATTCCCTGGCGTGCGTTACTGGTTGCTACAGGCACACTTTGCCCTGGCGATTGTCAGTCTATTTTTTATTTTTGGACATCTTTATCTCTGTACCACGGGGCGCACACCGGGCGAAACCTTCAAATGTATGGTCGATGGCTATCACCGGCATTAAGAGATGATGATTACTCGCAGTGACTTACGGGCCTGGCGCGTTGGGTCCGTAATGTATCGTTGGTTTTTACGCGCTTTTCCTGAGGGGGGGAGCTATGCAGATGTGCATCGCGCTCTCCTGCGGGAGGGGTATATTGATTGGGCAAACAGCCTTGTAGAGTACGCCTGGTCAAAATGGCTCGGTGAGGAGAGTTTTGTTCAGCAGGATATTTGCGCCATGGAGAGTATTGCCGGTGCGCAAACAGCAGGTGAAAACGGCAGGCAACTGGCGAGTGCCGTGGATAGCACCAACTTTAGCTGTGCGGGCGATAACGTCAAAATCGCCAGTGCCGGATATGCCGCGCAGATTGCCAGTGCCGGACACAGCGCACGTATTGGCAGCGTCGGATATAACGCGCACATCGGTAGCTCCGGGGATCGTGCCAGGGTAGCAATCGCGGGAAATTCCTCACGTATCAGCAGTGTCGGTGATGGCACGCGCATCGCAAGTACCGGCATGCGTGTACGTATCAGTTCTCTGGGTGACAGAAGTCGTATTGCCAGTAGCGGCGATTTGACGCAGATCGCCAGTTTTGGCGCAGAGTCGAAAATAGTAAATTGCGCTGACAACATCCATATTAATGCCTGCGGCGAAAATGCTGTTATTGCCAGCACCGGTGTTGTCGATTCGATCATTCTCGGCCCTGGCGGATGCGCGGCGTTAGCCTATCATGACGGCGAAAGAATGCGCTTTGCGGTTGCCATTGAGGGGGAAAACAATATCCGGGCGGGCGTGAAATACAGGCTCAACGAAGATCACCAGTTTGTAGCTTGTTGAGCCGTAGGATTATCTCAAGGCAAACCGACGCCGGGTAATTTTCTCCAGCCCAAAACACAACAGGTAATAGACCAGCCCGGTGAAGATAAAAATCGCTGCCGGGTAAATTTGCACCCGACTGTTAACCTGACCGGCTACCGTTGTCAGTTCAGGAACGTTAACGATAAACGCCAGCGACGTATCCTTCAGCAAGCCAATAAATATCCCTGTTAGTGAAGGCAGAATGTTCCGCAGCACCTGCGGCAACATGATGAGCCATAATGCCTGAAACGGGCGAAAGCCCTGAACCACCGCTGCATCATATTGCCCTGCAGGGAGTGCATTTATCCCGGCATAAACTGAGTGCATCACTGAGGCTGCGGTAAACCAGGCCAGAGCCAGCGTGACGGTAATAGCACCAGGAAGATCGCTTCCGCTCAGCATTGGCAGCAGATACCACATCCAGAAGATCACAAAGATCAACGGAATACCGCGAATGAACTCCGCCCAGATAAACAGTCCTTTGCGAACCACTCCCGGAAAACGCCAGGCACAGCAGGCCAGTATTATTCCCGCAGGAAGGGCCAGAATTGCCGCGCCAATTGCCATCAATAGTGTAAGCAGAACGCCACCCGGTTGACCGTCCGCTATGCGTCCCCACAGGAGATAGTCCAGATTGTCGGTAATGACCGAAATATTAGCGATCATGCTGTGGACTCCTGAGACTGAATACGCGCGTTTTTCTGGCAAATGCCCTGGCTGACACAGGGGCCGGGCCAAGACGCGTTAACAACATACCCAACGCAATGCCGGTCAGCAGATAGAGCGCGGTACCGACGGCAAATGCTTCCAGCGCGTGCGCGTTATAGCTTTCAACTTGTCGCACCTGGTAGGTCAGCTCGGCAAAACCGATACCACTGGCTAGCGAAGAGAGCTTCATCAGGTTGAGATATTGCCCAACGATCGGTTGCCAGGCGTTCACCAGCCCCTGAGGAAGCAGTATGTGACGCAAAGTGGCCCATGATGAAAAGCCCTGTGCAATGGCGGCCTCTCGCTGCCCATCAGACACGGCCTGTAAACCTGATGCGATTTCCTCAACCAGAAAGGCAGAAGTAAAGACCCCCAGGCCCCAGGCAGAACAGATAAATTCAGGTGTTAGCCACCAGACGTCTCCTGGCAGAATGGACCAGCCATGCTCTGCATTGACGAACGTAATAACCCCCCTGGGTAGCAGATTCCATGCGGCGAAATACCAGAACATCAGTTGCACAAGTAACGGTGTATTGCGAAAAACTGAAACCCATACGTTAACCACACCGATGCCAAAGCGGTTGCCCGTAAGACGCAGGCTGAGCAACAAAATAGCCAGCAGTGTGGCGAGGACAATACCTGCCACTGTGACCCATAGGGTGGTCAGAAAACCTGAAATTATCCATTGCAGAGGTTGCCCGCTCAGCACTCCCTGCCAGTCCATTGCATGCATTATAACGGTGACTCCTGGTGTAACGGGTCGAGCACTTTTTTCAGGAAACGCTGGGTTCTGGGGTGCTGTGGACGGGTGAAAAAATCTTCTGGCGGTGCCACTTCCAGAATATCGCCGCCATCAATAAATACCACCCGGTCAGCAATCTCTCTGGCGAAATGCATTTCATGAGTAACGACGATCATGGTGATACCGCTGTGTGCTAGATTTTTCATCACCTGTAATACTTCTCCGATCATCTCAGGATCCAGCGCAGAGGTGGGTTCATCAAAAAGGATAATTTGTGGTGAGGATGCCAGAGCGCGGGCGATAGCAACACGTTGCTGCTGCCCGCCGGAAAGCTGGGCGGCATACGCATCAGCTTTCTCTCTCAGCCCGACCTGATCCAGCAGTTCAAGCGCGCGGTGTTCTGCGTCCGCTTTGTTCCATCCGTGAACATATTCCAGTGCCAGCGTGATGTTTTGCTGTGCCGTCAGATGGGTATACAGATTGAATTGCTGGAACACGAAACCAATACGACTGCGTAACTGACGTAATGCCGCACCGCGAAGCTGACCAATCGGTTTGCTATCAATGTAGATATCGCCGCCGCTGAGTGACTCAAGCTGATTAATCAGGCGAATCAGCGTGGATTTGCCTGATCCTGAGGGGCCAAGGATGGTGACCACTTCACCGGGCTCAACGGACAGACTGACACCGTTCAAAACGGTGTGCGCGTCATATTGTTTAACGACATTGCGCAGTTCAACGCGAGCCTGGCGCAAATGTGTAAAATCCGCAGCGGGAGCTGCGGAACGAGGAAACAGACCTGAGAGCATATTACTTCGCTTCTATTTTAAAGGCGCGCGGCTGTGGGTTTTTGGTTTCAGGGCCAAACCAGACGTCATAGATTTTGGCTGCCTGACCCTCAGATTCGAGCTTCAGTAGCTCATCATTTACCGCTTTTAACAGCGCTGATTCGCCTTTTTTCACCCCAACGCCGATCTCTTCTTTGCTCAGCAGGTCGGGCAGGATTTTGAAATCCGCTTTATCCGGCGCGCCGCTCAATAAACCCGCCAGAATAGTGCTGTCCTGCGTGATTGCCTGGACATTACCGTTACGCAGTGCAGTTAATGCCAGCGGAATATCGTCATAGGCCAGCACCCGCGACTGCGGGAATCGCTGATGCAACGCCTGCTCACCCGTGGTGCCTTTCACCGCACCAATTCTGGCACGACTGTAATCATCAAGTTTGTCCGGAGACTTTGCCGGAACGAGAAATTGCTGGCCGGTGACAAAGTAGGGGACGGAGAAATCGATAACCTGTGCCCGTTCAGGGGTAATCGTGATATCCGCCACGATTAAATCCGCCTTCCCGGATTGCAATAGCGGGATACGGTTTGCCGGATTGGTCGCTACCAGTTCAAGTTTAACGCCGAGGGATTTGGCCAGCGCTTCGGCAAAATCAACGTCGTATCCGACAATTTTGTGACTTTTCGCATCGACTGAGCCAAACGGCGGGTTAGCGTCGAATGTCGCGACTTTTACCACACCTGCGGCTTTAATATCTGCCAACTGGTCGGCCTGAGCCTGCGTGGCGGTAACACCCGATGCCAGCAGTACGCTGAGAGCCAGCAGAGTTTTTTTAGCGCTGTGAATTTTCGTTGCCATCATTTTATGAAATCCCTGTAGTTATTGGTTTGTGCTTTTTACGCTCCCATAACTTAGGGTTGTCACCAAATATGAAAAAATTCTTATCTATATACAAAAAGATATTAGTGACGGGGGTGTTAATAACGGGTAAATGCAATGAGCGAGTGAAATGCAAAATTGTGCAAAACCTTGGCAATAATTCGCATTTCATTTTTAGGCGAGAGTGCGCTGGAATAAAACGCATCCGACATACAGAGGAGGCGGAGAAGATGAAAGGGCTGAAACAGCTTTGGCTGAACGTAATAAAACGGCGTCCACTGACCCCACAATATGGTGCAGAGTCTAATCTTCAGCGTGTTGTGGAGTCTGTTCTTCCTGTCGCCAGCCTGTATGGGGTGGATATCGCCAATATTGATCCGGAGTGGTTCCGTGATAAAACAACACGCTGAACTTCGCCTGACGCGCGAGATGTATTGGAATGAGGTGTGCAACGTCGCTGCCGGATGGCAATTCAGATCGTAACAGCACACTGCAGTATTCGCGCAACGGGTTGAAACATTGTGCCATTTGATTTGGCGCGGGCAGGATGAACCGAATATAAAAAAACCGGCATTACGCCGGTTCAGAGATTAGATCTTGCAGGCGTCGCCGCAGTCATTATCAGCAATAATTTCCTGCGCTTTTTTGTCAGCATCTTCCAGACGTTCAGCATTACGCTCTTGCGCTTCTTCCAGTCCATCAAAGACCAGATTATCGAGATCAATTTCCATTATTCACCTGTTCAGGTTCGGCGTTAAACATCTCCCTATTATATTGCAAATATGTTGCTTAACAGCAGCGATTCTTGCGTTTTTTCAGTTCAGATGCCGTTTAACGGTGCGCTGTGTCTTCTCTCATTAGTGGAAATCATACGATTTTATTTAACAAATATGTGACAAAATCACTATACATATAACTTAATATCTTTTATACATTAATCGTTCACCCCTGCGACTATTCCACAAAAGAGAAAGATATATGGAACAGACACCTGATAAGAAAAACGATAGTTTTCATAAAGATGGCAAAGAACAGTTCAACCGGTCGATCGGACTTATCTCTAACTTTGCGTTGGGTTTTACCTACCTGTCGCCACTTACTGCTGTTTATTCTCTGTTTGCTCTGGCAGTGACTCTGGCTGGGCCACCCGCGGTATGGTGGATTTTGATCGTCGCGTGCGGACAGCTTCTGGTGGCATTGGTATTTGGTGAAGTGGCATCCCAGTATCCTATTACCGGTGGACTGTATCCCTGGGCCAGAAGGTTATGGGGGAAAAAGTATGCATGGATCGCGGCGTGGATTTACCTTTGGGCGTTGGTTGTCACCATAACGTCAATCGCTGAATACACTTCGACTTTTGTAGAGTCTCTGTTCCACTATGGTCAAACGCCCGCCACTATGCTGCTGACATCTGTCGTGCTGCTGTTTTTGATGATGGCGGTGAATATGTCAGGGACGAAGAATCTTGCCCGCGTCGCCAAAATTGGTTTCTGGTGTGAAATTGTCAGCGTTATTGCGCTGGGAATATATCTGCTGATCTTTCATCGCTCACAACCGTTCTCGGTCATCTTTGATTCGATGGGCGTACTTGCTCAGGACGGAAGTTATTCCACCGCATTTATGTCAGCCGCGCTGATGGGCTTGTTTATGTTCTTTGGCTTCGAGGCATGCGGTAACGTCGCGGAGGAGGTGAAGAACCCAAGCAAAAAAATCCCGGTAGCTATGATTTTGAGCATCGTGTTTGGCGCGATCTCCGCCATCATCTCTGTGATGGGCTATCTGCTTGCTTCACCAAACCTGGTCAGCATTGTTAACGGTAAAACGGCCGATCCGATCCCGGCTATCCTTAATGAGGCTCTGGGGGAAACGGGCGCAACAATCTTTATTGTCGTGGCGATTATAGCCATGTTGTCGTGCATTCTGTCCCTTCAGGCTGCGCTGAGCCGCCTCATCTTTTCCTTCTCCCGTGACAAAATGCTACCGGGAAGCGAGTGGATGGCAAAAATTTCCAAAAACGGCGTACCGGATAATGCCATGGTTGTTAGCTGCTTACTGCCGGTGATCATTTGTATCTGGGTTTATTTTCAGCCGGATAATCTGTCGCGCATTACCGCGTTTGCCGTAATCGGTATTTACATTTCGTTCCAGATGGTGGTGCTGGCCGCGTTGCGTCAGCGTCTGAAGGGCTGGAAACCAGCGGGTGAGTGGACCATAGGTGGTTGGGGGACTCTCGTCAACGTGCTGGCGTTAGCCTATGGGCTGTGTGGTATCTGGCTGCTGGCGCAGCCTGCCGACAGCAGCGACTTCATTGATCGCTGGACGGTGTTGTTTGGTCTGGCGATTGTCGTGGGCTCAGGGCTGGTCTATATGTTCCTGACCCGTCCGTTCGGTCGCTCCGCTGCGCCTGAAAATGATGCTATTGCCTACGCAAACAAGCTAACTATGGGGCAGGACAACTGAAAACAAGGGCCTTCGGGCCCTTAGTTTTGATAGTGATAAAGGATAAAGTAGTCGCTCTGATAAACAAGGGTGGTGTTCGTCGGCGACAACAATTCACCTACGCGATAACGCGGCCAACTGGAGAAAATAATTCTGTTTTCCAGATTCGTCAGAATCACATAATCAGGCTGGGGGCAGGAAAGCAATTCGGCTTCAATCTGGCTGACCAGCAGATCGACGGCGGCGACACCAAGAAACTGATCATTGAAGTAGACGGGTACAGCTGACGTCAGTGTGTAAGAGATGTTGCAAATATAATCGACATACGGGCCGTGAATATAAGCTTCGCCGGCTGGTGGGGAGTGTTTAAACCACTCGAACGTTCTGAAATCCAGCCGCTGCTGTGTGGCCTGATCCAAATCCAGATTTGCCTGACTCAAACCATTATCTTTTTTATACCACCACTCCAGATGCCAGTACTCTCTCGTTGTCGGCGTGCTCTCAATATGGCTGGCGAATCCGGCACCGGAGCAATAGTGATTGTCATTGAGTGTACGTTTAATGTGCTGCTGAACGGTTGCTCTTACAGCAGGGTCGAGGACCACCTCCGCTGAGCCTTTTTGCACACCGGCAATAGCCTCATGGATACTCCTCGCCAGCGCAACGGTAGAATCTACGGTAGAAGCAGTAATATCATCAATTTTACGGATTAATGCGCTTAAGGATGTCGAAGAGGTCATTGTCTGTCCTGCCTTCACTGATTGTTAATTCGAATTATATTTCAGCTTTTTTTCTATAAGGTAATAGGTAAATGTGTCGATAATCTGCGTGGCGAACTGTACGGATTCCACCTCGTTATGGGCAGCCAGCGCGTCGGCCAGCGCCGAATAGAGCGCAATAATTTCTGCATGAATATTGCCAGAGCGATAAAGTATGGCAACCAGTGAGGCCCATTCAGCCTGTACCTGCAATTCCTGATTGGCCAGCCGCGCCGAATGGGAACTGGCTGCTATTGCCAGCAGGCAACGCATATCGGCCTGTGTCATTAATTCTGGCGAATCCGCTTTTCTTAACACCTCGACAAACTCGCGAAATTTAGAGATATCGGCACCGGTCATACGCCTGGAAGCGAGTCTTGCGCTGTGGCTAATAATAGCGCAATGCATTTCCCCTAAATCGGAAAGGTAATCTGTACTGATAGATTTGAACGGATGCAGGGCGCTATTTTTGCCGTCGATGTTTTCGCAAACAAAACTCCCGCCATTGCGACCACGAATCGTATGGATAAGATTATTAGCCCGAAGCGTGTTTAGTGCTTCTCTGATTGTGATATGTGAGACACCCATCATCTTTGCCAGATCGGTTTCGTTTGGGAGCTGCTCTTTTGGCTCCAGTAATCCCGTAATAATGGCGTTCGAAAGGCGCTGCACTATCTGGTCAGAACGACTGACCTGCCCGATAGGCGCAAATATGACCGCATGAGTAATCATAATCTTTTCTGCACTCAATTCCCTGAAACAACGACCATTTCTAACACAAGCCCGTCAGGCAAGGAAGGTCAGAATGGTCGCGTTATTTTACATGCCCGCGCGTGATGCCATTGCACAGACGGATGTGTGTTCCGATAGCGTCAACTGGTGATGAATTGCCTCTCACTTGTAAATGTAAAATATAAGTTAAAAATGCGAGGCTTATCATAGTGTCAATGTTGCGCATTTGAAAAAGTTTTACAATATATATATTACATAAGATTCTTTATGTATTAAATGGCAGGAGATACGCATGAAAACCCTGAAGCACTTTATTAACGGGCAATATGTCGCGGGTAGCACAGATGAAACCTTTGAACTGGTGAGTCCGGTTGATGGTGAAACGTACGCATTATCTCCCAACGGCAGTGCGGTTGAGGTGGATCTTGCTTACTCGGCGGCGGCAGCAGCGTTTAGTATCTGGAAAAAATCGACGCCCGCGCAGCGGCAAAAAGCGCTTCTGGCGCTGGCTGATGAAATAGAACGAAACGTAGAACGTCTGGCGAGGGCGCAAAGCCAGGAAACTGGTCAACTGCTGCATTTTATTGAGAAAGAGGAAATAGCCGCTTCATGCGATGCAATTCGCTTTTTCGCCGGTGCAGCGCGCTGTCTTGAGGGAAAGGCCGCCGGAGAATATTCCACAGGTTTTACCTCTACTATTCGTCGTGAACCGCTGGGTATTGTCGGGCAAGTCACACCGTGGAATTACCCGTTTATGATGGCGGTGTGGAAGATTGCTCCAGCGCTGGCGGCGGGTAACACAGTAGTACTAAAACCGAGTGATACCACCCCGGTCAGCACGTTGTTGCTGGCGGAACTGGCTGCACCATTGTTCCCGAAAGGAGCATTTAACGTGGTATTGGGAAAAGCCAATACTGGTTCGCTGGTGGTTTCTAACCCAACGGCTTCACTGGTTTCTATTACCGGTTCCGTCCGTGCGGGTTTGCAGGTCGCGGCATCTGCGGCTGCAAACCTGACTAAAGCCCATCTGGAACTTGGCGGAAAAGCACCTGCCGTCGTTTTTGCCGATGCGAACATAGACAAGGCTATTGACGCGATCACCACGGCGGGCTTTTTCAATGCCGGTCAGGATTGCACGGCCGCCACGCGTATTCTGGTGGAGCAGTCCATCTACCCTGCGTTTCTGGAAAAACTGATCCAAAAAACAAAGCAGATAAAATTTGGCCCTCCTGAAGACCAGGAGGCTCTGTATGGCGCGCTGAACAGCCGAAATCAGCTTGAGCAGGTAAAAGGCTTTATTGCACGTCTGCCAGCACATGCAAAAGTTGAAACGGGTGGAAGAGCAGGAGCAGGGCCGGGTTTCTACTTTGAACCGACCATCATCTCTGGCCTGCATCAGCATGATGAAGCCATCCAACACGAAGTGTTTGGCCCGGTGATGGCCATTCAGCCGTTCTCAACTGACGAAGAGGCGCTGGACAAGGCTAATGATGTTGAATACGGCCTGGCTGCCAGCGTCTGGACCAGCAACCATGGTCGCGCGCAACGTTTCAGCATCGATCTTGATTTTGGCACGGTGTGGATTAACAGCCATATTCCGCTGTGTGCTGAAATGCCACACGGCGGCTTCAAAAAGTCGGGTTACGGAAAAGATCTCTCTTCTTATTCTCTCGATGAATATACCCGTGTGAAACATATCATGACCGATATTTCTGAATAGCAGGTAATATGATGAAAACATTGAAAATAGCTGTGCTTTCACTGGTGATGTTCTCGGGCCTGAGCATGGCGGCAAGTACCTCGCTGAGTACTGTGAAAGAGTATATGGCGGCATGGAATGCGCACAATGCGCCACTTGCTGCACAGTACCTGGCAAATGACGTGGTTTATTACGATGCGGCGGCGGGTGAGCCGGTAAACGGCAGAGAAAACGCCGAGAAAGAGGTCATCGGGGCATTTATAAAAGCGGTTCCTGATTTAACCTGGAAAATGATTGGTAAGCCCGTTTATGACGAGGATACCGTCGCTTTCCGGTGGGAATTTTCAGGCAAAAACAGCGGTGAATGGGCCGGAAGTCCGGCAACAAATAATCCGATCAAATTTGAAGGTGTCAGCTATATTCATGTTAAAGCAGGAAAAATTACCTGGCAGGGTGATTATTATGATTCGAAAAAACTGGATGAAGAACTGAAGCCAGTGAAGTAGTCGATTGTCTCTCCCTCAAAAAAGAGGGGGAGACTCTGATTTTTTTAGGGCAGTGTGCAAGTGGCAAAAGGACAAAGTTAATGGCAATAACCAGACGTGATTTTCTCAACGGCGTGGCGGTCACTATCGCTGCGGGACTGACTCCTCTGGACCTGGTCAGGGCGGCAGGAAATGGCAACGAATTCATTAATGGAAGTTATTATCCGCCTGCGTTGATGGGCCTGCGGGGTAATCATCCAGGTTCGTTCGAGATGGCTCATGCATTGGGCCGCGAGCATAAACGTTTTGACTTAAACGCTCTCCCCATCGAGGAGGAGTACGATCTGGTTATCGTCGGCGGCGGCATTAGCGGACTGGCTGCCGCGTGCTTCTGGCGTGAACTCGCCGGGCAGAGCAGCAGGATCCTTATCCTCGACAACCATGATGATTTTGGCGGGCACGCCAAACGTAACGAATTTAATTCCACGGGCAAAAAACTTCTTGGCTATGGCGGCAGCGAGTCATTTCAGTCACCAGCGCACAATTTTAGCCCCGTGGTCCAAAAACTGATGGAGACAGTTGGCGTTAGTGCTACGCGTCTGAAAGACAGTTTTGACGTGAATTTCTACCCTGACTGGCAACTTAGTCGCGGCGTATTTTTCGACAAAAAGAATTTTGGTGAGACCAAAATAGTCAGCGGCGATCCGGGGCGGGCCGTCTCCGATGATATTCCACCGGACAGACTTAATGGGCGAAATATTGAAGCGTTTATCAACGACTTTCCATTAAGTGAAAGTGACCGAAAGGCGCTCATCGACCTGCATGTGCGCCCGGTCGATTATCTTCAGGGCATGACGGTGGACGAAAAAAGCGACTGGATGGATGCCCACAGCTACAGTGAATTCCTTGCAACAAAAGTCGGATTGAGCAAAATGGCGCTGCTCTATTTTCAGCAGCGTTCCAATGATTTCTTTGCTATTGGTATCGAGGGAATTTCCTGCAGTGATGCCAGAGCCTGCGCACTACCTGGTATGGAGGCATTAGGGTTACCGCCACTGGACGGGGAGTCGCTGGCCGATCTCGAAGAGCCATATGTCTATCATTTCCCGGACGGCAATGCCGGTCTGGCACGACTACTGGTCAGACACCTGCTGCCCGACGCGCTGCCAGGCAATTCAATGGAAGATTCAGTCCTCGCAAGGCTGCATTACGAAAAGCTGGACCAGCCGGAAAATACAACTCGTCTGCGCCTGAACAGTACCGTGATCAACGCGGCGAACGTGCCGGACGGCGTTGCCGTAACCTGGTTACGTGATGGCAAAATGCATCGCGTTCGCGGTAAGAATGCCATCATGGCGGGCTATAACATGATGATCCCATACATTGTGCCTGAAACGCCGGAACAGCAAAAAGCAGACCTCAAACTGAACGTAAAAGCACCGCTTGTGTACACCAACGTGGTGGTCAAGAACTGGAATGCGTTTAAGCAGCTTGGTGTGCATGAGTTTTACTCTCCCGCTGCGCCTTACAGTCGGGTGAAGCTCGACTATCCGGTTAGTATCGGAGGTTACCAGCATCCGGCGACACCGGACGATCCAATGGTTATTCATATGGTCTATGTGCCTACTTATCCGGGCAGTAATCTGTCAGCCAGGGAACAGTTCCGCCTGGGGCGGGCATGGTTACTTGGTACCACGTTTGCGGCGCATGAAGAAATGATTCGCGCCCAGTTGCAGGAGATGTTTGGTTCTACGGGTTTTGATAATCAACGGGATATTTCAGCCATTACGGTTAACCGTTGGGCGCATGGTTATGCGTATTACCCCACGTCGCTGTTCGATGATATGGACAAAATGCCCGAGATTATTGACCGGGCGCGTAAACCAGTCGGTCGAATTGCCATTGCTAACTCGGATTCTGACTGGAGTGCTTATGCGCATGCTGCGATCGATCAGGCATGGCGTGCGGTCAACGAACTCAAGGATATGGGGTGATCTATGCGTAACGTAACCTTTCTTATCGCTTGTTTATTTAGCGTCGGTGTCTCTGCTGCTGAATCTAACGGTGAGTACATCGCGCGAATTTCTGACTGTGTGGCATGTCACACCGCTGAGGGCGGAGCGGCGATGGCAGGGGGCAAAAAGTTTCCCACGCCCGTTGGTGATATTTATTCGACGAATATTACCCCCGACAAGACCCACGGTATTGGCAACTACTCTTACGACGAGTTTGAAAAAGCGGTGCGCCAGGGTATTGCCAAAGACGGTCATCCACTTTATCCGGCGATGCCTTATCCGTCTTATGCGAAGCTTTCCGATGAGGATGTTCAGGCGCTGTACACCTATTTTATGCATGATGTCACCTCATCTGCAGAACCCAATAAAGAGAACGCCATCCCCTGGCTCCTCTCGGCCCGATGGCCGCTGCATATCTGGAACTGGTTGTTTACCGACGCACCTGAGAGCAAAAAAGCGGATGTAAATACTGAGCTGGTCAATCGGGGGGCTTATCTGGTTGAAGGGCCTGGTCACTGCGGTTCGTGTCATACCCCAAGGGGGATAGCGATGCAGGAAAAAGCGTACACCAGTAGCGATGATGAATACCTGAGCGGCGCGATGATCGACGGCTGGTACGCACCATCACTCAGAGGTACCGCCTTGTCAGAGCAGGAATTAACGTTGCTGTTACTGACTGGAAAAAGCAAACATGCCGCGGTTTCAGGATCAATGGCCGAGGTTGTGAGTCAGAGTACTCAGTATCTGACGGATGATGACGCTGCGGCGATAGCGCAGTATTTGCTGAGTCTGAAGCGCGATAAGGCTGCCCCGGCGCGCCCGACGGCTACGTGGTCAAATTCGCCTGAAGCGGGCAAGGTTGTCTATAACCGCTATTGCTCAACCTGTCACGGCCTGGAAGGCAAAGGAACGGATGACAATGTGCCTTCTTTGATCAAAAACCCGCTGGTCATGATTGACGATCCGACCCCGCTGTACAGAGTGATTTCGCAGGGGGCGGAAACACCCACGACGCGGGGAAATGTCTCCTTCAAAATGCCAGCGTATGAGGGAATGATGACTAAGGGTGAAATGCGCGACGTTATCAACTATGTGCGTAAAAGCTGGGGCGAAGGTAATGGCGAGATAACACAGGAGGATCTGGCCGGACTTAAAAAAGCCACACACTAGCAGAACGCCGGATGGGGGGGCAAACCTCATCCGGCGTACAAATCCGACGTTCGTCAACTATGGGCTTTAATAATCCCGGCCAGTCTGGAAAACGCCGATGCCATCTCATGTTCTTCAATGCTGGCAAATCCCAGCAACAGACCGCGGCGTTTCTCTTCACTGATGTAATACCGCGACAGCGGCCGAACCAACAAACCTTCGGCATTTGCCAACCGTGCAATGGCAACGTCATCGCTATCGGCTGGCAACTGTAAAATCAGATGCAGCCCGGCGTTACTGTTGAAGGAGCCCAGATAATGTTCACCGAGCATCCTGGTGATCAGTTTAACCAGCATATGGCGACGGCGGCTGTAGAGCTGACGCATTTTGCGGATATGGGCCGCGTAGTAACCCTCTTTAATAAACTCAGCCAGCGCGGCCTGAATCAGAAGATGACCACCGCGGTAGAGGTCAGTATGAACTTTCTTCAGTGGGGTAGCGAGTGCCCTGGGCAGGACGACATAACCGAGTCGGAGTGCGGGATAAAGTGTTTTGCTGAACGTGCCGATGTAAATGACTGGACTCTCTTCCTCCAGTCCCTGTAATGACGGAATGGGCTGACCCGAGAAGCGAAACTCACTGTCGTAATCATCTTCCACTATCCAGCTTCGTGTTTCACACGCCCGAAAGAGGAGCTGCCGCCGCCGGCTGAGGCTCATTACCGAACCGAGGGGATATTGGTGTGACGGTGTCACAAAAATCAGTTTCGGCGCAACCTCTGATGCTCCTGGCGGAACCATACCTTGTTCATCAACGGGGATCGCCGAAAAGTTAACAGCGTTGATACGCAGAATGTTTTTTATTCCCCAGTAGCCAGGTTCTTCAATCCAGACGTTATCACCTGGGTCACACAGAGTGCGGGTCACCAGATCCAACGCCTGATGAATGCCTTCGGTGATCAGTATCTGTTCGGGAGAGCATCTGACGCCGCGCGCGGTACGCAGGTAATCGGCCAGCGCCTCTTTCAGCTCACTTACGCCGCCTGTAGCATCGTAGGTAAGAAACTCCGGGCGCAACCGTCTTGCCAGCCGGTCCTGAATCTTTTTGAGCGTGCGGTGAGGAAAATACTGTACGTCAGGTACGCCTGGGATAAAAGGTCCCCACTGTCGGGGGCTCGCGCTGGCGTAACCCAGCAGTTCAAGACAACGGGCTGATAAGCTGGTGTGGTCTTCTTGCGCGGGTGAGGTGGGTTCCCTGTCGGTGCGCAGGTTGAGATTATCCAGTACGCTGTCAGTAACAAACGTCCCGCTGCTGGTGCGTGCAGAAATATACCCCTCGGCCTGTAACTGCTCATATACCCGTAATACGGTGTTGCGAGATAGCGCCAGCTCATTAGCCAGATCCCGCGAAGGGGGCATGCGGGTTGCTGGTTTCAGGTTACCTTCAAGAATACAACTGCAGATTGCGGCATACAGACGACGATGAAGCTTTTCGTCAGTCTGCTGGCTAAATGCTTGCTTGATCACATCTCCGGCAAGTGAACGCATTTGGATCCTTAAAATAAAACGATTTGGCTCTCGATTAAAGTACCAGATGGCGTCTAAATTTAAAGGGTAATTCAACCCGGATATGTTTATGGACAAGGTGTAGATAATGAACAATAAAAACCTGCAACAACGTCGTTTGGATGCCACCCCGCGTGGCGTAGGTGTGATGTGTGATTTTTTCGCTCAGTCAGCGGAAAACAGCACAATTACCGATATCGAAGGCAATCAATATATTGATTTCGCTGCCGGAATTGCCGTGCTGAATACCGGACACCGTCATCCTCGTATGGTGCAGGCAGTCGAGGCTCAGCTTCAGGCTTTTACTCACACGGCATACCAGATAGTCCCGTACGAGAGCTATGTTTCTCTGGCTGAGAAAATCAATGCAGTTGCGCCTGTTGATGGGCCGCGTAAAACCACATTCTTTACTACCGGAGCAGAGGCGGTAGAAAACGCGGTTAAAATTGCCCGCGCACACACAGGTCGGCCGGGTGTTATCGCCTTTGGCGGCGGTTTTCACGGACGCACATACATGACCATGGCGCTTACCGGCAAGGTCGCGCCGTATAAAAAAGGATTCGGTCCGTTCCCTGGATCTGTTTACCATGCGCCTTATCCTTCTGAACTACAGGGTATTTCCACCGCAGATTCGGTGAAAGCAATTGAGCGGCTGTTTAAAGCTGACATTGACCCCAGCCAGGTGGCGGCGATTATTTTCGAACCCGTGCAGGGCGAAGGGGGATTTGTTGTAGCTCCGCCTGAATTTGTCGCATCTATCCGCCGCATCTGTGATGAGCACGGCATTGTGATGATTGCCGATGAGGTGCAAAGTGGTTTTGCCCGTACGGGTGAGTTGTTCGCTATGGATCACTACGATCATAAAGCTGACCTGATGACCATGGCGAAAAGTCTTGCTGGTGGTATGCCGCTGTCAGGTGTGGTCGGTAAGGCCGAGATTATGGACGCACCAGCGCCGGGTGGTTTGGGCGGCACCTATGCCGGAAACCCGTTGGCTGTGGCAGCGGCCCACGCGGTGCTTGATATTATTCATGATGAACAACTGTGCCAGCGCGCAGAAGCACTTGGTGAGCAACTGCGTGCGGCCCTGAACGATGCTCGTGCAGGGTGTCCGGAGTTGGCCGAAGTACGCGGATTAGGCTCAATGATTGCTGCTGAATTTTGTGATGCAACAACGAAGGAGCCAAGCGCTGCCGTCGCGCAACGTGTGCAGAAGAAAGCGCTTGAGCAGGGGTTACTGCTGTTAACCTGCGGTCAATACGGCAACGTGATCCGCTTCCTCTATCCGCTGACTATTCCGCAAGATCAGTTCGCCAAAGCGTTAGATATCATCAAAATGGCCATTAAATCGTAATATCTGACGCGCAGTGCGCACGCAGGCCGACGGTAGTGATTGCCGTCGGCTTTTCTTTTATCGCCGTTAAGTCCAGCGCGACGTAACACGATCCTGCCTGTTTCACGTCATAAATTGATCTTCATCTTTTGAATGGCTCGATTTATAGATAATGGGTTGCCAGTCACATCGTTATATAATCTAATGCATATCGTTTTTCCCTTTCCAGATGGTATCTATGTTAACTCTTCGTTCTTTTGTGCTGGTTTGTGCCAGCCTGTTGTTTGCGTTTTCCGCGCAGGCAGACCGCAGTGTCACCGATCAGCTAGGCCGTCAGGTCACGCTACCAGACCACGTCGATAAGGTGGTTGTGCTGCAACACCAGACGCTGAATATTCTGGTTCAGTTGGATGCTCAACAGTCAATTGTTGGTGTCATGTCGAGCTGGAAAAAACAGCTTGGCCCTGAGTTTGCCCGCTTTATGCCAACGATTACCTCATTGCCAACGCCTGGCGATCTCACCAGCGTGAATATTGAAAGTTTGCTGGCGATTCATCCGCAGGTGGTGTTCGTTGCCAACTATGCGCCAGCGGAGATGATCCAGCAGATCCAGAATGCCGGTATTCCGGTGGTGGCTATCTCGTTACGCCAGGATATTGACGGGCAACAGAACAAAATGAACCCGACAATGGCCGACGAGGAACAGGTCTATAACGAAGGGTTAAAGCAGGGCATTCGGCTGATTGCTGATGTGGTTGGGCGCAAATCCCAGGCTGAATCGCTGATTAACTACGTTTTTGCGGCGAGGGAAAAATTTAATGCACCGGTTGCTAATATTCCTGAAGCGCAAAAAGTCCGTATCTATATGGCTAACCCCGATCTCATGACCTATGGTTCCGGGAAGTACACCGGGCTGATGATGCAGCACGCTGGCGGGCTAAACGTTGCGGCTGCGAGTGTTAAAGGGGCGCGGCAGGTTTCGCTTGAGCAGGTATTACAGTGGAACCCGCAGGTCGTTTTTGTTCAGGATCGCTATCCGCAGGTGGTGGCTGAGATCCAAAACGATCCCAACTGGCAGGGAATTGATGCGGTGAAAAACCATCGTGTCTGGCTGATGCCTGAATACGCTAAAGCCTGGGGATATCCGATGCCGGAAGCACTGGCGATTGGTGAGTTATGGATGGCAAAAAAACTCTACCCGGATGCCTATAAAAACGTGAATGTTGATGCGCAGGCGCAGGAGTACTACCAACGTTTTTATCGTGTGAACTGGCAGCCTGATGCTGGTAAGTAAGCGCATTTTATCCTGGCAACCGATCCTCATAACGGCTGTGCTGTTGCTGGGAGTGGGCTCGCTGTGTCTTGGACATTATCCATTGTCATTGGGCGATGTGTTTTATCAGCTTAGCCATTATTCCGACACTCAGGGCATTGCAAATCAGGTCATCTGGACTGTCAGACTTCCGCGTATTCTGATGGCATTGTTAGCGGGGGGAGCCCTTGGGCTGTGTGGCGCCACCTTGCAAGGGGTGTTTCATAACCCGTTGGTTGACCCACATATTATTGGGGTAACTTCCGGTTCAGCTTTTGGCGGCACGCTGGCTATTCTGCTCGGGCTGGATCCGTGGCTGATGATGGGCTCAACGTTCTTCTTCGGTCTGGCAGCCTTAATCCTGGTGTACGCCATTGCCGCGCTCCAGGGACTGGAGAATACGCTTGTTCTGATCCTGTCAGGTATCATTTTGAGTGGTTTTTTTGCGGCACTGGTGAGTCTGATTCAATATCAGGCCGATACCGAAGAAACATTGCCTAATATTGTGTTCTGGCTACTGGGTAGTTTTGCGACGGCCAACTGGCATAAAGTGCTGATGCTGACCGTTCCGGTCAGTATCGCGGCGACAATTTTGTACCAGTTGCGCTGGCGGATAAACCTGTTATCACTCAATGATAAAGACGCTAAAGCGCTCGGCGTGGCGGTGATTCCTCTGCGACGCAGTGTGCTGGTCTGCTGCGCGTTTTTAGTCGCGGCACAGGTATCTGTCAGCGGCAGCATTGCCTGGGTTGGGCTGGTTATTCCGCATCTGGCGCGACTGCTGGTGGGTGTCGATCATCGTCGATTACTTCCCTGCGCCTTCTGGTTGGGGGGCGGTTTTATGATTGCGGTAGATGATATTGCGCGTACCTTGATGTCGGCGGAAATACCTCTGGGGATCATTACCGCATTGCTCGGTGCGCCGCTATTTGCCTTTTTGTTAATTCAGTCCAGTCGTCGGAGAAAACGATGAAATCTGCGGTTCTGTATGTTGATCAACTGGCATATGGTTACCAAACGCCGTTATTTGAGCCACTCACATTTCGTTGTGAGAAAGGTGATATATGGGCCGTACTGGGGCGTAATGGGTTGGGGAAAAGCACTCTGCTGGACACGTTAACCGGTACGTTGCCTGCGCTTGGTGGAAGTATAGAAAGTGAAGGTGGAACCGGGATTGTCGCTCAGCATTCCCATCTACCATTTCCCTATACGGTGAGTGATGTCGTGCTTATGGGGCGAGCACAACATGTGAAGCTGTTTGCCCAACCCCGTCATCAGGACAAGCAACGGGCGGCTGAGGCGCTGGAACAGTTAAACATTGCGCATCTTGCTGCGTGTTCGTTTAGCTCGCTCTCCGGTGGGCAGCAACAGCTGGTGATGATCGCCAGGGCACTGGTAACCGATTGCCAGACGTTGTTGCTTGATGAACCCTGTTCTGCACTGGATTTAGCCAATCAGCAGGTAGTGTTGCAACTCATCAGCGATCTGGCCCATCGACAAGGATGCTGTATTCTCTTTTCCACTCACGATCCGCTGCATGCACTGCAAATAGCAACCCATACGCTGTTGCTGTTACCGCAGGGGAAATGGCTTGCCGGTCCTACAGACAGCGTTGTGACGGAAGATAATCTGTACAGGGCTTATGGATTGCCGCTGCGAAAATTAAGCCTGGAAAATCATCCGACGCCGTTTATTGCGCCCCTGTTTGCGATCCATCGCTGAGGGGTAAAAATCCGGCGGCGGTTAAAAATTCCTGACCGCCGCTGGTGAGAATAAATTCAACCAACGCAATGACCTCCTTAGACGCGTCGAGAATGGCAAGCTGATATTCGCACTGAACGTTGTGTTCTGGCGGGATTGCAACACAACGGACATCGGGCTGCCCACACAGCGTTTTCGCATAGTGCGCGTAACCAATGAACAGATCGGCAAATCCCTGACGAATAACCCATGCGCTGGCCAGTTCGCCTTTTGGCACGTTGAGACTGTCGCGACCTCCAACCAGCGCAGTGGCGCGTTCGCGCAGTTGTTGCCCAAGACCCGCTTCAAGCAAATCCAGCTTCTCGAAAAAGGCCCAGGTATAATCGCCACAGGGATCGCATCCGGGGGTTGATGTACCAATACGCAGGGTGGGGTCACGCAGCAAATCCAGCCATTCGCCGGGACGAGCGGTGGTAAGAATCAGTTGATTACGGCTAAACGTCTGTACGGATAGGGCTTTACGACTGGACAGTAACTGTTGGGGATGTGCTCGATTTGCCGAAGCAAAAAGTGCGCACGGTTCACCGGCCTCAATTCGCTCCCGCAATAAACCTGCCGGGCCATATTCAACAGTGAAATCTATTCCGCTCAGGCGGGTGAAATGGCTTATCAGCGGGGTTAATGCCGGCCGTAAACTGCCAGCAGCAAAGAGGGGAACAGAAGCGGACATAAGATCAGATCTCTGCGATAAAGAAGATGGTGGAGACAACTATACCTGCTTACCACCTCGCGATAATGCTTCTTTTGATGGTAATAGCAGTGTGTTTTAGTCATGTCTCATAGAACGGCAAACGTCGACGAAAACGGACTGTCGGTTGCACAATAGCTTTCGCAATACAGTCGCCTATTTCCGCGCAGGCAGTAAGACCTTGTACGAACGGTTGATCGTGCATCAGCCAGGGAATGGCGGCAAGTGCAATACGACCACGAACAATATCCGGTGCCTGCAAGGTGTAGTCTTCACCGACATCCGGTAATTCCTCGCCTGTGGACTGAAGCTGTTTTCGTAACGTCGGAAATGGCAGATCTTTTGTTTTTAGTGGTTTTTGTCCTCTGGCGTCGATAAACACGTCAAATTTATACGCCTTATCGTTAGCGGATATCACGGTTGCTGCACCTTGTTGCTCCAGCTGGTAATCCGGGCCGAGGGCGAGAATACTCACTATCCCGGCTTCACGCAGTGCCAGTAATCTGCGAATTGACTGTGAGGGGATGGCGGCATAATTATCGATAAAGACGCGCGCAAGTCCGTTGTTGAAGCGTTTTCTGTCCTTCTCATTGAGTGAGGGAACAATCTCCTGCACGGCCTCATGCAAGCGAAGAATAGTGTAGCGCCAGGCGACAGTTCGTCGGTCACGCTTATTACGCTCAACTTCTTCAAGGTTAGTTTCGGCCCACTGAAAAGGGTCGTGTTTTTTGCGTGCGGCAAACCAGGCCTGCGTAAAACTGTCCGCATTGAGCGATGACAGAGCGATCTGTTGGCTCCATACAGGGTCAGTATGTTCAATTTCTTTTACTATCAGCGCAAAGACCCGGTCGAGCAGGCCTTCTGAGCCGTCGGCTATCTGTTTTTCCAGTGCTTCCCCGGTAACAAAACACAGCGGTTCATAGGGGATAGGGCAGTAAAAATCGGCTTCCGGTAAAATGCCGGAGCGGGACATGAGTACAATGTGCAGATCCCGACTTTTGTCATCTTTTTCGAAGCGAATATGCTGCCCGTTATCGGACACAAATCTGCCATGCTGCGCCACGACAGCCATTGCCGCATCAAGAGCGCTCAAAGACGTGCCCATTATCCCTATCTGGCATGCCGGGATTAATGCATCCATCAGACCGGTCCACGGGCTGGGAAAAAAGGTGCGAGTTAGCGCCTCCTCATCAGGCCAAACGTGCCCCGTTGCTATGACGGCGAGGTCAAATAGTTCAGGTGCAGCCTGCTCAGTGCAAACAACAATGCCCTCCGCTGTTGCCTGGATGTCGTTTACCAGGCAGGATTCATTCACTTTGATATTAAACCCCTGTCTTTCCGCCAGGCTGACAAGTTGTAAAAACTGGTCACGGAAATATTCACCAAGAAGAATGCGCGGCAGAAACTGGCGGACGTGCAGTGAGCCATGTTCAACGCCATAACGCGCTAAATGTGCTTCACTTTGCTGGCGTAACCAGTCGATATAGGGCGAGATAATGGGGGGAATTTCAATGCTGGCGATATTTGCCAGCATCATCCTTGAATTTTCTTCGTCGCTGTAGGGCATACCAACCCCGGCTTCTTTGGCTTGTTCATAGAGGGTAATTGACAGCGGTGTTTGATGCTTAAGCAGCGCGAATAACGTATAAATACCAGTAGGTCCCGCACCAACGATTGCTATCTTTTTCATCATTCTCCGCCTGTTTTTATTTAAACCTTTCGAATAATGCTGTTTGCTATGCCTGTGTTGAATCAGTGACATAGAATTACAGTTAATCGCTTATACGTTTACTCGACAATCACCTTAGCTCTGGCTTTTGACAGCAGAATTTTGACCAGTCCGGTGAAGGTTACCGGTTTGTAGAAATAGTAGCCCTGCAGGAAGGTAATGTTATTTTGGTTCAGGTAGTCGAGTTGCTCTTTCGTTTCGACCCCTTCGGCGACAATGCTTAACGACAGTTTACGAGCCAGATCCAGCACACAATCCAAAATGCGGGTTGAATCCGGATCGGCATTTACTCTACCAACGAAACTCTGGTCAATTTTAATATAATCAATATGCAGATCATGAAGATAAGAAAGTCCTGAATAGCCGGTGCCGAAATCATCCAGGGCAATTACGAAACCATTTTCGTGCAGGACATTAAGTCGCTGAACGAGGTGTTCATCCACATGTAAGGGTTCACGTTCGGTTACTTCAATAACCAGATGTAAATCATTTCGTCTGAAACTGTCCCTGTATTTCAGACACTCCTCAACAAATGTGGGGGAGGTGATATGGGATGCACTAAAGTTAATCCCGACATGAAATCCCTCGGGCAACTTACTGGCAATGACATTCATCTGCGTCACGACCTGTGTCATCAGACTTTGAGTCAGGGGAATTATCAGACCGGATTTTTCGGCAACTGGAATGAATGACGCCGGGGAGATATATCCGGCTCTCGGGTGTTTCCATCTGGCTAATACTTCAACACCGCGCAGCGTCAACGTTTTGCCGTTAACGATCGGTTGATAAAAAGGTACGATCTCTCCGTTGCTGATTGCCTTGCGTAACGTCTCTTCAGGCGTCGCATTCTTGTTCAAATATTTTTCCAGTGCGTAAGCCGCGATACCGGATATCAGCAGGATGAATATCAGTATGCCTGAACCTTTAGTGACCAGTCTGGCTAAGCTGAACAGCGGCGGTTGATTGTAAATTATACTGTAATGATATTTAGCCGAGTCAATTCGCCCGGTTAGTGGCGTATTTGCGTCTATTGTTGCCACATCTCCCGACAGGCCGATGGTGTTATTTCCCACGAGTAGTGAATACGCAACCCTCTTCAACGGAACATTCAGCGCTCCGCGAATATGCTGATCGCTGATGGTGACCAGAATACGGCTCGTTGCAAAAAGTGTCTGGTAGAGCAGTACCGGCAGGCCGTTGACGGTGTTTTTGGCGGGTGCCAGCAGTAAGTTTGTTTCAGGCACAACGGGAATGTGGGTCAATAACACGCGATTACCCGGCAGCGATGAACACCATACTGCCCCATTTTTGATGATAAGAATGGTCCGCAGGTGAGGCTTCAGAGCAGCTTCTGTGCCGAGCTGATATTGTTCTTCCAGATCGCAACCCTTCACGACGATGTCCTTAGCCGTTTTGGTCGCCAGAGTAGCCTCATCGAGTATATTGTTTATGTTGTTTTCTGCATATTTAGCGCCAGCAAGGCTATCGGCCCTGGATGAATACCAGAGCTGAATATTCAGGACAGAAACGCCGAAAACAAAAAGACACGCTGCGAGTGTTAGAGGAAGCAGTATGCTGCGCATTGTCGTGTCCTCGGCCAAAAGACGTAATCTCTGGGGATGAGTGGCTCGCTTAACTGACGAGTAGGCAAAGCATGGTAGACAGAATAAAAAATATCCATAACCCCATCGACATTTCTACTCTATTTCTTATCGTTTGAGTTATGTATCACGCGGCCATCGTGCCGGATTGACAGCGCCACGCTGTGTTGTACCTATCCGCAGGCCACGAGGGATGGATTGATGCTATACTTGAGCTTATTTCTTGGAGGTACAACAAGGAGTTAGCCATTTTGTCGAGACAAAAATATATTAGTGCGATTATCTTGACTGTGGTTTGTACCACCTTAGTGTTCATCGCGCTGGCCGTGCATGAAGCGCGAAATTTACAGAATTATATGGGATATGTCGCTGAAAATGGCAAATCGGCACTATTCCATGAAGAGTCAATTAATCAGAATATCGCCAGTCGGCTTTCGCGGGAATTCTATTCCAGAACATCCTCCGATAACCTTACTGATAGTGAACTGGCAGAGATCTGTCGACATGTAGAAAACGAGGGCAACATCTACGGGTTTAACCTTCTGTCTAAAACTATGAAAAACCTTGAAGGGACCTTACAGACTCAGAATAAAACGTGTACAGAGTGGGGGCGTGATATTGGCGCGATGTCCATAATTCAAAGTCCAGGGAGTACGGTCTCACAAAAGTACAGTTTTTCAAACTATACCGGCTATGCTTTCAGGAATATCAGATACTACATAGATCTTTCACATAACTATATTTACATCAATAAACTGGTTAATACCCGTGACTATACCTTTAGTAACTGGTTAGTTAATAATGGTCGCAGCATTAATATCGCGCGCAGCGCACATACTATTACCATCGATGAGAACGCTCTGGATGACCTGATACGAGGGGAAAGCATTGTGTCTCATATTTACCAGGATGGTTATACTCAAAATAATATTATCAGCATGCTTACTCCAGTGTTCCTGGGAGATAAAGTGAAAGGCATTCTGATTACAGATATCAATATTAACGATCTTATCGTTTCATTCGAAACAGTTGACCGGCCGTTGCTATGGAAATTTCTGTCTCTGTATGTTACGGATAATGCAACTGGTGCGAATATTATTTTTCATAACCCGGATCTCAAATCTTTTGGTTTGATCAGTTACCAGGACAAAATCACCCAGTATTACACCCTCCATGTCAAACTGGATGCTATCTACGTCATCATCGCTAATCTGTGGTTATTTATTTTGTATGTTCTGGGGACCTGGACATTATGTCGATATGCGCATAAGCAGTTAATCAGACAGGAATCGCTTTCGCGGGATAACGTGACGGATGTGATGACTGGCCTGTATAACAGAAAAGTTATTACGCCTGAACTTGAGCAAAAAATACGCGCGCTCGTTGATCGCAACATCCCTGTCACGATCATCGCGATTGACAGCGATGGACTCAAAAAAATAAATGATACGCTTGGCCACCATATGGGCGATAAAGCGATACAGGCACTGGGTTTGGCGCTGGGAAATACTATTCGTAAAAGTGATTATGGCATACGGCTGGGGGGAGATGAGTTCTGCCTGGTTCTTATCGATTATTCACTGAATAAGTCGCGTGATGTTATCGATCGCGTGCAGGAACAATTGCTCACTATTGATCGCGATAAACTGGTGGCGTTCTCCTGGGGAGCGCACCAGATGCAGCCAGGCGATACGCTTGAAGTTGCAATGTTGAAAGCGGACGAATTACTGTATCAACACAAACGTAGCAAATATGCGGAACGCCGATAGTGATGGGTGATAAATACCGTTTTCGCAGGCTGTGTAAAGGGCAAGGAAGCGACTGATTTCGACGTGATAACTCATCATAATCGCTTCTCTTTTTTATCGTAAAGTAGTGCTAACGCTACTAATTTGCAGGTTTTTTATGGCTATTATTTCCCCTAAATATCAACGTGCATACCAGCGAGAATACGAAAAAGAGGCTGTAAAAAATGCCCTTGTCTGGATGAGCATGAATGACTATTTAGCTGAGTGCCTGGCTATTCATGATGAGTGCCACGAAGGTTATTCCCTTCATGAGCAGGTAAGTTCATGGCTTTTTATGCTTCGCATGAAAGGTAAGCCAGAGTTATTGGGGTACAAAACCGCGATACAGTCAAAGGACATGGAACTTCTACATTCAGCCCTGCGTCAGTCTGCCATGGTCAGGCACGTGACGTTGGGTGTGGATTCCGGATGCGATCACTGCATCAATATATGGACGACCCTGGATATTCTTGCCGCCGGCATGTTTTATCGTGTGTCACTTCTTTTACCTGAAAAGTGTGGTCTGAGTGACAATGGTCATCCTGTTACAATAGCGATTACCAATTTAGTTATGGCTTTATGGTACAAACGTACTGACTTTGAAACAGATGCAAGGGAAGGGGCAAAAAGGGTACTTGCGACTAAGCAGGCCACTCACGATCTCCTGGCTATTCGATACCTGATTGCACTTCTTGATGGAAACGTTGCCGAAGCGGGAACACTACTCGATCTATATTGTAAAAGTGTTCCACAAGTAAGGGAGTTTGGTGTCACTAAGCTCAATAAAATGTTCTGGCCATATGCACATGGGTTGTACAATCTTGCTTTTATTGTTTTAGGTCACGATAAAGCCAGCGCAATACCAAAACCAGAGTCGGATTGTTTCCTGAACGAATTGTCCGAGTGGCAACTCACCCATAATTATTGCTCCGGCTCGCTGTTTTTTGAATATCCGCAGCCAGTTGGAATAATTAACGCAATTATCTCGTGTACGCCTCCAGAATGTTTTTTACATCAACCCGATCGGGATACAAGTAAAAATTATAAAGAAAAAAGATATCTGCATGCAGAGCATTTTGAACAACAGGTAATTAAAACAGTTCTGGATAACATGACAAATAAGTCCAGCATCGAGATATAACGGTCACTACAGGAGAACCTACAGGGGTTGATTTGTTGTAGTATTGTCGTGTTTTTTGCGGCGCATGTTTTAATGTTGACTTGTTTATAATTTAACTTTCAATTAATCAAATGCCCATTAATGGACATTTGTCGCGCTCCCTATCTGTTTCACAGGTAAGTATAATATTTTTATGCACGGCATCCTTCAAGCTGCCTCGGCGTTGGCTACGTTCGTTCGCCCGAATCACTTACCGAAGTGAGCTCATCGGGATTCACTCACTTGCCGCCTTGATGCAACTTGAATGATTTTTTGTATATACCCATCATACTTAAACCGCTTAGGTGTTGGCTGCCTTCCTGCAATTCAAGTTATTTAGGGTGTGGCTATTTAATATATTTATTTTTTATAAAAATAATGATGTTCTCCAGGAGAGAAAGCTGTGAGTAATTTACTCGGTGTGATTAAAACGATAGTTGGCCAGGTTTATGTCATGGAAGCGGATGGCTCGCAGCGCCTCCTGAAAGAAGGTGACAGAATTTACAGCGGTGAAGAGGTTATTACCGGCAGCAGCGGTGCGGTTAGCGTAGCGCTGTCTGATGGCCGAATCCTGGATCTTGGACGAAACAGTCAATGGGGCGAGAATGGCCTGCACACCGTAAACTCCGATGATCATAACAATCAGGATGTTGCATCGTTACAGAATGCGATTGCATCAGGTGAAGACCCGACTAAATCATTTGAAGCGCCTGCCGCCGGTAATGAACCTCCAGTACAGATTGAAGGTGGCGGCGGTGGACATACTCTGGTGCAACTGGAGCTTACCGGGCAGATAGTGAACCCGACGGCTGGTTTCAAAACGCGGGGGATCGGTGAGCCAGAATGGGAGCGTAGATTACCTGATAGCGGCGTCGCAGCAAGCGATTCAGCTGGTGCCCTCCATGTTCTTCCTCCCGTGGTTCACATTGATGATTTTGCGGGTAACGATGGCTACGTAAGTAAAAATGAAATAAATCATGCCAGCGTTAGCGGTACCAGCAACCAAAATCATGTCACGCTCATTTTCACTGATAGCCAGAAAAACACATTAATCATCGATGTAGCTGTGACTGACGGTCACTGGGCTGCACGGCCTGATTTAAGCCAAATGGTTGAAGGGCGTATTACCGTAGAGGCAACGGCTACAGACGTTTCGGGCCGTACTGCGCAAAGTACCTCTGTCGCAGTTATTGACACCATCGCTTTGCATGACAGCATCACCATAGACAGTGTTACGCCAGATAACGTTATCAATATCGCGGAGTCCCATAATCGGCAGACGCTAATTCACGGTATTGTTGCGGGTGATGCAAAGATTGGCGATAAAGTCATTTTATTGGTAGACGGGCAGACCTATACCAACACTGTTATCGATTTGGGTAATGGTAAGCTGGGTTATCAAATCAACGTCTCCACTCAGGGATTGCTCTCCGATCCCCATGTTCAAGCCACTGTGACGTCGACGGATGCTGCAGGTAATACATCGCAAGCCTCAACCCGCCATCATGTTGATATCGATCTGGATATTCATAACACCGTCACGATTGGTACTGTTGCTGACGATAACATCGTCAATTCAAATGAAGCCCGCATGCCCGTTATGATTACTGGTTTCGTCGGTGGCGATGCCAAAGCGGGGGATCAGGTGACGGTGACTGTTGGGGGGCATGATACCCATGGGGTCGTCGTCAGTGATAACGGTCAGTTGCGTTACGAGGTTGTTGTCCCGACAAACCGGCTTCGAGAAGGTGAAAACGATGTCCAGGTCCAGGTTATCAGTCATGATGCTGCTGGTAATGAAGCTATTGCTACTGAGCACAAAATTGTCACCCTCGACAGGTTTGCCCACAACGAACTAAGTATTAACACCGTTGCTGGCGATGATGTGGTAAACGCGATGGAAAACCGTATGCCAACGTTTATCAGTGGTGTTGTGACCGGAGATTCTCAGGCCGGAGACCCTGTGGTGGTCAGTGTTAACGGATTGCCGTTTTACGGTACGGTGAGTGATGAAAACGGCACACTGCGTTACAACGTCGCTGTACCGAACGGTACGTTAAACGAAGGTCGTAATGATGTAGAGGTGATGGTTTCCGGCGTTGATTCATCTGGCAACTCGTCGATTTCAGTAGCGTACAAGACAATCACGCTTGATACGCAGGCTGATAATTCTCTGACCATCGGTACCGTGGCTGGCGACAACACAGTAAATGCCATCGAAAATCGTATGCCGACAGTCATTAGCGGAGATGTCGCTGGTGATGCGCAGTCAGGGGACCGTGTGATAGTCACGGTTAACGGAATGACGTTTTACGGCAAGGTGGTGGATGACAACGGTCATCTACGTTATGCCGTCCCTTTACCAGGCCATGCGCTGGGTGAGGGCCACAATAACGTGCAGGTCATGGTGGTGAGCCATGATATGGCGGGCAACGAAGCGGTAGCTGTCGAGCACAAAAATGTGACGCTGGATACTTACGCCTTTAACGCCGTGGATATCAGAACGGTCTCGGGCGATAACGTAGTGAATGCGGCGGAATCGCAGCATGACACTTATGTTACCGGTGTAGTGAGCGGGAAGGATGCCAGAGCGGGCGACAGGGTTGTGGTGCATGTAAACGGAAAGGACTTCGTGGGCGAAGCGTTTGCCCATGCTGGAGGCCAGTTACAGTATAAAATCGCAGTAACGCCGGGCGTACTTCTGGACGGTGACAACGACGTCCTGGTTACGGTGACCAGTCACGATAAAGCAGGCAACGAAGCGATCGCAGTAGCGCACCATAATGTGGTGCTGGACACCCATGCCGATGCCACGATAAGCGTGGATGCAGTGACAAAAGATAATGTACTGAACCACGATGAGCTGGATGCGAAGCAATGGGTTCATGGCAGCGTAGGCGGGGATGCTCGTCCGGGAGATCGGGTTGATATTGATATCCGTGGGCAGCATTTCACCGGAGACGTTATCGTCCTGAACGACGGTTCGCTGGGTTACCGCATCCCGGTGGATGCCGGTGCATTGGGTAATAACGGCGGTGAAGTAAATGCCGATTTGAGGTTCACTGTCAGCGTCACCGCCCATGATAAAGCCGGTAACGTTGTCACTCAGACGACAGAGCACACGGTCCATCTTGATAACCATGCCGAAAATGCTGTGGTTATCAGAACGGTCTCGGGCGATAACGTAGTGAACGCGGCGGAATCACAGCATGACACCTTTATTACTGGCGTAGTGAGCGGGAAGGATGCCAGAGCGGGTGATCGGATTGTGGTGCAGGTAAAGGGGCAGAGCTTTGCCGGTCGGGTCGTTGAAGATGGCCACGGGCAACTGCATTATAAAGTCGCGATTTCGTCGGGTCTCCTTCAGGAAGGTGACAACGACGTCCTGGTCAACGTGATCAGTCATGACAAGGTGGGCAACGAAGCGATTGCGCTGGCGCATCAAAACGTCGTGCTGGACACCCATGCGGATGCTTCCGTCAGCGTTGATCGCGTGACGAAAGATAACACACTAAGCCACGCAGAAATGAACGCGCAAAAGCAGATAATTAGCGGAACAGTCGGTGGGGATGCTCGTCGCGGCGATGTCGTGACTCTGGATATTAACGGGCATAAATTCATCGATAACGTTGTCGATCTCGGTGATGGAACGCTGGGATATAAAATCTCTGTGGATCCTGCGGTATTTGGTGATAATCACGCCATGATTGACGGAGATATTAAATTCACCGCCTCGGTCACCTCTCATGACGCCGCTCACAATGAAGTCACCGTCATTACCGAACATACGGTTCATATTGATAACTTCGCGTCTAACGAGGTGCATATTGGCACGGTTGCGGGCGATAACATCATTAATATGAATGAATCTCGTCTGCCCACCTTGATCAGTGGCAATGTCGGTGGTGACGCTCAGGCAGGCGATCCGGTCGTTATTACTGTGAATGGCCGGGATTATGCTGGTGAAGTGGCGGGTGTTGCCGGTCATCTGTATTACAGCGTGCCTGTACCGACCAGTGTGCTGCACGAAGGCAAGAATAATGTGAAGGTCATGTTGACCAGTCATGACCACCTGGGAAACGAAGCGGTTGCTTATGAGCATAGGGTCATTACCGTTGATCGTCATGCGCATAATGAGGTGACGATCGGTATCGTGGCGGGAGATGATACCGTCAACGCCCATGAGTCTGCGGAAATTAGCGGCACTGTTCGTGGTGATGCACAAGCAGGCGATCCTGTCGTGATCAGCGTAAATGGCAACAGTTATACAGGCTTAGTTTCAGAGGTAAATGGCCATCTCGGCTATCATGTCACCGTGCCGCATAGCGCGCTTGTTGAAGGCAAAAACGATGTGCAGGTGATGGTTACTGGCGTCGATAACGCCGGGAACACGGCTATTGCCGTTGAGCATAAAACTATCATTCTGGATAGCCATGCCTACAACGCGCTGAACATTGATACAGTGGATGGGGATAACATCGTGAATGCCAGCGAGTCCCGTATGCCGATGATTATCAGTGGCAAAGTCAGTGGCGATGTACATGCGGGCGATCCTGTTGTTGTGAGCGTCAACGGCCATACTGTTAATGGCGTAGTGGTGGTCGATAACGGACATCTGCGTTATGAGGTTGCGGTGCCAACACATTACCTCCGTGAAGGTAAAAATGATGTGCAGGTGACGGTAACGGGTAATGATGATGCCGGAAACATGGCGAGTTCAGTCGAGCATCACCAGGTCACTCTTGACAGACAGGCCCACGCCACAATTTCCATTGGTGCAGTGACGAATGACAACGTACTTAACTACAGTGAACTGGAGACACCCAAACAAACTCTCACTGGCATTGTGGGGGGCGATGCGAAGGTGGGTGATGATGTCGTGCTCAAGATTAACGGATATCACTATTCCGGGCATGTCGTGGAGTTACCTGACCATCAACTGGGCTACAGTATTGCGGTTGATTCCTACGCGTTCAGCGATAATCGCGGACATATCGATTCGGGCGTTAAAGTTACCGCGACGGTAACTTCGTTTGATCACGTGCAAAACGAAGTCATCCAGACCACCGAACACATTGTCCATATTGATAACCACGCGGATGTGAGTATCACTGTTGATCCAGTGACGGGTGATGACATCATCAACCATTCAGAGTCGAGAGAGCATTTCACTAAAGTATCCGGAACTGTGAGTGGGGAAGATGTCCATGCGGGCGACAAAGTTGTCGTCACGGTGAACGGGCGAAACTATGAGACGGTTGTGGCGTCTCTTGCACATCAGAATGGGGCGCTGGGCTACAATGTCGATGTGCTGACAAGAGACATGCTTGCCGATCCACATCATACGATAACAGCGCATATTACGGGTCAGGATGCGGCTGGTAACAGGCAGCTCGTGGAGGCGTCGAAAGAATTAGTGGTCGATCTGAATGCGGAGGCGACGATTACCATCGACCCGGTGACCGCTAATCATGACAATATGATCAACGCCGCAGAGTCGGGACATGAGTTCACAACCATTACCGGGACGGTAAGTGGCGACGCGAAAGAAGGCGATTTGGTGACTCTGCATGTTAATGGCCTTGATTTAACCGGTCGTGTGGACGCTAACCTTCATTACAGTATTGTTGTCAGCACCTACGATTTGATGAGTGATCCGCACCTCAGAGCCTCGATTTCTGTCACTGATAACGCCAATAACACGGCCCTCATTGAAGCTAAGCAGGATATTGTTGTCGATACACATGTTGATGCCGCCATTACGGTGGATCCTGTGACAGCAGATAACACGCTAAACGATGAGGAGCTTAATCACCGCTTTACCCTGGTAACCGGCAATGTAACCGGCGAAATGCACGTCGGTGATCCGCTGACATTGACAGTGAATAACCATGTTTATCACGGGACAGTGGAAGACCTGGGGAATAACCAGATGGGCTACCGTATCGCGGTGGAAACCACGGATATTCATTCTGGCGATCATAAAATATACGCCAGTATCGGCGTGACAGATGCAGCGCAAAATAGTGCAGTGGTAGCGGCTGAACACCTTGTTGGCATTGATGATCACGCGGATGCTACGGTGACTATCAATATTATTTCAGGCGACGATGTCCTTAATCAGCTGGATCAATCGTCACCGACCACTGTCATTAATGGTTTGGTCACCGGAAATATTAACGCGGGAGAATTCGTGCATCTTACGGTGAATGGTCATACGTACGATGTTGAAGTGAAGCCTCAGGCATATCTTGATAACAAGCTGGGATATTCCTTTGCCGCCAGTACTGCAGATTTGCTTGCTGATCCGCATATTGTTGCAACGGTTAATGCCAGCGATGCAGCAGGCAATACCATAACAGCCGGGGCGACACACGATGTATCAAGGGATGATCGTGCTTATGCAACCATTACGATTGACTCTGTTACTGACGATAACGTCATTAACAATACCGAAGCGCATCAGGAATATACGACTGTCACTGGTCTTGTTAGTGGCGATGTCCATAGTGGCGATCGGGTTGAGTTAATTGTAAATGGACAGCATTATTTTGGCTGCGTTAGCGATCAAGGTGGTGGTCTTCACTACAGCATTGATGTCAGTACTGCAGATTTAATTTCAGATGATAGTAAGCCCGTGATCCACGCCTCTGTAATGGGTTACGACGCAGCAGGTAATACCGTTCTGGCTGAGTCTGATCATACTGTAAATATTGATACACGGGCTGATGCGGAAATAAAAGTGGGGTCATTAACACTTAACGGCTCCCGGGATTTTTGGGTCATTGAGGGAACGGTTGGTGGTGACGCAAAAGAAGGCGATGTGGTTAAAATCTTCGCCAACGGGAAAACCTATGAAACGGCGGTGCAGAAATATTCTGATGGTCATCTTGGATTTAACGGCGATCGCCTTATTGATGCTGCAACCGGCAACCCTGTTTATATTAACGCGCACGATTTAGATAATAATGCCGATGTCAGAGTAGAGATAACCAGCACCGATCCTTACGGTAATAGTGAAACGGCAAGCGCTCAGATACATGCTAATGTTCCGTGGCCAGCGACCAGCAATAATGGCACGGTTAATAATGGCAACACCACCACGCAACCTCATAACGACCAACCACATGTCGTTATCACCTTAAATCCGGTTGCAGGTAACGACATTATTAACCAGTCGGATTCGCAGTCACCGCACACGGTTATCCGCGGCACAGTCTCAGGCGATGTGAATCTGGGTGATGAGGTGACCTTACATATCGGAAAAGACAGCTATACCGGCTATGTTACTGAACGTCCTAACTTGCCGGGCGAGTACGGTTATGAGATTAGCGTTGATACGCAAAATCTCATTAATCATCCGGATATTACAGCGACAGTCACGGCCCATAATGATCATGGCAGCCAGA
This sequence comes from Citrobacter sp. Marseille-Q3906, assembly GCF_916618775.1. Classification (NCBI taxonomy): domain Bacteria; kingdom Pseudomonadati; phylum Pseudomonadota; class Gammaproteobacteria; order Enterobacterales; family Enterobacteriaceae; genus Citrobacter; species Citrobacter sp. Marseille-Q3906. The sequence goes on from NZ_CAKAKA010000002.1 coordinate 1,278,492, forward strand.
TTGTTACTGTGTCTAAACCACTGATTATTGATACTGATGTCAGCGCCACAATTAAGCTCGATGATATAGCCGGTGACAATGTTATTAATAGTGTGGAATCCCGGTCTGGCACGACGACCGTTAGCGGTACCGTAACCGGTGACAATGTACATACGGGAAGCAACGTAACATTGACCGTTAACGGCCACCAAATTACGACGCAGGTGTTTGAAGATGCCAGTCATGTACTGAGATTCAGCAAAGAGATAAGCATTGACGACTTACGTCACGACCCTGTTATTGCCGCCAGCGTGACCGGCAACGACGATCATGGCAACGTAATGACGGTAACGGATGGTAAAACGATTGCCGTTGATACCGACGTTAAGGCGACGGTAACGATCAATAGTGTTACGGATGACAACGTCCTTAACCTGTCAGAAACAAAGAGTCCTGTCACACAAATAACCGGTACCGTGTCAGGCGATGTGAATCCTGGCGAATATGTCACGCTGACGGTTAATAACCACAAGTATCATGCCAAAATTGCGCCGGATATGACTTACAAAGCAGATATCCGGACTGTCGATCTGCTGGCCGAACACCGTATTGATGCGAAAGTGACCGGGAATGATACAGCGCAAAACTCGATTGATGCATTCGCGGACCGCACTATAGGTGTGGACACGACTGCCTCGGCAACTATCACCATTAATACCGTTTCAGGTGACAATATCCTCAGCGCGAAAGATCTCAGTTCCCAGCAGACTGAAATTAGTGGTGTGGTTGGTGGTGACGCCCGGATCGGTGATGACGTGAAAATCATGCTCAATGGTCATCTGACTGTTGGCAAAGTCATCGAACTGCCTGGCATGAACGGACAGCCTGGCTACACGATGAAAGTCGATACGGCAGATTTAAAAGCAGAGCTGACGGCTGAATTAAAAGCCCATCCAACCGACACGCCAACGATTACAGTGACTGTTTCCGGCACAGACGATGCAGGAAATTCCTTTAGCCAGCGTGCCGTCAGAGCGGTGGCTATCGATGATCATGCTGATGTGGAGCTGCATATCAACAAAGTCTCAGATGACAATGTGCTTAATCTGGATGACAGCCAAAAACCGACGACGGAGATCAGCGGCACAGTTACTGGCGATGTGCATGCGGGTAATAACGTGATTGTGCATGTTAACGGCAATGATCTGAACGCAATAATTGAACATGGTCCGAGCGGTGAATTAACCTTTAAAGTACGGGTTAATACCTCTGAACTGCTTCAGAACCCGGAAATTACCTATACGGTCACAGGAGTTGATGCTGTTGGAAATACGGTAACCCTGTGCGAAGCCAATAAACTGATTATTGACCAACATGCGGAAAACAGTATTCACGTTAATACGATTGCGGGCGATGGCAAAGTTAATTTCACTGAACTGATGTCAGGGAAGACGGCAATTACGGGGAGTGTGCAGGGTGATGTTCATGTTGGTGATACGGTAACGCTCGCCGTTAATGGTCATACTTATACTGGCATTATCGTTGAACATACTGACAAGCATCATAGTTCACTGACCTATGACATCCCCGTTGATAGTAATGTCCTCAACGAAGGTGAAAATAGCGTTACGGTTACCGTTAGCGGTAAGGATGCTGCTGGTAATACGGCAACCTCGACCACAACTCAGACTGTCACACTGGATACGCATGCTGATGCTTCCATCAGCATGGATCCCGTCGCGTCGGATAACATCATCAATGCGGCAGAATCTGGTCATATTTCTGTCAGCGGCGTGGTTGATGGTGATGCAAAGGATGGCGATATTGTCACGCTGTTGGTTAATGGTCACGCTGTTCAAACTAAAGTGGTCACCGTCGGCAATCACCTGGGCTATGACGTTGAAGTGAAGAAAGGGTGGTTGCATGAAGGAGACAATGATTTCACGGTGAGTGTGCGGGCAACAGATGATGCGGGCAACAAAGTCACACCGGCCTGGCATCAGAACGTGGTGTTGGATACTCATGCTGATGCCACGATCATTGTGAATAAAGTGACGGGTGATAACCGTATCGATTGGCATGAAGCACGCAACCCGTTCAATCACATTACGGGTTTTATAGATGGGGATGTACATAAAGGCGATCACGTTAGCGCGACGATTAACGGTAAACAATACGATGCAAGATTGCATGAAACTCATGGGCATCTGAGCTATGACATTCCGGTTCAGACCGACAGTCTTCTTAGCGGACACAACGACGTGATTGTTTCGGTGATGGCGCATGATGACCATGGCAATGTGACACGGCAATCACAGCATGTTGATGTGATAGTCGACGCCCCCATTCATCATGGAAAGCAGGAGTTTCATATTGCGGATAAAAACCATCATGCAGCACGGCACGACAGTGGATTAGGCAAGCTGTTTGATGATAATCATGATTCGTTTGCTTTCAATTTTCATCATGGTGAAGCAGGTCAACCCGATGAAAAAGGTCATAGCATCTTTACCGGTAAAGAAAGCGGCGAGCATGGGAAAGTGGATCTTAGCGATCTGGCGCATGAGTTACATGAAATCGCCGACATTACCCTGTTGATGAAAGTTGGCGAAACTCATCATGGGACAATTGCTGCAGCACCTGCAAATCCAGGACATGCCGGTGATACCTCACAGATTCCGTTAAGTGACTCGCATGTTACCTCTACGTATTCGCTGGATCATCTTATAGCCAAACCTGAAAATTACTCGCACTAATGGATCCCCACCGCTGCTGGTACAAGCGGTGGGGGCTTCATTTCAAGATGAATTTTCAGAGAGGGGCTTCTTTGAATATTGAAAACATATTCGATAAAAAGAATATGTTTTTGACTTTTCATCTACGCAGAGAGAAACTTACCCCATGGCAGGAGGTTATTATGTCGCAAATTTCATCCCTACAGTTGTTCAAAAACCTTTCTGACGAGACCCGTCTCGGTATCGTGCTATTACTCCGGGAGATGGGGGAGTTGTGCGTGTGCGATCTCTGTACGGCATTGGATCAGTCGCAGCCTAAGATTTCACGTCATCTGGCGATGTTGCGAGAAAGTGGATTACTGTTGGATCGCAAGCAGGGGAAGTGGGTTCATTACCGCTTATCTCCGCATATTCCTTCGTGGGCGGCGCAGGTTATCGAGCAGGCCTGGTTAAGCCAACAGGACGACGTACAAGCTATCGCCCGTAAGCTGGCATCGGCAAATTGCTCTGGTAACGGCAAAGCTGTTTGTATCTAAAAAATTTGCCTAAACATATATGTTTTTTCGAATGTGAGGTGTTGAAGATGAAAACGTTAACGGTGTTTGATCCGGCTATGTGTTGCAGTACCGGCGTTTGTGGAAGCGATGTCGATCAGGTTTTGGTCGATTTCTCTGCCGATGTGCAATGGCTGAAACAACGCGGGATTCAGGTTGAGCGCTACAACCTCGCGCAACAACCCATGAGTTTTGTACAGAACGCGAAAGCAAAAACACTCCTTGAGGTTTCAGGTGCTGAAGGACTTCCATTGCTATTACTGGATGGAGAAACGGTGATGGCAGGACGTTATCCAAAACGTGCTGAACTGGCTCGCTGGTTTGGCATTCCACTGGAGAAGGTGGGATTAGCACCGACAAGCTGCTGTGGTGGTAAGAGTTCCTGTTGTTGAGTATGTGAGGAGGACGTATGCGTTTCTTACAGAATATCCCGCCTTATCTGTTTTTTACTGGTAAGGGCGGAGTGGGTAAAACCTCCATTTCCTGCGCGACGGCTATCCGTCTGGTTGAGCAGGGCAAGCGAGTTTTGCTGGTTAGCACGGACCCCGCCTCGAATGTTGGTCAGGTATTCGATCAGACTATCGGCAACACCATTCTTCCCGTGAAGTCTGTGCCGGGATTGTCTGCTCTGGAGATCGATCCGCAGGCCGCCGCTCAGCAATACCGGGCCAGGATCGTCGATCCTATTACAGGGCTTCTGCCTGATGATGTTGTTAACAGCATCAGTGAGCAGCTCTCGGGGGCATGCACGACGGAAATCGCGGCATTTGATGAGTTCACCGGCTTGCTGACTGATGCGGATCTGCTGACCCGCTTTGATCACATTATTTTTGATACCGCGCCGACAGGCCATACTATCCGCCTGCTGCAACTTCCCGGCGCCTGGAGCAGCTTTATTGAAAGTAATCCGGATGGTGCTTCCTGCCTGGGGCCAATGGCCGGGCTGGAAAAACAGCGCGAACAATATGCTCATGCTGTTGAGGCGTTGTCCGATCCCGAGCGTACCCGGCTGGTACTGGTCGCACGATTGCAAAGTTCAACATTACGTGAAGTTTCACGTACTCATGAGGAACTCGCCGCGATTGGTCTTAATAACCAGTATCTGGTCATTAATGGCGTATTGCCAGAAACCGAAGCGGCAGGCGACACATTAGCCGCAGCTATATGGCAACGGGAGCAGCAGGCTCTGGTAAATCTTCCCGCCGGTTTATCTGGCCTGCCGACAGACACCTTATTTCTTCAGCCGGTGAACATGGTTGGCGTATCCGCGCTGAAAAATCTTTTCACTATGCGTGCTGAGGCTGCATCGATACCTGAACAGGTTAATCAGTACCAGCCTGAGAATTTGTCTCTCTCTGAGATGGTCAATGATATCGCCCGCAGTGAGCACGGTCTGGTTATGCTTATGGGGAAAGGTGGCGTCGGTAAAACAACTCTGGCGGCTGCTATAGCCGTCAGGCTTGCGGACATGGGATTTGATGTGCATCTAACGACATCAGATCCTGCCGCACATCTCAGCACAACCCTCAACGGCAGCATCAATAATCTGCAGGTCAGCAGGATCAACCCGCACGATGAAACCGAACGCTATCGCCAGCATGTTCTTGAGACAAAGGGCAGGAGTCTGGATGACGCCGGGAAGAGACTGCTGGAAGAAGATTTACGTTCTCCCTGCACTGAAGAGATTGCGGTATTCCAGGCATTTTCCCGTGTGATCCGCGAAGCAGCAAAGCGGTTTGTTGTCATGGATACGGCTCCTACAGGACATACGCTTTTACTTCTGGACGCTACAGGGGCTTATCACCGCGAGATTGCCCGGAAAATGGGGAATAAAAGACACTTTACAACGCCAATGATGCAGCTTCAGGACCCGGAGCGAACCAAAGTGCTACTGGTCACGTTGCCTGAAACGACTCCGGTGCTGGAGGCTGCAAATTTGCAGGCCGACCTTGTACGGGCGGGGATTCAGCCCTGGGGATGGATTATCAACAACAGCCTCTCTGTTGCAGACACGCGCTCGCCACTGCTGTGTCAACGTGCCCGGCAGGAGATACCGCAGATTGAGGCCGTCAAGCAACAACATGCTACGCATATAGCACTGGTTCCATTACTTGCATCAGAACCTGGCGGCATCGAAAAACTCAGAGGTCTGGTGGGTTAATTGAAAGTATTTACAGGGCAACTCTGTCGCCTTGTCTGGAGGATTTATGTTACTGGCAGGCGCTATTTTTGTCCTGACCATTGTTTTGGTTATCTGGCAGCCGAAGGGATTAGGGATCGGCTGGAGCGCCACATTCGGCGCTGTACTCGCACTGATTTCTGGCGTTGTACACATCGGTGATATTCCGGTGGTGTGGGATATCGTCTGGAACGCAACAGCGACGTTTATTGCTGTTATTATTATCAGCCTGCTGCTCGATGAGTCCGGTTTTTTCGAATGGGCTGCACTGCACGTTTCTCGTTGGGGCCATGGTCGTGGTCGTTTGCTATTTACGTATATCGTTCTGCTTGGTGCGGCGGTCGCAGCGCTGTTTGCCAATGATGGCGCGGCGCTTATTTTAACGCCTATTGTAATCGCCATGCTGCTGGCTCTGGGGTTCAGTAAAAGCACTACACTGGCATTCGTTATGGCTGCCGGATTTATTGCTGATACGGCCAGTCTGCCGCTTATTGTGTCGAACCTGGTAAATATCGTTTCGGCAGATTTCTTCGGGCTTGGATTCTCGGAATATGCGTCGGTCATGGTGCCAGTGGATATCGCTGCTATTGTTGCCACGCTGCTGATGCTGCATCTGTTCTTCCGCAAGGATATTCCACCCACTTACGATCTGGCCCGGCTGGAGGTCCCTGCAAAGGCGATTAAGGACCCGGCAACATTCAGAACGGGCTGGATAGTTTTGATCCTTCTTCTGATTGGCTTTTTCATTCTTGAGCCGCTTGGTATTCCGGTTAGCGCAATCGCGGCAGTTGGGGCAGCCATCTTGTTTGCTGTTGCTAAACGGGGCCATGCCATTAACACGGGTAAAGTGTTACGCGGCGCACCCTGGCAGATTGTCATTTTCTCGCTGGGAATGTATCTGGTGGTCTATGGTTTGCGTAATGCCGGGCTGACGGAGTCTCTCTCCGGGCTACTGAACGTGCTGGCGGACAGAGGGCTCTGGGCAGCTACCTTGGGTACAGGTTTCCTGACAGCGTTTCTGTCTTCCATTATGAACAATATGCCTACTGTGCTGGTTGGCGCGCTGTCTATTGATGGCAGTACCGCAACAGGGGTGATTAAAGAAGCGATGATTTATGCCAACGTTATTGGTTGCGATCTGGGGCCGAAAATTACACCGATCGGTAGCCTGGCAACGCTGCTCTGGCTGCATGTTCTCTCACAGAAGAATATGACAATCACGTGGGGATATTACTTCCGCACCGGGATTATCATGACGTTGCCTGTGCTGTTTGTCACGCTGGCTGCACTGGCGTTACGCCTCTCTTTTACTTTGTAATGAGATACTGAAATGAGCAATATTACTATTTATCACAATCCGGCATGCGGTACGTCGCGCAACACCCTGGAGATGATCCGTAATAGCGGTACTGAGCCGACCGTTATCCATTACCTTGAAACACCGCCATCGCGTGACGAACTGGTCAAACTCATTGCAGAGATGGGGATTGCGGTACGGGCACTGCTGCGTAGAAACGTTGAACCGTATGAAGTGTTGAGGCTTGCTGAAGATCGTTTTACTGATGAACAGCTCATCGAGTTTATGTTGCAGTATCCGATCCTGATTAACCGTCCAATTGTGGTGACACCGCTGGGAACGCGTCTGTGCCGACCGTCGGAGGTCGTGCTGGATATTCTTCCACAGCCACAGAAGGGGGCTTTTACCAAGGAAGACGGTGAGAAGGTTACTGACGCCAGCGGAAGACGCATCGACAGCAAGTAAAATTCAATCAATGGAAGGGCTGATCCTGTAGCCCTTTCATCGTTCTCATCTTTTCCGGCAATACAGGGTAGGGGACATTTCCCTGTGCTTAAAACAGGACAACGTATAACCAAGTTTATATGTGTTCTGGTTTGGGAATATTAGGAAATCCAGGGATATAACTGAGTGGTGCGTCCGAATGGACTCGAACCATCGACCCCCACCATGTCAAGGTGGTGCTCTAACCAACTGAGCTACGGACGCACAAATTTGGAATGGTGCGTTCAATTGGACTCGAACCAACGACCCCCACCATGTCAAGGTGGTGCTCTAACCAACTGAGCTATGAACGCAATGTTGTAGGTGACAACGGGGACGAATATTAGCGGCAGAGGCCGAATGAGGCAAGAGGGAAATGCTATTTTTCTTCATGTTTTCACGCGATTGCAGAGTAATTAAGCAAGTTGATTATATTTTGTTGATTTTGCAGCGTGTTTTTCGTTCATCCCAACCGGTAATAGGGCACAAGTCTACAGAGATATTCCCATGATCTTAAGAATGCTCCGCTGCGAAGCTGTTTCGAAAACGATCGCTTTAATAAACTGCATGCCCTGTTTGTCGTAGAATTTGCGAGCGCGTTCGTTCTGTTCAAGAACTTCCAGCCATAAAAAATCTTTTCCATTACTCCGGGCAAGCTCTTTAATTCTTTCGAACATTAACTGACCGTAGCGTTTACTTGTCTCAGCAGGACAAAGGTAGAGCTTGTTAAGCAGCACGCCTGAAAGCTCCGTCTCAGGTATTGTGCTTTGCCATGTCAATTTCGCAAAACCAATTGGGCGGTCGGTTTCGGCCACATACCAACTGACACTACGGTCTCTCAGGCTCTTTTCAAGCGTGGACAGAGAGTATTCACTTACTAAAAAATCGTTCATCTCCGCTTCAGACACCCACATATGCTGAAAGTGAGCACGATAGATGCGAAACCCCATCTCATTGAGCAACACCGAATCGGCCAGCGTGGCCTGGCGTATTTGTAATGTCATGGAACGGAACCTGTCTCAGTGGAAAGGTTTAAAGATATCTGATTATGAGAGAAATATCTCTTCCCGGCCTGCCGGTATGCGGTATTCGCCTTGATCACTTTGCCTGAAGGCGTTGTTGTCTGACCGGCAGGCGCAGGGTTTATTTGGTGGCGAGTTTGAGGAGCACTACACCGGAAATGATGAGCCCGACAGCGAGCAGACGAGTAAAGTTAACAGCTTCCCCAAATAGGGTAATTCCGACGAAAAACGCACCTACTGCACCGATGCCGACCCAAATAGTGTAAGCCGTTCCCAGAGGCAAGGATTTCATGGAATAGGCCAGGAGACCAAAACTGAGGAGCATAAACAACAGGGTAACAACACTGGGTATGAGACGTGTAAACCCGTGCGATTCTTTCATTGCTGATGCCCATACCACTTCAAAAATACCTGCCAGAAACAGAGATAACCAGGCCATTGTAATATCCTTACATACGGGTCGTCCCATTGAGATTAATAAGCGGCAGGTCGTCCTGCATAGAGTCCGGAATGCCCGGCATCGCTATTTATCAATACACGAAGTGAGTTGCGTTCCCGCTCCGTGATGCACATACCTTCAGGATGTGTTAATTCATATCGGTTTTTAAAACGATCCACTTGAAGAAATGGCCCGCGAGATATCCCAGACAACCCATTCCCAGGGAAAGCGTTACGTTTACCCACGGCATCACACTGGTGGGGAAGACGGATATCTGTGCAAGCAGTTGGCTGATGACAAATCCAGAAAGAAAACCAGCCAAAGTTAATAACCACACGAGTTTACGCATAATAACACCTTATAGTTCTGTGAAGGGGCGTCCCTTTATTTAACTGAACACGACGGGTCGTCCCGGCGCTAAATATCCGGTACCGTGTTACCGGCCCTGCATTCTCATTTTGCATATAGTGGTTTTTAGTGCTTACACCTCTTTCTGACGCTTATTTTTCTGCCCCTGACCGCCATTCAGAACACCCATCCGTGATTCGTAAATGAGCCCGACGAGGAGGATCAACACAAATATGCTTGCCGCAATAAAACCGCTCCAGCCTGCTTCCCTCACCGCTATGGCATAAGCAAACAGGAACAACGCTTCAGCTTCAAAAATAATAAAAAGGAGTGCGACCAAATAAAATTTTACAGACAGTTTCAAACGGGCACTGCCTACTGGCAATACCCCGGATTCGAAAGGTTCATGTTTACTATGTCCGCTGGATCGTCCGCCCATAAAACGGGCTAGCAGAAGTAGTAATGCACCAAGGCCGATCGCTCCGATTATAAATATCGCCAGTGACCAGTGATGGGAGAGATTAGCGATATCCGGGCTCATTCAGATGTCCTCAGTGGGTCATTTGAATGGTATCCCGACGGGCAGGCCTGATATGGCTGGTATTCTGGCAGGGAGCAGGAACCAAAAGCATCTGAGGCGTGTAATATAAGTAATGGAGTTACTGAACTGCAGAGACATGAACGGTCCATAAAATCTTCCTACAGAAGAATGGGCCGTCCCGGTTGATGGATCGTACCTGAGGTCGTCCTCAGGTAGATATAATGTCAAATTTCAAATCACTATAGCACCACTTTTTTTTGCTGCCCAGTATTTATCGCAATAAATACCGCATTATTCACCGCAAAATGGTAGGTAAACATGGATATATACATTAAATAATTCAAGTTGCAGGAAGCCAACACACCTGCAACTTGACGTATGACGAGTATAGCTATTTCTTAAATACCGTGACCATTAGGCCGGTAATTATTTATTTTATTGGTTTAAATATTAGTAACCAGCGGCCTTGTTAGCGGCTTTTATGCGATTGCTTCTGGTGTCTTTTTCGTGTTGGTCTTTAGCTTGCATTATGCCACCTGCAGCATCAACCCAATCACTTGCGGTACAACTGGATAATCCCACAGTTAACATAAGGGCAAATACATACTTCATTTTAGCTCCATCATCTTATTATTTGTATAAATAACGTCCATGTAATACGCAAAGTATTTGACGTTGATTTTTTGACTTTAACAAAAAGTCACATTATGGGCAAGGTACGGAATTTCACTGTATAACACTTAATCTATAATCCAATTAATTTAAGGGCAGGGTGGATAATAGATCTGATTCTAAAAATAGCCCCCCTCCCGGACATCATCCTGTAACTATAAGATGTGAATGATCAGAACGACAAAGTCCGTGATGGAAATTGACCGGATAGTGCGCACATAGCTGACGCTCAGGAAAGTGAAAACGGATAGAACTGATAAACCGCCGCCATTGCTGAGACACTCAATATCACGCTGATGATGAAGTATGTTTTGAATGGCTGTTTTTGTGTTTTATGGCGGAAGAGTTGCTGCCCAATAATCGCGCCAGCCCACCCACCTACAACGCCAAACACCAGCAAAGTGGATTCTGGCACTCTGCGCCAGGCCTTACGTGCTGCTATTTTGTCCACGCCGTAAATTACCAGCGTCAGTATGTTGGCGAGCAGGAACCACATGACTAAAGGAGACGACGTAAAAAAGCTTCCGATCGCCGCGACGATCAGTAGGAAATAACAACAGCGATTGAGAGTCATATCATTAGCCACGGCAATTATCAGAGTTTATCGCAGCGCATTATACGCAATCATCGCCATACCGATAGTTCCTGCTGTTTCCCACGAGGCGCTGGTAAACGTGGCGATACATTTTTACACTAATGCTCTGACACTGTAGGTAACCTCTTGCGCAAGGATACATTTTGAAAAGAAAGCTTCGTCAGCGCAATCAGCGCTGGCTATCCATTCAACTGCGACGTGCGAAAAATGAGGGACTGCCATTTAGCTTTTTTATTCATTTCCCTTCCATGCGGGCTGCAACATGCAATGGGGAGCGGCTCAAGCGGCGTGGTCTCATTAGGCCAGACTGGCACCGGGCACTGTTTCATCAGGGATGGGGAGAAGTGCCGATGGTAGGTCCTGGCGGTGATATTTACTGGTTTATAGGTTTCGATAAAGAGCAAGTTCCCATTGAGTTTCAGTCAGTGTGGCGGGACGAGTAGCTTCTCTTGATTCTCTTCTCACGAGCCAATCTTCTGCTTTTTAGCAGACTCATTAAGTCAGCTCGAATAATTTATACTGCGGGCGTGGAATAAGCTTCCATCCCAGCCATTGTTGGATTATCTCCGCGTAATGCCCGATAGATTTTATCGACGTCCGCTCCTGACATTTTGCTGCCATGAGATTGCTTATGCTGCGCGGGCCAGAACCCAGGCCCAATCGGAACTGCAGAGAATGCGATAGAAGGGCTTCACGCGGCATTTTACAAATTCAAGAATGTCTGCTTCGCTCATCGCTGAGGCCTTAGAAGGATATTCAGGTCCCCAATCATCATAGAGTTCGTCGTATATGCTGTAAAACTTCCAGCAGATGTTGCTAAAGATACGGGAGCTCGGAGATAAGTGAAACGCTGGGATTTGATGCAGCCGTAACTCTACTTCTTTGGAAGTACCGGCATTCATTAGAAACCAGGCTTTGATCCTTAGCCACGTAATTGCACTCGCGCTGATGCTGGGTATAACTATGTTTTTTTCAAGCATATATGCATGAAGGTAGCGCTCAATTTCATCTGAATCAGGATGTTTATCTAAATTGAGGGAGGCTAAAATTAACAATGATTCAGAACTATTGCCTGAGAGTAGTTCTCTTTCTGCCCACTCAATGATCATTTTGTCGTAATCATCGACGCGATAAGCTTCGAAAGCTTCACCAACCGTTTTCAAACAAAGAATTTCGTGTAGGTCATGTTTGTATTTATTTTCCATAACATCATTTAATCCATGTTGTTAAGAGGGGTAAAAGTATGCTTTCGTTGAGATGATCCGGTACAAAATGAGCGTACTTTATTGTCACCCTAATGTCTGTATGTTCAAGTGTAGTGGTCGCCCAAAATTAGGCCTCGGCATGAGAGATTTCTAGAACTACTAAAAGTCTGCTATTGGTACGAAGCGAACAAGTTACCTGAGCTGAAGGTCCGCAGTGAGCAAATAGCAGATGTTAGTGTTGACTGTGGGTTAGCATACCAACGCCATCTTAAATGACTCTGAGGTGTCTGCTAAACCAGGGCGATTCACTTGCCTGCGTCAACTGGTATAGCTTTTCAGCTATACCAGTGTCCTCCTTCAAATTAACGTGGCATTAATGCAAAAACGCCCCAACCCAAATACTCTCTCGTCCATCTAACATGGCGTATGGGGGCTATCGTCAGTTCTGCCCGAACGACTTTCGCAAAGTCATCGTCTGGGTTTTCTTCCAGCCACCGGCGCATGGTCATCCACTTCGCGGCTTCATACCTGTCCCAACCCTCCTGGTCCGCCAGCACCATTTCTACTACGTCATAGCCTTGTTCATCAAAAGACGATACCAGTTCGGGAAGAGGGAGAAAATCAGCCATGGACGAGACGCCACAGGCTTCGGCGATCTCCTCCGTGGCTGGGACATGACGCCAGTACGGTTCCCCGATGAGAATAATTCCTCCAGGCCTGAGGCTCTTTGCCAGCAATTTAATCGTCCCGACGACGCCACCTGCAATCCAGGTGGCACCGATGCAGGCCGCTATGTCACATTTTGTATCAACAACGTAACCGGCCGCGTCGTTATGAATAAAATGGACTCGTTCGCTGACGCCGAGTTCATCTGCACGTCGTTTTGCCTGCGCGGTGAAGAGGGGACTCATGTCAATGCCGACGCCGGTAATACCATAATCGCGCGCCCAGGTGCAGAGCATCTCACCCGAACCACTGCCGAGATCGAGAATACTCGTACCCGGCTTCATACGTAACATGTGGCCCAGCGTGGCATACTTTTCTGGTGTAAACGGGTTATGAATGCGGTGTTCACTTTCGCTAATGGTAAAAATACGTGGGATATCCATTAGTTAATTCCTTTTATCGATGGCGTATTCAGCGGGTTCTGTTCACAGGGGTTAGCTTTTTCAGCCAGCAGAGCAAATAGCTTGCCAGCAAACGTCTCGCTGACCGGCCACTCTGCACTGTCCGGGCACTGTTTTATGCTAAGGCCCGCGTTAGCGAGCAGGCTGGTATATTCATCACCATGCCAGGCCTTCATTTGACTGCCGAACCGGGTAGCTCGACCATTCGCCTCTATTGCCCAGAACCGTGTTGAACTGATTTGTGCCTCTTCATCCCAACTGTTTTCGGTCAACAACAGATGAGGAACAGCAAGGCACAATCCCTGTGGACAACGCTGCCAGTTCGCAGGCGCCATACCCTGACGTTTAACCTCATCGTAGGTATGAACCTCAATGAGCATCCTGCCGCCTGGTACCAGCCATCGCCCACAGTTGCTGATGAGGGAGCAAGTGTCTGATGCGCTGAATACGTTCAGTTCCCCAAAGGTCATCATGATGAAATCGAACGGATCATCCGGGCTGTATGTTCGGATATCCTGTTGGATGTATTCAATATTCAGACCGGAGATTTGCGCCTGCTGGCATGCCCATTGGATGGATGCCGGTGAAAAGTCCACTCCTGTGCAGCTAAAACCGCGCTCCGCTAACAGGCGGGTATAAAAACCAGGGCCGCAGCCGAGATCAAGAATGCGTGCCCCATCAGGTAACTGGCGGGCAATCCACGCTATCTGTTGTTCAATTACGGTCAGTCTGCGGCTTGCCCAGTCATGTTCCTGCGACAAATGATTTTCCAGCATACGCTGGCTAAAAGCGGGTTCGTCCCAGGGGATTTTGTCTTCATCCGGTGACAGCTGTATGTGACCCGCGGTAAAAATAATGCTATCGATATCCATCATCCTCTCCTTAACGGTTATCGGACTGGGCGCGAACATTGTTCAGCCCGGTGGTATTAATGCGGTAGGGCTGACCATTGACGGATTTAATCAGTTTTTTTGTTTTGAGTTTTTTGAAGACGGCGAGCGTACAGTCTGCGAGCAAAAGTCCTTCGCGACTGTAGCATTCAACAGAGGTAACGCGGCCTGACGAATCACGGACGTGCGCAATACGCCCACCTTTGGCGAGAACGTGTAAGGTACGTTGTTCCTGACGGGATAAATTCATACTGGAAAACCTGTTTAATCATCATGTGCAAAACGTGCAAACACACAGCGGTGTCCGCATACAATTTCGGCGCATTGATAATCAGTCCGGCCTGAAAAGGTCGGGAAGCTGATTATCGGATGATTACATTCTCCAGCATCAAAGCCTCGGATTGAGTTGATAGGTATTTACGGCGTGAATGATAACACCTGGTTTTTGTAAGTGAATAACCAGGTCTGAAAAGTGTGATCCCGAAGGGAGCCTGTAGTTCATTCAAGCCAGTGGAGTGTATGAACCTGCTGAATATGTTCAAACGCGCGGGCGCTCAGAAAGCGTGCAATTGCTGAACTATAATAATGAAGGTAGTTAAACCACGCTATACAAGCGATGTTAACCAGAAATCTCTAAATATTTCATTGTATTAAATACCTTTCTCCTTCAAGGGAACGTTATCTATCTCTCTCAGTGTCTGCTGATGATTTCCACTGGAATGGCATGCAGTTTGATTTTCAACCTGGTTATCAATGACGTTTTCATTGTCGTATAACCGCTAATGGAATGATTAGTATGAATAAATTACCAGGTCTTGCTGTTTCACTTACTATTCTGACAGCTCCCGTTTTTGCTGCACCAGCTCCCGACTGTGTGAAGGTGAATGAAGCTCAAATCGAAGCCCTGTTTGATAAGTGGAACGAGTCGCTGAAAACGGGCGACGCGAAGACAGTTTCTGAAAACTATCTTAGTGATGCGGTATTGCTACCTACAGTATCCAATAAAGCCCGTTTAACGGATGCTGAACGCATTGATTATTTTGAACATTTTCTTGCGAAGAAACCGACCGGGAAAATCGACACTCGTACTATTCGTCTTGGCTGTAATAAGGCGATAGACACCGGAACTTATACATTTACCTTCGCGGATAAGTCCACAGTTTCAGCGCGTTACACTTTCACCTATGCCTGGGATGGTAAAGAGTGGAAAATTTCTACGCACCATTCTTCGGCTATGCCTGAGGGGTAAAAGACGGAGCAGGGGACGGGAATTGACCGTTCCCTGCAGTGAAACTGATATCCAGGTGATG
Source organism: Citrobacter sp. Marseille-Q3906 (assembly GCF_916618775.1). Taxonomy (NCBI): domain Bacteria; kingdom Pseudomonadati; phylum Pseudomonadota; class Gammaproteobacteria; order Enterobacterales; family Enterobacteriaceae; genus Citrobacter; species Citrobacter sp. Marseille-Q3906. The sequence goes on from NZ_CAKAKA010000002.1 coordinate 1,293,868, forward strand.
CACCTGGTTTCCGGGAGCTATAGGGATTGAGTGATGAGAGGTATTGGGGATCGTGCAGAAATTTGTTACGGTTTCAGAGTTGCGAGAAAAACTAATCAGCGATTACCTTACATTCGCTCATCAATCTATTGGAAAATTAAGCGATGGACAACCTGGCCGACTATGTAAATGCAATTAAAAATGGGAAAAATGTCATTTGCATTGAAGAGCTCTGGAATCGAGATGATTTGGCGGAAGTAGAGATCTCCCATATGACCTGGCATCATGATTCAGGGGTCGTTATCAGTTGTATTTGCGAAAATGAGTTGGTTCAACCGCTATCAGACATATGCCCGGAATGCTGTATCAAATGGGGGATTGTTGATGCGGCGGGTCGGGATATCAGACCGCGGGAGAAAACTTTTCGCAGTAAATGCCAGGAGTCGTACTGGCTAAAAATGAATCGCTAAAATTCGCAACCCGTATCAACAATATGTGCGGTATTTTGCGAGTATGGCGGATGGCGGTAATAACCGTGCTGCGGTGAAAATAATCAACTCTATAACACCGCGGCTGTCACTGGCTCAGAAAGGACCATCCGGGGGTTAAACAACGTGCCTGGCTATTGCTGAGTACAGGCTGCATCATTCAACACCCGCTGGTGATACAAAATTCCTCCGTGTCTTTTACATTATGGCGAGTCGTTACAGGCGATGTCTTTATGCCTGGCCCAGTCCACCATTCCCTGGAAATCAACGATGACTACAGATTCATCCCCAACCACCCAGGCATCGTGACCCGGGGGGATGCGTGACAAGTTACCGGGCAGACAATCGAATTCACTACCATCATCCATCTTCACCCGTAGCACCCCGGCAACGTGATACTGAAAGTGAGGGGCTTCACAACTCTTCGTACCTGCGATGGGTTGAACGGATGTAGCCCAACGCCAGCCTGGTTCCAGTACTGCACGGCCGACGATCGCTCCTCCTATATTGAGAAGCTCCAGTCGTCCATGTGGAAATTCGCGAATTTCGTCTGGAATACCGAATGACTTCACTTCTGCTTTGTCCATTGCGCACCTCCTTAGATTGAATACGCGCATGGTCGCACTTAAATTATATCTGCTTTGGTTGTTTTTTGTTCTATTTCTCGAGGGGACAACGTGGTGACGGGATGGTAAATGATTCCTGTCGGGGGCTGGTTTTGACCGTGGTGTTAGTAATGCCAGCGCAGATAGTAGTAAAATATTGCCCTGGTGGTGCTACTGCACGGATTCACTAAACAAGGTTAACTCGATGAAAAACAAACATGCGCTCTCTCTGATGTGTTATCAGATGCTGGAATCTGGCGCGTCTCGCCGTACAGTGAAAAGAGCGCTCACATCCCATCGTGTAAAAGGTCGCCAGGCAGTAGTACTGCTCTGCAAGCAAGAGATGGCGCTGTTGAGATCCGGGAAGATAGCGATACAAAGCACGACAGCCCGGTGAGCCGCCGGTAACTCGTCGGCAGGGTGAACGCCTTAAAATAATTCGCATAATTATCAGGGAAGAAGACCATGACGGAGTATTGGTGGCAGGATCTTTGTGATCGCGATAATAACTGGCAAGGCCTGGAGTTTACCCTCAAGAAGAGTCATAAAGCCGGGCCGGTGATGGATATGCTAAGTGGCCGCTACGGTCGGATGGCGTTGCAGATCTCTGGAGAGACATTATTCTGGGCTTCAATGCTGGAAGATCATTCTGGTGTCTGGGTGGTGTTTAATTCGGAACATTCAGGCCCGCAGGCGTTATTACCTTGCGTAACGTCTGAAGATATTGAACGGATCAAAAGCAAAGGGAAAAGGGCATGGACGAGTGAATGGTGTCGTTATTTTTCTCGTCAATTAATGAATGCGCCAGCGCCACTACTGTCACCTCGCCGTTGGTTACTCAGTCCAATGGAGTTGACCCGACGTTCATCGCCATACTCATTACAACAGTCTCTTTCTGTTAAAAACTGGCGTTTTGACTCTCCTGAAAGTAGCGGTAATTTTGGCTGTCGCTGGACGCTTTACGGTGAAGATTTTCCCGATCTTGTCCAGCCGGAAAAAGTCAGACTGGTCGACTGGTGGTGGGGAAACCATCTGCTACTTGGGCGTTATCCCGTAAGCCCGGATGCCGGAAGGGTTAAATGGTGGCGTAAAAAATCTCGCGAGGGAACATTGCCTCCAGTGCTGGTCTGGTATATCGGCGGGCTGGGAGCGTTTGTGATCCTTGATGGTCATTACCGTTTGCAGGCTGCAGTTAAAGAGGAAATTGCGCCGTCTTTCTTAGTGTTGAGTGAACTTAATGAAAGAGAGTTCCCCTCAGATCCTGTTCACCAGCAACGAATTATGCGGGCGCTGGAAAAGCAACAGCTCAATAATCCTGAGCATCGAATTGCAGCGATAAATCAGACGCTGATAAATCTCTACGATACACGTTATTTTTATACATCAACGCATAGCCGCGCCGTTCTTGGTGAGGGGATACGATGGGCTCAGGAGGTTGATGGCTTTTTGCAAAAATATCACCTGGAAGCCTTCCGGGAAAAGATATTTAAACGGACAAACGCATAGATGGATTGGCCCACGAGTTGCATCAGAAAAACTCCATTTTTTCATAAGGATGTGCTTTGCACTCGTTGAGTCGACTCTCTAAACTACCAATATGTACTTCCAGCTTGTGTCCATCCGGATCCAGAAAGTAAATGGATTGGCCTTCGCTCTTGTTCGACTTCCATTCGACAATGCCGGATGACCGCAGTTTCTCAACGAAAGGGGCAAATTTATCGGATTGGATGCTGAATGCGTAGTGGGTATAGTCCAACTGAGGTTTAACGACATCGGCGGAAAGGCATAACCATAGCTCTCCCAGCGAAAGATAGGCCCCGCGACTCCACCTGGCCTGAGGGACAAAACCAAGCTCGTTCACGTAAAAATCAAAACTTCTTGCTACATCACTAACAGCAAGAGTGAGATGGTTAAGTCCTGTCAGCATGTTAAACCCTCATTTCAGGATGGAGAATATTTCAGCCTGCTTCCAGCATACCAAAGCTCACAATACGCGAACGACCCAACTCTTTTGCGCGATAGAGCGCCACGTCTGCGGCACGTAGCAGGTTGTCGCTTTGCGCGTGTTGCGGGTAACTGGCAACGCCGATAGAGACATCAACATGGCCAATATCCGACACGCCAAAACGCAGTGACAGTTCGCGTACGCCGTTGTAAATATCCGTCGCAAGTCGGTTCGCGGCCTCTTCACCCATGCTGGTCAGCAGGACCAGGAACTCTTCGCCGCCGTAGCGAAAGGCCATTCCGTTGTCGTGTACAACGCGCTGAATAATGGCAGCGACGCTTTTGATGACGCCGTCACCCGCTTCGTGACCAAAACGGTCATTTATGTTTTTGAAGTGATCGATATCGATCATCAGGCAACTGAGTGGCTCCTGATTGCGTATTGCCTGGCTCATCTGGGTTCGCAGGGTATCTTCCAGATGATGACGGTTGCGCAGACCGGTCAGGGGATCATAGAGCGCCTTTTCCAGCAATGCGTCGCGTAGACGCTGGTTGGCTAAGGCCAGGCCGAGTGCCTCCGCCATCAGTTCCAGATAGGCTCGGGAAGGTGCGCTTTCCTCGCTTAGATTCAGGAATGAGAGCAGACCAATCGCTTCGCCCTGGGCAATCAGCGGCACACACAGCGAGTGATTTTGGCACGATTCCGGCAGATGGTAGCAGGCGATATCCGGCTCACCGTGTACCGGTGGATGGCTCTGCCCACGACGAACTGCCCAGCATTCATCCGGGTGGAAAGCATCCGCTTTGCCCTCAGGTGAAAGCCATTCGGCGACACAGCGCATCTGCCAGGGATCCCGATCAAGGATGTAGAGTCGACCAGCAATCCCGGGCGCAATGTTTGGTGCAAAAAGCTCCGCTACGTTGATCACATCCGCAAAATTCTCGCAACCTTGTAAACGCTGCGTCATACGTGCCAATAATTCGCGTATCGCCCAGTCTGCATCACGCTCTTTCTCCAGTCGCTGTCGCACCAGACCGTTCTCGCGAAAAATTCGGATTGCCTGCGCCATATCTCCGATCTCATCAATCTGGTTGAAATTGGGCGTTTCAACGGCGTAATCCTGTGAAGCCAGCCGGTGAACAACGTCACTGAGGCGCACGACGGGGCGTAGCACGCGGCGTTTTAGAATAAATCCGAGGACAAACAAAAATAACAGCGCCGTCAGTCCAACCATCACTTCTGACAGCGTGCGCAGGGTGCGGGATGCCTGAGTAGCTTCCTGAATCGTGTCGCGAACACGATTGTCGAGTATCTGCCGAAAATGGTCTATCCGATCCTGCGCTCGCTCCAGTTCTTGTTCATAGGCTTTACTGAAGAGCAGGGCGATGGCTTGCTGATCTTCTCCGCGCGCCACGCTGGAAAACGCCATCGCTTGCTCTTCCTGCAATGTATCAACGATTTGTAGCCCTTCATGCAATAGCGCCAATTCTTCGCCCGTTGCCCCGGCGTCTTTCAGGTTCGCCAGCCGATGCTCAATCTCTTTTAGCGACGTTTCCTTCTGGCGATAGGTGTCCAGGGTGTCAGGGTTTTTAGTGACAGCGTACAAACGGGCCAAATCAGACAGCGACCAGGCGTCGGTTTCCACCTCCCCGGTCAGTTTGTCGAATACATACCGCTGCTCTACCGCTTGGCGTTCGGTATTATCTGCGTTGGACGCCATCAGCATGACGACGCCGGAGACAATGGTCAGACATACCGTCGCGCTATAGGCCCAGTTAGTTATTGTGGCGATTCGCACCTGTGAGTTCCTTTTGCGACGATTAATGAATAAGCATGATTGAAATTATAGGAAACGTATGATTTTGCGTGAAAATAAAAAGGCGACCATTGGCCGCCTTTTGTTATCGTCACACCATTACAAATCTGGAGGATTTTTTCCTTCTTCCATAAACGCTTCGTCGATTCCTTCGGCATTTCCTTCGTGGTCACGACCGGAGAACAGGTTCCAGCTGGCAAGGAACAGCGCAGCAATCAGAGGGCCGATAACAAAACCGTTGATTCCGTAGATCTCCATCCCGCCGAGTGTGGAAATCAGAATCAGGTAGTCAGGCATTTTAGTGTCTTTACCCACCAGTAGCGGGCGCAGGATATTGTCCACCAGACCGACAATAATCACGAAAAATCCGACGATAAACAGCCCCTGCCAAATTTGCTGTGTGGCGAAGAGGAAAATGGCTGCTGGTACCCAGACAATCGCTGAACCAACCGCGGGAACCAGTGAAAGAAACGCCATCAGCGCGCCCCACAGAATGCTACCGTCAATGTCGACTATCGCAAAAGCAATGCCCCCCAGCGTACCCTGAACAACGGCAACCACCGCAGTGCCTTTTACCGTCGCCCGCGTAACGCCGACGAATTTGGCGAACAGATGCTGTTTGGCAAAATCTGAGAGTGGTAACGAATCCAGAATCTGTCGAACCAGATACGGCCCATCCTTCAGCAAGAAAAACAGTAAATACAGCATAATGCCAAAACTGATGGCAAAGCCGAAGGTCCCCTTACCGATCAGGAACGCGCTACCAGCGAGGTACTGCCCGCCCTGTAACGCAATGTCAGAGAGTTTTTTCTGGATCTGCGTGACATTATCGAGATTGTGTTCCGCGAGGAACGTTCTGGCCCAATCCGGAAGGTACGACAGGATCGAGCTAACCACTTCCGGGAACTGCGTATTGTTCTGTTGCAGCTTGGTGTAAACCACATTCAGTTCAATCGCCAGCGATGACAGGATCACCATCAGAGGGATAAAGACAATCAGACAGATAATACCGATGGTAATCAGCGATGCCAGCCCGTTGCGATCCCCCAGTGCGCTGCGAAGTTTATTTTTCACCGGGTTAAAGATTGTGGTTAATATTGCGGCCCACAGAATCGCGGAAAAGTAGGGGGACAGCACGTCGAAGAACGCCCATGTGACGAGGGCAAGAATGAAAATGAAGAAACCTTTGGTCAGTCCGTTAAATCGCATTAGTGAATCCTGTAACTGAGAAGCAGCCTCGACTATAGAACCGTTCAGCAAATTTACCAACTTTCACTGCGAATACCCGCTAATTTGTGGGGGGATAGGACGTGTGCCAACAGCTATATTATTTCTCGGTCATTTTCCCGGTGAAGAAACTAAATTCATCATTATTGATATATTCAGTCATTTCTCTGTAAGCGCTCTGTTGATTAAAGAAGACAATGTCTCAAGCTGAACAGTGAGTTGTATACTTAACCAGACGTATCCGTGAACCGCGCTTTCCATGACGTCATCACTTTCACAAGAAAGTAAAAGGTCATGTAATTCTTGAGAGATTTCATTCAGACGTTCACTGTTTGAGGCTATTGGTGAGGGGTTTCCTTTATGCAGGGCATGAGCCAGTGCTCTGAGCGTGTGTTGAGTCATTTCCTGCATATCGGAAAGAGCATGGGAGTTTAGAATCAAAAAGCGACTTCTGCGTGAGGCCCAGTGAGCGTTGAGCTGAAATTTTTGTGCGGCAACCATATCACGGGTTATTGACTGAATTTCTTCAAGCAGTTTTATCGGTATCCGGGTTTCATTATTTACTGGCGTGATCAGATTGCGCATTTTGACGACTTTATTCAATGCCCGGGTTTGCAGACTGGTCATTCTGGGAGGATAAAGCACGTTACGCGAGACGCCCGCAGTATTGATTTTTAAATAATCAGATAAAAAATCGGCCAACTGAATACGCCAGTTAATGAATGCCCTTTGGGGAAGTATGCTGGTAAACAGCATCGCCAGAATACAGCCTAAAATGATATTGGTACTTCGCCATAGTGCTGTTTGCATATCTCCGGCAGGAGCACTGCTAACTACTGCCAGCGTTATCCCTACCAGTAAGGCTGCATATGGACGTTTGCTGATAGCCAAAAAACCACAAAAGAAAGCAGCGCAGCCGCACCACAACAACATTAAGGGTAGAGAATAGACTTCAATGTGTAGTGCGATGATCCCCAGAATCGCTCCTGTTACGGTACCCGCCATGCGTTCAAACGCTCTGGGAATTACGTTGCCCATGTAGCTGACAGGCCCCATAACGACGATAAGTGTAATAAGGGGCCACGAATGATCGGGTAACTTCATCATTCTTATAAGTAAAAAAGTCAAAACAAATGCCACAGCAATGCGTATTCCATGAACCACACGATAGTTGCGGTAAATCTTTAACTCGAGTGAACTAATGGGTCTGTCTCGTTGCACTGAAAAGAATGATTTCGTCATTTCATGTGAGCTTATAAGCGAAGATCATACGCTAAAGAGTATTCATATTTGTTCTGGTTTTTTTACCAGGGAACTGTATACAGATTTGAACTGCATTCATTTTTATATAATGCAGGCAATCAATTGACAATATGTATTAACGAAATGCCAGTATGTAAATGACCAGTGCAATTGCGAGGAATACCCAATATTGCGAGTGATAATGGAAATATTTTTGCATTGAAAGCCTCCTTCTGAGTTGGTCCTTAAGTAATGACAGAACTAAATGTCAACATCAAATATAAAATGGCGATACTCAAATTCTAAATCATTACATAATGTTTCAACTATGAACTGAATGAGAGTAACGAACAAAATAGTTTGTCAACATTGTAATTCTGTTATCAGAAGATCTGGCATTAAACCGCGGGTTAACAAAAGGAGTAAGCTATAGCGGCACCGAACTGCAAAAGTGCAGCAGGCATTCCAGGAATGCCTGCTGACAGGGATCATTTGGAGCAATAGACTCTGGCTTCTTTAGGGGTATAGATACCAATAGTGATGATTCGTAAGAAAACATCCATACCTGATTCCTGTACTTCGGTACGAATAACTTTATCAGCACCGCCACAAACCCGCGCTGCATTAATGGTTTGCGACTGTCCAATACCGTTAACAAAAAAGGTTTGTCTGGTTTCTTGAGTTGGTTTCTCAGAAATTCCATGATTTATTTCAAAGGTTTGTTGTGCGCAGCCTGATAATGCTGTAGCGACAACCATTGCCGTCATTAACTTTTTCATTTTTACCATTTCATCGTAAGGGAAAGGAGTCGCATATTCTTATTTATTGCAATGGACTCATATCCGACCAGTTACTAATTTTATGTTTATAATAAACTCGTTTAGTCATTGTTTATTTATAGGGGGTGGCGTGTATTTTTGAATTTTTCGCATCAGCGTGGAATAGTAAGCCATAGCGTTTAGTCTCCGGCTAAAGTCTATATTAATATTTTGCTAACCATTAACTTTAACCTGGATTCGCCAGCAGGCTGAAAATTCGTTATGATCCGCGCCCACACTCCATCCGGGCAGCCTGATGTCTACTATTTTCGATACCTTTATTGCCCCGCCGTGCCATGATGAGATAGAGACGCTCTATCAGGATGAACACCTGGTGCTTATCAACAAACCCGCCGGGTTACTCAGCCTTTCCGGGAAAAATCCGCAAAATCTCGATTCAGTGCATCACCGGCTGGTACAGATTTTTCCCGGCTGCACTCTGGTCCACCGTCTTGACTTCGGGACATCCGGGCTAATGGTCATTGCGCGGAATAAAGCTATCAACGCCGCACTTTGTCAGCAATTCAGCCAGCGAACGGTGACGAAAATGTATAGCGCCTTACTCTGCGGGCATCTGGATAATGACGAAGGGGTAATCGATGCGGCGATAGCCAAAGATCCAGCACTGTTTCCGCTGATGACGATTTGCCCTGTGAACGGCAAGCCTGCGCGCTCGCATTACCGGGTTGTCGAGCGCTTTTATCACGAAGTGGAGCAAGGGACGTTATTGCCATTGACGCGGGTGCAGCTCAGCCCGGAGACCGGACGCACACATCAGTTGCGCATTCATTGCCAGCAGTTGGGGCATCCTATTTTAGGTTGTGATCTGTATGGTGGTCGCTTGTTGCCCGGTACTGAACGGACGCCCCGGCTGATGCTACATGCCAGTGAATTGAATTTTGTGCATCCCATTAGCGCAAAGTTGATCAATGCCCGTAATGCCAGTCCATTCTGAAACTGGTAAAAAAAATAGCCACCATGCGGTGGCTATTTGCGTACTATCGGGCGGCGCGTTGCAAAATAATGGATGACGGCTGGCGTTGCAGATAGCGCATCCGCAGCATCATCAACACTGCAGCGGAGGTCAGGCCAATAATAAAGCCTATCCAGAAGCCTGCAGGCCCCATGCGATCGACAACCAGATCGGTCAGCGCAAGAATATATCCACTCGGTAAACCCAGCAGCCAGTATGCCGTCAGGGTAATAAAGAAAATAGAACGTGTATCTTTATAACCACGTAAGACCCCGCTGCCGATGACCTGGATAGAGTCTGAGATTTGATATACGGCGGCCAGTAACATCAACTGGGCGGCCAGCGTCACGACTTCAGGGTTATTGTTGTAAAGCAGGGCAATTTGCTCACGCAATGTGACGGTGAAGATTGCGGTTATCATCGCCATGCAAACGCCGACCCCTAAGCCTGTTCTGGCGGCGGTTTGCGCATCCAGCGTAGAGCCCTGGCCCAGACGATAACCGACGCGGATCGTAACGGCGGCAGCCAGCGACATCGGCAGTACGAACATTAACGAGCTAAAGTTCAGTGCGATTTGGTGTCCGGCGACATCAACAATTCCCAGTGGGGAAACCAACAGTGCGACTACGGCAAACAGTGTGACTTCAAAAAATAACGCCAGCGCAATGGGTAAACCCAACTGGACCAGACGTTTCATTACTGCGGTGTCTGGTTTCTGGAAGCCACGCACATTACGGATATCTCGCATTGATCGTGCATGTTTGACATAAGAGAGCATGGCGATAAACATCACCCAGTACACTGCCGCCGTCGCTACGCCGCAGCCAACGCCGCCGAGTTCCGGCATACCCAAATGTCCATAGATGAAAACATAGTTAACCGGAATGTTCACCAGCAGGCCGAGAAACCCCATTACCATCGCCGGTTTGGTTTTGGCCAGCCCCTCGCACTGGTTACGGGCAACCTGGAAGAACAGATACCCCGGTGCTCCCCACAACAGCGCACGCAGGTAACCGACTGCTTTATCTGCCAGCGCCGGATCGATGTTATGCATGGAACGGATAATGTATCCCGCGTTCCACAGCACCACCATAATCAAAATGGATACGCTGCCCGCAAGCCAGAATCCCTGGCGTATCTGATGGGCAATGCGATCGCGGCGACCAGAGCCATTGAGCTGCGCAATCACTGGCGTTAATGCCAGCAGCAGTCCATGACCAAACAAAATGGCCGGTAGCCAGATGGAGGTCCCGATGGCAACGGCCGCCATGTCCGTCGCGCTGTAACCTCCAGCCATGACGGTATCGACGAATCCCATTGCGGTTTGGGCGATTTGCGCAAGAATCACCGGAATTGCCAGAGCTAATAACTGACGCGCTTCTATTACATACTTTTGCACGTTTACACCTTATTACTCTTCATACTCCAGGCTGCAGGTTTGTTGGTTGCGTTCGTTTGCCCCGGTCACACAGTGGTTTATGTCCCGGACCTTACTCACCGTTTCCCTGCAACTCGAATTATTTTGAGTATCTATTGTTGTTATTTAAGAGACAAAAAAGCCGCCTTAAATGGCAGCAAGGAGAAAATGCTGAGGAAATTGCAGTCTATTGTAGCGAGGAATGCATAATTCTCCAGTGAAAAAACAGGTGGGGGCGGTGCATTGCTGGCAACCTGTTTTTTCACCTGCTATTGTGCTCAGCAGAGATGTCTTAATTGAGTTCAGGAGTTACAGGTATGTTTACGGGTATTGTGCAGGGCACCGCAAAACTGGTGTCTATTGATGAGAAACCAAATTTTCGCACGCATGTAGTGGAGTTACCTGAATACATGCTGGAGGCGCTGGAGACCGGCGCATCGGTTGCACATAACGGTTGCTGTCTGACAGTGACTGAAATTAATGGCAACCGCATCAGCTTTGACCTGATGAAAGAAACACTACGTATTACCAACCTTGGCGATCTGCGGGTAGGTGACCTGGTAAACGTAGAACGTGCAGCAAAATTCAGCGATGAGATCGGCGGACATTTGATGTCGGGTCATATTATGACCACCGCGGAGGTGTCGAAAATTCTGACCTCCGAGAATAATCGGCAGATATGGTTCAAGGTCCAGGATACGTCGCTGATGAAATACATCCTGTATAAAGGATTTATCGGTATTGATGGCATCAGCCTGACGGTAGGCGAAGTGACGCCGACGCGCTTCTGCGTGCATCTGATCCCGGAAACGCTGGAGCGTACTACGCTTGGCAAGAAAAAGCTTGGTGCGCGGGTAAACATTGAAATCGACCCACAAACACAGGCTGTTGTTGATACCGTTGAGCGCGTACTGGCCGCGCGCGAAGGCGCGATCAGCAACATCACCGGTGAGGCTGGGGCCTGAGTCATGATGAAAAGCCCCCGTCGCGAACGGGGGCCGAAAGAACTAGCGTGGAACGCGCAGGCCGTGTTCCACACCGCGAGAGAAAACCACCTGCCAAAGCTGAATATCACGTGCGCGAAATGCACCGGCACAGGCGTTGAGGTAATAACTGAACATGCGTTTAAAACGCTCAGTATAATTATCGGCAATCTCCGGCCAACTCTCCATGAAACGCTCATGCCAGGCCATCAACGTGGTATCGTAATCCGCACCAAAATTGTGCCAGTCCTCCATCACAAAATGTGACTCGCTGGCGTTGGCAATCTGGCGTACCGATGGTAAACAACCGTTCGGGAAGATGTATTTGTTAATCCATGGGTCAACGTTATTGTCAGTTTTCTTAGAACCGATACTGTGCAGCAAAAACAGACCATCTGGCTTTAAATTGCGATCAACCACGTCAAAGTAGGTGTTGTAGTTTTTTGGCCCCACATGCTCAAACATACCGACGGAGACAATGCGGTCAAAGCGGTCGTTCAGGTCGCGGTAGTCCTGGAGTAAAATAGTAACGTCCAACCCTTCACAGCGCGCCTGCGCCAGTTTCTGTTGTTCCGCTGAAATCGTCACGCCCACCACACTCACGCCGTATTGTGCTGCCATAAACTGGGACAGGCCTCCCCAGCCGCAACCAATATCGAGCACGCGCATTCCTGGCTTCAACTGCAGTTTCTCACTAATCATTCTGAGCTTCGCCTGCTGGGCAGCTTCCAGGGTGTCGGCATCTTTCCAGTAGGCGCAGGAATACTGCATATAGGGGTCGAGCATGCGGGTAAAGAGATCGTTGCCAAGATCGTAGTGCTCTTTGCCGACAACCCACGCGCGCTTTTTAGTCTGTAGATTAAACAGACGCGCCGTTGCGATACGGAGAGTATCTTTGAAATGGCGGGGGAGTTGGCTTTCCAGATCTGCGCGTAAGACTTTGGTAAAAAACATATCCAGACGATCGCATTCCCACCAACCATCCATATAGCTTTCACCTAAACCCAGCGACCCTTCCTGCAGGACACGTTTGAAAAAAACGGGGGTTTTAACGCGAATATCCGCCGGCGCAGAACCATTAATCGTAATGCCCGCACGGCTTAGTAATTCATTGGTGATTCGGTACCAGTTATCATCCGGTACGCTGACGTCTTCTATACACGATGAACTCATAGCTTCTCCATCACTGGTCGGTGATCAGAACCTTAAAACAGCGTAGACGCTTTTTTGGTCTTGTGAGAAATTTCACGGAATTAATCCGTAATCTATTATCCGACGTAGAACAGAGGAAGGGAGAACCCCTTGCCGAAAAGACCATCCGTGGAAAAACGGGAACAACCTTGTTCCCGTTAACACAGAATAATTATCGTAATTTTAACAACTGGAAATCAGTATAGGCCTGAATATTTGGTGATTCAACCGAAAATTGTTAGCCAGCTAATTAAGTTATGACGGTTATTAATGTGACTCACCATGTGCAATCTGAGAGCCCTCATTCGCCAGGGAATCATTCTCTTTTTGCGACTGCATTTTATATCCAAGCGCAGCCAGGAACACCGTTGACAGCATTACGCTGGTGGTTGTGAGCAACGGAGTACTGATTAACCACGACACCACAAGGCTTGCCAGGAAGCATAAACCCAGTTGTAGCGTGTTCTGCATCGCCGCTGCGCGTCCTGTTGCCTGCGGGAAAGGACGTAGTGCCTGAGCGACGACAATCGGATAGATCGCGCCGTTCGCTATCGCCATGACGCAGAATGGGATCAAGATTTCGGCCAGTGCAACGTGGTGAATAAAACCGGTTGCCCATGTGGCAATAACGCTGATTGCATACAGGATCAGTAGCCATGGCAGCAACTGGCTACCCTGCCATTTTTGCAGTGCGGCGCGGCAACCGTACCCGCCGATCAGGAAGGCGATAGTTTGTGGAACATAGCTCAGTCCAATTACTGCCGGGCTATAGCCCATCTCGCTCAGGATAAACGGTGAGCCGGTCAGCCATGCGAAAAAGCTCGCAGAACATGCCGCATAAATCAGTACATTTCCACGGTATGTTTTAGAACGCAGTAGCGTCGCGAACGTCAACGCGTCCTGACTATCGTCATGCGCATTTGCTGTCGGTTTTAACCGCAGGGCAGGCAACATCAGGATCAAGGTAATCGCAAACAGGGTGGCAAAAATGGCCTGCCAGGAAAAATGTACCAGGATCCAGCTACCTAATAAGGGCGCGAGAGCAGGTGATAAGCCGACCAGCGGCATAATGGTGGCAAAGATACGGTTAACTTTTTGCGAGGGATAGTAATCGGTAACCAGCGCCTGCCAGATTACTGATGCGGCACAAACGCCGACGGCCTGGACGAAGCGCAGCACCAGCAAGCCGGTGGCGTTTTCAACCCATAGCATCCCCAAACTACCCAGGGCGAAGATGGATAATCCCAGCAATAAAATTGGCTTACGACCATAACGGTCGGAGAGCGGCCCCCACAGAAGCTGCGCAACGGCAAAACCGGCTAAGAACAAACTAAGGCTGGCGCTGACGGCAGACGCAGGGGTTTGCAGATCGGACTGAATAGCAGCAAAGGCGGGCAAATACATATCCGTTGCCAGAAAGCCGAGCACGCTAAGACCGGCCAGCCAGACTAAAAACCCTTTTCCAGGTTGCATCATCATTTCTCTTTTTAAGCAGTAAAACAGTGTCGCAGAGTGTAGTGAGTGAAATTCTCGCTGTGAAACGCTAATATTTGTTTACTGATTTCAAAATTTTTGTAGGCAGACTATGTGGTCGGAATATTCACTTGAAGTCGTTGATGCGGTTGCGCGTAACGGCAGCTTTAGTTCGGCTGCGCAGGAGTTGCACCGTGTACCTTCGGCGGTAAGCTACACCGTTCGTCAACTGGAGGAGTGGCTTGCAGTTCCGCTTTTCGAGCGACGTCATCGGGATGTTGAACTAACACCCGCAGGGGCGTGGTTTTTAAAAGAAGGTCGGTCTGTTATCAAAAAAATGCAGATCACTCGCCAGCAATGTCAGCAAATCGCCAACGGCTGGCGAGGGCAGCTCGCGATTGCAGTCGATAATATTGTGCGACCGGAACGCACCCGGCAGATGATTGTGGATTTCTATCGTCACTTCGATGATGTGGAACTGCTGGTTTTTCAGGAAGTGTTTAACGGTGTCTGGGATGCGCTATCGGATGGCCGCGTCGAACTGGCGATCGGTGCAACGCAGGCGATTCCGGTGGGGGGACGTTACACGTTTCGTGATATGGGAATGCTGAGCTGGAGTTGCGTGGTGGCGAGCCATCACCCGTTGGCTTCGATTCCCGGGCCATTAAGCGATGACACGTTGCGCAACTGGCCGTCGTTAGTTCGTGAAGATACTTCGCGCACGCTACCGAAACGAATCACATGGCTGCTGGATAACCAAAAACGTGTCGTGGTACCGGACTGGGAATCCTCTGCTACCTGTTTATCGGCTGGGCTATGTGTGGGCATGGTGCCAACACATTTTGCTAAACCGTGGATCGATAGCGGTAAGTGGGTTGCTTTGCAGCTGGAAAACCCTTTTCCTGATGCCGCATGTTGTCTGACCTGGCAGCAAAATGATACGTCGCCAGCACTGCTCTGGTTGCTGGACTACCTGGGAGATAGCGAAACGCTGAATAAAGAGTGGCTACGGGAGCCGGAACAGGCTCCCGTATAACAGGTTTAACGACGGTAATCGCGGAATGGGCCGTCGGCAACGGAGCGACGCTCCACCAGTCGAGGATGGACCTCAATAGATTGCGACTCTTCGCGCTTGTTTACGATACGGTCTAACAGCATATTGAAGGCAGTCTCACCTAACGAATCTTTCGGCTGGTGAATCGTGGTCAACGCTGGCGTGAAGAAGCGGGCGTTGCGCACGTTGTCATAACCGATCAACGACACATCCTGCGGTACACGCAAACCCATCTCGTCAGCGGCGCAAAGAGCACCCATCGCCATAATATCGCCACCGCAGAAGACGGCAGTCGGACGATGCGACTGGGAGAGGATTTGCTGCATGGCGCGATATCCGGATTCTGGTTCAAAATCGCCCTGTACGATCCAGTTTTCAGGTACTTTAATCAGCGCTTCTTCCATCGCTTTCATAAATCCTGCCAGGCGTCCGGCGCCGGTGTTGCGCTCCATAGGGCCTGGGATCACGCCAATCTCGCGGTGGCCGCGTTCTACCAGATATCGACCCGCCATATAACCGCCTTCGAAAGCGTTATCAATGACCGTGTCGGTAAAGTCGGCTTTCGCTTCGCCCCAGTCCATGACGACCATCGGAATATGGCGATACTCTTCGAGCATGGAAAGCAGTGATTCCGGATACTCAGAACACATTACCAGTAAGCCATCGACGCGCTTTTGCGCCATCATTGAGAGATATGCCTGCTGCTTTTCGAGGCTATTCCATGCGTTACCCAGAATCAGCGTGTAGCCTTTCTGGAAACAATTTTTCTCAACGGCTTCGATAATTTCCGCGAAATAGGCGGCTTCGCTGCTGGTCGCCAACAAGCCGATCGACTTGGTGTGATTTACCTTCAGGCTGCGCGCAACTGCGCTGGGAGAGTAGTGCAACTCTTTAATGGCTGCCCAGACAGCATTACGCGTTTCTTCCGCGACAAAGCGCGTCTTGTTAATTACATGTGATACGGTTGTAGTGGAAACGTTTGCTCGCTTCGCTACATCTTTAATTGTTGCCATTACATCTCACTCCAGACCATATCCTAAGCTCCTGAGAATACTCCAGGTAAACGTTTGCCTTTACACACCCTTAACGCAACGTCAGGGTTGCGGCACGCCGGGAAAACGACACGGAACGTCAGGAAGGGGTCAATGGCCGGTACGCTAATCAAGTAAGCGTGGAATTTTGTCTGATCTTAACGAAAAGGGGAAGAGTTAAAAGCATTTATCAATATAAATCGTGAGAGATTTTTGCGTTCAAGTATGCAAAAATGCGCAATATCACTTTTTGTGTGGGAATAAAAAGGAGAAAACTTGATGAGCACCGATCTGAAATTTTCGTTAGTCACCACCATTATTGTTCTGGGCCTGATTGTAGCAAGTGGTTTGACCGCAGCACTGCATTGATTTACTCCGAGGGAGAGCAATCTCCCTCATCCCTTCAGCACGTTTTTCCCGTTCTATTATTTGCGAATTTGCAAAAGTCTTTTGCAAATTTGTTAACTTTATTATTTTTGCGATCAATGTCATGCTTTTGACTCTTATTACGTGTCGTGCCACGGCTCGACGTTATGGAGTCGAAGTATGAAAATAAATTATCCGTTACTGGCACTGGCGATTGGTGCGTTCGGTATTGGCACGACCGAATTTTCTCCTATGGGATTATTACCCGTCATTGCCCGGGGTGTGGATGTATCGATTCCTGCTGCCGGAATGTTAATCAGCGCATATGCGGTTGGCGTGATGGTGGGTGCACCGTTGATGACATTGTTGCTTTCTCATCGTGCGCGCCGTAATGCGCTTATTTTTCTGATGGCGATATTCACACTGGGTAATGTGCTTTCGGCAATTGCACCGGATTACACCACTCTCATGCTGTCACGTATTTTGACCAGCCTTAATCACGGCGCTTTTTTTGGGCTTGGTTCTGTTGTGGCGGCGAGCGTGGTGCCAAAACACAAGCAGGCCAGCGCGGTTGCTACCATGTTTATGGGCCTAACGATCGCCAATATTGGCGGTGTCCCTGCGGCAACCTGGCTGGGCGAGACCATCGGCTGGCGAATGTCCTTTTTGGCGACTGCGGGTCTGGGCGTGATTGCGATGATCAGTCTGTTCTTCTCGTTACCTAAAGGCGGGGCAGGAGAGCGTCCTGAAGTGCGTAAAGAACTTGCGGTGCTGATGCGTCCGCAGGTTGTCTCGGCGCTACTGACCACCGTATTGGGGGCTGGTGCGATGTTTACGCTTTATACCTATATCTCACCCGTGCTGCACAGTATTACCCATGCCACACCAGCATTTGTCACCGGGATGTTGGTGTTAATTGGCGTTGGTTTCTCTATTGGTAATTATCTTGGTGGTCGGCTGGCAGACAAGTCGGTCAACGGCACGCTGAAAGGCTTTTTATTACTGCTGATGGTCATTATGCTGGCAATTCCATTTCTGGCGCGTAATGAGCTGGGAGCGGCTATCAGTATGGTGGTCTGGGGCGCGGCGACGTTTGCGGTAGTCCCGCCTTTGCAGATGCGCGTGATGCGCGTTGCCAGCGAAGCGCCAGGATTATCTTCATCGGTTAATATTGGGGCATTTAATCTGGGCAATGCCCTCGGGGCTGCGGCTGGTGGCGCAGTGATATCCGGTGGGTTAGGTTATAGCTTTGTGCCGGTGATGGGGGCGATTGTGGCGGGGCTGGCTTTGCTGCTGGTCTTCATCTCAGCGAAAAAACAGCCTCAGGAAGCGTGCCCGACTGCAAATTGACACTAAAACGCAGAAGGGGATCCCTTCTGCGTTGTCATTTTTATGCTGCGAAGTTTTTCGCAACAAACTCCCAGTTTACCAGCGCCCAGAAATGCTCCAGGTAGCCAGGACGTGCATTGCGATAGTCGATGTAGTAGGCGTGTTCCCAGACGTCAACGGTCATCAGAGGTGTCGCATCGGTGGTCAGTGGTGTACCTGCGTTAGAGGTGGAAACGATAGCCAGTTTGCCATCCGTCCCTTTTACCAGCCAGGTCCAGCCTGAACCGAAGTTCTTAATTGCGGCATCGGTGAATTGCGCTTTGAAGTCTGCGAAGCTGCCAAAGGATGCAGTAATGGCTTCGGCCAGTTTTCCGGTCGGTTCGCCACCAGCGTTTGGTGCCAGGCAGTTCCAGTAGAACGTGTGGTTCCATACCTGAGCTGCGTTATTAAATACACCGCCTTCAGAGCTACGTACGATCTCTTCCAGTGACTTGCCTTCAAACGCTGTGCCTTTAATCAGATTGTTCAGATTGGTCACGTAGGTTTGATGGTGTTTGCCATAGTGGTATTCCAGCGTTTCAGCAGAAATGTGCGGTGCCAGAGCATCTTTGGCATACGGTAATGCAGGTAATTCAAACGACATTGCTTCTCTCCTTATTATTTATATTGAGTACACACAATAACCTCATTGTGCGTAAGGATAGGGTAGCAAATTGAAAGGTTATGCAAAAGAAGAACTTACCCTACAGCACACGCTGTAGGGTAAGTTTTTAGCGAATTGTTTTAGGCGTCATTACGCGTCGAGCGCCGACATAGTGGCGCTGCCAGTAATCTTCGCTCAGCGAGGTGATTTGAATTTCCTGACCGCTACGAGGCGACTGGATAAATTTGCCGTTGCCAACGTAGACACCGACGTGATCGGCGGTACCCCGGCCCTGTGTCCGGAAGAAGACCAGATCGCCGTTTTTCAGTTCGCCACGTTCGATAGGTGCTGCGTCCCGCAGGTGGTACATTTCATTGGCGGTGCGCGGAATGCGAAACTTCACCAAATCTTTATACGCGTAATACACCAGACCGCTGCAATCAAAACCGGTCCTTGGTGATGTGCCACCCCAACGGTAAGGTTTACCGATTTGGTTCATCAGGGTGGACATGGCGGTTTTGGTCGCTTTTTGCACTTTAACTTTATGTGTCTCAGCAAGCGTTACAGGGGTTGTCGACTTCACTTTCACACAGCGCGGTTTATGACCTTTACGCGGGGTGCATTTTTCAGTCCAGGTGACGGCGGCGGTTTGTGCTGTGGCTGCTTTGCCCCGACGGTTTGCGGTTTTAGTCGATTTTGCTGGAGTGGTTGTACGTTTTTTTACTGAGGCGGTTTTACTGCTGGTTTTGCTGGTGGATTTTTTAGCCGTCTTCTGAGTGGTTTTGGTTGTTTTTTGACTGGCTGTTGAGCTTTTCTTTTTATCTACCGTTTTGATGGTGTGCGAAACAGTAGGCGTCGTCCTGGCTTGCTTGGAAGCATGGGCCATGGGCGTAAAAGGCAGTGTGGTAAAAAGTAAAGCACAGAGCGTGATCGAGATTCGGTTTATCCGCGCCACTGAGCAGTCCTCTGGTAAGGCAGGTCTATCGTGCCTGCGTGTGATTTACAAAACTTGATGATTCTAATCTATAGAAACGGGAAACTTAATAGCTTTTTTCGTTTAAAACTATGTTTCGTTACCGACCGCAAAAAAAAACAGCAAATAAAGATAAAACTGGTGAACAGATAATCAAATCCACACCCTTTAAGGGGATAAGTGAGATTGTGAATGCAACTTTTAGCGACAGGGGATAAAATAATAAGGCGTAATGAAAATGTTATTTTCCGTTGCCAGCCTGACCCGCTACAATGTCAGACTACTGCCGTAAAAGAAGTTTAAGGAAGCAAGATAATGAGCACCACTATCGAAAAAATCCAGCGCCAGATCGCTGAAAACCCGATTCTCCTGTACATGAAAGGTTCTCCAAAACTGCCAAGCTGCGGTTTCTCCGCACAGGCCGTGCAGGCGCTGTCAGCCTGTGGTGAACGCTTTGCTTATGTCGATATTCTGCAAAATCCGGATATTCGCGCCGAGTTGCCGAAATACGCAAACTGGCCAACCTTCCCGCAGCTGTGGGTTGATGGTGAACTGGTTGGCGGTTGCGACATTTTAATCGAGATGTACCAGCGCGGTGAGTTGCAGACTCTTATCAAAGAGACTGCGGCGAAGTACAAAACCGAAGAACCAGATGCTGAATAATCAGCAGATATAAAAAACAACATCATCGTTGGTGACTGCCAGGCGGTTGGCCGAACAGATGGTTGTATAAGAATCCGGAAATGTTCATTCGTTTCCGGATTTTTTTGTCTGTAGCTTCCGGCAATATCTGGGGGCTATAAACAAAAAAACCAGCCAGTTTTTCAACTGACTGGTTTTATGCCAGCGAAGACGTTGTGTCTTCATAAGAACTTAGGCTTTCAGTACGTCCAGTGCGGCAGTGTAGTCTGGCTCGTTGGTAATTTCGTTGACCAGTTGGCTGAAAATAATGTTGTCATTTTCATCAATAACTACCACGGCACGTGCGGCCAGGCCTTTCAACGGGCCTTCGGAGATTTCAACACCATAGTTTTTCAGGAATTCAGCATTGCGCAGAGTTGACAGCGTGATAACGTTGCTCAGGCCTTCCGCGCCGCAGAAACGAGAGTGGGCAAATGGCAGGTCGGCTGAAATGCACAGCACGACGGTATTGTCGATTTCTGTCGCCAGTTGGTTAAACTTACGTACCGATGCCGCGCAAACGCCGGTATCGATGCTTGGGAAAATATTCAGCACTTTGCGCTTGCCTGCGAACTGGGCCAGCGTAACGTCAGACAGGTCTTTAGCCACAAGAGTAAAAGCCTGAGCTTTGCTACCAGCCTGAGGAATGGAGCCGGCGACTGAAACCGGGTTGCCCTGGAAATGAACGGTTTGTGACATGGTTATCTTCCTGTTTACATATAGTTAACGTCGTGGCTAGTTTATGCCATCAACAGTTAACACGGCAAACGCTATTTGCGGATATCCGCTTCCGGGATTACATAAGGAAAATAAATGAGATCAGTTAAGGTATATGAGGAAGCCTGGCCGCTACACACTCCCTTTGTGATTGCCCGAGGCAGCAGAACAGAAGCACACGTCGTGGTGGTTGAGCTGGAAGAAAATGGCGTAAAAGGCATCGGGGAATGTACGCCTTATCCCCGTTATGGCGAAAGTGATGCTTCGGTACTGGCACAAATTATGAGTATTGCCCGGCAACTGGAAAGCGGGCTGACCCGCGAAGATTTACAGAAACTGTTGCCTGCAGGGGCTGCGCGTAATGCGATTGACTGTGCTTTATGGGACTTGAGTGCCCGGCAACAGCGACAAACTCTGGCTGAATTTATTGGCACTGAGCTGGATGCAGTTGTGACGACGGCCCAGACCGTGGTGATCGGTACCCCAGAGCAGATGGCGGCAAGCGCAGCAGCTCTGTGGGAGAATGGCGCGAAATTACTGAAAGTTAAACTGGATGCCCGCCTAATCAGCGAGCGGATGGTCGCTATCCGTGCGGCAGTTCCAGACGCCACGCTGATTGTCGATGCCAACGAATCCTGGCGTGCCGAAGGGCTCGCAGCACGTTGTCAATTGCTGGCAGATTTAGGCGTCGCAATGCTGGAACAGCCGTTACCTGCTCAGGATGATGCCGCTCTGGAGAATTTTATCCATCCGTTGCCCATCTGTGCAGATGAAAGCTGTCACACCCGCAGTAGCCTGAAAGCATTGCACGGGCGTTATGAAATGGTGAACATCAAACTGGACAAAACGGGCGGCCTGACGGAAGCGCTGGCGCTGGCGGCCGAAGCGCGCGAACAAGGATTTGCTCTGATGCTGGGATGCATGCTGTGTACTTCCCGGGCCATTAATGCCGCATTGCCGCTAACACCGCAGGTCAGCTTTGCCGATCTGGATGGCCCAACCTGGCTGGCCGATGACGCAGAGCCAGCCCTGCATTTTACGACCGGGCTGCTCCATCTCTAGGATGCCAACGCAGCAGATTCGACATCGCCAGCAGATATTTTTCGCTGGCCTCATCTGAAGAGATGGGCGGAAACTCAGCGGTAATGCAGTGTAAGTTCAGATCGGCGCACCAACTGCCAAAAGAGCCGGGCGTTTCATAACCTACGCTGGTGACCAGGGGTAATTCAAACGTCTGCGCCAGCCACTCGCCTAATTCGCTGTGTCTGGGATCTTCAATACAGGCCAGCGGATCGTGAAAAGAAACCACCCAGGCGGGATGAATGCGGTGAATAAGCTGACACAGTGCCTGAGTTTCTGGTTCAGACCCCGGATGTTCACCGGTTAACAACACCACATCGCGTTCTTCTGCACTACTGTTCCAGCGATATACTGTTTCTCCCGCTTTCCAGTTTGCCGCCGGAAAATTACGATTGAGATCCACACCATTAGCATTCGCGCGCAATCCAAGCTGGCAACCGTCAGGGTTAACCGCCAGCACAATATGATGGCGGCGCAGCGAAGGGTTAAGCGTACGCAACGCGCAGGAAAGGGTAACCACTGAAGAGTTTTCATCACCGTGAGTTCCCGACAGAATCAGACCACTCTCGCGATCGGCCGCGGGGGCGGGAAACCAGATTAACGGTGCGCCCAGCAGTGAACGTCCGTAATGTTCGGTTCCCGGTGGAAATGCGCCGCGCTCGGCACGAGGACGGGTAACGGTCATAGTCTTCTCTGAAAGCATGAATTGTTACTCGCAGTGTTGTGCAAAATGTCTGGATAATCAAATCGTTTTCACACACTTATCTTTTCAGGTGTAATATCACTTTCTTGTCGGAAGTTAATTGCATTTCCTGCTGGCGATACAAATAATTACACATTCACTTAATGGCCGGATCTGAGGGTATTTTATGAGGCATTCTGTTTCAGTAACCTGTTGTGCGCTGTTGGTTAGCAGCATTTCTTTATCGCATGCTGCGGATGTTCCCAGCGGAACGGTACTGGCAGAAAAACAAGAACTGGTGCGTCATATAAAGGATGAGCCTGCGTCGCTGGATCCGGCGAAAGCTGTAGGACTGCCTGAAATTCAGGTTATCCGCGATTTATTTGAAGGGTTGGTCAACCAGAATGATAAAGGGGAAATCATTCCCGGTGTAGCCACGCAGTGGAAGAGTAACGATAACCGCATCTGGACATTTACGCTACGCGATAACGCGAAATGGGCCGATGGTACGCCGGTAACGGCACAGGATTTTGTCTATAGCTGGCAGCGACTGGTTGATCCAAAAACACTTTCCCCGTTTGCATGGTTTGCAGCTTTGGCTGGTATCAATAACGCACAGGCGATTATCGACGGCAAAGCCACACCCGATAAACTGGGAGTTAGCGCGGTAGATGCCAGGACATTAAAAGTTCAACTGGATAAACCACTGCCCTGGTTTGCCAATCTGACGGCGAACTTTGCGTTTTACCCGGTACAAAAAACCAATGTTGAAAGCGGTAAAGAGTGGACAAAACCGGGTAATTTGATCGGCAACGGGGCCTATGTATTGCAGAATCGTGTCGTTAACGAAAAACTAGTGGTTGTGCCGAATACACACTATTGGGACAACGCCAAAACCGTATTGCAAAAAGTGACGTTCCTGCCAATTAATCAGGAATCTGCGGCAACAAAGCGTTATCTCGCCGGTGATATTGATATTACGGAATCCTTTCCGAAAAATATGTATCAGAAACTGTTGAAGGATATTCCGGGGCAGGTTTACACCCCACCTCAGCTCGGTACTTATTATTATGCGTTTAATACGCAGAAAGGGCCGACGGCAGATTCGCGAGTGCGCCTGGCGCTCAGTATGACTATCGATCGCCGTCTGATGGCGGAAAAAGTCTTAGGTACCGGGGAAAAACCAGCCTGGCATTTCACGCCGGATGTTACTGCAGGCTTTGTACCTGAGCCTTCTCCATTTGAGCAAATGAGTCAGGAAGAGCTGAATGCTCAGGCGAAAACGTTGTTACGTGCAGCGGGCTATGGGCCGCAGAAACCGCTTAAACTGACGCTGCTGTACAATACTTCGGAAAACCATCAGAAGATTGCCATCGCCGTTGCTTCTATGTGGAAGAAAAATCTCGGTGTTGATGTGAAGTTGCAAAACCAGGAATGGAAAACCTATATCGACAGCCGTAATACCGGTAATTTCGATGTGATCCGCGCCTCCTGGGTAGGTGATTACAATGAACCATCAACGTTCCTGTCGTTATTAACATCGACTCATTCCGGGAATATTTCCCGGTTTAATAATCCTGCATACGATAAAGTGTTGACCCAGGCCACGATGGAAAACACGGAAAAAGCACGTAATGCGGATTATAACGCCGCAGAAAAAATCCTGATGGAACAGGCTCCCATTGCGCCTATTTATCAGTACACCAACGGGCGTTTAATTAAACCATGGCTGAAAGGGTATCCCATTACCAACCCTGAAGATGTGGCCTATAGCCGTACAATGTATATTGTGAAGCACTAGTTGAATACATGCTCCTGATAGCCTTCGTTAACCTCATCTAAAACCAGAGCTGGCGCGGATTACAGCGCCAGCACCTCTCGTGAACCTTTGTTAACCGCATCAGGAAACCTCATTTTTTTGACGGTATAAATGACGTATTAAACGAATTACCGTTACGGTAAAACCCAGTTTTTACCGTCATAACCTATCACCCATGACGGTATTTATTGATACTGGATACCGTCAATGCTTACCGATACAAAGCTCAACAACCTGAAACCTAAAGAAAAAATGTATAAGCAATCAGACCGTGATGGCCTCAGGCATTTGACGTGCTTGTTGCGTTAAATGGGTTGTATTCCAGGGCTGATTTTATTCATCAAACCCTGCCGCGGACTATTTATTGGAGCAATAGAGTTGTACTACGCGAATATTGCCGCAATGGCTGGGCGAAGCTCGAGATAATCTGTGCAATAGTGGAATCAGGGCAGCGGCACTGAGGCTGACTAGCTATATATTTTTCGGAATCACCTTAATTTCATCATACAAATTTCATGCTAACTGCATGTTAAAATATTCTCAATAATTTCATGTGGTTGCCCTACAGTAATGGCCGGGTTGAATAATAATTAAATTTGTTTCCAATATGTTTCATGTAATTGTGATGTGTTTAATCCCATTGGAATAGTGTTTATCAATAGTAATGGTGAAGTGAGGAAAAATTGAACAGCAAAAAAAAGTTAATTGCCCTGGTTGTTTCTAGTGCTGTATTTGGCCCTGCAACCACACAAGCCCAAATGATTATTAATGATAATATATCTGTCAAGGATACATGGGGAGTCTTTAATCCCGGTGGTGCCGGTTTGTATTTAATTGATAATACAACCATTAATGTTGAAGTTACAGGAAATGGTTCGCAGGCCCATGGGATATTAGTGAATGCTTCCCCTACAGAGAGCACCGGTGATACCAAAACAATAGTTAAAAACAGCACTATAACTTCCCAAGGAAATGGGGCTTATCTTGTTGGTGGTTATACCCAATTTGATAACTCTAAAATCATCTCTTCTGGCAATTATGGTATTGTCACAAAAGGTGGAATTGTTCAACTTGAAAATGGTAGTTCCATTAATACTAAAAATAACACTATCGGCCTCTATCTGACTAAGGGTTATGATGGTATCTATGCCGATAATGAGGTTACACTAAACAATTCATCTATCGCGACCGAAAATGGCCCCGCAATAGCGGTAGGTGCTGACGCTATTGCACATATACATGTATATAATTCTAAAGTTGACAGCGGTAATGATATATTACTCACTACCAGTGATAATTCTGTTGTTGATATGGACTTTAATGGAAGCGTAGCTACAGGTAATATAACCGCAGCAGGAAATGCAGCGATTGATGTTTTATTGTTCAATAAATCATATATTTATGGTTCAATGAATAATGTTAACAGCCTTAACATTGATTCGTCTTCAGAGTGGAAAGTCTTCGGGGACTCAGATTTAAACTCCTTGATAAATTCCGGCGTAGTTAATCTTTCAAACGCAAGTACTGTCGGTACAATACTAACCATTAACAATAATTACAAAGGTGATGGCGGCGTAATCATTTTTAACTCAAAACTATCTGATGATAGCTCGCTTACCGATAAACTGGTGATTAATGGTGATAGTGAGGGGGATACTAATGTTATTGTTAACAACCTTGGTGGTACCGGCTCCCAGACACTAAATGGAATTGAAATAATAACGGTCAAAGGAAACTCAAATGGTGTTTTCACGCAATATGGACGTATTGTTGCAGGAGCCTATGACTATAATTTAATAAAAAACGGTAATGACTGGTATTTAGTCAGCACTATCCCACCGGTTGATCCCGTAGAGCCGCCGGTGGACCCTGTCGACCCTCCCGTTGATCCTGTAACACCGCCGGTTGACCCCTCTGATGAAACACATGTTAACCGCCCTGAAGCAGGTAGCTATCTTGCAAACATTGCGGCTGCGAACACGTTATTCAACACCCGTCTGCACGACCGTCTGGGGGAAACGCAGTACGTTGATGCTCTGACCGGTGAGAAGAAAGTTACCAGTCTGTGGCTACGCCAGGTCGGTAGTCATAATAACTGGCGTGATGGCAGTGGTCAGTTGAAAACACAAAGCAACAGTTATGTCGCACAGTTGGGTGGCGATGTTGCGCAGTGGTCAACCGATGGTCTGAACAGAGGCCACCTGGGTCTGATGGCGGGTTACGGTAATAACCACAGTTCTACCCGCTCTTCCGTCACGGGTTATGATTCAAAAGGTTCCATAAACGGTTACAGCGTTGGCGCTTACGGCACCTGGTTCGCCAGCGATACGGATAAAGCAGGGCTGTATGTGGACAGCTGGCTCCAGTACAGCTGGTTCAACAACCATGTTAACGGGCAGCAACTGGCCAGCGAATCCTACAAGTCTAAAGGCTTTACGGCTTCGCTGGAGACGGGTTACACCCAGAAACTGGGCGAGTTTGCTGGCAGAAAAGGGACGCTTAATGAATGGTTTATCCAGCCACAAGCCCAGGCCACCTGGATGGGCGTGAAAGCAGACAACCATCGTGAAGCCAATGGAACCCGCGTTAGCAGCGGTGGCGACGGTAACGTACAAACCCGTCTGGGCCTTCGTACGTACCTGAAGAGCCATCATGCAATGGATGACAACAAAGACCGTACTTTCGAACCGTTCATTGAAGCCAACTGGTTGCATAATACGCGCAGTTATAACGTGAACATGGATAATGTCCACATCAGCCAGGCTGGCGCCCGCAACATTGGCGAAGTCAAAGTGGGTGTTGAAGGACAGATTAACCCTCGGGTCAATCTGTGGGGCAATGTCGGCGCCCAGATGGGGGATAAAGGATACAGTGACACCAATGCCATGGTGGGTATTAAGTATAACTTTTAATGCCGCGCTAACCGGGGGATTATCCCCGGTTTTTATCTGAAGAAATCTCCTACGGACCTTGTCCAGTATGTTGTGGACGAAGTTATTTCCGAAACAGTGGTGTTGAGGATAAATGTAATTTACCGCGCCTAAGCTGATTAACTGCCCATAACTTGAGCAATAAAAATCTTAAAACCTGAGAACCCGCTATGGCGGGTTTTTCTTTTTTACGCCTGACAGGAAATTGACAATTTGTGCTCTTAAGACATTGATCATCTCTGAGCACAGTTGTGCTGTATGAACACTCAATTTCTCGAATACGTGAGCCAGCAACTGATGGTTGCCACCGCCGATTTAAGAGGTGCGACGAAAGGTCAGTTGATGACCTGGCTTGAGGGTTGGCGGCGCAGGATGTGAAAGCGGAACTGGCTGGTCGTGATGTTTTTCAGCAACAGGACTTAGCCGCTATGCGTGGTGTCAAACCGGACAACTGGAGCCACTACTATGCGGACTACTGCGAGTTTTGTGCAGCATCTTCAAAGGGCTCGATAGCGAATCCCTGCTTTGTACGGTGAGAACCCGATCACAACAAAAGACGTCTTTTTCGCAGCAGGGTATTACAAAAGTCAATTAAATAGCATGCATTTCGTGTGAATCTGATATTGTGCCATTGTTGTATGTACTGGCAGTAAATTAGTTTTCGAGCCCGAGGTTAACGCCTTGGGTTTTTTATTTGCCTGTAGGTAAGCTGTAAAGCACTCAAGTCATAATTGAATGCTCGCTGGTTAGATCCCTGCCAGGCGCGCCAAGTCTAAGCCCACTTCGAGGTATCAAAGGTAGTTATCAATTTGATATATTTCACTTCAAGGAAGATGAGAAATGGATTAATGATAATGAGGTTGCCAACAAAGGTAGAGTTGATTTCATTCTGCTTCGCAGTCATTTGGGTTATTTGGTGTGCATGGGCAGACAAAACAACTCACGACACATACCTTTTTGATGGGGTGCTTTATAAGTCAGTTATTGTTGGGACTTCCTTCCTGATAGGAATGTTCATTGCTTGGCGTGTGTACCTAAGTAATAAGGTCGCAGCAGGTATGGTTAAGAGGCTTTTCGGCGTTTGCCTTACTGTTATGATGTGCCTGACATTTACTTTTTGGAATGTTCCAGAGTTAATAATGATCTCATCAGCTAATAAGCATGTGAGTGACAATTACCGATTCAAGATGAGATATCCCACACAATCTGGAGGAAAAACCAGGCCATGTAAGGCTCGTGTTATCTACTATGACACATATCTGAAGCGTGAAATCGCACTCTGTCACTGGGATGATGCCCCATCTTTTTTCTATACGGATTATATTCGAGTAGATAAGCTGATTTCAGGTATGGGCGGGCAGATTATTTATCACGAAGCCGTTCATTGAGAAAATCCTATTCAAAGTTTAGAGGTCGCCATATGGCGTCCTTTTTCATTTCAGGCTCACGGGAATCAACCACTGCGTGCTTTGTTGATAAATCCAGTCCGTGAAGATAGAACTCTTTTATCCCATCGTAAATGTGTCTATGAAAGTATCATTTCCACAGCTATAACCAATAAATTATGGTTGGTATCATTTTGTAAAACATTTTTATAAAATCTTTTGACCGTTACTCTGAAGACGAATGCAGAATCACAGTGACGTTTACACTGTTGTACTATTTTCTACTGTTTTATCCCACCGGAAGGGTTGTAAGTGATTGATTTTAAATTATGTGTGTTTGCAGTTTTTCTCCTCTTTGGCTGTAGTTCTGATGTTGTCATCAAATCACCTGCTAAACCTGTCTACAGGTCGATGCCTGAAATTACCCAGTCAATTACACCTTCACAGCAGAGGGCAATTATGACTGGCGCACGACCTGACTGGTCAGAAAGAACACCGGTTAACACAATTAAGCGATATTAATTAGCACTTTTCACCGAGTTAAGGCTGCCATCTGGCGGCCTTTTTCATTTAAGGGTTCATGGGAATCATCCGCTACGTGCTTTGTTGATAAATCCATCCCGTGAAGCCTGACCCTTTAATCACCCACAGCGCCATCCGAAAAATCGGAGGTGAGGCTATGACCAGAATGAGCACCATTTACAGCAGACTTTCATATGGAACAGGCACCACGCTGACCGGCTGCGGTGTATCAGCGAAGGCATATGCCGAAACACCTAAAACAGCAAAAGAGTTGCCCAGGATGTTGGCCGACAGAATTGCAGGATTAAGCCTGAGTGACCGGGCAATTATTGTCGTTATCGCATGCACCGTTATTACCTGTTCAGTGAACTGGTATTTTCACAGGAAGCGAATGCAAAGACCGTAGCCCGTATGATTGAACAGGGGCGAACAATTCCCGAGATGAGGTTGTTAAAGATGCTCAAGCTCAAGCAGCGCGTGTCAGGCAGCGATTCGTGTGGGGTACAGCGCTAAAACTGCTACGGTACTGCTACAAAATTGCTGTCAAAAGCTGTCATTCAAAACAGGATTGCCGAACTTAAAGCCAGGCGCAACGAAGATGTGGGCATTGATGCCGATTATGTGCTCCGGCGCTTGGTTGAAATCGACCAGATGGACGTGCTGGACATCCTCAATGACGATGGCAGCCTAAAGGCGATTAGCCTTTGGCCCAGGTCGTGGCGGACGACACTCACTGGACTGGATATCAGCACGACTATCCAGAACTGATATAAAGGCTGGTGCGTAAACGCGTGCCAGCCTCTGCTGTTATTACTCTTCCGGGGGCTGATGTTCCCGACAAATCAGTTTTGAATCATCCTCACTCAGCGGTTCTTTCGTGAGATTGCAAAATCTCTGGCCATTACTTTTTAGATGGAACTGACAGCTGTGGCAAAGACCGAAGCCAGGAACATTGTTGGTTCTCTGGATTTCACGCAAAAGTTCGAACAACAACTCTTTTAACAAGTCAGAACGTTTCCCCATCGCAGACTCTCCCGCCACCAAAAATGAGGGGGGAAGTAGGGCATCGAGTAAGGTTTTCGCTGACTCAGAGACCTGTAAATGGACGCTGCGTTTATCCCGAACGTCCTGGGTTCGCACAATCAGTCCTTTTGTTTCCAACAACTTTAGCGATTGTGAAACGGTTCCTTTGGTGAGTCCAAGATAGTCCGTCACGCCTAGCGGCGTATTGGAATAGCGGTTACAGCGAGCGAGATACATCAACGCGCTGAGCTGTACCGGTTGAATATCCGCCAGTAAAGGATGCTGGCGAAACCACATCCGCGTCAGGCTGGAAAGCCTGTCCAGTACGTCGAAAAGTGACATGTCGTGCATAACGAAATCCTCCTTGACATATAGTATCGATTAAAAACTAAATTGACAAAGCATTAAAGCAGCGTAGTATGAATTATAGTATCGAATCGATACTATAATTCAAAAGGAGATATATCATGACAAAGGCTACCTATTATCATGCCGGTTGCCCGGTTTGCGTTTCCGCGGAAGAGGCTCTGCTTCAGCATCTGTCCCCAAATGTGAAAGTCGATATTATTCACCTGGGTGAACAACCTGATCGAGTCGCTGAGGCTGAACGGGCTGGTGTGAAGTCTGTTCCGGCATTGGTGATCGACGGCAATGTGCTACACATCAACTTTGGTGCGCCAATTGAAGCACTGAAATAACGTCTGGCGTTCGGGAGGTCGCTCCGGCTATTTCCCGAACAAGCGTTCAAACGGAGGAGGGGGCTACGTTTATCATCGTTATATTTATTTGATTATATGAGATAATTTTTAGGTACAGACGTTATACCGTATAAATCCGGATGTCATGCGCCTGAAAGGCGGTTGCGTACTCTTTGCTGATATTTTCCTCTACAACAATGACATCAATGTTGCTGCTTTCGGTAACAACATACCGGGCTACTGCCGGGATTTTATCTGCCGTCAGTGCGACGATAGTTTCATTGCACTGTTTAATCACCGCTTTTTTAAACTCACAATCTGCGTAATCAAACCCCGTCAATCCTGACTCGGGCGCCATTGCGCATCCGCCAATAAATCCCTGATCAAATAAAATGCCCTGCAACTGAGATATCGCCGTGGCTCCAACACAACCACCTGACGATCTCTGTACCTGGCCACCCAGAGTAATGACCTCAAACAGTGGTTTCTTTAGCAGAACGGCGGCAATTTCTGGCGCATTAGTCACTACTGTTAGTGCAAGCTCGGCGGGCAGGGCTTCAGCCATCGCCAGGTTAGTGCTACCCGTATCGATGAAAATGCAGCTCCCGGATTTAACCAGCCGGGCACATCTTTGCGCGATGTTGCTCTTTTTCTCCGCATTGATGTTCTTACGAACGGCGATCTCCGCTGATTCCGGCAATGAAATAATGGCTCCGCCATATACCTTCTTGCATACACCTTCTTTACTAAGTTCATGTAAATCACGGCGAATTGTGTGTTCTGAAACGCCTAATCGTCCGGCGAGTTCGGAGCAGACCACTCTACCGTTTTCCTGAAGGATCTGATGAATTAGTGCCTGTCGCTGTTGTGGGAATGCATCGTAATCGAGCATAAAAACTCCTGAATAAATAAAAATCGAGCAATACTAAGCATGATCGTGCATTATGATTAGCGTTGTCAATGTCCCGTTAGTACGGAATGTATAATTATGAATAAAACCAGTGGAGGTTCGCGATGAAGGTTGCCCATATGGCATTGTGGACACAGGATCTCGAGCGACAAGCTCATTTCTGGGGCACTTTTTTTGGTGGAGAGATTAACGAAAAATACTGCAGTAAAACGAATCCGGGGTTTGAGTCCTATTTCGTCAATATTGGTGATGGCATTGCGATTGAGTTGATGACCAAGACTGGACTTACATCCTGTTCGCCCGACAACAACACGGTTGGATGGGTTCATCTGGCCATCTCCGTCGGCAGTGTTGAGGGTGTTGACGCAATGGCGATGCGTGCCCAGGAACAGGGGATTTTAGTATCAGCCCCACGCACTACTGGTGACGGATATTATGAAGCCGTGATACGCGATCCTGATGGTAATTTAATCGAGATTGTTGCCTGATTTTTAGTCTGCCCGTGACAATCGAAGACAGGAAGTTAAAAGTGCTGTTTGCCCACTATCTGCGGCATTTCAGGCCACTATAACTTGGCTGTTTTTAGCTCTCGGGGCAGAACCATGCTGCTCTGAGTAAATAAGACGCGAAATTTCGCGTCTTATTCTTTTAGTGTGAAGACGCTTGTGCTGTGGCATCTTCCATATACAGCGTCTGGCTTGGGAAGGCAAAATCGGCTCCGTTTGCCTGGACGATAGTAATAATCTTTAAATAAACATCCTGCTGAACGGCGAGCCACTCCTGCCATACGGTCGTTTTTGTAAAGCAATAGACCATAATATTCAGAGAGGAATCCGCAAACTCATTAAAATAAACCAGCAAGGTTTGCTTCTGGTCTATACCGGGATGGTTTTGCAGCATCTGTCTTACTGACTCGACAATTGTACTTATTTTATCGGCATCTTCATAACGTAACCCGATCACCGTTTTTATCCGTCGGTTAGTCATTCTGCCTGGATTTTCTACACTAATTGACGAGAAAATTGAGTTCGGCACATACAGAGGACGATGATCAAAGGTGTTTATTTTGGTCATTCTCCAGCCAATTTCTGTTACTGTACCTTCGATATTTCTGTCCGGAGAACGGATCCAGTCACCGATACTGAACGGTCTGTCGAAATAGAGCATAATTCCGGAAAAGAAATTACTCAGAATGTCTTTCCCCGCCATACCAACAGCTATACCGCCGATGCCACCAAAGGTTAGCAGTCCGGATAAGCTCATTCCAAAATGTTCGCCATACAGCAGAATGATGACGACAACGATAGTTATCTTAATAATTCGCGACAGGATCCGGGCACTGGTGATATCTCTGCCTTTGCTGATCTGTGATTTTTCAAACTGGTTGATCACCAGAAAGAGTTTTATTGTCAGAATGAGCGCAATCAAAGAGGTACAGAGGAAGTCGACAACGCTCGGGGATATAAATTTCAGCCTGTAGCTTTCAATCACATTATTGGCGATGCTGCCGAATGTTCCAATGATAATGGCATAGACGAAAAATTGCGCCGCGTGGAATATGAATCCTTTTTTGCGTTTCTCGCAGCGATGAAACCAGACGCTCATCAGGACTAATGCCGCACAGCAACTGAGAATTACCGTCAGATTAAATGCATTGTTCATAAACAGTTCAGCGATCATGATTCTCCCAGGCTACTCCGTGTTAGCTAAATATCATCTGACATATCCAGTCCAGATATTTTATCCAGTTCAGGGTGTCAGATCATTAAGCATAAAGAGAGAGAAATAAGATAATCAGCGCTGTTTTCAGGCGAATAATGCTGAAGGCAACCTTTTAGCGAGTCTTATGTAGCAGACAATGAGCTGATGTCATGGTATTGTTATTGCAAAGTAACAAGGTATTCATCTGCAAATGAAAAGGACGATACTATGGTCATGGCTAAGCTGAAAACAGCGAAGGGAAGGAAATTTCTGTTGTGTCTGCTTGGGGTGTTCATCATCGCAGCATCGGTGGTTACGCGAGCCACAATCGGTGGGGTAATTGAGCAGTACAATATTCCGCTTTCAGAGTGGACCGCTTCAATGTATGCCATTCAATCTGCAATGATTTGCGTCTACAGCATGGTGTTTACTATTCTGCTGGCGATCCCGCTTGGGATCTATTTCCTTGGCGGTGAAGATAAGCGCTAAGTGTTTTTAATGCCGGATGACGTCGCCATCCGGCATTTTTCTGTGCGGTTAATCGTCTTCTTCGTCGTCCAGTTCAACCGGGGTCTGATATTGATCGGGTTTGATAACCAGCAGGTCACAGCGTAGATGGTCGATGACTTGTTCCGCTGTATTTCCGAGAAACGCAGCTGAAATACCGGTACGCCCAACCGTTCCTAATACCACGATACCTGCCTGTAAATGTTCAGCTAAATCAGGGATAACCTCTTCAGGTAATCCTTTTTCAACGTGGGTGACTTTCTCGTCGATACTGAACTTTTGGCGCAATGCTTTCATTGCCAACAAGTGCTGCCCACGGATGGCGTCGTTATAGACGCTGGGGTCAAATTCAGGCAGCTCAATGGCGATGTTGATAGGTGTGACCGGATAGGCTCCAACCAGATGCACTTCGGTATGGTTAACTTGCTCTGCGAGTTGCAGTGTCTCCTTAACGAGTTTTTCGTTGAGGGCGTTGTGATATGCCTCTTCACTTGCCAGGTTAACTGCAACCAGCGCTTTACCACCTTCCGGCCACGGTTGGTCTTTAACCATCCATACCGGGCTTGGGCATTTACGCAGTAAATGCCAGTCAGTAGGTGTGAAAATCACGGCTTCCAGACGGTCGTGTTGGTGCGCCATTTTCAGGACCAGGTCATGCTTAGCACTGATAACTTCCTGGATGATGGCTTCAAACGGACGGTTGTGCCAGACCACTTTTATATCAAGAGGAATACCTGCCTCGATATAGTATTTTGCTTGTTCACGTATCCATGCTGTTCGCTGGCTGATGACACCCTGACGCATTGCTGTACGCTCATCTGGTGACAGCAGGGTGGTCATCTCATAGGAAAAGTCATAGATCGGCAAAAAGGCTTTAATTTTGCCACCAATCCGTTGATGCAAATAAACAGCGCGCCGTAATGCTGGTTGATCGTCCTGGTTAGGATCGATGACTACCAGCATGTTTTGATACATAGCCATACAGGGTCTCCTTACAACTGTCACCGCAGTTTGTCATTAAAAGAGTAACCCAATAATGTGGATTGAAACAGGGGATAACCTCCTGCCAGATCAATAAATTGGGAAAATATATTCTATTTGCCCACATCCGGCTAAATTTAAACAACTTTTGTCGAGGTATGCGCCCTGAGGACTACGCAAAGGGGCGGCCTATTGCGCGTTTGTACATTCAACGGATACTGCCATCTCCTGATTAGAACCGGAAGCAAAGTGTTCGGGTGTCTTATATGATGATAGGGTGATCGCAATATTTTCTTAAGATCTGGCATATAGTCTTTCTTCCAATTAAGCCACTATTCAGGATGATAATATGTTGAAAAAAGGGGTACTAGCTTTAGCGTTGTTCATCGGTATGCCGGTTTTTGCCGCAGAACATTGGATTGATGTTCGCGTGCCTGACCAATACCAGCAGGAGCATATTCAGGGAGCGATCAACATTCCGTTGAAAGATCTCAAAGCGCAAATCACCTCCGTTGTTCCGGATAAGACCGACACGGTGAAACTGTACTGCAACTCAGGACGGCAGTCAGGGCAGGCGAAGGATATGCTGATTGATATGGGATATACGCAGGTGACGAACGAAGGGGGGATCAAGCAGATTGACCTTCCAAAAGTAGAGCAAAAATAATCCGCGCGGTTTTCATCTGTAACAGGCGGCATACATAAATGATGTCGCCTGATATTTCTCAGGTGGTTGATAAATAAGAATTGCCCCCAATCTTTACTTCCTGTTTGTTATAATTTCTACGGCTCCTTCAGCATAACGGGATGGCGATGAAGCGACTTAAAAATGAACTCAATTCGCTGGTTAATCGCGGCGTGGACAGACATCTGCGTCTGGCTGTCACCGGGCTTAGCCGCAGCGGTAAGACAGCATTTATCACCGCGATGGTAAACCAGCTACTCAATATTCACGCAGGTGCGCGTTTGCCGCTGCTCAGCGCAGTGCGCGAAGAGCGCTTGCTCGGCGTTAAACGGGTTCCACAGCGCGATTTTGGCATTCCTCGCTTTACCTATGATGAAGGGCTGGCCCAGTTGTATGGTTCTCCGCCGACCTGGCCTACGCCGACGCGTGGTGTAAGCGAAATTCGCCTCGCGCTGCGCTACAAGTCCAACGACTCTTTACTGCGTCATTTTAAAGATACCTCCACGTTGTATCTGGAGATTGTGGATTACCCCGGTGAGTGGCTGCTTGATTTACCGATGCTGGCCCAGGACTACCTGAGCTGGTCACGACAAATGACCGGGCTACTACAGGGGCAACGGGCTGAATGGTCGGCAAAGTGGCGGCAGTTGAGCCAGGGATTAGATCCATTAGCCCCCGCCGATGAGAATCGTCTGGCGGAGATTGCGGCTGCCTGGACGGATTATCTGCATCAGTGTAAGCAGCAGGGACTGCACTTCATTCAGCCTGGGCGTTTTGTCCTGCCGGGTGATATGGCTGGCGCGCCGGCACTGCAGTTCTTCCCGTGGCCGGATGTGGATGCCTGTGGTGAGTCCAGGCTGGCGCAAGCGGATAAACATACCAACGCAGGTATGCTACGCGACAGGTTTAATTACTATTGCGAGAAGGTGGTGAAGGGGTTTTATAAGAATCACTTCCTGCGTTTCGATCGCCAGATCGTGTTGGTTGATTGCCTGCAACCGCTCAACAGCGGACCACAAGCGTTCAACGATATGCGCCTGGCATTAACTCAGCTAATGCAAAGCTTTCATTATGGTCAGCGTACGCTGTTTCGGCGGTTGTTCTCGCCGGTTATCGACAAGCTGTTGTTTGCCGCGACTAAGGCAGATCACGTGACGGTCGATCAGCATGCCAATATGGTGTCACTGCTTCAGCAACTGATACAGGACGCGTGGCAAAATGCGGCGTTTGAAGGCATCAGCATGGATTGCCTGGGCCTGGCGTCGGTACAGGCAACCACCAGTGGGCTGATTGATGTGAAGGGCGAGAAGATACCGGCACTGCGTGGAAATCGCCTGAGCGATGGCGCGCCGCTGACGGTCTATCCGGGAGAAGTGCCTGCGCGTTTGCCAGGGCAGGCGTTCTGGGATAGCCAGGGCTTTCAGTTTGAAGCGTTTCGCCCGCAGGTTTTAGATGTGGATAAGCCTTTACCGCATATTCGTCTTGATGCTGCGCTAGAGTTTTTAATAGGAGATAAATTGCGATGAGCGAGCCGTTAAAACCGCGTATCGATTTCTCAGGTCCGCTGGAAACGGAAAATAATCCGGCGTTTAAAGCGCAGCAGATGTTTAACGAAACGGAAGCGCAGACGTTTGCTCCGGCTACGCTGGATGTACCGTTGGAAGATGAAGGCCAGGCAGAAGCCGTAATTGATGCAGCTTTACGTCCCAAACGTAGCCTGTGGCGCAAAATGGTTATGGGCGGGCTTGCATTGTTTGGTGTCAGCGTGGTCGCTCAGGGTGTGCAGTGGACAATGAATGCCTGGCAGACTCAGGACTGGGTCGCAATGGGCGGATGCGCCGCCGGGGCGCTGATTATCGGTGCGGGTATCGGTTCTGTCGCAACCGAATGGCGTCGCCTGTGGCGTCTGCGCCAGCGAGCCCACGAGCGCGATGAGGCACGGGATTTACTGCACAGCCATGGTACAGGGAAAGGGCGGGCATTTTGTGAAAAACTGGCACAGCAAGCGGGGATTGATCAGTCTCATCCGGCGCTGCAGCGTTGGTATGCTTCAATTCACGAAACACAAAATGATCGGGAAGTGGTGAGTTTGTATGCCCACCTGGTGCAACCGGTGCTGGATGCGCAGGCCAGGCGCGAAATCAGCCGCTCAGCGGCTGAATCGACGCTGATGATTGCCGTCAGTCCTCTGGCGCTGGTGGACATGGCATTTATCGCCTGGCGAAATCTGCGTTTAATTAACCGCATCGCGACCCTGTATGGCATTGAACTGGGTTATTACAGTCGCTTACGTTTATTCCGGCTGGTGTTATTGAATATTGCGTTTGCCGGGGCCAGTGAACTGGTGCGGGAAGTCGGTATGGACTGGATGTCGCAAGATCTGGCAGCCAGATTATCCACGCGCGCTGCACAGGGGATTGGCGCCGGATTGTTAACTGCGCGTCTGGGGATTAAAGCGATGGAACTGTGCCGCCCACTCCCATGGATAGACGATGACAAACCGCGGCTTGGTGATTTTCGGCGTCAGTTGATTGGACAGGTCAAGGAGACCTTACAGAAGAACAAATCCCCCCACGAAAGCTAAGACTAAAAGGGCTCCGATCGTATAACTTTACGCCTCGGTGCCCAATTTTCCAGCGTGCTGTCAATATTTGTTGACAGAGTCCTTCCTGCTAACGGAATACTGGCTTATCATCTTACATATGATCCATTGTTTAGGTGAAGGTTCCCATGCGTCTGGAAGTCTTTTGTGAAGACCGACTTGGTCTGACTCGCGAATTACTCGATTTACTGGTGCTTCGAAGCATTGATTTACGCGGTATCGAGATTGACCCCATCGGGCGAATTTACCTTAATTTTGCGGAGCTGGAGTTCACAAACTTCAGCAGCTTGATGGCTGAAATCCGCCGTATTTCAGGGGTAACGGACGTTCGCACCGTACCCTGGATGCCTTCCGAACGTGAACATCTGGCGCTTAGCGCGCTGCTTGAAGCGCTTCCGGAACCGGTCCTTTCTCTGGACATGAAAAGCAAAGTTGAAATGGCGAACCCCGCGAGCTGCCAGCTTTTTGCGCACACTCAGGATCGTATGCGCAACCACACGGCCGCACAGTTAATCAATGGATTTAACTTCCAGCGATGGCTGGAAAGCAATCCGCAGGATTCTCACAGCGAACATGTCGTGATTAATGGACAAAATTTCCTGATGGAAATTACACCGGTCCATTTACAGGGTGAAAATAACGAACTGATGTTGACCGGCGCTGTGGTGATGCTGCGTTCCACCATTCGTATGGGGCGTCAGCTGCAAAATATGACCACTCAGGATCTGAGCGCGTTTAGTCAGATTATCGCGGTCAGTACCAAAATGAAACACGTCGTGGAGCAGGCGCGCAAGCTGGCTATGCTGAGTGCGCCATTGCTGATTACCGGGAATACCGGTACGGGAAAAGATCTTTTTGCACGAGCCTGCCATCTGGCGAGCCCACGTGCGGAGAAACCATACCTGGCGCTGAACTGCGCTTCGATTCCTGAAGATGCGGTTGAAAGTGAGCTGTTTGGCCATGCACCGGAAGGCAAGAAAGGCTTCTTTGAACAGGCTAATGGCGGTTCGGTTCTGTTGGATGAAATTGGCGAAATGTCGCCGCGTATGCAAACAAAATTGCTGCGTTTTCTTAATGACGGAACGTTCCGCCGCGTCGGCGAAGATCATGAAGTCCATGTGGATGTGCGCGTGATTTGTGCTACGCAAAAAAATCTTGTGGAACTGGTACAGAAAGGCCTGTTTCGTGAAGATCTCTACTATCGTCTCAACGTACTGACGTTAAACCTGCCGCCACTGCGCGATTGCCCGCAAGATATTATGCCGCTCACTGAGCTGTTTGTCGCAAAGTTTGCCGACGAGCAGGGCGTACCGCGCCCGAAACTTTCCGCCGATCTCAGTACAGTGTTAACCCGCTATGGTTGGCCGGGTAACGTGCGTCAGTTGAAAAATGCTATCTATCGGGCGCTAACCCAGCTTGAGGGATATGAACTGCGTCCGCAGGATATTTTATTGCCGGATTATGATGCGGCGACGGTTGCTGTTGGAGAAGAGGTTATGGAAGGCTCGCTGGATGAAATCACCAGCCGCTTTGAGCGCTCAGTGCTTACGCAGCTCTATCTGAATTATCCCAGCACACGCAAACTCGCCAAACGGCTGGGCGTCTCGCATACCGCGATTGCCAATAAATTACGTGAATACGGTCTGAATCAGCAGAAGAAGAGCGAAGAGTAACGAAGTAAATAACAATGCTCGTCTGGCGTCATGCCGATCGGTTAAGACGCGCTTAACCGATCGGAGGCGCATGTTACGGAACAGATTTTGAGGCGGATATATGCATTTTGCATCAATTCCGCCCCCTCAGCATTTGAGAAGTGAGCCAGTTACGCTCCTTCAGGCACCGGAAGAGGCCAGCCGCCCAGGCGCTTCCAGCGGTTAACGATTTCGCAGAACAGAACTGCAGTACGTTCAGTGTCATACAGCGCAGAGTGCGCCTGAGTTCCATCAAATTCCATTCCAGCCGCAAGGCACGCTTTTGACAGCACGGTTTGTCCCAGAGACAGACCGCTCAGCGCCGCTGTATCAAAGGTAACGAACGGGTGGAACGGATTGCGTTTCAGTGAGGCACGCTCCGCTGCCGCCATCATAAAGCTGTGGTCGAAAGTGGCGTTATGCGCAACCATGATCGCCCGATTACAACCACTGTCTTTGATGCCTTTACGCACCATTTTAAAGATTGCGTGCAGAGCATCGTATTCGCTGACAGCTCCGCGTAGCGGATTGCTCGGGTCGATACCGTTGAACGCGAGTGCTTCCGGCTGTAAATTTGCCCCTTCAAAGGGTTCGACGTGGAAATGCAACGTCATGTCCGGCATCAGCCAGCCTTGTTCATCCATTTTCAGCGTGATGGCTGCAATCTCGAGCAGCGCATCGGTTTTGGCATTAAATCCTGCTGTTTCTACATCAATGACGACAGGATAAAAACCACGAAAACGGTCACACAGACCGGAAAGTTGAGCGTTATCGGACATCTGGGTCTCTTAATACGGGAAAATTGCAGCGCGTATTATGGCAAAATGATGAGTATAAAACTACGGGCACAGACGATCTGCGCCCGACGGGAGATTAGTCACCCAGGCCGCGACCTGCGTCTTTTTCTTCGATCAGTTCAATTTTATAGCCGTCCGGATCTTCCACAAACGCGATAACCGTCGTACCGCCTTTAACCGGACCCGCTTCACGCGTCACGTTACCGCCGTTCTGACGAATACGCTCGCAGGCTTCTGCCGCATTGTCTACGCTCAGGGCAATGTGACCGTAAGCAGTACCCAGGTCGTATTTGTCGACGCCCCAGTTGTAGGTCAGCTCAATGACGGCTTCGCTGGTTTCAGGGCCGTATCCGACAAACGCCAGAGAGTATTTGTATTCAGGGTTTTCACTGGTACGCAGCAGCTTCATGCCGAGTACTTTGGTATAAAAATCGATGGAACGTTGCAGGTCGCCCACGCGCAGCATGGTATGAAGTAAACGCATCTTTTCTTCCCCTTCAAAAATGGCTAATACATTCAAAATGTTGTTTTAGTATAGCGGCGTTGTGACGCCGCTATCAATGCAGGATTATAACCGCTCTCTTTGAGATCACATTTTATTGGCGGCAACTCAAAACCCAGTGCTATCGTCAGGGCAGTTACAGAGTCGGATAATCAGTGTAACCTTCAGCGCCACCGCCATAGAAACTCTCAGCGCGCTGTGGATTCAGTTCAGCTTTATGCTGCAGACGAGCGACCAGATCCGGGTTAGCAATATAGGCGCGGCCAAAGGCGACCGCA
Source organism: Citrobacter sp. Marseille-Q3906 (assembly GCF_916618775.1). Taxonomy (NCBI): domain Bacteria; kingdom Pseudomonadati; phylum Pseudomonadota; class Gammaproteobacteria; order Enterobacterales; family Enterobacteriaceae; genus Citrobacter; species Citrobacter sp. Marseille-Q3906. Next base: position 1,335,612 of record NZ_CAKAKA010000002.1, read on the forward strand.
TCGATCAGGCCTTTTTCAATCAGCGCTTCAGCTTTCTCTGGCGTGTAGGCTCCCGCTCCAATAATTGGACCATGGAATCGAGCACGAACTTTCTCGCGGAACGCATCGCTATAAGGCTCACCTCCGGCCCAGTCCGGTTCGGACATATGCAGGTAAGCGATCCCGCGTTTGCCAAGTTGTTCAATCAGATACAGTGCATCGGCTTCTTCATTCGGACCGTTATCCACGTTCTGGAAAGAACCAATAGGGGAAACCCGAATACCAATGCGGTCTGCGCCCCATTCTTTGATCCCGGCATCGACGACTTCCAGTACGAGACGCGCACGATTCTCTACGCTGCCACCATATTGATCGGTGCGGTGGTTAGAAGTAGGGGACAGGAACTGATGCAGTAAATAGCCATGGGCGGAGTGCAACTCTACCAGGTCAAAGCCCGCTTCACGCGCGTTAGCTATTGCCTGACGGAAATCATTGACGATACCTGGAATTTCTTCGGTTTCCAGTGCGCGCGGCATAGAGGTGTCCACTCGCGTCGCCAGTCCGTTTTCATCGCGCAGTGAAGTGCGGGTTCCTGCGCTGATGGCAGAAGGTGCAACCGGTGGCTGTCCATTTGGCTGCAGGCTTGAATGAGAGATTCGCCCGGTATGCCACAATTGTACGGCGATATGACCCTGCTCAGCATGAACGGCATGGGTGATTTTTTTCCACGCTGCAATTTGCTCTGCGCTGTGTAATCCTGGCGCACCCGCATAGCCTTTTGCCTGAGCGGAGATCTGCGTGGCTTCACTGATGATCAGACCTGCACTGGCCCGTTGGCGATAATATTCGGCCATGAGCGGAGTCGGGATGTCGCCAGGTTCGATGCTGCGCAGACGCGTCAGTGGAGCCATGAATACGCGGTTTGCGGCTGTGATAGCACCCACTTTCAGCGGGGAGAACAGTTTTTCAGATGACATAATAACTCCAGATATGAATAGACCGGTCGTCTAGTGATAATTTAAATAAAAACGCCTGTTAAACGTCAGGCGTTGTAATGACGGTTTTAACGTGTGCCAGCGCATTTTCCAGCGGTGTGGCACTGCGAGAAATCTTAGCCTGCAGGTTGGCTCCCAGCCACAGCGCATACAGCACCTGCGCCTGCTGTAAAGGTTCGCCAATGAACGACAAACAGTGGCAGTCCCGTCCTTTTTCCAGCGCTTGCGCTAACAGCGTAATAATATGTCGCGCGCCTTTATCCATCGCCGTACGCATGTCTTCAGAGAGATCGCATACTTCGGCGGACAATTTGACGGTCAGGCATCCGCTAATAATGCCATGCTGGCTAAACTGATTCAGGGTCTCCTGATAGTAGGCCAGGATCCGGTCGCGGTAATTACCAGCACCCGCATCAAAATGCGCGCCGAGTCGCTGATGATAGGCCGCATAATGGCGTTCCAGCATAGCCACACCAAATGCTTCTTTTGAGCGAAAATAGTGATAAAACGAACCCTTGGGAACCTCAGCGGTTTTCAACAATTCGCTTAAACCCATACCGGTGAATCCGCGTTGCATGCAAAGCTGCTCGCCGGTCGCCAGAAGATGTTCGCGCGTGTCGTGTTCAGTTACTTTGTTCATGCGAAGGAGTGTAATAGACCAGTCGGTCTAATGCAATAGCGCTTGCCAGAAATTCAGTTAACGTCTTCAATAGGTATATCGAACTTATTTAAGGAGGGGATGTGGCCGAACAGCTGGAGTTTTTCCCCGTCCAGAGCCCATGCCGTGGGATCTGTCAGTCTGACGAACGCGGTTTTTGCCGCGGATGTTTTCGCAGCCGGGATGAGCGTTTTAACTGGCAAAAAATGAGCGATGCCGAAAAACAGGATGTGCTGCGGCTTTGTCGCCAGCGGCTTATGCGTAAATTACGTGCAAACAAAACCAACCCGCCGGAAGAACCGCAACAACCCTCACTCTTTTAAAATCGCAATTGCGTATACTCGATACACATTCACTTATTAAGGAAGCTGCTATGGTTCAGCGTATCACTATTGCGCCGCAAGGCCCGGAATTTTCTCGCTTTGTCATGGGGTACTGGCGGCTGATGGACTGGAATATGTCCGCGCGCCAGTTAGTCAGCTTTATTGAGGAACATCTGGAACTGGGCGTAACTACTGTCGATCACGCGGATATTTATGGCGGATACCAGTGTGAAGCTGCGTTTGGCGAGGCACTGAAGTTGGCTCCACATCTGCGGGAAAAAATGCAGATTGTGACCAAATGCGGTATAGCTACCACGGCGCGAGCGGAAAATACACTTGGTCATTATATCACCGATAGCGCTCACATTATTGCCAGCGCAGAACAGTCTCTGAAGCTTCTGGCGACCGATTATCTTGATCTGCTGCTGATCCACCGTCCCGATCCGTTGATGGATGCAGACGACGTGGCTGATGCCTTTAAAAAGCTGCACCATAGCGGCAAAGTGCGCCACTTTGGGGTATCAAACTTTACACCCGCTCAGTTTTCGCTGCTGCAATCGCGTCTGCCATTTACTCTGGCGACTAACCAGGTCGAAATATCACCGGTACATCAGCCGCTCTTGCTGGATGGCACCCTGGATCAGTTGCAACAGTTGCGCATCCGGCCGATGGCCTGGTCCTGTCTGGGCGGTGGTCGACTGTTCAATGATGACGCTTTCCAGCCGCTGCGTAATGAGCTTGCTGCGGTAGCGGAAGAGCTGAATGCCCAGTCTATTGAGCAGGTGGTGTATGCGTGGATTTTACGTCTGCCATCACAACCGCTGCCTATTATTGGTTCTGGCAAAATTGAGCGCGTTCGTGCCGCCATTGCAGCTGAATCGCTGACAATGTCTCGTCAACAATGGTTCCGAATTCGTAAAGCGGCGCTGGGATACGACGTGCCTTAATCGTGTTTTCTGCGCTTCGTCGTTCAAATTTTCGGCACTGGTTTACACTTATCAATCAAGTACCTGTTCGAAGGAGGATGTATGAAGCGTTTGAGTTTGGCCGTGATTACCTTACTGGCCTGTGCGGGTGCACAGGCAGCCAGTGAGCAAGTTGAGATGAACCTGGTGACGTCACAAGGCGTCGGGCAGTCGATTGGTTCAGTGACCATTTCTGAAACGGCGAAAGGGCTGGAGTTTACGCCAGATTTGAAAGCTCTGCCGCCGGGAGAGCATGGCTTTCATGTGCATGCTAACGGCAGTTGTCAGCCAGCTATTAAAGAAGGTAAAGCTTCGGCCGCCGAAGCGGCAGGTGGACATTTTGACCCGCATAAAACCGGTAAGCATGAAGGCCCCGAGGGTGGTGGACACATGGGAGATCTCCCATTGCTGATGGTTAATAATGAGGGGAATGCCACTACGGCTGTCGTCGCTCCGCGACTGAAATCGCTGGATGATGTCAAAGGCAAGTCGCTGATGATACATGTGGGCGGAGATAATATGTCCGATCAACCCAAACCACTCGGTGGTGGCGGGGCGCGATACGCCTGTGGTGTTATCAAATAATCAGCGGGTCAGCGTACCTGGCGGTGGTGCTTGTTCAAGCTGAGAGAGCGAACAGTGTAATCGCCAGATTAGAGCTGCCAGCTCTTGTGCGGCAGACTGATGATGATGGGCAAGGGTATCGCATATACGTTGTAGTTCATTAAGCGTGGCATTCAGCGGACGTTGCTGCACGCCACGCTCGCTCATTACATCACGAAGTAATGAGATGCACACATCCCTGACGCGAGATAACGGATCTGAGCGTGCCTCCCAGGCGCGCAACTGCCATACCACATGTGAGCAATTTAGTAGTACCACTCCCCACCGTAATAACCAGCGCCGTGCCAGTGCATCCTGGCTGTTGCTGAGCTGACTGACATGATGATAGGTCAACGACTCAAATTCATTTTCGCTGAGCGACGGATGTCGGCTGAGCTGATCGACAAAATCCCGGCGCAGAGCGCGAATGTGGCGCCGACTCTTCCTGGCGTCTGAACCAGGGCGCAGAATGGCAAAGGCCAGCCATGACAATGCCACGCCGGTAATTTTTGCCATATTGTCATTCAGAAAATCAGCAAAATCATAGACGGGAGGATTGGTCACGGCGATGAACGATCCCATGAACACGATCAACTGTCCCCAAAGTCCCGCCAGCGCTGGCATCTGCAATTTTAATAACTGCATGGTGGCAAGCAGTGGAAAGAGGAACAGAATGAATTGCCAGAGGTCGGTGATTTGCACCATCAAGCCAAATTTAACCACAAAGCTGAATAATGACAGCAGGACCAGCGTTCGCATCAACAATGAGAGTGATTTGAACGGGGTGGCAACGGCGGAATACAGCACACAGCTGATGGCGGCAAGCGTCAGTGCTCCGGAACCCGATTCCCACTGTGCGCCGATGCTCCATGCACCGATTACCATCAGCGTGCAGAAAGTACGTAATCCGCTCCATACCGCTTCCGCATTGTCAGTATGACGGGCAAGTCCAGGCGTTCGATTCACGATAATGCGATCAACGGTTACGCCATTTTCCAGCAAATGCAGGTAGTGACTGCTTTGCAGGTAGATACGGCAGAAATAACGCAGCCGCTGCCAGAAGGCGATATGTCGATAGTCGCTTTGGTCCCGCGGGCGCAGGGGGGCAATAATACGCGCCACGGTATAGCTGTCGGTGTTTGCTTTCACCAGCGCATTCAATAGTTGTTCGATGATATCCCGGGTATTCGCAGGGGGATTGGGCCAGTTCAGCAGCATCCTGCGCAGACTGGAAATCACGCTGGTCATACGAAGCTGCTGGTGTAACAGTGAATTGAGCAGTGCATTCTGGCGGCGAAAGCGATAGTGACTCCAGAACGCCTGGATCCGCAACAGATTCATGGTCAGAATTTGGCCGATTACGCCCTCGTGAGCCGAACGAATCGCATCAGTGGTTTCTGGTTGCCAGAGTAAACTGGCATGTTCCAGCAAGCGTGCGTGCATGTTTTTCAGTGCGGTCAGCAGTGTTGTACCATCGGATGTGCTTGGCAGGATCATCATCATCATCCCACCACAGAGTATCCCGACGAGGACTTCGCATACACGGGCCTGGGCGATATCCCACAATTGAGTTATCTCAACGGTATTCACCATTGGAAACGCGATGATGGCTGCCGTGTAGCCAGCCAGTTGAAAAGCGTAGGCCACGTTATTGGTAAAATGTGCGCAGGCCCACGTGCATAAGCCAATCCACGCCGACATGCTCAGCAGAAATAGCCAGGGTTCATTGAGGGTATGGCCCGCAATGATCAACGCCGCCGTTGCCCCGAGTAAACTGCCGGCAACACGCCCCAGACTCTTACTGATGACACCACCGACGGTGGGGAAGCTAACCACGGCGGCAGAGGTCATCGCCCAATAAGGTTCATCCAGGTTCAGATAATAGGCGAACGTTAATGCCAGACACATTGCAATGGTATTACGCAGAGCGTAACGCCACTGTCCGGCCGTGGCTTTAAACCACGGCAAATTACCTGGCGTCAGATGAAACCGTTTCATTGATGCTGACCAATGGAGACGCTACAGGTCGTTCCTGAAACCAAAGTGACATCGTGAGGGAGGGCGCTAAATTCGATGCGAACAGGAACCCGTTGCGCCAGACGAACCCATGGCACGTTAGGTTTGATATCGGGAATGAGGCCGGAATCACTTTCAACACTCTGATCGTAAATAGCACGGCCAATACTGGATACGTGACCCTGTAACTTTACGTTGCCGCTGTACAGTGTAATAAGAGCCGGTGCGCCTTCGCGAATGTGGCGTAGCTTGGTTTCTTCAAAATACCCCATCACATAAAAAGAGTGGCTGTCGACAAGGGCAAACAGCGGCTTGCCCGTGGAGGCGTAGTCTCCGGTTCGGGTCGAAAGATTGGTCACCCATCCCGCAACAGGGGCTTTAACTTCCGTTTGTGTCAGTTGCCACTGCGCCTGGCGCAATATGGCCTGAGCGGCTTCGACGCTGGCCTGCATCGCTTTAACGTTAAGGTTCGCCGTATCAAGATCCTCTGCGGAGATGTAATTTTGCGACAGATGACGGCGACGGTTGGCTTCGTTATTGGCTTTTGCCAGGTCGGACTGTGCTTTGGCTAACTGAGCCTGTGCATTCAATTCGGCGATATGAAACGGTGTCTTGTCGATAACCAAAAGCACATCACCGGCGTCAACGAACTGGTTATCCTTTACGTTGAGTTTGCTGATACTTCCGGAGACCTGCGGCGTAATGCTGACCTGCTCAGCGCGGACTTTGCCGTCGCGCGTCCACGGTGACTGCATGTAATAATTCCACATCCACCATCCCGCGAGGACCGCAATAACAGCGACTATAATTGTGGAGAAGTATTTAACGGTTTTAAGCGACATAATCACCACGCAATTAGCAGATAGAAGCCCAGGCATACGCAAAGCGTAAAGAGAGACAGATCCATTAACAGGGGATGCCATATTTCGCCGGAGTAGATCCAGTCGCGTAGTAGACGATGAGCAACCAGCCAGAGAATGAACCCCGCGACAAACGCCTTGAAAATAGGGGGGAAATAGACAGATGCGCCGATCATTAAATCTTGTAAGGGCAATCCTGTTGCATTAAACATAAACTTCACGGGCAAAATCCTTGGCGGAAGAGAGCATTGCTATAGGTTTAGCAAAAAAGGGACAATGAGTCTCTTTAACACAGAATGTCTGAAAAAATGTCATCCGGTAAGCAAATTTGGCAATACATTTGTTTTGAGAATACAAATGCTGCACACTATTCTAAAATCAGTATAATAACTTAGCAAGCTAATTATAAGGAGATGAAATTGGAATCGCCACTAGGTTCTGATCTGGCACGGTTGGTGCGCATTTGGCGTGCTCTGATTGACCATCGCCTGAAGCCTCTGGAGTTGACGCAGACACATTGGGTTACGCTGCACAACATTCATCAGTTGCCGCCGGATCAATCGCAGATTCAGTTGGCTAAAGCGATAGGTATTGAGCAGCCTTCACTGGTGCGTACGCTTGACCAACTGGAAGAAAAGGGACTCATTTCGCGACAGACTTGCGCCAGCGATCGTCGGGCAAAGAGAATAAAACTCACTGAGAAAGCGGAACCGCTAATCGCAGATATGGAAGCGGTAATCAATAAAACGCGCGGAGAAATTCTGGAAGGGATCTCGGCCGAGGAGATTGATTTGCTGATTAAACTGGTTGCCAGGCTGGAACACAATATCATTGAGCTACAGTCTCAGGGCTGATGTGAAATTTAACGTGTGGCCAGAGCCTGACCACACGTTAATTCGATTAGCGTGGGGAAACGGTAACTTCTCTGCCGTTGCTTGCCATTACGACACGCTGGCCTGCGGCGAATTTGGTTGCGCCTTGTTTCTGCACTACCATGATGGTATTACCGTCATCCTTACGGATTTCCAGTTCCACACCCTGGGTTTTATTCATTGCACCCTGCACGCCCTGGCCAGCAACGCCGCCAGCTACAGCGCCTGCAGCAGTTGCTAATGAGCGGCCAGTACCACCGCCAACGGTGTTACCGAGGAACCCGCCGAGTACCGCACCACCGATAGCGCCAATTACGTTTGCGTCATCACCACCCTGAATTTGAACCGGACGAACATGAACAATCGTGCCATAGGTTACGTTCTGAACCTGTTTTGCTTCGGATGCGGTATACACGTCACCTGAAAGGCTGTCATTGTTAACGCAACCGGCTAAAGATACGCCCATTAATGAAATAATAAGCACACGTTTAATCATTTAAAAATCTCCTTGTCACCACGAAACGCTGAAAAAAACACCCTTCATGATAAAATTATATGGCATTTGTGAGCCTAAGGTCACATGTTCTACTGGAACAATATGAAAATCATAATTGGGTCCGGGTTAACCGAGTATAAACGAACCACTCATCAAATCGATTGAAATGATGACCTGTTGCCATCAGTAACCCGCAAAAAATCATCAATGAAGCATGGAATTACGCGGCACTTTATGGTTGAGTGTCAAGGCTAACATGCTTAAAAGGATGACATATGAAATCGGGCCGTTTTATCGGTGTTATGTCTGGAACCAGCCTTGATGGTGTTGATGTTGTGCTGGCGGCAATAGATGAAACGATGGTTGCGCAACAGGCGAGTCTTACCTGGCCCATCCCCATCCATTTGAAACAAGCCATTCTGGACATTTGCCAGGGGCAACAACTCACGCTTTCTCAGTTTGGTCAGTTGGACACCCAACTGGGACGTTTGTTCGCTGAGGCGGTGAATGCGCTCCTGTCGCAGCAAAAATTAAAGCCGCAGGATATCGTTGCTATTGGTTGTCACGGACAAACTGTATGGCATGAACCTACAGGCGCCGCGCCTCATACGCTGCAAATTGGTGATAACAATCAAATTGTGGCGCATACGGGGATCACTGTGGTCGGGGATTTTCGCCGGCGTGATATTGCGCTGGGTGGGCAGGGGGCGCCGCTGGTTCCTGCTTTCCATCAGGCTTTGCTGGCGCATCCGACGGAACGCCGGATGGTGCTGAATATCGGTGGGATTGCCAATTTGTCACTGCTCATACCTGAAAAACCTGTAAGAGGATATGACACCGGACCGGGCAATATGCTGATGGATGCTTGGATCTGGCGCAAATGCGGTCGACCTTACGACAAAGATGCGCAGTGGGCCAGCGAAGGAACGGTGATTATTCCTCTGCTGCAAAATATGCTTAGCGACCCCTATTTTTCTGCACCCGCGCCAAAAAGCACTGGTCGCGAGTATTTCAATTATGGCTGGATAGAACGTCACCTGGCGCAGTTTCCGGGGATTAACCCGCGCGATGTGCAGGCGACGCTTGCCGAACTGACGGCGGTGACCATTTCAGAGCAAGTCTTGCTGAGCGGTGGTTGTGAGCGACTGATGGTTTGTGGCGGCGGAAGCCGTAATCCGCTTCTGATGATGCGTCTGGCGGCGTTGTTGCCGGGTACAGAAGTAACATCAACGGATGAGGCAGGCATTAGCGGTGATGATATGGAAGCGTTAGCCTTTGCCTGGCTGGCGTGGCGTACCTTGGCTGGATTACCGGGTAATTTGCCTTCGGTGACCGGTGCGGCAGAGTCCAGTGTTTTAGGGGCGATTTTCCCTGCAAACCCACGATCTCAGAGTTAACTGAAATTATCCTCGCCTGTATGCCGGTAAACTAGGGAAGTTAGGGAGGGTGTCATTGCCCTCCGGGACCAGGAAAGTCTTCAGGATATGGCTATGAAAAAACTGTTAATTGTCTGTCTGCCCGTACTGCTTAGCGGTTGTAGTGTTTACAATCAATTTGTCGAGCGCATGCAAACGGATACACTCGAATACCGCTGTGATGAAAAACCGCTTACTGTGAAGTTGAACAATACTCAACAAGTTGCGAGCTTTGTTTACGATAATCAGTTAGTGAAACTCAAACAGGGTGTGTCGGCATCCGGTGCGCGTTACACGGACGGCATCTACGTCTTCTGGTCTAAAGGAGACAATGCAACGGTCTATAAACGCGACAGAGTTGTGTTAAATAACTGTCAGTTACAGAACCCGAAGCGTTGAGATTTTCACCTGGGCGGCGCACAATAGCGTCACCCACTGACAATCCGTAGCCCAACATCATGTCTGATAACGACGAATTGCAGCAAATCGCGCATCTGCGCCGTGAATACACGAAAGGCGGTCTTCGCCGCCGCGATCTTCCCGCCGAACCCCTTGCGCTTTTTGAGCGTTGGCTGGGGCAAGCCTGTGACGCCAAACTGGCGGATCCTACTGCGATGGTTGTCGCAACCGTCGATGAAAATGGTCAACCCTACCAGCGTATCGTGTTGCTCAAACATTATGATGACAAAGGGCTGGTTTTTTATACCAACATGGGCAGCCGCAAGGCGCATCAGATTGAGAATAATCCCCGCATCAGCCTTTTATTCCCCTGGCATACGCTGGAACGGCAGGTCATGGTTATCGGTAAGGCTGAACGTCTTTCCACGCTTGAGGTGGTGAAGTATTTCCATAGCCGCCCACGCGACAGCCAGATTGGTGCCTGGGTCTCTAAACAGTCAAGTCGGATCTCCGCACGCGGTATTCTTGAAAGTAAATTTCTTGAGCTGAAGCAGAAGTTTCAGCAAGGAGAAGTTCCGTTACCTAGCTTCTGGGGCGGTTTTCGCGTGAGTATTGAACAAATGGAGTTCTGGCAGGGCGGTGAAAACCGTCTACACGATCGTTTTTTATACCAACGTGAAGATAACGCGTGGAAAATTGATCGCCTCGCTCCGTAAAGATGCAAAATTCTTGTTTTAAGCGCTGGTACTGATGAATCCGGCGCTTTATTCTATGTCTCTTTCGCATCAGGCGAAAAGTCGTGTACCGGCAAAGGTGCAGTCGTTTTATACATGGAGATTTTGATGGCAAGCAGTAACTTGATTAAACAATTGCAAGAGCGGGGGCTGGTGGCCCAGGTGACGGACGAGGAAGCGTTAGCAGAGCGACTGGCGCAAGGCCCGATCGCGCTCTATTGCGGCTTCGATCCTACCGCTGACAGCTTGCATTTGGGGCATCTGGTTCCATTGTTATGCCTGAAACGCTTCCAGCAGGCGGGCCATAAGCCTGTCGCACTGGTAGGTGGTGCAACGGGGCTGATTGGTGACCCGAGCTTTAAAGCCGCCGAGCGTAAACTGAACACCGAAGACACCGTGCAGGAGTGGGTGGATAAGATCCGCAAACAGGTTGCGCCGTTCCTCGATTTCGACTGTGGCGACAACTCTGCGATTGCTGCGAACAACTACGACTGGTTTGGCGGTATGAACGTACTGACTTTCCTGCGTGATATCGGCAAACACTTCTCCGTTAACCAGATGATCAACAAAGAAGCGGTGAAGCAGCGTCTTAACCGTGACGATCAGGGGATCTCTTTTACCGAGTTTTCATACAACCTGTTGCAGGGTTACGACTTCGCTTGCCTGAACAAACTGCACGGCGTTGCGTTGCAAATCGGTGGTTCTGACCAGTGGGGTAACATTACCTCTGGTATCGACCTGACTCGCCGCCTGCATCAGAACCAGGTGTTTGGCCTGACTGTTCCGCTGATCACCAAAGCAGACGGTACCAAATTCGGTAAAACAGAAGGTGGCGCAGTATGGCTGGATCCGAAAAAAACCAGTCCGTATAAGTTCTACCAGTTCTGGATTAACACCGCTGATGCTGATGTGTATCGCTTCCTTAAATTCTTCACCTTTATGGACATTGAAGAGATCAACGCTCTGGAAGAAGAAGATAAGAACAGCGGCAAAGCGCCTCGTGCTCAGTATGTTCTGGCTGAACAAGTGACACGTCTGGTTCATGGTGAAGAAGGGCTGGTGGCGGCAAAACGCATTACCGAAAGCCTGTTCAACGGTGATCTGGGCTCCCTGAGCGAAGCTGATTTCGAACAGCTGGCACAGGATGGCGTACCGATGATTGAGATGGAAAAAGGTGCCGATCTGATGCAGGCACTGGTTGATTCCGAACTGCAACCCTCTCGCGGCCAGGCGCGTAAGACTATTGCGTCTAACGCGGTCACTATCAACGGTGAGAAACAATCTGACCCGGAATATTTCTTCCAGGAGAGTGATATTTTGTTCGGTCGCTACACCTTACTGCGCCGTGGCAAAAAGAACTATTGCCTGATTTGCTGGAAGTAAGTAAAAGTCAGCGGGGGCGTGGGAAACTACGCCCCTTTATTATTCTAGGGTTGTGGTAAGTTAAATGAAGAATATCCTCGCCATCCAGTCCCACGTTGTTTTTGGCCATGCGGGCAATAGTGCAGCAGAATTTCCGATGCGTCGTCTTGGCGCGAATGTCTGGCCACTTAACACCGTTCAGTTTTCCAACCACACGCAGTACGGTAAATGGACAGGCTGTGTCATGCCGCCCAGTCACCTGACTGAAATCGTCCAGGGTATTGCTGATATCGATAAACTCCAGCAGTGCGACGCAGTTCTAAGCGGATATCTGGGGTCTGCAGAGCAGGGCGAGCATATTCTGGGCATTGTGCGCAAAGTTAAAGCAGCCAATCCACAAGCGAAATATTTCTGCGACCCGGTAATGGGCCATCCAGAAAAAGGATGTATTGTTGCGCCGGGTGTTGCCGAATTTCATGTACGCCATGCGCTACCGGCCAGCGATATTATCGCACCCAATTTGGTCGAACTCGAAATCTTGTGTGAGCACGCAGTTAACAATGTGAATGAGGCAGTGATAGCGGCTCGTGAACTGATTGCTCAGGGTCCGGAAATTGTGTTGGTTAAGCACCTTGCTCGCGCGGGTATCAGCACGGATCGTTTTGAGATGCTACTGGTGACTGCTGAACAAGCGTGGCATATCAGTCGGCCATTAGTGGATTTTGGTACTCGTCAGCCTGTTGGCGTTGGTGATGTTACCAGCGGTTTACTGCTGGTGAAGCTGTTACAGGGCGCGTCTTTACAACAGGCGCTGGAACATGTGACTGCGGCGGTGTACGAAATTATGATCGCGACCAAAGAGATGCAGGAGTATGAGCTGCAGGTTGTTGCCGCTCAGGATCGTATCGCTAAACCGGAACACTACTTTAGCGCAACGCAGTTGTAATAAATGCCGGATAAGCGTTAGCGCTATCCGGCACTAAACAGTTAGTTTAACCCTTCAGCTTTTAGCGCCGCAGTCACTGCCGGACGCTCCGCCATACGCGCCATATACGCTTCGATATGGCTGAATCCTTCCATATTCAATTTCACTGCATATGCCCAGCGCAGCACGGTGAACAGATAGGCATCCGCAATGCTGAAACGTTGACCGCAGATCCACGGATTGTCTTTTAATGACTCATTTACATATTGCATTTTTTTCTCCAGCAGAGCACGAACGGTTGGTTTGTACTCTTCTGGTGTATCGGGGCGAAACAGAGGGGTAAAGCCTTTATGCAGCTCTGTAGCAATAAAGTTAAGCCACTCGATTGTTTTGTAGCGGGAGAGGCTGCTGGTGGGGGCAAGGAGCTGACGGTCTGGTACAGAGTCGGCCAGGTACTGCATGATGGCAACGCCTTCGGTCAGTAGCGTTCCGTCATCAAGCAGCAGCGCGGGAACTTGTCCTTTTGGGTTTACCGCGAAAAAATCGTCGCCGTTTTCCAGACGTTTCTTCATCAGATCAACACCATCCAGCGTGAAATCTTTACCACTCTCACGCAGTGTGATGTGGGAAGCAAGAGAACAAGCGCCCGGTTTGTAGAACAGTTTCATCGGTAACTCCTTTTGGCTGAGGTATATCGTATGGTAGTGCTACCTCAGACAAAAAAAAAGCCGCTAACATAAAGTTAGCGGCCTTAAGATAAGTTTCCCTGAGAATTACGCTGTTGCGGCCTTAGAGGCTTTCTCGCTTACATCGTCGTCCTGAGTCATACGGTTCAGTTTCGGTGCTGTCAGCAGCATCAGAACAGCAATAACCGCTGTAGCAATACCAATCTGCAGGAACACACGTCCGTATACTTCAAGAGACATCAGCGGGTCAGTAACGTTTTCTGGAACTGCCATCATGTTAGCAACGTAGCCACCAATAATGTTGGCGCCTGCGGTAGTCAGGAACCAGCTACCCATGATAAAGCCCATCAGGCGCTGCGGAACCAGCTGTGCAACCATCGCCAGACCCAGACCAGAGATCATCAGTTCACCGATACTTTGCAGACCGTAGCAGATGATCAGCCAGTTAACGGAAACGATGCCCGCATCAGTTGCGAATTTCGCACCCAGCGGCAGGATCAGGAACGCGCCAGAACACAGCACCATACCAATAGCAAACTTGGTTGGCATCGGCAGGGTGTCACCCATCTTGTTATAGATGGCGGCAAGGATTGGGCTGCCAATGATGATCCAGAATGGGTTCAGTGCCTGGTACTGCTCAGGTTCGAAAGCGATGCCCAGAATAGAGTGTTCAACGTTACGAATCGCAAAGAAGTTCAGTGACGTAGGCATCTGGCTGTAAAGCACGAAGAAGATAATCGCTTCCAGCATCAGAATAAAAGCGACGATCATTTTACGACGTGCAGCACCGTGCATGGAGAACGCTTCTTTACCGAAGATAACCACGATGCCCATAGCGATAACGCCCAGAACCATACGTGCGATACCCTGGTTGTGCAGCAGCCATGTCGCGATAGCGATCAGAACTACAACGCCACCAATTGTCAGCAGCAGGTTACGGTAGTTAATTGGCTCGAAGTCAGGTTTAGAACCGTACTGTTTGACCCAACGCTGGCAGAATGCGAAGTTCACGACGGTGATCAGCATACCAACGACGCTCAGTGCGAACGCGGTGCTCCAGCCGTAACGTGCAGCCAGCCACGGAGTTGCCAGCATAGAGAAGAATGAACCGATGTTGACGGACATATAGTACATGGTAAATGCACCATCAAGACGCGGGTCATCTTTTGCATAGCAGGTAGACAGCAGGGATGATGGGTTTGCTTTGAACAGACCGTTACCGACCGCGATGGCCGCCATGCCCATATAAACGATACCCGCGTCGTGACCAGACCATGCAACCAGTGCATAACCGATGGCCAGGACAATAGCACCCAGCATGATGACACGCTTCGTTCCCAGAACCTTGTCACCTAACCAGCCGCCAATGGCAACAAGACCATAAACCAGGGCGCTAAAGGATGAGAAAAGGGTGATGGAATCCGCTTCTGACATACCCAGTTGCTTCACCAGGTAGACGGCCATAATTCCTTGCAGGCCGTAATAGCCAAAACGTTCCCACAGCTCAATCGAGAAAATGAGATAGAACGCTTTTGGTTGTTTGAAGGCGTTTAAACTGACGCTTTCAGTTGGTTTATTGTTTGCAGTAGACACTTTTACCTCTTTTTTTACATCCCATATCAACGGGGGTGTTCAGGTACGTGATGAGTCAAGTTCATCCGTCCGATTGTTATAGTGGGAGGGGAAACGGCAAGTAATGTTCACTATCTTGACCATTCAGACAAGGGGTTTGTAATAATCTGTTACATATATCTGAACTGGTGAAATCATCCAGGCTAATAAATGTTATCTAGCGTTAAATTTCTTCAATTGAAAAATGGCAGATTTTTACACTGTCAGATAGGGGCGGAAACCGCAATGTGGCGATATGTTCTGCTATTCAAGGTTGAATCCAGTGATATAGGCCATTATCTTAAAAATAGCCAGTGTAATGTTT
The DNA here is from genome assembly GCF_916618775.1 of Citrobacter sp. Marseille-Q3906. NCBI lineage: Bacteria > Pseudomonadati > Pseudomonadota > Gammaproteobacteria > Enterobacterales > Enterobacteriaceae > Citrobacter > Citrobacter sp. Marseille-Q3906. The sequence continues at coordinate 1,350,836 of NZ_CAKAKA010000002.1, forward strand.
TGTATCGAATTGACGGGGTCAGGTCATTTGCTTGTCATTTTAACTACAAAATAAAAAATATTTTACATTGTGTTATCAGGGTGATCTTGATCACGGATGGATAGAAATTTCTATTACTAAAAAAACGATTAACCTGCTCAGGTGTTAATTCACAAGAATATTACATCAGATATGCCCGCGACTATGGCATCATTGACGGGAAATGAGAGATTAAGAAGTGCATAACTAATAGTTATGGAAGTGGGCAATGGCCTTGCCCACAAAATTATCAGATATCGACTTTCTCTTTGAATTCGCAGAGGTCTTCGATGATACAAGAGCCACAACGTGGTTTCCTGGCAATGCAGGTGTAGCGACCATGAAGAATTAACCAGTGATGGCAATCGACTTTAAATTCACTGGGAACAACTTTCAGCAGTTTTTCTTCTACCTGCTCAACGTTTTTACCCGGTGCGAATTGCGTTCGATTACACACTCGAAAAATATGGGTGTCGACGGCTATGGTAGGCCAACCAAAGGCGGTGTTTAGCACCACATTCGCTGTCTTGCGCCCGACACCGGGCAGTGCTTCCAGTGCAGCCCGATCTTCAGGTACTTCGCCATGATGTTGTTCCAGCAGAATACGGCAGGTTTTAATTACGTTTTCTGCTTTGCTGTTAAACAAGCCTATCGTTTTAATATACGACTTAACCCCTTCGACACCGAGATCCAGCATCGCGGCAGGGGTATTGGCGACGGGATAGAGCTTTGCAGTGGCTTTATTGACGCTGACATCGGTGGCCTGCGCCGACAGTAAAACGGAAATCAGCAACTCAAACGGCGAGGTAAAATTGAGCTCGGTTGTTGGATGCGGGTTGTTGTCACGCAGACGTGTGAGTATTTCCAGCCGTTTCGCTTTGTTCATTACACATTCCCTGTCTCGCCTGCCGGACTGTCCGTCACTGCAGCCTCAGCACGACGCTTTTTCATTCTTTCATCAATAAGATATTTAACCGCCAGCATCAGTCCCAGACCAATGAACGCTCCCGGCGGTAGCATGGCCAACAGGAACGGCGTATCCGTATGGAAAATCTCGACGCGCAGCGCTTTGGCCCAGCTACCCAGCAGGCCGTCTGCGCCATCAAACAATGTCCCGTTACCAATGATTTCACGCAGTGATCCGAGGACAAACATCGCGCCGGTTGCTCCCATGCCGATGGAAAAACCATCGAGCGCGGATAAAGCGGGGCCTTTTTTAGCGGCAAACGCTTCTGCACGGCCAACCACAATACAGTTGGTCACAATTAAGGGAATGAAGATCCCCAGGGACTGATACAAACCAAAGGCATATGCGTTGATAAGCATCTGCACCGCACTCACCACTGAGGCGATGATCATGACATAAATCGGGATACGAATTTCAGGCGGTGTCCAGCGACGCAGGGCTGAGATAGTCAGGTTAGTCAGCGTCAGTACCAGTGTTGTAGCAAGCCCCAGACCCAGGGCGTTGGTGGCGGTAGAGGTCACCGCTAACAGTGGGCACATGCCGAGTAACTGCACCAGGGCGGAGTTATTTTTCCATAGCCCCTGAACAATGACGTCTTTAATTTCGCTCATGGTTTATTCTCCACAGGCGGTAAGTTGAGGAAGCTGCGCAGGCAGCGTTTGCGCGTACAGACCAGCGCGTTTAACTGCATTAACTACCGCACGCGGGGTGATGGTCGCGCCAGTGAACTGGTCAAAGTCACCACCGTCTTTTTTAACCGCCCAGTGTGGGTCATTTTCAGTGCTGATTTTTTTGCCACTAAAATGGGTTATCCAGTCGGACAGACGCAGCTCTATTTTATCACCCAGCCCCGGCGTTTCATGATGTTCCGTTACGCGCGAACCCAGTACGGTACCATTGAAATCGACGCCGACCAGCAACTGAATAGCGCCAGAGTATCCATCAGGTGCGGTAGCTTCCAGAATTGCCGCTACCGGACGGTCATCCTGACGGGCAATATAAACGTGGTGTGATCCTTTACCCAACGCCGGTGCATTAACCAGATAGCAGCTTTCAGGCAGATTATTATTGTAGCGATCGCCAGGCAAAACCTGATCGAACAGCGCCTTTTGCTGCAGTGCGGCCTGTTCATCAATGGTGGACTTGGTTAACTGATTAATGGCTGCCGTTAACCCCGTAGAGCCCGCAGCAAACAGTGCCAGAGTGATACCGTGTTTACGAATCGTTTTCAGCATATGTTGTCCTTAGCGATGTCCGTACACGCGAGGGCGGGTGTAATAATCAATCAGGGGAACAGTGATATTTGCCAGCAATACGGCAAAGGCCACGCCATCCGGATACCCACCAAAACTGCGAATCAGCCACACTAACAGACCTGCAAGCGCGCCAAAAATCAGGCGACCACGGTTAGTTGTTGATGCCGTAACGGGATCGGTAAGAATAAAGAATGCGCCGAGCATAGTTGCACCTGAGAGCAGGTGCAACTGTGGTGAAGCCAGTGAATCCGGGGAGAAAAACCAGCCTAACGTCGCACAGATGGCGAGCGATAGCAGAAAACTGACCGGGATATGCCAGCGAATTGCTTTTTGCCACAATAACACTACACCGCCAGCCAGCCAGGCCAGGTTCACCCACTGCCAGCCAGCGCCTGCGAGCATTCCGCTGTAAATAGGATACTGCATGACTTGTTCAACGGAGTGTCCTGCGTGTAACGATGTTTTGAACGTATCCAGCGGTGTGGCCTGACTGATGCCATCGATCCCCATGCGTAGAGCGTTCATATCACTGCCGCCCACGGTATGTCCGGTAAAGATTACGTTCAGGGCATCAAAGAAACCCGGCACCGTAGCCGCAATTTCATGCGGTGGCAACCAGCTGGTCATCTGCACCGGGAATGAAATAAGCAGGACGACATAGCCTATCATTGCGGGGTTAAATGGATTCTGCCCGAGACCGCCATACAATTGTTTGGCAATGATGACCGCGAATACAGTACCTAATACCACCATCCACCATGGAGCAAGCGGCGGAATACTGACGGCAAGCAGCAATCCTGTCAGCAACGCGGAGTTGTCTTTCAGGATTGCGACGACGGGCTGTTTACGCAGTTTTAGCACGCTGGCTTCGGCGGCGATAGCGCTGGCAGAGGCGAGAACTATCTGCAATAACGTTCCCCAACCAAAGAACCATAACTGAGCGGCAATACCCGGTAATGCGGCAATTAACACCAGCAGCATAATGCGTGATGTCTGGCGCTGATTATGGGTATAAGGGGAGCTTGCTATTCTGAATACCATTTATTCCTCGTTAACAACCTGCTGCTGTGCGGCTTTTTTAGCCTGCGCGCGTGCAATAGCGGCCGCGACAGCGGCTTTGCGTGGATCTACCGGTTCGGCCGTTTCAGCGACGGTCTGCTGCTCAAGTTTGCGTGCTTTAGCCCGGGCAATCGCGGCTTCGACAGCGGCTTTGCGCTGATCTACCGGTTCGGCCGTTTCAGCGTCCGTCTGCTGTTCAAGTTTGCGTGCTTTAGCCCGGGCAATCGCGGCTTCGACAGCAGCTTTGCGCGGATCTACCGGTTCGGCCGTTTCAGCGTCCGTCTGCTGTTCAAGTTTGCGTGCTTTAGCCCGGGCAATCGCGGCTTCGACGGCAGCTTTGCGCGGATCAGTCGCCGTACCGCTCTCTTCAGACAGTGAGTTTTCCGCCTGTTTAGCTCGTGCCTGTGCTTTGCGCGCCTCACGGGCGGCAATGGCGGCGCTGTTGTCGGGTTTTTCGCCAGCCTTGATCACCACCGGCTGCATTGCCTGCGCCTGCTTTTCTTTTACGCGGGCAAGTGCGGCGGCAATGGCATCATGATCTTTTGCGGCAGGTTGTACCGCCGCGCTTTTGTGGCGTTCAAGACGAGCCGCTTTTTCACGTTCCAGTCGCGCTTGTCTGGCTTCAAAGCGTGCTTTTGCTTCAGCGGCGCGTTTTTCTTCCTGACTAATGGCATAAAGCTCAGCTTTTTCCTGGCGGAAATATTGCACCAGCGGAATATTGCTTGGACAAACCCAGGCACAGGCTCCGCATTCAATGCAGTCAGCGATATTGTGACTGGTTGCCTTATCGTGCTGTTGTCCTTTACTGAACCAGTAAAGTTGCTGAGGCAGAAGATCCGCCGGGCAGGCATCGGCACAGGCGCTACAACGAATGCAGCCTTTCTCTTCCTGCGGTTCACCCATTTCACTGACAGATGGCGCGAGAAGACAGTTAGTGATCTTAACGATGGGAACATCAAGCCAGGGAAGGGTGAAGCCCATCAGTGGGCCACCCATAATCACCATCTGTTCAGCAGAAGGGCAAAAACCGGCGTCATTCAGCAGATGACGAACAGGGGTGCCTAACCGTGCCCAGACGTTACCCGGACGGCTGACGGCTTCACCTGTCAACGTAACAACACGCTCGGTGATTGGTTCTCCGTCTATCACGGCGCGTTTAATCGCATAGGCAGTACCGACGTTTTGCATCAGTACACCGATATCCGAGGAGCGTCCACCGTGCGGAACTTGTTTCCCGGTCAGTATTTGGGTCAATTGCTTGGCCCCGCCGGAAGGGTATTTAGTGGGAATGACGCATAAGCTTATATCGTGCGAGTCTGCCAGCACCGCACGCAGCATTGAAATTGCCTGCGGTTTGTTATCCTCAATCCCGAGTAATATTTCGCGTGGCTGCAAAATATGCGCGAGTATACGGATGCCTTCGACGACCTGGGCCGCACAATCCTGCATTAAACGGTCATCAGCCGTAATGTAAGGTTCACATTCAGCGGCATTGATGATTAGCGTTTCAATTTTATCACCGCCGCCCTGCAGTTTGACGCCGGTTGGAAAACCTGCACCACCTAATCCGGCTACACCGTATTGGTGAATACGTGCAATTAACTCTTCCCGGCTGTGGGAGCGATAATCTGCCCAACAATCGCGTTCAATCCAGCGATCTTCTCCATCCGCATCAATGATGACACTCAGCTCGGCTAATGCCGAAGGATGCGCAGTGGAGTGAGGGGCGATGGCGGTAATCGTGCCCGAGGTCGGAGCATGAACCGGCAGCATTCTGCCACGCCCGCGGGTCAGCGCCTGGCCGCGCAGAACGTGATCACCCACGTTTACGCACAGCTCACCTTCAGCACCAATATGCTGCTTCAGCGGAATGATAAAACGCGGCGCCAGCGGAACCTGTCGCAGCGGAGTACCATTTGACTGGGTTTTCATCTCCGGTGGATGTATGCCGCCATCGAAGTCCCAAATTTTGTTTTTTCTGAATGCAGAGAATAGATTAAACATGTTGTTCCACGGGAATGATGCGCACGGGGATAGTGTTCAAATCCCACTTCCAGCTATCAGGTGTTTCGGCGACTGGACGTAATTCGATACATTGGGTCGGACACGGATCAACACACAGATTACACCCCGTGCAGAGATCGCTCATCACCGTGTGCATGGCGCGCGTCGCGCCCACGATGGCATCGACCGGACAGGCCTGAATACACTTTGTGCAGCCAATACAATTATTTTCATCAATGACTGCCAGCATGCGCACGGGCGTAAGGTCCTGCTCTTCGCCATCAATAGGTTGCGGATCGACGTTAAGCAGAGTAGCAATTTTCAACATCACCGCTTCACCGCCAGGCGCGCAGCGGTTAATTTTTTCACCCTGGCAGCCTATGGCTTCAGCATAAGGGCGGCAGCCCGGATAACCGCACTGTCCACACTGGCTTTGCGGGAGAATTTCATCGATTTTCTCCACGACTGGATCGTCCTCTACGGCAAAACGACGAGAGGCGTAACCCAAAATAGCGCCGAACGCCAGACCCAGCAGACTCACTGCGGCAACGGCAATCCAGATAGCATTCATTACAACTTCACCAAACCACTAAAGCCCATAAAGGCCAATGACATTAAACCGGCGGTAATTAGCGCAATCGCATTACCGCGAAAAGGGGCAGGGACGTCTGCCACGGCGAGGCGTTCGCGAATCGCAGCAAACAGTACCATCACCAGTGAGAAGCCGACAGCAGCGGAAAATCCGTACAGCGCCGACTGTAAAAAATTATGACCAAGATTGATGTTCAGCAATGCGACGCCCAGTACCGCACAGTTTGTGGTGATCAGCGGTAAGAAGATCCCCAGCAGACGGTACAGCGCAGGGCTGGTTTTGCGCACCACCATTTCGGTAAATTGCACGACCACAGCGATGACCAGGATAAAGGCCAGCGTGCGCAAATAAATGAGATCGAGCGGGATGAGGATCCAGGTGTCAATCAACCATGCGCAAATAGATGCCAGCGTCATGACAAAAGTCGTGGCGAGGCCCATACCCATTGCGGTTTCCAGTTTTTTGGAAACACCCATAAAGGGGCAAAGCCCCAGAAACTTGACCAGTACAAAGTTATTGACCAGTACAGTTCCGACAAACAGCAGCAGGTAATCAGTCATTTTTCGGCCTGAAATAAAAAAGCCGCCTATTATCTGTCAATCTACAACAGGCGACAACAGGTTAACTGTAGGGTTATTACGGGTTCACAAACGTTGTCTTAACGCGTTGCGAGCGTTTGAAATAGGGCACCAGCAGTGCAGCAGCTAACAAAGGGAACAATAGCTGGCGTACGGCAAAAGCGTCCGGGACTGGTGAAAACGCAAACGCTTTAATCGCCAGCAACACGGAAATTAGCAGCCATATAATGTAATGCTTAGGAACGCACTGTCTGCGTTTGAAAAACGCGATGGTCAGCCACAGCGTGTAGTACCACATGGCGATAGCTGTAATAAAGGAAATACCCCACAAGAACAGATTCATCGGGCTTTGTTCACCGAGCATTTTGAATGTGTGCGGCGTTGCCAGCGCAGTGAGATAAAGCAATAACGCCAGCGAAGCGCTCAACAACGCAACTAACAGCCAGGCCAGTGGCCCAAGTAGCCAGCCTCCGATACGTTGTGCCGGTGTCGTAGTCATCTCTTCTCCAGGTTTACGCGTATGAACAGACGTGCCGTTCATTTTGGGGCAATTATTATAAAGCTTTTAACGTTGAGCGCTACTTCTTGTTTATTGCACGTAATGCCAGACTGACTTTGGCACCTGGCCTACATCAAACAGGCGTCCTCCGGAGATAAGCTCCGCGCGGCGGTGGTCTGCAGCACGATACATATTGATAATGTCCCGATCGTCGGTCAGCGTGTAGTTAAGATGATCGAACAGTTTTTCCAGACTTTCGAGTGAACTGATTTTGCGGAATTTTAATAAGTAGTCCTGAACAGTCATAAACGGAGATCCATATTAATAAAATAATACCAACGGAGTAGTGAATATTAAGAAATAAACAATGTTGCACAGATAAAAGCGAACCAGTGTGCAAATACAAAAATAAGATTATTCATATCGGTAGAAAAGCAGATGCTGTCTGCACCAGGGGAAAGGGTAACGCGCTTCGCAATCGCAGGCAATATGCCCAGGGGCGGAAGCGCCATAATTCGCTTTTTCTGACAAAATTTCATCTTTTGCAGCTAAACCCAGCAGTCACTGCGGACAGTGCTGGGCTATAAAGAATTGGTGAGGCTTATTTTTTCTGCACTGAGGTTGCTGTTGGTTCCGGCGGCTGATAGTTATCAATATGATTGGCAACACCCAGCAGGATGACAGAGACCGCGAGAACAATCCAACCAGTTAATTCAATAAGACGATTCATTACTGACGACATTTGCTTTGATTTATCCTTAAACACAAGGCACAAATGTTACTAATCAATAAATAATACGGCAAGAGCATTGGGAACGATTTCTCTGACTTTTTCGCAGCAAATTTACTCTAAGTGACATATGTTTGACTTAAGTTAAGTAACAACCATTATCGTGTAGAGGTTATTAAACGGTTGTGACGTTGCTATGTATGGTGTGAAATAGATCGGACCTGAAATGAGAGGCAATGACATGAGTGACAACATCCGCGTTGGGCTAATCGGCTACGGTTATGCCAGTAAAACCTTCCATGCCCCCCTGATAGTCGGTACACCGGGTCTTGAACTGGCGGCGGTGTCCAGTAGTGACGAAGCAAAAGTTAAAGCGGATTGGCCTTCGGTGGCGGTTGTGTCTGAGCCACGGCATTTGTTTGATGATCCCAGCATTGACTTAATTGTTATCCCCACGCCGAATGACACCCATTTCCCGTTAGCAAAAGCCGCGCTGGAAGCCGGGAAACATGTGGTTGTTGATAAACCTTTTACCGTGACACTGTCACAAGCTCGTGAGCTGGATATGCTGGCGCGCAGTCTGGGACGAGTGCTTTCTGTGTTCCATAATCGTCGTTGGGACAGTGATTTTCTGACGCTGAAAGCTCTGCTGGCAGATGGTGTTTTGGGCGAAGTGGCTTATTTTGAATCCCACTTCGATCGTTTCCGTCCCCAGGTCCGAGACCGCTGGCGCGAACAGGGGGGGCCTGGAAGTGGTATCTGGTACGATCTGGCACCTCATCTTCTGGATCAGGCGATCAACCTGTTCGGCTTGCCTGTCAGTCTGACGGTTGATCTGGCTCAGCTTCGTCCCGGCGCGCAATCGACAGATTATTTCCATGCTATTTTGACTTATCCGCAGCGTCGGGTGATTTTGCACGGCACAATGCTGGCTGCTGCTGAATCTGCACGCTACATCGTTCACGGATCGCGCGGGAGCTATGTAAAGTATGGTCTTGATCCTCAGGAAGAACGTCTGAAAAATGGCGAACGTTTGCCGCAGGAAGACTGGGGCTACGACATGCGAGATGGCGTACTGACGCGGGTTGAAGGCGAAGAACGCGTTGAAGAAACCCTGCTTACCATACCGGGTAATTATCCCGCTTACTATGCGGGCATCCGAGATGCGCTAAATGGAAACGGTGAGAATCCGGTTCCGGCCAGACAGGCAATTCAAATTATGGAATTGATTGAGCTTGGTATTGAGTCGGCTAAACACCGCTCCACGCTGTGCCTTGCCTGATCGAGTTTATCAACCGCCTGCAATTATCTAATTGCAGGCGGTTGATGCGTTAATGCCATCATGCATTAACGCATCACACGGTTACGCTGTTGCCACTTTCTGGCGCAGAGCCCGCTTTTCTTCATCACTCAGGAATGCCATTTCCAGGCCATTGATTTGCGCCTGGCGGATTTGCTCGCGCGTCAATCCAGCAGCCGGGGCCGCAATGGTGTATTCGTGAATAATATCTACGCCCTGAACCGCCGGATCGTCAGTATTCAGACTGGCCAGAACACCATGCTCAAGGAACGTTTTCAGCGGATGTACTGCCAGTGAAGCGACCGTACTGGTCTGGATGTTAGATGTCAGGCAGGATTCAATACCGATTCGTTGCTCGGCGAGAAAATCCATTAATGCACGATCTTCTACCGCTTTGACCCCGTGACCAATACGCTCTGCACCCAGTTCTCTGATGGCTTGCCAAATGCTTTCCGGGCCAGCGGCTTCACCTGCATGAACAGTAATGTGCCAACCCGCGTCGCGCGCACGGTTGAAGTGTGACAGGAATAAACTACCCGGAAAACCGAGTTCGTCACCGGCAAGATCCAGTGCGGTAATGTGGTCGCGATGTGCCAGTAATGCCTCCAGCTCCTGCAGGCAAGCAGTCTCGCCGAAGGTACGACTCATAATACCAATTAAGCGTGCTTCAACGCCGAAAGTCTTACAGCCTTCGCGTACACCTTCGATGACCGCTTCAACCACACCCGCTACCGGAAGTTGATGCGCCATTGCCATGTAGCCCGGAGAAAAGCGCAACTCAACATAGTGCAGACCGTTACGCGCGGCGTCTTCAATATTCTCAAATGCCACGCGGCGACAAGCATCCAGAGATGCCAGGACTTTCACACCCCAGTCAAGCTTCGACAAAAAGCTGACCAGGTCCGGTTCTGTCGATGTGACCTGTACATGAGGAATCAGTGTTTCAAGCGTCTGAGCCGGGAGTGTCAAATTAAACTGACGGCCAAGATCGAGAATTGTCTGCGCGCGGATATTACCATCAAGGTGGCGATGGACATCGGTCAAGGGTAGGGAAGTATCAATCATGGTCGCACTCACGTCATTTAGTTAAAGTGCGCAGTATTATACAACAGAATAATAATCCTCTAATAACTTTGAAAAAATGGCACTATCACTTTGTAATTGGAGCATATTTGGGTATTCATTTCAGTTTTTCGTTGAGCAGGGCTATCTGCACACAATCCTTATTGGCCATCCGACTCAAGGAAACACCGTAAAGCATGTTGCCATAGGGAAGATCCATCAGGCTGAATATGAGAATGCTGGAGTTACACTGGTAGACAGTTGCTCAGCTCCGGTAGTCACCCGCTTGTTTTATCACCGTTTCGAATAACGCAGATTCAGTTTTGTGTGGAAAACTCATAATTCCTTTCTATTCGTTGAAGTTATTTACTCATGTTGGGGGTAGGGTTATCCCTGCTCTGGGTAAGGACATGCGACGAGTTAAAATATCCGGCACAACGTTGCTGACTGAGTGTCTGACACTCGAAATTGTTAGACAATTTGAAGGATAGAAAGATGATGCAAGAGCACATTCCGCTTAACGAAGGGCGGGCTTTATTTGGCAGAGATACGAATGCATATCAGCAGGGCAGACCTGATTACCCGTTACATATATTTGCATTACTTAAAGAGCATTGCGGACCAGAAATCTGCCGGAGGGCCTTCGAGATTGGGCCTGGGACCGGGCAAGCAACGGAACATCTGCTTGATATGGGATATCAGGTAAGTGCAATCGAACCTGACCACAATCTGGCTATAAAGTTAAAGGAAAGACTGGGTCGGTATTCGCAGGACTCATTCTCGATTATAAATTCCACTTTTGAGGACGTACTACTACAGCCCGGCTGCTTTGACCTGGGGATTGCAGCCACCTCTTTTCACTGGATCGAACCCGTGAGCGGACTCGAAAGGATATTCCAGCTTCTGCGTTCCGGAGGATGGTTTGCTATGTGGTGGACTGTTTTTGGCGACCCGCATAACGAGGATGCATTCATGCAAAGAACATATCGCTTGTTTGCCCCCCTTAGCGCCAGCCCTTCACATAAGGCGGGTCACCGCCATCCTTACCCACTACAAAAAAGAGAAAGGCTCGATGATCTGGCAAAAGCCGGGTTTACCGAGATTATTAGTGATGAGTTCAGATGGGAATCAGAAATGGATGCCCGACAGACCAGACAATTGATTTCAACATTTTCACCGGTTGCTCGACTGAGTGAAATGGAGCGCACGCAATTCCTCAATGAGATAGAGAGGGTAGTGAAAAAGGATTTTGGAGGAAAGGTGAAGCGTAATTTTGTTACCGCTATTTACCTTGCAAGGAAGCCTTAGTTTCGAGGCAATTACCATTCGAAATTAGTCTGGAACCCAGAGACCCTCAGTACTCAGCCATTTCTGAGAGTTTCAGCAATATGGCTTCATCCGTCGTTTAAAGATGTGTCGAACAGGGGCATGTATCAGATACTGTGCTATGAAAGATAGACATTGGCGGCAGTTGGTCCTCTCAGACCATTGATCCGGCAAAACTCTACACGTATGCCTGGAGTGAGTACTTCTGATTCGTGGGGGCTTAACGCTGAAATGTGAACCTGAACATCTTTACGACCATCTGAAGGGATGATGAGTCCTTTGCCACTCTTGCAGTCAAAGGTTTTGACAATTCCTGTCATTTTACGAGACAAATAAATTCCTTAATAGATATAACGGGGTGCACTATACGTATCAGGAGAAATAAAGCCAGAACTATTTTTTAGCACTAAGGATATCTGGACGGCTAAAATAAAAGTTGCGTAATCCAGAGCATCATGAGTTAATAGCGTCGTCGGTTTGAATGACAGACAGCATACAAAGTAGTTTACTAAAGCAGTTCTCATCACCAGGTATTTTCAGTAATCCCTTTCTTGAGTCTCCCTACTAAGCACTACGTAGTTTCTGTAATAAAGCCCCTGTTCGCCGAAAGGCTCAAGTTAAGGAATATTTAATATGTCTAATAAAATGACTGGTTTAGTAAAATGGTTTAACGCTGATAAAGGTTTCGGTTTTATCTCTCCGGCTGATGGCTCTAAAGATGTTTTCGTACATTTTTCTGCTATTCAGTCGAATAACTTCCGTACCTTGCTTGAAGGGCAGAAGGTCGAGTTCTCTGTTGAGAATGGCGCTAAAGGCCCGGCTGCTGCTAATGTCGTAGTGGCAGAGTAATAATTCCTGCTTATGCCTTTTGCGACAACGAAGACGGCTTTGTCCTGAGTAGACAAACTGGCAGAAGCACTGGAATTATACATACTTAATTATAAACCCGCTGATAGCGGGTTTTTTGCTATTTGGATTGCAGATAGAATGGATAACCGCTTTTCATCATTATAATTTTGAGCAGCAGTTACCTTAATAGCAATTTACGCGACGAGTTTAGCGTCGGACTGGAATAATTTATTGCAATGGGGGCAAATTAACATTGCACCTTTTTGTACCCGAGAGTGACTGTGTTCTGATTGTGCGGTGCAGTTTGGACAAAGACATTTGACAAGAAAATTACGGCGGGATTTATTATTTTTACGATCTGACATAGGCTCTTCCTGATTTGAGTGGAGGGCCACTATACACGATCAGATGATAAATAGCCCTTTTTACTCACAGAACCCTATAGATAAAAATTAGACAGTAATTGAAAGCGGGAAACCGGCGCCCAAATTAAGAGTTTGCGCAATGAATGGCTCATTGCGCAAACATATCAACGTACTGAACGGATTGCGTTAATCAACCCCTTAACGCCTTTTTCAAGTTTTGAACGTGGACATCCGGCATTCAGGCGGACAAAACCGCGACCTTCTTCTCCGTAGGTATATCCCGGCATGATCGCCACTTTTTCCTGCTGGATAAGTGCATTCTGCAACGCCTGGTCATCAATGTTGAGTGGGCGCAGGTCAATCCAGGCCAGATACGTGGATTGTGGTATCTGCCAGTTCAGTTCAGGGAAGGTGGCATTGAGTTCCCGGGCGATGTAGCGCAGGTTACAGGCAAGATAATCCCGCAGTGCGTCGAGCCAGCTTGCACCGTCCTGATAGGCGGCAATATGTGCAGTAAGCGCCAGTACTGCAGGTGAAGAAAGTCCGTCACGGCCTTTCAGTGTACTGAGGTACTCATTGCGACTTTGGGCGTCCTCGATAAGTCCATAAGCGCCGGTTAATGCCGGAATATTAAAACTCTTCGAGCCGGAGGTGAGCAGTGCCCAGTTTCCTCGCGCCACGTTACTCCATGGAATGTGCGGTTGTTCTCCCCATACCATATCCATATGAATCTCGTCGGAAATAACTTTTACACCGTGGCGCTGGCACAGTTCTGCCATGGTTTCCAGTTCATCGCGGGTCCAGACTTTTCCCGTTGGGTTTTGTGGACTACAGAGCAGAAGAATTTTGCTTTCAGCCCGCGCGAGGACGGCCTCCAGTTTTGCCATGTCGCAATACCAACCATTTGCGCATTTCTCCAGCGCAACAGGAAGTACCGTACGCTGGTTTCCTTCAATCGCCTTATAAAACGCATCGTAAGCCGGAGTATGAATAACCACGGCATCACCGGCAGACGACCACTGGCGGATCAGCTCTGACACCATATAGATGACGGAGGGGCCGTAAACCAAAGACTGAGGGTCAATCCTGGTATCGTGGCGGGTAAGAAACCAGTGGCTGATCGCCGCTAAAAACTCATCATTTTTCCAGCGACTGTAGCCCAGCACTCCGTGTGAAAGGCGTTTTGTCAGCGCCTCCAGGATGCAGGGGGCGGTGGTAAAATCCATGTCAGAGATTGTGAATGGCAGCAGATCCGCAGAGCCAAAACGATCGGCGACGTAATCCCACTGGGTACACCATGTGCCATGCCTGTCCACAACCTTTGAAAAATCAAACATTTCGTTGTCCTTAAGCCTGTACGGTATTCATCAGAACCGCGATTTCGTCTTTGACTGACTGGACCTGCGGACCAATAACGACCTGAAGGTTATGCTGATTAAGTTGTACTACGCCAATCGCACGATTGTCCTTCAGTGCCTGGACGTTAACAAGCGACATATCTTTTACTGATAAACGCAACCGCGTAATACAGTTATCCAGACTGACGATATTTTCCGCACCGCCCAGCGCTGCCAGAATAGCTGGTACGTTGTAGCCAGATTTACCCGGTGTTCCCGCCATGACTTTTTCGATATTGCTGGCAATTTCAACGTCACGACCCGGTGTTTTCAGATTAAATCGCGTGATCGCAAAGCGGAAGATAATGTAGTACACCGCGAACCAGATGGCCGCCACAACAGGGACCAGATACCATTTGGTGGACAGCCCGTGCAGGATACCGAACACCACAAAGTCAATCAGGTTGCCGTCAGTATTGCCGATGGTTACGCCGAGAATTGCCATTACGGTGAAGCCAAGGCCGGTCAACAGAGCGTGAATAACATACAGGACTGGCGCTACGAACAGGAACAGGAACTCCAGAGGTTCGGTGGTACCACCGATGACGCAGGCGATGAGGCCGGAAATTAATAACCCTTTAATTTTATGACGATTTTCAGGTCGTGCGCAATGGTACATCGCTAATGCAGCTCCTGGTAATCCACCAAGGAACGCCGGCATTTTACCCTGCGACAGGAAGCGAGTTGCGCTTTCAGAGAAGCCCTGCGTTGTCGGGCAGCTCAGCTGCGCCTGGAAAATCGTCAGCGCGCCGCTTACGCTATGACCACACACTTCCTGTGTACCACCTGCTTCGGTGAAACGAATGAGTGCCACCAGAATATGATGCAGACCAAAAGGCAACAGCAGACGTTCACCGGTACCAAACAGCATCGGACCAAATTCACCCGCGCTATTGATGATGTGGCCTAGCCCGGTAATACCCATGGCGAAAACAGGCCATATCAGTGGAATTACCAACCCAACCAGTCCCATCACGACCGAGGAGATGATAGGAACAAAACGGGTGCCACCAAAGAATGCCAGCGCATCAGGAAGACGGATATTGTGGAAGCGTTCATGCAGCATCCACACGATGATCCCGGCAATTACCGCCCCCAGGATCCCGGTATCAATCGACTGGATCCCAAGAATATTTTGTACGTTGTTGGCTTTCAGGATCGCCGCATCAGTCGTGGGTAAAATCCCTTTGGCCGTTAACCAAAAGTTGACGGCGAGATTCATTACCGCATAGCCGACAAATCCCGCAAATGCGGCCACGCCTTTATTTTCACGAGCCAGACCGAGGGGGATGGCGATACAAAACATCACTGGCAGGAAGCTAAAAGCGAAAGAGCCGACTTTACTCATCCAGGTAAAAATAGCCTGTAGTACTGGATTACCCAATGCCGGGATCAACGTTAAGACATCATGACTGCTTAACGAGCTGCCGATCCCCAACATGATCCCGCAAAAGGAGAGCAGAGCTACGGGCAGCATAAAGGTTTTGCCCAACTGTTGGAAAAATTCCCATAACGTTATTTTTGGTGTGGTTCTCGTCGTCATCTAACGACTCCTCATGTAAAGCTCGGTGACTAATGATGGCGAGAAGATAAAACGTTTTACCTAATTTTAGTGCGGTATAAATCACATTATCGAATGATAATAGGGCGTATAAATATAACCGATTGATAAAACGTTTTATCTGTCACGTTATCAGGGGGTTTTCCGTTTTTATGGCTATAGCCAAAAAAATCACCATCCATGATGTTGCACTGGCTGCGGGGGTTTCGGTCAGTACAGTCTCATTGGTACTCAGTGGAAAGGGGCGTATCTCATCAGCAACCGGCGAACGGGTAAATGCGGCCATAGAGCAACTGGGTTTTGTACGCAACCGGCAAGCATCAGCACTTCGCGGTGGGCAGAGCGGTGTTATTGGTTTGATTGTTCGCGATCTCTCCACCCCTTTTTATGCTGAACTTACCGCAGGGTTGACCGAAGCGTTAGAAGCTCAGGGACGTATGGTGTTTTTATTGCATGGCGGTAAGGATGGTGAGCAACTGGCGCAGCGCTTTGCAATGTTACTTAATCAAGGCGTTGATGGTGTGGTGATCGCCGGTGCTGCAGGCAGTAGCGATGCGCTTCGATACCTGGCCAATGATAAAGGGATCCCCGTTGTATTTGCTTCCCGCGCCAGCTACCTGGATGATGCAGACACCGTCAGACCTGACAATATGCAGGCAGCACAACTGCTGGTTGAACATCTCATCCATCATGGGCATCAACGGATAGCCTGGTTGGGGGGACAAAGCTCATCGTTGACCCGAGCTGAACGCGTGGGAGGGTATTGTGCAACGCTGCTAAAATTTGGTCTGCCATTTCATAGCGATTGGGTTCTGGAGTGTTCTTCCAGTCAGAAGCAGGCCGCTGAGACCGTTACGGCGCTTTTACGCCATAATCCGACCATCAGCGCGGTGGTTTGTTACAACGAAACCATTGCGGCTGGTGCATGGTTTGGCCTGATGAAAGCAGGGCGTCAGAGCGGCGAAATCGGTGTCGATCGTTACTTTGAGCAACAGGTCTCACTGGCCGCTTTTGCCGATGTGGCGGAAAACGCGCTGGACGATCTCCCTATTACCTGGGCCTGTACGCCCGCGCGTGAGATGGGTTACACCCTTGCTGAACGCGTGCTGCAACGAATTGGACATGATGAAAGTCACTCGCGCAATATGACGCTTTCCGCCCGACTGGTAACGTGCTAAGCATAAAAAAGCCCGATCAACAAAGTTACCGGGCATACGCTGATAGCAGATAAGGATTACTGCTGTGGGGTCGCCGGTGCATCCGGCTCTGAAAGCGTCGGCATACCAAACATGCCAACAAATTCATCCAGCGACATTTTTTGGCCGTTGAGAGTTACCTGACCATTTGCATACTGCAGACTGGAGCCGATGGTGTTGTCCTGCATCGTAGTTACACGGAACATTTGACCCATTGCCGCCAGACCATTGACTTGCTGCCTGGCAAGCCCTGCCGCTTCTTCCTGCTGGTATCCTTCCAGTTTGGCAATCTGTGTCATGAACTCAGTTGCCATATCTACGGGGATAGCAAGCTTAGCGTCCAGTGATTTGACTGAACGATCAACTTCCTGCGCCAGCGTTTGCGGCTCGTCCTGATTTGTCGATGGATCTTTCAGGAACAGTGACAGATTAAAGGCCGTCTCACCTTTGGCATTCTTCCAGCTTAGTGGGGCAATGGTGATAACCGGTTCGCCTTTCATCAGCACTGGCAGGGCGCTAAAGAACGCTTCTGTCACTTTTTGTTGATAAAGTTCAGGATTCTGTACCACATCGATCTGCGCCATCAGCGCCTTGGTTTGCGCGGTATACTGCTGACTGAACTGATGTAACGCCTCACCATCAATCTGGGCCACTTTCAGCGTCAGCTTGCCGCTACCTAAATCCTGACCCTGCAATTTAAGGCTGTTCAGTGTGTAATCCAGCTGACTGTTGACGGTTTTACCATCGTTAACCAGATCGGATTTACCATCGATGCCCATGCCTTCAAGGACGGCCAGCTCTTTACCTTCGACCGAAATCGACAGCTTGTCGAGAGACAATTTTTGATCGCCAATGCGTTCGCCAAAACTGGCGACGCTGCTGGAGCCTTCGGTTGTCAGGTTATTAAAGGTAACTTGTACTTTCTGGTTGTACTCATTGACTGCATTCACCACACCGCTCTGCGCTTCTCCTGTCACAGAGACTGCGTTCCCGTCTTTGTCTGCCGTGAACTGGAATTCTCCGCCGCTAAAGGCCACTTTTTCGTCGCCTTTTTCGTAGTTCAGTGGTTTGAGAGAAAGATCGGAACGGGTGTCGCCGCTATAGCCAATACGGGAATTAATGGTGAAAGGAGATTCCCCTTTAGCGATGTCAAATAGCGGCTTTGTAACATCGTTATTCACCAGCGTTGTTTTCACTGCCGCCATGGCTGGCATAAGATTCAATGATTTAAGCTGCGTCAGCGGGAAGGGGCCGTGATCAACAGATTCATTCAGAACGATAGTTTGCCCTGGTTTCAGCCAGGCATTTTCCTGACCGGCAATAGGTTTCACCACCAGTTGCAACTGGCTGTTAAACACGCCGCGCTGGTAGTTCTGATAACTCAGTTCAATACCGGACTCAGGTGAGTAGCGTTTGATCTGATCATTTGCCTGCGTCACCATCTCGGCGAGATGCGTTTCAAGTTTCTTTCCGGTGTACCAGGCGCCGCCTGTCCAGACGATACCCAACGCAACTACCACACCCGCAGCTACCAGCGATTTTTTCATTTCGATATCCATAAAATAAATCCAGGCGTTTGAAAGCGCCTGGAGGAGTGACATGTCTTTGACTCACTATTAGCTTAGCAAGAGTTGCTAAAAATATCAGTATCTTGCTAGAGCTTGTTGTAAACCCGAGCTAAACGACCGACGCCGCTGACATTAATCGGTGATTCGTTTGCACTAATAAATGCCGATTCACCCGGTTTCAGTACCAGTCGCTGCTCGCCTTTATGTAGCACGGCCTCTCCCTCGATACAGAACAGGATGGCGGCGCTTTGTTGGCTAATTGCCGCTTCTCCGGCTGACAGTTCATGCAGGGAGAAAGCGAAGTCATCAACCGGGATCGGGAAGTCCAGCTCTCCACCTGTTTTATTTGGGGTCGTTAGCAGTTGGTTTGCCGGTTTAGCTTCAAATTTAACGTTGGCGACCAGTTCAGGAATATCAATATATTTTGGCGTGAGTCCGGCGCGCAGAACGTTATCGGAGTTAGCCATCACCTCGAGTGCCACACCCTGCAGGTAGGCATGGGGCGTTTCAGCAAACAGAAACATAGCTTCGCCAGGATTCAGCTTAACCACGTTGAGCAGCAGAGGAGAGAAGAGACCGCTATCGTCAGGGTAGAAGTCAGCGATTAGGCGAATAGTTTGCCATGGTTCACCCTGTTGGCTGTTAAGCGCAGATTTCAGGACTGCCAGTGCGCGGGATTTCTCTTCGCCCTGCATATTCAGCAAGCTGGCGAAAAGATGGCTCAAACGCTCTGCGCCTGGTTCCTGCAGGAAATGTGCAATGGCAGGATGCGCACCAGCGACAGGTTGTAACAATGCCACAATGTCAGAGAACTCGCGGAACGCATTCATGGCCAGGAAGGGCGTCAGGGCAAAAACCAGCTCAGGCTTGTGGTTAGGATCTTTGTAATTACGCTCCGCGGCGTCCATCGGGATCCCTGCGGCGTTTTCTTTAGCAAATCCAATTTCAGAGTTGCGTTTGTTAGGGTGAACCTGAATAGAAAGAGGTTGTGCGGCACAGAGCACTTTAAACAGGAAGGGCAATTCACCAAAGCGCTTCGCCACGGCATCACCTAACACAGCAGATTTATCGTGTTCGATAGCATCACGCAGAGAAATTAACTGACCCTCAGCGCTCTGAACCTGAGAGCTGCTTTTCGGATGGGCGCCCATCCACAGTTCAGCCATCGGCTGGTTTGACGGATTGGCAATGCCATAAAGTTCGGTTAACGCCGTTTTACTTCCCCAGGCGTAGTTCTGCACTGAGTTGATGAGTTTTTGCATTATCAATGCCCTGTTTCAATGTTGAAATTTCTCTGTCCATTAAACCAAGAAAACCGGGGGGAAGTAACCTGCACATGTAAAAAGTCGTCTTTGTCTCAGTTTTTGTTAAAAAATTGTGTAGGATATGGTGACTCGCTTTTAATACCCTGAGCAATTCCGGTTGCAGAAAAGCCACGCCTTCTACAACCCGAGCTGCGACAGGGAAGCAGGGCAACGGAACATCTGCCCAGAGAATAACCAGACCGAGCTGTAAGTGAGAGCACAATGTCAAACAAACCCTTTCATTATCAACATCCTTTTCCCCTCAACAAGGATGATACCGAATACTATCTGCTGACCAGCGACCATGTTTCCGTTGCCGAATTTGAAGGGCAGGAAATCGTAAAAGTTGCGCCTGAAGCGTTAACTCTCCTCGCGCGTCAGGCATTTCATGATGCGTCGTTTATGCTGCGGCCTGCGCATCAGCAGCAAGTCGCTGATATTCTGCGCGACCCGGATGCCAGCGAAAACGACAAATATGTTGCCCTGCAATTCCTGCGCAACTCAGATATTGCGGCAAAAGGTGTTTTGCCGACCTGTCAGGACACCGGGACGGCCATTATCGTTTGTAAAAAAGGTCAGCGTGTCTGGACCGGAGGTGGCGATGAGGCTGCGCTGGCGCGAGGTGTCTATAACACCTATATCGAAGACAACCTGCGCTATTCACAAAATGCTGCGCTGGATATGTACAACGAGGTGAATACCGGGACTAACCTTCCTGCGCAAATCGATCTGTATAGTGTGGATGGTGATGAGTATAAATTCCTGTGCATTGCCAAAGGCGGTGGCTCGGCGAATAAGACCTATCTGTATCAGGAAACCAAAGCGCTTTTAACGCCGGGGAAATTGAAAAATTACCTGGTGGACAAGATGCGTACGCTGGGAACCGCAGCATGTCCACCGTACCACATTGCGTTTGTGATTGGCGGAACTTCCGCAGAAGCCACTTTGAAAACCGTCAAGCTGGCTTCTGCGAAATATTATGACGAGTTGCCTACTGAAGGTAACGAGCATGGACAGGCCTTCCGCGACGTTGAACTGGAAAAAGAGTTGCTGATTGAGGCGCAGAATCTGGGGTTAGGCGCGCAGTTTGGCGGGAAATATTTCGCCCATGATATCCGCGTGATCCGTCTGCCGCGTCACGGTGCATCGTGCCCGGTTGGAATGGGCGTCTCCTGTTCGGCCGATCGTAATATTAAAGCCAAGATCAACCGTGAAGGTATCTGGATCGAGAAGCTGGAAAACAACCCAGGCAAATACATCCCGGAAGAGCTGCGTCAGGCAGGCGAGGGCGAAGCCGTACGTGTGGACCTTAACCGCCCGATGAAAGAGATCCTGGCCCAGTTGTCGCAGTATCCTGTTTCCACCCGTCTGTCGCTCAATGGTACGATCATTGTCGGGCGTGATATTGCGCATGCAAAACTGAAAGAACGTATGGATAACGGCGAGAGTTTGCCGCAGTATGTAAAAGATCACCCTATCTATTACGCTGGCCCGGCCAAAACGCCGGAAGGTTATGCTTCTGGCTCGCTGGGTCCAACCACTGCTGGTCGTATGGACTCATATGTTGACCAGCTTCAGTCCGAAGGCGGGAGTATGATTATGCTGGCAAAAGGAAACCGTAGTCAGCAGGTCACAGATGCCTGTCATAAACATGGCGGCTTCTACCTGGGCAGTATTGGCGGTCCCGCAGCGGTGCTGGCACAGGGCAGTATCAAAAGTCTGGAATGTGTGGAATATCCGGAACTGGGGATGGAAGCCATCTGGAAAATTGAAGTGGAGGATTTCCCGGCGTTTATCCTTGTGGATGACAAAGGTAATGATTTCTTCCAGCAGATTCAGACGTCGCAGTGCGCACGCTGCGTTAAGTAACGTCAGCCGCCCTTCGGGGCGGTTTTTTTTACCGCACGAACCACTAAACGACAGCTTTATCCTCGTTAATACTCATAAGACCAATGGCAAGTAGGCAATGTCGAAACATAACCTAATCAATAGATAATATAAGGAGCAGGTAATGGTAACGGTACGCCGCGAAAATGATTCAATGGGTGCGATAGATGTTCCGGCTGATAAACTCTGGGGGGCGCAAACCCAACGATCGCTGGAACATTTTCGCATCTCAACGGAGAAAATGCCGGTCTCGCTGATCCATGCACTGGCGCTGACTAAACGCGCCGCTGCGAAGGTTAATCAGGATTTGGGACTGTTGGCGGCAGACAAAGCGAACGCCATCATGCAGGCGGCGGATGAGGTGTTAGCGGATAAGCATCGTGATGAGTTTCCGCTGGCTATCTGGCAGACCGGTTCCGGTACGCAAAGCAATATGAACATGAACGAAGTGCTGGCAAATAGGGCCAGTGAATTGCTGGGCGGCGTACGGGGTATGGAGCGTAAAATACATCCAAATGACGACGTGAATAAAAGCCAAAGTTCTAACGACGTCTTTCCCACGGCGATGCACGTTGCCGCGCTGCTGGCTCTGCGTGAGCACCTTATCCCGCAACTGAATGTGTTAACCACCACGCTGCGAGAAAAATCGCATGCTTTTGCTGATATCGTAAAAATCGGACGAACCCATCTGCAGGATGCCACGCCGCTGACGCTGGGCCAGGAGATCTCAGGCTGGGTCGCGATGTTAGAACATAACCTGAGGCATATCGAATACAGCTTACCGCACGTTGCTGAACTGGCGTTGGGTGGTACTGCGGTCGGCACCGGGCTGAATACCCATCCTGAATATGCCGTGCGTGTCGCGGATGAACTGGCGGCGCTAACCTCCGCACCGTTTGTTACCGCGCCGAATAAATTCGAGGCGTTAGCTACTTGCGATGCGCTGGTACATGCTCATGGGGCGCTAAAAGGACTGGCTGCGTCGCTGATGAAAATCGCTAATGATGTGCGCTGGCTGGCATCCGGCCCACGCTGTGGTATTGGCGAGATATCAATTCCTGAAAATGAGCCGGGTAGTTCTATTATGCCGGGTAAAGTTAATCCGACTCAGTGTGAAGCGCTGACTATGCTGTGTTGTCAGGTAATGGGTAATGATGTCGCGGTTAATATTGGTGGTGCGTCAGGTAATTTTGAGCTGAATGTCTATCGTCCGATGGTTATTCATAACTTCCTGCAATCAGTTCGCCTGCTGGCAGATGGTATGGAAAGTTTCAACGAGCACTGTGCTACCGGGATTGAACCGAATCGCGAGCGAATTGATCAGTTACTCAATGAATCGCTCATGCTGGTTACCGCGCTCAATACTCATATTGGTTACGATAAAGCCGCAGAGATTGCCAAGAAGGCCCACAAAGAAGGACTGACCTTAAAAGCGTCCGCCCTGGCGCTGGGGTATCTTACCGAAGCCGAGTTTGACAGTTGGGTACGTCCGGAACTGATGGTCGGTAGCATGCGACCAGGACGTTAATCCGCAACATACAGGTGCAGCCGGGGGATAATGAGTCTTAACGGCTGTGCCTGAGGTTTAAAGCGGTGCTGCACGTTTTCAGCATCGTAATTCAGCAGTTCACCGATATCAGGCACACTCATACCATTGTCGCTATTAATCAGTGCAATCAGCGGAGTCGGGCAAGCATATTGCACCTGTTTTTGCTGTCCTTTGTACCAAACGCGGGCAATGGGCTGGACTTTTACCGGTCTTTTGATCTTCAGTTTGGCCTGCTGTGGCAGTGCAGCGATATCCTGATATTCACGCTCCAGTCTGGCCTGCCACTCTTCACGCGTCCAGGGATGTACGCTGCGTGGTGAGTTTAGGCTCTTTTCCAGTTGTTCCAGCACCTCATCACGTTTCAGGTTTTTAATGATGTGTTTGTTCGCCCAGCCAAATCGCAGGGTAGCCGGTTCCCTGACAACGGTTAGCGTGCGATAAGCGTTTAGCGTAATCAGGCCGGGTAAGTGTCGATGTACCCATTCGAAACGTGCTGCCGGAGCCAGCCCGGAATCCACTGTCACAATGCGTTCAAACGTTGTTTTCAACTGGTTAATGCGTTGTATTTGCTCTTCAAGTGCGGTCTGTGCGCTGTTATTGACCTGGTAGCACAACACGCCAGGCAGGCGAACGGCCGCTTTGCTGCTGCGGTTCTCAGATTGCTGCTGAATAAACAGGTGGCGGAAGTGGCGTAGCGCCAGCATTTCAGCCTCTTTGCCTAAATGCTGCTTAACATCAATGCTCTCCAGCGGGGCATGTTCTGCCTCTTTTGCCACTTCTGGCAGAGAAAACACGCGCGCAATCAGCAGCGTTCGCTGCTGCAAATTTTCAGTCAGTTGCGCCAGTTCCTGTTCCATCTGGCGAAAGGTGCCGTTCAGTCGTTCGACGAGATCGTAACGAGTCATAGGGTTACCATTTTAGTTACAACATACTTTTTTATAGCACAATGTTTAGCACCTGACCACCGAGCTGTATAGGTCAGGCAGCGGAAAATTCGGGAATGTTATGCCAGACGGGCCAGCTAAAAGTGAATCTGGCTCCGCCCAGCTCGCTTTCGTCACAGACTACAGTACCGCCCATTGCCAGCGCGATGGAGTGCACGATAGCTAAACCCAGCCCGCAGCCACCGGTGGCGCGGTCGCGGCTGGGATCAAGGCGAACAAACGGTTCAAAAATTTGCTCGCGGGCGTTGGGTTCGATACCCGGACCATCATCTTCGACAACCAGTGTTGCCTGATTTCCGTGCAGCAGCAGGCTGGCTTGTACCGTAGACTGGCAATAGCGCAGGGCATTATTTAGCAAGTTATCCAGTACGCGCTCCATCAGACGCATATCCAGTGCGCCGTAATCACCGGTTATAAGATGACGCAAACGCACCGAACGCTCAGGGGTGACGCTTTGTACATCTTCCAGATGGGTTACCAGCCAAACGGGCAGGTCCGGTACACTGAGCTTTAGCTCATTCTGCGGGCGATCCAGTCTGGCGTAAGTGAGTAATTCTTCAATTAGCGCTTCCAGTTGGCCAATATCGCGGTTCAGAGCCTGAGACTCTTGCTCGGTGAGGTTATCACTCATCTCCAATCGGTAACGTAATCGCACCAGGGGGGTACGAAGTTCATGGGCAATACCATCGATAAGCTGCTTTTTGCTGGCGATCAGCGCATTGATATTGTCCGCCATCTGATTAAACGCCACGCCCAGCCGTTCAAAACTGGATCCGCTGTCAAAGTGCAGTCGCTCACTCAGATGTCCTTCTCCAAAACGCTGCGCGGCGGCTTCCAGTCTAAGCATCTCCTGCCAGTGTGGGCGCATCCAGATTAGCACCGGGAAGGCGAGGGAGATGGCAATAAACGCCATTAGCGCGACATCCAGCAGGCGCATTTGATGCAGAAAATAGAGATAGGGAACCGGACCTACGGCCAGCACGTAATGGCTGCGGGGAATACGCTGAATAAACGTGTACTGATCGTCGAGTGCAACGATATCGCCTTCGCGCAGCCGCTGCATGGTCGGAGCATCCAGATGGTATTTATTCAGTGGCTCAACGCGGAGATCAAACGAGAGGTTCAAATCCATCTCCTTCAGCGTTTTCCCCCAGTCGCGTGGGGGAATTTCACGTAATTCGCTGCGCATCAGATACAACGAGCTTTTCATCAAATCATCAAGTGACTGTCTGCCAGCGCGCTCTGCGGTAAATTTGTACACCAGCCCGACCAATAAGGTCATGACCAGAAAGCAGACGAACAGCAAGAGGTAAAACTGCACAAACAGCTTCTTCATAAAAATTCACCGGATACTTAACATGGTAGCGATGCGTTTTAGCTATGGAGGCGTTTTTCGGTTCAGAACTGCTCTCCGTTTACCATCACGCGCACTTATCCTGGCAGAGTACAGTTATACTGCTGCAAAAGAAACTCGCTAAACGTTCTTACCCGGCAACCAAAAATGTTGGAAATAACACATGTTCAGTAACTATCTCAGTCGCTGGGGACTTATTCCTGATGGCGTTCCTGTCATAACTCATACGTCGCAGCTTTTACCGGTAATGATGCGTAAAGATCACCAAAAAGCGATCCTAAAACTCACGAATGATGATAGTGAGCGTCGAGGTTGCGAGCTAATGGCCTGGTGGAACGGGCGGGGAGCAGCGAACGTGCTGGCTCATGAGGATGGGGCAATACTCTTAGAGCGGGCGACAGGGGCTGGCTCTTTATCTACCCTGTCGATCACAAGACAGGATGAGCAAGCATGTCGCATAATCTGCCACACGGCAAGGCAGCTCCATGTACCGCCAAATGCATCTTTGCCAACGCTAATTCCACTGCATCACTGGTTTCATGATCTTGCGCCTGCTGCACAAATTCATGGCGGTATCATGATGCGTTGCGCAGAGTTGGCAAAATCATTGTTCTCCAGTCCTCGCGAGGTTGTAGTTCTTCACGGTGATTTGCACCACAACAATGTTCTTGATTTTGGTGTTTCAGGATGGCTGGCAATTGATCCCAAAGGATTAATCGGTGAGCGTGGGTTTGATTATGCCAATATTTTCACTAATCCCGATCTTGCGGATACCACAATGTCAGTTGCTATTGAACCTGAAACATTCGTACAACGCGTAGACGTTGTCTCTGAGGTTGCCGAACTTGAACGTGAACGACTCCTGATGTGGATAGCGGCATGGTGCGGGCTGTCTTCCGCATGGTTTCTGGAAGAGGGTGATAATGCGGCTATAACCCTGCGGGTGGCTGAGTTAGCCATAGCTGAACTTGAGCATGGCTAGCATCAACTTTGATCTACAGCACTGGTTGGTAATTTTTAAACGTTATCATTAGGCTGGTAAATGTTTTATTAATCAACCAGAGAACAGCGGTTCAGTTGTGTCTTTGACTACAAAATTAATTTGGCGGAAATAGTGAATTTGTTGTTTTCCTTACTTAAAAAACGCCCACACATTATTCTGCTGGTGACTCTTCTGGTCGGTGCAAATGTTGTGGCCTGGCTCTGGGCGTTCACTGCGTTTAGCAATAACACTTCACTACTGGCGCTATGTCTTATCGCATGGTGTTATGGGCTGCGCCACGCTGTTGACGCCGATCACATTGCCGCCATCGACAGTGCGACACGAAAACTTATTCAGCAGAAAAAACGCGCGCTGACCACCGGGGCTTGGTTTTCATTGGGGCATTCCACCATTGTGGTGCTGGCCAGCATTGGTATCGCCCTGACTACCAGTGCCTTTAAACAGCATATGCTATGGTTGCAAAATGTCGGGGGAGTTATAGGGACCGCAGTTTCTGCCGCATTTTTGCTTATTCTGGCTACCATCAATCTCATCATTTTTTGTCAGGTATGGAAGGCATTTCGTCACCTGAAAAAGACGGGTATCTATGCTGGTTCCACTGAAGATGTCACCGTTGCTGGTCCGCTGAGCTGGATCTTCCGCCCGGCATTCAGACTGGTGGGCAAAGACTGGCATATGTACTTTGTCGGTTTTTTATTTGGTCTGGGTTTTGATACTGCTACGGAAATTTCGCTGTTAGGTATTTCTGCTTCAAGCGCTTCGAGTGGTATGTCCATCTGGTCAATCCTGATATTTCCGGCGCTCTTCACCTGTGGAATGGCGTTGATTGATTGCCTTGACAGTATGTTGATGGTCGAAGCCTATGGCTGGGCGTTTAATAAGCCGCAACGAAAACTCTATTACAATATGACCATCACCGGGACATCAGTAATTGTTGCTGTATTTATCGGTGGGCTGGAAGCTCTGGGTCTGTTGTCAGAGGTATTTTCACTGCAGGGCGGTTTATGGGACACAGTAGGCCGCCTGAGTGAACATATGGGGAATGTTGGGTTCGTTATTATCGGCGTATTTATTACCTGTTGGATTATCTCTGCATTGAATTATCGCTGGAAAAAATACGACGGGTTGACGTTCAGTTGAAATATTAAAGCCTTTCTGTGGACAGAAAGGCTTTTGTCTGCAGAGCAATCAACGGGTTTATTGAGGACGATTAATTCGCATTGACCCGTTGCTGTGCAGGCGACTCCTTATTCAAAATACGGTTTGCCAGTACCCCAGACATCATCGAGCCATTAACGTTTAATGCCGTCCTTGCCATATCGACAATGGGTTCAATGGCAATGAAAATACCCACCAGTGCGACCGGAAAATTGAGTGTTGAAAGGACGATCAGTGCGGCAAATGTGCCACCGCCACCGACACCAGCAACCCCAATCGATCCCAGCGCAATCGCCGGTAGCATGGCAAGGAGAAAGTGAATTGAAAGCGGATCGATGCCCATCGTCGGGGCAATCATTGCTACCATAATCGCGGGGTAGATCCCGGCGCAGCCATTTTGCCCCATACTGGAGCCAAATGAAGCAGCGATATTGGCAATGGTATTTTGAACGCCAAACTTTTCCTGCGCTGTAATAGCCAGCGGAATCGATGCCGCGCTGCTGCGCGAAACAAACGCAAAGGTTAATACCGGCCAGACAGTTTTAAAATAGCGAATGGGATTGTTACCACTCAGTACCAGTATCAGTGCGTGAACGAAAAACATCATCAGTATCGCGATGTAACAGGCACCAATAAATCCCAGCAGACTGGCAAATTGCTCTAAGCGATAAGCGGAGAAGACTCCGGCCATTAATGCCATCACGCCATATGGGGTCAGCGCAATAACTATCCGCACCATTTTCATGACCCAAATCTGGATGGCATTGATCCCTGCGCTTAATTTTTCACCTTCCTCTGGCGCGTCCTGTTTGACTTTTAATAATGCCACGCCGGCGAGGAGAGTGAAGATAACAATACCAATAACTGAAACACTTCTGGCCCCCGTAAGGTCGAGGAAAATATTGGTGGGAATTAAAGAAGTGACCAGTTTAGGCAGCGAAATGGCCGCTGTTTTACTCACATCGGCATCCGTCAGCGTAGACTGCATATGACCGAAAGCACTGGCATCCAGACCTAAAACATGCGCCGTCAGTAGCCCAATAAACCCGGCAATCATCACCAGACATAACATGCATCCGACGATAGTTAGCGACATTTTGCCAATGCCAGCACTGTTTTCGAGCTTGTTAATAGCAGAGAGAATAGAGATAAATATCAGAGGGACCGCAACCAGTTTCAGTAAATTTACGTAACCGTTGCCGATGATATTATACCAGTCGATAACCGTTTTACTGCGGTCAGGAGTTATAAGATGAAGGGACAAGCCGATAATGGCACCCAAAAAAATGGCAATGAAAACACTTTTTGACAGGGAATTACTTTTTTGATTGATTCTGAATATTGCCCATGAACAAACCAAAAAAAACGCGATATACGCGAGTGTAACGAACATATTCTAGCCTCTTGCCTCATTCAGCACCTGAAATGCCGGAAAGAGTTTTGATTTCTGAAATAAACCTACGAACCCTAAGGGTTCAGGACCGGGACGGATTATAGGGAGAGAGAATGCCTGGGGCCACACAAAAAGTGTGGTTCTGACTCAGGTGTGGTTCTTATGCTTATCCAGCATACAATTTGTGTGACAGTGTCACTTTGAGGGGCTGTATTAAAGACAATAATATGTCTGAACGCAGGGGGGAACTCACCAGACCGGTTGAATCAACCAGCCTGGCGAGAACAGTTTATTTGCGCTGTTCGTCATCCCAGGCATGCGGGGCGAACAGGTAACCTTTATTGCGGATGGTTTTGATACGGTACGGTTCCGTGGCGTTATCGAGCAGCTTTTTACGCAGCCGGGAAATCGCCACATCCACACTACGGTCAAGTCCGTCATAACTCACGCCGCGCAGATTCTTCAATAACGCATCGCGATCCATAATTTGTCCCGCGTGTGTAGCCAGTTCCCAGAGTAACTCGAAATCAGCGGTCGAGAGGGCGACTTGTTCTCCGGCGAGCAGTACGGAACGGTTGGTAGGGTCGATAGTTAGTGTGCCAAAGCGCAGTGTGGTATGCGGCGTAATCGTGGCTGCCTGAATTCCTTTTGATTGTGCTGAATGTTCATTCTGACGTAAATGCAGACGCAGGCGAGCCAGTAGCACTGCCGGAGGCGTCGTTTTCAGTATGTAGTCGCAGGCGCCCATTTCAAGCGCAAGAATATGGTTCATGTCGCTGTCCAGCGATGTCAGAAGGACTATTGGACCTTGCCAACGGCTGCGTAAATCGCGGCAGATAGTCATTCCGTCTTTACCCGGAAGCATAATATCTAACAACACCAAATCGGGTTGAACGTGCAGGATCTTCTCTTCGGCTAGATCACCACGAGGCTCAACAATAACCTCAATGTCATGCCGGGCCAGATAGGCGGCAATCAGCGAGCCTACCTCGGGATCATCTTCAACAAATACGATGGTGTTCATATCATTCATTTTGAATATAAAACGCCAACATACACCGCCCCCGTTTTTCCTTCCATTAATCTTTTCTAAACGAGAACGCTTCCGTTATGCTAGAGGCTGATGTTGTCAATGTGTTAAGGCTAAGTGATGGGGCTCGTTATAAAAGCGGCGCTGGGTGCGCTGGTCGTGGTGTTGATTGGTTTGCTGGCTAAAACAAAGAATTACTATATCGCGGGATTAATTCCTTTGTTCCCGACATTTGCGCTGATCGCTCATTATATTGTGGCCAGTGAGCGTGGAATTGAAGCGTTACGTACCACCATTGTGTTCAGCATGTGGTCGATTATTCCCTATTTTGTCTATCTCATTTCGCTTTGGTACTTCACCGGTTTTATGCGCTTACCCGTTGCGCTCGGCGGGGCAGTTGTATGCTGGAGCCTGAGCGCGTGGTTACTGATTTTCTGTTGGATAAAACTGCACTAACGCAGATGACGACCGCCATCAACGGCAAAGCTACGGCCCGTGACAAAACAGCTGGTCAACAGATAGTCTATTAAATCAATGACCTCTTTTTCACCTGGAGCTGTTTTCATCAACGATTTGTTCAGCGCCTGTTGGCGATACTCGGCATCATCACCCTCGTTAAACAGGATCAGTGAGGGGGCGATAGCGTTAACTTTTACCTCTGGTGCCAGTTTTCGGGCGAATGAACGGGTCATATTGTCCAGTGCAGCCTTACTGGCTGCATAGGCGATATGCTTGTCGCTGCCACGCTCCACGACGTAATCCGTAAAGTGGATAATGTCGCTGGCTGCGTGTCCATGACCGCGAAGGCAACCTTCCAGCGCGTGGTTAAGCAGGTAGGGGGTATTGACGTGGATCTGCATCATGCTGGACAACACTTCAGACAGCGGGGTGCCTGGTTTTTCTGCTATCCAGGCGCTGGCGTTATGCACGATAGCGCGTAACCCATTTGTGCGTGTTTTGACCTCGTCTGCGAAAGTCAGTACACCTGCATCGGTTGAGAAATCAGCCTGGATACACAATGCGCCAGCGTCACGTAGGCCATCAATGGCCGGATAATGCGTTCGATAACTGACGATTACTGGCTGTTTTTGATTCAGAAAATGCCATGCGATAGCGAGGCCGATGCGACGACCTCCGCCGGTGATAAGAATTGGTAAAGGGGGCTTATTACCCATCGTAATCTCCATTTGCATCAAACGATGGGACTGACGCTTACCCCATCAACATCCAGGTTGCCGGAACGGCGGCTACGAGTAGCAGACCGATCAATGCTATTTCCTGGCGTTTTAATACGTTATCGTGCGTGAGCGTTTTGCGGGCGTAAAGAAAAACAAGTAACCCTGGCGCATACAGCACAACAGACAGCAACAGGTGCATTGGGCCTGACGCATACAATAACCATAAGCCATAAATACATGCACCGATACCGACAGCCTGATGAACCGGACGGGTGGCGATTTTCAGCAGGAATGCGCCGACCAGGAAATAGGGCACCAGAATCATCTCTGAGGCAATAGTCAGCAGCGTATTGTAGTCAGAACCTGTGAGCCAGATCAGAACCAGACAAACCTGTACGCAGATGTTGGTCAGCCACAGGGATGCTGATGGTGCACCCTGCGCATTTTGTCGGGCAAATATACGCGGGAAGGCTTTGTGCGTGGATGCCAGGAAAGGCACTTCTGCAGCCATAATCGTCCAGCTTAAATAAGCACCGCAGACGGAGACAATCAGACCGGCGGCAATGATAATTTCGCCCCACGGTCCCATCATTTTGACCATCAAACCGGCCATCGACGGGTTGCGGATCTCGGCCAGTTCAGGACGGGCAACAACGCCAAGAGATAGCAGGGTAACTAACAGGTAAACACCCAATGCGGCGAGGACCGCCAGCAGCGTAGCGCGACCAACATCGCGTTTATTGCGCGCACGCGCAGAAACCACCACTGCACCTTCCACGCCAATGAACACCCATAGCGTGATGAGCATGGTATTTTTGACCTGCTCCCAGACGGGGACACCAAGCTTCACGCCGGTAAAATCAAGAGTAAAGGTATCGAGCTTAAACAGCATAAATGCCAATACGATAAACAATCCCAGCGGCAGTAATTTCGCCAGCGTA
Source organism: Citrobacter sp. Marseille-Q3906 (assembly GCF_916618775.1). Taxonomy (NCBI): domain Bacteria; kingdom Pseudomonadati; phylum Pseudomonadota; class Gammaproteobacteria; order Enterobacterales; family Enterobacteriaceae; genus Citrobacter; species Citrobacter sp. Marseille-Q3906. The sequence continues at coordinate 1,382,904 of NZ_CAKAKA010000002.1, forward strand.
GCAACCAGATTGATGCTGGCTGCCGTTTGTACTCCACGCAGAACCAGAAAATGGACTACCCACAGCAGCACCGATGCCCCAACGATAGATTGCCAGGTATTGCCGTCGCCGAACAGACGCCATTCAGGAGTATCAGTGAAGAAGCTGAGCGCAGAAAAAACGATAACCAGATAGGAAACGTTAGCGATAACGGCGCACAGCCAGTATCCCCACGCAGAGCAGAAGCCAATCAGCTCACCGAAGCCTTCACGCGCATAGGTAAAAATACCGCCATCCAGGTCCGGGCGAATACGCGTCAGAATTAGCATAGCGAAAGCGAGCAGGAGGATCCCCGCACCGGTGATCGCCCAACCAATCAGTAATGCCGCCGGGCTGGCTACTGCCGCCATGTTTTGTGGCAGACTGAAAACACCAGCGCCAAGCATTGAGCTTAAAACCAGCGCTGTCAGTGCGCTCAGACCCAATTTCTTTTCCATTTGTATCCAGTTACAAAAACGAGAGTGAGAGAATAATTATTTTGGCAAACCGCATAAAAATGGTGAAAGCCACTAAGGCGCGGGATTTTACGGAGAGAAGAGAGCGCATGCAATGGGGTTAGAGAGATTTGTGACTGATAGTGTGAAAAGTCGACTTAATCGTGATGTTTGAGTCTGGCCTGATGGCATTCTGGCTGTGAATAATCTGGCCTACAGAGCTGTAGGCCAGATAAGACATTTATAACGTCATCGACATTATTTATACAGATCGGCGCTGATGGTCATGTTGTTACCACGTTCCTGCCACTGGCGGGTAATGTGGTAGTACTTAGCACCTTTCTTCGCGGCACGTTTAGCGACCTGATACGACACTTCAGTCATATTGCCGTAGTTACCGGTGAACTTGATGCTGTCGAATGGCACCATCATTGCGGCGGTTGCTTTGTTCAGTTCTTCGACTTTGGTTCCATCCGGCAGAGTGACAGTGTAACGTCCGCCTTTGGTTGACTGGGTTTCGAAGAAGCGGCCCACTTCAGCACTCGGAGAAGCGGTTGTTGCTACGCCTGGGATCTCAACTTTCTTCGCTGCCTCGCCACCTGCAGCTAACGCTGCACGACCAGCATCAGAATCCGCAGGGATTGCATCAGGGCTTTGGACAATACGTTTTTTAGCATCGGCTTTATAGATAAACGCAGTAATACGCTGGTTGCCGCCCTGGTTGGCATCGACCTGACGAACGATATAGAAAGAGTAAGCTCCTTTTTCTTTCGCCGCTTTGGTGATGGCGTCGTTTACTTCAGGTTGGCTGCGGTAGAAACCCTGTACCGTAACGGTATCAAAAGGTTCCAACAGAACGGCCTGATCTTTCGGTAATTCTATAACGCCATTGATCACGCGATTTTTGGAGACTTCCGCTTTTTCCGCGTCAGCTTTATAGACGTCGGCTACAACGCGCCAGTTACCACCACTGCCAAAATCTGAGGTATCAACAACGTAAAAGGAGGCTGCACCGTCTTTATCTGCACGGCGGGACACGGCGGTAACCGCATCGCCAATAGCATTAAAACGGCCGGTAACCACAATGCGGTCATAGGGTTTCAGGGCAGCCGCTTGCTCCGGCGTCAATTCTGTCGCTGCATTTACAGAAAAAGCAGTCGCAGAAAGGAGTGCGGACGCCAGGAGAGTGTTCTTAAGCTTCATAAAAATAATCCTTCGCCTTGCGCAAACCAGGTACTGGTACTGGTATTGTTATTGACTAGAAACGTGGCTGATTATTGCATTTAAATTGTGTCAGTGTCTGCGTCATTTTTCACTCATCGTGCCACGCAAAGTAACAACGGCGATAACATTTTGTGATATGTCCAAAAATTCGACGTTTGAGCGCTAAAACTAATGAAGCAGTTGAATTTCATAAGTTAATTTAATGTTAATCAATTGTTTTATGGTGGCGCTTAATCATGTTTTGCCGCTTCGCTTGAGCGAATTATCGGCCTTTGTGGGCTATTTCAAGGGCATTATCCCTGTCTGAGGGGAAATTCATCCCTGTTTTGCGAATTTCATAATAAATACTGTTTTTTGGCGCTAGATCACAAGCGCTAATTTCAGTAGGTTATACAGAGTTTGTTACTGTTTTATTTTGTTGAGGTAACGCTTACCTCTTACGTGAGTGCGCAGATGCCTCTTGCGAACATTGATAAACCATCATCAAAAATACAGATGGAAGGGAACATTATGCGAATTGGCATACCAAGAGAACGGTTAACCAATGAAACCCGTGTTGCAGCAACGCCGAAGACGGTTGAGCAGTTACTGAAGCTGGGTTTTAGCGTCGCGGTTGAAAGCGGCGCGGGTCAACTGGCTAGTTTTGACGACAAGGCGTTTGTGCAAGCGGGCGCAGAAATTGTTGACGGGGATGCTGTCTGGCTGTCAGAGATTATCCTGAAGGTCAATGCACCGGAAGAATTCGAAATTCCGTTGCTGAATCCGGGAACTACGCTGGTCAGCTTTCTGTGGCCTGCACAAAATCCTGAGTTATTGCAAAAGCTCGCTGAGCGGAATGTAACGGTAATGGCAATGGACTCCGTGCCGCGAATTTCGCGCGCGCAGTCGCTTGATGCCCTAAGTTCAATGGCTAATATCGCCGGATATCGCGCCATTGTTGAAGCTGCGCATGAATTCGGTCGGTTCTTTACCGGGCAAATCACCGCTGCAGGTAAGGTTCCTCCTGCGAAGGTGATGGTTATCGGTGCCGGTGTTGCAGGTCTTGCAGCCATTGGTGCGGCAAATAGCCTGGGGGCGATTGTTCGCGCTTTTGATACACGTCCGGAAGTTAAAGAACAAGTTCAGAGTATGGGCGCTGAGTTCCTCGAACTGGATTTCAAAGAGGAAGCAGGCAGCGGCGATGGTTATGCCAAAGTAATGTCCGAAGCGTTTATTAAAGCCGAGATGGAGCTGTTTGCCGCTCAGGCGAAAGACGTTGACATTATCGTAACAACCGCGCTGATCCCGGGCAAACCGGCACCGAAACTGATCACCCGTGAAATGGTTGATTCCATGAAAGCGGGCAGCGTTATTGTCGATCTGGCCGCGCAAAACGGCGGTAACTGTGAGTACACCGTTGCCAATCAGGTGACCACTACCGAGAACGGTGTGAAGGTCATTGGTTATACCGATCTTCCGGGCCGTTTACCAACCCAGTCCTCCCAGTTGTACGGTACTAACCTCGTTAACCTGCTTAAACTGCTATGCAAAGAGAAAGACGGCAATATCACCGTTGATTTCGATGACGTGGTCGTGCGTGGTGTGACGGTAGTTCGCGAGGGTGAAATAACGTGGCCTGCACCGCCAATCCAGGTTTCCGCTCAGCCGCAGGCTGCGCCAAAAGCAGCGCCTGCACCAGTAGAAGAGAAGAAACCGGTATCGCCGTGGCGTAAGTATGCATTGATGGCACTGGTAGTTATTCTGTTTGGCTGGCTTGCCGATGTGGCGCCAAAAGAGTTCCTGGGGCACTTTACGGTGTTTGCGCTTTCCTGCGTGGTTGGTTACTACGTGGTGTGGAATGTGTCGCATGCGCTGCATACACCGCTGATGTCTGTGACTAACGCCATTTCAGGGATCATCGTTGTGGGCGCATTATTGCAAATTGGCCAGGGTGGCTGGGTGAGTTTCCTGAGCTTTATCGCGGTGCTTATTGCCAGCATTAATATTTTCGGTGGCTTCACCGTGACTCAGCGCATGCTGAAAATGTTCCGGAAAAACTAAGGGGTAACACATGTCTGGAGGATTAGTTACAGCTGCATACATTGTTGCCGCGATCCTGTTTATTTTCAGCCTGGCGGGACTTTCAAAACACGAAACATCCCAACAGGGGAATAACTTTGGTATCGCCGGGATGGCGATTGCGTTGATTGCGACGATTTTTGGCCCGGATGCCGGCAACGTTGCATGGATCCTGGTGGCGATGATCATCGGCGGCGCGATTGGTATTCGTCTGGCGAAGAAAGTTGAGATGACCGAGATGCCGGAGCTGGTTGCGATTCTGCACAGTTTCGTAGGCCTGGCCGCGGTGCTGGTAGGCTTTAACAGCTACCTGTATCACGATACCGGTCTGGAACCGATTCTGGTGAATATTCACCTGACCGAAGTGTTCCTTGGCATCTTCATCGGTGCGGTGACCTTCACAGGTTCCATCGTGGCATTTGGCAAACTGCGCGGCAAGATCTCTTCTAAGCCGCTGATGCTGCCGAACCGTCATAAACTGAACCTTGCAGCGCTGGTTGTTTCGTTCCTGCTGTTGGTGGTATTTGTTCGTACCGAAAGCGTAGGGCTGCAGGTTCTGGCTCTGCTGGTGATGACCATTATTGCGCTGGCTTTCGGCTGGCATCTGGTGGCGTCTATCGGTGGGGCAGATATGCCGGTTGTGGTTTCAATGCTGAACTCCTATTCAGGATGGGCGGCAGCGGCAGCAGGCTTTATGTTAAGCAACGACCTGTTGATTGTAACCGGCGCGCTGGTTGGTTCTTCGGGTGCGATCCTGTCTTACATTATGTGTAAGGCGATGAACCGCTCGTTCATCAGCGTTATTGCCGGTGGTTTTGGTACCGATGGCTCTTCCGCTGGTGATGCCGAGGAAGCAGGTGAACATCGTGAAATTAATGCGGAAGATACGGCGGAAATGCTGAAAAACTCGCATTCGGTGATCATTACCCCAGGCTACGGTATGGCAGTGGCTCAGGCTCAATATCCGGTCGCTGAAATCACCGAGAAACTGCGTGCGCGCGGCATTAAGGTGCGTTTTGGTATTCACCCGGTAGCGGGGCGCCTGCCTGGTCATATGAACGTTCTGTTGGCGGAAGCCAAAGTGCCTTATGACATCGTGCTGGAAATGGATGAGATCAATGATGATTTCGCCGATACCGATACCGTGCTGGTTATCGGTGCGAACGACACGGTGAACCCGGCGGCGCAGGACGATCCGCGCAGTCCAATTGCCGGTATGCCGGTGCTGGAAGTGTGGAAAGCGCAAAACGTTATCGTGTTCAAACGTTCAATGAATACCGGTTATGCTGGTGTGCAGAACCCGCTGTTCTTTAAAGATAACACCCATATGCTGTTTGGTGATGCCAAAGCCAGCGTGGACGCTATTCTGAAAGCGCTGTAATACATTAGCAAAAAATACGACGGCCTCTTCGGAGGCCGTTTTTGTATAAAGATCCCGTGCATTGGGTATGCCATTCTTCCGATGCCTAATCCGATGCGAAAAAACACTCTGGTACCGGCCATCTTGTATACGTCAAAACCGTGCAGAGCATCTCTATAGCGCTCTTTAGCACAACTACGATTTACGTTTTGTTGAGGTCGCTAAGCAGGACGGCAATGCTTTGACCGCCTTCAGTTTGCTCAAGCGCAATTTTAACGATGATGGTCAGTGGCACGGAAAGTAGCATACCCACCGGTCCGAGCAACCAACCCCAAAAGATTAACGACAGAAACACTACCAGTGTGGAGAGTCCCAACCCGCGTCCCATAATGCGGGGTTCGAGGATATTGCCGAATACCAGATTAATCACCAGATAACCCGTCAGTACCACCAGCGCATCATAAAAACCACTAAATACCAGCACCTGAGCAATAGGTGGAATGGCCGCCAGTACTGAACCGATATTAGGAATATAGTTGAGCGCGAAGGCCAGTAAGCCCCAGACAAAGGCGAAGCGTACATCCAGCGCTGCAAGCATGCCCCAGGCAACCAGTCCGGTGACGATACTGATAGCCGTTTTTAGTACCAGGTAGTGCGAGACGCTGTCGATCGCTCGTTGAATTGCCGCCATTCCTTCAAGTGGTCGGCTCATCATCTGTTGCAGTTTACAGGGCAGTTGCGGTACTTCCAGCAGCATAAAAACAACCGTCAACAGCAGCAAAAAAATCGATGACATAGCATTGGAAAGTTGTGTCAGTAAATTGGTGACCAGCGTCATTGCAGCGTTGGGATCGATATATTTGACAAGCTCGTCCACGGAGACGCCGATCCCAGCGCGCTGTAGCCACGGCTCGATATTTTTCAGCGGGATAACCAACGATGAACGGTATTGTGGAAGCGTGCGCGCCAGTTCATTTAAGGATGTACCTAAATAAGCCAAAAGCAGCACCATTAGCATGACAATAATAACAATCAGCAATGACACTGCTACTACTCGAGGTATGCGAAGTTTTACCATGCGCCGTACCATCGGATTAAGTACCACCGCGATAAATAACGCCAGGATAAATGGCACGATGATATCGGCGGCGAAGCGAATGCCGGTAAGAATGATAACCAACATGCCCAGCATGATGACTAATTTTAGACCGTTAAGGGTGATGATCGGTTTCGCCATGTTTATTCCTGATTTTTTATTTTTGAAACTGTACCTGAAATAATAATGTGACTTGTGTCGAGTCGTCCTAACAAAAAGCAAACGAACCGGGTAAAGAAGTGAAAAGGTTTTGAGTTCGTAATGAACCTATGATACAAATCATCTGTGTTTAACTACCGAGGACAATTATCATCCGCGATGACGAGAAGCAACACTGCGGATAATTGTAATATTATGGACAATATGTTCAGGCTTTTTTTGCGTTTACCTACACTTCTTCGTACCTCCTCTACTTTCCTGCTTGCGGGTGAGCAACACTGGCGCAACGCGCTTTAGTCCCTTCTTCTGCCTGAGCTGGCGTTATGCGCTGAGCTATCTGATTCTATTTTTTGGTTTGCTGCATGCAGTAGGCCCAAAGGACTATATTCTCAAGCAGGAGAAGCATCATGTTTTACTGGATTTTATTAGGTCTGGCCATTGCGGCTGAAATTACCGGAACGCTGTCGATGAAATGGGCAAGCGTAGGCCATGGCAATACAGGCTTTATTTTAATGCTGGTAATGATCGCCTTATCGTATATTTTTCTCAGTTTTGCCGTTAAAAAAATAGCACTCGGCGTGGCCTATGCTTTGTGGGAAGGCATTGGTATTTTATTTATTACGTTGTTTAGCGTGCTGTTATTTGATGAAACCTTATCCACGATGAAGGTTGCCGGTCTGGTCTCGCTGGTGTTAGGCATTGTCCTGATCAAGTCGGGTACGCGTAAGCCGTCTAAAGCGAGGAGGGAGGTGACCCATGCAGCAGTTTGAGTGGGTTCACGGTGCATGGTTGGGTATGGCCATTGTTCTGGAAATCGTCGCTAACGTATTTTTGAAATTTTCTGATGGTTTTCGTCGCAAGGCGTATGGCGCACTGTCATTGGTTGCCGTATTGGCTGCCTTTAGTGCACTCTCTCAGGCGGTAAAGGGCATCGATCTTTCAGTTGCCTACGCTTTGTGGGGCGGATTTGGGATTGCCGCAACGCTGGCTGCAGGATGGGTGCTTTTTGGGCAGCGCCTGAATAATAAAGGCTGGATTGGCCTGGCATTACTCCTGGCCGGAATGATTATGATAAAACTTGCCTGATGTTAGTGCTGCCTGCAAACGCGGGCAGCACAATGTTAATCCTTCATCAAAGCGTTCAGCTTATCGCGAAATCCGGTAACGGAAATGGCACGATTATCGGCCCGCCAGCGATCTTTTGCCGCCGGAGCAGAGCTTTGCACGCCAATCAATTGCCAACCGGAATCGGTTTTCAACATCAGTGGAGAACCGCTGTCTCCCGGGAGCGTATCGCATTGATGTGACAACACGGTATTTTGCGCCCAGCCGGTAACAACGCAGTCCTGATGCGCATACAGGTCATCCAGGTGATCTTCGGGGTAGCCTGACTGAGTCACTTTGCGATCGGCGGCTTTCAACGCCGCAGTTAACTCAGTTTTATCGCCTTCAAATAAGGGAAGTGGTGTGATTCCGCTGGGAGGATAACGCAACACCACCAGACCAAAATCCCAGGGAGCCGCGGAAGGTGGCACTATCCAGCCGTCGCCATCCGCTTTTAAACGCTTGCCAAGTGAAGCATCAACCCGACCCTCAATACCGTGGATTTCATAGCGCCAGACGCCTTTTTTCGATACGAAGCGCAGCGCGACAGCTTTATCTGGTCTGCCTTTGGGTGGGGTCAATAAACAATGTCCGGCAGTCAGGGCCAGATGAGGTGAGATGAGCGTTGCTGTACACAGGTTACCGCTGGCGGTTTCCAGTTGTCCTATAGCGTCCCAGGGGAACTGTGTCGGGTCAGTAATCTGTACGCGATCGTCATGCCCAAAAAATAGCGTTTTTATATCGTCAGCATCTTTGCTGGTCGTTGTGGACTGATCCGCATGCGCAACGACAGGAAAAAAACAAATTGAACCCAGTAATACCGCAATGGTTTTATGCATATCACACTCTGGTGGGGAATTATGATTATTAACAGCAAACCCTCAGTTAATACTATAGACGGGACGGTGGGAAAGTGGGAGTAAAATCAGATAACTACACTCAGGAAAGATAAAAGTGCGTAGCAATTAGGGCGCAAATTATCAGTGTAATAAGAATGAACTCAAAGCGGTAATGTGACACCATTTTACCCTCCGAAAGGCGGCGCTAAATCAGGAAGACTTAGCGCCGTATGCGATGGCGTGGGGGACGCCATTGTTATTACTGATGTCTTATGCGGCCGGTTGAGCAGCAGGTTTAGCGGCTTCGTGTTTTACTGCTTTTTTGCTGTGTTTTTTCGCAGCCTGAGCTTTCTGCTCTGGTGCTTTTTGTTCTACAGCAGGTTTAGTTGCCGCTTTTTTGGTATGTTTTTTCGCAGCCTGAGCTTTCTGCTCTGGTGCTTTTTGTTCTACAGCAGGTTTGGTTGCAGATTTTTTAGTGTGTTTTTTAGCGGCCTGAGCTTTCTGTTCAGCGGCTTTATGCTGTTTTTTATGATGCGTTGTTTTTGCCGGGGCTGCTTTTGTGGTCGCAGCAGCAGCCGGAGCGGTGGTAGCAGTTGTTTCAGCAGCAAAAGCAGCAGAAGACAGACTCATAGCAGCGGCAACAACCAGAGCTAATACTTTTTTCATTCTCATACCCTCGATTTGGTTTTTCATTCAACCCCACTGCGGGGCCGTTGAAATAACTATATCGCTGTAATCTCAAGGCTTCCGTGAGTCATTGGTATCGGCATGTAACGATATGTACAATGACTCACGGTAAGCGATTACAGATAACGGGCTTCCAGATGGGCGCGGAAATAGCGACTGCTGAGAGGTTCGCCGGTGGCCTGGATAATAAGCTGTTCGGTGGTATAACGGCTGCCATGTTGCCAGACATTCTGATGCAGCCAGTCAAACAGGGTGCCAAATTCACCTTGCGCAATGGCACTTTCTAAATCAGGCAATGCGCGGTTTGCCGCACTAAACAACTGTGCTGCATACATGGCGCCCAGCGTATAAGAAGGGAAATAGCCAAACCCACCGTCGGTCCAGTGGATATCCTGCATACAACCATTGCGATAATTGCCGATTGTTGAAAGTCCGAGCCATGCCTGCATTTTCTCATTCCACAACGCCGGGATATCATCAACTTCAATGTCGCCGTTAATCAACGCACGCTCAATTTCATAGCGCAGAATAACATGAGCGGGATAGCTGACCTCATCAGCATCCACGCGGATAAAGCCAGGCTTCACTTGCTGGTTCCAGGCGATGAAGTTTTGTTGTTCAAACGCAGGCTGATCGCCAAAATGCTTTTTAACCGCTGGAATTAGTCCCTTCAGAAATGCCTGACTGCGGCCAAGTTGCATTTCAAAGAACAGACTTTGGGATTCATGAATTGCGGTTGAACGAGCCAGTGCGATAGGTTGTCCGGCCCAGTTGCGCGGCAGATTTTGTTCATATCGGGCGTGACCGGTTTCATGGATGACGCCAAAAAGTGCGCTGAGCAATTCGTTTTCATCATAACGCGTGGTAATACGAACATCTTCCGGTACGCCGCCGCAGAATGGATGCGCACTAATGTCCAGTCGACCGGCGGTAAAGTCGAATCCCAGCCGAGTCATCGTTTCAAGGCCTAACTCGCGCTGGATTGCTGTTGGGAAGGGGCCAACCGGCGCGATGAGTGGCTGTTGAGACTGTTTCGCCACTACCTTATTTAACAGATCCGGAAGCCAGCTTTTTAGGTCTGTGAAAAGTCCGTCCAGCCGCGCGCTGGTCATTTCTGGTTCAAATACATCCAGCAACGCATCGTAAGGCGTACATCCTTTGGCCTCGGCCCGCAGTTTGGCTTCTTCACGGCTATATTTAACAACGTCTTTCAGATTCTCAGCAAAACCTTCCCAGTCATTTGCCGGACGTTGACTGCGCCAGGCATGTTCACAGCGGCTACCCGCCAGCGATTTTGCTTCTACCAGCGATTCCGGCAGCAGCGCAGCCTGATGATGCAACCGCGACATCTCGCGCAGATTCGCCTGCTCTATATCGCTAAGATCCTCCTGCTCGGCGGCGGCAATCCATTTTGCCACATTAGGATCGGTTAAAAGTTGATGCTCAAGTACGCTCAGTTCTGCCAGAGCTTCACCCCGGGCTTTGCTGCCGCCGGAAGGCATCATAGTAAACATATCCCAACTGGCGATAGCCGAGAGATGGGAGAAGCGAGAGAGCCGCTGGAAGGTGCGGGTGAGCTGTTGATAATTAGCAGTGTTACTCATTTTTTAGTTCTCGTTCTGATGGACCAGACTTGAGAGTCTAACGTGATTTTAGGCATTTACCCATTCATCACGGATGCGATGTAATTTTGGTAGGTTGTAAATGATAATGATACTTTTTATCATAAACAAAAATTATCTTTAGAACGACTGACATAACATTTTGTCAAGGAGAGGGTGTGCGACAGGAAGTAAGTAACGATTATATTGCCAGGACAAAGGCGGTATCTGGCTGCTTTTCGATGTTTTTGTTGATGTTTGGCATCACGTTCATCCCGCTATTCTTTTCTGAAAGCCAGACATTACAGGCGAAGGGTTTACTTTTTCCGCTGCTGTTTATCGCGGAGTTCGTCGTGTTGGTACCACTGTATTATTTCTTCTTTCGTCAAAGAAAAGGCTTAGGGAAAGGGAGCTTCAACATAAGATGGTTTGCTATTTTGTTCACGGCGCTTTTGGTGGTGCAGTTCGTCATGCCATGGGTGCTGGGTATCAGACAGAATGAAGAATGGGTTACAACTCAGGTGTCACTGAGCAGTTACGCGCTCTGGTTATCGAGTCTGACCCTGATATTTATTGCGCCGATTTATGAAGAAATGGTGTTCAGAGGTTGCCTGTTCAACGCCTTTCAGTACTGGTTCAATGATAAAACATGGCTGACGTCGCTAGTGGTTTCGGCGATATTTGCGCTGATGCATACGCAGTATATGGACATGAGAACGCTACTGCTGCTGTTTATTGTTTCGCTGGTGTTGATCATTGCCAGAATAAAAAGCAACGGAATTCTGATGCCGATAGTGCTGCATATTCTGATGAATGGAACGGTTATTGGCCTGCAAATTGGAGCCCAGGCGATGCTGGCATCATCGTAGTCCATATTGCTGCCCTGGTAATGTTTTGCATCCCAGGGCAACATATTTTATGCATGTAATCGGTGGTGCAAGCAGGAGCCAACGAGCAGGGCGAGGATCAGCATCAGCGCAATAAATCCGCCCACGCCGTTCCAGCCGTAGTTATGCCAGAACACACCCCCCAGCGTACCTGCAATGCTCGACCCCAGGTAATAAGAGAACAGATACAGTGAAGAGGCCTGGCCTTTAGCACGTTTAGCCCGTGGGCCGATCCAACTGCTGGCCACGGAATGTGCCGCAAAGAAACCCGCAGAAAAGAGCAACATTCCGGCAAATATTAACCATAGCGACGTGAATAACGTCATCAGCAGACCAAACAGCATCACCCCTGTTGAGAACAACATCACCGGACCACGACCATAACGCGTGGTCATTGAACCCGCTTTTGGCGAACTCCAGGTTCCGGTCAGGTAAGCGACGGACAGCAACCCAACAATCGCCTGGCTGAGTTCCCAGGGAGACAGCATCAGGCGATAGCCGATGTAGTTAAACAGCGTGACGAATGAGCCCATCAACAAGAAACCTTCCGCGAAAAGCAGCGGTAAACCTCTGTCACGCCAGTGCAAACGGAAGTTGATAAACAGCGTCTTAGGTCGCAACGATGTGGGCCTGAAGTGACGGGATTCCGGTAATATTTTCCAGAACATCAGCGCGGAAGCCAGGGCAAAACAACCGATAGCTGCCAGCGCGATTCGCCAGTTAAAAAAGTCGGTAAATACGCCACTGATCAAACGACCGCTCATGCCACCAATCGAGTTACCACTGATATATAAGCCCATCGAGAAGGCCACAAAGCTGGGATGAATCTCCTCACTGAGATACGTCATTCCTACTGCTGCGACGCCACTTAGTGACAGACCAATCAGCGCGCGCATGATTAAAATTCCGTGCCAGCTGGTCATCATTGTCGAAAGCAGGGTACAGCAGGATGCTAACAGCAGCGCGGTCACCATCACCGGCTTGCGGCCAATTGCATCGGAAAGAGGACCGGTAAACAGTAAACCAATAGCGAGCATCGCGGTTGAGATAGAAAGTGAAATACTACTACTGGCTGGAGATACCCCAAATTCATGCGACAGCACTGGCAGTATGGGCTGCACGCAATAGAGGAGAGCAAATGTCGCCAGTCCGGCAGAAAAGAGCGCCAGTGTGACGCGCATAAAAGAGGAGGTACCGCGTTTTATATAACCATCCGGCGGGGTGATAATTTGTTTATCAATATCGCTTGCCGGTGCGGTATCGACAATAGTTGTACGACTCACTTGAAATCCTTGCTCAATCATTACGTCTACAGTACCAGCCTTAAGGGTATGAAAATCCCAATATTCTGTCTAATATATTAATAATCTCAAATAATATTTTAAAAATATGAATATTGAACTGCGTCACCTGCGCTACTTTGTGGCGGTTGCAGAAGAACTTCATTTTGGCCGTGCGGCGGCAAGGCTGAATATTTCACAACCTCCGTTGAGTCAACAGATCCAAATCCTCGAACAGCAAGTTGGGGCACGTCTTCTGGCGCGTACAAATCGTAGCGTGGCCCTGACAGCCGCAGGCAAGCAGTTTCTGGCAGACAGCCGACAGATCCTGGGGTTAGTGAATGAGGCGGCGGCAAGAGCGGAGCGTTTGCATCTGGGAGAAGCAGGGGAACTGCGAATTGGCTTTACTTCGTCAGCACCATTTATTAAAGCAGTTTCAGATACGCTGTCTCTCTTTCGCCAGTGCTACCCCGCGGTGCATATGCAAACCCGTGAAATGAATACGCGTGAGCAAATTGCTCCGCTCAATGAGGGGACGCTGGATCTGGGACTCCTGCGTAATACGCAACTCCCTGACACGCTAAGCTGGGAGGTCATCCTGCATGAACCACTGATGGCAATGATCCCTCGTGTACATCCTTTGGCGCAAAAGCCGGTTGTCACACTGGCTGAACTGGCGAATGAACCGTTTGTCTTTTTTGACCCGCATGTGGGGACCGGCCTGTATGATGATATTCTTGGCCTGATGCGTCGCTATGGCCTCACGCCGACCATCGCTCAGGAGGTTGGGGAAGCCATGACCATTATCGGACTGGTGGCCGCAGGATTAGGGGTTTCCATTCTGCCAGCCTCATTTAAACGCGTGCAGTTGTATGAAATGTGTTGGATCCCCATTGCGGAAGAAGATGCCGTGTCTGAAATGTGGCTGGTGTGGCCCAAACACCGTGAGCAGAGTTACGCTGCGCAACGCTTTCGCCAGCAGCTTTTAGCGGCCGTTCAGTGCGGTTAATTTAGTTTAAAAATGGTTGAAAATGTGCAGTAAATCACACGGCTAAGTAAAAAGTTGACGGAAGCCATTGAAGTGCTTCACCATAGCCTACAGATTATTTCGGAGCGCGAAAATAAAGGGAGTAAGTGGTGGTTGCTGATAGTCAGCCTGGGCATATCGATCAAATTAAACAGACCAATGCGGGCGCAGTTTATCGCCTGATTGATCAGTTAGGACCGGTGTCGCGTATTGATCTCTCTCGCCTGGCACAATTGGCGCCTGCCAGTATTACAAAAATTGTTCGGGAAATGCTTGAAGCACATCTGGTGCAAGAACTGGAAATAAAAGAAGCAGGGAGTCGCGGGCGTCCGGCCGTTGGTCTGGTGGTCGAAACGGAAGCGTGGCACTACTTATCGATTCGTATCAGTCGTGGCGAGATTTTTCTTGCGTTACGCGACCTCAGCAGCAAGCTGGTGGTTGAAGATTGCCTTGAAATGCCGCTTGTCTCCGAGATTCCTCTGCTGACTCGTGTTATTACACAGGTCGATCAGTTTTTTATCCGCCATCAGCAAAAGCTTGAGCGATTAACCTCTATCGCTATCACCTTACCAGGAATCATCGATACAGAAAATGGCATCGTTCATCGCATGCCGTTTTACGAAGATGTTAAAGAGATGCCGCTGGGCGAAGCCCTCGAGCAGCACACCGGTGTGCCAGTGTACATTCAGCACGATATCAGCGCCTGGACCATGGCTGAGGCACTTTTTGGCGCTTCGCGCGGTGCCCGCGATGTTATTCAGGTGGTGATTGACCACAATGTGGGTGCAGGGGTGATCACCGACGGTCATTTGCTGCATGCCGGGAGTAGCAGTCTGGTCGAAATTGGCCATACGCAGGTCGACCCTTACGGGAAACGGTGTTATTGCGGAAACCATGGTTGTCTGGAAACAATTGCCAGTGTTGACAGTGTTCTTGAGCTGGCGCAGGTACGACTTAAGCAGTCGATGAGTTCCTCACTGCACGGACAACCGCTGACGGTGGACTCACTGTGTCTGGCGGCCATGCAGGGCGATTTATTAGCGAAAGATATCATTAGCGGCGTCGGCACCCATGTTGGTCGAATTCTGGCCATTATGGTGAACTTGTTCAATCCGCAAAAGATTCTTATTGGATCTCCGCTCAGTAAAGCAGCAGATATATTGTTCCCGACTATTGCTGACTGCATTCGTCAACAGGCGCTTCCGGCATACAGTCGACACATTGTGGTAGAGAGTACGCAATTTACTAATCAAGGGACAATGGCGGGGGCCGCGCTCGTGAAGGACGCGATGTATAACGGTTCTTTGTTGATTCGTCTATTACAGGGTTAACATTTTTTAACTGTCGTACGAAAAATTGCGCTATCTCAAGCTGGTCCTGGCTCTCATACCTTAGACTTTCTCCACTGTTTTATTTTCCTGGCTTATATTTCGAAGCATAACGGTGGAGTTAGTGATGCTGAAGCGTTTCTTTATTACAGGTACAGACACTTCTGTTGGGAAGACAGTGGTTTCCCGCGCATTACTACAAGCGTTAGCGTCAGGTGGTAAAAGTGTTGCGGGTTATAAACCCGTGGCCAAAGGAAGCAAAGAAACACCTGAAGGTATGCGCAATAAAGATGCGCTGGTGCTGCAAAGTGTTTCTTCAATTGAATTGCCTTACGAGGCAATCAACCCTATTGCTCTGAGCGAAGACGAAAGTAGCGTGGCACATAGCGGCCCTGTCAATTACACCTTGTTGTCAAACGGGCTTGCGAGTCTGAGCGAGAAGGTTGATCACGTTGTCGTCGAAGGTACCGGTGGCTGGCGCAGTCTGATGAACGATCTGCGTCCTTTATCGGAGTGGGTGGTGCAGGAACAACTGCCCGTGTTGATGGTGGTGGGTATTCAGGAAGGCTGTATTAATCATGCCATTCTGACGGCGCAGGCTATCGCCAGCGATGGACTGCCGCTAATTGGCTGGGTAGCGAACCGAATCAATCCGGGGCTGGCGCATTATGCGGAAATCATTGATGTGCTCAGCAAAAAGTTACCGGCACCGCTGATTGGCGAATTGCCTTACCTGCCTCGCGCTGAGCAGCGCGAGTTGGCCCAGTACATCCGCCTGTCAATGCTGGGTAATGTGTTGTCGGTAGACAGAGTCCTGGTGTAACGTTCGGGACAGCACTGAAGCAACGACACAAGCAATCAACAAGCCGGGGAGCAGACGATACTCCCCGGTCATCTCGCAAACCATCAATGTTGACATGATCGGCGCATGCGTTGTTGCAGCTAAGAGTGTGGCCATCCCCGCTAATCCAAGCAGAACTGCAATCTCATCCGTACCGGGAAGCCAGAGTCCCCACACGCGACCAAACAGCATACCAATTGACAGTCCGACAAACAGAGTTGGCGTAAACACGCCCCCAGGCGCGCCTGACCCACTGCTGGCGAGCACAGCGAGTAATTTGCAGATAAAAATCCCACTGACAATCGACAACAGCGGTGGGGAGAGTAAAAACGACTGCACTACGCTGTAACCATTTCCCCAGACAGTCGGTGTCAGTAACGAGAGCAGGCCAACAATAAGTCCTCCCAATGCCAGTTGCCACGGAGGTGAAAGCTTCAGACGTAAAAATACGTTGTGGCTGATGGTCATAAGCCATATGAAGAGTGGTCCGCAAACCCCAGCAACCAGACCGGTGCAGACAATCATCACATACTCAAGCGCATGCAGCTCCCGCGATAAGTGCACGGTATATAGCAGGGCGTTGCTGTCGCTGAGCACATCCGTGGTCAACAGTGCAACGACGGCAGATACGACCACCGGTCCCAACGATGCCAGAATCAATGTGCCAAACAGAACTTCGGCAATAAACAAACTGCCCGCCAGTGGCGCATGATAGGCTGCGGCCATACCAGCGGCAGCACCGCAGGCAATCCACAGTTTCCATTCTGTGCGCGGTGTAAAGCGTTGGGCAAAACATGAGGCTGCCAACGCTGCCAGCAATATCATTGCACCTTCCCGACCAATGGCACTCCCGCTGGCGACAACCAGTAATGACGCCAGCGATTTCACCAGGCTTGCACCAACATCGAGCTGCCCGTCAGTTTGCAAAGCTTCCATATAATCTGTGGGCGCTTGCGGACGCAACTGGTTGAATTTTTGCCAGCCCCAGAGCAGTAACCCTGCAGCAAGTCCACCTAACGCAGGTGTGAGCATCCGACGCAGTGGTGACAGGTTCGTGGCCGCATTAACTAAACTGCCCGTATCGTTGCTCAGGAAAAGCCATTCAAGGAGTAGCATGGCGTGGCGAAACCCTGCGACGGCTAACGCGGCCAGAATGCCAGTCAGTGCGGCAAACAGCAGGCGGCGAAACATGGTGCGCAGGTCAGGATAAGCATGTAAATGATGCATGGTTTGCCAGACAGGAAAATTCAGACGATCTATTTTGCGGGGAATTGTTGCCGGAAGCAAAAGCACCGCGTGCGAAACGCCGGACAAAACGGCAGGGCAAAACCCTGCCACGGAAGAAATTAACGAAATAGCGGCTTAATGGCTACGGGGATCAATAACTGCGACTGCCATTCTGCCAGCGTCAGGCGAGCCAGTTCTCCCAGAGCCTGATAAAACGGATGATCCGCTTTTTCGGTAAAGACCTCAAGGAAACGTGCGGACCACGGTAACAGATGCCAGGCCAGCAATTGTTCGCACTCGGTGTGACGTTCGTTTTCGGCAAGCCAGGCAGTCAGTAACAACAGGGAGCCAAAGTGATCTTCCGGTTCATTCTGCTGCATTTCAAACTGGATGCCGTTGTCACGCATCCACTGACGTAATGCCAGCGTTGAGTCGCCAAATAGAACGTTCTCACGATCCAGCCAGACTGAGCCCCAGGGCGGAGAGGGAAGCGTATAAGGACCGATAAACAAACGCTGCCAGGCCTCTGGGAGCGTTTCATCGACTTCGGTCTGAAACTGTACAACCAGCGGGGAGAGGATATTCTCTGACAGCGGCCACTGGGCCTGCCAGCCATCGGCGGTTAATGATGAGACTAACGGAGCCGCTTCATCGCTGTCTGGCGCAAAGTAAAACAGCGCTCCCAGCACGCGCGCCGCGGTAGAAAAGTTGTCACGTTGTGAAAAATGGGTCATGCAAACAATCCTGAAAAGTGCGGGTCTCCCCGCACTCGAAAGTTAACCTGCAACAGCCATACCGACTGTCATATGCAAACCATAAAACAAGCCACGTCCGATGAGTTCACCGGCAAGCACTAAAATTAAACCCAACGCCAGCCCTGCAATGTGCGGGTCTTTGCGACGGATCAGAGGGCAAATCCAGCAACCCAGACCCGCGGTCAGCAGCATGATGCGCCAAACCTGCAGAATTCCATAGTCAGGAACCAGTGAATTTGCCTGTTGTACTGAACTGTGGATAGCGCCAAGTGACATGCCCTGTAGAACAATGACGGCCACGCAAATTAGCAAACCCAGCACACTAATAGTAGCGAATGTGGCGGCGTTAAATGAGACGCCAACGACACGCAACAGGAGCGCGGCGAATAGTGGGCCAGTCAGCAGCACGGTCATGAAAAATGCCGTGGTGGTATATCCATTATACCAGGTTGGCACCGTATCTATCTGATAAACGTTCGTCATTGCCCAGACAAACACTACGCCGAGGATCATGCTCACCAGTAGCCAGATTTTACCTAATGTGGCCGGCATTTTATCGAGAAAAGCCACCAGCCACCAGAATCCACCAACCGCAAAAAAAAGCGATCCACTGGCGATTTCATTACTCAGCGCTGATGCGCCAACTCTGTTTAGTGAGTTAAGCGCACGAAGTGGTGAACCCAGGTGCATTACCGAGGCAAGAAACCCGACTCCCATTACTACCCACAGAAAGAACATGCTGCGAACGATATGTTTTCTTGCGGCATCGTCTTTGGCAGTAAACCAACACAGTCCGCTAACAATAAGCGCGCCAGCCACGCATTGACCGAGAACTGTAAACAGTACCAGCGGCCATTCATGCCATCCATTTCCCATTTTACACCTCCCTCGGGTTTGCCAGATAACCGGAGGTATCCCCGGTTGGACGGCTATTGGTGTTAGGTTTGATCACGATATTCGGTTTAGTGAAGTGTGCACCGGGCAGTGGCGCAACGGCAGCCAGTTCTCCGTGCTTTTTACGCAGTTCATCAATCGGGCCGAAATCCAGCGCACGTAGCGGGCAGGATTCAACGCAGATTGGTTTTTTCCCTTCGGCAACACGATCGTGGCAGCCGTCGCATTTGGTCATATGCCCTTTGGCGGCATTGTACTGCGGCGCGCCGTAAGGGCAGGCCATATGACAATAGCGACAGCCAATACACACGTCCTCATCTACGACAACAAAGCCATCTTCGCGCTTGTGCATTGCGCCGCTCGGGCAGACCTTTGTACAGGCCGGATCTTCGCAGTGGTTACACGCGATGGAGAGGTAATAAGCAAAGACATTCTGATGCCAGACACCGTTATCTTCCTGCCAGTCGCCACCTGCGTATTCGTAAATACGGCGGAAACTAACATCCGGAGTTAAATCTTTATAGTCTTTACAGGCCAGTTCGCAGGTCTTACAACCCGTGCAACGGGCGGAATCAATAAAAAATCCGTATTGCGCATTCATAAGCTAATCCTTAAACCTTCTCAATCTCGACCAGGTTTGTATGCTGTGGGTTGCCTTTGGCTAACGGTGACGGGCGTTGGGTCGTTAGTGTGTTCACACATGCGCCATGGTCAATTTTGTCGCCAGACATATCGGCGTCGTGCCAGGCACCCTGGCCCATTGCGCTGACTCCTGGGAGAATGCGTGGCGTCACTTTTGCGGGAATTCGTACCTCGCCACGGTCGTTAAATACCCGCACCATATCGCCATTGGCAATCCCACGTTTCTGCGCATCCACAGGGTTTATCCAGACTTCCTGGCGACATGATGCCTGCAAGACGTCAATATTGCCGTAGCTTGAGTGCGTACGAGATTTGTAATGAAAACCAAACAGTTGGAGCGGGAATGTGTTGCGTTTGGGATCGTCCCAGCCTTCAAATGTTGACGCATAGACAGGAAGTGGGCTAATGACTTCATCTTTTTGCAGTTCCCAGGTACTGGCAATTTTTGCCAGCCGGCTGGAATAGATTTCAATCTTGCCCGAAGGTGTTTTAAGCGGATTTCCCTCAGGATCTTCACGGAATTTTTTGTAGGCGACAAAGTGTCCGTTAGGATCTTTTCGTTTATAGATCCCCATTTTCTTCAGTTCATCATACGAAGGGAGTGCAGGGTCTTTTGCCAGCATTTTTGCGTACAAATACTGTAACCACTGCTCCTGAGTGCGTCCTTCAGTAAACTTTTGATATACGTCGTCGCCAAGACGTTTCGCGACTTCGCTCATAATCCAGTAGATCGGCTTACGTTCAAACTTTGGAGATGTTGCCGGTTGAATGAAAATGAGATATCCCATGTTGCCAGCGTAATCGTTAGGAATGATGTCTTCCTGTTCGACGGTCATCAAATCAGGTAGCAGGATATCGGCATATTTGGCCGAGGACGTCATAAAATTCTCAATGACCACGATCATTTCGCATTTCGTGTCATCCTGGAGGATCTCGTGCGTTTTATTGATATCTGAATGCTGGTTAGTGATGGTGTTACCTGCGTAGTTCCAGATAAATTTAATCGGTACGTCGAGTTTATCTTTACCACGCACACCATCCCGGAGGGCGGTCATTTCCGGGCCACGGGTGATAGCGTCTGTCCAGGTAAAGACGGAAATCTGCGTTTTGACCGGGTTTTCCGGTATCGGCATGCGTTCAATCGTAATGGTGTAGGTTGACTCACGTGCACCACTGTTGCCGCCGTTAATGCCGACATTGCCGGTAAGAATAGGCAGCATCGCAATAGCGCGTGAGGCAAGTTCCCCGTTAGCCTGGCGCTGTGGCCCCCAGCCCTGACAAATGTAAGCCGGTTTTGTACTGCCGATTTCTCTCGCCAGTTTAATAATACGGTCGGCTGGGATCCCGGTGATATGAGATGCCCACTGTGGTGTTTTAGCGATACCGTCATGGCCGTCGCCCAGGATATAGGCCTTGTAGTGTCCGTTGGCTGGCGCGTCTGCCGGAAGCGTTTTCTCGTCATAACCGACGCAGTATTTGTCGAGAAATTCCTGATCGACAAGCGCCTCATTAATGAGCACCCATGCGATCCCCGCTACCAGTGCAGCGTCTGTGCCTGGGCGGATAGGGATCCACTCGTCTTCACGACCGGCTGCGGTGTCGGTATAACGCGGATCGATGACAATCATTCGGGCATTTGAACGTTCCCGGGCTTGTTCCAGGAAGTACGTGATACCGCCTCCGCTCATGCGCGTTTCAGCGGGGTTATTGCCGAACATCACCACCAGTTTTGTGTTTTCGATATCAGAGGTGCTGTTACCTAAGTTTGAGCCGTAGGTGTAGGGCATTGCGGCAGCGATTTGCGCGGTACTGTAAGTACCATAATGACTAAGGAAACCGCCATAGCAGTTCATCATACGAGCAACCAGCGAGGCGTAAGGGGAGGAGCGTGTAATATTGCCGCCCACAATGCCTGAGGTGTAGTTGATATACACCGCCTCGTTACCGTACTTCTGCACTGTATTTTTCAAGCTGGTGCTGATGGTATCTAGTGCTTCCTGCCAGCTAATGCGCTCAAATTTACCCTCGCCACGTTTGCCAACGCGTTTCATGGGGTAATTAAGCCGGTCCGGATGGTTAATTCTCCGACGAATCGAACGGCCTCTCAGGCAGGCACGAACCTGGTGATGACCATAGATATCATCCCCTGTGTTATCAGATTCAACCCACACCACCTCGTCATCTTTAACGTGGAGTTGCAGAGCACACCGGCTGCCGCAGTTGACGGAACAAGCCCCCAAACCACTTTTTCTTTAGCTGGTTGTATCGCCTGTTGCACCGCAGCGGCTGCGGTACGCATTCCAAAGGGGAGCGAGATACCCCCAGCTGCAAGCGCTAGCGATCCTATCGCTGAGGATTTAACTAACTCTCTACGACTAATACCTCCATATTGCTTTACTTCAGACATCATTCACCCCATTTTAGTTATCGCTATATATTTGATTTTACAACGAAATAAATAGCATGCTAATGATGGGGTTATTTTACCTACTTATGGGTACGCCGTATTAATGCATATCAAACCAGGGGTAACCCTCCGCGAACGGAGGGGGGGATTTATTGCGGTTCGGCTGCGTGCCCATCCTGGGCAGCGCTATTATTAGTGGAGGTATTTCCGCTGTTGGTACGGATATAGAGGATCTTATGTGTATCGTTCGCACAGTGCCCGACAACCTGGGAATCCGGTTGATCGGCCTGGTCGTTGGGCACGATATTCAGCGTAAAGCTCGATTCCGCAACACCATTATTAATGATGCGTTGCTCGATATCACTTTTAACTCTCTCGCATGAGGCTGGCGCAGCCAGAACCTGCGGAGAAGCGATTATCAGCAAGCTCGCGGCAATTCCTGTGGTGAATTTCATCATCAACTCCTTTCATGACAGACATTAACTAAGATTAGCATTTCTGGTGTAAATAACTGTATTTGCTAATATGATTGAGAATTATCTCTTTATCCCGGTGAAAAATGTGAAGAAACAGACGCTGTTAGGTTTCCTGTGTGTGGTGCTGGTAGGCTGTGACAACGCCAAAGGACTGGTTTCCTTTACGCCGGAGATGGCCAGTTTCTCCAATGAATTCGATTTCGATCCGCTGCGTGGTCCGGTGAAGGATTTCAGTCAGACGCTGCTTAATGATAAAGGTGAAGTTACGAAACGTGTTAACGGTGCGCTCTCACAGGAAGGGTGTTTTGACACGCTGGAACTGCACGATGTGGAAAACAATACCGGAATGGCGTTAGTGCTGGACGCCAACTACTACCGTGATGCTGAAACGATGGAAAAAAGGATCCGGCTACAGGGTAAATGTCAGTTGGCGGAATTGCCGTCTGCGGGAGTGGTGTGGGATACAGACGATAATGGCTTTGTTGTCTCCGCAACCGGGAAAGAAATGAAAGTACAGTACCGGTATGATGCTGAAGGGTATCCGCTGGGAAAAACAACTATCAGCAAGGATAACACGTTGCAGGTGAAGGCCAGTCCATCTGCCGATCCGTTGAAAAAACTGGATTATACCGCTGTGAGTTTGCTGAACGATCACCCTGTAGGTAACGTCAAACAGACGTGTGAATATGATGATTATGCGAATCCGGTCAACTGCCAGCTTGTGATTGTAGACGAGAGCGTGAAGCCGGCAGTTGAACATCGTTACTCAATTAAAAACACCATTGACTACTACTAACCGCTCTTACTGCGCAGTAGGTTGTAACAGGTTGGAGCCTGGTGCTTTGTGTTCCGCCAGATATTGATGCTGGAAGATACACATACGGATGGTGTTACGGTATTGGCCATTGATAAAGAATTCATGGATCAATTCACCTTCTACCATAAATCCAAGTTTGCGGTAGATATGAATGGCCTTTTCGTTTTCCTTATCAACGATCAGATACAGCTTGTATAAATTAAGTACGGTGAAGCCATAATCCATCGCCAGTTTTGCTGCTCGCGTGGCCAGGCCTTTGCCCTGGAAATCCGGGGAAATAATGATCTGAAATTCAGCCCGACGGTGTACATGGTTTATTTCAACCAGCTCCACCAGTCCTGCTTTTTCACCGTCACACTCGACGACAAAGCGTCGTTCGCTTTGGTCGTGGATGTGCTTATCATAGAGATCTGACAGCTCAACGAACGCTTCGTATGGTTCTTCGAACCAGTAACGCATGACGCTGGCGTTATTATCAAGCTGATGAACAAATCGCAAATCTTCACGCTCCAGCGGGCGCAGCTTAACACTGAGGGCGCTTGTCATATCGTATCCTTACAATTCCTTTGGTGAGTACAACTATTATGGTGCAACGGTACGGCCAGTGCGGCGGTCTAAGCAGCGCAGAGTATTAGGTTCCCAGTACGCATTGATATTAGCGCTCTGTTCGCACTTATCACGGCTGTCAAATGCCGCGTCGGCTTTGTCCCACTCTTTCTCTACACGCGTGTTGACCTTATGACGCAAATTGCGCGTATCGTTCCATTGCTCCTTTTCCATTGCAGCTTGTTGACGGCTTTGTGCACTGTCCCCGGACTCAATGATCAGTTTGCTGGTTTCAGCAAATGAGGAAGAGGTGTAGACAACTGCCGCCAGCGTCAGCATTGCCGTCAGACACAGGCGTTTGCTCAGTGTATTATTCATGGCGAATTCCTTTTATGAGAACGAGAAAAACGATAAAACAGGGCTAAATTCTACACTATTCCGGCTGTAGGGCATACCCGGTCGGCGGATATCAGTATTCTGTCGTATCATGCTTAAACCTAATGTAACTGAATAACTTCAATGCTTAAGACTACACTACTTTTTTTCATGACAGCGTTGTGCGAAATAATGGGCTGTTTTTTGCCCTGGCTATGGCTAAAGCGCGGTGCGACAGCATGGTTGCTGATCCCGGCTGGCGTGTCGTTGGCCGCATTTGTCTGGCTGCTGACGTTGCATCCGGCAGCGAGCGGGCGGGTATATGCCGCTTATGGTGGAGTTTATGTCGTTACTGCGCTTCTGTGGCTTCGCATTGTTGATGGCGTAAAACTCAGTCTGTATGACTGGTCTGGTGCGCTGATCGCACTATGCGGAATGTTGATCATCGTAGCGGGATGGGGGCGCGCATAGCGCCTTTTTTGTGACCGGTTAGCGTTTTTTTGATCATCATACTTGTATGGTAGTAGCTCAGTTGAGTAAATTTCCTGCATCACAAGAAGAGATGTAAGGAATAAAGAATGAAGATTGTAGGGGCTGAAGTTTTTGTCACCTGTCCGGGACGTAATTTTGTCACACTGAAAATCACGACGGAGGACGGGATCACCGGGCTGGGGGATGCCACGCTGAACGGACGAGAGTTATCCGTTGCATCCTACCTTAAAGATCACGTGTGTCCGCAGCTCATTGGGCGTGACGCGCACCGCATTGAAGACATCTGGCAATTCTTTTACAAAGGCGCTTACTGGCGTCGTGGTCCGGTAACCATGTCAGCAATTTCTGCTGTCGATATGGCGCTGTGGGACATCAAAGCGAAGGCCGCGAACATGCCGCTGTATCAGTTGCTCGGGGGCGCATCCCGCGAAGGCGTGATGGTTTACTGCCACACAACAGGCCATACCGTTGATGACGTGCTGGAAGATTACGCCCGTCATAAAGAGATGGGCTTCAAAGCGATTCGCGTGCAGTGTGGCGTACCGGGTATGAAAACGACCTACGGGATGTCTAAAGGTAAAGGTCTGGCCTACGAACCTGCTACCAAAGGCCAGTGGCCGGAAGAGCAACTGTGGTCGACGGAAAAATACCTCGATTTCACGCCTAAGCTGTTTGAAGCCGTACGCAACAAATTTGGTTTTAACGAACATCTTCTGCACGACATGCACCATCGTCTGACGCCGATTGAGGCCGCTCGTTTTGGCAAAAGCATTGAACAATACCGCCTGTTCTGGATGGAAGATCCGACACCTGCTGAAAACCAGGAGTGCTTCCGTCTGATACGCCAGCATACGGTCACACCCATTGCGGTAGGGGAAGTCTTTAACAGCATCTGGGATTGCAAACAGCTGATTGAAGAACAGCTGATCGACTACATTCGTACCACCATTACCCATGCCGGTGGCATCACTGGTATGCGTCGCATCGCTGATTTTGCCTCTTTATACCAGGTCCGTACCGGCTCTCACGGTCCTTCAGATCTGTCTCCGGTATGTATGGCCGCCGCACTGCATTTTGATTTGTGGGTTCCGAACTTCGGTGTTCAGGAATATATGGGGTACTCCGAGCAGATGCTGGAAGTCTTCCCGCATAACTGGACATTCGATAACGGCTACATGCACCCAGGCGACAAGCCGGGTCTGGGTATCGAGTTCGACGAAAAACTCGCGGCGAAATATCCGTACGATCCGGCTTATCTGCCCGTCGCACGCCTGGAAGATGGCACATTGTGGAACTGGTAAGGAGTCATACAATAATGAAAAGCATTTTAATTGAAAAACCGAATCAACTGGCAATTATCGAACGTGAAATTCCTAACCCGGCAGCGGGTGAAGTGCGGGTAAAAGTAAAACTTGCCGGGATTTGTGGATCGGATAGCCATATATATCGTGGACATAATCCTTTTGCGAAATATCCGCGTGTTATTGGTCACGAGTTTTTTGGCGTGATTGATGCAGTTGGCGAAGGAGTGGACAGCTCCAGGGTCGGTGAGCGTGTTGCGGTAGACCCGGTAGTGAGCTGTGGACATTGCTATCCGTGCTCTATTGGTAAGCCGAATGTTTGCACAACGTTAGCAGTACTCGGCGTCCATGCTGATGGCGGTTTCAGTGAATATGCCGTTGTTCCGGCGAAAAATGCCTGGAAGATCCCCGATGGAGTTGCAGATAAATTTGCAGTAATGATCGAACCTTTTACTATTGCTGCGAACGTCACCGGACATGGTAAACCAACCGAAGACGACATCGTACTGGTGTATGGCGCAGGCCCGATTGGCCTGACCATCGTTCAGGTATTAAAAGGGGTCTATAACGTCAAAAACGTGATTGTTGCTGATCGCATTGATGAACGACTGGAAAAAGCTAAAGAGAGCGGAGCGAACTGGGCGATTAATAACAGTCAAACACCACTTAGCGAGATTTTTGCCGAAAAAGGCATCAAACCTACATTAATTATCGATGCGGCTTGTCATCCTTCAATTTTGAAAGAAGCGGTTACGCTGGCTTCTCCGGCGGCACGGATTGTGTTAATGGGCTTTTCCAGCGAGCCGTCTGAAGTCATTCAGCAAGGAATCACCGGTAAGGAGCTCTCTATATTCTCTTCCCGGTTAAATGCGAATAAATTCCCAGTGGTTATTGACTGGTTAAGTACAGGGTTAATTAATCCTGATAAATTAATTACCCATACATTTGATTACCAGCATGTTGCTGATGCTATTAGTTTATTTGAACAGGATCAGAAACACTGCTGCAAAGTTTTACTCACTTTTTCTGAATAATATAAATAACGGCGAGTAAGTAGTACGCATCTTACCTCTTTTTCAGAGATAACAATTATGACAATAGAAAAACATGAAAGAAGCACAAAGGATTTAGTGAAAGCCGCGATATCCGGCTGGCTAGGGACTGCTCTTGAGTTTATGGATTTTCAGTTGTATTCGCTTGGTGCAGCATTGGTGTTTCATGAAATATTTTTTCCTGAATCATCAACTGCGATGGCATTGATTCTGGCAATGGGAACCTACGGTGCTGGCTATGTCGCACGTATTGTCGGCGCATTTTTCTTCGGGAAAATGGGTGACAGAATAGGGCGTAAAAAAGTACTCTTTATTACAATCACCATGATGGGGATCTGTACCACCTTAATTGGTGTGTTGCCAACCTATGCACAGATTGGTGTTTTTGCTCCAATCTTACTGGTCACTCTGCGTATTATTCAGGGGCTGGGTGCTGGCGCGGAAATTTCTGGTGCGGGTACGATGCTGGCGGAATATGCGCCGAAAGGTAAACGCGGCATTATCTCCTCGTTCGTGGCGATGGGAACGAACTGTGGGACCTTAAGTGCAACAGCAATCTGGGCCTTTATGTTCTTTATTCTCGACAAAGAACAACTGCTGGCGTGGGGATGGCGTATTCCGTTCCTGGCGAGTGTGGTGGTAATGGTCTTCGCTATCTGGTTGCGTCTGAACCTGAAAGAAAGCCCGGTCTTTGAGAAGGTGAATGACAGCAAGCAATCCGCACCAGTAGCGGTTTCTTCCGGCAGCATGTTCCAGAGTAAATCTTTCTGGCTGGCAACGGGTCTGCGTTTTGGACAGGCAGGAAACTCAGGTCTGATTCAAACCTTCCTTGCCGGTTATTTAGTCCAAACTCTGCTGTTCAATAAAGCAATTCCAACCGATGCATTGATGATCAGTTCCATTATCGGTTTTATGACGATTCCTTTCCTCGGTTGGTTATCCGATAAAATTGGTCGTCGTGTTCCCTATATCATTATGAATACTTCTGCCATTGTGCTGGCATGGCCAATGTTGTCTATCATCGTGGATAAAACCTATGCCCCGAGCACTATTATGATTGCCCTGATTGTAATTCATAACTGTGCGGTACTGGGATTATTTGCTCTGGAAAACATTACCATGGCAGAGATGTTCGGTTGCAAAGATCGTTTTACCAGGATGGCAATTTCCAAAGAAATTGGCGGTCTTATCGCTTCTGGTTTTGGTCCTATCCTGGCCGGTATTTTCTGTACCATGACTCAATCCTGGTATCCGATTGCGGTGATGATTATGTCTTACTCTGTTATCGGTTTAATCTCTGCGCTTAAAATGCCAGAAGTGAAAGACCGAGATTTAAGTGCGCTGGAAGATGCTGCGGAAGAGCAACCGCGCACGGTAAGTGCAGTACAACCTTCAAGAAGCGTGTAAATTCTGAAACCCTTCTCTAACTGGAGAAGGGTTTTTTACTGTTAAATAATCTTTCATAAAACAAAACAGTCAGCTTGCCATATTTAAATTAAAGGAATTGTCATGGGAAATAATTTGTTTTCAGCAAAGGCCACGCTCCCTGTCTATGATCGTAATAAGTTGGTACCTCGGATAGTGCATTTAGGCTTTGGCGCATTTCACCGCGCGCATCAGGGTGTTTACGCTGATATCCTGGCCGCTGAGCACAGCAGCGACTGGGGTTATTATGAGGTGAACCTGATTGGTGGTGAACAGCAAATCGCCGATCTTAAGCAACAAGATAATCTCTATACCGTCGCGGAAATGTCTGCCAATGCATGGACTGCTCGTGTAGTTGGCATTGTGAAAAAAGCACTTCATGTGGAATTGGATGGTTTAGAAACAGTACTGGCAGCCATGTGTGAACCGCAAATCGCTATCGTCTCCCTGACCATCACCGAAAAAGGCTATTTCCACGCTCCAGCGACCGGACAGTTAATGCTGGAACACCCAATGATTGTCGCCGATCTGAACAATCCTCATCAGCCCAAAACAGCAGTGGGGGTTATCATTGAGGCACTGGCACGCCGTAAAGCCGCAGGCTTACCAGCGTTTACTGTGATGTCTTGCGATAACATGCCAGAAAACGGTCAAGTTATTCGTGACGTTGTCACTTGTTATGCTCATGCAATTGATGTCGAGCTGGAGAAATGGATTGTTGAAAACGTCACTTTCCCTTCGACCATGGTTGACCGTATTGTACCGGCGGTGACGGCCGACACGCTTGATAAAATTGAACAACTTACTGGTGTGCGCGATCCGGCTGGCGTAGCCTGTGAGCCGTTCCGTCAATGGGTCATAGAAGATAGCTTTGTCGCCGGACGCCCGGAATGGGAAAAAGCGGGTGCTGAACTGGTCAGCAATGTGCTTCCTTATGAAGAGATGAAACTGCGTATGTTGAACGGCAGCCATTCATTCCTCGCATATCTGGGGTATCTGGCTGGTTATCAGCATATCAATGACTGTATGGAAGATGAAAATTACCTCCGGGCAGCGCGTGAGCTAATGTTGCAGGAACAGGCACCGACACTGAAAGTGCAGGGCGTGGATTTACAAGGATATGCCGATCGCCTGATCGCCCGTTACAGTAACCCGGCATTGCGTCACCGCACCTGGCAAATTGCGATGGACGGTAGCCAAAAACTGCCTCAGCGTATGCTCGATTCCGTGCGTTGGCATCTTGTGCACGACAGTCGTTTCGATCTGCTGGCACTGGGCGTAGCGGGCTGGATGCGCTATGTCGGCGGTGTTGATGAACAGGGACAAGCGATTGACGTTAACGATCCGCTATTACCGATTATCCAGAATGTGGTGCAGAACAGTAATGAAGGTGAAGATCGTGTGCAGGCTTTACTGGCTATCGATGCGATTTTTGGCCGCGAACTGCCTCAGGTTGAACGGTTCAAAACCAAAGTCACAGAAGCGTATCTTGCTTTGCTGGCTGATGGAGCGAAGGCAACGGTTGCGAAGTATGCCGCGAAATTGAAGTAACACAGTAAAACTTATATGTCGCCATCCGGCTTTTACTACAGCCAGATGGCGCGTTATTTTCTGGCATTCACACCAATTAGTTCATTCCCAGACGAATCAGTTCGAGGGGGGCATATTTGCCTTCACAACCTTCAATTTCCACTGTTTTACCGCGACGAATTTGTTCAGCGGTCAGACCATCGGTGTCAATTGTTTTGATTCGACCAGTGATTCCGGTGTCGCTAATCATGACACGGCTGCCAGTAGTAATTGCGTTACGGTTACGATCGTATGTTTTCATGGTGTTTTCTCCTTTCCAACTTACCGTTAAAGCCCGTGGGCTTTTACTCCCACGTAACGGGCGCAATATAAATACGCTTATCGTTAAGGATTTTTTTTGTTTTCGATCAAAATCACAGCTTTTTTTATGTGGATATGCAGACAGGGATAAAGTACGGGGAAGCTCACCTCTGTACGAGGTGAGACAAGGGTTATTCTTCGCTGAACCAGTCGCTATTTTCCTGGCGGATTTGTTGCACGGATTCGCTGATCTCTTGCAAATGCAACGTCATGGCGCGTTCTACTGCATCGCCATCGTGTTTTTGTAGCGCAGAAAAAATATTCATATGCTGGCGCAACAACATTTCCGGTGGTGAAACATGGTCAAAACTCATATAGCGCACCCGGTCAACGGTTGCTTTCAGGTTTTCAATGGTGTCCCACGCTAACTGACAGTCGGCAATCTCGGTAAGAAGTTGATGGAAGTTATCATCAAGCTCAAAAAAGTCATCAAGTTGCTTGCGCTCAATGGCAATGCGTTGCTGATGAAGATTTTGCTCCAGTTGGTAGCACTGGCTTTCAGTGATCATCGATGCAGCCCGACGCGCCACAGCACACTCAATGGCCTGGCGGATAAAACTGCCGTTGCGTACTTGGGTCATTGAGATTTTATTAACGTAACTGCCGCGCTGCGGACGGATCTGAATCAGACCGTTCTCCGCCAGTTTAATGAATGCTTCGCGAACGGGTTGGCGTGACACATTAAAGCGTACGGAAACCTCTTTCTCTGAAAGCGGTGTGCCAGGTGCAATCAGGCAATGCACGATGTCGCGACGAAGAATACGGTAAATCTGCTGATTTACTGGCTGTGTAGGGTTGAGCTGCGTTTCTACGGTCATTCATTCTTACTTTTTAGAGAGTTAACCTGTCTACTTTATCACTTATTTGATGCTATCTATACCCGGCACGAGGCCGGGTATAAAAATTAACGCCGATGGACGCTAAGACCTGCAAAAGACTGTGTGACTGGCATCATTTCAAGGGTGTTAATGTTGACATGGGCAGGTAACGAAGCAACCCACCAAACTGCCTCGGTAACATCTTCCGGTGTCAGTGCTGTGGTGTTTTCGTAGGTTTTTCCGGCTTTATCATCATCACCTTTGAAACGCACATTAGAGAACTCCGTCCCTCCAACCAGGCCCGGCTCAATATCGGTAACGCGCACCGCTGTTCCATGTAAGTCCGTACGTAAATTCAGACTGAACTGGCGAACAAATGCCTTTGTCGCGCCATAAACGTTACCACCAGCATACGGCCAGCTACCGGCGGTAGAGCCGATATTGATAATATGACCGCGATTGCGTTCGACCATGCCCGGCAGGACGGCTCGGGTCATATAAATCAGACCTTTGTTGTTGGTATCTATCATCGTTTCCCAGTCATCGACGTTGGCCTTGTGGGCAGGTTCGAGACCCAACGCCAGGCCCGCATTGTTGACCAGAATGTCAATGTTGCGCCATTGTGCAGGGAGGGATGCCAGCATCTCTTCAATAGCCGCGCGATTACGGACATCAAGTTGTGCGGTATAGATGTTGTCGCCCAACTCATCTTTCAGCTCCTGCAGGCGCTCCTGACGGCGTCCGGTGGCAATAACTTTATGCCCATTCTCAATAAAACGACGCGTAATGCACTCACCAAAACCTGCGGTTGCTCCGGTTACTAAAACGATCATCTCACTGTTCCTCAACGCTTTTTATGTGCTATTACCATAGCACGTCATTTCTGTTCAGGGCTATTGCTGCTTAACGAGATTGCGGTCGATTCCCGCGAGGCATACTCTAATAAACAAATCGTTTTCAGGAGTGAAAGATGTTGTTAACGAACCCTTTTTTGCAATGCAGCACCTTGCCTTATCAGGCCCCACAATTTGATCAAATTAAAGAGTGTCATTATCGTCCCGCTTTTGATGAAGGTGTGCGGCAAAAACGAGCTGAAATCGCTGCAATTGCGCAAAACCCACAGGTTCCTGATTTTGCGAATACGCTGCTGGCGCTTGAACAAAGCGGGGCATTGTTAACGCGTGTTACCAGTGTTTTCTTTGCGATGACCGCGGCGCACACGAACGATGAACTACAGCGGCTTGATGAGGAATTTTCCGCCGAGCTTGCAGCGCTGGCGAATGATATTTATCTCGATAGCGCACTTTTTGCGCGTGTAGATGCCGTCTGGCAACAACGTGGATCACTGAAGCTGGACAGCGAATCATTACGTTTGTTGGAAGTGGTTCACCAGCGTTTTGTTCTGGCAGGCGCGCAGCTTAATGAGGCCGATAAAACTCGCCTGAAAGCACTCAATACAGAATCGGCCACCTTAACCAGCCAGTTTAATCAGCGATTGCTCGCGGCGAATAAATCAGGCGGTCTGGTGGTAGATGATGTCCGACTGCTGGATGGCTTAAGCGCGGATGAGCTGGATATTGCCGCTCAGGCAGCAAAGGAGAGAGGGCTAACTGCCCACTGGGTTATTCCATTACTGAATACCACCCAACAACCTGCGCTTGCTGTGTTACGCGATCGTCAGACTCGCGAAAATCTGTTTACCAACGGCAGGACTCGAGCTGAAAAAAACGATGCAAATGATACCCGCGCAATTATTCGTCGGCTTGTGGAAATCCGCGCCCAGCAAGCCAAATTACTTGGCTTCGCGAATTATGCTGCGTGGAAAATTGCGGATCAGATGGCAAAAACTCCGGAGGCGGCGCTTTCTTTTATGCGGGCTATCGTTCCGGCAGCGCGTCAGAGAGCGTTAGCTGAACAAAACGAAATTCAGAAAGCGATTAATCAAGAACAGGCTGGATTTAGTGCCCAGGCTTGGGACTGGGCCTTTTATGCCGAACAGGTACGCCGTGAAAAATATGCGCTTGATGAGGCTCAACTCAAGCCCTATTTTGCTTTAGAGACAGTGCTCAGTGACGGTGTGTTCTGGACGGCAAATCAGCTCTTTGGCATTAAATTTATTGAGCGTTTTGACATTCCTGTTTATCACCCTGATGTGCGAGTGTGGGAAATTTTCGATCACGACGGTGTGGGGTTGGCACTGTTCTATGGTGATTTCTTTGCACGGGAAACGAAAAGCGGTGGTGCCTGGATGGGGAATTTTGTTGAGCAATCGGTGCTTAACGAAACCAGACCCGTGATTTACAACGTGTGCAACTATCAGAAACCCGCGAACGGTCAGCCGGCTTTGCTATTGTGGGATGATGTCATCACATTGTTTCATGAGTTTGGGCATACCCTGCATGGATTGTTCGCTACACAACGATATGCAACGCTGTCAGGAACCAACACTCCACGCGATTTCGTTGAGTTTCCATCGCAGATTAATGAGCATTGGGCGAGTCATCCACAGGTTTTTGCCCGTTTTGCTCGCCATGTTGAAACGGGGGAAACTATGCCCCAGACGTTGCAGGACAAGATGCGACGAGCCAGCCTGTTTAACAAGGGTTACGATATGACTGAGCTGCTGAGTGCAGCGTTGTTGGATATGCACTGGCACAGTCTGGACGGGAACGTATCATTTTCATCAGTAGACGAGTTTGAGCAACAGGCGCTGGAAGAGGAGGCGTTAAACCTCGAGGCTGTTCCGCCACGCTATCGCAGCAGTTATTTTGCCCATATCTTCGGCGGTGGTTATGCCGCAGGCTATTACGCCTATCTGTGGACGCAAATGCTGGCTGACGATGGTTATCAGTGGTTTGTGGAGCAAGGGGGATTAAACCGCGAGAATGGGCAAAAATTCCGTGAGGCGATTTTATCGCGTGGTAACAGTTCTGATCTCGCTGAACTTTATCGTCAGTGGTGTGGTCGTGATCCGCGTATGGAGCCTATGCTGGCCCATCGTGGGTTAAGCGCGTAAGGCTTGTTCAAATAGAGTGAAGAACCGGGTGTAAAACCCGGTTTTGTCCTGGATTTCGTTCCCAAAAGCTTCACCTGATTCACAGAGCGGTCGTTATTAGTACTAGCGAGCCGCATCATCCAGTTTATTACTCAGTCCCTGGCAGGGACTGAATATAAAACAGCCAAAATCGACCATCAGGAAAACATGGCCATCAGAGTTTGCCGCACAAATCAGGCGATAAAGGAACGGGAAGGCATAAACAGGGCGGATTTGAGGTTCGTTGCCTGGTGCTGATAAGCCTGGTTATTCAATCGTATGGATGATTTTCATATATTTGATTAATAAATTTAAGGTGTTAATAAGATCCTGTTGGGTTTTTAGCCCAAGCTTTGTCATTGCACTCCTTTTATGGGAGCTAATGGTTTTAATGCTATTGCCAGTAAGTAGACTGCAGGTGTCGGGAGTGATGCCGCAGGCAAGAGCATGAATGGTGGCGACTTCCTTTTCTGATAACCTATATCGATGTTGAACGCTGTTAATAACATCATTACTGCCACAAGTTAAGGCATTAATCTTTTTCCTGATGTCTTTCACTGACATTGTCATATCTATGGTTTCTCCCTGTTTAACCTCAGTTGAAAACAACTCCTTCCATCCAATGTTATATTTTTTGGGTGTAATATAAACAATAAACCCGTCAAAATCAGCAGCCGATAGCTCTGACAGATATGTGATATCTATAAAGACAAGCCTCTTGGTTTTGCTCTCATCGAATGCATTCTTAACTAACGAAGATAGTCCTATATGAAGATATAAATTTTCAGTAATGATGCGCATAACAGCACTCACAGTCGTAAATTACCTAAGTCCCCCCAAATTACAGTATCACTTTGTGAGTTCCTTAAGAGCTAAGTAGTTCACCACATATCTCTTGCAAATGGTTTGCTACCAAACAATAACTAATGAAACAATAAGTGTTGAGCAGGGCGTAACAATGACACGCTTCTCGTTAATTTCGCTGCATATAAAAAACAAAAAAAACACATAATGCAAATTAATATCATAAAAACAACGATTGAATAGTTTTAATTTCAAAAGCAGTGTTGCATAACCTTATGATTTTTAATTAGTTATATTGTGTTGATTGCAATTTGAACAAATTAATGTGTCACAAATCATACTGTGATATCTATTTGATTTTAATGTAAAAAACAAATATCAAAACTAAAGTAATACTAAATGTTTCATTTGAAGGTTGGCTGTGCTGAATATCCGAAAGTTATTAATAGTTTGATTCTATTGATTCAAAAGTATTGATTACTGATAGCCCGTTAAAACGCTGTCTGAATTGGCGTGCAAGAGGTAGGATATTATTAATTTGTAAAACGCCACGCGCTAATGGTGATTTTAGGAGTCAAGCTTCATTTGCATGGAAAGATCCTAAATTGTCATTATCATCCCGATTAAACTTTGAATAATTATGGAGCGGCGTTATTATTCGATAAATCAAGAAATGGCTTGCCATAATCTGCACTTGTGCCTGTGTTTAGCTAACTTTTCGTGAATTAGAATGTAAGGATATTCATTTGTATGTTGTGAAAGTGTTATCTGTAGTTTAATGACTTTCATTTAAGAATGTTCTGTGTGAAATATATCAGAGTCCTGAGTTACTACCCCTTGGTTATTATTACAGGTGGAGATTAAAAATCTATTCATTCTGAACATGTGCCGCTGTCTATGCAGGAATGAGCATGCTTAACTGATTCACTTCTAATTCTGACCTATGAAGGTATCCCTTCCTGTAAATGTAAAAAATGAAAGTATTACCTATAAGGTGGCTGCGCTACCTTTTTCATTATGCAACTAAGCACATATGCAGGCGAAATCATCTACGGAGCTTGACCTTATATAGGTTTGGGAAAAATCTCATACCAAAATCTTAACTACCTGAAGGGTATGGCTGAAATTTATGAATACTATTTATAATATCGTCTGGAACCATTCACTTATGGCGTGGACTGTTGTTTCAGAATTAGGAAAAGGGAAGGTAAAAAGCTCTTCCTCTAAAGGAACCAGTTATAACGGAATTAAAAGTACATTAATTATTGCCCCGGCGTTACTGATTATTGCTGGCGGGGTAAGCGCCCATGACGTAAGTGGTATTGTCTATACCGACGGTTCGTCTTTCTCAAATTCACTTTCAGGCGATGAGCACGCTATCGTTTCCGGTAAAGTGCGCATCGTGGGTGCGAACCAGCCTTACGCGGGGAGTAACGGGAATATCACCGGTACGGTGACGACGGATAAAAACGCATCGTCAACTCACGACGATTTCGGTACGGATGAAATCAATATTACGAACGGCGCCACCCTGATCGCGCAAACCACAGGCAAATTTGATTTTGATAACAAACTGGTTGGTGATGGTGCTCTTATCGCCGACAACAACAATGGAAATTTCAACTTTACCGCAGCGGCGGGCGATCAATTTGCCGGGGATGTGACTCTCAAAAACGACCACTTCGCCCTGGAAAGTACCAATACCACCGCGCTCACCAATGCGACGCTGCATATCGGAAGTGGGAATATCACCACCGTTGGTACCGGAACACAAAATATTGGCGGGCTAGTTTTTGAAGGCGGTACTCTGGTATTTGGCGATGTTTCGCCGGGTACTACCACCAGCGATCGTGTTATTGAGACCAATAATGAACTCGATTTGACCGGTAGTGGGACGGTCAAAATCACCAACGATGGATTCTTTGATAACCAGCCGCAAACGCCAAACTCCGTTGCACCGCTGCTTCAGCAGGATAATACAGGGACAATGGTTGAGCTGATCGGCGCTAACGGGAAGGTCACCGGGAATGGCGGCAATCTCACCCTTATCGACCAGGACGGTAAAGTCATCTCAAATAAGGTGACCACAACTGTTGTAAGAAACGGATATATCGCGGCTGAAGCTATCTACGATTACCGTCTGACCAGTGGCGATAATAGCGATGGCTTGTATGTTAACTATGGCTTAGTCGAGCTTGAACTGGTGAATAGGGGCGACAATTCGCTGACGCTGAATGCGGAAGGCAACACCGGCAACGCCGCCGATCTCAGTGCTAAAATCACCGGTACCGGGGATTTGCGTATCGACACCGACACCGACGTGAGCTTATCTAACAATGCTAACAGCTACACAGGTAATACTGATGTGGTCGCCGGTACCCTGAAAATGGGCAACGATAATGTACTGGGGGATACTCACTTGCTGACCGTTCACAGCGGCAGCAAGTTCGACATGAACGGCCATGCTCAGTCCTTGCGAAACATAGTGACAGAAGCCGGCAGTGTACTGGACTTTAACCAGGGCACCCTGACCATGACAGACGGTTGGGGGGGCAGAACCATTGCTGGTGATTTGACGGGTGATGGGCAACTGATACTGACTAAAGGTGCCCGCGTGATTATTAGCGGTAGTGGCGCGGGAATGACCGCCAACACCACCAATGACTCCGGGAATATTACGTTGTTATCTGCTGATGGCCTGGGCAGCGGCGACGTTGATAACCGTGGTTGGATCACACTCGGCCAGGATGGCGTTAATGCAGCTGTCACCGACTATCATACCGGCTCCATGAACAACAGCGGCACGGTGACGATAGGTTACCGTGACGCCGCATATAAGCCGGTGGCAGGCACCACGCTGACTGTGAATGGCAACTACACGGGAAATGGCGGGCACCTGCTGCTTAATACCGTGCTGGGCAATGACAGTTCAATAACTGATAAGTTAGTGGTTACTGGCAATACCTCGGGTAATACCGATGTTAGCGTCACCAATGCCGGGGGTAATGGTGACTACACGCTAAATGGCATCGAGATTATCAGCGTAGGCGGTAAATCTGACGGTATCTTTACTCAGAAGGGCCGTATTGTGGCCGGGGCTTATGACTATTCACTGGTCCGCGGTACCGGCGACAATAGCAGCAACTGGTATTTAACCAACACAATGCCACCGGTTGACCCTGTTGATCCTCCCGTTGACCCCGTGGATCCACCTGTCGATCCCGTAGAGCCGCCGGTGGACCCTGTTGACCCTCCCGTTGATCCTGTAACACCGCCGGTTGACCCCTCTGATGAAACACATGTTAACCGCCCTGAATCAGGTAGCTATCTTGCAAACATTGCGGCTGCGAACACGTTATTCAACACCCGTCTGCACGACCGTCTGGGGGAAACGCAGTACGTTGATGCTCTGACTGGTGAGAAGAAAGTTACCAGTCTGTGGCTACGCCAGGTCGGTAGCCATAATAACTGGCGTGATGGCAGTGGTCAGTTGAAAACACAAAGCAACAGTTATGTCGCACAGTTGGGTGGCGATGTTGCGCAGTGGTCAACCGATGGCCTGAACAGAGGCCACCTGGGTCTGATGGCGGGTTACGGTAATAACCACAGTTCTACCCGCTCTTCCGTCACGGGTTATGATTCAAAAGGTTCGATAAACGGTTACAGCGTTGGCGCTTACGGCACCTGGTTTGCCAGCGATGCGGATAAAGCAGGGTTGTATGTGGACAGCTGGCTCCAGTACAGCTGGTTCAACAACCAGGTTAACGGGCAGCAACTGGCCAGCGAATCTTACAAATCGAAGGGCTTTACGGCCTCGCTGGAGACGGGTTACACCCAGAAACTGGGCGAGTTTGCTGGCAGTAAAGGGACGCTTAATGAATGGTTTATCCAGCCACAAGCCCAGGCCACCTGGATGGGTGTGAAAGCAGACAACCATCGTGAAGCCAATGGAACCCGCGTTAGCAGCGGTGGCGACGGTAACGTACAAACCCGTCTGGGCCTTCGTACGTACCTGAAGAGCCATCATGCGATGGATGACAACAAAGACCGTACTTTCGAGCCGTTCATTGAAGCCAACTGGTTGCATAATACGCGCAGTTATAACGTGAACATGGATAATGTCCACATCAGCCAGGCTGGCGCCCGCAACATTGGCGAAGTCAAAGTGGGTGTTGAAGGACAGATTAACCCTCGGGTCAATCTGTGGGGCAATGTCGGCGCTCAGATGGGCGATAAAGGATACAGTGACACCAATGCCATGGTGGGTATTAAGTATAACTTTTAATGCCGCGCTAACCGGGGAATTCTCCCCGGTTTTTATTTACAGGAATCTCCCTCGAACCTCGTCCAGTATGTTCTGGGCGAGGTGAGTGTTTCCGGCGTAGTGGCGTACATAAAGGTAATGTGCCGCGCTTAAGTTGATAAATTACCTATACATGATGTGTATGGTCGACCGCACAATTTAATCGATCATCTCAGGCATATGAGCGAGTACAAAGCTTAATACTTTCTCTCCGTCCAGCGAGGCATACGGAAGACTTTCTATAACAGCAATGGGGCGTAAGTCACCGACAACGGCTTTGAGCTCAGAGAGTTTGTACTGGATGTGGGGAGCAACCAGAAAACAGTCGAATGCAGGTGCCACACTGGCAAAATTATCCAGCCCAACTGCGCTGATTATCATCTGGTGGTTTTGTGCGTTCGCTATTTTCTGCATTTTTTTTGCCAGAGAATTAGCTGTATTTCCGAATAAGCAACATATTAGTAACTTTTTCATGATTATGTCCTTCAGGGAACCGATCACACACTAATCCCGGTAATCACCGGAAAATGCGTTCTCGATCATGTTTGCATGACAATAATCACAGGCGAAGGATAAAGCTGCGTTTTTTCAGCAGCCTTGTCTATTTGAAATATTTATCTAACGGATCGTGATGAGATTGCTTTCGGTAGAAGAAAAACCATACCACAAAGCCGATTATTGCACCCAGCCCTGAAAGTTTGAGCAAAAGTAGTTTTCGTAACTCAAAGTAATCAGTGACAGTAAGTTCGCCTCTCCACAGATCAATGGCTACACCCGCTACAACAAAATCAGCAAACAACGCCATGACTACAACTGCGATAGCGTACGCACAAACCAGGTAACATAGTGAACAAATCCTTACTTTTGTGTCGACACGCATACATGTCTCCGTTGTTAGTTTATGCAAAAAACGATATCACGAATCCATAGCGATTGTTGATGTTACGGATAAACCTGGAGTAGAACCCCCAACTTTATTCTGTGCCAGATAACCACCAGCTTCAGGTTCGTCAGCCGCCAGATGACTCATCTGATTTCTCTCATGACAATCAGATATAATGAGGCCATTCATAATTGCGTTGTTTTTTAAAAACGCTGTATAAAAGGATGACGGAAATGTCAGGAAAGCATTGGTCAAGAATGGAATATCTTCATCAGACAGTGACTAACCCAAATATTTGTATCAAAGGGACTCATAGCTATTACAGTGACTGTTGGGATAAAGGATTTGAACATTCAGTTGTGCGATATCTGTTCGGTGATGAGGTTAGTAGAGGCTGGGAACCTCTTGGCCATCTGGATAAGCTGATTATCGGTAATTTTGTCTGTATTGGCGCGGAGAGCGTTATTCTTATGGGGGGGAACAGTACACATCGGCTTGACTGGATAAGTCTTTATCCCTTTATGGAATCTATTAAGGATGCCTACCAGTTTCGTGGTGATACCGTACTACAGGATGGTTGCTGGCTAGGTATGCGAGCAATGATAATGCCTGGCGTCACCATTGGAGAAGGCGCCGTAGTGGCCGCTGGTTCGGTTGTTACCAAAGATGTACCTCCATACGCAATCGTTGGGGGCAATCCTGCAAAAATCATAAAATATCGATTTCCTGAAAATGATATTAAGCGATTACGGGATCTTGATTTATATCAAATTCCAGAAGAAAGGTTGCTAGAGTTACAACCACTATTATCATCTGGAGATATTTCAGAACTGGAATTGAGAGTCTCCAGCCTCAGAAAAGCATAGCCGTGAGGGTGATACAGTCTGCGTAATAACAGCCCGTATCACTGCTAATTTTAACGGTGGTATATTAATTACTATTAATAAGTTTACATAAGTTTTCTTTTTTATCGTTAAACTGTTTCTGTTGAAGTGCTCACACAGGGAAGGGAGTCGAGATGATAAAAAGAACACCGGAAATAGATACAATTTTGCTGGAACTCAATCATTCAATTGATGCTCACTACAAATGGTTGGTGAAAATGTTCCGCTGCGTCGTATCGTCTGACGTCACGCAGTTGGACATTACAGGGTCTCACGCGCATTGTGCCTGCAAATTTGGTCAATGGTTAAATAATTCTGCGCCGCAAAATAATGGAGATTGTAGTTATATTGCCGGGATTACATCCGCGCATGAAAAAATGCACTCGTTAGGTAAAGAGTTACTATTGGCGATAGTCGCAGAGCGTAGTCATTCATGGCATTTTGATAGCTTTCAGGACGCGCTATTGTCGTTTACGTCTGCGGTAATGGACTATAAAATATATTTACTCAATATTCGTAGCAATATCGATGTGTTAACCGGGTTGCCCGGCAGAAGGATGCTTGATGAGACTTTTGACCGCCAGTTGCTCGATGCTGAGCCACTTAATTTGTACATCGTATTGCTGGATATCGACCGTTTTAAATATGTTAATGATACTTATGGTCATCTGGTTGGCGACATGGTGTTGCGTAGTCTGGCTGCAAATCTACAAGTATGGACACGTCATGATGAAACCGCGTATCGCTATGGTGGTGAAGAGTTCATTATCCTTATCAGGACGAAGACTGATGAGCAAGCGTGCCAGGCGGGATTACGTATTTGCCATTTAATTGGCGGTAAAAAAATCTCATATCCTGACGGCGAACTGAGCATCACTGTGACTGCAGGTATCTCCCGTGTGCACCAGGGGGAAACGCTGGATATCGCTCTCGGGCGGGCGGACAGTGCGATGTATGAAGGGAAGCAGACTGGCAGGAATCGCTGTATGTTTATGGATCAACATCAGCAAATCAGGTTGGTTGAGACTAACGATCGATTGATGCCACGGGTCAGAGAGTGAGTTTTGTCTGGGGAGTTTCGTTTCGTTTAACTTTCATTGGGGTTGTCGATGATAGCATAGCCGACTATCCGTTATCTCAGCAGGGAATCGCCTGATAGCGTATAAAGCAAAACACAAATCTATCCATGCAAGCATTTACCGCTGGTCTGTCCGGCGGTTTTTTTTTGCCTGTTACGCTGGAAAATTCTTACTGGACTGTGGCGGGTAAAAAAATGGCCCCTTGTGCAGTTACGCTACAAGGGGCCGGTTCGGTGCAGGACTATCGTCGTTCATCAATCATCCCATTTGTGACTAAAATAGGCGGCCAGAAAACCGGAAAATAAAATAATTCCCAGAACTGCCATGAAAATATTCATATTACCTAACATATTAAATTACTCCTTTGCTTTTTGAGTTTCCTCTCTTACCTTAATTTCACCTCGTTTATAACCATACCCTCCATACTTCAAGCTACCTGGGGCTTCGCTCAGTTGTCGCTTGCCAGCAACTCAAATTATTTTAGATATAGAGTAGCAATTCAAACTTAAACAAAGGCTGAACTATGTGATTATTTCGACAGAAAGGTAAGTTTTTAACGCTATTTCGTCGAGGAAAATAAATAATAGTGACGAAAATAATGATGGAATAATGCAGGAACTCAAAAAGCGACTGTCATTACCCCCGTTTGTGATGCTGCAATCGATACAAAGTGTTGCACGTTTCTAATGCAACGCTGTTTCATGGTGGTTCAACTTACCTGGCATTTGAGCCCAGGTGTTGCAGTTGAATTCCTGTATTTGTTTCTAATTCATTGATTTTAAATGGGCTTAAAATATCTGGCATCGTTTTTGCCTTATTACTTCTGAACACCCTTAATTTGCACCGTTTTGTCAGCCCGGCTGCACCGGAGCTTTCGCAAATCATCTTTCAGGAGTGAAATTATGCAGCG
The DNA here is from genome assembly GCF_916618775.1 of Citrobacter sp. Marseille-Q3906. Taxonomy (NCBI): domain Bacteria; kingdom Pseudomonadati; phylum Pseudomonadota; class Gammaproteobacteria; order Enterobacterales; family Enterobacteriaceae; genus Citrobacter; species Citrobacter sp. Marseille-Q3906. The sequence goes on from NZ_CAKAKA010000002.1 coordinate 1,425,882, forward strand.
TCGTACATTACTAAAAGCTTTTGCTCTTTCGGCCTCTGCTGTGGCAATGGGGCTAAGTTTTAGCGTCCAGGCCGCAGACACTATTAAAGTTGGCATCATGCATTCATTGTCAGGGACGATGGCAATTTCTGAAACACCGCTTAAAGATGTGGCTCTAATGACCATCGATGAAATCAATGCCAGTGGTGGTGTGTTGGGCAAGAAGCTGGAACCGGTAGTGGTTGACCCGGCCTCAAACTGGCCGTTGTTTGCCGAAAAGGCCCGTCAGTTGTTGAGTCAGGATAAGGTGGCGGCGGTCTTTGGCTGCTGGACATCGGTGTCGCGTAAATCGGTTCTGCCGGTGTTCGAAGAGCTAAACGGTTTGCTGTTCTATCCAGTGCAGTACGAAGGTGAGGAGATGTCACCTAACGTCTTTTATACAGGAGCAGCACCTAACCAGCAGGCAATTCCGGCGGTTGAGTACCTGATGAGCGAAGACGGCGGCAGCGCCAGACGTTTCTTCCTGCTTGGTACGGATTATGTCTATCCCCGTACAACTAATAAAATTTTGCGCGCCTTTTTACATTCGAAGGGCGTCGCCGATAAAGACATTGAAGAAGTGTATACCCCGTTTGGACACAGCGATTATCAGACAATTGTTGCCAGTATTAAAAAATTCTCCGCTGGCGGCAAAACAGCGGTGGTATCGACCATTAATGGTGACTCCAACGTTCCGTTTTATAAAGAACTGGCTAACCAGGGGCTGAAAGCAACGGATGTTCCGGTGGTGGCATTCTCAGTTGGCGAAGAGGAATTACGTGGCATTGATACCAAACCACTGGTGGGAAATCTGGCGGCCTGGAACTACTTCGAGTCCGTTGATAATGCAACTAATCAGAAGTTTGTTGCTGATTATCGGGCCTATGCCAAAGCGCATAAGCTGCCGAATGCGAATTCTGTAGTGACAAACGATCCGATGGAGGCGACCTACGTCGGCCTGCATATGTGGGCGCAGGCGGTGGAAAAAGCCGGCACCACCGATGTGGATAAAGTACGTACTGCGATGGCAGGGCAATCTTTCGCTGCACCTTCAGGTTTTACCCTGACGATGGATTCAACCAACCATCACCTGCATAAACCGGTCATGATTGGTGAAATTGAAAGTAACGGCCAGTTCAACGTGGTATGGCAGACCGATGCCCCAGTCCGCGCTCAGCCGTGGAGTCCGTATATCAGCGGCAATGATAAAAAGTCAGAACAGCCCGTCAAAACTGCCAGCAACTGATCTTTTGCCCTCCTGCGGGAGGGCGCAATTTTGGAGAACGCTATCATGAAAGCCATGCGCTTAATTCGTGGCGTGTTGCTGCTGACGTGGCTTTTGCCGTGGATAGCACAGGCAACAGATGCCGATATCTTTACCGCAGCCAGCCGTACTCAACAGGCCGCCTTACTGGAACAATGGTCGCTCAACCCTGAGGCGCAACGTTTACCTGTGCTGTATGCATTGGGGAGCGAAAGTCTGCTGACCGACAGCGCAAAGAATGCGTTTACAATGAATGGCACCCTGGTGCAACCGCTTGGCGCAGTGACCAGTCCATCCGGGGAGTTAACAAAAATCCGTCTGACTAACCGACTACGTAATCTGGTCGCCGGGACGTTGGCGATACATCAACTTCTGAGTGACAGTGTCACTGAAAGAGTTGCCGCTGCAAGGACATTGCAACGGGAAGCACTTCCTGCCATGTTGCCGTTTCTGCAACAAAGGCTGGCGCAGGAGACTGATGCAGGCGTGAAGTCACAGCTCTCCATTGCACTGGCAAATCTGCAACTCAACAGCACGTTGCCGCAGGTCAGACGCCAGGCGATCAAACTGTTGGCTGAGTCAAATGATCCTGAAACTCAGGCGCGGTTACAACCCTTTACCCAGATTGAATATGAACCTGATGCCAGCGTACGCGCGGCAGCAAGCGAGAGCCTGAATTCCATCGGCCATCGCATGATGATTAGCGATCTTCTTGGGCAGGCGTTTATGGGGTTATCACTGGGGTCAATTTTGCTGCTGGCAGCTCTGGGATTGGCAATTACTTACGGGTTACTCGGCGTCATCAATATGGCACATGGTGAAATGCTGATGCTTGGGGCCTACTGTACCTGGATGGTGCAACAACTGATGATCCACTTTACTCCACAGTGGTTGTCCTTTTACCCGATTGTCGCACTGCCGGTTGCTTTTCTTCTTACCGCGGGGATAGGGATGATTCTCGAACGCGGCGTTATTCGTCATCTATACGGACGCCCTCTTGAAACGCTGTTGGCGACCTGGGGGATCAGTCTGATGCTTATCCAGTTGGTGCGCATGACCTTTGGGGCACAGAACCTGGAGGTTGCTAACCCGGTATGGCTATCGGGTGGCATCCAGGTCTATGCCAACCTGATTTTGCCGTGGAACCGGCTCGTGGTACTTGGTTTTGCCATTCTGGTTCTGTTCTTTACCTGGCTGTTGCTGAATAAAACTCGTCTGGGAATGCACGTGCGTGCGGTAACGCAAAATCGCAGTATGGCGGCCTGTTGCGGTGTGCCTACCGGGCGTGTGGATATGCTGGCTTTTGGCCTGGGATCCGGAATTGCCGGACTGGGTGGTGTGGCGTTGTCGCAGCTAAGCAACGTCGGACCTGAACTGGGACAGGGTTACATTATCGATTCGTTTCTGGTGGTAGTGCTCGGCGGCGTTGGGCAACTTGCAGGCAGTGTGGCTGCCGCGTTTGGCCTTGGGATCTTCAATAAAATACTTGAACCGCAGGTTGGCGCTGTACTCGGCAAAATTATGATCCTGGTGCTAATCATTCTGTTTATTCAGAAACGCCCCCAGGGATTGTTCGCGCTGAAAGGGAGGGTTATTGACTGATGACGATGCCAATGACATTAACGCTGGCGCGTAAAGCGCCGCGTACAATGCGGATACTGGGGCTGAGTTTGTTGCTCGCGCTGATTATATTGCCGTTTCTTGCGCTCCTGCCTGCAGAGCATCCGCTGGCAATATCCGTCTGGACGTTGACCCTGGTTGGAAAAATCCTCTGTTATGCCATTGTTGCGGTTGCGCTGGATCTGGTATGGGGATACGCCGGAATGCTTTCTCTCGGACATGGGATTTTCTTCGCGCTGGGGGGTTATGCAATGGGGATGTATCTGATGCGTCAGGCGTCTGGCGAAGAATTGCCCGCATTTATGTCTTTCCTGTCATGGAGCGAACTGCCCTGGTTCTGGTGGGGAACGCAACATTTTATCTGGGCAATGCTGTTGGTCGTTCTGGTTCCCGGTCTGCTGGCGCTGGTATTTGGCTATTTTGCTTTCCGGTCAAAAATCAAAGGCGTCTATTTTTCCATCATGACCCAGGCGCTGACTTTTGCCGGGATGCTGTTGTTTTTTCGCAATGAAACCGGGTTTGGCGGCAACAATGGTTTTACCGGATTCACGACGATTCTGGGGTTTCCCATTACCGCAACCTCAACTCGTGTCGCCTTATTTTTAGCGACCGTAATGCTGTTGGTTCTGGCGCTGTGGCTGGGACTGGCGCTTGCCCGCAGTAAGTTTGGCCGTATTTTGACTGCTGTACGTGACGCTGAAAACCGTCTGACGTTTTGCGGTTATGACCCGAAAGGATTCAAGCTGTTGGTGTGGACACTTTCTGCGGTGCTATGTGGGCTGGCAGGGGCACTGTATGTCCCACAGGTAGGCATTATTAATCCCAGTGAAATGTCGCCAACCAACTCAATCGAAGCGGCCATTTGGGTTGCGTTGGGTGGGCGTGGCACGCTAATTGGTCCGGTATTTGGCGCACTGCTGGTCAACGGTGCTAAAAGCTGGTTTACCGTCATTATGCCGGAGTACTGGCAGCTGTTTCTCGGCCTGATATTTATTGGCGTAACGCTGTTTTTACCTCGTGGGGTGATCGGCTTGTTTCGTAAGGGAGATAAATAATGCTGCCAGATGAAGGACTTTTTACTCGTCAGATGCCCGGCGACCGCTTTCGTAATCAAACTGACCCGGTACTGCAACTGGAAAAAATCAACGTTAACTTTGATGGTTTCCAGGCGCTAACAGATTTAACACTCAACATTGGTGTAGGGGAGTTACGTTGCATTATTGGCCCTAACGGTGCAGGAAAAACGACATTGATGGATGTCATTACCGGCAAAACAAGGCCGCAGAGTGGACGTGCGATTTATGACCAATCGACAGATTTAACCGCGCTTGATTCGGTCGCTATTGCCCGTCAGGGGATTGGGCGTAAATTTCAGAAGCCTACGGTATTTGAAGCTCTGACAGTGGAAGAGAATCTTGAGCTGGCAATGAAAAATGATAAATCCGTGTGGGGTTCCTTACGGGCTTGTCTTTCGGGGGAACAGCGGGATCGTATTCATGACATGTTAGGGCTACTGCGGCTGGCTAACGATCGTAGTCGTCGCGCCGGACTGCTTTCTCATGGACAAAAACAGTTTCTGGAGATCGGCATGCTGCTGGTGCAGGAGCCGCATTTGTTGTTGCTGGATGAGCCAGCAGCAGGGATGACCGATGCAGAAACGGAATACACCGCAGAGCTGTTTCGGACACTTGCCGGTAAACACTCTCTAATGGTCGTTGAGCATGATATGGGTTTCGTTGAAACCATCGCTGACCATGTCACTGTTTTGCATCAGGGGCGTGTTCTGGCCGAGGGCAGTCTGCGTGAAGTGCAGGCCAATGAGCAGGTTATTGAAGTCTATCTCGGGCGATAGGAGGTTCTGATGCTACAGGTGAACGAACTGAATCAATATTATGGCGGTAGTCATATTCTACGCGGCGTGAGCTTTGAAGCGCATATCGGCGAGGTAACATGTCTGCTGGGGCGTAATGGTGTTGGAAAAACGACGCTGCTGAAGTGCCTGATGGGGCTCATTCCGACCCGCACCGGAAGTGTAATCTGGCAGGAGAAGAATATCACGCAGCGAAAGCCGCACCAGCGCGTTCAGGCTGGCGTGGCATATGTACCGCAAGGGAGGGAAATATTTCCTCGTCTGACGGTGGAAGAGAACCTGCTGCTCGGATTGTCCCGGTTTCCTGCGCATCAGGCAAAGTCTGTTCCGGATGAAATCTATGCGCTCTTTCCGGTCCTGAAAGAGATGAAACACCGCCGGGGCGGCGATCTGTCTGGCGGGCAACAGCAACAGTTAGCGATTGGTCGGGCACTGGCGAGTCGTCCACAGCTATTGATACTCGATGAGCCGACCGAGGGGATCCAGCCTTCAGTCATTAAAGAAATTGGCCAGGTTATCTCTCAACTGGCACATCGTGGTGATATGGCGATTTTGCTGGTGGAACAATTTTATGACTTTGCCGAACAACTTGCCGACCGATATTTGTTGATGTCGCGCGGAAGTATTATTCAAAGTGGATTGGGAGAAAATATGCAAGCAGAGGGGGTGCGTGGGCTGGTGGCTATCTGAGTAGTGAGGCTACAGAGCCGCCCGGGCTCTGTAGCTGCATGATCAGCAGACCGCTGGCTGACCCCAGGGCTTGGCGCGCATCCCTTTTAGCATCAGTGCCCAGGCAAGGACGATGGCGATAATAAGCACCACAAACAGTGACCAGGATGGCAACGTCGTCAAAATAACGCCACTGACTAACGGGTTTACCGCTGCGCCAAGCCAGCCCAGTGACTGGGCGGAGAAATAACTCGCTTTCATACCCGCCGGTGCAATGTTGTCGATGAGCATGTATTCACCGGGAGCGTAAATAATCTCGCCAATTGTGAAGAATGCTGCGGATATCCCCCAAAGTAGCAAGCTGTTGCCTGAGAAAATAAATCCGACCAGCCCCAAAACGAAGAAGAGTGTCCCTCCGGCCATCAGTGGTCGAATATTGGCGGCAGTGAGTCGGCGCCCGACGGCATATTGCAATGTCACTACCATCGCTGCGTTGACGGGTAGGACGACAGCGACCACTTTTTCGGCAAAATTACCGTCTGCGACAACCATAACGTACTGAGAAATACAGGACGCAAATGCGCCGCCGACAAATGAGGCCAGAAAAGCAGACAGCGTAAACCAACATAATGCTCTATCACGCAGCAAAACCGACGGAGACCATACTGATGCATTCACACCTTCTGATGTCGTTTCTGAACGCTTCACCCAGGTCTGGATAAACACCAGCGGAAAGGCCGAGCAAAGCGCCGCCAGCCAGAAGGGCAAATTAATACTTTGCATCACCAGCAACGTACCGAGCGGTGGACCCACCGTCCAGCCAATGTTAAGTACGGTGTAGTTGAGCGAAAAAATTTTGGTCTTATTGGTGGCAGAGAGATTATCGGCAAACCAGGCTTTCAGCACCGTGGCGAAGACTGAGTAAGCGCAGTTGATCAGCGCAAAAAGCAGAACTACCACCACCACGTTATGTACCAGAGGAATCGCAATAAAGCCGGATGCAAAGCCGGTAATTGCCAGCAGCATATAACGTTTTTTATCGAACTTATCTGCCAGAATACCGAACCCCAGGCTGAAAATGACACCTATTGTCAGTGCGACCGTCATGGCGTAGCCAATCAGATCGACGCTCAGTCCGTATTGACGGTTGAGGTAGATAGTCATAAACGGCAGTGTGGCGCCGCGTCCAATGGTTAGTAATAAAGATGAGGCGAGTAAAGCGAGGGTGGACCTTCTCAAGGTGGTATTCATTTTCCTGCCCGACAGTGCATGTTGTTATGTTTTTTTTAGATATCGGAAAGAAATAGCATGTCAAAAGTGTGATGTACACTCAATAAGTTGTCTGAAAATGCGCTGTATGGCCTACCTGAATTAATGATCTGTTACGGTACAAAGATTTCCGTTACTTTAACTTGTTTACAAAAATTTAATAATTCCAGGGGCGGTAGAATGTCGCGTAAAGACGGGTTGTTGGCGTTACTGGTCGTCGTCGTGTGGGGACTGAATTTTGTCGTCATCAAGGTTGGTCTGCACAATATGCCGCCGTTGATGTTGGCTGGGCTGCGTTTCTTGCTGGTGGCGTTTCCGGCTATTTTCTTTGTGTCGCGCCCCAAAATCCCACTTTCATTGCTGTTCGGTTATGGCCTGACCATCAGCTTTGGGCAGTTTGCGTTTCTCTTTAGCGCCATTAAATTTGGCATGCCCGCGGGACTGGCGTCGCTGGTATTACAGGCTCAGGCTTTTTTTACTATTGTGCTCGGGGCATTCGCCTTTGGTGAGCGTTTACAGGGTAAACAACTGGTTGGGATCGCGCTGGCAGTATTTGGTGTTCTGGTTTTGATAGAAGCCAGCCTGAATGGACAACATGTGGCAATGCTTGGTTTTATGCTGACGCTGGCGGCGGCGCTGAGTTGGGCCTGCGGTAATATTTTCAATAAGAAGATCATGCAGCATACTTCGCGTCCGGCCGTGATGTCGCTGGTAGTGTGGAGTGCGTTGATTCCCGTTATCCCGTTCTTTCTGGCATCGTTGTTCCTTGATGGGGCTGATCAAATCGTCCACAGCCTCGTCACGATTGATATGACGACAATTCTCTCGCTGGTCTATCTGGCCTTTGTGGCGACTATTGTGGGTTATGGGATTTGGGGATCGCTACTGGGACGTTATGAGACCTGGCGTGTCGCACCGCTGTCGTTGCTGGTTCCGGTGGTTGGTCTGGCGAGCGCGGCTGTGCTGCTTGATGAAACGCTAAGCGGGTTGCAGCTTATTGGCGCGTTGTTGATTATGGCGGGGCTGTATATCAACGTGTTCGGCTTTCGTTTGCGCAAGATTGTGCAGATGAGGGGCTAAAAAAAGCCCCGCGGTGGCGGGGCAAAACGAATTACAGGCTGCGCATATTGTAGTAAGGCACGCCCAATTCGTCGGACTTATCGCTTCCGGCCCCCATATGGTTGAAATCGAATGGGGACTGTTCCTGCGCAGGGGGCATAATCATCGCGTCACGATTATTTTGTAGCGTAGGCTGCGCAGTTTGTTCCGCCATGCTCTGGCCCGAAACAACAAGCAGCAGGGCCAGCATTGCAGATGACAGAAGTTTCATGATTTCCTCGGTTACGTCGTTTTACAGGCGATTAGCAATTACATTGATTAAGTGGATGCAAATACCGGGATTCGCCGTGCATATTGGTCATTCGGTATTTATGCGGCGGGACATCAAAATAGTTTTTAAATGTCCGGGTCAGCGTTTGTTGGGACTCAAAGCCGTAACGCTCAGCCAGGTAAAGGATCGGTTCGTTACTTTCTTTTAATTTTTGCGCTATTTCAGTCATTTTACGGCTGCGAATGTATTGACCTAATGAATGGCCAGTCTCTTTTTTAAACATCCGTTGCAGGTGCCATTTGGAGTAACCCGAACGCTCAGACACTTTTTCCAGCGAGAGCGGCGATTCAAGGTTATTTTCGATCCAGTCCAAAATGCTATGAATAGTGATTGTGTCAGTATTGCGTCTGGACATCGTCATACCTCTTTCTGTTTACGGCAGGATTTTCTTAAGCAAATGCTCAAGCGTTGTTACTTCGTCCGCCGTTAAGTTTTTTGTTAGTTCCTGGTGCAGGTCTTGCCCTACTAATTGATGACACTGCTCGCAAATTGCCGCGCCATGCTCGGTGAGTTTCACCAGCACGCCTCGCTTGTCATGTGGATTTGGAAGCCTTTCGATCCAGCCCTTACAGGCCAGCCTGTCGAGCATCCGCGTTAAGGCGCCAAGGTCGACAGACAGCACTTTTTTCAATTCGACAGGGGTAATGCACACCGCGCATCGGATGGAGCAGAGCACCTTAAACTGCGATGCAGTGATATCCAGCGGTGACAGATAGTCGTTTAACAAACGATCTTTTTTCTGATTAACCATGTAGATCAAACGACCCAGTGGGATGATTTCGTTGAACAGATCACTGGTGTTTTTCACAATGGTTGCCCTGGCAAGTAGTTAGTCACGGCTGATATTATTGCTTAGGCAAATATAAGTCAAATGAATGGATCAGCGAATGCCACGTTTTGCTAAAGTCGTGGGTGTCGCTTGCAGTGTGCTTATTTTTAACATTCTGATAATTATGGCTTATGCGTAAAGACGCAAAATGAATCCTTACATCGCTTAAATGGCTTATCCCTGGTGTTTCACCTTATACTTGCCGTTGACGAATAACGCACAGGAAAGATGATCTTATGATGGACTTGTTTAAAGCAATAGGACTGGGGCTGGTGGTCCTGTTACCGTTGGCAAACCCGTTAACCACCGTGGCGTTGTTCCTTGGCCTTGCCGGCAACATGAACAGCGCGGAGCGTAATCGTCAGTCTTTAATGGCGTCTGTCTACGTGTTTGCCATCATGATGGTGGCGTACTATGCCGGGCAGGTGGTAATGAATACCTTCGGGATTTCGATTCCCGGATTACGTATTGCGGGTGGGTTAATCGTTGCGTTTATCGGCTTCAGAATGCTGTTTCCGCAACAGAAGGCGCATGACTCCCCGGAAGCGAGAAGTAAGTCAGAAGAACTGGAGGATGAACCAACTGCCAACATTGCATTTGTCCCGCTGGCGATGCCAAGCACTGCCGGGCCGGGTACAATTGCAATGATCATCAGTTCGGCCTCTGCCGTGCGTCACGGTTCTGAATTTCCTGACTGGGTGATCATGATTGCACCGCCGATTATATTCGCGGTTGTCGGGATTATTCTCTGGGGGTGTCTGCGCAGTTCTGGCGGCATCATGCGCCTTGTTGGGAAAGGTGGTATTGAGGCCATTTCCCGTCTGATGGGCTTTTTGCTGGTGTGTATGGGCGTGCAGTTTATTATTAACGGTGTGTTGGAAATTATTCAAACCTACCATTAAACAACAGGCCCGATATTCCTGTCGGGCCTGGTTTTCACTACTGCTGAGGTTGTTCTTCCAGCGTAACTGGCCATTTGCGAAATATAATCACCGCCCATATCAGTGCAATAACGGCAGGCAGGGCACCTACGTAGCCAATCGTAGACATTGACCAGTGCAGGCTCACCTGATTTCCCACCAGCGCTCCTGCGCCAATACCAATATTAAAAATACCGGAGAACAGCGCCATGGCAACATCGGTGGCATCCGGTGCCAGCGCCAGCACTTTCACCTGCATCCCCAGACCTATCACCATAATGGCAATACCCCAGAAAATACTCAGTATGGCAAGGTGCATTTCGCTGTCGGCGGCAGGAAGCAACAGTACCAGGCACACCGTCAACAATGCGATGGCACTACCTATCAGCGCGGAGGAGTATTGATTCCCCAGTTTGCCAAAGATAATGCTGCCGATAATGCCAGCCCCGCCCAGAATCAGCAGTAGCACGGTAGCGAAGTTTGCGCTTAGTCCGGCGACGGTCTGAACGAAAGGCTCTATATAGCTGTAAGCGGTGTAGTGCGCGGTGACTACAATAACCGTCAACAGATAGAGGCTCATCAGTGCCGGACGACGGAACAACAGTGGAAGACTTTTTAAAGAACCGGAATGTTCGCTGGGCAGTTTTGGTAGCAGTTTAACCAGACAGACCAGGGTAACAAGTGCGCCCATACCGATAGCGAAGAAGGTGGTGCGCCAGCCAAAATACTGACCGACGATACGCCCGATCGGCAGACCTAACACCATCGCCAGTGCGGTCCCGGTGGCAATCAGGCTCAAAGCCTGCGCACGTTTACCGGCAGGTGCCAGCCGGATGGCCAGCGACGCGGTAATTGACCAGAAAATGGCGTGCGCAAAAGCAATACCAATACGGCTAATAACCAGCACAGTAAAATTCCACGCCAGAAAAGAGAGCACATGACTGGCGATGAACAGAATGAAAAGGCAAATAAGAAGTTTGCGCCGTTCGACCTGGCTGGTGAGCAGCATAAAAGGCAGCGACATCAGTGCGACAACCCAGGCATAGATTGTCAACATGATCCCGACCTGAGCGGTCTGCATACCAAAACTTTGCGCGATGTCTGACAGCAAACCAACGGGGACGAACTCAGTGGTATTAAAAATAAAAGCGGCAATTGCAAGCGTAACTACCCGTAGCCACGCGACCTTGCGGGAAACAGTGTTTGTTGTCATATAAATTAGTCGGGTTAGTTGCGAAAAGGTGAGGCCATGATCTTAAAACGTTTACTGGCTAAAATACAAACATTTCGTGATTCAGATCTCGTTTTTTGCCCGTATGTTACAGGCTGGTCACGTTGTAATACGAACAGAAGAAGAGATGAGGTCTAATCATAAAGCCATAATAAGTGACATTGTCACTTATTCGGTGTTGCACATATGACCAGTCTGACGACAGTTATGGCGGATTCACACGATAAGTGGAGTGAGAATCGCTTCCTTGTCATCGCCATCTGACTGACGTCGGTTAATCTGAGTTTTGTGAGAGTTGAGGGGTCAGTACTTCAATGAACGCCTCCAGTTGCCGCGTCATACCCCCACGACGCCAGACCAGCCAGGTATTCAGCCAACGCCAGTTTTCACTAAGCGGCCAGGCATTAACCTGATGATGCCCCGGCATGCTTTCCAGCATTGAACGCGGTATTAGCGCAATTCCGGCTCCGGCGATGACGCAGGCGAGCATGCCATGATACGACTCCATTTCATGGATTGTGCCAGGCATTGCGCGATCGGCATGAAACCAGCTTTCAAAATGGCGGCGGTATGAGCAATTAGCGCGAAAGGCGTAAATACTGCAACCATTGACGTCGCTGGCCCGATGGATCGGGGCGTGTCCGTGGGGGGTGACAATCATCATCTCCTCACGGTATACCGGCATTCCTTCAAGCCCTGGGTGAGTAATCGGACCGTCAACAAATGCGGCATTCAGCGTACCTTCCAGTACACCGTCCAGCATGGTGCCTGAGGGGCCTGTTGCCAGCGCAAACTGGATTTTGGGGTAGCGTTGATTATATTCCGCCAGTGTTGCAGGGATGCGGACCGCCGCTGTACTTTCAAGCGATCCGAGAGAGAACAGTCCTTGCGGTTCATCCCCGGCGACAACCATTCTCGCTTCTTGCACTAATGCCAGGATCCGCTGGCTGTAGCGTAGAAAGTTATGCCCGGAGGGGGAAAGCCTGAGACGCTGGTTTTCACGAATAAACAGATCGACGCCCAGATCGGCTTCAAGCTGGCGAATACGCGTAGTGAGATTGGATGGCACACGGTGTACCTTTGCGGCCGCCTGCGTAATGCTGCCGGTCTCTGCAACAGCATTGAACATTTCCAGTTGCGTCAGATCCATTGTTTTTCTCTATTCGTGAATGGTGTGGTTAATATTATTCATTTTTCATAAAGAGTAAATACGCTCATGATATAACCATATCCTGCGATAAAGAGAGTAAGACCTATGACCATCACAGCAGCAACACATGCTATTTCCGTCGATCCCTCCAATGGCGAAATATTAACGGCGATGCCGTGGGCCAGTGCTGATGAGATTGCACATGCACTAGACCTTGCAGCACGTGGATTCAATGAATGGAAACTTACGACCGTTGCGTATCGGGCGCAGATGCTACGTAATGTCGGACAGGCACTTCGCCTGCGTGCAGAAGAAATGGCTCAGTGCATTTCGCGTGAAATGGGCAAGCCACTCAGACAGGCTCGTGCTGAAGTTGCGAAGTCCGCCGCCTTATGCGACTGGTATGCAGAACATGGTCCGGCGATGCTTAACCCGGAACCAACGCTGGTTGAGAATCAGCAGGCGGTGATTGAGTATCGCCCTTTGGGCACAATTCTGGCGGTAATGCCGTGGAACTTCCCACTCTGGCAGGTCATGCGTGGTGCAGTGCCAGTTTTGCTGGCCGGGAATGGCTATTTGTTAAAGCATGCGCCTAACGTGACCGGATGTGCGGAGATAATCGCGCAGGTGTTTGCTGATGCCGCAATACCTGTTGGCGTCTATAACTGGGTTAATGCAGATAATGCCGGGGTCAGCCAAATGATCAATGACCCACGTATTGCGGCGGTAACGGTGACCGGCAGTGTGCGTGCTGGCGCGGCGATAGGCGCTCAGGCCGGAGCGGCGCTCAAGAAATGCGTGCTGGAGCTTGGCGGTTCCGATCCGTTTATTGTCCTCAATGATGCCGATCTGGATCTGGCTGTTAAGGCCGCTGTAGCAGGGCGTTATCAGAATACCGGACAGGTTTGTGCTGCGGCAAAGCGCTTTATCGTTGAAGAAGGGATTGCAGCAGAATTTACTGAACGTTTTGTGGCGGCTGCCAGTGCGTTAAAGATGGGTTCTCCGTTGAATGAAGAGAATGAACTCGGACCGATGGCTCGTTTTGATCTGCGTGATGAACTGCATCAGCAGGTAGAAGCCTCGCTGGCGCAAGGGGCACGATTGCTACTGGGTGGGGAAAAAATTGCCGGCAAGGGTAACTATTATGCTGTGACGGTACTGGGCGATGTGACCCCTGAAATGACGGCTTTCCGTCAGGAGCTGTTTGGTCCGGTCGCGGCGATCACCGTGGCGAAAAATGCTGAGCATGCGTTAGCGCTCGCCAATGACAGTGATTTTGGTTTGTCGGCAACACTTTTCACCGCTGATGAGGCGCTGGCTCAGGAAATGGCCTCACGTCTGGAGTGTGGCGGTGTGTTTATCAATGGCTTTAGTGCGAGTGATGCACGCGTCGCTTTTGGTGGCGTGAAGAAAAGTGGCTTTGGTCGCGAGCTTTCGCATTTTGGTCTGCATGAGTTTTGTAATGTGCAGACCGTCTGGAAAAACCGTATCTGATCTTACTGGTGCCTCTAAGGGGGCACCTGTCTTATTTCTGCCATGTTTCTGTCATTTACTCTGCGTACACTCGCGTTTAACGCTTTGATACAGAAGAGTATTATGAACTTAATGCAAATTTTTCGTCGCCTTGCTTCCCGTCAGTTTGGTCTGTTAACCGGTATTTTCTGCATTATTACGCTGTTCTCTGTTTTGCAGGTGGCGACTTCGTTAATGCTTTCCGATTCTGTCACTGATGCTCAACATAATGAGCAACGTAATCAATTAGCGCTTTTGCAGCAGGCGAAGGTCGATGAGGCGAGGGTTGCGCTATTGTCCGCCAGCGATTTGCTTAACCGTGCCGGGGTCTATTTTATGCAGGACGCCGCTACTGGTTCGGAGGGGAGTTGGCGCCCGCTAATGGAGGAGGCGTATCGCGCACTGACGCAGTCAAAAAATGCCTGGGATTCCTGGATCAGCCTGAACCCTCATCAGGATCCTGAACTGATGACGAGTTATCAGCGCTTTTATAGCGGAATTCAGGAACAGGCGGATGGACTGATGCAAACCAATTCTATTGATGCGTTTTTTGCCGTTCCTGTTCAGGCGTTTCAGACGGATTTTAACGAAAACTATGCACGCTTTCAGAAAGATGGCGGACGGCGAGTTGAAGCCGGGCGGCAGCAACTTCTGACCAGTCTCGAAGGGTTGCAGCATCTTTTTTTATTTATCCCTGTCGTGCTGGTAGTCATTGCGATTCAGGTCTGGTGGGGAATGTCCCGCTGGGTTATCACTCCTTTGCGGCGGCTAATAGATCATATTGATATTCTGGCGGCGGGCGATCTTTCCCGGCCGACGCCAGTTGTGAGTCAGTTTAATCGTGAGGTTTCACAGCTAAGCTCACGAATTGATGCAATGCAGCAGGGATTGCGTGTGTTGGTGCAGCAAGTTAATGATGCCACAACATCAATGGTGGGGAATATCAGCCAACTTGCGCAAAGTAATAAGCAGTTGTATCAGCAGTCGGCAAAACAAAGTGAGGAACTGAATTCCGTCACTTCGCATATTTCGTTTCTGGAAACGCATGTGGAAGATAACAGTGGTTTTGCCCAACTGGCTAATCAGCGTGCTGTGCAGGCTCGGGATATCGCTGCTGGTGGCGATCGCATGATGGCAACGGTAAACCAGTCAATGCAGGCTATTGTGGGCCGGTCATCAGAAATGCGTGGAATTATAACGCTTATCGACACTATCGCTTTTCAGACGAAAATTCTGGCGTTAAATGCGGCCATTGAAGCGGCGCACGCCGGGGAGCAAGGGCGTGGGTTTGCGGTAGTTGCAAAAGAGGTTGGATTGTTGGCGCAAAAAAGTAGCCAGTCTACGCAGAATATTCAGGCGTTGATTCATCATTCCTTACTGGGGATTGAAGAGGGGTTCAATGCGGTTAACGTGCTGGATGAGAATTTACATCAGGTTATCTCATTAGTGGAAAACCTGGGGGATTTACTGAATGATATTTCAGGTGCGACCCTCAATCAGGGGAGCAGTATTCATCAGTTGACCAACCAGTTGCAGTCGCTTAACCGTGCTGCCATGCAAACCAGTGAACTGGTGAATGCTGCATCTGAATCGTCCCTGCAACTGCATAATGATTCCCATCAGTTAATGCAGGCCGTTGCCAGATTCCGTCTTCCGGTCTGACGCTGTGTATTCAGCTCTGTTATACTCGCAGGCCTTTCAGACCTGCGAGCAAGGAGCATGTTGTGGCCAGGGCCATGGACAATTCAATTTTAGAGACCATTGTGCAGCAGGTTCGCCCGCTGATTGGTCAGGGTAAAGTCGCTGATTACATCCCCGCATTAGCTTCCGTCGATGGTTCAAAACTGGGCATTGCCATTTGTACCGTTGATGGTCAGCACTATCAGGCGGGCGATGCGCAGGAGCGTTTTTCTATTCAGTCAATCTCGAAGGTGCTCAGCCTTGTCGTGGCGATGCGTCATTATCAGGAAGAGGAGATCTGGCAGCGTGTAGGCAAGGATCCCTCAGGACATCCGTTTAATTCTCTGGTTCAGCTTGAAATGGAACAGGGGATACCACGCAATCCCTTCATCAACGCCGGAGCACTGGTGGTCTGCGATATGCTGCAAGGCCGTCTAAGCGCACCGCGCCAGCGCATGCTTGAAGTCGTTCGGGCGCTTAGTGGCGTTTCGGATATTGCCTATGATGCGACGGTCGCCCGCTCGGAGTTTGAGCATTCGGCCCGCAATGCAGCGATTGCCTGGCTCATGAAATCCTTTGGTAATTTTCACCATGATGTCACTACTGTTCTGCAAAATTACTTCCACTACTGCGCGCTTAAGATGAGTTGCGTGGAGCTGGCGCGTACCTTCGTGTTTTTGGCCAATCAGGGTCATGCCTTTCATCTTAATGAGCCGGTGGTCACGCCACTGCAGGCCCGGCAGATTAATGCACTGATGGCAACCAGTGGTATGTATCAGAACGCAGGTGAATTTGCGTGGCGGGTCGGACTTCCGGCGAAATCCGGCGTCGGCGGTGGAATTGTAGCGATTGTGCCACATGAGATGGCGATTGCAGTCTGGAGTCCGGAACTGGATCCCGCAGGTAATTCACTGGCAGGGATCGCAGTACTGGAACAGTTAACCCAACAACTGGGGCGTTCAGTTTACTGATGATTTCGCTTGATCCTCTTTTTTCCCGACTGGCGAAGTCGACATTTCGTTCACGGTTTCGCCTTGGTGAGAAAGAAAGGCAGTACTGCAGAGATAAAGGTGCGCCGGTTATTGAACAACATGCTGCAGACTTTATTGCTAAACGACTGGCACCGGCATATCCCGTTAATGATGGCAAGCAAACACCGATGCGTGGACACCCGGTGTTTATCGCCCAACATGCCACGGCAACTTGCTGTCGCGGGTGTCTGGCAAAATGGCATGATATTCCCCAGGGACAACCGCTGAGCGCAGAGCAGAAACGTTACGTTGTCACGGTAATTTATCACTGGTTAGTGATCCAGATGAACCAGCCATAGATAACATAATCCTATGATACGACTCCTTGTGTTGTGCAGATGTTAAACGCAGTATGAAGGAGTCTATCTAAGGAGCATAAATGGTTACCTGTAAACCCTGTTTTGTGCTGAGCGCGGATCAGATTCTGAAGAGAATCAATGAGCTTGGCGATATCCTTGAGCTGTGCGTGAATGACGGCGCATCCGTGAGTTTTGTTTACCCCTTTAATCGTGATAAATCGCTGCCTTTCTGGGCGAGCGTTGCGCAAAGCGTTACCCGTGGAGAAAGAATCGTTCTTGTTAGCGAAAATTCGCAGGGAACCCTTGTTGGTACAGTTCAACTCATTATCGATCAACCTGAAAACCAGCCTCATCGTGCCGATGTCGCCAAATTACTGGTACATCCGTCAGCGCGACGTAGCGGTGTTGCCAGGGAATTGATGAATGCGCTTGAGGACTGCGCACGTCAACAACATAAATCGCTGCTGGTACTCGATACAGCTACGGGCAGTGGCGCTGAGTTGTTCTACCACAATTGCGGTTGGCAAAAAGTAGGGGTCATACCTGACTATGCACAAATGCCTGATGGGGCGCTGACCGGGACCACACTTTTCTATAAAACTCTCTAATTTGTCGCCGGGGATTGATCAAAACAGGGTTTCAATGTATTAAAGTTTGCTAACCTATTGGACCAATTCAATCAGGTTGTATGACTAATCAAAAAGGGAACCCATTGTGCAAACACTAAATCGTCGCGATTTTCCCGGTGCTCACTATCCTGAACGTATTATTCAGTTTGGTGAAGGAAACTTCCTGCGCGCCTTTGTTGACTGGCAAGTTGATCTGCTGAATGAGCATACCGATCTGAATTCCGGTGTGGTCATTGTTCGTCCTATCGAAAGTACATTTCCGCCTTCACTGAGCACACAGGATGGTCTCTATACCACAATCATTCGCGGTCTGAATGAAAAAGGAGAGGCCGTTAGCGAGGCGCGTTTAATTCGCTCAGTTAACCGTGAGATCAGCGTCTATAGCGAATACGATGAGTTCCTGAAGCTGGCGCATAATCCTGATATGCGCTTTGTTTTCTCCAACACAACTGAAGCCGGTATTAGTTACCATGCGGGTGACAAATTCGACGATGCACCGGCGGTGAGCTACCCGGCAAAACTGACCCGTCTGCTTTTCGAGCGCTACACCCATTTCGATGGGGCGCTGGATAAAGGCTGGATCATCATTCCTTGTGAGCTGATTGATTACAATGGCGATGCGCTGCGTGAATTGGTGCTGCGTTACGCTCAGGAATGGGAATTGCCAGAAACGTTTGTGCAATGGCTGGATCAGGCAAACGCATTTTGTTCCACGCTGGTGGACCGTATTGTGACCGGTTATCCGCGTGATGAAGTCGCGAAGCTTGAAGCGGAGTTGGGTTATCACGATGCCTTCCTTGATACTGCTGAACACTTTTACCTGTTTGTTATTCAGGGGCCGAAGACATTAGCGTCTGAACTGCGTCTGGATAAATATCCGCTAAATGTGCTGATTGTGGATGACATCAAGCCGTATAAAGAGCGTAAAGTCGCAATTCTGAACGGTGCGCACACCGCTCTGGTTCCGGTGGCCTTCCAGGCTGGGCTGGATACAGTGGGTGAAGCGATGAATGATGCCGAGGTGTGCGCTTTCGTCGAAAAAGCTATCTATGAAGAGATTATTCCGGTACTGGATTTGCCACGTGATGAATTGGCTTCGTTCGCCAGTGCAGTAACGGGGCGTTTCTGTAATCCGTACATCAAGCATCAGTTGCTGTCTATTGCGCTGAACGGTATGACCAAATTCCGCACCCGTATTCTACCGCAGTTGCTGGCAGGGCAGCAGGCCAGCGGCAAACTGCCGGCGCGCCTGACGTTCGCTCTGGCGGCGTTGATTGCTTTTTATCGTGGGGAGCGTAACGGTGAGTCTTACCCGGTTCAGGATGATGCACATTGGATTGAGCGTTTTCAGCAGCTGTGGGCTCAGCATCATGACCGACAGATCAGCACCGCAGAGCTGGTAAAATCCGTTCTGGCTGTAAAAGATCACTGGGAACAGGACCTGACGCAGGTTCCCGGGCTGGTGGAACAGGTTTCTGCCGATCTGGATACGATTCTGGTGAAAGGCATGCGTGAAGCCGTAAAACCGCTTTGCTAATTTGCTGATCCAATAACCCGGCCCTGGCCGGGTTTTTCGTACTGCCTGATTAGTTACAACATACGGATGTTTCTCTTAAATCATACAGTCTGTGACGCTTGTGCTGACTGTTTCTTGCAGTGGTAGAAGTGCGGAATTAACTGTCGGGATGTGCTTGCAACATTGATCACGATCACGTTTAATGGCGCGGCTTTCACATTTTTCGAAGATAACCATGATCGTTCGACCTCAACAACACTGGCTACGCCTGATTTTTGTCTGGCACGGTTCAGTTTTATCCAAGATTTTTTCACGTCTGCTCCTGAATTTCCTGCTCTCCATCGCCGTTATTATCATGCTGCCGTGGTATACGATGCTGGGTATCAAATTTACGCTGGCGCCATTTAGCATCCTGGGCGTCGCAATTGCTATCTTTTTAGGTTTTCGCAACAACGCCTGCTATTCACGTTACGTTGAAGCCCGGCATTTGTGGGGACAGTTGATGATTGCTTCCCGATCGCTGTTGCGCGAAGTGAAAACTACCTTACCGGACGACGGTGAATTGCGGCAATTCGTTAACTTGCAAATTGCGTTTGCGCACTGTTTGCGTATGACTTTGCGCCGGCAGCCACAGTCGGAACCGCTGGTGAAATACCTCAGTGCGACAGATTTGCAGACCGTGTTTGCTTCGCAGTCCCCGGCAAACCGCATCCTGTTGCTGATGGGGGAATGGTTAGCTGTTCGCAGGCGCAGCGGTCAGCTCTCTGATATATTATTCCATAGTTTAAACAATAGGTTAAATGATATGTCAGCGGTACTGGCGGGGTGCGAACGAATTGCGAATACCCCCGTGCCGTTTGCCTACACGTTGATCCTGCATCGTACTGTTTATCTGTTTTGTATCATGCTGCCATTCGCATTGGTGGTGGATCTGCACTATATGACGCCGTTTATCTCAGTGCTTATTTCCTATACCTTTATCTCTCTCGACACGCTGGCTGAAGAACTCGAAGATCCGTTTGGCACGGAGAATAATGATTTGCCGCTCGATGCTATTTGTAATGCGATAGAAATAGATTTGCTGCAGATGAACGATGAAGCGATTGTTCCAGCTAAGCGCATGCCGGATAAGCATTATCAGCTGACGTAAAAGAGATTTCAGTTAACCTCTTTTTGCCACCATGTCGGTTGCATGTCTGTAAAAGAGTGGAACTCCGGAGCAAGATCCGCATCATTCGGATCGTCAAAACCTCCGACTAATAATGCAATGACGGGGGCGTCATCGATGGCGCCCACTGAACTTCCACACTGCTGACAAAAAGCTCTGCTGGACGTATCCGAAGAACGCCACGTCGTTGGCTTACCGGATTTGCCTGTCCATTCCACATTCCCGGCATTAAACTCAATCCATACTACTGTGGGCGCACCCGTATGCTTGCGGCAAATGTCACAGGAGCAGGTATGTGAATTATTGGGGTTGGTGGCAGTAAAACGAATTGAACCGCACAGACAACCGCCAGTGTAGATTTTTGACATGACAACTCTCGCCAGTTAAACGTTTTCAGACACTAGCAGATGAAAGGCTTTACCACTAGATTCTGATCTTAAAAAGGCGAAGGCGCGCATAATCAATAATGAGATCTGGCCTTCTCTGTATTAGCCTCTGTAATAAAGAGGCCAATATCGAATTCAATGAGGTTAAAAATCGCGTCGGGCAACAATAAACAGGCGTGGAAATGCCAGCAGGATATTACCGTTTTCCTGAAGTGGATACTGTTCCTGTAGAAGTTCATGGTAGCGCGCCAGATAATTACGCTGTTCACTTTCACTCAGCTCCTGCAACCATGGGCGTAGCCCCGTCGAGCTGACCCAATCAATAATCGACTGATGTGACTCCATAATGTGGTAATAGGTTGTGCGCCAGATATCCACGTCGCATCCCGCTTCAGTCAAAATGTCATAATAGGCATGCACACCGGGGAGCGGCGTGCGTCCCCGATCGGGATAACCCTGCTCATAGGCTACTTCACGCATCAGGACATGTGTCGGTTCCTGCCAGTTATCTGGCATTTGTACGGCAAGCACTCCGTTGTAGTTCAACAGGGATACCAGTTGTGGGAACAATTCATAGTGGTCAGGAACCCACTGCAGGGAAGCATTCGCGTAAAGCAGATCAAATGACTGTTCCGGCCGAAACTTGCTGATATTGGCTTCAACAAAGTGGCAGTCTGGCAGCGCTTTACGCGCTTCATTAAGCATGTTGGGTGATGAATCCACCCCGATGATTCTGGCCGATGGCCAGCGCTGATGTAGCAACGTCGTGCTGTTTCCCGGACCGCAGCCCAGATCGACGACTGTACGTGCATTTTCTAACGCCACTCTGCTCAGTAATTCTGCCGCAGGTCTTGTACGTTCGCTGGCGTATTGCAGATAGAGGGAGGGGTTCCAGTCGGCCATGTTTGATTCTCCTGTATGGGATGGAGTCGGTCTGAATCCAGAGCAGGCTGCTGCTCTTTAAGATTACGACATATGGCCGATCATTACGTGTATTAACCGCAAATTTCTCGTAGAGCATCAATTATTCTTGTGCTAATGGATATATTAATAATATTCAAGCAATTGCCGTCCAGATTCGTCTTCTTCAAGATATTCAAAGGAGAGAAGACGAATTTTGGTATGGTTATAAAACCATTCATTCTCGTTTCGTTGAATAATGTCCCCAGTTTTGAAACATATGCCGGATGCTGCCCGCACGATTGCATATTTCCCATTATTAAACATAACTCTGTGGATACAAAAGGGTTGGCTGGCTTCTCCTAACAGTCGGTTGGCAATGATATCACCTTCAATAAAAACAGCTTTTCTGGTTTTCATAAGCTTTACCTTTAACTTTAAGGATTGGGATGCCTGTTAACCACCAATGCACCAGCATTCTGACGGGCGAAATAGCAGCCCGCAGGCAGGGCACTCCAGAACAGCATCCTTGCGCATTTTCCCGGCTTTTTGATCTGCTATGTGGGCACATACCGGACAGGTTACGTGTACGGGTCTTTCTTTGAATTGTCTGAGTCCATCTGTGTAAGACATAAATTAATACTCTGTAGAATGTATTATTAATTATACGCCTTTGTTTAATAATATTTGATTTATGTTGTGTATATTTAATCCAGTGCTTGAGTTTCTTCTGACAATTCAATGCAAGCAAAAAAAGAAGAGAGGATAAATCGCGATGCAGACCGCGTTTGATGTTCTCAGAGATAGTCAGCGCATTAACGGCGGACGTTAATGCGCATATTTAACGAGCTTCAGTTTTGAAGGATATCAACAGTATGAGATTGTCCATCATCCCACAGCGAGATTCTGTCATCAGATAGAAGAACGCCATCCAGTATGACCTGGTATTCACTATCACTGCGCGAAACGGTGATGTAATACTCACTGTTGCCATGCTGGTAGGTCATGCTTAAAGATGGCCAACCATCCGGCAATTGAGAATGAATGGTCAAAACCGTACCGGAACGTTTTATCCCCAGCAGTTCCTCTGTTAGCAGGCGGTATGCCCAACCTGCAGAACCGGTATACCAACTCCATCCCGCACGCCCGGTATGGGGCGCGATGCTGTAAACATCCGCACTCATGACATACGGTTCGGCTTTATAGATTTCGACTCCGTTTGCACTCAACGTGTGGTTTATTGGATTTATCATTGACCACAACTGCCACGCACGCGATGTATTGCCCATTCGGGCAAATGCCATCACTGCCCAGATGGCACCATGTGTATACTGTCCACCGTTTTCTCGCACGCCGGGCAGATAACCCTGAATGTAACCCGGATTAGGCCCGTGACCATCGAAAGGGGGGGTTAACAGTTTAATCAACCCGGCATCGTTATCGACCAGGTGCTTATCCAGTGCCAGCATGGCCCGCGCACTGTGGTCCGGGCTGGCTGCCCCGGACAATACGGACCAGCTTTGCGCAATCGCATCAATCCGGCAATCCTGAGAGGCTTTCGATCCCAGCGGAGTCCCATCGTCAAAATATCCTCGCCGGTACCATTCGCCATCCCAGGCTGAGGACTCGAGATTTTTTTGCAGGAGCAAGGCCTGCGAACGGCACATCGACGCGACAGTGGTATCCTGACGTTGTTCCGCCACTTCTGCGAAGCGCTGCAAAATATCGTACAGGAAGAATCCAAGCCAGACGCTTTCACCTTTACCTTCAATGCCGACCCGGTTCATCCCGTCATTCCAGTCCCCGGCCCCGATGAGCGGCAGGCCATGCGGCCCAAACTGTAGCCCATGCTGAATGGCTTTTACGCAGTGTAACCACAGCGATTCTTTTGTGTCACTGATGACAGGGGTATCGTAGACAGACTCTTCCCGGGGAGGGATCGGGCGGCCTTCCAGATACGGGATTGCCAGTTCCAGCACATTCATATCTCCCGTCGCTTCTACATAGTGGCAAACAGCGAGCGGGAGCCAGAGATAGTCATCCGAACAATGTGTACGCACGCCATTGCCGTGAGGTGGATGCCACCAGTGTTGCACATCTCCCTCAGCAAACTGTCTTGAGGCACAAAGCACAATTTGTTCGCGCAGACGTTCTGGTTCAGCATGGCTCAGAGCCAGTGTATCCTGCAACTGGTCGCGAAAACCAAATGCGCCGCCGGACTGATAATAACCACTACGCGCCATCAGACGACAGGCGATTGTCTGGTATAGCAGCCAGCCATTTACCAGCAAGTTAACGGTGGTATCAGGTGTGTGAACCTCGATTTTGTCCAGCACGCTGTGCCAGTAACTGTGTACCTTGTTCAACTCCTGGCGGGCGACTTCTTCATCCAAATAACGGGCGATTGTCACCTGGGCCTGAGCCTGGGTTTCCTCTGCGCCAAGAACAAAAATAAAGGTTCGCTGGTCACCATCAATTAATGTGGTCGCAGACTGTACCGCGCCACATGGATCCAGCCCGGCACCTGTTTTTCCTGAGAGCCTGCGTAATTTTATGGCTGCCGGGTAATGCAGGGAACCATTGCGGCCAATAAACTCACGGCGATCGCCTGTCAGTGAACAATGAGGGCCGCTGACGGCGAAAAAGGCGGTACGTTCATTACCGTTGGCACCGTAAAAATTATTGGCCATCACGCCGCAGCCATCCGGGATATTCGCAGAATGCGTCACAATATGCAGGGCCGATCGGGTTCGCGATTCCCCCAAAGCCCATTCCACATAGCCGGTAACGGACAGTTTACGCGTGCGCCCCGAATTGTTGCTGAGCGTCAGGATCGCCAGTTTGACGGGCTCCAGTTCAGCGACAAGTATCGTCAACTCACTGTCTATACCACTTTCACGATGAGAAAATACGCTGTAGCCGAAACCGTGACGGGTCAAATAATCACCCTGACCGCGTAGCGGTAACGTGGTCGGTGACCAGCAGGCACCGCTTTCTTCATCGCGCAGATAAAATGCTTCACCACTGCGGTCGCTGACCGGATCGTTTTCCCACGGTGTTAACCGGTATTCATGCGCATTCTCATACCAGCTGTAGGCTTGTCCGGCTTCCGAGATTACGCTACCAAAACGGGCGTTTGCCAGTACGTTGGACCAGGGGGCTGGAGGGGGCGCATTTTCCCTGAGTACAATCTGATACTCACGACCGTCCTGAGAAAACCCGCCGTAACCGTTGAAGTGGCGTAACTGACTGGTATCCGGTGTCCAGTCACTGTGTTGATTGTTCCGAACCGTAGTGTGGGGAATCAGTGGCCTGGCCAGAATTTTGGTTGTATGGATCCGCTGGTTGAGCTGTTCATTAATTCCACCCGCGCGGTCATCAAGGTACAAACAGGCCACACTCATTAGAAGCTGTTTATCCTCGGCGCTCAGATGCTCACCATTACGCACAAAAATCCCGCCGGATTTATCTACCAGATTTGCTTCTGACCCGGCATAAATTAAATCCATGATCTTATTTTGCAGTGTCTGTTGGTAGCCTCCTGGGCTGTTATTCATAATAACCAGATCCACTTCCAGACCTTTCAGCCGCCAGTAGCGATGCGCCTGAATAAGCGTGGTCACCGCGTCGATACTCTCTTCGCTGACGATACTGAGCAGGACAATCGGCAGGTCGCCGGAAATCGCCCAACCCCACAGGCCAGACTGACCCCGACGGTTACGGCTGATTACCTGGCTGTCGGCGCGTAATTCCTGGCAGGGGTAAAGCACCGCACTGGCGAGGCGATTAAATAGCGAAGCATCATCTTCACTGGCGTTCATCTGGCGTAATACCACCAGGCTGTGAGACCAGGCGACTTCGAAGACGCGATCAGCGATGGGGCGATCGCGATATTTTTCCAGCAGGGCCAGGCTTTGCTGACGACTTGCGCTGATGCCATAGACGATATCAACCGTCACTGGTTGTCCAGGTTGTAACGTAATTGTATGGCGTATTGCCAGAATGGGATCCAGCACTGACCCTGAGGTATTACTGAGTGGTCCATTTAAGCCAGTGGCAAACGCATTGGCCAGATTTCTGCCGCGCCCAAGAAATTTCGCTCTGTCGGTTTCAAACGAAGCGCCTTTATGGTTATCGCCACGCACGACCATCATGTGAAACAGGCAGGGACTCTGTTCGTCCGGCGAGCGCGGACGCCTGTGACAAAGGATGGCGTCACGGTCATTATCAAGCTCGGTCTGGATAAATAAATTACTGAATGCAGGATGCGCCAGATCGCTTGCTTCAGGTGCCAGTACCACTTCGGCATAGGTGGTTAGTTCGAAGGTTCTTGGCTGGCGACCACGATGTACCAGCGTCAGTCTGCGAAGCTCAATATCATCCTCCGGAGAGACCACAACCTGTGTTCTGACGCTCACTGTACCGAAATTACGCCTGAATTCTGCGCCGGCATCAGTAAAAATAACTTCATCACGGCTATCACCATTACTGACAGTTGGCTGCCAGGTATTGCTCCATACTTCTTCGGTCTGCGGATCGCGGATATAGCAAAATGCCCCCCAGTTATCCCGGGTGCTATCGCTGCGCCAGCGGGTGAGGGCAATATCGTTCCAGCGACTGTACCCTCCGCCGCCAGCGGTTAACATCAGATGGTAATGGCTGTTAGACAACAGCTGGACCTCGGGTACCGGACTGTCCACGTCGGTGAAAACACGCGGTTCATAGCGAACCGGTTTAACTCTTCCTTCATGAGATTCAAAATGACGGCGCGGGCTATAGAGATCGACTGCATCCGGTACGCGCTCCTGTAACAGCAGGCTTGCTGACTGGAAAGCGGTACTCGACATGAACCGGTCTGCCATTGGAGCATTAAGCAACACGTGGGCCAGTGCCTGGAATGCCATTCCCTGATGGTGCGCCATCCAGGACTGCACGATGGCATACAGTTGTCCGGTGGCGAGGCGTGATGGCGTATAGTCCAGCGCTTCATAGAAACCGTATTCGCCGCGCGCACCGTTTTTTTCCAGTTCGAGCAGATTCTCACAGGCTTTCTGTGGCGCAATCATCAGAGCCAGTAATGTGGCATAGGGGGCAACGACCATATCGTCAGCCAGCCCGCGTCTCAGACCCAGGCCAGGTACGCCAAACGCCTGATACTGATAATTATGCTGAACATCAAAAGCATGATAACCCGACTCTGACACGCCCCATGGCACACCGCGCTCTTTACCCCAGTCTATCTGGCGCTTAACCGCAGACTGGCTCATCTCATCAAGCAGACAGCCGGGCCAGGCAGGCATAACCAGATTCGGCATAAGATATTCAAACATCGAGCCGCTCCATGACATCAATGCGGTTTCATTGTCGATGGTAGTAAACAGTCGTCCCAGGGCATACCAGCTTTTGAGCGGCAGTTGGTTAGTCGCAATGGCGAGAAAACTGGTCAGACGGATTTCAGAGGGCAGGAGGTCATAGTGACTTTTATCCAGCGTATTGGTATCGCCGTTGTAGCCGACGCTGAGCAGATTGGTTGTTTCACTATAAAGGAAGGTGAAATCCATTTGCGCATGGTCGTTCAGTCGTTGCTCCAGTTCAGTGATAATGTCCAGTCTCATGCGTGCCAGGGTGATAGCCGAAGCAGGAGGCGTGCCTTCCCCGGTATGCTTCGCACGGGCAATCCAGCTCAGTGTCGGCAGCGTAGTGGTGTCATACGATGGCGGTAACCAGCCGAGCAAATGTGACCATTCATGACATACCTGAACCAGTTGATGCTCCAGATGCTCTGCCCAGCGCACCACAAGATGACTCTCTTGCTGGCACTGAGCTGTCAGATGATTACACTGGGCGCGCATTTTTTTAAGTTCACTGAACAACTGTACCGGAGGCAATGACATCGCGCTGAGGCAATGTTTGCGCAGCAGTCGCATACCGGTTGGCGTATTCTGTCCCCAGTGCTTCTCCAGAATAGCCATTGTGTCGTTCAACCCGGTCAGTATCTGCTCGCAGTTTAAAACCGGCTGATGACGCATAGCGCTCAGACCTTCGCGCAGAGTCAGTAAATGGCCTGCCATATTGCCGCTGTCAACGCTGGAGATATAACGTGGGCTGAGAGGCGCCAGCGTTCGGGTGTCATACCAGTTGTACAAATGACCGCGGAAGTGCTCCATTTTATCCAGCGTATCGAGAGTGAGCGTCACACGTTGCAAGACTTCGCCACCAGGCAGATAACCAAAATCCCAGGCCGTCAGGTTGGCCAGCAGAGAAAGGCCAATGTTAGTGGGAGAAGTGCGATGCGCGATTGTAGGTTGCGGTATTTCCTGGTAATTATCAGGTGGAAGCCAGTTCTCCTGCTCTGTAGCAAACGTTTCAAAGAAGGCCCATATTTCGCGGCTCGTCTGGCGTAACAACTGTTTTTGTTCCTGATTCGGTGAGAATGTTTTACGTACAGGCTGTCGGCTTAACCAGCTTAACAGCAGGGGAGTCAGACACCACGCTACGCTGACGGGTAGCGCAACGGTCAGAAGCAGTGGAGCAAAATGTGCCGTCAGAGCTGCAAAGGTCACACCGCTTGCCACATTCATCCACATCGCCCGATAAAAACGAAAAACTGAGATATGGGATTGCTGATTATCCGGGCTGTGGCTGGTCCACTGGTTGAGATTTTGGTGACTGATACCGAGGCGCCAGAGCGTCAAGCCAATCGCGTACAGCGAATATCCGGCTTCATGCGGTAATAACAAAAAGTTCAACCCGATGCTGGAAAGGCGCTTTAGTGCTCCGGCCGCGACCAGCAAGAGATGTTGTCTTAACGGACGGCGAAGAGGTTTATGCAGCAGATCGTAAGTGATGCTCAACATTGCAGGCAGCAGCCATACCAGTGCCAGCACGCCAAGCCAGTAAAACGGATTGGGTACCAAAAGCACGGAGGAAAACAGCAGTGCCAGCATAGAGGGGGCTACCAGGCTGCGACGCAAATTATCGAATAGTTTCCAGTATGATAGTGCGGATAACGGGTTTTTTCCCCGGCTTCCATCCGCCTTTCTGACGCGAAGTTTTAGCCAGTTCAGCAGTTGCCAGTCGCCACGGATCCAGCGGGTGCGGCGTGCAACGTCCGACAGATAGTTGTTCGGATACTGCTCATAGAGCAAAACCTCACTCAGTAGTCCGGAACGGGCATAGCATCCTTCCAGTAAATCATGGCTGAGGACCAGATTTTCCGGGCAGGTGTTGGTTGTGGCCTGGACAAAGGTATCGACATCATAAATGCCCTTGCCGACGAACGATCCTTCTCCAAAGAGATCCTGATAGATATCTGAAGACATCATTGAATAGGGGTTATTACCCGGAACGCTGCTGCGCATGGCGGCATAGCGTCCCTGGCCATTTCGTGGCATCTCTTCCGCCAGTCCGGGTTGTAAAATTCCGTATCCCTTAACGACTCTTTGACGCTGCGGATCATACTCTGGTCGATTCAGCGGGTGCGCCATCGTCGCGATCAGCTTATGTGCAGTATCGCGTGGCAGAACGGTATCGCTGTCCAGGGTGATGACATATTTAATGTGCCGTGGTAACAAATGCGCGGGCATGTCTGCCACGCTGGAAAATTGTGTTGTGGGATGGCGTAACCAGGAGTTCAGTGATGCCAGTTTGCCGCGCTTACGTTCATAACCCATCCACACACCTTGAGTGGGATTCCATTCAGGTTTTCGGTGCAGCAAATAAAAGCGCGGACGGCTGGCAGGATAGCGCTGGTTTAGCTCCTGCGTCTCTGCGATTGCCAGGTTTAACAGGTCGCTGTTACCTTCAGTATTTTCAAGTGTGGAGTCTGCAAAATCGGTAAGAAGGGCAAAGCAGAGGTTTTTATCCTGATTGCCGAGCCAGCACACTTCAAGACTGGTGAGCAGTTTGCTGATACTTTCATGGCGGGTCAGCATACAGGGAATAACCACCATTGTGGCGCAATCATCGGGGATCCCGGCTGAAAAATCCATCCGTGGCAGCGGGCGAGGGATTCGAAAACGTGTCGTCGCCTCGCTCAGCAGATCGCTCACTAACTGGCTGACAGCCACAATTAACGGCAATGCCATAGCGATTAGCAACCATCCCATTCCCTGCAGCGCCGTATCGTGCAATATAGCGGCTGTTGTTGCCGTGGTCAGCAGGCTCAGGCTACCCAGCCAGGACAGCAGGGGGATTTTATTGAAACTGTGCCGCAGGCGAATGAGTCCAGGTGTGTCAGCCGACAGTTGAATTTCCAGTTTCTGGCGTCCTTCACCTGCCAGATAATAGCCAATATGATGACCGGGCGTTTCGGGCTCCGCTTCCTGAGAAAGCAAGAGCACTCGGTTGGCCACTTCCAACTCACTGAAGTGACTGTCTCGCGCCAGAATTTCAATAACATGGCGGTAATGATCCCGTGTATCAAAGTGCATTCTGGAATAAATGGCAGCAGGGTCAAGACGTAAGGTCTGTTCAACCACGCTTATCGTCTCGACAAAATCTGCCCAGTTAGTTTCACTTAGTAATCGTAAACCGGCGATGCTGTTACTGACAGAAAGCTGACTGGCAGCAAGCTGTTGATTGAAGCTATGAATTAGCTCATCGGTAGTGACACCCTGTTCAGCCAGGCGCTGCTCAACCCAGGTCAAAGGTAACGCCAGTGCATTACCATGTCCCTGCAGACGACGGACCAGTTCTGCGACAAATGCACTACTCAACGGTGGGCGTGAGCGCGCCATATCGGCAATCACCAGGATTAAATCTGCAGGGGCGTTCTCCGCACACTCGAAAATCCGTGTTATCCAGCTATCTGCCAGGCTACGTTCTTGCTGCGCCTTAACGACTTCCATACTGACGCGACGCAGGTTTTCGATCAGGGCCAGTCGCAACATACCCGGTAAAGCCCAGACTTCCCCTAATGTTAGCGGTGTCACCTGTTGGTAGGCTGAGATATAGCTGGTCATGCTGGCGGTATCCCAGCGTCCGTCGCCATGCGCAATCGCCTCTGACGCTACATCGTATATGCGCGGGCAATTATGGGGAGATGTCAGAGAAGGAAGGCCTTTGCCGAAGCTTTTCGGCAAGTGCTGGCGAACGATACGGATTTGTTCCTCAATCAGATAGTAGTTGTCCAGTAACCACTCTCCGGCGGGCATAATGCTGTTTTTTTTCCCTGCATTAAGCTCATAGCAGTTTTGCGTGATCACGGCTTCATTATCACCAAGACGTTTGAGCAAATAGTAAGGCAGTTTGTCCGGTGATAATTTATGTGTGCGCGCAAGCTTTTGACCGTATCGTTCCATCTGAGGCGTCGAAAACAGCTCTGAACGCAGGTTATTATTATTGTCAGCGGTAGGATCATTAGCCGGAAACGAAACATGTCCGGAGGTATTCGTCAGGATTCGGGAGCGGCTAAACCACGCCCTGGGGTTCATTTTCATAGCGTTGCTCTGATGCGACATAGCGCGCAAGAGCAGTTGCGAAATCAGTTCAGAAACGTTCTCTCAGGATGGGCGTAAGGCATCAGGGATTTAACAGCTGCTGGTGTATGTCTAAGTATAGAACATCGGGTTTGTGTTACCCGGTATCTGGAACTAGCGTTTGGGGACAAACAGAGCTTTACATCCAGGACAAAGCATTGCCTGTTTTAGACGGATTTTGGAGACAGGCTGAGATGATTTTAAGCCGCAAACAGGGCAGGTGATAGTGGTCGTCGATGCACCACTGAAGAACTTCATTGCGTAATCGATAAAGGACATGATGATTAACCTCTCAATGAATGTGTGTCACTCTACCACATCCGATTAAAATTTAATCTGTTTATTTCCCCATATGCACGTCATCATGCGTCATCATGGTTCGACAATACCTCCAGTTTTTCATCCATAAAAACGTCCATACGTTGTGAGCATAGCGTTGCGGTTAGAAACACAGTAGATGCGGGTTCATATCAATTCCAGATCAATGCAATCCAGTTACAAAAGCTATTCGTGGCGCATCAGCAAAAAAACACCTTGTTAATGTCCTACACCCTCATAAAGGATTATTGACCTTTTTGGGGGTGAAAATTCTTAATTTTGTTTCATTGTGCTGTTGGTTTTTTTGTCTGCTGGTGTGATTTGATGGAGATTGCTATTCTGAATAAAAATCATTCAAAAATATTTGTCAATAAATACCACAGGTCTTGGTTAAAACTGACTTTTTTTGAAAATCTTTGAGTAAGTTCACAATGAAATTAACGCAAAAATATGCAACTGTCATGAGAGAGGAATCTCATATATAACAAAGGCTTTTTCTAGGGGTGTAAAAAACAACCTTTCGATTTTTTATAAAGATTGCACAATATTCTCTATTTTGTTAACGCTGTATTAACATTGTGGGTGTAGTTAGGGATCACAGTTTTTGTTATGCTCCAAATTAATTGATTTTATTGGCGAAGCTCCTATTTCACAGTTTCTTGATTAATCAATCCGTTATGGAAAAAGAAAATTCATTCCTTAATTGATTCGTAGTAAAAACGAATTCTGGAGGAGAGTCGATAAATAAGGAGGCTTATGTGTGGGCTTTTGTACCCTTAAGGCACAACATATTTTATTTTTTATTTGCAGGCATGATCGTATGTGGTACTGCGAGAGCCTATAACGGTACACCGAACACAGCCCGAGTTGCGTATGTGACACTGAAGGAAAGTATTCTTTTCGCTTTTGACCGTGACCCATCAATAAGTCAGCAGGCCGCTCAAATGGGAATTGGTCAGGCGCAAATTGACGAAGCACGAAGTGGTTGGATGCCGCAAATATCACTTAATGGCAATACAGGGCATAGCCAGACAACAGACTCAAGCGGCTCACTACAAAACTCAGCAACATGGGGGCTAAGTCTGACACAGCTTGTCTATGATTTTGGCAAAACGAACAGCGCAATCAGTCAGTCTGAAGCACAACGAGATAGTTACCGGTACCAGCTTATGGCCACATTATCTAGTGTCGCTGAGAAAACGTCTCTCAGTTACGTTGAGGTCAGACGCTATACCGAATTGACACAAGCAGCGAAAGAAAATATTACTGCGCTTAAAAATGTTCAGCACATGGCACGATTGCGCGCAGATGCTGGTCTGAGTTCTACGTCTGATGAGCTTCAGACGCAAGCGCGTGTCGCGGGAATGCAGGCAACGTTTGAACAATACAATGCAGCGCTGAGTAGCGCGCGGGCAAGACTTGCTGTGTTAAGCGGTATTGATGCAGAGCAGTTGCAACCAGTACCTGATGAATTAGTCGTTCAAGAGGATTCTCTTGATAATATTGATTATTCATTAATTCCATCTGTACTCGCCGCAAGGACAATGGAAAGGTCTGCTCAGTATGCCGTTGAAAAAGCAAAATCACAGCACTGGCCGACTCTAAGCCTTAAAGGTGGGCGTACGCGTTATGAATCGGATAACCGAAGCTATTGGGACGATCATGTTCAGCTAAATATTGATGCCCCTATTTATCAGGGTGGCTCGGTTTCAGCGAGAGTTCTCCAGGCTGGAGGGGCACGAAAAATGGCAATGTCGCAAGTCGATCAAGCGCGATTTGATGTACTACAAAAAGCGTCAGTTGCTATGGCGGACTGGTCCGGAGCACACGGCAGAATAAATGCCGGAAATATACAATTGCAGAGCGCTCTGCGTGCTCGCGAGGTTTATAAAAATGAATATACTCTTAGCAAAAGAAGTATTAATGACTTACTAAGTGTTGAACAAGATGTCTGGCAAGCAACGCTATCAAAAATAACGGCTGAATATGATAGTTGGAGTGCCGCAATTAATTATGCTACAGCCCTGGATAATTTATTACCTGCTATAGGTGTTGAAAAAAATGCTGCGGCGAAATTACCTGATCTAAGTTATTAACGAAAATAAAACGCTGTAAAATTGCTTAAAAAAACTGAAGACAATGGGAGTCATTCCCAGAGATTGCTACATCTGAATATTGGCAATGAGTAAAAGATGGTGGCGCCTGCAAGGAGAAAAAATATGAGTTCAGTAAAAATTGTTGATGTCATTATCCGAAAGACGGCTGAAAAAACAGTTCTGACAGGTGAAGGGAACCTCTCTGTTTCTGTCTCTGCACCCTGCGTTATCGAGGTCCATGGTTCTGCACAGGATGTGGCACGCTACGTGCGACAGGGTAAGGATCTCTTGCTTTACATGAAAGATGGTAGCGTGATCCGCTGCAACAATTATTTCATGGACGATCCTGAAGGTAAAAACCATTCAGAGTTGGTCTTTAACGATGAGGATCAACTTACCCATATATCGTTTGCTGAGACCGGAGAAGCGTCTGGGCTTGCGACCACTGAACTGACTTCTCATGCGACAACAATATCCAGTATCGAACCTTTTCTCGAGCAAGGTAGTGTCCTGAGCGATGCGCCGTGGGGCTGGATTGCGGGTGCAGCATTAGGCGGCGGCGCGATTGGCGCATTGCTGGCACATGGTGGTGATGGCAAAACCAAAATCATTGATAACACCAAAGAAGTTGAGAGCGCAACGCCGACCTTTTTGGTAACGGACAAAGTGGGTGACAAGCAGGGTGTGCTGAGTGCAAAAGAGGTCACTGATGATAATACCCCAACCTTCAGCGGTACCGGACAACCTGGTGCGACCATTCAGATCAAAGATAGCAGCGGCAGCACCATTGCCAGCGCCATGGTCGGTAAAGACGGGGCCTGGACGGTAAAACTTCCGACGCAGACGGACGGAGAACACACCTGGTCCGTCGTGCAGATCGACGGCAGTAAAACCACGGCTGCAGGCAGCATTACCGTGATCGTCTCAACGGCAGACGCGACCGTTACGCTCGCCACCACCGCAGACGATAATGTGATTAACGCCAGCGAGCAGTCCGCTGGCTTTACCCTCTCCGGTGCGAGCAAAAATCTCGTGCAGGGAACGGTGCTCACCGTCACGCTGAACGATAAAACCTATACTGCAGAAGTGGGCGAAAACGGCGCATGGAGCGTGAAGGTGCCCGCTGCAGACGCACAGGCGCTGGGTGACGGTACCTGGACGGTCAACGTCAGCGGCAAAGATGTGGCGGGTAATACCGTAAGCGGTAGCCAGACGATTGGCGTGGATACCGTGGCACCGACATTATCGATCGATGCGATTTCCCAGGACAACATCGTCAATGCTGCAGAGCACAACCTGACCCTGACCCTGACCGGTAAAACGAACACGGAAGCGGGCCAGATTTTAACCGTGACGCTGAACGGCAAAAACCACACGGCCACGGTAGGCAGTGACGGCACCTGGTCCGTTACGCTTCCTGCCAGCGAAGTACAAGAGCTGGCTGACGGCAACCATTCGTTGACCGTGAACGTCAGTGACAAGGCGGGTAACGGCTCTTCAACCACCGTCGATTTCACCGTTGATACCGCAGCACCCGTAGTCACGATCGATACCGTAGCGGGTGACGATACTCTCAATACCAGCGAGCAGGGCCAGGCGCAAATTATCTCCGGCAAGGCGAGCGGCGCGGCAGCGGGCGACGTGGTCACGGTTACCCTTGGTGGCCAGAGTTTTACCGGTGTGGTACAGGCCGATGGCAGCTGGAGCGTTGGTGTGCCTGCCTCCGTCATCGGCGCAATGGGTGAGGGGCGCCACAGCATTTCTGTCTCTGTTACCGATGCCTCGGGCAATACCGGCAACGCGACGCACGGCGTGACGCTGAGCGGCAATCCGCCAGAATTCACCATTGATGTCATCAGCCAGGACAATGTTCTGAATGCACAGGAGGCAATGCAGCCGCTGAGCCTGAGCGGAACCAGCAATCTGCCAAACGGCGGCGCCATCACCGTGACGCTGAACAACGTCAACTATCAGGCCACCGTTGAAAACGGCATCTGGAGTGTCCTGGTGCCGGTTTCCGACGTGCTGAATCTGGCAAATACCCTCTACACCGTCAGTGTGAGCGGCACGGACAGCGTGGGTAATAGCGGTTCTGCAGACGCTAATCTGCTGGTCGATACGGTGCTACCACAGGTGATTATCAATACCTTTGCGGGCGACAACCTTGTCAACAACGCCGAAGTGGCTGTGGATCAAACCCTAAGTGGGCGCGTCACCGACGCGGCGGCGGGCGATACTGTTTCCATCTCTGTTGGCGGCAAGAGTTATACCGCCACGGTGGGTAATAATCTGACCTGGAGCGTGACGATCCCGTCAGCGGATCTCAAGGCGTTTGGCGACGGCGATTTGACCTTCAGCGCTTCGGTCACTAATGCGCACGGCAACACCGGCAGCGGCGAACGTGATATCAACGTCAACGCCGAGCTGCCTGGTCTGCGCGTGAACATGATTTCTGGCGATGATGTGATCAACGCCATCGAACAGCAGCAGGATCTGACCGTCATCGGTTCCAGTAGCCATCTGGCCGCAGGCACGCAGATTACCGTCACCATCAACAACGTTGACTACACCGCCGTGGTGAACGCCAGCGGTAGCTGGCAAATTGGTGTTCCTGCGTCCGACCTTCAGGCATGGACGGCAGGGGATATTACGGTCAACGTCAGCGCGCAGGACACGTGGGGCAATACCGTTTCTGCTGAGCACCCTATCGAACTGGATCTGAACGCCGTAGCGGTGACCATTGATACCATTAGCAGCGATGACATGCTGAACACGGCCGAAAAAAGGGCTGAAGTCACGCTGTCAGGTCAGACGCAGGGCGTGGAAGCCGGTCAGACCGTGGTGGTTAAATTTGCCGACCAAATCTTTACCGCGCAGGTGCAGCAGGATGGTTCCTGGAGCCTGACCGTTCCAGCGAGTGCAATGGAACCCCTGATCGACGGACGTGCGCAGGTGAGCGTCAGTGTCACCAATGTGAACGGCAATAGCGCAGAAGCCTCGCGCATCGTCACCGTCGATACGTTGCCACCTACTATCACGTTGGACAACCTGACGTCCGATAACATCATCAATGCGGCGGAAGCGCAGCAGGATCTGGTGGTCAGCGGCACCAGTAATGCCCAGGCGGGGCAGACTGTCACCGTGACGCTGAACGGTAAATCTTACCAGACCACAGTCCAGACGGGCGGAACCTGGACCCTCAACGTACCGGCTGCCGACGTAGGCGCGCTGGTAGATGGCACTGTGACGGTAAGGGCTACTGTGAACGACGTGGCGGGCAACAGCAGTAGCGCAGATCGCGTGGGGCTGGTGGATGCCACCGTACCGCAGGTGACGATCAACGATTTTGTCACCGATACCAATACCGTGAACCAAATCGCCCATTCTCAGGCGCAGATCCTCAGCGGCTCCGTCACCGGCGCGGCAGTGGGTGATTTGGTCACCATCACCATCAATAACGTCGACTACACGACTGTGGTAGATGCTGTGGGCAACTGGAGTCTCGGCCTGCCAGCGTCAGTTGTTCAGGGGCTGGCCGACGGTACTATGACGATTAACGTCTCCGTAACTGACCAGTCCGGCAACACTGGCAGCAATTCGCTGGACGTTGTCGTTAACACCGTGACGCCGCAAATCGGCATCAATATCCTGGCGGCGGATGATGTGATCAATGCCACCGAGAAGGGCGAAGATCTGCTGCTCTCGGGTACCAGCAACCAGCCGGAAGGCACCCCCCTCACTGTTAATCTCAACGGCATCAACTATACCGCCATCACAGACGCTAGCGGTAACTGGAGCGTTAGTGTACCTGCGTCTGCGGTGAGCGCGCTGGGCGAAGTGAACTACACCGTGACTGCCAGCGTCACCGACAGCGTCGGCAACAGTGCCTCTACCACCCACAACGTGCTGGTGGACAGCTCGCTGCCGGTAGTGACCATCAACACCCTCGCGGCCGATAACATCGTTAACGCCTCGGAAGTGACGGCAGGGCAAACCCTGACTGGTAAGGTGAGCAATGCGGCGGCGGGCGATACCGTTACGATTATCCTCGGCGGCCAGACGTACACCGTTACCGTGCAGGACGATCTCACTTGGAGCATGCTGTTAACCGAGAGCCAGTTAAGCGCGCTCGGTAACGGCGAGCTGACCGTATCGGCAAGCGTAACCAACGCACACGGCAATACCGGTTCTTCTTCCCTGGACTTCACCATTGACGCCCAACTGCCGGGTCTGCGTATTGATACCGTCGCCGGTGATGACGTGATCAACGTGATTGAACACGCGCAGAATCTGATTGTGTCCGGTACTAGCACCGATTTGGCGGCGGGCAGCACCGTCACCGTGACCATCAACAGTAAAGTTTATTCGGCAACGGTACTGGCAGATGGCACCTGGCAGGCGGCGGTTCCGGCGGCGGACGTGTCCCTGTGGGCGGACGGTTCGCTCACCATCAGCGCCAGTGCGCAAGATACCTCCGGCAACCCGGTGAACATCGGCACCGTTGTGGATGTGGATCTTGCCCCGGTGGCCATCAGCATCAACAGCATGACCGATGACAACGTGCTGAATGCCGCAGAAAAAGGTCAGGATCTGGTGTTAAGCGGCACCTCATCGAACGTCGAAGCGGGCCAGAAAGTGACGGTCATTTTCGGCGGCAAGAGCTACACCACAACTGTCGACGTCGATGGTAACTGGAGCTATACCGTTCCAGCGGCTAATTTAAATAGCCTGAAAGATGGCGACGCCAGCGTGCAGGTCAGCGTGACCAACGTGAATGGCAATTCGGCCTCTTCCGCGCAGGAATACAGCGTCGATACCACCGCGCCGACGGTGACCATCAACACCATTAGCAGCGACAATATGCTAAATGCGACTGAAGCGGCGCTGGAACTGACCCTGAGTGGTACCTCAAGCGCCGAAGCCGGTCAGACGGTCACTGTGACCTTCAATGGCAATCAGTACACCGCGCAGGTTCAGGCAGACGGTACCTGGACGCTGAACGTTCCGGCAGCCGACATAGCAGGTATCACCGACGGCAATGCGGCGGTAACGGCGACCGTTTCCGATAAAGCGGGCAACCCGGCGAGCGCGGGTTCATCCGTGCTGGTCGATGTCACTGTGCCAAATATCAGCTTCAACATCGTGGCGAGCGACGACATCATTAATATCGCCGAGCACGGCCAGGCGCTGATCGTCTCCGGAAACGTGAGCGGTGCGCAGGCGGGTGACGTCATCACCGTAACCCTGAACGGCAAAGATTACTCTGCAATGCTCGGTGATTCCGGTAACTGGAGCATTGGTGTGCCAGCCTCTGACGTTGGCGCGCTGGTGAACAGTGACTACACCCTGAGCGCTTCCATCACGGATAAAGCCGGTAACAGCACCACTGCAACGCATGATATTGACGTCTCTCTGACCACGCCAGTTATTACTATCAATACCCTGGCGGGCGATGATGTCATCAACGCCACCGAGAAGGGCGAAGATCTGCTGCTCTCCGGCACCAGTAATCAGCCGGATGGCACCACTATCACTGTGACCCTGAATGGCATCAACTATATCGCCACCACCGATGCCAGCGGTAACTGGAGCGTTGTCGTTCCTGCAGCGAACGTCTCTGCGCTGGGTGAAGCAAACTACTCCGTCACGGCCAGCGTGACCGATACCGCAGGTAACAGCACGAATACCAGCCATGGCGTACTGGTGGACAGCGCGATCCCGGTGGTAACCATCAACGCTATCGCTACCGACGACGTGATCAACGCGGCAGAAGTGGTCACGGGGCAGGCTCTGAGTGGTAAAGTCAGCGGTGCGGCGAGCGGTGATGTTGTCACGATTAACATTGGTGGTTATACGTACACGGCGACGGTTCAGGATGACCTGAGCTGGTTGGTAAATGTTCCATTGAGCGTCTTAACGGCTATCGGTAACGGCTTGCTGACAGTATCAGCAAGCGTGACTAACGGCCACGGCAATACCGGCTCTGGCGAGCGTGACATCGCCATTGATGCCAATTTACCTGGCCTGCGCGTTGATACCGTGGCGGGCGACGATGTGATCAACAGCATCGAACATGCGCAGAACCTAATCGTCACCGGCTCCAGTGAGGGCCTTGCAGCAGGCTCCGCGCTGACGGTAACCGTGAACGGCAAAACCTACGCCGCTACGGTGCTGGCTGACGGCACCTGGAGTGCAGCAATTCCGGCGGCAGATGTTAGCGCACTGGCGGCGGGTACCGTGTCGGTCACTGTTGAAGGCGAGAGCGCGGCGGGTAACCCTGTATCCATCACTCACAACGTAACGGTCGATCTGGCGACGGTCGCCATCAGCATCGATGCCATTGCCACGGACGACGTGATTAACGCAGTGGAAAAAGGTGCGGAGCTGGTGCTGTCTGGCTCAACGACCAACGTGGAGCAGAACCAGACCGTCTATATCACCTTTGGCGGCAAATCTTACACTGCAAGTGTAGATGCCAGCGGTAACTGGACGGCAACCGTACCGACGGCAGATTTGGGCAGCCTGAAAGACGGTGATGCCAGCGTGCAGGTAAGCGTGACCAACGTGAACGGCAACAACGCTTCCGCCGGTCGTGAGTACAGTGTGGATGCGACCGCGCCGACGGTGTCTATCGAGATCGTTAGCGATAACAACATCATCAATGCGACAGAAGCGCAGGTCGATCTGGTCGTGAGCGGCGTGACCAACGCCGAATCCGGGCAGGCCGTGACCGTGATCCTGAACGGCCAGAATTACACCACCACCGTACAGGCAAACGGTAGCTGGAGCGTGACCGTACCTTCTGCGGATCTCGGCACGATTGTTGACGGCGACTACACTATCACCGCGGCGGTTTCCGATAAAGCGGGCAACCAGGCCTCGGCGGATCGCGATGTGCTGGTCGATACCACAGTGCCGAAACTGACCATCAATACCGTTTCTGACGACGACGTGATCAACAGCGCTGAACATGCGCAGGCGCTGATTGTCACCGGTTCCGTGACAGGCGCGGCAGCGGGCGATGTGGTGACCGTCACCATCAACAATAAAAATTACACCGCGACCCTGGATACTTCGGGCAACTGGATCGTGGGGGTGCCTGCGGCAGACGTCAATGCGTTGACTGCCGGAGATTACATCATCAGAGCGGCGCTGACCGATAAAGCCGGTAACAGCAACAGCGCCACGCACGACGTGGAAGTGAACCTAACCGCCCCGGTGCTGACCATTGACGTAATTTCCGGTGACGATGTCATCAACAGCACCGAAAAAACGCAGGATCTGACCCTCTCGGGCACGGCTTCCGGTCTAGCGGCAGGTGCGGTCGTCACC
The DNA here is from genome assembly GCF_916618775.1 of Citrobacter sp. Marseille-Q3906. Lineage (NCBI taxonomy): Bacteria > Pseudomonadati > Pseudomonadota > Gammaproteobacteria > Enterobacterales > Enterobacteriaceae > Citrobacter > Citrobacter sp. Marseille-Q3906. Next base: position 1,466,458 of record NZ_CAKAKA010000002.1, read on the forward strand.
GTGACGCTCAACGGTATAGCCTACATCGCCACCGTCGATACCAACGGAAAGTGGACTACCACTGTTCCGGCGGACCAGGTGGGAGCGCTGGGTGAAGCCTTATACACCGTCACCGCGTCGGCAACGGATAGCGTAGGCAACAGCACCAGCACGTCACACACTGTGAACGTGGAGTCCGTATTACCTGGCGTGACCATCGACACTGTTGCGGGCGACGATGTGATCAACGCCGCCGAACTGGCGAACGGCCAGACCATCAGCGGTAAAGTGGTGAATGCCGAAGCGGGCAACACTGTGACCGTGACGATTGGCGGCAACACCTATACCACGGCGGTACAGGACGATCTGAGCTGGTCCATTAACGTCCCGGAATCCGCATTGACGGCGCTGGGTAACGGTGAACTGACTGTAACCGCCAGCGTGACCAACGGCGTCGGCAACAGCAGTACAGGTGAGCGCGATATCACCATCGACGCGAACCTGCCGGGGCTGCGTGTAGACACCGTAGCAGGCGATGACGTGATCAACAGCATCGAGCATGCACAGAATCTGATTATCACCGGCTCCAGCAATGGCCTGAGCGCAGGTACAGCGCTAACCGTGACCGTCAACGGCAAAACCTACCCGGCAACCGTGCTGGCGGATGGCACCTGGAGCGCGGCGATCCCGTTAGCGGACGTGAGTGCCTTAGCTGCGGGAACTATCACCGTGACCGTTGAAGGCCAGAGCATCGCCGGTAACCCGGTTTCTATCGACCACAACGTGATGGTGGATCTGGCGACCGTTGCCATCAGCATTGATGCTATCGCGACTGACGACGTCATTAACGCCGCCGAGAAGGGCGCGGATCTGGTCCTTTCGGGGACCACCTCCAACGTGGAAGAGAACCAGACCGTCAACATCATCTTCGGCGGTAAGAGCTACACCGCGACCGTGGATGCAGATGGAAAATGGGCGGCGACTGTGTCATCTACTGACCTGGCTGGCATGAAAGATGGCGACGCCAGCGTGCAGGTGAGCGTCACCAACGTCAACGGCAACAGCGCGACTGCGGGACGCGAGTACAGCGTGGATGCCACCGCGCCGTCCGTGACCATCAGCACTGTTGCGGCTGACGATATTCTGAATGCAACGGAAGCCCAGTCGGATCTCACCATTTCCGGCACCAGTACGGCTGAAGCAGGCCAAACGGTAACCGTGAGTATGAACGGTAAAGACTACACCGCGACCGTCAACGCAAACGGCACCTGGACTCTGGATGTTCCGGCGGCTGACCTGACAGGATTAACCGACGGCAGCATGGCCATTACCGCATCGGTAAGCGACAAAGTGGGTAATCCGGCGTCCGTCGACCACAACCTGACGATAGATGTGACCGTTCCTACGGTGACCATCAATACCGTAGCAGGCGATGACATCATTAACGTGGCTGAGCATTCTCAGGCACAGATTGTCAGCGGCTCAGCGACCGGCGCGGCTGCGGGAGATAAAGTTACCGTCACTATCGGCGGCCAGACCTGGACCACCGTACTGGATGCAACCGGTAACTGGAGCGTGGGCGTTCCGGCAAACGTGATTTCCGGCCTCAGTGATGGCAGCGTAACCATAAACGTCAGCGTGACGGATGCGGCGGGCAACACCGGCAACGGCACGCACAATGTGACCGTTGATAGCGGCCTGCCGTCGGTCAATTTCAACGCTATTAGCGACGACAACGTGCTGAATGCGTTGGAAAAAGGCCAGGATTTGAGCGTGAACGGTACAAGCGTTAACCTGGCCGAAGGCACCACCGTCACCGTCACGCTTAACGGCAAACAGTATACAGCAGCCACTGCGGTAGACGGCAGCTGGAGCCTGACGGTTCCGGCAGCCGATCTGGCGGACCTGGGCGAAGCGAACTACACCCTGAATGCAACGGCGATCAACGCCGTGGGCAACGGTGTGAGCAATACTGCAAACCTGCTGGTCGATACCGCGCTGCCAACCGTCACCATCAACACGGTTGCAGATGATAACGTCATTAACGCGGCGGAAGTCGCGGCAGGCCAAACCCTGAGCGGTACCGTGGCCCATGCGGAAGCGGGCAACACCGTTACTATAACCCTCGGCGGCAACACGTATACCGCAACGGTGCAGAACGATCTGAGCTGGTCAGTGAACGTGTCGTATGATGTGCTGACGGCGCTGGGTAACGGTAGATTGAGCATTTCGGCAACCGTGACCAACGGTCACGGTAACACCGGCTCCGGCGAGCGTGATGTTACCATCGACGCCAACCTCCCGGGTCTGCGTGTTGATACCGTTGCGGGCGATGATGTGGTCAACAGTATTGAACACAATCAGAACCTGATCGTGACAGGTTCCAGCGATGGAATAGCGTCAGGTACGATGCTGACGGTTAGAGTAAACGGCAAAGATTATGCGGCAACGGTGCTGGCAGATGGTACCTGGAGCGCGGCTGTTTCGCAGGCGGACGTGAGCGCATGGCCGGAAGGCACCGTGAAGATCAGCGTTACTGGCGACAGTACGGCGGGCAACCCGGTGACTATCAGCCATGACGTCACCGTCGATCTGGCAGCCGTTGCTGTTAGCATCGACGCCATTGCCACCGACGACGTGATCAATGCCGCTGAAAAAGGTGTCGATCTGGTGCTTTCCGGCGCGACAACCAACGTCGAAGCCAACCAGCTCGTCACGCTTAGCATGGGTGGCAAAATCTATACTGTGAAGGTGGGTGCCGACGGCACCTGGACGGCGACCATCCCATCGGCAGACCTGGTGGGACTGAAAGACGGCGACGCCAGCGTGCAAGTGAGCGTGACCAACGTGAACGGTAACAGCGCATCGGCGGGCCGAGAGTACAGCGTGGATGCGACCGCACCTTCCGTGACTATCAATACCCTTGCGGCTGACGATATTCTGAATGCAACGGAAGCGCAGTCTGACCTGACGGTTTCCGGTACCAGCACCGCAGAAGCGGGGCAGACGGTGATAGTGAGCCTGAACGGCAAAGATTACACCACGACCGTCGGCATCAATGGTAGCTGGACATTGAACGTCCCATCTGCGGATTTGGTAACACTCGGTGACGGCAGCGTCATCGTGACCGCTAGCGTGAGCGACAAAGCGGGTAACCCGGCATCCGTAGACCACAATCTGACGGTGGATATGACCGTTCCGATTGTGAGCATTAACACCATTGCGGGTGATGATGTGATTAACGTGACTGAGCACGCTCAGGCGCAGATCGTCAGCGGCTCCGCCACTGGCGCGGCGGCAGGCGACAAAGTCACCGTCAATATTGGCGGACAGACTTACACCACCGTGCTGGACGCGGCGGGTAACTGGAGCGTGGGCGTTCCAGCGAGCGTGATTTCCGCGCTGCAGAACGGTACCGTGACGGTCAACGCCAGCGTAACCGATGCTGCGGGCAATACCGGCTCTGGCACCCATACCGTCACCGTTGATACCGGGCTGCCGTCAGTTGTCTTCGACACCCTCAGCGGCGATAACGTGCTGAACGCGGTGGAGAAAGGCCAGGATCTGAGCGTGAGCGGCACCAGTGCCAACCTGGCGGAAGGCACCCTGGTCACAGTGACCCTGAACGGTAAACAATACACGGCGACAACCGCTGCAAGCGGAAGCTGGAGCCTGACGGTTCCGGCGGCGGATCTGACCGCTCTGGGTGAAGCAAATTACACTCTGAGCGCGACGGCGACTAGCGCCGTGGGTAACAGCGTCAGCAACACCGCGAACCTGCAGGTGGACACTGGCCTGCCAACCGTCACCATCAATACCATCGCGGTTGACAACGTCATCAATGCCTCCGAAGTGGCTGCAGGCCAGACTATTAGCGGTAAAGTTGCCAACGCAGAGGCGGGCAGTATCGTAACGGTTTCTATCGGCGGGAATGATTATATCTCAACGGTTCAGAGCGATCTGAGCTGGTCAGTGAACGTGTCGTATGATGTGCTGACGGCGCTGGGCAACGGCAGTTTGAGCATATCGGCAACCGTGACCAACGGTCACGGTAACACCGGCTCCGGCGAGCGTGATGTTACCATCGACGCCAACCTCCCGGGTCTGCGTGTTGATACCGTTGCGGGCGATGATGTGGTCAACAGTATTGAACACAATCAGAACCTGATCGTGACAGGCTCCAGCGACGGTCTGATCCCAGGCACCGCGCTGACCGTAACGATCAATGGCAAAACCTACGCAACATCCGTGCTGGCAGACGGTACATGGAGTGCGGCAATCCCGGCGGCAGACGTGGGTGCTCTGGCAGCAGGCACGGTGACCGTCACAGTAGAAGGCCAGAGCACCGCGGGCAACCCGGTGACTATCAGCCATGATGTCACCGTCGATCTGGCAGCCGTAGCTGTTAGCATCAACACCATCGCCACCGACGACGTGATCAATGCCGCTGAAAAAGGTATCGATCTGGTGCTTTCCGGCAGCACGTCCAATGTGGAAGAAAACCAGACCGTGACCATCACCTTTAGCGGCAAGTCTTACACCGTGAAAGTCGATGCCGACGGCAACTGGACTGCAACCGTGCCCTCCGCTGATCTCACCGGACTGAAAGACGGCGACGCCAGTGTGCAGGTGAGCGTCACCAACGTGAATGGCAACAGCGCCTCTGCGGGACGCGAGTACAGCGTGGATGCGACGGTGCCAACCGTGTCAATTGATACGGTGGCAGGCGACAACGTGATTAACAGCGCGGAAGCCTCTGCGGGGGTAGCGATCTCCGGCACCACCACGGCAGAAGTAGGGCAGACGGTGACCGTGACGCTTGGCGGTAAGAGTTACACCGCGCAGGTTCTGCAGGGCGGCGTCTGGCGCGTTAACGTGCCAGCGGCAGACCTGACAACCATGGCGGACAACGGCTACACCGTACAAGTGAGCGTGAGCGATGCGGCGGGTAACACCGGCAGTGCGGATAAAACGATTACGCTCGACACTACGCCGCCAACCGTCAGCTTTAACATCGTGGCTGGTGATGACGTGATTAACAGTCTGGAGCATACCCAGGCGCAAATTGTCAGCGGGACAGCAACCGGCGCGAACGTCGGCGATAAGCTGGTCATCACCATTGGCTCAAACCAGTACACCACCACCGTTGATGCCAGCGGTAACTGGAGTGTGGGCGTACCGGCCAGCGTGATTTCTGCCCTGACTGACGGCACCGTAACCATCAGCGCAACTATCACCGACAGCGCGGGTAACAGCAACACCCAGACGCACAATGTAGTGGTGAATACCGCCCCCGTGGCGCTGACCGTCAACACCCTCAGCGGTGATGACGTGATCAACGCGGCGGAAGCGGGCAATACGCTGACGATCAACGGTTCCAGCACGCAGTTTGCCAGCGGCACGCAGGTGACTGTGATCCTGAATGGGAAGAGCTACACGGCCATCATTCAGAACGACGGCTCCTGGAGTACAACGGTACCGGCTGTAGACGTGGGCGCACTGGGCGATGGCGCGAGCTATCAAGTCTCTGTTTCGGCGCGGGACAGCGCAGGCAACAGTGCTTCGGCGACACATAACATCAGCGTGGAAACCACTGCGCCAGTTGTCAGCATTGCCACGATTTCCAGTGATGATGTTCTGAATGCGGCTGAGGTGCAGCAGCCGCTGACCGTGCACGGTTCTACCAGCGCAGAAGCGGGCCAGACGGTGACCGTGACGCTGGGTGGTAAAACTTACACTACGGTGGTGAGGAGTGATGGCACATGGACGCTGGATGTTCCGGCGGCAGACCTGGCAGTTCTCAGTGAAGGCACCCTGACAGTCACTGCGTCAGTGAACGACAAAGTCGGTAACAACGGCCAGGCCACGCATACCCTGACGGCTGATACCGTGGCACCAACCGTCACCATCAGCACTGTGGCAGATGACGATATCGTCAACAACGCTGAGCAGTTGGCGGGCCAGACCATAAGTGGTAGTACCACGGCGGAACAGGGCCAGATGGTGACGGTCTCCTTCAACGGCCACAGCTATCAGGCGACCGTGGCGGCGGACGGTTCGTGGTCGGTCTTCGTGCCGGGCCATAATTTCCTCGGCCTGACCGATGGGGATTACACCCTCACCGCGACGGTGAGCGATAAGGCGGGCAACCCGGGCAGCGCCACGCACGAAGTGACGTTGAGCGGTGACGTACCGACGATTACGATTAACACCTTTGCTGAAGATGACATCGTCAGCGCGGCGGAGCACGGCACGCCTCTGGTCGTCAGCGGTGCCACCGACGCACCTGCGGGTCAGACGGTGACCATTACGCTCAACGGTAAAACCTACACCGCAACTGTGCAGAATGACGGTAGTTGGACCTACACCGTCGCCAGCGCGGACGTGACCGCGCTGGCAGACGGCGGTTCATATGTGATTAACGCTCAGGTGAGCAATACCATTGGTAACAGCGCCAGCGCCGACCACACCGTGACAGTTGATTTGACCGCACCATCAATGGTGATCGGTATTGATTCGCTGCAAAATGACACCGGCCTGAGCGCGAGTGATTTCATCACTAACGACAGTAAGGTCATCGTTAACGGCTCACTGACCGCACAACTTGGTAATAACGAGAAAGCACAGATCAGTCTTGATGAAGGTGGGACTTGGATTGATCTGACCGTCACTGGCTTGCAATGGCGCTACACCGACGGCCGCGCCCTGACAGACGGAACGTACCAATATCAGGTTCGTGTGATCGACAATGCGGGTAACGTCGGCGCAACGGACAGCCGGGACGTGGTGATTGACCTGACCGCACCGGCGACCACGACCATTACTGTGGATTCCGTTACCCAGGATACCGGACTGTCTGGCAACGACTTTATTACCAGCGACAACCAGATCAGCCTGAAAGGAACGCTCGGGGCGGCGCTGGGCAATGGCGATCACGCGCAGATTAGCCTGGATGGCGGTCGCACATGGACTGACGTCAGCGTCAGCGGTCTGAGCTGGACGTATGTCGATGGCCGTACGCTGGCCGATGGTGATTGCAACTATCAACTGCGAATTATTGATAACGCAGGTAATGTCAGCGCCAACACCAGCCAGGTGGTGACTATTGATACCGTCGCACCAGACACCAGAAAAACCATCACCATTGATAGCATCAGCGATGATAGCGGGCTGAGCAGCAGCGACTTCATTACCAACGATACCTCGCTGACGCTGCACGGTTCGCTGGGAGCAACACTGGCCGCTGATGAATACGTTCAGATCAGTATTGACGGCGGCGATACCTGGCAGAACGTAATTGTGACTGGCAACAACAGTTGGCACTACGTTGATGGGCGCACGCTGCAAAACACCACCTACGATTATTATGTGAGGGTAGTGGATGTTGCCGGAAACATCGGTGCTTCCGCGCATCAACAGGTGACCGTTGATACGGTCGCTCCTGACGCGGCTATCACAGTAACAGTGGATAACATTACTGTTGATACTGGGTTCGATAATAATGATTTCCTGACCAGCTCAACGTCGTACACTCTGCACGGTACGCTGGGTGTGAAACCTGGCACAAATGAGTATGTCCAAGTGAGAGTTGATGGTGGGACTACATGGGCCTACGCCACGGTGAATGGGACGAGCTGGAGCTATACCGATACCCGCACGCTCACCGATGGCGAGCATCGCTATCAGGTTCGCGTGGTAGATCAGGCCGGTAACGTAGGGGCGACGACCTCTCAGGTGGTCACTGTCGATACCCAGGCACCGCAGAATGGCATCACTATTGACAGCATTAGCGAAGATACCGGGCAGTCCAGCAGCGACTTCATCACCATTGACACCAAGCTGACCATTAACGGCTCGCTGGGCAGCGGGCTGGAAAGCGATGAGCGCGTGCAAATAAGCCTTGATGGCGGCAATGCTTGGATTGACACAGCCGTGACTAACCAGCGCTGGAGCTACACTGATACCCGTGATCTGGCTGACGGTGATTACACCTACCAGGTGCGGATCGTCGACCAGGCAGGTAACGTCGGCTCTACCTCTTCGCAGGTGGTGACGGTCGATACCACGACGCCAGTCACGGTCGGTAGGGTCGTCAGCTACACCGACGGAGAAGGCGAACGCCAGGGCAGTTTTGGCGCATCGGTGGCAACAGATGACAGTTCCCCTGTGATTAACGGGACACTTAACCGTGCGCCGGACAATGGCGAGATTGTGCAGTTGTATCGTGATAGTGTGCTGCTGGGATTGGTAACGATGAGCGATGCCGCCAGTTGGTATTTCCAGGATAGTGGTTTGAATGATGGTAATCACACCTATATGTTGCGTGTGACCGATCTGGCGGGTAACCACACCGATTCAGATGATTTTGTGCTGAAAGTAGATACTCGCATCCCTACCACCACCGTGAGCATTACCGCCCAGACTACGACAGACACTACCCCCATTCTGAGTGGTTTGCTATCGGCGAAACTGACTAACAGTGAGTATCTCGTTATCAACGTGAACGGTAAAACCTACACCTCTGATTCAGGCGGTGCGGTAGTGGTCGATCCGGATAATAACACTTGGTATTTGCAGATCCCGGACGGCGATGCGCTGAGCGTGAAGAATTATGATGTCACAGCAGTAGTGAAAAGTAGCGCCGGCAACGGTAATACCGTTGATTTGACCACCGGCAGCCTGGTCGTGGGTAATGAAGCATCATTGACACCAGCCTGGTCATTTACCGCCGCGAATGATTCCTATTCTTCCAGCTATATGCTGGATTCGGATGGGCTGTGGACGATTATCGCAAATCAGCAATTCGCATCGGCGGACGCCAGCAGCCGTAACTCTTACACCGTTTCAGGTAATTTTTCTATGACGGGGAATTACACCACGGGTACTTATGCGGATATCAACCGCGACGGGCTGGCAGACGTGCTTGCTGAAGGGACAAGCTGGGACTACATGGCGCAGTTAATCAATAATGGTGACGGTACTTATACCACTACTGTGTTGACTAATACTTCTGTCATACATACTGCGGTGTGGTATGGCGCGGTGGTTGCCATTGATATTCAGGGTGATGGTTACACCGATTTCGTCATTGGTGATGCTGGGGGACCTGATTCCAGCACCTTCATGCTCAATAACAACGGTACGCTGACCGGTAGTTCTAAGTCCGGGACATACACCAACTTTGTATCAGGTTCGACGGTAGGTAGGTACAACAGCCTGATTGAGGCGTCCGGTGTGGATTTGAATAACGACGGAAAAGTGGATATTGCCCAGCATACGACCAACGGGAATAACTCCTATGCGCTGTCGACCATGTTTAACCAAGGCAATGGTTCTTTTACATGGGGGCAAAACTTTACCAATACCATGTACAGCGGCATTAGCGCTGGCGCGGCTTCCAGTGCGGTAAGTATGACGTGGGCCGACTTTAATGGCGATGGTTACATGGACCTGTATATCAGCATGTCCCGTACCTCCAGCGGAACCAGTCAGGGCGGCGTGTTAATGCTGAACGATGGTAGCGGTAACCTTCTTGCAGGCACTGCGGTTGGAACAGCGACCACGGATAAGTTTGTGGGTAACGTCAGCGTGGCGGTGGACTGGAACCTCGACGGTAACATGGACATCATCAAACTGGCGAATAGCGGGCAGTCTTATCTTTACACCAATGATGGACTGGCGGGTACAGCAAGTTTTACAGCTTCAAAATTCAGTACCGCTACGTCAACTCAGGTATCCGGAGCTGCTCTGCTTGATTACGACTGGGATGGTGCACAGGATCTGCTGATTTTCCGTCAAAACGGTACTGTTTTACTGGAGCGTAATACCAATACGGTTGCGCCTGGAACAGCATTGCATTTGAAGATTGTCGACAGCGAAGGAATTAACGCCTTCTTTGGCAACACTGTCCAGCTATACAACTCGGCAAATCAGTTGGTCGCCAGCGAAATCATCAATGCCCAGTCAGGGATCGGCATAAACGATTCCTCGTCACTCATCAGTTTTTACGGTTTGGACCCCAGTGAAACTTACCGTGCGGTGCTGGTTCGTGCCATTAACGGTGTTTCAAGTAATGCAACCTGGGATGGACTGACAGCAGGAGACGGTAAAGAGAGTTATTCCCTGACGGCTGATGCTGCCACAGGCGGACACCACGGAACCCTGACAGGTACCGGATACAACGATACCTTTATAGCTGAGGCGGGGAATTATACCTACAACGGTTCTGGTGGTTGGACGACAACCTCTGAACACGACACGTGGAGCAGTACAGGCGGCGTGGATGTCGTAGATTATCGCCATGCTGCTTCCGGTGTAACCGTCGATCTGGGGCGCTCTACGGCTCAGAGTACCGGGTTCGATACCGCGACGTTGGTTAATATTGAAGGGATTAATGGTTCCAACTACAACGACGTTATTACTGGCAATAGCGGTGATAACCAGTTCGAAGGGCGCGGCGGTAATGACACCTTCAATATCGGCAGCGGCGGTCACGATACGTTGCTTTATAAGCTGATCAACGCTTTGGATGCCACGGGTGGCAACGGCAGCGATGTGGTAAACGGCTTTACTGTCGGTACCTGGGAGGGGACGGCAGATACTGACCGTATTGACCTGCGCGATCTGCTTTCTGATAGCGGCTATACCGGCACGGGATCGGCGAGCTATGTGAATGGCGTGGCGACGTTGGACAGTGGGGTGAACAATCTCACTGACTATATCCAGGTGGTACAAATTGGGAGCAACACTCAGATTCAGATCGACAGAGATGGAACGGGTAGCCAGTTCGACTCGACCATCGTCGTGACGCTTAATGGTGTGCAAACCGATTTGGCCACGTTGCTGGCAAATCATCAATTGTTATTAGCGTAATCAAATGAGCTGCGAGGGTATAAACTCACGCAGCTATTCATTTCTTTACATAAAAATTGATAACAAACAGAAAAATAAAGATTTTTTTCTTTTTTATTAGGATTCTGTTCGTATTGATATATCAATTAAATGACATAATTTCGACGCGTGACAATGTTGTTGGATAGGAAGTAGCACTATGAAAACTCATCCGCTTTATGAGCCATGGCTACAAGCCATGCTTATTATTGCGAAACATTACCGGCTTGATTTTTCGTTAGAACATGTCCGGGTGGTGATTAATCACGAAAGCCAGTCACCGCGTCAACAAGTCCTGGAAGATATGGCTCGCCATTTGGGATTAGGATTGAGGAGAGTTTCGGTGAATGCCGAATTACTCGACCCCTGGCGTTTGCCGTTAATTGCTGAGTTTACTGGCGGTCAAATTGCAGTTATCAACCGGATGGATAAAGAGGGGAATGTTAGTCTTCAATTCAGCGGCGATAGTGGTCTTGAAACAGTATTAACGCGAGAGGAGCTTGCAACGCGCCTGCTAGGGGGGGTCGTGCTTCGCCCTCTTGAGTCAACGCCAGACGCACGCGTTGATGATTATATCAAACCTTATGAGAAAAACTGGTTCTGGCAACTGGCGCTGAAAGACTGGCGCCGTTATGGCGATATCATGCTGGTGGCGATGATCGCGAATGTACTGGCGCTTTCAGGCATGGTGTTTTCTATGCAGGTGTACGATCGCGTAGTTCCGTCACAGTCGGAAGCAACGCTATGGGTCCTCTTTGGAGGGGTCATGGTGGCTATTACCTTTGAGTTCATCATGCGTATGCTACGCGTCCATCTTTCAGATGTAATTGGTAAACGCGCAGACCTGCGGATCTCAGAACGCGTATTTGCTCATGCTCTGAGAATTAAAAATGGTGCGCGGTCAAAATCCACGGGCTCTTTCATCGCTCAAATCCGCGAGCTGGAATCGGTGCGAGAGTTGATTACCTCCACGACTATCGCGGCAATTTCCGATCTCCCCTTTTTCCTGTTGTTCGTTTTTATCCTCTGGATGATTGGCGGGCCGCTTGTGCTGGTGGTATTGCTGGCCGTTCCGTTGCTGCTAATCCCTGGACTGCTGGTACAACGTCCATTAGGACGGCTCTCCAGCGAAGGGATGCGCGAGTCGGCTATTCGTAACGCCACGTTGGTAGAGGCGGTACAGGGTCTTGAAGATATCAAGCTGATGCGTGCTGAGCAGCGTTTTCAAAATCAGTGGAATAACACCAATGATGTCGCCGCTAATGTGGCAATGAAACAGCGTTGGCTAACGGGGTTACTGCTGACCTGGACCCAGGAGGTTCAATCCATCGTTTATGCTGTGGTGCTGCTGATAGGTTGTTATCTGGTGATTAGTGGAGATATGACCACCGGCGCGTTAGTGGGTACCTCTATCCTTGCATCACGCACAATTGCTCCACTTTCACAAATTTCCGGCGTGCTCTCTCGCTGGCAGTCAGCGAAGGTTGCGCGTAAAGGGCTTGATGATCTGATGCAACGGCCAATTGACGATCCGCAATCCGGCAAGAAAGTTCATAAAGCCCATCTGCGCGGAAATTACGTTATGGAAGACGTGAGTTTCTATTATGATGAGGAAGAAAAACTTGATGTATTAAATATATCACGTCTCCATATTCAAGCCGGAGAACGTATTGCCCTGCTGGGACGTAACGGCTCAGGGAAAAGTACGCTTCTGCAACTTCTTGCGGGTATGCAGGAACCACAGCAAGGTTCCATCTTACTTGACGATATCTCACTCAATCATCTTGACCCTGCTGATTTACGCCGGGACATGCAGCTACTAAGCCAGCAGGCTCGCCTGTTCTTTGGCTCAGTGCGTGACAATATTATAATGGGCAATCCCTTAGCGACTGATGAGGAGATCCATCAGTCGCTGGTGATAACAGGAGCATTGGATTTCGTTCGTAAACAGAAAATGGGTCTGAATTACATTGTAAATGAGGGCGGGGCTGGTCTGTCTGGCGGTCAGCGACAGGCGCTATTACTCGCCCGCGCACTCTTAACATCACCTAATATTTTGCTGCTTGATGAACCGACGGCCTGGCTTGACGAGGTGAGTGAGAAACAGTTTATCGGCAGTCTGAAAGGCTGGTTGGGAAAAACGCGCACACTCATTGTCGCTACACACCGTTTACCTATCCTTGAACTGGTTGACCGCATCATTGTGCTGGATAACGGCCGAATTGTTATGGATGGACCACGAGATAGCATTCTTCGTGAACATGGTATGACTCCACAAAAAGCGGGCCAACGTACGGTAACAATGAAAAAAGCGACTTCTCAAAAAACGGTAATTAATGAGGAGGGCGTATGAGCGATTTCAGTCGTTTTAACAGTCGTCTTCAGGAGCCTCATCTTCCTCGCTCTAGTCTGGTGGTATGGAGCGTGGTGTCTATGCTTGTTGTTTTCATCGCGTGGGCAGGTTGGTTTCAACTTGATGAAGTTACAACCGGAAGCGGTAAAGTAGTGCCTTCTTCACATGAGCAGGTTATCCAGTCGCTGGAAGGCGGAATCATCCACAAATTGCTTGTTCAAGAAGGCGATATCGTTGAACGCGGGCAGCAGGTTGCACAACTGGATCGAACAAAAACAGAATCCAGTGTTCTGGAAAGTGAATCCCGGTTAAATGCGGCGCTGGCAACTGCTTCACGTTTGACTGCCGAAGTGAATGGTACAGAACTTACTTTTCCGGCTGAGCTGGATGATTATATCGACCTGGTCAGACAAGAGACGGCACTTTTTACTTCACGCCGCGAAAGCCTGGAAAAGGGGGTTGCTGGATTACGTCAGGGAATGACGTTGGTCCAAAGAGAGTTGGCTCTTACTCAACCTTTGGTAAAGCAGGGGGCTGCCAGTAATGTGGAAGTTCTTCGCCTGCAACGGCAAAAGAACGAATTAGAAAACAAAGTGACAGAAATGCAGAATCAATACTTTGTGCGCGCACGTGAAGAATTAGCCAAAGCGAATGCCGAAATTGAAGCGCAACGTTCCGTAATGAAAGGTCGTGAAGACTCTCTAACCCGGCTGACTTTCAACGCACCGGTGAGAAGCATTGTTAAAGATATTGATGTAACGACAGTCGGCGGTGTTATCCCGCCAAATGGCAAATTGATGACTCTGGTTCCACTGGATGATCAGATGGTTATTGAAGCGAAAATCTCGCCCAGAGATGTTGCATTCATTCACCCTGGACAAGCGGCGTTAGTTAAAATTACAGCTTATGACTATTCCATTTATGGAGGTCTTCAGGGTGAAGTAATGATGATTTCACCGGATACAATCCAGGATGATGTAAAACGCGATGTCTATTTTTATCGTGTCTATATCAGAACTAACACTAATCACCTTGAAAACAAACAGGGTAAAGAGTTTCCAATATTTCCTGGCATGATTGCTACTGTTGATATAAAAACGGGCAGTAAATCGATACTCGATTATTTGTTAAAACCATTGAACAAAGCAAAAGAGGCGCTACGAGAAAGATAAAAAAAGCGATCGACGCAAATCGAACGCTTGTAACTTATTACAGGATAACACGAAGGGATGGCATAAAATTTAACTATTTTTCAGGATGTAAATTCAGATAATGCATGACATACGCAAAATATAGACCTGTATAGTTTTCGACGAGTTGAATAAATGATGGGTAAATTTCAATCAATCCATCTGCTCTTTCTTTCAGGTAACCCGTGCCTTGGGCAATTTTTATAATTTTGCTGACATGAATCCGTGACACAAAAAATTCTTTGGCCAGTGCATTCGATGAGTAATTAATGATAGCCCCTCGAGTGGTCATGTTTTCTATGGCTTGCAAGTAAAGATAAAGCATAATCATTCGCCCTCCATCTTTTCCAATAAATACTCCGACTTCGGGTAGATTTTCTTTGAAGGTCACTCCGCGAAAAAGGTATTGAGCCGCTCGTCTGAAAAAGTCTTGTCGGGGCACTTCATCATCCAGTAAATCTACCGAGATATTATATTCGGGATAGAGCAAATTCAACGGCAAAAACGCGCCAGACATATATCTTTTAAGTTCATCAATTCCTTTTTGTGTTGGCATAATCAGGACTTTTCTTCTGTCTTCCGGGCTACGCCATGTTTTAATTCTGTTCGTCGTTTTCAATAGGGCAATTATTGCGATGACGCTATTAGGGCTGGCTATTTTATATCTGGAACAAAGTTCTTTAATATCTGACACGCATGATGCTTGGTTGCCAAAAATAAAACAGCACACTGAGAGTGCAATGTTTAACCTTGATTCTTGAAGCATTACTTTGTAGAACAAAGGTTGCTTCTTATAAAGTTTATCATTGATTTGATAATGTTCTCTTATGGCAGCCCTAAATTTAGGATTGTCTTTTATAATGTTTTTTCGATGAAGCAATGCCTCTGAAGGAGTTTTGGCTTTCATATGGTAGACCTATGTTTAATTATTTAAATAATGTTGATGTGTTGATGTGTTGATGTGTTGATGTGTTCAGATAGCTTGCCATCAATTTATTATACATTGGAAATAATAATATTACTTTTAATATCTAGTCATATTATGAACGTAAGGTGATATTTGATAAGTTCACCACAAAGTTCAGAAGTCAAAGAATATCGTAGCCTGGCTTAAATGACATGCAGGAGGACTCAGACACTCTATTTTGATAATGTTCTCTAGCCTTTTCTTTGTTAATTTTTTTAACACAATATCGAGCTGTATACGAAGCCGATTCGAAAGAAAATCCTGCGCCAATGGAATGGCCATGTGGCCATAATTCCCTAAGATTATTGGATATGAACTGATAATGAAGGCGGGCTAATTTCGAGCCATATTCACCACAACCTAAATAGCGGATTTTATGATTAAAGCATTTACGCATTCGCTTAAGAAACAAAGTTAAGTTGGGGCGATAAAGAGTTGGAAGGTCGTATTGTTTTGAGACCAGGAATTGTCTCTGAATTTATTTTGGCATTAATTCTTTTTCGAAGAACCTTTGTATTAGCTTTGAAGTTAATTCTAATTTTAAATATTACCATCCATTTATTACATGGATTGATTTAAACATGCTTTCAAATTATTTACAGCAATCCGTTAAGTATTCTTTATATCTTTTATGTCTGTAGTAATCATGAGCAGATAAAAATTCCTTATTCGCGACTTTGTAATAATTACTTGAATATAGCAAACGTATTACTGGTCTAACCACAGTTGAGTGCATTATTTGAGAGTCAACTCTCGATATTTCATTCCCTTCAAATTGATAGTCAATGTCACTTTCTCTCTCTAACTCTATGATTTAATTAAGATATTATGATATCTGTTTTTTCATTTGCATTGGTGACAACCTTTCTGAAAGTTGTATTTATCTCTGCAAAGCATAACTCGATTACGTCTAATTTAGAATATGTCGAATTTGAATCTTCAGTTTTGAAGGAATAATATTATACTCATATACATCTGAAAACTCTCCTCGTTGTCGCGTTTATTTGAATCAGTTTAATAAATTCTAGTGCGCGTCCGAGTCGCTTGTTGTCGACGATAGCGCCCTGGTCGATATCTGAAAGGCGATCATAAGTGGAGTAGGGAAGAGCAGTCGCGTTGAGCCGGAGCTCTTTTCTCCCATCTGGATAGTGCCAGACTTCGATATATTTCCCGATGGTCCTTCGGCTTAGCTCAGAGTCTTCAGTCAGATACAGTACTTTGTCATATTGCACTGTCAGGGATTTTGAAACACGACGGGGTTCCCGGCACGTGAAAAATGCTGCCAGATCATCATCATTTTCAAGCGGCTATGGACATCGAAGTTGGGCACGTTCTACACGGCCTTTGGTAGAGCTTGTTTTCGCGCAGATAGTCTGGATAAGTGTGTGTGGCGGTATCAGCTTGGAACTGGCCTACATTCAAAAACAGCTAATGCCGAAGTGGGCAAAAGTTAAAGCACAAAAGAAGAAGCGTTCCAGTTTGCAGTAACCAGAATCACATCCAGCTAATGCACAGGCTTGCACAATCCAAAATATGAAACAGGTTCTGATGATGTCGGTCAGGTAGATGAAGAAGCTACAAGCCAGCACGGACTCTCGAGCGCAGTGAGAGTTTGGCCATAACGTTCCTCGGTCTGAACCAGAGGATGCAAGACAATCCAACTGTTATGCTAACTGAACTGAATTACTATGCACCAGTCTGGCTACAATTCTCGCCACCTGACATTGGTGCGCATAATGTATATTATGTTAAATGTAATATCACAGACCGCACGTATTAGTGCCTGCTCCAGTTCCTTGTCTTGTCTCTCCCGGAACAACTTATTTTTGGGCAAGTCAGATAAACTCTGGATCAGTAATATTCAGTCTGATGGTTCGTAAACATCACCGTGGCTCCGTCTCTATAGGCATCATCATATGCGGTGATGATTGAACAAAGCCGGGCATTTCCATCGGGCTGGTAGCTACAACTCTGTTTTAGCCAGACGGTTGTTCCCCTAACCTTCAACGATGATTCAAAATCGAGAAACTGCGGATTTCCTGCTGGATAAGAGATAATTTTGTCGGTGTGCTTTTGATAATCGCGAATGCGCACCGGAAACTGACCATAACGGTATTCGAACCTTTTACTCACATCGCCGGTTTCCTGGTTAGTCATTGTCTCCAGTAATCCACGTGAATTGTAACTCAGCAAGAATTTGCCACGGTCATTCTCTAGCGCAGTGATCTGACAATCCTGGTTGACCTTGCCAGTGATTTGCTGACCATTGCGTGAGGTCAGGTTGCCATTATTGTTTTCGATATGAAACTCATTTCCACTTATCTTATCGACCATATTTACACGAGTGAAACAACCATTACGGTCATACCAGACATCGGTCATGGCCTGTAACTCCCCTGCACTGTTTCTGATCCATTGCAGGCTGTGCTTGACCTTCCCGCTGCTCGGATCGTGACTGAATAACAGTGCGGCATTAAGCACTGCGGGATTGAATAACACCGGCGATGCCGCATATGCATTTATCGTCAGACAAAAGAACGTAGGGAATAGAAATTTTAATTTCATTGTTATCTGCTATGGAGGCTTAAGAAAGTGTGTTCACTCGTGCGTTTGTGATGGTTTAAAACCATGATGAATGTAGAAGTTTTCAACTTCATTAACAAGGGGTATGTATAGCAAATGTTATACATACCCAGCCCGAGATCATTACCTCACTTGCGACAAAAAACAGATGGTGAGCGGCTGGTATAAAAATGCCATGTGCTGTTATTGAGTCTTAATATGCTGAAATAAAAGGGTTCTTTTGGCTTGAGATAAAAATTAGGTAGCGTTCTTTCCAGCAATGGATGAATCGTTGTGCTGCCTGTGCTTGATGCTACATTTTCAGATTCAAGGAAATAATCGTCCTCTCTGCGGATGAAGTTGAACCAGACATTCTGATTCACTGCCAATATCTCCCCGTTATTATCGGTGATTTTTCCGCGTAAAATAGCAACGCCACGGGCGCCATTAAAAACGTATCTCACAGAAATATCACCACGAATATCGGGATACTCCATCATTAATTCCCCGGAACAATCGAAATTTGAGCGCTGCCAGTTCTGGAGCATTAACGTAGCGACGATCGTCATTACCATCGCTAAGATGATGCAAAGACTCCATTTTAAATTATGCTCCCACATTTCGGGACTCCGTGAAATAATAATATGTAATACAGTCATTATCCCGCCAATGGCTATATTGTTGTCGACAGGTTAATGCAGAGACCCGCGGAAAATGAGGATACATAGTTAGATAAATCCAGGGATGACTCTGACAGTCCAGCGCACTGGTGTGTATAAATTGATGATGCTGGTCAAACTTTAGTACATCCGGATTCGCGTACCAGTGACATCCCTTCCCTATACTCAGCGGTATATAACGGCTAAGCCGGGAATCAAATTGTGTTTGCCAGGTTGCGAATGAGGCTAAAAAGCAAATGAGCACACCTGCCAGAACCCACCAGAGCGTATGTTTGCGTGGCGATTTTGGTGTTGCTTCTGGCGTCGAGACTGGCGAGATTATTGGGCCGCAGAGAAGATCGTCCATCTCCTGCTCAAGCACCTGCAACTGTGGCTCAAGACGGATCCCTACTCTCGGTACGGTGACGATCAGTTCTTCATTCAGACCAAGCTCTTTAAAAGCGCGACGTAGCAATGAGATGTTCTGATAAAATGTATTATTAGTGACCTGAGCACCATTAATAAACCAGACATGTTCAAAGAAATAATCGCGTTCAATAACCTGGCCCTGCCGTTGTATTAATAATGATAAACAACGAGCTGCCGGGGTATTTAGCGTTAAACGTTTCGTCTCATCTGATTTTGCGTGTAATAGATTGCGCTCTGGCCAGAATACGACGGTACCGTTGAGCAAAAAAACTTTTGCCATCATGATCCCTGAATGTTATTTATTTGAAATTAGTTTATCCTGTGTTAATTCACGACACCTGAAAATCCCCAACGATTTCCTTCATCGTTAATCACCGTAAAGTTTATCTTATTATTCTTCATTTCCGCAGTGGCTAAATTAAAAATCGTGCGCCGGGAATGCGGTGAAACCACTATTCCACTTGTGGAATAGTCTCCTAATAATACATTAACCAGAGTAATGTTCCATGAACTATCATTTACAGCGTAAATCTCCCCAGCTTCATAATGAAAGCTCAGAAGATTGATGGTTTTTTCAGTCAACACGCCTGTATTTTTCGGTCTCCATAGGACTTTAAGCTGATTTCTAAGCGCTAATCGCACTTTTTCACCAGCCTGAGCGACCTTCATCTCAGGCGGAATTTGATAAACATTAAGCCAGAATAATGATTCGCGATCGCCTGCGAGCCCGCTACCTGTCGTCATGATCCGCAGTTCTCGCTGTTCCCCTGGCTGAATTTTCAATACCGGCGGAAGCACAACAAAAGGCGCGTTCGTTTGGGATGGACCATTTTCGGGCGATCCGTCATCCACCCAACTTTGCACTACCACCGGATAATCACCATCGTTTACCAGCATTACCGTGCGCTGCGTTTCACCCTGGTTAAAAATCACGCGTGTCGTGCCGATATTAACCGCGGCCTGCGCGCTAAGGACAAACAGCCAGATGCTACTGAATACGCAATAAAACTTGTACATGTGACTGATAGCTCCCCGCCGTTAACGTATCCGCACCAAAACTCGCAAGACGTGCTTCGAAGGTTTCGCTGTAGTAATTCACACCATCCTGACTTCCATTTTGCTGTGTATTACTGCCAATAACCGGCATCCACCCACCTTCGGTGCCACTGCCTGCAGTTGTCACTGCCATAAAATTCACCGGATTACCTGCCCGGTAAACGCGTACACCAACACCTCTGGCACGTCCGGCGGCACCGTATTGCGTATCAAGCAACCAGGTTACCGTTTTGCCTGTGATCAAATTAAAGTTCCAGGCGCTATTGACGCTGCTTTCCGGCGCGAGCAGTCCCATCGCCACATTACTCTTTCCCTTTGCTATGCCCGAAACCACCGTTGATTCACAGGCAAAATCAATCTGGAATGGCGCAGAGGAATATTCCCCTCGTTTGAGCTGGGCCACGGAAATAACCGGCAGATGTACCACCGGAGTAAAGTCCGTCACCTGGCACATTGCCGCACGTTTAATTGTTATGCCGTTATTATAAAGGCTTATAACCGATGGCCAGTCATAGGCCCAGCCCGCCCAGTTGCTGTTACGGTGAGGCTGCCCTATTTTAATACCCCAGGACGCTGTTCCTGGCCCCCGAAACACCACGTAAGCGTTGGGATTCACATAGCTGTCATAAGTCGCGGATTGCTGCTGATTGTAGAAGTAACGAATATCCAGAGTTTTAATTAGCTCCGCGCTTATCGTCGAGAAGTTTTTAGCTTTAATCAGGAAATTACCATTGGTGTCGAGATCCAAATTTTCCAGTGGGCGTTGTTGCCAGCTGTCGGTAAAGATGCTGCCGGTTGCGTCATGGGTCAGGCGCAGAGCCACATTTTTCATCAATGTTAAATAAGCACCCGGTACATCCGTCGCTTCATGCCACCCGCCGTAGTAATCATCGCCGTTAGTTGACCAGGCTTCATACAGCTGTCCGCCGGTATCCGGGGTACAGCGGAAAAAGACCTGTTCCGGATCGTACCCTCCCCCCTTGTGCGCATAGGTCGTAAACGGGATACCACCGCTTGATGTCAGGATCGTACCTGCAGGCTGAAAACCTGAATTGCTGGTGATATCAACAGACTTACTCAGGCCCGGTAGCAGGCCGTTCCAGGCATCGTTTCCGCCGCCAGATCGCCAGTCATTGGCGATACCATCCGTCGCGGCACTCAGGCGGTACGATCCAAGAGCACTGTTACTTCCTGATTTGTAAGGGTAAATGATAGGTTCGCATGCGGCCTGCACTCCAGAGGAAAGCAGAGCTAACAGCAGGATAAATAGTTTCATAACTGTCCTTTTTCCTTGCAGGCCTGAGTTAATGCAATCAGCGGTTCGGTGCGCTGTTGCTCGTTAAGTATCCATGGCAGCGAGCAATCACTGCCTTCGATTGTCAGTAGTCCCTGTTCACCTTCCACACGGGCATACACCTGATTTCCCTGAGCCACCATACCCACGATGCGTCCCCGATCATCGGTCACGGATGCTCCCACCGGGAGTGTCTCTTTGCCGTTCACAGTAATGAGTAGTGGGTAACCAGAAAGCGTCGCAAAACGCAGTTTTACTGCCGCTCCGGCCATTGGAGCGATACGACGCTGGCTCTCCTGTAGCTCAACATGGTTATCCATTTCGCTACTGTCGATAGTCACATTGTTATAGCGGTAAGGTGTTAACGACGGCACCAGTGCGTAACCGCCACGATTGACTATCGCTCCCTGTCCTCCACCGACTCGGGCACCTGCCGCTCCCGGCGCTTCCACCAAAGCAAAGGTGTCGCCCACCCACGGCCCTGCGACGACGCCATGGCGATGCACGACTACCGCACCACGTACGCCAGCAGTCCACTGCTGATAGTTCTGTGCCTGTGAAACACTGCCATTCAGCGTGCCGAATGCGGTATTTTTTTGTAGCGATCCGCTCCAGTCGGTCACAGCGCTGGACTCATCTTTAGCCTGCTGCCAGCCCGTGGACAGCGCGTAATTGACCGTCTCCGCGCTATCGAGTGCACCGGACAGTGACACCTGCGCATTGCGCCCGGCCTGCTGACCCTGACTTGCGGACAATGCCACCGTGTGCTCGCGCTCTCCAAAGCTGAGTGGCATCGAGAATGTGAACGTTGCGACACTCTCTTTTTGCGCCTGTGTGCTGTCTCCGTTACGCCACCAGGTGTTTTGCCGACTGAAGGAGACGCCAAGCGCCACGCGCCCGAGGGTGGTGTTATACCCGGCCTGCAACTGAGTGCTGTTCCCTCGGTCGTCGTAGTAGTCCATCATCGATCCGGAACACCACAGATTTCCGTAACCACCCAGCGTCTGGTTTATGGTGGCGGTAAACTGGTTACGCTGGCGTAGTGTGTCCGAACGCCATGCTGTATCACCTTCGGTAACGCTTCGTTCGCCCAGTACATCCCCGTAATCACGATAGCCTTCCGTGGAATAGCGATAACCTGCCAGCGCTACGTGCGTACCCGTCGGACTAAATGTTTTGCTCCAGTTGGTTTGCAGACGCCAGCCGCTCAGGGACTGAGATGCCATGTGCGCCCGCGATCCAGTAATATCGACGCCAAAAGCGCCCATAGTGGTCGCCACCACACCGCCCATCACCAACGCCTGATAATCATCACCGATACGCAAGGCAGCGTTCGCAGTCAGTAAATTGCTCATTCCACGTTCCAACGTAAAATCGGCAAACGGAGCGTCGGCTGTGCCGTAATCTCGGGTTTTGCCTGCTACCAGACCGTAGCGCCAGACTCCGGGCCGCAGCGACAAAGGCACGCTGGCGTACGGTACGGTGTAGCCACTTTTTTTGCCGTCTGCGCCGGTGATTTCAACTTCTAAATCTCCATCCCAGGCAGTATTTGGCAAGTCGTCGAGCACAAAAGGTCCCTGCGGCACGCTGGTTTCATAAAGAGTGCGACCATTTTGTTTGACTGCTACACGTGAAGGCGTCGATGCCGTACCGCGGATTTCTGGCGCGTAGCCGCGCCGCGACTGAGGCCACATCCGTTGATCGGTTTCCAGTTTGATTCCGGTAAACGCCATGCTGCCAAGTAAATTGCCTGACGTGTAGCTTTCACCTGCGGTAAGTACGCTTTCCAGTTTTGCGATCGGGTGCTGTAGCCAGGTTTGCAGCGCATCCCAGCGTTGAGTTTCTCGATAGTCATCGCGCCGCCAGTTAGCGGAGGACTGCTGGCGAAACTGCCAGCTGCCAATATTGAAGCCACTGCTCAGTCCCAGCCAGCCGTAATCACTTTGCTGCCCGCCGCTTTTGTTGTGATAGACGTGCAGGTTATAGTTGCTGAACAACACACTTTCGCCACTCTGCCACTGCGAAGGAGGTACATAATCCAGCGGTGTTCGTTTAAGAGCTGCCTGTGGAACGCTGAGATTCAAACGCAGCAGGCCCTGGTCGAAATTCCACTGCCCGCCGCTAATACGCGTTTCCGGCTCAAGACAAGCATCTGGCAATGCTTCCATCGACGCCGTAACGCCCTGCTCATCCCAGAATTTAACGGGTAAACAAGGCGCAATACGTCCTTCGGTGTTCGGGCGAAACAGCACATCATCCCGGCCTATGTACTTTCCGTTCAGCCAGATATCCACACTGTAACGCCCGGCGGCAACGGCATCCTGATCGTTGAACTGTGCCAGTCCTTTCTCGTAACCACTTCCGAGCAGTAGTGCCTCGTCGAAAGTGTAAACGTTCGCCAGAACGGGCGTGACGCCGGAAAGAAGCAGCCAACACCAATGTGGATTAATAGCGGACATTATCCGGATTCTCCACCGTCACACGTCCACTTAACGTTGCGCCCTGATCGTTAATCCAGCGCATCTGCGCCTCACTCAAAAGCGACACTTTCGCAGGCCATGATACGGTCGTCCACGGGGCTACCGTTTCGCTCTGAATACGCTGCTTTTTACCCGCCCCGTTGACGTCAAGCGAGGAAAGCGCAAGGTAATAACCACTGTTATTACGCAAAAACAGTTTGCCGTCCTGTAGCCAGACACGGCTAGTCATTGCCATCTCCAGCGGTGAGCCCACCAGCCCTTTTGGTCTCATCAGCACTTTTACGCGGCTGCGTACCAGTACCATCAGTTGATTGTCTGCTTGAGCGCCCTTTTCCGTTGGCGGGATCTGAATGAAGTTAAACCACCACAACGTCTCTCTGTCCTGTACCACCGGTTTTCCAACATATCGCAGTCGCACGGTTTGCCCAGCCTGAGCCGCCAGTCGGAAGACTGGCGGCGTGGTGATAAAAGGAGCATTGGCGGTTTGTGGGACTGATTGAGGGTTACCATCATCCAGCCAGACCTGTACCACGCTGGGGAAATCATCGCGGTTGGTCAGCTGTACGCTGGCTTCCCGGCTGTCAACCGGATAGATAATCCGACTGCCTGTCATGACGACGCTTGCCTGTGTGCTGGCGCACATCAGTATTCCGGCCAAAACTATAGCCAATCCTTTCATCACCCAGAGCTCTCTTACAGGTAAGAGACTGCGTACTGTACGGTACCGATGACCGTACCAGCGCTCGTATTGCCATTTGGGCTGTAATACTGCACGGCATAGTCGTGTTCACCGGTAGTATTACCTGCTGCAACGGTGATCCCGTCAACGGGTGTTGAATTTCGCAGATCAATGACCGCTGTACCCAAACTGTCGGTCATCAATTGCAGCTCAACACCTTGCGCTGTACCGGTATTGGCGAGGTTACCGTGCTGGGTCATATTATTGGCAACGAATACCGTCTTGATATTCAGTGCGTTGGTATCAGCGGTACACCCGGTCACTCCCAGAGTGAATGCTGTCAGACCCGCTACAGAGTCTAGGCTTGTCAGCTCGCTTTTAGCTACAGTAGGCAGTAACACCACCGGGCGTGCGTTCACACCGTTAACGGTGACTTCGCAAGTTTGCTCGGTCACTTCACCTTTAAAAGTGATGGTATTAGCTGAATCAGCATGAGCCGCCGTCTGAGCAAGTAACAATGCAAGGCTACCGGCAACAAATATATGGCTGGCATGGGAGGTATTGATTTTCATATTGTCTATCCTTAAATAAAAATACACTGACATCCTGACCATGCATGCAATATCCCCTGCAATTGAAAACAGGATATTTATTTGCGGCAGTAAAGAGGTCAGTAAGGTCTTATGGCACCATAGGAGTAGCCCTACGATAATTGGTAGTTTAAGAATTATCTTGGCAAATAAAACCTTTATTTTCTCAAATAACATGAAGAACGATCTTAAATAAGATATGTAATCTTAAAATTCATTGTAACGTATTGATTTGGTTTATTTAATCATGAAACCCTATCTCAAATATAATTTTTCTTAAGGTTGTGATAAGTATATTAAATGCGTAATCGTCATAGATTTATAATGAAATGGATTATCGCGGATAGAGTGTGACTCTAAAAAAATGCCTGGCCCCACTTCACTACGAGCATATGAAGCAAATTGGAGTGGTGTATGATTTTATTGATATATTTAGAATGAGAACAATAAAAGTATTTATATTGGCTGGTAGAAAGCAAACGTCCCGCATTATGCGGGACGAAGGAAATATGCGTTATGAGCGCTTACGCGGCATCATCCGCAATAGCGTGTTATCCTTCCAGAAATAGTGATGCATCAGGGCTGCTGCTGCATGCAGGCCTATAACAAAATAACCCAACTTTGCCAGCGTCACGTGCCAGGACTTCAGCATATCGACCATATCGAAGTTGGCTTCTGCCGCATGCGGCATGACAATGCCGAACGCTATCCACGGATTCCCCCGGTTGTACATCATCACCAGACCAATAACTGGCAATACGATAAACAGCAAATAGATAATCAAATGTCCAAGATGCGCCATTCCGGTCATCATCGGTTTAGGCTTTGGCACAATTGGCGGTGCCGGGTACTTAAGCCTGACCAACAAACGCGCCACCATCAGCACTAAAATCGTGATACCACAGGAAACATGCACCATGTTGAACCAGGGACGATAGCTGCGAGGCGCAAATCCACGCAGTTCCATCGCACAGTAGGTCGCGATCACCAACAAAAAGACCAGCCAGTGGATACCAATCTGTAGGCCAGAATACTTATTCCCCATAACACTTCCTGAGTAAAAACAATGATGCGTCAACATAACCAGCTTTTGTTAAAAATTCATTAACTTTTGTTCGCTCATTTTCAGTCAGTTACGCTTAACCGCAAAAACAGGCATTGCCCCTGGTGGCTGACTGGTCTATGCCTGGTAGGGAAAATATGTGGTACCGCTTCACCCTGACAGGAGAAAACCATGAGTAAAATTGGCATTAACGGTTTTGGTCGTATCGGTCGTCTGGTATTGCGTCGGCTACTGGAAGTCAAAAGCAGCGTTGACGTCGTTGCCATTAACGATCTGACCTCACCGAAAATTCTCGCCTACCTGCTAAAACACGACTCAAACTACGGTCCGTTCCCCTGGAGCGTCGACTTTACTGAAGATGCGCTTATTGTAGATGGCAAAAAAATCGCCGTTTACGCAGAAAAAGAGGCCAAAAATATTCCGTGGAAAACCACAGGTGCGGAAATTGTCATCGAGTGTACTGGTTTTTATACTTCAACGGAAAAAGCCAACGCCCACCTGGATGCAGGTGCCAGGAAAGTATTGATCTCCGCCCCTGCTGGTGACATGAAGACTATTGTCTTTAACGTCAATGACGACACTCTGGATGCTAACGATCAGATTATCTCGGTCGCATCCTGTACCACTAACTGTCTGGCGCCTATGGCGAAAGCATTGCACGATAACTTCGGTATTCAGCTTGGTACTATGACCACCATCCACGCGTATACGGGAACACAGTCGCTGGTTGACGGTCCGCGAGGCAAAGATTTACGCGCTTCACGGGCGGCGGCAGAGAACATCATTCCGCATACCACCGGTGCGGCGAAAGCGATTGGTCTGGTTATTCCAGCATTGAGCGGAAAATTGAAAGGACACGCCCAGCGCGTTCCGGTGAAGACCGGTTCTGTTACGGAGCTGGTTTCGGTGTTGGGCAAAAAAGTGACCACCGAAGATGTCAATAATGCGCTGAAGAAGGCGACGCTGAATAATGAGTCGTTCGGCTACACCGATGAAGAGATTGTCTCATCAGATGTCATTGGATCACATTTCGGTTCGGTATTTGATGCCACACAAACGGAGATTACTGAAGTTGGCGATCTGCAACTGGTCAAAACCGTCGCCTGGTACGACAACGAATACGGTTTTGTGACCCAACTGGTTCGCACGCTGGAAAAACTCATCAAGCTTTAATACGTTAGCAGATGCCGGGTGACACCCCTGCTCACCCGGCATCGATATCAGGACTGCAGATAAACAACCTGAGTTTGCAGATATTCGTTCAGGCCGTGTTTGCCGTCTGCCCCGCCAATTCCGGATTTGCGCCAGCCGGCATGGAAGCCCTGCATCGCCTCGAAGTTTTCACGATTAATATACGTCTCACCAAATTTCAGGCCTTTAATTGCCTTCATTGCCGTATTCAGATTTTGCGTATAAATCGATGAGGTCAGTCCGTAGTCGCTGTCGTTGGCCATCGTAAGCGCCTCTTCCAGCGAATTAAATGACACCACAGGCAATACCGGACCAAATGTCTCTTCGTGCATAATTGCCATCTCCTGGCGCACATCCAGCAGTAAGGTCGGCGGATAATAATATCCCTTTCCTGCCTCTGCTTTGCCACCAAGCACCACGCGTGCACCTTCTTGAACCGCGTGTGCAACTTTTTGTTCCACACGCGCCAGCGCCGCGGCGTTAATCAGCGGTCCCATGGCAATATCATTGCGCTCAGCAGGATTACCGTACTGAACCGCTTTCATCGCCTCACCCAAACGATTGACAAACTGGTCATAAACACCTTTTTGCACGTACACACGTTCAGCGCAGTTGCACACCTGTCCGGTGTTAATTACCCGTGAGTCAACAATGGCTTTCACCGCCAGTTCGAGATCGGCATCATCCATTACGATAGCCGGCGCCTTCCCGCCCAGCTCCAGACAAACTTTGGTAATGTTTTTCGCCGCCGCCGCCATGATTTTCTCACCAGCAACCACACTGCCGGTCATGCTCACCATTGCCACTTTCGGGTTTCCGGCAAGCTCCTGACCTACCGTTTCGCCACGTCCAAGTACCAGGTTAAATACCCCGCGTGGCAGGCCGATGTCATCCACGATTTTAGCGAATGCGATCGCATTATTTGGCGTAAACTCACTCGGTTTAATCACAATGGTATTACCCGTCAGCAATGCGGGTGCCAGCTTGCGAGCAATAAGGAAAAATGGGAAGTTCCACGGTAGGATGCCAGTCGTCACGCCGAGCGCACGCTTAAACAGCAGGATGTTTTCACCCGGGCGGTCACTTTGCAGGATCTCACCTTCATAACGGCGCGCCCACTCCGCCATGTAATCGATATAGTCTGCGGTGAAAGAGACCTCAACATCAGCCAGTTGTTGGATTTTTCCGCCTTCAGCCACAATCAAAGCACTGATTTCGCTGGCACGCTCCCGAATACCGGCAGAAATTTTGCGTAACCAGTTTGCGCGTTCAATGGCAGGTAGCGCTTCCCATTCCGGCTGAGCGCGATGTGCGGCATCAATCGCTTTACGTGCATCTTCGGCACGACCATCGGGAATTCGGGAGATAACCTCTTCGGTTGCTGGATTGATAACATCAATCCAGGCGTCGTCGTGCCAGGTCACAAACTGCCCATCGATATACATAGGATGTTGTACGGGTACTGACATGCGTTTCTCCTGTGATTGATTTGTTTTTAACAAGTAAAACTATTGTTAATTAATATCAATCATGCATGGCACATTGCCGCTGTAATATTGGTTCTGTGAACCGCTTCATAAAAGTGTCAGGGAAAGTGGTCACGAAGAGAAAATACGGGCGGGATTTATGCCCGTTTGCGTAAAAGTTCCCACAAACGGGCAGCAGATATCACAGAGATCGACTCTCCAGTAAGTCAATCATAGCGGCGTCGTTTTGTAGATGTTGCCACGCGTCCTCAATATTCTGCGGAATTTCAACATGCTCAATAAAATCACGACCACGGGGACCATAGCCGGTTTCATCATCGCGCAGACGAGGAAGTTCACCGATAATCAGTGAAAGATAGCGTTCGACCGACCAGAGACCATCAGTGGCCTGAGCAAATCCCACACCACTCTCCTGCTGAGTCAATTCAGGCACAAAACCTGGAAAACTTAACCAGCTTGGCGCATGTGGATCATCTCGCGTTACACGATGAAACGTTGCCATTGTGCGGCGTTGCATGGTGGGGTCCTGTACTACGATGACAGAACGAACGGTTTCTGTGGCCTGACGCAGTAACGCACAGCTAAATCTGGCGTTCTCACCACTGTTTGTGGACTGGTCTTCTACCCAGATTTTTTCCCCCGGAATTTGCCAGAACTGGTGGGCGATATCGGCAAGAATTGCCGCTTCCGCGCGTCCGGTAGTGCGAATGATGTTGTAGCGTGGGTGTTGAATAATAGCGTTATACAAAAAAGTCGTGGAGTGTCCGATACCACCGCTGATCAGCAAGGGAACCTGCTGTTCTTTCGCTATACGACAAGCCGCGTCGATGGTTGGGATCACCGCGTTTCCCGCCAGAATTACGCAATCCGACTGAACAGCGATTGTTTCACCGAAATCATTCTGCGCCAGCCACTGTCCAACGGTGTTTATTGCCTTGAGGGTGGTAGCGGAAAGTGTCGGAAACTGTCTCATATTCATGGCTCCTGATCTTTGTTCCTGTAGGCCGGAGAAGACGCGTCAGCGTCGTCATCCGGCACTGCTTTAGCCTGTAATCTGATCCATGGCCTGCAGGATTCGTTTATCTGAAATTGGGTACGGCGTGCCAAGCTGCTGAGCAAAGTAGCTGACGCGCAACTCTTCAATCATCCAGCGGATCTCTTTGACATCATCATCTTCACGGCGCGCAGGTGGCAGTTTATTGAACCACTGCTGCCAGGCCTGCTGCACGCTGTCCACTTTCAGCATCTGCGCACGATCGCGGTGCGGATCGATGGCCAGTTTTTCCAGTCGTTTCTCTATTGCTTGTAAATAGCGCAGCGTATCGCCAAGACGTTTGAAGCCATTACCGGTGACAAATCCGCGATATACCAGTCCGCCCATTTGCGCTTTGATATCCGAAAGCCCCAACGCCATGGTCATATCCACGCGTCCTTTAAGACGTTTGTTGATATTGAAGACTGCCGTCAGGATCTGTTCGACCTGTTTGGCAATCTCCACCACGGTATCGTTCAGTTCAGCCCGCACTTTCTCATGCAGTGCTGTAAAGCCCTCTTCCGTCCACACCGGTCCGCCATTGGCATCTATCAGTTTATCCACACCGCAGGAGATACAGTCATCTATCAAATCCAGTACTTTGCCGTACGGGTTAAAATACAGGCCCAGTTTGGCTTTATTTGGTAGCTTCTCGTGCAGGTATTTGATTGGCGATGGAATATTCAGCAGCAACAGACGGCGTAAACCGCACCACATCGCCTGCTGTTGTTCCAGTGGATTATCAAACAGCTTAATAGCAACACTGTCCCGCTCGTCCACCAACGCCGGCCACGCTTTCACTTTGTAATTGCCGCGTTTTTGCTCGTAGCTTTCCGGGAGTTGACCGAAGCTCCAGATATGCAGCCCGCTCTGTTCGATACCATCATCTGCCACTGCGGACAGCGTTTCCTGAACTTTACCTTTCAGCGTATCTTTCAACGCCTGAAGCGAGCGCCCTTCCTGCAGTTTCTTGTTTTTATCATCCACCACGCGGAAGGTGATTTTCAGATGATCGGGGACCTGATCCCAGTGCCAGTCGTCACGGTCGACGGTGACGCCGGTCATCCGGCGCAGTTCACGTTCCAGTGAGTCCAGCAGTGGCAGTTCGAGCGGCGTGACGCGTCCTAAAAAAGCTTCAGCGTAATTTGGTGCAGGAACAAAATTACGGCGCACTGGTTTTGGCAACGATTTAATCAGTGCAATCACTAATTCACGGCGCAGCCCAGGGATTTGCCATTCAAAACCGCTTTCATCCACCTGGTTCAGCAACGGTAGCGGGATATGTACGGTCACACCGTCGGCGTCAGCTCCAGGTTCGAACTGATAGCTTAATCGCAGTTTGAGATTACCCTGATGCCAGAAATTCGGGTAATCCAGCTTGCTGATTTTTTCCGCCCCCTCTTTGATGAGCATGCTCTTTTCAAAGTTGAGCAGATCTGGCGTTTCACGGCTGACCTTTTTCCACCAGCTATCAAAATGACGGGCAGAAACCACATCATGGCTGATACGCTGGTCATAAAATTCAAACAGCGTTTCGTCATCGACCAGGATATCGCGGCGGCGCGATTTGTGTTCTAACTCTTCCACTTCTGCACGCAGTTTCAGGTTGTCCCTAAAAAACGCATGGCGTGTCTGCCAGTCACCTTCCACCAGCGCGTGACGGATAAACAGTTCACGCGACAGCGCGGGATCGATCTGGCTGTAGTTCACCTTACGGGCAGCAACAATTGGTAGGCCGTAAACGGTGACTTTTTCTGTCGCCATGACCGCACCCTGCGCGCGCTCCCAGTGTGGTTCACTGTACGAACGTTTGATCAGATGTTGAGCAACGGGTTCCACCCATTCCGGATCGATACGTGCGGCAATGCGTCCCCACAATCTGCTGGTTTCCACCAGCTCCGCCACCATTGTCCACTTCGGCGGCTTTTTAAATAAACCGGATCCAGGGAAAATTGAAAAACGGGCGTTACGCGCGCCAGTAAACTCTTGTTTATCGGCATCTTTCATCCCGATATGCGACAGTAACCCAGTCAACAATGCAACGTGGATCTCACGGTATTCTGCTGGCTCACTATTGACAGGGATCCCCAGTTCTTTCACCACCTGACGCAATTGAGTGTAAATATCCTGCCACTCGCGCACTCGCAGATAGTTAAGGAAATCAACCTTACACTGGCGACGGAACTGATTTGATGACAGCGCTTTTTGCTGCTCACCGATATAATTCCACAGATTCACAAAAGCGAGGAAATCGGACTCTTTATCGTGAAAGCGACGGTGTTTTTCGTCAGATGCCTGCTGTTTGTCCATCGGACGCTCTCGCGGATCCTGAATGGACAGCGCCGAGGTAATGATCATTGCTTCTCGCACGCAACCATGCTTCTGCGCTTCCAGCACCATACGTGCCAGACGCGGATCTACCGGTAGTTGTGATAACTGACGGCCTAAAGGCGTTAACTTGTAAGCAGTTTGCTGTTCATCGGTAGTGATCGCCCCCAGTTCTTCCAGCAGACGCACGCCGTCCTGAATATTGCGTTTATCCGGCGCTTCGACAAACGGGAATGCTGCAATATCACCAAGCCCAAGCGCAGTCATTTGCAGAATAACGGACGCCAGGTTAGTACGCAGAATTTCCGGGTCGGTAAATTCCGGGCGCGACAGGAAATCGTCTTCGGAATAGAGACGAATACAGATCCCTTCTGATACGCGACCACAGCGCCCTTTACGCTGGTTAGCAGAGGCCTGCGACACGGGTTCAATCGGCAAACGCTGGACTTTAGTACGGTAGCTATAGCGACTGATACGTGCGGTACCGGGATCTATAACATATTTAATCCCCGGAACGGTCAGCGAGGTCTCTGCCACGTTGGTTGCCAGCACAATGCGACGTCCACTGTGCGACTGAAAAACACGGTTCTGTTCACTGTTAGACAAACGTGCATAAAGCGGTAGCACCTCAGTATGGCGTAAACCCAGCTTATTCAGCGCATCAGCGGTGTCGCGAATTTCGCGCTCTCCGCTCATGAAGATCAAAATGTCGCCCTGACTTTCGCGTCCCAGTTCATCCACGGCGTCAAAAATCGCCTGCAGTTGATCGCGTTCGGTGTCATCCGCATCTTCCACAATCGGGCGATAGCGTACTTCCACCGGATATGTACGACCCGAAACTTCAATAATGGGCGCATTGTTAAAATGGCGTGAGAAGCGTTCAGGATCGATAGTCGCAGAAGTGATGATAATTTTCAGATCCGGACGACGTGGCAGCAACTCTTTCAGATAACCGAGCAGAAAGTCTATATTCAGGCTGCGTTCATGAGCTTCATCGATAATGATGGTGTCGTACTGCATCAGCATGCGGTCCTGCTGGATTTCCGCCAGCAGAATACCGTCCGTCATCAGCTTGACCATGGTGTTATCACTAACATGATCGCTGAAACGAACTTTATAGCCGATACAACCACCGGGCTCCGTCTGCAGTTCTTCTGCAATACGGTTAGCCACGGTACGCGCCGCCAGACGACGCGGTTGGGTATGACCGATCAACCCTTTAATTCCGCGTCCCAGTTCCATACAGATTTTCGGCAACTGAGTGGTTTTACCGGAACCCGTCTCCCCGGCAACAATCACCACCTGATGGTCGAGAATGGCTTCCAGGATATCCTGTTTTTTCTGGCTGACAGGCAGGTTTTCCGGGTAAGTAATATCCGGCCGTGCCGCTTCACGCAGCACAACCTTACCTGCTGCCAGCTCAATCTCTTTCGCCATCTCCTGGTAAATGGCCTGTTGTGCATCAGGATTTTTAACCTTCTTCACACCATGCAGACGGCGGGAAAAACGCTGTTTGTCACGCAGCATCAGTGGATCCAGCTGTTGCTGCAACATGTTGAAGGTTAATTTCTGTTGTTCTGTCATAGCATTGGAGGGCAGTGCTCTGCCGGGTTAAATCTCTTTTAGATGATAGGTATAGAGTACCACATCGGTGCTTTTCGTGTGTTGTTCAATAATTTCGAACATAGGATTCGATATATTGCGCTATCACTACGGCAGGATTGTGAATAAAGTGTCAATAAGCAACGGGGCACATCCCCTTCAAACACATATAAGGAATCACCCATGAGCAAGGTATTAGTTCTTAAATCCAGTATTCTGGCAGGGTACTCTCAGTCTGGTCAGTTGTCTGATTATTTTGTTGAACAGTGGCGTGAAAAACACCCTGCTGACGAGATCACGGTTCGTGACCTGGCTGCAAATCCTGTTCCGGTACTGGATGGCGAACTGGTGGGTGCTCTGCGCCCGAGCGATGCGCCGTTGACTCCACGTCAACAAGAAGCGCTGGCGCTGTCTGATGAGTTGATTGCTGAACTGAAAGCGCATGACGTCATTGTGATCGCCGCCCCAATGTATAACTTCAACATCCCGACGCAGTTGAAAAACTACTTCGACCTGATTGCCCGCGCCGGGGTAACTTTCCGTTATACCGAGAAAGGACCTGAAGGTCTGGTAACAGGTAAACGTGCTATTGTTCTGAGTAGCCGTGGCGGTATCCATAAAGATACACCAACCGATCTGATCACTCCGTACCTGAATGTTTTCCTGGGCTTTATCGGCATCACCGACGTGAACGTTGTCTTCGCTGAAGGTATTGCCTACGGTCCGGAAGTGGCATCGAAAGCACAATCTGATGCAAAAGCGGCGATTGATAGCGTGGTTGCTGCCTGATAATTTCCCCTCTCACCGTCCGGTGGGAGGGTTTTTAACCGGCACTCAGAGCCTGACGGGATAGACTCCTATCTCTTTGTCTGCTTTCCGTGAATACGATTGATGTCACGCCAGATGAGTGAGTAATCCCTGCACTTTGCCAGATTCTCTTCCCAGCAATGGAGTAAAAACTGCTCCGGCTCCGCAACATCCCTGCTTAAATGTTTGAATACCCAACGATTCCAGACATACCACTTGAAAAGCCACATAAGTTAACTCCAGGACGCAACCGGTGATGAAATATATCAGCATCTGTACAGTTCCGTTTGGCAACTATTGCGCTGTGGATGAATAGCTCCGGTGAAAACTAAATCAGTAGCATCAGCCAGAAAGCCCACAGAATGGCAACCATGTAAAACGTCTGGCGACACTGTTTTAGTGCACCTGACTGACGTTCGGCCAGTGTGAGCGTCTTTAACCTTTCACGCCGCCATATAACGCCAAGAACCTCTCCGGCCAGCTCGTTGTTCTGCGCATTAATGAGCGAAAAATAGCGACCATCAAGCCACACTCTCCAGCAACCAAACCAGACGATAGCGCACAACAGCGCAACGATGGCGCGAGAGATACCTGATGGAGCCGTGAAGATGACCCACACCATCGGCGGGAGGGAAAAAAGCAGGATAAAACGCCAGCCTGCCAGCGTGTGCCCCAGCAGATCACGCTGAATACCTTCGCTTTGTGTTACGTTGTCACTTTCTGTTGCCATTGTTCCAGCATCTCCAGATGTTTATCTGTCAGTACCACCTGTGGACGACGCTGACGAATATGTGCTACCGCCTGCTCTACTGTCGCCTGATGGCCATAATGCAAAAGCCACGCCGCGACGGTCATCGCACTGCGCGACAGTCCCAATGCACAGTGAACCAGTACAGTCCCCTGCTCCTGACGCAGTATCTCCAGTCGGTCCACAGCCTGTTGCAGTTCTGCTTTGTTGGGAATAACCAGATCCAACATCGGTACACAAGCATAGGCTCGTGACGCGGTGGCGCGTCCACGCGGAAACTCAAAGGTCATGTCCAGCACTGCGTTTTGCGCGGGGATCCGGCGTGGAAAGCTGCCGAGATAGACCCCCTCAGCAATACAGCTCACCGCTGGCAGGCGGCGGGTAAACCAGCGCATCGACAGCCACATCCCTACGCGCCAAGGAAGTAACAGCCAGTACACGGGTGGCGACAGCCGTCCCAGTTGATCTTTACCTGCGGCTGCTGTGCCAAATCCGCCATAGCCATACCCGACTATCAACAACGATAATGCTGGCCACAGTAGCCAGGGCGTTATCAGCGCTCCGGCGATAAAACATATGGCTGTCCCCAACAAATAACGACGCATCAGCTTCAAACGCACCGTATCCGGCTTTTGCCAGCGCCAGCGGTGTTGTTCCGGCACCATCCAGTCAATTAGCATTCCTGCCGCCAGTCCGGTAATGATATCGATAAAATGGTGCTGCCAGGTGGTCAGTACGGAAACGGCAATCAGCAAAAACCAGCCGTCGCACAGCCTGCGCCAACCACCAGAAAGGTAGCGACTGAAATGCCGCCACAGCAGCCAGCAGAGGATAATGTGCAACGATGGAGACTGGTTGTAGGGCAAGTCGAACTGTTCGAGCTGGGAAAATAACCACCCTGCTGCACCGCTAACCTCGGGGCGGGTAAAGCTAAACTGGAGCGGAAACAGCAAAAAACCGCCGCAGGCGATAACCGATGCCAGTACCAGACGCAGTACCAGCCTTCGTTGTTCGAAACGTGTAGTACAGACAAACAACGATAACCCGTAGAACAGATCCAGGCTCCAGTAAGGAAGAATTGTCCACGGAATAAAGGGAATAGCGGACTCCCAGCTAAACACGACACTTCCGACGTTATGGTACTGAGCATCCTGCCAGGCGGTAAACTGATTGACCTTACCGTAAGTGAGGAAGAAAAATGGAGCCAGTAGCAATAACCAGCCTATCGCCTGGACTATAACCTTACGACGTTCAGGTACCACGGCGCACCGCCATGGAAACGGTGAAAATTCCCCACTCATCAATCAACTGCGCGCACTTATCAAACCCCGCATCACGCACCAGCGCATCCATTTCACCCTGTGTGCGCACGCGCATCACCCACGCTTTGCCATCTTTATGGCTGGTGAGTGACCATGCGATGGTTTTTAGCTGTGGATGCCAGGGCTGTCCGGTGTAAATCAGTACCCCACCCGGCGCTATTGCATCCGCCAGTCCGGCCAGAGAATTCTGTACCAGCGAATTTTCGGGGAAAAGCTCGTACAGGCCAGAGACGATCCCCAGCGTAGGACGGGGGTCGAGAGATGCCAGCTGTTGACGATTGAAGGCATCGCCTTGCTCGAAATGAGCGATGTCAGCCATGCCTCTGCTGGCGATCATTTCCCTTCCTTTGTTCACATTCAGATCGCTGTAATCACGCAATAAGATCGCGTTCACCGCCGTTTCACCTTCGAGCGCATCAAGTACATAGCGCCCGTGTCCGGCAGCGATATCGACCACATTAACGGGTGTGCCCTGCTCTGCGAGCCGCGCAACAGCCTGACGAATCAGCATCTGCAAATGGATCTTACGCTGACGTATCCCTTTCCAGCCGACGCTATTCAGGTAGTTCTTATCAATTAAACGCCCCAGCGCACTGCTGCCCTGAGGCTGGTTACGATAGACATAATCAAGCGTACTGCCCGAGTCAAAACCGGTTTCAAATCCAAGGCGAACACCTGTCGATTGTGTTCCCAGTAGTTTCATCCCGTAGCGCAAACCACGATAGGCAATATCATCGAGAGAATAAGGAGCCGGTCCCCCGTTTAACATCCGCCAGCTATCGGCCCCAGGACTCCAGCGATCCTCATTGCTGTAATCAAAACGCTGGGGTGGTTTCGCGTATAACGTATCAATAAAATTACGCATTTTGTCGAACGCCAGATGTCGGTCTTTCTCCCCCAGCGTATCGTGATAAAACCCCGGCAACACGTGCAGTTCCTTAAGTGGGTTCCGCAGACGCTGGTAAAAATCGATCTGTGGCTGACGATGCACAACAAAATCGTCCCCTGAAACAAGCAACTGCACCGGTAACGTAATGGCGGCGGCATCGCTGACTATTCGCTCTGCCGTCCTGTAGAGATCCAGCAGAATGTTCACCGCGATTGCCCGGGTGATTTGCGTATCCTGATTGAAGCTTGCCACGCGTTCGGGATCGTGCGTCAGATACTTCCCTTTAACGTAGGAGTTAACAAAAAACAGGCCACGCAGGCGATGCATTAACGCCAGCCCTGGGCGGGCAAACGGCACATACAATTTGACTTTAAACGCCGGAGACGCCAATACCAGTCCACGAATGTCTGGCGCATAATCATGAACCCAGGTTGCGGCTAATACCGCGCCAACGCTTTGTGCTACCACCACCACATCTTCCATTGCGGCCTGACTGTCCGCAGCGGCAAAACGCACGAACTCTTCGACATCCTGCACCGAACGTGCCAGCGACGGGCTATAGCCACGCTGTCCCGGAGAGTGTCCGTGACCTCGTGCGTCCCAGGCATAGAATGCGGTATCTGGCATCGCCAGCTCATCAACGATGTGCTGCAGACGCCCGGAATGTTCGTGTCCACGGTGAAACAGAACAATTACTTTTGAAACAGGGCCAGCCGATAATGCCGGCCAGTGGCGATAAAACAACCCGGTGTTGTCACTGGTCAAAAACCATCGTTCGTCTGGCGCTCGCATGTCAGTCATGAGGAGGCTTTCCTGTCGTTTGTTGCTGTAGCTGCAAAAGCTGCTGTTTGAGATCATCCATGAAGACGCGTTTGTCGCTCTGAAAGCGCAACGTCTCACCAATATTGACGTCAATAAATAGCGGCAGAGGAATGCGATTCCCCTTCGCCATGACGTGCTCCGTACCGCGCAGCCAGACTGGAATAATTGGGACTTCCGGCGCACGCTGACTCAGATGCCACAACCCTGATTTTAGCGGTGAAAGCTTTCCTGGTTCGCCACGCGTACCTTCTGGAAAAAGGATCAGGATCTTACCTTCACGTAATGCCTGTTCGCACTGTGCCAGTGGGTTAGCTTCACCGCCCTTACGTGAAATGGGAATAATGTTGAGAATATTGAGAGCGAACCAGGCCATCGCTTTATTACGCAAAAAATAATCAGCGGCGGCCACCGGATGAACAGATGCCTGGCGGCGGAGCGGAAATAGTGAAAGCAGCGCGAAAACATCCATATGGCTGTTGTGATTTGCTACCACGATAGCCGGGCCACGAGTTGGCAAGCGCTCCCGGTGTCTGACGCGCAGCCCAAGCCATAGCCAAATAACCGGCCAGACGATGCACAATGTAAACAGCGTTCGCAGAAATGAGCTCATCATAAGTTAGTAGCAAAAATAGCGAATGAAATGGAAAAACACGGGGGCGGTGAAGATCAGGGAATCGAGCCTGTCGAGGATACCGCCGTGACCGGGTAACAGCGTGCCGCTGTCTTTCACCCCGATATCCCGCTTAATAGCCGACATCACAACGTCCCCACAAAAACCAGTGACACCGATAATGCACCCCGCCAGCAGCGATAAAGGTACGCTTAGCGGCGTCATTAACGGTCCCAGTAGTGCTGCCGCGAGCGTAGTGGTTGCTACACCACCGATCAGTCCCGCCAGGGTTTTATTAGGGCTGACTTTAGGCATCACTTTGATGCGGCCAATCGATTTTCCCCACAGGTACTGCGCAATGTCGTTGAATTCCGTTAAGCCCACGAGGAAAAGCACCAGCAGTGCTCCTGTTTGCATACCGTCAGCGGGCAGCACCAGCAGGAACGCAACGTGACTGAATGCAAACACGGTAGTCATCAGGCACCAGTGATGCTGTGAGGCAAAACGCAGAAATCCCTGGGTGTCGCCAGCAATCACCATCCGTACGGGTAAGAATAAAAAAGCATACACCGGGATAAACACCACAAACATGCCGTACCAGTTGATGCCTATCAGCCAGTAGTTAACAGGGATAGCAATAAACATCCACAACAGCGGCATGCGATCGGTATGGCGCGATGGTGCCAGTGTTAAAAATTCCTTTAACGCCATAAAGCTTACCAGCGCAAAAAAAGTCAACGCCAGCCAGTGGGGGCTTAAGATAGCCAG
The DNA here is from genome assembly GCF_916618775.1 of Citrobacter sp. Marseille-Q3906. NCBI lineage: Bacteria > Pseudomonadati > Pseudomonadota > Gammaproteobacteria > Enterobacterales > Enterobacteriaceae > Citrobacter > Citrobacter sp. Marseille-Q3906. The sequence goes on from NZ_CAKAKA010000002.1 coordinate 1,506,256, forward strand.
CGAAAACAGAATAATGATCACCCACCAGGTGCGAATACGCAGCGTCAGTTCCCGCCAGTCTTTACCTGGACGTAGCCATACAAGTAATCCGTTGATCAGTGTCGCAATAAGTAGCAGAGAAAAAATAACTGCAAGCGACTTTTCCAGCAGCATCATTCCACCACCTCATCGCGTAATGCACTCTTACAGCGGTTGATCACCGTCCATAACAGCAACAGCGTTGCAACACCCCAGACGGCGTTATTCCACTGTACAAGTTGAGGCCATAGCGTCAACGCCAGTCCCCATGCGCCGAACACCAGCGCTCTGTCGCTTTTGCCCAGCGGCCCGGCATAGCTGCGCACTCCATTGATAGTTTGTGCCAGCACGCCGCAAAATTCCGTCATCACTGCGCAGAACAGCATCATTATCACCAACAGTGCATTGCTGGCCGGGAGCAACATAAAGGGTAGATAAAGCGCAAGGTCGGAAAGAACATCCCCGGTCTCATTGAGAATGGCGCCCAGACGTGACTTTTGATTGCACTCACGTGCCAGCATCCCGTCCAGCGCATTGAGCGCCATCCGCACAAACAGCACGATCGGCAGGAGAACAAATAATTCAGGTTGAGGGAAAAGAAACAGTACCGCTCCTGTCACAAAAGAAAGCGCCATCGCTGCAAGTGTGACGTGATTAGCAGTAACGTTTTTTTTGTATAGCCAGAACATTACCGGGCGTAAAAGCGCCTGAAAGGCAGGCTTTATCTGATAAAGCGTCATCATCACTCCTTGATAATTTGTCGGTTTGATTATAGTGGAGCAATGGATCATTGCCCGTCAAATACGCTTGTTGGTTAAAGTAAAACCGGATCCTCTGAACAGACGGGCGATTATTTTTTCAACCATTTACCATTAATGCCCTGCACGTATTCACCCGGTTTGGCACGAGCAACCAGTTTCTGTCCAGCCATCTTTGCCACTTCATCAACCGGGATGTTGTTACTTTCAGCAAGTTGCTGATAGCTGGCATTGCGCGCTTTATTCACTTCACTCACCAGCGTCTGGGTTTCAGCATCGGTTTTCAATGCCACGAGATAGCCGTTAAGCGTTTCGCCAACCCGCCCCTGAGTTCGGGCTTCACCCAGCGTTAATGCAAACGCGTTGGCACTCAGCAAACTCAAAATAAGAATGAATGCGTTAAGTGATCTTTTCATCTTCACCTCAGAACAAGTCACTGCGTGATTTCAGCAAACTCTCGACATCTTTATCGACTTTGATATGGATTTCATGCTCGATTTTGACGTTCATATTGATGGTGATGGGTTCTTTGGGGGCCGCCACTTCAATACGCGGAGTACACCCCGCCAGCAGAGATGACGCCAGAAGTCCCAGCATGGCAGCTATTGTTTTCATGGTTGTTCCTCACATTCCTTGCCTTCCGGGCAATGGGTTTCTGGCAGCGTTGCATTTTGCTCGAGCCATGCCTGTAAATTGTCGCCAAAACGCAAACTGCGCCATAACGTAAATACGTTTTCTTCGTGGTTGTAATTCAAATTCACCGTTCCCACTTTGCCATCCACCCGACTATTGCCAGTGACGGTTGCCTGCATCGTTAATACACCCAGGTTATCCAGATTTATTTTCGTCCAGGAATGGGTTATTTCCATATAGCGCAGCCAGTTAATCGCCGCTCCAGCCGCCATGTTGTCTTTAACGACGGCATCCGCAGTATCTTTGTCGATACGCAACGTCATTGGTCCAGGATTGGTAAGCCAGCCGTCTTTGATAATCCATTTTTCATTATTCAGCCACAGAGGCAACGCGCCGCTGACCGGTCCAGACATGGCAAACTGTTTGGGATTAACCGCGCTGATAAGTTCGCTGGAAGAGATATTTTGCACTCGGACTAAGGCCGGATCGTGCTGAGGCATACGCAATTGCTGCATGATGACTTTACCTCCTAACAACTCGGCGCTGACATTGCTGAGCAGTAAAGGATTATCTTCGCTCCAGGGATATCCTCCCTGCAGGTCGGCGGTAATATTTTTCGCTGTCACCTGATTCACGACTTCCGCAATACGTAGTGAAATCGGTCCGCGTGTGCCCAGTTGCCACGCTCCTTCACTAAAACGAAACGGCAGCACAAAATCGACACCATTGATCTGGTTATCGGGCATCCAGGCGCTACCGCCTTTTAATACCCCATGACCGCCCGCCTCAAAGCCCTGTTCCGGGGCGGCGGAGAAAGCAACCTGCGCATACAGTTCCCCTTCGCGCAGGTTCATTTTCCAGTCAGGAGGAACCAGCGGCTGGAAAACAGTGAGTGATTGTTTTGGCCACCAGGCCTGTCCACGCAGGCGGACACCATCCCAGCGCCCGTTTAACTGTACAGGACCAATTGCCCCTGCATGAAGCTGCCCTTTGAACTGGAATACCGTCGGATCGGTCCCATCAACACTGAATTTCAGGGTTGATGGTGGCAGAACGCTTCCGCCCGTAAAGGTGGTTTTTCCAGCATCCAGTGACAACGCGCCGCTGAATGTTGGTTTTGCCGGGTCCCGCACCCACACAATCGGTTGATCCATGATCAGACGTGGCGTTTCCACTTTCATCGTGCCGTATTGCAGTTGGTCGAACCCGGTAGAAAGGTCAAAAAGTTTGAGGGTGTTATCGTGCCATTCACCCTTACCCGCCACGTCCCAGCGGGCGTGCATCGGCGTAAATCCCCCTGTACCCCAGTAACGCCACTGCCAGCGGCCAGCGTCAGGGAGGAAATCATTGGCCAGACCATCAAGATGCAGTTCAAATCCCCCCATCTTGTTTTCATGGGCACGTAAAATGGCCTGCAATCGACCATCAACACCGCGCTGAGTGACCTTCACTCCCGCCAGTGGCCAGCGAATTTCGTCAATATCCAGAGAGTCAATAACGCGTCCGCGGGAACGCAGCAATGCCCCAGGTTCAAAAATCAGTTGCGGATCATTGAGGCTTCCACTGAGCCGTGCGGGTAGCACCGCATAAAAAATAAGATCGCCCTGTTTTGCTTCGCCGGTTAACTGTAATGGCATCTCGCTATTATCCATGGCGAGTTTGCCAGGGCCGATGGTCAGGACAGCGTTACCTTTACCTGCATCACCTTGTGTCAGAACATTTAATCGCCCGCTCACCACCGCGTTTTCCAGGCCAGCCTGCCAGTTTTCAACTTTCACACCCAGCCGACCGCTTAACGGAAATCCCTGATAAGGCCAGTTCCAGCGACCGTCGCTGATAGTCAGTTGCTGGCGGGTGATTTCCCACGGAAGATCGAGCAGAGGATCGGCATTGCCTCGTCCCATTACGATCAGTTGTCCACGATTTTCCTGCCATTCCAGCTCCGCATCCACCAGAGAGGGTTCCTGCGGCAGGCTGAGAGTGGCGACCACATGCCCGCTGATCGGCAGGCCGTCAGGAACCAGTGGCATCGTGAATTCACCCACCAGTTTCACCGGCGGCTGATCTTCAAATGCGGCAACATCAAGTTCATTGACCGTCAGATTTTGACCGTGGAGACGCCCCTGAAATTTGACTTTGTCACCCTGGTAGCGAAGCTGTTGGCTGGTGGGCGTCAACGACAGTGACAGCTTGCCCTGCCACTCCTGCCACGGAGAAAGGATGAGTTTGTCGATGTTAATCCAGGTATTGGGCAACATGGATTGCCACTCCGCCAGCGTTTTAGGTGCGGCGGGAGAAGGTTCCGTTTGCGGCAGTTTGGCCAGACAGGCTGAATCCAGTTCAATAGCCCCGACGTTCAGCAACCAGCGGCTGGGATGTGACAGATCCGCCTGCGTAATTTTCGCCAGCGGGCAGTCATCGACCAGATAACGGAGTTGTGGAATATGTAGCCCATGCCGGGTTAGCCGTGGGCTCTCATCCAGTGCGATGCGCGTACCGACGGGCAACCAAATGCCTGCCAGCGTCGGAACCCACAGGCCAAGCGTCATCAACAACGTCAGCGGCATGAGGATCAATAATAAGAGTAGTGCCAGAGCGGCTTTATATTTACCCTTCATGGGTAGTTAATGTCCTGATTTCGCGAAAATTTAAGCCGGTTTAGGCCAGTATTGTGGCATGTTTAGCTACATATGCCCACCTTAAGAATAGATGCTCCTTAAATATACGTAATATTTATAGAACTGGCATGAGTCAAAGAATTATTGATTAATCATATGCTTAATCATAAAAACCGCGTGGCGAGTATGACCATGTACCATCTGCACCTGTCCCTTATTCCACTGCTCAATGTATCTATTGCTCATTGGTAAAAGTGTTGTGCTATCTATCTAACAGAAAACCAGGCAGCGGTGGACGAGCAAAGTAAACAGAGCGCAGATTGTCAGGCACTGGGAAGATAAAAATTAGTCAGTTGTTGAAATTGACTAACATGCCCACACTAACAAGAGATGCTCTGGAATTATTCACTATATCTATGACTATCAATTATTTTTTGGATTTTGTAAAATAATTTGAATTGGATTAATGTGATTTTAAAATCACTGGAGAAAGTCTTATGAAACTCGCCATCTATAGTACAAAACAGTACGACAAGAAGTACCTGCAGCAGGTTAACGAGGCTTTTGGTTTTGAACTTGAATTCTTTGACTTTCTGCTTACGGAAAAGACGGCCAAAACAGCCCATGGCTGCGAAGCCGTATGTATCTTCGTTAACGACGATGGCAGCCGCCCGGTTCTGGAAGAGTTGAAAAACCATGGTGTGAAGTACATCGCCCTGCGCTGCGCCGGATTTAACAACGTCGATCTGGATGCGGCCAAAGAGCTGGGCCTGCAGGTTGTGCGTGTGCCGGCGTATTCACCTGAAGCGGTCGCAGAACATGCGATCGGCATGATGATGACATTAAACCGCCGAATTCATCGTGCTTATCAGCGTACCCGTGATGCCAACTTTTCTCTTGAAGGGCTGACCGGCTTCACTATGTACGGCAAAACGGCTGGGGTGATCGGTACCGGTAAAATTGGTATTGCCGCACTGAGGATCCTGAAAGGCTTTGGTATGCGTCTGCTGGCCTTTGATCCGTATCCAAGTGCCGCAGCTCTGGAATTAGGCGTTGAATATGTCGATCTCAAAACACTGTTTGCGGAATCGGATGTCATTTCCCTGCACTGCCCGTTAACGCCGGAAAATTATCATCTGCTCAACCACGAAGCCTTTGAACAAATGAAGAATGGCGTGATGATTGTCAACACCAGTCGTGGTGCGCTGATCGACTCACAGGCGGCTATTGATGCCCTGAAAAACCAGAAAATTGGTTCTTTGGGTATGGATGTGTATGAAAATGAACGCGATCTCTTCTTTGAAGATAAATCTAACGATGTCATTCAGGATGATGTGTTCCGCCGCTTGTCTGCCTGCCACAACGTCCTGTTTACCGGGCATCAGGCGTTCCTGACGGCCGAAGCGTTGATCAGTATCTCTGAAACAACGTTACAGAACCTGGCACAAATTTCCAAAGGCGAAACCTGCCCGAACGCCCTCTTCTGACCGCTTTGCTCCCCTGCTATCAGGGGAGCATTTTCAGATAACCCCTGATGATATATCCGGCGATATCATTATTATACTGATTGTATTCACATCACGAATGTAGAGAAATTCAATGAAGAAAGTTGTCACGTTGATTGCGCTCAGCATGCTTATGGCTGGCTGTGCGAGCAATGGAAAGGTTTCCGTCAATCGCGAACAGTTACAGCACCACCGTTTCGTTCTGGAAAGTGTGAATGGCAAACCGATAACCGTTGCAAAGAATCAGCCCGAATTAAGTTTTGGCGAAAACATGACGGTGTCAGGCAAAATGTGTAACCAATTTACCGGTCAGGGCAAACTGTCCGACGGCGAACTGAAGGTGAAAAACCTGGCAATGACCCGCATGATGTGCGCCGATCCACAGCTGAACGCGCTCGATGGCATTGTCAGCAAGATGTTTGAGCAAGGCGCACAGGTCGATTTGACGGCTAACCAGCTAACACTGGCGACAGCCGAACAAACTCTGACGTATAAACTGGCTGATTTAATGTAGTCAATACGGAAACTCAGTAGTTTCCACAGCTTCCTGCGGCAAGCGACTGCTCACTACAGCGTTTGCCGTTGGGTAATGCACACATCCCGATGGCTGAACCATCCAGTTGACGGGCAACAGAAAGTGAACCACCAATCATAGCGCAGTTAGCTTCTCCGGAACTGGACATTGCTGCTCTCATACCTGGTGCGACGTGTGCGGCCGTTGCCTGCTGAACGGGTTCACTGCTGCAAGCCGATAATAATAACGCGGCACACCCTACCCAAAACGCTGCGCGCATTTCACTCCCCTCTGAATATTAACCAAACGACACAGCCATAAATAATAGGCAGCAGAAACACTGACGTCGAGAGGCAAGATGCGCATTTATGCGTATCATTTACATTTCCTGCCAATTTTTTGGCTACTCCTTTGATCAAACCATTCATTCTCTTTATTCCTGGGACACAAAAGCGAAAATGTGTCCGGATGGCATTTGCTAAAATAGAAAGATAATTACAGGACTCGCAACTGTTTCGCGAGTCCCCTTTTTGCGCAATGTAAGGGTGTCAGTATGATCACAATTGACGGTAATGGTGCGGTTGCTTCGGTCGCATTTCGTACCAGCGAGGTTATCGCCATCTACCCGATTACGCCCAGTTCGACGATGGCAGAACAGGCTGATGCCTGGGCCGGGAACGGGCTTAAAAATGTCTGGGGGGATACCCCACGCGTAGTGGAAATGCAGTCTGAAGGCGGTGCTATTGCAACTGTTCACGGTGCATTGCAGACCGGTGCGCTCTCTACGTCGTTTACCTCATCGCAAGGTCTGTTGCTGATGATCCCGACGTTGTACAAACTGGCCGGTCAGCTGACGCCATTTGTGCTGCACGTTGCTGCCCGCACCATTGCCACTCATGCACTGTCTATCTTTGGCGACCATTCGGACGTAATGGCCGTTCGGCAGACGGGCTGTGCCATGCTGTGCGCCAGCAGCGTACAGGAAGCTCAGGATTTTGCGCTGATTTCGCAAATTGCTACGCTGAAAAGCCGAGTTCCTTTTATTCATTTCTTTGATGGTTTCCGCACATCGCATGAAATCAATAAGATTGTACCGCTGGCCGATGACACGATCCTCGGACTTATGCCGCAGGCGGAGATTGATGCCCATCGTTCCCGTGCACTTAATCCGGAACATCCGGTTATTCGCGGAACATCGGCTAACCCGGATACCTATTTCCAGTCTCGTGAAGCCACTAACCCGTGGTACAACGCGGTCTATGATCACGTCGAGCAGGCGATGAACGATTTCGCCGCCGCGACGGGCCGCCAATACCAGCCGTTTGAATACTTTGGTCATCCACAGGCAGAACGCGTCATTATTTTGATGGGCTCTGCGATTGGAACCTGCGAAGAAGTCGTGGAAGAGTTACTTACTCGCGGCGAAAAAGTCGGCGTGCTCAAAGTGCGTCTGTTCCGCCCATTCTCTGCCAGACATTTACTGCAGGCCCTCCCAGAAACGGCACGCAGTGTCGCTGTACTGGATCGCACAAAAGAGCCTGGCGCACAGGCTGAACCGTTGTATCTGGATGTCATGACAGCGCTTGCCGAAGCGTTTAACTGCGGTGAGCGGGAAACGTTGCCGCGCGTTATTGGTGGTCGCTATGGTCTTTCTTCGAAAGAGTTTGGCCCGGATTGTGTAATGGCGGTGTTTAATGAGTTGAACAACGCTAAACCGAAACCACGCTTTACGGTCGGCATCTATGATGATGTAACGAATCTGTCGCTCCCTCTGCCGGAAAACACCCTCCCCGGTACCGCTAAACTCGAAGCCCTGTTTTATGGACTGGGCAGCGACGGCAGTGTGTCTGCCACCAAAAATAACATCAAAATTATCGGCAACTCTACGCCGTGGTATGCACAGGGTTACTTCGTCTACGACTCGAAAAAAGCGGGTGGTCTGACAGTTTCCCATTTACGCGTCAGCGAGCAACCTATTCGTTCAGCCTATCTGGTTTCGCAGGCAGATTTCGTTGGCTGCCATCAACTGCAGTTTATTGATAAGTATCAAATGGCGGAGCGACTGAAGCCTGGCGGTATTTTCCTGCTCAATACGCCATACAGTGTCGATGAAGTCTGGGCGCGCCTGCCGCAGGAAGTTCAGGCAGTACTTAATCAGAAGAAAGCACGTTTTTACGTGATTAATGCGGCTAAAATCGCTCGCGAGTGTGGCCTGGCGGCGCGAATCAACACCGTCATGCAAATGGCATTCTTCCATTTGACGCAAATTTTACCTGGCGACAGCGCACTGGCGGAACTGCAGGGCGCGATCGCGAAAAGCTACAGCAGCAAAGGTCAGGACCTGGTTGAACGTAACTGGCAGGCGCTGGCGCTGGCACGTGAATCCGTCGCCGAAGTGGCGTTGCAGCCGGTAGACCCTCACAGCGCCAATCGCCCTCCGGTTGTTTCTGATGCGGCCCCTGACTTTGTTAAAACCGTGACCGCCGCTATGCTCGCCGGCCTGGGAGATGCCCTGCCCGTATCAGCACTTCCGCCGGACGGCACCTGGCCGATGGGTACCACGCGCTGGGAAAAACGCAATATCGCCGAAGAGATCCCTATCTGGAAAGAAGAACTGTGCACCCAGTGCAACCACTGTGTTGCCGCCTGTCCGCACTCGGCAATCCGTGCCAAGGTGGTTTCGCCGGAAGCGCTGGAAAATGCCCCTGCCAGTCTGCATTCACTGGATGTAAAATCACGCGATATGCGCGGTCAGAAGTATGTACTGCAAGTCGCGCCAGAAGACTGTACCGGCTGTAATCTTTGCGTTGAAGTGTGCCCGGCAAAAGATCGCCAGAATCCGGAGATCAAGGCCATCAATATGATGTCCCGCCTTGAGCATGTTGAAGAAGAAAAAGTGAACTATGACTTCTTCCTCAATCTTCCTGAGATTGACCGCAGCAAACTGGAACGTATCGATATTCGTACTTCTCAGTTGATTACCCCACTGTTTGAATATTCCGGAGCCTGTTCTGGCTGCGGTGAAACACCGTATATTAAATTGCTTACGCAGCTGTACGGCGATCGCATGCTGATCGCTAACGCGACCGGTTGTTCATCGATTTATGGCGGTAACCTGCCCTCAACGCCATATACCACCGATGCCAATGGTCGGGGACCGGCGTGGGCTAACTCACTGTTTGAAGATAATGCCGAATTTGGTCTGGGTTTCCGTTTAACGGTGGATCAGCATCGTGTGCGTGTAATGCGTTTACTGGAGCAGTTTGCTGATAAAATCCCGGCGGAGCTGAATGAGGCCCTGCACGCTGAAGCAACACCTGAGGTTCGTCGTGAACAGGTTGCAGCGTTGCGCCAGCATCTACAAGGTGTTGACGGTGCACAGCAACTGTTAACCGACGCCGACGCACTGGTTGAGAAATCCATCTGGCTGATTGGTGGTGATGGCTGGGCCTATGACATTGGCTTTGGCGGCCTGGACCACGTCTTAAGCCTTACCGAAAACGTTAACATCCTGGTGCTGGATACCCAGTGCTACTCCAATACGGGTGGGCAAGCGTCAAAAGCTACGCCTCTTGGTGCCGTCACCAAATTTGGCGAACATGGTAAGCGTAAAGCCCGTAAAGATCTCGGTGTAAGTATGATGATGTACGGTCATGTTTATGTCGCACAGATCTCTTTAGGCGCGCAGTTGAATCAAACGGTGAAAGCTATTCAGGAAGCTGAATCATACCCGGGCCCGTCGCTGATTATTGCGTATAGTCCTTGTGAAGAGCACGGTTACGATCTTGCCCTGAGCCACGATCAAATGCGTCAGCTCACGGCGACCGGATTCTGGCCACTGTACCGCTTTGATCCGCGTCGTGCTGACGAAGGGAAACTGCCGCTGGCTCTTGACTCTCGTCCTCCGTCAGACGCACTGGCTGAGACGCTGATGAATGAGCAGCGTTTCCGCCGTCTTAACGCTCAGCAGCCTGAGGTTGCTGAACAACTGTGGAAGGATGCTACGGCTGATTTGCAAAAACGCTATGACTTCCTCGCGCAACTGGCAGGAAAAGCAGAAAAGAGCAGTACCGATTAAAACGTTTAGGTAAGTAGTAGCCTGAAGTCAAAAAAAAGCCCGAACAGTTGTTCGGGCTTGTCAATTTATTCGCTGGCTAATCAATATTTCTACTAATTCCCCAACGAAAAATAAAACGTGACAATAAAGGCATATAACCTGCGCAGAATATCCCAACAAAATTGACTTGTATAATTTTAATTTTATATATTTAACTTCAATACATTCACGATAATTATCATCATTTCTGTAGTATTATTTGCTTAAGGTTTTACTTAAGGCGTAACAATTCATATTTATCTCTTTACGGAACTTCTCCTTTAGCATGCTTTTACTCCCTATATGGGTAGTCACAGGTAAATAAAAAAACTAAAGGATTATTTCAATGAACAGAAAAGTATTGGCTCTCGTAATTCCTGCCCTGTTAGCTGCTGGCGCTGCTCACGCTGCTGAAGTTTATAATAAAGACGGCAATAAATTAGATCTCTACGGTAAAGTAGATGGTCTGCACTATTTCTCTGATGACGCTAACAATGATGGCGATCAGACTTATATGCGTCTGGGTTTCAAAGGTGAAACTCAGATCAACGACCAACTGGTTGGTTTCGGTCAGTGGGAATATCAGGTTAACGCTAACACGACTGAAAGCGACCATGGCAACAGCTTCACTCGTCTGGCATTTGCTGGTCTGAAATTTGGCGACTACGGTTCATTCGACTACGGTCGTAACTACGGCGTACTGTACGACGTAGAAGGCTGGACCGATATGCTGCCAGAATTCGGTGGCGACTCTTACACCAAAGCTGATAACTTCATGACCGGTCGTGCGAATGGCGTTGCAACCTACCGCAACACTGATTTCTTCGGTCTGGTAAACGGCTTGAACTTTGCACTGCAGTACCAGGGCGCTAACGAAAACCAGTCCCCGGAGCAGGAAGGTACGGGTAATGGCGGCGACCGTAACATGAAGAACTCCAACGGTGACGGCTTCGGTATCTCCTCAACCTACGATCTGGGTATGGGCGTAAGCTTCGGTGCGGCATACACCTCTTCTGACCGCACGAATGACCAGGTCAACCACTCTACTGCCGGCGGCGATAAAGCTGACGCATGGACTGCTGGTCTGAAATATGATGCCAACAACATCTACCTGGCAACCATGTACTCTGAAACCCGTAACATGACTCCGTACGGCGACAGTAACGGTGACGCTAGCAACACCATCGCTAATAAAACTCAGAACTTTGAAGTCACTGCACAGTACCAGTTCGACTTTGGTCTGCGTCCGGCAGTTTCTTTTCTGATGTCTAAAGGTCAGGATCTGAACGCAACTGACGGTGACAAAGATCTGGTTAAATACGCTGACATTGGCGCGACTTACTACTTCAATAAAAATATGTCCACCTACGTTGATTATAAAATCAACCTGCTGGACGAAGATGACAGCTTCTATGCAAACAACGGTATCACCACTGATGACGTTGTAGCACTGGGTCTGGTTTATCAGTTCTAAGTTTGTCAGCCCGCTGGAAACAGCGGGCCATTCTTTTTATGGTAATTCTGTTTTATCTGGATCAAAACATTATATCTGTTGCGTTAAAACGTTTCTTTGATAGATGATATATTGCATTAAGTGCTGTCGTAGAGGATGCCCGCAATGAATCATCACCCCGTCAAATCATCTCGTATTGCATCCGTCGGTTATGACGAATCCTCCTTCACGCTTGAAATTAGGTTTCACCAGATGGGTACGCTGCAATATCAGCATGTCCCAGTCCGTGTTTTTCGCGATTTCCTGAAAGTAGTGTCTAAAGGCCGGTTTTACGATGGAGTAATAAAAGGCAAATTTCCTGAAATCAAAATAAAGTGATGCCAAAATGTGACCTCTGTCATTGTACATAAAGTGCCATTACGCGGTAAGCTTTAGATGGATACTTAAACAGGAGGTTTTATGAACAGAACGATTCTTGTACCCATCGATATTTCAGACTCAGAATTAACTCAACGCGTTATTGCCCATGTTGAAGCTGAGGCAAAAATTGACGATGCGCAGGTTCATTTTTTGACCGTCATTCCGTCATTGCCCTATTATGCTTCTCTGGGACTGGCCTACTCGGCAGAGCTACCGGCCATGGACGATCTGAAAGCCGAAGCAAAATCTCAACTGGAAGAGATTATCAAGAAGTTCAATATCCCGACTGACAGAGTACAGGTGCATGTTGCTGAAGGTGCACCAAAAGACAAAATTCTGGAGATAGCAAAAAAATTACCGGCAGATATGGTGATTATTGCCTCTCACCGCCCGGACATCACCACTTACCTGCTGGGTTCTAACGCCGCTGCCGTGGTACGTCATGCGGAGTGTTCGGTTCTGGTTGTTCGCTAAGCTGTTTGGCCCGCACATCGCTGCGGGCTTTTCATTTCTCCCCCTTTTACCCCACGATTCCTGACCTAAATGTGCTGACATTTTTCCCGCTTATCCGTACCATACACGCCACAGTTTTTATATCAGACTTCTTTTTGCCGGACTATCCGGCGTGATGCATACGCTTCTGATGCCACACTATGAATTGAGCCTCTACTAAATGTCGCAAAATCAAGATTTTAGCAAGAAAGAACAATACAACCTGAACAAATTACAAAAGCGTCTGCGCCGTAACGTGGGCGAAGCTATTGCCGACTTCAATATGATAGAAGATGGCGATCGTATTATGGTTTGCCTTTCCGGTGGGAAAGACAGCTACACCATGCTGGAAATTCTGCGTAACTTACAGCAGAGCGCACCAATCAGTTTTTCTCTGGTTGCTGTTAACCTTGACCAGAAACAGCCTGGATTCCCGGAGCATGTTTTGCCGGAGTATCTGGAACAGCTTGGCGTTGAATATAAAATCGTCGAAGAGAATACCTACGGTATCGTCAAAGATAAAATTCCTGAAGGTAAAACCACCTGTTCTCTTTGCTCCCGCCTGCGCCGCGGTATCCTGTACCGCACTGCAACAGAATTAGGCGCCACGAAAATTGCGTTGGGGCACCATCGCGATGATATTCTGCAAACGCTGTTTTTGAACATGTTTTATGGCGGGAAAATGAAAGGCATGCCGCCGAAACTGATGAGCGATGATGGTAAGCACATCGTGATCCGCCCGTTAGCCTACTGCCGAGAAAAAGACATCGAGCGTTTCGCAGAAGCCAAGGGCTACCCGATTATTCCGTGTAACCTTTGCGGTTCACAGCCTAACCTGCAGCGCCAGGTGATCGCCGATATGCTGCGCGACTGGGACAAACGTTACCCTGGGCGTATTGAAACCATGTTTAGCGCGATGCAAAACGTTGTGCCTTCACACCTTAGCGATATCAATCTTTTCGATTTCAAAGGCATTAAACATGGTTCAGAAGTCGTGGACGGTGGCGACCTGGCTTTTGATCGTCAAGATATCCCGCTGCAACCCGCCGGCTGGCAGCCAGAAGAAGATGACAATCAACTGGATGAGTTACGACTGAACGTTGTGGAAGTGAAGTAATTTACGACTCGTTTTATCAGGCCTACAAAGCGCGTGAGCGTCTGTAGGCCTTCAGGCTGTGCGCCATCAGGCGCTCCGGCACGACATTTATTTCAGTAGACGAACCCGGCAAGTTTTGCCTTTGATTTTACCGCCTTGCAATTGCTTCCATGCTTTATGCGCTACGGCCTGGCGAACGGCGACATAAACATGCGCCGGATGAACGGCAATCTTGCCTATATCAGCGCCATCCAGACCGATATCTCCGGTCAGTGCCCCTAAAACATCTCCTGGACGCATTTTTGCCTTTTTACCACCGTCAATACATAGCGTTGCCATTTCGGCTTCAAGCGGCACGATTGCGCTATTGCCGGGTGCAGGCAACCAGTTCAGCTTCAGCTGTAACATTTCGGAAAGAATATTGGCACGTTGAGCCTCTTCCGGCGCACAGAAACTGATAGCCAGCCCGCTGTTACCGGCACGCGCCGTACGTCCGATACGGTGTACATGGACTTCCGGATCCCATGCCAGTTCGAAGTTAACTACCAGCTCAAGTGATTTAATATCGAGGCCTCGCGCAGCAACATCGGTTGCAACCAGTACGCGAGCGCTTCCGTTCGCAAAACGAACCAGAGTTTGATCACGATCGCGCTGTTCAAGATCGCCATGTAACGACAGTGCACTTTGTCCTGCCGCGTTCAGCGCATCGCAAACTGACTGACAATCTTTTTTGGTATTGCAAAAAACAACGCATGATGCCGGCTGATGCTGACTAAGCAATTTTTGCAGTAACGCAATTTTGCCGTGCGCAGAAGTTTCAAAAAATTGCTGTTCGATGGCGGGTAACGCATCAACTGTATCAATCTCGATCGTTAACGGATTTTGCTGCACCCTACCACTGATAGCGGCAATCGCTTCCGGCCAGGTTGCTGAAAACAACAGCGTCTGACGTGAAGGTGGTGCAAAGCGGATCACATCATCGATCGCGTCGCTAAAGCCCATATCCAGCATACGATCGGCTTCATCCATGACCAGCGTATTCAGGGCATCCAGAGAGACTGTTCCCTTTTGCAGGTGGTCAAGTAAACGGCCTGGCGTAGCGACAATGATGTGCGGCGCATGTTGAAGTGAATCGCGCTGCGCACCAAAGGGTTGTCCACCGCACAAAGTTAAGATCTTGGTATTAGGCAGAAAACGCGCTAAACGACGAAGCTCACCAGCCACCTGGTCAGCGAGTTCCCGCGTCGGGCACAAGACCAGTGATTGCGTCTGGAAAAGAGAGGCATCAATATGCTGTAAAAGCCCAAGACCAAACGCGGCCGTTTTGCCACTGCCGGTTTTTGCCTGCACGCGAACATCTTTTCCGGCCAGGATCGCCGGCAGCGCAGCGGCCTGAACAGGCGTCATTTCAAGATAACCCAGCTCATTGAGATTCTCGAGTTGGGCGGCAGGCAAAACATTCAGGGTAGAAAAAGCGGTCACAATTTTATCTCGCGGTAAAAACTCACATTCAGCAGGCGCGTATCCTCGCAGATCTCCGCCTGTGATGCGACAATTTAATCGGTTCTTGATCCGGTGGTGGGTCCGGCATCGGTTGCGGACGGGGTATCGGATCGGGTACAGGGACCGGGTCGGTAGGTAACGACTCGGCGTTTGGGACTTGTAGCTGCAGTAATGCAATCAGGCAGGTCATATTATCCTCCAGTCAATCAGGCTGACTCTTTTAGGGTAGACGCTGATTTCCTGCAGGCAAAAAAAAGCCGACTAATCTAAGTCGGCGTCGTACGAATCAATTGTGCTATGCAGTAATTCAAAAAAGGAAGTAAGACAATATGGAGCGCAACGCCCATCGCTTGACGTTGCATTCACCTGCGAGAGAGATATTGCCCCGAATAGGTAGATGGTTTATTGACTTCGCTCAAAAGAATGGGCGTTTTCATCTGCGAAAGGCTCTAAAAAACGTTGTTGTTACAACCATTTACTACGATGCAACCATAAAGTAACACCACCAATCAGGACAACTAACAGAATACAAAACAACGAGAAGCCAAATTGCCAGCCTCCACCAGGAATGCCTCCGAGGTTAACGCCGAATAATCCGGTTAAAAATGTGCTGGGCAGAAAGACCATTGCCATCAATGACATGGTATAGGTTCTGCGAGCCAGCGATTCCTGCATAACCTGCGCAATTTCATCCGCCATAATGCCGGTTCGGGCGATACAAGCGTCTATCTCATCCAGACCTCTTCCCAGTCTGTCGGAAATATCCTGCATCCGGCGGCGCTGGTCGTCGGTCATCCACGGTAAACGGTCACTCGCTAAACGCGAGTAAACATCGCGTTGAGGAGCCATGTAACGACGCATGACAATCAGTTGCTTACGCAGTAATGCCAGAAAGCCTCGTGGCGGGATTTGCTGATCAAGCAAATTGTCTTCCAGGTCGATGATTTTATCATGCAGTTGCTCGATAAATTCGCTGGCATGATCGGTCAAGGCATCGCACACATCGACCAACCAGCCTCCGCAATCATTCGGTCCCGTCCCTTCCTCCAGCTCGCTGACCACATCATCCAGCGCCAAAACTTTACGCTGGCGTGTAGAAACAATCAGACGCTCATCCATATACACACGCATCGCGACAAGCTGGTCTGGACGCTCATCGGTGCTGCCATTAATACAGCGCAACGTGATCAACGTGCCTTCGCCCATTCGGCTTACGCGCGGGCGCATGCTTTCTCCTGCCAGCGCATCACGCACATTGTTAGGAAGTAACGGCGTTGTCGCCAGCCATTGCGCGCTATCCGGATGGGTATAATTAAGATGCAACCAACAGGGATGCTGACTGTCGATAACATCGTTATCATCAAGCGGTTTCACCCCACCTTGGCCATCCAGCAGCCAGGCAAATACGGCATCCGGCACATTAACTTCAGATCCCCTAATGGCTTCCACAGCACCTCCACATACACTCAGCTTTTTCGTTAGTCTAGCCTTCAGAATATGTTAAGCAATATCTCATTGTCCCATTGTGCTGAAATGATTCAGAAAAATGTTCAGATAAAGTAAAAAGCGCCGACGATGTCAGCGCTTTTACAGCAGGATTAGAATGAATGACCATATCTATCCCGTCGACTTATTCCTGTTACAACAGAACTGCCTCTGGATTGTGTGAGTGGATCAGCCACTGAGATAGTACTCAAGCGAAATTTATGTGTTCGGAACTGGAGGTCATTCACCTGACTTTTCAGAATACCTGAAGAGTCAGATAATTCATCGACCATGATGGCATTGCTTTGGGTCACATTTTCCAGTTCAGCCAGGGCTTGGGTAATCTTCGTGATCCCTTTTTCCTGCTCCTGCGTTGTCGTCAGTATTTCACCCATCAACTGGTTTAATTGGCCGGCACCATCGACAATGTCCTGCATATTTTTTTCTGCTTCGCGCACAACAGCTGCACCCTGCTGAACATTGTAATGTGTCTCATCAATTAGCCGTTTAATATTTTTTGCCGCCTCTGCGCTACGATGTGCAAGTATTCTCACTTCACCTGCAACCACGGAAAATCCTTTACCATGCTCACCTGCCCTTGCTGCCTCCACTGCGGCATTCAGTGCCAGGATGTTCGTCTGAAATGCAATGCCATCTATCAGCGTAATAATTTCCGTCATCTGTTCCGCACATTCAGTAATAGAGCGCATATTTGACGCTACCTGCACCATTAATTCGCCGCCCTGACGCGCGGATTGCGTCGCGATATTAGCCTGAGCGCTGGCCATCTGCGTGTTATCCGCATTATTTCGTGTGCTGACTGCGATTTCATCCATGTTTGCGGTTGTTTGCATTAATGCCCCTGATTGCTGTTCCGTTTTAACTGACAGCTCAGCACTGCGCTCGGCGAGTTGTTCTGAGAGCGTCATCGCAGTTCTTGAGGACGTTCTTATCTCACTGACTAAGGATGAAATATTGTTCGACAAGCTATTAATACCGGGAATGAGCCGACCTGCACAGTTATTTCCGAATTCTGGAATGCTGATTGCCAGATTCCCTGATGTAACCTCTTCGATACTCCTTTTTACGGTATTGATCGGCACCACCAGGTATTTTGTCATGTACCACCACAGACATAATATAGAAATAGCATTTACAATATTAGCGTAAATAATTACATCCAGTCTGGCAGATAATATGAATTCAACGACATTGACGATAACAAGAGTGAACACCAGAAATAAAATAATAAACGTCCTGACACTGATGTTATTTAACATATGATCCTGCTTATCAAGGAATAATGCGGGTATTATTTTTATAGCATCTGCGATGTAGATTGCCATTACTCCATAACGAAACCTGAACATTCAATTAGAGCATGCCGCATTTTCACTTAAGTCACAGTATTACGCCATCAGTTTATGCTAGCTTGGTATTTTATCCTGATAACGATGAAAATCTGGCGGGCTGTCGATGTTTTGTAATGCCAGCCGGGTTAAGCCCTCCCTTCTAAACCTATAAATTTAATTAATGCTTATATAAGTAAACTATGGGTATTGGCTTGCTATGCATGCTTCAACTAATACTGCGGGTAAAAAAATAAGAGCGCTCCTGGTTTTACCAGGTTAACTGGACAAAACCTGCTAAATTTATCATCACGGCTTTTTTTCGATGGGTAGTATGATGTTGCACGTTTCGTGGGACCCTGTATTGATTGGGATTTCCTTTGTTGTCGCTTTTATCGCCTCTTTTATTGCTCTCGATAGTGCGGGCAAAGTTGCTATATCCAGTCGACGAGAATCTACCTTCTGGCGACTATCTGGTGGAGCAACGTTGGGCATGGGGATCTGGTCAATGCACTTTATCGGCATGCTGGCCATGAAAATGAACATGCCCATAAACTATCACGTTCCCCTCACCGCCTTTTCTTTCTTTATCGCGCTTGCCAGCGCAACCCTCGCTATTAATATTGCGATCTCTGGCAAGACGTTATCGATAAAACGGCTTGCCATCGCGACAAGCGTATTGAGCACCGGCGTGGTGACTATGCATTACGTCGGCATGGCTGCCATTCTCGAGCATGCCGCCATTACATGGGATTACTCGCTTATACTGCTCTCGGTGATCATTGCTGTTGGCGCATCGGGAGTCGGTTTATGGCTTGCTTTTCATTTACGACAAAATACCCGGCGCGTATTGATTAACCGACTTATTGCCGCGCTGATTATGGCGCTGGCAATCGCCTCCATGCATTATACCGGGATGGGGGCGGCGACCTTCACGCACGCAGGGCACGGTCAGAACGACGGGATCGGTACGCTTGAATTGTCCATCTGGGTGTCAGCCATTACTCTGGTAATTCTGGGTATTATGCTGGTTATCTCGATGGTGGACTCTCAACTGCGTACATCCCGGTTGGCTGACAATCTGCATCAGTTAAACTGCCAGCTTGAGCATCAGGTACACTTCGATTCTTTGACCGGCCTGGCTAATCGTGCGCAATTCGACGCCTGTTTGCAGGCCTGCCTGCGGCATTCCAAACTCCATCAACAACGCTTTGCGCTGGTCTTTATCGACCTCGATCGGTTCAAAGTCGTCAATGATACCTGGGGGCATCACATTGGCGATCAGCTACTGATTGCCAGTACTCAACGGATCTATACATGCCTTGATGACACCATGACACTCGCAAGACTGGGGGGCGATGAGTTTATTCTTCTGGTGCCCGACAGTAACAAAGATGCTATCTCCGCCCTGCTTACCCGAATTGCCAGTGTCATTAAAGAACCTTTTACACTGTTCGGACGCACTATCAGGGTCTCATTAAGTGCAGGAAGCAGTATTTATCCTGAGCACGGTTCAACGCTGCATGAGCTCAAAGTGAAGGCAGACATGGCGATGTACCATGTCAAACAGGCTGGCAGAAACGGCTGGGCGCTTTATTCACCGGAAATGGAGACTATTGCCGCTACGCCTCCCACCTTTTTACAGGAACTGTCGCAAGCGCTTGAGCGGAATCAATTTGAGTTGTGGTATCAGCCGAAATATACCGCAGGCAATCATTCGCTGGCCGGTTTTGAAGCGTTACTGCGTTGGCATCACCCCGAGCGAGGTGTGCTGTTGCCTGCTGAGTTTCTGCCTGCACTTGAGGAAACAGGTCTGATACTTCCTGTTGGTACCTGGGTTCTCCAGCAGGCCTGCTTCCAGTTGCATCAGTGGAAATCTCAGGGTCATGGTGAGTGGACTCTCGCGGTGAATCTCTCACCCGCGCAGTTTGAACAACATGATATCGTCGATATTGTCTGCAACGCCCTGGCACAATATCAACTTTCACCTGCGCAATTAACACTGGAACTCACTGAGAGTACCGCGCTTAAAAATCTCAAACGCAGTGTGGAAGTATTGAATGCCTTTTCTGCTCTTGGGATCATCGTTTCTATTGATGATTTCGGCACTGGTTATTCAAATATATTGATGTTGAAATCTCTCCCGGCCCGGGAATTAAAAATCGACAGAATATTTGTTAAAGATATTAGCGAAAACAACAAGAACACAAAAATCGTGTCTACTATTATTGACATAGCCCAATCCATGAATATGTGCGTTGTTGCTGAGGGAATAGAGACTCCGGAACAGGAAGCGTTGCTAACCCAAATGGGGTGCGGAGTATTACAAGGTTTCCTGTTTGCTAAGCCGCTGCCAGCGCACAGAATCCATGAGTTGCTGCAAACAGAAAGTACCGTTAAAACTAAACCAGTCTTACAGCCATTATCTCACCGTCAATCAATAACATTGTGAGCGTGAACAATAAGAATTAGAGCCTGGCCCAGTAGGCGTACATTATTGCAGCCAATTTAGAACTCTGTCGGGGCCAAAATGGCAAATAAAATAACCTAATGGGACAGGCTCTTATTCGCCCTTAAACCGGCAACACAGCATATAAAGATAACGGGATTATCGATGAGCACAACTGAACTGCATTCACTGGATTTATTAACCATTCCGGTCTGGATCGTTTTGCCCCACACCGAAGAGTTGGTGTTCGCCAATGCCGTTGCGCGGGAAATAATGCCTGAGCCGAACTTTTCCCGACTCAGGAGGGGAATATTCTCGACCCATGCCCAGGCGGATTTGCCGATGTATCTCGGTGATTTGAGAAATCATCACGACATTGTAGAAATTATCACCGTTTATAGGGATGGCGCGGAAATAGCACTGTCCTGCCGCCTGTCTATAAGAACTCTCGCCAACGTTGGTGATGTTATCCTTTTTGAAGGTATTGAGACCCCCAGCGCACAGGGGCTGAAAGCCAGTCGTTCCGCTACCTATCAGCGTAAGAAACAAGGGTTTTACGCGCGTTTTTTTCTGACAAACTCAGCGCCGATGTTGCTCATCGACCCCTCACGCGATGGGCTTATTGTCGATGCGAATTTGAGCGCGCTAACTTTCTATGGCTACAGCCATGACGTGATGTGCCAGAAACACACCTGGGAAATAAATATGCTGGGCCGCCATATACTACCGGTAATGCACAAAATAGCGCATTTGCCTGGTGGCCATAAGCCCTTACATTTTGTTCATAAACTTGCTGATGGCAGCACCCGTCACGTACAAACCTACGCCGGTCCCATTGAGATTTACGGCAACAAACTCATGTTGTGCATCATTCATGATATTACTGAACAAAAGCGCCTGGAACAGGAGCTGGAACGGGCAGCCCTTCATGACGCATTGACCGGGTTACTTAACCGCAGACATTTTTATCAAATTACCGAGCCCGAACAGACACACGCTATATCATTAACTCAGGATTACAGCCTGCTGCTGATCGACACCGATCGGTTTAAGAGCATTAACGATCTCTTCGGTCATTTAAAAGGAGATGAAGTGCTTTGCGCTCTGGCTCGCACGCTGGAATCTTGCGCGAGAAAAGACGATTTGATTTTTCGCTGGGGTGGTGAAGAGTTTGTCTTGCTGCTGCCTCGTACGTCTCTGGATGTCGCCATTAATCTTGCTGAGGTGATACGCGCGACGGTAGCCAGGGTCACTCTTCCTGGTCTGCCCCGCTTTACCGTGAGCATCGGCGTGGCACGTCACGAAGCTAACGAAAGCATTGATGAGTTATTCAAGCGCGTGGACGACGCGCTATATAAAGCCAAGAATGAAGGCAGGAACAGAGTGCTGGCAGCCTGAGGTTGAATCAGTTAGCGGCTACGTTTCGCGTGACGTTCCCAGTTATCCTGTTTTGCCTGCGCCGTTTTACGTAACGCAACATAGCACGCTCCACTGCCACCATGATGCGGCAGTGCGGTGCAATAGGCCTGCACATCGTTAAACTCCGTCAGCCAGCGCGCCACGTAACTGCGTACAATATTGGCATGGGAATTATCGTCACGTCCCTTGCCATGAATAACCAGTACGTTACGCAAACCATCCTGTTGTGCCTGAAGAATAAAGCTGAATAGCATCTGACGGCATTTTTCGACGGGCTGACGCAGAAGGTTGAGACTCGCCTGCTGAGGATATTTTCCGGTACGCAACTTGTCGATAACGCCATGCTGCAAACCTTCGCGACGAAACTCCAGTGGTACGCTTAGAGGTACGATATCGAGGAAGCCTGTCGAGAGGTAATTATCTAATTGCAGTGTATCGATACGTGCCGGAGTGCGCAGGTTACGTACAGGTTGCCAGTGAACATCAGCGCAGCCTTTCAGAGGTTCAACATCCCCCATTGCCTCAAGAAACAGCGATGCATCATCAAGGTTCATGTTTCATCCTCCAGCGTTTTTGCGACGGCCATTATCATAACCGCGCAGTATTACACGGACAACGGTTTACGGTAATTTCCAATAATTCGCATAGATAACGAGGAGTTCAATAGTGGATCTAAGGGGGTATAGCTGTGTATATCAATGGCGTGATATTGTGTGATCCCGCTGAATTGCCGCGCCTGTAATGAGAGAAACGGATGCTGAATTTACTTGAAGACACTATCGCAACGCCACTGGGGCCACTGTGGGTTATTTGTGACGAGCAGTTTCGCCTGCGCGCCGTGGAATGGGACCAGCACCGTGATCGCATGGAACAACTGCTGGATATTCATTATCGTACTGAGGGTTATCGGCGTAGTGCCGTCAAAAATCCCGGCGGGTTGAGCGACAAGCTGTCAGACTATTTTGCAGGAAACCTTAGCATCATTGACTCGCTTGAAACCGCGACCGCGGGAACACCTTTCCAGCGGGAAGTATGGCAAGCACTACGCACAATCCCGTGCGGACAGGTGATGCATTATGGACAACTGGCAGAGAAGTTGGGGCGTCCTGGCGCAGCCAGAGCCGTTGGTGCCGCGAATGGTTCTAATCCGGTGAGTATCGTTGTCCCCTGCCATCGAGTTATTGGACGTAACGGCACAATGACAGGATATGCTGGTGGTGTGCAGCGAAAAGAGTGGCTGTTGCGCCACGAAGGCTATTTGCTTCTCTAGGATCCAGGCAATAAATGCCTTATTCATCACACTTCCACATATAACACCCTCAAATAAAATGCGGTTAATCAGATAGATACAAACATTCAACCAGCTTATGCCTGAATTATTCTCTATTGGGAGTAGCTCAGGCTTACGTGCTCACCAAAAAGATGTTAAAATTGACAAATATCAATTACGGCTTGAGCAGACCTATGATCCCGGAAAAGCGAATTATACGGCGCATTCAGTCTGGCGGTTGTGCTATCCATTGCCAGGATTGCAGCATCAGCCAGCTTTGCATCCCGTTCACACTTAACGAGCATGAGCTTGACCAGCTCGACAACATCATCGAGCGCAAAAAGCCTATCCAAAAAGGACAGACGCTTTTTAAAGCAGGTGATGAGCTTAAATCACTCTATGCGATCCGCTCCGGTACGATAAAAAGTTACACCATTACCGAACAGGGCGATGAGCAAATTACCGGCTTTCATCTGGCTGGCGACCTGGTTGGTTTCGATGCCATTGGCAGCGGCCATCACCCAAGTTTCGCCCAGGCGCTTGAAACCTCAATGGTATGCGAAATTCCGTTCGAAACTCTGGACGATCTGTCCGGTAAGATGCCTAACCTGCGTCAGCAGATGATGCGTCTGATGAGCGGCGAGATCAAAGGCGATCAGGACATGATCCTGTTGTTGTCAAAGAAAAATGCGGAAGAGCGCTTGGCGGCCTTTATCTACAATCTGTCCCGTCGTTTCGCACAACGTGGCTTCTCACCTCGCGAATTCCGTCTGACAATGACTCGTGGCGATATTGGTAATTACCTTGGATTGACGGTCGAAACTATCAGTCGTCTGTTGGGTCGATTCCAGAAAAGTGGCATGTTGGCGGTAAAAGGCAAATATATCACTATCGAGAACAGCGATGCGCTGGCGGTCCTTGCCGGTCACACACGAAACGTTGCTTAATCTTTCAGGTTAACCTTCTGTCAAATCGTTAAATTTCCCGATTTATTGATTTGGCAGGAGGTTCTCTCCTTTTTCACATAATCCCTTCCCTTTTAAAAAAAGCCTTCAACAGTACAGACGTTTATTACAGCCTGCTGTTTCATTTTTTATTTTCTTTTTAAGCCCGATTCAGTGTAAAAATAATTTGACATTAATTGAAATGTAAAGAAATGAAAATTTAATCTTATTCATAATAAAGTATGAGTGAAGTCGGTCCAGGAAAATCCATAGTTATGATCATAACAAAAATGTAATGTGAGATAAAAACCCCAACAAATTTAAACATTGCAAGACATCGTCTTCTTCACCCCCTGTGCCTTGAATATGCCTGCAGATTCAATGGGTCAGGGCTGCCTGCAACTCGCTGAAACTGAATTCATAAGTGAGGTGAATGTATTATTGCGACCGGTATAAAGCTCAGGAGAATACCTCTAATTACGTAGTTAATATTTTTAGTCATTAAATAAATGGACTTAAAAGACGTAATAACAATTAAGCATCAAATACGACTCATTCTCATGTCAATTTGTAAACAGAAGAATTGAGTGATGATAGCTAAATTAAGGTAAAGATAGGGGTAATTATTATGGCCTCACAATATGACTTTACTGTCACACTGCACGATCTCGCTTTTATTCTCAAGCAGATCAAAATATCAGAAGCCGCAACTAACCCTGACGGCACCATCAATGGTGATGAACTTCGTGAGTTAGTCTCCAGCCCATTGTTACCGTATGGGCTACGCACTGTTGATGGTTCATGGAATAACCTACTGCCGGGTCAGGAGCTATACGGTTCAGCCGATCAGACTATGCCGCGGTTAACAGCACTGAACTGGCAGGACGCAGATCAAATGACCAGTTACACCCAAATCGGTGGGACGGTTATTGATGCTGACCCTCGGGTTATCAGTAACTTAATATCTGACCAAACGGCATCTAACCCGGCTGCGTTGGAAGTTTACAACTCATTAAAAAATGCTCCCGGAGGAGGAACCACTTCGGAAAATGGCAGTTTGTCCATTCCAAACCAGTCTCCAGATATTGGTCTCTCCCCTGCTTTTAATGGCTGGATGACCTTTTTTGGTCAGTTTTTTGACCATGGGCTGGACTTAATACCAAAAGGAGGAAATGGCATTGTCTTCATTCCGTTGCAACCCGACGATCCTTTATACGTAAAAGGATCGTCGACAAATTTCATGGTATTAACTCGGGCACAAGTTGATGAAAACCATGAAACTGTAAACCTCACCACTCCATTCATTGATCAAAACCAAACCTATACCTCCCACCCTTCGCATCAGATTTTTATCCGTGAGTACGTATTAATCGACGGTAAACCGGAACCTACTGGTAATTTATTAGGCGGAGTTAATGGCGGACTGGCAACCTGGGCTGATGTTAAAAACCAGGCCGAAAGTTTGCTGGGAATTAAACTCACCGATCAAGATGTTTTTAATGTTCCACTTCTGGCGACTGACCGCTACGGTAATTTGATTTTAAGTGAAAATGGTAAAGTACAGATTGTTACCACTGGCGGGTTAGTCGAAGCTAACGGTGGTCTATTACCGGATGGAACGCTCCGAACCGGGCATGCTTTTCTCGATGATATTGCACATACTGCCGCGCCAAAATCAGGTCTTGTGGCTGATAGTGATAATGCCATTGGGGGTGAACAACCTGCCGGCACCTATGATAACGAACTGCTCGACCGCCACTTTATCACCGGCGACGGACGTGGTAACGAGAACATTGGTTTAACCGCTGTACACGCAGTATTTCACAGCGAACATAACCGCCTGGTTGAACAATATAAAACTACCCTGCTGGAAACGGGTGATATTGATCTTATTAACCAGTGGCTGATGCCGTCACACCAAATTACTGAGCTACCGGCAGATACCAGTACCCTGGTATGGAATGGTGAGTATCTATTCCAGGCGGGGCGCTTCTCCACGGAAATGCAGTATCAGCACCTCGTTTTTGAGGAGTTTGCGCGTACCGTACAACCCGCTGTCGATCCGTTTGTCTTCTCTAATACGGCGGATATTAATCCACTGATTTTTGCTGAGTTTGCGCATGTGGTTTACCGTTTTGGACATTCGATGCTCACAGAAACCGTGGCCCGTACCGACATCGATATGCAAAGCGGGGATATCGGCCTGATTGCCGCGTTCCTAAACCCGGTTGCATTTAATGAAATTAACGGTGTCACCGTTACTGACGATCAGGCGATCGGCGCAATTGTGCGTGGCATGACGCGGCAGGTTGGCAACGAAATTGATGAGTTTATTACTGATGCCCTGCGTAATAACCTGATTGGGCTGCCACTTGATTTAGGTGCGCTTAACATTGCCCGTGGCCGGGATACGGCAATGCCGACATTAAACCAGGCCCGCGAGCAGTTCTTTGAATTAAGCGGAGACTCTCAGCTACGGCCATATACCAGCTGGGCTGATTTTACGACGTACCTGAAAAACCCCGCTTCAATCATCAACTTTATGGCGGCCTACGGCCAGCATGAGTTGATTCTTAACGCCACCACCCTTGAAGGTAAACGCGCGGCGGTAAACTTTTTGTTGTTTGGTGATGCCAACAACTCCCCGCCAGCTGACGCAATGGACTTCTTCAACAGTACCGGTGCATGGGCCACCAAAGAATCTGGCCTGAATATGGTCGACTTCTGGATCGGTGGTCTGGCGGAACGTAAAAACGAATTTGGCGGGATGCTCGGTTCGACCTTCAACTTTGTTTTTGAAACACAAATGGAAATGTTGCAGGACGGCGACCGTTTCTACTATTTGAGCCGCGTTCAGGGGCTTAACTTGCTCAATGAACTGGAGGCGAACTCTTTTTCCGCCCTGGTGATGCGTAACAGCGACCTGGGTGAAAACGGTTCCTCTCATCTCCCCGCCAACCTCTTCCAGACGCCAGATCATATCTTCGAGGTGAACCGTGTACTGCAAACGGAAATAGATCCTAAATGGGGTAACCCACTGAAAGATTTGCTTTCACCTTTACTGGTACGTCGTGATCCCGGTGCCGATGTGAACGGTGATGGTTTTGCGGATGGTGGTTACCTTAAATATACCGGGGACGGACACGTCGTGCTCGGTGGTACCGCCGGAAACGATACGTTAATCGGTGGTAAAGGTATCGACAGCCTGTGGGGTGACGGCGGTGATGACCGTCTTGACGGTGGCGATGAAGCGGATGTGGTCCACGGCGGTGACGGTAATGACATCATTACAGACACCGGTACGCCCGTTGGCGATGCCGACTTCCTGCATGGGGATGCTGGGCACGATGTTATTTTCTCCGGCAACGGTAACGATCTGGTCTTTGGCGGCACTGGCAGTGACTTCGTGGTGGTAGGCGAAGATGCACAGGAAGTCTTCTCTGGGCAGGATAACGACTTTGCGCTGGGAGGATCGGGTGGCGACTTCCTGCTGGGTAATGAAGGCGACGACTGGCTGGAAGGTGGTGACGGATTTGACACGCTCGCTGGTGATAACTCTGAGTTGTTCTTCAACAGCACTATTATTGGTCATGATGTCCTGAACGGTCAGGGTAACGACACTGACTACGATGGTGAAGCCGGTGACGACATAATGGTTCAGGGCGCGGGCATTCAACGAAATAATGGTATGGCGGGTTTTGACTGGGCCATCCATAAAGGCGATCCGAACGGCGCTAACTCTGACCTCGGGATCCCTATTTTCGTGAACCAGCAGGAATTTATTCTGCGTGACCGTTTTGACCTGGTTGAAGGGCTATCAGGATGGAAACATAACGATGTGTTAACCGGCACTGAACAGCCCATCGGTACGGCCCCGGTTCAGGGTGTTCCTCTTTCCAACAACCTGACTCAGGAAGGTGCGGACAGAATTGACGGTCTACAGGCTATCCTGGGCGTAGAGCGTTCCGCTAACCCTGATACGGTTCTGCTGAATCCTGATGATGGTAGCGACATTTTACTCGGTGGCGGCGGCAGCGACCGTATAACCGGTAAGGCTGGTAATGACATTATCGATGGCGATGCCTGGCTGAATGTGCGCATTGCCGTAACCGGTATGGCAGGTCTCACCAGTGCCGAGAGTATGGCCGAATTGAAATCTTACATGCTGGCTGGAACGTTGAAACCGAATCAACTGTCAATTGTGCGTGAAATCTTGCATGACGGTGATGGCACAGAAACGGATGTTGCGGTGTACCGTGACATTAGCAGCAACTATGCCTTTACCCGTATGGCAGATGGAAGCCTCCGGGTCGACCACGCAACACCAGATGCCGCCTTAAATCTTAATGATGGTATTGACCGTTTACTGAACATCGAAAAACTGGAGTTTGGTAACGGCGAACAGTTATGGGTAACGGCGCAAAAAGCGACTGGCGACCTTGCAATCAATAATGCTGCACCTTCTGTGGGCGACTTACTGCGCGTTAATCTGGCGAACTTGTTAGATGGTAACGGCCTCGCGGCGGATGTGGCAATCACGATGACATGGCAGGCATTTGTTAACGGCCAGTGGCGGGATCAGGCAACCGGGGTGGAGTTCAGAGTGCCGGGATCTATTCAGGGTGCTCCGCTGCGTGTCGTCGCCAGTTTCAACGATCGGATGGGCGATGCTGAAACCTTAGTATCAGCGCAAACCCAGGCGATCATGCCACGCAATCAGGCGACAACCGGCGTGCCAGTGATTAATGACCTGACGCCGACTGAAAGCCTGACGCTTACCGCCGTAGTATCAGGCATCGCTGATGCCGACGGCCTGAGCGGAGGCAATTTCACCTACCAATGGAGAATGAGTTCCCCGACCGGATTCGTCAATATTATCGGCGCGACATCGGCCACCTACACACCCGGTCAGGCGATGGTTGGACGGACATTACAAGTGGTTGTCACCGTCATTGATGACGAAGGTAACCCCCCTGTTGTTCTGACATCAACAACTACTCAGCCTGTTGGCGACCTCATTGTGGGGACTAACGCCGGTAACACACTGACAGGTACTGCATGGAGTGACATTCTGCGCGGTGAAGGCGGTAATGACACCCTGCTTGGACGTGCGGGTGATGACCTGTTAGTTGGCGGGGCTGGTAACGACACGCTCTCTGGTGAAGCAGGACAAGACACGCTGCAAGGTGATGCAGGAAACGACATGCTTGATGGTGGTCTGGGTGCAGACAGCATGACGGGCGGAGCCGGAGATGACACCTATATCGTCGATGATTTTGGTGACGTAGTTATCGAAGGTGTTAATGGCGGGACGGATGTTGTCCGAACCAGTCTGAGCAGTTATGACCTGAGCGATAACGTTGAAGAACTGGTATTTACCGGAACCGGCAGTTTTATCGGTACCGGGAACGGGATTGCCAACATCATCACAGGTGGGGCCGGTAATGACCAACTGTTTGGTATGGGGGGCAACGACCAGTTGTTTGGTGGCGTCGGAAATGACTTCCTTGATGGTGGAGATGGCGCCGATAACCTGCAGGGTGGAAACGGTAACGACGTCATGATTGGCGGTGCTGGTGCCGATACGCTCTCCGGTGGGAACGGCGACGATATTCTCAATGGCCAGGAAGGAAATGACAATCTGGATGGCGGTGCCGGAAATGACATTTTTGCCTTCGGATCAAACTTTGGGCAAGACCGCATTACCGGCTTTGACAGTAACCCAAATGGCGGCCAGGACTATCTTGATCTGGTATTCCTTGGTATCAACGCGGGTAATTTTGCCAGCAGCGTTGCCATCACCGGAAGCAATGGCAACACCATCGTGACCATCGGCGCTGACACCATTACGTTAGTGGGCGTGAATTCAACCACCGTTAATATCGGTGATTTTTACCTGGAACTCCCAACCACACTTGCCAGTAATAATGGCAATAGTTCATTGATCGTATAAGGAGAAGACCATGTCGCGCCAGCATACGCCAACAGAACTGAATGATGCATTAAAAGGAACGAAACCCACTTTTCTTGTACTGTTATTTTTTAGTTGTGTGATTAATATGCTTATGCTGGCGCCGGCAATTTATATGCTACAGGTTTACGACCGTGTTCTGGTGAGTAAAAACACCACCACATTGTTAATGTTAACCTTATTGATTGTCGGCTTATACATCATCATTGCCATGATCGAATCTGCCCGTTCAAAGGTTATGGTCAGATTGGGTAACAGGCTTGATGTGAAATTGAGCCAACTGATTTTTAATTCGGCCTTTAAACGAAAAGTTGCCACCGGTGACAACAACCCCGCGCAGTCTTTAGCGGAGCTTGACCAGATCCGGCAATTTCTCTCCGGCAATAGCTTGTTTGCGTTACTGGATATTCCCTGGACGCCGGTTTATCTATTTATCGCTTTTATTGTCCATCCCCTGTTGGGATATCTTTCACTCGGTGGAATAACCCTGTTATTTATTCTGACGCTGGTATCAGAAATTGCCACCAAACGCCCTATCCAGCAAGCCCATGCGTTAACTATCACTAATGCCAGTAAACTGAATAAACAGTTGCAAAACTCCGATGCTATCGAAGCTATGGGAATGCTCTCCACCCTGAAATCCAACTGGCAGGAGCAGCATAATAAAGTACTGGTACTGCAAACACAGATAGCAGATAAAACGGCGGGATTAAGCAGTCTGAGTCGTTTTGTTCGGGTACTGCTGCAATCTATTGCGCTGGGTGCCGGTGCCTTACTGGTCATCGGCGGCCATATTACTCCGGGCCTGATGATTGCCGCGTCCATTATTCTTGGGCGAGTCCTGAACCCGGTCGAACAGGTTATCGGAAGCTGGAAACAGTTTGTGCAATTTCGCAGTGCGTGGCACCAGTTATCAAACCTGCTTAAAGAATACCCGGCGCCCAAAGACGTACTGCCCCTGCCGCGACCCAAAGGGAATATCAGCGTTGAGAGCGTATTCGCAGCGGCACCAGGCCAGCATGCTCCGCTATTGCGTAATATCTCATTTCAGCTCGAACAAGGGGAAGTGCTGGGGATTATTGGCCCCTCGGCATCAGGAAAAACATCGCTGGCTAAAGTTCTGGTTGGCGTCTGGAAACCGTTATCGGGAAAAGTCAGGCTGGATGGCGCAGATATCTGCCAGTGGGACAAAGAATTGCTCGGCCCCTCGATTGGCTATCTTCCACAGGATGTTGAACTGTTTGATGGCTCTATTGCGCAAAATATCGCCCGCTTCACGAAAAATGATAGCGAACTGATTGTCGCTGCGGCGCAACTGGCAGGTGTACACGAGATGATCCTGCGTCTGCCCCAGGGATACGACACGTTACTGGGTGCTGGCGGGCACCAGCTCTCTGGCGGTCAACGCCAGCGCATTGGGCTGGCGCGCGCAGTCTACAATAACCCTGCATTTATTGTACTTGATGAGCCGAATGCCAATCTTGACGACGCCGGTGAATTCGCCCTCGTCAAAGCTATTAATACCTTGCGTACACAAGGGCAAACCACCGTCATTATTTCACACAGACCCACACTACTCGGCGTGGTCAATAAGGTATTGCTTCTTAATGACGGAGCCATCCAGGAATTTGGTACCCGCGACCAGGTTTTTGCCAATCTACGGCAGGCCAATATATTAAAACCGGTTGCAACGTCTTCTTCATCCAACAATGAACAAAAACGCGAGGCATGAAGATGAAAAATAAAGACAAAATTGCTGACCATACTGACGCTGCCGGTGTTGATACTAATATCTGGACGCCGATTATTCGCGGGATAATTGTCATTGCCCTCGGTGTAGGTGGCTTCTTACTGTGGGCGATACAAGCTCCTCTTGATGCTGGTGTGGTCGCGGACGGCACGGTGACGGTCTCGAGCAACAGGAAGACAATTCAACATCTGAGCGGCGGACGGGTAACCGATATTTTTATTAAGGAAGGTGACGTCGTTAAAAAGAACCAGGTGTTAGTGCGTCTGGATAAAATGCAGCTTGATATGCGCTTCAGCGCATTAAATGCCCAATATATTTCAGCAAAAAGTATTGAAGACCGGTTACTGGCGGAAAGAGATGGTCTGGAGGCGATCGCTTTTAATGAGGCACTGACACAACAATTTTCCGGCAATAAACGTCTGGCTGATGTCAGAAACCTGCAAGCCAAACTCTTTGATACGCGACGTAAAACAATCCAGGATGAATTATCGATGATTCAGGAAACTCTCGATGGCCTGGTGGGACAAACGGATAATTTAAATAAAATAAAAGGCTATCGCGATCGCCAGTTCAATCTGATTAGCCGGGAATTAGGCGCTATTCGTGCGCTGAGTGAAAAAAATTATTATCCCAAAGCGCAATTGCTGGTGCTTGAGCGCGAGGCCGCTGAAATATCCAGTAGTGTCTCAGAAGACATTCTGAACATTGCCAGGCTCAAATCACAACAAAATGAATTGAAAATTAAAGCCTATCAGGTGCGTCATCAATATCTGCGGGAAGTAGAGTCTGAACTTACCGAGAATCAGAAAGAAGTGGCCATGCTGGAAGATGAACTGGTTTCAACCCGACATGAGCTGGATAACACGGAAATTCGCTCCCCGATTAACGGCATCGTGCTGGACGTTAAAGTCAGTACCGTCGGAGGAGTTATTCAGCCTGGCGAACATCTGATGGATATTGTCGCCGCCGGACAACCGATGCAAATCGATGCCAAAATACCGGTGCATGCCATTGATAAGCTGGCGCCGGGATTAACAGTGGATGTTCTGTTCCCTGCCCTTAACCATGCACTTTTGCCGTCAGTGCCTGCCCGTGTTCTGACCATCTCGGCTGATCGACTAATCGATGAAGCCACTCAGCAGCCCTATTATCTTGCAGAAGTGCAGGTTTCTTCTGAAGGTGCGCGATTGTTGGGCGATTACAAAATTAAAGCGGGGATGCCCGCCAGCGTGACGATAAAAACCGGAGAGCGGACATTTTTAAGCTATTTGTTCAAACCGCTGATCGCCCGCCTGGAACTGGCATTTAAAGAGTATTGATTAAGCGTAAGGAGGCATGGTGTTCATTAGCAAGCACCATGCCTGTTTATGCCATTGCTGGTTGCCCGGCTTTCTTGTAACCTTTCGCTTCGCAAGCCTGCTGCGCTAATCACTCAATCTGGAACTACTGAACTGGACTTCATATGAATGCTCATCTATCTAAAGACCCTTTACATGGCGTAACGCTTGAAATGCAGGTTAATGCGCTGGTTGAGCGCTTTGGTTGGGCTGAGTTGAGCCAACTTATTAATATCAACTGTTTTAAAAACGAGCCGAGCGTTAAATCCAGTTTAAAATTCCTGCGTCGTACGCCGTGGGCCCGCGCTGAAGTTGAAGCGCTGTATCTTGATTCCTTACACGATGTAGCCCCAAAAAACACCACAGCGCCTGCTATTGATCCCTGGGCTAACAGCCGTATTAATAAGAAATAAGAGCCATATCAGATGTCAGCACCCGGTTTTTTTTCAGGTAATCATCAAAAAAAGCTGGCGACACTCATCGCCCGTTCTCGCAATATGCTACCGGTATCCAACGCAAAATGGTTTGCTGCGCTCGTTGGCAGTATGCTTTTACTCGGCAGTTGTTCTTCAGAACCTCCCGGGAAGAAAACCACTCTGCAACCTCCGGTGACAACACCGCAACGCAGCCAGGAACCCGTGCGCGGCATCTGGCTGGCGACCGTTTCCCGTCTGGACTGGCCGCCGATATCCTCGGTGAACATTAGTTCACCTGCTGTGCGCATTAGTCAGCAGCAGAAAGCCCTGACGGATAAGCTGGATAATCTGAAACGCCTCGGGATCAATACCGTCTTTTTCCAGGTAAAACCGGACGCCACCGCGCTCTGGAAATCTAAAATCTTACCCTGGTCAGACACTCTGACAGGGAATATTGGTGAGGATCCTGGTTACGATCCGCTGCAGTTTATGCTCGACGAAGCGCATAAACGCGGCATGAAAGTGCATGCCTGGTTTAACCCCTATCGCGTATCCGTCAACACCAAACCCGCAACGGTAGCAGAATTAAACCGGACGTTGACCCAACATCCATCCAGCGTCTATATCCTGCACCGGGACTGGATCCGCACGTCTGGCGAACGTTTTGTACTCGACCCAGGCATTCCGGAAGTACGAGACTGGATCACCGGTATCGTGGCGGAAGTCGTTGAGAACTACCCCGTCGATGGCGTGCAGTTCGATGACTATTTCTACACCGAGTCACCTGGCTCTGCGCTTAACGACACTCAGACTTTCAGAAAGTATGGCCAGGGATTTGACTCTAAAGCCGACTGGCGGCGGTATAACACGCAACGGTTAATCGAGCAGGTTTCGCAGACTATCAAAAAACTGAAACCTGAAGTGGAATTTGGCGTCAGTCCGGCAGGTGTATGGCGCAACCGTTCGCACGATCCGGCAGGTTCCGACACTCGGGGTGCAGCAGCATATGATGAGTCTTATGCCGATACGCGCCGTTGGG
Source organism: Citrobacter sp. Marseille-Q3906 (assembly GCF_916618775.1). Taxonomy (NCBI): domain Bacteria; kingdom Pseudomonadati; phylum Pseudomonadota; class Gammaproteobacteria; order Enterobacterales; family Enterobacteriaceae; genus Citrobacter; species Citrobacter sp. Marseille-Q3906. Next base: position 1,540,791 of record NZ_CAKAKA010000002.1, read on the forward strand.
TGCAACAAGGATTGCTGGATTACATCGCACCACAGCTTTACTGGCCTTTCGCCCGCGATGCAGCGCGTTATGATGTGCTGGCAAAATGGTGGGCTGATGTCGTGAAATCAACCAATACGCGTCTGTATATTGGGGTAGCACTGTATAAAGTCGGAGAACGGTCATCGAAAGAGCCAGACTGGGCTGTGAAAGGTGGCGTACCGGAGTTGAAGAAACAGCTCGATTTAAACGAGTCTGACCCGCACATTAACGGCACGATCCTGTTCAGAGAAGATTACCTTAACCAGCCGCAAACCCAGGATGCGGTCACCTATATTCGCGACCGCTGGGGGCGTTAGGTGTTGTCCGTCGCTGGCGCTACACCGTTAAGCGGCGGATAATTTCATTAATTTGTTTCTGAATAGTCTTCAGGGTGGCCGGTGTGATCTGCTCAGGGAATTTGTCTTTGGCTGTGTCACTCCATGCCGCGGCATACTCACTGACCCTGTCGATAATCTCGTTCACTCTTTCGGTAGATAGTTCGGCTTCTTTTTCGCCAAGTCTCTGGAGTTGTTTTCTTTCAATATCCAGCGCCTCTCCCATCATATCCATTTGATGATAGCCACCTGGTCCTTCACAGTATGTAACATCGTACGCCTGAGCCAGGGTCCAGTTGCCATCTGCCGACATCAAATAAGCAAAGTTTTTCGGATGATCGTCCCGGTTGTTGAATGCCACATTGAAGACACCCCGTTCAAAGGCTTTTGCTTTCTCCCGGACATCATTGGTGCAAATTTGGGTCGCACGTAAAAAACTCCGGTAATCGAGAGCACCAGGTATCTGGTAATTGGCTCCGGTAAGTGCCGCCAGACTTTGCATAGGAATACGCATCTCCTGCTGACGGTCAAACCGGCGGGTCGCAAAAGCAGCCTGCCCATCCGGCAGATTAAGCAACGTTATAAAGGATTTAACTATGCTGGCGTGCCATAAAATAAAAACGCCCTCGAAAGAGCGTTCTTATTGTCGTTATCAGGCAATTACCGGCTCGGGCAATCTGAACGAAGAAACCAGCGTGGCCAGCTGTTCCGCCTCTTCTTTCAGTACCTGAGTTCGTGCGGCAGCATCATCAATCAACGATGCGTTTTGCTGGACGGTGCTGTCCATTTCGGTAACGGCGAGCGTGACTTCGGAAACCCCTTTTCGCTGCTCTTCGCCTGCGACACGAATTTCACCCATCAATTGCCGCACCTGACGTACATTATTGACCAGTTCTTCCAGACGCTCACCGGCATTATGGATTTGCTGACTACCGCTGCCAACATGAGAAACCGACTCATCAATCAACGCCTTAATCTCCTGGGCGGCTGTCGCGCTGCGCTGCGCCAGCGTGCGAACTTCCGATGCAACAACGGCAAATCCTCTGCCCGCATCGCCTGCCCGGGCTGCCTCGACTGCGGCATTCAAAGCAAGGATGTTTGTCTGGAATGCAATACTGTCGATGACCGCGACAATTTCCACCATTCGTCCTGAAGAGTTGCTGACATTATCCATAGTAGAGATAACTCCCTGCATGACATCTCCGCAGCGGTTAGCCGTTTGCGCGGTGCTATCAGATAACTCATCTGCCAGTTGTGTGTTGCTTGCATTTTGATGAACGGTCGCATTAAGTTGTTCCATCGCGGCAGAGCTTTCTTCCAGTGCCGCAGCCTGCTGCGTCACACGTGAAGAGAGTTCCATATTGCTGTCCGCGAGGCTGACCGCATTATTTGCCACCACCACGCTACTGCTTCTGACGGTGATCAGGATGGCTGAAATTTTATCAACAAACAGATTAAACGCCTCTGCGATAGCCGATATCTCATCTTTACCGCGAACATCCAGTCGGCGGGTCAGATCACCTTCCCCTTGTGCAATGTCATCAAGCGCACGGCGGGTATCATCCAGACGCGAGATCAGCCTGCGAACCACCAGCCAGGATCCTGCCAACAGGATCGTCATAACAGGGATCAATACCTCCAGCACGTCCTGCATCATCACTTTGGCTAAACCAACAATACGTGATTCCGGCGTCACCAGGCCGACAACCCAGCCGGTATCTGCCATTGGAAACAGCATCACCCGTGATGGCGTATTCAGCACGTTATCGTTTTCAAGCGTTATAGTCTTCACGCCGTCAGCCGCGCGAAGTGACTTCAGACCATTTTCCACCGGCGCGAGCCATTCCGCACTGCGCGCCAGCTCGCTGAAAGTTTTAAATTTCGAATTATCAGCTTGTGGGAAGTAGAGGATCTGCCCTTGCTTATCCACCACGAACGCATAACCGCCAGTGCTGTTTCCCTGCTGTTGCATAAACGTGGCGACATTATCCAGACGAATATCGGTGGTAGCCACCCCGGCGAACTTGCCTGACAGTTGGTACGGGATACTACAGGTCACCATATTTACACCAGAACTTGAATCCTGATAAACATCAGACCACAGGCAACTGTTTTGCGAATGACCTTTCGCATGTTGGTACCAGCTTTCATTGTGATAACCAGCAGATCCTTCTGCATTATAATCATTGGAAAAATCCAGTTTACCCTCAGCATTTCGCGCCCAGAAAAAGCTACGCTTCTCCACGCCAGCGGTAAACGCATCAGGTTCTGGCCAAATCCCTCCGCCGGTAATAATAGAATTGTTATCTTCACCAATCAGGTGCGGTACGACACGTTGATACAAAGATTCATCGTTGGGCAGAACTTCAGCCAGCCGTGACAGGCTGACGGTTTCGCCCTCGATACGAGAGAGAACGGTACTCAATTGACGGGTTAAACCTTGCCCCGTTTCTTCGATCAGGTCGGTGTTGATTTCAACGACGCGCGGCTGACCGCGCCAGAGCATAATCGCAACAATAACCAGAGTGGTAACTGCAAGCAGCAGAATGCCACCAATGGTTAAGCGCGTTGAAATACGAGTAGGATACCAGGCCATACAAACTCCTTCTGTAAAAGGCTAACTTTTACCCAGTATCGGCACAGGAGTTTATATCTTTATAAAGTTTTCTTAAGTATTACAAAACAAATTAGTGACGTTGTCACGAATAGCAAAACCCAGCACTTTGGCTGGGCTTTAATACATGCTTAATCTTATTTAGATAATTCTTTTTTGATTTCTTCTTTTATTTTGCTTAATTCACTTTGCGGATGTTTTTTGCAAAGTTCAACGGTCAGAGGCACCGCAGTGGTGATAGTCTCGTTATAGTCGACGAAGTCACCGCCTTTGAAGTCTTCATCTTCATTCAGTACCCAGAAGGCAACCGGAGCCATAGTTTGCGGGTTCAAATCAATAAACTCCTGGCAGCTCATGCCTTTCGGAGTCACTTCAGTTTTAGCGTTATCAGTTGCTGCATTGACGCTTACACTGGTTAACAGCGCTGCGACCAGAACACCTGCTGTAGAAAGGGAGAATTTATTCATTGTAGTACTCCATTTATAATATAGATAATATCTACACTTGCGCTTTAAACCGTTAATGTAGTTCGCAAAAAATAATACCCCTACCGTTAGAAGAATAAAGATGGTCATCATTGATATGGCTGAAATTTATATTTCACATTACTAATTCTGATGTCTGGAGGAAAATGTTGCGCACAATGTGATCGTTCCGACGAAATCAACAGATTGATCCCCCACTTCCCCTGCCTTTGCACCAAAACTGAACTACGCTGCACAAATGTTGATCATTGGTTAATAAATATAAGTGTTTTTTAACAAAAAAACGCAGCGTACCGTTGTCGCTGACATGGCACGCATCCTGCATTGTTAATCAAGTAACAACGAAACAGCATCTGACAAACAACTAACAGCGAGACGGTGATGACATCAAAACCTGAGTTATTTGCCCGTATTGAAAAGACGTTTAGTCAGCTAACGCCCAGTGAAAAGCGCGTTGCCGGCTGGCTGTTAGCGCACGCAGCACAGATCCCTTTTGAGACGGCTGATGGTATCGCAAAAGCGACAGGAACCAGCGGCATCACCGTAGGTCGCTATCTACGCAAACTGGGTTTTCGCAACCTGGAAGATGCCAAAACCAGTCTACGAGAGTTGCCACTAATCCCCTATCAACCCTGGGGAATGAATGAACGCCTGGATTCCTGGCATCAACAGCAAAGCCTTCCCGATCGCGTACATCAGTCACTGCTGCTTGAGATTGACGCCATTACCCATGTTTACCAGTTGGCGCAAAGCGAAACATTTTTACGCATTGCACAGCAACTGGCCCACGCAGAAGCCGTGTATATCCTCGGGATCCAGTCCACCAGAGGGATCGCCAATGCCTTTTTTAGTCATCTGGAATACCTGCGCCCAAAAGTGAGTTACTCCGAAGGGCTTTCCGGAAGTTGGGTTGAGTCGCTGAATTCAGGGTTCAAACGGCCTTATGTGGTGATAACCGATACGCGTGCCTACGCCGCAATGTCGCGACAATATTGCCGGGTAGCCAGCGAACGCGGCATCCCGATCGCACTAATAACCGATGTCTGGTGCCCCTGGGCCAGAGACTATGCCATTGATTTAATACAGGTAAAAACCGACACCGGACACTTCTGGGATTCCCTTGCCCCGGTAAGTTGTCTGTTCAACTTATTACTCTCCGCAGTGGTGGCGCAACTGGGCGACTCCCTGGCGGAGCGCCTGCAAGCCAATCGTCAGTTACAACAACAATTTGGTCAATTCGAACAATAAACAGGAACCGTGCTATGTCAGAGACCCCAGAACTGGTCGATCTGTCAGTGATATTCCCGTCACTGCATATAGATCTCAAATATGCCACGACCGATAACATTACCGGCGCGCCTATCTATCGGGAAGCGCGTTGCCTGTTACACAGCGATGCGGTCGCTGGGCTGGCCAAAAGCATCAGCATTGCGCAACTGGCGGGGTTATCCCTGGTGGTATACGACGCGTATCGCCCGCAGCAGGCTCAGGCGCTACTGTGGAATGCCTGTCCCGATCCTCAATATGTCGTGGACGTGGCGATTGGTTCCAATCATAGCCGTGGAACGGCCATCGACGTCACGCTGATGGATGAACGCGGCAATGTCCTCGATATGGGAGCTGGTTTTGATGAAATGCACGATCGTTCCCATGCCTGGCATCCTTCTGTGCCCCCGAAAGCGCAGCGTAACCGACTGTTGCTCAACGCCATTATGTCTGGCGGCGGTTTTGTCGGGATAAGCAGCGAGTGGTGGCATTTTGAATTGCCCAATGCCGCACGCTATCCGCTGCTTGATGATTATTTTTCCTGTTTTACTGCCCCACAAATAACAACACAACATCCCCTTTGATTCTGGAGCCTGGTTATGAAGACTACACCTGCATTGAGATCGTTTTTTCGCCCCGCTCTGATTGCCGTCGCACTGTCGGTGGCCTTGCCCGCCGCCCAGGCCGCCGTACCTAAGGACATGCTGGTCATTGGTAAAGCAGCCGACCCACAAACGCTGGATCCCGCCGTGACGATAGATAACAACGACTGGACGGTCACCTATCCCTCTTATCAGCGTCTGGTCCAGTACAAAACAGCAGGTGGCAAAGGTTCCACAGAGGTTGAAGGTGATTTGGCCAGCAACTGGAAAGCATCTGACGATCATAAAGAGTGGACGTTTACCCTGAAAAACGACGCTAAATTTGCCGACGGTACTCCCGTTACGGCTGAGGCGGTGAAGCAATCCTTTGAGCGTTTACTCAAAATTGGTCAGGGACCTGCTGAGGCATTCCCGAAAGATCTGAAGATTGAAGCCATTGATGCCAGTACGGTGAAATTTATCCTCAGCCAGCCGTTCGCGCCATTCCTCTATACGCTGGCGAATGACGGCGCGTCGATTATCAACCCGGTTATCTTAAAAGAGCACGCCGCTGATGATGCCCGTGGGTTCCTGGCGCAAAACACAGCGGGTTCCGGTCCCTTCATGTTGAAGAGCTGGCAAAAAGGGCAGCAACTGGTACTGGTTCCGAATCCCCACTATCCGGGTCCCAAGCCAGCGTTTAAACGCGTATCAGTAAAAATCATCGGTGAGAGCGCTTCCCGCCGGTTGCAATTGTCGCGCGGCGATATCGACATTGCCGATGCGTTGCCCGTTGACCAGCTTTCCGCCTTAAAACAGGAAGGAAAGGTCAACGTGGCGGATTACCCTTCTCTGCGTGTCACCTATCTGTATCTGAACAACAGTAAAGCGCCGCTCAATCAGGTGGACTTGCGCCGTGCTATCTCCTGGTCAACTGATTATAAGGGCATGGTGAAAGGCATTTTGAGCGGCAACGGTAAACAGATGCGCGGCCCGATCCCCGAAGGCATGTGGGGCTTTGATGAAAAGGCGATGCAGTACAATTTTGACGAAGCCAAAGCAAAAGCCGAGTGGGATAAAGTTGCGACGAAGCCCGACAGTCTGAGTTTTCTCTACTCTGATAATGACCCTAACTGGGAGCCAATTGCCCTCGCCACACAAGCCAGCCTCGGCAAGCTGGGTATAAAAGTGAAGCTCGAAAAGCTGGCGAATGCCACCATGCGTGACCGTGTAGGCAAAGGAGATTACGACATTGCTATCGGCAACTGGAGCCCGGACTTCGCTGATCCGTACATGTTCATGAACTACTGGTTTGAGTCAGATAAGAAAGGTTTACCGGGCAACCGTTCATTCTATGAAAACAGCGAGGTCGATAAGCTGCTCCAGAGCGCGCTGGCAACCACCGATCAGGTCGCCAGAACGAAGGATTATCAGCAGGCGCAAAACATCGTTATTGATGAAGCTGCCTACGTCTATTTATTCCAGAAAAACTACCAACTGGCGATGAACAAAGACGTCAAAGGATTTGTATTCAACCCCATGCTGGAACAGGTCTTCAATATCTCCACCATGAGTAAATAAGCCACGTTTATGCGGAGCCAAATTGGCTCCGCAAGGGGAAGCCAATGACTTTCTGGAGCATTTTACGCCAGCGCTGCTGGGGACTTATCCTGGTGGTCACCGGTGTTTGTGTGATCACTTTTATTATTTCGCACCTGATCCCAGGTGACCCCGCGCGGCTGCTGGCAGGCGATCGCGCCAGCGATGAAATTGTCGAAAATATTCGCCAGCAATTAGGGTTGAATCAGCCGCTGTATGTACAATTTTTTCGCTACGTCAGCGATATTTTTCAGGGGGATTTAGGGACATCTATCCGTACCGGGCGTCCGGTAATGGATGAACTGCGCGTCTTTTTCCCCGCCACGCTTGAGCTGGCTTTCTGCTCTCTGCTGCTGGCGCTCATTATTGGCATCCCGCTGGGCATTTTATCGGCTGTCTGGCGTAACCGCTGGCTCGACCATATCGTACGCCTGATGGCTATCACCGGCATATCAACACCCGCGTTCTGGTTGGGTCTGGGCGTCATCGTACTGTTTTACGGCCATCTGCAGATTTTGCCCGGTGGCGGACGACTGGATGACTGGCTGGATCCCCCCACGCACGTTACCGGGTTCTACCTGATAGACGCACTTCTCGAAGGTAATGGCGAGGTCTTTTTCAATGCTCTCCAGCACCTGATCCTGCCGTCTCTGACGCTGGCTTTTGTACATCTGGGGATTGTCGCCCGTCAAATTCGCTCAGCCATGCTGGAACAGCTTAGCGAAGATTATATTCGCACCGCCCGCGCCAGTGGTTTACCGGGCTGGTACATCATTTTGTGTTATGCACTGCCCAATGCCCTTATTCCATCAATAACCGTTCTTGGCCTCGCGCTGGGCGATCTGCTCTACGGCGCAGTACTAACCGAAACGGTTTTTGCGTGGCCGGGAATGGGGGCCTGGGTGGTGACCTCTATTCAGGCGCTTGATTTCCCGGCGGTAATGGGATTTGCCGTTGTGGTTTCTTTGGCTTACGTACTGGTGAATCTGGTGGTGGATTTACTGTATTTGTGGATTGATCCGCGAATCGGACGAGGAGGCGCTGAATGATGCTTACGCAAGAAACACCAGCCCCATCCCCGCCAGCGCGCCAGCGCGTTGACTGGGCAAAACTGTTCTGGATGATGAAAAGCAGTCCGCTAACGCTGATTGGTGGCGCGATCATTGTGTTGATGCTGCTGATGATGGTGTTGTCGCCGTGGATCACGCCTCACGATCCCAATGCAATCGACCTGACTGCACGTCTGCTTCCCCCGTCTGCAGCACACTGGTTTGGTACCGATGAGGTGGGCCGTGATTTGTTCAGTCGCGTACTGGTGGGAAGCCAGCAATCGATCGTCGCCGGACTGGTCGTGGTGGGTATTGCCGGAGGCGTCGGTTCGCTGGTTGGCTGCCTGTCGGGTGTGATGGGTGGACGTGCTGATGCGATTATCATGCGCATCATGGATGTCATGCTGTCGATCCCTTCGCTGGTGCTGACGATGGCGCTGGCCGCCGCCCTGGGACCCAGCCTGTTTAACGCGATGCTGGCGATTGCGATTGTACGTATCCCTTTCTATGTCCGACTGGCCCGTGGGCAAACGTTGGTGGTTCGCCAGTTTACTTATGTGCAGGCCGCCCGCACTTACGGCGCATCACGCTGGCATCTGATTAGCTGGCATATATTACGCAATTCGCTGCCGCCCCTTATCGTGCAGGCGTCGCTGGACATAGGTAGTGCGATCCTGATGGCTGCCACGCTTGGGTTTATCGGTTTGGGGGCGCAACAGCCCAGCGCAGAATGGGGGGCGATGGTGGCGATAGGTCGCAACTATGTACTTGATCAATGGTGGTATTGCGCATTCCCCGGAGCCGCCATATTGATTACTGCCGTCGGTTTTAATCTCTTTGGCGACGGTATCCGCGATCTGCTGGACCCGAAAGCCGGAGGAAAACAGTCATGACACGGCCTGTACTGGAAATTGAGAATTTACACCTGAGCTTCCCCGGTTATAAAGCAGACGTTCATGCACTAAACCATGTCTCGCTACATATCAACCGCGGGGAGATTGTCGGCGTGGTCGGTGAGTCCGGCTCTGGTAAATCAGTGACAGCCATGCTCGCCATGCGCCTGCTGCCGGAGGGAAGTTATCGAATTCATCAGGGACGCGTGTCGCTGCTCGGTGAAGATGTTCTGAACGCCACTGAGAAGCAAATGCGTAAATGGCGTGGTGAGCGCGTGGCGATGATTTTCCAGGAGCCAATGACGGCGCTGAATCCGACCCGGCGTATCGGCCAGCAAATGGTGGAAGTGATCCGTCATCATCAATCAGTCAGTCGTGGTGATGCCCGCCAGAAAGCCATCGCTTTACTGGAGGAAATGCAAATCCCGGACGCCCCTGAAGTGATGTCGCGCTTCCCGTTTGAGCTGTCCGGTGGAATGCGCCAGCGCGTGATGATTGCGCTGGCCTTTTCCTGCGAACCGGATCTGATTATCGCTGATGAACCAACGACAGCGCTGGATGTGACGGTACAACTGCAAGTGCTGCGTTTGCTCAGGCATAAAGCGCGGGCCAGCGGCACGGCTGTGCTGTTTATCAGCCATGATATGGCGGTGGTATCGCAACTGTGCGACAGGTTGTACGTCATGTACGCCGGAAGTGTCATCGAAAGCGGCCCGACGCAAACCGTCATTCAGCATCCAACACATCCCTACTCCATTGGTCTGCTGAAATGTGCGCCGGAACACGGCCAACCACGCACCCTGTTACCCGCTATTCCGGGGACGGTACCAAACCTGACCTGTTTACCCGCAGGATGTGCATTCCGTGAGCGCTGTTTTGCTGCGGGATCACGGTGTGATGAGAACCCTGCGTTACGCAGTCAGGGGCTATCAGATCAGCAATCCGCCTGCTGGTATCCGCAACTGGAGGCAACGCATGTCTGACATTTTACTGGCACTACAGGATGTCCATGTCAACTTTCCCGCCCGTAAAAACTGGCTTGGTAAGGTGACTGAACGCGTGCATGCGCTCAACGGTATGGACTTACAGATCCGTCAGGGTGAAACGCTGGGTATTGTCGGCGAATCAGGCTGTGGGAAAAGCACTCTGGCGCAGTTGTTAATGGGTATGCTCAAGCCGACTCAGGGGCAATATATCCGCAGCGAGGAGCAACAAACTGGCGCAAGCAGCGGTATGCAAATGGTGTTTCAGGACCCGCTTTCGTCGCTGGATCCTCGCCTGCCCGTCTGGCGAATCATTACTGAACCGGTATGGATCCAGAAACGTAGTCCCGAACGAGAACGTCGCGCGCTTGCCGAAGATTTAGCCCAGCAGGTTGGCATCCGTCCTGAATATCTGGACCGTCTGCCCCACGCGTTTTCCGGTGGACAGCGTCAGCGTATTGCCATTGCCAGGGCATTATCATCAAAGCCGGATGTGATCGTGCTCGATGAACCCACCTCGGCGCTGGATATCTCCGTACAAGCGCAAATTCTTAACCTGCTGGTATCCCTACAGGCGCGCAGAAAGCTGACCTTTGTGCTGATATCACATAACGTGTCAGTTATCCGGCATATGAGCGACCGGGTAGCGGTAATGTACCTTGGGCAAATTGTCGAACTGGGCGACGCGCAGCAGGTTTTGACGCATCCGGCCCACCCTTACACCCGTTTATTGCTGGATTCAGTTCCTAAAACGGGCGCGCCACTGGCAGAAGATTTGCTATTACGTAAAACCGAACTGCCGGGAAATCGTACCTTACCCCAGGGATGTTATTTCCGCGACCGGTGCCCGCTTGCAACCAGCGGGTGTGAACAGAAGCAGTCATTGCTCAAAAGTGAAAGCGGAAGTGAAGTCCGCTGCTGGCGGGCCACATAAGATCCACCACGCGTATCATGCCTGACAACAATATCAGGCACGGTACGCTTTTTTCAGCGAGTCCACTAACACCTCGGAAGCCGTCGACAATTTATGATGCGCAGAGCGAAGAATGCCGATGCGTCGTTGTATAACCGGGCTGTCCAGCTCAATACAGGTTGCGCCAAGTTCGGTCATCTGCGTGCGGCAGAGCGCGGGTACTGCGCTGCCGCCTAGTCCGTTCGCCACCAGTCGTCCGATGGTCACCAGTTGATGGCTCTCCAGTGCAACCTCCAGCGAATGACCACTTTGTACCAGTTGTTCTTCCAGCATCAGACGTACGGCTGAAGGTCGTTGCAGTGTAATGAAATCCAGCGTCAGCAGTTCCTTCCATGTAATTCGCTCCCGGCCTGCAAGCCGACACGTCGGAGGCACAATAGCGATAAACCTGTCCATACCGAGCGGCGTGAAATGGAGGTGACCTGAATAGTCCGGTTCGAAGGCGATCCCCATTTCCACCCGCCCTTCACTCACCATTTCGATGACCTGCTCGTTAATAACATCGTGAACCGTCACATTGATACCGCCATAACAGTCACGAAAGGTTTTGAGTACCGGTGGCAGCACATTAGTGGCAAACGATGGCATTGCCGCAATAGAAATTTTGCCACGTTGCAGCGTAAAGCGCTGACGCATCGCTTCTTCCGTATTTTCCCAGTCTGCAAGCAGTTGCCGCCCCATCGTTAGTAGTGTTTCTCCCTCCTGCGTCAGGGTCACTTTACGGGTAGTTCTCAGCAGTAAAGCTCCTCCCAGCGAATCCTCCAGTCCTTTAATCGCCAGACTTAAGGCTGGCTGTGACATATTCAGCCGTTCGCTGGCATGAGCAAAATTCAGAGTGTGAGCTACCGCTAAAAACGCGCGTAACTGTTTGATGCTCATTCTCATTTCTCATTCCCTTAACTTGTTGAATACCTTTAATTAACATTAAATTGATAAAAAAACCCAATGAGTGAGTCACAAATTTAAAATTAACAAATCATTTTTCACCCCCAATGATGTCGGCAAGGACAACTGGAGGGGCAAGTGTATGGCTGGACTGGATAAACGGGTCGCCACCTGGCAAGAGGCGCTGGAAGGACTGACCGATAACATGACGCTGCTGGCTGGCGGGTTTGGCTTATGTGGTATTCCCGAGAATCTGATCGCTGAAGTTCGTCGTCGGGAGGTTCAGGGACTCACGGTCGTTTCTAACAACTGTGGCGTAGATGGTTTTGGCCTCGGCGTACTGCTCGAAACCCGCCAGGTACGCAAAGTGGTGGCTTCCTACGTTGGTGAAAATGCGCTGTTTGAGAAGCAGGTACTCAGCGGTGAGCTGGAAGCGATTCTGACGCCACAGGGTACGCTGGCAGAGCAGTTACGCGCGGGCGGCGCGGGGATCCCGGCTTTCTTCACCGCAACCGGATACGGCACTCCCGTGGCTGAAGGTAAAGAAGTTCGCGAGTTTGCCGGACGTCCGTACATCATGGAACAGGCGATAACCGGAGATTTCGCGCTGGTAAAAGGCTGGAAAGCCGACTGGTACGGCAACGTTATATACCGCCATACCGCACAGAATTTTAATCCGTTGATGGCGGCTGCCGGGCGCATCACGGTCGTCGAAGTTGAAGAGATTGTTCCTCCCGGAGAGCTGGATCCCGCGGCAATTCACACCCCCGGAATTTTTGTTAACCGCATTATTCAGGGCAAGTTTGAAAAACGCATTGAGCAACGCACCCTACGGCACAAAGGAGCCTGACCATGTTAACGCGTGAACAAATGGCGATGCGTGTCGCCCGCGAGCTGCGCGACGGCTATTACGTCAATCTGGGTATTGGTATTCCGACCCTGGTAGCGAATTACATCCCCGACGGTATGGACGTGATGCTGCAATCGGAGAATGGTCTGCTCGGGATGGGGCCGTTTCCCACCGAAGATGAACTGGATGCCGACATGATCAATGCCGGGAAACAGACTGTTACGGCGCGTAAAGGCGCGGCGATTTTCGACTCGGCGCAATCCTTCGCCATGATCCGCGGCGGTCATGTCGACCTGACGGTGCTCGGTGCATTTGAAGTGGATACCAACGGCAATATTGCGTCATGGATGATCCCCGGAAAAATGGTGAAAGGCATGGGCGGCGCGATGGATCTGGTGGCTGGCGCAGAAAACATCATTGTCGTGATGACGCATGCTTCCAAAAGTGGCGAATCCAAGCTGCTTCCTGCCTGTACCCTGCCGCTGACCGGCGTTGCCTGTATTAAACGCGTGCTGACCGACCTGGCTCTGCTGGAAATCGCTGACGGCGCGTTCATTCTGCGCGAGCGTGCCCCTGGCGTCAGCGTGGACGACATTGTCGCCAGAACCGCAGGCAAACTGGTCGTCCCCGATCACGTGCCTGAAATGCAATTTAACTGAGGAACTGACCATGCAGGATGTTGTTATTGTCGCAGCAACACGTACGCCGATTGGCAGTTTTCATGGCGCGCTGGCTCCGCTTTCTGCCGTTGATCTAGGGACCGTCGTCATTCGTGCCCTGCTGGAGAAAACCGGCGTAGCGCCAGATCAGATTGACGAAGTTATCCTCGGCCAGGTACTGACCGCAGGTTGCGGTCAGAATCCGGCCAGGCAGACTGCGTTACGCGCCGGATTGCCGGTTACCACGCCCGCGATAACCATTAATCTGCTGTGCGGCTCAGGTTTGAAAGCGGTACATCAGGCTGTACAGGCCATACGCTGTGGCGATGCGGAAATCGTGATCGCCGGAGGCCAGGAAAGCATGAGTAATGCCCCTTATTTTCTCGATGGCGCTCGTGCAGGTTTACGTCTCGGCCATGCCAGCCTGAAAGACAGCGTGGTGCATGACGGACTGTGGGATGCGTTCAATGACTATCACATGGGGATTACTGCTGAAAACCTGGCCGATAAATTTGCCATCAGCCGTGAGCAGCAAGATGCCTTTGCCCTGCTCTCCCAGCAGAAAGCAGCGGCGGCTATCGAGGCTGGTCGTTTCACCGCAGAAATTACCCCGGTCAGCGTCCCGCAAGGAAAAAACACACCGCGTCTGGTAGATAGCGATGAGCAGCCTCGCCCGAATACCCAGGCCGACAAACTGGCGCAGCTTAAACCGGCTTTTCGTCCCGGTAATGGCACGGTGACGGCAGGCAATGCGTCATCCTTAAACGACGGTGCGGCGGCGGTGATGCTGATGAGTGCAGCCAAAGCCGCGCAACTGAACCTTCCGATTCTTGCCAGGGTTACTGGCTATGCCGTTTCGGGCGTTGATCCGTCAATCATGGGTATTGGTCCGGTCGAGGCATCGTTGCAGTGTTTGAAACGCGCAGGCTGGACGCTGGATGACGTGGATCTTATCGAAGCCAACGAAGCATTTGCCGCGCAGGCGTTGGCAGTCGGCGAATCCCTGAACTGGGATAGCAACAAAGTGAACGTCAACGGTGGCGCAATTGCGCTTGGTCACCCGATTGGCACATCCGGGTGCCGCATTCTGGTAACCCTTCTGCACGAAATGACTCGCCGCAATGCGACCAAAGGTCTGGCGACGCTGTGCGTCGGCGGTGGTCAGGGTGTGGCGCTGACGGTTGAACGTCCGACAGGAGCACAGCATGCAGACTAATCACATCAGCGTATTGGGTGCCGGTTTAATGGGTGTCGGCATCGCTACCCACTTCGCCCGTTTTTCCCATGATGTCTGGCTTTTCGATACTGATAACAGCAGGATTAATGAAATTACCGCTGTTGCCAACGGCATACTGGATGAGTTGATTGCGACCGACCAGTTTCCCGCCGATGACAAAGAGCAGGTTCTCAGCCGGTTGCACGGAACTACCTCTCTACAGGATATCGCCGCATCGGGATTACTGATTGAGGCTATCCCTGAACGGATTGAACTCAAGCATGCGTTGTATGCGCAACTGGAAGCACTAATAGCACCAGATGCCATTATTGCCAGTAACACCAGTGGCCTGCCGCCCGATACCCTGGCAGAGAACCTTAATCACCCGGAGCGATTGCTGATCGCCCATTTCTGGCACCCACCACACTTTATTCCCTTAGTTGAAATCGTTCCTGGCTCGGCAACCAGGACAGAATATCTCAGCGAATTACAACAACTGCTGGTCTCGATGCAGCTTGAGGCTGTGGTACTCGATCGTGCTGCGCCAGGTTTTGTCGGCAACCGCCTGCAGTTTGCCTTACTGCGTGAAGCGCTGCATATCGTCAAGAGCGGCATTGCCAGCGCAGAGGTAGTGGATCAGGTAATGCGAGCCTCACTCGGACGCCGCTATGCGATGGTCGGTCCGCTGGAAGCCGCAGATATGACCGGGCTGTCCACCGTGCAGGACATTTGTCGTCACCTGCTACCGGAACTGGCCACCGGCAGTGACATGATGTCACTTGTCGCTGACAAGGTTGCCCGCGGTGATACCGGTTTGCGCAGCGGTCAGGGATTCTATCGCTGGGATGATTCGCGCAAGGAGTACATCCAGAAACGCCGGGAACATCAGCTGCGCTTTGCGCTGAAGCCATAACGTCTCTTTCTGTACCCCACTATAATAATAAGGAGTCATGATGAGTGTATTAATCGCCCTGGCAGCATTGGGCCTGCTGATGCTGGCAGCCTATCGCGGATACAGTGTCATCCTGTTTGCCCCCATCGCGGCATTAGGCGCTGTCCTGCTCACCGAACCGAGCGCCGTCGGCCCCGCCTTTACCGGCCTGTTTATGGAAAAAATGGTCGGTTTTGTGAAGCTTTACTTCCCGGTGTTCTTACTGGGAGCAGTATTTGGCAAGTTAATCGAGTTATCTGGTTTTTCCCGATCTATCGTCGCCGCCGCGATCAACATTCTGGGCCGTCGTCACGCCATTCCGGTGATTGTACTGGTGTGTGCGTTGCTGACTTACGGCGGTGTGTCGCTGTTCGTAGTGGCCTTTGCGGTGTATCCGTTTGCGGCTGAGTTGTTCCGTCAGAGCAATATTCCCAAGCGTCTGATCCCGGCAACCGTCGCGCTGGGCGCATTCTCATTCACTATGGATGCTTTGCCCGGTACGCCGCAGATCCAGAATATTATCCCGACCAGCTTTTTTGGTACTAACGCCTGGGCCGCACCCTGGCTGGGGCTCATAGGTTCGCTATTTATCATCTTTGTCGGCCTGGTCTATCTCGAGCGCCAGCGGCGCAAAGCACAGGCAAAGAACGAAGGCTATGGCACCGAGCTGCTTAACGAACCGGAAACACCGGATAACATTAACCTGCCTAATCCAGTCATTGCGATTTCCCCGCTGATTCTGGTGGGTGTATTTAACCTGCTGTTTACCCGTTGGATCCCGGTCTGGTATGGCACCAGTCATCAGCTGGAGCTTCCTGGCCTGGCCAAGCCAATCACGACTGAAGTCGGGAAAATTACCGCTATCTGGGCAGTAGAGGCCGCGCTGATTTCAGGGATCCTGTTAGTAGTGATTTTTGGTTATCGCAACATCAAAGGCCGCCTCGCCGAAGGAAGCAGAACGGCTGTCGGCGGCGCGATTCTGGCGGCAATGAATACCGCATCAGAATACGGTTTTGGCGCGGTGATCGCCGCCCTGCCTGGTTTTCTGGTGTTGTCCAAAGCGCTGGCGGCCATTCCTGATCCACTGCTCAATGAAGCCATCAGTATCACCACCCTCGCCGGGATCACCGGCTCGGCATCCGGCGGGATGAGCATTGCATTAGCGGCAATGTCAGACACCTTTATCGCTGCCGCACATGCTGCCAACATTCCGTTGGAAGTCTTTCACCGCGTCGCCTCTATGGCCAGCGGTGGCATGGATACCCTGCCGCATAACGGCGCGGTAATTACGCTGCTGGCCATCACAGGCTTGAGCCATCGCCAGGCGTATGGCGGGATCTTCGCCATCACCGTGATCAAAAGTCTGGCCGTGCTGTTTGTGATCGGCGTCTTCTACACCACCGGAATTGTTTAAGGAGAATCACCATGAACTTAACGGGAAAAACAGCCCTGGTTACCGGATCGACCAGCGGTATTGGATTAGGTATTGCGCAGGTTCTGGCGAAAGCCGGGGCCACTTTGATTCTCAACGGCTTTGGTGATGTTGAGGCGGCAAAAGACGCCGTGGCGCAGTATGGCAAAACACCAGGGTATCATGGTGCTGATCTCAGCGATGAAGCGCAAATTGCCGCGATGATGCACTACGCCGAAAGCGAGTTTGGCGGCGTGGATATTCTGGTCAATAACGCCGGGATCCAATATGTCTCACCGGTCGAGACATTCCCTGTAGACAAATGGAATGCAATCATTGCCATCAACCTGTCCTCCGTTTTTCACACTACGCGCCTGGCGCTTCCCGGTATGCGTGAACGCAACTGGGGACGCATTATTAATATCGCCTCGGTGCATGGGCTGGTGGCCTCAAAAGAAAAATCGGCCTACGTCGCGGCGAAGCACGGCGTAGTCGGTCTAACCAAAACCATAGGACTGGAAACGGCGCAGACTGGCGTAACCTGTAATGCGCTGTGCCCTGGTTGGGTCCTGACCCCGCTGGTACAACAGCAGATAGACAAGCGCATTGCCGAAGGCGCAGATCCGGAAGCGGCACGTAACGCGCTGCTCGCGGAGAAGCAGCCTTCACGTGAGTTTGTCACGCCCGAACAACTGGGTGAGCTCGCGCTGTTCTTGTGTTCAGATGCTGCGGCGCAGGTTCGCGGTGTGGCATGGAATATGGATGGCGGTTGGGTGGCACAGTAAGTTATGTATGCCGGATGCGGCGTCGCATCCGGCCTGCATCCGTCAGGACTTCAACTGATAATCCAGGGTAATTTCTGCGTTCAGAACCTGTGACACCGGACATCCGGCTTTCGCCTTCTGGATGATGCCGTCAAATGTTGCTGCATCGATCCCTGGCACGGCAACCTCACTGTGTAATGCCACTTTGGTTATCGCAAAACCCGCATCCACTTTATCCAGAGAAACATCGGCAGTGGTATCAATAGCGTCTGGCGTAAAACCCGCTTCGCCCAGCATTAACGAAAGCGCCATTGAGAAGCAGGCAGCATGTGCAGCGCCAATCAGTTCTTCCGGGTTGGTGCCTTTCGCGCCTTCGAATCGCGTATTAAACCCATAGGGTTGCTGGTTCAGCACCCCACTTTCGGTAGACACGGTTCCTTTCCCACGCTTAATGTCGCCTTCCCAGTGCGCCTGACCTTTCTTATGGATAGTCATTACTGCTCTCCTGTGTTGTCGTCGGAGTTACAAGTATAGGACGCTGAGGCAAAAGCATGTGTCAGATTGGAATGTTCTGCATTCCCTGCTTAAGCATTGACCTTTCAGAGAAAATGACCGACCATCCAGAAAGCCGTTTTTTTATACATCGGCTTTCTATCAGGTTGTATTTCGTCCGATCTTACGCGGACTCGCCCTTGAAACCAGTAACAGGATTAAGGAGTTAGAATGAAATCGAACCGTCAGGCCCGTCATATTCTTGGACTGGACCACAAAATCTCCAATCAACGTAAAGTCGTAACCGAAGGCGACAAATCCAGCGTGGTCAATGCTCCAACCGGAAGAAAACGCCGCGCTGACAGCAAGTAATTTCCTGCACGACATACGGATTAACGAGATAAACACCATTGCAACCGCAGTGGTGTTTTTGCTTATAAAACCCCTTAACCCATTCACAATGCTTTATACTTCGCCCGTTTCCCTGGCAGACAGGCCACATACGATCATAAAGAGTGCCAGGGACGGTTATTCAAAAAAGAGTGAGTGACATGGAAAACGAAACTAAAAAACTGCGTTCCCTTTATATCCCTTACGCTGGCCCGGTACTGCTGGAGTTTCCCCTGCTAAACAAAGGGAGTGCTTTCAGTGTGGAAGAACGACGTAACTTCAACCTGCTGGGGTTACTGCCGGAAGTCGTCGAGACGATTGAAGAACAAGCCGATCGTGCCTGGATCCAATATCAGGGATTCAAAACGGAAATCGACAAACATATCTACCTGCGCAATATCCAGGACACCAACGAAACCCTGTTCTATCGGCTGGTGAATAACCATCTTGATGAGATGATGCCCGTCATCTACACCCCAACGGTAGGTGCTGCCTGTGAGCGTTTTTCTGAGATCTATCGCCGTTCTCGCGGTGTATTTATCTCTTACCAAAACCGCCACAACATGGACGATATCCTGCAAAACGTCCCAAACCACAATATTAAAGTCATCGTCGTTACTGACGGGGAACGTATTCTGGGTCTTGGCGATCAGGGTATCGGCGGGATGGGCATTCCTATCGGTAAACTGTCGCTGTATACCGCCTGTGGCGGCATTAGCCCGGCCTACACTTTGCCGGTAGTGCTGGATGTCGGTACCAACAACCAGCAACTGTTGAACGATCCGCTGTATATGGGCTGGCGCAATCCGCGTATTACTGACGATGAATACTACGAATTTGTCGACGAGTTCATCCAGGCCGTGAAGCACCGCTGGCCGGACGTGCTGCTGCAGTTCGAAGACTTCGCACAGAAAAACGCCATGCCGTTGCTGAACCGCTATCGCGATGAAATTTGTTCGTTCAACGATGATATTCAGGGTACCGCTGCGGTAACCGTAGGGACGCTGATTGCCGCCAGCCGTGCGGCAGGAAGCCAGTTGAGTGAACAAAATATTGTGTTCCTCGGCGCAGGCTCTGCCGGGTGCGGGATTGCCGAACAGATCATCGCACAAATCCAGCGTGAAGGATTAAGCGAAGAAGCGGCCCGCCAGCGCGTATTTATGGTTGACCGTTTCGGTCTGCTGACTGACAAAATGCCGAACCTGCTTTCCTTCCAGACCAAACTGGTGCAAAAACGCGAGAATCTGCAGCATTGGGATACGCAAGAAGATGTGCTGTCGCTGCTCGACGTGGTTCGCAACGTTAAGCCGGACATTCTGATCGGTGTTTCCGGGCAAACGGGTCTGTTTACCGAAGAGATTATCCGCGAGATGCACAAGCATTGTCCGCGCCCGATCGTCATGCCGCTGTCTAACCCGACGTCGCGCGTGGAAGCCACGCCGCAGGATATTATTGCCTGGACTGAAGGTAATGCCCTGGTCGCCACCGGTAGTCCGTTTGCTCCGGTAGTCTGGAAAGATAAGACCTACCCAATTGCCCAGTGTAATAACGCCTATATCTTCCCGGGTATCGGTCTTGGCGTCATTGCCTCCGGCGCATCGCGTATTACCGATGAAATGCTGATGTCTGCCAGTGAGACGCTTGCGCAGTACTCACCACTGGTACTGAACGGCGAAGGTCTGGTGTTGCCGGAGCTGAAAGATATTCAGACCGTTTCTCGCGCTATTGCGTTTGCCGTCGGGAAAATGGCCCAGCAGCAAGGTGTGGCGGTGAAAACGTCTGCCGAAGCGCTGCAACAGGCGATTGACGAGAATTTCTGGCAGGCAGAATATCGCGACTACCGTCGTACTTCTATTTGACGGTTTTACCCGGCGGCGCCTGCCGCCGGGTGTTCAAAGCTTGCGCGAATCCATAACTTACGATTACACTTTCATCATCGATTAACATTCTGAAAAATAAAAGGAGGTAATTATGCTGTACTGTGAACGTTTCATCGCTTCACATACATTTGGCGATCGCCAGAGCTCAAGCGTTATCGGTATCGTGCTGCGATAACTTCTGCTTGAGCGAAGCTAACTTCTAAATCCCCTTCTCTCGGGCTTACCGGGTTATCGTCAGCGATGTTTGACGAGGCGTTTTCACGCCTGTAACTCTTGAGTAAGCAACAATGAGCACATTACTAACCGCACAATCCTTACACGTTGATACGGCATTCGGCGCGCTTTTCGACGATCTCACCTTTACCCTTAAAAAAGGCGACCGCATCGGGCTAATTGGCTATAACGGCTGTGGCAAATCACGTTATTAAAACTGCTGGATGGCACAATTACGCCCACCAGCGGATTAATTGCGCAGGCCAACCACTGCCATCTAGCCCGCGTGGAACAACATTTGCCGGACGACATTCTCCCGCTAACGCTACAGGAGGCGGTTCTTGCCCAGCTTCCCGAACATGAGCGCGCAGCTCAGCAGTGGCGGGTTGAATCGCTTCTCGCTGAAATGGGCTTTACACCGGACAATTTGCATCTTACAACGCGAACTCTAAGTGGTGG
This sequence comes from Citrobacter sp. Marseille-Q3906, assembly GCF_916618775.1. Lineage (NCBI taxonomy): Bacteria > Pseudomonadati > Pseudomonadota > Gammaproteobacteria > Enterobacterales > Enterobacteriaceae > Citrobacter > Citrobacter sp. Marseille-Q3906. The sequence goes on from NZ_CAKAKA010000002.1 coordinate 1,561,740, forward strand.
GCAGCACACGCGGCTGCTGTTAGCGCGTGCGCTGATGCGTAATCCTGATCTCTTGTTGCTGGATGAACCGGGTAACCATCTGGATTTACCGACATTGCTATGGCTGGAGCAGTTCTTACAGAAGTGGTCCGGTAGTTTTGTGGTGGTATCTCACGATCCGCAGTTACTGGATGCCGTTACCCATGGAACCTGGATCCTGCGCGATCGCACCCTGCACGCTTTTGATCTGCCCTGTAGCGCGGCGCGCCAGGCCCTTGTCGACCGGGACGTCAGCGATGCACTACGCTATAAAGCTGAGCAAAAAGAGATTGACCGGGTCGCCGCCAGCGCCAAACGGCTGGCCACATGGGGACGGGTTTACGACAACGAAGATTTGTCCCGCAAAGCCAAACAGATGGAAAAACAGGTGCTGCGCCTGAAAGACAGTCAGACGGAAGTGACTGCAGGAAGTCAGTGGACACTAACATTACAGGGGGATGCTTTGCGTGCAGACCGTTTGCTGGAGATGACTCACCTGTCGGTCTCGCCGGCGCCAGATGCTGCAACGCTGTTTTCTATCGAAGGTATCAGAATCAAAAGCGGTGACCGCGTGGCGATTGTTGGCCGTAACGGTTGTGGAAAATCATCGCTGTTACGACTTATCTGGCAGCAATACCAGTCGCAGATGGCGTCCCGTTCACTGGTGTTGCACCCTCGTGTCACGCTGGGGTATTACGACCAGACACTGCATCAGCTCGCGGATGACGATTCGTTGTTTGATGCGCTGGAGCCGTTTGCCCCACAGCCTGATGTTCGCAAGATGGCGTTGATTAGTGCGGGCTTTCCGTGGATCCGTCACCAGCAGTTAGTCAGCACGTTAAGCGGTGGCGAGCGTTCTCGACTGCTGTTTGTCGGGCTGACACTCGCCCGCTATAGCCTGTTGATGCTTGATGAGCCGACCAACCATCTGGACATGGAAGGCAAAGAGGCGCTGGCAAAAACGCTGCAGAGCTTTAGCGGTGGCGTGTTGCTGGTCAGTCATGATCGTCACCTTATCAGCCAAAGCTGTAACCGGTTTTGGTTTATCGATGATGGTGAACTCAGCGAATGGCACGATCTGGAAGCGATTAGCGCACGCATTCAGGAAACCGCTGATGAAATAAGCGCCAGTAAAACCCGGGTAAAAGTGGTGCCAGAAATGAGTCCTGACAGCGATGCTGTACTGGAACAGCTTCTGGAACTGGAACAACGACTGGCCGACGATCTCGCGCGCAAGCCAAAACACCAGAAGCCGCAACTTCAGGCGCAATGGCGTAAGGAGATTGAACGACTGAATTCACAACTTGAGTAAACATATTGCCGGATAAGCAAACTTATCCGGCTTACATGTGCAAATGCTCGTGTAGGCTGGATAAGGCAGTAAGCCACCATCCGGTTATTCCTGCGTAGTGCTTTCCAGATATTCCCTGACCTGCTTTTCCTTTTAACCCGTTAACGGCACTATTTTACAAAATAGCGCCCCGTAATGTTGCGTTTAATGGAACACTAATGATAGCGTTCCTCCAGAAGGAACAAGGAAGGCATGAATGATCGTGAACTTCAGGCACAAAGGATTGCGCGACTTGTTTCTTCATGGGCGAACATCAGGCGTTATGGCAGAGCATGTCCGGCGATTACGGCACCGGCTCGCTGTTATTGATGCGGCAAGCAGGGTTACAGACATCAATATGCCCGGTTATAGACTCCATCCCCTGACGGGCGATCGTGGTGGAATATGGGCAATTTCTGTTTCAGGCAACTGGCGCATTACGTTTGAATTCGTCAATGGCGACGCGTACATACTGAACTACGAGGACTATCATTGATGAAAATGGCAAATCATCCCCGTCCGGGAGATATTATTCAGGAAGCGTTGGACGAGCTGAACGTCAGTCTGCGCGAGTTTGCCAGAGCAATGGGGATTGCACCTTCAACTGCAAGCCGGTTGTTAACCGGAAAAGCAACGTTAACACCTGAAATGGCGATCAAACTTTCTGTCGTGATCGGCAGTTCTCCGGAAATGTGGCTCAACCTGCAAAATACCTGGAGCCTCGCACAAGCAAAAAAAAGCGTGGATATTTCACGTCTGCGCAAGCTTACCGTTCAATAATGCACGCTTTATGCTGCAACAGCAGACCGGATAAGCTTGCGCTATCCGGCATGGCATTATTGCTGAGGTTTTTTCTCTTTCCAGGCATCCCAGGCCTGTTTGATTTCTTGCCTCGCCGCGGCGGCGTCGTTAAAACCGTTTAGCTCAACCTTCTTGCGCCCTTCCGGCAGTTCTTTGTACACGCGGAAGAATGACTCCAGCCGTTGCACTTCGATTTTTGGCAGATCGCTCAGTTCGTTGATGTCGTCATAAGTCGGGTCAATTTTACTGGCCGGTACCGCGACAATTTTGTCGTCCTTCTCACCGCCGTCGATCATCTTCAACACGCCAATGGCACGCAGCTTAATCAATGTTCCCGGTGCCAGCGGCGCACGGGTATAGAAAATAACATCCAGTGGGTCACCGTCACCCGCCAGAGACTGGGTAAGTGAGCCATAGTTAGCCGGATAGGCAACCGGCATTGACTGGAATCGATCGGCAACAATAAAGCCGGTTTTGGCATCGGTTTCATATTTAATGATCCCGCCTGCTGGGATTTCGGTCACGGCATAAAACTCTTGCGGGTTATTTTCCGGCTGAGGAAATTCAAGGATGTTCTGCGCCTGAGCTGACGCACAAAGAAACAGGCTAACTGCGAGTAATTTTTTTACCAGAAGCATTGTCTTTTACTCTCTATTATTGGAAAGACAACACCTTACGTTTCACAGATGACACAAACATGACGTTTTTTTGGCAAAAAAATGGCGCTACATCGGTAGCGCCATTTTTATCAGCAGAACGTTAATAGGCTATTTCAACCCTTCCTCGTTCTCTTTTTTCGCCTCTTCGCGTTCAACTTCGCGATACCAGCGCGGGTGATGCTTCTTCGCCCAACGGCGGCTGACCTTCCCTTCGACCATGCCTTTAATCGATCCTTTCACCCAAAATGCCATGTACATATGGATAAGGATGGCGTGCATTAAAATAATGCCTGCCGCGGCGTGGATCAGCAGGCTGTAGCGCACAACCTGCATCGGGAAGAACTGCGCGAAGTACGGACGCCAGATAATAATACCGGTGATCAACAGCACAAAAATCATGCTCATGATTGACCAGAACATCATTTTCTGCCCGGCATTGTACTTACCGACGTCCGCCACTTTGTGTTCATTGCCCTTCAGCACTTCCACAATGTTTTTCAGCCACGGAATGTCTTTCTTATCCGGGATGTTGTGGTGAACAAAACGAACGAACATGAACATCAACGCGACGAAGATCAGCAGACCGAAGAACGGGTGCAAAATGCGCCCCATCTGCGGCGTACCGAAGGTTTGCGTCAGCCATTGCAACGTCGGGAAGAAAAACGAAATCCCCGACAGTGCGACCAGGAAGAAGCAGATCACCACCGTCCAGTGACAGGCGCGGTCGATAAATTTCGTGCGCACAATCATTTTCGACTTACTCATGATGATCCTCCTCGTCGTCGTCCACTTCCTTATTCGGGCCAATACCAATGTAGTGGTAAATCAGTCCGGCGAAGGTGGCGATAAATCCGGCGGCTGCCAGCGGTTTCAGCGCACCTTTCCACAAGTTGATAGAAGTATCAATCTGCGGATCCTTCGGCAAACCGTGGTACAACTCCGGCTGGTTGGCGTGATGCAGAACGTACATAACGTGTGTTCCACCCACACCCTGCGGGTTGTAGACACCAGCATGTTCGAAACCACGTGCTTTCAGTTTTTCCACACGCTGCTCGGCCATTTCCAACATCTCTTGCTTGGTGCCGAAATGTATCGCCCCGGTCGGACAGGTCTTCACGCAGGCAGGTTCCTGCCCAACGCTGACGCGATCCACGCACAGCGTACATTTATACACGCGGTTATCCTCTTTATTGAGGCGCGGAATATTAAATGGACACCCGGCAATACAGTACCCGCAGCCGATACAATGCTCTGACTGGAAATCAACAATCCCGTTGGCGTACTGGATGATTGCTCCGGCAGACGGGCATGCCTTCAGGCAGCCCGGATCTTCACAGTGCATGCAACCGTCTTTACGAATCAGCCATTCCAGCTTGCCGTTCTGTTCAGTTTCGGTAAACCGCATCACCGTCCAGGACTTGGCGCTGAGATCGGCGGGGTTGTCATACACCCCGACGCAATGACCCACTTCGTCGCGGATATCGTTCCACTCTGAACATGCCACCTGACAGGCTTTACAGCCTATACAGGTGGAAACGTCGATCAGTTTCGCGACTTCTGCTTTGTAATCACGTGCCTGAGGCGGCGGCGTGATGGAGTTTGTTGCGGACCTTTTAATGATGTCCTGCGTTTCCATAGACATATGTTCGCCCCCTTACGCCTTCTCGATGTTAACTAAAAACGCTTTGTATTCCGGCGTTTGCGAGTTTGCATCACCGACATTCGGCGTCAGGGTGTTGGCGATAAAGCCTTTACGCGCGACTCCTTCAAAGCCCCAGTGAATTGGGATCCCCACCGTTTCGACCTGCTGACCATTAACATGCAAGGTGCGCAGGCGACGCGTGACTACCGCAACTGCACGAATAAATCCGCGTTTGCTGCTGACCTTCACATAGTCACCGTTGGCAATACCTTTTGCTGCCGCCAGCGTTTCGCTGATCTCCACAAACTGCTCTGGTTGGGCAATCGCATTCAGCAAGGCATGCTTAGTCCAGGTGTGGAAATGTTCGGTCAAACGGTAGGTCGTACCGACGTACGGGAAGTCCTGTTTATTCCCCATACGCAACGCATCCGCTTCGTACAGACGCGCAGCCGGGTTGGAGATAACGTTCGGGTGCAGCGGGTTAGTTCCCAGCGGCGTTTCCATCGGCTCGTAGTGTTCCGGGAACGGCCCTTCCGCCAGCTTATCGATGGCGAACAGACGACCCAGCCCTTCCGGTTGCATGATAAACGGATTGGTACCACTGCCCGGTGCTGCGTTGTTGAAGTCGGGGATGTCGTTGCCTGTCCACTTCGTCCCGTTCCACTTGATCAACATGCGTTTTGGATCCCACGGTTTACCCTGCGGATCCGCCGAGGCGCGGTTATACAGTACGCGACGGTTCAGAGGCCATGCCCATGCCCAACCCAACGTATTACCCAGCCCTGACGGGTCGGCATTATCGCGGTTAGCCATCTGGTTACCCTGCTCAGTCCAGCTACCGGTATAAATCCAGCAGGAAGATGCCGTAGTACCATCATCACGCAGGAGCGCAAAGCTGTTGAGCAACTGACCTTTCTTCGCAACCAGCACGCCGTTGGCATCATAAAGATCTTCCAGCGCATAGCCGTTATTCTCTTTCGCCACCTCTTCAGAATGCGGCTCGTCCGGTTGCTTATAGTTCCAGCTCATTTTCAGCACAGGCTCGACGCCCTTACCACCTTCAGTGCGATACATCTCGCGCAGACGATGATAAATACCGGCCAGAATCTCTCCGTCATTGCGGGCTTCGCCCGGTGCGTCCTGACCTTTCCAGTGCCACTGCAGCCAGCGACCGGAGTTGGCAATTGAGCCGTCTTCTTCTGCGAAGCAGGTTGATGGCAGACGGAACACTTCGGTCTGGATCGATGCCGGATCGACATCATTAGAATCGCCGTGGTTTTGCCAGAACGTTGAGGTCTCAGTTACCAGCGGATCGATAATCACCAGATATTTCAGTTTGCTCAGCGACTGAACCACTTTGTTTTTGTCCGGGAAGGACGCAACCGGGTTAAAGCCCTGACAGATATAGCCGGTAACTTTCCCGCTATCCATCATGTTGAAGTATTTGATGACGTCGTAGGACTGATCCCACTTCGGCAGCCACTCAAAGCCCCAGTCGTTCTCTTTCTGCGCTGCATTGCCGTAGAAAGATTTCATCAGGCTGACGAAGAACTTCGGATAGTTGCCCCAGTAGTTAACCTGTTCGGCCAGCGTTGCTTTTGGTGTGTTCGCCGCCAGATAGGTTTGCAGATCCGCCTGCTTCTCTGACGGCAGCGTCAGATAGCCTGGCAGGCTGGTAGAGAGCAGACCTAAGTCAGTTAACCCCTGAATATTGGAGTGACCACGTAAGGCGTTTACGCCACCACCGGCCATCCCCATGTTACCGAGCAGCAACTGGATCATCGCCATGGTGCGGATGTTCTGCGCCCCTACGGTATGCTGCGTCCAGCCCAGCGCGTACAGGAAGGTCGTGGTACGGTCGGCTGCACTGGTGGAGGCCAGCACTTCACACACTTTCAGGAAGTCGGCTTTCGGCGTTCCGCAGATGTTTTCCACCACATCAGGCGTGTAGCGGGAAACGTGCTGTTTCAGCAGATTCCACACACAGCGCGGATGGCTTAATGTTTCATCACGTTTAGCGTAGCCGTTTTCATCGAACTGGTAGTTCCAGGACGATTTATCGTATTGACGTTTTTTCGCGTCGTAACCGCTGAACAGACCGTCTTCAAAAGCAAAATCATCCCGCACCAGCAGACTGGCGTTGGTGTAGTGCTTAACGTATTCAGCGTTGATTTTGTTATTTTCAATCAGGTACAGCAACACGCCGGAAAGGAACGTAATGTCCGTACCGGAACGAATCGGCGCATAGATATCCGCAACCGAGGCTGTACGTGTAAAACGGGGATCGACAACAATCAGCGTGGCATCATTGTTGTTTTTGGCTTCCATCGCCCAGCGGAATCCCACCGGATGTGCTTCAGCGGCATTACCGCCCATCACCATTACGACGTTAGCGTTTTTGATATCAACCCAGTGGTTGGTCATCGCACCGCGACCAAATGTTGGAGCAAGACTTGCTACCGTTGGTCCGTGTCAGACGCGCGCCTGGTTGTCTACAGCCAGCATGCCGAGTGAGCGCACAAATTTTTGCGTCAGCATGCCGGTTTCATTACTTGCCGCAGATGCACACAGCATCCCGGTTGAAAGCCAGCGGTTTACCGTTACGCCCTGCTCATTCTTCTCAATAAAGTTGGCGTCGCGATCAGCTTTCATTAGTTTTGCTATGCGGGAGAATGCTTCATCCCAGCTAATGCGTTGCCATTTATCGGAGCCCGGAGCGCGATATTCCGGGTAGCGCAGACGATTCTCGCTGTGCACATAATCCAGTAATCCTGCGCCCTTAGGACAGAGTGCCCCACGGCTTACCGGATGATCCGGATCCCCTTCGATATGGTAAATCGACTCTTTGGCGTTTTTTGCTCCATCACCCAGGCTATACATTAATAGCCCGCAACCTACGGAACAGTATGTGCAGGTGTTTCGGATCTCTTTCGCACGTAACAGTTTATAGTTTCGTGCCTGAGCCAGTGCCATCTTGGGTGCGAAACCCAATGCAGCAACTGTTGTTCCCGCCATACCGCCCGCGCAGATTTTAAAGAATTGTCTGCGGCTGACGTCCATTGCTTTCCTCTTTTTTGCAGGGATGCGTACACTGACATCCTCAAGTTGCACTGAAAGCGGCAACCAGGAAGATGGCGTGTACAACTTCGCGACGAAACTATCAGCTATATCCATAATTTTTTTGCGTCAAATCAATAACGAAACGGTTCCGCTACTAAATAGTGCAGTTTGTTTAACCTTCGTACCCCCAAGGGGTTAGGCAAAAGGTAATTAGTTGGCGTGCTTTAGTGTAATGGTGCTATAAATTTCAGCTTCATTTTCGCCAGTACCGTGGACTGACATTCAGCATGACAAAACAAAAAGCAACGTTAATTGGGCTCATTGCCATTGTGTTATGGAGCACGATGGTAGGACTGATTCGTGGGGTTAGCGAAGGACTCGGGCCTGCAGGTGGTGCCGCGATGATCTTCTCATTAAGTGGTCTCCTGCTTATTTTTACTGTCGGATTTCCAAATATCCGCAAAATCCCTGTTCGTTATTTAATCGCCGGTAGCGTACTTTTTGTCAGCTATGAAATATGTCTGGCGCTGGCATTAGGATATGCCGCAACCCGACACCAGGCTATCGAGGTAGGAATGGTCAATTATCTCTGGCCAAGCCTGACAATATTGTTTGCCATATTGTTCAATGGTCAAAAAACAACCTGGTTGGTAATCCCTGGATTAATTGTCGCATTGACCGGAGTCTGTTGGGTATTAGGTGGTGATAATGGACTCAAACCTGGTGAAATTATCAACAATGTTGCGACCAGCCCACTCAGTTATTTCCTCGCTTTTCTCGGTGCATTTATCTGGGCAACATATTGCACAGTGACCAATAAATATGCGAAGGGTTTTAATGGTATTACCGTGTTCGTTTTACTTACGGCAACGAGTTTGTGGGTTTATTATTTTATCACTCCTCAACCAGAAATGGTTTTCAGCACTCCAGTGACCATTAAGCTGTTTACCGCAGCATTAACGTTAGGATTTGCCTATGCAGCGTGGAATATTGGTATTTTACACGGCAACGTGACGGTGATGGCCGTTGGTTCATATTTCACCCCGGTACTGTCGTCTGCACTCGCGGCCGTATTACTCAGCGCCCCACTTTCGTTTTCGTTCTGGCAAGGCGCACTGATGGTCTGTGCTGGTTCCTTGCTTTGCTGGTTAGCAACACGTCGCGCCTGAAAAAGAAGCTGGGCTTTCAGAACCCGGCTACACTATAATCAAATTATGGATAATTAACGTTCATTTAGCTTGCATTTAATGTTTGCATTTGTTTAATTAAATGTTAAATATGTGATTTATTAATCAATAGCCGAAAGTATTGCAATATGAACAATATTCTTTCGCATGCATATATTACACAACCGAAACTAACGTTAATTAAACCATACGCTCCTCAATAGTCCCCCAGGTAAATATATATATCCAGACAAGTCACATATATCGACTAATACAATCAGTTGTATTATGTAGATCTGGATCACACAAATTCAAATATTCCGTAATATTATGAAACTTATTATTGAACTCATACCACAACGTCATTTAAAAATGGTTTGCCATTGACGAACACCTTCGTTTAGCAATGGTTTAGGAATCACACCAAGAAAAAATTATAAGGATTATTTAGAATGAAACTTAAATTAGTTGCAGTGGCAGTGACTTCCCTGTTGGCAGCAGGTGCGGTAAACGCAGCTGAGATTTATAACAAAGACGCAAACAAACTGGATCTGTACGGTAAAGTTCACGCTCAGCATTACTTCTCTGATGATAACGGAAGCGATGGTGACAAAACTTATGCGCGTCTGGGCTTCAAAGGCGAAACTCAGATCAATGACCAGCTGGTCGGTTTTGGTCAGTGGGAATATGAATTCAAAGGTAACCGTGCTGAATCCACCGGTGGTTCTAACAGCGATAAAACCCGTCTTGCATTCGCTGGTCTGAAATTCGCTGAATACGGTTCTTTCGACTACGGCCGTAACTACGGCGTAGCGTACGACATCGGCGCATGGACCGACGTTCTGCCTGAGTTCGGTGGTGATACCTGGACCCAGACTGACGTATTCATGACCAGCCGTACTACCGGCGTTGCAACCTACCGTAACACCGACTTCTTCGGTCTGGTTGAAGGTCTGAACTTCGCAGCTCAGTACCAGGGCAAAAACGACCGTAGCAACGTACAAGAAGCTAACGGCGACGGCTTTGGTCTGTCTACTACTTACGAATACGAAGGTTTTGGCGTAGGTGCTACCTATGCGAAATCTGACCGTACCGACCTTCAGAACAACCGTAGCAGCATTTTCAAAGCTAACGGTGAAAACGCTGAAGTATGGGCTGCTGGTCTGAAATATGATGCGAACAACATCTACCTGGCAACCACCTACTCTGAAACCCGCAACATGACCACCTACGGTTCCAATGTTAACGGTATCGCTGAAAAAGCTCAGAACTTTGAAGCTGTTGCTCAGTACCAGTTCGACTTCGGTCTGCGTCCGTCCGTTGCTTACCTGAAATCCAAAGGTAAAGACATCGCTGTATTCGGTGACCAGGATCTGGTTGAATACGTAGACTTGGGTGCTACCTATTACTTCAACAAAAACATGTCCACCTTCGTTGATTACAAAATCAACCTGCTGGATGACAACAACTTCACTCGTATTGCTGGTGTAAGCACCGACAACGTTGTGGCTGTTGGCCTGAACTACCAGTTCTAATTTTGTTGTAGTCTGAATGCAAAGCCAGTCCACTTCGGGCTGGCTTTTCTCTTGAAGTAGACTCGGTCATAAGGAGTATGCCGTGCAGACGTTCACAGGTCGTTGTCTTTGCGGACAAAGTCATTTTACCGTTAACGTCGAAATGCTTGATGTCTATGCCTGCCACTGCACGCTGTGCCAGAAGTGGTCAGGAGGCATCGCCATGTATCTGGAAGCCAGTGGTCATCCGCTGATGTCGCCAGAGTCAATCGAACCTTCGCACTTTCCCTCTTCAACGCGTGGAGAACGTTTTTTCTGTTCAGGTTGCGGCTGCCCACTGTGGTTTACGCTGACCGACAGCGATCGCTATTTTATTCCGTGGACGTTACTCGAACTTAACGAGGTAGATCGCCGCCGCCTGATTTTAGCGGCAGAAATCTATACTGAAACACAACCTGCGTTCTGGAGACTGACGGGGCAATATGCTCGTCTGAGTGGAAAAGAAGTCGAAGAGATGGATTACCCCTGTCATCTAGCCCACTAGTTATTGACTATTCACCTTCGCCAGACTGAACCACATCCCTACCGCTAACACGATAAGCATGCTGCCAGCGCTGCTCAATGCCACGCTGTGAGACCAGGTAAACGCTTCTCTGGCAGCTGCAAGCAACGCGTCACTCAGGGAAGGTGGAAGCGAATGCGCTAATTGCACCGCCTCGCCCATTGATGATGAAGCGCGCTCCAGTTCCTGCGGATTAAGTCCGGCAGGTGGCAGAATCGATGCGGAAAAACTGCGACTCAGCAACAAACCAAAAATAGCGATCCCCAGTCCGGCACCCAGTTCATAGGCCATGGTTTCGATCGCCCCTGCTGCTGCCGCTTTTTCAGCCGGGGCTGCCGCCATAATAGCTGCGGTTGAAGCCAATAGCGCACTGGCGGCACTGAAACCCAGTAAGGCCATTAAAATCCAGGCTTGTATCTGCTGGGAGCTGAAATCTGTCATTGCCAGGCCGTAAAAGCTGACTGCGCTCAGCGCCATACCTGCCGTTGCTACGCAGCGTAATCCCAGACGTGATACCAACATTCCGGCGATCGGTCCGCTGAATCCGCTCGCCAGCATCACCGGCAACATAAACAGCCCCGCCTGATACGGTGTTAAACCGTGAACAAACTGCAACTCCTGAGCCATCAACAGCTCAAAACCTACCAGCGTTATCATCGCAGTCATGGCCATCACAACGCCGCTAAGGATAATGCGATGCGTAAATAGACGCATATCAATCATTGGGCGCGAAGCAGCAAGCTGGATGCGAACAAACTGCATCAGCAACAGGGCGCCAACCAACAACGTCAGTACAATCACACCGGTCGCGATATGTCCTTTTAACGCAGTTTTGGCGCTATAAACCAGCAACAAGATAGCGACAATCAACATTATCGCATGACCGAAATTTAGCGACTGATCGCGACGTCCTGCCTGGCGCGGAACGTAACGCGCGGTCAATGCCATCACGACCAGAACAATCGGGACATTTATTAAGAATACAGATCCCCAGTAGAAGTGCTCCAGCAGCATGCCGCCGACTAACGGACCAAATGCCGCACCACCGGAACCCACTGCCGCCCAGACACCGAGGGCCATATTGCGGTGGCGTTGCTCGGCAAAGGTCGCACGAATGCCGGCAAGCGTCGCCGGTACGATCATCGCCGCACCGATGGCCAGCACCGCTCTGGTGGCGATGAGCCAGCCGGCAGTAGGTGCAAACGCTGCGGCCAGCGACGCCAGACCAAATAACCCTCCACCCAATAGCAGCAGGCGTTTAAAACCGATGCGATCGCCCAGAGCCCCCATCGGCAAGACCATCCCTGCCATTACCAGGGAATAAATATCGATGATCCACAGTAGCTCGTTACCACTGGCACCCAGCGTCATACTTAGCGTGGGCGCGGCAACGTGCAGCACCGTTGCATCAATCGCAACAGGGATGTAGACCAGCACAATAATCACTAACGTTAACCACTGACGAAACATAAAAATCCCTTCAAACTGAAACTGGACACATGTCCAGCTTTGGCGATCCTACGGAAAATTGAACACATGTCCAACTTTTTTTGTTAGACTGCGAACAACACAGGTACTGGAGGGTGTATGAGCTATTTGAATCGAGATGAACGCCGGGAAGTGATCCTGCAGGCAGCCATGCGAGTGGCGCTGGAAGAAGGTTTTACTGCCATGACGGTGCGACGAATAGCCTCAGAGGCTAACGTGGCAACTGGTCAGTTACACCACCACTTTACCTCCGCTGGTGAACTCAAATCCCAGGCTTTTGTTCGACTGATTCGTACTCTGCTCGATGCTGAACTGGTGAGTGAAGACGCTAGTTTTCGCGAACGACTGCATTCGATGCTCGGCAGCGAGGAAGGTGGGTTCGAGCCTTACATCAAGCTCTGGCGCGAAGCGCAAATCCTGGCGGATAAAGATCCTGAAATCAAAAGCGCCTATCTACTGACGATGCGAATGTGGCACGAAGAGACAACGGCTATCATTATCCGCGGCCAGCAGGCCGGCGAATTTTCCTGCGCACCGGATGCCGCTGACGTCGCCTGGCGTTTAATCGGTCTGGTCTGTGGTCTTGATGGCATGTATGTGCTGGGTATTGCGGAAATGGCCGATCCCGCCTTCACGCGGCATCTGGATCGTATGATAACTCTGGAACTATTTAGCTGAATTAATAGATGAGTTAACAATACATCTTTTTAAGTTTACAATTAGTAACACTTAAACAACGCGTTATTTCCCCATCACACCGCGCTATTGCACTTTTTTATCTATTCTTTCAGTCAATATTCCTAAAACTTTTCAATAGTTTCTAAAAAGAGCTCGCGCGGCTCTTCCTCTGCCTATTTCTTTTTTTCATGAACGACGTGTGCATGTGAGGACAATATGGCACTACAAAATGAGAAAAATAATCGTTATCTTTTAACTGACTGGAAACCTGAAAACCCCGCATTTTGGGATAATAAAGGTAAACATATAGCCCGGAGAAACCTCTGGATATCAGTAAGTTGCCTGCTGCTTGCCTTCTGCGTCTGGATGTTATTTAGCGCCGTGGCAGTGAATTTAAATAAAATTGGCTTTAATTTCACTACCGATCAACTCTTTTTATTAACCGCATTACCTTCCCTCTCTGGTGCAATATTACGCGTCCCCTACTCCTTTATGGTGCCTATATTTGGTGGTCGCCGCTGGACGATTTTCAGCACTGTAATTCTTGTTATTCCTTGTCTGTGGCTCGGATTTGCCGTGCAAAACACATCTACTCCGTTTGGCGTATTTATTGTTATTGCACTGATGTGTGGATTTGCTGGCGCCAACTTTGCCTCCAGCATGGGCAATATTAGTTTTTTCTTCCCAAAAGCCAAACAAGGCAGCGCGTTAGGCGTTAACGGCGGTCTCGGTAACCTGGGCGTCAGCGTAATGCAATTGATCGCGCCACTGGTTATTTTTCTGCCCATTTTTACCTTTTTGGGCGTACAGGGCGTACCACAGCCTGATGGCTCATTACTGTCGCTAGCTAACGCAGCGTGGATTTGGGTTCCATTGCTGCTGCTCTCAACGCTGGCGGCAGGTATGGGGATGAATGACATCGCCAGCTCAAAGGCTTCTATCGCCTCTCAGTTACCGGTCCTCAAGCGCTTTCATCTTTGGCTGTTAAGCCTGCTGTACCTCGCCACCTTCGGGTCATTTATCGGCTTTTCAGCAGGATTTGCCATGCTGGCAAAAACCCAGTTCCCCGACGTGAATATTCTGCAACTGGCGTTCTTCGGCCCGTTTATCGGCGCTCTGGCGCGTTCTGCAGGCGGCGTTATTTCTGACAAATTTGGCGGCGTGCGGGTGACATTAATCAACTTCATGTTTATGGCGTTGTTTAGCGGCCTGCTGTTTCTCACCTTGCCCGGTTCAGGATCGGGGAGTTTCACCGCCTTCTACCTCGTGTTTATGGGACTGTTCCTGACCGCAGGACTGGGGAGCGGATCGACCTTCCAGATGATTGCGGTGATCTTTCGCAAAATCACAATTTACCGGGTGAAACTGCGCGGAGGCACTGAAGAACAGGCCCAGCGTGAAGCGGTAACAGATACCGCCGCCGCGCTTGGGTTTATCTCCGCTATTGGCGCGGTTGGCGGTTTTTTCATCCCAAAAGCGTTTGGCTCATCCCTGGCGCTGACCGGATCTCCCGTTGGCGCTATGAAAATATTTTTAGTGTTTTACATCGTCTGCGTGCTGGTGACCTGGCTGGTCTATGGCCGCAAATCACAAAAAAAATAACAACGTACATACCGCAGGATCGAATGCTTTTGTCGGCCGGATAAGACCTTAGCCGCCCACAATTTCCTGATAGCAACGCTCTCGCGACTCATCAGGCCAGCAGCTCGGTTCACTGTCGGCAAAATTATCGGAGCAGGAGAAATGTCATGAGTAAACTGTTGGATCGCTTTCGCTACTTTAAACAAAAGGGCGATACGTTTGCCGATGGTCACGGACAAGTGATGCACAGCAACCGGGACTGGGAAGACAGCTATCGCCAGCGCTGGCAGTTCGATAAAATCGTACGCTCAACCCACGGCGTCAACTGCACCGGCTCATGCAGCTGGAAAATCTACGTAAAAAACGGACTGGTCACCTGGGAAACACAGCAGACCGACTATCCGCGCACCCGTCCTGATCTGCCCAACCATGAGCCACGAGGCTGCCCTCGTGGGGCAAGTTATTCCTGGTATCTCTATAGCGCTAACCGTCTGAAATACCCACTGGTGCGTAAACGCCTGATTGAACTGTGGCGCGATGCCCTCTCCCGCCAGCCGGATCCTGTGCTGGCCTGGGAATCCATTATGAACGACCCGCAAAAGTGCCAGAGCTACAAACAGGTACGTGGACGCGGTGGGTTTATCCGGTCAAACTGGAAAGAGCTAAATCAGCTTATTGCTGCCGCCAACGTCTGGACAGTGAAAACTTACGGCCCGGATCGCGTCGTTGGGTTTTCGCCAATTCCGGCTATGTCGATGGTTTCTTACGCAGCCGGAACGCGCTATCTCTCGCTTATCGGCGGGACCTGTCTGAGCTTCTACGACTGGTATTGCGATTTGCCTCCCGCATCGCCGATGACCTGGGGAGAGCAGACCGATGTACCGGAATCCGCCGACTGGTATAACTCCAGCTACATTATCGCCTGGGGTTCCAACGTCCCGCAGACCCGTACGCCAGATGCACACTTCTTCACGGAAGTGCGCTACAAAGGCACCAAGACAATTGCTATTACGCCGGACTACTCGGAAGTGGCCAAGCTGTGCGACCAGTGGCTGGCTCCGAAGCAAGGTACCGACAGCGCGCTGGCGATGGCGATGGGCCACGTGATCCTGAAAGAATTCCACCTCGACAAACCCAGCGACTATTTCCTGAATTACTGCCGTCGTTATACCGATATGCCGATGCTGGTACTGTTGAATGCCCGTGAAGACGGTAGCTATGTCCCGGGCCGGATGATGCGTGCCTCCGATCTCGTCGATGGACTGGGTGAAAGCAATAACCCGGAATGGAAAACGGTTGCCTTTAACAGCGCCGGTGAACTGGTGGTGCCAAACGGTTCGATCGGTTTTCGCTGGGGAGAAAAAGGTAAGTGGAACCTCGAGGCGCTGGCTGCAGGCACGGAAACCGAACTGTCCTTGTCGTTGCTCGGTCAGCACGACGAAGTTGCCGGGGTGGCCTTCCCCTATTTTGGCGGTAATGAAAACCCACACTTTCGTAGCGTCAAGCAGGAGCCGATACTGGTGCGTAAGCTGCCGGTTAAACACCTTACGCTTGCCGATGGCACACTTTGTCCGGTAGTCAGCGTTTACGATTTGGTGCTGGCAAATTACGGCCTCGATCGCGGTCTGGATGACGCTCACAGTGCTCATGATTACACCGAAATCAAAGCCTATACCCCGGCCTGGGGCGAACAAATTACCGGTGTGCCAGCCCGCCATATCGAACAAATCGCCCGGGAGTTTGCGGATACCGCACACAAAACCCACGGTCGATCGATGATTATCCTCGGTGCCGGCGTCAACCACTGGTATCACATGGACATGAACTACCGTGGGATGATTAACATTCTGGTGTTTTGTGGCTGTGTCGGTCAAAGCGGCGGTGGCTGGGCGCACTACGTTGGTCAGGAAAAGCTACGTCCGCAAACCGGTTGGCTCCCCCTGGCTTTTGCACTGGACTGGAACCGTCCACCGCGTCAGATGAACAGCACCTCGTTTTTCTACAATCACTCCAGCCAGTGGCGTTATGAAAAAGTCACTGCTCAGGAACTGCTCTCCCCACTGGCTGATGCGTCGAAGTTTACCGGACATCTGATTGACTTCAACGTACGCGCCGAGCGCATGGGCTGGTTGCCCTCCGCGCCTCAGCTCAACCTAAATCCGTTAACCGTAAAAGCGAAGGCAGAACAGGCAGGCTTGTCACCTGCGGATTACACCGCACAGGCACTGAAGTCGGGGGATATCCGCATGGCCTGCGAGCAACCAGACAGCGGTAAAAACCATCCTCGTAACCTCTTCGTCTGGCGTTCAAACCTGCTCGGCTCCTCAGGTAAAGGGCATGAATACATGCTCAAATATCTGCTTGGTACGGAAAGCGGTATTCAGGGTGAAGCGCTTGGCTCAAGCGAGGGTATTAAACCTGAAGAGGTGGAGTGGCAATCGGCGGCTATCGAAGGCAAGCTCGATCTGTTGGTGACGCTGGATTTCCGGATGTCGAGCACCTGCCTGTTTTCAGACATCGTGTTGCCTACCGCCACCTGGTATGAAAAAGACGATATGAACACCTCGGATATGCATCCGTTTATTCACCCGCTGTCGGCGGCGGTTGATCCCGCCTGGGAATCAAAAAGCGACTGGGAGATTTATAAGGACATCGCCAAAGTGTTCTCAGAGGTGTGTGTTGGACATCTGGGACAAGAAACCGACGTGGTGTTGCAACCACTGCTGCATGACTCCCCGGCAGAACTGTCGCAACCGTTTGATATTCAGGACTGGCGCAAAGGCGAATGCGAACTTATTCCGGGTAAAACGGCACCCAATATTGCCGTCGTGGAACGGGACTACCCCGCCACTTACGAACGCTTCACATCGCTTGGGCCATTGATGGACAAGCTGGGTAACGGCGGAAAAGGTATCTCCTGGAACACCCAGACGGAAGTCGATTTCCTCGGCAAGCTCAACTACACCAAGCGTGAAGGCGCGGCAAAAGGTCGCCCGCTGATTGACACCGCGCTGGATGCTTCCGAAGTGATCCTGGCGCTTGCGCCGGAAACGAATGGTCAGGTGGCGGTGAAAGCCTGGCAAGCGCTGGGCGCAATGACCGGGCGTGACCATACGCATCTGGCGCTAAACAAAGAAGACGAAAAGATCCGTTTTCGCGACATTCAGGCGCAACCGCGCAAAATTATCTCCAGCCCGACCTGGTCAGGTCTTGAAAGCGAGCATGTCTCTTATAACGCCGGCTATACCAACGTTCATGAGCTGATCCCGTGGCGCACGCTGTCTGGCCGCCAGCAGTTGTATCAGGATCACGCGTGGATGCGCGCCTTCGGAGAGAGTCTGGTGGCCTACCGTCCGCCAATCGACACCCGCAGCGTGAGTGAAATGCGCGAAATTCCACCAAACGGTTTCCCGGAAAAAGCGCTGAACTTCCTGACACCACACCAGAAATGGGGTATCCACTCCACCTACAGTGAAAACCTGTTGATGCTTACGCTGTCGCGCGGTGGTCCGATTGTCTGGATCAGTGAAACCGATGCTAAAGAGCTGGGTATTGAGGATAACGACTGGATTGAAGCCTTTAACGCCAACGGTGCACTGACTGCCCGCGCGGTGGTTAGCCAGCGCGTGCCGCCCGGGATGACGATGATGTACCACGCTCAGGAGCGGATCATGAATATTCCTGGCTCTGAAGTTACCGGAATGCGCGGCGGCATTCATAACTCCGTGACCCGCGTGTGCCCGAAACCCACGCACATGATCGGCGGCTATGCGCAACTGGCTTACGGCTTCAACTATTACGGCACGGTCGGCTCTAACCGCGATGAGTTCATCATGATTCGAAAAATGAAAAATATTAACTGGCTGGATGATGAAGGTCGCGATCAGGTACAGGAGGCGAAAAAATGAAAATACGCTCACAGGTAGGCATGGTTCTTAATCTGGATAAATGCATTGGCTGCCACACCTGCTCCGTCACCTGTAAAAACGTCTGGACCGGACGTGAAGGTATGGAATATGCGTGGTTCAACAACGTCGAAACCAAACCGGGTATTGGTTATCCGAAAAACTGGGAAGACCAGGACGAGTGGCAAGGCGGCTGGGTTCGCGACGTTAACGGTAAGATAAGACCGCGTCTGGGCGGTAAGATGGGCGTCATCACTAAAATCTTCGCCAACCCTGTCATTCCGCAAATCGATGATTACTACGAACCGTTCACCTACGACTATCAGCATTTGCATAGCGCGCCAGAGAGCAAAAACCAGCCCACCGCCCGCCCGCGTTCGCTAATTGATGGCAAACGAATGGACAAAATTATCTGGGGGCCAAACTGGGAAGAACTGCTTGGCGGGGAATTTGAAAAACGCGCCCGTGACCGTAACTTCAAGGCGATACAAAAAGAAATGTACGGTCAGTTTGAAAACACCTTCATGATGTATCTGCCGCGCCTGTGCGAACACTGTCTGAACCCCAGTTGCGTGGCAACCTGCCCGAGCGGCGCGATTTACAAGCGTGAAGAAGATGGCATTGTGCTGATCGACCAGGATAAATGTCGCGGCTGGCGCTTGTGTATCAGCGGCTGCCCATACAAAAAAATCTACTTTAACTGGAAGAGTGGCAAGTCAGAAAAATGCATTTTCTGCTACCCACGTATTGAATCCGGTCAGCCAACGGTATGTTCGGAAACCTGCGTCGGACGTATTCGCTATCTCGGCGTACTGCTGTACGACGCAGACCGTATTGAAGAGGCGGCTAGCACTGAACATGAGACCGATCTCTATGAACGCCAGTGCGATGTGTTCCTCAACCCTAACGATCCGGCGGTAATTGAGGAAGCACTGAAACAGGGGATCCCACACAACGTCATCGAGGCGGCCCAGCGGTCACCGGTCTACAAAATGGCGATGGACTGGAAGCTGGCACTGCCGCTGCACCCTGAATACCGCACCCTGCCGATGGTCTGGTATGTGCCGCCGTTGTCACCGATTCAGTCAGTCGCAGACGCCGGTGGCCTGCCGCACAATGGCAATATTCTGCCGGCCGTCGAGTCGCTGCGTATTCCGGTGCAGTACCTTGCCAATATGCTCAGCGCCGGAGATACCGGCCCGGTACTGCGCGCGCTGAAACGTATGATGGCAATGCGTCACTATATGCGTTCGCAAACAGTAGAAGGCGTAACGGATACCCGCGCTATTGAAGAAGTGGGTTTAAGCGTTGAGCAGGTCGAAGAGATGTATCGCTATCTGGCTATTGCTAACTATGAAGACCGCTTCGTGATCCCAACCAGCCACCGTGAAATGGCTCGCGATGCCTTCCCGGAGAAAAACGGCTGCGGCTTTACCTTTGGCGACGGCTGTCACGGTTCCGACACCAAATTCAACCTGTTCAACAGCAGCCGCATTGATGCTATCGATATCACCGAAGTGCGCGATAAAGCGGAGGGTGAATAATGCAAATCCTTAAGATTATCGGACTGCTGATGGAGTATCCGGACGAATTGCTATGGGAATGCAAAGACGATGCTCTACAACTGATCGCCAGCGATGCGCCAGTGCTTACCAGGTTTACAACGGAACTGCTAAACGCTCCGTTACTCGATAAACAAGCTGAATGGTGCGAGGTGTTTGACCGGGGCCGCGCCACCTCGCTTTTGCTGTTTGAACATGTGCATGCTGAATCTCGCGATCGCGGCCAGGCGATGGTTGACCTGCTGGCTCAGTACGAAAAGGTGGGGCTACAACTCGACTGTCGGGAACTGCCGGATCACCTGCCATTGTATCTGGAGTATTTAAGCGTTTTGCCTGAAGCCGAAGCCAGAGAGGGATTACAGAATGTGGCGCCAATCCTGGCGTTGCTTGGCGGTCGCCTGAAGCAGCGAGAGGCACCATGGTATCAGCTGTTTGACGCCCTGCTGACTTTAGCAGGAAGTCCGCTTTCAAGTGACAGTGTCACCAAGCAGGTGGGTGCGGAATCCCGGGATGATACCCGTCAGGCGCTGGATGCGGTCTGGGAAGAAGAACAGGTGAAGTTCATTGAGGATAACGCCACTGCCTGTGACAGTTCACCGTTACAAAACTATCAACGACGCTTTAGCCAGGACGTCGCCCCCCAGTATGTCGACGTCAGTGCGGGAGGCCCGAAATGATACAGTATCTGAACGTCTTTTTTTACGACATCTATCCGTATCTGTGCGGCACGGTGTTTATCCTTGGCAGTTGGCTACGCTACGACTACGGGCAATATACATGGCGCGCCTCCTCCAGCCAGATGCTCGATAAGCGCGGCATGGTGCTTTGGTCGAACCTGTTCCATATCGGCATTCTGGGGATCTTCTTCGGTCATCTGTTCGGCATGCTAACCCCGCACTGGATGTACGCCTGGTTCCTGCCTGTTGCAGTCAAACAGCAAATGGCAATGATTGCAGGGGGCCTCTGTGGTGTGCTGACGCTGGTTGGTGGAGCTGGTTTGCTGGTTCGTCGTCTGACAAACTCGCGAATTCGCGCCACCTCATCCACAGCCGATATTCTGATCCTGTGCGTATTGCTGATTCAGTGTATTCTCGGCCTGACCACTATACCGTTCTCCGCTCAACATCCTGACGGCAGTGAAATGCTGAAACTGGTAGGCTGGGCACAGTCAGTGGTGACCTTCCAGGGGGGCGCGTCTGCGCATCTGGATGGTGTCGCATTGATCTTCCGTGTACATCTGGTATTAGGCATGACCATCTTCCTGCTGTTCCCGTTCACCCGTCTGGTCCATGTGTGGAGCGCGCCGGTTGAATATTTTACCCGTCGCTATCAGATCGTTCGTTCTCGCCGCTAATGCTCTGCGATGCCCGGTGGTGCTTGCACTAACCGGGCATACGTTAGCCATACGAATTTTTGCACGCTATGATGCTTCTCCATCCCAGGGAGAACATCAATGAAACCACAGATTTATCACGTCGATGCCTTTACCTCTGAACCTTTTCGCGGCAATTCAGCGGGGGTTGTATTGCATGCTGATGGCCTGAGCGATACGCAGATGCAGCTGATCGCGCGGGAGTTGCGTCATTCAGAAACGGCATTCATGCTCTCCAGCGATGACAGTGATGTCCGGATTCGCTACTTTACCCCCACAATCGAAGTACCCATCTGCGGACACGCCACCGTCGCGGCTCACTATGTGCGGGCGAAAGTGCTCGGTCTGGGAGATACCACCGTCTGGCAGACTTCTCTGGCCGGTCGTCATCGGGTTGAAATTCACGCTGAAGGCGGCGATCACCGTATCACTCTGGAACAGGGTGCGCCGGTTTTCGAGCCTCCGTTGGAAGGCGAAACGCGTGCGGCAATCATCAGCGCCCTGCACCTGACTGAAAGCGATATGCTGCCAGGGGTACCTGTTCAGGTGGCCTCCACTGGTCATTCAAAAGTAATGATCGCACTGAAGCCAGAGGTCGATATCGATGCCTTGTCCCCGAACCTGTCGGCATTAACAGCACTCAGCCAGCAAATTGGCTGCAACGGTTTCTTCCCGTTCCAGATCCGCCCTGGGAAATACGAAACTGATGGTCGCATGTTTTCACCCGCGATCGGTATTGTGGAAGATCCAGTGACGGGCAATGCCAACGGTCCGATGGGAGCATGGCTGGTGCATCATAATCTGATGGTGCATGACGGAAAATTATTGCGCGTCCAGGGGCATCAGGGTCGCGCGCTGGGACGCGACGGCATCGTCGATATTGCGGTGACCATCCGCGATAACCAACCAGAAAAAGTGACTATCTCTGGTGCTGCGGTGATCCTGTTTCATGCCGAATGGGCGATTAATCTCTGACGAAACAGATAAGCCGGATAAGGTGTTACCCTGTCATCCGGCTATATTCCGCTTCGCGCTATTTTCCTGCCTCCGGATGGGTATCAAACGCAGCCATCACCGTGGCCAGTTCTGCCTCAGTAAATCCGTGTTTTGCATCGTCAACACCCAGATCAAAGCGTTCCTGCAATAGCATATACAGGCTGGCGACATCGGGTACATTCATCTGCTCGACCGCATGACCGTCCTGGTAATGGGTAAAGTGAAAATTGGTTAACGTCAGCTTACCCCCGTCCGGCAGATGGCGGCACATCAGCAGATGATGACGAAAATGCGATTGTGGCCAGTGTGCTGACCAAAAATTGCCCATCACATAATCGCTCTGGTGCTGCATGACGAGATCAAAGTGGTACATTGATTGCCAGTGTTCATGGTGTCGGAACTGCAGGATCCAGTCCTCCCCCTCCTGAATCAGGCGATACTCACCGTGCGGTGTCTGCTGTTCCAGGTTAGCCTGCAACCGAATAGGCGCCGTCAGCGTTTGTCCGCCAAATCCTACGTCGGCAATCCACTGCTCTCCCTGCAACTCAACCAGTAGCAGGCGATGAGTACGTGGCGGCAGGGTTGATGGATTCGCCAGCACCACACGTCCGAGTAAACTGCGCACCGTAAAACCTGTCTCCCGCAGTGCTCGCTCAAGTACTCCGTTTTGTTCAAAGCAATACCCGCCACGACGAGCGTTCACCAGCTTCTCTTCCAGAGCCAGATCGTCGAGCTGTATCTCTCGCGGTAGCAACACATCCAGATTTTCAAACGGAATAGCGGCGTTGTGCAGTAAATGCAGTCTCTTCAAAGTGTTAATGTCGACTGCTGGCGTACCTGACCAGCCAATACGGGAAAAATAGGCTTTTAAAAAAGGCGTCATATAGCGTTCCTGTTTGTTCAATGTTGTACTTATAACGCATTTTTAATTTTACGCCGGCGATTTTGTGCGCTGGGTCTTGTTGTGGGATGACAAAATCGCTAATACCGTTAATTATGACGCTGTTTTTATCTTTCAGAGGAGTCGCCATGAGTCATTTTCATCCAGTTGAATTGCATCATGCCAGTCGGCTGTTGAATCACGGCCCAACCATTTTGATTACCAGTCGGGACTCGACGACAGAACGCCGTAATGTGATGGCAGCAGCATGGTCAATGCCCGTTGAGTTTGAGCCACCACGCATAGCCATTGTGGTGGATAAGACTGCCTGGTCGCGCGAACTCATTGAACGCAGCGGCATGTTTGGCATTGTTATCCCGGGCGTTACGGCAACCAACTGGACCTACGCCGTGGGAAGCGTGTCCGGTCGTGAGGAAGATAAATTCAACTGCTACGGTATCCCGGTGATAAATGGTCCAGTGCTTGGCTTACCGGTGATAGAGACAAAATGTCTGGCCTGGATGGAGTGTCGCCTGCTGCCAGCCACATCTGCACAGGAGAAATACGACACCTTGTTTGGCGAAGTGGTTTCAGCCGCAGCGGACGAGCGCGTATTCATCGACGGTCGCTGGCAGTTTGATGATGACAAACTCAATACCCTGCATCATCTGGGTGCAGGCACGTTTATTATTAGTGGGAAACGTATCACTGCAGGCGAGTAATAGTGCATTTACCGATGGCAGTGAACGACTGCCATCCTGGTCTTATTTAATCTAAAGCCTAATAATCCCACCCTTCCTTGCCGATTCATTAACGCCAGTTATAGTTAATCTTGCACTAACCCAAATATCTATTCAAAACACTATCCGTAAAAGCAGCATCCCCCTTAACACTGTACTTCGTGAAGTATCAGAGAGGTTTTACGATGCAACTTAATAGAATCGCGAAATGTTTTATTCTTACTGGGTTATTAACATCTTTCTCTGTTCCTCTTATGGCCGCAGAAGCACCAAAAGACGCTACTGCATCCACGCAACAAGCTAACAATGCGCTCTACAACCAACTTCCTTTTGACGATAACACTGACTTTACCGATGCCCATAAAGGCTTTATCGCCCCTATCCCCCAGGAAACGATTAAAGGCGAACAAGGCAACGTGATCTGGGATCCGCAGCAGTACACGTTTATTAAAGAAGGTGACAAAGCCCCGGACTCAGTGAATCCCAGCCTGTGGCGGCAGGCTCAGTTAATCAACATCAGTGGCTTGTTTGAAGTAACCGAGGGTGTGTATCAGATCCGTAACCTCGATCTTTCAAACATGACGATTATCGAAGGTAAAGAAGGCATAACTGTTGTCGATCCACTGGTCTCAGCTGAAACAGCTAAAGTCGGTATGGATCTTTATTTTAAAAATCGCGGTAATAAGCCCGTCGTCGCCGTCATTTACACTCACAGTCATGTGGATCACTACGGTGGCGTACGCGGTGTGGTCGACGAAGCGGATGTAAAATCAGGAAAAGTGAAGATCTATGCACCTTCGGGCTTTATGGAAGCCGCAGTTGCCGAAAATATAATGGCCGGGAACGTGATGAGCCGTCGAGCCAGCTATATGTATGGCAACCTGTTGAAACCTGATACCAAAGGCCAGGTTGGTGCCGGGCTGGGTACCACAACATCTGCGGGTACAGTCACCCTGATTGCACCAACTAATATCATCGAGAAAGACGGGCAAAAAGAGGTTATAGACGGTTTAACCTATGACTTTATGCTGGCGCCAGGCTCAGAAGCTCCATCAGAAATGTTATGGTTTATCGAAGAGAAAAAACTTATTGAATCGGCCGAGGATGTCACGCATACCCTGCACAATACCTACTCTTTGCGTGGCGCAAAAATACGTGAACCACTGCCCTGGTCTAAATACATCAATGAAGCCATCGTTCGCTGGGGAGACAAAGCGGAAATCCTGATGGCCCAACACCACTGGCCAACCTGGGGTAATGACAACGTGGTGAAGCTGCTCAAGAGCCAGCGTGATCTGTATCGATACATCAATGACCAGACGCTACGTATGGCGAACGAAGGCCTGACCCGCGACGAAATAGCCGCTAACTTCAAGCTGCCTGATTCACTGGCGCATACATGGGCTAACCGCGGTTACTACGGTTCTGTCAGCCATGATGTGAAAGCTACCTATGTGCTTTATCTCGGCTGGTTTGACGGTAACCCGGCGACGCTGGATGAACTGCCGCCGGAAGACGCCGCGAAAAAGTACGTCGATTATATGGGCGGTGCGGATGCCATACTGCAGAAAGCAAAAACCGACTATGACCAGGGTAACTATCGTTGGGTGGCACAGGTCGTGAGCAAAGTGGTGTTCGCCGATCCGAACAATCAGGCGGCCCGCAATCTGGAAGCTGACGCGCTTGAACAATTAGGATATCAGGCAGAGTCCGGCCCGTGGCGTAACTTCTATCTCACCGGTGCGCAAGAGTTACGTAACGGCGTGGTTAAAGGACCAACCCCGAATACCGCCAGCCCGGATACCGTACGGGCGATGACGCCAGAAATGTTTTTCGACTACCTGGCGGTACATATTAATGGACAGAAAGCTGGTGATGCGAAATCCGTATTCAACATAGATCTCGGTAACGACGGAGGAAAATACAAGCTGGAGCTGGAAAATGGCGTTCTGAATCATACCGCCAATGCTGAAGCGAAAGAGGCTGACACGACTATCACTCTTAGCCGCGATACGTTGAACAAAATCATCCTCAAGGACATAACCCTAAAGCAGGCTGAAGAAAGCGGTGATGTGAAGATAACCGGCGACAGTGCCAAACTCGAGGCTATGCTTGGCTATATGGATAAATTCGAATTCTGGTTCAATATTGTCACACCGTAAATATATTATTAAACGGGCGGCCTTCCCGCCCGTTTAATCTCACATACTGTAGCCCGGTTTTTTTATCAGCGTCGCCATCTGGGGCGCGATTTGCTCATCCCACACAATTTGCCATGCATCCGGCTCAATTTCATTGAGCGCCACGCTCACCGAGCTCTCTTTACTTTGCAGATGGCGAATGATGACCTCGGTTATATCCGCAGCCAGCGCGGATTTTTGTTCGTCATTCAGGTCGCGGGGAAAACATTTAATATCCACGTGCGGCATAGCAGGTTCCTTATTGTCTGTATTCGGGCAGGTATCTTATGCGGACTCTCGTTCTACCAGATGGAAGCCAACATCAATAATATCGTCATCACGCGCAATATTTTCAATACGGTCGGCAAGCAGCGAGGCGGCACGTTGTCCGATAGCGCGTCGGTCTACGCTGACTGTGGTAATCGAGGGCCGATTGCTGGCGGCAAAATCGAGATCGCCAAAACCAATCACCGCTAAATCTTGCGGGACCTTCAAACCACGGCTTTCTGACTCCATGATAGCCCCCTGTGCGAGAGTGTCTGAACTACAGACAATGATGTCAAACTCACCCTCGGTAAAAAGCTGGGTCAGGCCACTACGGCCAAGGTACAAAGAGGCCGGAAGCGGGACATCCACTTGTGGGACAGAGGAAATCTCATGTCGGCTCAGAACATCGCACAACCCTTGTTTACGCTGACCCGCCCGACGATCGGCCGTCCACAGTAAACCGGGACGACGATAGCCTTTCTTAATGATGTATTCCGCCACTGCCTGCCCCACTTTTTCGTGAGAGAACCCCACCAGCATGTCGACAGGCGTTGGCGTTAAATCCCAGATTTCCACCACCGGAATGGCAGCATTCAGGATCACTTTTTTCAGCTCAGCAGTATGATGGATCCCGGTGAGTACGATGCCATCAGGCCGACGTGATAACAGTGCAGCCACCAGTTCGGCTTCGGTTTGCTGCGTGTATCCGGCCACACACAACAATATGTGATAACCACGCTCAGCCAGTTCATCACTCAACGACTGGATAGTATCAACAAACATGTTGTTGTTTATTTGCGGCACCACCACAGCAATAAGTTTACTTCGACGTGACGCCAGCCCCCCTGCCAGAGCGTTAGGAATATAGCCCGTAGCGCGCACGGCAAGCATCACTTTTTCTACCGTTTTCGGCCGTACCAGTTGCGGGGTATTCAGTGCCCGACTCACCGTCATAGGAGACAACCCAGCGGTACGAGCAACATCTTCCAGCGTGGGTGCGCGCGAAGGTCTGGAGTTTTTCACTGTCGATGCCCTTGTAAAAATCGCCGATTAAGTTGTGCATTATTCATCATGAAATCGACCAATGCCAGCGGCCTTCTTTTTTACGCTGAGAAAACAGCGGCTTAGCATAGCTTCATCACTTAAAATGTTAACGCAATCATTTGTATTTGTGCATTTTCACACAAAGTATTGGAATGTGACATTACTTACAATAGGAAGGCTTTTTATCTCTTGGTTTGTGATCAATTGTTCAAATCAAAAGCAATTCGCTGGCTTAATGATTGCGCCACCATTAAAAATGTTAGCGCAATCATTTATTCATCACCAGGAGAGAATAATATGTCTTTAAGTGCTAATTCCGACGCCGTAACCTATGCCAAAACGGTGAATACTAAAACCGCTGCTGAAACCGGCGATCGTATTGAGTGGGTTAAGCTATCTCTGGCATTTCTTCCGCTGGCAACGCCAGTCAGCGATGCCAAAGTGCTTACGGGTCGCCAGAAACCGTTAACTGAAGTGGCGATTATCATCGCGGAGATCCGCAGTCGTGATGGTTTCGAGGGCGTAGGATTCAGCTATTCCAAGCGTGCGGGTGGCCAGGGGATTTATGCCCACGCGAAAGAAATTGCCGATAACCTGCTGGGAGAAGATCCAAACGATATTGACAAGATCTACACCAAGTTACTGTGGGCAGGCGCTTCCGTAGGTCGTAGTGGAATGGCGGTACAGGCCATCTCCCCTATCGATATTGCTCTGTGGGATATGAAAGCCAAACGCTCAGGCCTGCCGCTGGCAAAACTGTTGGGCGCACACCGCGACTCCGTCCAGTGTTACAACACCTCTGGTGGATTCCTGCATACACCGCTGGATCAGGTGCTCAAAAACGTCGTTATCTCTCGTGAAAACGGTATTGGCGGTATCAAGCTGAAAGTCGGACAACCTAACTGTGCCGAGGATATTCGCCGTTTAACCGCAGTGCGTGAAGCACTGGGCGATGAATTCCCGCTGATGGTGGACGCGAATCAGCAGTGGGATCGCGAAACGGCTATCCGCATGGGTCGTAAAATGGAACAATTCAATCTGATCTGGATTGAAGAGCCGCTGGATGCCTACGATGTAGAAGGTCACGCACAGCTTGCCGCCGCGCTTGATACCCCTATTGCCACCGGTGAAATGTTAACCAGTTTTCGTGAGCATGAACAGCTGATCCTCGGTAACGCCAGCGACTTTGTACAGCCAGATGCGCCACGCGTAGGCGGTATTTCACCCTTCCTCAAAATTATGGATCTGGCCGCCAAGCATGGCCGTAAGCTTGCCCCACACTTTGCAATGGAAGTTCACCTGCATCTGTCTGCCGCCTACCCGCTGGAGCCATGGCTGGAACATTTCGAATGGCTGAATCCGTTATTTAATGAACAACTTGAACTGCGCGATGGCCGTATGTGGGTTTCCGATCGTCATGGTCTGGGCTTCAGCATTAGCGAACAGGCGCGACGCTGGACGCAATTAACCTGCGAGTTTGGCAAACGCCCGTAACGTATCTGGCGGGAAATAAAAACCCGCCCTCTTCCCTACATATACGCTCTCAAACCTAATGACAGGAGTGGGTGATGAATACAATAATAAAGCGCACTAAAGTGCGTTACAGCATCCTGATATTTCTATTTCTTGCCACAGTATTTAATTACGCTGACCGTGCGACGTTATCCGTCGTCGCGCCAATTATGAGTAAGGAACTCGGGTTTGATCCCGAAGCCATGGGGCTGGCCTTCTCAGCCTTTGGTATTTCTTACGTTATTATGCAATTACCCGGCGGTTGGTTACTGGACCGTTACGGTTCCCGCGTGGTGTATGGATGTGCATTGATCGGCTGGTCACTGGTGACCATGTTTCAGGGCACTATCTATCTCTATGCAAGTCCGCTTGTTGTACTGATTATCCTGCGTCTGATGATGGGAGCCATCGAAGCGCCTGCATTCCCGGCCAACAGTCGTTTAAGCGTGCAGTGGTTTCCCAATAGCGAGCGAGGTTTTGTCACATCGGTCTACCAGGCCGCACAATATATTTCGCTAGGTATTATTACGCCGCTGATGACCATTATTTTGCATAATCTGAGCTGGCATTTTGTCTTTTATTACATCGGGGCGATTGGCGTTATTCTTGGCATATTCTGGTTGGTTAAAGTCAAAGACCCTATGCACCATCCTAAAGTGAACCAACAGGAAATTGATTATATTCGTGCTGGCGGTGGCGAACCATCGTTGGGAAATAAAAAGGAACCGCAAAAAATCACCCTGGCGCAAATTAAAAGCGTCTGTGTCAACCGGATGATGATTGGCGTTTATATTGGTCAATTCTGTGTCACCTCGATAACCTGGTTTTTCCTGACCTGGTTCCCGACCTATCTGTATCAGGCTAAAGGGATGTCGATCCTCAAAGTGGGATTTATCGCCAGTATCCCCGCGATTGCCGGATTCATTGGTGGATTGCTGGGCGGGGTCTTCTCTGACTGGCTCTTGAAACGCGGCTACAGTCTGACTGTCGCCCGTAAGTTGCCGGTCATCTGCGGCATGTTACTCTCCTGCGTCATCGTTATCGCCAACTATACCTCTTCAGAATTTGTGGTTATCGCTGCAATGAGTCTGGCCTTTTTCGCCAAAGGCTTTGGCAATCTTGGCTGGTGCGTACTCAGCGATACCTCGCCAAAAGAGGTGCTGGGCATTGCCGGAGGGGTGTTCAATATGTGTGGCAATATGGCCAGTATTATTACCCCGCTGGTTATCGGCATTATTCTGTCTAATACCCAGTCATTTGATTACGCCATTCTGTACGTTGGTTCAATGGGACTGATTGGCCTGATTTCTTATCTGTTTATCGTAGGGCCGTTGGATCGCATAACGTTGGCACCATCTGCCGCTTAATTTAACCGTATGGCGATATTTCGCCCGCTGTTCCGGGATTTGCACTCCTGCGGAACAGCGTTTTTTTACGATAACACCTTCGACAAGAACTGCTGTGTTCGCGTATGACGAGGATGGTTCAGTACCTGCTCGCTGCTCCCTTGCTCCACGATTTTGCCATCGACCATAAACACGACCTGATCCGCCACTTCCCGGGCAAAACCAATTTCGTGGGTCACAACGACCAGTGTGGTTCCCGATTGCGCCAGTGCTTTAATCACATCAAGCACTTCGCCTACCAGCTCAGGATCAAGCGCAGAGGTTGGTTCGTCAAACAGCATTACACGTGGATTTAACGCCAGCGCGCGGGCAATAGCGATACGTTGCTGCTGCCCACCAGACAAGTGCCGAGACCAGGCATCGGCTTTATGACGCAGCCCAACCGCATCCAGTAATGTCAATGCCCTCTCAGTGGCGGCTTTACGCGACGCCAGCCCGTGCGCAATCGGCGCTTCAATCAGGTTTTCCAGTACGGTTAAGTGTGGGAACAAATTAAAGTTCTGGAAGACATAGCCGACGTTGATGCGCTGGCGCAGGATCTCCGCCTCTTTAAGTTCATACAACCTGTCGCCCTGTCGGCGGTAGCCAATATAGTCGCCATCAATCTGAATAAATCCCTCGTCGACGCGTTCGAGATGGTTAATTGCCCGCAATAGCGTTGATTTTCCCGACCCTGAAGGTCCGAGAATAACCGTTACCGTACCTGGAAGGATCTCAAGAGAAACATTATCCAGCGCTTTATGGCGCCCGAAGTATTTACTGACGCTGGTAATTGAAATATGACCATCAGGCGAGTGGGACATGGACAGCCTCCTGCGACGGGATTTGACGACTACGTTTAACCGCACGGCTCGCGCGAGTGGTATTTATTGCTGAACGTCGCTCGCTGCGTGCCAGTGCGCGCTCGACCAGATGTTGAATGAGCGACAGGACGCTGGTAATGACCAGATACCACACGGCCCCGACCATCAGCAGCGGGATCACTTCCTGCGTGCGGTTGTAGATCATCTGGATGGTATAAAACAGCTCCGGCATCGCCAGCACATAAACCATCGCAGTCCCCTTTGCCAGACTGATAATTTCATTGAATCCTGAGGGTAAAATGGTTCGCAATGCCTGTGGCAGGATGATACGCAGTGTCCGACGCCAGGCTGGAAGTCCCAGCGCGGCGGCAGCTTCATACTGACCGTGATCAACCCCGAGAAAACCGCCACGGATAATTTCGGCGGTATAGGCACTTTGCACCAGCGTCAGGCCAACTACCGCGGTGGAAAACTGACCGAGTACATTGATGGTTTCAAAACTGCCCCACTGAACAGCGGTGAAGGGAATCCCAATCGTCAGCGTGTCGTACAGATAAGAGAAGTTGTACAGGATAATCAGCACCACGATCAGCGGCAACGATCGGAACAACCAGATATATCCCCATGCCAGTCCGTTCAATAGCCAGGACGATGAAAGTCTGGCCAGTGCCAGTAAACCACCAAAAAAAATGCTCAACAACGTGCCGATAAGCGTTAGCAATAACGTTTGCCCAAGGCCGGACAAAATGACCGGATCAAAAAACCAGCGGGCAAATACGCTCCATTCCCAACGGGGATTAAACGCCACCGACTGGATAATCACCGCCAGCACAAACAGAGCCACTATCGCGCCAGCGGTGCGCAGCGGATAACGCGCGGGTACGACTTTGATGGTTTCAGTCGTTTTCATTTTCTCTCCTCAGGCTATTTTTGCCTGACCTGCGATGGTCAACAGTTTGGTAAAGCGCAGTCGTCCATCGAATGGCGGTTGACTGTACTCTTCAGGATCGCGCGCAATATCGAATTGCGGATCGTAGCCCTGGCGTAAATAGAGCTGAACGGCTTCCGGCTGGCGAAACCCCGTCGTCAGGTAGATGCGGCTGTAGCCCGCGAGCAATGCCCTGCGTTCCAGCTCCTGCACAACTCGGCCCGCAAGCCCTTGCTTACGCAGGGTACTTTTGGTCCATATGCGCTTAATCTCTGCGGTATCAGCGTTGTAGGGTTTGTAAGCGCCGGTAGCGATAATTTCGCCGTCGCGTTCCAGCACCACAAAAATCCCCTGCGGTGCCAGATACCATTCGGTTAACTCCACTTCGGCATCACGGGAAAAATAGTCACCATAGCGTGAGGCATATTCGCCAAACAGACCGTTAAGGATCGGCTGCAGCTCCGCAGCTTCTGGCGACACCACGCGGAATTCATCGCTCATACAGGTCTCCTTAATCGCCTAAACCCGCCGGATTAATTTCGGATTGCGGGATACGTTCAACCCCTTCTCCCCAGCGGTTCAGCACTTTGTCATAGTCACCATTGCCAATCACACCGTTAAGCGCGGTTTGTACCGGCTGCACTAAACCGCTGTCTTTTTTCAGCGTTACCGCGATATGCGCCGCCTTCGGCCATCCTCCATCCACGCTGCCGACCAGTTGCGTTTTACCGTTGAGAGCGGCTTTCCAGGCACCGATGACGTTAGGACCAAAATAGGCATCAGCACGGCCTGACTGCAGGGCCAGCGTCTGGGCGGCATCATCTTTGGTATACACCGGAGTAAACGGCTTTAATCCGTTCTTCAGGTTTTCTTCGTTCCACGCCAACAAAATGGCTTCCTGATTTGTGCCGGAACCGACAATAATGCGCAGACCTGCAATATCTTCTGCTTTCTCAATTTTTGTCAGCTGGCTGCCGGTTTTGACATAAAAACCGAGGGAATCTTTGCGATAGGTAGCAAAATCAAACTTCTCTTTGCGCGCCTTGGTCACGGTAATATTGCTGATTGCGGCATCATATTTGCCGGATGTCACGCCCAGCGGCCAGTCTTCCCACGACGTCGGCACGACGTTCAACTCCAGTCCCAGACTGTCGGCAACCAGGCGGGCAATATCGGCTTCACTGCCGATTAGCGTTTTATTGTCATCCGCAAAAACGGTCAGCGGCGGCTGACTCAGCCCGGCAATCGCCACGGTGAATTTGCCCGGTACAGCGAGGCGCAGGTTGGCGGGTAATTGCGCGATCGCCTGCGGGTTTTTCGCCGTATTGATAGGGGTTTTATTGGCTTCCAGGCTGACGCCAGTACCATTAATCGTGACGTCATTTGCCCAGACTGAGGCGCTGAAAGCCAGTGACAGCGCGAGAAGTAATGATTTTTTCTGCATAGCGTTTTTTCTCTTATTGTGTGAGTTTATTGTGTGAATTGATTTGCCGGTGCCGCTAACCCCAGACTTTCGCGCAGGGTTGTGCCAGGGTATTCATAACGGAACAGGCCACGCGCCTGGAGCACCGGAATCACCTGCTCAACAAAGCGTGGGAAGGTATCCGGCGTTCCGCCCTGGATGATAAAACCGTCTGCCGCTTTCTCGTCGAACCACTGCTGTAAGCCATCTGCTACCTGTTCTGGCGTACCGCTAAAACGGGGACGAGGGCTGGCAGCCTCCAGCGCAACCTGCCGCAACGTTAGCCCGCGTTCCCGCGCATTACGCTTGATTTCATCGGTGGTGCTACGAAAGCTGTTTTGACCCAGATCGCCGATATCCGGGAATGGCGCATCCAGTGGATATTGCGCAAAATCGTGATGTTCAAAATAGCGACCCAGGTAATTCAGTGCGTCGGTAACAGAAACCAACGCGGCGGTGGTTTGATATTGCTGCTCAACATCCTGTTCACTGTCGCCAACAATAACGCTGACGCCCTGAAAAATATGCAACTCATCAGGATGACGCCCGGTGAACTCTAATTGGTTTTTTACATCCTGATAAAATGCTTTGGCCTCGGCCAGTGAATCCTGATGGGTAAAAATAGCATCAGCATGCTGCGCTGCTAATTTTTTGCCATCTGCAGAAGCACCAGCCTGAAATATAATTGGGCGTCCCTGCGGTGTGCGGGCAATGTTTAACGGGCCGGCAACCTGAAAATAATCGCCGTGATGATTTAGCGTGTGCAGTTTCTGCGGATTAAAAAATTCACCACTGGCTTTATTACGGATAAACGCGTCGTCTTCCCATGAGTCCCACAGACCTTTCACCACCTGCAAATATTCGTCAGCAATGCGGTAACGCTGGGCATGTTCAGGATGCTGTGCACGGGAATAGTTCTTTGCCGATCCTTCCAGTGGCGATGTCACCACGTTCCATCCGGCCCGCCCCTGGCTGAGGTGGTCGAGGCTGGCAAACTGGCGCGCGGTGGTAAAAGGCTCGCTGTATGATGTCGATACCGTCCCGACCAACCCAAGATTGCGGGTAATACTGGCCAGCGCAGATAATACCGTTAACGGTTCAAATCGATTTAAAAAATGCGGAATAGATTTTTCATTAATATACAGCCCGTCGGCGACAAAAATAAAGTCCAGCTTACCTTGCTCAGCAATTAACGCCGTTTCTTTAACGAATTCAAAATTAATACTGGCATCGGCCTGTGCAGCCGGATGACGCCATGCGGACATATTACCTGACGCACCGTGCAGAATAGTGCCCAGCCGTAGTTGCCGATTTTTAGCCATAGTAGCCCCTTACCCAACAGGTAAAATTAAAGATGTTCGAATGCCGTTTTTGCTAAATGGGCAAAATAATTCGCGGCGGGTTCAATTAATCGTTCGTCCGGATTAAATCCCGGATGGTGTAGTCCATATTCACTGGCGCTACCGATACTGACAAATGCGCCAGGCGTATTTTGTAGATAGACCGCAAAATCTTCGCCCCCCATATGGAGATCGGCTTTGTGCGTGTTATAGCCGGACTTTTTTGCCACGTTGGTGGCAATATCGGCCCAGTATGTGTCGTTGACCAACGCACTCGGTCCGGCATGCCAGATAACATCAATTTGTGCGCCAAAAGCGTGAGCAAATCCGGCGGCGATATCGCTCACTCGCTTTTTGACCTGCTGCTGAACTTCAGTGCGATGTGTCCTGAGCGTCCCTTCCAGCTCGACAAATTCTGGCAGGACGTTCCACGTATTTCCGCCCTGAATCCGGGTCACGCTCAGTACCACTGAATCCAGCGTATTAACCTCCCGACTGGCAACGCTTTGCAATACCGTCACCAACTGGCTGGCGAGCAGAATGGCATCTTTACCTTCGTGTGGACGTGCGGCATGTGCGCCTTTACCCGTAACACGCAGCACAAAGCGATCAACGTTGGCGTAAAAAGCGCCGCCCCGAGTGGCAAACTCGCCTACCGGCAAGCCGGGTTCATTGTGCATGCCAAAAATTGCCGCCACGTTTTGCAGTGCTCCGGCACGGATCAACGTTTTCGCACCACCAAAATTTTCTTCCGCGGGTTGAAACAAAATGCGTACTCGCCCCGGCAAATGGAATTCATGCTGCTTCAGCAATATTGCCGCACCGAGCATGACGCTGGTGTGGATGTCATGTCCGCAGGCATGCATCACGCCAGGTGTCAGCGAGCGAAACGGAACATCGGCATTTTCTTCTATCGGCAATGCGTCAATATCCGCTCGCAGGGCGATAACCTCTTCTCCCTGACCAATTTCTGCGACCAGACCCGTTTTCAGTTCAAACGGTAAAATAGTGACATCCGCACTGTGCAACCAGTCGCGAATACGGGCCGTCGTCGCCACCTCCTGGAGGGAAAGCTCCGGATGCTGGTGCAGTTCGCGACGCCAGTTAATAAGCTGTGAGGCGAGCGACATCAGGCGACCTCCACGGCTGCATGGGCTTTTGCTAATAAGCGCAAAGATGTCAGACGCGCATGACCTTCCGCCACCGGGGTATCGATAATGAACTCATCAATGCCGTAGTGCGTATGCAGGTCAGTGAGTTTTTCGATCACTTCCTGCGCAGTACCGTGCAACAACGCCTGCTCGCGTCGGGCAATTTTTCGCGGCGCGCTTCCCGCTTGTGCGGCAAAAGCCAGAGCCTGTTCTTCGCTGGCAACCGTGACGCGTTGGCCATCTTCCAGCTCCACGCCCCAGATCTGCACGTTTTCCGCCAGTTGCGCGGCGATCCCGGCACTGTTTGCCACTATCACCTGTACCGCAACAATCGTTGGGCGCGAGCTGTTGTTTTGCCAGTACGTCAGAACATCTCGCAGTAGTGCTTTGTCACCATTAAGATGTGCAGCGAAGATAAAGTTCCAGTCTGAGTCTGCCGCCAACTGCGCGCTTTGAACGCTGGCTCCCAGAACAAATCCTTCCGGGGGTGTGGGTGGAAGCGGTGTCGGGAACACCGTTTGCGCAGTTTCCTTACCGGTCAGCGACAGCCAGCCATTAAGCTGAGACAGCTGATCAGCAAACGTTCCCTTTTCTGTCTGGTTGATGCCCTGCTGTAACGCCTGCGTTGACAGCGGTAATCCTCCAGGCGCTTTCCCCACACCGAGGTCAATGCGACCCGGAGCCAGTGACGCCAGAAGATTGAAATTTTCTGCCACTTTATACGGACTGTAGTGCTGTAGCATGACCCCACCGGACCCCACGCGGATCCGCTGTGTTTGCCCGAGGATCCACGCAATCACCAGTTCCGGCGACGGACTGGCGAGCTGCGGCGTATTGTGGTGTTCCGCTATCCAGAAGCGGTGATATCCCCACTCTTCTGCCAGTTGCGCCAGATGAAGCGTCCTGGCAAGGGCAATGGCGGCGGTTTCAGCTTCCCCTACGGGGCTTTTATCAAGAATGCTCAGGCGATATGACATGTTGCAGACCCATATTTGTTAACATGTCTTTATTATTAAATTATCAAATAACCATATAGAAACATTTAATTCACATTTGCTCAGCTAAAAAACAGATAACCACCCCTGTTCCCGGCATGGGTAAGATCGCTTCAGAATGGTTTGGTCATTCCTGCACAGGCGATGGCACGATTCAGAAAAAATGTCTTGTTTTTACTGACTACAAAATATAATAGGGTCTCTATTGAGGGTGAAAATTCAGCGACATCATTGCTTATCAATTTTATTTTTGCGGAACTCGCCGGGGCCTAATTTAATTTAAGTCAGTTTAAGTGACTTTTCAGGTTATGCATTTGTATTTATTGTTTCATATTTATGACAGGACACTAATCACCTGCATTAAAATTTTTATTTGAGATACTTTCGCAGAACTGATGATTAGTAGAGAATGCAGCGTTTCTTATTAAAATGGTTTAAAACGGCTTTTTAATATCCCCTGGTATTAATGCGGGGATCTTTGTATGAATTATACATAACATCATGGGGCTTTTATGAAAAGTAACACGCCCGTTACACAAATTGAGCACGAACTTAACGCTAAAGCGACGCTGCTTTCGACGACGGATAAAGAGAGCCATATTACCTATGCCAACTCCGCCTTTATCGATGCCAGTGGCTTTAACGAAAACCAGCTAATGGGCGAGCCGCATAATATTATTCGCCATCCCGATATGCCCCCTGCGGCCTTCGCTGACATGTGGTACACGTTACAGCAGGGGGATAGCTGGACAGGCATGGTGAAAAACCGCCGACAAAATGGCGATCATTACTGGGTCCGTGCAAACGTCACTCCCGTCTGGCACCATGAAAAATTAACCGGCTACATCTCAGTGCGCACAGTTCCTTCGCGAGAAGAAATAACGGCGAGTGAACAACTATATGAAAAAATAAATAACCAGAAATTTAAAGGCTTTCGTCTTTTTAAAGGCATTGTTATTCGCCGTGGCGCAATGGCATGGGCCTCTATGTTTAAATGGTTGAGTATTAGTCAACGCGTCAATTATGCTCTAGTTTTCGTTGCCCTGCTCTCTGCATTATTAATCTTTACCCCAGTGAACGCGTTTATTCAGGCAGGTGGAATGCTGACATTGTTTGTGTTATTTGGTATTTACCTTAAGTATCAAATTTGTCAGCCAGTTAATACTTTGCTCAGCCAAATGAAGAAAGTGGTCTCCGGACGTAAACCCGATAACTGCCATTTAAATCGTGTGGATGAAATCGGGATGTTGATGCGACTGGTTAATCAGTCCGGACTGAATCTGAATTCCCTGGTTGATGACGTCAGTATGCAGATAGCCGGTATTCGCTCTATTAGCCAGCGCGTGTCAAAAGAAGGCATTGCACTGCATACGCGTTCCGAAGAAACGTCTGCGGATCTGCAGCAAACAGCGGCCGCCATTGAAGAGATTGGCAGTGCGGTACAGCAAACCGCAGATACCGCAGCTCAAACCATGACAATGGCCGATAAGACCAGCGTTAATGCGACAGAAGGCGGCGATATCATGAAGCAAACTATCGCCATGATGCAGGCCATTTCACGCGACAATAGCCAGATCGTCGATATCATCGGCGTTATCGACAGTATTGCCTTCCAGACCAATATTCTTGCGCTTAATGCTGCCGTCGAGGCTGCGCGCGCCGGAGAGTCCGGACGCGGTTTTGCGGTGGTGGCGGCTGAAGTACGAAATCTGGCACAGCATTCTGCGTCTGCAGCCAAAGAGATCAAGTTGCTTATCGAGAAAAACGTCGCGAACGTTAACTCCGGCGTGAAAATGGTGGAACAGACGGAAACGCATCTGACAGGCATGATTGGCGATGTGTTACAGATGTCGATGATGATCAAAGACATTAGCCTGGCGACACGGGAACAAACTCAGGCGCTGGATCTGATTAATGATTCAATATCGCGCGTAGGTATCATGACCCATAATAATGCCGAAATGGTGGAGCGCGTGACCGACGCCACCGCTGATTTAACTCAGCGTTCGTCACGTTTACAACAGGCCGTCCAGGTCTTTGGCATATCCGCATAAAAGGTATGACGCTCATCATGGTGACAATCACGATGAGCGTATTTTTTATCCCCTCACAGTCCCCGTCCCTTAATTTTGCTGAATCGAGACCACAGCCCGTCAACTCAGGCCGCAGAAAAAAGCGCTTTCTGGCTGGTCAGGCTTTGCGTCACTTATCAATTGAATGTAGGATGCTCGGCCGACAGTTTTCTCCCTGTAACACAATGAAGGGTAACGCTGTTTTCGCCGCGAGCTGACTTTCGTATGGTCGCTGCAGGTGCGGCAAAAAGGATTTTGTGAATTTACCAGGCCAACAGGAAAAGTAATGAACACACACAACACGCAAGCCGCGGAACAACATGCGGCAAAACGACGCTGGTTGAATGCTCACGAAGAGGGGTATCACAAAGCGATGGGCAACCGGCAGGTACAAATGATCGCCATCGGTGGCGCCATCGGAACCGGGTTATTTTTAGGGGCGGGTGCACGCTTGCAAATGGCCGGTCCCGCTTTGGCGCTGGTCTATCTGGTATGCGGCATTTTTTCGTTCTTTATCCTTCGCGCACTCGGTGAACTGGTATTGCATCGCCCTTCCAGCGGTAGCTTTGTCTCCTACGCTCGTGAATTTCTGGGCGAAAAAGCAGCCTACGTGGCAGGCTGGATGTACTTCATCAACTGGGCAATGACCGGGATCGTCGATATTACTGCGGTGGCACTGTATATGCACTACTGGGGCGCTTTTGGCGACGTGCCACAGTGGGTGTTTGCCCTCGGCGCGCTGGCGATCGTCGGTACCATGAACATGATCGGCGTAAAATGGTTCGCGGAGATGGAGTTCTGGTTTGCGCTGGTGAAAGTATTGGCCATTGTCATTTTTCTGGTGGTCGGTACGGTTTTTTTAGGTACCGGAAAACCTCTGGATGGTAACACTACCGGCTTTCATCTGATCACCGACAATGGCGGCTTCTTCCCGCATGGTCTGTTGCCTGCTCTGGTGCTGGTGCAGGGCGTCGTCTTTGCTTTTGCCTCCATTGAACTGGTGGGTACAGCCGCCGGCGAATGCAAAGATCCGCAAACAATGGTACCAAAAGCGATTAATAGCGTTATCTGGCGAATTGGTCTGTTCTATGTTGGTTCGGTCGTCCTGCTGGTATTGCTGTTGCCCTGGAATGCTTATCAGGCAGGTCAAAGCCCGTTTGTCACTTTCTTCTCAAAGCTCGGCGTGCCGTATATCGGCAGCATTATGAATATTGTGGTGCTCACTGCGGCGCTCTCCAGTCTTAATTCCGGACTGTACTGCACAGGACGCATTTTACGTTCGATGTCGATGGGCGGTTCTGCACCTAAATTTATGGCTAAAATGAGCCGCCAACAGGTGCCCTGGGCCGGGATCCTCGCCACGCTGGTCGTGTATGTCGTAGGGGTTTTCCTTAACTATCTGGTGCCTTCGCAGGTTTTCGAGATCGTGCTTAACTTCGCCTCGCTGGGCATCATTGCGTCATGGGGATTCATCGTAGTATGTCAGATGCGTTTGCGTCGGGCGATTAAAGAAGGCAAAGCGGCAGACGTCAGCTTCAAGTTGCCAGGCGCGCCGTTTACTTCGTGGTTAACGCTCTTGTTCCTGCTGACTGTGCTGGTGCTGATGGCATTTGATTATCCGAACGGTACCTGGACTATCGCGTCATTACCGTTGATTGCCATTCTGTTGGTTGCCGGGTGGTTTGGCGTGCGTAAGCGCGTGGCAGAAATCCACCGCACCGCACCGTAACATTTGCGGGGGAGATCGGATATCCGTCCTCCCCTTTTTTCTGGCGCTTAGTTAGCTTCAATTAACTGAGCAACATCATTGCTGTTAATTTCCCTCGCGTTCCCATCCTGATCGGTATAACTGGTCATCCCTGTGTCTTTATCCAGCTTCGGTTTACCCTGGGTGACAATGGTTTGTCCGCTTTTCGTCGTCATGACGTAATCAGTGGTACAGCCCGCCAGTGTAAACAACATCACACCCGCACAAAGGCAGATAAATGGCTTTTTCATGGTAATCCCGTGTTATTCAGTTAGCCGTAGAGGACGTAGTGTAAGTCCCTGATGTTTGTCAGGCCAGAGATGGGGTGTAACGAGGCGTATCGTGGGGTGTGGATAAATGACTGGAGGGGTTTCCCCCTCCGGGCAATTACAGCGCGATGCGAATAACATCATCCGGCTGAGTCGCTTCCTGCTCGCGTGAAGATTTCTGTTTCACGCTGACATACAAGGTTTTGCCATCACCTGAAAGCGCCAGGCTGTTCGGGAAGGTTGGGGTATCGAATGTTTTGACGACTTTGTAGCTTTTCGCGTCAATCACACTAACTTTACCTGCCTGACGGTGCGTCACGTAGGCTTCGTTACGCGCCGGGTTGAACAGTACGGCCAGAGATTCCGGCGCGGCAACTTTAGCCAGCACGTTGCCGTTACGGGTGTCGATAACCAAAACTTCTGCCGCTTTAGAATCGGTGATAAACGCGCGGTTACCCGCCGTATCCAGGCTCAGGTTGATGAAGAAGTGCTCTTTCCCGTCATCAAGCAGCTTTTTACGGCTGAGAATTTTGTTATCTGCAGTATCGATGGTAATAAACTCGCCATCGGCATTGGTGGTGTACAAGCGTTTGGCCTTACTGTCGATAGCCAGACCGGTGCTCATTTTACCAGTGTTCTGAATAGTGGTTTTCAGTTTGATCGTTTCACCGTCCACAACCCAGATAGCGCTCTCTTTGCCTATTCCGCTAATGTACACCGTGTTGGTAGCATCATCAGCGACCAGTTCACGAGGCTGCAGCGGACGGACATCTTCAGAACGTTTACGATCGTCCAGAACCAGACGCCCTTTCACGTCGCCAGTTTTGGCGTCCAGCGCCGTTACCGCGCTGTTGACGGTGTTACCAAACCATAATGTCTGAGTGGCATTGTTGATCGTGGCACCGAACGGTTTGAGATCGTTATGAATAACCTGGGTCACTTCAAGCGTGACCGGATCAAGACGATAAACCACCCCGCCCTTATCCAGCTTGCGGCTCTGCGATGTGGCAACCCACAGCGCATTTTCTTGCTGGCTGTACGCCATTTCGTAGGCGCCTTTGCCCACGGCTTTGCGCAGCAGTTCTTCCGCAGCCTGCGTGCTAAATGACGATGCAACGAGCAGTGAACCTAACAGTAAAGAACCACGCAGACGCGGTGAAAACAGATGACGTAAAGACATGACGACTCCCTTTGATAAATTCGTATGTTACTGCTTCACATAGCCTCAATGAGCAAAATCATGGTCTTGCTCTTCTTAAGAATGAGAATAGTAATCATTATTTATCTCAAAGTGGAGTGTTAATTCACTTTTTGGCTACAACCTTCTTAATTTCTCCAT
Source organism: Citrobacter sp. Marseille-Q3906 (assembly GCF_916618775.1). NCBI lineage: Bacteria > Pseudomonadati > Pseudomonadota > Gammaproteobacteria > Enterobacterales > Enterobacteriaceae > Citrobacter > Citrobacter sp. Marseille-Q3906. The sequence goes on from NZ_CAKAKA010000002.1 coordinate 1,604,209, forward strand.
GAATGATTGCAGGTTATGCTTTTATGAAACAGAGAACAATTTGCCAGGATACATGATGACGTTCACCTCATATCCACTGCTTCTCTACGTGTAATGGAGGCTCATTGTCGCCTCCATTACAACTCTGGCTCCTGGCGCGGAAAATCATCGTTGCGCAATTCATTCGTCAGTGGCGGCCTAACCAATGGAGATTCATCTCTGGCATAGCGCAATTTTGTACACGACGCATACGACCCAGTGTTAAATCCTGTCGGCTTTTGCTCTCAAGCGCGTATCACGCTGATTTTGACGGGCGCGCAAAATCGATCTCGATATTTTTAATATTGTTATCTTGCACAGATAATACGATGAGTTCTCAGCAAATCTCGTCGAAAAATCAATGTATTAAATACAGCCATCTTTACTGATTTTCTTTAGTTTCGCCGCATCTGTAAGCCGAATGTTGAAAGTGAAACAAAATTTATACAATCACAGTTAATGAGATGTGTAAGACGAATATGGAATGCTGTTACTGTAAGCAATTAGCTCATGAAATGAAGCTCATTATCATGATGAACACCTGTTCTAAAATTGAAATCACTATAAAATTTAAGAATTTTTGTTTTTTACCGCATTATATATTCATCGACAAATCCGACACTACCATAACAACATTAATGTAAAAATTTTAACATAAAAGGCTACAATATGAACGACCATGTTAATTTCCTTCTTTGTTTGCGAACTTTAATATTAAAACTCTATAAAAATAAAACCGACCTCGATGTCATGATTTTAAAAGAATATGTATTAACTAACTCAAAATATTTCACTGGCACACCTGAAACCATAAGATTTATTGATGCGCTATTCTATCTGTGTGAGGATTTTAAACGTGAAAATATAAAATCATTTTACATCATTTGCTATGATTTATATGTTTCTATTTTAGACAATACAATCATGGATATTTACTTTTTAGGTGAACAAGAAAGTTTCGTTGAATTTAAGAAAAAGATAAGCAAAAAAAATGCAAACTTTATATTCCATGATATAAAAACATATTCTTTTGATAAGAATGTTATCAAAAAGAATTATCAGAGAGTAAGTTATCAATTTTTGCATATGATTATTCAGGAAGTACTGTTTTTTTAAAAGGCGGGATTGGAAAACCTTTTTCCTGTCATTTACATGAAAACGCAATAAAACCAAGAGAGTTGTCCATCTGGTATGATTTCCTTTCACATCAATATAATAGATTTATAGATCAAAAATTTAACACTGTCATTTTCGGTTCATCATATGCCTTCCATGCATTAACAGATATAAATTCAATACATTCGACAAGCCTTTCTATTCCAGGTCTGGATATAACAAACGCACACGATCTTTACTTTAAAACAAACACCATCAACCCTATAAACAAAACAATATTATGCTTTGGATTATATGATCTTTACAAGGAGATTAGTAAAGGGAAATCAATTGTCTATACATATGCAAAAGAAAGCATGAATAAATTCAATGATCGATACTATAACTCAAATAAAAAAACAGAAATAAGTGACTCAAATGATACATTAATGCATAAATTCAACACGGAATCTATAGATGTTTTCATTGAGAGTATCTACATTAATCAAAGGAACATTAGTGAATGTTCTTGTCATAGTACAGAAAGTATTGCAGAAAAACTATCAACAATGCAACGTGATATAAACACTGAAAAATTTCTAAATGCAGATAAACACTATCTTGACGGACTCGGTATTGTTGCACAACATAATAAATACAAAAAACATGCAGACTCTTTCAAGTTAAACTGTGAAAGAATCATGGATATTAAAAATGCAGCAGAAAATAATAAAAATCATGTTTACATGATAATACCTCCCGTATCAGTAGCCTATATAGAAAATCTTGATGAACAGATAAAAAATGAATGCAAACGTTTTTTCTCTTCCATAGAGTCAAAACATTTTCATATCTTTGATTTTTCTGCCGATAAAGACTTTAACTACACAGAGTTTACTGATGGCCATCATTTAAATATTAATGGAGCTATAAAATTTCGGGAAAAACTCTATTCTGCAGGAGTATTATCGAATAGAGAGTTATAAACATCCAGGATACCCCTAGTTAAGTACGCAGAAACAGGGGCATTATACCTGACAATATAGCCAGCACGAGAGGCTGGATTTAGGGCGCCTATAACTCGTTCCAGCAGAGGCAATATTTTCAATGCCGTAGGCGCCCAATCACCTACCTTAAGTATCATTCATCAGCAAGGCGAATTACGACTTTGCCAAAGTTTTTCCCTGTGAGCAGGCCAATAAACGTTTCCGGCGCATTTTCCAGACCGTCGGTTATTTGTTCACGATACTGGATCTTGCCTTCTTTAACCCACCGCCCCATCTCTTGCTGAAATTCATGAATACGATGGCCGTAATCCTGACTAATGATAAAACCCTGCATCCGAATACGTTTTTTCAATATTGTTGCCATCAACAGCGGTAACCTGTCAGGACCAGTCGGTAACGCCGTCGCGTTATACCCACTGATCAGGCCACAAACAGGGATTCGCGCTGAGGTATTGAGTAACGGCAGAACTGCGTCAAAAACTTTGCCACCCACGTTTTCATAATAAATGTCGATCCCCTGCGGACAAGCCTGCGCCAGCTGTTTTGCGAAATCCTGCGCATGGTGATCGAGACAAATATCAAACCCGAGGACTTCTGTCGCATGGCGACATTTCTCCGCTCCGCCAGCGACACCCACTACCCGACATCCTTTGAGCTTACCGATTTGCCCAACGGTTGCGCCAACAGGTCCGGTCGCCGCCGCAACCACCAGCGTTTCTCCGGCTTTAGGCTGTCCGATATCGAGCAGGCCCATATATGCCGTAAATCCCGGCATGCCGAGCAGGCCCAGCGCCCATGAAGGATGTTCAGGGTTGTCGCCTAATTTTACCAGTCCACTGCCATCGGAAATATCGAAGTCCTGCCAACCGCTGTAGCTCAGGACCCATTCCCCCGTTTTATAGTCAGGATGATTCGATGTGACCACCCGACTTACGGTGCCTCCTACCATGACTGCACCAATTTCAACCGGAGGAGAGTACGACGGTTCCTCGCTCATGCGGCCACGCATGTAGGGATCAAGAGACAGAAAAACGTTGCGCAGTAAAACCTGCCCTGCACCAGGAGTCGCTACGGTATCCTCTTCAAGCCGGAAATTACCCGGTACTGGCGCACCATGCGGACGTGAAGCCAGTACCCAGCGGCGATTGCGTTGCATTTGTTGACCCATTGATGTTCTCCTCAGCTTTTGGCATGAATCCATCAATAGTAGTTCCCCTCCGGTGGAGATGCTTTCACATTAATTGCCTGCATGGTTTAACCGCACAACCAGGTAAACGCAGGATTGCGAGGTTTCATTGATAAAGCGGCAGTCATTCGGTGGACCGAGTTCCAGGCAATCACCTGCTTTCATTTCATGTCTCGTGTCTCCTTCCACAAACACTAACTCCCCCTGCTGCAACCAGATAAGCTGTCTGGCCTGCACATAGGAAGAGGCTGGCATCGGGATATCACTGCCGGCGGGCAATTCAATCTGCACCAGATCAATGGGCAGATCGCTTCGCGGGGAGACATGGCGGCGCAAATAGTGGCTTTGCGGATCGTGCCAGACAGGCTGATCGGCGAAACGCAGTAGTTTCCCCTCCTGCATTTCAGCACGTGCAATCAGCGTAGACATGCTGATGCCAAAAGCGCCGGACAGTCGTCCCAGCAGCGTTGCTGTTGGACTGCTTTCTCCACGCTCAATTTTATGGATCATCGCCCGCGACACGCCTGCGCGCTCAGCAAGCTCGGTCAGCGACCAGCCGCGAGATTCCCGCTCAACGCGAATTCTTGCACTGATCCGTTGATTTATACTGTCTTCAATAGTATTCATATCGTAATACTATAGTGAACAACGCCTGAGGTTCAACATGTCAATTCGATTCGCCAGCAAAGAAGACTGCACGGCTATTGCAGAAATCTATAATCACGCAGTACTCCATACGGCAGCTATCTGGAACGATCAGACGGTCGATGCCGAAAACCGGATCTCATGGTACGAAGCCCGACAGTTGATGGGATATCCAGTGCTGGTGAGTGAAGAGAATGGCGTGGTCACGGGGTATGCCTCCTTTGGCGACTGGCGTAATTTTGACGGATTCCGCCATACCGTCGAACACTCGGTGTATGTGCATCCGGATCATCAGGGAAAGGGTCTGGGACGGGCGCTACTCAGCAGGTTAATTGATGAAGCCCGCGCATGTGGCAAACACGTGATGGTGGCGGGAATTGAGTCACAGAACGAGGCATCTCTGCACCTGCACAGCACGCTAGGTTTTAAGCTGACCGCGCAAATGCCGCAGGTCGGAACCAAATTTGGTCGCTGGCTGGATTTGACTTTTATGCAACTACAACTGGACGATCGTAGCGAACCGGATGTGCGCGAATGAACCAGACGCTGACACTCTCCTTTCTGATTGCTGCAGGCATCGGTCTGGTGGTGCAAAACACCTTAATGGTGCGTATAACTCAGACCTCATCGACAATCCTTATCGCCATGTTGCTCAACTCGCTGGTGGGGATCGTGCTGTTTGTCAGCATTCTGTGGTTTAAACAAGGTGTGGCCGGATTTGGCGAGCTGGCCTCCAGTGTGCGCTGGTGGACGTTAATTCCCGGATTGCTGGGGTCGTTTTTTGTCTTCGCCAGTATTAGCGGATACCAGAACGTGGGCGCAGCCACCACCATTGCGGTACTGGTTGCCAGCCAGCTGATAGGCGGTCTGGTACTGGATATACTGCGCAGCCACGGCGTACCGCTGCGTGCGCTGGTGGGGCCGGTTTGTGGTGCGGTGATGCTGGTAGTTGGCGCCTGGTTAGTGGCGAGACGTTCGTTTTAACTGTCGAATGGCACTACGCCGTTCCGGCCTACAAATAACACGAAAATGCAGGCCGGAACCACTCTGTTCGTCAGGGTATCAAAGGATAGTACCGCCTTTGGTCAGTTGTTCACGACGAACTTCCATATCCTCTTTATATTGACGCCCATGGTGCGCGATAGCCGTTCGCAAACGCTGCTGCTGGGTGTAACGCTCTTCCCGGCTTAGCTCTGCATCATCGCTGAGCGCAATCAGCAGTTCATTCATATGCGTAATAACGCTCTCTCCAATGGCGGCGTCGACACGTGCGCTGACCTCATCCAGGTGCGACATACTTTCTCCTTAACACATTAATTTAGTTTTGCTTTTGAAAAATCACTGCCCATCAGACTCACGCTGTATCCGCTGACATTGCTGCGCGTAGCATAAAACGTCTTACCGTTTGCCAGCGCTATCCATGGTGCCTGCTGGTAGAATATCTCTTGCGATTGCTGGTAAAGCGCGGCGCGATCTTCCGGTTTGCTCACCAGTTTCGCCTTTTGAACCAGGGAATTATACTCTTTATCACACCAGCGCGCGGCGTTTGATCCAGTTTTAATACTGTTGCAACCCAACAGTACATCGGCAAAGTTATCAGGATCCCCGTTGTCAGACATCCAGCCAAACAGCGCGGTGTCATGCTCACCCTTGCGCATTCCAGAAAGGTATTCTCCCCACTCGTAAGAAACGATTTTCGCCTTTACGCCGACTTTCGCCCAGTCGCTTTGGATCATCTCGGCGATACGACGGGAATTCGGGTTGTACGGACGTTGAACCGGCATTGACCACAGCGTCGCCTCAAAACCGCTCTCCAGCCCCGCCTGCTTCAGCAACGCTTTCGCTTTCTGCGGGTCGTAATCATAATCTTTCAAATCTTTATTGAAGCCCATCATATTCGGTGGGATTGGTGATTTTGCCACCGTGCCAGAACCTAAAAAGACGGCATTGATAATCGCTTTTTTATCGGTAGCGTAGTTCAGCGCCTGACGAACCAGCACGTTATCAAACGGTTTTTTCTCGGTGTTAAACGCCAGATAACCGACGTTCAGCGCATCGACAGAATGCAGTGTCAGGTCGCTATTTTTCTTAATTTCCTCAAACTGCACTGGCGCAGGCGCGGGGATAATCTGGCATTCGTTGGTTTGCAGTTTTGCCAGTCGCGTCTGTACGTTTGGCGTAATCGAGAAGATCAGATGCTTCGTCGGCACCTCGCCATCCCAGTAGTTCGGGTTAGCCAGATAGCGGATTTGTGAATCCTGCTTGTACTGTTGCAGCACGTAAGGTCCGGTACCAATCGGCCAGTTATCGACGTTTTCCGGGGTGCCTTTTTTCAGCATTGCATCCGCATATTCAGCGGAAAGAATGGATGCGAAGTCCATCCCCCAGTCGGCCAGAAATGCCGCGTTTGGTTCATTCAGCACAAACTGGACATGGTAATCATCGACCTTCTTCACTTCTTTGATCAACTTGTCCAGCCCGACATCGTTGAAGTACTCATAGTTGCCCTGCGATACTTTGTGGTACGGATGATCGGCATCTTTCTGACGTAACACAGAAAAAACAACATCATCAGCATTGAAATCGCGGGTGGGTTTAAAGAATTTATTGCTGTTGAATTTTACGCCCTGACGCAGGGTAAAGGTGTACGTTTTACCGTCCGGTGAAATTGTCCAGTCGGTTGCCAGCGACGGTACAGGGGTATTTTTTACCGGATCAAAATTGATGAGCCGGTTGTACAACACCTGCGAACTGGCCACAAACGATGGACCGGAACTGGCGATTTGCGGGTTAAATGATTCCGGCGACGCTTCAGAGCAGTAAATAATGGTGTCAGTACTGGCCGCGAATGCAGCGCCGGTTGGTAATACTGCACTGAGTGCCAGCGCGAGCAACGTTTTCCTTGCAGTCATGGTTATAAGCCTTCTTATTTTATTATTAACACGATTATCAGAGCATAGCTGACAAAAACTGACTAATAACAAATCACTATCAGGTTATTCTAATCCGGTGTATTTCGCTGATAAATTCGACAGCACAGGTGGAATAATTTCCGTTAAGTCTTTTTCAGGACGTCAAGATTTTTCCCAATACTCTATGCCATGAAAATTCGCCCCTTTTTGCCTCTCTTCTGACGTTTGCTTGTTTTCATAACCCGTAAAGTAGATGTGTGAAGAAGTCTAAGGGATAACAACGTGGCAAAAACTCTCTTGCGCAGCGGCAATTTGGATGACTATCAGGCCGTGGGCGGCGGCGGTCAGGCCGTTTTTGATTCAGCATTGCAAATTCGTGAAACGCTTCGTTTGCGTAAACAGCAGGCGATGGCGGATTGTCTGGCAATTCCACAAATTAACGACAACGGCGATCGGGTTGACTGGTATTCCCCGATCGAGGGAAAAGCTGTCGCGTGGAAAGCCGCGGATGAAGACACACGTTTGCGGGCAATGCGTTATCTGGGAAGCACCCTGGAAAATGCGGCGGCCCTGAGTCGCAAAAGCCTGCAATCGGGTAAAACCGCACTGCAACTGTTTGGTTCACTGCTCGAAAAAGCGATTCAATTTCCGGGAGAGAACCACGTTTTTCTGGTTGATGGTAAGCCTGTCATTACGTTCTGGGGCTTCGTCAATCTAAACGAAAATACCCGTGATGATGTGCTCGATTGCCTGCGAGTCAGCGATGTTCCCCCGGTCGTGCCTGCCCCGGAGCCAGAGGCTGAAGAAGATGTCACGCCGGAAATCACCTTTGCCGAGGCCGATGCACCGTTGCTGACGCCGGTCGTTGAATTGCCTGAACCTGCCGAACCAGAACCGCAAGCTCCGGTCATCATTAGCGAACCCAAGGTTACACCGCCAACTGCACAAATACAGAGTAAGTCGACACGCCGTCTGCCGTTGTGGAGCCTTCCCGTTGCTGCGGTGATTGTCGCTGCCATAGCCGCTCCACTGTTGTGGAAGCAACAAGCTCCAGCACCAGCTGTAGCGGCTGTTGAGACACCTGTTGAGGTCGCAAGAGTTGACAGTAAACCGTTGCCAGAACTGAGATCGGTGTTGCCGTTGCATCGGGCGGAAGCCACTCCAGCAGCCAAAAAAGAAAAGCCCGTTGACGGTCCCGTTGTTATTGCCGCCATCCCAAAAGATGCGTTGGTCATGGACGCCAACCAGATGAAAGCGGGTACCACACGTTTCCTCAACGGAAACTGGCGCGTAATGGTCGATGTTAAAGATCCGGTCAGCGGCAAAGCGCCATCACTGCGTTATCAGATCCAGACTAATAAAGGCACTGCACGGGTTGTCCATGGCGACAATATTGTGTGTCGTGCAGAGATTTTCTCTGGCCTGCACCAGTCGGGCGAATTAATGATTAAGAGTCGCGGGAATGCACGATGCACTGACGGCTCGCGTTATCCGATGCCTGAAATCACCTGTAAAGCGGGAACCAACGATGTTGCGGCCTGTACCGCGCGTTATGACGATCACGCTGAGATCCCACTGACTATCAAAAAAATAGGTGCCTGATTTTATGTTGGTCAATCTGTGTGATTACAAACAGAGCGTAACGCTCATCGCTAATAGCGGCGTGCAGTTTCTCGATTTCGGACTGACTCCGCAGGAATCCGCTCACCACGGTCGTTTCGTTCGCAAAACGGCAAACGGCCCACTGCTGAGGCTGGATTTCGATCTCACAACGGGACGCTATACCCTGCCAGGTAACACCGGCGGACAACCTGAGGTGGTGAAGCCGGAAAGTACCCAGACGTTACATTATTCGCTGGACGTACTCGATGGTGTCTGGTTACCCCTGCCGTTCCTGCGTTTTAACCCACCCCGCACGTTTGTCGAAGGCCCGGATAATTGGGCGCGCGTACAAGTGCGAAAACTGGCGCAGCCAGACAGCGCAGGCAACACCCACCGCGTCACTATCGCGCTGGACAGTCAGCTTGCCGAACACGCACCAGCCGCATTGACGCCAAACGAAAACGATCTGCTTAACGGAACGCGATTTGCGCTGGCCTGGCAGGATAACGAAATTGCAGATTTCCTCGACCAGACCTGGATTGACGGCTGGTTGCGAGAGTCCTTCCTGCATCATGTCACGCAGGAAGAGAGCCGTTCAGAACAGGAGATCCAACTGGCGCTGCGTAACTTCGAATATCAGGCACACTGGCTGAATTTGCTGGCACTGTTAGGTGAACAGTTATCTGTCCCGGAAGTGAAGTTAGTCACGCATACCCTCAGCACCCCCGCTATTCCTGTCGATCTCATTTTAGATATCGGCAATACCCATACCTGCGGTGTATTGATTGAAGATCACGGGGATGCCAATGACGGTCTGCGCCAGACTGCTGAACTGCAGGTCCGTTCGTTAAGCGAACCTCAGTTTCTTAACGATCCGCTGTTCACCAGCCGACTGGAGTTTTCCGAAGCGCGCTTTGGTAAGCAGCACTTTTCCGTTGAAAGTGGCCGCGATGACGCCTTTATCTGGCCGTCTATCGTGCGCGTCGGCGATGAAGCCCGAAAACTGGCAATGCAGCGTTTGGGAACGGAAGGCAGCAGCGGGATCTCCAGCCCACGCCGTTATTTATGGGATGAAACGCCCGTTTTACATGACTGGCGCTTTAGTCAGATGAATGGCAAAACCCAGCGCGAACCGCTTGCCACGGCCTTTCCGTTAATGAATCTGATGAACGATGACGGACAACCGCTGTTTAGTCTGCCACAGGATGACCGGCTGCCAGTTTTCTCCCCGCAGTACAGCCGCAGTACGCTGATGACGCATATGCTGTGCGAGATTCTGGCTCAGGCTCTGGGGCAAATTAACAGCGTGGCAACACGTCTGCGCCTCGGATTCCCGGCCTCTCCACGCCAGTTGCGCACGCTGATCCTCACCCTGCCCTCTGCGATGCCAAAACAGGAGCGCGAGATCTTCCGCCTGCGCATGTTTGAAGCGATTGCCCTGGTCTGGAAAGCGATGGGCTGGCACCCGCAGGATGAAGATTTCACCACGCGCAAACAGCAGGAAAAGAGCGTGGTTCCCGTCCCGGAGATCCAGATGGAATGGGATGAAGCCAGCTGCGGACAACTGGTGTGGTTGTATAACGAAGCCATTTCGCATTATGACGGGCACACCGAATCATTCTTTAACGCTCTCTCCCGTCCGGATCGCCAGCCGGAGCCTGATGAAGTCAAAGGTCGCGCGCTGCGCGTCGCATCAATCGACATTGGCGGAGGCACAACGGATATGGCCGTCGTGCATTATCAGCTTGATGATGGCGTTGGCGCGAATGTCAAAATTACGCCGCACCTGCTGTTTCGTGAAGGATTCAAGGTTGCCGGCGATGACATGCTGCTGGATGTGATTCAGCGCTGTGTGTTACCTGCTCTGCAAACCCGGTTACAGCAGGCGGGCGTCACCGATGCCGCCGCACTGCTGGCTACGCTGTTTGGCGATTCGGGGCGCATCGACACCCAGGCAATTTTACGCCAGCAAACGGCGTTACAGCTCTTTATGCCGCTCGGTCATGCTGTGCTCTCCGCCTGGGAGCAGAGCGACATTAACGATCCGGTAGCAGGACTGCATGCCACTTTTGGCGAATTGCTGTCTCAACGTCCAACGCGCAATGTGATGAACTACATTCAACAGGCTATTGATCATGCGCTGCCGTCGGGTTCGCCAGTCTTTGACTTGCTGAATGTCCCGTTACAGGTACAGTTCAGGCAGCTCCAGGAGGCATTGCTGGCTGGACAATTTACCCTTACTGCCCCACTGCACGCTGTCTGCGAAGCCATTTCACATTATCGCTGCGATATTTTATTAGTCACCGGCAGACCCGCCTGCCTGCCAGGCGTACAAGCGCTGATCCGTCATCTGCAACCGGTACCGGTTAACCGCATAATCTGGATGGACAACTACCGTGTACATGAATGGTATCCGTTCAGTCAGCAAGGTCGCATTGGCAATCCGAAATCCACCGCCGCCGTTGGTGCAATGCTGTGTAGTCTGGCGCTGGATCTACGCCTGCCACGCTTTAACTTTAAAGCCGCCGATATCGGTGCGTACTCTACCGTACGCTATCTTGGCGTACTGGATAATACGGTCAATACGCTGCGTGATGAGAACATCTGGTATCACGATATCGATCTCGATAAGCCAGGGGCAAAACTGGATACCCGTCTGCACTTTCCGCTGCGTGGCAACGTGACGTTAGGTTTTCGTCAACTGGCTAATAGTCGCTGGCCCGCCACTCCGCTGTATACGCTCAGTATTAACTCTGCCGAACTGGCGAAAACCATTGCTGGCGATGGCGTCTTAAATGTGCGCTTACAACTACGCGGCGGTACTAAAGAGACAGGCCCGGAATTCTTTGTTCTGAGTGATGCCTGGCTGCAGGATGGCACACCCGTTGCCGCCAATGCCTTAACGTTAAAACTGAATACGCTGGCAGACCGTCGTCATAGCGGCAGCCATTACTGGATTGATAGCGGGAGCGTGTACCTGAAATGAGCAAGATGTTAAATACCGCACAAGCCGCCATCAAATGGGTGACTGAAACACGTCAGCGTACCACACGTCTTGATGATGAAGCGGACGCTCTGTTGGCTCAGCTAACGCTGACGGCAGTTAATGAATCTGCGCTAAATGCGGCATTAACCGCGCAAGGTTGTGTTGGATTATATGGACATTCTCAACCGGCGAAAGCGCATCTGTTATCCGCCCTGTGTAGCAATGACAATGGCAAACTCAACATCACCGCCCCGGACCGTAGTTTTGATTACTTTACGCATATTAACCCCGGACATGCACCGACCAATATGGCGATCCGTTTTACGCGTAAAGAAAACCCGATTGATAGCGAATGGCCTCTGCGTCTACGGTTGATGAGTGAGGCAGAACTGGTACAACTGTTTATCGCGCAGTTCTGCTCATTACCCGACAACCGCCAGGTTGAGAGGTCAATCATTGAAGCACGACTGGAAAAATGGCAGACGCTGCGCCAGCGTCATCCAGTTCAGGGGGTTTCCGCACAAGATGTGGCGGCAATCGGCCGCTTCTGGCGAAACAGTGTTCCCTCCAGCCAGCAGCAAATTGACGATGCATTATGGCATCACTTTGCCACGCTACTTCCCGCACTGGATCTGACTACCCGGGCACACGCATGGGCGTTGCTGTGGGGGGAACAACCGGAGCTAACGCAGCAATGGCTGGCGCTGGCACACACGTTGCAGCAGACCGGTCATGCGCAAGAGATAGCCGCGCCGCTAAGTTTGCTGGTCGACCATTTTGGTTTGCCCGCCGAAAACTTCCTGACCCAGGTAGCATTAACCGGAAGTGATGCACAAAGCGACGTGGTCGTTCATCCCATTGATGATAATCAGTTACTCAATGCGGTCAGCCTCTCGCTGGACTCCCTGGCCCTGCTAACGCGTGAACTGGTACTGACAGTTGAAGACAATGTGCTTGGCAATGTGGATCTGCTGGATATTCCTCTTGCACCTGATACGCACCCGCATCCGTTGTGGCGTGCAAAATTAGGCTGGATGCTGGAACATTACCGCCAGCATCTACAACCGGATGTCTTAGTGATCTGCAATGCCGTATCTACGCGTTCACAGACGCCAGCGATTACCCGAACGCTGCTGGGTTGGGTCAACGATACCCAACCGCTGCATGATGCCGCGTTGCCTGGCGTGGTATGGGCGATTACTCCCCAGGACGCACGTTTTACTACGCAGCAAAACCTGGATGAAGCCGTTCAACAATTAATGGGCAAACCCGGATTACACTGGGGCACGTTGCAGGCACTGGACAAACACAGTGTTCAGCGACTTGTTGAATGGTTGTCTCAGGCAACGTCACCGCACCAGCGCGAGGCCCGATTGACTTCCCTTCGCGAGCAGTACCAGCAGCGCATTCGCGAAACCCTGAACACCTGGTTGAATGTTGCTGATGAGGGATCCGGTGCGAGCGAATCAGTGATCCGCCAGTTACAGGCACAGGCGGCAAAACATGGCGAGCTGTTGGATGGTCTGCTGCCGCCAATGCGCAGTTTTGAGTCTCTGCTACGCATTCAGCAGCCACGGGAAGAACAGGTCAGTGGCTTATTTAATGAAGAGATCGATCTGTTTGCTGAGGTGCAGGACACATCGCATCAGCATGAGAATAAAGAAACCGGATATCAGGCGCATAAAATGTGGGTCAACCATGTACGTCAATGGTGCCGCAATGAGAATAATGCGCGACGTCTTCGCCTGGAACCCCGTACGTTAAGGCAGGTTGCCGACATACTGGTCACGACCAGCTACAGACTGCAGATGCCTCAGCAGTTACAGCGTATTATGCAACGCGAGAACGTCTGCGGGGCACAGTTGCACGCCGATATCGGTGATTTTATTACCTGGCTTGGCTATGCCAACGTAGCGGAGGAAAAGCGGCCAGCCAGCAGGATCCAAAAGGGTACGGCTATTTTTAGCGCGCCGGTGCAACAACCTATGTTCCGTCTGACAAAGCTGGATGAACAGCCGCTGCATGGTGCAAGCCGTTATGTGTACGACTGGCTGGTTGCTCTCTACACTCGTGCTAATGAGAATGTGGACTATCAACATCCTTCAGATATTACTGAGGCAGACAGGAAACAATTGCTCGCCTTGCTCAGTACCTGAAGCGGCGGTAACGCCGCCATCAAAAAAGAGAAAACAGGAGTGCGACGGGAAAACTCATCGGCCATGTCGCCCCAACTAACACCGCACTCAGAAAGCGAATACGCTTTTTATCGCGGGATAGAAACCAGGTGATGATAGCCGCGACTGCGGCCATCACCGCATAAAAAACCAGCATTTTTTGGTACAAAGACATTTGGGGCATCCAGGCCAGAGGGGAAAATCGCGCGCAATATGCTCTTTTTCATGACTCACATCAAGTTTTATTCATTTTTTTCAGAAAAACGCCTGAAAAACACCCTGTTACCACAATGTTCAGAATGGGTACTATTGCGGTTCGTCTTAACCCGTACTATACCCATAGGGGTTAAATCGAAAGGTGGCAAAAATGAATGTTTCCAGTAAAACTGTTGTGCTGATAAATATATTTGCTGCTGTAGGACTTTTCAGCCTGATATCCGTAAGGTTCGGCTGGTTTGCGTGATGTGATTCGTGTTGATTAATTGCAGCGCCTGCTGGCAGAGAGATGGCGTTCTCTCTGCCATTAGTATGTGATCTTCCCACTCCACAGCCATCCGGTAAATTATCCTTAATGCGTAATATCCCTAATCCTTCTGCGGCATTAAATAATAAAACCTGGCAATGTGTGTATGCTGTTCAGTAATGCATTTATGGGGGGAATTTGTGGTTCGGGAACAAGGTCCCGTTTAATGCGAAATTAGTCTGACCTCGCGGATAATTCCAACTTACCGCCGTCCAATGGCGACGAGGCCAGTGGCGCGCATAGTATAGAGACACGTTTGCCAATATTTAGCTATCCGTGCCTCTTTCACTGTTCGCGACTGAAGATTTTACTCGTGTTTGATCATCACATGCCGAACAACCGTGTAATCCTCCAGCCCGTAAACCGACATATCTTTGCCATAACCTGACTGTTTTTGTCCGCCATGCGGCATTTCACTCACCAGCGTGAAGTGGGTATTGACCCAGGTACAGCCATACTGCAGACGAGCACTTACCCGATGTGCGCGACCAACGTCCCGCGTCCAGACAGACGACGCCAGCCCGTACTTCGAATCGTTTGCCCACGCCAGCACCTGTTCTTCGTCATCAAAGACGGTCACGCTAACCACCGGGCCAAAGACTTCCCGTTGAACGATGGCATCTTCCTGCTTCGCCCCTGCCAGCAGCGTCGGAGCAAAATAATAGCCACCTCCCTCCACTTTTTTACCGCCAGTGATGACTTTGATGTGGCCAAGTGCTTTGGCCTCTTCTACTGCTTTTGCCACGCGCTCAAGGTGTGCTTTTGAACTTAATGGCCCCAGTTCTGTTGATTCATCATCCGGCGCCCCGGTTTTCAGGCTGGCGACAGCCGCGCCCAGTTTTTCAACCAGCGCATCATAAATCCCCTTTTGTGCATAGATGCGGCAAGCCGCAGTGCAATCCTGTCCGGCGTTGTAATAACCAAACGTTCGCACACCATTAACGACCGCATCCAGATCGGCATCATCAAAAATAATGACTGGCGCTTTTCCACCCAGTTCCATATGCGTGCGCTTAATCGTAGGCGCGGTATGTTGAATGATGTGCTCCCCGGTCACAATGGAGCCCGTCAACGAAACCATACGCACTTTTTCATGTCCGGTCAGCGGATCGCCCACCGTTGCGCCTCTGCCGAACAGGACGTTAATGACACCTGCCGGGAAGATATCTTTCGCGTATTCCGCCAGTTTCAGCGCCGTAAGTGGCGTAATTTCTGAAGGTTTGATTACCACGCAGTTACCTGCCGCCAGCGCCGGTGCCAGTTTCCATGCAGCCATCATCAGCGGATAGTTCCATGGGGCAATAGATGCCACCACCCCGAGCGGATCTCGGCGGATCATTGACGTATGCCCTTCCAGATACTCCCCGGCAGCCGACCCGTGCAAGGTACGAGCAGCCCCGGCAAAAAAGCGGAAAACATCCACGATGGCTGGAATTTCATCATTGAGCACACAGTGCAACGGCTTGCCGCAGTTGAGAGACTCCAGCTCAGCAAATGTTCGGGCATTGTTTGCGATGGTATCCGCCAGTTTAAGCAGGAGCTCCGATCGCACTTTCGGCGTGGTTTGTCCCCATGCCGTAAACGCATGGTCCGCAGCGCGAACGGCGGCATCAACCTGCGCAGCCGACGCCTCCGCAATTTCCAGGATAAGCTCTCCGGTCGCAGGGTTGTAAACTGGCTGCTTTTCACCTTCACCGCCGACCAGCTCACCGTTAATCAGTAATAAATGTTGCATAGCAATTTCCCATATTGTCGTTTATTTACCGTTTCCGGCGAGAGTTTCGCCTTCACGCGTTAGCCACCAGGCCCCTAAAATTGGCAGTGTTGTAACCAGCATGACCAGCAATGCCACAACGTTGGTGACAGGAACATCGCGTGGACGTCCCAATTGATTAAGCAGCCATAAAGGAAGCGTTCTTTCATGTCCGGCGGTGAACGTTGTCACGATGATTTCATCAAACGACAAAGCAAACGCCAGCATGCCACCCGCCAACAGTGCCGACGCTAAATTCGGCAATACGACATAGCGGAAGGTCTGCCAGCCGTTGGCACCCAGATCCATCGATGCTTCAACCAGACTCCATGAAGTGCGGCGAAAGCGCGCCACGACGTTGTTAAAAACCACCACCACACAAAACGTCGCATGTCCCACAACGATCGTCAGGAACCCCGGTTCCAGATTGATGGTTTTAAACGCACTCAGCAGCGCCAGGCCAGTAATAATGCCCGGCAATGCAATCGGCAAAAGCAACAACAGCGATATTGCGCTCTTGCCAAAAAAGTCCCTGCGCCACAGTGCAGCCGCTGCTAACGTTCCCAGGATCAGGGCAATAGCTGTCGACAGCGCAGCAATTTTAAGTGACAACGTCACTGATTCAAGGATGTCGCTGCGCTGCGCCGCAACGCTAAACCAACGAAGCGTTAACCCCTGGGGTGGAAAACTAAAAGCAGCCTCCTCGGTATTAAAAGCATAGGTGGCAATAATGAGGATGGGAAAGTGCAGAAAAATCACGCCTCCCCATGCAGCCAGTTTGAGTAAAAAAGGTGCGCGTTCAGAGTGCATCAAAAGCTCCCAGACGCTTCACGAACGCCAGATACAGTGCAATTAAGACAATCGGCACCAGGGTGAATGCCGCCGCCATTGGCATATTGCCGATAGCCCCTTGTTGCGAATAGACCATGTTGCCGATGAAGTACCCCGGTGGTCCCACCAGTTGAGGAACAATAAAGTCCCCCAGCGTCAGCGAGAAGGTAAAGATCGAGCCGGCCGCAATACCCGGAATCGCCAGCGGAAGCACCACATAACGGAAGGTTTGGCGCGGACGAGCCCCCAGATCAGCCGAAGCCTGAAGTAACGATGGCGGTAACCGCTCCAGCGCAGCCTGTACCGGCAAAATCATAAACGGAAGCCAGATATAGACAAAAACCAGAAAACGCCCTAATCCCGACGTCGACAGTGTGTTACCCCCGATAGCTGGCAACGTCAGAAAAGCCGTCAGCACTGGCTCCAGCCCAAGATGAGTTAAAAACCACTGCGCCACACCATCTTTTGCCAGCAGCAGCGTCCACGCATAGGCTTTGACGATATAACTAGCCCACATTGGCAGCATCACCGCGATGTAAAAAAAGGCCTTCATCTTGCCGCTGGTGTAACGCGCCATATACCACGCCATCGGAAACGCCAGAATAGCGCTGGCAATAGTGACAGCTACTGCCATCGTCAGCGTTCGCAAAATGATGTCGTAATTTGCCGGATTAAACAGCGCCTGTAGATTGGCCAGCGTCAGATCTGGCGTAACTGACATGGTAAAATCGTCGAAGGTATAAAAACCCTGCCACAATAGCGTCAGTAATGAGCCAAAGTAGACGATTCCGAACCACATCAACGGTCCGAGCAGCAGCAAAAACAACCCAAAGCCCGGATTACGCCAGAAAAAACCCGTTATCCTGCTCAGGTTTGTCGACTGCACAGGTGAATGTAAGACATTCATAGCCATTCACCTCTCCTCAACCAGCGGTACCATCACGTCACGCGACCACGATGCCATCACCTGTTGGCCCGGTGACAGCGTTGCTGGCAGCGTTTCCCCTGTCAGGTTTGCCTGACTGACCAGTAATTTTTCACCGCCAGCGAGTTTTAGCTCAAACCGTGTCGCTGCCCCCTGATACTGCACCGCCTGGATAATCCCCCGAGCCTGAACCTCGCCGCCGGAATCATTTAATCGAATGTGTTCCGGGCGCAGTGAATACATGCCCTGCAGCCCACAAACATTCGCCGACATCGCCGCATCGAAGACATTTGATGTCCCCACGAAACTCGCCACAAAAGGTGTGCGTGGGCGCATATAGAGTTCACGCGGCGAATCCACCTGCTCAATACGACCGTTATTAAACACCGCTACACGATCGGACATCGACAGCGCTTCTCCCTGATCGTGCGTGACAAAAATGAAGGTAATACCAAGAGACTGCTGTAGTTTTTTCAGTTCCAGTTGCATCTGTTCACGCAACTTGAGATCCAGCGCGCCGAGCGGCTCATCCAGTAGCAGAACGCGCGGTTCATTAACCAGCGCACGGGCGATGGCCACACGCTGACGCTGCCCACCGGAAAGCTGTGACGGTTTACGTTCATAAACGAAGCCGAGCGCCACCTTTTCCAGCGCCTCACGGGCCTGAGCATGGCGCTGTTTTTTATCAATACCTTTGACCATCAGCCCGTAGGCCACGTTGTCGAGGATCGACATGTGCGGGAACAACGCATAGTCCTGGAAAACGGTATTGACATCCCGTTCCCAGGGCGGCAAATCGCTGGCCTGTTTACCAAAAATTTTAATTGCGCCGCCAGAGAGCTGTTCGAAGCCAGCTATCAGACGCAGACAGGTGGTTTTGCCGGAGCCGGATGGCCCCAGCATAGAAAAAAATTCACCATCATTAATCGCAATACTGACCCCATCGACTGCACGAACATCCCCGTAAAGTCGTGAGACATTGTCAAATTCCACTGCGTACGTCATAAAACCCCCAGCGGAATTAGCGACCGCCCATAATGGCTATGTAATCCTGCGTCCAGCGACTGTACGGAACAAATTTCCCACCTTCTGCGATGGGCGTTTTCCAGAAAGCGATTTTGTCGAAAAAGCTATACCCATTGGTTTCACAGCCTTTTTCACCCAGAAGTGGGCTGGCTTTACATCCTTCCGGCACAACAGGCAGAGAACCAAACCAGGCGGCAACATCGCCCTGTACTTTCGGCGTTAACGACCAGTTCATCCATTTGTACGCACAAACCGGGTGTTTCGCTTCGCTGTGCAGCATAGTGGTGTCAGCCCAGCCGGTAACGCCCTCTTTTGGAAATACGGTCGCGATCGGCTGGCCTTCACCTTTCAGGGCGTTAGCCTGATACGGCCAGGCGCTGGAAGCCACGACACCTTCGTTTTTGAAATCACTCATTTGCACGGTGGTGTCATGCCAGTAGCGGTGGATCAATGCATGCTGATCGCTCAGAACCTTAATGACCGCCTGATACTGTTTTTCAGTGAGTTGATACGGGTCGCTGATGCCCAGTTGTGGCTGAGTGGCTTTAACGAACAGCGCGGCATCTGCAATATAAATTGGACCGTCGTAAGCCTGTACGCGCCCTTTATTGCTTTTCCCGTCAGGAAGGTTTTGTTCCACAAACACCACGTTCCAGCTATCCGGCGGTGTCGGGAAGGTTTTGGTGTTGTACATCAGCAGGTTTGGCCCCCACTGATATGGCGTGCCATAGACTTTCCCACCAACGTTAAACCACTCACCTTTTACGACGCGCGGATCGATAGTTTTCCAGTTAGGGATAAGCGCTGTGTTAATAGGTTGAACGCGTTTCCCCATAATCAAACGCAGTGAAGCATCACCTGAAGCCGTTACCAGGTCATAACCGCCTTTTGCCATCAGGCTGACCATTTCGTCTGAAGTGGCCGCTGTTTTCACATTGACCGCACAACCGGTGTCCTTCTCAAACTGTGAGACCCAGTCATATTGTTTATCGGTTTGTCCACGTTCGATATAACCCGGCCAGGCAATAATATCCAGGCGGCCTTCCGGTTTATCTAATGATGTGGGGGGTTCGGCTGCATGGGCTGTCATCAGCGTCATACTGAGGGCACACAGACTACTGAGGGCAAATTGCTTGCTCATAACATCTTACTCCTGTCGAAAAATATTGAGCGGCAGCCTTGCCGTAAATATATGTCCTTTCCTAAAAATAGTCGGGGTGTCGTAAGCGTTCCTGCTGGCGCAAGGAAATTTAATCAGGTTGTGAGCTAACGCTCATTACGCCGCGGGCTCTGGCAGGATGACTAAATCTTCTGGAGTATAGACAAGGAGTTAGATGCGCAGGGGGTAATACCAATAACTATTGATATTTTGTATGGTGGCAACCGATATAAATAACTTTGTGGCCTGGTATTCGTTATTTCGAAAATAAGAACGCACTATTCTTTTATATTGAATAGCGCGTTCGGTATTATTTCATCATCTCGCGAATTAATTTCCCGAGCAATTTCACTGCCTGCTCCTCGCGCTCTCCCCAGTTCCATGCGGTATTGAAGCGAAAGAAACGTGTCCAGGTCCCCGATGTTGAGAACATTTTACCTGGCGCAATACTAATATGGTGGGCCAGCGCCTGAGTACTGAGTTCCCCCGCATCGAGTGGCTCGGGCAGTTCCAGCCACAGAAAATAGCCGCTGTCGTTATGGTGAATTTTGACTTCCGCCGGAAGATGACGAAGCAGCGTTTGCCAGGCCTGCTGTTTGCGTTCTGCCAGTTGACGGCGTAACCGACGCAGATGCGCGTCATAACGCCGCGTGGACAGGTAATCCACCAGTGCAAGCTGCATTGGAGAACTGGTTGATAAGGTACTCATCAACTGGAGTCGCTGAATGCGGCGGGCATGTTTTCCTGCGGCAACCCAGCCAACACGAAATCCTGGCACCAGGCATTTCGAAAACGAAGAACAATGCAGCACTCTGTCGCCGTGATCCCAGGCCTTTGCGGGCAACGGTTTTTCACGGCCAAAGTAAAGCTCGCTATAAACGTCATCTTCAATCAGCATGACGTTATATTTTTCCAGCAATGCAATCAGACTGGCTTTTTTCTGTGCGCTGAGCGTAAAGCCAAGCGGGTTTTGACTGTTGGTCATCAACCAGCAGGCTTTTACCGGATACTCCTGTAATGCCAGTTCCAATGCAACAAGGTCGATGCCTTCCTTTACATCAGTGGCCACAGAAAGCGCCTTCAGACGCAGTCGTTCCAGGGCCTGCAACGCACCGTAAAAACAGGGGTTTTCGACAATAACCCAATCACCCGGTTCAGTCACCGCCTGCAAACTCAGGTTGAGGGCTTCAAGCGCACCTGCGGTAATCACAATCTCATCGGGCGAAATAGTGATCCCCTGCTGAGCATAACGCCGTGCGATAGCGTGACGCAGTTCAGCATTACCTGGTGGCAGGTTTTCGATAACGCTCATGGCTGTGGCTGTTTTGCTTACCTGCGCCAGCGAACGGTTAAGCTGCTGCAAGGGAAATAAGCGGGGATCGGGGAATGCGGAAGCAAATGGCATAACAGATGCATCCCTACTGGCCTGCAACATGTCAAAAATATAGGTATTGATATCCACGGCTTCATCACGCATGACCTGCACTTGCGGTATTGAAACCTCACGCTCGGGACGTGCAGCAACATAGTAACCCGACTGCGGTCGGGCAATGATCCGTCCCTGGCTTTCCAGTAGCTGGTAAGCGTGTCCGACGGTCATAAAACTCATTCCGCTGCTTACCACTTGCTCACGCAAGGATGGCAGGCGATCGCCTGGCTGCCATACGCCAGACGCAATTTGATCGCGAATTTGTTCCGCCAGCCGCTGATACTTTTTCATTTTTCGTCCTGATATCCGGTGTCGGTGATAACCACGATGTATATCAGTTTACATAATCAACTTATTTTTTATAACTGTTATGGTTAAAAAGAACAGTTCTGTTTCTGCCCCCCGCTGTTCCCCAGGCTTAGAATTGCGCTAAATCAATTTTTCCTGCGGAGTTAAGCATGTTCGGTCTTGACGCGTTTCACCTGGCGAGGATCCAGTTCGCGTTTACGGTGTCCTTTCACATTATCTTTCCGGCTATAACTATCGGACTTGCCAGCTATCTGGCGGTACTCGAAGGTCTTTGGCTGAAGACGAAAAATCCGACCTGGCGGTCGCTGTATCATTTCTGGTCTAAAATATTTGCCGTTAACTTTGGCATGGGTGTCGTATCGGGTCTGGTCATGGCTTACCAGTTTGGTACCAACTGGAGCGGCTTTTCTGAGTTCGCTGGCAGTATCACCGGGCCATTACTGACCTACGAAGTGTTAACCGCATTCTTCCTGGAAGCGGGTTTCCTTGGTGTCATGCTGTTTGGCTGGAACAGAGTGGGACCCGGCCTGCACTTCTTTGCCACCTGTATGGTCGCGCTGGGGACCATTATCTCTACCTTCTGGATCCTGGCATCAAACAGCTGGATGCAAACGCCGCAGGGCTACGAAATTGTCAATGGACAGGTAGTGCCAGTGGACTGGTTTGCCGTCATTTTCAATCCTTCATTCCCTTATCGACTGCTACATATGTCCGTCGCAGCATTCCTCAGCAGCGCCCTGTTTGTCGCCGCGTCAGCTGCCTGGCATTTATTACGCGGTAATAACACCCCGGCTATTCGGGCCATGTTCTCCATGGCGCTGTGGATGACATTGATCGTCGCCCCACTCCAGGCGCTGATTGGTGACATGCACGGACTGAATACCCTTAAGCATCAGCCCGCGAAAATTGCAGCCATTGAAGGACACTGGGAAAACCCGCCAGGCGAACCGACTCCACTGCTGCTGTTCGGATGGCCTGACATGGAGCAGGAACGTACCCGTTACGGGTTGGCTATCCCGGCACTGGGAAGCCTGATCCTTACGCATAGTCTGGACAAACAGGTTCCGGCGTTAAAAGAGTTTCCGAAAGAAGATCGCCCTAACTCCACCATGGTGTTCTGGTCGTTTCGTATTATGGCAGGCTTAGGCATGCTGATGATCCTGCTGGGCGCATTCGCGCTCTGGCTACGCTACAGACAGCGTTTATACACTTCGCGTCCCTTCCTGAGATTCGCGCTGTGGATGGGACCTTCAGGTCTGATTGCAATTCTTGCAGGTTGGGTCACCACCGAAGTGGGACGTCAGCCGTGGGTAGTTTATGGGCTACAACGTACAGCGGATGCGGTTTCCGCGCATGGCGATCTGCATATGAGCATCAGTTTGCTGGCCTTCTTTGTGGTTTACAGCTCGGTCTTCGGTGTGGGTTACAGCTATATGATCCGCCTGATCCGCAAAGGGCCTCAGGAAGATCCGCCGACCATCCCGCCATCAGGCACTCCTGCACGGCCGCTTTCAGCTGCGGTCCTCGATTCGCAACCTGAGGTGCTCCGCTAATGGGTATTGATTTATCAGTTATTTGGTTTGTTATCATCGTGTTCGCCACGCTGATGTATATCGTGATGGACGGTTTTGATCTCGGGATCGGCATTTTATTCCCCGCCATTCAGGATGCCGACGATCGGGACGTGATGGTCAACAGCGTGGCACCGGTATGGGACGGGAATGAAACCTGGCTGGTACTCGGTGGCGCAGGCTTGTTCGGCGCTTTTCCGCTGGCCTATGCCGTGATTGTCGATGCGCTGACCATTCCGTTAACGCTGATGCTCATAGGGTTGATTTTTCGTGGCGTCGCCTTTGAATTCCGTTTCAAGGCTACACCGGCTCACCGACCATTCTGGGATAAAGCCTTTCTGTGCGGCTCAATCCTCGCGACCTTCACCCAGGGCGTTGTTGTTGGTGCTGTTCTCAACGGTTTTTCAGTCACCGGACGCAGCTACAGCGGTGGAGCATTCGACTGGCTGACACCTTTCACGCTGTTTTGCGGAGTCGGGCTGGTTGTCGCATATGCTCTGCTCGGAGCAACATGGTTGGTTATGAAAAGCGAAAACCCGTTGCAGGATAAAATGCGCAACGTGGCAAAAAAACTGCTGCTCACACTGCTGGTCGTGATTGCCATTATCAGCCTCTGGACGCCACTGGCACACAGCGCCATTTACGAGCGCTGGTTTAGCCTGCCGAATCTGTGGTTCCTGATGCCAGTACCGGTACTGGTTGCGCTTATCAGTCTGTGGATCTGGCGCACATTGGGCCAGCAAAGCTGCCATGCAGTGCCTTTTGTGCTGACACTCGGCTTGATTTTTCTGGGTTTCAGCGGGTTGGGGATCAGTATCTGGCCGCATATTATTCCACCGTCAATTACCCTCTGGCAGGCTGCGGCACCAGCGCAGAGTCAGGGCTTCATGTTAGTTGGTGCACTGCTGATTATCCCCATAATCCTCGTTTACACCTTCTGGAGCTATTACGTTTTTCGCGGCAAA
Organism: Citrobacter sp. Marseille-Q3906; assembly: GCF_916618775.1. NCBI lineage: Bacteria > Pseudomonadati > Pseudomonadota > Gammaproteobacteria > Enterobacterales > Enterobacteriaceae > Citrobacter > Citrobacter sp. Marseille-Q3906. The sequence goes on from NZ_CAKAKA010000002.1 coordinate 1,628,325, forward strand.
GTTCAACATGGTGAGGGGTATCATTGATGCAGCAATCGATCTGGAAACGCCTGATGTGGCTGGTGATCCTCTGGGGAGGAAGTGTGCTGGCGCTCGCTGGCGTTGGCATGTTCTTCCGTCTGTTGATGACGGCGGCAGGTTTTAAGTCCTAGGACACTGCGATTCAAGCCGGGTTGTGCTCGCACTTCCCGGAAACTCAAAATTCAAACGATTATTAAACAACTCAGTAATAATTGCCGAGTTTGCGAAACAGATGTTGCCTTTGGTACGAATAAATATTGAAATAGTCACCAGGCGAAATTATCGCCATTTCTGTTTATTACGTACCAGAGGCTGCATGATGTTTAAGAAAGGGTTAACGGTGTTATTGCTGGCCAGCGCGCTTTTCTCCGGCCAGCTTTTCGCTACTAATCAGGGACATGAATATCTTCAGGTACAGGATGCCGATCATTTATTACGCCACTCAGCCGACAGCGATGAGTTACGTGTGACGGCGGAAGAGTCCGCCGCCGATCTACGTGAGCATCATCACTGGCTAAAATCACGCAAGCCCGATACACATTTAAGTTAATGCTTAGCCTTTACGCTTTGGCAGCGTTTTCATCAGATCTTCCGGGCTGACAGAAGCTACAACGCTACCCGGCAACGGCATTTTCAGAATGTGATGCTTAATCTTGCCGATAACGTGCATTTCGCACGGTCGGCAATCAAATTTTAGCGTCAGCACTTCATCACCATTGACCAGTTGCATTGGGGTCGCTTTCCAGCTTTTGATATTTCCTTTTGCCTGTTTCGGGCACAGATTGAAGGCAAAACGCAGGCAGTGCTTGGTGATCATTACCGGGACGTCACCTTTTTCTTCATGTGCCTCATAAGCGGCATCAATCAACTGGACACCATAACGGTGATAAAACTCACGCGCTTTATGGTTATAAACGTTCGCCAGAAAACTCAGATGCGTTTGTGGATACACCGGTGCCGGTTCGGAAACAGGTTTACGGCAGCCACGCTGATAACTGGCCAGACGAGCGGCATCCAGCATATCTACAGCTTCGCGCCGGAACTGATTGAGTTGCCCGTTCGGTACGAACAGCGCCCCCGGCAAATTGACCTGAATATCGCGGGCGTAATAGAGCGTTTGCCCCAGTTTTGCCAGGCCATCCTGCAAGTTACTCAACGCTTTTTCCGCATTGTTAGCCTCTTCAAACAGGCCGTCCAACGTATGGGTAATACTCACGCCCTCTTCACTGGTGAGCGTCAGGATCAACTGCTCCTGCCAGCCGCCCAGCTCAATATCTACCGCCACCCGGCGTTCGCTGGACGTCTTGGTTAACGCTTGTTGCCAGTTATGATCGAGATTGCGGTTCAGCGGATGGTGCGGGCGAACTTTGTGCAGATCGGCAGGCATGTCATTCGGCCAGACCCGATAACGGTTGTGTCCCGTTTTTTCCACCGTATTAGCCCGAAACCCTACCACATCACGTTTAATTAACACGTTCAGGCCATCGCCGTTCGCCAGCGGTTCCGTCACCTCAACATCAAGATGGTCTTTCGCAACTTTCAGCACTTCTCCGACGGGCAGACCTATAAATTTCGGTGAGTCGAAAGCACCGATATCCCCTTTCCGGGCGTTAACAAAATAATCGGTGCTGCCACGGTGGAAAGTTTTTTCCGTGGAGGGAGTAAAGAAATGCTCAGTTCGCCCCGCAGAAGCCCGGGCCAGATCGCCCCGCTCTTCGATTATCGCATCCAGCATCTGCCGATAATGTGCTGTAATGTTTTTCACATAGCTCATATCTTTGTAGCGACCTTCAATTTTGAAGGACCGCACACCCGCATCAATCAACGCGCCGAGATTGGCGGTTTGATCGTTATCTTTCATCGACAACAGATGTTTTTCATATGACACCACGCGGCCCTGATCGTCTTTCAGGGTATATGGCAAGCGACAGGCCTGAGAGCAATCCCCACGGTTAGCACTGCGGCCAGTCTGGGCATGGGGGATATAGCACTGACCGGAATACGCCACGCACAGCGCACCATGAATAAAAAACTCAATGGTAGCGTCTGTGGACTGATGAATAGCGCTAATTTGTTCAAGGCTTAATTCCCGCGCCAGTACAATCTGGGTGAATCCGACGTCAGAGAGAAATTTCGCCTTCTCTACACTACGGATATCGCACTGGGTACTGGCATGCAGTTCAATAGGGGGAATATCCAGTTCCAGTATCCCCATATCCTGCACAATTAACGCGTCAACGCCGGTTTGATACAGATCGGTAATTAACCGCTGCGCGGGTTCCAGCTCATCATCATGCAGGATCGTATTCAGCGTCACAAAAATTTTCGCCCCATAACGATGGGCAAAAGGCACCAGTTCAGCGATATCTTTCAGGCTGTTGCTGGCATTATGACGCGCCCCAAAACCGGGACCGCCAATGTATACGGCATCTGCGCCGTGTAAAATGGCTTCGCGCGCAATCGCGGTATCACGGGCCGGGCTTAACAGTTCAAGGCGATGAGGTTGCTGACGCATACAGTTGTTACCATCCAATAGCGGCAAAATGGCGGCTATTGTAGTCAGAAGCGCAACGTTTCGGAATAGTTTTCCCGATTAACTGCGCGGGTAATGGATGAGTGAATGAAAGTGAACCGTCTGTTCACTGCTGTTACGATAACTGTGCGCAGTATCTCCGGCAAAACGCACCCCCTCACCGGCTTTTAATGTTCGCCATGCCCCCTCAATGTACATATCGAGCAGGCCATTAATCACTACGACATGCTCAATGACGCCAGTCTCATGTGGGGTAGATTCACTCAGCGCCCCCGGAGCCAATAGGATCGAAAAATGGTCAAAGCAAAGTTGTGGATCCCACGGGAAAAGCGGTGTCACCACCATTGCCTGTTGTTCGGGATCGAATGTGGTCGTGCCGTCGGATTCTGGCGGTGAAATAAAGGTTGAAAATGGGACGTTCAGCCCAGTCGCGATTTTCCACAATGTCGCCACCGTGGGGCTGGATTCATTACGTTCAATCTGCCCCAGCATTGCCTTTGAAACGCCTGTCTCCTCGGCCAGGCGAGAAAGGCTCCATTCTCGCTGGTGGCGCAATGTTCTGAGCGTAGTGGCCAGATATTGAGTTAAATTGTCCATTTATTCCTCCCTTAATCCCCTTCTGCAAAACAATAGCTTACCACTTGTACGCTATAACGCACAGTGATACAGTGACTGACCGTTATAACGCACACGGAGTCTTTATGCGCGCGCTTTCAATACCTTTACCCACCGTCTTATCCGGTTTCGTTGCCGTTCTGGTCGGCTACGCCAGCTCGGCGGCTATTATCTGGCAAGCGGCAATGTCTGCGGGTGCGACAAGCGCGCAAATCGCGGGCTGGATGACTGCCCTTGGGCTCGCGATGGGCGTTAGCACGCTGGTACTGACACTATGGTATCGCGCTCCGGTATTGACTGCCTGGTCAACACCAGGCGCGGCACTGCTGGTCACCGGTCTGCAAGGCTTAACAATTCAGGACGCGATCGGCGTTTTTATTGTCGCTAATGCGCTAATTGTGCTGTGCGGCGTAACCGGGCTGTTCGCCCGTCTGATGAAAATTATCCCACACTCTCTGGCGTCGGCTATGCTGGCCGGGATCCTGCTACGTTTTGGATTGCAGGCATTCGCCAGTCTCAATAGTGAATGGGTTCTGTGCGGCAGTATGCTGCTGGCGTGGCTGGTCTTAAAAGTCCTGGCCCCACGTTATGCGGTTATCGCCGCGATGCTGGTGGGTATCGTCATTGCTCTGATTAAAGGTGACATTGTCACAAATAGTGTAAGCCTGTCGCCGGTAGTACCTGAGTTTATTGCTCCTCATTTTTCCTTTGCCTACAGCATCAGCGTTGCGATACCGCTATTTCTGGTGACGATGGCATCGCAAAATGCTCCTGGTATCGCCACCATGAAGGCTTCCGGCTACCCATTGCCTGTTTCACCGCTGATTGTTTTCACCGGCCTGCTGGCACTGTTGTTTTCCCCTTTTGGTGTCTATTCCATTTGTATAGCCGCCATCACCGCTGCGATTTGCCAAAGTCCCGAAGCACACCCTGACGCACAGCGACGCTGGTTAGCCGCTGCCGCTGCTGGCGTATTCTATTTGCTGGCGGGGATATTTGGCGGTTCAGTCAGTGGCTTAATGACAGCCCTGCCCGTTAGCTGGATCCAGATGCTGGCTGGTCTGGCGCTGTTGGGGACCATTGGCGGCAGTCTGTACCAGGCATTACATAATGAAACGGAACGGGATGCCGCCATCGTCACTTTTCTGGTTACCGCCAGTGGGTTAACGCTATTGGGGATTGGCTCTGCATTCTGGGGATTAGTAGCCGGCGGGTTGTGCTATGCGGTGCTGAAATTAGCGCGCCGCGCGTAACTGCGATGGCGTCTTACCCGTCACCTGTTTAAACCGGTTACTGAAATGGCTTGCCGAACTGAATCCACATGCCATCGCAATATCCGACAAACTGCGTGAAGAATAGCAGACCAGTTGTTGCGCCAGCGTCATTCGACGCTGCATAACGTACTGGTGCGGTGCCATGTTCATTGACTGACGAAACATTCTGGCAAAGTGAAAATCACTTAACGCCGCTTCGCCTGCCAGATCGCTCAGGGTTATCGGGTAAGCAAGATGTGCCTCAATATAGGCCAGTACGTTTCGCAATGTGACGGGGGCAAGACCTCCCGTGACCGCCGGTGCCCGCCATTGTACATTGCTGTAATGCTGGATCAGGTGCGTTAATAAAAGCGAGGATGCAGCGCTGAGCGTGAGATGATTGGCGGGTTGCTGCCAGTCATTTCCGAGCAAAAACTGGCGGTAAACTGCGGTGATCCCGGGGTCGCTACCAAATGTATGCTCATCCAGTGTGAAACTATATGGACTTTTGTCCCAGACTTTCTCACCCACTTCACGTAAATGTGCGTCCGTACAGTAGAGATGAACAAACGACAGGGCATCACGGATGTCCCAACTCGACTCGCTCTCTTTCGGCATCAGACAGAAACGGTCCGGGCCGCCACCGTTCTTCCAGCCCCCCGCCGTCTTGTGATAGCTCTCGTAGCCATCGGCGACATACAAACTGAGCGTATGGTGATCGCAATATTGTGTGATGGTGTCGCGTTTGTTCGACCAGGCCGCCAGTTGGATCCCTGAATGTAACGCAACCGATTCATGCAACACGGCATTATGTTTGCGTAAGTTTTCAAAGGCATCGTAGGGCTGAGACATACCATCACATTCAAAAGAAGTTAGCAGGCTTTTCAGTCTATCTCAGCTATATGTCGTTAACAGCCTCCTTTTCACGCTTGCGGCAAAAAAAGCGCAAGATTATGCAAGTCCCGCGCAAACAGATGAAAGCCCCCTGACTGATGTCATGACACAGTGTATTTCTGAATAAAAAAAGAGAGAGGGAGTCGTATGAACGCACTGTTGTACTGTCTGGTCGTGGTGATATGGGGAACCACATGGATTGCAATTTACCTGCAGCAAGGTCCGGTTCCTGCGCCCGTCTCCATCTTCTGGCGTTTTGCCGTCGCCAGCGTAGTGATGATATTGCTCCTGCTGATGAGTGGCAGACTACGCAAGCTTTCCGGTCGCGATCATCTGTTTTGTCTGTTGCAGGGAGGATGCGTGTTTTGCTTCAACTTCTGGTGTTTTTACACCGCTGCTGCCTGGATCAATACAGGGCTGGAATCGGTTATTTTCTCCATGGCAGTGCTGTTCAATGCGATAAATAGCTTCGTATTTTTTGGTCAAAAACCGCCGGTACGCTTCTATATTGCAGCCGCTCTGGGGTTAACGGGTATCGTCACGCTGTTCTGGCAAGATTTGGTCAACAGCGGGTTTAATCATTCACTGTTGTTGGGAATTGGCTTAAGTGCTCTGGGGACCTTTGGTTTCTCACTGGGCAATATGATCAGCATGCGCCATCAGAAAAAAGGGCTCGAGATCCTGACCACCAACAGTTGGGCAATGCTGTATGGCACATTATTGATTGCGGCGATTGCTGTGGTGCGTGGCGATAACTTCACGCCGCAGTGGACTTTCAGCTATCTCAGCGCACTGTTGTATCTGGCGATTTTTGGTTCAGTGATTGCCTTCGGCGCCTATTTCACGCTGGTCGGACGCATTGGTCCCAGTAAGGCAGCATACAGCACATTGCTTTTCCCATTGGTGGCGCTCACGCTGTCTACATTGTATGAGGGGTATGTCTGGCAGCTCAATGCGATTGCCGGGTTAGTGCTGATTTTACTGGGGAATCTGGTGATGTTTGCACGACCTGAGGCTCTGGTTGGTAAGTTATTTTACCGTCGCCGTACGGCATAGAAAAAGGCACCATCTGCTTGTTGCAGATGGTGCGTTCATCATTATTTTTTGTTGCTGTTCACGTCAAACATTGAGGCGTCTGTCGCCATGTCATCAACAACTTTTTTCAACGTTTCGAACGCCATCGGCGTGCTTTCGTTGTTCAGGTCTTTACCTTCACCCTGACGTACAACTCTAATCACTGGTTTATTGGTCGCCGCATCGATCAACTCACCCTCGAAATAGAGGTGAGTATCCATTGTGCGGTGCCCTGTTACCATTTGAGTACCTGCTACGACCAGCGCAACCGGGACCACTTCATAGAATTGCAGCCCTTCTTTGCTGGTTGCTACACCTGTGATCGCCCCACGGAAAATCAGGCTACGCGGACCTGGAGTCGTAACCAGAGGTTTACGTTTAGCAATAGCGGTCTTCATTTGAGTGTTGGTATAGGTCAGCAACTTATCAAGAACCTGCTGACCTACCTGTGTGGTCGGCTTAGGAATCGGATAATACGTTATCGGGTTATAAACGATATTGTCGTATTTGGATTCATTGAAGTTTGGGTCAACCCAACGGAGCACCGGTTGTCCGGTTGCTGATTTAGTTTCCTTCAGGCCAGAATAATCTTTTAAAAACCCAGAGTATTTATCCGGCTGCGTCACTTTTGACGCACAGCCAGATAACGCCAACAAACCGGTAAGCACTGCAACTTTAAATAAAGTTTGAGTACGCATGAAACGATCCCTTTAGTTTTCGCAATGATGCATAAAAAAGGATAGCAAAACGGATTCATTTTGGATGTACTAAAAATGGTAAGCGTCACACATTTTTATTTCTGCGGTCAGCACGATAAAAAAATGCCGCCCGCAGAGAGAGTTATCTTACCAGGAGGGTCAGGCCGTCTTACGCGCCAGCATTGTCGCAAAGCGCAGTTTAATGCGATTGCCGTTTTCATCTGTGCGGTGAAGTTCACCCACATCTTCGTTATATTTCAGCAGATCCCAACCATTGTAATAACGGCGTAATTCACCTTCTTTAAACGCAAACGGGAAACCGACGGTGCAAGGGAAATCATCAGTGTCCATTGCTGCGACGATCAGGTTATATCCGCCAGGTTTAGTACAACGCTGCATATTTTCGATAAGCCCTGGGATTGTTTTCGCTTCCAGGAACATCATCACAACGGTAGAAAGAATAAAGTCGTATTCGCCGTCAAAGCTCAGCGCATTAAGATCCACAACCTTCGCTTGCAGATTGTTCAACCCTTCAGCAGCCTTGATGCGCTCCAGATTAGCAATACTCATGGGATTTTTATCCCATGCGGTAACGTCGTAGCCGTTTGCCGCCAGGTAGAGGCTGTTGCGACCATTGCCGCAGCCCAGATCTAACGTTTTGCCTGGCGCAACAATTTTTGCCGCTTCGACAACATCGGAATGCGTGCGGGTTAAATCATATTTTTCCGTAAAGTAGTTTTCGTCGCAAAGGGTCATTATTTATCCTCAGATTTCAGTAATGCAGCACGCTCCGTGCGGATGAGCAGTTTTCCCTGCATCAGCAATACAAACGTACGTACCAGTAATAGTGCAATGATAAAATTGGTAAAAATAAACAGAGGGATCGCCAGAGTATGAAAAAAACCAGACTCACTGCTGTGCCCTAAATGCAGCCCCGTCGTCGCCAGCGCTGACACGCCGAACGAGAAACTCCAGAAAGAGGCATTAAATGGCTGGGACAAATACCACGGCATCAGGCGTAACATGAAAAGAAGCTGCAGCAGGCCATAGCCAAATAACATTTTGGCCAACGTATCGCCTTCACCGCCATTGACGCTGAGCCAGGCACTACAGGCGACCAGTGCAGGCGCCAGTTGAATACCCAGTGAAGTGCGTAATACAGCAGGTAGTTCGCCTGAACTGCGTAGACGTTGCAGGATAACAGGTTCAAGGCTTAACCATGAGAAGACGCCTGCCCCCAAAAATACCAATCCGGCATCGTTGAAACCCAACGCACCGCAGGCCATGGCGCTGATAAAGTTATTGGCCACGGTCGGTAAATATAACCCCGGCGTTGTTGCTTCCTCTGGATGCGAACCTCTCCAAAGCCCTGCCGTTTGCCAGGCTGCGTACAATAACTGAATCACCACGCCGATACTGAACAATCCCACGGCTAATGGACGATACCAGGGGACAAAGCCAATTGCGACCAGCATCGTTGTGGCAGGGAAAAGACTGACAAAGCTGCTCATCACCGGATGGCGAATTTCTGCCAGCACACTGTGCGGGAATCGCACCAGGCGGGTAAGAAATGCCAGCGTCAACAGACCCCAAATAATCATCGCGAGGATCACCAGACCATCGCCGACCCAGTGGCCGACCGACCATATCTGGCTGGCATATCGCCACGCAAACCCCATACCTATGATGCCCAGTACCATCCCAAAATAACCGGCCGGAAGATTGAGGATCCGATCACTCTTTTTGTTGTTACTCATTTTGTTTATTTTTTAAAGTATATTTGAAATGCATTTTATGGAATTTCTGGCGGTTTAGCCAGCGTGGAAAACTTTGCTACGTTTAACTAAAGTGCGCAACATGGAAATGAGGCTATGACTAAATACTGCCTAAGTGATGAGCCACGCTCCTTCAGTTATCAGGATAATGGCAACAAAAAAAGTGTATTGCTACGCCAGATTATCGCCCTTATTGACTTTAATGACGTTAAAGCCGGGACGCGAGGCGGCTGGATTGACGATGAAAACGTACTGGCGCAGAGCGGCAATTGCTGGATTTACGATGAAAATGCGCTGGCGTTCTCCGGTGCGGCGATCTCAGGAAATGCCCGTATTACGCAGGAAAGCATTATCAGAGATGGCGTACAGATTGGTGATGAAGTCTGGATCGATCGCGCTGAGATAAGCCACGGCGCACAAATACGTGACAACGTCACAGTTAAAGATTCTCTCGTTCAGGGAGAGTGTCTGCTGTCCGGCGATGCATGCATTGAGTGTCACTGTGAAATTATCGCGGCCAAAGGATTAACCCGTGAAAGCGACCAGATTCTGCAAATCTACGACCGCGCTACCCTCAGCAATTCTCGTGTTGTACATCAGGCGCAGATCTATGGCGAAGCCAGTGTCAGCTACGCGTTTATTGAACACCGTGCTGAAGTGTTTGAATTTGCGCTTATAAAAGGCAATGAGGAAAATAATGTCTGGATTTGCGATTGTGCGAAAGTGTACGGACACGCCCGCATACTAGCCGGAGTTGATGAAGATGCTATTCCGACGTTGCGCTACAGCTCACAAGTGGCAGAGCACGCATTGGTTGAGGGTAACTGCGTTCTGAAACACCACGTGCTGGTCGGCGGTCATGCCGAACTACGTGGTGGCCCGATCCTGCTCGATGACAACATTCTTATTGAAGGTCATGTCCGCATCCGGGGAGAAGTGCTCATTGAACATCGCGTTGAAATTAACGGGCAGGCCCACGTCGAGGCGTTTGATGGTGATGCTATTCATCTGCGCGGGCCTAAGGTTATCAACGGCGAACAGCGTATTACGCGCACGCCCCTGGCTGGCTTACTCTGAGGCGTTGTCGATGATTCGGGCATAGAGATTAACATCATGGTACACACCATTAAGAAACTCGGCCTGTTTCATACAACCTTCCAGCGAGAAGCCGTTACGTTGCGCCACCCTATTGCTCTCGGGGTTATTCACCCGGCATTTAATGGTAAAACGTCGGATCTCTCCACGTTGTGCATAGTGATGAATAAAGGCCTGTAACGCCCGGGACATAATACCCTGCCCCTGATGAGCTTCATCCAGCCAGTAACCGATATAAGCGGCTTTGTTCAGCGGTTCTACCTGATTAAACGAGATAACGCCCACCACATCTTCATGCTCAAAAATAAGGAACATTTTGGCGTAGCCGCGTTGATGTAACATCATGTTCCCCTGCACGTTCTTACGCGTGTCCTCCTCAGAACCAACAAACTGCGGCCAGTTCAGCGACTGCTGGAGCCATGCCTTATTTTTAACCACCAGTTGATGTAATGGCGTAACATGTTGTTCTTCTACTGCACGCAGTTCCAGCGTTTCACTGACGCTAATAATTTCCGGCATGTATATCTCCTTTGCGATCGTTAAAGGGGCATTTCTGACTGGCACCAGCTGATATTAATCTGATTACCACCTTGAATAACACTTTTTTATGCTGTTACAGCAATCACTTAGAGACAATATACCGCGCATAACCCGCTACTCTATTTCTTCGGGCATCTCCCCGCCGAGGGGGAGCCGTAATGATGACAACAACACCTCTACTATTTTGCTAAGGAGCAAGCATGGCAGCACCTTTGGGCCGTTTAGCACTGATCCCGCTGTTACTGATTACCGCCTGTCACCAGCCCGCCACTGATACACAGGCGAGCCCCGTTCCCTATGCGGTAAGTAAGCAACTGGTCGTGGATAATACCACTCTGGAAATTTCTCGTAGCGCGCTGGAATATAACGTTCACAAAGTTCAGCAACTGCTGGGTGATAAAACCCGCATGTGCGCCATCCTGAAAGGAGATGCTTACGGGCATGACCTCTCGTTAGTGACCCCAATAATGATGCAAAATGGTGTTCAATGTATAGGCGTCGCGAGCAATGAGGAAATCAGCACCGTCCGCCAGTCAGGATTTAAATCGCAGCTCATGCGCGTTCGAAACGCAACAGAAAAAGAGATGCGGCAGGCGGCAGATTTTGATACCGAAGAGTTGATAGGCAACCTGGATATGGCTAAGCGCCTGAGTGCCATTGCCCGGGAGAAAGGAAAAACCATCCGTATTCATCTGGCACTGAACTCTGGCGGTATGTCACGCAATGGTCTGGAAGTCAGTACGGCGGCGGGACTGGAAGAGGCTCGCGCAATTTCAGCCTTACCGGGCCTGAAAATTGTTGGGCTCATGTCGCATTTCCCGGAAGAAGATGCTGCGGTGGTTAAACGCGATCTGGCCCGTTTCAACTCACAATCCGCACAGGTCCTCAAAATCACCGGGCTTAAGCGCGAAGAGGTCACGTTGCATGTCGCTAATACCTTCGCCACGCTGACTGTTCCCGAGTCGTGGTTGGATATGGTGCGTGTCGGCGGAATTTTTTATGGCGATACCATCGCCAGCACTGAATATAAACGTGTGATGACCTTTAAATCTGCAATTGCTTCAGTCAACCATTACCCGAAAGGAAATACCGTTGGGTATGACCGAACGTATACCCTCAAACGCAATTCCGTGCTCGCCAATATCCCGGCGGGTTATGCAGATGGTTACCGCCGCGTATTCAGTAACGCAGGACATGTTCTGATCCGCGGCCAGCGGGTACCTGTGTTAGGCAAAACCTCGATGAATACGCTGATTGTCGATGTGACCGATCTGCCACAGGTTGCTTCAGGTGATGAAGTGGTGTTATTTGGCAAACAAGGGAATGCGCAGGTTAGCGCTGAGGAAGTTGAAGAAATTAGCGGCGCGCTGTTCACTGAAATGTCGATTCTCTGGGGTGCGACAAACAAACGCGTACTTGTCGACTAAGCCCCAAACAGGAAGGGCTTCCCATTCTTGCGGAAAGCCCTTTTACACAGCGGAGCAGCTCTATTTAGCCCTCACTGACACTCTCTTTTTGCAAAATTTTGAGCAGGTCTTCCTTCAAGTGGAGTTTCTGTTTCTTCAGGCGAACAATATCCAAACTGTATCCCCGACCATCCGAACCTTCCAGTCTGGAAATTTCATGATCAAGGCTGTTGTGTTTTTCGAATAAAGACAGAAAGCGAGGGTTCTCGGTTTTCAGTCGGGAAATAAGGTCTCTGTATTCTGGAAACATACTTTCTCCCTGTTAGTGGTCAAGAACGTGTACAACAAATACACATCCTCAGCTTACCTGGTTAAACCAGGGAAAAATGAGAACAGGATCGAGTAAATAGTGAACAGACGGTTTTGGGAGAGATGACAGATATGGCTCCCCATCAGGAGAGCCACTGGGCACGCAATTAGCGCATTTCGCGGTCGTCAACGTACTGACGTTTATCCGCAGCAGGCGGGAAATACTGATACAGCCAGGTTTCGCTGATAGCATCCCCCTGACAACGCAGGAACATACGCATGTCTACCGGGTCGGTTGAGTCAGATGTCGGATACCAGTCAAACTGAATGCGATAGCCATCAATTGGCTCAACGTAGAGGATCTCAATTTGTTTTGCTTCCCCACTGGAGAGCGTAATGACCGGTTCAATCCCCTTCGGTGCAGCGGCTTTCAGATCTCCACCAACGAAATCAATGGCAAAACGACGCGCCCATTTTTCCGGGTAATGTTCGCCCGGCGCCCATCCTTCCGGGAATCCACCCATACCGGTGCGGGTAGCCAGTACGCGCGCCAGCGGTGAGCGCACAGGTGGTTGAGCACTCCAGTAAAGACGATATTTGAACTCCAGATCGTCACCAGCTTTGATCGATTTATCCGGCTGCCAGAAACAGACAACGTTATCCAGCGTTTCACCCGTGGTCGGGATCTCCATGAGTCCAATGGTGCCCTTACCCCACTGGTTGCGCGGTTCTACCCACAGGCTCGGGCGCTTATTGTACCAACCCATGATGTCCTGATAGTGTGAAAAATCACGATCAAGTTGCAGCAGCCCGAACCCTCTCGGGTTGTTATCGGTGTAGGCATTGAACTGCAACTTTTGCGGGTTATTCAGTGGACGGCAGATCCACTCGCCATTGCCCCGCCACATCGCCAGACGATCGGAGTCATGAATTTGTGGGTGAATGGTGTCGCACATCCGACGTTCATTATTGCCGCAGCTAAACATACTGGTCATCGGCGCAATACCGAGTTGCTTGATGTCTTTACGGGCATAGATGTGATTCTGCACATCCATGATCACCTGTGTCTTCTCACAGTGGATCACGAACTTAAACGCACCGGTCACGCTTGGGCTATCAAGCAGAGCATAAACGGTAAATGAGGTTGCTCCCGGTTTAACCGTTTCGAACCAGAAAGCGGTGAAGTCAGGAAACTCTTCTTTGGTGTCGGTATAAGTATCGACCGCCAGACCGCGCGCCGACAAACCGTACTGATAGGTGTCATCCACAGCGCGGAAATAGCTGGCGCCCAGGAAAGAGACCACGTCGCGACGGGCCAGTTCTGGTGCTTTAAACACGCGGAAGCCCGCGAAGCCAAGGTCAGTTTGCCCTTCCAGCTGTTTAGTATCGACACCCGCATCATTGTATTTGAACAGCTCAGGGCGGAAGTGAATTTCACGCGCCATATGTGTACTGCCATCGACCGAGAACATGCGTACACGGCGACGGAAGCCCATTCCTACATGGAAGAACTGCGCGTCGAGCTGACGATTTTCAACGTTATTCCACAGAGACTGCTCTGCGTCATATTGAATGCTGTTGTAAGCCTGAGGCGTCAGTTTAGCCAGCGTGTCAGGTAATGCACGCGGTGCGCCACCCCACGTTTTTTGCGCTAAATCATGAGCCATCGACTGCAGAACGGAAAAATCGAAACGTACGGTTTTTCCGTCTGCAATGTCAGTTTCTGCCGCATAAGCGGCGCGGGAGAAGAGTGATGCAATACCACTGGTTCCGCACACGGCGGCCATTGCCATTGAACCTTTAATAAATCGTCTACGATTCATGCCTGAAAGTGAGTCCTTCTGGTCGTGTAAATGGTCCCGCGCCGGTCTTAATCAGCGGCAAGAGAGTGCAGATTTCTGACCGCTCACTCTAGACAAAATTCATTAATAATCCAATTGTTGGTCGCCGATTATCTGTACAAAATCGAAAATATTTTATGTCGATGAGAACAGACTGAAACCCGTGTAAATCCCATCAGAGCAAACCACATCGCCGTTTGCTTCGTTCTTCTGCCTCCCGATATAGCGCAAACTCATCGTAAACTGCGCAACCAAGCGCCTGCTCAAACGCATCCCGACTGGCGTTGCCGTGCGTACGCGCTTGTGTTTCATTGCCCAGATTAGACTGGAATATTCCCGCAGCGCTGACTGGTAAAAAATCCTCGTAAGTAATAGGTTGGGCCACCAACCAGCCACGCTCGATCAGTGGCTGAGGATCGTCCTCTGGTCGAATTGCCTGACGATGCGCCTCACCCGATGGCGTTAATCGATAGCGGAACCAGGCCAGCCCCTGCTGCCGCAGTAGAAATTCGCTGTCAGGGAAAGCCTTGAACACTTCCTGAAGATGTAACTGATGCGTCAGGTTATCTTTCCCCGTTCCCGCTTTATTCAGGAGTTCGTCATACAACTGCCTGCCTTTTGGCGTCAGCGCTACGCCACGTTGTTCGATCTCACCAAAGCGCGCCGTGTGGGTCCCGCGCATTTCCCCGGCAAACAGCACCGCTTCCTCCAGCGCTTTGAAGCTGGTCTGGCGCAGCAAAATGGGCACATCACGACGCGGAGGTCCTTCGATGAGAATTTTCGGTTCAATACCGCATTCCGGCATCATCGATTGTACGCGGTCAATATCTAACGTACGCGGCGTCAGGTGATTTATGTGGCAACCGGGGAAACACACCACGTCGGCGATCAGCCGGTGTTCGTTATGCAGCGCGTGATAGGTCTCTTCGTCAACCGTGGCATGCTGATGCCAACGGAATGTTTCCAGTGCTTCATGCACAAACTCCCGTGCCTGTGCTGGCGTGAAAGCACCCTGGGCATCAAATTCATCCAGAAGTTCGTGACAACGGCGAGTAAAAATATCGCGCTTCGCGAGGATCTCTGCAGCCCTTTGACGCAACGCTACATTTTCGATTAATTCGAGCCGTAATAATGAAGTAAATACCCGAAACGGATTGCGCGAAAGAGATGCGTCGTCAATGGGGCGAAACGCTGTGGAATGAACGGGAACGCCGGCCTGAGAGAGATCGTAATAGCTAACGGGATACATGCCCATAATGGCAAACATTCGCCGCAGCGTGGAGAGTTCCTGTGCCGTCCCCACCCGAATAGCGCCATGGCGCTCGACGTTAAGTCGCGCTAACTCATCCGCATTCGCCAGTTTTTCATGTAGCGTTGGATTATTTTCCAGAACAGCCAGATTCACATCAGCGACAAGTTCCAGCAACGTGCCATACTGCGGGACTTCCTGCTGGTACATTACTGACATTGCCTGCGAAAATTGTTCCCGAATCTCATCTGCCGTGATGGTGTTCGCCATAATGTCATGCCTCCAGTGAATATTACCTGGAGTGTAGAGAACGCCAGTCAGTCCGGTGGGAAGAATTTACAAAGTGTGATCCCGCATAAATTCCCCCACCCACATCGACGATTAACGGAACTTACTGACGCGGTTTTAAGTGTTTTTCCAGCCACGGTAGCATCTGTTTTTTACGGCTTAACATCCCTTCCACCTTGCAGGGTTGCGGCACATCTGAAAGTTCGGTTCCAGCAAACCACAGACTGGTATCGCCCAGATTAATATCGGTCAGCATCAGAACGACCAGTGCGGCATGATTTTCCTCTGCGTAGCGAACCATTTCCTGGCGAAGCTCGTCCAGCACTGCGTCAACCTGGTCTAGTGAATACAGCTCGAGTTGCGCCACACAGACCTGATGCCCATGAATTTTGAACGTTTTAATATCTTTATTGAGAAGTTGCCGGGCACTCATCCCTTCCACGCTGGTTTTGGCAGACAGCAGATCACGGCTGAACGCCTCCAGATCAATCCCCGCCTTATGAGTAAGAGCCTCCACTGCCAGACGATCGTCGGGCGTAGTCGTTGGTGAACGCAGCGTGACAGTGTCACTCAGCACTGCACCTAGCAGCAAAATAGCCTCTGCAGGAGAAAGTTGACTACGTACATCATCCGCCATCAACTGCCACAACAGCGTCGCGCTACTGCCTACGGGCTTCACCCAGACTTCCGGCGGTAAACGAGTGATTAATCCACCGAGACGGTGATGGTCGATGATCCCGACAACATTACTCTCAGGAAGCGAATCTGGCCCCTGCGCGGGTTCAGTAAAATCGACCAGCCAGACATCCTGATCGGTCAGAGGAAAGGTCAACAGTTCTGGCAGCGCCAGTCCTGCATGCTTAAAAATAAATTGCGTTTCACGGTTAGCTTCCCCCGCTCGCCATGCCGTTGCCTGCTGACCGCGTAAAGTGAGCCAGCGAGCGGTCATTGTAGCGGTGCAAATTGCATCGCTATCGGGGTTAAGGTGCCCTATTACATGTATCATTAATCAGTGCCTTGTGATGAGGAATGTCGTGGAAACGAATGACAGGCAAAGTATAACGACTGGTAACGCCCCCTACCATATTGCTGGCCTGCTGTACAAAACATAAGCAAAATAAATCAGTTGTAATTAAAACATGATAAATGTTAATAATATTTTGCTATCAGGTTATCAAAAACAAACAACTTCACTTGTCACCGATACGACTCTGTTTTTAACATCGCTTATGGAAAAAAATGGTCTGTTTAATCAGCGCATTCGATTGCGCCACCTTCATACTTTTGTAGCCGTTGCACAACAGGGGACTTTGGGGCGCGCAGCTGAAACCCTCAACCTGAGTCAACCGGCCCTCTCCAAAACACTCAACGAACTGGAGCAACTGACCGGAGCCAGACTCTTTGAACGCGGTCGTCTGGGCGCGCAGCTAACGGTACCCGGCGAACAGTTTCTTACCCATGCGGTAAGAGTGCTTGATGCGCTCAATACTGCGGGTCAGGCGTTAAACCAAAGAGAAGAAGCGCAAAATGATGTTGTCCGTATTGGCGCGCTGCCTACTGCTGCGCTGGGCATTCTGCCCACCGTAATCGGTCAGTTCCATAAACAGCAAATGGAGACCACACTGCAGGTTGCCACAATGAGTAACCCCATGATACTGGCAGGTTTAAAATCAGGGGAAATCGATCTCGGTATTGGCCGTATGGCCGACCCAGAATTGATGAGCGGCCTGAACTACGAATTATTATTTCTTGAGTCATTGAAACTGGTGGTGCGCCCTAACCATCCGCTATTACAGGAAACCATTACATTGAGTCGGGTAATGGAGTGGCCAGTCGTGATCTCACCAAAAGGTACTGCCCCCAGGCAACATGCAGAAGCCTTACTACAAAGCCAGGGTTGTAAAATGCCGTCTGGCTGTATCGAAACGTTGTCAGCTTCACTGTCCCGCCAATTGACGGTTGATTACGACTATGTATGGTTTGTACCTTCCGGCGCAGTACGTGAAGACCTGCGCCAGGCAGCTCTGGTTTCTTTACCAGTTCCAGCCCAGGGTGCAGGTGAACCGATCGGCATACTGACTCGCATCGACACACCTCTTTCCAGCACGGCGCAAACTTTTATTAACGCCATTCGCAAAACTATGCCGCTGTAATCTACTACCTCGTCAGACTCATTCTTTCATGGGTCTGGCCCTTCATCTATAATTATAATGAATATCAAAATCAATAATTCATTATTCAGCCCTGTTAGGTAAATAGTAGAATCCACTACATAATGCACCTTTTCAAAAAATAAAAAACAGTGTTTGCAAGCACAGATAAAATTTACCTCACTCCGTGATTCAATACATTTTATCAATGTTGAACCACACTTGTTAGCAAAACACCCTAAATAAAATCCCAAAATCAATTTAAACAAGAAAATATCATTCCCCAATTAATACCCATTATGTAATTATCGCCCCTTGGGAAAACACCATTAAGGAAAATAAAATGAAACTTTGCTTTTTAAGTGCTGCAGCCATTCTGGTTGCAGGTATTACCACGCAAGCTCAGGCTGCTGACTTAGCAAACATTGATTTCGCGGGAAATATTACAACATCAACCTGCGACGTCAGCATTGATGGGGCAGGCACATCCAAAGAGATTAAACTCGATGATATTACTGTGCCGTCTATGAAAGCAGCCACCAGCACCCCGGCCCAGAAAGCCAGCTTCGGTATAACCGTCAAAAATTGCGCTGCATCGGTAGTCGACGGTGGGAAAGTAAAAGGCCAATTCTCAACGACCGGTAATTATAACAGCACCACTCAGGCACTGTTAAACACCGACCTGTCTGGCGATAAAGATGCTGGTTTCCGGGTTCAGGATACCGCAACCAATACCATCATCGACTTTAAATCCGCATTACCGCAATCCGAAGCAACCTACAGTGCAACCAATGGTGCCGCATTTAACTATACAGTAGGTTATATATATTCAGGTACTGGCACACCAACCATAGGCTCAGTTAAAGCGAATACAACGTTTACAACGACCTACCCTTAATTAGTTATCTTAATATGTTCTCTGTAGCTCCCGTTCAACTGGGGGCTACAGCGTCTATACGCAGAAATAAATAAAATGCCAATAAAAAACATATTTACCGTAATTATATTTACAACATTTATTTCATTTAGCGCTCCATCAACGGCCAGTATTGTTATTAATGCCACCCGGGTTATCTACCCTTCAGATGCCAAAGAGGCGTTAATCAAAATGGTTAATCAGGGGCAACAGCCGCTATTAATCCAGTCCTGGTTAGATGACGGACATGAAGACGTCGATCCACAGGCATTAAATGTGCCGTTTATTGCCTCCCCTCCTGTTAGCCGGGTCGATCCGAAACAGGGTCTTACCGTACGTTTAAACTGGGATGGGCAACCTTTACCGACCGATCGCGAAAGCGTTTACTGGTTTAACGCGCTTGAGATCCCGAAAAAAAATAAAGATGCAGATAAATCAAATCAACTGCAGATAGCGCTTAAAACACGCATCAAGGTATTTTATCGCCCGATTTCCCTTCCCGGCTCACCTGCCGAAGCCATTCAACACCTGCAATGGAGCCTGGCCAATCAAGAAAAACAAGTTTGGGCGACGGCAAAAAACGACTCCCCTTATTTTGTCTCTCTGGTGGGCGCTACGATCACCTCCGGGGGTAAAAAGTACAACATCGAACCTGATATGGTTGCACCGTTTTCCAGCGCTCGCTATGCGGTGAAATCACTGACATCAACTCAGATGGATACCATTTCATGGACTGCCGTCAATGACTACGGCGGCAATGTGGAAGCCACCAAAAAGTAAACGCAGGGATAGCATTAATGCAGACTTCGACACGCCTAATTACTGCTTCTACCTTCATCCTGTTCGGGTTTTGTCAGTCAGTTTTTGCTGATGAAAACTATATTGAATTCAACGACGATTTTATTTTCGGTAATGCCGGGAACAAATCGACGATTAACGTTGCTCAATACGCGCATGGCAACCCGGTAAAGGCCGGGACATATACCGTCTCCGTGTCGATTAATGGCAAGGCACAACAAACCACCGCCGTTCAATTTATCGAAAATAACACGCCGAATGCGACGCCCTGTTTAACGCGAACGCTTCTGGAAGAGGCCAGTATTGATATTTCCCGGCTACCGGCAGCAACAGAGGGCGACGCACAGTGCTATGTACTGGCTGACTACTACCCGTCTTCCAGCATCAGTTACGATCCTAATTCACAAGTCTTGATGCTCACAGTTCCTCAGCTTTTTTTAGTGAGCCATCCGGTCGGTTATGTGAACCCTGCGCGTTGGGATTCCGGCATACCAGCAGCGTTACTGACCTGGAACTTTAGTGGCTATCATAGCGAAAATGAAAGTGATACGTCCGACACTGGCTACCTCGGATTAGGATACGGCATTAACCTGGGGGCCTGGCGTTTACGTTCCAGCGGCGCACTGAACTGGGCTAACGACGATACTGCCTCATGGGATAATTACGATCTCTATTTGCAGCGTGACCTACCGCCCATTCGGGCGCAGCTGGAAATGGGTCAGGTTACCTCGATCAGCGAAGCGCTGGATAGCGTGAGCATAAAAGGGGTTCATCTCTATAACGATGAACGTATGGATCCCCGTGATGGTCGTTATGTTCCGGTGATCAATGGCGTGGCAAACAGTAATGCCAAAATCACGGTGCGCCAGCAATCACGCATTATCTATGAAACGACCGTACCGCCGGGGCCGTTTGCGCTGAAAGATTACTATGTGGCAATCAACGGTGCTGACCTGGATGTAACGGTTGAAGAAGCCGATGGTTCGAAGCGCTTTTTTTCCGTACCTTACGCGTCTGTCGCACAGTTGATGACCAAAGGGGAAGTCGACTGGGATTTCGCCACCGGTACCATTGACAATGATTACAGTAATGACACGCCGTGGGTCATCACCGGCAACGGGAATTATGGTCTGAGTGACATCTTCACCCTGTATGGTGGCCTTCAGGTCATGGAAAGTGATTATCAGGCCGGTATGCTGGGGATGGCGCTCAATACCCGGCTAGGGGCGATAGCCTTTGACGCTATCCATTCCCGAGCCTCCCTGGACGATGTTGGCGATTTACAAGGCGAGAGCTATCGGCTGACTTACAGCAATGTTCTGGACACTACCAATACGAACTTCAGCTTAACCGCGTATCGCTACAGCACCAAAGATTACCTCTCGCTAAACGATACACTCTCATTACAGAATAGCATTGCCAATTACGCTGACGAAAACGATCTCAGCTCTGACAATGCGTATCGCAACAATTATCTCCACTCAAAAAATGAGTTTCAGGTTAACGTCAACCAACCTCTGACCGTCAACAACGAAGACTACGGGTCGTTCTATCTCAGCGGTAGCTGGATCAGCTACTGGGGGGGAACCGGCAACACATCACAGTACTCCATCGGCTACAGCAACACCTTCGGTTCAATATCCTGGAACGTATCGTTACAGCGCAGTTACGACGAATGGGGAGAAGAAAACGATAGCCTGTATGTTGGTTTCAATATTCCTTTCGGCAACGGTAACGACAGGCAGCAACCGCTCTTTTCCAATTTGAGCATGGGCGTGAACAGCGATTTCAGCGACAGTAATGGTTTTACCAGCACCGCCAGCGGAAACAGTAAAGACAATAAATGGAACTACAGCCTCAGTACTATGGGTAACCAGAGTAACGGGAGCGACGATACCTATTCTGTGAGTGGCTACTCCACCTACAACGGAACCCGAGGAACCACCAGCCTCTCTGCCAGTGTCGATAAAAACCACAACCAGCAATATTCCCTAAATAATAATGGCGGGTTGTTGCTACACAGCGGCGGCTTAACGCTGTTACCGGGTAATGTCGATACCCAATCCGCCATTGCCTTGATTGAAGCTAAAGGAGCTGACGGGGCTACAACTACCAATGGCTATAGCGAAATCAACCATGCTGGCTATGCCGTCGCTACCAGCCTGACGCCGTATGCAGAAAATACCGTGGGGCTCGATCTGAGTACGGTGACCAGCGATGTGGAAGTGAAAAACACCTCCGCTGCCGTGGTTCCTCGCGAAGGCGCTGTCGTGAAAGTAACTTTTGCTACCGAAGCAGGCCAGTCGGTCTTTGTCACTCTTCGCCGCAGCGATAACAGCTTCATCCCGCTGGGTGCGGATGTACTGAATGAACAAGGTAAGTCGGTCGGGGCGATAGGGCAAGCCGGGCGAGCCTTTTTGCGAGGGATTGAAAACAATGGGCGGTTGAACGTGGTCTGGGGAAATGACAACCAGAGCCGTTGTCATGTTGATTATCACATTCCGCCATCTCCGGTGATGATCGGTAAATCAATTCATCTGGATAGCTTAATTTGTCAGATGCCAGAGTCAGGGAGATAACAATGCGTAATATTCTGTTGGCCTGTTTAATCCTTAATTGCCCTTTTGTTTCAGCGGTTTCTTATGTGACCGTCAATTTTCGAGCTACTTTGCAGACCACAACCTGCAATATCAGTATTGCGGTGGGTTCAAACACCACCGTTAATCAGACTCTTGATTTTGGCGCATTAACGATGTCGCAGATAGAGGCTCAGGGCAGTAATACGCGGAAAGATTTTTCTTTGCAGTATAACGACTGTTATATCACTAGCTCAGGTTCTACGGTCAAACAAACGCTGAACTGGATACAAACGTTACCCAAGGCCAGTGCTTCATGGAGTGGATACTCTACCGAATTAAAAGGTGGGGAGGTGGGCGTTGCTGCCGTGTTGTATCGTACCAGCGATTTAAACACTGCAATTCCACTTGATCCTAATAATAATGAAAAAATAACCTGGAGCAGTACTGAACGCACTAACGCAAAACTCCCTTTAACATTAGTTTTACGGCCAGCATCCTCGTCAACGACGGTTAAAACAGGAATTTTTAACGGTACGTTGACCTTTACCACGATTTATCAGTAGGCGCGAACATGACAGTAAAAAAATATACGCTGGTATTTTTGCTGCTGATGTCCTCTCCATCATGGTCGGATGTCAATAGAAGAACCAATACATTAACCCTAAAGGCCGAGATTGTATCCGGAACCTGTGATATTACCGCTTCTGATGTTGATTTAGGCGATCTGAATATCAATGCCTTTTCTGCCGGTGGTAACTGGGCGGGGCTGAGTGCAACATCTCCGGGCAATGTTGCTACCAAACCGCTGCAGGTGAAAGCGCGCTGCGATTCCGGCTCAGCTGAAAAAACGTTGATACTCAGTTTTCAACCACAGAAAGCTCAGCTTAGCGGTAATCAAATATTCCCCAATGAATATACCGGGCCAACAGGCAGGGTAAAGGCAACGTCTGCGGCGGAAAATATCGGTGTAGTCGTTTTTTATGAAAGTACCAATGTACTGAATAAAGACAACACGTCAGCGGTTAACTTCACCCGGTATATCGGTTCCGAATCGTCATATTCCGAATATACGTTTCAGGCGCGTTATCAAATCATTAATCCGGCAAAACCGGTCACACCTGGCGGGGTGTTAAGCCAGGTAAAAATCAGCGTGAGTTATAAATAATGAATAATCACAATTCAATGCATAAACGTTCAACGGCCAGACGTCTATTTTTTTCTGCGGGGCTATGGGGATTAAGTGTTCTGATAAATTACGTTCAGGCTTTTGAATGTAGTTTCCACCCGGATAATCAAGCTCAAATTCTCAGTGCAGGCACATTGAAAGTGCGTAGTTTCAACCCTACAAATACCAGGCTCACTAGTTTAGGGGAACTCCAGGATGTTAAGATTGGTAAGCTTGAGTGTGGCACCGGTAATGATGGGGCGGACTGGTATGGATGGTCGGAGGCTTCAAATGCGGCAGGCGTTAAATCCGGTCTTTATGGAGAACACAACAGGGCATTTTGGCCGACAAATATCCCAGGGATATATTATTCCGTACGAATTAGTACCGCAGGTGCCTATAGAATCGCTTATTTGCCCCCAGAAACAACAGAAACGCGCCTGTTCGATTATCAAAAAGATGCTACCGATCGTGATATCATCGCAACGATTGAGATCTGGCAATACGGTAGAGTTACCGCTGTGGGCGATGCCCACCCCATTCAAAATGGCTTAATTGGAACATTTCGTGCCGGTTCGCTTGATGAAGGTGACAAAGAAAAGCTGAGAATTAACGTCAACAGCACATCGTTTACCGTTAAATTCGAAACCCCAACCTGCAATTTTACAGCCTCACCAACCACCATTGATTTCGGTGATGTTGGCAATGACAGCCCGCGCAAAACCTTTACCCTGAAAAATAGCGGCTGCGTAAATACCTCTGGGCTTACCCTGAAGCTGACATCAACAAAATCCGCCTATGACAATAAAGGATTAGGGATCCTCGCTAACACTATCGACGCCGCCTCCGGGTGGTGGGCGGCTGGCGGGCGTGGCATAGCTATCTCATACGAACACGGTTCGTCACGAACCTATCTTTCCGCCAATGACAGTAACTCTGAAGTCTCTATTAATTTCGGCGATTTTATTACATCGAAAGATATTCCCATGGCAGCCCTACTCACCTGCACTTCAGATAACAAAAAAACCTGTGATAATTATAAGCCCGGACCCTTTAGCGCAAGCGGCATCATTGGCGCAACGTACAGGTAACGGTAAATCCGGTAATGCGCAGTTCCGCATTACCGGATTTTATACTGATTAGAACGTTTCCCAGTTATCCATACCTGCCTTCACTGTGCTGGGTGGTGAGTAAACCGGCGTCGCTGCTGAAAAAGTCGGTTTAATCACGCTCCCCTGTAACCGAAATGTACCAACCGCTTCCGTTAAACGCGCCGCCTGTTCTTCCAGTGATGCCGCTGCGGCCGACGCTTCTTCGACCAACGAGGCATTTTGCTGAGTCACCTTATCCATCTCTGAAATTGCCTGACTCACCTGCACAATACCGCGGCTTTGTTCGTCGGAAGCCGCCGCGATTTCCAGCATAATATCCGTCACACGTTTAACCGCATCGACAATATCCGTCATGGTGTTACCAGCAGCCACTACCTCGCCAGAGCCCTGGTCTATCAAGCGAACGGATTCGCTGATCAATCCCTCAATCTCTTTTGCCGCCTGGGCGCTACGACTCGCCAGCGTGCGCACTTCGCTGGCCACCACCGCAAAGCCACGTCCCTGCTCGCCCGCCCGCGCGGCTTCGACCGCCGCATTCAACGCCAGAATATTGGTCTGGAAGGCAATGCTGTTAATCACAGCGGTAATCTCAGAGATTTTCTTCGAGCTGGTCGAAATATTACCCATGGTTTTCACTACGCCAGAGACCATTTGCCCGCCACGGCTGGCTTTACCTGAGGCATCTTCCGCCAGTTTGCTGGCATGGTGTGCGTTATCGGCATTCTGTTTCACCGTAGCCGTCAGTTCTTCCATGCTGGCCGCCGTCTCTTCTATGGCTGCAGCCTGCTCTTCAGTTCGTGATGACAGGTCAGTATTTCCCGCCGATATTTCACTGGTGCCGCGGTAGATTTCCTCAGCCCCCTGACGCACCGTACCTACCGTTTGTACCAGCGAACGTTGCATTTTTTGCAGATGATGGCTTAAACGCCCAATTTCACTACGTCCGGTGGGTTCATCCTGCATCGTGAGATCGCCCGTTGATATCTGCTCGATTCGCTGAGCAGCACGCAACAGAGGATGAATGACGGTACGGCGCAGGACAATAAACGTCATTACTGTCAGTGCCAGCGCCAGTACAAATGCACCGAGCATAAATGCCATGCCAAGTTGAGTACGCTGATGGGCCTGCTCACTGAGCAAGTTGGCCCTGGCGGTACGAAGCTCAATGGCTTTCAACAGTACTTTGTTGTAAGCGGAATCCAGCGGTCTGGCCTGCTCATTTTCATGGTTGATAATGGCTTCAAACATCCCGTTTTTAGCGTATTTCAACATAGGTTGCAGGCCGTCGATATAGGCCTTGAAGCTAGTGCCCAGCTCTACATCCAGTGCCTCATCGGCTGGTGTTTTCACCGCGCGAGACATATAAGCCTTAAAACCATCCTGCGATTGCTTAATCCGTTTTTCCGCGTCTGCAATATTGGCTTTCATGTCATCCATTTCAGCAATGCGGCTTGCCGCGCCCGCATGGATCATGTTGATACGCGCAGTACGTAAATGGTTCGAACTGTTAGATAACCCCATCCTGACCTGAATTTCATTCGTTACATCACGCTGATCGCGATCGGCCTGCATAAGGAAATAAGCTGCTAATCCGGAACTTAAAGCGAACAGCAGAAGGATGCCACCGAGAATGGAGGAAAACAGCGGAACCAGTCGGATTTGATGCAGAAAGCCCAGTTTATACTGGGCTTGCATCGATTTAGTGTTGTCCATGACCGTCGACTCTCTTGTAGGGTTAATGCGTGAAAACACGCCCATTAGATAGTCATCGGCAATTCAAGAAGTTTGATTACCGTAAAAAGCGCAACATTCATCACACTTTCACAACATAATTCAAAGAAATTCAGGAAAGTGCCAGCGGAGGGATCCGCTGGCTAATGAATCAGTTATCACCAAAGTGGATCACGGTGCGGATAGACTTGCCCTGATGCATTAAATCGAACGCTTCGTTAATCTGCTCCAGCGGCAAACGATGCGTAATAAAGGGATCGAGCTGAATTTTCCCGCTCATCGCGTCTTCGACCATTCCTGGAAGCTGTGTACGCCCCTTCACGCCACCAAACGCCGAACCGCGCCAGACGCGACCGGTAACCAGCTGAAACGGACGCGTTTTGATCTCTTGACCGGCACCGGCCACACCAATGATGATGCTTTCGCCCCACCCTTTATGACAGCATTCCAGCGCAGCGCGCATTACGTTAACGTTGCCGATACATTCAAAGCTGAAGTCCACGCCACCATCAGTCAGTTCGACAATCACGTCCTGAACGGGTTTCTCGTAATCATTTGGGTTGACGAAATCGGTCGCGCCCATTTCACCTGCCAGTTTGAATTTCTCAGGGTTGGTATCAACCGCTAAAATGCGCCCGGCTTTTGCCTGAACTGCACCCTGAATAACCGCGAGGCCAATACCGCCCAGACCAAATACCGCAACGGTGTCACCTTCTTTGACTTTCGCCGTATTATGTACCGCCCCGATCCCGGTTGTGACGCCACATCCCAACAGGCACACTTTGTCCAGTGGTGCTTCTGGGTTAACCTTCGCCAGGGATATCTCTGCGCACACGGTGTATTCACTAAATGTACTGGTTCCCATGTAGTGATAAATCGGCTGGCCATTATAAGAGAAACGAGTCGTACCGTCCGGCATCAACCCCTTACCCTGAGTGGCGCGGACGGCCTGACACAGATTGGTTTTACCGGACTTACAGAACTTACACTCACCGCATTCTGCGGTGTACAGAGGGATCACATGATCGCCCGGTTTCAGGCTGCTGACGCCTTCTCCCACCTCAACCACAATACCGCCACCTTCATGGCCAAGTACCGCCGGGAACACACCTTCCGGATCGTCGCCAGAGAGCGTAAAAGCGTCAGTATGGCAGACGCCAGTATGGGTAATTTTAACCAGCACTTCCCCTTTCTTTGGCGGGGCGACGTCTATCTCAACAATTATCAACGGTTGGCCGGGGCCAAATGCTACTGCTGCACGTGATTTCATCTGTCTCTTCCCATTATTGCGAGGTGATGGTGTTTATTTTAGATAAGCGCGAAGAAGATGGCCGATTTCAGCCATGCGAATGGCACGCTGGTCCGGGGTTGTCTCACCACTGACCAGCTCATCTTTCAGATGAATTTCGACCATTTCGCCCATCAGGCCATTGGATGCGCCGCGTACAGCGGCAATTTGTTGCAGGATAGCCAGACACGGTTCGCCGGACTCCAGCGCGCGTTCAAGTGCATCAACCTGACCACGAATACGACGTACACGAGTAAGAATACGTTTTTTATCTTCCGGGGAATGCGGCATACGCCCTCCTGTATACTATAGGGGAGTATGGTATCATGCTTTTAACATTTTTGTAAAAAAATTAATTATTCATTATAGATCAATGCGATACCGGATATCATTCGTGATCGTATGATGCCTTTTTGATACCCCAGTTCATGCATTAAGTGGTATTTTGCTTCCAAATTCTCGAATGGTTTCGGGTCGGTTCCATATCCCTTGATCCTTAATTAGCGGTCGATTGTACATATTAAAAACAAACAATCAGTTTATCCTTTCGGACATGGACTTAATGCACACTCATGCTCTTTATTTAAATAGAGAAAACATGATAAAATGTCTCACCTTCACTTAAACCAAAAAGATTCAACAGATGTGTACTTTGAATAACGTTGTAGTCTCCAGGAAAATACAATCTAACAGGAATAAAAGCTTAGATGTAGCCAAAGGCCTACTAATGATTTCGGTTGTAGCCGGGCATATTGCAAACTTTCCTTTTGGGGAGGTTTTTTATTTTTATCACGTGGCAGGTTTTTTCCTTTTATCTGGCTTCTTCTTCAACTATAACAAATATGCCACTAGTATTTTGAGTTTCATTCTCAGCAGAAAGAAGATAATAATACAATATGTAGGATATTCTTTACTGTTTATTTTTCTTCACAATTACTTCACGCATCTAAACATCCAACCAATAAATACGATGGAGTATGCTTCTTCGGACTATGTCACTGCCATTATCACATCAATAACCATACCAACTGAACCACTTTCCGGCGCTATGTGGTTCATACCAGTATTGGTAATAATGCAAATAGTCTTTTATATTATTAATAGAGTTACCACTCCTATTAACAGAAAGGGTGACTTTCTAAGTGTTCTAGTAATAGTTTTATTTTTTATTGGATGGTGGCTGGTAAAAGGAAAATACATATCGGAAAATCAAGATCTTAATAAATACATTCCTAACGCTCAATTTTTTGTATACCTTCCTTTCTTCTACGTTGGTTTTTTGTTTAAAAACAAGGGATTGGAACTCCTAAAATCCAGTCGTATTTTAATACCCTGCTTCGCCATAATGGCGATGTCATACATTTCATTACGACCCACGCTATATTTATATGGAGAAGTTGACCCATTTCTCTTTATATCACTATCATTTATAAGTATCGCATTTATTATCGGAATTTCATATCATATAAATTATACACCTGTAGTTAATATGCTTAAATTTATTGGTGAAAACACCTTGCATATTCTTGCGCTACATTTTCTTTTTTTCAAACTTGGAACTCTTATCCTCATCTGTTTAGGCAAACTTCCATCCTCCGCTCTTCATGATATTGGAGCTCCATCCGACGGAGAGATGTTAGCTAACTTGGTCTATTTTGTTTGCGGAGTATTTGGCCCTTTATTGGTAGTAACTTTATATTCGCAAATAAAGAAAATAATATTCAGATAGAAAAGTAAAGGGGCCTCCCCCTTTACTTACAATCATTATATTGAAAATTATTATCATATCGTATATCATTGGCGAAATTTACCTACTCTATCCTATACATTATGACGAAAACCATCACCTACCTTCCCTAATACATCATAAAATAAACCTTGCCCTTGCCTTCTTAATCAGTGGAATCATAGAACGAGTCTTGATGAGATTTAACCCACTTATTGGCCTGGGTTGTGTCCGGAAATGATTTAGATTTGCCTGTTTGTTTAAAATGTCTCACGTCTAAACAATCTGGCCTCACGTAAGGTCTCGTTTAATATCGATTCTGAATGCAACTGGGATATCATGATATGCTCCATTTAAAACTGTATATAAAAACAGTATATTTTTGAAAGTGACATAAAACTAACCTATAAAAACCTTAGAGTATCCTACATTTACCTCATCAGAACTTTCTTAAGGGTCGATCATCTCAGTAGCTAATGGTAAACTCCTTCCTTTTCAGAATTGACTGATTTCTATAATGTTAAAGCTATTTAGTCGATATGTTTCTATAGGCGTGTTGAATACCGCCATCCATTGGCTATGTTTTGCCATCACGTTCAATTTACTTGGTTTTAATCAGGCAATGTCGAACCTTGTTGCCTTCTGCCTTGCTGTGACGTTCAGTTTTTTTGTTAATGCCAAATGGACGTTCAAATCAAAAGCTACAAAAGGTCGATATGTAGCCTTCGTAGTCTTTATGGGAGGAATGGCCGCACTTACCGGTTATGTTGCAGACCTTCTTCACGCCCCGGCTACCGTCACCCTCATTGTCTTCTCAGGGTTTAGCCTGGTTGCAGGGTTCATTTATTCTAAGTTCATTGTCTTTAGAGATGAGAAATGAAAATTTCTTTGGTTGTTCCGGTCTTCAATGAGGAAGACACAATACCAATTTTCTATAAAACGGTTCGCGAATGTAAAGAGTTAAAACCGTATGAAGTGGAAATTGTATTCATCAATGATGGTAGCAAAGATGCCACTGAGTCAATTATCAATGCTCTTGCTGTGTCTGATCCACTGGTAATGCCGTTATCATTCACCCGCAATTTTGGTAAAGAGCCTGCGTTGTTCGCCGGGCTGGACCATGCAACAGGGGATGCAGTAATTCCGATTGACGTCGACTTACAAGATCCGATTCATGTGATCCCCAAACTAATTGAGAAGTGGAAATCCGGCGCAGACATGGTGCTGGCCAAGCGTTCGGATCGTACAAGCGATGGACATATGAAACGTAAGACAGCTGAGTGGTTTTATAAGCTGCACAACAAAATAAGCATCCCAAAAATAGAAGAAAATGTTGGTGATTTCCGGTTAATGAGCCGAGATGTTGTCGAAAATATCAAGCAAATGCCTGAACGCAATCTATTTATGAAAGGAGTACTCAGTTGGGTAGGTGGAAAAACTGATGTCATTGAATATGTCCGCGCCGAACGCGTAGCTGGTGATTCAAAATTCAACGGTTGGAAACTGTGGAATCTGGCGATTGAGGGGATTACTAGTTTTTCAACATTTCCATTGCGCATGTGGAGCTATATCGGTCTTATTGTTGCTGGTTTAGCATTTATATATGGTGCATGGATGATTATAGATACTTTGGCCTTCGGTAACCCGGTGCACGGTTACCCTTCCCTTCTAGTTTCGATACTGTTCCTGGGTGGAGTACAGTTGATAGGTATTGGAGTGTTGGGAGAATATATAGGTAGAATTTACATTGAAACAAAAAAACGACCAAAATACTTATTGAAAGGCATGAAAAAATGACGAAAAAAGGATTATCGCTAACACTATTGTTTATAATATCGTCATATTTATACATGGCTTTTAGCCATAAATTTGCACCTAGCTCTGATAGTATGAGCGGAATTCTTGAGGCTGTTGATATAGCCGATGGCAATATAACACTGAAAGGCTGGTACCTTTCTACGGTAAGCTTTTATTTTACCGACCTTGTTTGGTTTGCCATTGCAATTAAAATATTCGGATATGTTTCATGGATAACTTACGTAATACCAGGGATGATGGCCGGTGCTCTTATAACAGCATGTTATGCTTTGAGTATAAACACCGGGTCCAAAAACACTTGGCCTCTTTTCCTGTTTATGGCCATACCTGGAACTATGGTAAGCTACATGCTTTCCGTAGCAATAATTCATGTACCTACTTATCTTTATATTGTCCTGTTGTATATTCTTATAGAGTCATATTGTAAAACTCAGAGTATATCGTATATTTACTTTACAATAATTCTATCGTCACTCACCATCTTTAGTGATGATATAACAATGTACTTATTTTTCATACCAGTAGCATTATCGTGTATCTTATCTAAGGGAAATTCAAAAAATAGAATTTTAATATTCTTATCTCTTATAGTATCATATATTTTATACAAAGTTATGTTAACCATAACCAACTCACCGGAGTTTTTTTTCTTACCCGGAATGCCGAGCCCTGCATTTGTTTCATATGAAAAACTTGGATTTAACCTCTCCCTATTATTTAAAGGATTATTAATCCTGTTCAATGCTGATTTTTTAGGGAAGCAAATATCTTCTCTTGATGGAATTTATTCGTCCATAAAATTCGTATCGGCGTTATTTTTTTTCTTCCTGATTTATAAAGCAGCATCAAGATCTAAGAATTTTTCGCTAATTGACATTTCTCTTTTAGTATCATCTTTGATAATGATACCAGCTTATACCATGAGTGATAAGCCAGTTGATGAGGGAACGACAAGGTACCTCGTGCCAGTAATAATCTTTGGTTCAATCTTCATTTGCAGAAATCTAAGAATTAACACTAAACTTAATTCCGCACTTTTACTTTTCACTGTAATAATATCATCATGCTCACTTATATTTATAAACAAACCAGATCTTGGCCTTGATTTTAATAGAAGTGGTTCTAAGTATCACATCATATCTGATTTTTTGACTGCCAATAATCTTAATAGTGGCTATGCAACCTTTTGGTATTCTGCATCTATTAGCTCAACAAAGACATTCAATATTGGACCTGTGAACATTGATACTAAAATGAAAACTATAGAACCAGTTTTTTGGCTATCAAAAACCTCTAATTTTAACAATGGAAATAAATTCTTTATAGTTGAAAATGAAGAGCAGCAATCAGTTGTTGAAGGGATATATGGAAAACCTGAATCTATACACAAATTAGTTGATGTCATAATAATTATTTACAATGACCCGATCAATCTTAATACTGGTGATATCTTTGCTAACACAGAAAATGTTCTTAGCGAATTTAAAGTTGGAGACAATGGTAAAATTTGCAATAATGGTAAAGGCGGATCAATTGCATTTGGTCCATATAAGGATATAGGTCGTGGTAAGTACTATCTAAAAGTTACATCTTCAGGGGACGACTTCATTGTCGGAGTTTCTTCACACCTAACTGGGAAAAGAGTCGTCCCTTCTAAAATCAGCTCTACAAATGGTCTATTTTATTTTGATCTGAAGGATGATTTCCCTTCTGGTGAAATAGTCATAACCGCACATGAAGGTTCAAATACTTGCTTCAAATCATATGAGTTTGAAAGAGTAAGTAATTAATAATATCGGCCGCTAAGTCAGAATATGATTAGCGGCCGATAATTATCGGATAGCTAGTTTTAACCTACATTCCCGATGTCCCAAGAGCAGTTGTATTCATGAAACTTGCTGTGGGCGTTTTTTTTAATTAAATGAACCTCGTTTTGTTGAGTGTATTGCTATTCTTATTCACCTCTACTCGATATTGTATTTTAAACTGATAGTTTAAAACTGACGAATATTTATCATACAACTGCTGTGAAAATCGTCACCATTCTAGATCAACTTGCGGGGGCAGGTTACTGCAATAAAATTCACTCCTTTCCCTCCCAGTGGAATTGATGCGTCCACGCGCACGTAGGAAGAACAGAGCTGGCATTTACTATTTGAGTTGATTAATGGCAAGACTTACTAACGCAATATTATTGCTGACACATAAATTCAGACGAAAATAAACTGTCAATCAGCAGAGGTGAGCTTGAGGGGGAAAATGATTTTGGCAGCCCAAAAATCGTATTTGTGAGCTGCCGCAAATTAACAGGAAAAATGTTATCTATATGTTATTTCAAATAGCGTCATTCGGATGTCGGGCTAATTCCCGGAATAACGTTTGGATAATTTTACCGCCACGCGGCTCAATAAAGGTTCCAGAATCAACGCCAGCGCCATTTTCAGCGGACGTCGAGCAACGGACTTCACTGCCCAACCGGCAACGCCTGCAGGACCATAGCGGAGCGCGGTAAGAAGTACCAGCTTGCCTGCTAATTTAAAACCAGGCTTCACCCTTTGCCCGGCACGCTGCCAGCGATTGTTCATCTCAATCCTCACAATTGGCGAAAGCGGCTGCGCAATGTGAACGTATCTGAAGTCACATAACGCTCCATTTCGCGTAAACGATTTTCACTTGCGGTCAGTTCACGATCGACGGCATCAAGCAGTTCGCCGCTCGAGGGCTGTTGTTCGCCGAAAGCGACATTGTCTGGCATTGGATCCAGAACGAAAGTCAGCACGATATAAGCCACTATGGTAAAAAAGGCCAGACCAAAAAAAATCGACAAAACAACCAGGATTCGCACCAGCTTCACCGGAACATCAAGATACTGTGCGATACCGGCACAGACCCCACGAACCATACCTTGCTGTGGAATACGCCACAGTTTTTTGTTCAGGTTAACGCCCCCCATTAGCGGTCCCTCCAGTTAGGATGTTCTGCATCAAGGATGTCTTCCAGCGTCTGAATACGTTCACGCATGCGCTGTGCATCATTACTCAATTCCACCAGGCGCTGCTGTTCGCTTTGCGATAACTCGCCACGACTGGAACGGTTGCTGTAATGCAGCCACAACCAAATCGGTAAAACAAACAGCACAAAGATGGTTAGCGGTATGGCCAGAAATAGCGCGCTCATGTGTACTCCTTACAGGTGATGAGCGGCGGCGCGCTCTGGCGCCGCCAGATGTTATTATTGCTTGTCTTGCTGCATTTTGGCTTTCAACTGCGCCAGTTGCTCGCTGATTTCATCATCTGCTTTCAAATCAGCAAATTGCTGATCGAGAGATTTTTGCTTACCAAAGTTATGGCTTTCAGCTTCGGCTTCCATCTGATCGATGCGGCGTTCAAAAGATTCAAAGCGCGCCATCGCTTCATCCAGCTTACCGCTGTCCAGCTGACGACGAACGTCGCGGGAGGAGCTTGCAGCCTGATGACGCAGCGTCAGCGCCTGCTGACGAGCACGGGTTTCGCTGAGTTTATTTTCCAGCTCGCCAATCTCTTTTTTCATACGTGCCAGCGTGTCATCAACCAGCGTCACTTCATGTTCCAGAGTGGTAATCAAATCAGTTAACTTCTGCTTTTCAATTAAAGCAGAACGCGCCAGGTCTTCTTTCTCTTTGCGCAGCGCCAGCTCCGCTTTTTCCTGCCACTCCGCCTGTTGCGCGGTGGCCAGTTCAATACGGCGAGATAACTGTTTCTTTTCTGCCAGTGCGCGCGCTGAATTCGAGCGAACTTCCACCAGCGTATCTTCCATTTCCTGGATCATTAACCGCACCAGCTTCTGCGGATCTTCAGCTTTTTCCAGCAACGCATTAATGTTGGCGTTCACGATGTCGGCAAAACGAGAAAAAATACCCATAATGTAATCCTCACTTACTGTTCTGATATCGGGCAATGCCCTGCTGATGCTCTAATGCAGCTTGCATGCCAACTTTTTAATTATTTGATTATAAAGAAAATAGTAAATTTTACCTGTTCATGAAATTAGGTTACATTGGTGAATAACACTAACAAATGGTGAATTTCATCATGGCAGGATACAAAGATAACCTTCTTGGCGAAGCTAACAGCTTCATTGAAGTACTGGAGCAGGTTTCTCAACTGGCCCCACTGGATAAACCGGTTTTGGTTATCGGTGAGCGTGGCACAGGGAAAGAGCTGATCGCCAACCGCCTGCACTATCTCTCCTCGCGCTGGCAGGGACCGTTTATTTCCCTGAACTGCGCGGCGCTTAATGAAAACCTACTCGACTCAGAACTGTTTGGCCACGAAGCGGGAGCCTTTACCGGAGCACAAAAACGCCATCCTGGCCGATTCGAGCGCGCTGATGGCGGGACGCTGTTTCTCGATGAACTGGCAACCGCCCCGATGCTGGTACAGGAAAAACTCCTGCGTGTGATTGAGTATGGGGAACTCGAACGCGTTGGCGGCAGCCAGCCGTTGCAGGTTAACGTACGACTGGTATGCGCAACAAATGCCGATCTGCCACGGATGGTCAGCGAAGGCACTTTTCGCGCGGACCTGCTGGACAGGCTGGCTTTCGATGTAGTGCAGCTCCCTCCCTTACGTGAACGTCAAAGCGACATCATGTTAATGGCCGAGCACTTCGCTATTCAGATGTGTCGTGAAATCGGGTTACCACTGTTTCCAGGATTTAGCGCTCAGGCCAGAGAGACCCTGCTACACTACCGTTGGCCTGGTAATATACGGGAACTGAAGAATGTCGTTGAGCGATCGGTTTACCGACACAGTACCAGTGATTATCCTCTGGATGAGATTGTGATTGACCCTTTCAAACGCCCCGCCCCCGAAATCCAGCAGTCGGAAACCTCACCAGTTCTGGCACCATTACCTCTCGATCTGCGCGAATTCCAACAGCAACAGGAGAAACAATTTCTGCAAACCAGTCTTGAGCAGGCCAGATTTAATCAGAAAAAAGCGGCTGGATTGCTCGGACTGACCTACCACCAACTGCGCGCACTGCTTAAAAAACATCAGCTTTAGCAAAAGCTGTCGCCCGAACTGCTCATCAAGCGTAGCGACTTTGGGGTGGCGCTTCGTAATAAGCAGCATTCATCTGTTGGGCGCTGCTCGTGCAAACCAGCAGCGTGCCAGAAATCAACCAACAACAGAGATTATTTTTATTAAAAAATAGCTCTCTGTTACATACTGATTTTAAAGATATTTACTTAAATTCTTTGTTACCTGTCACTTACAAAGCTATGTCTTTGATGATTATTATTTGTCCAAATCATTTATTTACATTACTGTAAAGTAAATAAACAGTTTGTGGAGCGACATATGC
The DNA here is from genome assembly GCF_916618775.1 of Citrobacter sp. Marseille-Q3906. Classification (NCBI taxonomy): domain Bacteria; kingdom Pseudomonadati; phylum Pseudomonadota; class Gammaproteobacteria; order Enterobacterales; family Enterobacteriaceae; genus Citrobacter; species Citrobacter sp. Marseille-Q3906. The sequence goes on from NZ_CAKAKA010000002.1 coordinate 1,664,545, forward strand.
TGGCCAGATTTTTTGTTGATAGACCGGTCTTCGCTGCGGTAATGGCCATTTGCATTATGTCGGCTGGCTTGCTCTCACTGTTCACACAATCGGTAGAGCAGTATCCTGATATCGCGCCCCCTGGGGTCACTATCACCGCAAACTATCCGGGCGCTTCAGCTGAAACAGTTGAAGACAGTGTGACTCAGGTGATTGAGCAGCAAATTAAAGGGATCGATGGTCTTCTCTACTTCTCTTCCACCAGCAGTTCAGCCGGGCAGGCCCGAATAAGCCTGAGTTTTGCACAGGAGACCGATCCCGATATTGCCCAGGTCCAGGTCCAGAATGCTGTCAATCAGGCAATTACGCGTCTTCCCCAGGAAGTTCAGCAACAAGGGATCACCGTTACAAAGTCTCAAGGGGACAGTCTGATGGTTGTGGCGCTCTATGACCCTTCCCGACAGCTTAGTAATATCGATATCAATGACTTTCTGATCAGTAATCTGCAGGATCCTCTAAGCCGGGTCGATGGCGTCGGGGAAACCACGGTGTTTGGCGCGCAATACGCGATGAGAGTATGGCTGGATCCTTATAAGTTAAATAGCTTCGGATTCATGCCTTCTGATGTACAGAGTGCAATTGAAGCGCAAAATGCCCAGGTGACGAGTGGCGAAATTGGTTCCCAGCCAGCCCCTGCGGATCAGTATCTGAACGCAACCGTCACCGTACAGTCTCGCCTTGAAACACCAAAACAATTTGAGAATATCCTCCTTCGTACCAATAGCGATGGTTCCGCAGTTTATTTACGGGATGTGGCAAGAGTTGAGATCGGCGCAGAAAACTATCAAAACCTGACCACGCTCAACGGTTATCCGGCGGCCGGGATATCTATCCAGTTGGCGTCAGGAGCGAATGCATTAACAACGGCTGAAAATGTACGCGCTGAAATAGAGCGCCTGACTCCGCAGTTCCCTCAGGGGGTGATTGCAGCTTATCCCAAGGACAGCACACCATTTGTACTCGTATCGATTGAAGGTGTTATTCATACCCTTCTGGAAGCCATTCTGTTAGTTGTGGTTGTCATGTTCCTGTTTTTACAAAACTGGCGGGCAACACTGATCCCGGCAATCACCGTTCCCGTTGTTATGCTGGGGACTTTCGGAATATTGAGTCTGTTGGGGTACAACATCAATACACTCACGCTTTTTGCCATGGTGTTGGCTATCGGGCTTCTGGTAGACGATACCATTGTGGTGGTCGAAAACGTGGAGCGCATTATGGCATCACAAAAATGCCCCCCCGTAGAAGCGACATTACGTTCGATGAGCGAAATCACCAGCGCTCTGGTAGGTATTGCGTTGGTGCTTTCTGCGGTGTTCATACCGATGGCTTTTTTAGGCGGCTCTGTTGGCATTATTTACCGACAATTTACCGTGACGATTGTGTCTTCAATGATTTTATCCGCTCTGGTTGCGCTAACACTGACTCCGTCACTTTGCGCTCATCTGCTTAAACCCGTCCCTCACCAGCAAGGTCGATTTTTTACTTCGCTGAACCGTGGAATTGACAAAGGCCAGAGCGCCTACCTCAGCCTCTTGCAGCGAAGCATATCCCGCCCGGTACGCCTGTATATCCTCGCAGTAATCCTGGTTTTATTAACTATTGGGACTTACCTGAAACTCCCGACCAGTTTTCTGCCGGAAGAAGATCAGGGTTCGGTAATGATTCAATTTGCTCTCCCTGTCGGCTCTCCAATCACACAGACTCAGGCTGTCGGTGATGAAATAAGCCAATATTTTCTCAGGGAGGAAAAGGAAAACCTGAATGTCATCTTTATGGTCACAGGACGCAATAACGCCGGAAGTGGACAAAATGTTGGTATGGCTTTCGCTGAGCTAAAACACTGGGACAAACGCAGTGGTAAACAAAACAGCGCACAATCCATCATCTCACGTGCTAACCAGTATTTTAAAAGCCACCTGCTGGCATCCATTAACGTAACGGCACCGCCAACGGTACGTGGACTCGGCCAGTCGAGCGGTTTTGAAGTCTGGTTACAGGATCAGGAAGCTAACGGTTATGACGCGCTGCTAAGCACTCAACGGCAGGTCCTGAATCTTGCAGCAGATGACGCAAATCTTTCGGCTGTCAGGATCAACAGCCTTGACGAAAAAGCCCAGCTCAGGGTCGATATCGACAGACATAAAGCGCAGGTTCAGGGACTAGAGCAAGCAGACATCAATAGTACATTATCCGCCGCATGGGGAGGTGTTTATGTTAATGATTTTATTGACCGGGGACGGGTCAAGCGGGTGTACATGCAAAGTGATGCTGACTGGCGTACTTCGCCAGAGGATATTTCCGCCTGGCACGTACGGGGGGATAACGATTTAATGGCATCTTTTAGCAGCTTTAGTACCCTGCAATGGACCACGGGTCCCCAGATGCTGCAACGCTTTAATGGACTTTCTTCCGTCCAGTTTCAGGGTAATGCAACTGAGGGGGGAAGTTCAGGCTCCGCAATGGACGCGATTGAGGATGTTATACAGAAGTTTGATGGTTTTGGACTCCAATGGAGCGGCCTGTCATATCAAGAACAATTGTCCTCAGGACAAGCCCAGTGGATCTACCTCGCGACCTGTGCCTTTATCTTCCTGTGCCTTGCTGCGCTGTATGAAAGCTGGGCCATCCCACTGGCTGTATTATTAATCATCCCACTCGCCATTTCTGGTGCCGTCTTCGCTACCTGGATCACCGGCTTAACCAATGACATCTATTTTCAGGTTGGCATGCTCACAACCATGGGATTATCCGCCAAGAATGCAATTCTGATCGTTGAATTCGCACAGTCACAGTATCAGAGCGGCAAAGAGGTTGTCACAGCAACACTGGAAGGAGCGAGTTTACGCTTACGACCTATTTTGATGACATCATTGGCATTTGTTGCCGGGGTAATTCCTCTGGTACTCTCCACAGGAGCTGGGGCATCAAGCCGCCTGGAGATTGGCGTCGCCGTTATTGGCGGTATGCTTTCCGGAACATTATTAACCTTACTCTTTGTTCCACTCTTTTTTATTGCTATCCGCAGGGGCATTGAAAGAATGGCTAATCCCCCGGTACTGGTCGAGAGTGAAAAGGAAACGTAACAGTAAATGACTAAACCACAAGGTCGCCCGATGAAAGCCCGTCCTCGCATTCTTGAGGCTGCGCGTGATATTTTCCTCGAGCACGGCATGGATGTTTCGCTTCAAATTATTGCGGAAAAGGCCAATACAACCAGAACAACGCTTTACAGTCACTTTCCGGGAGGAAAGGATCAGCTACTGGTTGAAACCTTTGCTTTTCTGAACGATAAGCTTCAGCCGTCTCTGCAGCAGTTGCTTGACGATAAACAGCATAATTTACCGGAGCTGCTTCTTGGGATCGCCAGGATGATACAAGCCTATTTTTTCTCACCGGCCAATATTCATTTTCAACGACTGCTCATTCAGGTGCTGGTTCAGCGCCCTGAAATCTTTTCCAGCCTTGCGCAGCGCCCTACTGGCCGGATTCGCGATACGCTAGCCCAGGTTCTGGCTCAGTTTCAGACCGAAGGTAAAATTCAACTGGATGATCCCAATCTGCAAGCAACAGCTTTTCTTGGGGCCATTATGGGCTACGCCCTCCCCGCTGCACTTATTGACCAGGCTCCGGTAGATCCGGTGTGGTTGGATAAGCTGGCATTATCCGCTGTGGAGACTTTTCTCAGAGCGTGGCGATTCAATCGTGCGTAAAGAATAAGAACAAAGCAGTTCTGGCGTCACAATTCGGTTGCCGCCTGTTCACTCCCTATTCCCCTCTTGTCATAACCGTTGGCAAAACGCAGACCAGTTCTGTTAAGGCGTATCCTCGTTTATTGCGAGTCAGATAGGGCATGAAAATGCTAAGATAGTTCATGAGGTATATTCAAAGTGGAAAGCTGGTATGAATGTTGACCAGGTCGCGATGTTGAATTCGTGATTACCACCACTACTACCCCCAAACACAAACGGTAATGGCAAATGTCATTAAATATTAGTAAGATAGCTTCTTTATATATAATCCATTAAAAATTATGCGCCTGGTTTTATCATCTCTGATCGTGATGGCTGGACTTCTGAGTGGTCAGGCAGTTGCTGCGCCTGAGCAGACCACGCACGCTGATATTCGTGACAGCGGCTTTGTCTATTGCGTCAGCGGGCAGGTCAACACATTCAACCCACAAAAAGCCAGCAGTGGTCTGATTGTCGACACGCTGGCCGCCCAGCTCTATGACCGGCTGCTTGATGTGGATCCTTACACTTATCGACTGGTTCCTGAACTGGCAGAGAGCTGGGAAGTGCTGGACAACGGTGCAACCTACCGTTTCCATCTGCGCCGAGACGTACCGTTTCAAAAGACGGCCTGGTTTACCCCAACACGTAAGCTAAATGCGGACGATGTGGTATTTACCTTCGAGCGAATCTTTGATCGCCAGAACCCATGGCATAACGTAAATGGCAGTAGCTTCCCCTACTTCGACAGCCTCCAGTTTGCCGATAACGTACAAAGTGTGCGTAAGCTGGACAACAACACCGTCGAATTTCGTCTGACCCAACCCGACGCTTCTTTCCTGTGGCACCTGGCAACGCACTACGCCTCCGTCATGTCAGCTGAATACGCCTCAACGCTGGCAAAACAGGATCGCCAGGAATTACTGGACAGGCAGCCTGTCGGCACCGGGCCGTTCCAGCTTTCAGAAAATCGCGCCGGGCAATATATTCGTCTGCAACGTCACGACAATTTCTGGCGCGGTAAGCCTTTAATGCCGCAGGTGGTCGTTGATCTCGGCTCGGGTGGCACGGGGCGTTTATCAAAACTGCTCACCGGAGAGTGCGATGTTCTGGCCTGGCCTGCCGCCAGCCAGCTCAGTATTTTACGTGATGACCCGCGTCTGCGTCTGACGCTGCGACCGGGAATGAACATTGCCTATCTGGCGTTTAATACGGACAAACCTCCACTGAATAATCCTGCCGTTCGTCATGCGCTGGCACTGGCGATCAACAACCAACGTCTGATGCAGTCGATCTACTACGGTACGGCGGAAACAGCGGCATCTATTTTACCTCGCGCCTCGTGGGCTTATGACAACGAAGCTAAAATTACAGAATACAACCCGGCAAAATCTCGCGAACAGCTTAAAGCGCTGGGGCTGGAGAACTTAACGTTACAACTTTGGGTACCCACCAGCTCTCAGGCCTGGAACCCGAGTCCATTGAAAACCGCAGAATTGATCCAGGCAGACATGGCGCAGGTTGGCGTAAAAGTGGTAATCGTCCCGGTAGAAGGTCGTTTTCAGGAGGCGCGATTAATGGATATGAACCATGATCTGACGTTGTCCGGCTGGGCGACAGACAGTAACGATCCTGACAGTTTTTTCCGACCGCTACTGAGCTGCGCCGCCATTAACTCGCAGACCAACTTTGCCCATTGGTGTGACCCGGAGTTTGATAACGTTCTGCGCAAGGCGCTGTCTTCACAGCAGCTCGCCTCACGCATTGACGCCTATGACGAAGCACAAAATATTCTGGCAAAAGAGCTCCCGATTCTGCCACTGGCATCTTCACTACGCCTGCAGGCCTATCGCTACGACATCAAAGGACTGGTGCTGAGTCCGTTTGGTAATGCCTCCTTTGCCGGGGTTTCCAGGGAAAAGAAAGATGAGGTGAAAAAACCATGATTATCTTCACCCTGCGGCGTTTTTTATTGCTCCTGGTAACCCTTTTCTTCCTGACATTTATCGGGTTTAGCCTGAGCTATTTTACTCCCCATGCACCTCTGCAAGGCGCATCGCTGTGGAACGCCTGGGTATTCTGGTTTAATGGCTTAATTCACTGGGATTTTGGTGTTTCCAGTATCAACGGACAGTTGATTTCAGAACAACTGAAAGAGGTATTTCCTGCCACGATGGAGTTGTGCATTCTGGCCTTTGGCTTTGCGCTGATGGTAGGGATCCCTATCGGCATGCTGGCAGGCATAACGCGTAATAAATGGCAGGATCGTTGCATCAGTGCTATTGCTCTGATGGGCTTTTCTATTCCGGTTTTTTGGCTGGCGCTACTGCTGACATTACTCTTTTCACTTACGCTCGGTTGGTTGCCGGTATCAGGCCGCTTTGATCTGCTCTACGAAGTCAAACCCGTCACAGGTTTTGCCATTATCGACGCGTGGATCTCCGATTCGCCCTGGCGTGATGAAATGGTGGTCAGTGCAATCCGACATATGGTGCTCCCCGTATTGACGCTCTCCGTCGCGCCAACAACCGAAGTCATTCGTCTAATGCGCATCAGCACTATTGAAGTTTTCGATCAGAACTACGTGAAAGCAGCAGCCACCCGCGGCCTGTCGCGGTTAACGATCCTGAGACGTCATGTGCTGCATAATGCCCTGCCGCCGGTGATCCCGCGTCTTGGTTTACAGTTTTCTACCATGCTGACTCTGGCAATGATTACTGAGATGGTCTTTAGCTGGCCAGGGCTTGGCCGCTGGCTGATTAACGCGATTCGTCAACAGGATTACGCCGCAATTTCTGCGGGCGTTATGGTGATTGGTTCTCTGGTTATTATTGTTAACGTTATCTCTGATATTTTGGGTGCCATGGCTAACCCTCTGAAACATAAGGAATGGTATGCCTTACGATAGCGTATACACCGAAAAGCGCCCGCCCGGTACGCTACGCACCGCCTGGCGCAATTTTTATGGTGATGCTCCTGCAATGGTCGGCCTGTATGGCTGCGCGGGACTGATGATACTGTGTGTTTTTGGTGGCTGGTTCGCACCTTATGGTATCGATCAGCAATTTCTGGGATACCAACTGCTGCCTCCTTCCTGGTCACGCTATGGCGAAGTGTCATTCTTCCTTGGGACTGACGATCTGGGGCGTGACGTGTTAAGCCGCCTGCTTAGCGGCGCGGCTCCTACCGTGGGTGGTGCGTTTGTCGTGACGCTCGCCGCCACGCTGTGTGGTCTGGTATTAGGAGTATTAGCCGGAGCAACGCACGGTTTACGCTCCGCCGTGCTGAACCATATTCTGGATACCCTCCTCTCTATTCCTTCGCTGCTGTTGGCGATTATTGTGGTGGCGTTTGCCGGACCGCACCTGACTCACGCGATGTTTGCTGTCTGGCTGGCGTTGTTGCCACGCATGGTACGCTCCGTCTACAGCATGGTGCACGACGAGCTGGAAAAAGAGTATGTCATCGCTGCGCGCCTGGACGGTGCCACAACGCTCAATATTTTGTGGTTTGCGATTCTGCCCAATATTACCGCCGGACTTATCACCGAAATCACTCGCGCACTGTCGATGGCGATTCTGGACATTGCCGCACTGGGCTTTCTGGATCTCGGTGCACAGCTCCCGTCGCCGGAATGGGGAGCTATGCTCGGCGACGCGCTGGAGTTGATTTACGTCGCGCCGTGGACGGTAATGCTGCCGGGGGCGGCAATTATGATCAGTGTGCTGCTGGTTAACCTGTTAGGTGACGGCGTACGTCGCGCGATTATTGCGGGGGTGGAATAATGCCATTACTGGATATCCGCAACCTGACTATTGAGTTCAGGACCGGCGACGAATGGGTGAAGGCAGTTGACCGTGTTAGCATGACGCTGAATGAAGGCGAGATCCGTGGATTGGTAGGTGAATCCGGATCGGGTAAAAGTCTCATCGCCAAAGCCATCTGCGGAGTAGCCAAAGACAACTGGCGCGTTACCGCCGACCGTATGCGCTTTGACGATATCGATCTGCTGCGTCTTTCCGCTCGTGAGCGACGTAAACTGGTCGGTCATAACGTTTCCATGATCTTTCAGGAGCCGCAATCCTGTCTCGATCCGTCTGAACGTATTGGGCGGCAACTAATGCAAAATATCCCGGCCTGGACCTATAAAGGGCGCTGGTGGCAACGTATTGGCTGGCGTAAACGCCGTGCAATTGAGCTGCTGCACCGTGTCGGGATCAAAGATCATAAAGACGCAATGCGCAGCTTCCCCTATGAGCTGACGGACGGCGAGTGCCAGAAAGTGATGATTGCAATCGCACTGGCTAACCAGCCGCGCCTGCTGATTGCCGATGAACCCACTAACGCGATGGAACCCACGACGCAGGCACAAATTTTCCGTCTGCTGACCCGGCTGAATCAAAACAGCAATACCACCATTTTACTGATCAGCCATGACCTGCAAATGCTTAGCCAGTGGGCAGACAAAATCAACGTAATGTACTGCGGACAAACGGTGGAAACCGCCCCCAGTAAAGATCTGGTGACAATTCCGCATCATCCCTATACCCAGGCGTTGATCCGTGCCATTCCTGACTTTGGTAGTCCGATGCCACACAAAAGCCGACTGAATACCATGCCGGGAGCAATTCCATTGTTAGAGCAATTGCCTATTGGTTGCCGCCTGGGACCACGTTGCCCTTATGCACAACGCGAATGTATTGAAACCCCACGACTGACCGGAGCAAAGAATCATCTCTACGCCTGTCATTTCCCGCTGAACATGGAGAGAGAGTGAGATGGTAGAAACACTGCTCGAAGTACGTAATCTGAGCAAAACCTTTCGCTACCGGACCGGCTTGTTTCGTCGCCAGACCGTCGAGGCCGTCAAGCCCCTGAGTTTTACCCTGCGTGAGCGACAAACTCTTGCCATCATTGGCGAAAACGGCTCAGGCAAATCCACGCTGGCAAAAATGCTGGCGGGGATGGTTGAGCCTACCAGCGGCGAACTGCTGATTGACGATCACCCGCTAAAGTACGGCGATTATTCCTTCCGTAGCCAGCGTATTCGCATGATTTTCCAGGATCCCTCAACATCACTTAACCCGCGCCAGCGTATCTCGCAAATCCTCGATTTCCCGCTGCGTCTCAACACCGATCTGGAGCCAGAGCAGCGGCGTAAACAGATTATTGAAACGATGCGGATGGTCGGTCTACTACCCGATCACGTCAGCTACTACCCGCATATGCTGGCCCCTGGGCAAAAACAGCGTCTGGGGCTCGCCCGCGCTCTTATTTTGCGCCCTAAAGTAATCATCGCGGATGAAGCCCTGGCATCTCTCGATATGTCGATGCGCTCACAACTGATTAATTTGATGCTGGAGTTACAGGAAAAACAAGGAATTTCATATATTTATGTAACTCAGCATATTGGAATGATGAAACACATCAGCGATCAGGTACTGGTCATGCATCAGGGAGAAGTTGTTGAGCGCGGTAGTACAGCGGATGTTCTTGCCTCTCCCCTGCATGAGCTGACTCGTCGCCTGATTTCCGGGCATTTCGGCGAGGCACTCACTGCGGATGCCTGGCGAAAAGACCGTTAGCAGGACAAATGCCCTCCTCTGCCGGAGGGCTCTTTTTTGCCTTTAATGGTAGACACTTACCGGCATTAGCGCTTCTACATCGGTAAAAGTGATCGATGGGAATACAGTTCCCTGTATCGCCCATACTCCAGCGTTGATGACTTCGTCGATAAACCGGGCATCGTCAATTCCCTCGACCACAACATGATCACAGTATTCCCGGATATTTTTTATGAGAACCGGAAACATGGGCTTTTCTACCTGGGCGAGAAAGAAGTTACGATCCATTTTCACAACATCAAAACCGCCGCTAACCAGCGGATTCGCCCCGACGCAGCCAGACCCCAGATCGCCCAGCCACAATGCATTTGGACCATCACCAAGAGAGTTAATTAACAGATTATTCAGGCATGCTGTATTCGACAAGAATCGTTCTGAGAGTTGCAGAGCAATAAATGGCATTGCATGTAATGCAGATGTAATGACAGGGTCGCCAATCGCCAGAAGCGCCATTTCGTCAATGAGATTAAGCGTGCAGAAAAGGTTATTTTTCTCAAACCAGTCTCGCTTTTGAGCGATTAACTTTATTTGTTCGAGCAGAAAATGACGTTTTTGTTCACCACTCCACGCTGTAATGATGAAATCTGAATGTAACGGGTGAACCGTGTCTGAAGTAAACCGGGTGAGCATCTCAACACCCAGCAACTTATCCATTGTGTCTCTCATCGGTTCCGCGATGAAATGATAGTGCATAAGACCACTCCAATTGATCATAACATCCTGATAATGCACTTCTAATTACAATCAATCAATAATATCGATCAATACATAGATATTGATCGATAAAAACAATATATCATAACGAACTGAATATGGTCATTATTTTTGTTTTAAGAATCTTCTTACATTGATATGTTTATAAACATCGACTAGCGATAAAATCATGTCATTTTAGCTATTCAGGGTCTTAGTACTGTCACCTTGCCGCCCTGCCTTTCGCTGGTTGGATGAGGCAGAACCAGGGGGGAGTGATATACTCCTCACGTGCAATGTATAGCGACAGGCCGCTCATAACTGACTACAACTCTACAGCCCCCTGAAATACTTTTTGCTGCCAGTAACCGTGTGGTGAATCGCAGAGAAAGATCGTGACACAAGGGGCAGAGAGTGGGATATAATTTCAGACCAATTTCGAGTGACCTTGAAATTGCAATCATAACTCATTGATTGCTAAAAAATAAGTAATGACTATAAGGATTAAAGCTATGGGTTTTCTTTCCGGTAAGCGCATTCTGGTGACCGGTCTTGCCAGTAAACTGTCCATCGCATGGGGTATCGCGCAGGCGATGCATCGTGAAGGGGCTGAACTGGCGTTCACCTACCAGAACGACAAACTGAAAGGCCGCGTGGAAGAATTTGCAGCTCAACTGGGTTCCAGCATCGTCCTGCAGTGCGATGTGGCTGAAGACGCCAGTATCGACACCATGTTCGCTGAGCTGGCCAAAACCTGGCCGAAATTCGACGGTTTCGTGCACTCCATCGGTTTTGCACCGGCTGATCAGTTGGATGGCGACTATGTGAATGCTGTCACCCGCGAAGGCTTTAAAATCGCTCATGACATCAGCGCCTACAGCTTTGTTGCGATGGCTAAAGCATGCCGTACTATGCTGAACCCAGGCTCTGCTCTGCTGACTCTGTCCTACCTGGGCGCAGAGCGCGCAATCCCGAACTACAACGTTATGGGTCTGGCGAAGGCTTCCCTCGAAGCGAACGTGCGTTACATGGCTAACGCGATGGGTCCTGAAGGTGTGCGTGTTAACGCAATCTCCGCAGGTCCTATCCGTACTCTGGCGGCATCCGGTATTAAAGATTTCCGTAAAATGCTGGCACATTGTGAAGCGGTTACCCCGATTCGCCGCACTGTTACCATTGAAGATGTGGGCAACTCCGCAGCATTCCTGTGCTCCGACTTGTCTGGCGGTATCTCCGGTGAAGTCGTTCACGTTGACGGTGGCTTCAGCATCGCTGCAATGAACGAACTGGAACTGAAATAATCTTTCAGACCACCTCCATGGGCGGCGTTGCGTCGCCCATGATTTTCCATTCTTCCGCCCTTCTACATTCTGCCATATATACTTTTCTGATATTTATTATCACCTAACAGTCTTTCATCCCCTCATCCGCTTACGCCAGGATAATGCAGCACAAACGATCCGGCGTATGGGTATGACGACGTATCCGGGTCGCCACTTTTTAGACCAAGGATCGCCCATGGAACAACGCCGAATTGAAGGCAAAAGCCACTGGTATCATGAAACTCAGTCCAGCAGGTATCTGCAAGATGCCCTGCCACTGGTGCCTGAAGCCGCGCACGTCGAGGACAGTTTTTTACTGGATTTGACGATACCCGAAGTCGCGCTTTTACCCTTTCAGTCCTGGTTAGAACCTGCCCGTAAACTTGCCTGTCATCTTTTCCCTGCTCACGTTACCCAGAGCCAGTTGCATACATTCAGCGCCTATGAACGTATGAGCACCGCTTTAACTGTCGCCCAGGTTTACGGCGTCCAGAGATTGTGTAATCACTATGCGGCGCGTTTAACACCGCTTCCAGGCCCGGACTCCTCGCGGGAGAGCAATCACCGGCTAGCGCAAATCACCCAATATGCTCGCCAACTCGCCAGTTCACCCTCCGTTATTAACGCGCGTGCTCGTCAGCATCTGGATGAGGTTGGTCTGACAACCGGCGATATTATTCTGATCAATCAAATAATTGGATTTGTGGGTTTTCAGGCCCGTGCAGTAGCTATTTTTCAGGCATACTTTGTTCACCCAGCTCGCCGGATACCGGGACTTGATGTACAACAATACGCGCTAGCGTCAGCATTTAATGATGCCAATGCAAAATGGCATGCCGCATCCTTCCCGGTCGAATATTGTCCCGCTCGTCAGCAGCCCCCGGATCACTCGCCCCCCGAACTGCGCGCATTGACGCCGTTACTGGCTCATTCTCCCGAAATACTGGCGGTACTCAAATCACTGGTCATCAGCTCACTGCGTACTGATGTGCAATCAAGAACGTTTTCACTGACCACTCTGCTGACTGCACGTATTAATGGCAGCGTTGCCTGCTTTAATGAATACGCACATTCGGTGCATGAAATGGCCGACGTCATCGCTTTACTTCGCGATGAGGAACGCGAATTACAGCGCTGGGAGCAGCGACATCCAGTTGAGCGCGTAACCCTACAGGCGGTACAATGGCTGACCCGGGCGCCCGATCGTTTTAGCGCCGCACTGCTAACCCCGTTACTCGATCAGGGTATCTCTTCAGAACAGGCTATTAACCTACTGGCCTGGAGCGGATTGTGCGGATGGTTGAATCGCTTGAAAATCGCACTGGGCGAGACTCATTAACCGATCCATTTACTGAAAGAGCGCTTGCTGCGCCAGGCAGATTCGCGTAAAACTGTCAGCCGCTCTTTTGGCCACGAAAATAGACAATTATGCTTCAGGACAACCCGCTGCTAGCGCAGCTTAAACAGCAACTACATTCCCAAACGCCACGTGCTGAAGGGGTGGTAAAAGCCACGGAAAAAGGCTTTGGCTTCCTGGAAGTCGATGCACAAAAAAGCTATTTTATTCCACCGCCGCAGATGAAAAAAGTGATGCATGGCGACCGCATTGTCGCGGTTATCCATACGGAAAAAGATCGCGAGTCTGCCGAGCCGGAAGAACTGGTCGAACCGTTCCTGACTCGCTTCGTGGGTAAAGTTCAGGGCAAGAATGACCGTTTGTCCATTGTACCGGATCATCCGTTACTGAAAGATGCAATTCCCTGCCGCGCTGCTCGCGGTGTGGAACACGAATTTAAAGAGGGTGACTGGGCGGTAGCTGAAATGCGCCGTCATCCGCTGAAAGGCGACCGCACCTTCTACGCTGAATTAACTCAGTTTATCACCTTTGCTGACGATCACTTCGTCCCATGGTGGGTCACACTGGCGCGCCATAACCTCGAAAAAGAAGCACCGGATGGCGTGGCCACCGAAATGCTGGATGAAGGTCTGGAACGTCAGGATTTAACTGCTCTCCATTTCGTCACCATCGACAGTGCCAGCACTGAAGATATGGATGATGCGTTGTATGCCGAAGAGCTGGCTGACGGTAAACTGCAATTAACCGTTGCAATTGCCGATCCTACTGCCTGGATTGCTGAAGGCAGCAAGCTGGATAACGCGGCGAAAATTCGTGCGTTCACCAACTATCTGCCGGGATTCAATATTCCGATGTTACCGCGCGAACTGTCCGACGACTTGTGTTCCCTGCGCGCTAACGAAGTTCGTCCGGTTCTGGCTTGTCGCATGATTATTGCTGCTGACGGTACGATCGAGGACAACATCACCTTCTTTGCAGCCACTATCGAATCCAAAGCCAAGCTGGCGTATGACAACGTTTCCGACTGGCTGGAAGGCACCGGGGACTGGCAGCCTGAAAACGACGCGATTGCCGGTCAGATCCGTCTGCTACAGCGCATTTGCCTCAGCCGTGGTGAATGGCGTCATAACCATGCTCTGGTATTTAAAGATCGCCCGGATTATCGTTTTGTTCTGGGTGAAAAAGGTGAAGTCCTGGACATCGTGGCTGAGCCGCGCCGCATCGCAAACCGTATTGTGGAAGAGTCCATGATTGCGGCAAATATTTGTGCGGCACGTGTGCTTCGCGACAAACTGGGCTTTGGTATTTATAACGTACACATGGGATTCGATCCGGCGAATGCTGAAGCGCTGGCCGCACTGTTGAAAACCCATGGTATGCACGTCGATGCCGAAGAAGTATTAACCCTGGAAGGCTTCTGCAAACTGCGTCGTGAGCTGGATGCCCAGCCTTCTGGTTTCCTCGACAGCCGTATTCGCCGGTTCCAGTCTTATGCAGAGATTAGCACCGAGCCAGGACCGCACTTTGGGTTAGGTCTGGAAGCATATGCCACATGGACTTCCCCTATCCGTAAGTATGGCGATATGATCAACCACCGCCTGCTGAAGGCTGTTATCAAAGGTGAAACCATCGCTCGTCCGCAGGATGATATCACCCTGCAAATGGCAGACCGTCGTCGCCTGAACCGTATGGCCGAACGTGATGTAGGTGACTGGCTGTACGCGCGTTTCCTGAAGGACAAAGTCGATACCGATATCCGTTTTGCAGCTGAAATCATTGACGTCAGCCGTGGCGGTATGCGCGTTCGTTTAGTCGATAATGGCGCTGTTGCATTTATTCCGGCACCATTCCTGCACGCTGTCCGCGATGAACTGGTATGTAGCCAGGAAAGCGGAACGGTGCAAATCAAAGGTGAAGTGGTTTACAAAGTCACCGACGTGATTGACGTAACTATTGCTGAAGTTCGGATGGAAACCCGCAGCGTTATCGCTCGTCCTGCCGTGTAACACACATCGATTCAACGGCCTTTTTCTGTAACGAAAAGGCCGTTTTCTTTTTTTCCGCGCAATTAGCTGCCACGCACTACACTTCTTTCATCCAGTCAGAATTATTTTTTCTATTTTCAGCACACTGACTTTGCTTTTTCCTGAATCTGGATTACACATAAATATATAAATAAAACAATACGTTCAGCCATAATCAACCTGTATGAATCATGGCTACCCTTATTTTTGTGGCTGTATGCGCTTTAAACGGGATAGTACACATCATGAAAGACGTTCGGGAGAGGGTTACGTTGTATAGCTATATAGGCACTCACACCCCCTACTGGCGTTTGTCAGAGGATTGCAACATCCTGCATTTTTCTATCGCCGAAGCGACTGATACCGACCAAACCATCGAGCTCTCACCGGAACAAGCCGATCGTATTCGGGAGATGACAGTCATTACGTCCAGCCTGTTAATGACTCTTCCCATTGATGACGATGATATTCCCGTTCACCTGGTCGGACGGAAAATTAATAAACGCGAATGGGCCGGTAGCGCATCCGCGTGGGATGACACCCCTTCTGTTGCGCGCGATCTGGCACAAGGACTCTCTTTTGCTGAACAGGTCGTCTCTGAGGCTAATTCAGTTATCGTTATCCTTGATCGTCAGGGCAATATTCAGCGATTTAATCGATTGTGCGAAGAGTACACCGGGCTAAGAGAGCGCGAAGTGATCGGGCAAAGCGTCTTCACACTCTTTATGAGCCGCCGTGAAGCCGCCGCTTCAAGACGTAACATCGACGTTTTTTTTCGCGAAGGCAATTCGTATGAAGTCGAACGGTGGGTGAAGACCTGTAAGGGTCAGCGCCTGTTTCTGTTTCGCAATAAGTTTGTGCATAACGGCAGCGGTAAGAACGAAATTTTCCTGATCTGTTCAGGTACCGACATCACTGAAGAACGACGCGCTCAGGAGCGTCTGCGCGTGCTGGCGAATACCGATTCCATTACCGGATTACCCAACCGTAACGCAATTCATGAATTGATTAGCGAGGCGATCGACAACGCGGGAGACACTCAGGTAGGTATTGTTTACCTCGATCTGGATAATTTCAAAAAGGTTAACGATGCCTACGGGCACATGTTTGGCGATCAGCTGTTACAGAGCGTGTCGCTGGCAATCCTCAGTTGTCTCGAGGAAGATCAATTATTGGCTCGTTTTGGCGGCGATGAGTTTATTGTTCTTGCCACTAAAACGTCCCAGAGCGCACTGGAGGCCACGGCATCGCGTATTTTGACACGCCTGCGTCTGCCTTTCCGTATCGGCCTTATTGAAGTGTATACCGGATGTTCTATTGGTATTTCCCTCGCCCCTCAGCATGGAAATGATAGCGAAAGTGTAATTCGCAATGCAGATACGGCAATGTATACAGCCAAAGAAGGTGGCCGCGGACAATTTTGCGTATTCTCCCCTGAAATGAATCAACGGGTATTCGAATACCTTTGGCTGGATACCAATCTGCGTAAAGCCCTGGAAAATGATCAATTGCTTATTCATTACCAGCCGAAAATAACATGGCGTGGCGAAGTGCGTAGCGTGGAGGCTCTGGTGCGTTGGCAATCGCCCGAGCGCGGGCTAATCCCACCATTGGAGTTTATCTCTTATGCCGAAGAGTCGGGGCTGATTGTTCCGCTGGGACGCTGGGTTATTCTGGACGTCGTGCGCCAGGTGGCTAAATGGCGTGATAAGGGAATAAATCTGCGTGTAGCGGTAAACGTATCGGCTCGTCAGCTTGCCGACCAGACCCTTTTTACCGATTTGAAGCAGGTGCTTCATGAACTGAATTTTGAATATTGTCCAATCGACGTCGAGCTAACAGAAAGCAGTTTGATTGAAAATGAACAACTTGCACTGTCGGTTATTCAGCAGTTTAGCCAGCTTGGGGCGCAGATTCATTTGGATGATTTTGGGACAGGATACTCATCACTGTCGCAACTTGCCCGCTTCCCACTTGATGCGATCAAACTGGATCAGGCCTTTGTTAGAGATATTCACAAACAATCTATTTCACAGTCGTTGGTACGAGCCATTGTCGCTGTGGCGCAAGCGCTGAATCTACAAGTCATAGCCGAGGGTGTTGAAAGCGCGAAAGAGGACGCCTTTCTGACCAAGAACGGTGTCAACGAGCGTCAGGGCTTTTTGTTCGCCAAGCCAATGCCGGCCGCCGCATTTGAACGCTGGTATAAGCGTTATCTGAATAAAAAGTTGCGTTAAAGCGGAAGGAGTAAACATATTGAATATGGAAAAATGGACATTCCTGGATGGATCATATCTGTATGTAATTACAGAATATATATTATTCTCCGATCGTTCGGGATAATACTATTTTTCCCTTCTCTTTTGTCATGAATTTCTGCATCATGAAATTCTAACTATTTTGACATTAGGATGACGAACATGTCTGATATCGACGCACAGCGTCTGGCCGAACGTATTGATACCGTGCTGGATATCCTCGTTGCTGGCGATTACCACTCAGCCATCCACAACCTCGAGATTCTTAAGGCTGAACTGTTAAATACGGTCAAAGAAGATACAGAATCTTTGTCAAAAAAAGCCAGGGCCCCGTGGGAGATCTGATGGCATCGTTCTCTGTATGTGATTGCTATCATCAGATTTCAGATAACGCAGTCTCCGTTTAATTTCCGATACGATATCGCTATAAAAAATTAATACTATGAATTCCCGACAACAATCTATTTTGCAGATGGTGACCGATAAAGGCCAGATGAGTGTAGCTGAGCTTGCTAAAGTCACCGGCGTTTCAGAAGTGACGATTCGACAGGATCTGAACACACTGGAAAAACAGAGTTATTTACGCCGTGCGCACGGTTTCGCTGTCTCATTGAACAGTGATGATGTAGAAACGCGCATGATGACCAATTTCACGCTGAAACGTGAACTGGCCGAATTTGCCGCATCACTGGTCAATCCTGGCGAATCAGTCTTTATTGAGAATGGCAGCAGTAATGCGCTTCTGGCCAGAACACTGGCGGAACAAAAAGACGTCACAATCATTACGGTCAGCAGCTATATCGCTCATCTGCTCAAAGAAACTCCCTGTGAAGTCATTCTTCTCGGTGGGATCTATCAGAAAAAAAGTGAAAGCATGGTCGGACCGCTAACTCGCCAGTTTATTCAGCAGGTTCACTTTAGTAAGGCATTTATCGGTATTGATGGCTGGCAGGCTGATACCGGCTTTACCGGCCGCGACATGATGCGCTCTGACGTAGTCAATGCTGTGCTGGAAAAAGGTGCAGAGGTGATTGTGCTTACCGACAGCTCAAAATTTGAGGCAATTCACCCTTACACACTGGGTCCGTTAGATCGGTTCAGCCGCGTAGTGACGGATGCAAAACTCAGTGCCAGCGTGCAAATGCAGCTAGAACACTCGGGTTTAACGGTAAACATCATTGATACCCAAGCATAATACTTCACCAGATGATTTGTCAGCAGGCAAATCATCTTCTCTCTGAGACTTATCTGACGGTCCAATTAAGACTTTTTACCTGTCGTTAACAGGATAAAGTCGTAAAATTACTATTAGCGATATAACAGGAAGTGACTATCACCTGCGTGATTTAGTTGTCATCCCTGCGCAACATAGTTCACGGAAATATCTTTAATCGTCCTGATATGGCGTATCATTAAAGAGAACTGGATCCCGTGAATCAATAATTCAGGAGAAAGTATTATGTTTGTAACGAGCAAAAAAATGACCGCTGCTGTTCTGGCGATTACTCTGGCAATGTCTCTGAGCGCTTGCTCCAACTGGTCCAAACGTGACCGTAACACCGCGATCGGTGCTGGTGCAGGTGCTATCGGTGGTGCAGTCCTGACGGATGGCAGCACGCTGGGGACGCTGGGTGGTGCTGCGGTAGGTGGTATTATTGGCCATCAGGTGGGTAAATAATCTACTGTTGACTGGCTCGATATAATAAGACGTTTACTTTTCTCAGCTCTGTACCATTAGTTCGTTATTTATAAAAAAGCCACGGTCGAATTCCGTGGCTTTTTTTGATTAACCGCCCGCCAATTTAACTTTCATTCCCTTGGCTTCCAGCAACGATTTTATCAGGTCGCGTTTATCACCCTGAATTTCTATTACGCCATCTTTCACTGCACCACCACAGCCACATTTTTTCTTCAGCTCAGCGGCTAATTTAACCAATTCAGCATCATCCTGATCAATCCCGGTAATCAGGCAAACACCCTTACCTTTCCGACCGCTAGTTTGACGCTGAATACGGACAATGCCATCACCCTTCGGGCGGTCAGGCACCACTTTGGGTTCATCAATACGTCCGGACTCAGTTGAGTAAACCAGGCGAGAATTAGAGTCGTTCATTTATGCACCTCGTTTCAGGGAGGCATTGATCATCTTCAAGGTCTGCGCCGGATCATTCGACTGTGTGACCGGACGACCAATCACCATGTAATCTACACCAGCGGAAAGCGCCTGCTCTGGCGTCATAATGCGGCGTTGATCACCCGCCTCACTACCTGCAGGGCGAATCCCCGGGGTGACCAGTTTAAACGGTTGACCAAACGCTTGCTTGAATCGTACCGCCTCCTGCGCCGAGCATACAACACCATCCAGCCCACAATTCTGGGTTAAACGTGCCAGTCTTTCGGCATGCTCAGCCGGTGACAATGTCACACCAAGGTCTGCCAGATCGCTGGCTTCCATACTGGTCAGAACCGTCACTGCAATCAGTAGCGGAGCGTCTTTGCCGAAAGGTACCAATGCTTCACGCGCTGCAGTCATCATGCGTGCCCCGCCTGAAGCATGAACGTTTACCATCCACACACCAAGATCTGCCGCCGCTGCAACGGCATGCGCCGTAGTATTGGGAATATCATGAAATTTCAAATCAAGAAAGACGTCGAATCCACGCTGTTGTAAGTCACGAACCAGCTGCGGTCCAAAAAGCGTGAACATCTCTTTGCCCACTTTCAAACGGCAATCACGAGGATCAATTCTGTCGACAAAAGCTAACGCTTTATCGCGGTTATTGTAATCCAGAGCGACAACGACAGGAGAATCAGTAACAGCACGGGAAGAAGATGAAGCAGTAAACGTCATGACCAGACCTTCTTGAAGATGGCGCCGCTTGCGGCACAAAATGGGTAAACGGCGTGCATTCTACCTGCGGTAATAGAAAATTAACAGGCGCGTTTACATTTCTGCGAGGCGATGTGGCACAGGTGTTTGACGCTGTGAATGATAACCACTCATTAGTATGTTGTAACTAAACAAAGCATTTTTTTAAATTACTGTCCATCAAGGCCGCGAATTGGCTTAATGGTTGACCACGAACGGCAGGACGGGCAATGCCAGTACAGCGTATAAGCTGTAAATCCACATTTATGGCAACGATAGCGTGGCTTACTGCGGATCTGCTCACCGACCATATCACGCAGAACCATCAGACTTTCTTTGGCGCGCCCTTCTTCCGCTTCATTAAGGTGATAGTCCATCAGCTTATGGAAAACGCGCATTGTGGGATGACGTTGTAACTGGCGGGTAATGTAGATCTGAGCGGTATCACTACCTTCGCGAGCTTCAAGGATATCAGCCAGCATCAGCTCAGCGGCAGCACCGGTATTTTCCTCAACTGCACGACGCAAAAACTCCGCCCACTCATCATTCTTACCGAGCTGCTGATAGCAACTTTGCAGCATTTCCAGCGTTTCGCTGACCAGCTCTTTATCCTGAGAAATTACGCGTTGCAGGCTTTCGACTGCCTTTGCATATTCCCCATTCATCATATACACGCGCCCCATCATGATGGAAACGCGGGCACTGTTTTTATCGGCCGCAGCCCCTTTTTTCAGCAACGTCATGGCGCGATCCATATCGTCGCTACCCATTTGCTGTAAGGCCAGTTCACAGTAAAAATGCGCGATATCTATACGCTGATTATCTTTGCCGAGTTTGACCAGACGTTCCGCCACATCAATGGCTTTCTGCCATTCGCTGGTTGCCTGGTAAATTTGCAATAATTGCTGCAATGCGCCCACGCGGAAATCCGTTTCATCGGTCAGCTGATTAAACATGTCCTCCGCGCGGTCATATAACCCCGCGGCCATGTAGTCGCGTCCTAATTGCTGAACCGCCAGTAAACGCTGCTCATAGGTCAGCGATGCACTTTCCATAAGAGTTTGATGGATGCGGATTGCACGATCGACTTCACCGCGAGAGCGGAACAGGTTTCCGAGGGTGAGATGAGCCTCAACGGTGCCTGTATCCTCTTTCAGCATATCGAGGAACAAATCCACCGCTTTATCTTGTTGATTGCTGAGGAGGAAGTTAACCCCGGCGACGTAGTCACGCGACAGACGGTTAGCTTCATCCTGCTTTGTTTGTTGCGCACTTCTGCGACCCATATACCACCCATAGGCAGCGGCTACAGGCAAAAGCAGAAACAACAACTCCAGCATAAATATTTATTCCTTCACAACCGACGAGTCGGCAGATACCGCAACGTCGGTCGCAGGCGCAAGCTGGTTTTCCAGTCGTTTGATTTTACGTTCGGCACGCGCAAGAGACACACGAACCTTCAGCCAGAAAAGGCCGCAAATTAACCAACCAATAGCAAAACCTGCAGCAAACAATACAGCAAGCAGCGTAGATATACGATACTCACCCTGAGCCAGCAGATAGTTAAACGTTACCTGTTGATCGTTTTGCGCACCTAATGTCACCGAAATAACAAAAATCGCCAACACCAGTAAGAAAATGAGTAAATATTTCACATTACTTCCCGTTATGTGGTTTGAGCGAATAAATCGTGAACAACTTACCGCGTTAAGCCTTTTAAATTACCATTTTCACGACGAGTGCGAAACGGAAAAGCGCCTTACACGTTATGATTTGAGGGCAAATTTCGAAAAATCAATCGTCGTCAGCTTTCTTGCTCGCGCTCTGCTATTTCCTGCTTCTCTTGCGCAGGCGGTGTTAATGGCCCGCATACCCACTGTGCAAGCCAGGTTGCCAGTGTCACCAGCAGCCAGGATATCAACGTTGCGACGACTAAATCACGTGGCCAGTGCATTCCCAGAAGCAAGCGGCTGCCCATTACTCCAGTCGCCCAGATGAGCAAGAAAACAATTGTCAGAGTACGTCTACGCGGCCACAACAATCCTACCGCCAGTAAAGCCCAGCTTGCAGCAAACATCGTATGCCCGGAGGGAAAGGCAAATCCCGTTTCTTTTTGCCAGTGCTTACGCAAAAACGTTGGAATATCCTGCTGTCCTGACAGTTGTTCTTTTACTAAGTGCCCACGTTCTTTACGTTTTAAAGTGTAGAACTCATCAACAGGAACATGGTGTGTTTTTTCCAGCCAAATAACAAATGGCCGGGGTTCCTGTACCCGGTCTTTAACCCAGGATTTCACACCCTGGCCCAGTAATATTGCCCCTGCCAGGATAGTAAACAGCATAAGTGCAGCTTTCAGACGAAATCTCAGACACCACAAAAACCAGGCACAGAGAACGACATGCGTAATGATCCCCCAGGGCTGAGTCACCGTTTCTGTTATCCAATATAAGGATTTTAACCACCAGACATTGTGGCCTGGTTGCCATTCCCAACCCGATATCCATACTGAAACAGGCATGATCAGCAACAGTGCGGCTCCTGAGGCGGTCCGCTTTGCAATAGACAGCATTGCATCTCCTTTCGTCGATAAGTCTCACAATCATAACTGAAAAAAGTATGTATCGGGAAAATTGACAATTTTGTGCCATTCCAAAAACGAATGCGTTGTCGCAATTAGGTGAACACCGTCGCCTTATGGCAAAATAGCGCAATACAGAAGCCAACAGGCGACGGCACTCAGGGTGCCAGCATAATCTGGAGAAATACATGCAGCTTAAACGTGTGGCAGAAGCCAAACTGCCAACCCCATGGGGTGATTTCCTGATGGTGGGATTTGAAGAACTGGCAACCGGACACGATCATGTCGCACTGGTTTTTGGCGATATCTCAGGCCAGACGCCTGTCCTGGCTCGCGTCCATTCCGAATGTCTGACCGGCGACGCACTGTTCAGCCTGCGTTGCGATTGTGGTTTCCAGCTTGAAGCCGCGCTCACACATATTGCTGAAGAAGGACGCGGTATTCTGCTCTATCACCGCCAGGAAGGTCGCAATATCGGTCTGCTTAATAAGATCCGCGCCTATGCGCTCCAGGATCAAGGCTATGACACCGTTGAAGCCAACCATCAGCTGGGATTCGCGGCAGATGAGCGAGATTTCACTCTGTGTGCCGATATGTTTAAGCTGTTGGGTGTCGACGAAGTGCGTTTGTTGACCAATAATCCGAAGAAAGTTGAAATCCTGACGGAAGCCGGTATCAATATTGTTGAGCGTGTACCACTGATTGTTGGCCGCAACCCCAAAAATGAACATTATCTGGACACCAAAGCCGCCAAAATGGGTCACTTGTTGAGCGAGTGATTTCACATAATTGTCGAATAATTCGGCATATAAAAAAGCCTGCAGTTAATTTGCAGGCTTTTTCGCATTTTAGTTCAGCATATTACGAATGACATAGTGCAAAATACCGTCGTTCTGGTAGTAGGTTAATTCCGTGGCGGTATCAATACGACAACGACACAAAATCACTTCTTTACTGCCATCTGCCCGCACCATATTCACCGGAATAATTGCACCCGGTTTTATATCTTGCAATTCCGTAATATCAATCACTTCATCACCGGTTAATCCGAGTGTTTTTCGCGTGACGCCTTGTGGGAACTCCAGAGGCAGGATCCCCATACCTATCAGATTAGAGCGGTGAATTCGCTCAAAGGACTCCGCGATAACTACCCGAATGCCCAGCAGACGTGGTCCTTTCGCTGCCCAGTCTCGACTGGAGCCCGAGCCATATTCTTTGCCGGCAATCACGGCCAACGGAACCTTCTCTTGTTGATAACGCATTGCGGCATCGTAAATAGCCACAACTTCTGTCCCCGGCAAATGACGAGTCATTCCCCCTTCAATGCCCGGCACCATTTCGTTACGAATACGAATATTGGCGAACGTACCGCGCATCATCACTTCGTGATTTCCACGTCGTGAACCGTAAGAGTTAAAATCTTTGCGCTCAACGCCGTGGTTCTGAAGATAACGCCCTGCCGGACTGTCCGGTTTAATGCTGCCTGCGGGTGAAATATGGTCAGTCGTCACGGAATCCCCAAGCATCGCCAGGATTCGTGCCCCATGAATATCCTGTACCGGATCCGGTTTAGCCTGCATGCCATCAAAGAATGGCGATAAGCGAATATAGGTCGAGTCGGACTGCCAGCCGTAGGTGTCTGCACGGTCAACATTGATGGTTTTCCATTCAGGTGTTCCTTCGAACACTTCCGCATACTCTTTATGGAACATCTCAGTAGAGACCTGTTCAACAGCACGGGCGATTTCCCGTGCAGATGGCCAGATATCTTTCAGATAAACCGGGTCACCATTTCTGTTATGTCCGAGCGGCTCTTTCGTCAGATCAATGTTCATATTTCCCGCCAGCGCATAGGCAACCACCAGCGGCGGCGACGCCAGCCAGTTCGTTTTTACCAGCGGATGAATTCGACCTTCAAAGTTACGGTTGCCGGAAAGTACGGCCCCCACCGTCAGATCACCTTTTTTAATCGCAGTTTCGATTGGGTCAGGTAACGGACCTGAATTGCCAATACAGGTGGTACAGCCATAGCCAACCAGATTGAATCCCAGCTCATCAAGGTACGGTGTGAGTCTTGCCTGCGCCAGATAATCAGAAACCACCTTTGAGCCTGGTGCCAGCGAGGCTTTCACCCACGGCTGGCGTTTCAGACCGAGTGTGACCGCTTTTTTCGCCAGTAGCCCTGCCGCCATCAATACACTCGGGTTCGAGGTATTGGTACAGGAGGTGATTGCCGCAATAACCACAGCACCGTCCGGCAACTGATATTGATGCCCGTTCAGCACATAATCCACAGGTTGACGGTCTTTCTGCGAACTATTCACCTCAAGTTCATTGCTTGCCGCAAAAGCTTTCGGGACATCCCCTAATGCAACGCGATCCTGCGGACGCTTTGGTCCCGCCAGGCTTGCTTCCACATCGCCCATGTCCAGTTCCAGAGAGCTGGTAAATACCGGCTCATCACCAGGGTTGCGCCACATCCCCTGCGCTTTGGCATAGGCACCAACCAGTCCAACCTGTTCTTCGCTACGACCGCTCAGCCGCATGTATTCGAGGGTCACGCCATCTATCGGGAAGAAACCACAGGTTGCACCATATTCTGGGGCCATATTCGCAATGGTCGCCCGATCAGCCAACGGTAGGGTATCCAGGCCGTCGCCATAGAATTCCACAAATTTTCCGACCACGCCGTGTTTACGCAACATCTGGGTAACGGTCAGAACCAGATCGGTAGCAGTGATCCCTTCACGTAATTTCCCAACAAGTTTGAAGCCGACAACGTCCGGGATCAGCATCGAAACGGGCTGCCCCAGCATGGCGGCTTCGGCTTCAATCCCACCAACGCCCCAGCCCAGTACGCCAAGGCCATTGATCATCGTGGTATGGGAATCTGTACCGACCAGCGTGTCCGGGTAAGCCACCCACTCGCCATTTTGCAGTTCACTCCAGACCGCTTTTCCCAGGTATTCAAGGTTGACCTGGTGACAGATCCCCGTCCCCGGCGGCACAACACGGAAGCGGCTGAATGCCTGCTGTCCCCATTTCAGAAACACATAGCGCTCGTGGTTGCGCTCCATTTCCAGCCGGACGTTCTCTTCGAAAGCATCATCGTCACCAAAACGATCGACGGTCACCGAGTGGTCAATAACGAGATCAACAGGTGAAAGCGGATTCACTTTTGCCGTATCACCACCCAGGCGCTTAACCGCCTCGCGCATGGCCGCCAGATCAACCACTGCCGGCACGCCAGTAAAGTCCTGCATCAGCACACGAGCAGGTCGATAAGCAATTTCGCGATCGGCATGAGCATTGTTCAGCCATCGCGCCAGAGCATGAATATCTTCTTCAGTAACTGAGTCACCGTCCTGCCAGCGAAGCAGGTTTTCCAGCAAGACTTTAAGTGATTTCGGTAAACGGGTGAGATCACCCAATGATTTGGCAGCCAAAGGTAAACTGTAGTAGCGGTAGGTTTTATCTTTAACCTGCAATGTGTCCTTACTGGCTTCTCGTAGGGTCGACGACATAGCTCCTCCTTAAATGACAGGGTTGGATCCCCTGATTTTCCTCAGGGTTAGTATTAAAGATAACACAAACAAAATGTAACGCTTTGATAACAACTCGAATTGATAAAAGAGGAGATCAGCAAAATGACCGGGAACTATGCAAAAAGAAATGAACTGTAAAGGAGATATGGAAGTTGCGAATATGCAGCAGAGTACGTTATGCAATCGCTTACACGTTGTTTTTTATCTACGGGATCTGCGACGTCGTATTCGTCCCAAATTCAAAAAGGCAGGTTAATAATAATTATTATGAACTACACATTGATTATTTCTTCTGTTCTTCTTCATCGAACAAATCAATAAATGCCCGCTGTTGTGGTGAGAGCTGCCACGAATCGGGAATATCCATCACATATTCAGTGTTGGTCTCCTTCTCTTGCTCATTATCCTGATGAGATGGCACAGAGGAGGATTGTTGTTCCTGCGCGGACATGGTTATCCCCAAACTTGCCAAATCACGAGCGCTACCACAATCCAGAACACTGCGGAGCCAAGAAAGACCGTGGACCATGCTTTACGTTTCAGCGCGGGATCCCGGCGTTGTGGCTGGTTTCCAGAAGGCATCGCTAACCTCATACTATCGAAATCACTTATCATTTAGGCACCAAACAATTGGTACAATTAATCATCAGATGAGAGAAATCCTAAAGAAAAAGGTGAAAAAAAGCCAGTTAATTTTCGAATCCGGTAAGCTAAATAAATCAATTGTTTGATCGGATATAAATATTTGAAAGGGTTTTTGGCGAGCTTGCTAATTTGACACTACTTTAGCGGGTATTCCCCATAAATAATATACGGTTTATATACCCTATGGAAAATCATAAATACATTCAGATTTCCCAGCGGTATCGCTATGCGCTTAGCGATACCGTTGAGGTAACATCCGTTATTATTTCTCTGGCAATTTAATATCTTTAAACATGGCTTCAATGTCATCGTTAGAACGCAATGCAACCGCTGTATCGACCACATCGCGGGTCAAATGTGGCGCAAAACGCTGAATAAAATCATACATATAACTGCGTAAGAACGTGCTGCGACGAAAACCGATTTTAGTCGTGCTATGGCTGAATACATCATGAGCATCGACACGTACCAGGTCAGGATCGGACACAGGATCGACCGCCATGCTGGCGATAACACCCACACCCAGCCCCAGTCTTACATAGGTTTTGATCACATCGGCATCGGTCGCGGTAAAGACAATGCGTGGCTCCAGACCTGCTCTGTTAAACGCTGTATCAAGCTCCGAACGACCGGTAAAACCAAAGGTGTAGGTTACCAGCGGGTATTGCGCCAGTTCTTCAATAGAAACCGATGATTTACCCGCCAGTGGGTGATCCGGCGTGACGACGATCGAACGATTCCAGTGGTAGCACGGTAACATAACCAGATCGTCGTACAGGTGCAGCGCTTCCGTCGCAATGGCAAAATCCGCATTACCTTTCGAAACGGCTTCAGCAATTTGCGTCGGCGACCCCTGATGCATATGCAAAGACACGCGTGGATACCGCTCAATAAAGCCTTTAATCACGTTTGGCAAGGCGTAACGCGCCTGGGTGTGCGTCGTGGCAATGTACAGGGAACCTTTATCCGGCCAGGTATGTTCACCGGCAACGGACTTAATGGCATCCACTTTAGACAGAACTTCTCGAGCAATACGGATGACTTCCTGCCCTGCCGGAGTCACCTGCGTCAGGTGCTTGCCGCTACGGGCAAAAATCTGGATGCCAAGCTCATCTTCCAGCATACGAACTTGCTTACTAATACCAGGCTGAGAGGTATAGAGTCCTTCGGCCGTTGAGGAAACATTAAGGTTGTGGTTAACCACCTCAACAATGTAGCGAAGCTGCTGTAATTTCATGTTAAACCATCCAGATTAGCGCCATCAGATCATCGTTTGAGAGCAGGCAGTGTCGCGCTGCTAATACGATTTAATAATAAAAAACTTATTAACTATAACCACTATATCATTTAAATTTGAGCTGTATAGAGATGACAAAAAATAATAACCCTTCAATAAAAAAGGGCCGCTTTCGCGACCCTTTCAGGAGAAATCCAGCTGACAGGTTGTTATTTCTTACCTTCCACCCATTTTCCGTCAACGAAAAACGCCGACCATCCGGTCGCTTTACCGTCTTTCTCAGCGGCAACATACTGCTGCTTAGTTTTACGGCTAAAACGTACCATCGCTTTGTTACCGTCTGGATCAGTCTGCGGTGCATCAGCAAGGTAACGCAGTTTCTCCGGCAGACGATCGCGGAAGCGGTACAGCTCTTCCACTAACGGTGCGCGAGTCTCACGTGATTTCGGGAACGTATTGGCGGCCAGGAAGATACCAGCTGCGCCGTCACGTAACACAAAATACGCGTCCGATTTTTCGCAAGGCAGCTCCGGTAACGGAACGGGATCTTCTTTCGGCGGGGCCACTTCACCGTTACGCAGGATCTTACGGGTGTTTTTACACTCGTCATTAGTACAAGCCATGTACTTACCAAAACGCCCCATTTTCAGGTGCATTTCAGAGCCACACTTCTCACACTCAACGATCGGACCGTCATAACCCTTGATACGGAACTCGCCCTCTTCGATTTCGTAACCGTCGCAAGTAGGATTATTACCACATACATGCAGTTTACGTTTTGGATCGATGAGATAGCTGTCCATCGCCGTGCCACACTTCTGACAGCGACGTTTCGCACGTAAGGCGTTGGTCTCTGCATCGTCGCCTTCCAGCACGTTCAACACTTCGTTTTCTGGCACCAGGTTAATGGTGGTTTTGCAACGTTCTTTCGGCGAAAGTGCGTAACCGGAACAGCCCAGGAAGACACCGGTACTGGCGGTACGAATACCCATCTTACGGCTACAGGTCGGGCAGTCGATGCTGGTCAGTACCATCTGGTTAGGACGCATGCCACCCTCTTCAGGATCTTTCTCGGCTTTATCCAGTTGCTGAGTAAAATCACTGAAGAAGTTGTCAAGCACACCCTTCCATTCGGCTTCGTGGTTAGCCACCTGGTCGAGACTGTTTTCCATCTGTGCGGTGAAATCGTAATTCATCAGTTCGCGGAAGTTTTCTTCCAGACGATCGGTGACGATTTCGCCCATTTTTTCAGCGTAGAAACGACGGTTCTCAACCCGAACATAGCCGCGATCCTGGATCGTAGAAATGATCGACGCATAGGTGGATGGGCGACCAATCCCGCGTTTTTCCAGTTCCTTAACCAGTGACGCTTCACTGAAACGAGCTGGCGGTTTGGTAAAGTGTTGCGCTGGCGTCAGTTCGATTAGCGTCAGCTCGTCGCCTTTGTCCACTGCAGGTAAAATACGATCTTCATCGCCCTTACGCAGTGCTGGCATAACTTTAGTCCAGCCATCAAAGCGCAGAATACGTCCACGCGCTTTCAGGCGGAAATCACCTGCGCCCACGGTCAGCGTGGTGGAGTCATATTTAGCCGGTGTCATCTGACAGGCAACAAACTGGCGCCAGATCAGCTGATACAGTTTTTGCGCGTCAGCTTCCATATCTTTCAGCGATTCCGCCTGCACGGCGACATCAGAAGGACGGATTGCTTCGTGCGCTTCCTGTGAGTTCTCTTTACTTGCGTACTGGTTCGCACTCTCCGGCAGATATTTTTTGCCAAAATTGTCGCTGATATAATCACGAACCATAGATACAGCATCCTGGCTCAAATTCGTTGAGTCAGTACGCATATAGGTGATGTAGCCTGCTTCATACAAGCGCTGCGCCATCATCATGGTTTTCTTCACGCCGAAGCCCAAACGCGTGCTGGCAGCCTGCTGTAGCGTGGAGGTGATGAACGGCGCACCAGGTTTACTGCTGGTTGGCTTATCTTCACGTTCCAGTACGCTATAACGCGCTTTCTCCAACAAACTTACTGCGGCAAGCGTCTGTTCGCGGTTAACCGGGCGGAACGGTTTATCGTTCTGATGCGTCACTTCCAGCGGCAATGCATCGCCGGATGGCGTGGTGGTATTAGCATCAATTTCCCAGAACTCTTCTGGTACGAATGCCTTGATTTCGCGTTCACGCTCAACGACCAGCCGCACGGCTACCGACTGTACGCGACCGGCAGACAGGCCACGCGCAATCTTTTTCCACAGCAGCGGCGAAACCATATAGCCCACGACACGGTCCATAAAGCGGCGTGCCTGTTGCGCATTAACACGATCAATGTTCAGTTCGCCCGGTTTTTCAAACGCCTGACGAATCGCATTTTTGGTGATTTCGTTAAACACCACGCGACTATAGCGGGTGTCATCGCCCCCGATCACTTCCCGCAGGTGCCATGCAATGGCTTCCCCTTCGCGGTCAAGGTCGGTTGCGAGATAGATGTGGTCGGCCTTTTCAGCCAGTTGTTTCAGTTCAGAAACAACCTTCTCTTTACCAGGCAGCACTTCATAGCGCGCATCCCAGTTGTGCCACGGGTCAACACCCATACGATTGACGAGAGCGCCACGTTCATCCTTTTTGGGCTTTTTAGCCGTTTTGGTGGAGGTTGAGTCGGCGCTCTTTTTAGTTGCTGAGCCACTGGTCGGCAAATCACGGATATGACCGACGCTGGATTTAACCACGTAGTCATTACCCAGATACTTGTTGATCGTTTTGGCTTTTGCCGGGGACTCAACGATGACAAGAGCTTTACCCATATTCACCTTTACCTAATTTGATTCTTCCAGGAATACGCCGCGCGTTGATTCACCTTCCACTGGCGACGAGACATCGATATGGTCTCTGCGTCGGCGGATATCAACCCTTGTACTGATTGCGCGTTCGTAATGTAACTCTCATGTAACTGAGTTAACAGGATTTTTTGCACGAAAACGCTATAGCACGACGGAATGTTGGTCGAATGTCAAGCAAATCTGTTGCCAGATTGACGAAAGCGTCACACTGTACCTGATAAAATGCGTTACGCAACTTTATTAGCATGCAAAAACAAATCTCGCCAGTAACGACACTGTCGTAAAACCACCGTTTTTGTCAGGGAATATTTGCCCAAAAGCCGGGCTCGGCGTAGACTAATGTCCTTGTTTAAGGAGTAAATAATGCATAAAGACACTCAACCCATCGATCGCGAAACACTGCTGATTGAAGCCAACAAAATCATTCGTGAGCATGAGGACACGCTGGCGGGGATTGTCGCCACTGGAGTCACGCAGCGTAATGGTGTGCTGGTTTTCAGCGGAGATTACTTTTTAGACGAGCAAGGGCTACCGACGCCCAAAAGTACAGCTGTGTTTAATATGTTTAAACATCTGGCGCACGTACTTTCTGAGAAGTACCACCTGATCGATTAAAAGCAAAACGCGAGGCACAGGCCTCGCGTTTTCATTTGTATAGTCTTAAAGCTTACATCAGTGGTTTTTGCCCACGCTGCCACCAACGCAGCAATATGCGATCGGCACTTTCAGCCGCACTACCGGTGAAGCGGTCCATCAGCTTTTTACGCTGCATATAGCGAACGTTAAGCACCTCACGACCGTCCATCAGGCTCAGTATCACCTCGTCGCTGGTATTCACCTCATCCACCAGCCCATTTTCCAGCGCCTGTTGTCCAAACCAGTGCTCCCCGGTGGCAACCTGTTCAATATCCAACGTCGGACGCATGCGATGAACAAAATCTTTAAACAACTGATGGGTTTCGTTCAGATCTTCACGGAACTTCTGTCGCCCTTCTTCCGTATTTTCACCGAGCAACGTCAGCGTCCGTTTGTACTGTCCGGCAGTATGTAGCTCAATATCAATGTCTTTGCCTTTCAGAAAACGGTTAAAGTTAGGGATCTGCGCAACAACCCCAATTGAGCCGACAATGGCAAACGGCGCTGAGACAATTTTATCCGCCACGCAGGCCATCATATATCCGCCGCTGGCCGCAACTTTATCCACCGTTACCGTCAACGGGATCTGCTTATCGCGCAGACGCTGTAACTGTGATGCAGCCAGTCCATAACCATGAACCACACCGCCAGGACTTTCCAGACGAACAACCACCTGATCCTGAGGTTTTACTACCGCGAGTACCGCCGTGACCTCTTCGCGTAACGCACTGACTTCGTGGGCATCCATACTACCTTTAAAATCAAGCACCCAGACGCGGGGTTTGTCTGATGATGCACTTTCCCCCAGCTTCGCTTTTGCTTTGGCAGTTTTCGCTTCCAGCTTGTGTTTTTTTTTCTGCGCTTTATGCCACAGTTTTTGCTGATGACCGTCCAACAGGGCCATCGACAAATCCTCTTTCATCTCTTTATATTGCTCACTGAGATTGATGACCCGTAATTCCCCACGCTGACGTTTGCGTTGAGTAGCATTCACAATCAGCATGACAATAACCGCAATTGCCACCACGACAGTGATGATTTTTGCCAAAAACAGCCCATATTCAGACAACAATTCCACGTATCCCACCTTGGTTTAACAACGCTACTTTTGCTCAGTGTACAACAGGCGTGTTTGCTCGTCTTGCATCATCCATTCGGCAGCAGAATCAGCAAAAAGCATGACAAAGTGTTCATTTTGCGGTGTTATTACCTTTGGCTGATTGAAAAATAGCAGGGTTTAAGGCATAAAGCCGACAAGTTATAGCGAACGGGATGGCCAGAGCGTCGCCGAGGAGTAGCCGTGCATTACCAACCTAAACAAGATCTGTTACACGATCGCATTATTCTGGTCACCGGTGCCAGTGATGGCATCGGACGTGAAGCCGCACTAACCTACGCGCGCTACGGTGCGACCGTTATTCTGCTGGGTCGCAACGAAGATAAACTGCGCCAGGTCGCCCATGCAATTTCCGCTGAAAGTAGCTTTACAGCACTGTGGTTTACGCTGGATCTGCTGACCTGCACTTCTGAAGAGTGTCACCAACTGGCGCAGCGTATCGCCGCGCATTATCCACGCCTGGATGGCGTTCTGCACAATGCCGGATTACTGGGCGATATCTGCCCTATGAGTGAGCAAAATCCACAGGTCTGGCAGGATGTGATGCAGGTTAACGTGAATGCCACTTTTATGCTGACCCAGGCACTGTTACCTTTATTACTCCAGTCTGATTCCGGGTCGCTGGTGTTTACGTCTTCCAGTGTCGGTCGCCAGGGACGAGCCAACTGGGGAGCATATGCTACCTCCAAGTTTGCTACTGAAGGAATGATGCAGGTTCTGGCAGATGAGTACCAGAACCGCCATCTGCGTGTTAACTGTATCAATCCCGGCGGTACACGTACCAGCATGCGAGCCAGCGCATTCCCGACAGAAGATCCGCTAAAATTAAAAACACCCGCCGATATTATGCCGCTGTACCTGTGGCTGATGGGCGACGACAGCCGCCGTAAAACCGGTATGACCTTCGACGCCCAACCGGGCCGTAAACCAGGAATAGCCCAATGAGTGAAGAACGCTATCAGCAGCGCCAACAACGCGTAAAAGAGCGGGTTGACGCACGCGTTGCCGCAGCCAGTGATGAACGCGGAATTATTATTGTCTTTACTGGCAACGGTAAGGGGAAAACCACCGCTGCGTTTGGTACCGCCACGCGTGCAGTCGGTCATGGAAAAAAAGTCGGCGTAGTGCAATTCATTAAAGGTACGTGGCCGAACGGTGAAAGAAACTTACTGGAACCCCACGGCGTGGAGTTTCAGGTAATGGCGACAGGATTTACCTGGGAAACCCAAAACCGTGAATCAGACACTGCCGCCTGTCTGGCCGTGTGGGAACATGGTAAACGCATGCTGGCCGATCCTGAGCTGGATATGGTGGTACTGGATGAACTGACGTATATGGTGGCATATGACTATTTGCCGCTTGAAGAGGTTCTCAACGCCTTAAATACCCGCCCTTCGCATCAGACGGTCATTATTACCGGCCGTGGATGTCATCGCGATATTCTGGAGTTAGCGGATACGGTCAGCGAGCTGCGCCCGGTTAAGCACGCCTTTGAAGCGGGCGTGAAAGCCCAGATGGGGATCGATTACTAACAGTAGGCCGGATAAGGCGCTTACGCCGCATCCGGCTCCACGCTAACGCCTGATGGCGCGTTGCTTATCAGGCCTACTCATGATTAGCCGTTGTTGCTGCGACCACCCGGACGACGACTGCTGCCGACCTGGGTGTGGCGCTTAACCGCACGGCGGATCTGGTTCGCTTTCATACGACGTCGATCTTTCTCAACGGCGACTTTCGATGAGGTTTCCGGCTTTAACTCCACCAGCTCACGCAAATAGTTTGTCTGCGCCAGGTCCAGCTCGGTCCAGCCACCACGTGGCAAACCTTTTGGCAGCGGGATATCGCCATAACGCACGCGGATCAAACGACTAACCTGTACGCCTACAGCTTCCCACAAGCGACGCACTTCGCGGTTACGCCCTTCAGTCAACGTAACGTTATACCACTGGTTAATCCCTTCACCACCGCTGAATTTGATCGTTTTAAATGCTGCCGGACCATCTTCCAGTTGCACGCCACGACTCAGATCACGCAGTTTTGCATCATCAACCTGACCGAACACGCGCACCGCGTATTCACGTTCAACTTCGCGGCTTGGGTGCATCAGACGGTTCGCCAGCTCACCATCGGTGGTAAACAGCAGTAAACCACAGGTATTCACATCCAGACGACCAACTGCAATCCAGCGCGCATCGCGCAGTTTTGGCAAACGGTCAAAAACGGTCGGGCGACCTTCCGGGTCATTACGGGTACACAGTTCACCTTCCGGCTTGTAATACGCCAGAACGCGACAGATTTGCTCCGCAGATTCTTTCACCGAAATCAGATGACCATCGATACGGATTTTCAGACCAGGCGTCACTTCAACGCGATCGCCGAGCGTGGCGATTTTGCCATCAACGCTCACGCGACCCGCTGCAATAATGGATTCAATTTCACGGCGAGAACCGTGGCCAGCGCGCGCCAGCACTTTTTGTAACTTTTCGCTCATAGAGCTTCCTTTAGGTGTCGCCTTCACAGGCGTCGAACAGGAGAATCAACGGCGCCAGTCAGCGCCATTTTAAGGCCGCGTAGTATACCGAGTTGCGCCCTTATAAGAAAGGTTTAACGTCGCCGACGCCTTCACGCAATACCACCGGAGAATCATCGGTTAAATCGATAACCGTTGTCGGCTGCTGCCCGAGATAACCGCCGTGGATAATCAAATCAACCAGCTTCTCCAGACGATCTTTGATCTCTTCCGGATCGGACTCGGTAAATTCACTGCCCGGCAACATCAGCGACGTGGAGAGCATGGGTTCACCCAGTGCCTCCAGCAGCGCCAGCGCGATTGGATTTGATGGTACGCGCAGGCCGATAGTTTTGCGTTTTTCCTGCAGCAGTCGGCGCGGCACCTCTTTTGTCCCTTTCAGGATGAACGTGTAGTTGCCTGGCGTATTGTTTTTAATTAAACGAAAGGCAACGTTATCCACAAAAGAATAGGTCGACAGCTCGGACAGATCGCGGCACATCAGCGTAAAATTGTGCCCATCGGGCAGATGACGGATACGACA
Source organism: Citrobacter sp. Marseille-Q3906 (assembly GCF_916618775.1). Lineage (NCBI taxonomy): Bacteria > Pseudomonadati > Pseudomonadota > Gammaproteobacteria > Enterobacterales > Enterobacteriaceae > Citrobacter > Citrobacter sp. Marseille-Q3906. The sequence continues at coordinate 1,700,116 of NZ_CAKAKA010000002.1, forward strand.
AATGCGCTCCATGGCACTTTTATCTTCAATTTTACAGCCTAACGCATAGCCGGAATCGGTTGGATAAACAATCACCCCACCTTTACGCACAATCTCAACGGCCTGGTTGATCAGTCGCTGTTGTGGGTTATCAGGATGAATATAAAAAAACTGGCTCATACTTTCCTCTCTGTAGTCTCGGGCTGTTCCCAAAGCTGCCAGACGCCTTCAACGCCTGCGGGCAACCAGAGTTTACGACCCAATTCAATCCACGGGCATGGCTGATGAAAATCAGACCCTTGTGATGCCCACAACTGATGCTGGCGTGCTAACGTTGCCAGATGGGTACGCTCATTGGGAGACTGTTGACACTGCGCGACTTCCATCGCGTCACCGTGATGTTCAGCAAAATGTGCAACCAGTCTTTTCAGCCACTTAGCGCTAAGATCGTACCGGCCAGGATGAGCCAGCACCGCCTTACCGCCAGAATGATGAATGACATCAATAGCTTGTTCTATTGTACACCACTGCGGCGGAACGTAACCGGTTTTCCCGCGGGCAAGATATTTTTTAAATACATCGGCCATAGTGGTGGCTTTTCCACACTCCACCAGGAAACGCGCAAAATGCCCCCGCGTGACAGCTCCGCCATCAGCCAGACGCAACGCCCCTTCCCATGCTCCCGGAATATGGGCTTTATCCAGTCGTTCAGCAATCAACCGCGCTCGCTGCTGACGACGCTCCGTTTGTTCTGCCAGGAATTCACGCATCATGGGGTGTGCAATATCAATATTCAGACCCACAATATGAATCTCATGATTCTCCCAGACTGTTGAAATTTCAACGCCAGAGATCAGGTTTAACGCTAAACCCGAACGTGAAATTTCTTCTCTTGCCGCCGCAATAGCTGCCGTGGTGTCATGATCGGTGATCGCCAGTGTACCGACTCGCATCTCTACCGCACGGTGTACCAACGCTTCTGGCGTCAATCGTCCGTCGGACGCCGTTGTATGACTGTGCAGGTCGTAAATCACTGCGTAATTCGTGTCGCTCAAGGCGGCTCCCGTTTCTATAAATGTCGTATCACGCTCATCATAGCGGTTCCGACAAATTTACTGAAATCAGGTGTTGACTTTATTCTATCGAACTAGTTAACTAGTACGCAAGTTCACATGAAGAAGGTATCTGAGATGAAAGCAACATTTGTACTGCATGGTTGGTGGCGCACTTCCTGATTTCGGGCAGTGTCTTACGTCTGCAATATGCAACCAGATACCAGGCCCGCTAAATGAGCGGGCTTTTTTTTGAACAAAATTAATGAGAATAACGATGCAAACACAAAAACCGACACTTGAACTGCTGGCCTGTGATGCCGCCTATCGTGAGAATCCGACAGCATTGTTCCATCAGGTCTGCGGCGCTCGCCCGGCGACGTTGTTGCTGGAGTCTGCCGATATCGACAGCAAAAATGATCTGAAAAGCCTGCTGCTGGTCGACAGCGCGTTGCGTATTACCGCTTTAGATGACACCGTCACCATTCAGGCGTTATCTGCTAACGGTGCATCGCTGCTCCCTCTGTTGGATGCCGCCCTGCCCGCAGGTGTTGACAATGAGAAACAGCCAAACGCCCGCCAGTTGCGTTTTCCGGCCGTAAGCCCATTGCTGGATGAAGATGCCCGCTTATGTTCGCTTTCCGTTTTTGACGCTTTTCGTTTATTGCAGGAACTGGTCAACGTTCCGGCGCAAGAGCGTGAGGCGATGTTCTTCGGCGGTCTGTTTTCCTACGATTTAGTCGCCGGATTTGAAGATTTACCTCAGCTTGAAGCGGGTAACCGTTGCCCTGACTACTGCTTCTACCTGGCTGAAACACTGATGGTCATCGACCACCAGAAAAAAAGCACTCGTATCCAGGCCAGCGTATTTACCCCCAGTGAAGAGGAAAAACGCCGTCTGAATGCGCGTCTGGCACAGCTGAGCCAGCAGTTAACCGAACCTGCGCCGCCGCTACCGGTCACGGATGTACCAGACATGCGCTGTGAGTGCAATCAGAGCGACGAAGAGTTCGGTGCAGTCGTACGTAGCTTGCAAAAAGCCATTCGTGCAGGCGAAATTTTCCAGGTGGTCCCTTCCCGCCGTTTTTCGCTTCCTTGTCCGTCACCACTGGCCGCTTACTATGTGCTGAAGAAGAGCAATCCCAGCCCGTACATGTTTTTCATGCAGGATAATGATTTCACACTGTTCGGTGCATCCCCGGAAAGCTCACTGAAATACGATGCCACCAGCCGCCAGATTGAGATCTACCCGATTGCCGGGACCCGCCCTCGCGGTCGTCGTGCAGACGGAACGCTGGATCGCGATCTCGACAGTCGTATTGAACTGGAGATGCGCACCGATCACAAAGAACTTTCTGAGCACCTGATGTTGGTGGACCTTGCACGTAACGACCTGGCACGAATCTGTACACCGGGCAGCCGCTACGTTGCTGATCTGACCAAAGTTGACCGCTATTCATTTGTTATGCACCTGGTCTCCCGCGTCGTGGGCGAACTGCGTAACGATTTAGATGTCCTGCATGCTTACCGCGCCTGTATGAACATGGGTACGCTGAGCGGTGCGCCAAAAGTTCGCGCCATGCAGCTTATCGCGGAAGCGGAAGGCCGCCGCCGCGGTAGCTATGGCGGAGCAGTAGGCTATTTCACTGCCCATGGCGATCTGGACACCTGCATTGTGATCCGCTCCGCGCTGGTGGAAGACGGCATTGCCACCGTACAGGCCGGTGCCGGGATTGTTCTGGATTCTGTTCCGCAGTCTGAAGCCGATGAAACTCGTAATAAAGCACGTGCGGTTCTGCGTGCTATCGCTACCGCGCACCATGCACAGGAGACATTCTAATGGCTGATATTCTGCTGCTCGATAACATCGACTCTTTCACCTATAACCTGGCAGATCAGCTGCGTACTAACGGTCATAACGTCGTCATTTACCGTAACCATATTCCGGCACAGACGTTAATTGACCGGTTAGCGACTATGAAAAACCCGGTACTGATGCTCTCGCCAGGCCCCGGTGCGCCAAGCGAAGCAGGCTGTATGCCGGAGCTGTTAACCCGTCTGCGCGGTAAGCTGCCGATCATCGGCATTTGTCTGGGACATCAGGCGATTGTCGAAGCCTACGGTGGATATGTGGGTCAGGCTGGTGAAATTTTGCACGGCAAAGCCTCCAGCATTGAGCATGACGGCCAGGCTATGTTCGCAGGTCTGGCGAATCCGCTGCCGGTAGCGCGCTATCACTCGCTGGTAGGCAGTAACGTTCCAGCCGGACTGACCATTAACGCCCACTTTAACGGCATGGTGATGGCGGTGCGCCATGACACCGATCGCGTGTGCGGTTTCCAGTTCCATCCTGAGTCGATTCTCACCACCCAGGGCGCACGTTTACTGGAACAAACGCTGGCCTGGGCGCAACAGAAGCTGGAACAAACCAACATCCTGCAGCCAATTCTGGAGAAACTGTACCAGGCTCAAACGCTCACACAACAGGAGAGCCACCAGCTGTTTTCCGCCGTAGTACGTGGTGAACTGAAGCCCGAACAACTGGCCGCTGCGCTGGTGAGTATGAAAGTGCGTGGTGAGCATCCAAATGAAATCGCTGGTGCAGCCACCGCTCTGCTGGAAAATGCCGCACCGTTCCCGCGTCCGGACTATCTGTTCGCCGATATCGTTGGTACCGGCGGCGACGGCAGCAACAGTATCAATATTTCCACCGCCAGCGCGTTCGTCGCCGCAGCCTGTGGGTTAAAAGTAGCTAAACACGGTAACCGCAGCGTATCCAGTAAGTCTGGATCCTCGGATCTGCTGGCGGCATTTGGCATCAATCTGGATATGAACGCCGATAAATCCCGGCTGGCGCTCGATGAACTGGGCGTCTGCTTTCTGTTTGCGCCGAAGTACCACACCGGTTTTCGTCACGCAATGCCGGTCCGCCAGCAGCTAAAAACCCGCACGCTGTTTAACGTGCTTGGACCGCTGATTAACCCGGCGCATCCGCCGCTGGCGCTGATCGGTGTCTACAGTCCGGAACTGGTACTGCCGATTGCCGAAACGCTGCGCGTACTGGGATATCAGCGTGCGGCCGTGGTTCATAGCGGCGGAATGGATGAAGTTTCACTGCATGCGCCAACCATCGTAGCTGAGCTGCATGATGGCGAAATCAAGAGTTATCAGCTGACAGCGGATGACTTTGGCCTGACGCCATACCATCAGGAACAGCTGGCAGGCGGCACCCCGGAAGAAAACCGTGACATTCTCAGTCGCTTGTTACAAGGTAAAGGTGAAGCCGCTCACGAGGCTGCTGTTGCCGCGAATGTCGCCATGTTAATGCGCCTGCACGGTGAAGAAGATTTAAAAGCCAATGCGCAAACTGTGATTAACGTACTGCGCAGCGGAGCGGCTTATGACCGTGTCACTGCACTGGCAGCAAGAGGGTAAATGATGCAAACCGTTTTAGCGAAAATTGTCGCAGACAAGGCGATTTGGGTAGACGCCCGCAAACAGCAACAACCACTGGCCGGCTTTCAAAATGACGTTCAGCCTAGCTCCCGTCATTTCTACGATGCGCTGCAGGGGACCCGCACCGCGTTTATTCTGGAGTGTAAAAAAGCGTCCCCGTCAAAAGGCGTGATCCGCGATAACTTCGATCCGGCTCAAATTGCGGGTGTGTATAAACATTATGCTTCAGCGATTTCTGTACTGACCGACGAGAAATATTTTCAGGGAAGCTTTGATTTCCTGCCAATTGTTAGCCGCATCGCACCGCAGCCGATCCTGTGTAAGGACTTTATTATCGATCCTTACCAGATTTACCTGGCGCGTTATTACCAGGCGGATGCCTGTCTGCTGATGTTATCGGTATTAGACGACGAGCAATATCGCCAGCTCTCCGCCGTGGCTCACAGTCTGAAAATGGGCGTACTGACGGAAGTCAGTAACGAAGAGGAACTGGAACGCGCGATTGCACTTGGCGCAAAAGTCGTCGGTATTAACAACCGTGATTTACGTGACCTGTCGATTGACCTGAATCGCACCCGCCAGCTGGCACCGCGACTGGGTCACGGCGTAACCGTCATCAGCGAGTCCGGCATCAATACCTACGGCCAGGTACGTGAACTTAGTCACTTCGCCAATGGTTTCTTGATTGGATCCGCGTTGATGTCCCATGACGATCTCCATGCCGCGGTGCGTCGCGTTCTGCTCGGCGAAAATAAAGTGTGCGGCCTGACCCGGGCGCAGGATGCAAAAGCTGCGTATGAAGCAGGTGCGATCTATGGCGGGTTAATTTTTGTCCCCTCTTCTCCGCGCGTCGTTGGTGTTGAGCAGGCACGTGAGGTCATGGCAGGCGCACCACTACAGTATGTCGGCGTGTTTCGTCATCACGATATTGATGACGTGTGTGTAAAAGTCAAAAATCTGGCGCTCACAGCCGTGCAATTACACGGCAACGAAGATCAGACATATATCGATACGCTGCGCGCCACATTGCCGGAACACGTGCAAATCTGGAAAGCGTTAAGCGTTGGTGAGTCACTGCCTGCCCGGAGCTATCAACATGTTGATAAATACATTTTCGACAACGGGCTCGGCGGCAGCGGTCAACGTTTTGACTGGACACTTTTAGGCGGACAATCGCTGGATAACGTTCTTCTGGCTGGCGGACTTGGCGCAGATAACTGCGTTGAGGCAGCTAAAACCGGCTGTGCCGGTCTCGATTTCAATTCTGGCGTAGAGTCGCAGCCGGGCATCAAAGACGCTCGTCTTCTGGCTTCGGTCTTTCAAACACTGCGCGCATATTAAGGAAAAGGACATGACAACATTACTCAACCCCTATTTTGGTGAATTTGGTGGCATGTATGTGCCGCAGATTCTGATGCCAGCGCTGCGTCAACTGGAAGAAGCATTCGTCAGTGCGCAGAAAGACCCTGAGTTCCAGGCTCAGTTTACCGATCTGCTGAAAAACTATGCGGGTCGCCCTACTGCACTGACCAAATGCCAGAACATCACCGCAGGCACAAACACCACGCTGTATCTCAAGCGTGAAGATCTGCTGCACGGCGGTGCGCACAAAACCAACCAGGTGTTGGGCCAGGCGTTACTGGCAAAACGCATGGGGAAAACCGAAATCATCGCGGAGACCGGCGCGGGTCAGCACGGTGTTGCGTCTGCTCTCGCCAGTGCTCTGCTGGGCCTCAAGTGCCGCATTTACATGGGTGCAAAAGACGTCGAACGCCAGTCGCCAAACGTCTTCCGTATGCGCCTGATGGGTGCAGAAGTGATCCCGGTACACAGCGGTTCCGCCACGCTGAAAGATGCATGTAACGAAGCGCTGCGCGACTGGTCTGGCAGTTACGATACCGCGCACTATATGCTCGGTACGGCGGCTGGCCCGCACCCATTCCCAACCATTGTGCGTGAATTCCAGCGCATGATCGGGGAAGAAACCAAAGCGCAGATCCTGGAAAAAGAAGGCCGCCTGCCGGATGCGGTTATCGCTTGTGTCGGCGGTGGTTCAAATGCTATTGGCATGTTTGCTGATTTCATAAACGACGCCAGCGTCGGTCTGATTGGCGTTGAGCCGGGTGGTCACGGAATTGAATCCGGTGAACACGGCGCACCATTAAAGCATGGTCGCGTCGGGATTTACTTCGGTATGAAATCCCCCATGATGCAGACCGAAGAGGGACAGATTGAAGAGTCCTACTCGATTTCCGCGGGCCTGGACTTCCCGTCAGTCGGGCCACAGCATGCTTATCTGAACAGCATCGGTCGTGCTGACTATGTTTCGATTACCGATGACGAAGCGCTGGAAGCCTTTAAAACGCTGTGTCTCCATGAGGGAATTATTCCAGCACTGGAATCTTCTCACGCCCTGGCACACGCATTGAAAATGATGCATGAAAACCCGGAAAAAGAGCAGTTGCTGGTGGTCAATCTCTCCGGTCGCGGCGACAAAGACATTTTCACCGTACACGATATTCTGAAAGCGCGAGGGGAAATCTGATGGAACGTTATGAAAGCCTGTTTACCCAGTTGAAAGACCGCAAGGAAGGCGCTTTTGTCCCTTTCGTCACCCTCGGCGATCCTTCTGTTGAACAGTCACTGAAAATTATTGATACATTGATCGACGCCGGTGCCGACGCGCTTGAACTTGGTATTCCGTTCTCTGACCCACTGGCTGACGGCCCGACAATTCAGGAAGCCACATTACGTGCGTTTGCAGCAGGCGTCACACCGTCGCAGTGTTTTGAAATGCTGGCGCTGATTCGTCAGAAGCACCCTGCCATTCCTATTGGCTTGCTGATGTACGCCAATCTGGTCTTCAGCAAAGGTATTGACGAGTTTTACGCTCAGTGTGAAAAAGTCGGCGTGGATTCTGTGTTAGTGGCTGATGTGCCAATTGAAGAGTCAGCACCGTTCAGGGCTGCTGCATTACGCCATAACGTTGCACCTATTTTCATCTGCCCGCCGAACGCTGACGACGAACTGTTACAACAGATTGCCGCCAGTGGACGCGGTTATACCTACCTGCTTTCGCGGGCAGGCGTAACAGGTGCAGAAAATCGGGCAGCGTTACCGTTGCACCATCTGGTCGAAAAATTGAAAGAATACAATGCGCCTCCCGCCTTACAGGGCTTTGGTATCTCTGCGCCTGAGCAGGTAAAAGGGGCGATTGAAGCAGGTGCTGCTGGCGCCATTTCCGGCTCAGCGGTTGTAAAAATCATCGAAAAAAATGTTTCAGCTCCGGAACAGATGCTGTCTGAACTGAAAGCTTTTGCCAGTGCGATGAAAGCCGCCACCCGTCAGTAATTTATAAAGCCGCCAGAACTTCCTCTGGCGGCTTTTATACTTTTGCCAGTTTCATCTTATACATTTCGTTATCCGCATTCTGGATTGCCACATCCAGCTCACCATTAACTTCTGCAATACCCCATGACACCGACAGCGGCACTGTATGACCATCCACCACAAATACGTGGCTGTTGACCTGCCCACTAATACGCTCGGCTATGGCAAGAGCATCACTCGCCTGGGAGCGAAACAGCAGGATCATAAATTCATCCCCACCGGTGCGGATCACGATATCGTGACTGGTTCGGGTGTTAGACAGCATTCTGTTGGCAATAGTTTGCAGCGCACGATCCCCAGCCGCATGGCCCCAGGTGTCGTTGACAGCCTTGAACTTATTACAGTCCAGCAGCACCACTGAACAGTGTGATAAATCCCGTCGTTTGATAATGTCGAGGATCTTGCGATTAAAACAGCCGGTCAGGGAGTCGATATATACCTTGAGATCACTCTCATTAAGCCATGTTTTCAACGAAAAGCTGATCATAATGAAGAAGAATGGCGCCAGGAGAATAACAATCCCGGCCTGGGGATCCCGCACCATAAATCGGCTGAGTGAGATTGAATAATGCAGGGCATATTTTTCTGACAAACTTCTGACCGAGTAGTGGGCGCCATTACATTTTCCGGATAAACAAAGACTCTCCAGGTTGAGTAAATTGACCAGCGCCACGTTAAGTCCCGCCGGGATCCGATACTCAAACGCGTTCGCCAGCGCCTCCTTTAGTTCCGGCTTCGCATGGTCATAAACCAGGTACGCCACAATATGGTCAGTGACTTCTTTACCTGAAAGATCGTAGATATAACTCACCACGCTAAACGCCTTTTCACCGGTAATTTTATCGGTATAAAAGTTCGTTGAACTGAGAGCTTTGTTTTTGACATTTTTTTGCAGTAATCGGGTATAAAAATCGACGGGCGGATAGAAAAAACTGGAAACATCCTTCGCCATCTCAGAATCAGAATAATTGAAGTTACGAGCATCGGCAGGCATAAACCAGTAAAAATAGTCAGCATCCTTGGCGATGATATAACGATGTGCATCGAAGGTCCCCGGATTCAGCTCGTTCACCTTCCCTCGAATAAACTCAGCCGCCGTGTACATACACAGAGCCTGACTACTGATTTTTTTGGCGATAATACTCCCCGATGCCGAATGTACCCGCGCTCGATCGGCATTGATTCCCCATTCATCCTTATTCCGCGGAACGAATTGCGACATATCGCCACATTGCCCGGCATTTCTGATGTGATGATAGCGTTCCCCAATTGCATCAGAGAGAAGTTCATTGTCGTTAAAAATGTCCATCATGCGCGATTGCAGACGGTTGATCCCTTCACTCGCAGTGGCCATACGTTGTTCGTAAATGATAAACAGGAACAACGAGGTAAATATCAGAGTAATCAGGCCCGATACCAGCAATGCCTGCCTGTTTCTGAGCTTATCCTGCACAATCTTCACGAACCCACCCTGATAGTTAACAGTATGACCAAACCAATTACCCGCTTATATTGTTGCATAACAGCCCTGAGTGCTTGTCAAAGATGTCAATTATTCTGTTACTGATGATAAGGTGAAGTCACACCGTCTCCGAGAGATAAAGTTACAGATTTATTTAAAAAAAGAACATGTTTTGTTAACAAAAATCAAGAGTTAGCTATCACCAGCGATCGGACAGACCGCCCGACAATCGCTTACGCCCGCAACATAACCAGTTTCGATTTCACAGACAGGGCTGGCGCTGCAGCGAGAATTTGTTTCAGGCGATAAGTTTGCTTAAAGAGTAGCATTACATTGAAGGGGAAAAGGCCGGATGAGAAGTACAGAACATAAAAAAAGGAGACGGAAGTGCCAGTAATGATGGCGCGGCACTGGCTGGCCAATTCGCATTACCCTCGTGACATAAGTCGTTGGCAATACAGAAAATCAGGGACCAGAATGGGTGCATCCTCTGTCAATACCGCGCCGATTTTCCCTTGCTTTGGTTCCCCCCTAAATTAAACGCTTTGAGAGGGAAGCAGCGGAAGTTGAGACTCAATGATGTCTCAGTTGTCCATTGCTATGTTTAGGTCCTATTCGACCTGCCTCTATCAGAATTTCCTCTATGAGTTCTTCAAGGCACTCCTTTCCATGATGATCACAGACAAGATGCACCTGTCGGGAAATTTCTTCGTGCTTCATACCATCACATAATGCTGCCTTGAGCATTAAGGTGGCCCATCGTTTTGCTTCAGAGTGAGTTAGCATAACCCCTCCCGATATTTGATACCTCTATAAGCGTAGCTGTCTGGGTGTGAATCACCGGACTTTCCTGGCTTCATAAGTCTAGCGGACTCGAAGAAGATCTGCGTATCTGGTGGTATAACGAGGAGAGAGCATTTCTCGCTTCATCTGCCACTGTTGCTGAATCCCTTGCCCGGCGAAATACAACGTCCCTCTGCCCTCTTTAGCATTCAGGAGATCCAGTACCTCCATCAATTTTTCACTGCCTGCACGCGGTGCGTTATCATCAAACAAATTGAGTTGGGCCACGCCCTGGCTGTAAAAATCACCCAGCATGACTCCCGCTTTCTGATAGCGATATCCAGTTTTCCATATGGCATCCAGGCTTCGTATCGCTGCAGCAATGATATCCCTGCTGTCCTGAGTTGGAGTAAGCAGCTTCACCGATGCACTGTTACTGTAAAACGGTTCATTCAGCGCAAATGGCGAGGTTTTAACGAAAACGGATATGAACCGGCAATATTGATGTTCGCTACGCAGTTTTTCCGCAGCTCGCGACGCATAGCTGCAGATAGCCTGACGCATAGCCTCATATCCGGTGATCCATTCACCAAACGACCGGGAACAGACTATTTCCTGTTTAGCCGGTGCAAATTCTTCCAGCGCCAGACAAGGTTCAGCACGCAATTCACGTACCGTTCTTTCGAGTACGACAGTGAAATGCTTGCGAATAAAACGGATGTCGGTATCAGCCAGATCCAGAACCGTTTTAATCCCCATGCTGTCCAGTTTTTTGCTGATACGGCGACCCACCCCCCAGACTTCATCGACAGGCAATGCAGCCATGAGTTTGCGCTGTCGCTCAAGATTCGATAAGTCCACAACACCGCCCGTCTGCCGCGGCCACTTTTTTGCCGCATGGTTAGCCAGCTTGGCCAACGTTTTGGTCTGGGCAATGCCGACCCCGACGGCGAGGTGAGTGCGCTGTTGTATCGTTGCGCAGATTTCCCTGCCGAAGTCGGTCAGATCACGACAATTCCTTACGCCCGTCAGATCGCAGAACGCCTCATCTATACTGTACATCTCCACGCGGGGGGACAACTCTTCCAGTGTGGACATCACCCGGAGACTCATATCCGCGTAGAGTTCATAATTACTGCTAAAACACACTACTCCGCAGCGGCGAAACAAATCCTTTTGTTTGAAATATGGATCGCCCATTTTTACCCCAACGGCTTTTGCTTCAGGACTTCGGGCTATAACACAGCCATCGTTGTTTGACAGAACGACAACCGGCCTTCCCTTCAAATCTGGCCGGAATGCCGTCTCACACCTGGCATAAAACGCGTTCACATCAACCAGTGCAAACATGATTAGACAGTCGCTTTTACGATAAACGTCACCACACCAAAGACATCCAGCGTCTCCTCGCTACCCAGCAGAATAGGAGCGTAGGCGCTGTTCTCCGGTTTAAGCATAACTGTCGGGTGAAGTTGCAGGCGTTTAACCGTGAATTCACCATCGATGGCAGCAATAACAATATCGCCATGAACTGCTTTTCTGGAACTGTCGACGACCAGCAAATCACCATTACTGATCCCTGCCCCAATCATGGAATCCCCGGAAGATTTTACAAAATACGTTGCGCTGGGGTGACGCACTAACAACTCATTCAGGTCAATACGCTTCTCAACATAGTCCTGAGCTGGCGAGGGGAATCCGCAGGGCACATGGTCACTGAATAGCGGGAAGCTTTTGATTTCGCGGGGTTCCGCAGGCTGGAAAAACAACATGATGATCTGCCTTCACAATAACTGTATTTATATACAGTAGTATTTTATGGAAAACAGATCAAGAAAGGGATGTCCATGCTGATTTTGCCTGCTGCAGGCTTAACGATATTGCGGTTCATCCTGTCGCATTTTTGCAATCAAGTTACCGAGTTTTTCCTGTTGATTACCATCATCATCGAAGTTATCTGCCGCTAACCATTTTTCGTAGGCGATGCGCAACGCAGGATACTCACCGTCAATGATTGAATACCAGGCGGTGTCACGGTTGCGCCCGCGGTACACAACGGCCTGGCGGAAAATGCCTTCAAATCGGAAGCCGAAGCGTTCTGCCGCCGCTCGGGACGGAGCATTGAGTGAGTCGCACTTCCATTCCAGCCGGCGATAACGGAGCTCCTCAAAAACATAGCGAAGCAGCAGCGCCATAACCTCCGTAGATATACGCGTACGCTTCATGCGCGGCGAATAGGTCACATAGCCGACCTCAATGACCCCGTTAGCGGGATCAATCCGCATAAGTGCAACCGTACCAGACGGCTTGCCGCTGGCCTTATCAATCACAGCGTAATGCAGCGGATCGCGCAACGTTTCGGCACTCTGCAGACTGGTGCGGTAGGATACTTCACTCTCGAAAGGTCCTGACGGCAGATAGGTCCAGTCGCGCTCATCCGGCGCTTCGCAGTATGCCTCATAAAGATCAGCTGCATGACGTTCAGCGCTGATGCGTTCAAGCCGACAATAGCGACCTTCCAGTGATTTTTCACCGGGAAGTTTCGCGCCACTCCAGCCAGAGAGTTCGGCGCCGACAGGCTGGTTAAAGCGATTCATTATATTAGTCATGGTGACGATCAGCTCCTTTGAGACGGGATCATTAACAGAGTCAGAGGATGAAATAATTGTGGTATCCTGAAAAGAGCCACGGTTTTAGTTTTTGATAGGTCCACGACATATGTTTGATATCACCGCCCCTCTGACGCCGGGGGTAATCTCCCCAGGCGGTGAACCGCTATCTCTGCAAAAACAGCTTACAGAGCGTATTCAGCAGGCGATTCTGAGTGGCCACCTGCCAGCGGGCTCGAGCCTGATATCATCCCGAACGCTGGCAAAAGAGCTCGGTGTATCGCGGAATACCGTTGTGAACGTTTATGAACACCTGGCAGCAGAAGGGTATATTCTGGCCGATCGCCAGGGCACTCGTGTGGCATCCCTGTCAGGCGCCGACCGCAAAAACGTCTCCCCGGTATCGCCGGACACGCCCGCAGTCCGTCTGGCTGATCGCCTCAGACCGATTCTGGAAACCCCGTTACAACCGGTACACGATGCACTGTTATCTCCCGGCATGCCCGCAATCAGGGAATTTCCGCTGGCTGCCTGGCGACGCTCCCTTGACCGGGCGGTCAGACAGTTGCAATCCCACTCGCTGGGCTATAGCGAACCGGCAGGCGAACGCACTCTACGAGAAGCGATAGCAACGCATCTGTATGTTGCGCGCGGAGTGCGTTGCGATGTTTCCCAGATAATCGTGACCGAGGGAGCAAAACAGGCGCTGGAGCTTTGCGTAACGCTGCTGACAGATCCTGGCGATACGGTCTGGATGGAAGACCCCGGCTATCGTGGGGCAAAGGCAGCATTCTCTGCTGGTAATTTGCATACGGTATTGATGGCGGTGGACGAAGAAGGTATACGCGTACCAAAGGATGCATGGACGACCCATACACCAAGGCTAATTTATACCTCCCCTGCCCATCAATATCCCACCGGGGCGGTGATGTCCGTCGCCAGACGACTGGCGCTGATTTCAAAAGCCAGCCGCACCGGAGCATGGTTGATAGAAGACGACTACGATGGCGACTTCAGGCACTCTGGCGGACCGATAGCCAGCATGCAGGGACTCGTATCACATACGCCTGTACTCTACATCGGCTCGTTCAGTAAGACGATGTTTCCCTCCTTAAAGCTGGGATTCCTTGTACTTCCTGCGCGCGTAATGGCACAGGCAAAAACGGTATTGAATGAAATTCTCCGAAATGGCCAACAATTGCAGCAGATGGCTATGGCTGATTTCATGAAAAGTGGAGAGTTTGGCCGACATCTGGGGCGGATGCGACGACTCTACCGCGAGCGCCAGCGTATTTTACGCGAGGCGCTGATAGCCGACTTTTCACCGGTTCAGATTCTCGGGGGTAAATCAGGAATGCACCTGACGCTGAAGCTGGCAGCGGGAGATGATGACAAAAGGATCGCTGAATTAGCCCACCAGCATGGTCTGGGCGTTCAGGCTTTGTCATCATTCTGTACGAGGCCCGGCGCGGTTTCTGGTCTTGTGATTGGCTACGGAAATACCTCCAGTAACGATATTCCGGCGGCGATCGGCATGCTTACAAACCTGATTAAACAAGAGCGGAACGTCAAAACATGCCGCAGTTAAGCGTGAGCGTACGTAACATCCAATTTAAACCTTATGATGCATGAGTGTGACGCACAGGGAATGCGGGGAGTACCGCATTCTGTAGTACTCGTCCGGCATCAGAAGAGAAAGTTAATGTCTCACCCACGATTTGCGTTTCAACAATTCTCCCGTCGTCCATCACCATTACCCGGTGGCAAAAACGTTCGACAAGGCGTAAATCATGGGTAATAAACAGGCAGGCAGTGCCAAACTGCTGTTGCAGTTTTTTGAGCAAGCGAATTACGCCTGCTTGCAGCACCAGATCAAGGTTAGACACCGCTTCGTCCAGAATTAATAGCTTAGGCTCAACGCTCAACGCCCGTGCGAGACAGACACGCTGTAGCTGACCACCGCTGAGCTGTGGTGGACGTTTGTCGAGTATGCTGTCGTCCAGATCAACCGCTTTAAGCATTTCGTTTGCACGCGCGAGTTGTTCTGTTTTACTAAGTGATAGCAGGTGGCGCATGGGTTCACGTAAAATATCACGTACGGTTTTACGTGGGTTAACGGCACTAATGGAGTCCTGAAATACCATCTGAATATCCCGGCGAAATGCTTTTTGCTTTGTCCGATTCAACCGGGTGAGTGGCTCTCCCCGCCAACTGACGCAACCCTGAGTCGGAGATTCTAAACCAACAAGCAAACGTGCCAGTGTGCTTTTGCCACAACCACTGCGCCCCAGCAAAGCAACCGTTTCACCGCTTTTAAGTGTTAATGAAACATCCTTTAATACAGACTGATGCTGGTGTCTGCCGCTCAAATTCGCATGGGCATATTGATGTGAAATACCCGTGACCGTCAGTAGTGTCATAAGACTAACTCCATGCCGTACAAAGCAAGATGTGCAGAAACCAGATTACGCGTGACGGTATGTTGAGGCGTCCGAAACAGAGTTTGAACGTCGCCGTACTCAACGATATTGCCATGATCCATTACCGCCACCTCGTCGGCCAGTCGCGCCACTACGCCCATATCATGGGTCACCAGCAGCATCCCTGGCGCACGAGTTTGCATAATGCTGTCCAGCAAATCGAGAATGCGCGCTTGCGCGACCACGTCCAGATCGGTTGTCGGTTCATCTGCCACAATAAACGGCGCATCACACAGCACCGCCATTGCAATCATCATGCGTTGCAACATACCACCACTCATTTCAAAGGGATAAAGAGTGAGAACACGAGCGGCATCCTCTAACCCCACGGCCTCCAGAGTCGTGATAAGCGTGGCATCATCTGCAGGTTTCCCAAGCACGATGCAGCTTTCCCGCGCATGTGCAGCCATGGTTCGCAGCGGATTAAATGCGCTGCGTGGGTTCTGCATAATTGTCGCAACTTTTACACCACGCAGATCGCCAGGGGAAACCGGTTTACCATCTGCAAGAACGGCTCCCGCAGTTTGATGGACACCCGACGGAAGAATGCCGAGCGCGGCGGCACAGGTTAGCGATTTTCCGCTTCCACTTCCCCCTACCAGTGCCAGTACACGTCCGCGTTTAAGCGACAGTGACACGCCGTTGACCAGCGGTTTCTCTGCATGCAGAACAAGATTTTGCAGCTCAATTTGTTGTGGCATCAGTGGGCATGCTCCGTGACGAGATGGGGATCCAGATGATCACGCAGTGCATCCCCCACCAGATTGAAGGCCATTACGCTGATAAACAGCGCCAACCCTGGCCAGAACATTTGTAGCGGCTGAGTCCAGATATACTGGCGAGCGTCGTTGATCATGACACCCCATTCGGCAGTTGGCGCGGTCACACCGAGGCCAAGAAATGACATTCCCGCCACGTGCAGCATCATATGACCAATATCCAGAGTTGCCAGGACGAGCAATGAGGGGATCACCGCTCCGGCCAGATGGTCGATAAATATTCTGACATTACCGGCGCCGGAAAGTCGGGAAGCGAGCACAAATTCACGTTGGCGTAAGGAGATAACCAGGCTACGTACCATTCGTGCATACCATGCCCAATGCGACAGAGCGATAGCTATAATGACATTGGTCAGTCCTGTACCCAGCACACCGACGAGGAAAAAAGAGAGGATTGAAGTCGGAAAAGTCATAAACATATCCGCGACACGCATTGTGGCCTGATCGACACGGCCGCCAATCAATCCTGCGCTTCCTCCGACGATCAGCCCCAATGTCAGTACCAGAATTAAACAGGCCATGACCGAACCGAGCGACACCCGGGTTGCTGCCAGCAAGCGGGAGAAGATATCGCGCCCCAGATGATCAGTCCCCAGCCAATGCTGGCTATCGGGGGCTAACAGACGCGATGGCAAATCAATTGACTGCGGATCATAGGGTAACCACCACTGGCTGGTAAGCGCAATCACAGCCAGCAAAACAATAACGATCAGTGCCAGACGTACCGACCAGCGTGAAGAGAGGTAAAAGTTCAAGAATGCGCTCCTTCATGACGGCGAATACGTGGATCTACTGCGGCATTCAGTAAATCAACTACCAGATTACAAACAACAAATACCACCACCATAATTAGCGTAAAGCATTGGATCACCGGATAATCACGGTTGAAAATTGCCGATACGGCATAACGTCCAACGCCTGGCCAGGCAAAGATATTCTCAATAATCATCGTTCCACCAATCAATTCGCCAATGTGCATTCCCACAGCGGTGATCATCGGTAACGAGGCATTACGCAGAATATGACGGCGTTCGATTTGCTTCTCGTTCAGGCCGCGCAGACGCGCCCAGGTAACATGACGCTGCCCGGCAACCTCTAGCATGCTTGCACGCAGCAAGCGGGCATTAATCGCCAGCGACATAAAAGCAATCGACACAGCAGGAAGAATGATGTACTGCCAGCCGCCGTAGCCCAGCGCGGGCAGCCACTTCAAATAAACCGAGAAGAACATGACCAGCAGAAAAGCGAGCCAGAAGTTGGGCATTGATACACCAAGAAAGGCGATTATCCGCACAACAAAATCTGGCAGGCGGTCGCGATGACGAGCAGCCCAAATTCCCAACGGTACAGAAGTTAGCAGGATCAGTACCAGTGCAGCGCCCGCCAGCTGTAAAGTGGCAGGCAGAAAGTGCATCACATCATCCAGCACCGGGCGCTGAGTAGCAAAAGAGATACCAAAATCCAGATGCACGGCCTTCCACAGCCAGCGACCGTACTGCACAATGAGTGGTTGATCCAACCCAAGCATGACTCGTGTGGAAGCCACCATATCAGGCGTTGGGGGCAGGTTAGATAAACGTAAGTAATCAAGTGCCGGGTCGCCGGTTCCCAAACGCAACATTAAAAAGATAACCACTGACGCGGCGAAAATCATCGGAATCAGCAGCAGAATTCGCCGTATAGCATAACGCAGCATCAGTGTTTCACCGGTTTTATCTGTTCAAACGGGATTTCCGAGGCAATCGGTGCGTAAGGGATCTCCCCCAGGCCAGGTTTAGCGACCACCATCATCGACATATAACTGATTGGTAAGTAAACCGCTTCATTATGCAAACGGGTCAGAATGTCACGATACAGCTCCTGACGCTGAGTTTTATCTGTGGAAATCAGCACGTCACCAATCTCTTTGTCGATTTGCGCTTTGTCGGGAAGACCAAGCTGGGCCTGGTAGTCAGCATGGGATGGTACACGCATTGAACTCATGAAAGCATGTGGATCATACGGCGCCCCCCAGGTGCGATTGAAAATCATACCAAAGCGACCATCGCGCTGACGGGCGTATATACTGCTCTCCTCTTCCCCGACCAGAGCAACATCCACACCAATCTGGCGCATATTTGCCTGCATAATCTCAGACATTGATTTGCTGAGAGCATCGGTACCGACATAGGCCAGTTCGATATGTAACGGTTGACCGGCTTTTTCTCGAATTGTTTTTCCGGCGGGCAGAGTCCAGCCAGCTTGTTCCAGCAAAGACTTTGCGTGCTGTGGATCGTATTCGCGCGGCTTCAAACCGATATTGGCGTAAGGGACGGATGGCGCAAACAGCGTATCTGCTACCTGCTGAGTACCGTACAACGCATTTTTTATCAGCGTTTTTTTATCAACTGCATAATTTAATGCTTCACGCACAGCCAGTTCATTAGTTGGTGCTTTTGCTGAGTTGAGCGCCAGCATCACGGTTTCAACAGGTGCTGAAAGCTGCGTTCTGTATTCAGGGTTCTGACTGAAGCGTGCGAAGGTATCAAGAGGCAGTAGCCCTTCATTTCCATATAACAGATCGATATTACCTGTTTCAAAAGCGACAGCCCGTGTGGTTGGATCCGGGATCACTTTGACAGTAACCTTTTGAATTTGAGGTTTTCCACCCCAGTAATGCTCATTGCGCACCAGCACATCATACTGGTTGAGTTTCGATTCTTTCAGCACCCAGGGCCCGGTGCCAACCGGCGCTTTAATTCCGTTCAGGGTTTCGTTATTTTTAAACTGAGAAGGTGCAATAAAACGGAAAGGTCGCGGCAGGGTCAACTCTTGCAGGAAAGGATAGTACGCATCCTTCAGTGTGATTTGCAGTTCATTTTTACTTAACGCTTTAACATCCGTGATTTGATTGGTTAACTCCAGCCAGGCATGCCGTTTACGGTTATCCAGTACTGCGCGGAAGTTTTCCACTGCGGCCTGAGCATCAAATTCTTCACCGTTAGAGAATTTAACATCATCACGTAAGTTGAAAGTCCAGGTTTTACCGTCTTCCGAGTGACTCCAGCTTTTTGCCAGCCACGGAATTACCGAACCATCCGCCTGATATTTCACCAACGGCTCATAAACCATGCTCTGAGCAAACATCTGGTTAGGTGTATAAAGATGTGGGTTTAACGGCCCCACATTCACCGGCCATGCAGTGGTGATTTCATCGGAGGCTGCTGCCTGTGCAAAAAAAGGCGCGCATGCCAGCAGCGCTATGAGTGTGCGGTTTAGTCTGGACAAGATGGTGCCCCCGAAGACGATAGATGTAAGTTAAAAAAGTATGATGATTTTAGTAATTCATCATACTTTTTAATTGTTCGGGATCAATGCCAGTATAAATAAGCTTTTCGTTATCAATAAATTTTGTTGGGAAGTAGCAGGAAATTCGCGACTGGCTACGACAGCGACATGTGGGAAAGAATAGAGAAAACTGGTCGGTAAAAGGCCTTCATATCGCCTGGCTATCATCAAGATCACAAATCAGAACCAAATCGTCGTATGGGTTAAGTGAGAAGTCCGCAATCAATAATGCCCCTGCGAGATACCATCATCACGACTGAGAATGATTATCGTTATTGATTTTCCTTTCGATCTTGTTAGCATGCTGCTTGCGGATGGAACGTTGTTAACTACAGGAGCGGAGCCTTATGGAATCAGGGATGACACTCAAATACTATCTTAAAAATAGTGTGTGGAGCGTAATAGTAATTGGCGTATTTTTCTATTCCTGGATGAACAACCCCGAGAGTGAGTTGACATATCAGTTATTCCTCGCTGTGTTGATTAACTCGTTTTTATTCCCTTTTTCAAAGTATATTATTGAAAAAACCGCCCTTTTGTTTTCAAAAAAAGAATTCTGGCAACGAGACTTCTTCACTAGCTCCACAGGTGGCAGTTTAGTCGTTATTTTTGAATTTTTCTGTTTTATCCTGACAATTCCAGTTTGCATATTATTTTTAGCTGTGAAATCTGTTAAAACCCTTTCAAAATTATGAGATTTTAATGCTTAAATGTCTCGGTCTCTTAATCAAATGGGGAGCCGGTCATAAAAGGCTCACCGGCTAAAGCGGTGAGCTCGTTTGGTTATTAACGTATCACACTAACATTTTCCAGTTTCACTGGATTTTCAGGTTTATCTCCCAATTGCTGAGTAACCGGCACGAAGACGTTGAGATCTTGCAGCCAGGCAAGTTTGTCACGACTTCCCGGTTGCCCTTCATTAGTTGCATGACACTCCACTAATAGATATTTCCCACTAAACTCAGGTGCAATGCTATGTGCATCTCCCTCTTCCGTTACGTCGCAACGTAGCGCTGATGCAGTGACTTTCTTATTGGAGTCAATACTGTCCCATTGAGCCTGATATTGTTGACCAGCCACTAACGGGAAACGCAGGTCCGTCTGCAATGTGTTAAGCAATGTAGTGCTACTACTAATAGACATGGTGAACTTCAGCTGTAGCTGATTACCCAGAGTTAAACGTTGCACCGTCCAGATACCATAATCTTCCAGCTTGCGTATATATCCATCCGGTTGTGCATCCAGTTGTACTTTGGTCTTGCCAAGCGCACTAACTTCGGTATAACGAATCTGTTTAAAGCGAGGAATCGCCCATGGTTTGATCAATGACTGAGTCTGGTGCTCAATAGCAGCAGACAGAGGGAATTTATTCAGCCACTGCGGATTATTATTACTCAGTTCGGGCATTGATGGCCCCATCAATGTTGAGGCTTGCTTGTTAGCGGCGGGTATAAAATGCCCTTCGGCTTTGAATGATTTCCCCGCGGGTAACTGGCAGAGTTGCTCAAAGCGTTGTGCCTTTTGCGTGTTAATTTTGAAGTCACTTTTACGACGGACAATATCAGCAGTGATAAGTGAGTCCGTAACGCGACCCTCACTGTCGAAGTTCATTAACGCTACAGCATCTCCTTGATGCGTTTTACAATTATATAAGTAATGCTCAATCTTTAATTCCAACGGTGCATCATAAGGCGGTTCCCAGATGATATCAGCAAAGTCATACCCCATACGTACCGACAAAATATCACCAATGCGCTGGATGTTATTAACATCGACAAGTTCGGTAATGCCGACTGTATCCGTGGGAGATAATCTTTCCCAGATTGCATCTTTTATCGGTAGCTGGCAAACCGCGCGTATATCCTCTTCCGTCATTTGCTTATCATCTTGAGCAGGAGCATAACGGAGGTAACTGTTGCCGTAATAGCGAGCTTTGGTAAATCCCTCCTCATTCAATAAATCCTTGTAGAGAAGCTGTGCCTTACCCTGTTTACAATCAACGGAACGCCATTGCTGAGCCGTTTTTCCGTTATTGAAGTTTAGCGACACCATATAATTCACACGATCGTGAATTCTGGTTACAGACAAGGGGTTAACACCACCACCTATCAATGCAGGTTTATCAGTAGCCTGAACGAGAGAAAACGGCAACAGCGCCAGAAAACAAAGTGGACGCACTAAAGGTCGAATACAATACATATATGTTCCTTCATATATTGATTAAGAAATAAAGGTATCGGCATCAAGGGATAAATTATTAGTCTGACGCATCCTATCACTAAACTCGCGTGAGGATAGTGACGGACGCTCCTGGCACTTATCAGCCCTGGTGAGGTAGCGCACCGTTATGGAGGTATCGGCAGTGGAGGTGCAAATCCTTTCATGCGGACAATAATCTCCTTTAAGAACCCACATCTACGAAACCGGAGAAACGCTTAAACAGAAAAACGCCCCACTTACCGCTAAAGATAATGACTTCCTGCAGACAAAGGATGTTGCTGGCCATCATCACAGGGCAGCGGTTGGCCGATCTTTGTAATATGAAATGTTCAGATGTCCGAGATAATCACCTCTTCGTTGAACAAGGCAAACAGGTGCAAAAATCACGACACCTTTAAAGTGACACTGTAACAAGTCCAACATTTCTCTTGAGAATGTGATCGCTCAGTGCCGGGACAGGATACTTAGCCCGTATTTACTCTACCACCAGAGCCCTTGTTCTTTCCATGAGCAACGTTCTTTGGCTGAAAGGATATCCAGTGAGCAAGGGATCGACATACAAATTTTGTTAGGTCATCGCAGTAAAGCAATACGTGAACATTACAACGATACACGTGGGAAAGAGTGGGTAAAACTGGCCGGTAAACGACCAGTTTTACAGAGGAGTTTTGCAGAAGAGCTTAAAAACGATAACCCGCAGAGAACATAAACACCCACGGATCGAGGCGCACACTGTCATGCTGCTGAGCACCAGCCAGTTTATAGCTCGCGGTGGTATCGATATCCATGTACCACACAGACATGTTAATCAACCAGTCACGATCGATCAGATAATCCATACCCACCTGCCCCGCTGCGCCCCAGGAGTCTTTCAGGCTCAGGTCCGATAATTCATTGTTTTCTTTGCCGTTATTATTAAACCCTTCGTCAAAGAAAGTGGTGTAGTTAACACCGACACCAACATAAGGACGCAGTTTGCTGCTGGAGTCACCAAAGTACCACTGCGCCATTAACGTCGGCGGTAAGTGATGAACGGTTGCAATATCCCCCGTTGTTGCCGTTCCGATTTTATGACGGAACGGCGTCGCTGCCAGCAATTCAACACCAATATTGTCAGTTGCCATATAGGTGAATGTCAGTCCCAACTGAGTGTTATTGCTGACATCAAAGCCGCCTAAGCTTCCCAGCGTACCACCCGCGCCTTCCGTTGGTCTTACTGTTGCAGAACCTGCACGAATAAAGAACTCCCCGGCTTCATGCGCAAATGCGTTTCCAGAGAGAAGAGTTGTTAAAGCCAATGCTGCAACTGTTAATTTTTTCATGTCCGCTCCATCGTTATGGTTATAAAAGCGGAGTGAATATACCTACAATGGAGTAATAAATGATCTAACACAGATCACATTGAGGCCAGTAATTTAACATTTATTGATCCAGATTAAGTTAGAACTTGCATTCAAAATCCAGGTTAAATTAATTCAGATCAATTTTGATATATTTTCGCCACGCAAGTATTTTCGCCCGTGTACTGTACAGAGAACACACAACGTTGTTGCAGGGTGCTGAAGTCATAGCCAAAAATTACCGGAGCTTTACAAAGATATGCTTTTCAATACATCTTGCGATGCTGCCACTGTAGAGTTATCCAGGGTACAATTGCCCGCAAATGAACACCTGCAAAACTCAAGGAGAGTGCATGTCTATCACGGCGAAATCCGTTTACCGTGACACGGGAAACTTTTTCCGTAATCAATTTATTACCATCTTGCTGGTATCGTTATTGTGTGCGTTTATCACAGTGGTGTTAGGGCATGCCTTTTCTCCCAGCGACGCACAGATTGCGCAACTCAGCGAAGGAGATCAGTTAACCAGCAGCGTGGGTCTGTTTGATCTGGTGCAAAACATGACGCCAGAACAACAGCAAATCCTGTTACGCGCGTCTGCAGCATCGACATTTTCTGGACTTATTGGTAATGCCATCCTCGCGGGCGGCGTCATTCTGATGATTCAGTTGATTTCAGCAGGCCATCGGGTCAGCGCATTACGCGCCATTGGTGCCAGTGCACCGGTATTGCCCAAGCTGTTTATTCTGATTTTTCTGACTACCTTGCTGGTGCAAGTCGGTATTATGCTGGTTGTCGTCCCCGGCATTCTGCTGGCTATTCTGCTTGCCCTCGCGCCAGTGATGATGGTTCAGGATAAAATGGGTGTCTTTGCGGCCATGCGCAACAGTATGCGTCTGGCATGGTCTAATATGCGACTGGTAGCGCCTGCAGTAATCGGTTGGCTGTTGGCAAAAACGCTGCTGTTGCTGTTTGCGCCAAGTTTTGCAGTACTAACGCCGAACGTTGGCGCGGTGCTGGCGAATACGCTGAGCAATATGATTTCTGCCGTGCTGCTGATCTATTTGTTCCGCCTGTATATGCTGATTCGCCAGTAAACCCTGAACGCATCCGGCCTTCCTGGCCGGTGCTTTTTTGATTACGGAATTGAAGAATGAAGCAGTTTCTTGATTTTTTACCGCTGGTTGTCTTTTTCGCTTTTTATAAGCTCTACGACATCTATGCGGCGACTACAGCGCTCATTGTCGCTACCGCAGTGGTTTTGATTTACAGTTGGGTCCGCTATCGCAAGGTCGAGAAGATGGCGTTAATCACTTTTGTTCTGGTTGCCGTATTTGGCGGCCTGACCATTTTCTTCCACAACGATGAATTCATTAAATGGAAGGTAACTGTGATTTATGGTCTGTTTGCTGGCGCGCTGTTATTTAGCCAGTGGGTGATGAAAAAACCGCTGATTCAGCGCATGTTAGGCAAAGAGTTGACGCTGCCACAGCCGGTATGGTCAAAGCTTAACTTAGCCTGGGCCGTCTTTTTCATCCTGTGCGGCCTTGCAAATATCTACATCGCATTTTGGCTACCACAAAACATTTGGGTCAATTTCAAAGTATTTGGTTTGACCGCGCTAACGCTGTTCTTCACGCTGCTGAGCGGAGTTTATATTTACCGCCACCTGCCGCAGGAAGACAAATCGTAATATCTTTCGCCAGATCTGCGGATCTGGCGAATTTTCATCCGGAAGCATTCCTCATTGCCATATCCCCTCTTTTCCACTGCTCTGCACACCGCATCAGCTCTGTTCTCAGCCCGCAAATCATAGTAGCATCGCGCCTGTAATCTTTCTCTACAGTCGGTTCTACAATGACAACAACGAATAACACCCCTCAGGGTGAACTGGTTTTACGCACTCTGGCCATGCCTGCTGATACAAATGCTAACGGCGATATTTTTGGCGGCTGGCTGATGTCACAGATGGATATTGGTGGCGCTATTCAGGCCAAAGAGATCGCACATGGCCGTGTGGTGACGGTGCGAGTTGAAGGAATGAGTTTTTTGCGCCCGGTTGCCGTGGGTGATGTAGTCTGCTGCTATGCACGTTGCGTGAAACGCGGCACTACTTCGATCAGCATTAATATTGAAGTCTGGGTAAAGAAAGTGGCGTCAGAGCCTATCGGTCAGCGCTATAAGGCTACTGAAGCCCTGTTTATCTACGTAGCGGTTGATAAAGACGGCAAGCCTCGTCCGATACCGGTTCAGGCGTAATACAAAAAAGCCTCCAATGGAGGCTTTTTTGTTTGTTTTTCTTACTCTATTTGCGTGGTGCCATTCATTCGGAAGACAATGTTCACCACCAGGCCAGATCCAGGTTTTCCTGCCTCATAGCGCCATCTGCGCATCGCATTCTTCACTTCACGCTCAAACATATTGGCAGGCTGTGCGGAAAGTACTTCCACATTCTCCACCCGACCATCTGATGTGACGTCAAATTTAACTTTTACGCGGCCTTCAATACGCAGGGCCTGCGCACGCGGCGGATACTGCGGTTGATTACGGCTCAACGCACGCGGACCAGCGGGTACGCTCACTGCAGGTTTACTGGTTGCCGGCGCGGTACTGGTAGTCGGACGAGCAGGCGCGGTATTTTCAAACAGCGAAGCCGTACGTGGTTCAGCCGGTTTAACGTCACGCTTCGGCTGTTCTTGTACCTTTTTCACCGGTTTTGGTTTCGGTTTTGGTTTAGGCTTCGGTTTCTCAATCACTACCGGCGCCTCTTTCGGTGGCTCCGGGATTGGCTCAGGTTCCGGTTCAGGCTCCACGACAGGTTCCGGCGGCGGCTGAACTACCTGAGGTGGTTCGAGATCGGCGGGCGCAACCATTGTGATGGAGATTGGCTGCGCAGGCGCAGGCAGTTCAATAACCTGATGTACCGAGGTATACAGCAGACCTGCCACTACAGCACCGTGAATGCCGACGGAAAGTAACGTCGGCCAGGGAAAGCGACGAGGTAAATCAAGGGTCATTGAAGTCATAATCGTTTCAGTTAAAAAACCAGGCCCTGATTTTAAATGCAAATAGCAATCATATTCAATAAGGCCAGTGAAGTAAGCGGCATTTAAAACGCAATTTCATGTAAATAAACCATCATTATAATGTGGTCTTAACAAATCGGTTATCTTTACGTTGCAGTTACCAGACCTTTCCAATAACGTAATTAACGACTTTTACCGATTAAGGAGCTCTTCCCGTGCTGTACGTTATTTATGCTCAAGATATCGCCGACTCTCTCGAAAAACGTCTTTCCGTGCGTCCAGCTCATCTGGCTCGTCTACAGCTTCTCCATGACGAAGGTCGTCTTCTGACCGCAGGCCCAATGCCGGCAGTTGACAGCAACGATCCGGGAGCTGCGGGATTTACGGGTTCAACAGTGATTGCCGAATTTGAATCTTTAGAAGCAGCACAAGCGTGGGCTGAAGCGGACCCGTACGTGGCAGCAGGGGTCTATGCACAGGTTTCAGTGAAGCCGTACAAAAAAGTATTTTGATTTAGAAAGAAAGCGATAGAAATACATTGGGCACCACTGGGGTGCCCTTTTTCGATCAGATTCCGTGGATCGCAAACAGTAACGAGTTACGTTGATGGTTGAGAATACACTTTCTGATGGTATGGATACGCATATTACGACGCGATTGTCCTTCAAGCCAACGCGCTTTACGGCGGCTGGCCTGACGCTGCATCCGCCAGCGCCCTACTTCCGTTCTACTACGCTTCATGTTAACTACTCTTCCAGTCACAGAGTGGGCATTATACCGCCAGACCGAACGCAGGCCAGTGGTTTTCCCGTGTTTTTATTTGCCAGATGAATCTTGATGCGTAAACTCTTAACAATACGCTTTCAAAAGGATTTTTAAATTTATGACAACCTTCTACACGGTGGTGAGTTGGCTGGTCATTCTGGGATACTGGGTACTCATTGCTGGCGTAACATTACGCATTCTGATGAAGCGACGCGCAGTACCCTCAGCAATGGCCTGGCTTTTGATCATCTATATTCTGCCATTAGTAGGGATCATTGCTTATTTGTCCTTTGGTGAACTCCACCTCGGTAAGCGCCGCGCCGAACGGGCCAGGGCGATGTGGCCTTCAACGGCCAAGTGGCTGAACGATCTCAAAGCTTGTAAGCATATTTTTGCTCAGGAGAACAGCAGCGTCGCCGCATCTTTATTTAAGCTGTGCGAACGACGTCAGGGAATTGCAGGTGTTAAGGGGAATCAGCTTCAGCTTCTCACCAGTTCTGACGACGTTATGCAGGCGCTTATCCGCGACATACAACTGGCACGGCATAATATTGAGATGGTGTTTTACATCTGGCAACCTGGCGGTATGGCCGATCAGGTCGCTGAATCATTAATGGCGGCAGCACGTCGGGGGATCCACTGTCGTTTGATGCTGGATTCCGCAGGCAGCGTGGCCTTCTTCCGTAGTCCGTGGGCCGCCATGATGCGTAACGCCGGCATCGAAGTTGTCGAGGCGCTGAAAGTTAACCTAATGCGTGTCTTTTTGCGCCGCATGGACCTGCGCCAGCACCGTAAAATGGTCATGATCGATAATTACATCGCTTATACCGGCAGCATGAACATGGTGGATCCACGTTTCTTTAAACAGGATTCAGGTGTCGGCCAATGGGTTGATCTGATGGCGAGGATGGAAGGCCCGGTAGCGACAGCCATGGGGATCGTCTACTCCTGTGACTGGGAAATTGAGACCGGTAAGCGCATTTTACCACCGCCACCTGACGTCAATATTATGCCTTTTGAGCAGGCCAGCGGGCACACAATTCACACCATTGCGTCAGGTCCGGGTTTTCCTGAAGATTTAATTCATCAGGCTTTATTGACCGCTGCGTATTCCGCACGCGAATATTTAATTATGACCACGCCCTACTTCGTCCCCAGCGACGATCTGTTGCACGCCATCTGTACGGCGGCACAGCGTGGAGTCGATGTCAGTATTATTCTTCCCCGCAAAAATGACTCAATGTTGGTGGGTTGGGCAAGCCGGGCATTTTTCACCGAGCTGCTGGCTGCTGGCGTCAAAATTTACCAGTTTGAAGGCGGCCTGTTACACACCAAGAGCGTGCTGGTCGATGGCGAGTTGAGTCTGGTCGGTACTGTGAACCTGGATATGCGTAGTCTGTGGCTGAACTTTGAAATCACGTTAGTGATTGACGATGCCGGGTTTGGTGCCGATCTTGCAGCGGTACAGGACGATTACATCTCCCGTTCCCGCCTGCTTGATGCGCGTTTATGGGTAAAACGACCACTCTGGCAGCGGATCACCGAGCGACTGTTTTACTTCTTTAGCCCGTTGCTGTAAAACGTGCCCAAGAGACGGTAAACAGGTAGTCATTATGGATATGGATTTGAACAATCGCCTGACTGAAGATGAAACGCTTGAGCAGGCTTATGATATTTTTCTCGAACTGGCAGCAGACAACCTTGATCCTGCTGACATCATTCTGTTCAATTTGCAATTTGAAGAGCGTGGCGGCGCAGAATTATTTGACCCGGCGGAAGACTGGCAGGAGCACGTCGATTTTGACCTGAATCCTGACTTTTTTGCCGAAGTAGTGATCGGTCTGGCCGATACCGAAGATGGTGAGATTAACGATATTTTCGCGCGCGTTCTGTTATGCCGCGAAAAAGATCACAAACTCTGCCACATTCTCTGGCGCGAATAATCAAACAAAAAAGCTGCTCTCGCAGCTTTTTTTATTTAATCAGGCAGTTTACTTCCACAGCGATTACAAAATTGTGCGCTGTGTTCGTGCTGGCTCTGCTGGCACTGAGAGCATTTACGTTGATTCTGGCGATGTTGAAACGCACTGCTCATATGCGTCGTAATCAACCCCGTCGGTATCGCAATCACCGAATAACCAATCAAAATAAGCACCGACGCTACCATGCGACCTAATGGCGTATGTGGAGTGATGTCGCCATACCCCACCGTCGTTACCGTCACTATTGCCCAGTAGACCGACGCATTCAGCGTAGTAAAGCCATATTTTGGCCCTTCAATAAGGTACATCAACGCGCCGAAAATAATCATCAGAATGGCAATAAATGAATAGAACAGGATCAGCTGATGACGCGCACTTTTGATGGCACTCCAGAATACGCGCAATGATGGCATAAAGCGCAGGAGTTTGAGGATACGCAGCACACGAATGGCACGCATCGCTCGCCAGGCAAAAACATAATTAAGACTGATTTCAGGCCATAGCCACATCACATACAGCGGTAATATGGTGGCCAGATCAATAATTCCCCAAAAGCTAAACACGTATTTAGCCGGATTAGCCCAGCAGCACAATCGAAGCAGGTATTCGATTGTGAAAACCAGGGTAATAAATATCTCCAGCCAAACGAAAGAACGCCATTCATCAAAAGTTAAATGGTATTGCGTCCCAACGCCTGACTCAACGAAGATAACAATGACGCTGAGCAACGCAAACAACGCACACATGCCTTCAAAACGACGGCCTGAACGCGTGTTTAAATCGAATAATTTACGATAGAGCGCACGCCGGACAGAAGACACTAAGCCAGACACATTCACCTCACCTGAAAGAAGGGCTGACTTTTGTCAGCCCTCTCGATTATAGCGGGTCTACTTTCAGGCAGGAAACCGCATGGCGGAAACTCCCCTCAAGAACCGGCCGCGTTTTCGCACATTCAGGTCCGGCAATCGGGCAGCGCGTGCGGAACACGCAACCTGACGGAGGATTAATCGGTGACGGCAGTTCGCCTTCCAGCAACTGGATAGTCTTGTTCCTTTCCAGATCAGGGTCGGGAATTGGCACCGCCGACATCAGGGCTTTGGTGTAAGGATGCAGCGGATTATGGTACACCTCATCATAAGTGCCTAATTCCACCGCATGCCCCAGATACATCACCAGCACGCGATCGGAAATGTGTTTAACCACTGCCAAATCGTGGGCAATAAAGATTAACGACAATCCCATTTCACGCTGTAGCTGTTGCAGCAGGTTTACCACCTGCGCCTGAATTGACACGTCCAACGCGGAAACCGGTTCATCGCAAATAATCAGCTTCGGCTCAAGGATAAGTGCACGAGCAATACCGATACGCTGGCATTGTCCGCCCGAAAACTCATGCGGGTAACGGTTAATCAGGTTTGGCAGCAAACCGACCTTCATCATCATAGCCTTCACGCGATCGCGAACTTCCTGACCAGGCAGACCAGGATGATAAGTTCGTAGCGGTTCGGCAATAATTTCGCCAATGGTCATACGCGGATTTAATGATGCCAGCGGATCCTGGAAAATCATCTGAATGTCGCTGCGTACTTCCCGCCACTCATCAGGCTTCATACCCAGCAGATCTTTACCCAGCCAGGCAACCTTGCCATCGGTGGCTTTCACCAGGCCGATAATCGCCCGCGCAAACGTCGATTTACCACAACCGGACTCACCCACTACGCCTAACGTTTCACCTTCATACAGTCGCAGGGTTACGCCATCAACTGCCTTCAGGGTTTTCGATGGCTGCCAAAACCACTGTTTACCGTCTTTGATATCGAAATGGACTTTGAGGTCGGCTATTTCGAGGAGCACTTTACGTTGTTCAGTAACCGCTGTCATACCAGTTCCTCCACCGGTTTAAAGCAGGCGCGCAGACGGCCCGGACTAAACTCTTCCAGTGGCGGAGCACTGCTACAAATTTCCATAGCATGCGGACAACGTGGCTGGAACGGACACCCTTTTGGCAAACGCAACAGGTTTGGTGGATTGCCCGGGATAGTCAGCATCTCTTCGCCTTCAGCATCCAGGCGCGGCACCGCATTGAGCAAGCCGATAGAATACGGATGAACGGGCTTATAAAAGACATCGCGCGCGCTGCCATATTCCATGGTACGCCCGGCATACATCACCAGAACCTTGTCGCAGATACCCGCGACCACGCCCAGGTCGTGGGTGATCATAATGATCGCGGTATTGAATTCACTTTTAAGCTCATTCAGTAGCGTCATAATTTGTGCCTGAACCGTCACATCCAGCGCAGTAGTCGGCTCATCAGCTATCAGTAGCTTTGGCCGACAGAGCAGCGCCATGGCAATCATCACACGCTGGCGCATCCCGCCGGAGAATTCATGCGGATACATTTTCATGCGCTTGCGTGCTTCCGGCATTTTTACCGCATCCAGCATTCTGACGGATTCTTCAAAGGCTTCCGCTTTACTCATGCCTTTGTGTAGCATCAGAACTTCCATTAACTGCTCCCCGACCCGCATATACGGATTCAGAGAGGTCATCGGGTCCTGAAAGATCATCGAAATTTGCTCGGCACGCAGTTTGTTCAGCTCGCGCTCGGGTAAATTCAGAATTTCACGCCCGTTAAATGTTGCAGAGCCACCAATGCGGCCATTCGCCGCCAGCAATCCCATCAGGGCAAACGCCGTTTGTGATTTCCCTGAACCAGACTCTCCCACAATGCCCAGCGTTTCACCGGCACGCAGCGTGAAGTTCAAATCGTTTACCGCAGTTACGTCACCATCAGGGGTTTCAAACGTCACGCGAAGGTCTTTAACGTCCAGCAGTGCGTTAGCCTTTTGTTGCGCGAGCGGCACGGTTGAGGTTTCAATTACGCTCATGGCAGCACTCCTTAACGGTCTTTCGGATCGAGGGCATCACGCAAGCCATCGCCAATAAAGTTGAAACAGAACAAAGTGACCACCAGGAAACCTGCCGGGAACAACAGCAGCCACGGAGAGACTTCCATCGAGTTAGCGCCATCGCTTAGTAGTGCGCCCCAACTGCTTAACGGTTCCTGAGTACCTAAGCCGAGAAAGCTCAGGAAGGATTCAAACAGGATCATGCTTGGTACCAGTAGCGAAGCGTAAACCACCACCACACCCAACACGTTCGGCACAATGTGACGGATAACGATACGCACGGTAGACACCCCACCCACCTGCGCCGCTTCGATAAACTCCTTGCGCTTCAGACTCAGGGTTTGGCCACGCACGATACGTGCCATATCCAACCAGGATACCATCCCAATCGCCACAAAAATCAGCAGGATATTCTGTCCAAAGAAGGTGACCAACAAAATCACGAAGAACATAAACGGGAAGGAGTTGAGAATTTCCAGCAGACGCATCATTACAGAGTCAATTTTGCCGCCCAGATAACCCGACAGCGACCCGTACAATGTGCCCACAATCACCGCCACCAGCGCCGCAGCAATCCCAACCATCAGCGAGATACGCCCGCCAATCGCCACACGCACCAGCAGATCGCGTCCTGAGGAGTCAGTACCGAAATAGTGTCCGGACTCTGTATCCGGCGCGCTGGACATCATTCCCCAGTCGGTATCGAAGTAGGTAAACTGCGACAACATAGGCGCCAGCGTTACAAAGAGCGCAATGATGACCAGCACTATCAGGCTTGCCACCGCCGCGCGGTTATGCATAAAGCGTCGACGAGCATCCTGCCAAAGGCTGCGACCTTCGACCTCCAGCTTTTCACTGAAATTCTCCAGTGTCTCGCTGTTTTTCTTACTTAACATCATAGCGAGCTCCAGTATCAGTAACGAATTTTCGGGTCGATAACGGCATACAGCACATCGACAATCGCATTAAACACGATGGTCAGCGCCCCCACCAGGATGGTCAGACTCAATACCAGCGAGTAATCGCGGTTCAGCGCGCCATTCACGAACAACTGTCCAATACCTGGTAAGCCATAAATAGTTTCAATAACCATTGAACCGGTAATAATACCGACGAATGCCGGGCCCATATAGGACAGTACGGGCAACAGCGCGGGTTTTAATGCGTGGCGGAAAATAATGCGTCGCATCGGCAGCCCTTTGGCTCGCGCAGTACGAATAAAGTTAGAGTGCAACACTTCAATCATCGAGCCGCGAGTAATACGGGCGATACTGGCGATATAAGCGAGTGATAACGCCACCATCGGCAGGATCATGAATTTCAGCGCCCCACCGTTCCAGCCTCCGCCGGGTAACCATTTCAGCGTTATCGCAAATATCATGACTAATAAGGGAGCAACAACGAAACTGGGGATCACCACCCCGGTCATCGCTACCCCCATTACCGTGTAATCCCAGCGGGTATTTTGCTTCAATGCGGCAATCACACCGGCACTCACCCCGATAACAACCGCGAGAATAAAGGCGGCAGCACCCAACTTCGCAGAAACCGGAAAGCTTGAAGCGACCAGGTCATTAACCGTGTAGTCTTTATATTTAAATGAGGGTCCAAAATCACCATGCGCCAGTTGCTTCAGGTAGCTGAAGTACTGTGTCGAGATCGGGTCATTAAGATGGTATTTAGCTTCAATATTCGCCAGAACTTCTGGCGGCAGCGCGCGCTCCCCGGTGAAAGGACTTCCCGGTGCAAGGCGCATCATAAAGAATGAAATCGTAATAAGAATAAACAGCGTCGGAATCGCTTCCAGACAGCGGCGTAATATAAATTTCAACATTGCCCGTACCTTCTGGCGTGTGCCTTTACACCTCTTTCACCCAAACGTCATGGCAAAGAGGTGTTTATAGTTCAATGAAAAAAGACACTGTGGGGCAAAAAAAGATTGCCCCACGTCTTGCCATTAATGCTTGATAATATACAAGTCTTTAACGTGGATATTATCCATCGGGTCTTTACCGGAGTATCCGCCTACCCATGGTTTCACCAGGCGGGCGTTAACATAGTAATAAACCGGTACAATCGCAGAGTCGGCATCAAGCTGCTGCTCTGCTTTCGAATACAGCTCACTACGCTGCGCTTCATCCGTAGCTTTCAGAGTATCTGCAATCAGCTTGTCAAATGCAGGGCTCTTATAGTGGACGGTGTTGTTGGAGCTGTCAGACAGCACCATATTCAGGAAAGAGGTCGGCTCGTTGTAATCCGCACACCAGCCTGCACGCGAAACATCATAGTTGCCCTGATGACGCGTATCGAGGAAAGTCTTCCACTCCTGGTTTTCCAGCTTCACGTTTGCGCCCAGATTTTTCTTCCAGATAGATGCCGCAGCGATAGCCAGTTTCTTATGCAGATCAGAGGTGTTATACAGCAGATCGAAGGTCAGTGGTTTTTCAGCAGTGAAGCCTGCTTCAGCCAGCAGTTTTTTAGCTTCTTCGTTACGTTTTTCCTGTGACCATTTGAACCACTCTGGTTCAACCAGTTTCGCGCCATCGGTATATGGCGGTGTAAAGCTATAAGCCGGTAGATCACCCTGGTTTTTTACTTTGTTGACGATAATGTCACGATCCAGCGCCAGCTTCAGTGCGGTACGAACACGAACATCATTGAACGGTGCTTTCTGGTTGTTAATTTCGTAATAGTAGGTACACAGATACGGATCAACGTGAACTTCGTTCGGGATCTCTTTTTTCAGCTTCTGGAATAACTCAATCGGCATGTTGTTATAGGTCATGTCGATTTCACCACTGCGATAGCGGTTAACGTCAGTGACTTCAGAGGAAATAGGCAGGTAGGTTACCTGGTTAATAACCGTTTTATCGTTGTCCCAGTAGTTGGTATTACGCTCAAGCACAATGCGTTCGTTAACTACCCAATCTTTCAGTTTGTATGACCCGTTAGAAACGATGTTAGCTGGCTGGGTCCATTTATCACCAAATTTTTCAACAACGGCTTTAGGGACTGGTGAAACGGAAGAGTGAACAAGCAGTTTATAAAAATAAGGAACTGGTTCACTAAGGGTCACTTCAAAGGTATGGTCATCAACCGCTTTTACACCGAGGTCTGTTACCGGCTTTTTACCGGCGATAATATCATCAATATTGACAATATGACCGTACTGCAAATAACTGGCATACGGTGATGCGGTATTCGGATTGGCCAGACGCTGCCAGCTATAGACGAAATCTTGTGCAGTAACAGGTGTTCCGTCAGACCATTTTGCGTCTTTACGCAGATGGAATGTCCAGACTTTAAAATCTTTATTTTCCCATTTCTCAGCCACGCCTGGTGATGGTTTGCCATCAACGTCACTGATTAATAAACCTTCGAATAAGTCACGGTTAATGTTGGATTCCGGTACACCTTCGATTTTATGTGGATCGAGTGACTGAACTTCCGAGCCATTATTACGCACCAGCGTCTGTTTTTCAGCAAGCTGAACACCAGCTGGCACAACTGCCGCCGTAGCAACATTCCCGGCTATTAGCGCAGTTAGGATCCCCGCAGCTACTAAACTTTTTTTTGTGATGTTAGACATTGTGTTTGTACTCCCTCATTATTATGGCTGGTTTTATAACCAGACTGTTAATCCTGTTAGGATTCCTGTACAGCACCGGAGATTTTCTGCCGTCAGGTGGTTTATTGTTTACTGCTCGCTATCACCGACTTTATTTATTCTGGCGATTCGTACGACCGCCTTGCGTCGATTATCTACGTACCTCCCCTGCCGGAAGCACGCTACTACTTTGCTGTGAGAAACTAATTGAAAATTATTCTCATCAACGTGAAATCTTCTGCAAAATACCTGGCCGGAAAGTACCAAATGCGTTTCTTAACCGCCAATACATTTTACAGATTTGTTAACCAATTCTCTTTTATCGAAAATAAATCGTACTAAACAGAGTCTCAACAAAAGAGAGAGCTTATAATAAAAACAACAAAATCAACTAGATATGTCAAATTCGCAGTAAACAACCCTGTCCGGTCTCTGCTTGACGTCAAAATGTACATAAAATTAACAATTGGTTATTAATTAGCACATTCATCTAAAATAGATGCTGAAATAACTAATAACATTTCGATAATCCTACAGCAAGCCCCAGAGTATGATGTTAATAAAATAACAATGACTCCGCAGCTCAACCGTAATGCCTTTAAAATAATTATCTTTAAAATCAATACATAATGTAAATATACACAACCAGCAGCTTCAATCATTCCAGTGCTGGTTTTCAACTTTAGTGAGAGGTTTTACTAATAATGAAAAGAAACGGAGCTGGAATCAGCTCCGTTTGCAGTAAACAAACTCGTCAGGCAAGCAAGCCAGGGAAGATGGATTTTATCCCGGTGACAATGAATTCGATACCCAATGCCATAAGCAATAACCCCATAATTCGCGTAATGACGTTGATACCTGTTTGCCCCAGCAGGCGAACCAGCCAGGGTGCCATGCGGAAAAGTCCCCAACAACACAAGGCAAACAACGCAATTGCTACAAAGAAACCGAACAGGTTTATTGCACTGTGATAACGAGTTCCCCAGACGATGGTTGAACTTATCGCCCCCGGCCCCGCCATCAACGGCAATGCCAGCGGGACAACACCGATACTTTCACGTATGGCGGTCTCTGATTTTTCCTGTTTGTTTTGCTTATCTTCCCCGAGTTTTCCGCTGATCATCGACATCGCAATGGTGACAACCAGAATCCCACCGGCAATCCTGAACGAATCAATCGAAATACCGAAGAGTTGCAGAATACCGTCACCAAGGAACAAAGAGATCCACAGGATGATAGCAACTGACAGGTTCGCCGTGAGGTTTGTTTTATTACGCGCCGCAGCGGTTTGGTAGCTGGTCATGCTGATGAAAACAGGGATGATCCCTACGGGGTTGACCAACGCAAATAACCCAATGAAAAATTTAAAATAAACAGGAAAATCAAATAGCGTTTGGATCACGGTTAGCTCCGAAGCGTTAGCCGGATAAAAATGAGTCATAAAAATTGATTAAAACCGCGCTGAAGATACGCCTTTTAGCAGCATAGTTCACCTTCTATCTGTGTATATGTGTGTAAACACGCTACCATTACTCAGTGTTATTAATATGTATTAAATATGATAATGTTACACTCATCCATCACATCAATTTATTAACACTTACCGATAAACGCTAAAAGGGCCTGCTGAAAGGTGTCAGCTTTGCGTAATTTTGATCCAGATCACGCAATTACTACTCAGAAGTGAGTAACCTTGCTTACGCCACCTGGAGGTAACGCGTTAGAGTTAAATGACGCTAGCGTATAAGCTCTTTTAGTAAATCAATGTAAATGGACGTTAATTAACCGTTTGATTTTCAAAACGTTACACAAATTTTCGTCGATCTGTCTATACTCTCGTATCGAGCAGATGATTTACTAAAAAAGTTTAACATTATCAGGAGAGCATTATGGCTGTTACTAATGTCGCTGAACTTAACGCACTTGTAGAGCGCGTAAAAAAAGCCCAGCGTGAATATGCCAGTTTCACTCAAGAACAAGTCGACAAAATCTTCCGCGCCGCCGCTCTGGCTGCCGCAGATGCTCGAATCCCTCTCGCGAAGATGGCCGTTGCCGAATCCGGCATGGGTATCGTCGAAGATAAAGTGATTAAAAACCACTTTGCTTCCGAATACATCTATAACGCTTATAAAGATGAAAAAACCTGTGGTGTCTTAGCTGAAGACCACACCTTCGGTACTATCACTATTGCTGAACCTATCGGCATTATCTGCGGTATCGTACCAACTACTAACCCGACTTCTACCGCTATCTTCAAATCGCTGATCAGCCTGAAGACCCGTAACGCCATCATCTTTTCTCCGCACCCACGTGCTAAAGATGCAACCAACAAAGCAGCTGATATTGTTCTGCAGGCTGCTATCGCTGCTGGTGCACCGAAAGATCTGATCGGCTGGATCGATCAACCTTCCGTTGAACTGTCTAACGCCCTGATGCATCACCCGGACATCAACCTGATCCTTGCGACCGGTGGTCCAGGCATGGTTAAAGCAGCATACAGCTCTGGTAAACCGGCAATCGGCGTAGGCGCAGGTAACACTCCTGTTGTTATCGACGAAACGGCTGATATCAAACGTGCTGTTGCATCTGTACTGATGTCCAAAACCTTCGATAACGGCGTAATCTGTGCTTCCGAGCAGTCCGTTGTGGTTGTTGATTCTGTCTATGACGCTGTTCGCGAACGTTTCGCCAGCCACGGCGGCTACATGCTGCAGGGCAAAGAGCTGAAAGCTGTTCAGGATGTTATCCTGAAAAATGGCGCGCTGAATGCTGCTATCGTTGGTCAACCGGCATACAAAATTGCTGAGCTGGCAGGTTTCTCAGTACCGACTACCACCAAGATTCTGATTGGTGAAGTTAAAGTTGTTGATGAAAGCGAACCGTTTGCACACGAGAAACTGTCACCAACGCTGGCAATGTACCGTGCTAAAGACTTCGAAGACGCTGTTGAGAAAGCAGAAAAATTGGTTGCAATGGGCGGCATCGGTCACACCTCGTGCCTGTACACTGACCAGGACAACCAGCCAGAACGCGTTGCTCACTTCGGTCAGATGATGAAAACCGCACGTATCCTGATTAACACCCCTGCTTCTCAGGGTGGTATCGGTGACCTGTACAACTTTAAACTCGCGCCTTCCCTGACTCTGGGTTGTGGTTCCTGGGGTGGTAACTCCATCTCTGAAAACGTTGGTCCTAAGCACCTGATCAACAAGAAAACCGTTGCTAAGCGAGCTGAAAACATGTTGTGGCACAAACTTCCGAAATCTATCTACTTCCGTCGTGGCTCACTGCCAATCGCACTGGATGAAGTGATTACCGATGGTCACAAACGTGCTCTGATCGTGACCGACCGCTTCCTGTTCAACAACGGTTACGCTGACCAGATCACCTCCGTTCTGAAAGCTGCTGGTGTTGAAACTGAAGTGTTCTTTGAAGTTGAAGCTGACCCGACTCTGACCGTTGTTCGCAAAGGCGCTGAGCTGGCTAACTCCTTCAAACCAGACGTTATCATTGCGCTGGGTGGTGGTTCCCCGATGGACGCCGCGAAGATCATGTGGGTAATGTACGAACATCCGGAAACCCACTTCGAAGAACTGGCGCTGCGCTTTATGGATATTCGTAAACGTATCTACAAGTTCCCGAAAATGGGTGTGAAAGCGAAAATGATCGCTGTCACTACCACTTCCGGTACGGGTTCTGAAGTAACGCCGTTTGCGGTTGTTACCGACGATGCAACCGGTCAGAAATATCCGCTGGCAGATTACGCTCTGACCCCGGATATGGCGATTGTCGACGCCAACCTGGTGATGGATATGCCGAAGTCTCTGTGTGCTTTCGGTGGTCTGGATGCTGTAACTCACGCTCTGGAAGCTTACGTTTCCGTGCTGGCTTCTGAATTCTCCGATGGCCAGGCTCTGCAAGCGCTGAAACTGCTGAAAGAAAACCTGCCAGCGTCCTACCATGAAGGTTCTAAGAACCCGGTAGCTCGTGAACGTGTACACAGTGCAGCGACTATTGCCGGTATCGCGTTTGCTAACGCCTTCCTGGGCGTATGTCACTCAATGGCGCACAAATTGGGTTCTCAGTTCCACATTCCTCACGGTCTGGCGAACGCCCTGTTGATCAGCAACGTTATCCGCTATAACGCGAACGACAACCCAACTAAGCAGACTGCATTCAGCCAATACGACCGCCCTCAGGCACGTCGTCGCTACGCTGAAATCGCAGATCATCTGGGTCTGAGTGCTCCGGGCGACCGTACAGCAGCAAAAATCCAGAAACTGCTGGCATGGCTGGAAGAAATCAAAGCTGAGCTGGGTATTCCTAAGTCTATCCGTGAAGCTGGCGTTCAGGAAGCTGACTTCCTGGCACACGTTGACAAACTGTCTGAAGATGCGTTTGATGACCAGTGTACTGGTGCTAACCCGCGTTATCCGCTGATTTCTGAACTGAAACAGATCCTGATGGATACTTACTACGGTCGTGAATACAACGAAGGTGAAACTGTCGCTAAAACAGAAGTAACTGCTGCGCCAAAAGCTGAGAAAAAAGCGAAAAAATCCGCTTAATTCCCACGCATAAATTTTAGCATTACCATAAACGGTCCCGATGGGACCGTTTTTTTTCGTCTGAATCTTACAAATTCAAACGGTTCTGGCATCAGACATTGCTGGTCAATGGCACTAACAGAAAATCGTACATAGAAGGCGAGAACGGCGTCAGAAGAGAGAGTATGGTCAGGGTAGACCAATAGACCTACCCAGGGTGTATCAGCGCTTATGATCGCTTGAGGGATTAATTGTGGCTGTGTCGTTCCTGAATGGCCGTTAAAGAGCCTTCAGACTGCGCTTCTTTATAATGCTTGCGGCATACCGATACATAACGCTCATTCCCGCCTATTACGACCTGCTCGCCCTCATTAAAAGGTCGCCCAGCCTGATCAAGTCGTAATACCATGCTCGCCTTGCGGCCACAGAAGCAAATGGTCTTTAATTCAACCAGCTTATCTGACCATGCGAGCAGGTATTCGCTGCCACCAAATAATTCACCACGAAAATCGGTGCGTAAACCGTAACATAAAACAGGAATATCGAGCTGATCGACCACCTCTGATAATTCATAAACCTGTTGTCGTGTCAAAAACTGAGACTCGTCCACCAGCACACAATGTATTCTTTGCTGCGCATTCTCCGCACGAATCTCTTCGAACAATGATGAATTTTGGTTAAACAATTTTGCAGGTGACGACAGTCCTATACGTGAACTTACTTTTCCCGCACCAAAGCGATCATCAATTTCCGCTGTATATACAACAGCACGCATACCGCGTTCCTGATAATTGTACGAAGATTGCAGCAATGCAGTCGACTTACCTGCATTCATTGCAGAATAGTAAAAATATAGCTGTGCCATTGACCGTAAGCCCTCACCTGGGGAAATAAATATGCGCAGGATTGTAGCATAACTCGCAAACTTGTCGGTGTTCGTCGTCACCAGAAGGTATAAAAGAACGGACACTCATCACCCTCCTCCCCCTAAATAATGTGGGTACAGTAAGTGTTCGCGGGAGCATTCTTAAGTGTGTAATGGTGTAAATGCGCACAACCAAAGTGCAAGTGACATGAAGTATGACGCGTATATACACACTCTTTCACAAATAGTGCTAACAAAATTCATCAATGCTACTTATCGTCACAGATCAATAAAGAACCCTTGCTCTTATTGTTATTGCCTCTCGCTGTGACAACCTCGTAATAGCGAATTTCCGTAAGCAAAACTAATACAAAAGGTTGAAATTGCTGCAAAGAGATACTATTACAACACGGTAAAAATGTGACCTGAATCCTGAATTTTTACTCTCCCCTGATGAGAAGCCCCCTCACCAATAAGCCTTTTTTATGCCGTTCATCAGGTAAAATTTAAGACTGGAGAATAAATAATGATACTAAATAAAGCGCAATTTTGAATTCCTTACATTCCTGGCTATTGCACAACTGAATTTATAGCTCTATTATTAGCTCAACAAACCACCCCAATATAAGTTTGAGATTACTAAAATGAGCGAAGCACTTAAAATTCTGAACAACATCCGTACTCTTCGTGCGCAGGCAAGAGAATGTACTCTGGAAACGCTTGAAGAAATGCTGGAAAAATTAGAAGTTGTCGTTAGCGAGCGTCGCGAAGAAGAAAGCGCTGCCGCTGCTGAAGTTGAAGAGCGTACTCGTAAACTGCAACAATATCGTGAAATGCTGATTGCTGACGGTATTGACCCTAACGAACTGCTGAATAGCATGGCTGCTGTTAAATCTGGCACCAAAGCTAAGCGCGCAGCACGTCCGGCTAAATATAGCTATGTAGACGAAAATGGTGAAACCAAAACCTGGACTGGTCAGGGTCGTACACCGGCTGTGATCAAGAAAGCAATGGAAGAACAAGGTAAACAACTGGACGATTTCCTGATCAAGGATTAATTCAGAATTAGTTTGCTTAAAATCCCGCCTGTGGCGGGATTTTTTTATCTGTACTTCGTACAACACCCCACCCGGATTAGGTATAAAAAAACGGCGCTGGATTAACAGCGCCGTTTCGTCCTGATTAATACCGGACTGTTACTTCTTAATACCCATCTCGTCTTCGAGCCAGGCTTTAAATTCAGCGCCAAGCGTATTATGGCGAATACCATATTCAACGAACGCCTGCATATAACCTAGCTTATTACCACAGTCATGGCTTTTGCCCTTCATATGGTAGGCTTCAACTGTTTCTTTTTCAATCAGCATATCGATGGCATCGGTCAACTGAATTTCATCACCGGCTCCCGGAGGTGTTTTTGCCAGCAGAGGCCAGATATCTGCGCTGAGAACATAACGTCCGACAACAGCAAGATTAGAAGGTGCAACATCGGCTTTTGGTTTTTCAACTACACCAACCATCGGTACGCTTTCACCCGGTGTTAATTCAACGCCTTTACAATCAACAACACCGTAAGCCGTCACATCCGCTACAGGTTCCACCATAATCTGACTGCTGCCAGTTTCATCGAAACGGTGGATCATTTCAGCGAGGTTATCGCGGGATAAATCAGATTCGTATTCATCAAGAATAACGTCTGGCAGAATGACCGCAACGGGTTCATCGCCAACAACCGGATGCGCGCACAATACCGCGTGGCCCAGACCTTTAGCCAGCCCTTGACGAACTTGCATAATAGTCACGTGTGGCGGGCAAATAGATTGAACCTCTTCGAGAAGCTGACGTTTTACACGTTTTTCCAGCATAGCTTCAAGTTCAAAGCTTGTATCGAAGTGGTTTTCAATTGAATTTTTAGACGAATGAGTCACCAGCACAATTTCAGTGATACCCGCAGCAATACATTCGTTTACGACGTACTGAATTAATGGCTTATCAACCAGTGGAAGCATCTCTTTCGGGATTGCTTTCGTAGCCGGTAGCATCCTGGTTCCTAATCCCGCTACCGGGATAACGGCCTTTTTGACTTTTGAATTTAGGGCAGCCATTTAAAACTCTCCTGGACTGTTCATGTATTGAACGTGTTCATTAATCTGTATCGCATCCGAGTATATCAGTACCGCGACAAGCATCAGGTCTGAAAAGGACGCGGGTCGGAATAATTAAGACAATTACCAATAAATCTGGCGCTGATAGTAGCACTCACGCAGACAAGGAGGTGAAGTAATTTTATTCTCCTCCTATTCGATTGTTCATTCCGCAGACAACATCAGACGCAGGCGTCCTCCAGCCCCCCAAATTTGGCACTGCCAGGACTCACAGCGTTGACTTAGCTGGTTAAGATAAGTATTACCTAATGTCCCCAGGGGAACACCATTACTGATTTGTACGTGATGTGAGCCTGTATTTAATGTCGCATTCAGACCCGCGGATACCAGTATCAGATTTTTTAATCCACTATGATAATACCCCACCAGCAACGGAAACTGACCCGGTAAGTTGGCCTGTCGCAGCAGATGGTTAACCTGTTTCAATAATGTTCCCAGTTCCGGCAACCGTTGATTTTGATGTGCCAGTTGTTCCTGCAGCAGTCCATTAAACAATGCACGCAATAATAGTGCGGCCAAAACACCATTGTCCCCCGCTCGAGTCACATCCAGACAATAGAAAGCGAGGTC
Source organism: Citrobacter sp. Marseille-Q3906 (assembly GCF_916618775.1). Taxonomy (NCBI): domain Bacteria; kingdom Pseudomonadati; phylum Pseudomonadota; class Gammaproteobacteria; order Enterobacterales; family Enterobacteriaceae; genus Citrobacter; species Citrobacter sp. Marseille-Q3906. The sequence continues at coordinate 1,743,435 of NZ_CAKAKA010000002.1, forward strand.
GTGGTCTGACAGCGGCGCGATATCAAGCACCAACCCCGGTTGGTCGGCGGCAACCAGTTGTCGATAATTAATTCGACATTGAGAGATAACTTGCTGAACCGGAGGCTGTAACTCCTGCAGCAGTTTTGCAGCCGCCGCAGGGTCATCTACCATTGCATCCCAGTCACGGAACAACCGCTCCTCTTCTTCTACACGCGAGTTAAACATGTTGGGATAGAGACACGCAAAGACCGTTTCACGCAGGCGGTTGAGGTCCTTTACTGGCTTTAGCAGTACATCGTCCACTCCGAGTCGCAGCGCTTTGGCAATATCAGCCATATTTTCCGTTGCAGAGATAACCAGAATCGGCGTTTGATCGCCGCGATTACGCAAATATTCGACCAGTTTAAGACCGTTCATTCTCGGCATAGCAAGATCGCAGATCATCAAATCAGGTGTGAAGTGTCCAAGTAACTCCAGCGCATCAAGCCCATCGCCTGCTACAGCCGTTGTCGCTCCCAAAGAGGAAAACCATGAATCCAGAAGCGAGCGAAATACAGGCTCATCTTCAACAATAAGAATCTGTTTTCCGACCAATGGCTGCGTCATATTCTCCCCCCTGACTGGCTTTAATAAATAGTGGCATGCTATTGCTACTCACGCCTGTCAGAATTTACTTAAGTGTTGATAAAAAATGCGTTAAACGTTGGTCTTCACCAGGGGCAAAAGTTCATCCATTTTCTTCTCTACCGCTAACTGCCCGGCAGCAATCGCGGCGCTCGCGCGGTGAAAATCCAGCGTGGATATTTGCGGACAAAATGGCTGAATAAGGATATCTGGCGGATCACCGGCCATGCGGTTGCGTTTAAGACGGTTTTCCAGAACCTGAATTGAGGTCGTCATGATCTCCATCGCCGTCGGCGCGGTTACTGCACGTCGCGCAGTAATATTACTCAACCGCTCTTTCAGGCGAGCATGCCACGAAAGCTCATCATCACTCGACTCTGTGTCATTGCTGACGTTGAAGGAGAGCAGATCTTGTTGCATGAGATGCGCATCATGTTGCAGATCGACTGCAATGACGATATCAGCGCCCATCGCTCGCGTGAGAGAGACTGGCACGGGGTTAACTACTGCGCCATCAACCAACCAGTAGCCATTATGTGCAACCGGAGACATCAGGCCAGGAATACTACAGGAGGCTCGGACTGCAAGGTGCAAGTCACCTTCCGTAAACCATAGCTCCCGGCCAGTACTCAAATTGGTCGCAACAGTTGCAAAACGGCGAGAGCATTGTTCGATGGCTTCCACCGGCATGACATTACGATACTGGTTAAATACCCGTTCACCGCGCAGTAATCCCCCCCTGCGCCACGAGAGATCCATCAGACGTAACACATCCCAGTAGCTAAATGAGCAGACCCACTGCTCAAGGGCGGGTAATTTGTTGCAAGCGTAGGCGGCCCCGACCAGCGAACCGATGGAACACCCTGCCACAATATCAATATCAATGCCCATGTGTTTAAGGGCCTTAATCACACCGATGTGCGACCAGCCTCGTGCTGCGCCGGAACCTAGCGCCAGCCCAATTTTAATTTTTCTCATTGTACCTACAGACTTCCCCTGGCTTGCAGACGTAGCAACATCGCCACGGCTCAGTTAACATAGTGCCACCGTGGCGTTTTTACGCCGTTTTTTTATTCCAGGGAGTAATTTGTGTCTCAGCTTTGTCCCTGTGGTAGCGCTGTCGAGTATAGCCTATGTTGCTACCGTTATGTGTCCGGCGCGCAAGTAGCACCTACGCCGTCACACCTCATGCGTTCTCGTTACTGTGCTTTTGTGATGAAAGACGCAGATTACCTGATTAAAACCTGGCACCCGGACTGTAATGCAGCCGCTTATCGGGATGATATTATCGCAGGGTTTGCCCATACCGAATGGCTCGGACTGACCATTTTTGAACAGGCGACGTCAGACACAGACAATGTCGGATATGTCAGCTTCGTTGCGCGTTTTTCTGAACAGGGGAAAACAGGCGCAATTATCGAGCGATCTCGTTTTTTAAAGGAAAACGGCCAGTGGTATTATATTGATGGTACGCGCCCTCAACCAGGCCGAAACGATCCCTGCCCTTGCGGGTCAGGTAAAAAATTTAAAAAGTGCTGCGGCTAGCCAATGCCCGACAGCGCATCAATGATGCAAACATTCTCAACAGGATTACCCCGGCAATGCATTCACAACAACGTAAAGTTCTTCGCACTATCTGTCCCGATCAAAAAGGTTTGATCGCACGGATCACCAATATTTGTTACAAGCATGAACTGAACATCGTGCAAAACAATGAATTTGTTGACCATCGCACCGGGCGCTTTTTTATGCGCACGGAACTGGAAGGTATTTTTAATGACGTCACGCTACTGACCGATCTGGACAGCGCCTTACCAGAAGGTTCAATTCGCGAACTAACGCCGGCAGGACGTCGCCGCATTGTTATATTGGTCACCAAGGAAGCACATTGTCTGGGTGACCTGTTAATGAAAGCCAATTATGGCGGACTCGATGTTGAAATTGCTGCGGTTATTGGCAACCACGATACGCTGCGTTCTCTGGTTGAGCGTTTTGATATTCCCTTTGAGCTGGTCAGCCACGAAGGATTAACACGCGAAGAACACGATCAGAAAATGGCCGATGCCATCGACGCACATCAGCCCGATTATGTTGTATTGGCGAAATATATGCGTGTTTTGACCCCAGAATTTGTTTCACGCTTTCCGAATAAGATCATTAATATTCACCACTCGTTCCTGCCAGCCTTTATTGGTGCACGTCCGTACCATCAGGCTTATGAGCGCGGTGTTAAAATTATCGGTGCAACGGCTCACTACGTGAATGATAATCTCGACGAAGGCCCAATTATTATGCAGGACGTGATTCATGTGGATCACACCTATACCGCAGAAGATATGATGCGTGCGGGCCGCGACGTAGAAAAAAATGTTTTAAGCCGGGCCTTGTATCAGGTTCTGGCCCAGCGAGTCTTTGTCTACGGTAACCGAACGATTATTCTGTAATCGATTGATAATTAAATTGGTTACCTTTACATCTTTACGCGTAAAAATCAGGCAACCAGTTCTTTTTTATCAACGGAATACTTTACAGCGGCGCGTCATTTGATATGATGCGCCCCGCTTCCCACCGGAAGCAGGCCAGTACAAGCATTACCCCGTGGTGGGGTTCCCGAGCGGCCAAAGGGAGCAGACTGTAAATCTGCCGTCATCGACTTCGAAGGTTCGAATCCTTCCCCCACCACCATTTCAAAGTATCGTCCTACAATTTGAATTACCCCTGGTGGGGTTCCCGAGCGGCCAAAGGGAGCAGACTGTAAATCTGCCGTCATCGACTTCGAAGGTTCGAATCCTTCCCCCACCACCATCACTTCCCTGTAGCACAATAACCAACTCAAAAACTACTGCTTAATGTTCTGCCCTTGGGGAAGGACGAGAATCTTCGACTAAGGTTCGATTCGAGCGTAGCGAGAAAGCGTTGCCGCAGGCAACGACCCGAAGGGCGAAGCGCGCAGCGCTGAGTAATCCTTCCCCCACCACCATCACTTCCCTGTAGCATTTCAACCCAATCAAATCACAATCCCCTATATTCTGCCCATGCGGGAAGGATGAGAAGCTTCGATTCGAGCACACCATTTGCCTGATGCACGATGCTTATCAGACTTACAAAAAACGCCTGCATTCACCATCCTGCAAACAGTTATAAAAAAACCCCGCCGAAGCAGGGTTTTGTCTTACGGAAATAACGGATTAGTGACGTGCGCGCACAATCTGGTATTTACGCGTCAGATACTCGACAGGAACACTCCAGATATGCACCAGACGCGAGAACGGGAACAACAGGAACAACGTCATACCGAGCACCAGGTGCATACGGAAGATGAACGCCACACCGTCCAGATATTGAGAAGCGCCGCCGTGGAAAGTCACCACGGACTGTGCCCAGTTCACCAGCTTCATCATCTCGCTGCCGTCCATATGCTGGGCAGAGAATGGGATAGTCAGCAGACCCAACGCACACTGGATAACCAGGACAGATAGCACCAGAATATCCGCGCCAGTAGTGGTTGCGCGTACGCGTGGGCTGAACAGACGGCGTTTAAGCAGTAATACGCCCCCCACCAGGCACATCACACCGGATGCACCGCCAGCAAACATTGCCATCTTTTGTTTTACTTCCAAAGGCAGCCACGCTTCGTACATCCAGTGCGGCGTCAGCATACCAAGGAAGTGACCAGCGAAAATACCCAGGATCCCGATGTGGAACAGGTTTGACGCCAGGTTCATTCCTTTACGATCCAGCATCTGGCTGGAAGCCGCGCGCCAGGTGTACTGACCGTAGTCATAACGCAGCCAACTACCAATCAGGAAGACAGAACCCGCGATGTACGGATAGATGTCAAAGAAGAACGTATTCAGGAAGTGCATTATTGCTGTCCTCCGGTGGTGATATTCAGGTACTGCGGCGCAACGGCCCCGGCAAAACGACGCTGGTGAGCGGAGATTTCAGATTCGCCGCACCCCTGGTCGGCAAAGAATTTCACCTGCTCTTCTTCCCAGACCGCATCCAGCGCCTGTGGAGTGTCGTCACGAACTTCATCCGCAATTTTTTCAGCCACTTTGTTGCTGTCGATAGCAGCGTTAGCCAGTTTCAACAACAGATCGAACAGCACGGCGTAGCGGCTCTCGCGCTGTTGCAGACGCGCACTGAGCAGCGCCAGAATCGGTGCGATATCCTGCAGGCCACCCAACGCTTCTTCCTTCGGCAACTGAGCCAGATATTCCAGATATAACGGAAGATGATCTGGCAGCTCGCGGCTGTCGAGCTGTAAACCGTGTTGCTCGTACTGAGCCATCAGGTCTACCATCGCCTGACCGCGATCGCGGGATTCTCCATGAACATGTTCAAACAACAGCAGAGAGGTTGCACGACCACGGTCGAACAGCTCGCTGTAGCTTGCCTGCACATCCAGCATATCCTGCGCGGTTAAATCACGCAGGAAGATGCCCAGGGTCTGAGCATCCTCTTTGTCCAGGTTCTCAGATGATGCGAGTGCATCGAAAAGTTCCTGCTGATGCTGCCACAGGGCAGCATCTGGGTATTCGAGCAGGCGCGAAACAATGACGAGTTCAATCATTGGTGCGGCTCCGTTTTACTGGTCACATCGACAGCATCGATGCGGCGGCTGTTGAACAGATTGAATTTTGTGTCAGAACCATGACAACCATCACCAAAGCTAAAGCCGCAACCCCCTTTCTCCGGGAACGCTTCGCGCGCCAGTTCACGATGGCTGCTCGGCACGACGAAACGATCTTCGTAGTTAGCAATCGCCAGGTAACGATACATCTCCTGTGCCTGAGCTTCAGTCAGTCCGACCTCTTCCAGCGCACGGGTGTCGACTTTACCGTCAACCGTTTCCGCACGTTTGTAGTGACGCATCGCCAGCATACGTTTTAGTGCCAACAGCACCGGCTGGGTATCGCCGGCAGTCAGCAGGTTTGCCAGGTACTGAACCGGAATACGCAGGCTGTCTACATCCGGCAGAATGCCATTGCTGCCCAGTTCGCCCGCGTCAGCCGCTGACTGAATCGGTGACAATGGCGGCACATACCAGACCATTGGCAATGTGCGATACTCCGGATGTAGCGGCAGTGCCAGTTTCCAGTCCATCGCCATTTTGTACACCGGAGACTGCTGTGCCGCGTCAATCACGCTCAGTGGGATGCCATCTTTCAGCGCCTGTTCAATGATCGCCGGATCGTTCGGATCGAGGAATACATCCAGTTGACGCTGGTACAGGTCTTTCTCGTTTTCCGTGCTTGCCGCGCTTTCAATCGCGTCCGCGTCATACAACAGCACGCCGAGGTAGCGAATACGACCTACGCATGTTTCGGAACAAATGGTCGGCTGACCAGCTTCGATACGCGGGTAGCAGAAAATGCATTTCTCGGATTTGCCGCTCTTCCAGTTGAAGTAGATTTTTTTGTACGGACAACCTGTGATGCACATACGCCAGCCACGGCACTTATCCTGGTCAATCAGTACGATGCCATCTTCTTCACGCTTGTAGATGGCGCCGCTTGGGCAGGTCGCCACGCACGCCGGGTTAAGGCAATGCTCACACAGACGCGGCAGATACATCATGAAGGTGTTCTCGAACTGACCGTACATCGCCTTCTGCATGTTCTCGAAGTTTTTGTCTTTCGACAGCTTCTCAAACTCACCACCCAGATCATCTTCCCAGTTCGGACCCTTGGTGATTTTATCCATACGCTTGCCGGTGATCAGCGAACGAGGACGAGCAATCGGCTGCGCCTTGCTGTCAGCTGGCGTGTTATGCAGCGTCTGGTAGTCGAAATCAAACGGTTCGTAGTAATCATCCAGGCCCGGCAGGTGCGGGTTGGCAAAGATTTTACCCAGAAGCATCGCGCGGTTACCCATACGCGGCTGCAGTTTACCGTTGATCTTACGAACCCAACCGCCTTTCATTTTCTCCTGGTTTTCCCAGTCAGTCGGGAAACCGGTACCCGGCTTGGTTTCAACATTGTTGAACCACGCATACTCGGTCCCTTCACGGCTGGTCCAGACGTTTTTACAGGTGACTGAGCAGGTATGACAGCCGATGCACTTATCGAGATTCAGCACCATGCCGACTTGTGAACGAATTTTCATTTTACGCTCTCCTGTACCTGGTCATTGCCTTCGCCATCCAACCAGTTAATGTTCTTCATCTTACGTACAACCACGAACTCATCACGGTTTGAACCTACGGTACCGTAGTAGTTAAAGCCGTATGCCAGGTGCGCATAACCGCCAATCATATGGGTCGGTTTCGGCGTAATGCGGGTCACCGAGTTATGGATACCACCACGTTGACCGGTAATTTCAGAGCCAGGCAGGTTAACGATACGTTCCTGTGCGTGGTACATCATGGTCATCCCGGCAGGAACACGCTGGCTTACTACAGCACGAGCGGTCAGCGCACCATTGCTGTTGAAGACTTCAATCCAGTCGTTGTCTTCAATACCAATCTCTTTGGCATCCTCTTCACTCATCCATACAACCGGACCACCGCGGCCTAAAGTCAGCATCAGCAGGTTGTCACTGTAGGTGGAGTGGATACCCCACTTCTGGTGTGGCGTCAGGAAGTTGAGCGCTTTTTCCGGGTTGCCATTGGATTTCTCACCCATCACCTCTTTCACCGAACGGGTATCGATTGGCGGACGATAGACCAGCAGGCTTTCACCGAAGTCGCGCATCCACTGATGATCCTGATACAGTTGCTGGCGACCCGTCAGCGTACGCCATGGGATCAGCTCGTGAACGTTGGTATAACCGGCATTGTAAGAAACGTGTTCATCTTCCAGACCAGACCATGTCGGACTGGAGATAATTTTGCGCGGCTGTGCCTGAATATCACGGAAGCGGATTTTCTCGTCTTCTTTATTGAGAGCCAGGTGCGTATGGTCCCGACCGGTAAACTCGCTCAGCGCCGCCCAGGCTTTCACCGCCACCTGACCGTTCGTTTCCGGCGCTAGGGTGAGGATCATCTCTGCCGCATCAATCGCCGTATTCAGCATAGGTTGGCCTTTAGCCGGACCTTCTGCCTTGGTGTAATTGAGCTTACGCAGCAGATCCATTTCACTCTGGGTATTCCAGGCAATCCCTTTACCACCGTTACCGACTTTATCCATCAGCGGGCCAATAGAGGTGAAACGCTCGTAGGTGGCCGGATAATCCCGCTCAACGGTCATGATGTGCGGTGCAGTTACGCCTGGTATCAGATCACATTCGCCTTTCTTCCAGTCTTTTACATCCAGCGGCTGCGCCAGTTCGGCGGCAGAATCGTGCTGGATAGGCAGTGTAACCACATCAGTTTCTTTACCGAGATGGCCAACACAAACTTCAGAGAATTTCTTCGCGATGGCTTTATAGATTTCCCAGTCGCTTTTCGATTCCCATGCCGGGTCAACGGCGGCAGACAAAGGATGAATAAACGGATGCATATCCGAGGTATTCATGTCGTCTTTTTCGTACCAGGTCGCGGTTGGCAGCACGATGTCGGAATAGAGGCAGGTGCTTGACAGACGGAAGTCCAACGTCACCACCAGATCCAGTTTGCCGTCGAGACCGTTATCCTGCCATTCCACTTCTTCCGGCTTCACACCGCCCTGTTTGCCCAGATCCAGCCCCTGAATACCGTGCTCGGTACCCAGCAGGTACTTCAGCATATATTCATGGCCTTTACCGGATGAGCCCAGCAGGTTTGAACGCCAGATAAACAGGTTACGTGGATGGTTTTTACCGTTTTCAGGCTGCTCGGCCGCAAAGCGAATAGTGCCCTCTTTCAACGCTTTGACGGTGTAGTCTACCGGTGTCATTCCGGCTTTTTCCGCTTCATCGGCGATACGCAGTGGGTTAGTGCCTAACTGCGGTGCAGACGGCAACCACCCCATACGTTCTGCGCGAACGTTGAAATCCAGCAGATGGCCGGTGTAACGGGATTTATCCGCCAGCGGTGACAGCAGTTCTTGCGCCGTAACCGACTCGTAGCGCCATTGGCTGGAGTGGTTATAGAAGTACGAGGTGCTGTTCATATGACGCGCCGGACGCTGCCAGTCCAGACCAAACGCCAGTGGCTGCCAGCCAGTCTGCGGACGCAGTTTTTCCTGGCCGACGTAGTGTGCCCAACCGCCACCGCTCTGGCCGACACAGCCGCAGAACACCAGCATGTTGATCAGACCACGATAGTTCATATCAAGGTGATACCAGTGGTTCAGACCCGCACCGACGATAATCATCGAACGACCGTGCGTTTTATCCGCGTTATCGGCAAATTCACGCGCGATACGGACGATCTGTGAGCGGGAAACACCGGTGATTTTTTCTGCCCACGCTGGGGTATACGCTTTGATGTCATCGTAGCTGGTCGCACAGTTTTCATCGTTCAGACCGCGTTCCAGACCGTAGTTAGCCATGGTCAGATCGTAAACTGTAGTCACCAGTGCAGTAGAACCATCTGCCAGATGCAGGCGTTTCACCGGCAGTTTATGCAGCAGAACATTTTCCAGTTCGACTTTATTGAAGTGTTCTGTACCTTCACCGCCGAAGTACGGGAAACCAACTTCAGCGATATCATCCTGACTACCCAGCAGGCTGAGCTGCAGTTCGGTTTCTTCACCAGACGTGCCGTCACGCTGCTCAAGATTCCATTTGCCTTTTTCGCCCCAACGGAAACCGATTGAGCCGTTTGGCGCGACCATATCGCCATTGGTATTAATCGCGACAGTTTTCCATTCCGGGTTGTTTTCCTGACCCAGAGAATCAACAAGATCCGCAGCACGCAGCATACGGCCCGCAGCATAGTAGCCGTCACGCTCTTCAAGCATTACCAGCATCGGCATGTCGGTATAACGACGCACGTAGTCGGTAAAATACTGGCTCGGATTATCGAGGTGGAACTCACGCAACATAACGTGGCCCATCGCCAGTGCCATCGCGGCATCGGTACCCTGCTTCGGCGCCAGCCACAAGTCGCACAGCTTGGCGATTTCTGCATAGTCCGGCGTAATCGCAACGGTTTTGGTGCCTTTGTAACGAACTTCCGTGAAGAAGTGGGCGTCCGGAGTACGGGTCTGCGGAACGTTAGAGCCCCAGGCGATGATATAGCTGGAGTTGTACCAGTCAGCAGATTCAGGTACGTCGGTCTGTTCACCCCAGGTCTGTGGAGACGCAGGCGGCAGGTCGCAGTACCAGTCGTAGAAGCTCAGGCAGGTACCGCCAATCAGGGACAGGTAGCGTGCGCCGGAAGCGTAAGAAACCATCGACATTGCCGGGATCGGAGAGAAACCAGCGACACGGTCAGGACCGTAGGTTTTGACCGTGTAAACGTTGGAAGCCGCAATCAGTTCATTCACTTCCTGCCAGGAAGAACGGACAAACCCACCACGACCACGCGCTTGTTTGAAGCTTTTTGCTTTATCGGCGTCTTCAATGATGGATGCCCATGCGTCTACCGGATCGCTGTGCAGTCTTTTCGCTTCACGCCACATCTTCATCAGACGTTTGCGCATCAGCGGATATTTGAGACGGTTAGCGCTGTAGAGATACCAGGAATAGCTCGCACCGCGCGGGCAGCCGCGTGGTTCGTGGTTCGGCAGATCAGGACGGGTACGCGGATAGTCAGTTTGCTGAGTTTCCCAGGTCACCAGACCATTCTTCACGTAGATTTTCCAGCTGCATGAACCGGTGCAGTTTACCCCATGGGTTGAGCGCACGACTTTGTCATGCTGCCAACGCTGGCGGTATCCATCCTCCCAGTCCCTGTTAGTATCGAGAAGCTGGCCGTGCCCATCGGCAAAGGTTTCGCCCTTCTGTTTGAAGTAGCGAAACCGGTCCAGGAATTTACTCATCGGTTGTCTCCTGTAGGAGCCTGACGGCTCTCTGATAAATCGACATTGCTTGATTGCCTGCGAAGTTAACGCTCTGAAAGCACGTAGGAATTGATAACGATCAAGGCAGACAGGGATGAAAAATGAAGGTTAATTTTCATATACCCCCTAAGTGGGATATTTTTATTGAATCTAACTTATTGATATTAAATAATATTATTAATAACACTCATCATACAAATGTTAATTTCTTTACAAGCGGGTATTAAGGGGTATGCCCCCTGCCTGGCATATTGCATGCACACTATCTCAGGCGGTCACCTTGAAATAACTCATTAGTATGTTGTAACTAAAACCAGACAAAAAAAAGCGCGGTCTAACACCGCGCAATGGATAATCAATTGTTATTTTTTTACTTTTTAGAATGCCGTCCGTATACCACCCAGGTGATTACCACGCAGGCGACATAGAAGATTAGAAAGACTTTCATCGCCCCCACAGGCGAACCGGTTAACGCCAGAGAAGTACCAAATGCTTTTGGAATAAAAAAGCCGCCAATTGCGCCAATGGCTGAGATAAAGCCCAACGCTGCCGCTGTATCAGTTGCCGCTTCACGCATCGCTTTCTCTTCAGAACCACCTTCCGCTTTAACCCTGTCCATCGTCAGCTTACGGAAGATGACAGAGATCATCTGGAAGGTAGAGCCACTGCCCAGACCGGCTGTCAAGAACAACGCCAGGAACACGACGAAGAAGGCCATAAAGTTGCCACCCTCACCGTTTACAGGCAAGGTCAGGAACAGCAAGGCGCTGAAAACTGCCATCAGTACAAAGTTCACCAGCGTAACGCGCGTCCCGCCCAGTCGGTCAGAGATTGCACCGCCCGCAGAACGAGCCAGGGCACCAATCAGCGGACCAAAGAAGGCGTAATGCAGGATCTGCACATCCGGAAACTGAGTTTTTGACAGCATCGCGAAACCGGCAGAGAAGCCGATGAAGGAGCCAAAGGTCGCCAGATACAGCAGGCTCATAATCCACAGATGCCCACGTTTCAGCACCGGAAGTTGCTCTTTCAGCGACGCTTTCGAGGTTGCCAGTTCGTTCATACCGAACCATGCCGCCAGCGTGAACACCGCCAGGAACGGTACCCAAACCCATGCAGCGTTTGCCAGATACAATTGCGTGCCATCCGGTTGTTCCACGCCATGACTGCCAAATACGGCGAAAATGGACAACGAAACCACCAGCGGCGCAACCAGTTGCATCACGCTGACGCCCATATTGCCCAAACCGCCATTCAGACCCAGCGCACCACCCTGTTTCTGTTTTGGAAAGAAGAAACTGATGTTTGCCATGCTGGAAGCAAAGTTTGCACCCGCAAAACCGCACAACAAGGAGATCACAATAAAGGTACTAAAAGGCGTGGTGGTATCCTGCACGGCAAAACCTAACCATACGCAAGGGATGATCAGGATACCGGTGCTGAATGCCGTCCAGCGGCGTCCACCAAATAGTGGAACCATAAAGGAGTACGGTACGCGCAACAGTGCGCCGGAAACCGATGGTAACGCCGTCAGCATAAACAGCTGTTCGGTTGTGAAGTCGAAACCGACCTTCGGCAGATTCACCGCAACAGCGCTGAATAACATCCACACACAAAACGCCAGCAGCAGACAAGGGACGGAAATCCACAGGTTACGGCTGGCAACTCGTTGACCACGCTGTTGCCAGAAGACGGGATCTTCCGGCCGCCATTCTGTAATTACAGCTCCAGATGCCCTTTCCGGGGCAGATGAGTGACTCATAGACACCTCTGATACTTGTTTCGATGCCTGCCACATTAGGGTTTACAGCCGGTGGTAAGTTGATATAAATCAAAGGAAAAGGTGTCATTATTGATGCTTAAAATTTATCATTACCCCAAATGAGTAGCTAACATCGGTAAAAAAGATGTGGTTTTTCACGCTTCTGTCGCACGCTACTCCCCTCTGTCAGGAATCGCTCCCACCAGTGGCAATTAAGGGGTAGCCCGTTTGAGGTATGGGTATACTCCAGTGTATAGCTGAGAATAACGCCACTGCCTGCAGCAGAATCGTCATTCAATAAGGTTTTCTGCTCAATGAAAACCCGAAGGAAGAAGTCACCATGTTTAAACGTTGTCTCTCACCGCTTACGCTGGTCAACCAGGTGGCGCTTATTGTTTTACTGTCCACTGCTATTGGCGTGGCGGGTATGGCTGTCTCCGGCTGGCTGGTTCAGGGGGTTCAGGGCAGCGCCCATGCGATCAACAAAGCGGGTTCACTGCGAATGCAAAGCTATCGCCTGCTGGCAGCGGTGCCACTGGATGCCGACGACCAACCGCTGCTGGAAGAGATGGAAAAAACCGCGTTTAGCCCGGAACTGACTCGCGCCGCGCTCCGTGACGGGCAGCAGGAACAGTTGAAAGCATTGCAGAATTACTGGCACACCGAACTGGCGCCAGGGCTCGCGCATGCACAAAATGGCGCAGCGGTGGCCGGGGACGTTTCACGTTTCGTGACAGGGTTGGATCAACTGGTCACGGCCTTCGACCACACCACCGAACTGCGTATTGAACGCGTGGTCATGCTGCATCGCCTGATGGCGATATTTATGGCATTGCTGCTGGTCTTCACCATTATCTGGCTACGCGTGCGCCTGTTGCAGCCGTGGAAACAACTGCTGGCGATGGCTCGTGCAGTCAGTCAGCGCGACTTCACCCAACGCGCACATATCAGTGGCCGTAATGAAATGGCCGCACTGGGATCGGCACTGAATAATATGTCAGAGGAACTGGCCGAAAGTTACGCGGTACTGGAACAGCGGGTCCAGGAGAAAACAGCAGGTCTGGAACATAAAAATCAGATCCTCTCTTTCCTGTGGCAAGCTAATCGTCGTCTGCACTCCCAGATACCACTTTGTGAACGCCTTTCCCCGGTACTCAACGGCCTGCAAAATTTAACATTACTGCATGATATTGAACTGCGGGTTTACGATCTGGAGGATGAAGATAACCATCAGGAGTTTACCTGTCAGTCTACTGTCAGCTGTGATGAAAAAGGGTGTCACCTGTGTCCACGCGGCATTCAACCCGCAATTGACGGGGGAATTACGCTGAAATGGCGGCTAACCGATGCACATACCCAGTACGGTATTCTGCTCGCCACCTTGCCATACGGACGCCATCTCAGCCACGACCAACAGCAACTGGTGGACACGCTGGTTGAACAACTGACCGCTACGCTGGCGCTGGACAGGCACCAGGAGCGCCAGCAGCAGTTGATTGTTATGGAGGAGCGTGCCACCATTGCTCGCGAACTGCATGATTCTATTGCACAATCTCTCTCTTGTATGAAAATGCAGGTCAGTTGCTTGCAGATGCAGGGTGACGCGCTACCAGAAAACAGCCGCGAGCTGTTGAGTCAAATACGTAACGAACTGAACGCCTCGTGGGCGCAGTTGCGCGAACTGTTAACCACCTTCCGTTTGCAGCTAACGGAACCTGGATTGCGGCCTGCGCTGGAAGCCAGCTGTCAGGAATACAGCGCCCGCTTTGGCTTTACGGTGAAGCTGGATTATCAATTGCCACCACGTCTGGTGCCTTCCCATCAGGCGATTCACTTGCTGCAAATTGCCCGCGAAGCCCTGAGTAATGCCCTTAAACACTCCCAGGCCGATGACGTTATCGTGACGGTGGTGCAAAATGGCAAGCAGGTCAAACTGACTGTACAAGATAACGGCTGCGGCGTACCGGAAAACGCCGAACGCAGTAACCACTACGGCATGATAATAATGCGTGACCGTGCGCAGAGCTTGCGCGGCGATTGCCGCGTTCGCCGTCGCGAGACAGGCGGTACTGAAGTTACTGTCACTTTTATTCCCGAAACAAACTTCACAGATGTCCAAGGAGATACCCATGAGTAATCAGGAACCGGCAACCATCCTGTTGATCGACGATCATCCGATGCTACGAACCGGTGTAAAACAGCTTGTCAGCATGGCGCCCGATATTACCGTGGTCGGTGAAGCCAGTAATGGCGAGCAGGGTATCGAGCTGGCTGAATCCCTTGATCCGGATCTGATTCTGCTGGATCTGAACATGCCCGGAATGAACGGTCTGGAAACACTCGATAAGTTGCGAGAAAAATCACTTTCCGGCCGCATCGTGGTTTTCAGCGTATCTAACCATGAAGAAGACGTTGTTACCGCACTGAAACGCGGCGCAGATGGCTATCTGCTAAAAGACATGGAACCGGAAGATCTGCTGAAAGCGTTGCAGCAGGCAGCAGCAGGTGAAATGGTACTAAGCGAAGCCCTGACACCTGTTCTGGCTGCCAGTCTGCGGGCGAACCGTGCGACTTCCGACCGGGACGTTACCCAGTTGACGCCACGCGAGCGCGACATTCTGAAGCTGATTGCCCAGGGCCTACCAAACAAGATGATTGCCCGTCGTCTGGACATCACCGAAAGCACGGTAAAAGTGCATGTTAAGCATATGCTGAAGAAGATGAAACTCAAATCACGCGTTGAAGCAGCGGTGTGGGTGCATCAGGAACGTATATTCTGATAATGAGTTCCTGAAGTATTTTAACGAGGATCATTTTCCGACACGGTGATGAACGGTTCGGCCAGCGATAGCGTGATCTCATTGGAAGAGACACGCTGGCCCTGCCCGTCTTCCACTACCACTGACAACCGCCAGCGGTTTGTTGCCCCTTCGCTACCGTCCCACTTCGGCATAATAATCGTCCAGCCTTCCGCACTGTGGGTATTTGTCCCGGCCGTTAAGCTCAGTGCCTGCGTATCCCCCTGCCACGCCAGATGGCGAATACCATGCAGACTACGGACCTCAAGCTTCAGTACCACCGTTTCACCCGGTTTGAGATCCCAGGGCGGCGTTGCCAAAAAGACGGAAAGAGATTTGCGTTGGCGATATTCCATCGTTGGCAGATTATCACGTTGCGGAAAGTCATAACGACTGCCACGCAGTGACTGGCTGCTCGCCACTTCACTGACCATCAGCTGTTTTTTCAGCGGGACGCCAAAACGATAATTGAGGTTTAATCCAAGGTTATTTTGACTCACTCCACTTTCCCCCTGCTTGTGCTGTGCGGTCAATGTTATCAGTGGGACCGGCGTATAGCTTAGCCCCAGTTTGACCGCTACAGGGTTGTGGTATCCGGCTCCGGAATGAAACAGATCCACCCGATCGCCGAAATATTGTTCAACGCTGACACTGGTATTGAGGTGCTCATAAAATGGCACCCGCATCAGGGCGGTAAGGTCATACCCACGCGCCATCCGCTGCTCTTGCGTCGCTGAACGCTCCTGCCAGGCAGAGAACGGTTGATAGTAATTCGCGGATAAGCGCAGATACTCTCCCCACGCTTCTGCCCCCAATCCGCCCCGGGACAGATTTTCATCCAACAGGTTATCGTAAAAGGTGTTGTAGCCCAGCAACCAACCGTCCCGCACCCAGCGTTGTCCGATACCCACATTACTGACTAATCCCTCATCCTGTTGAGTCAGCCCCAACTGGCTCCAGGTAAGGTAACGCTGATTATCCTGCCAGGGTATAAACCAGTTACCACGACTGCCGCTAAAACTGCCCTCATTATCAATCTGGAGCCCAACGCTGGCTCTTCCCCAGGGAGAAAGCCATGATTCAAGCTGCTGATTAACCTGTTCACTCACCGTGTCACGCACCTGGCCAAACGCGAACTGCTTCGCCTGCTCGCCCGTATCAAGCCCGTTGTCGGTCATACTGGCTTCGCCAAACGCTTTAACCATTTCAGCAAAATGCTTTTCTCCTGCCCTGGACTCCGGTGCCATGCCAAGGTCAGGCAGACCATCATTATTATTGTCGAAAGGGTTTTCAGCTTTCTGAAGAAAGGAAGGGTGTGCGCTGGCAATACCGCCTGCCGGCGGCAAGAGTAGGAGGAGATACAGCGGACTACAGACTATACGGCTCAAAACGTCAGTTGTTTCTTACATCAATAAATTACAGCGGCATACATATCCTAAACCATAGCGTTTTCACGCAATATTTGCAGCCCTGCTCTCTCTTTTCCGGATTATCCCTGGACGAAAAGTACTTGTGACCCGCCCCTTTACTCATGCTTCCTTTTCCATACAAACAACACGGAGTAACATAGATGCTGATGAGTAATCCTGTCCCCTGACAACCGGAGTCAAAATGCAAAAGATTGTGATCATCGCGAACGGTGCGGCCTATGGAAGCGAATCGTTATTCAATAGTCTGCGTCTGGCCATTGCGCTGCGCGAACAGGAGAGTAGCCTGGAGCTACGTCTGTTTTTGATGTCGGACGCAGTGACGGCTGGGTTACGTGGGCAAAAACCTGCGGAAGGCTACAATATTCAGCAAATGCTGGAGATTCTGACCGCGCAAAATGTGCCGGTAAAACTCTGCAAAACCTGTACCGATGGACGCGGGATCACCGCATTGCCATTAATCGACGGAGTGGAAGTCGGTACGCTGGTAGAACTGGCACAGTGGACGCTGGCGGCAGATAAGGTTCTGACCTTCTGATTCGCTAAGTTTCAGGCAAGCGCACTACCAGGAGCAGCTATTCCCCGATTTAATCTTACATGGGCGTGGTTTCACTGAAAGTTAGCACGCCCTTTCAACGCTTCTGAGGTATTTTGTCATTTTTGTTTAATCGTTATGCCATTTTTTGATCAAAATCAGCATCCTGTTACTCCCCCTTTGGTGTTATGCAATGAGTGAAATGTGAACAACATCACGCAGCACTTTCGAAAGAGAGTACGTTGTTTTCAAGAACGGGGTGAAAAATGGCATTAGTGAAGGCAAGTTTAAAGTTATTTGGTGGAGATACGGTGGTTGTGCGCTGCTCTGAGCGCTGTCACATCCACCTGATGAGCGAGAAAAATCACGTCAAAGACATGCAGACTGACATTTTAAGCGTGCAGGATCGTGATAACGCGTGGCTGACCGTACCGTACACAGGCGTCTGGAATGTGCTGATCGACAGTCACAGCCAGTCGCTGGAGCACTCAATCAGTTATATTGCAGCCTGATTGTAAGATGCCCGATAGCGCATACGCTTATCGGGCATCTTACAGGTAAGCGGGACCTCGCTTACGCATATCCTGGTCGCATAACTCCTTCCGGCAGATCCTCACCCAACAATCTTTTGACGGTTATCACCAGATCGTTAAGACAATCATCCTTCATTCCCAATCTGGAAAGCTCTTGTTCCAGTGAGAACAAATACTGTGCGTTAGTCCCTAATGGCCCACTGGCGGCAGCGATAAGCGGCGCGATGACCTGCGCTCGGGTATCGGACTCAAACAGTGGGTGACGCGGATCCATAATAAAGACCAGCGCATTGACCGTCCTGCCATCATCCAGCGCCAGCTGACACCAGGTTGGAAGATAACAGCCAGTAATCATTTCACGCTTCCACAGCAGGGAAAGCTCTTGTTCCAGGGTGGCATCCGGTAAGCGATATGCGACACCGGTCGTGCGCCCGCCCTCCTTCAGAGCCAGCATACGTCCTGGCTGACACGCCGTTCCTCGCCCCGCCGTCAGACGCAGACAAAAAGCCCGATGCCAGCCAACCAACGTCCCGGTACAGGACTCTTCAAACTCTAAAGCCGGGTTCCACATCAACGATCCATAACCAAAGATCCACACCGGTCCATCATCAGGTCGGCAAGAGAGCGTGGCTGCCAGTGAGGCTGCCCGTTGTTCCGCTGACCAGAGTAGTGATTCTTCAATTGTACCAAATGCCGTTTTACAGTCGGCATTCAACAAAAAATCACGCGTTAACACCTTACACCTCCGCCACTGCGACTTCCCTGCGACAACTTTTGACGCCTTCCGGGCTTTTTTACTGCTCATTTTGAAACCAATACCAGGACAATAGGCAATTCACCGACAGCTTGCAAGACAACAAAGGCTCAACGGCACTTTATATCCTGTTCCGATGACCCCAATTGTCCGAGTATTTGCATCATTATCATTGTCAATTTTTGTGCCCAATGGAAGCTAACACTTTGTTATTTAAACACTCTATAAACAAGATAAACGATTTTACTCACTTTGAGGCAAAAACTGACTCATGCCGTAAAATTACGTAAAAACAGATCGGAAATACCGAGAGATCTGTTATTTTTTACATTCTTTAATACATTTATAATTATAAATACCTGCAGAGATGGAGAATTAATTAAATGACACATGCACATGAGGCGGTTAAACCCCGCCACAAGGAGACCTCGCTCGTCTTCCCGATTTTGGCGCTGGTAGTCCTGTTCTTATGGGGGAGCAGTCAGTCACTACCAGTGGTCATAGGCATTAATGCTCTTGCCCTTGTTGGTATATTAAGCAGCGCTTTTAGCGTTGTCCGTCATGCTGACGTATTAGCCCACCGTCTGGGCGAACCTTATGGCTCGTTAATCCTGAGCCTTTCGGTAGTTATTCTTGAAGTTAGTTTAATTTCCGCATTAATGGCAACTGGTGATGCCGCACCGACGCTAATGCGCGATACGCTCTACTCCATCATTATGATTGTTACCGGCGGTCTGGTCGGTTTTTCATTACTGCTGGGTGGACAAAAATTTGCCACTCAGTATATGAACCTGTTTGGAATTAAGCAGTATTTAATTGCTTTGTTCCCGCTGGCTATTATTGTGTTGGTCTTCCCGATGGCATTGCCGGAAGCAAACTTCACTACCGCGCAAGCGCTGCTGGTAGCGTTAATCTCTGCGGCAATGTATGGCGTATTTCTGCTGATTCAGACCAAAACACACCAGAGCTTGTTTATTTACGAGCATGAGGATGAAAGCGACGACGACGATCCGCATCACGGTAAACCATCAGCACACAGCAATATGTGGCATGCGGCCTGGCTTATCATCCATTTAATTGCGGTCATCGCCGTGACCAAAATGAATGCCAATCCTCTGGAGACTCTGTTAACTGAGTTGAATGCACCGGTCGCCTTTACCGGTTTCCTGGTTGCTCTGTTGATCCTCTCCCCGGAAGGGCTGGGAGCACTAAAAGCGGTGCTCAGCAATCAAGTACAGCGTGCGATGAATTTGTTCTTCGGCTCAGTATTAGCCACCATCTCACTGACAGTACCGGTGGTGACACTGATTGCATGGGCGACGGGGAACGATCTGGTATTTGGCTTAGGCGCGCCAGAGATGATCGTGATGGTTTCTTCGTTGGTGCTGTGCCATATTTCCTTCTCAACGGGGCGCACTAACGTGCTAAACGGTGCGGCACATCTGGCACTTTTCATCGCCTATCTGATGACGATATTTGCCTGACCGTGTAAAAAAGCCCGATAAGCGTTAACGCATATCGGGCTTACATGCCTGGTTTTGCAGGCCGGATAAAACGCTCAGGCGTGTTATCCGGCAGACAAAAACCGCAGTTTAGTTTTCAGTATCCAGTTCGTCGAAACTTTTCACCAGATCATCAATCGCTTTAATCTGCGTCAGGAACTGTTCCAGCTTCGCCAGCGGCAGCGCGGACGGACCATCACATTTCGCATTCGCTGGATCCGGGTGTGCTTCAATAAACAGACCAGCCAGACCTACCGCCATACCAGCGCGCGCCAGTTCGGTAACCTGCGCACGACGACCGCCGGAAGCTGCGCCAAACGGATCGCGGCACTGCAGTGCGTGAGTGACGTCAAAAATAACCGGAGAGTTGCCGGAAACTTTTTTCATCACGCTAAAGCCCAGCATATCCACAACCAGGTTGTCGTAACCAAAATTGGCACCACGATCGCACAGAATAACTTTATCGTTACCGCCTTCATGGAATTTATCCACGATGTTACCCATTTGACCAGGGCTTACGAACTGCGGTTTTTTCACGTTGATAACGGCACCGGTCTTCGCCATGGCTTCCACCAGATCGGTCTGACGAGCAAGGAATGCCGGAAGCTGAATTACATCCACAACGTCAGCAACTGGCTGTGCCTGGCTGGCTTCATGAACGTCGGTGATCACTTTTACGCCAAAAGTTTGCTTCAGTTCCTGGAAGATTTTCATCCCTTCTTCAAGGCCTGGTCCACGGTATGAGTGGATGGAAGAACGGTTAGCTTTATCAAAGGAGGCTTTGAACACGTAAGGGATACCCAGTTTTTGAGTAACGGTTACGTAGTGCTCACAAATGCGCATCGCCAGATCGCGGGATTCCAGCACGTTCATTCCGCCAAACAGCACGAACGGCAGGTCATTTGCCACGTTGATGTCGCCAATGCTAACCACTTTTTGTTTCATAGGATCGCCTTAAACGGTAGGTAAAGTGTCATTAATCAATGCAATACAATTTGTTTGTGCGAAATAGTATTGATCTGCGCACGGATCATTTCGCTGATCGGGTCTTCCGGACACTGCTCAACGAAATAACTTAAATCATTTAATGCAACATGTTCACATTCCAGTTGCGCGTAAATCAATCCGCGATCGCGTATTTCATACGGGTCTTCAGGATTAAACTGCAATAACGCTTCGCTGGCGCGTAGTGCCAGCTCCATTTGACGCTCTTCCATTAGCGAAGATTTCAGCGTATCGAGCAGTTTGCGGATCACTTCCGCATTATCCGCTTCATCCAGATCTTCGTTAAATAACTCAGCAACCGGGCTGATATTCCCCTTCAGCCACACTTCCAGAGTGTGCTCATTTAACGTTTCGCCATTGAACGGATTGATCAGCCACATTTCGCCATCCAGCGATTCAATACGCAGAATTAACTGCGTCGGGAAAATCACCGGGACCAGCGGGAGATCAAGCCGATTGGCAATCCACAATAAGATTGCGCCAAGCGACACAGCGCTACCCTGGCGATTTTTCAGAACCTGGTCGAGCCATAGTGCATCAGAAAGACGATAGACGCCGCGGGTATCCGTAAACCCCCATTCGCCGTAAAAAAGTGCCAGCAGTTTTTCCAGTTGCTCATCCTGAGACAGGAGCTGGCTAATTTCTTCATGCGCCAGACTTGCCAGACGTTCCAGTTCGGCATAGACAGACTGTGTAGGGAAATCCAGGCGGATAGATTCCGATGCCAGGATCATTCCTTCGCACAATGGCGCTTTATTAAATTCGAAATCAGCTAACGACCTCATGACTTACCCCAGTAACGGTATTTTTGTGGTGGCGAGTTTAATGATGATGTACAGCACCACCAGCGCCAGCGGAAAAGCGATTAATCGCGCCTGCTGGCTGCGCGCCCGACGATAATCGAGCGCAATAAAACCCAAAACGATGTAAATGATAACCCCAAACAGCTTTTCAGTCAGCCATGTCCCCTGCCCGGTGAATGGCAGGATGTGCGTTTTAACGATCAACGCCACGCCGCTAAGTAATAAAACGGTATCAATGATCGGTGGCACAATACGCGACCAGCGCGCAGATGCAAGGCGTCCGTCGGTATAACGCCACCAGAAACGTAACGTTAACAGACCGACAGAAAGCGCGATGCTGATAAGATGAATGCTAAGTAGCACGCTGAATGTAGTCATAATGCGGTGTGTCCGAACGTAATTCGTTCGTTGCCGCCGTAGTCGCGACAGGTTTCAACAGCCTGGTAACCCGCGCGAAGAAAAGCATCGCGCACTGCCTGCCCCTGCTGCCAGCCATGTTCCAGTAACAGGTAACCACCGGGAATTAATACGCTGCGCGACTGGTCGATGATATGCACAATATCTGCAAGACCATGATCGCCCGCCACCAGTGCTGATAACGGCTCAAAGCGCACATCGCCTTGCGCCAGGTGCGGGTCCTGCTCATCGATATACGGCGGATTGCTGACAATCATGTCAAACTGTTCCCCCTGCAGGGCGCTAAACCAGTTGCTTTGCAATACGCGAACATTACTGACGGTCAGGTGCTGTGCGTTACGCGTCGCCAGATCAACAGCATCTGGCATGCGGTCAACTGCAGTTACCGCGCAATCCGGGCGCTCGGTAGCCAACGCCAGCGCAATTGCCCCCGTGCCGGTCCCCAAATCAAGAATACGACACGGCGAGGCTGGTAGACGCGCCAACGCCTGTTCAACCAGACATTCGGTATCCGGGCGCGGTATTAGCGTTGCCGGAGAAACAAACAGCGGCAGCGACCAGAACTCGCGAATACCGGTCAAGTGTGCCACAGGCTCTCCCCGCTGGCGGCGCGCCACCAGAGAGTCCAGCTGTTCACGCTGCGCCCCGGTTAATTCCGTTTCGCCAAATGCCAGAATAAAAGTCCGCCCCTTGCCAGTGACATGCTCGAGTATGATCTCGGCGTCACGGCGCGGGCTTTCGCTGTCCTGTAATTGGCTTATCGCCTCACGCAGCCAGTGCTGATAGTCCATTAATCCTGCTCGGACAATGCCGCCAGTTGGTCGGCTTGATATTCCTGGACAATTGGCTCAATGAGCATGTCCAGCTTACCTTCCATCGCTTCGTCCAGACGGTAAAGCGTCAGATTGATGCGATGGTCTGTCACGCGCCCCTGCGGGAAGTTATAGGTGCGGTTACGATCGCTGCGATCGCCGCTACCCAAGAGGTTACGACGCTCAGAAGCTTCTGCCTGCTGACGTCTTGCCACTTCGGCTGCACGAATACGCGCCCCCAGCACCGACATCGCTTTCGCTTTGTTTTTATGCTGCGAACGTTCGTCCTGGCACTCCACCACAATACCGGTCGGCAAGTGGGTAATACGGATTGCCGAGTCGGTGGTGTTAACGTGCTGACCACCCGCCCCCGATGAACGGAAGGTGTCAATACGCAAATCGGCCGGGTTGATGTCCGGCAGTTCGGCCTCTGGCAGTTCCGGCATCACCGCTACCGTACAGGCGGAGGTATGAATACGCCCCTGCGATTCCGTGGCCGGTACGCGCTGTACACGGTGACCACCAGACTCGAACTTCAGACGACCATACACACCGTCGCCGCTCACCTTGGCAATAATTTCTTTGTAACCGCCATGTTCACCTTCATTGGCGCTCATGATCTCGACGCGCCAACGGCGTGATTCAGCGTAACGGCTGTACATACGGAACAGATCGCCGGCAAACAGTGCGGCCTCATCGCCGCCGGTACCCGCGCGAACTTCCAGGAACGCGTTGCGTTCATCATCCGGATCTTTTGGCAGCAGCAGAACCTGCAGATGCTGTTCCAGCTGTTCACATTTTTCTTTTGCTTCGCGCAGTTCATCCTGCGCCATCTCACGCATTTCAGGATCGTCGAGCATCATCTGTGCCGTTTCGATATCATCCTGAACCTGTTGCCAGTCCGTAAAACAGCGAGATACATCGCTTAATTGGGCATATTCGCGCGACAATGCACGAAAGCGTTCCTGGTCTGCGATAGTTCCCGCATCGCCGAGCAGCGCCTGAACTTCTTCATGGCGTTCATGCAGGGCTTCCAGTTTGGCAACGATAGAAGGCTTCATAGGCGTAAATGCACCCTGTAAAAAATGAGATTGGTGTGCTGCTACTCCAGCCCGAGGCTGTCGCGCAGAATATTCAGGCGTTCACTATCCCCGTCACGGGCAGCCTGTTGAAGTGATTTGGTTGGTGCATGGATCAGGCGGTTAGTCAGTTTCCAGGCCAGATCCTGCATAATAGCTTGCGCATCACCGCCCTGTTCAAGAGCAGCCAACGCTTTGGCGGTCAGTTCATCACGAACCTGTTCTGACTGACTGCGGTATTCGCGGATGGTTTCACTTGCGCTCTGGGCGCGCAGCCAGGCCATAAACTCGCTGGTTTCCTGCTCAACGATCGTCTCAGCCTCCACTGCCGCCGCTTTGCGCTGCGCCAGGTTATGCGAAATGATACTTTGCAGGTCGTCAACGCTATACAGGTAGGCGTTAGACAGTTTGCCAACTTCCGGCTCAACATCGCGCGGTACAGCGATATCGACCAGCAGCATCGGCTGATTGCGGCGATTTTTAAGCGCGCGTTCCACCATTCCTTTACCGATAATCGGTAGTGGGCTGGCTGTGGAACTAATAATGATATCGGCGTCCTGCAAACGCTCGTCGATTTCACTCAGTGAGATCACCTCGGCACCGACCTCATCTGCCAGAACCTGTGCGCGTTCACGCGTGCGGTTGGCAATAATCATCTTCTTCACTTTGTGTTCACGCAGATGACGCGCCACCAGCTCGATGGTTTCACCTGCGCCGACCAACAGCACGGTCACCGTGGAAAGAGATTCAAATATCTGACGCGCCAGTGTACAGGCGGCAAAAGCAACGGATACCGCGCTGGCGCCGATATCGGTTTCAGTTCGAACGCGCTTGGCAACCGAGAAGGATTTCTGGAACATGCGTTCCAGCGCACTGGCGTTCAGGTGACCTTTTTGCGAATCCGCAAACGCTTTTTTCACTTGACCCAGAATTTGTGGCTCACCGAGCACCAGCGAATCCAGGCCGCTGGCAACACGCATCAAATGGCTGACGGCGTCGTTGTCCTGGTGCCAGTAAAGGCTGCTGCGCAGATCGTCTTCATTCAGATTATGGTATTCACACAACCAACGAATCAGCGCCTCTTGCAGGTTATCCTGCTCCTCGACGCTGAGGTAAAGCTCCGTACGGTTACACGTCGACAGCACCACCCCGCCCTGCACCATTGGCTGCGCAAGCAGGCTGTCCAGCGCCTGATCGAGCGTGTCCGGCGAAAACGTTACGCGTTCTCGCAGCGATACAGGTGCCGTTTTATGGTTAATACCAAGCGCTAAAAGGGTCATGTGTGCGGGAATAGTACCAGCGTTGATAAGGTTAGACTGGGGGCATCATACAGGATGCGTGCGGTCAATAAAAGAGACAGCCCCCTTTTGGAGTAATAGCTTACGGTTTAAATTAAGATAACGTGAACGTAGACGATATACCCGCTCGGCGCTAGCATTAAGGGTTATAACTGCAACCGATGGCAAGATTTTGCCGGATGGCTAAAAATTAGCCTTATCCGGCCTACGGGTTGAGTTTGTAGGCCTGATGAGTCGTAGCGCCATCAGGCAATTATTGCACCGTACTACAAGGATTTGTCATCATTATGACCCTGCCTGATTTTCGCTTGATCCGCCTGCTGCCGCTGG
The DNA here is from genome assembly GCF_916618775.1 of Citrobacter sp. Marseille-Q3906. Classification (NCBI taxonomy): domain Bacteria; kingdom Pseudomonadati; phylum Pseudomonadota; class Gammaproteobacteria; order Enterobacterales; family Enterobacteriaceae; genus Citrobacter; species Citrobacter sp. Marseille-Q3906. Next base: position 1,768,968 of record NZ_CAKAKA010000002.1, read on the forward strand.
CAAGTCTGGTCCTCACCGCCTGTACGCTCAACGCGCCGAAAGGTCCTGGCAAAAGCCCCGACTCCCCAGAATGGCGTCAACACCAGCAGGAAGTGCGCGCACTACATCAGTATCAGACGCGCGGCGCGTTTGCCTACATTTCCGACCAGCAGAAAGTCTATGCCCGCTTTTTCTGGCAGCAAACCGGTCAGGATCGCTATCGTCTTTTGTTGACTAACCCACTGGGCAGCACCGAACTGGAGCTGAATGCCCAGCCAGGCAATGTAGAGCTTGTCGATAACAAAGGTAAGCATTACACCGCTGACGACGCCGAAGAGATGATCGGTAAATTGACCGGAATGCCAATTCCTTTAAACAGTCTGCGTCAGTGGATCCTCGGTCTGCCTGGCGAGGCTACTGATTACAAACTCGATGAGAAATACCGTCTGAGTGAAGTGAACTACAGTCAGGACGGTAAGAACTGGAAAGTGGTCTATAGCAGCTATGACAGTAAAACGCAGCCCGCTATGCCCGCTAATATGGAACTGTCGGACGGCGCTCAACGCATTAAGTTGAAAATGGATAACTGGATTGTGAAATGATGACCCACTGGCCCTCCCCGGCAAAACTGAATCTGTTTTTGTACATTACTGGACAACGTGCAGATGGTTACCACACGCTACAGACGCTGTTCCAGTTTCTCGATTATGGTGACGACATCACTATCGATGTGCGTAGCGACGGTGAAATTCACCTGCTAACCGCAGTTGAAGGCGTGGAGCATGAAGATAACCTAATCGTTCGCGCAGCACGTTTACTGATGAAAACCGCCGCTGGGAGTGGGCGCCTGCCCACAGGAAGCGGCGCTGACATCAGTATTAAGAAACGTCTGCCGATGGGCGGCGGTCTTGGAGGTGGCTCATCGAATGCCGCTACCGTGCTGGTTGCGCTAAATCATCTTTGGGGTTGTGGGCTGTCACAAGATGAGCTGGCGGCGATTGGATTAACGTTAGGCGCCGACGTACCGGTATTCGTGCGCGGACAGGCCGCTTTCGCCGAAGGTGTAGGCGAAGTCCTTACACCGGTTAATCCCCCCGAAAAATGGTATCTGGTCGCCCATCCTGGCGTCAGCATTCCAACACCGTTTATTTTTAAAGATCCGCAACTGCCGCGCAACACGCCAAAAAGGTCAATAGAAACGTTACTAAAATGTGAATTCAGCAATGATTGCGAGGTTATCGCAAGAAAACGTTTTCGCGAGGTTGATGCAGCGCTTTCCTGGCTGTTAGAATACGCGCCGTCGCGCCTGACTGGTACAGGGGCTTGTGTCTTTGCTGAATTTGACACAGAGTCCCGTGCTCGCCAGGTGCTTGAGCAAGCCCCGGAATGGCTCCAAGGCTTTGTGGCGAAAGGTGTCAACCTCTCCCCATTGCACAGAGCGTTACTTTAAATCATTCGGGTTTCAGGAAAATGGTAAGATGGCGAATCCCCGGAAGCATACAAAATGTGACGGTGTGAATCATTGATGCCAGCAGACATGAAACGTGAATGACGATGAGTAAGCCGGGCAAGCTGAGTTGCGGTGACAACGTCACCCTGTTCCAGACGTTGCATCGCGCTCTTTAATACACCGCCTGGAGAGGATACTGCCTGGCCCGCACAGTTTTCGGCAGATTCTTTCCACCAATGGACGCATGCCTGAGGTTCTTCTCGTGCCTGATATGAAGCTTTTTGCTGGTAACGCCACCCCGGAACTAGCACAACGTATTGCCAACCGCCTGTACACTTCACTCGGCGACGCCGCTGTAGGTCGCTTTAGCGACGGCGAAGTCAGCGTACAAATTAATGAAAATGTACGCGGTGGTGATATTTTCATCATCCAGTCCACTTGTGCCCCTACTAACGACAACCTGATGGAATTGGTCGTTATGGTCGATGCTCTGCGCCGTGCTTCCGCAGGCCGTATCACCGCCGTTATTCCTTACTTCGGCTATGCACGTCAGGATCGTCGCGTACGTTCCGCTCGTGTACCGATTACCGCAAAAGTCGTCGCGGACTTCCTGTCCAGCGTTGGCGTTGACCGCGTCCTCACCGTTGACCTGCATGCTGAACAGATCCAGGGCTTCTTTGATGTACCGGTTGATAACGTATTCGGTAGCCCAATTCTGTTAGAAGACATGCTGCAGCTGAATCTGGACAACCCAATTGTGGTTTCTCCGGACATCGGTGGCGTCGTGCGTGCCCGTGCTATCGCTAAGCTGCTGAACGATACCGATATGGCTATCATCGATAAACGTCGCCCACGTGCGAACGTTTCTCAGGTGATGCACATCATTGGTGACGTAGCAGGTCGTGACTGCGTGCTGGTTGATGATATGATCGATACCGGCGGTACGCTGTGCAAAGCAGCAGAAGCGCTGAAAGAACGTGGTGCAAAACGCGTATTCGCTTACGCTACCCACCCGATCTTCTCAGGCAATGCGGCAAACAACCTGCGCAACTCTGTGATTGATGAAGTCGTTGTCTGTGACACCATTCCACTGACTGATGAAATCAAAGCACTGCCGAACGTGCGTACGTTGACCCTGTCGGGTATGCTGGCCGAAGCGATTCGTCGTATCAGCAACGAAGAATCCATCTCTGCTATGTTCGAGCATTAATCGAGCCCGGCTCAAAAACCCGCTGCGGCGGGTTTTTTTATCTGCAACATTTATTTGTATGACTTATGCCTCCTTCACCTGCCATTTAGTTGACAGATGATGCGCTCATGGATGAAACATTATTGTGAACAGATTACTTTCCTCACATGTGATGCCTTTCCGCGCTCTCATCGACGCTTGCTGGAAAGAAAAATATACCGTCTCACGCTTTACCCGTGATTTGATCGCCGGGATAACCGTTGGGATCATTGCTATCCCGCTGGCGATGGCACTGGCAATTGGCAGCGGCGTTGCGCCACAGTACGGCTTGTATACCTCAGCCGTTGCTGGGATTGTTATTGCCCTCACCGGGGGGTCACGCTTTAGCGTTTCTGGTCCGACCGCCGCCTTCGTGGTGATCCTGTATCCGGTATCGCAGCAGTTCGGATTGGCAGGCCTGTTGGTTGCCACGCTCATGTCCGGGATATTTCTGATCCTTTTCGGCCTCGCCCGCTTTGGTCGCCTGATCGAATATATCCCCGTGTCTGTCACCTTAGGTTTTACATCCGGTATTGGTATCACCATCGGTACCATGCAGATTAAAGACTTTCTTGGTCTGCAAATGGCTCATGTACCGGAGCACTACCTGCAAAAGGTAGGTGCACTGTTTATGGCATTACCGACCATCAACCTCGGCGATGCCGCTATTGGTGTGGTCACGCTTGGGATCCTGATTTTCTGGCCTCGTCTGGGGATCCGTCTGCCAGGCCATCTTCCTGCACTGCTGGCCGGTTGTGCGGTGATGGGCATTGTTAACCTGATGGGCGGCCATGTGGCGACCATCGGTTCTCAGTTCCACTATATTCTGGCTGACGGTTCCCAGGGTAACGGTATCCCACAACTGTTGCCGCAACTGGTATTGCCGTGGAACCTGCCGGATTCAGACTTCACGCTAAGCTGGAGTTCATTACAGGCACTGTTACCCGCGGCTTTCTCTATGGCGATGCTGGGGGCAATTGAATCCCTGTTGTGCGCCGTGGTGCTCGACGGTATGACCGGAACCAAACACAAAGCCAACAGTGAACTGATTGGTCAGGGCCTGGGGAATATTGTCGCACCGTTCTTTGGCGGCATAACGGCTACCGCTGCAATTGCCCGCTCTGCGGCTAACGTCCGTGCCGGGGCAACCTCACCAGTTTCCGCAGTCATCCACGCAATTCTTGTGATCCTCGCTCTGCTGGTGTTAGCGCCGTTGCTCTCCTGGTTACCCCTCTCGGCAATGGCTGCACTGCTGTTGATGGTGGCGTGGAACATGAGCGAAGCCCATAAAGTGGTGGATCTGCTGCGCCACGCACCGAAAGACGATATCATCGTCATGCTGATGTGTATGTCGCTGACAGTTCTGTTCGATATGGTGGTCGCCATCAGCGTCGGTATCGTTCTTGCCTCCCTGTTGTTTATGCGCCGTATTGCCCGCATGACCCGTCTGGCACCGGTGAACGTGGTTGTACCGGATGATGTGCTGGTACTGCGCGTGATTGGCCCACTGTTCTTTGCCGCAGCTGAGGGACTATTTACCGATCTCGAGTCTCGTATTGAAGGCAAACGCATTGTGGTGCTGAAATGGGACGCTGTACCGGTACTGGATGCTGGTGGCCTTGACGCCTTCCAGCGTTTTGTAAAACGTCTTCCGGAAGGCTGTGAATTACGCATCAGCAATCTGGAATTCCAGCCGCTGCGCACGATGGCGCGCGCGGGCATCCAACCGATCCCGGGCCGTCTGGCATTCTTCCCGAACCGCGACGCAGCGTTGGCGGATATTTAATGTTCATCTGTTACCGGCATGCTCTTGCCTGCCGGTAACACTTCTCTTCTGTAAACACGTCTGAGTTGTTATCATCATCTCTCCTGCTCTCTGACGATACCTGTAGCCATGAAATCTGACTCTACATTTGTCTATCGCGAAATCACCGAGACTGATATTCCAGCCGTGCAATCGTTTATTATCCGGCATCTGAATCTCTATTTTAATGCCAACAGGCCACTCCCCGACTCAAGTCAGGATGTGTTAGCGTTACGTTCACAATACATTCACCAGCCACGAAATCTGTTGATCGGCGTATGGGATGAACAACAACAGCTTATCGCCACGCTGGCGGTATGCCAGTACGATGACAGAATATCGACATTACGTGGGCGTTATAATTTATCTACAACCGCTGAGATTTGTCGTTGTTACGTTGAACAAAATTATCGTCGCCAGGGAATAGGCGGTCAGTTAGTTTCATTGGCAGAACAATTTTGCCTGCGTCAACAATATAAAACACTCTACCTGCACACCCATCATTTTTTACCTGGCGGTTATCCGTTTTGGCTACGCCATCATTTCACCGAGCTTTTAGATGAAGGTGGAGAACAACAAATTGTGCATATGGAGAAATATGCTATCGGAATGTGACATTGTGCAAATAATTAAATAATTGTGCATCCGCACTATTAATTCCGGTCATTTTTATCGCAGCAAAATTAATTGATCAGAATCAAATAATTCTCATTTAATTTATCTGATATTCACCATCAACATAGAACACACTAAAAAATATTCTCATAACACTATGTTTTTAAAGGAATTAACAATAGCAAAACAAATACCCCTACTTATTCAAGCGGTTGACGCGATAATTGGATGCCGATACATTCGCCGATGACAGTATTTCAGAATGTACTTATTATTTTGAAACGGAATATGGTGCGGATTATTTCAATCTTATGCCATAGCTGCCCCCGCAACTGTAAGCGGATACAGAATATCTTCGTATGGTAATAAATCACCATAGGTCACTGTAAAGATTTATTTATGGGAAGGCCGATATTCTGATTGCCGCGAGCCAGGAGACCTACTGTCAAGGTTGTATACATTGAGTGGACGGGATGGTCCATGGGGTGATTTATTTGACGAACTAATGATCGTGATTCCTGACCTGGTAGACGAGAATATACTTTTTTTTCATATTATCTTGTCTGTACATCATGATTCGATGTCATCTATCGTCATGCGCCTGTCCCGAAATTATATACCAGACGATCAGATTCTGGCATGAAAGGGACAATTATAATGCACGTTGACATTACCTCTTCTTATTCCAAACTTTCACTTCTGGCCTTGACTGGCGCCGCACTTTTCCTGGCCAGTAATATGGCTTCTGCGGCCAAAACAGAATATCCACTGACTATCAAAAACTGTGGCCGGGATATTACTTTTAATAAAGCTCCCCAGCGAGTTACCACCGTAGGGCAAAATAGCACTGAAATACTCTATTCTCTGGGTCTGGCCGATCGTGTTGTCGGAACGTCACTCTGGTTCGGTCCCGTCCCGGAACAGTACAAGGCGGTGAATGATAAAATTGCGGTCATTGCACAGAACATCCCGAGCTTTGAAGGGATTATTGCTAAAAAGCCAGATTTAGTAGCCAGCCAGTTTGAATGGCAAATTGGCCCTGCCGGTACGGTCGCGTCCTACGAACAATTCAGCGAATTGAAAGTTCCGGTTTATACCGCTCCCGCCGATTGTGCCAAAGATAACGAAGACGGCGGAGATGGTGTACGTAAGGGGATGTTTGATATCGCCATGGTTTACCAGGAAGTCGCAGATCTGGCAAAAATTTTCGATGTTCAGGACAAAGGTGATGAACTGATTGCCAGCCTCAAAGCACGTGAGGCTGCGGCAAAATCCAAAATTACCGGTATGGACAACAACGTTTCCGCCGTCTTTTGGTTCTCCAGCGCCGATCTGCAACTTGACCCGTATGTCGCAGGAAAATTTGGCCCCGCCGCGTGGATCGCCCAATCACTTGGGGTGAAAAACGTCATTGATTCCGCCGAAGAGTGGCCAACTGTAGGCTGGGAGACCATCGCCAAAGCGGATCCATCGGTTATCGTTCTGGGCGAAATGGGACGTCGCCGTTTCCCAGCTGATGACTGGAAAGTCAAAATGGAATACCTCAAGTCTGATCCTGTCACCAGCCTGATCCCGGCAGTTAAAGAAAACCACCTGCCAGTGATCGACGTGCAAACCATGAATGCCGGGATAAGAACTATCGATGGTCTTGAGAAACTCGCTGATGCGCTGGTGCAGTACGGCCTGGCACATCCAAAAGCCACTCATTAATCCTCGTCGCGCGTTATGCCTTTTGCAGGCATAACGCCCTTTTGTACTCAGGGCAGCCGTAAAATAATGAGTGAATTACGCAGGACGCGCCAGGCCATTCGTCAATTAACAAACCGGGCAGTGCTACACAGCCTGTGGGTCAGTGTGGTGATGTGTGGCGTTCTTCTGGCAGGGATCTCCATCGGTGAAACATTTATTCCGTGGCAGCACGTTATCCATACGCTGGCAAACCGACTGTTTGACACCCAGTATATGGTGGACGCGTTGGATGCCGGGATTATCTGGAACTACCGTCTGACTCGCGCGCTGGTTTCCGCCTGTTGCGGCGCATGTCTGGCGGTTTCCGGGGTAGTGTTACAGTCACTGCTACGTAATGCGCTGGCCGAACCCTATCTGCTGGGGATTTCCGCCGGAGCGTCAACCGGAGCCGTGCTCATTGCATTAACCGGACTGGGTGCAGGGATCGTCAGCATGTCTCTCGGCGCCTTTATCGGCGCCTTGACGGCGTTTTTGTTTGTCGCACTGCTGGCGATGGCTGCGCGGGGAAAACACGGTTCCGCCACCACGCAAATCATTCTCGCCGGGATTGCCAGCTCACAGTTGTTCAATGCCATCACTTCACTGATTATCACCCGCTCAGCCAATGCCGAGCAGGCTCGCGGCATTATGTTCTGGCTACTGGGCAACCTTAGCGGCGTTCGCTGGCCAGATGTGGTTCTGGCTATCCCAACTGCGCTGGTCGGCATAATTATCTGCTTTTGCTACGCCCGCCATCTTGATGCATTTTCCTTTGGCGCTGAATCGGCCGCATCGCTGGGTATTCCGGTTAAACGCACCCGCGTCGTACTTATTACCGCAGTGACGGGAATGACGGCCATTATGGTATCGATTGTAGGCGCTATTGGTTTTGTCGGGCTGGTCATTCCTCATGCCGCCCGTTTACTGGTGGGAAACCAGCATCACCGCTTATTGCCCGTAAGCGCCTTTATTGGCGCTATTTTTCTCATCGTGGCGGATGTCATCTCCCGAACCCTGCTTCCAGGGCAAGTTTTGCCAATCGGCGTGATCACCGCCCTGGTCGGCGCTCCCGCATTTTCACTCATATTGATACGAGGGAATCCGAGCAAATGACCGTTAACCCATGCTTTACATCACCTCTACGCAGAGCGAATGCGGCCAATCATGTGGTTTGCGCGCAAAATCTGCACTGGGAAGTGAAAGGCAAGGCAATTGTAAATGATGTCTCTTTTCAGGTTTCTCCCGGGGAGTTTGTTGGGATTATCGGCCCCAATGGTTCCGGGAAAACATCACTGATTTCGCTTCTGGCCGGTTTACTGAAACCCTCCGCAGGCAAGGTTTTGCTGAACAACAAAGACGTTCACTGCTATTCGCGGCGCCATTTGGCGCAAAAAGTGGCTCTTGTTGAACAACAGGCAGAAACCAGCGAGCGTCTTACCGCCATTCAGGCCGTTTCTCTTGGCCGCACACCATTTCTAAGCCTGTTGTCGCCATGGTCGCGTTCTGACGATGAGATTGTGCAAGCGATGCTGGAAAAAGTCTCCATGCAAAACGTACAGCATCGCTGCTGGCATACATTCTCCGGGGGCGAACGCCAGCGCCTGCATATAGCCAGGGCGTTGGCGCAACAACCCCAGGTACTGCTGATGGATGAGCCGACAAATCATCTCGATATCCAACATCAGATTGGCCTGCTCAACCTTGTCAAACGCGAGAAACTTACCGTTATTGCTGCCCTGCACGACCTGAATCATGCCGCAATGTTCTGCGATCGCATCATGGTGATGAAAGCCGGACAACTGGCGATGCAGGGCAATCCTTCTGCAGTGTTCACCCGAGAAAACCTTAACTGCTGGTTTGGCATCGATGCAATTGTCGAACGTCCACCTGATGGGGCGAGCTGCTTCATCCGCTACCAACGACCAGCGTAAATACCAAAGGAACTGATATGAAATGTATTAAGCAAAGTCTGCAAATCCTGTGCCTGTTAGCCTTCACCTCCACGGCTTTTGCACAAACGCATGAAGTGCTGATGAAAAACCGAGGTGCTGGTGGGCCAATGGTCTACGAGCCGGACTATCTGGCGATCCAACCGGGCGATAGCGTGAAGTTTATCCGCAAACATAAGAGCCACAATGCAGCCTCGATTGCCGAACTCTCACCCGCAGGCTATCCCGGTTTCATTGGCAAAATCGATGAAGAGATTGAAGTCAAATACGACAACGCAGGCTTCTACGGCATCAAATGCTCACCCCACTATGCCCAGGGCATGATCATGCTGATCAAAGTCGGTGACGCCGTATTGCCCGACAACTACCGCGCGTTTAAAGCACCGGGCCTTGCGGATAAACGCTTTCAGGATATTTATACCCGCATCGATAAACAGTAACGCCACGATAAAGGGAGAATACTGGTGGTGGATAAAAAACCCGATAGTGAAACGATCCAGACCGGGCGACGTGACTGCCTGTGCAAACTGACAAAATTTGTCGGCGTGGCGGGTGTCACCGCCGCCGCCTGGCCGCTCATCTCAGCACTGGGTCCGGATGATAAAACCGAGGCAGAAAATGAGCCAATTGATGTCTCTCTTGCAGGCGTAGCAGCAGGCCAGACAGTGAAGCGTATCTGGCAGGGAAAACTGATCCTCATTCACCACCGAACTCCGCAAGAGATTGCAGCGGCGCAACAGGCAGATAATCGATTACTGCTGGCTCCTCAGGCAGATAGCGAACGGGTTACAGCGGCACATCCACAGTGGCTGGTTATACAGGGCTACTGCCCTCATGCAGGGTGTGTTCCTAACGCCAACCCCAGTGGCCAGGGATGGATCTGTCCGTGTCATGGTTCAGAGTTTGATACCTCCGGACGTGTGACGCGCGGTCCAGCCACTGCGAATCTGGCAATCCCGGACTATACCTTGTCTGCCGATGGTCTGAGCGTACGTATTGGTGCAAAGGATGCCTGATATGAGCACTTCTGATATAACGACGTCATGGCGCAACTTTCAGTTTCGCCTTCCGCTTCCCCGCTCCGTTTCCGGGCTGTGGGTATTTGCTATCGGTTTGATATTGCTGGTGATGCTGGGTGTCCAAATCCTGTCGGGCATTGTACTGGCAATGTTCTACGTACCTACGGCGGAGTCCGCATTTGATTCCATTATTCATATTATGCGTTCAGTCAGGCACGGTGAACTGGTGCGCAACATGCATGCAACTGGCGCTTCACTCTTTTTCTTTGCCTGTTATTTGCATATTTTCCGCGCGATGTATTACAACGTTTACCGCAAACCCTATCTGAAGATGTGGACCATCAGCGTGACGTTATATGTGCTGCTGATGATCACTGCTTTTCTGGGCTATAGCCTTATTTGGGGGCAAAAAAGCTACTGGGCAGCCACGGTTATTACCAGTTTTGCCCGGGCAATTCCGTTTATCGGGGATTCGCTGTATACCTATTTAGTCGGTGGATATGCGCCCGGTACACCAACACTTGGGCGTTTTTATGTGCTTCACTTTATTATTCCATTCGCGATTGTCGCGGTGACGATATGGCATGTACGCACCGTTCAGTCGGCTTTTGCCCATGCGATGAAGAAAACATTTTCCGCACAAGAGTCTCAACGGCTGCTGTTTGATTTTCGCGTCACCGAGAGCGATGCCATTAAACTCACTCTCTTTTTAATGTTATTTACCTGGTTTCTCTTCTTCGCGCCCCATTATCTCAGCAGCGCCGATAACTTTATTCCCGCCGACCCGACAGTCACGCCGGCCATCGTCGCACCGGAATGGTACTTTCTGCCCTTCTTCTCTATTTTGCGCTGCTTTCCCAATGAGCTGGCGGGTATTACTGCGATGTGCGCCTCGGTACTGATTTTCTATTTTCTCCCCTGGCTGGATACGTCACGTGCGCGGTTTCGCAACTATAGCAAGCTGGTTAAAGTCAGCTTCTGGATTTGGGTAGGCAACGCCTTCTTTTTAGGCTGGCTGGGATCAAAAGCGTTGGTTGGTCCGGATTTAGTTGATGGGTTTAATCATGACGAGGGCTGGATCCGTGCAGCATCTCAGCTTTCAACGCTGGTCTATTTCGCATGGTTTCTGATTGTTCTGCCGTGTCGACGCTTACTGGAAAAACAGGACTGACATTATGGGACGATTTTTAACGTACACCACCCTCAGTCTGGGTCTGTTCTTCAGCAACGTACTCAGTGCGCAGCAACCGCCACCGCAGACGTGGTCTTTTAGCGGTGCGAACGGCAAATACGACACAGAGCAGTTACGACGCGGTCTGCAGGTTTACGAAGAAAAATGTCGGGCCTGCCACAGCATGAAATATCTGACGTTCCGAACGCTGACCAAACCGGGAGGGCCGGAGCTGAGTCAAGCTGAAGCTAAAACAATGGCGAGCGGTTACGTCTTTGCAACCGTGGAGGACGACGGGCAACCCGGCGAACGGGATGGCAATCTGAATGATGTCTTTGCTTCCCCTTATCTCAATGAGCAGGAAGCCAAATACCTCAACAATGGCGCGCTGCCGGTAGATTTGAGCTATATCGTTCGGGCACGAACCTACGATCGCGGATTTCCACAATTTTTACTGGATGCGTTTATTCCTTATTCCGAACAAGGGGCTGATTATATTTATGCATTGCTGACGGGGTATGTTCCCGATGATCCTGAGATGAAGGCTAACCGGTATTTCCCGGGCGGGATTATCAATATGCCAAAACCACTGACAGACGGTGAGGTAATCTGGGCTACGCAAACACACATACCCCAAACGGAAGAACAGTACGCACGCGATGTCACCGCATTTCTGGCGTGGGTAGCCGATCCGCAGCTGGAGTCGAGAAAGCATCAGGGAATGTATGCTATGGGATATCTGGCGGTTGTTTTGGCGCTAGTCGTGTTATTACAGCGCATCCGTTCCCGCTCGCGCAGAAACAAGGCGAACTAACAACCAGTCAGCATAAAGCTGACTGGTCTACAATAACGTCACCGCTTAGCTGTGGCGTTGGCTGTTATTCCGGCGACAGCGTTTGTCGTAATGACGAACCCACCAGTAGCGGTCGCTGATTTGTTCATGCCCACCGACGCGGGCCCCCGCCAGCCAGAGAACACCACCAACAAAAATACTGAGCACAGCACCATGTGCGAAAAACTGTGGCAGATTAAATTGCGGCAACTGATTTAAAATAGAATAGCCAACACCGACAACCATCACCACCAACCCTAAAGCCATGAGCACGTTACCGAGTAACGAAGCATTTTTGCGTTTCATGTGTCACCTCCGGAACTTTGGGTTGCTACAGGGAATACCCCTAATCCTTATGTGTAAAGTATAGACAACACTGCCGTTTGCATGTGCGGGAGCGATCACAATTACAAACACCAATGCAACAAAACTTTACAAATAAGCTACTGAACAACCTCATTTTCTAATAGTCCATTTGGGCAATTATTCAGATTTTGCAGTTACGCACGCAGTTTTTTGTCAAGCGCACCGACAGACAGTAAACTACACGCCGGTTATAGACACACTCAGGACAAAATACGTGACGATTAAATTGATTGTCGGCCTGGCGAACCCCGGCGCAGAGTATGCGGCAACGCGACATAATGCAGGCGCATGGTACGTCGATCTACTGGCAGAGAGATTACGAGCCCCCCTGCGCGATGAGCCGAAATTCTTCGGTTACACCTCCAGAGTGACGCTCGAAGGTGAAGATGTCCGTTTGCTGGTGCCGACCACATTTATGAATCTGAGCGGCAAGGCCGTCGGCGCGATGGCCAATTTTTATCGCATTAACCCCGATGAAATTTTAGTCGCCCACGACGAATTGGATCTGCCCCCGGGCGTCGCAAAATTTAAGCTTGGCGGTGGTCATGGTGGGCACAATGGCCTGAAGGACATCATCAGCAAGTTAGGCAATAACCCGAACTTTCATCGTTTACGCGTCGGAATTGGCCATCCTGGCGATAAAAACAAAGTTGTCGGCTTTGTTTTAGGTAAACCGCCTGTTTCAGAACAGAAGTTAATTGATGAAGCTATTGACGAAGCGGCTCGTTGTACCGAGATTTTATTCAAAGATGGCCTGACGAAAGCAACGAGCCGCTTACATACCTTTAAAGCTCAATAAGCAGTGATGTGCGGCATTTTTCTCGCGTGCTGTGTATAATAGGCAGAGTTATTTACTTTTCTACAATCTGTTTTCTATAACAGGTTGAATATCAAAAGATTAAGGTGATTTAAACATGGGATTCAAATGCGGTATCGTCGGTTTGCCAAACGTAGGCAAATCCACCCTGTTCAACGCGCTCACAAAAGCGGGTATTGAAGCGGCAAACTTCCCGTTCTGTACTATCGAGCCGAACACCGGTGTTGTTCCGATGCCCGATCCGCGTCTGGATCAACTGGCCGAAATCGTAAAACCACAGCGTATCCTGCCAACCACAATGGAATTTGTGGATATCGCGGGCCTGGTAAAAGGCGCGTCCAAAGGTGAAGGTCTGGGCAACCAGTTCCTGACCAACATCCGTGAAACAGAAGCTATCGGTCACGTAGTTCGCTGCTTCGAAAACGACAACATTATCCATGTTAATAATAAAGTGGATCCGGCTGACGATATCGACGTTATCAACACCGAACTGGCTTTATCCGACCTTGATACCTGTGAGCGCGCTATCCACCGCGTGCAGAAGAAAGCCAAAGGTGGCGACAAAGACGCTAAAGCAGAACTGGCTGCACTGGAAAAATGCCTGCCACAGCTGGAAAACGCCGGTATGTTACGTGCACTGAAAAACCTGACTGACGAAGACAAAGCGGCTATCAAATACCTGAGCTTCCTGACCCTGAAGCCAACTATGTATATTGCCAACGTCAACGAAGATGGTTTTGAGAACAACCCATATCTCGATAAAGTGCGTGAAATCGCCGCCGCTGAAGGTTCTGTGGTCGTTGCCGTTTGTGCTGCAGTTGAATCCGATATCGCAGAACTTGACGATGCCGATCGTGACGAATTTATGGCAGAGCTGGGTCTGGAAGAACCGGGCCTGAACCGCGTGATCCGTGCCGGTTACGAACTACTTAACCTGCAGACCTACTTCACCGCTGGTGTGAAAGAAGTCCGCGCATGGACAATCCCTGTTGGCGCCACCGCGCCACAGGCTGCCGGTAAAATCCATACCGACTTCGAGAAAGGCTTTATCCGCGCACAAACCATCGCATTTGAAGATTTCATCACCTACAAGGGTGAGCAAGGCGCGAAAGAAGCCGGTAAAATGCGTGCAGAAGGTAAAGATTACATCGTTAAAGATGGCGACGTAATGAACTTCCTGTTCAACGTCTAAATAAAATTTGTCGTCTCATGAGGTTTCACTGAATCTCATCAAAACCACAAAAACCTTTAAAATCCACGCAATTGCGTGGATTTTTCATTTCACAGAGTCTCAATTCATCTCGTAGCAACGCAGTCAAAAATGAGTGCGCGGATGAGTACAACATTCTTCCATCTTCATCCTTGAAATTCTTCAGGAAACAGCTAAACGGGGAGCCCCGACAGTTGCTGCGGAAGCTCGCCGCACCGTTTCATCAATTTTCGAGTTAGCAGTCGCGACGCCTGGAGCTGATAGCGATCCCGTCTGGCCTGCGCGCAAGCCGCTTCCTGCTAATAAAACACAAACAGGCATTAAACCCACAGCAAATCGGGAGATTATTGAGCTGTTTTGACAATAGTCATGGCTCGTACCAAGTAAACTATTGCATGTGGTTAATGTGGTGGACACTTGCGCGTCCCGCTGAAGTTACCGAAGCAGAATCGATCTTGATAGCGCCCTGTGGACCATTCCGGCAGCGCGAATGAAAGCTTGTAGAGAACACGTTATTCCCCTGCCCTCCCAAGCTGTCAAAAAGCTCAGAACACTACAGGGATTAACCGGGCATCGGCAGCACCTTTTTCCGGGCAGGGATAATCCGCTAAGCCCAATGACATCGCACTCTCTGTGTCGGCTACTTAAAAGCCTCGGCTGGAGTGGTACCTATATACCAGAACTACAGGAAGAACACGTTTAAACGAGATGGGCTATCAACCCGACGCTATTGAGGCCCAACTTGCGTTCGCTGATACCAACAATGTTCGTCGCACATACAACCATGTAACTTATCTTGATGAGTGAAAGGTTATGATGCAGGAATGGGCTGATAAGCTGGGCAAAGGGGTAGCAGGATTCGAGTAGAACTTATTGCACTTAGTAAACCTCGAGGATTGAACTCCTTCCTCAATGTCCGCTTTGTGCCAGAAGCGGACATTACTGGCTCAAGGAAGCAATAATTGCTAAAAGTAGTTCTTAGCTGACCGGACTGCAGTTGGCGTAAACCATTCAGTATTGCACCGGGAACCCATTCTCTAACAGGTTCCCGGGTCAATATTAAAGCCAGCAGGCTTAGTGGCGTGAAAGGCTGCAAAACCAGGCTATTACTGCACAAGCGGTCAGAACCAATCCCAGTTGTTGCACGATACCGGCAAGTCCCAACATCATTCCCAGCAACATATAGTAGACTAATCCAAACAACGCTCCGGCCGCTCCGGCCTGTTCACGGTATTGGCTCAGGGCCTGGCTGAGCACGTTTGGAATCGCGATGCCATAGGCAACCACAATCCCGGCCATCGGCAAAAGGATCCAGACAGAATGCTGTAATATCCATGCTGCGATACCGGATAACAGGGCCAGCAGGCAGGCATTCTTCACCAGTTTTTCTGGTGACAAACCGATAGACAACAGTTTCCGGTTCCAGAGGCTGCCCGACAGGGAAGCTAAAGCCAGTAAAATCCCCGTCCATCCGAAAGCACGGGGACTCCAGCCCAGTTGCCCGAAAAGAAACGGTGCCAGGCTGTAGTAACTGAAAAGCATCGTATTGAGCAGCGCAACAAGCATTGCATTTTTCCACAGCCTTCCATCACCCGCCATTCGGTAACCCAGCCCGCCAAAACGGGCACTGGAAGTATTTTCCGACCGCGTTTCAGGCAGCAGTAATGCGATCAGTGTCAGCAGCGCCAGGGCCAGTGTCACCAGCGCAACGAACACGCCTGTATGTCCGTACAGGCTAACCAGCCAACCTCCACTTACCAGACCGAAAACCGGGCTTATTGCCAGCGCCGCTCCCATTACGGAAAAGACACGGGCTAAGGCCGTTGATTCGTAACTATCCCGTAACATGGTCTGAACGACAACGGACCCGGCAGCTGCCCCCATGGCCGCCACCATGCGAGCCAGGAGTAAAACACTAAAGTCTGGAGTTACAAGCGCCAGTGCGGAACCGGTCCCGTAGCACAGAAGTCCGGCCATCATCGCCGGTCGCCGACCAATACGGTCGCTTAGCCAGCCCCAGAGTGCAACGCCGACGGCAAACGCGACAAAATAGACTGAAAGTGTCTGCGCGGCACGTTCACTGCCTACCTGAAAAGCACGGGCGATGTCAGGCAATGCAGGGCTGTATATGGTTTCCACCAGTTGGGGAAACATAATCAGTATTGTCAGTAGCCACAACGGTGGCTGCTTATTGGTATTCATAACATTAATCCCTTAAATAAGCAGAACATGCGGCTATTATTGTGGAAATTTTCTTGTCACCTTATCATTATAAGGACTGTATATATTTAAAATCGGACATAAAAAATGAAGATAAGCCCTGAAGATTCTTTCGATCCGGATCAGTACGATGAACCGGTTATCGGAATCGCATCCGATATGGGGATACATGATTCAGGGATGCATAGCCATCTTCGTCATCAGTTACTTTTTTCGGCCGCGGGAAGTATCACAATTGAGCTGGATAATACCCTTTGCCTGCTCCCACCCCGGCGTGCTGCCTGGATTCCTGCCGGCACGGTTCATCGTGCCATTATGAATGGTTCAATGGCCTATCGTTCTCTTTACTTTTCAAATAGCTTACCGCTATCGGCATTTCCCCTGCAGATTGTAGAAGTTAATCCCCTGTTCTTTGAGGTGATCGAGCGGATGGCATTCTGGCAATGGGGAATGCCCGCAGAACGACAAAGCAGTCTAATCACTGTTTTCTGTGAAGAAATTAAAAATGCTCAACGTGAAAACTGGACGTTATGGTTTCCTTCAGATAGTCGACTTAATACCTGGCTGGACACGGTCCGCAAAGGCGAATTACCCCCACGGCTGGGCCAGTTAGTCCAGAAGGTCGGTGCATGTGAACGCACGATAAGCCGTATATTTATCCGGGAAACGGGAATGAGTTATCAGAGCTGGAGGCAACAGTGGAGGCTGCTGAAAGCGATGGAAATGTTGTGTGCCGGTTGGTCGCTAAGTCAGGTTGCACAGCAGCTTGATTTTGTCAGTGACAGTGCCTTTATTGTCTTCTTCCGCCAATATACGGGGACAACGCCGACCCGCTACCTCCGGAATTCAATTGCTGAACATCAGGACGTATCTTCGGTTTAACAGCCAGTACGAACCTATTTTAATCGAGCTGTCATTGCGTTCTTCCATATTTAGCCGATGTGCGCTGGCAGAGGGTGAGTCGAGAGTTGATCGTAGAAGGTGTCCTGGATATTTTTGGGCATGATAACGTTCTGAATGCATTCTCTCTGAGACTCATCAGGAAGGCGGTTAATTGAGATTCTGATTTCTATCAGACAGTGGTGTCATGTGTGCGAAGGTCCGCTTCTCGCTCACTACAGACCTTGCTGAGCATGAATTTCTTCTGTGTCTAGGTGCGGAAATGGCTTACAACAATCTGTGTAGTTCAACGGGGAACGGGCCATTCCATTGACCTGAACACTTAGTACTGTAGGATTGCTAATTATCTTTCTGATTCACCATTAACAAGGAAAAGGTATGTTCGGATTCTTTAGAAAGAAAAGACCTGAAACTGAGCCCGGACAGGGTTCCTCAATCACGGCAAAACAGTTTATTGCGCTGACGCTGAGTGATGAAAAGCTGTCTATGCCTGTCTATCTCCCGGGGATCCGTAACGAAGATGATTGTGAGGATATTGGGCTAGGTCCTCTCATTTATATCTGGAATGTGGATCGTGTTGCTGGCACGTTCAGCCTCTCTGTTAACGGTAAAGCGATTGGCCACCTCCTTGAGCCATTTGTGCCCCGAGATAACCCTGCGTATGTTGAAATCCGTGATGAGGCAATGAAGGTTATCGCTGAAGTATCTACTCAGTCCGTGCTGACAACCATAGAGAAAACTGGTCTCATGCCTGATCTTTTATTTGCTTACCATGCTGAGGACGCATAGCAGGAACCAAGCTGACAGTCAGGCAGAGCTTGAGATTACGCTAGGGACTAAGTTAATCAGTCCTTTCATCGCAACGCTAAATTAGCGTCAAGAAACGCTTTAGATTGCCGAAATGTACATTTAGCGTAATTCCTGAAAATAAACAAAATGGATTGATCCGTATGAAGAAACTCTTACTTCTTTTTCCGCTGGTGTTTACTACGCCGGTACAGGCTTCTGAAGTCACGGTAGGTCAGGTTTGCAAGGCTGCTTCTGCTGCGATGTTTGGACGTGACCATAAGATCATGCAACTGGATAAAGTCGAATCAGGTATTGCCTACGTACATTATATCCGACAGAACGATAGCACCCGTTGGGCAATTAAGTGCAAACTTATAGGTGATCAAGTTATGTGGGCATCTGACAATCCTGACAGTACCGGTCGCTGGCGTGATGATCCTGCAGACAGTACAGTCAAATATGCTATTGATGGTAAAAAATAATTATTACCGAGCTCTACAGTGACGGTTCCAGTACCACGAACTCTTATCCCTTGAAGCAGCTAAAGTGACTATGACCTGCTCTCCGTTGATTACGACACCTCAAGGTAAGTCATGTAGTTGTGGGAGTTGCGAACTTCCGCTCCTCGCTCACATCGGACTGTCAATCATACAATCGAACTGCAATAGCCGGGATATCTGCGTATAGAGGTTATAAGGAAACGATGAGCTGTAATCTGGGATAACGTTCCAACCATTGCTTTGTAGTGACCCGTTGTTTGAAAGAGTCCAACTTTTCACGTTCAAATGCAGGAGTCGGTCGTAAACGCAGTTCAAATAAGTCAGAAAGTCCATAAGGCGCAGTGATATCGAGACCTTCCTTCCCCAATCTGACAGCCACGGCCGTAGCTGTTTCAGGCCAGTGCAGTAAAGCATTTCCTGTTGAGGTATAGGGATGATCACCATTACGTTGATGCATTCTGGCTTGATTCTTCACTGACCAGTATAACGAAGGTAATTGTTGCCTAAGCCTGTCTTCAAGGAAGCGATCATGGTCTGGGCTACAGTGCTCACAGTCAAACCAGACGACATCTACATCACCAGAAATTGGACTTAGCCCATATCCATGTAAGTGATCCCAAACAGCGTCTCGTACAAATCCCGCTCCGATCCAACCATCATTGAGTTCCAGTGCTCGAACTGCATATAGGATCTTCATTCTTACAGGGTCATCTGACAATATTTTCTGCAATGACGTTTGGTATTCCATTCGTATCCCCCTGTTGGAAACAATAACCCACTGGTGGAAATATTATCAGCATCCTCCTGTCCATGTCCGCTCCTCGCTGTGAGTTCAACGGGTCGATGCAACGCTATCCTTAATCAAGGGGGACGTTGCCATGAAACGAAGAACTCGGATTAACTACACGTCAGAGCAGAAAGCGATTATCTGGGACAGACATAAACAAGCCTGCATTACTACGGACTGACGCTATTAGATCTTCTATTTTTCCTCCATATGGTGCCGGGATTAAGACCGGTATGGCATTTCATTGCACGGGGGAATGTCTGTTGAGATTCGTAACCCTATTGAACAGCAATATCAATGACAGATGCTCCTTTCTTAATCAGATCAATTTCAGCATGGTCCAGACGGACAATTTTGATATATCAGTGAAGAGTCATAGCTGTGTACTGTTTGAATAACCACTGAAGATAGATGCCAGAGCAAAAGCCAGCCCTTCTTGCAGCGATTTCAGTATCCCTATTTTTGGCTGAGCTGCGATTTATCCAGCAAATAAGTTCAGTGGTAACCTCCCGTTGGTATCCGTTGTCGTATGGCATGCTGTTTGCCAGAACTCAAGCAAAGTACCGTTGCACTCGCACACCTTGAAATCCCTCTGGAAACCGCACGCTACGGGCAACGAAAAGCGAAGGGTTTGGGCAATACAACGATCTTCAACCCGGCGCCGACTCGCAATTTACGCGGCATCTCCCTGAGTGCCGTTGATAATCTGACGACATAGCTACCGATGATCAGGCTGTTACAGACGCAACCTACCCGTTCTAACTCTCCTGGCAGGGGAAGTAATACCACTGAAACGCATTCCGTCATGGAACCATTTCGCATGCCATGCAGTTTTTTCGACTTAAACCACTTAGGGTGATTCTTTTTATTACGAATAATGTTATGTTATAACATAACTTAAAAATAGAAGAAGATTTATGAAATTTACACCCTCCCTTATCGCACTTAGCGTTTTTGCCAGTCTTTCATCCTTCGCTCATGCCGCTGAAGAAACACTGGTGGTTACGGCCACCAGCAATGGCAGCAGTTTTTCGGAGCAGACGGATTCCAAACTGCTTGCCGTAGGCTCCGGCTCCCGTCTGGGTTTAACCGACAAGCAGACGCCACGCCATACGGAAACCATCAGCCAAGAAACCCTGAAGAAGAAAGGCAAACGCACCCTGACTGAAGTGGTGGAAACAGCGCCAGGTCTGTCGGGCACCAGTTCCCCTACGCTGTCTAACTCGGTATCCCTGCGCGGTTTCTCCGGTGTGTCCTGGCTGCTGAATGGCGTAGCCGTTCCAGGCAGTACCATCCAGATTGCCGATCCGGCGCACTATGAAAACGTCGATATCCTCTACGGCACAGGTTCTGTGCTGAACGGGCTTAGTAATGCAGGCGGCAGCGTAAACCTGATTTCCCGCAAGGCCTCCTTCATACCGCAGCCTGTTGAAGTGGATTATGGCTATTCCAGCCATAACAGCCATCGCGCCCATGTAGGCGCAGGCGGTACTCTGGTAGACGGTCTGGCCGCTGGCCGTGTGGATGTGAGCGCATCCAATACCGGAACTCAGGTCGAAAAAGAACGCAGCCGTCCAGAACGCGTGACGGCCAACCTGCTGCTGACCCCGACCGACACCACCGAGGTTACGCTTGATCTTGACCGCAGCCTGACCGACCAGCACAACCCGTATTTTGGTACGCCGGTAATTGATGGCAAAATCGATAAAGGCTTGCGTCATGTGAACTACAACAACATTCAGGACGCATTCATCCGCAGCCAGGCTACCTCTATCCAGTCCACCCAGACCTGGCGCGCCACGGAATACCTAACCTTTGATAACCAGTTTTACTATTACAAAGGCTTCCGCGAGTGGCAGAACGCCGAGCGCTATTTCCAGTCGAAGACGCAGGCAGCAGGCACCACCACCCGCGATTCCTACGGCGCAATCGCGCACGATGACAAGCTGGCGGGCAACCGCACCATGGTGACCTGGGATCACTCCATCGCCTCCATGGATAACCGTGTGACCGCAGGCGTGGACTTCAGCAAGCGTGAATTCCAGTATTACTCGAACGGCTTCCCTGGTGGTGAAGATGTATCCCTGACTAACCCGGCCTCTAACACCTTCCGCGCTGGCGCGGGTGGCAAGATGCGCGCCCCAGTTCGTCACATCATCCAGAACCAGTACGCCCTGTTGCTGGAAGACAACCTTAACGTAACGGATTCCGTCGCCCTGCTTACCCAGCTCCGCTACACCAATATGGATATGCACTGGAACTACCAGCAGGCGGGGAAAGTCATCGACCGTGGTTATAATTTCATGAGTGTGGGCGTGGGCCCGAGCTGGGCTATCAACGATGACTGGACGGTGTACGCAAACTACTCCACCGGGAAAGAACCTGGCAGCGATATCTTCTTTATCAGCCCGGAACAGACATCCCTGCCGCTCACCGATGTTCGCCAGTATGAAGCAGGCGTGAAGGGTGCTTTCTGGGATAAACGCGGCGAAATGAAATTGGCCGTTTACGATCTCCAGAAAACCAACCTCTACCAGCAATCTGCTACGCAAGCAGGAGTATGGAACGCGGTCGGCAAACAGACTTCACGCGGTGTTGAGTTAAGCGGCGCAATGAAGCCAGTTGATAGCGTCACGCTTGCCGGTAATGTGGCGTACACCCACGCCCGCTTTGATGAGTTCAAGCAAGGCACTAAAGACCTGTCTGGCAACCAGCCGCGCTACGTACCGGAATGGACGGCCAACCTGTCTGGGCGCTACATGCCGACGGAGAAACTGGGCTTAGACGCGCAACTCCACTACGTGGGCAGCAGCTACAACGATGATGCGAACACCAACAAGATGAGTGATTACACCACCGTTGATCTGGGCGCTGATTACGAGCTGGTGAAAGATGTTGTGGTGGGCACCCGCGTGCGCAACCTGACCGATCGCTTCTACACCTGGCAGCGCACCTACGCAGGCCAGGAAATGATCGCACCAGGCCGTACCTATGAAGCCTACGTGAACATGAAGTTCTGATGCGTCGTCTCGCCATTCTTCCGCTTCTGGTTGCTTGCAACAGCTTTGCCCATCCGGTAACGCTTGAAAACTGCGGCAAGCGCTGGACGTTCGCACACCCACCGAAACGGGCTATCGCCTACATGCCGACCGCGATAGAAAACATGCTCGCTCTGCATCTGGGGGATTCCATCATCAGCGCGGTGGGGTATCGGCCAGATGAAGATACCGCGCCGTCGCCCTGGGCTGCTCCACTAAAAGCCCAGCTCTATGACGCGGCCTGGTCTGGCGAGGCGCTGTTAGCCTCCCGGCCGGACTTTATCTACTCAGGGAGCTATTACTGGTTTAACAGCCCTGAAACCGCTAACCGCGAACGCCTGGAGGAATGGCGAATCGGGAGCTGGCTTATCGAAAGCATGTGCAACGGGCTGCAAGGTGCAACCCCTGCCCCCGTCACCTTCGAGGGGATTTACGATGAGCTGCGCAATCTCGCCCGTATCTATGACGTTGCCCCCCGCGCTGACGCTCTGATAACCAGGCTGAAAGCGCAGGTAGCTGCCGATACTCGCGTGAAGCTCCCGCCCAAAACACTGATGTGGTGGTACTCCAATACCGCCACGCCTTATGTGGCAGGCGGTTACGGTGCATCCGAGCTGCTTACGCAGACCATTGGCAGTAAAAACATCTTTGATGGTTATCGTGAGCTGTGGCCCGCGATGAACTGGGAAGTAATCGCAGTTCTCGATCCTGATTTTCTGGTGCTGGGCGACTTAAACCGTGGCGGCCCAGGTGACAGCGCCAAAAGCAAAATTGAGTTTCTGGAGCACAACCCGCTTACGGCCAGCATGAAAGCCGTCAAAGCAAGGCACTACATCATCTTGCCAGGCTACGACATGGACGCTTCTGCGCGTTCTGTACTGGCCTTGCATCGACTTGTCACGCAAATGCAGTCTTTTACCAAGGAACCACAATGACTTTTCCAGCCCGCGATTTACTGAATAACTGGGATCAGCAACAAAACGCCTACATCGCGCACCGCGAAGAACGTTTCACCGCCGCTCTCGATGTACTGGCAATGACCTTTGGTGATGATTTTCACGTTGTCGATGTGGCCTGTGGCCCAGGCTCCTTTAGCCTGCGTCTGTTAAACCGCTTCCCGAACGCTCGGGTGACGGCCATCGATCTTGATCCACTGCTGCTGACCCTGGCAAAAGAAGCCATGATCGAGCACAAAGACCGCATCCAGTTCATTCATGCTGATATCGCGCTACCGACCTGTTTTGATGCTGTTGAAGGAAAACCGCAGGCCATGGTATCCAGTACGGCCATTCACTGGCTGTTACCGGAACAGCAGACTGTGCTTTACCGCAATATCTATCACACTCTGGATCAGGGCGGCCTGTTCATAAATGCCGACCACCAGCGTTTTGATAACCGCAACCCACGCCAGAAACTGATGGCGCAAATGCACGATGAGCTGACGCAGGAACAAGGCTGGGCGGCGGGCGCGCAGGACTGGGATACCTGGTTTGAAGCAGCAACCCGCCACCCTGAACTTGCCGAAAAAATGGATGAACGTACCGCTATCTTTGCTGGCCGTCCGATGCCGTTGCCGACGCCGATAGAATTCCAGCTCGCCATGCTGCGTCAGGCAGGCTTTGACGAGACTGGCACCGTCTGGCAGTTCCTGGATGATTACGTTATCGCTGGCTGGAAATAACCATGCTACGTTCCTCCGTCATCCGTGTTTTGATTCTGGTGCCAGCGTTACTGCTAGTGCTGTGTGTTGCCATTAAATTCGGCCCTGTCACCTTCTCACTTGATGAGGTGGTGAACGCCGTGATGGCGGGTTACTGGCATAGCGATACGGAAGGAACACTGCACCAGCGGATTGTATGGTCGCTGCGATTGCCCCGCGCCCTGCTGGCCACGCTGGCAGGCGCATCCCTGGCGCTGGCTGGAACCGTGCTTCAGTCGCTGACGCGCAACCCACTGGCTGATCCATGGGTGCTGGGTATTTCCTCCGGCGCTGGCGCTGGGGCGGTGCTGGTTATCGCGCTCGGTCTCTGTGTGGGCTGGGCGGCTGTCCCGGCAGGGGCATTTTGTGGTGCGGTACTGGCCTTTGTGCTGGTGTTGTCGATGGCGGGAAAATCCCTTTCCGGTTCCTCCAGCCGCTTCATCCTGACAGGCGTGGCCGTCACGCAACTACTGTCGGCGCTCACCTCGCTTATCACGCTCTGGAAGACCGACGCGGATACCACCCGTGGGGTAATGTTCTGGCTGCTGGGCAGTTTCGCTCAGGCAAGCTGGATGCAGGTGCTGTTATGTGCGCTGGTGCTGCTGCCTGTCGGTCTTTTCTGCTGGTGGCGCGCCGTGGAGCTGGATGTTATGACCTTCGGGAGCATTACCGCGCAATCCCTGGGTGTGGAAGTCGGCCAGATCAAACTGGTAATGTTCTGCCTGCTTACGCTGCTGACGGGGGTTGTCGTCGCCTGCTGTGGCGCTATCGGGTTCATCGGCCTGACCGTCCCGCATATCGCACGGATGCTTATCGGCCATCGGCATCGGACGCTGCTGCCTGCAGCCATACTGTCGGGGGCTATCTTCGCCGTACTGGCCGATACACTGGCACGCACGATACTTGCCCCACGTGAATTACCCGTGGGGATCTTAACCGCGCTTTTAGGCGTCCCTGTCTTCTTGTTCCTGATATCCAGAACGACCAAATAGCAATGTGGTGATCCTGTACTCGCTGACGCTATTCCAGCCGCAAGATCGGTGGCGTATCTAACACCTTTGAGTTTATAGTCAGAGAGTGGGCGCAGATGAAAAACGATAAAGAGTCATTTTCCCCAGCATCGGCATAAGGGATTAAATCTCTAAGGAAATCATTTAAACTTTGGTTAGCTAACTACAGCAACTCAAACAACTGCAATTATCCGTGATGGAAATCTCCGTATTGAAACGGCCAAAAAAAATTCACGAATACATATCAACGCAAACCATAACAGGTAGTACAAGTCCCTGGATAAGCCTCACCTGCCCCTTGATCTGAGAGACAGAGAAGAAGTTTGTACCTCCAAGTACCATTTCATTTAACATAACCTCAGGCGCTAAATCCTCTGGAGTTTTAGTCATTTTCACATCCGTTATATTAAAAATATTTGAACCAACGACTTTATCTACACTAACCTGATAATCTCTATTAATCAGATAACTTTCCCCCTTCTGAGTCATTATTCCTTTATGAATGATAGTAACAGCGCCAGAACTATTAAAGATAAAAAAAGATGTCACACGGATCTCTGCATCTTCACCAGATGAATCAGCTTTACGTACAACGACATCTGATTGACACCGAAAATCATCAAGATGATGTTCATCCCGGATAAAGTAATAAAAAATCACACAACCAGTGGCAATCAACATAATTATGACAAATATTATCTTTAACAACTTATCAGCCATCATCTAAGTTCCTGTCATGTTCCTGTAAGATATACAATTTTTATAGTCGTCGGCCTCTTTATTCCAATAGCATACACCTAAAAAAACAATTTCAATCTGGTGTTGTCCAAAGTTTGAATAGTAGACATCAGCACCGGGTAATTGACAATTGACATGCTCATCAACAATCATATTTCGTATTCTGTCCAGATAATGATTTACTGGCTCAACTTTGTTTTTCCCAACAAAATAAACTGCACATTCACTAATTTTACCGAGAAAATGTTGATGAATACCTTCTGAATACGGGTGCGGGTAATCGTCTTTTCGAATTAGTAGCAAAAATGTAGTTATCCCTATAAAAATACTGATAAAAAACACCCTCAACTTCCATACATGCTGTCGTGAAAATTGAGAACAAAAATGCCAACGGGTATTCATGAGGAAAATGTTATTGCGGGGTGTTTTTTCTGCCACCTGTTTTTGACTATCAGAAACTCTCAGTGTGTGATGATCAATATTCGCCTCAAGACAGAAACCCTTGCCACGGATGGTCCTTATCAGCATGGGGTCACATCCGAGATAACGAAACGCTTTTCTTATTTCACTTACAGCTACATTCAGACTCACTGAAGAACCTGTGAATCCATGATCTTCCCACACTTTCTTTATCAAATCTTCACGTTCTACTACGTGTCCATTATTAATGATTAATACGTATAATAATCTTGCACCTTGGTTAGATAAATGAATCGATGATTCTTCCTCACCATTAATCATAATAATTCCGCTATCGACTTCGTAAAGCATTGTAAGATCAATGAGGTACTTCATAAGTATCCTTACGAGCTAGTACATAAGAGAAATAATACCCACAAAATATTATGCGTCAAGTAAAGCCAACTAATTAACCGCAATGAAGTTATATATCCTGGTTAATTAAGAATTATTAAATGATTATTATGCATAGATATATCAGGCGTAGTAGATAGTAAAAATAATTCAGCCCAGCAAAGAAGATTATAATGTCGTTTATCGCCATTAATCAGTATAATGTTTTGATATGTGTCTTTTTGTTGCATGATACTCACGTTGAAGCAGAGTCGTTTCATCGACATACATATACCTCTGATGTTTCTGATTAGAAAACTTTAGTCACGTATTTAATTCAATGGTAAATCTGTGCGAAAGAATCAACTCCCCCGCTACATACCCATATTATTTGATATCAATCAAACGGAGTTTATTATGATTAAAAAGGTCATGATCGTATCTGCATTTGCAGCAGTTACCACTTCAGCAAGTACGATTGCTGCCGACGATACTGCTGGTGGCGTTATCAACTTTAGTGGTGCTATTACAGATACAACTTGTACAATTAATGGAGGTAAAAGTGCTGACTTTACTGTAGCGCTCTCTCCTATTACAATTACGGAAGCAGGAAATACTGTAGGCCTTATCAACAAAAATAAAAAGTCATTTTCAATGACATTCTCTGATTGTACACCAGCAGTTAGTACCTCAGGCATCCATTTTTTGAAAATTAATTTCTTTTCTGCTGATAATATTTCAACTGATGGGAAATATTTATTAAATAACTCCGTCAACGAAAACGACCCAAGCGTTGCACGTAATGTTGGCTTCTCACTTGTAGAGCCGGGTGCTACCGCACCAATTATTCTAAACCAACCATATACAACCTCGATTACAGAAGCCGCAAAATTATCTGACGAAGAGACACTCACTCTGGATGTTTACTACTATAAGACAAATACCACTGCCGCCACTGTGGGGGCATTAAGTTCGAACGTTACTTATACCATTTCATACCTGTAAGTCTCACCCATTCAGACTCTGCAAAAGCAGAGTCTGAATTAAAGGTTATAATCATGCTTAAAGCAACTTTACTGACTGTGTTTTTTCTAAGCATTAGCAATACACATGCTAATATAGTGATCAATGGCACGCGAATTCTTTATCCTGAAAAGAGTAAAGAAGTTATCGTTCAATTAATTAATAATGGCGATGCTCCTTCTTTAGTTCAATCATGGATTGATGATGGGAACATAAAATCAACCCCAGAAACTGCAAATGTTCCCTTTCTGCTTTCCCCCCCAGTAATAAAGGTTAACCCTAATAATGGTCAACATCTTCGCATCAAAAAGATACCGGCGAATCTGCCGACAGATCGTGAATCCGTTTTCTTTCTCAATGTACTGGATATTCCACCGACCCCTGAAAATTTACATGGTCAGAATACAATACAACTTGCTATCAAGACTCGTATCAAACTATTTTATCGCCCTGCCGCTTTAAATGGTTCTGTGGATAGTGCATTGTCCAGGCTAAAATTTATCGCAGAACATAAGCAGCTACGTATCATTAATGAAAGTCCTTTTAATATTACCATCGCTAATATTGAAAATATTCAAAAAGATAAATTACTGAATGAGCCGTTGATGATTTCGCCATTTGCACATGAAATCACCTTAACAACAAAAACTATCAACCCGGGTCAAAAATACTGGATTATGTATGTTGATGACCTGGGGGCATATAAACGCCACACTATCACCAGTCAGTGATAGGAATGTTTCATCATGCAAATTACACAAAACAAGTTTTATCTATTGGTTATATGTCCGCTTCTATTTTCGTACAGATCGAGCGCCCTGACTTTCGATACTTCTATACTTGCTGGAGCATCTGGCAAGTCTGATCTTTCTCGCTTTTATGAAAATAATGAAATGCCAGTTGGTAAACATCCATTAAATATCTACGTAAATGGTAACTGGAAAGGCTGCTATGATGTCATATACGGCAAAGAACGAGATGATATCCGTCTCGACTGGAAAGATTCACAACTACTAGGAATTAATACTCAAAATATCCCTACACCTGCAACTGAATCCGCTCAGGTGCAATTGTATGATTTGGTACAGGGAGGACGTATTGAAACGGATCCAGGTTCGTTAAGTGTAAAACTTACTGTTCCTCAGGCCGCGATAATTCGTACAGAAGAAGGTTATGTTGCCCCACAATTTTGGGATGAAGGTATCTCTGCAATAACACTTTCATACAACATGACCTACTACAACACGCAAACTAAAACATCCCCAAAAGTCAACAATGATGATTTCTACGCTGGTCTTAATTCCGGGGTTAATCTGCTCGGTTGGCAATTTCGTGATAACAGCACATGGAGTAAGCGCACCAGTAACGAAGGCCAGTGGGAAAATAATACCCGTTACTTTCGCAAACCCATTGCCGGACTGAAATCAAATCTGACTTTCGGTGATTTCTATACACCCGGTGATCTCTTTGACTCCCTTAGGATCCGAGGGTTTTCAATTAATTCTGAGATGAAAATGCGGCCTAATTCTCAACAAGGTTTTTCTCCAGTGATACATGGTATCGCGCAGACAAACGCTCTCGTTAAAGTAATCCAAAGCGGCAATATCATTTACCAGGAGAATGTACCACCGGGCCAATTTTCCCTGGACAGTATTCAGCCAACAGGTTCCGCAGGAGATCTCCTGGTGGTCATTCGTGAAGCCGATGGGACAGAGCAATCTTTCACAGTGCCTTTTTCATCTGTGCCTGGCATGCTAAAAGCAGGGGTAACTCAATACGGTATTATCGCAGGGCAAGTTAACCAGACCACTATTGATACCACTCCCTCTTTTGTTCAGGGGACTTTCAGTTATGGCATCAATAACCTAATTACGGGTTACACCGGGGCGATCATTAGTGATAACTACCAGGCAAGTTTGTTCGGTTCTGGCTGGAACCTTCCTTTCGGCGCAGTTTCAATAGATGTTACCCACGCAAACACTAAGCTAGAGAATGCTACAAATAGTGGGCAAAGCTACAGGATATCCTACAGCAAATTTATCGATTCCACTGCCACAAACTTTACTGTGGCGGCTTATCATTATTCAACTAAAGGATATTATAGTTTCAACGATGCACTTTATTCACATGAGAGTTATCATCTTCTGAAAATAAGCCATGAAGACTATGCGGATAATGTTTATAATGCAACAGATATGCCTTTTAATACTAAAGAGGCAACATACACTACACGTCCTAAAAATACATTTACGCTCAACTTAAACCAGCGTTTGACTGACTCATGGGGGACTATATTTTTATCGGGTACACAGAGCGATTACTGGGATTCAGGACAAAAAAAACTCGAATATCAAATGGGATATTCAAATTCGGTGGGAAAAACCAGCTATTCCATCTCTTCCAGCCGCGTAAGGGATATTCAAGGAAAAGAAGAAACACGTATGTATGCTTCATTAAGTTTGCCATTTTCATTATTTGAAGAGACAGCCTGGATAAGTTCCAGTGTTTCTGCCAGTGATACACATTATGAACAAAGCAACATTAGTATAAGCGGGACAGCAATGGCTTCTAACCGGTTAACTTATTCCCTATCCGAAAGCCACTCAAATAATGGTGATAATATGGCGAGTCTTAATGCCACATACAGGTCCAACTATTCTACCCTGGGGACATCATACAGCAAATCAACGAATTTTCGGCAGTCAGGTATGAGCAGTCGAGGAAGCATTGTAGCGTTCCCATGGAGTATTCTCACCTCGAATGAAATAAGCAATACGATGACTATCGTAGAAGCACCTGCAGCCTCAGGGTTAA
This sequence comes from Citrobacter sp. Marseille-Q3906, assembly GCF_916618775.1. Classification (NCBI taxonomy): domain Bacteria; kingdom Pseudomonadati; phylum Pseudomonadota; class Gammaproteobacteria; order Enterobacterales; family Enterobacteriaceae; genus Citrobacter; species Citrobacter sp. Marseille-Q3906. The sequence continues at coordinate 1,799,446 of NZ_CAKAKA010000002.1, forward strand.
TGATAAATGGTGATGAAAGCATCATTACAAACAATAAGGGCCTGGCACTTGTACCTTATGCTACGCCTTATCGAAAAAATTCAATTACGTTAGCAGAAACAGACACCCATTCAGGAGCAGAAATAATAGGAAATATGGCAAATAGCGCACCATACGATGGTGCAATTAATTATCTATATTTTGAAACAGATAAGCGACAAACATGGGAACTTCACGCAACACGGTCTGATGCTTCTCCCCTACCTTTCGGTACTGAAGTCTTTAATGAAGAGAATATCTCTGTTGGTTATGTCGGCCAGGCAAGCATGCTTTATTTGCGTGCAGAACATCCACCAAAACGCCTGAGAGTCAGGATGCGTGATAGTTACTGTGACATAACATATCCCGTATTCAGTTTGAATTCACCTACTGCTATTTGTAAATAAAAACAGGATCAATAATAATGAAGTGGCTCCTTCTCATGTTGTTCGCTTTTGTCAGCAGCACTAGCTACGCAACCTGCTCCGGTAATGGTATAAGCTATGCCGCCCCCATAAATGTCGATTTATCAGACAAACTAAGCACGGCTACGCCAGAATGGACGGGGACGTTCACTACTCAGTATGCTGGCACTTTTAACTGTACAACATATAATAGTGATTTTGCGTATACTCCGATACTCTCAAATAACATAAAATACGCAACCATTCTTGGATTCAACAATAATAAACACATGATACTTGCAGAAATAACGAGTACTCATTCAACAGTTACTTTGAAATCGAGTGGATTGCACTCTGCTTCAGAGTTGAATACCCGTTTCAACGTACGATTTTCGCTGGTAAACCAGGGAGGAATGGCTATCACAGGAGAAACAGTGAAACTTTATGATGTTTTGTTTGTGAGTGATCTTAGTGGATTGTCCTTTTCAGAAATCATATTATGGCCATTAAATCAGGTACAAAAAATATTCACATGGCTATTCAACGGTTTCAGATGGCCATATGATACGCGCGACATGTTTGGTCAACCCATGATAATTAAATACTCACCGAAACAGACTACTTGTTCATTTATTAATGCTGGGTTGACGGTCAGTCTCCCTACCCTGGGAGTAAACCAGATTAACTCTTCAAACCAGCCCGGATTAACACCTTTTATATTGAATATGCGATGTCAGGATATAAGCATAGCTGGCACTTCAGACCGGGCAATCGAAATGTTTTTGTCAAGCAATACGTTACACTCCTCTGATAATTCAGTACTCGTGGACAACAGCGCATCTGGAATAAAAGGAATTGGATTGCGTTTGACTCTACAGAGTAAACCGCAAACACCAGTTATGATTTCCACCTCAAACACCAGCAGGGGTATGGCAACGCTGCTTTATAATGTTACGGCTGGACACTCTATAAGCGATAATTTTTCAATTCCAATGACAGTATACTATTACGCATGGGATAAAGAAAACATTACCCAGGGTAAAATAAATACATCCGCCACATTAAATATTATTTATCCATAAAATGAACATTCTAAATTTTATGATGATATTTTTAAACTTACTAAAAATAATAACGAAAAAATCTCATCACTGAGCGATAACAGGTGGTATCAGTAATATTTTCCTGAAAACTGCATATCAGGTAAAAAGGAGAAGCGCATCCACACATAGAAAAAGTGGAGCGCTACATTGGACCTTGTGTACAAACGTCGTATTACAGTTTTAAAAATCCACGCACTTGCGTGGATTTCTTTGAGACTTGCCAGCCCATCTCCGCTTTTACCACTTATCGCTTTTGCCCCGATGGATCCGGTTATGTTTTCTACGGTTAGCTTGTTTGCACCACTTTCATGACCGCAAAGTAGAAAACAGGCACGAATATATCGCAATAAGATATAACCACACCCATTGCATTGTTTCTTACCGCTGATCGGATACTCTTTTTTCACATTATCTCTGGCGGCGTTTGCCAGTACAGGATGGAGTGCAATCGCGCTGCACATGTGGTGTGCAATGCGATAATTTTCCTTGTCAGTAGAACGTCGGCGGGTTCGCAAATGCACCGTATGCCACTGGTGGAGTGCTGTGCAGAAAGGAGAAGAAACGCGCGTTATGAATATGAATAACGAGGAGACTTTTTATCAAGCCATGCGTCGTAAGGGAGTAAGCCGACGCAGTTTTCTCAAATATTGTAGCCTTGCAGCCACATCGCTGGGTCTCGGTGCCGGAATGACGCCGAAAATAGCCTGGGCACTGGAGAATAAACCCAGAATTCCGGTTGTCTGGATCCATGGCCTGGAATGTACCTGCTGCACCGAATCGTTTATCCGCTCCTCTCACCCTCTCGCCAAAGATGTCATCCTCTCACTGATTTCCCTCGATTATGACGACACCCTGATGGCCGCCGCCGGTACGCAGGCCGAAGAGGTATTTGATGACATCCTCAACCGCTACCACGGCAGATATATATTGGCAGTAGAAGGTAACCCTCCTCTGGGTGAGCAAGGCATGTTCTGCATCAGCGGCGGACGCCCATTTATCGAGAAATTAAAGAGAGCCGCGGCGGGAGCCAGCGCGATTATCGCCTGGGGAACCTGCGCTTCCTGGGGCTGCGTTCAGGCGGCCCGGCCTAATCCAACCCAGGCGACACCTATCGATAAAGTGATCACCGACAAACCGATCGTCAAGGTCCCCGGTTGCCCCCCCATCCCGGATGTCATGAGCGCCATCATTACTTATATGGTGACCTTTGATCGTCTGCCTGACCTGGATCGTCTGGGACGCCCACTCATGTTTTATGGCCAGCGCATTCACGACAAATGTTACCGCCGCGCGCATTTTGATGCCGGTGAGTTCGTCGAGAGTTGGGATGATGACGCCGCCCGTAAAGGATACTGCCTGTACAAAATGGGCTGTAAAGGGCCAACCACCTATAACGCCTGTTCTACCACCCGCTGGAATGGTGGTGTCTCCTTCCCGATCCAGTCTGGTCACGGTTGTCTGGGATGTTCAGAGAACGGTTTCTGGGATCGCGGTTCGTTCTATAGCCGTGTGGTCGATATTCCACAGATGGGTACTCACTCTACCGCCGATACCGTGGGTCTCACCGCCCTCGGTGTCGTAGCCGCAAGTGTGGGCGTGCATGCTGTCGCCAGCGCCGTGAATCAACACAACCGACATAAACAGCAATTAGCAGAAGCCGGACAACAGCAGTCAGACAAAGAGGACAAACAGGCATGAGTAACCAGTATCAAACCCAGGGATATACAGTAAATAATGCCGGTCGTCGTCTGGTTGTAGACCCAATTACCCGTATCGAAGGACACATGCGATGCGAGGTAAACATTGATGAGCAAAACATCATTACTAATGCAGTTTCCTGCGGCACCATGTTTCGGGGCCTGGAGATTATTCTTCAGGGACGCGACCCGCGTGACGCCTGGGCGTTTGTCGAACGTATTTGCGGAGTATGTACCGGCGTACATGCGCTTGCATCGGTCTATGCCATTGAAGATGCCATTGGCATCAAAGTGCCCGATAACGCCAACATCATTCGTAACATCATGCTGGCCACACTGTGGTGCCATGACCACCTGGTGCACTTTTATCAGTTAGCCGGAATGGACTGGATTGACGTCCTGAACGCCCTGAAAGCCGATCCGCGCGCAACATCACAACTGGCACAGAGTCTCTCTTCGTGGCCGATGTCATCACCCGGCTACTTCTTTGACGTACAAAACCGTCTGAAGAAATTTGTCGAAGGTGGTCAGTTGGGGATCTTCCGTAACGGTTATTGGGGACACCCTCAGTACAAACTGTCGCCGGAGGCCAACCTGATGGGTTTTGCCCACTATCTGGAAGCCCTCGATTTTCAACGCGAGATTATCAAAATCCATACCGTGTTTGGCGGTAAGAATCCCCATCCTAACTGGATTGTCGGCGGCATGCCGTGCGCTATCAACATCGATCAGAGCGGCGCGGTAGGCGCTGTCGATATGGAACGTCTCAACCTGGTTCAGTCGATCATCACCCGCACGGCCGACTTCATCAACAATGTGATGGTCCCTGACGCACTGGCCATCGGCCAGTTCAATAAGGCGTGGAGTCAAATTGGTACCGGACTGTCTGATAAATGCGTATTGAGCTACGGCGCTTTCCCGGACATCGCTAACGACTTCAGCCAGAAGAGTCTGCTGATGCCTGGTGGCGCTGTCATTAATGGCGATTTTAAAAACGTGATGCCAGTAGATCTGGCCGATCAGCAACAGATTCAGGAGTTCGTAGATCACGCCTGGTATCGTTACCCTGACGATCAACTGGGCCGCCATCCGTTCGAAGGTATCACAGAGCCCTGGTATAACCCGGGCGACGTCAAAGGCAGTGATATTCATATCCAGCAACTCAACGAGCAAGAACGCTATTCCTGGATTAAAGCGCCTCGCTGGCGTGGTCACGCCATGGAAGTTGGACCGTTAGCGCGCACGCTGATTGCCTACCACAAAGGAGATGCCGCCACGATTGAATCAGTAGATCGAATGATGTCCGCGCTCAACCTGCCATTATCGGGTATTCAGTCAACGCTGGGTCGCATCCTGTGTCGCGCACATGAAGCACAGTGGGCCGTGAGTAAACTGCAATACTTCTTCGACAAACTGATGACCAACCTGAAAAACGGCAATCTGGCTACTGCCAATACCGATAAGTGGGAACCTGCAAGTTGGCCGCAACACTGTCGCGGTATCGGTTTTACCGAAGCGCCTCGCGGAGCATTAGGGCACTGGGCGTCGATTCGCGATCATAAGATCGATCTGTATCAGTGTGTGGTTCCGACAACCTGGAATGCCAGTCCGCGCGACCCCAAAGGACAAATTGGTGCCTACGAAGCGGCATTGATGGGAACCCGGATGGCAATCCCGGATCAACCACTGGAGATCCTGCGAACTTTGCACAGTTTCGATCCCTGTCTGGCTTGTTCAACCCACGTACTCGGCGACGACGGCAGCGAACTCATCTCAGTCCAGGTACGCTAAGCGTTAAGGAAAGGAACGATGACTGGAACGACACCCAAACGCGTCGGGGAGGCGCGTGACACCGCCGTCAGCCACTATGTGTTCGAAGCACCTGTGCGCTTGTGGCACTGGCTTACGGTGGGCTGCATGTTGGTTTTGATGGTGACGGGATACTTTATTGGCCGCCCTTTACCCTCCGTCAGTGGTGAGGCCACCTATCTGTTCTATATGGGAGACATTCGGTTGGTGCATTTCGCTGCCGCGATGCTGTTCACGGTGATACTGCTGGGGCGCATCTACTGGGCCTTCGTGGGTAACCGTTATTCACGAGAACTGTTTGTGGTACCGGTCTGGCGCCGCAGTTGGTGGCTGGGGGCATTTTCGGTGGTGCGCTGGTATCTGTTTCTGGAAAAAAAACCGGGGGATGATATCGGACATAACCCTGTCGCACAGGCAGCGATGTTCGGTTACTTCCTGTTATCGGTTTTTATGATCCTCACCGGTTTTGCCCTATACAGCGAGCATAGTCAGTACGCCATCTTTACCCCCTTCCACTATGTGACGGCTCTTTTCTACTGGGCTGGTGGTAACTCTATCGACATTCACAGCTGGCACCGGTTAGGAATGTGGCTCATTGCTGCCTTCATCACCGGACATGTGTATATGGCAATCCGCGAGGACATCATGTCTGACGATACCGTCATCTCAACCATGATCAACGGCTACCGTAGCCACAAATTTCCCCGACGTCAGCACGACAAGGAGGCGTCATGAGTGAGCCAAACGTCATTGTGATGGGCCTGGGCAACTTGTTGTGGGCAGACGAAGGATTTGGCATTCGTGTCGCTGAACGCCTGTACGCCCATTACCACTGGCCGGAATACGTGGAGATCGTTGACGGTGGCACTCAGGGATTGAACCTTCTGGGTTACGTTGAGAGTGCCAGCCATTTGTTGCTGCTTGACGCCATCGACTACGGGCTCGCACCAGGCACCCTGCAAACCTACGCCGGTGAAAAAGTTCCCAGTTACCTCAGCGCAAAAAAGATGAGCCTGCACCAGAACAGCTTTTCCGAGGTGCTTGCCCTGGCTGATATTCGCGGTCATCTGCCCTCGCACATTGCTTTGGTCGGGCTGCAACCGGCACAACTGGACGAATATGGTGGGAGTCTGACCGACATCGCGCGCGCTCAGCTACTGGCTGCGGAGCAAGCCTCACTTAGGCAACTGGCTGCATGGGGCATTGTGCCAGAAGCAAACGAAGAAGCGCGTTGCCTTAACTATGAATGCCTGTCGATGGAAAACTATGAAGGTATACGCATCCGCCAGTACCGGATGACGCTGGAGGAACAAGAGAAGTGTTGAATGACAACCCGTTTTCTGCGCTATGGCAACGGATGCTGGCCCGTGGCTGGCAGCCGCTGAACGCGTCTGAACTGGACACCTGGATAGAACGTGTTAGTGATGGCGTCGTACTGCTCAGTAGCGATCCCCGCCGCACACCGGAAGTCAGCGATAACCCGGTGATGATGGCCGAACTACTCCGTGAGTTTCCCCTGTTTGACTGGCACATAGCCATGGCTGACCTGGAACAAAGTGAAGCAATTGGCGATCGTTTCGGCGTATTTCGTTTCCCTGCCACCCTAGTGTTTACCCGCGGGGAACTACGCGGCATCCTCAGCGGCATCCACCCATGGGCCGATCTGCTTTCCCTGATGCGCCCACTGGTTGAAGAACACGTTCCTGCGGAGTCAGAAAAATGAGCGATTCTTTTTTCCATCTGCTGGGGCCGGGGACACAACCAGACGATGACAGTTTTACTATGAATCCATTGCCTCTCACCTGCCAGGTAAACAGCGCCCCCAGCATGGCGGCGCTGGAAAGCTGCCAGCATAGCCCGACGGTGATGGCATTGTTAGCCGAACTGCGCAAACAACTCACCCGGCGCATCCCTGCCAAAGAGGAAGTCCTCGGGTGGGATTTATCCGCACTAAATGCAGACGATCTCACGTTTCTCAATACATTGCTGGGTGAAGGAGAAGTTTCAGCACGTATTCAGCATGCAGACGGCAGCGAGAGCGAGATCCAGGAGTCAATTTTCTGCGGTATCTGGCGGATACGTCGCCAGTCCAGCAATCAGCAATGGGAAGAGCGACTGGAAGCGGGTAGCGCCCCTCTGGTGCTGTGGCAGGCGGCAACACTGAATACATTGCCGGACGATACCCTGCTACCACCGCCAGTCGACGGGTTGATGAACGGCCTGACGCTGGCCCAGGAATTACTGGCACACGTTCGCAACCCGGCAACACAACCCCACAGTATCAATCTCACCCAACTCCCGATTAGCGACGCTGACCGTCTGTTCCTCACACGCTTATGCGGCCAGGGCCACATCCAGATCCGCACTGTTGGTTACGGTGAAAGCCAAATCGATGCCACGGCATTACGCCATGTCTGGCATGTCCGCTGTCTGGATACTCTCAAGGGGATCCTGCTCGATAGTTACGAAATCTGTCCGTTGCCTGAACTGGTGCAGGCCGCGCCGGAAGATCTGCTCGACTCACTCCAGCGCCTGAACGAAGTCTGCGGATGGCTGGAAGGGCCTCCACATTTTTAAGGTCCGTTACCTGGGCCAGTTGCATTTTCTGTTGCTGGTCTGACGCAGTTTGTCTTTCCCATTATTTCCATTCATCTGATTATTGCCTACAGGAGTTCGCATGTGGGATGTCATTGACTTATCGCGCTGGCAATTTGCTCTGACCGCGCTTTATCATTTCCTGTTTGTCCCCCTGACACTGGGGTTGATCTTTTTACTGGCCATCATGGAAACCCTCTACGTGGTGACGGGCAAAACAATCTACCGCGATATGACGCGTTTCTGGGGTAAGTTATTCGGCATTAACTTTGCTTTGGGAGTGGCGACCGGCCTGACCATGGAGTTTCAGTTCGGCACTAACTGGTCACTCTATTCCAACTATGTGGGCGATATTTTCGGTGCCCCGCTGGCGATGGAGGCCCTGCTGGCCTTCTTTCTTGAATCCACTTTCGTGGGATTGTTCTTTTTCGGCTGGCATCGCTTAACTAAATATGAGCACCTGCTGGTGACCTGGCTGGTCGCGTTTGGCTCCAATATCTCGGCGCTGTGGATCCTCAATGCCAACGGCTGGATGCAATACCCGACAGGCGCGCACTTCAATATAGATACACTCCGCATGGAGATGAGCAGCTTTAGCGATCTGGTCTTCAACCCCGTCAGCCAGGTGAAATTTGTGCATACCGTGATGTCCGGTTATGTAACTGGCGCTATGTTTGTTATGTCTATCAGCGCCTGGTATCTGTTGCGTGGTCGCAATCGCGAGTTTGCCCTTCGCTCCTTCGCGGTTAGCTCAGTATTCGGCACACTGGCTATCCTCGGCGCTCTGCAACTGGGTGACAGCTCTGCCTATGAGGTTGCCCGACTCCAGCCGGTAAAACTGGCAGCAATGGAAGGCGAGTGGCAAACCGAACCTGCGCCTGCCCCATTTCATGTGATCGCCTGGCCACAACAGGAACAAGAGCGTAATGCCTTTGCCGTGAAGATACCTGCACTGCTTGGCATTCTGGCTACCCACTCGTTAGATACGCCGGTTCCAGGGTTGAAGAATCTGATGGCGGAGACGTTACCCCGATTGCAACGTGGCCGGGTTGCGTGGCTGCTGATGCAGAAAATTGCCAATGGGGACCGCACACCTCAGGTGCTCAGCGCTTTCCACCGCGTAGAAAATGATTTGGGTTATGGCATCCTGCTGGCGAATTTTGCCCCCAACATGAACAATGTCACACCAGATCAATATCAGGCGGCGCAACGCGGCGCAATACCGCAGGTAGCACCTGTATTCTGGAGTTTTCGCATCATGGTGGGATGCGGCTCCGCTCTGCTGCTGGTAATGGCGATTGCACTGATACAGACCTTACGCATGCGCATCGACCAACATCGCTGGGTGCTGCGTATGACGCTCTGGAGCCTGCCGTTACCGTGGATCGCCATTGAAGCAGGCTGGTTTATGACCGAGTTTGGCCGACAACCGTGGGCGATTCAGGACATTCTACCGACCTGGTACGCTCATTCAGCCCTGACCGCAGGTCAACTGGCCTTCTCTATGGGCCTGATCCTTACGCTTTACACCCTGTTTTTAATTGCTGAAGTCTATCTGATGCAGAAGTACGCACGTCTTGGGCCGAGTGCGATGCAGAATCAACAACCGATGCAACAACAGGGATAAAGGAGACAATCATGTTGGATTATGAAACGTTACGGCTCATTTGGTGGCTGCTGATAGGCATCATTCTGGTAGCATTTATGGTCACTGACGGATTTGATATGGGAGTGGGATGCCTGTTACCACTGATCGCACGTAACGATGACGAACGTCGGGTGTTGATCAATAGCGTCGGTGCGCACTGGGAAGGTAACCAGGTGTGGCTCATTCTGGCAGGCGGTGCATTATTCGCCGCCTGGCCACGTGTCTATGCCGCCGCGTTTTCGGGGTTTTACGTAGCGATGATTCTGGTGCTGTGTGCTCTCTTCTTTCGTCCGTTGGCCTTTGACTATCGCGGTAAGATTGTTAATAGTCGCTGGCGCGCCTTGTGGGACACCGGATTGGTTATAGGGAGTCTGGTGCCCCCTGTTATCTTCGGCGTTGCGTTCGGCAATCTGTTCCTCGGGGTTCCATTTGCCTTTACGTCGCAGCTTCATGTGGAATACTTTGGCTCCTTCTGGCAGTTACTCTCGCCCTTTGCTCTGCTGTGCGGCGCATTAAGTCTGATGCTGGTGATCCTGCAAGGGAGCGTGTGGTTGCAGCTGAAGACCGATGGCATTATTCGCCAACGGGCGTTGTCTGCCACCAGCCGCAGCGCAATGCTGGTAGTGCTCTGTTTCCTGTTAGCCGGATACTGGCTATGGGCGGGTATTAATGGCTTTGTACTGCTCAGCCAAAATGCTAATGGCCCTTCCAACCCGCTGCTAAAGGCCGTGACGATATTACCTGGTGCCTGGATGAATAACTTCATGCATACGCCGCTTCTGCTGATTATTCCGCTGCTTGGCATGCTTTTTCCGATGCTCACACTCTATGCCTGCACCCACCGTCGGATTGTCTGGGGATTCCTGTTTTCTTCACTGACCCAGGCCTGTGTTATCTTCACTGCCGGAATAACTCTGTTTCCGTTTGTGATGCCATCAAGCACGCACCCACTTTCCAGTCTGACGGTGTGGGATAGCACCTCCAGTCAAATGACGCTCAGTATTATGCTGATTATTGTGTTGATTTTTCTGCCGATCGTCCTGCTCTACACCTTGTGGAGTTATTACAAGATGTTGGGGCGAATTAATTCAGAAACTCTCCGCCACCACCATCATGAACTTTACTAGGAGGTCTGTATCATGTGGTATTTATTTTGGTTCGTCAGCATTGTGCTGATGTGCTCGTTGTCTACGCTGGTCCAGGTATGGTTTGAATCTCGTCAAAAATAGATTTTAACCGGAGGGAGTGATACGCAACCTCCGGTTTATTTTATTGGTAATTGCAAAATATCCATTGTTAAGTCATGTGTAACATCAGAAGTGAAGAGTTTGCGCTCCTCACTACCAGCCAACATGTTACTTACTGATTTTACGGAGTTCTGTCACGGGCACGCCGCCAATACCCCAGTTATCTGTGTCAACCTCATCAATAACGACAATAGTTGTACTTGGATTTTTATTGAGCACATCGACCAACAATTGAGTAACCCCTTCCATCAACATTTTCTTTTGTTTATCTGTAGCACCTTCTTTCGTGATCTTTATATTTACGTAAGGCATGTTAACTCCTGTGAATTATATAAGTAACTATAACCAATTTCGGCTACATTATTTAATAGCGAACACCAACATGGCAATGCTATTTATTAGCAAACACTCTGTTTCATTTTTTACTAAAACTATCTAAGTATTTAACTTTTTCGTGCTGGAAATAGCTAATTCCTGCTGCGGCAAATAATGAACCTGCGCCCAAAAGAATCGATAGCGTCATCCCATTTTTGCTGGCCTGAAGCGCACTCACCATTAACGGTCCGGCGACTTGCCCGATGCCGTAGGTAAGCGTAACCAGCCCCAGCATGTTTATCTTACCTGGTGCTTTAATCTTTTTCGCCAGTGGCATGACCAGGGAACTTGTTCCCATAAATGTTGCACCAAAGCCAATACAACTTAAGGTCAATAGCCAGGGAGAATTTATGAATGATGCCAATACGACACAACTCGCCTGCATAATTAAGTTAACAGTCAGGCAAGGCAAGATATTCCACTGACGGGCAGCCCATAACCAACCGTAACACCCGGGGATAACCGCAAGACCAACAATCGACCATATATGATTTGCCAGAAAGTCATTTCCCATCCCTTGCGCCATTAACGGTAAATATGTAGCCACAATGATGTAACCAAAACCGGCCAGTCCATACAATAGTGCCAAATTCCACCATTGAATATCAGGCACTGACGTAGCGATCATTTTTTCGGGTGCGATAATATTTTTATTTTTTGGTAGCAAAATAATCAATACTACGAATAACATTGCAGATATAAACGCAGCACCTGACCATAAAAATTTTGAGTTTGCCGCGTAAGCAACACCGGCAATAACATATTCGTTACCAATAAAAATGCCTGCTCCGACACCGGCAAACAAGGAGGCGATGACAAAGGGATTGTGGGTATGCTGCAGGATAAGCATTGATCCAAATATCATCATGCCCGCACTCGCCACTCCAGCCATAAATCTGATGCATAAAACGATCTCAGGCGACGTCACAATGGCCATGAAATAAATAAGTATTCCGGTGGCGAGCGCAGCTGCCAGTAACATTCCCCTGAGATGATTCGCCCCGTTAAATATACCGAACGAGAAAAGAAGGCTTCCGACCAGGTATCCCGCATAGTTTGCGCTGGCAATCAGTGACAACTGCGAAAATGTGAAAATACCCTCATGCAGCATGACCGGAAGCATAGGTGTATATAAAAAACGCCCTATTCCCATTCCTAATGTTAGTACGATCATGCCGAATACAGCTGTACTCACTTGACGATGACCAGCAACGCTGTGCTCAAGATCCATTTTTTGGACTCAATATGCTAACCAAACTTAATTGTTATCTTACGTGATAAAATGATAATAAAAAGTTAATATAAATGACAAATGCGTTCACTTTGAGTGATAGTCCCTATGAACAGTACCTCCCTTAACTTGTTTAAAACCGTCGCTGAAACAGGCTCGATATCAGCAGCAGCCCGCAATCTCCACTGCGTTTCCTCCAATGTTACAACCCGTCTTAAGCAGCTGGAGTCAAGCCTTGATGTCTCGTTGTTTATACGTGAGAAAAACCGTCTCCATATCACACCTGAGGGTGAGCTTCTTCTGCGATATGCCAACAAAATTCTGGCACTTTTAGATGAAGCGGAGCTGTCCATGCAGGGGACAAAAGCGGCAGGTCCTTTACGCATAGGCGCAATGGAAACCACAGCAGCCGTACGTCTCCCATCCTTACTGGCAAATTTTCACCGGGAAATGCCTTCCGTTGAGCTGAATTTAAAGACGTCTTCAACAGAAGTGCTGGTACAACAGATCCTCAATAGCGAGCTGGATATTGCTTTCGTTGCTGACCACCATGGCTTACATGCTGAGAATTCGAGGCTGCAATCGCAGGTTTTATGTCAGGAAGCGCTTGTACTGGTGACCGCAGCAGAGCACCAGGACGTTACTACAGGATCTGACCTTAAGGTGACAAGACCACTGGTCTTTGTGAAGGGGTGTAATTATCGCGCCAGATTAGGGCAATGGCTGCGACTGCAGAATGTAGATTATGCTGACCCTCTGGAGTTTGGCTCATTTCAGGCTATTCTCGGCTGCGTTAGCGCTGGGATGGGAATTGCACTTTTGCCGGAGAGCATCGTCAGGCAGTATGAAGGCAATTTCCCAATACGTTGGCACAGCATTACGCCAGAGATTGGTAATGTAAACACTGTGATGATCTGGTTGAAAAACCGGGAAGTCAGCCGCGTACTTAATTGCTTCGTATCATTTGTTGCAACGGCTTAATTTATAGATAAAAACCAGGGAATCCGTGAATATAAACACCTCAGACAATGCCTTGTCTGAGGTCCACGGTAGTATATAAAGAGCTTCAATATACTCACGCATTGGTATTATTTTTTTGTCGACCTCATCACCTTTTTCCTAAGTAAAATTCATTAGCTGAACTGGCACAAGACTAATACTTATCCTAGGGTTTAATCATGGCTTCCTGTATCACATTATTGCTTTTTTAAAGCAAAAAATGTGGTTATTTGAAAAAGGTAAAGAATATGGCTCCAGTCATAAGCGCACGCTTAATTCTTTTTTGCACCGCCTTTTCCATTCCTTCTGCAGCAAATGCCGCGACCGCGAATGGCACATTTCAAGTGCTTATGACTATTCAAAAGGCCTGTACCGTCACTACCGGTTCATCTTCAAATATTACTCTTGGGCCAGTTAATACCACTGCGACAAATACCAGCGCCAGTAACACAATTTCCATCAACTGCTCCAAAACTACTCCTTATTTTATTGGTCTGTCACCTTCAGCAGGCAATGGCGGTAATACAACAGGTGCAGGTGCTATGTCCTCTGTTGCTAACGCAGCGACGAACTCAGATAAAGTGCCTTATCAGTTGAATCAAACATCAGCAACAGGACCGGTCTGGGGGAATACTGCAACCACAACGTCTGTGGGAAATGGTGTTGCCTCAATCGGAACCGGACAGGGGCAAAACTTCACCGTTTATGCCACAGCACCAAGCGCCAACTTCACTCCTGACGACTATGCCGACACCGTAACGGTTAACGTTAACTATTAACCTCAGGAAGACAAATGATATTTAAACTGCCTGTTCAGCAGTGCGCCTGCACGTGCCTGCTAGGGTTAGCTATGAGCATAAACACCGCCACGGCAAGCGGACTTCAGATAGCACCTGTTACGTTAACGCTGCAGGCAACGCAAAACGCCGATGGGATCTGGTTAAGCAACGCGGGTGATAGCGTGCTCAATGCCCAGGTCCGGGTTTTTCGCTGGAGTCAGAGCGCTTACGGCGACAGGTTATCCCCCTCCCAGGGACTTGTTATAAGTCCACCGATGCTGGCATTAGCACCGGGTGAACGTCAGTTGATTCGCGTTATTCGCACCGCTCCGCCATCAACCCAGGCAGAAGATGCTTACCGGTTATCCATCGATGAATTACCGCCCACAAAATTACAAAAAAATAAGCTGCAATTTGTCCTGCATTATTCCGTGCCCGTTTTTATTCAGCCAGCCACACAGGCTGAAACCGAAGCAAAACTTCAATGGAAGTTACAACTACTGGATGGCAAAAAATTCCTTGAAGTCAGTAATCAGGGAAACGGACATGCACAATTATCTGCTGCAACTTTTATTAATCATAACGGTACCAAAAAAGTCATTACGTCGGGACTGCTAGGTTATGTTCTTCCAGGCTCAACTATGCGGTGGATATTATCCCCGTCCGCCAGTGATACCCATAATGGCGGTAAAGTTGAAGTAACAGTAAATGGCCAAAAAACAGTACAAGATCTCTGACTGGTCATGCTTTCTGCTGAAATTTTGCTTACTCAACGGAGCATTAATATCTGCCATGGTTTCCGCACAAGCGCTTAATAATAACCAGACAAAAAATGGCGTTATTAGTGACGCAACTCCACTTGTGGGTGCCGATTTATATCTTGATGTAACGTTAAATGGTAACCCCGTTGGGCTGGTTCACCTTGGCTATGATAATGGAAAACTCTACGCTGGCGCACAGACCTTGCGCCAGCTAGGTTTTCGCATACCACAGGAAACCTCCGGGCCTGTTAACCTGAACGACATCGACCAGTTAAATATTGACTACAACGTTCAGCAGCAAACCCTGGCGCTTACAGCACCATTGAGCGTACTTGATCTTGCCACCACTCAGCTTAACCCCCCTGCAGAGAACGCACCGATGGCATCATCATCGCGTGGGGCGTTACTCAATTATGATGTCTATGCGCAACAGGGGGATGAAAGCAGTTTTAACACCTTTAGCGAACTGCGCGCTTTCAACAGCTTAGGGGTATTAAGTACAACCCAGCTTACGCAATATTCTACTGTTGCAAATGCGAATAACACTTTTAACCGGCTGGATACCAGCTGGCGTTCCTCGTTTCCGCAGGACATGCTGGCGATCACCGTTGGCGATACCCTGACAAGCTCACTCGCCTGGTCCCGACCTACCCACATCGGCGGTATTCAGATTGGGACCGATTTTGGTCTGCAACCCTATATGTCAACCACCCCACTCCCCGCCTACCTCGGCTCCGCAACCGTCCCCTCGAACGTTGAGCTGTACGTCAACGGAGTCAGGTACTACAACGGAGAAGTTCCGGCCGGGAGTTTTCAGATAAACACCATGCCAAACATCAGTGGCGCGGGTACCGGCCAGGTGATGATGACAGACGCGCTGGGCAGAACAACGGTACAAAACTTCTCTTTTTATAACGATCAACAACTCCTGCGGGCAGGGCTAACATCCTGGTCAGCTGAGCTGGGCGCAGTCCGGGAGAATTACGGTTACTCCTCATTTGATTATGCCAGCGTCCCTGTACTCAGCGGTACCTGGCGTCGGGGGATCAGCAATACGTTCACCGCTGGCGTCCATGCAGAAACAAGTGATGGGCTTATTAATGCGGGTTTCAGTAATGACTGGATCCCCGGTAGCCGCAGCGGAACGCTGTCCACCGCACTGGCAGCCAGCGCCGACTCAGGGAAAAATGGTTTTTTGTACAGCGTGGGTTATCGCTGGTCTGCGGATAAATTTAATTTCAGCACCACTACCACCGCTACCTCCGGCGATTATCGGGACGTTGCCACCCATTATGGCGAGCCGCCGCCGACGCTGACCAGCAACACGGTTATTGGTTATTCAATGGCGTCTGCCGGGAATGTCAGCCTCAGCTACCTGCAGTTTCGCTATCCGCACGAAACGGCAGTGCGTTACGCCAACGCCAGTTGGTACAAATCTGTCACCGATAATGTCTCCCTCAATGCAGGCTTCAATCAGAACATTGATGATGACCGCGATCGCAGCATCTATCTGATGGTGACAGTCACCACCGGCAATAACCTGAGTGCCAGTAGCACCATACAACACACCAATAATGAAACCGGCTATCAGCTAAATGCCAGTCAGACACCGCCTGCCGACGGTGGATGGGGATGGAATATTGCCGCCAACCAACAGGCATCCCGCCAAAGCGGCCAGGGTGAGGTGGGATACCTGGGACGTTATGGGAAAGCATATACCGGCTTTAGTCGTTTACCGGACAACCACTATGGATATGCGGGGGTGACCGGTTCTCTGGTCACGATGGGCGGCGGCCTGTTTGCTGCCCGTGAAATCAATAATGGTTTTGCTGTGGTATCAACAGACGGCGTTCCTGACGTCCCTGTCAAACTGCAAAATAATCTTGTCGGGCACAGCGATGATCAGGGTCTGTTGTTAGTCACATCGTTGAACAGCTACCAAAGTAATCAGATCAGTATCGACCCGATGGATCTTCCCGCCAATATGCGGATCTCACGCGTTGAGGCTAACGCAACACCAGCGGATCGTTCCGGAACACTTGTCAGTTTTGGCATAACTCCCGTTCGCGCCGCACAAGTCATCCTGGTGGATGTTCAGGGTAAGGCGATTCCTGAGGGCAGCATGGCGAACGCTACCACCGGTTCGGGTCAGTCGTCTGTCGTCGGATTTGACGGTATGACCTGGTTCGACACGCTGGAACAACATAATCGTCTGCGCGTCGATACTGAAACCGGCAGTTGCAACGTGCAGTTTGACTACCCTCCTTCAGCAAAAGGCATTGTGCAGATAGGACCACTGGTATGCCGGTAAAAAGAACAGGAGAATTTTCTTGAGGTTAAGACATTGGCTACTCATGGTCGTTTTACCCGGATTTCCCGGAATAAGCTATGCAGTTACCTGTTCGGTAAGCAATGTTCAGCCAGTCAATTTTGGCTCCGTAAACCCGTTGTCGACGAATGGCGCGACATCAACAATGACGTTTGCCTATAGCTGCGCAAAGGAACTTGGCGACGTGCTTGCAGGGATCAATCTCTGCTTTAATATTGGCGCGTCAAACGTCAGCGGGCAGGTTACCACGCGCATTATGTCATTAAGCGGTACACCGGCCAGAACGCTAAACTATCAACTCTACCAGGACACCGGATACAGCAAAATCTGGGGGAGCCAGTATCAGTCGGGAACCACCTTCCCTATGGTGCAGCTTAATCTGCTGAATCTGACGCCGGTAACAGGCACGCTAACGGTATTCGCGAAGATTGCCACCCCACAAACCGCCGCAGTCCCCGGCAACTATCAGGATAGCTATACGTCAGCAACCGCCCTGGTCACCCTCAATCCAGGACTACTTTTCCCGCCTACCACCTGCGGCGATACCGTTGCCGCCAGGTTGCCTTTCAACGTATCGGCCGTAGTCACGAAACAATGCAATATCAGCTATGCCAACAACATTGCCTTTGATCCGGTTAAGGCGAGCCAGCGTAATGCCACCGCGACAGGCTCCCTCGGCGTGGCATGCTCCACGAGTACCCCTTATACCATTGGGTTAACGCCCTCCAACGGTAATACAACAGGCAGTGGCATTATGGCCGGTACGGGTGCGAACAACGATAAGGTACCCTATCTGCTTAGCTCGACACCGGGGCCATCCGGTACAGTGTGGGGCAATACATCCCTCAATAACGTGGCAGGAACCGGCACGGGTTCAACCACCGCTTATCCGGTTTACGCCACTGTTCCCAGCGCGAACTATACCCCTGACAACTATGCCGACACCGTCACCATTTCTGTCACCTACTGACGCGCTGAACCGTCACCAAAAAACAACAAAAGAAAGCACAAATCATTATCATATTATTTACTTTTAGAGGTGCGTCATAAATCTGACAAATAGCACGCCTTAGGCATCATGCAGATTATGTGCATCAATTATCTATAAAAGCGCAGATTACGCCTTTAATATAAATAATTATTCATTAAGACTTTGCGTCAGCACCGAATTTTTGGCGGAGATTTCGTTTCTGGATGAGCCGACTCTTTGAAAAAATGTTAAATTTAAGTTTATATGGTGAGATTCACTGTATACCACGGCTAAATTAAGAACATATTACTTTTATAACTAAGGTTTATCATGGATAAGTTATCTTACGCTTCAGATAGCAGCACATCTGCCTGGAATACCTACCTGCAACAAATCGAGCGTGTGGCCCCTTACCTGGGCGAACTTTCCCATTGGGTGGATACCCTGCGTCACCCAAAACGCGCTTTGATTGTCGATATCCCGGTACAGATGGATGACGGTACCATCCGCCATTTCGAAGGATACCGCGTGCAGCACAACCTCTCACGAGGTCCTGGTAAAGGTGGTGTGCGTTATCATCCTGATGTTGATCTTAATGAAGTGATGGCCCTTTCTGCGTGGATGACCATCAAATGCGCAGCGCTGAACCTGCCCTACGGCGGCGCAAAAGGCGGCGTTCGCGTCGATCCGTTTAGCCTGTCCGAAGGCGAACTGGAGCGTTTGACCCGTCGCTATACCAGCGAAATCGGCATTATCATCGGGCCGCAGAAAGATATTCCTGCGCCGGATGTTGGTACTAACGGCAAAGTCATGGCCTGGATGATGGATACCTATTCCATGAACCACGGCACCACTGTGACCAGCGTGGTCACCGGTAAACCTATCCACCTCGGTGGCTCTCTGGGTCGTGATAAAGCAACCGGCCGCGGCGTTTTTGTTAGTGGTCTGGAAGTGGCACGCCGTGCAAACATCATGGTTGAAGGCGCTCGCGTGGCAGTGCAAGGTTTTGGTAACGTCGGCAGTGAAGCCGCCCGTCTGTTCGCAGCCGCGGGCGCTCGCGTCGTGGCGATTCAGGACCATACCGCTACGCTGTTTAACGCCACCGGGATCGATATGACCGCCCTCACCGCCTGGCAACTGGAGCACAAACAGATTGCCGGTTTCCCGGGTGCAGAAACAATTGCCAGCGAAACCTTCTGGAGCCTGGAGATGGATATTCTGATCCCAGCAGCACTCGAAGGCCAGATTACCCGCCACCGCGCGGAGACGCTGACCTGTAAGCTGGTGCTCGAAGGCGCAAACGGCCCAACTTATCCGGATGCCGATGACGTTCTGGCAAGCCGCGGTATTGTCGTCGTACCTGACGTTGTTTGTAACGCGGGCGGCGTAACCGTCAGCTATTTCGAATGGGTTCAGGACATGGCAAGTTTCTTCTGGAGTGAGGAAGAGATCAACGCGCGTATGGATAAAATCATGACCGATGCGATGGTGCACGTCTGGGAGAAAGCGGCTGAGAAATCCTGCTCCCTGCGTACCGCTGCCTACATCGTGGCGTGTGAGCGAATTCTGTTGGCTCGTAAAGATCGTGGTATTTACCCGGGCTAATGCCAGGCCAATCCTAAAAGACCACCTGCTCAGCAGGTGGTTTTATCTCTACAATACCCATCACGTTCACTTTCTGCGATAAACGCTGCCTAACCTCTCATTTCTGCTGATTTATGCACCAATACGTTCCAATACGGAACATTGCAAGCCATGAATGTTCCGTATTGAAACATACATGCCGTCAATTTTCTTTTGACTACCCTCGTGCACAATAACCTTATCGGCAGCGAGCGGTCGCCGTGCGTTGTACACAACCGATACCCTACATCAGATGTCTGCCCGATTTATGCAGCCATCTCAGGACTGTCTGCGGAGCATAAAAAATGAAAAAATTGATTAACCGTGTTGAAGACGTACTGAATGAACAACTCGCGGGACTGGCAAAAGCCTACCCTTCACTGTCACTGCATCAGGACCCTGTGTACGTTACTCGCGCAGACGCGCCGGTGATGGGTAAAGTGGCGCTGCTCTCTGGTGGCGGCAGCGGACACGAGCCGATGCATTGCGGTTATATTGGTCAGGGCATGCTTTCCGGTGCCTGTCCGGGTGAGATCTTCACCTCACCAACGCCTGACAAAATGTTCGAATGCGCAATGCAAATTGACGGTGGCGAAGGCGTCCTGCTCATCATCAAAAATTACACCGGTGACATTCTTAACTTCGAAACCGCTACCGAGCTGTTGCATGAAAGCGGCGTAAAAGTCACCACGATGGTGGTGGATGATGATGTTGCGGTAAAAGATAGCCTGTATACCGCGGGTCGCCGTGGCGTCGCCAATACGGTACTGATCGAAAAACTGGTTGGTGCTGCCGCTGAACGTGGAGATTCACTGGAAGCCTGCGCGGCGCTGGGTCGCAAACTGAATAATCTGGGTCATTCCATTGGTATCGCTATCAGCGCGTGTACCGTTCCTGCCGCCGGACAACCCTCTTTCACCCTACAGGACAATGAGATGGAGTTCGGCGTCGGTATTCATGGGGAACCCGGGATTGACCGTCGCCCCTTCTCTTCCCTTGACCAGACCGTGGATGAAATGTTCGATACCCTGCTGGAAAACGGTAGCTACAGCCGCTCATTACGTCACTGGGATAACGTCCAGGGTGCCTGGCAGGAAGGCAAAGAAACCAAGCAACCGCTACAGGATGGCGATCGCGTCATTGCGCTGGTCAATAACCTTGGTGCAACGCCGTTGTCCGAACTTTTTGGCGTGTATAACCGTCTTGAAAGCCGCTGTCAGGATGCAGGCATCATTATCGAACGCAACCTGATCGGTTCTTACTGCACCTCTCTGGATATGACCGGCTTCTCAATCACCCTGTTAAAAGTGGATGACGACACGCTGAACTTATGGGATGCACCGGTTCACACCCCTGCTCTTAACTGGGGTAAATAAGGAGATTCATGATGTCCCTCAACAGAACACAAATTGTTAACTGGCTCTATCGTTGCGGTGAAATATTCACCACAGAAAGTGATTTCCTGACCGGACTTGATCGGGAGATTGGTGATGCAGACCACGGCCTGAATATGCACCGTGGCTTCAGTAAAGTGGTCGAAAAATTACCGTCAATTGCGGACAAAGACATCGGCTTTATTTTGAAGAACACCGGAATGGTGCTGCTTTCAAGCGTCGGAGGTGCCAGTGGCCCGCTGTTCGGCACCTTTTTCATCCGCGCGGCGCAGGTGACTCAGGCACACCAGAGTCTGACGCTTGAGGAACTTTATCAAATGATACGCGATGGCGCTGAAGGTGTGATCAGCCGGGGTAAAGCAGAGCCTGGTGACAAAACGATGTGCGATGTTTGGGTGCCGGTGGTTGAGTCGTTGCGCCAGTCCTGTGAACAGAAGCTAACGGTACAGGCAGCGCTGGAAGCAGCAAGCCAGCAAGCGGAAGCGGCGGCGCAAAGCACTATTACGATGCAGGCACGCAAAGGCCGCGCCAGCTATCTGGGTGAGCGCAGCATTGGGCATCAGGACCCTGGAGCAACGTCCGTTATGTTTATGGTGCAGATGCTGGCTCAGGCATCCAGAGAGTAAGGATAAAGCGATGGTAAACCTGGTTATTGTGTCTCATAGCGCTCAGTTGGGCGAAGGCGTCGGTGCGTTAGCCCGGCAGATGTTAATGGGTGACGGCTGTAAACTGGCGATTGCCGCGGGCATTGACGATCCTGAGAACCCCATCGGCACCGATCCTATTAAGGTAATGGAAGCCATTGAGTCAGTGGCGGATACCGATCATGTTCTGGTAATGATGGATATTGGTAGCGCATTACTGAGTGCGGAAACGGCGCTGGAGTTACTCGATCCGGCGATTGCCGCAAAGGGACGTTTATGCGCCGCCCCTCTGGTTGAAGGCACGCTGGCAGCGACGGTCAGTGCTGCTGCGGGGGCCGATATCGAGCGGGTCATCAAGGATGCCATGAACGCCCTCGACGCTAAATATGAGCAACTGGGTTTACCTTCGTCATCTCCGGAGAAAACCGCACCGGCTGCACTGTCAGCCGACGCGGATGCACGTTCGGTTGCCGTAGTAGTGAAGAATCCCAACGGCATACACGTCCGCCCGGCGTCAAAGCTGGTCTCCACCCTGTCTGTTTTCAACGCTGACATGTTGCTGGAGAAAAACGGTAAGTGCGTAGTCCCTGACAGCCTTAACCAAATCGCCCTGCTTCAGGTGCGTTGTAACGATACGCTGCGACTCATTGCCAAAGGTGAACAGGCGGACGATGCGCTGGCAGCATTCCAGCAGCTTGCAGCAGAGAATTTTGGCGAGACCATAGAAAAACCACATGCTGACAAATTGGCACATTCAACGCCCTCGCAGGTAACCGGTATGGCCTTCTGTTACACACCGTTCTCGCCGGAAATCCCCTGTCATGCAACAGCAAATATGCAGGAAGAACAGCAGCAGTTACAGGTAGCTATACGCAAGACACTGGACGACCTGAGCTTTCTGACAGCTCTCGCGGAAGAAAAATATTCCGCCGATATCGCCGCAATTTTTTCTGGTCACCACACCCTGTTGGATGATCCTGAGCTGTATGATATGGCCTGCGATCTGATGCGTGAAAAACAGTGTAGCGCCGGGTATGCCTGGCAAAACGTTCTGAACGATCTGCGCCAGCAGTATCTCCAGCTCGACGATCCGTATCTACAGGCACGATATATTGATATTGAAGATTTGCTGTCCCGTTCGCTGAGGCATCTGACTGGGGAACATGCGCAAATCCCCACATTTGTTCGCCCAACAATCCTGGTCGCGGATGCCATTTACCCCTCTACCGTGTTGCAGCTCGATCCGCTGACTGTTAAAGGCATCTGCCTGCGAGACGGGAGCGAGACTTCTCATTCGGCGATTATTGCACGTGAAATGGGCATCTGCTGTATTTGCCAGCAAGGCGAAGCACTCGACGCGATTCAAACGGGTAACACCCTGACCCTTGACTGCGTGGCGAATAGACTGGTCTTTGTGAACTGATACTCACCGCACACCCTTACCGTCTGGGTGTGCGGCTTCCCCTGGGTACATCAGGAAATGTCTGTTTGTTCGCAAAATAGGGCCTCAATCACGCGCAACGGCCAATCCTGAACTAAGGTTCTCTCATGGTAAATGCCGCTACTTCGGCACGCCGCTAAGGAGATTAACCGATGATAACGCCAGCAATTCGCCATCCTGGCATGCTCTCTGTCGCAATAAAACTGACACTCGCAAGTACCCTTTTCGCCTTTAGCTCGTTTGCCGTTAATGCCGCGGAACAGCCAACCGACGCACCTCAGCCTCCTGATATCCTGCTCGGCCCCCTGTTTAATGATGTGCAAACAGCGAAACTATTCCCCGATCAGAAGACCTTTGCCGACGCTGTACCCAACAGCGATCCGTTAATGATCCTCGCTGATTACCGGATGCAGAAAAATCAATCCGGTTTCGATTTACGCCATTTTGTGAATGTAAACTTTACACTGCCCAAAGAGGGTGAAAAATACGTGCCGCCTGCAGGACAGTCACTCCGTGAGCATATCGATGGGCTGTGGCCGGTGTTAACGCGTTCAACAACAGATGCCGGGAAATGGGATTCGTTGCTACCACTGCCCGAACCTTATGTCGTACCCGGCGGTCGTTTTCGCGAAATTTATTACTGGGACAGCTATTTCACCATGCTGGGGCTTGCTGAAAGCAATCACTGGGACAAGGTTTCCGACATGGTGGCGAACTTTGCTTACGAAATCGACACATGGGGACACATACCTAACGGTAACCGTACCTACTATCTAAGTCGTTCTCAGCCTCCGTTCTTCGCCTTTATGGTCGAACTGCTGGCACAACATGATGGTGATGATGCTCTGAAAAAATATCTGCCGCAGATGCTCAAAGAGTACACGTACTGGATGGAAGGCGTCGAAACTCTCCAGCCTGGCCAGCAGAACAAGCGTGTCGTCAAACTGGCTGACGGAACCATTTTGAACCGCTACTGGGATGACCGCGATACACCAAGACCGGAGTCCTGGGTTGAGGACATCGCGACCGTCAAAAGCAACCCGAACCGCCCCGCCACAGAAATTTATCGCGACCTGCGATCTGCCGCGGCTTCGGGCTGGGATTTCAGTTCACGCTGGATGGATAATCCCAGCCAGTTGAGCTCCATTCGCACCACCAGCATCGTCCCGGTAGACCTCAATGCGTTGCTTTATAAAATGGAAAAAATGATCGCCCTCGCCAGTAAAGCCGCAGGCGACGACGCGAAGGCTGCGCAATACGAAGGCTTCGCCAACGCCCGGCAAAAAGGGATCGAAACCTGGTTATGGAATGATAAAGAAGGCTGGTACGCCGACTACGATCTGCAAAGTAAGAAAGTACGTAATCAGCTGACTGCCGCCACGCTGTTCCCGCTGTATGTCAATGCGGCAGCAAAGGATCGAGCCAGTAAAGTCGCTACTGCAACCCAGAAGCACCTGCTGCAACCCGGCGGTGTGGCTACCACGTCGGTGAAAAGTGGCCAACAGTGGGATGCCCCTAATGGCTGGGCTCCCCTGCAGTGGGTTGCCGCCTCCGGGCTACAAAACTATGGTCAGGATAACGTCGCCATGGACGTGACCTGGCGCTTCCTCACTAACGTTCAGCACACCTACGACCGTGAGAAAAAGCTGGTTGAAAAATATGACGTGAGCACCACTGGCACCGGCGGTGGTGGTGGCGAGTATCCGTTGCAGGACGGCTTTGGCTGGACCAACGGCGTGACATTAAAAATGCTCGATCTGATTTGTGCCAAAGAAAAACCCTGTGACAACGTTCCATCAACGCGCCCAACGCCTGCCAGCGTTACACAGACCGAAACCCAAAAGCAGACTCAAACAACCCCATAACGTGCATGTATTGCCCGAAAATCCGCGCGTCGCCGCGGATTTTTTATTTCAGTCTCCCTCTCTTTTCACTGTCCCCATTGCACATAACTCTTACGGGTTACCCGGGATTTTCATCAGTGTGAAATTGATTCTGAACATGTTTTTATTCGCTATATATGTAAATATATAGCGAATTTATCACCGTTCAGGATGAATATAATGCCACTGACAAGACGGATGTTTGCCCAGCTCGTGGCCTCTGCGCTGCTTTTACGCCACTTTCCGGCCAGCGCCCGTACGCCGCTCACCGTTGCTATCGGTTCCTCTCCCGGGACTAACGCTATTCAACGCGTGGTGAGCGCCGGAACTCCCGCTGATGTACTGCTGTTAGCCGTCGCACCGGAAAAGCTGGTGGGATTTTCATCCTTTGATCTCTCCCACCAGGCTGCCATTCCTTTGTCAGATAACATCCGGGCATTACCCAAACTGGGCAGGCTGGCGGGTCGTGCCAGCACATTGTCTCTTGAAGCATTGCTGGCGCTGAAGCCCGATCTGGTCGTTGATTGCGGTAATGCGGACGAAACCTGGCTTTCACAGGCAAAGCAGGTCTACGCGCAAACGCAGATACCGTGGCTGCTGATTAACGGCGAACTTCGACAAACTCCGCAACAACTGCACGCCGCGGGTAAAGCACTGGGCACGGAAACGCGAACAGCAGCCCAGGCAGCACTTGCCCAGAAATTCATTGATGAAGCCGATATTTTTTCGCGCTCTCCAACCGCCAAACTGCGTTTTTATGCCGCTCGCGGCGCCAGAGGACTTGAAACGGGGTTACAAGGCTCACTGCACACCGAAGCCGCAGAGCTACTGGGATTACACAATGTAGCGCAAATCCCAGGACGGCACGGACTGGCGCAGGTGTCGATGGAAAACCTGCTGAGCTGGCAGCCCGATATCATCCTGGTGCAGGATGCGATTACAGCACAGTACCTGCGAGAAGATCCGGTCTGGCAAGGGGTAAAGGCCGTCGCCGATAAACGTATTCTTTTTCTCAGCGGTCTGCCGTTTGGTTGGCTCGATGCGCCTCCCGGCATCAACCGTTTACTGGGTTTACGCCGCCTGCACGCCTGGCTTGACCCACTGGTAAATGCAAGCTTTCAGGATGACATGCAGCGCTATTCACAGCTGTTCTGGCATACCTCTTTAAGCGAATCGCAGTATCAACAACTGGTGGCGGTCTGATGAGAACAACGACACTCAGTCTCCTGATGATTGTGACCATTGCGCTTTGTGTGGTTGTCGCTGTGCTTTCCGGAGCCTATCGGCTGGATATTCAGCATGTGATGGCGCTCATTGTCAGCCAGGAGGGTGTGACGGCACAGGATAAAATCGTCTTCTGGCAAATTCGTCTGCCGCGTATTGTGGCCGCGCTGCTACTGGGGGCGGCACTGGCCGGAGCAGGCACAACCTATCAGGGAATGTTCCGTAATCCGCTGGTCTCACCAGATATTCTTGGCGTCGCGGCTGGTGCCGGTTTAGGTGCCTGCTCGGCCATCCTGCTGGGTTTGCCGATACTGTTTATTCAGCTTTACGCATTCGTCGGAGGTTTGCTGGTAGTCGCGGGCGTCTGGCTCATTACCCGCCGTGTTTCCCGCCACGATCCGGTATTAACGCTGGTACTGGTTGGGATTGCGCTGGGAACAGTATGTGGCGCGGGAATTTCGCTTATCAAGACGCTGGCTGACCCATATACCCAGCTCCCTTCGATTACCTTCTGGCTACTCGGCGGTTTATCCACCATTACGCAACATGACCTTTGGTTTTCAGCGCCGCTGATCGTGGCAGGTTCGATTCCGCTTTTGCTGCTGCGATGGCGCATGAACCTGCTTACGCTCTCGGATGATGAAGCACGATCACTGGGAATTAACGTTTCTCGGCTGCGGCTGGGGTTGATCGTCTGCGCCACGCTCATTACCGCCAGTACCGTCGCCATTGCGGGCATTATCGGCTGGATTGGGCTGGTTGTGCCGCATATCGGCAGACTCCTCACCGGTAACAATCACCAGCAGTTACTGCCTGTTTCAATGGGAATTGGTGCCATTTTACTGCTGTTGACCGACACCCTCGCGCGCACGCTTAGCAGCACGGAAATCCCTCTTGGGATCCTGACGGCCTTTATTGGTGCCCCCTTCTTTTTGTTACTGCTCCTGCGGGGTGGTCGCCCATGACGCTGCTAACCGTGTGCAACGCTTCGCTGGGATATTCTGCCCAACACCCGGTGTTGCGCAATGTCTCGTTCAACGTCTGCGAGGGGGCAATTTGCTGTCTGCTTGGCGCAAACGGTAGCGGAAAAACCACGCTGATGCGCACGCTCCTTGGCGTTATCCGGCCACTCCACGGCGATATTTTACTGGATGGCGTAGCGGTGAATCTTCTCAGCGAACGTGAGCGCGCGGGTGCCATCGCCTGGGTCCCGCAAGCCCACGACGGCGCTTTTGCCTTCACCGTTCTGGATATGGTGATGATGGGACTGACCCCGCAGATGGCCGCCTTTGCAGTCCCTGGCGTAAAAGAGCGCGAAATTGCATATCAGCAACTGGAGCTGTTGGGGATCCCCCATCTGTCAGCCAGACGCTGGAACACGCTGAGTGGCGGTGAACGCCAGTTAGTGCTGATTGCCCGCGCGCTGGCGCAGCACCCACGTTTACTGTTGCTTGATGAACCGGCCTCCAGCCTCGATTTTGGTCATCAGATCCGCCTGCTCGACACGCTGGTTACACTGAAGAAGAGCGGAATGGCCCTGTTAATGTCCACTCACCACCCATTGCATGCGCGAGCAATAGCCGACAGCGTAGTGCGCATCGAACCAGACGGGCTGGTATCGCAAGGACTTCCCGAACAACAACTCGCCACAGATCGGCTGGCAACGCTGTACCGCGTCGCCCCTTCTCAAATCCACCACCACCTCTTTGGCACCCAACAATAAGGAATCACGATGCTCATTGACGACATTGATTTTGCTGACCTTTACCGTAAACAGTTACTTCTGGCGAACCGAACCGAGAAAAAGCCGGAGCACTGGGATAAACGTGCGGAAAAAATGGCAGAGAATTGCGCCTCATTAACCGACAGCTATCTGCAACAGCTGCTGGGAAAAATTAATCTTGAAGGTGTTGGATCACTGTTCGATATGGGCTGCGGTCCTGGTACGGTCTCACTGGCATTGGCAAAAAAGATCCCGACAATATACGGCGTGGATTATAGCCAGGGAATGCTGAGCGTGGCCGCCCGTCGCGCCGGGCAGATGGGAGGCAGCCATGTCCACTGGGTGCAACGTTCCTGGGAGGAACACTGGGACGATTTGCCCCCATGCGATATCGCCGTAGCGTCCCGCTCCACGCTGGTCGCCGATATGCGCCAGGCGATGACAAAACTGAACAATCAGGCGCGGCTGCGGGTTTACACCACCCATCTCGTGAGTTCTTCGTTTGTTTCTCCCACCATTCAGCGCGCACTGGGCCGCGAGGTGATTGAGCTTCCTAACTATATCTACGCGTTAAACGTTTTATACCAGATGGGCATCCACGCCCACGTTGATTTTATCCGGGGGCCGAACTGTCAGCAGGACAACAGCACCTGGTCCCGCTTTCTGGAAAATGTGCGCTGGAGTATGGGCGATCTCAGTGAAGATGAGGTTGATCGTCTGGATACCTGGTATCAGCAACAGGATCCCCGCGCCATTGCTCCCGCCAGTCGCGACTGGGCGCTGATCTGGTGGGACAGCGTCGCCCCGGAGGCGCTGCGATGATTTACTTTTCTCAGGCGCAGACCGACGCCTTGTTACTGGAAGATATTCAAGGGGGCGACCTGACTACCCGGGCACTGGGTATCGGTGCACAACCGGGAGTCATGGAATTCTGTCATCGCCAGGGCGGGTGCGTCAGCGGCATTACCATCGCCAGACAAATGCTTCATTCACTGGGACTGACCGTCACTGAACAACTGGCGGAGGGTGAACGGGCGACCGCCGGTCAGTTAGTTATTCGCGCACACGGGAATGCGGCCGCGCTACATCAGGGCTGGAAAGCCGTACAAAATGTTCTGGAATGGAGTTGCGGCGTTTCAGACTATCTCGACAATATGTTGACCATTGTTCGTAGCCGCTACCCTGACGCCCAGATAGCCTGTACCCGAAAAGCGATTCCTGGCACCCGAATGCTGGCCACACAAGCGATTCTCGCGGCGGGAGGGATTATCCACCGAGGCGGATGTGCCGAATCCGTACTGCTTTTTGCTAATCATCGCCGTTTTCTTGCTAACGAAAACAACTGGGCTGACGCTATCGCACAGTTGCGACGTCATGCGCCGGAAAAAAAGATTGTGGTCGAAGCGGACAATCCCACAGAGGCGCTGGACGCGCTACGCGCCGCGCCCGATGTTCTGCAGCTCGACAAGTTTAGCCCTGAACAGGCCGCTGAGATTGCACGCATAGCCCCTTCTCTGGCCCCCCATTGCACGCTGGCGCTGACTGGCGGCATTACTCTCGCCACCCTGGCGAGTTACCTCGATTGCGGCATCAGACTCTTTATCACTTCCGCACCTTACTACGCCCCACCAGCGGATATCAAAGTCACCCTGAGTCCGGAAGCTCGCGGTATTTAACATTCATAAATGGACTAAAAATAATGAATTTCAACAAGAGTTTTCTTTACACAGCGCTGTCGTTTGTTTTTGCACAGAATGCTTACGCCGGGCCAGAAAGCGAAACGATGACTGTCTGGTCAAGTCCAGCCTCTGCGGCCAGCACGACGGTACTTGGACAGGAAACAATGCAGGATCTGGACAAGCAAAACGTTGCCCAGGCGTTGAGTGTTATCCCCGGTGTAGTGCTACAAAAATCAGGCAACCGTAACGAACAGCAGGTGAAAGTACGCGGCTTTGATAGCCGTCAGGTGCCGGTATTTTTCGACGGTGTTCCTGTTTATATCCCCTATGATGGCAACCTGGATTTAGGACGTTTTCTCACCTCTGATATCGCCACGGTTGAAGTCTCTAAAGGTTACTCATCCTTGCTTCAGGGACCAAACCAGATGGGTGGCGCTATCAACATCACCACTAAAAAACCGACGAAACCCGTTGAGGGCAGTATCGGATATCGTCAGGGCTGGAGTCGCAGTAAAGACAATGCCCACGATATGCACGCCTCATTTGGCGCCAGTAACGACCTGGGATATATCCAGCTTAGCGGGAGCCAACTGAAGCAAGATTTTCTCGGCTTGCCGCATGGTACGGATAACCCGGTGGCGGGTCGCAATGGCAAAATGATTAACTCATCCGCTGATGATAAACGCGGGATCGTTAAACTGGGTTTCACCCCGCGTGACAATGATGAATATGTCCTCACCTACATCAATCAGGACGGCGAAAAAGATAACCCTCCCTACGCCGGTACCAGCAGCCAGAAATCACGCTACTGGCAGTGGCCACAATACGATAAAGAGAGTTATTACTACCAGGGCACGACACATCTGGGCGATCGCTTTACCCTGAAAAGTCGACTTTATCGCGACACCTTTGAAAATACACTGATGATGTACAACTCTGTTGCTGATTTAAAAAATAAGAAAGGCAGCTACAGCCACTATTCTGACTATAGCGACGGGGCTGGCCTGCAGCTCGCCGCCGATATGCGTGAAAACGATCTGCTCTCTTTTGCTGTTAACTGGAAAGACGATGTTCACCGCGAAAAAGGCGCACCGAACGCCGCTTACGATCGTTACGAAGACCGTACCTGGTCTGTCGCCAGTGAATACCAGTGGGCAGCAGCGGACAGTGTCGATGTCGTCGCGGGTATAAGCTACGACTGGCGCGACAGTCTGGAGGGGATGAAGCATGAGAAAAACGGTAGCGTCACCCATTATGATGACAACAATCAGTCGGCATTTAACTGGCAGGTGATGACCAAATATCACTTTGAAAATTCTGACACCCTGGCGCTTTCTTACTCTGACAGAACGCGCTTTCCGACGCTCAAAGAACGTTACACCACGTCGAAACCCGCTTATAACCAGGTGGCACTTGTTAATCCACAGCTAAAACCTGAACGTGCCCGCAGCGTCGACCTGACCTGGAATGGTTCGCTCACACAGGACTGGGGATTTGAAGTCAGCGTGTATTACAACCGCATTACCGATGCGATTCTTTCGCACAATATTGATGCAGACACTATCCAGAATCAGAACAGCGGTCGCGTGGATTACACTGGTCTGGATGCGGGTGTCAAAGGTAACTTCTTTGATATGCTGGACGTCGGGTTAAGCTATGGATTCATCCATGCAGACGCCAAACGCAGTGATATCGGCAAGATTACCGACCTGCCTACGCAAACGCTCACAGCCTGGATGACGCTAAAACCCTGGGATCCGCTCAGCATCACGCTGTCCGAAGAGGCACGTTCCTCGAGCTACAGTAATACGGATGGCTCACAAAAAGCAGCAGGTTTTGCCATCACCCATTTACGTGCCGACTACGCCATCGGTCACGGTTTTAGCGTTAACGCATCGGTCAATAACCTGTTTGATACGCAATATGTGTATAGCGAAGGGTTTATCGAAGAAGGTCGCAATTACTGGGCAGGCGTTGAGTATAAATTCTAGCTATTATTGTTTCAGAAAAACGGCCCCGAGGGGCCGTTCAATTAATTTCTGCGCACAAGGCGGAAAACACCCAGCACGACAATCGCACCAACGACAGCCACCAGGAAACTGTGGAGATTAAATCCACTGACATCACCACCGAGACCAAACATTGTTGCCAGCCATCCACCAACCACGGCCCCGACGATACCGAGAATACAGGTCAGGATATACCCACCACCATCACGACCCGGCATGATCAGTTTGGCGATCACCCCCGCAATCAGACCAAAAATAATCCAGGCAATAATTCCCATTTTCAGGCCCTCTTTCCAGTGAATGCACGCGCAAGACATTCCTGCGCCACTAGGTTAAGTATAGGCAGTGCGTTTTCATTCAGACGTAATTCCGTGGATTTGATAAAAAATTTCATCCATTTGTATTAAGTTCCGTCACGTGATGCCGATAATCCAACGACAAACCAGGCATCCAGGAGTCATTAGGTGTGAGCAACTACAATGAGCAGTTCCTGAAGCAAAATCCATTAGCGGTGTTAGGCGTGCTCCGGGACTTAAATATCAACCAGGTTCCACTGCGTATCTCCTGGTCAGGAGGTCAGTTCATCAGCAAGATCCTCGCTGTTAACCCTGACGAACTGATCATGGATTTTGGCAGTCAGGAATATGAAAACCACGCCGTACAACGCGCGAATCAAATTTCTATAATCGCCGAAACGCAGGGGGCCAAAGTTGAATTCACCCTGCCAGAGCTCAAAAAAGGCGAGTATCAGCGGCTGCCGGCATTTATCTCATCACTGCCGCCTGCGCTATGGTTCATCCAGCGTCGGGAGTATTTTCGCATCTGTGCTCCACTGCATCCTCCCTATCACTGCACGGCAAAAATGCCGGACAACAGTATTCTGCGTTTCCGCTTATTCGATCTGTCTCTCGGCGGGATGGGCGCATTGTTAGAAGAGGCAAAACCCGAGGGGTTGACGGAAGGGATGCGCTTCTCGCAAGTTGAACTGAATATGGAACGATGGGGGGTATATCATGTTGACGCCCAGCTCATCTCCATTAGCGAACGCAAAGTTATTGACGGGAAAAATGAGACCATCACCACTCCCCGCCTGAGCTTCCGTTTTCTCAACGTTGGCCCGGCGGTGGAGCGGGAATTACAGCGGATTATTTTTTCACTTGAGCGCGAAGCCCGGGAAAAATCTAATAAGGTGCGCGAATAGCATCGCGCTAACTACATGGCATCCAGCGCTTGCTGAAGCTTCCAGATATAGCGTGGAGCCTGCGGCGCAGGATGGTTATCGGCAACGTGTTCGATAAACTCATCAGCACTAAGATCGTTGATTTTGCTGATAGCCTTTTTCCTGTCGGAGGAGAATGTCCGCAGAAGCGCGCCGGCACCGTTGGCATATGACACCACCAGGGCATATTGCATTACCTGTGGATCTTCGATCCCAGCCAATGGCCCGTTTTCCAGAATACTCAGGTATGCTGCACCCATAGAGATATTTCGCTCAGGGTTTTTCAGCTCACTGGTAGACGGCTCTCCACTCCATCCCATGCGACGATATACATCCCGTCCCGAAGTGGAGGCTTTTAATTGCATCAGTCCAATTGCATTGGATTTGCTGACGGCATTTGGGTTACCACCCGATTCAATCGCGATGATAGCCGTAATCAATTGTGGGCTAACCCCCCAGGCCGCGCCGGCTTTTTCACTAATAGGCATCCATTGCATTGCGCGTTTTACAGGAACTTCAGCATTCCATGGCGGATTTTTGTAATCCTGTTTTGAACTACAGCCCGCAAGTAATACAACCAAAAAAGCAAACCATCTCAATTTCACGTCATCTATCCTTATAGCCGGAACCTGTCGCTGAGGTGACAACGACATACCTACGCGGCATGATATACATTTGGTTTTAGTTGTAGCAAGGAAATGCCATGTCCCGGTTTCACTTAATTGCCCCTTCGGGCTACTGTCTCAACCAGCAAGCGGCGTTACGCGGGCTTCAGCGTCTTACTGAAGCAGGTCATCAGGTCGAAAACTCTGCAGTTATTGCCCGTCGCTACCAGCGTTTTGCCGGTACCGAAGCAGAACGACTGGCGGATGTAAATTCACTCGTTGACCTGAAAACGCCCAATACCATTGTGATGCCGGTACGCGGCGGCTACGGCGCCAGTCGTTTGCTGGAGGATATTGACTGGCAGGCGCTGGCCGCCAGACAGCAACACGATCCGTTGCTTATCTGCGGGCACAGCGACTTTACGGCAATCCAGTGTGGTCTGCTAGCGCAGGGCAATGTCATCACCTTCAGCGGTCCGATGCTGGCAGCAAACTTCGGTGCCGAGGAGATGGATCCGTTTACTGAACAGCATTTCTGGCTGGCGCTGCGCAATGCGCAATTTACTGTCGACTGGCAGGGTAATGGCCCTGAATGCGCGACTGAAGGAACGTTGTGGGGGGGGAATCTGGCGATGCTCATGTCGCTGATAGGTACGCCGTGGATGCCAGCTATCGATAACGGTATTTTGGTGCTGGAAGACATTAACGAGCACCCATTCCGCGTAGAACGTATGCTCCTGCAGTTGTATAACGCGGGTATTTTAGCTCGCCAGAACGCCATCATTCTGGGCAGTTTTAGCGGCAGTACGCCGAATGATTACGACGCCGGTTACGATCTGGATGCAGCCTGTACGTTTCTACGTTCCAGACTGTCTGTGCCATTGATTAGCGGCCTCGATTTTGGCCATGAGCAACGTACCGTCACGCTACCGCTGGGCGCTAATGCAGTGCTGAAAAATGATAAAAACGGCAGTCAGCTCACACTGACCGGACATCCGGTGCTTAAATCGTAAAAAAAGCTTCATCCAGGGCTAAGTAAAACGCTGTTTCTGTCGTTATTATGTTAGGGTGTTATTAATACGAAACAGCGTAATTCAGGAGTAAACGAACGTTGGATGCCGCAGCAATTATCAGCCTTTTTATTTTAGGTTCCGTCCTCGTCACTTGTAGTATTTTACTCAGTTCATTCTCATCACGCCTTGGTATCCCTATTCTGGTGATATTTCTCGCTATCGGTATGTTGGCGGGCGTGGACGGTATTGGCGGTATTCCTTTCGATAACTACCCTTTCGCTTACATGGTGAGTAACCTGGCGCTGGCGATAATCCTGCTCGATGGCGGGATGCGAACCCAGGCCAGCTCCTTTCGCGTTGCGCTAGGTCCGGCGTTATCGCTGGCAACCATCGGGGTGTTGGTTACCTCCGGGTTAACCGGCATGATGGCCGCATGGCTGTTTCATTTGGATCTTATCGAAGGGCTGTTGATTGGTGCGATTGTCGGGTCAACTGATGCCGCGGCAGTCTTCTCTCTGCTCGGTGGTAAGGGACTTAACGAACGTGTCGGTTCCACGCTGGAAATAGAATCAGGTAGCAACGATCCGATGGCGGTATTTCTGACCATCACACTTATCGAAATGATCCAAAACCATGAGACCGGCTTAAGCTGGATGTTCGCGGTGCATATTATCCAGCAATTTGGTCTGGGTATCGCACTCGGTCTCGGCGGTGGTTATCTGCTGTTGCAAATGATTAACCGAATTTCGCTGCCTGCCGGACTCTATCCGCTGCTGGCGTTGAGCGGTGGGATCCTCGTTTTTGCCGTCACTACCGCACTCGAAGGAAGTGGAATTCTGGCGGTCTATCTGTGCGGATTTTTGCTTGGTAATCGCCCTATTCGCAACCGGTTTGGTATTCTGCAAAACTTTGACGGCCTGGCCTGGCTGGCGCAAATCGCGATGTTTCTGGTGTTGGGACTGCTGGTTACGCCGTCCGACCTGCTGCCAATTGCAGTGCCGGCGCTGATTTTATCTGCCTGGATGATTTTCTTTGCCCGCCCGTTGTCAGTGTTCGCCGGGCTGTTGCCGTTTCGGGGCTTCAATCTGCGCGAGAGAATTTTTATCAGTTGGGTTGGCTTACGCGGCGCGGTACCGATTATTCTGGCCGTATTCCCCATGATGGCCGGGCTGGAAAATGCGCGGCTGTTCTTTAACGTCGCGTTCTTCGTGGTGTTGATCTCGCTACTGTTTCAGGGCACGTCACTTTCCTGGGCCGCGAAAAAAGCCAAAGTGGTGGTCCCCCCGGTCGGCTGGCCTGTATCCCGTATTGGCCTGGATATTCATCCTGATAACCCCTGGGAGCAGTTCGTTTATCAGCTTAGTGCAGACAAATGGTGCGTTGGTGCAGCATTGCGTGATCTGCATATGCCAGAGGAAACACGAATTGCGGCACTGTTTCGCGACAACGTGCTGTTTCACCCGTCAGGCAGTACCCGTCTGCGTGAGGGCGATGTTTTGTGCGTGATTGGCCGCGAACGCGACCTCCCGGCATTAGGGAAGCTGTTCAGCCAGTCACCTCCGGTGGCATTAGACCAACGGTTTTTTGGTGATTTTATTCTCGAAGCCAGTGCCAAATATGCTGACGTCGCGCTGATTTATGGGCTGGAAGATGGCACCGAGTACCGCGAAAAACAACAAACGTTGGGTGAAATTGTCCAGCAACTGTTAGGTGCAGCACCGGTTGTGGGCGACCAGGTGGAGTTTGCCGGCATGATCTGGACCGTTGCTGAAAAAGAGGATAATGCGGTATTGAAGGTCGGTGTGAGGGTGGCCGAAGAAGAGAGTGAATAACTGAACTGACCGTAACTTTCGTGGGCCGGATTAGCATAAGTGCCATCCGGCCATGTGTAAAGTTACACCGTCACAACAGGCACACGCAGCGCCAGCGAACACATTAACTCATAGCCCACCGTACCTGCCGCTGCTGCCACATCATCGATTTTGATCTCTTTCCCCCACAGCTCTACAGGCGTACCTATTCCTGCCTGTGGACACGGAGTCAGATCAACGGCCAGCATATCCATGGATACCATTCCTACCGTACTGGTTCGCACACCGTCCACCAGCACTGGCGTACCGCTTGCTGCATGACGCGGATAACCGTCGGCGTAGCCGGTAGCCACAATTCCTATTCGCTGCTCACCGCTGGCAGTGTAACGCCCGCCGTAACCGACCCGGTCCCCCGCTTTCAGCGTCTGCACACCAATGATTTCGCTGCTCAACGTCATGACGGGTTTAAGACCTGTGTTGGCAATATCACGCCATTGCCCGGATGGAGATGCGCCGTACAAAATAATACCAGGACGAACCCAGTCAAAATGCGCTTCCGGGTGCCACAGCGTCGCTGCCGAGTTAGACAGCGAACGTTTGCACTCCAGTCCTTCCGTCGCCAGCCCGATCCGCGTCATCGCCTCCTGAATGCCATCCGGGTGTTCAGCATCCGCAAAATGTGACATCAGCGTCATTTGACCGACGTTAGGCATCGCCCGCAGCTGTTGCCAGACGGTCGATATCCGTTCCGGTAAAAAACCCAGTCGGTTCATGCCGCTGTTAACCTTCAGATAAACATCCAGCGGCGCGTTAAGGCGGGCATTCTGCAACGCTTTAAGTTGCCAGTTACTGTGTACACAGGTGGTCAGACGATACGTGTCATACACCGTCAGGTCTTCAGCATGGAAAAAGCCCTCCAGCATGAGGATCGGGCCTTTCCATCCACGCTCGCGCAAGGTTATCGCCTCTTCAAGATTGAGCATGGCGAAACCGTCGGTCGTTCCCAGCGCATTCCAGACACGTTCTATGCCGTGTCCGTACGCATTAGCTTTTACCACTGACCAGACGCGGGCGTCCGGTGCAGCCTGGCGCGCAATTGCCAGATTTTGTTTCAACGCCTGCAGGTCAATGCTGGCCAGTATCGGGCGGGTCATCTCGCGTCCTTATCAGTTATGTGCGCCGTGTAAATGCCGAGGACGTGACGGAGTAAATCCAGGGCTGTAACGTGCCACGCTCAGGTCGTCGTACGGTATCGCGGGAGTGCGCCCGGACAGAATATCGCTCAGGAGCTGGCCTGAGCCACAGGCCATTGTCCACCCCAGTGTGCCGTGACCGGTATTGAGCAACAGATTCTTAAAGCGGGTACGCCCCACGACTGGCGTACCGTCCGGCGTCATCGGGCGCAGTCCGGTCCAGAAGGTCGCCTGCTCCACATGACCACCGCGCGGGAAGAGATCGCGCACCACCATCTCCAGCGTTTCACGACGCGGCTGTAATAACTCCGTATTGAAGCCCACAATCTCTGCCATACCACCAACGCGAATACGGTTATCAAAACGGGTAATGGCGATTTTGTAGGTTTCATCAAGAATAGTGGAAACCGGTGCACCATTTTCCTCGGCAATTGGGATAGTCAACGAATAGCCCTTAAGCGGATACACAGGGATATCAACAATCCCTTTCAGCATTGCCGTGGAGTAAGAGCCAAACGCCATCACATAGGCATCGGCTTTGATGATTTCATCTCCGCACTGCACGCCGTATATCTGCTCGCCTTCGCTCAGCAGCTTATCAACCGGCGTGTTGTAGCGAAACTTAACGCCCGCCAGCTCCGCCATTTGCGCCAGCCGCTGGGTAAACAACTGGCAGTCTCCAGTTTCGTCATTAGGTAAGCGCAATCCGCCGGTCAGCTTATGCGCGACTTCAGCCAGCGCCGGTTCGACTTCCGCCAGGCGGTTAGCTTCCAGCAACTGATAAGGTACTCCAGCATCTTCCAGGACGGCGATGTCACGCGTGGCGTTCTCATACTGTTGCGCGGTGCGGAAGAGTTGTAACGTCCCACCCTGACGACCTTCATACTCAATGCCCGTCGTCGCGCGCAGTGCCTTCAGGCAATCGCGGCTGTACTCCGCCAGGCGTACCATACGACCCTTGTTTTCCATGTAATGGCTGGTGTCACAGTTACGCAGCATTTGCCACATCCATTTCAGCTGGAACTGCGTACCGTCAAGGCGAACGGCTAACGGAGCATGGCGCTGAAACATCCACTTAATTGCTTTTAGCGGTACACCCGGCGCCGCCCAGGGTGCGGCATAACCTGGAGAGATTTGCCCCGCATTCGCCGCGCTGGTTTCCAGTGCCGGGCCGGGCTCACGATCAATGACGGTGACATCGTGTCCAGCCTGACTTAAATACCAGGCGCTGGTCACGCCAACGACACCACTTCCCAGTATGACAACTCGCATAGCCACTCCGTTAACAGTAAAAGAACAATCTTCTAATTACATCTTGATAACTCAGTTGAAAATATTATTCAACATATGGCTTTTTTATGGTGACCTATCTCACACATAGCGGTGATTGCAGGGAACTCTCTGGTTTGGGATCTCCTGCTACGCGTTATTTTTATCCAGCATAAAATTTTGTGATTATTGCGTTTTTCGACTCCACGCTGATGAGATATCGCAAAGAAAAATTTTCTGCTTGAGCACGCTTTTTAACACCGTGTTCTATGCTTGAAATGAGGTACTCCAGACAGAGAGTGCCGCCAACAATGAGGGTGCGCGAATGGCTACGATTGATTCCATGAACAAGGACACCACACGGTTGAGCGATGGACCCGACTGGACGTTTGATCTGCTGGATGTCTATCTGGCGGAAATAGACCGCGTGGCGAAACTCTATAAGCTGGATACCTACCCGCACCAAATCGAGGTGATCACCTCCGAGCAGATGATGGACGCCTACTCCAGCGTCGGGATGCCGATCAACTATCCTCACTGGTCGTTTGGTAAAAAGTTTATTGAAACCGAACGTTTGTATAAGCATGGGCAGCAAGGACTGGCCTATGAGATTGTCATTAACTCTAACCCATGTATCGCTTATTTGATGGAGGAGAACACCATTACCATGCAGGCGCTGGTGATGGCGCATGCCTGCTACGGGCACAACTCCTTTTTCAAAAATAACTACCTTTTCCGCAGCTGGACCGACGCCAGCTCGATTGTCGATTATCTGATTTTCGCGCGGAACTACATTACCCAGTGCGAAGAGCGCTACGGGGTTGATGAAGTTGAAAAACTGCTCGACTCCTGTCACGCGCTGATGAATTACGGCGTTGATCGCTATAAACGCCCACAAAAAATTTCATTACAGGAAGAGAAAGCCCGGCAAAAAAGCCGTGAAGAATATCTGCAAAGTCAGGTGAATATGCTGTGGCGTACCTTGCCGAAAAAAGAGGAAGAGAAAACCGTGTTTGAAGCGCGGCGTTATCCCTCTGAGCCACAGGAGAACCTGCTGTACTTCATGGAGAAAAATGCCCCGCTGCTGGAGTCCTGGCAGCGAGAAGTCCTGCGCATCGTGCGTAAGGTGAGTCAGTATTTTTATCCGCAGAAACAGACCCAAGTGATGAACGAAGGCTGGGCGACATTCTGGCATTACACCATCCTTAACCACCTTTATGATGAAGGTAAAGTCACCGAGCGGTTTA
The DNA here is from genome assembly GCF_916618775.1 of Citrobacter sp. Marseille-Q3906. Classification (NCBI taxonomy): domain Bacteria; kingdom Pseudomonadati; phylum Pseudomonadota; class Gammaproteobacteria; order Enterobacterales; family Enterobacteriaceae; genus Citrobacter; species Citrobacter sp. Marseille-Q3906. Next base: position 1,839,388 of record NZ_CAKAKA010000002.1, read on the forward strand.
TGCTGGAGTTTCTTCACAGCCATACCAATGTGGTATTCCAGCCACCGTACAACAGCCCATGGTATAGCGGAATCAACCCCTATGCCCTCGGTTTTGCAATGTTCCAGGATATCAAGCGTATATGTCAGTCGCCTACCGAGGAGGATAAATACTGGTTCCCGGATATTGCCGGTTCCGACTGGCTGGAAACTCTGCATTTCGCGATGCGCGATTTTAAAGACGAGAGCTTTATCAGTCAGTTCCTGTCACCGAAAGTGATGCGTGATTTCCGTCTGTTCACCGTGCTGGATGATGACAGGCATAACTATCTGGAGATTTCAGCAATTCACAACGAAGAGGGTTATCGTGAAATCCGCAACAGATTGTCGTCGCAATATAACCTGAGCAACCTGGAGCCAAATATTCAAATCTGGAATGTTGATCTGCGCGGCGATCGTTCCCTCACCTTACGCTATATCCCGCATAACCGCGCGCCGTTGGATAAAGGACGTAAAGAGGTGCTGAAACATGTACATCGTCTGTGGGGATTTGATGTGACGCTGGAACAACAGAATGAGGATGGGAGCGTTGAACTACTGGAGCGTTGCCCGCCAAGAATGAACGGTCTGTAAAATCTAATGCCGGATGACGCTGTCATCCGGCATTTAGCGATTAGCGGCCCTGAATAGCTAAATCACCCGGCAGATTCTTCTGCATACGATGCCAAATTTCACCACTATCGTGACCATAGCGGCGCACCGTTTCATATACCTGGTCATGAGAACCCTGCTCACACAGCTCTGACAGTTTACGGTAGAAATTCAGCGCCAGACCACGGGCTTCCGGGTTGGCAAAGTAATGACGGCCAATACGCGTATACAGCCCTTTCATTCCGTTCAGGATCAGACCATAAATCGGGTTACCGGACGCAAATGCCAGGCCGCGGAAAATGTTGTAGTCCAGATCGGCGAATGCGTCAGCATGATCGGCAACCTGATTCGCCGTCGCCAGAACGTCCTGCGCTTTGTCCGGATGCTGGCGGAACGCAGTACGAATAAAGATCGTCGAGATATTGGTTCGCACCGACAGCAAATTATCAATCAACTGCGGGACACTCTCATGATCGAGGCGCGCCAGCGTTTCCAGGATGTTCAGCCCGGACGTTTCCCAGAAATTATTCACTTTCGTCGGTTTACCGTGTTGAATGGTCAACCAGCCGTCCCGCGCCAGGCGTTGCAATACTTCACGCAACGTGGTTCGTGTGACTCCGATGAGTTCAGAGAGTTCACGTTCTGCGGGCAAAATAGTGCCAGGGGGGAAGCGGTTATTCCAGATACTTTCAATGATGTACTCTTCCGCGAACCCCGCCGGGCTTTGCGCCTTAATGACCATAGTAATAATTCCATTACACAGCAAAACATAGTTACAGTTATCATACCAGACGGGTTACATAGCTGATAGCTGACACCATGAAGAAAAAGTGGATCAAGGCTTCATTTTCCAGATAACGCTGAAGTACATCTGCCGCGAGGCGTCACGTGAAGAGCTTGCCTGCAATCCTTCGTCCCGCTAAGCTTTGCGGTCAAACATAAAAACATGATTTCATTTTTATAGGTAAGGGAAACTGCCATGGAGCTCTCCTGGAGTCGCGCGTTGTGGCGCAACTTTTTGGGCCAGTCACCAGACTGGTACAAACTCGCATTACTTGTCTTCTTAATCGTTAATCCGATCATATTTTTCATCAACCCGTTTGTCGCAGGCTGGTTACTGGTTGCCGAATTCATTTTTACGCTGGCAATGGCGCTAAAATGCTATCCGCTGCTACCGGGTGGGCTGTTGGCCATTGAAGCCGTGATCATCGGCATGACCAGCGCCGCACATGTTCGCGAAGAGGTTGCCGCCAATCTGGAAGTGATATTGCTGCTGATGTTTATGGTGGCAGGCATCTACTTTATGAAGCAGTTGCTGCTGTTTATTTTTACCCGACTGCTGCTCAGCATCCGTTCCAAAATGATGCTGTCTCTGGCTTTTTGTGTTGCCGCAGCCTTCCTTTCCGCGTTCCTTGATGCATTGACTGTGGTTGCAGTGGTAATAAGCGTGGCGGTAGGTTTTTATGGCATCTACCATCGCATCGCCTCTTCCCGTGGTGAAGATAATAATATGCTCGATGACAGCCATATCGATCAGCATAATAAAGCCGTGCTTGAGCAGTTCCGCGGTTTTCTGCGCAGCCTGATGATGCACGCGGGGGTCGGTACAGCGCTGGGTGGCGTGATGACCATGGTGGGAGAACCGCAAAACCTGATTATCGCTAAAGCAGCGGGCTGGCATTTCGGTGACTTCTTCCTGCGCATGTCGCCAGTAACCGTCCCGGTATTGATTTGTGGACTGTTAACCTGCGTACTGGTCGAGAAATTACGTTGGTTCGGCTACGGTGAAACGTTGCCAGAGACGGTACGTGAAGTCCTGCAGCAGTTTGACGATCAAAGCCGCCTGCAGCGCACCCGCCAGGATAAAATTAAACTGATCATTCAGGCGATTATCGGCGTCTGGTTGGTGGTCGCCCTGGCTCTGCATCTGGCAGAAGTCGGGTTGATTGGCCTGTCTGTTATCATCCTGGCAACCTCTTTAACCGGTGTAACCGACGAGCATGCCATTGGGAAAGCATTCACCGAATCGCTGCCGTTCACCGCACTGCTCACCGTATTTTTCTCTATTGTTGCCGTGATTATCGATCAGCAACTCTTCGCGCCGATTATTCAGTTTGTTTTACAGTCATCAGAGCACGCACAGCTCACCCTGTTCTATCTCTTCAACGGCCTGCTCTCTTCTATCTCCGATAACGTTTTTGTTGGGACAATTTATATCAACGAAGCGAAAGCGGCGATGGAACACGGAACAATCAGCCTTAATCAGTTTGAGCTGTTAGCCGTAGCGATCAATACCGGCACCAACCTGCCTTCCGTCGCCACGCCTAATGGTCAGGCGGCTTTTCTGTTCCTGCTGACCTCCGCACTGGCACCGTTGATTCGACTTTCCTATGGCCGCATGGTGTGGATGGCTCTGCCTTATACGCTCGTTCTGACACTGGTTGGGCTTCTCTGCGTGGAGTTTACGCTCGTCCCGGTGACCGAGTGGATGACACAAACAGGCTGGTTAGCCACACTTTCATAGCAATTCACCGGGCAAATCACTGCCCGGTTTGACTTTTTGCATGATAATTATCCAATTACACAATATTTCAATTGCCGCTAGTGGCGCTTAAATTGAATTGGTTTAAACTGCGGTCTCTACGCATGTTGCAGGGAAATTATTATGTTGCGATTTTTAAACCAGTGTTCCCGTGGTCGTGGGGCATGGTTATTGTTGGCGCTCACCGCTTTGGCTCTGGAACTGGTCGCGCTGTGGTTCCAGCACGTTATGCTGCTTAAACCTTGCGTGTTGTGTATTTACGAACGTAGTGCATTATTCGGCGTGATGGGTGCTGGAGTGGTGGGGGCAATCGCGCCGAAAACACCGCTGCGCTACGTAGCAATCATTATCTGGATTTACAGTGCATGGCGCGGCCTGCAGTTGGCGTATGAACATACGATGATTCAGCTTCACCCGTCACCCTTTATGACCTGTGATTTTGCCGCGCGTTTCCCAAGCTGGTTACCACTGGATAAATGGCTGCCGCAGATATTCCTCGCATCCGGTGATTGTGCTGAACGTCAATGGTCCTTTTTAACCCTGGAAATGCCGCAGTGGCTATTGGGGATTTTTGCTGCTTATCTCATTGTCGCCGTGCTGGTGTTGATTGCTCAGCCGTTTAAACCGAAAAAACGCGACCTCTTCGGCCGCTAACAGAACGCTCCTCCGGGAGCGTTTTTTTTACCATAATGTCGTTGCCTGGTGGCATTTATAAGATGTATATTAAATACATCTTATAAATGCCACACCAAGGAGATGTCTTATGTCCCACTTACGCATCCCGGCAAACTGGAAAGTTAAACGCTCTACCCCCTTCTTTACTAAAGACAATGTCCCTGCAGCATTGCTTTCTCACCACAACACGGCAGCAGGTGTCTTTGGACAACTCTGCGTGATGGAAGGAACGGTAACCTATTACGGTTTCGCCAATGAAGAAGCGACAGAACCTGAGGTGAAGGTAGTTATCAATGCCGGTCAGTTCGCAACCAGCCCACCGCAGTACTGGCATCGTGTTGAATTAAGTGACGATGCACAATTCAATATTAATTTCTGGGTTGAAGATGACAACCACGGAGATGAGATGTATCAGGCGAAAAAGTCTTAATCTTCAACGCCTGCTGATCAATGGGCGGTTCATTCCGCCCATGAAGGTTTGTTCAAAATAGGCGGCACTATTAATTTATAGTGCGTCGAAGTGAGCAGAAATCAGTCATAAAGCAGAGTGTTAGCGCAAGACGAGTCACCACCTTCAGAGGTTTTGAGTTGTTTTGCGCTAATTTTTTGCCCCATCCGTGCCCCATCACACGCCCCATCTTCGAAAAGCACACAAAGCCTTGCAAACCGATGCAAAGCTTTGTGTGTCTCAATTCTGTCTCATTTTACTTGCTAAGATACTGACCAGAAAAATGTATCGATCCACCGGCAGGTATTGAAGCAAAGCCAATAACATTCAATTGCCCGTTAGTTTCCACGTAACATTCAACAGGAACCATGCTCCCGCCGGCGGCAACACCCCAAGCAGAGATTGGGACACGTATTCTTGGTCGAATGATTGTCAGCGTGTTGTACGCAACTGCAGATGTACCCCTCACCATGGTTCCTGATATAACGATCGTTTTACCCGTTACCGTCATATCGAATCCGCCAGTATCAGACCAACCGTTTAACGCCGCGCCATCCTTTGCTGACGGAAGGCCGGATAACAACCCTAGCCCGTTCACAAAACCACGAATTAGAGAGGCATCAAGACCAATCCCACCAAGATACTCCACACCGTATTTGCCGTTCTCATCAGCTATTAGTGTCCCATGAACCAATGAGTTTCCACCAAGAGCATAGCCAGATTCTGTGCTGTTTTTTGAGTATCCGTTTCCTATGGTTATGTTCACAGAGGACGGATCTGTTTTTATACCGCCAGATGTCTGACTTATTTTATGGTCGCCAATAGTCCAGCCAACACATTTGCTGTCTACGGTAAGTGAATAATAATTACCGTATACATTAAATGCAGAATAACTACCAATGCCTATATTAGTAACGAATCCAGTATTTTCATCAGATGGAATAAATCCCCAGGCCGCATTTTGCACGACAAGCTCATCAATGAATACTCGGTCTATGGTGACATTGTCATGAGCGTCGTATATGCCTCCGAGGCTTGCATCAGGCCAACCGGTATTATCGTACAGACCTACCGAAATGCTATCCATGTGAATATCAGCACATGCTCCGCCAGAATCTGACTTAACGATGAAAGCGTCGCCGTACTGTCCGTAACAATGCGCCCTGCCTCCCTGCAAGTTTTGACATTTAATCGTAAGTCCATGAAAACCACCAATGCACTCTACATACCCCAAAATAACGCCGGATAACTGTTCCAGAAGAATGCTGTGAGTTCCTGGCTTGCTGGCAACATTTACAGAACTCAGCGTCTTAATATTATCAATTTCGATATTAGCATTAGCGCCAACACCATAGTGCGCAAGCGCGTCTTCGTAGGTTATCGACGCATATATGTTCTGTGATACATAAGCTCCTACGTCGATACCAAAATTAAATGTTTTAAATCCTCTAGCCTGATTCTTTATCGCCCCCTGAATAATTGTACCTGTTCCATCAATGAACCTTGATTTGTCAGATATCAATTGAGGCATTCCAGCACCAACAATGGAAATGTTTTCCACTGTATTTCTATTCAAGCCATATAATCCAGTAATGTTGTATGTCCTCTTGCCCAACCAGAAAACAGATCCAGGAACAGCTGCAAGTAATGCAGCTCTCAGGTCTCCGTTGTACGGGGCATTATCGACAACAACAAATTTAACAGGTGGGCTGTAGTGCTCAGCAAGACCACCAACCAAAAGATAACCATCTGGCTGGCTGAGTCTGCATTCAAGCTGATCAGGGTCGTATTTAAGTACGTTTGGAAAGTAAAACTGCTGCGCATTGTTGGCATCGTACACAGCCATTGAATGGCCTTGTACGGTAACAAACTTGGCAATTTGACCGTTGTAAACAGGGAACCCGCCAGCGTTGATGATTAGCGGCTGAGCGACAGGAACATGGCTACCATCCTCGTTCTCAAGATAAACCTGAATCTGGTTCGCAGGATTTACAGGGTCAGTATCAATCTGACCGATGTAGATTTTACCATTTGCCACAGCCTTAAATGACCGAGGCATAGTGAACAACTGCGAAGGCATGCTTACAACGACATTTGCAGTGATGTCTGACATTATACTTTTACCTTGCATGTTTTTAGCTGCAGAGAACTTAATTGGCAAAAGTGATGACAGGCCTAGTAAAGACTTCAGAAGCGTTCTTCTTTTCATGATTCTTCATAAATTGTGATGTCCTGAATAGATCATGCAAAAAAGAATGCCTGTCATCAACATGATAATTACCCAATCTTCGCAGCGTTGAGTTAAAGTTTGATATGGTTATGTAAAAGAGGAGTTATCATGGAACGTGATTTGCTAAACTTTGCTTTGTTACTATGCGGAATAGTAGTCGGAAAGTTGCTATTCGCTTAATGCGTCTGATTTAGCGCCCTGAGCGAATGAATTAACCGCACGCTCTACATCAGACAATGCTTTTTCAAATGCCGTAGACCCGCGCGGAGTATTAGCCAGGCGAAGCATTGCGTTTCGTGCTGGTTCGCTCTCATACAATCTCGCCAGCAATCCATAACCGCCACCCGCTCCAACTAGCGCAGGGTTTGTTGCTGTCCCAATCCCTAAGATGAAGGGGATTGTCTGCTGTCCGGTTGGCGTCGTTACACCTGCCTGCCCCGCACGTTTGGTTGACTCAAGATAGTTCTTCAGCCCTTTCAGATATGCAGCATCGCGGCCTTTAAAAGCGATTCCTGTCTGGTTAGACATCAGATTTACCTGGCGCAGGAATTGGTCTGGAGAACCGCCTGATTTCTCCATTGCCTTACCGATGATGCCGTTACGCATTTGGGAACGACCTGTTTGACCAACAGAACGGTATAGGTTTTGAACCTCTGATTTATTCTTGCTGAACAGCATGTTGTTGACCACTTCAGGAGTTAAGTCTCCTTTCATGATCACGTTCTTCAGGCGAGTGTTTTGAAGCTTGTTGGCCTCATCTGCATAGATGGAGTTTGCCTGCTTATAGCGACGCAGAGTATCATCGCCAAGATTCTTGCCAATGGCACTGTCAATGTCTCCAGTCATCGCTTTGTAGACGCGCTGAACGGCAGCATCTGACCGGTTAGGCATAACAACTCGCTCACCCTTCACATCCTGTCTGAACTGACTACGAAGGCCACTCAGCTGCTGTAGGTCCATCGCCATTGGACCACTTGCACCTGCATTGCGAGTCAGTTCATCACGGTATGCCTGCAGTTTCCCGATAGTCTCGTTATCGGCTACCTTTCCAAGGCGTTGGAGATTGCTTATTTCGGTGTCGATTTGCTGGATGGCGCGAGATGGCTGGATATTTACGCCCGTCATTGCATTCTGAACCTGCTCCAGTCGATTACCAGCGGCTTGTTTAATACCAGCAGTTTTTGCCTTCAGACTGCCAACCACAATCGACGGATCGTATTCACCAAATCGTGATGCAAACTCATCTACCAACTGGCTTCGAGCTTCTTGCTGATTAGCTCGCATAGTGCTTGTCCCGGCAAATGGTATGTTTTCAGCTGTGGTCTGTGCCATGCGGCCGACGCGGGAATTTGGTTGCAAAACGTCAGTGGTATGCAGAGGAACATCAGCGGCATTAGCGAACTGAATAGCCTGTTGCGCTTCTGGCGCTATCGTCCCGCGAACCCCACGATAAGCAGCGCCAGCGGCACGACCTAACTGGTTAATCGCGCCACCCAGCACAACACCGGTACCTAAGTCTGTTGCCAGTGCTTCCGGGTTATCACGTTCACTATTTGCAGCCAATGAACCAACGGAGTTTTCGGCCAGCAAACGAGATGCTCCCTGAGCAACTCGACCAGCAATAGATGGCGCTTGCGCTGCAATTCTCTCAGCTCCAACCGGAGTCAAATATGGCAGCGCTTCAGAGAAGATTTTACCTTCTGTCGTCTGAGGGGTAAGCGAATCTTGTTGTAATCCAAAGTCCTGCTCAAGCCCTTGGGTTGTGACGCGAGGCGCTGGATGATAAGTTCCGTCACCGATGCCAATCTTCTGACCAGCCCATGCCCCAGCACTGGCAACTGCATCAGCCATTGACGCCGGGATATTTGCCAGATTAACTCCAGCCTGTAGCAAACCACGCCCAGTCTCTGCAGCAGCATTTCCAAGGTCAGACATGAATCCATCTTGTTGCTGTGGCTGCGCTGCATCTTGTGGTTGTTGTGCTGGTTCTTGAGTCGTTGGAGGTGGATAAGCAGCATAGAAAGCCTGTTTAGCCTGTTCTGCATCGCTTCCGGCTTGCGGGGACACTACTTCATTGAAGTATTGCTCCTGCGCCTGTGCTTTCTGCTCTGGTGATAATGCCTGGTACTGTTGAGAGGAAATAACGTCTTTCCATGCCTTAGCCATTAATCACCCCATAGAGACTGGTAGCCAGATGTTTTCGGTTGCGTTGTTTGTTGTACGGATGGCTGTGCTGACTGCTGACGATTTCCACCATTACCAACATCAACCTGGTATTGCTGGTTGTAATTGTCGGTATATTGTTGGATGTCGCGCATTGACTGCTGCATAGCGTCAGGACTTGAGTAATCAACCTGTGGCATGCCCTGAAAATACATCTTCGCTTCTGCAGCGGTGTTAATGCCGGATGCGCCCATATCACGTGCGGCCGCAATGCCCTGGTTCTGCATCTTCCCTTGAACACGTTGCGCTGCGTTATAAAGCTGACGCTGGCCGCCACCGGAAGCGCGGCTACGGATGTCAGCTCCGAGAGCTGGAGCACCAGATGACCCAGTCACCCCTGTCATAAAATCAAGATCGCCTGCATTCGCTCCGGAAATTGCATCAAGGTCTTTCTTCATCGCGTAATTCTGCGCGCTGGCTGCTGATGTTGCAGGAGCTGCGATAGCGCTAGCCGGGACGCGCACCATGTTTCCGGCGTTGTCGATACCTTCATAGAAAGCATTTGCACCGGCACCGTGAAGCTTACCGCCGACATTTACAGTTCTTCCGTCAGCCAGTTGGACTACGCGATCGCCTTGACCGCCTGCCGCGCCAGCACGCTGGTTAGCCATATTCTGACCGCGCCGAGCTGTTGATGCCGACATGTCCTGTCCGCGCATCGTGATGTTCTGCCCTCGGGCCTGAAGACCCTCGCCAGCGCGGTTGCTGCGAACGGTCTCGTCAATCTTCTGCTGGTTCTGCTGCGTCTCGAACTGTTTATCCATCGGCAATGTTGCGAGGCGAGTGGCGTTAAGCAGGCTGTTAAACTGCTGCGGATCCTGCTGATACAGTTGCGCTGCCTGCTCCTTAGATACGCCCAGGCTTGATAGCGCCGGGCCATTTTTCTGGATAGCTGACTGCACTGCCTGAGGGTTACCACTTGCGGCCGCCACTGAAAGGTCATTCAATGCACCATGAACAAATGATGCGTGCTCAGCGCTTTGAATGCCGATTTCCTGCTGGATATTCTGCGCAAACTCAGGGAACTGGCGGCGCAACGCTGGTAACTGGTCCGGCGTTGCGATCTCGATTGCAGTATAGAAATCCTGGCGGCGCTGATTGTCTTTCTGTGCCTGCTGGTTCTGCATTTGAGAAGCGACGACTTGCTGCTGCCCAACTCGATTCTGCGTTTCCTGTAGAGCCTCTCTGCGGAAGTCGGGGATCATGGTGTCGTAATAGTTGATAGGGGCACCAAGCCCCTGCAATCCACCAAACTGAGCCATCAGAACATCCCCCCACCCATCATGCCGCCGAACATACCGGTAAACTGGTTAACGTCCTGCGCCGCGCCGTTATTAATGCTGCTGTTAGCGCTGGCAGCAACCTGCCATGGAAGAGCCGCCTTGCCAGCCATAATCTGGCCTTTCTGCTGATACATTCCAGCCATGTTGTTACCCTGACCAATGGCATAGTTTCCTAGCGCGTTAGCTGCCTCAGCGCCGAACCCTGACAGGCCCATCAACTGGGAATACATGTTCTGCTGCTGGTTGGTCATATCAGCGAGATAGTTTTGACCGAGAGTTGGAGCGATAGACGCCAGCATATTTCCGGTTGCTGTTGATCCAAGCCCTCCAGTTGCTTCTGCTGCATTCAGTCCGCTATAACGAGCCTGGTCATTAAGCATCTGGTATTCTTGAGAATTTAAGTAATCGGAAAGAAGTTTGTTTCTGTCTATCGGCTGACCGGCGATCGCCTGTAGCCCGGCAAGTCCTGTTCTGCCAGCGCTCTCATATGGTGTGAGCCATTCAACGGCATCTGAATAGCCCTGCCTAGCCTGGTCCATCGCCCTGTCTTGATACTTTTGCTGCTGCTTCGCGGCTTTATTCGCACCAATTCCACCGATAACGCCAGATACGGCACCGCCGATACCGCTAATTGCACCGCCCATGATATTCTCCCGGCTCGCGCCACATAATAAAAAAGGCGCTTTCGCGCCCATCGGTAGTTGTCAGAGTTTCTGTTGTTCGCTCACCGAATCCCATTCGCCTGGCGTAGTTGCACACTTTTGGTCGGTCAGTGAGAATGACGGCGCGTAGCCGGTTCATTCCGAACACTTTCAGGATGTCCGCGCCAGCATCACGGCACTCACGCCAGCGGCGCTTATCCATCGCAATATGGATGTCGAAATACCCACGCTGCGGAACCAGAGCGAATACACAGCAGCCATTCCAGAAGAAGTAATCCGCTCCCGGATCAACCCACGACTCCACACCCCACAAGCGCATCAATCCCTGCCCGGTGAGAGCATCGATATTCGTTAGCATGGTTACTGTTCCGCTATTATCTTGATGGTCGTGGCAGTGAACGCCGCGCCATTGGACTGAATGGTTAACGTGCTTCCGTTGGTGGCGAGGAATCCGCCCTGGTCTACCGAGAAGAACGTGGCCAGCAGAATGTTATCCGTCGCCGTTGCGGCATTGCGGCTGGCAACCAGCGTGTCCGGGACTGAACCGGAGAAGGTAAGCTGCATAGAGCGGTTGGTTGTGCCGCCCGGGTAGCTTCCGATGATAGCCAGTTTGAAGTTGAGCGACTTGTTCTCGTTAAAGACAACCATCTTGTTGTTAACGGTGTCGAAGAACGGAGCCAGCGTGCCGGATGTCGGAGTCAATGCCTTGAGCATCGTCACCAGGTTGGTGGCGGTAGTCGGGATAACCTGAGATATACCGGTGTAGACCACCTCTGACTTCTTGCGTGTTACAGCGTATTCAAGCGCATCAATCCGTGTTTCGTGGTCGGATACCTGAGTTTCAAGGCTTCCCACTCTGGTATCAAGCGATGAGATATCACTCTCATTCTGAGTAATTCTTGTCTCGTGGTCTGCTATCGTAACTTCAGCGGCGCTAATTCGCGTTTCGTGGTCAGAAAGTGTTACTTCAGCTGCAGATATACGTTGCTCATGGTCGGAAAGAACAACATCTTGCTCATCATTCTTAACCTGAGCTTCGTATGCGCCTTGCCCGGCCGCATTCGCCTTGTCTGCTACGCTTGTAAAATCAACAGCTTGAGACAATATATATTGTTCATATGCTGGGCTGTATCCTTTTGGCAATGACGCAGCGCTCAGGCTAACTGCGCGGACAATGACAGGAATAGCAAGAGAATTATCAGCCATCACTCAATCCTTATCTGGCAGCCTGATAACGTGACAGGTGACTTGGTGATAACTCTGACTTTGAACCCTACGTTCTTGCGAATACGCCCGATACGTTTCCAGATAACCCTCTTGTCGTAAACGAATGGTTCGTTCTGCTCAATCATCTGCTCACGACCGTAGTTGATACCGTCAGTCGTTGCGGAAAGAAATAACCGATCAGCGTATTGCGCCACTCCGGTTGACGATTCAACCTCGAAGTCGAACACCCGAGCGTTATCAGCCCTGAACAACGGCGTAAACAGCAGATGCTCTTGCCGCTGCTCATACTGGCTTGATATATCAAAATTAAGCACGCCTTTAATATGCTCAACCTTGTCGCCACAGGTTATCGAGTTACCTTCGTACATGAAGTCGATAGCCCGGTACACATCGTCATATAATCCGGTTTTCAGAATGCACCACTGGGGCCCGTTTTGTGATGCTGTGCCGTCATATACCAGAACATGGCGCGGAAGGTGGATCATCAGCAACTCGTGAGAGTCGAAGCGCAATGACTCCATCACCACGGTGGATAGCTCGGATGATGTGTAGCTGCGGATTATCTTCTCGATGCTGGCGGTGGCGATCGGAGTAGCCCGGCCCGAGTCGATGATATATACGGACGGCGCACCGGTAGCCGGATTGCTGACGATGGCATAAGCATCCATGAACACGCATTTGCAGAATGTACCGGCGATACCCTTTGGTACCATATACGCCGGGTTGGCAACATACAGCGCCGCGCCTGCTGTGCTGGCACCGGTAAGAGAGAAGAACTCAGTGGTTGTGGCTCCGAAACAAACAACGAAATCACGCCATGTTCCGATACCGATGATGCCATCAGGCTGGGATTCTGCCCGATACTCGGCAGCATTTCTGTCAGGGTGAGACTCGTCTTCAAGGTCGGTAATAAACCATGAATCAGTGCCATCTTTCGCCCAGGCATAACGTCCACGTAACCGGGTTACGTCACGGGCTAGTCCAAGTTCGTATTGAGTGTGTCCGCTACTTACTGGCCAGTTGGTGATTGTTTTTACTGTACCGTCGTATCGATATTCAATGACTTTTCCGCTCACGCATACAGCCTGGGATGTCCGCCCATGAGCCATTGATACGCGCCCAGAGTATTCGACATTACCAACCGCAGCATCACCTCGATACAACGTGCCACCCATTACGCGATATACGGTATTCTGAGAAGTGTTGTACTCAGCTCCGCGAGACACACCGAACACATTGGAAATCTTAGTTATACCTGGGAATGAGCGTAAATATCCGTTGCTGTTGAGCACTTCTTTAGGGGTCGCCAGCATGTTAACCGGCAAATAGTCGATGTAGTCGGCGTTTCGGAAGTCTTTACCCGTTCCCTTCATCAGAGGAAATTGCTGGATCGGCATCTTGTTTCTCTCCAGGGAAGAAATGCCAGCCATTCAGGGTGGCTAATTGATTGCCGCTGCCAATCGGCATCCGGTTTGGATAAGGCGCACGTTTGGCGCGTGATGTAGCGGTCTGCTTGTACAGCAACTCTTTGCCGTATCTGGCGGTGGTGATAATTTTTGCTGTCGCTTCCAGCGCGTAGTCTGGAGCAATACGGCAGGCCAGATTGTGGTATACGGCACTCACTGCGCTCGAACGTAATCCGTGGTCATCGCCTTCGGCTGGAGGATTATCCGGATCCGCGAATACATAGCCGGTGATAATGCCCTTTCCGTCCTGGTACCACTCAGCCATCATCGACTCAAGGTCATCGACCGCATCCTGCATAGACTGCGGTTCAACGTCGGTTAGGGTGGCGTTTGATGCAATTGCTAACTTGCGCAGCGCCGCTCTAACAAGGTCACCTTTAGTTGCTATCAGCATCTTTATCCGCCTTAGGTTTTGACCACGGCTTGTTCTTTGTCTTAACTTCTGGATCTGGATCTGGCTCTGCAAGAGAGTTCACCAGATCATCAGGATGCGCAAACCAGCCAGCATCGAGATATTCCTGCAGGTCGTCTTCCTGGATAATCTCGAAGTCGTAGCCCACACCCTTCCACTTCTTCATCTCGCCCTGGCGAAATACCATCTGTGTCATGCTTTGCTCCAGAATGAAAAAAGGGGCCGAAGCCCCTGGTGGTTGAGTTATTACGCCTGACCAGGAAGGCCGACGACGATTGCTTCCGGGCGAACAGCGCAAGCTGAATACCAGACCGCGATACGGCACTTACCAGTCAGGGTGTTGATATCACCCTGGGTAGCAAAGATGCCGTTAATGCCAACGCCAGGAATGCTGAACGACTGGGTTTTCATGCCAGAGAACAGCTCATGGTTAAGCGGGATCGGCTGTGACAGCAGGCGAATAGAGTCATCAGCCCAGCCGATGTTGGCGGTGGTCGTGGTGGTGTTCAGCAACGTGATCGGTGCGGCTGCAGCCAGTGAAGTGTTCACGTTGGCGTAGGCCTTCTCTTCCGCAGTCAGCGCGGCGTCGTCGAGAGCTACCGGTTTCGGAGTGATCTCGATGTGAGTACCATCGATAACGCGGGTGATAGAGAAGGTGGCATCGTCGGTGAGGACGTTCTTCGCCATCTGCGACAGGTATTTCACGCCAGCAAAGCTGATCTTGTCCCCACGCTTCAGGCCCGCAGATGCTGATACAACTACCGTTGCGACACGGTTATCAACGTTCTCGTTGTTGCCGTCGGTGTCAGTAATGTAAGCCTGTGGCTTAAACTTCTGCGCGCCGGTGACGGTGATGCCGGTGACGGTGGAACCAACGACAGTTGGCAGTTTTGGCGAACGCAGGACGTCATCAAAGCCAGCAACTTGCTTCTGGATCGTTCCGTTGCGATATGCCTCTTCCGGTACGCGCCCGAAGATATCGCCAGCAGTCAGATCACGACCGGACTTGCGATAGTCAGACGGGTTCAGGAAGTAGCTGATGCCCATGTCGCGGTTAAGTTCGCGCGCAAACATCAGTTCTTCAGCGGAGGAAAGGAAATCCCAGCCACTTAAACCAGTGGCCGGCCCGATAGAGCGAGAGTCATGCACGACCAGCGAGCCCATTTCCGTAGCCTGCTTGGCGATAGCCGTCTCGATGTTGTTCGCCAGTTTCTTGGCAGATGCCTGGATGCGACGACGGTACGAACGCTCGTCACGCAGATCGTCAGCACGCAGCTGGAAGAAGTCGTTATCCGGCAGACCCATGTTGCACTTAACGGACAGCTCCAGAACGTTGGTTGACTTGTTAGTCAGATCCCAGCCTTCCTGAGTTGGTGCTTCCTGCTCCAGCGGCATCCAGACGGTGTTACCGGAACGCTGCATAGAGTCAGCCGCCGGGGTGTATTTGGTGGTTTTGGACGCCATTGGCGTCAGGTTTTCTACGGTCTCGATGATCTCATCGATTGCATACGTGACCAGTTGGCCTTCTTTTAAGCTCATTGCCGAGTTCCTTTATTTCAATTTTGCCTTCAGCTTGCGATAGGTGTCCGTGTCCCCTTTGTCCGCCGCCGCTTCCATCTGGCGCGTTAACGCCTCACGGTTAGCAGCAGTGACATCACCAGCGATTGACTGGTCGGCAGGAGGAGCGGACGAAACCTGTTGCCCGCGAGGCTTGAGAGTTAAACGTTCAGAGAGTCGAGTGAGTTCAATCAGCGCTGACTGCCCATCCATCGACAAGATTCGACGGGTGGTCTCCTGGTTTGCACCCAGGTGATATATGAGCGCCGCGGATTTCTCAGGGAAGAGGCGCATGATGTCGTTGGTGACCTGTGGCGGCACCATCTGAGTAAACGCATCTTCTTTCGCCTGGTAATCAGGGATGTTGAGCTTTTCCGCTGCGTCGTAATGCTTGCGGGCTGCCTCGACGTATTGCGTTGATTGCTGGGTGTACTCCTGCGTCTTGCGTCCCTGCTCAGCCACCGCATTACTGCGCGCGTCCTGAGCCTTTGTGCTCCATTCGTTATTCGCCTGCTGGAAAGCAGCCGACGCCATGGCGGTGTCACCGTTGTACTTGCTGTACAAGGCGTCATCACCAAAGAAGTCGTTAAAGTTTGGCTGGGGTGGGAGATCAGGATTTACCCGTAAGTTCTCCGGCAACTCACCACGCTTGACTGCCTCTGCCTGTTGTTCAAGGTCGCGTTGACGCTTGCGCTCCAGGCGCTTGGCTGCAAATTTCGCGTTGGTTTCCGGGTCTTGTTTTTGCTTGCCCTCATCGTCACTCAGGACAACATCGAAGCCTGTATCCAGTCCTGCGTTATCGTTGGCATTATCGATAACTAAGCCATCTGCGGGTGCCGCCGCCTTTGTGCCAGACAGGATTGAGTCTTCAGTTGCCTGAATTGCGTTGGTATATGACATGTTTAGCTCTCTCTTATTGAGGAATCTCGGCTACGCTGCCGGAAGGTGTGTTTTTTCTCTGCGATTGCAGGAGGCTGGCGACGTCCATCTGCTGGTTATGCTGCTGTCCGGCGCCTTTGAGAAGTAGATCTGCGTTGGCCCGAGCATCTGCAGCGCTTTCGTTTTGCGCGCGCTGCATAAGGTCGAGGAAGTCGCGGAATGCGGCTTGCTTATCGAGATCCATGTTGTTGAAGATTTCAGCAATCTTCGCCTGATTGAGTTGGTTAACACTTTCAATTTTGGCAGCATCAACCTGCAGCTGCTGCTGTTTGACCTGCGCGTTGAGCAGATCGGCCTGACCAGTAAGCAGTACGCCTTGCGCCTGTAATTGCTCAGGTGATGGTTGCTGCGGCTGCTGTTGGGCCTCCATAAGCCATTGCTGTTCTTCAGGCGATTCCGGTTTCTTCGCCCCCATAATGATCAGCTGCTTATTGGCGTAGTCGCGCATCATCTCGACGCCTTTACCATCCAGTAACGTGAAGTACTGGAGCAGCAATAGCTGATATTCCGGAGTGCCCTGCGGTGTCTTGCCGAGCAATTCCAGAATCTCTGCGCGGTTCTGCTGCTTCATCGACTGGAAGGATGGGCCAACATCGGTGTAGCACTCATATCGTCCCCGGACGTCGTTCAGGACGGTTGTTTCTCCAGTAGCAAGGTCAACCACCTGTTCCATCAGCTGCACTTCCTTCTCGCTGCCATCTTCAAGCGTGATGGTAACAGTGCGGGGGATGTCGTAGATGTCGTTGACGATGGACTGGTAGATCTCCCCGTCACGGCGCATCGCTGTTGCGAGATTATCCTGGAATACGAACGTCTCCAGATCCGAACGCATGTTAAGCTGATTGACGGTCTCGAAGGCAACCTGACCTCCGTTCACAGCCTCAGCATCCACGCCTAACGTCGCCACCTCTTTCACTGCTGCGGTTGCAGCTTCAAGCATGTAGGCGTTGGCCTGCGGCACTTCCGGATTTTCCATGTAGGCGATGGCGCCCAGCGGCAGATCATTACCGTTTTCATCGGTACGGTTCTGCAGGTAGTACGGGTAGTCGTCGTTGCCGTCATACATGTGTTCGTAGCCGGCGATCTGCTCAGGGTAATACGTTGGCTTTTTGCGCGGCGTACGGGCGACGATGTCAGCGTTGAACGACATGATCATGTTGCGCAGGCGCTGGCCGTCTTTGGTTCCGCGAACGATACCTTCGTACACCTCTTTGCTTTCGACAAAGCCCCACTCACCGAATACCGGTACGATGGGGATATGCTCGCCAGCAATGAGCTGCTTATCCTTCAGAATGTCGGTGCAGGTGATGATGGATTTATACACCCGGCATCGTTCAACCTTACGCTCTGCAACCTTGACCATGCCTCGTTCTGCCAGGTCATCGATAACATTTTTGATATCGCGCTTGTAGTAAGCCACGGGTGCGCCGGTCATCGGATCCTGATAGATGTAGACGGTCTCTTTCTTCCGTTCCACCTCGTAGTATTCAGCGACGTGAATGGTGTCCTGAGTTAACCAGGGGAAAACCCAGTCGTTAGGACTCTGGAAAGATGGCGTAATGTCGCTATCGATGTCGTTGTCTTCTGCGTATTTTTTCCACCCATCACGGCTAAATGAGTGGATCAGAGTGCAGCGCGTCGCATCTGACTTATCCATCTGCTTGCTATTGCTGTCCCATACGACACTTGAGCACGACGAGTGAAGAGGCTCACGCAATACGATCTGGTTATTGCTGGTCGGGTTCTGATCTTCGTATCGGGTGACGCGTCGCCAGTGACCGATACCGCATTCAATCTGCTCCCGGACAGCAATATTCACCGATATCTTCGATGCGTTGTTCTGCATGTCGGTGCGGTACATGCCCATCAGCGTATCTGCTGCGTCAGGGCTTGCGCCATCTTTCGGGCGGTAGAGAACATCAATCGGGTTCTGGCGCATCTCTGCTACCAGCTTACGCACTACCGGGCGCACAACGTCGAACTGGCCTCGGTACTGCAGTGTTGTGTACTGATTAAGCCAGTCATCCCATTGAGAGACTCGGGAGAAGAACAGGTCATTCTTCGCCTCGGTTCTGGCTTCGTCTCCGGCTGTCCAGTCTGCGTCGAACTTGCACAGAATGCTCTCCAGCCTGCTTTCGTTGTCAGCCATTATCGTCCTCTGGAAACTGGTCTAATCGGGGCGGGGATCTTTTTGTCTTTAACAATTCCAATGTCGCCGTATCGCTTAGCAAAGCGGCGCATCATGTAGGCGTATCGGGTAGCATCAAGAAGGTCGTCACGAGTCTTAACAATGCGACCGCGATCATCGCGATGGTAGAAGTTGAACTCCTCGAACCAATCACGCAGACCAGCAAATACCTTGAAGCGTCCGGTACTCATCAGATCGTGCAATTCAAACAGCCCTGGCTCAACCGAACGGGAACCATCAGGCCATTGAGCAGCTTCAGGAAGCATTAAAAAGCCTGCATCACTGTAATATTCTCGCTGCTGAAGACCGCTGCCCTTCTCTGTCTGCAATCCATCCTGGGGCCATGCGGTTGGCACTTTGTTTGCCCATGATTTAGTAGCGCCCCATGCCTCCGCAGGCGATGTTTTGCTGGCCTTCCATGCTTTAGTTACGTAGAAGGTTTCGCTGTCCATATCGATTGCGAGTTGAACGCGGCTTTGCGGGTGATCCCACCCGAAGTCCATCCCATCAATTACCATGTAATGCTTAGGTATCGGGAATGGCTCGCAGGTGATTGCGTCCTCACTGAAATCAAATATGCGTCCGTGACCAAGCATGGGAATACCTTTCGTACGCATGTCGCGCTGATGCGGAGGATATGATTCGAGAAGGGCTTGCTTCGTCTCTTCCGTTAAGTGAGGCGCATCATCCCAGCCAACATTCATGCAGAATTGAGAAGCGGCTGGCGTATCAAGTAGCTGAATTACCAGTTCTGTGCGCCCGTTCTCAGGGGTAAATGTCAGAATTCCACGGCCACCACGACCCTGATCGCCTGTCGCAGTACGAGTTAATACCTGCGGATAGATTGTCTGGTCTTCCGGCTCCTCATCGATATGGAACCAGTCGATATCATCACCCATCAGTGCGTGCTGCCCCTGAGTGTAAGACCAGAACTGAACCTTGCTCAGATCGCCGCTAGCATGCCTGATGTACGCTGAACGCACAGCATTTGGCGTGCCTGTCATCGGCTCTGTTGAGATGATTCGGTCTGGAGGTATCAGGCCGCCAGTGAATTCACCGTTCACTTTCTTCCCGATGATGGCAGCCTGTAGGAGATCTCGGCACTTTTCGCCGGAGTAACCAAGGCACCACATCAAAGGGGCGTGAGTGAATCGATGGCCTTTCCATCCTTCCGGGTACTCACCCAGCAGATGAATGGCGTCGATGTAAGTTGCGGTGTCGGTCTTACCAACGCGGTTTGCGGCAATTAGCGCGCACTGGCGATACTCAGAGGTGGCGGCGATAAACTTACGCTGCCAGGCATAGCGGGTGTCATAATACTTACGATACCGGTATACGCTTTCTCTTCGCTTTTTCTCCTCAAGTATCTTCAGGAGCTCAAGCTTCTCCTCCCGGCTCAGGCTGTGCATTAGTCAACTCCATAAGACGCTTGTCCAGCTCCTCGTCGGTGAGGTCGGTGATGGTTATCTTCTGCTCGTGCTGGATACGATCGCCATAACGCTTTGGCGCCAGTTTTGATGCGTACCACTTGCGGGCGTCAACTCGCAGCCGGGAACGAGCAACGCGCTCGTGGTTAGTTTGCTCGCGACCATCTTCATCGACCATGACATCACCGGCGCTGTCGTCAGCGATCTCAATGATTTCTTCAGCAAGAATCTCGGCCTGAATCTCACGCGCGCGCGCGTACTGTTGCATAAAGTCATCGTGCCTTTGCAGCCAGTACATAACAGTCCTGATTGCTGGCATGCCCGGACGTTTGCAAATAGACCTCAAACTTTCGCCCAACATAAGCAGATTGCAGACGTCTTCTGCTACCTCTGGCATGTAATCAGTCGGGCGACCAATCTTGCTTTCAGTCGCCATAAATCATCCTTACGTTACTGTTACGACCATTGTCGCCGAAACGATAATCAGGCCAAGCGCATCAGTTACTGTGCAGACATAGCTGCCTGCGTCACCTGCCACACCATCAAAGTGAATGGTTGCGCCAGTGATTGCCAGTGGCGTGCCGTTCTTCGCCCATGCATAGGTGTACGATGGGTTGCCGCCTGCCACCACCACGGTTACATCAGCAGGGGTGCCAGTGGTGAGCGCTTTGGTCGTCGGAAGGTTCGTTGTGAATGCGAGCTTCACGCCAGCTTTGTACGGCATGATGAAGCCAGCGCCATTTGTAGCAGAGCCCATATCTACTTTGCTTAGTACAGAAGGCATCGGGATTTCAGTCGCGCCGGTCGGGTCTGCGTCCAGATAGATGCACTGGTCGAGGGCCTCAATTGCGCGATACAGCATCACCCGCTCGTTCTTTGGGTCATCGACCACAGTGAAGAAACTGCCCATTACTTACCCTCCATTGAATGTGTCGATTCGTCCGCCGCTATAGCAATCCATGTTAATCGCTACAGCTACGGCATCATGAGCGTTCTTCCCACAGTGCATGGCCACTCGCGCAATCAATCCGCCCGAACCAATGGCATACGGCGTAACTTGCAGAGAGATGTTCGCTCTTGTATCGCCTTTATCCTTGGTGATGATGTAGGCGCGGCCCGGCCCAATTACTGCAATACAGGAAAACTGGAAGGTGGGAAGAAATTCAGTGGCATAAGTCAGGCCGCCAGAGAGCAAGTCCTGAATCTCCATCTCCGCGCCACAATCACCAGAACAGCCAATGGCAATGATGTTATCTCCATACACTTTCCAGCCTGATTCTGGTGCCGTGTAAATCTTTTGTTCATGCAGCGAGCAGACCACATCGCCTGACGATGATTGCGTGTCTGCGGCAATCGCCTTGCCATCCCATGCGACCGTGGTCATATCACGCTCCGGTAGTGAACAGGTCCAGTGCTTCTTTCGATTTGCGCACAGCTTCAATCGTTCGAGTAGTGACATCTGAATTCGCGCCACCTGCCTGAAAGTGGATTTTGAACAACTCCAGTTTCAATTGGTTAGTGCCGATAAACGAGAAAGCTTCTTCAGCGGCCGCATTCTGGCTCATGACCAGCTTGTAAATTTCTAACTTGAATTTCTGTTCGTCGGTCATGGTATTTAGCTCTGCCATTGTTGGCTCCGGTTGTTGGTATAAGCCATTGTCGAAGCCCCTCACTGAAGAGCTTCTGTAATAACTACAGTAACGGGCTGCACAATGCGCCAGTGCTGCGAGGGTGGGCGCCAAAGATATTGATTTTCTCTCGCACGTCTTCGCTGCACATTCGCTCTACGATTCGCCATTCCGCCTTGTCAGGAAGTGCACTTAGGGATGCGGCACTAACCACATATTCTACCGCCCGCCGAATAGTGCATTTCGTTCTGGACAGGGAGAAGTTGTCGAAAGAGAGAGATGCGATAAACGCCCAGCATCCAGAAAAGAAAGCGGTAATTCGAGGGTAAAACTTAGCCATGCACTACTCCTGTTTGTTGGTTTCCAGCGCCAGGTTATTTCAGGCACTGCGTGTTGATGTATTCCTGCAGATATCCGACCTGATTCGTTACTGTGACGATTCGCTCTCTGAGGGTGAAATAATCCCGTTGAGCGGAGTCTGTAAGTCGGGGGCCGGAAGCATCGACCAGGCTGCCGGTGCTGGTCGCTCCGTTCGCGGGACACTTGGCGTTGACGCGCAACCCACACTTGCCATCGCTAACACAACGCTGCAGATCATCAAGCTGCTTTTTCGCATCAGCTAAGTCCTGTGTGTATTTTGCATCCAGTGCAGCGACATCGTGCTGCCTGATTGTCATGTCAGTAATGGTGGCGTTAGCCAGATTCAGCTCCTGAGTTTTCTCATCGCGCTGCTTCTTGTATTCGGTGGCGTTGTCACGGTAGTGATTAACAGCCCAACCAAGCGATACCAGCAGACAGATAATCACAGCCCATATAGCGGCGGTTACGCGGCTCATTTCTGGCTCCACTCGCAGACTTCACGCTCAACCTCACGGCGGGTGATTAGCCCTTTCCACTGCTGGCCACCGGCATATGTCCAGCGCTGCAATTCTTTGCATGCGCCGGGCAAATCGCCGGAGTTAAGTTTTTTCAGCAGAGTGGATTTACCGAAAGCACCAGACCCGACGTTGTAAGCGAACGAGTACAGCGCGGCGCGGGTGGTTACCGGTATTTTTACCTTGATAAGCGGATCAATCTGGTTGGCGACTTTGTACAGGTCATCATTCAGTAGAGCATCGCATTCTTTGTCTGTGTAGCGGTGACCTCGGCGGATGTCATTGCCTGTGTGTCCATCACATACCGTCCATACACCGGCTACGTCCTGATACGGATAATATCTGCGTCCTTCCAGACCATCAGCATTGCCCAGCATAACAGCGGCAATCGTAATAGCGCCGGATCCGCCAAGAATCGCACCAACCAGTTTATTCCTGAGCGTCGGGTTCATCGTGGCTCCTGCTTCGTCGATTATCTTCGCGGATCTTGAAATAGAGGTTTGTCAGATATGTCAGTACGGCAACGACTATGCCAACGAGTACGCCAATGGCGTTCCACTGCTCAGGACTGTAGGCGTTAAGCATGCCGTTGAGGATGCTACCGGCAGAAGCGCCATAGGCCGCACCAGTGGTTAGTTTTTCCATGCGATACATGCTCTCACCTCGCGTTGTTAGCGGGTGCTGTGTCGTAGTATGGGAAAGGCCGTCAGACACATATGCTACGGGGCATCTGAGTTTGAATGTCTGCGGCCTGCAATAAAAAAGCCCACGGCGAAGTGGGCAAGATGAGGGTAGTGCGTTGAGCTTTCGCTCTTATGGTCCTGGGTAGGTGTGTGGTGGCCGGTGCTGATCTCCGGCTTTGGTGTCATATCGGTTTAAGAGGCTTGTGGCACCGTGACGCTCTCGAAGCGCATCAGCCTGCGCATTCACCACAACGGAAAGAGCACTGACTAGTTCGGTACACGACAAGGCTTCCGAATAAGCGTGTCGCCATCAATGCTCTTACCTGTTGTGTGCTCCGTTTCGTGGAGCCAACGACATAACCTAATCGCGAGTCAGTTATGCACCATGCGCAAGATAACGCCGCCACGATAGCGACGTGTTTTGCTAATGGCTCGCCTGGCTGGATTCGAACCAGCGACCGACTGCTTAGAAGGCAGATGCTCTTTCCTCTGAGCTACAGGCAAATAAAAAGCCCAAGGCGTTAACCTCAGGCTCTGAATTCTTCTATACCGCCAGTGCATACAACATTGGCACAATATCAGATTTACATGAAATATATGCTTTTCAATCCAGTTTTGCAAGACTTACATCTAAATTTGTCGCCTTTTGTTGTGAACGTGATCGCGTTACTTGCAATAAAGCGCTGCTATCAAGACGCATGAATGTGCGTTTCATCTCCAGCCATCGATCGGTAAATGTCTCAGACCAGTTCTTTGGCGTGACGCCAACCAGTTCAGCCAGTTTCTGATATTCGTAAGTTTCGCGCCCTGCAAGTTCTGCTTTCACGTCCTGCGCCGCTAACCAGATAAGGGCCCTCAGCCTATCCAGCGTCTTCCCTGCCACCTTCTTTGTGCCAAGGGAGGATTTAAACTCTGACCACGCCCATTGAGTGATAGAAATCTGATTCTCCCATCGCACATTCTCGCTATAGTTCCAGAGTAACCAGGCTTTCTGATGCTCATCGAGTGACAGCACGGCGCGACGCCATGATGCTGTTGAATACTCCACCGGTTGCACCAATGCGATAGATGAACCTTTCGCTCGTGACTGCTGCCCGGAAATTGGTGGACTGGTTGGATTCATCAGGCGACCGTTAGCCGGATTAACCACCTTCAGACGAGAACGGCTGCGCGGAGTCGATTCAAACATCGCGTTCTCAGCAAACGCTACCAGTTGGCCTTTCGTCGCACCGCTAAGGTCAGCCGTAGCTACAATGAGTTGCTCCCGTACAAACTGCAGGTATTGAGTATTCATGCTGACGGCCCCTTATTGATGTTTGCGCGGTTGATGATTTCACGGCGTAATTCGTTGTTCCGATCGATGCGTTTCTGAAGCTCTGCTGTCTCTCTATCAATCCGGGATATTTCACTTCTTGCGTAAGGAGTCAGCCTGGTAGCACGCTCTACTGACGAGCGCTGATAGTTGTCTATATCGGTGCGGGTCATGCGGCCTCCTGCTGTTTGATGGCGCGAAGTTTAGCCCTGGCGTCGGCGCGGATGCCGTCCAGCTCTTCTCGGGTGTAACGGTGGGTTTCGTTATTGGATTCGAGTGCCTGAACTCTCTCTTCGCCGATCAGCTCAACCAGCGCAGTCCGATAGGCCTCGATATTCCCTGACTTGTGAACGTTACAGGATGGGCACTGGACCCATATATTTTCGTCAGTGAAGCGCAACTGAGGAGCTGCGGCCGTAGTGCGGTAATGCCCAGCGTGCCAGACTGATGCGGTTCTTGTGCCGCAGGATATGCAACCATGTCCGGCAGCCAGAAGTAACTCTCGGCGGTAATCATTAACGACACGCTGAGTCATGCGCACCCAATGACTGAGGGGTTTTAAACTCGCCTTTCTTACCTTCAACTCACGGCGTTCCTGCTGCGCTTCCTGTTTGCGCTTGCGGTCTGATTCCAGCTTCTTCTTGGCGATTATTTGCTGGCTGTATTCGTAGCCATGCTCAGGACAGCACCACCAGATGTTGTCGTAGGTAGCGGTGAATTTGGTTTTGCAGATTTTGCAGCTGCGGCGGGTAGGTTTACGCATGGGAACCTCCAAATCGGGAAGCCCATTCCATAGCAAGGCGGGATTCATCGCCCCAACGGACATTACGCTCTGCGCCAAAGGCGTGGATCAGTTCGATAAGGTCGCGCATCTGGCCGACTGTCATCTTGCTGGTTGACTGCCCCAGCACCACGAAGCCATCACCGGTCAGGTTAGGCACCACCTCCTGCTTAATAAGCGCAGCGGTGAAGATATGCTTCCATGATTCGGATGAGAGCTTTCGCCCATGCCATTCAACCTGGCTGCTGACGTCGCCCAAAACTGCCCAAAGCTTGGAGTTCTGGTCAATGGACCGGGTCATCTCTTTTATCTCGATGACGACCGGTCGTTTCTCGTCGAGCTGCAGCTGGTTAATCGCGCTGATGGCATTAGCGCGGATGTTGGTGTTGCGAAGGAGGAATTGCTGTTTCATACGCCACCTCCGAGAGGTAACGCAGAATTCAGAAAATCGCAGGTGCATTGCTGCATCTGTGACAGGTGGTATGAGGTACTCTTTGTGTTTAGCATCTAATTTCCCAATCAGATGCAGAGGTCACAGCCGGGCGTTCAACTCCGACTGCGACGTAATTATAACACTAATTTTGATGGTGGGTAATGTTGCTTGACATTGCGCTCTGTCATTTTACTTTGGTATGTTTTCGCAAAGATGACGCCACCGGATCAATGCCTCCTCTCTGTTTCTTTCCAGGAATTTCTTTGCGCATTCCTTGTTGCAAAATCGATAAAATTTCCATTGATTCCAGAATGAAGGGTATGACTTCATGAGCACTATGAGCCTCTTCCTTCCGCAAAATTCGCACAAGCAAAATAGCATCACTTCACCTCCTGCGCCGTTTTGATGATTGCAGCCAGGCACTTATTGCACGGAACCTGCAATGAACCCTGCTCAATGCTCAACAGTGCATGCTGAGCATCCTGAAACAGCCAGTCTGAAAATTGTGGCGCATGTCCGCACCACGTCTCTATTTCATGCTTTGCAAGTTTAACTCCGTCACGGTAGTCATATTTGATAATGTGCTTACTCACGGATTCACCTCCTGATGCGGTGCTGCTGGTAATTCCCAGTACATCCAGTGTGTGACCGTGGCCTTGTCGTCGTTGTGGCAATCATCAATTCGTGGTCCGCCTTCCCAGTCAAAGAAGTAAAAAAATCCATTCGACCCAAGATATCCTTCATCCACATAATGGGCACAGTCTTCTTTTGCTCTTCTCCCATAAAGCGCAAGTTTCTTGCCAACATACGGCATCCGATCGCTTACCGGAATCCAACCATCCGGAGTTACCGGAGAGTTGCCAGCCTGAAGCATGGCGGAGCGGCAGGCATTCCATCCTCCTCGATAAGTATCATCGAAGTTGTCTTCCATCATGAATCGACGCCTGTACTCTTCTCGGGTTAGTTCGGCTGGAATAAATCTAAGCGCTGGTTGGGCGGTGATGCTGGCAAAGGCAGCACGCAAACCGGTCTTAATATCCTCTACCTCATCAGCGCCTAAGGATGAATCAGATAGTGCGTGATGGAATGCGTAAGCCATATCGTCGTTGACTGCCATAGGCTCAGCATCAAATGCCGCAATAGCCACATCAATCACCTTCACAGCATCAGCCATTGCGTAGCCGAGATTACCGCCGTCGCTTTGTGCTGCTGCTTTGCTGAGTATTTCGCGTATCTGGTGCAGGCGATCGAGTGATACAGGACCGTGCGCCGGGTGGTTAGTTGTCATGCTGCGGTTCCTTCTGTCTTGTTAACGATTACGCCGTCGTAAACCTCTTTAAGATGCCCACGTAAATCCATGCGTCGGAGAGCGCTAAACATGTAATCGCATTCGGCCTGTTTGTTAGCCTGAAATGGTTTGCTATCCCGGTTAACCCACAGGCCGTTACCAGGCCACCCGTGCACCTTCTTAACCCGACCTTTAATGACGTGAAGTAATCCCCATCCTGACGGCAGGTCTTCAACATTCACAATTCCCGGCTCGCTAATCATGAAGCGCCAATCTCCCATGCCCTTCTCTGGCTCAATCCGGAAAGGCTTCTTACGGTCTGCTAACAGGTCAGAGCGAGAGCATTTAGCCTCAATCAGGCAGCTAGCACCGTTGCGAAATCCGATAGCATCAGCCTGTTCGCCGTAGGGTGTCCATGCACGGAATCGGTCATGAAACGCTACTTTGAAGCCGTTATTTTGCAGAAACCGGCAGGCTATTTGGCAGAGTTCATCGTGCGTTAATGGTATTAAGTCCATCTCACTCCCCCTTCACGCCAATGCCAGCAGCGCGGATTGCGTCGTAGCACTTCTGCCACATTCGATTCTCGAATCCGGCGTTAATATCAATTTGCGAATCAGTGCCCTTATCATGCTCTTTTGGTGGCAGAGTCACCGTCCGCGCCTCCAGTTCTGCTATGCGCTTCTCTGCAGCTTCCGCTCTGGACAGCAGCTTATTGACACGCTCAATGCTCATGTCGATAACCTTGTCTTTGTCCTGACGCAGAGTGTCGATTAGCCTATCTGCTGCTTCCAGCTCATCCAGCAGCGCCAGAACGGTGGCGGGGTTAGCTGCGGCGATGAATTTGGCGTCTGGCCTATGCAGCGCAAGACCATAGTCGCTAGCCAGCTGCTCTTCATTCCACCAGGTTTCACCTTCCTCTAAGATGGCCTTCTCTGCTGCTTCACGTAATGCGCGTTTGTCGATGTTGCTCATTGGGCGGCCTCCTGTACTGGCATCAGTGCTTCACGCACGCATGGTTTGTAGTAGTGATGAAAGGCAAAGGTCAGACCTAGCTTTGTCGGGCGGTCGTGCCTGCTTAGTAACCCGAGGCGTAAGCAAATAGTTGTTGCCGTATAACCAGAGTGATATCCGGCAGCTCGCTTGAGCACGGTCTCAGCCAGAATAGTGCGGAAGTCTTCACGCCCGAAGTTGGTCCCTTCGAATGCTGCATTGACCACTTCATCGGTCAGATGTGAATCGTCAACAATGATCATGACTGCACTCCTTTGCGAAGTTGGGCGGCGAACTCTTCGAGAGCCTTTGAAGCTGCGTAAGCTCCTGCTGTGCGCTGCTCTGCGTCTTCATAGCTGATGCCGTTCGACTCCATAACACAGTCAGTGTCAAACACCACATCGAGTGATTTAAGTGCATCTGTGATTGCACTGGCCCGCACTTCAGCTAGGAAAGCGTCGGTGGCCGGGGTTTTATTTTCGGCCTGAAGCCACTGGTTGTAGTGATAATCAAACATTCCAGTTGGGTGCCCGCATCCACCGTGGGTGTGGTTTTTCATGGCGTCACCACACATGCAGTAGTCATTGTCTGCATTGTTGATAATCTGAATGAGTTGCTGCATTCTCTCGCTGGTTTTATCGCTCTCCGCCGCC
Organism: Citrobacter sp. Marseille-Q3906; assembly: GCF_916618775.1. NCBI lineage: Bacteria > Pseudomonadati > Pseudomonadota > Gammaproteobacteria > Enterobacterales > Enterobacteriaceae > Citrobacter > Citrobacter sp. Marseille-Q3906. Next base: position 1,867,942 of record NZ_CAKAKA010000002.1, read on the forward strand.
AGCACCCTGCACTTGCTCTCGGCGTTAGCGAGCTGTACTGACATGCCTGTGAACTTTTTATCCATACCTTCTCGCCCTGCTTGCCACCAATGCCACCATTGGTTTAATGGCTGCATAACGTTCATACTGTCGAAAGCGTGGTCGTACCCACCCCCCATGCGGGCCTGTTTAATAATTGATACTGGAAGCTTTAATTCTTGCCCCGCTTCATATTCAAATTCTTCACGGTTACTCATAATCCTACCCTCATAAAAAAGGCCCGCTGATTTGCGAGCCTGTTAAACCAATTTGCATTCATAGGGATAAATTTCAAGAATGGAATCACCCCACTTGCATTCGTAATATTCAACATCGACATCAGAATAAATGATGTCTTTAACATCCAGCTGAGAGCCATTCATTGGATGATCAATCCTGTCGCTGAAATCAGACGTCATCTCAACTTTCACCATTTCCTCCGGGCATAAAAAAGGCCGACTATCACGGCCACGCTTGCAGATAGCTCTGCTATGTAGGCTTCAGTCATGCTCGTCTCAGTGATTTCATTGCTTGATAATGTCGAATGCGGGTACGAGATTGGACACGTAAGCGCCGTGATTGCAGACGTATTCCTGTTTACTGTCCGGCCCCTCAACCCACAAATCACGGTCACAAAGTGGGGTGAATTGCCCGGCTTCACGGCACTGGTTATTTTCAAAGAATCCCAGCGTAAAGCGGTAAACTTCTAACGTGTATTCCAAAACCTCAATCCCTCTCCAGTTATCGTCACGAGTCCATCTAATTACGTCACCTGCTTTTGGCTCATTCATGCTCGCTTCACTCCGAATGTTTTAACCAGTGCCGACTCCATGCGACCTACACAGGCGCGGATACGTGCTATCTCTGTCTCTGGAAACATGCTGGATGCCATCTGCTCCAGTGCGCCTTTAAGTGGCTTGCTATCAACCTTTTCGATACGTGCCAGCGCAAATGCTTTTAGCGACTGCTTAATACTGCGACCGTCTACGCGAGCACATGCCCGGCATAGTTCAGCGTGGAGGATGGTTTCGGGGAATTCCGGGTACTCAGCTTCGATAATTTCTCGCGTGTTACGTGCTTCTTTCATGCTCCAGTTCTCCCGTAAATCATCATCAGCCGCTTGCGTGCGTCGCTCTGCATGAACTCCGCTACAACACCGTTATTCTCCGGGTTGTATGGGGTAAACATCTTCGGATCGTCACTATTGGTTTTATCTTTCTTGATAACGCCTTTTGCTACCTGGCTACTCTGGTTAGCATCAACGGCACGCTGCCTGATGGCCTCGCCGCCGCCATTCTTCAGCCATTGCTGGAACGCCTTTTCGCCGGGGAATACGCCAATACCAGGAACGCTGCGCAATCTGCCCATGAAACGAAGCTCTTTCGCCTCTTCGTAGTAGCGGTTGCGACTGATGCCGACTTCCTTGTAAATCAGATCGACCTTGGCTGGCTGGTTAGCTGATACGTAATCAAGAATGCGTTGCTTTACGCTATCCATCTCACACCGCCCCGTTAGCTTTGTTGCGCTTGTATTTAGCCAGCAGAAGCTGAGCTGGAGTTGGGCCGAGATCTGCCGATGGCGCCGCAATAGCTCTACGAACAGGGGGGATCGGCTTGCCATCGATAACTCGCCTTTCCCACATGTCCAGCAAGTCACTGGCTTCACGTCCAAGCTCGCTATGCGTTAACTGGCGTTCGGTGCTGCGGTGGCGAAGCTCTACGCAGACGTGATACATGACCGGCTGAGACCATGGGAATTGCTCACTGGATGTGAACTCGAATGAACGGTTGCGCCAGTCCCAGTATTCGGCGATCACGTTTTCCACCGTGATATTCAGTACCCCACCGCTCTGTTTGCACCATGCAACGAACTGACCAGGCGATGGCAGGAACGGTCGCTCCTGGCGACGTGCCACTCGCATTCCGGCATCAACCTGCTCCAGTGAGTGGATCCCGTTCTCCTGAAATGCTAGCAACCACTGTCGGCGGAACTCATTCACATCCTCCTGGCTGCGAAAGTTAGCCATGCTTGCCGGGAACGCTGCTCTAAGCTCGCTGAATAGCTTGTTGAATATCTGAGCCACCTGTTCAACCGGCGCGCGCTCCTGGTACTGTTCAGGAAGGTTATGAGCTACACGGCCCATCTGCTCGCGGTCGAAGTTGTGCATCTGCTCTGCAATAGATTTCATGGCATCACCCTATAGGCCCAGTCAGTGTTGTTGAAGTCCAGATCCGGTTTGCTGCCGCTTTTCTCGGCTTTTCCAGCTAGTTGCTTGTTGCGCTTGATGTCGAGTTGAGTCCATTTTTCCCGCAGTGTTGACGGGCACAGGACATTCCCCTTCCAGAAGTCGTCATCGCATGCCCATCTGAACAGCACGGCTATATCCTTGTGAGTGCGATTGTCACGTTCTCGCATCAGTCGAATATCATTGGCCCATGCTGCATAGTTCGGTTTTCTGGCAGACGAAGAGATGCTTTGCACGACATCGAAGAGCCACTCTGCACAGCGAAGGTCTTCTGAGGTTCCCCACTTGGCACCACTTTGAATTGCAGCATCAGGTTTCAAGACAGGAAGTTTCTTTCCGTGTCTGTCAGAGGATTCGTCAGAATTCTCGGACGTAGAGTTTTTAATGTTTTTATTATTGTTATTACCTTCTTTTTCATGTTGTGCGGGTGAATGTGCGGCTTCATGTGGGGGTACAACTTTTAAACCCCCGCCATTACTGGCTTCGCCATGTGCGGCCTCATGTGCGGCTTCATGTGCGGGTAAATCGTCTATTTTTTGAGCGTATTCACCGTAATTTGTGATAGTTATCACACGGCCCTTTTGCTTCTCTCCGTCAATGGAAATCATCCCCTCCCTGACAAAAACCTGAAGCATTCGCTCAACCTGATCCCGGCTGGCGTGATTTCCTTTCCTGTCACAAAGTTGCAGCCCTAAATCAGCCGCTGTCACAACCAGTTGTCCGGGTTGCAGATGCCATTGCTTACCCTTGAATGAGGCTGTAAACGGCTTTCTGGCTGCGTTGAGAAGCAGGTTGTCCCACAGAGTTCTTAGGTAAACATCTTTGGACCATGACTGCTTTAGAACGCTCCGGTACAACGGGACGTAACCAGTTTTCTGGTTGTCCATCCTGTTGCTCCTGAGTTGACCCGGTGGTGAGCCGGGAAAGTTGTATACTGTGGCGAGAACTGCCATAATTACTCCTGTGAATTGATCCAGTTATTCGGCTAGAATTTCATGGTGATTTGATCTGAATCCTCGGTGACAGCCGGGGATTTTTTCTTTGTGAGTACCGCAGCTACTTCTCTTGCCAACCGCGCCATATCGTCATCAACGACACCCCACTCCAGAACTGCCAGCAGCATTGCCATCTTCGGCAGCCACGTTTCTTTCCAGCGGGTAATCTGTGCCTTATCGACGCCGATCTCTTTAGCTACGTTGTTGCCACCTTTCATGGCGATACGGTTAAGCAACCAGGACTCAATGCGACGGGCATTGACCTTGTTGCGGTTAATTGAGTTTTCCATTTGTTAATTTCCTAGAGTGTTGAAATAGTTAAATAGGCCAATGCGCAGACACGCATAGCCTTTAAGACTTGTTGTTTTGAATCGCCCTTTTTCAGGGCTTAGATGTGATAAGAGCGGATGTTGCTTAGGCTGCCATATACCGATGCGGGTAGAGAATCTGCATCTCTGAGATCTTCCCTTCGAAGAACTTGGACAACTTTTCAGCTGTCTCCAGAGATGTAACCTGCATACCGCGTTCAATTCGGCTCAGGTTGCCTACATCAATTTCTGTCATTTTGGAAACTTCAGAAATTGTCAGACCTTTCTCTACGCGCATTTTTCTAAGTGGTGTACACATATTGCACCTCCATAATGCGTTAGACGCATATTAATCCATCCGCAAATTTTGCGCAAGGCGCTTTGCGAAGGACGCATAAATGTTTTCTAATGAAGATATGAAAGTAGGTGAAAAGATAAGACTTCTTAGGAAGAAAAATAAATACACATTGAATGAGATGGCGCTTCTTGTAGATAGCGACGTCGGTAACCTTTCACGCCTTGAGCGTGGGATTCAAGGGTATAGTGATCAGCTCCTAAGAAAAATAGCGAAAGCTCTCGATGTTCCTGTAGCTGTACTATTCTCTTCCGATGACGATGAAAATACTGTAGATTCATACAGTATAGATTCCCTAAACAGTCGAGAGGAAAAGGATGTGTATAGGGTTGATGTTCTTAACGTTTCCGCCAGCGCAGGCAATGGCTCGCCATCAAAAGATATTGTGGAAGTTGTCCGATCAATTGAGTATGACGTTGACCAGGCTAAGTCTATATTTGGCAGCATCCCTCAAAAATCGGTGAAGCTTATCAACGTTCGCGGCGATAGCATGCAAGGAACCATTGAGCCAGGCGATTTGATTTTTGTGGATATCAGAGTCAATTACTTCGATGGCGATGGTATTTACGTTTTTGATTTCAACGGTGACACTTTCGTCAAGCGGCTTCAAAAAGTTAAAAATGATCTGTTCGTTATCTCGGACAATCCAAAGTATAGAGAGTGGAGCATAAGCCCTGAAGAGGCTGCGATGCTTCATGTGTCTGGTAGGGTAATGCTAAGCCAGTCGCAGCAGTTCCGCAGACACGGTTAACACATAATCGCATACCAACAACCCGCTACGGCGGGTTTTTTTTGTGCCTTAAGCAATATCTGTAAATTTTTTTATTCCTTTTGAATCATACGCATAAATTAATTTAAAGCGTAAATCTCCTTTTTGCTATAAATATGCGCTTGACGCATTTGCGTATAACGCATACATTAAACCCATCAGCAGGATGCACTACTCACCAGGACGGTGAAGCTCTTAAAAATCTGGCCCTGAAGAAGGGCAGCATTCAAAGCAGAAAGCTTTGGGGTGTAGTTGAAACAAAGACCAAGTGAATAAGCGCACCAGGCTAACGCCACGTGACGCCCAATCGATAGCTGTTAGAAGCATCTTGGAAATTCCTAATCAACTGCACCACCAAAGCTAACTGACAGGAGATTCACAATGGATGCACAAGCACGACGCCGCGAACGCCGCGCAGAGAAACAGGCTGAATGGAAAGCTGCAAATCCCCTGTTAGTTGGGATAAGCGCTAAGCCAGATAACCGCCCTGTTCTGTCGCTGACTCGCAAGCCGAAATCACGCGTAGAAAGCGCTGTGAACCCGATTGATTTAACGGTGCTGGCTGAGTATCGGGAAGAGATGGAAAAACGCGCTGAAGATGTTGAGCGCAAGAATCATCGCACCTGGTACAAAGATGCGAACCCGTTCGGAAACAAAATCCATGCGGTGCAGAAATCCCGCGGCAAATCGACGCCGCTGATTTAATCGGTTACGGCGCGTTAATTAACTTATGAGGTGAGGCAATGGCAAAGGTAGTGCAGAAATTCAAAGAAGGCGATGAGGTGATTTGGTCCAGCCAGGCAGGCGGAAGACTTAAGGAAAAGGTTGGTGAAGTGGTAGAGGTTTTGCCGGCAGGGAAAAGCATTCTTAAATCCCGATTCAGACATGATCTGGATGCATCGACCTTACCGCGCGATGAAGAAAGCTACATCGTATGCGTTGGGCCAAAGCCCGGTTCGCGCGCAAAACCTAAATACTACTGGCCGAGAGTGTCGGCGCTTTCACTGAACAAATAGGTCGCTACGGCGGCCTTTTTATTAGCTCACGAGACAAGAGGGTAAGGCGATGGCAAAGCACCTACAGGTAACAATGCCAGATGGAAGTAAGTGGGCCGTTCCGGTTGAAGTAATTGCAATGAACCGAGCGGTTTATTATTCGAAGAATGACGGCGTTTCTTTAGAAGACAGCCTGAATAATGACACCAACCCGCTGTTCGAGTCGGACGCGTTTGAAATCGAAGACTGGGCAGCCAATAACATGAACTGGAGTGATGTTGAGCACCTGTAAGGGTGAGATTGACTTCGATGACGGCTGGGCTAATGGCGATAAAGATGTAATCGACATTTAGTCAGCACTACTCCACAGACCCGCTCCGGCGGGTTTTTTATTGCTGATACCACAGCGCCTTCACGAGGGTGCTCTGTTATCACGGCGGCTATCCACCGCTTACCAATGTGCAGCGATGAAAATTGCATGCAGAGGTCTTTACGTTCAGCGGCGCGGCTTAAGCGCGGAGATGATTATGAAACACACCATGAAGGTTTATAAAAAATCGGCAGAGCATTCAGCTTATCTTTCGGCTCGCTTCGACAGAAAAAAGACGGGAAACTCATTCGAGTGGGCTGGGCACCGATGGGCGTACGAAACCACCAGTTTTGACGATTCCGGTGATTACGACCTTCTTTATCGCTTTGATGACAAGCCATACCCGGAGGATGTTTCAGTAACTGTTGCATCTGACGACATGACTCTGCGCGATTACTTCGCGGCCAAGGCTATGCAGGCAATGATTAGCAATCCATCGATTATCGATAATGATTCTGATGGCGCTGTTAATTATGCAGCAAGCGCTGCATATAAGTTTGCCGACGCAATGCTCCGCGCCCGGGAGGCATCATGACAGTCACCCACAACGGCAAGCAGTACCACGCATCAAAAATCAACGACAACGACTGGCAACTCTCATCAGTCGATAAACCTCGCGAGAAAATCACAATGAACCGCTGGCAGATGGATTTAGCCGGGTTATTGCAGCGGGTGGAGGGTAAATCATGATTAATCACGACATGCTTCGTGCAGCTCAGAACAAAGCGCTAATCGCAAGATTCATAGGTGATTCGGTGATGTGGATGTCGGCCTACAACGATATGAAGGCGGCAATTGGTTTTCCGTGGCACAGGAAATGATTATGGACCCTTTATCTCAATGGCTAGTAAGTGGTGAATATCTTCCTGATTTCATGCGTGACTTTCACGACCAGAAAGATGTGTTCAAAGCCATGCATAACACCATTAAAAACGCAGACGAAAATGGCAGCCCGCGTGATGGTCATATCTATGTGGTTGATACCTTTCTTTGGTATATGGCTCGCTGCGGATACACACTGCAAAAATCACGGAAAAACGTCACATTCAAAGATATGCAAGCTGATATTGACCGCTTCAAAAGAGAAATGACCGACGCCTTCTCCAAGATGATATCTGATAAGTAAATACTAAATTCCACCCATTCCCCCTACTCGTCCGGCTATCGCAGACGGGAAGCGCACAACCAAATTTAAGGAGAGACCATGAATGAAGTAACGGATTTAGTCGTTATCGAAAAATCGAGCTCAATGGCTGTATTCACCAATAACGAGCAACTCGATCCCATCATTGAAAAAATCGAGAAAGAAGCTCGCAGCCTGGTACCGGATGTATCCACCAAGAAAGGTCGTGATGCTATCGCGTCAATGGCTCACAAGGTCGCACGTTCAAAAACATACATCGACAACGCCGGTAAAGACCTTGTAGCAGAACTGAAAGCATTGCCAAAGCAGATTGATGAAAGTCGCCGCATTGTTCGTGAACGTCTGGACGCGCTGAAAGATGAGGTTCGCCGACCGCTAACCGAGTGGGAAGCCGAGCAGGAACGTATTGCAGCAGAAAAAGCTGCCGAAGAAGAGCGTCTGCGTATTGAAGCAGAGGAAAAGGCAGCACTCGAAGCACTCAAAAAACAGATAGAAGCCGATCACGAAATGGCGCTGCTGATGAACGACGCATTCGACCGTGAACTGGCAGAGAAGAAAGCGGAAGCGGAACGCCAGCGCATTGCTCATGAAGAAGAGTTGAAGCGTCAGGCATCAGAACAGGCCAAGCGCGAAGCCGAAGAGAAAGCAGCAGTTGATCTGGCGGCGGCGAAGAAACGCGAAGAGGATGCTATTGCAGCAAAAGCTCAGGCTGAGTTACTGGCTAAGCAAGCGAAGGAGCGCGCAGAGCAGGAAGCAAAAGACGCCGCAGCGAAAGCTGAAGCAGACAAGCAAGCAGCCATTGCCGCCGAACAGCGTAAAGCCCAGGAAGAGGCAGATCGAATTAAGCGTGAAGCTGAAGCGAAAGAAGCTGCCCGACTGGCAGAAGAGAAACGTATCGCTGATGAGAAGGCAAAGCGTGAAGCTGACGTGAAGCACCGCAAGGCGATTGGTGCAGACATCGTTAAGTCGCTCACCGAAAACTCCAGCATAACCCGCGAGCAAGCCATCGAAGTGCTGACGGCTCTAATGAATGGCCTAGTCCCACACACCAATATTAATTACTGAGGTTGATCATGGCAGCGTACCACGTTCAAGACCGTATCGAGGCGCAGAACTGGACGCGCCATTATCAGCAAATAGCCAGAGAAGAGCGTGAATCTGAACTGGCTGGTGACTTTGAGAAAGGATTACCGCAGAGCAAGCTGGAGTCGCTGTGCGTTGACGAACTGCAACGACGCGGAGCCAGTAAGAAGGCCATTTCAAAGGCGTTCGATGATGACGTCGAGTTTCAGGAAAAGGCCGCCGAATTTATTCGCTACATGGCAGAGACAATTGCTCGCTACCAAACAGATATCGAACAAGGTGAATTTGATGAAACCAGGTGTATATAAGGGAATTAGCAACTCGGATTATCATGCTGATCCTGCTATCGGTTCAACGTCAGTAAAATCAATCAGTATTAGTCCTGCAAACCTTTACTTCAACCCATTCAAGGGCAGTAAGTCAGCCCACATTGGAAGCGCCATTCATGCCGCACTGCTCGAGCCTGATTTGTTCAGGAAAGACTACACGCTGATGGCTGATGTGACCTCTAGAGCGTCAAAGGAATATAAGGTTGAGGTCTCATGCACTAACCCGGAATACATACTGGTTGGCAGTGAAGTTGAAACAGTAACCAGGATGCTCGAATCGTCGCGGATGAATGACGACTTCATGGATTACCTGGCAGCACCCGGCGCATCTGAGATTTCTATGTTCGCCACCTGTCCGGAAACTGGACTGGATTTAAAATGTCGATTTGACCGTCTGGCAGATAATATTCCATACCCACTTGATGTTAAGAGTTGTCGTGACGCAACTGAGCGCGGGTTCAGCAACGCATTTGGACAATATCGCTATCACATTCAGGCGGCCTTCTATCTATACGTTCTCAAGCTGGCAGCCGGCATAGAACGCAATCAGTTTGCATTCTTCGCCATTGAGAACACCGCGCCATATCGGAACTGCATGTACTACATCGGTGAGGAGTCATTAGATCTCGGTCGCCAGCAGATGTTTGCAGCGCTCTGGAAAATAAAAGAATGCATGGAAGATGACGACCTGAAATATGAAGGGATCGTCCTTCCTTCCAACGAAATTAATGTTCCGGCCTATCTGCTGGATGAAGAATATGACGACGAGGTAATTCTCTGATGGATCTCTCACGCACAATTATCCCTAAATCAGACCAGATAAACTTTGAAGATGTTCAGAGTCAGAGTATCACAGCTGCCATCAAAGCTGTGCGGGCTGGAAACTCTGAGCAGCCAGTATTCATCGACCTTGAGGGTTATGACGGACGGCCTTACAAGCCATCTAAATCAATGCGCCGCGTGTTAATTGGCGGCTGGGGCGCTGATGGTCATTCGTGGGTTGGTCGATCTCTTACGCTAGTTGGCGACCCTTCTGTCAGATTCGGCGGAGTTGCAGTTGGCGGAATAAAGATCTCTGCAATGAGTGACGTTGAGGCTGATTTCTCAATGATGCTTTCGGTATCTCGCGGGAAGCGGCAGGAGCACCGCGTAAGAAAACTAGAAGTGACCAAAAAAATAACCGACCCGCAGTCAATCCTTGCATGGTTTAGCGAAAACGCGATCAGCGCTGATTTGAATTCGCTTGAGGCAACCTACGACAGAGCAAAAACGGCGCTTTCTCCCCATCCTGAGCAAGAGAAAAAGCTCGACGAGGTTTATATGGATCGCAAAAAGGAACTGGCAGGTGACTAATGAGCGAACTTTGGCAACCGTGGGAAAACCTGTTCCTGCATGACGTCTGCAAAACAATGCCACTGCACATTATCGCCGAAAAGCTTGAGCGCACGGAACGCGCCATAGTAACTCAGGCATCGCGTATTGGTGCACCACTACCATCTCGAATGACCGGCAGAGCATGGACGCCAGCCGAGATTCATCTCTTTGGTCGGTTCTCAGAGGAAGAGATAGCCACAGCAACCGGTCGTTCCATTTACTCAGTCAGAAGCAAGCGTGACGCACTGGCCCGCTCCGGAGGATTAACTATGCGTGAATGGACTGCATGTGAATTGGCTGCACTGATGCGCTACACCAACGCAGAAGTAACAGAGATTACCGGTCGGAGTATCGAAGAGGTCGGAGATAAGAGGTTGTCTGTGAATATTGAGCGGAATGGATGGGGTGTAAGAAATCCTGAACGGGAGGATTCATGACCGATTACACCGGAAGCAACACGCCAGCGGATCAGCGTGATTTATGGCGCACACCGCCGGCACTGTTCACTGCGCTGGATGCTGAATTCTGCTTTCAACTGGACGCGGCCGCCGCGCCGCACAATACGCTGTGCCGAAAGTTCATCACCGCCGAGAAGAACACGCTGGAAACGCCGTGGACTGATTACCTCACAATTCCCGGCTATGCCTGGCTAAACCCACCATATAGCGACATCACGCCATTCGTGAAGAAATCCGCAGCGGAGAGCAAGAACCAGATCGGCACCGTCATGCTGGTTCCGGCTGATACGTCCGTCGGCTGGTTCCGTGAGGCTATCCAGACCGCCAGCGAGGTTCGCTTCATCACCGCCGGTCGACTGGCATTCATCAACCCGGTCACAGGTAAGCCGGTAAGCGGCAACAACAAAGGGTCGATGCTCATCATCTGGCATCCGTACCCGCGTACACACTGCCACTTCGCAACTGTGGAGCGGGACGAATTAATGACTTTCGGAGCGAAACTTCTCGCTCGACGGGGGGGGGCTGCATGACACCAGAGCAAAACAACGTAGTGAGAGCACAGGGACGTAAATGCGTGGCAGAGATTCAGCAGGCACTGAAATGCAGGCCTAAGCCGAAATGGAATGCAGTAGTGCCGCCGATCCTCAAGAAGCATCACCAGAAAATTGCGCCGCTTGGTATCAGCCTGGTGGCATTCGTTAGCAGCATCGGTCGGATGACGGGCCGGTACGGAGTGGAATCATGAGCAACATTACCGATGAGGAAATTATTGAAATACTTGAAGGTCACGGGCGATGTATGACGTACGTCGTAGCCAACATCCTTCGTCGTGTTTATTTCCCCCTCGATGCGGCATACGTACTGCGCAGACTGAAGAAGCTGGAAGCAGCAGGAAAAGTTCAGAGAGTGAAAAGCAGTTACGCAGTCCAGATTTGCTGGTCAATTCCAGGCAAGACGCGAACATGACGCTAACCAAGCGAATCACAAGGTCGCTATGTCGGCCTTTTTATTTTCTCGCGTTCACCTTCAACCGAATTAACCGACAGTTCATGGAGCACTGATTATGGATCGCAACAAATTCTCCAATCGCAAGGCGCGCATCGAAAAGAAGTTCAGCAAATCGGCAATGGAACTGCTTATTAAGCTAAGGCCGCGAAGCATTAACCGGGACGATTTCAGTCTGGAATATGATGACTTCAAAGGGCGTCACGGCACTGTCTATCACGATGAATGGCATCTATGGGATTCACCGGATTACTGGACTGGTGAGTGCGATAGCTACGATGCCTTTTTCGTTCTACATGACAACTTGATTACTCAGACTCACGACTTTGAAGGCGAAATGGACGCCCGTAATAAAGCCGGTTGGGATGCTGAAATAGACATGTCTCCTTATTACTCTCCGTGGCGACTTGGCACCGTCAATCGCGCTCAAATTATCAGGCATTGCCGACAGCTTGTGTCTGCCGGCATCAACTGGGACGCATAACATGGCTGACATTATCGATAACGCATCACAGCTTGAAGATTTGCAGCGTGACGCGGCACTGAGCATGCACAGACTCAATCACTCAGCAGTATCAGCAACGCACTGTGAGGAATGCGGCGATCAGCTTAGTGATGAGCGCCGGAAAGCGTATCCGGGATGCACGATGTGCGTCAGTTGCCTAGCTGAGAAGGAATTGCGGAATAAGCATAGGGGCGGGTAATGGCAGCCTATTACAACGAAATTGATCCTTTCGCTGCGCAGTGGCTGCGAAACCTCATCGCCGGCGGTCACATCGCGCCAGGCGAAGTTGACGAACGGAGTATTGAAGATGTCACACCTGACGACCTCAGCGGATTTACCCAATGCCACTTTTTCGCCGGAATTGGCGTCTGGTCACATTCCCTGCGCCTCGCCGGATGGCCTGACGATAAACCGGTCTGGACAGGTTCCTGCCCGTGCCAGCCTTTCAGCGCGGCAGGCAAAGGAGATGGGTTTGCTGACGAGCGGCACCTTTGGCCCCACTTCTTCCACCTCATCAGCGAGTGCAGACCTCAGCATGTCTTTGGCGAACAGGTTGCAGCAGGTAACGCAAATGCTTGGTTCGACCTTGTACAAACTGACCTGGAATGAATGGGATACGCCTTCGGGCTTGTTCCGTTTTCGGCAGCGGGCATCGGTGCGCCGCACATCAGAGAGCGGGCCTACTGGGTGGCCAACGCCGGTAGCGAACACGAATCCGCAGCCGGAAACGAAACGGGGTCTGCAACACGTCTCCGGAGCTGCGCGTCTGACGGGGTGGCAGACTCCAGTGGCGAACGACTCAACCGGGTCGACTCATTGCTACAGCGGGAAGAATCAGGACGGTTCGCCGAAGGTATGCCTGAAACTACCAGGATCGGTTCTACTTGCGGGATGGGTGACGCCAACAACTCGCGACTGGAAAGACACATCAGGAATGACAGCGCAACGGGATGGGAAAGAACGTCTGGATCAGTTACCTCGACAGGCTTACACAGCAGGCCCCTTGAGGTTAACGGTTTTTGGCGAGATGCGGACTGGCTCTTTTGTCGAGATGGGCAATGGCGTCCAGTTGAATCCGGCACATTCCCGCTGGTTGCAAGGTTTGCCAAAAGCATGGGACATGGAAAGTCCTCATTACGAGCAATGGCAGGCCGCAACCGCACAGGCCGACTTAAGGGTTACGGTAACGCTATAAACGCGCAGGCGGCAGCCGCTTTCATTGGTGCTTACATGGAGACTGCCAATGTTCCAGCTAATTCAACGGGGTCAGATATACGCTGACAATGCCGGGTGGCCGGTAATAATTCATTCCGTCACATCAGAAATAGTCCGCTACTGGCGACAGGGCAGGATAAACACCGCTTCAATCGACCGCTTTAACAATGATTTCGAGCACCTCGACCCACACGAGGCGGCACAGATACGCGCCGAACTGGAAACAGCAGAACACTTAAAACGCCTCCGCGCTATGCGGGCGGCATGAGGAGAGATTATGGCAACAATGAAACAACTAGCTGAGTCAGAAATAAGTGACTTCTTTGCTATTTTTGGCAGCCCTGGCGAGCCGGTGACTATTGAGGAGGCGCAGAAAACGCTTCTCTCGCGGATTTCCCCTTTGCTCAGCACCCATATGGATTGGATTAATTGCAGTGACAGGATGCCACCGACTGGAGGTAGCGAACAAAGCTATGTGCTGGCTGCCGATTTCAAAAATCACTACTGGCCCAACCTTCCGAACACTCAGGTCGGAGTTTATGGCGATTGGTTTAGTGATGGTAACCCAACCTGGGATGATGGCGACGGCAATGACTTACATCTCAAAGAGGTAACGCATTGGATGCCAATTCCAGAGCCACCAACCACATGAAGCAACTGATAGCTGATTCACTGAGTCGACTATTGGGTGCGAATGCACTGCCACGTTATCCCCCATTTGCCCGGCCAATAGTGCCGGGATTTTTTTGCCTGGAGAAAACATGAAATACACCACATCAGCAAAGCTATTTGTTGCCGCGCTAATTATCGCTTTCATAGCCTGCTCTGTAGCTCTGTATGTAGTCGTTTCCTGAAAAAATAGAAGGATGAAGCTATGAGCGACATTATCCAATTGACTCCCAATAAGTGGGTATCCGAAGAAGTTCTGATGGCTATCACTGGCCTGACAAAGAATGCGATCAAGTCAGCACGCACAAATTCATGGATGGAGGGTCGAGAGTATCGTCATTATTCCGGAGACTGCCAGCCAAAGGAGAACTCCCCTATCCTCTACAATCGACACGAAGTCGATAATTGGGTGGAACGTCAACGACCGGCGATCCCGCGCCAGAAATCTGCTTAAATACCCTCCCCATTAAACAAACGCAGGAGATTTTATGTCTGGTTATCCAACTGGAGTGGAGAACCACGGCGGCACTTTGCGCATATGGTTCATATATAACGGGAAAAGGGTCAGGGAAAGCCTTGGGGTTGTCGATACTGCAAAGAACAGGCGCATTGCTGGAGAGCTTCGCGCCTCTGTTTGTTTCGCTATAAAAACTGGTGTATTCGATTACTCCAGACAGTTCCCACAGTCACCCAACCTGAAGAAGTTCAATATCGCGCCGCCGGGGATAACTGTTGCTGAACTGGCGGCAAAATGGCTGGGGCTTAAGAGGATGGACTTAACCCTTAACGCCCATCTCCGATATGTATCGTATGTCACGATCGGAACCGATATTCTCGGAGGCGGCCGGATGGTTGATTCTATAACTCATGAGGATGTGCTTAACTTAAGAAAGGAGTTGCTGACCGGCTACCAGATATGTGGCGCACACCAGAAGAACAGATCAGCTAAGAAAGGAAGGACGGTACGGACGGTTAACGTCTATGTTACCTGCATGAAGGGAATGTTTGATTTTGCGGCGTTGAATGGATACATAAGCAAATCTCCATTTGCTGCAGTTACTCCACTCAAAAAGTCGAAGTCAGATCCGTCGCCGCTTACCCGTGATGAGTATCATCGTTTTCTTGAAAAGTGCCCATGCGAACAGATACGGAACCTATGGAAGCTTGCGTTTAATACAGGAATGCGACACGGAGAAATATGTGCACTGGCATGGGAGGACATAGACAATAAGAACTGGACGATTCGGATCAGCAGGAACCTTGCCATATCCAATCACTTCACGCCCCCAAAGACAGAAAGCGGGAACCGGACAATTAACCTTACAACTCCGGCTATCGAGGCACTAAAAAGCCAGATGGCCTACACCAGGATGGGGAAACAACATCAAATAGACGTTCACCTCAGAGAGTTTGGCAGAACTCGACAGGATGAATGCACATTCGTTTTTGTTCCCAGGCTAACTGCAAGGAATGGCAAGGGAGGTGAATGGTACTCACCAGGGTCATTCTCAGGAACGTGGAACAACATATTAAGAAGGAGCGGCATTCCGCACCGCAAGTCATATGAGTCTCGACACACATATGCTTGTTGGGCATTAAGTGCCGGAGTCAACCCCAACTTCATTGCAGCTCAAATGGGGCATACATCGGCACAGATGGTTTACAGCGTTTACGGTAAATGGATGACAGACAACAATGATAATCAACTGGCAATATTGAATGCTAATTTCGGAGGTGATGCCCCACAGATGCCCCACGCCCAAAACGAGTAAACACAAACTCCTTTAACCTCATGACGTTAGTCCGCCCATGAAGGTTTGTTCAAAATATGGTCCTGCCAGTCATACACTTCCGATTCTTTCACTGCAATATGTCGTACCGAAATGCGTTCACCATGCATTGCCGCTTTAGAACCTGTCAGCAACGGGTGCCAGTCTGGTAACCCCTTACCTTCCGCTAACAGACGATAGGCACAGGTCATCGGTAGCCATTCAAAAGTCGGGAGATTATCACGCGTTAACTTAATACAATCAGGCTCATATTCGAATCGGCGTTCGTAATTACGGCACTGGCAGGTTTTAATGTTGAGCTGACGACAGGCGACGTTGGTAAAGTAAATTTCGTCGGTGTCCTCATCCATCAGCTTATGCAGACAGCATTGACCACACCCATCACATAATGACTCCCACTCGGCATCGGTCATTTCATCCAGGGTTTTGCTTTGCCAGAAAGGTTTGTCGCTCATCAGGGTATCCGCTATTGCAATAAAGCTGCACCTTATAACCAGTCTGGCACGCTGATGCAAGTTTTGCCGCCCGAAAAGGCGGCAAGAAGAGATTACAGCACTCGGGTCGTGAGAGTCTGACCATGGAAACTAATAGCCAGCTCATCACCACTATGCAATGGCCCAACACCTTCCGGCGTCCCCGTCAGCACAACATCACCCGCTTTAAGCGTGAAGAAACGGCTCATATAGGCAATCAACGGGACAATTTGATGGATCATATCCGCTGTGGAACCGTGTTGACGTTTTTCACCGTTTACTGTCAGACCGAGCTGCGTATTTTGCGGATCGCCGTTAAATTCCGAAACAGGAATAAAGCCAGACAACGGACAGGAGTTATCAAATCCCTTCGCTTTCTCCCACGGCTGACCCGCCTTCTTCATTTTGCCCTGAATATCACGCAGGGTCAGATCCAGAGCCACACCATAGCCAGCGATGGCTTTGCGCACGTGCTCTTCCGTCGCCTGGCGCAGAGTCGAACCAATCAGCACCGCCAGCTCAACTTCGTGGTGAACAGATCCCATATCCGCCGGGATCACCAGCGGCTGACGCAGATCGCACAGTGCGGTTTCAGGTTTTATGAACAGGACCGGTTCATCGGGCGTTGCACTACCCATCTCTTTAATATGGTTTGCATAATTGCTGCCTACACAAACCACTTTACTTACCGGGTAATCCAGCAGAGCACCATGCCAGTTGTGATGTTGATACATTACTTTCCCCTAACGTAGTCATTGATTTCATAAACTGCATCGATGGGACACGCTACTGCCGGATACAGTTTAAGGTTTAACGTCTGGTGTATTTTGTTTAACCACAGACAGATGCTGTTTGAGTAAATCTTCTGGCGGTGGCGGTAATTGTAAATAATAGCCCTGCTCAGTTAACGCCTGTTTTACTTTTTCAAGATCGGCGTTGACGAGTTTTTTACGGCCATCAAGCGGTAAAATCATTGCCAGCTTCGGTTGACCAAATCCTTTCATCAGTTCTTCAGGAACGCGTGAGAAATCGTCTTTTTTTTCGACATATAAATAGGTCTGGTCACGTTTGCTGCTTCGGTAGATCACACAAAACATATCTTTTACTCTGAATTCAGGGAATGGTGGCTTGCCTCAATATAATACTGACTATAACATGCCTTATAGTCTTCGGAATATCACCCCGCGCTGGGGATGATAAATAGCAAATTGAGTAAGGCCAGGATGTCAAACACGCCAATCGAGCTTAAAGGCAGTAGCTTCACCTTATCAGTGGTTCACTTGCACGAAGCAGAACCCGAGGTTATTCGTCAGGCGTTGGAAGACAAAATCGCGCAGGCACCTGCTTTTTTAAAACATGCTCCCGTGGTGATCAACGTCAGTGGCCTTGAAAGCCCGGTAAACTGGCCGGCGCTGCAAAAAGTGGTCGCATCTACCGGCCTGCGTATTATTGGCGTCAGCGGCTGTAAAGACGCCAAACTTAAGGCAGAAATAGACGAATTGGGTCTTCCTTTACTCACTGAAGGTAAAGAAAAAACCATCCGTTCCGCGCCAGTTAATACCCCGGCCCCTGCCGCGCCACCACAAAACGTTACTCCCATCACAAAAACGCGATTAATAAATGTACCGGTTCGTTCCGGTCAGCGTATTTATGCACCACAATGTGATCTGATTGTTACAAGCCACGTCAGCGCAGGCGCTGAGCTTATCGCTGATGGTAACATTCACGTGTATGGTGTGATGAGAGGCCGTGCACTGGCGGGCGCCAGCGGTGACCGGGAAGCACAAATTTTTTGTACCCATCTGACGGCAGAACTGGTGTCTATCGCAGGTGTATATTGGCTGAGTGATAATATCCCAGCAGAATTTTATGGCAAAGCGGCTCGTCTGCAATTAGCAGAGAACGCTTTGACAGTTCAACCGTTGAATTGATCCCTTTTTAACAAGGAATTTCTATGGCACGCATTATTGTTGTTACTTCGGGTAAAGGGGGCGTTGGCAAAACAACCTCCAGCGCGGCCATCGCTACAGGTTTGGCCCAGAAGGGAAAGAAAACTGTCGTTATTGATTTTGATATCGGCCTGCGTAATCTTGATTTGATTATGGGTTGTGAACGCCGCGTCGTTTACGACTTCGTCAACGTGATCCAGGGCGATGCGTCGTTAAATCAGGCGTTAATCAAAGATAAGCGTACCGAAAATCTCTTTATTCTTCCGGCCTCACAGACTCGCGATAAAGACGCGCTGACGCGCGAAGGCGTCGCAAAAGTTCTGGATGATCTGAAAACGATGGGCTTCGATTTCATCGTCTGCGACTCCCCGGCAGGTATTGAAACCGGCGCGTTGATGGCCCTGTATTTTGCTGATGAAGCTATCATCACCACCAACCCGGAAGTTTCATCCGTACGTGACTCTGACCGTATTCTGGGTATTCTGGCGTCGAAATCTCGTCGCGCTGAAAATGGTGAAGATCCGATTAAAGAGCACCTGTTACTTACGCGCTACAATCCAGGCCGCGTAAACAAAGGCGACATGCTCAGCATGGAAGATGTACTGGAGATTCTGCGAATCAAGCTGGTCGGCGTGATTCCTGAAGATCAGTCAGTCCTGCGCGCGTCTAACCAGGGTGAGCCGGTTATTCTCGACATCAATGCTGATGCCGGCAAAGCCTACGCAGATACCGTAGACCGTCTGTTGGGAGAAGAACGTCCTTTCCGCTTCATTGAAGAAGAGAAGAAAGGTTTCCTCAAACGCCTGTTCGGAGGATAAGTTATGGCATTACTGGATTTTTTTCTCTCGCGGAAAAAGAGCACAGCAAACATCGCTAAAGAGCGACTGCAGATTATTGTTGCGGAACGTCGTCGCAGTGACGCCGAGCCGCATTATTTACCGCAGTTGAGGAAAGATATTCTCGACGTTATCTGTAAGTATGTACAAATTGACCCCGAAATGGTCACCGTACAACTTGAACAAAAAGACGGCGATATTTCTATCCTCGAACTTAACGTGACATTACCTGAAGCAGAAGAGTCTAAATAACGTTTTTTGTAACAGAGTATGGTCAGCAGCAAAAAGGCAGATTATTCTGCCTTTTTTATTTTTCCCCCAGCCAACTCGCATTTATTCCAGAGAAAACCTGGGGTAATTCTCCTCAAAATAGCGGCGCAAAAACTCAACCGTAATACGAATTTTGGCCGATGTCGCCAGGCGAGAAACATATACAGCCCAGATATTAGCTGGCTGATAATACTCTGGTAATATCTGAACCAGATGTCCGCTAGTAATGTTGTCGCATACATCCCACCACGAACGCAGCGCAATACCCTGCCCATCCAGACACCACTGATGAACAACCTCACCGTGATTAGATGATAATGGACCCGTCACTTTAATCGAGTGCTCACCTTCTTTATTACGCAATTGCCAGATGCCAAACGGATGATCACGTTCTTTAATTACCAGGCAGGGAAAGCTTGCCAGTTCATTCAGTTGCTTAGGCGCACCGTATTGCGTCACAAATTCTGGTGAAGCGCACAGGATGCGATAATTAGTCGCCAGCTTTCGTGCTATCAAATTAGGAGCAATATCATCACCAATACGAATATCAAGATCGACACCTTCATTAACCAGATCCACCAACCGATCCTCAACATCGAATCTTAGCTCAAGCTGCGGATACTGTTTCGCCAGTGCAGACAGTGCAGGCGCCACCACCTGGCGACCAAAGCCAAAGCTACTGATAATGCGCAACATACCTTGAGGGATCTGCCGGACATCAGACAACTCATCCATCATCTGATCCACATCCTGCAGGATCCGCTGCGCCCATTCGTAGATCCGCTCTCCCTCTTCCGTGATGGTCACTCGCCGCGTGGTGCGGTGTAACAACACGACATTCAGCGTCTGTTCAAGCAGCGCAACGCGCTTGCTGATAAACGCGGGAGAAACGCCCAACTCCTCAGCAACAGCGGCAAATCCTGCACGACGGGCAACCAGCATAAAGACGCGTAAATCATTTAGCAGCGGCAGATTATTCATGATCTGTGTTTTATGTTTCACCAGTTAGGGGGATTAACTCTTAATCAGTCAATTATAGGATAAGGGGAAAGTCAATTTTGATGGCGTACAAGTGAGAGCTGCTATGAAGAAAACCTGTCGTATTGCCGCTATTCCCGGAGATGGTATTGGTAAAGAAGTCCTGCCTGAAGGCATTAATGTGTTACAGGCGGCTGCGGAGCGTTGGGATTTGTCGCTCAGCTTTGAGCAAATGGAATGGGCCAGCTGCGAATACTATACGCATCACGGAAAAATGATGCCGGATGACTGGCATGAGCAGCTAAAATCATTCGATGCTATCTATTTTGGAGCTGTCGGTTGGCCAGATACCGTGCCGGATCACATCTCATTATGGGGATCATTACTCAAGTTTCGGCGCGAATTCGATCAGTACGTCAACCTGCGTCCGGTTCGCCTGTTCCCCGGCGTTCCCTGTCCACTGGCAGGAAAAAAACCAGGCGACATTGATTTTTATGTCGTGCGCGAGAATACCGAGGGGGAATACTCTTCACTGGGCGGGCGAGTAAACGCAGGAACCGAGCATGAAGTGGTCATTCAGGAATCCGTCTTCACCCGTCGTGGAGTCGACCGTATTTTGCGTTACGCGTTCGAACTGGCCCAGAGCCGTCCACGCAAAACGTTAACCTCTGCAACCAAATCAAACGGTCTTGCCATCAGTATGCCCTACTGGGATGAACGCGTTGAAGCCATGGCAGCTCAATATTCTGAGATTCGCTGGGATAAGCAGCATATCGATATTCTGTGCGCCCGTTTTGTTATGCAGCCTGAACGCTTTGACGTGGTGGTCGCCTCGAACCTGTTTGGCGATATCCTTTCCGATTTAGGCCCTGCTTGCACAGGGACAATTGGTATTGCCCCTTCTGCAAACTTAAACCCGGAACGCACCTTTCCATCGTTGTTCGAACCGGTACACGGTTCGGCACCAGATATCTACGGCAAGAATATCGCCAACCCGATTGCCACAATCTGGGCGGGAGCCATGATGCTGGATTTCCTCGGCAACGGTGATGCAAATTATCAGGCTGCTCACGATGGGATCGTGGCGGCGATTGAACAGGTCATTGCCAGTGGTCCTAAAACACCGGATATGAAAGGGACCGCCACCACATCACAGGTTGGCCAGGCCATCTGTCAGGCCCTTCGTTAAAGGTCAAACCACTTAATTTGAGCCGCGTCACTGACGCGGCTTTTTTATGCGTTCAATTGCTGAAATAACCTGCGCGAATTCACCTTTTATTATTTCCGTTCCGTGTTTTATTGCTTCACGCATCGGGCAATTGTTTAATTCATGTAAAGAACAAATAATTAAAATGTTAAATAACGAAGCGACACATTGTACCCCTACAGCATGATAACAACGACAGGCTAATGCCAAACGCGGGCAACTTATGCCCAGGAGATCACCCATGTTGAGCAACGTAAAGAAAAAAGATGTGCCACTCATAGCCATCAGCCTGGTGGCCATTCTTTTTATCGCAGCCACACTGAGTTTCTTCCCTCAGCAATCCGCGCAAGCGGCAAACACCATTTTTAATGGTGTCACCCGCATGCTGGGTTCAGCGGTCCAGATACTGGTCCTCATGGCTATGGGACTGGTCATCTATCTTGCCACCAGCAAGTACGGCAACATTCGTCTGGGAGAAGGCAAAGCGGAATACAGCACTCTTTCCTGGCTGTTTATGTTTATCTGCGCCGGGTTAGGTTCTTCCACGCTCTACTGGGGCGTTGCAGAATGGGCCTATTATTACCAGACACCGGGCCTGAATATCGCCCCCAACTCGCAAAAAGCACTGGAATTCAGCCTGCCCTACTCTTTTTTCCATTGGGGGATCAGCGCGTGGGCAACCTATACGCTGGCCTCATTAACTATGGCTTATCACTTCCATGTGCGTAAAAACAAAGGGTTGAGCCTGTCCGGTATTATTGCTGCAATTACTGGCGTTCATCCGCAAGGCGTCTGGGGGCGCTTAGTCGACCTGATGTTCCTGATTGCCACCGTCGGCGCGTTAACCATCTCCCTGGTCGTCACCGCAGCCACCTTTACTCGTGGCTTATCGGCTCTCACTGGTCTGCCGGATAACTTTACGGTGCAGGCATTTGTGATCCTGTTTTCGGGGGGCATCTTCTGTCTCAGCTCCTGGATTGGCATCAATAACGGCTTACAACGTCTGAGCAAAATGGTTGGTTGGGGCGCGTTTTTGCTGCCGCTGCTGGTATTGATCGTCGGACCAACCGAGTTCATCACTAACAACATCATCAATGCCATCGGCCTGACAACACAAAACTTTTTGCAAATGAGCCTGTTTACCGACCCTCTCGGTAATGGTGAGTTTACCCGCAACTGGACGGTATTTTACTGGCTGTGGTGGATCTCCTATACCCCTGGCGTGGCGATGTTTGTTACCCGCGTTTCCCGTGGACGCAAAATTAAGGAAGTGATCTGGGCATTGATCCTTGGTAGCACCGTCGGTTGTTGGTTCTTCTTCGGGGTGATGGAAAGTTACTCTATCCATCAGTTTGTTAACGGTGTAATTGATGTTCCGCAAATAATGGCAACGCTTGGCGGCGAAACGGCCGTCCAGCAGGTACTGATGTCACTACCCGCCGGGAAACTGTTCCTGGTGGCCTATCTGGCTATCATGATTATTTTCCTCGCCTCACATATGGATGCTGTGGCCTATACCATGGCGGCCACCAGCACGCGCAATCTTCAGGAAGGTGAAGATCCCGAGCGCGGCTTACGCCTGTTCTGGTGCGTGGTCATTACCTTGATTCCATTATCGATTCTGTTTACCGGTGCTTCACTGGAAACCATGAAGACTACCGTGGTACTGACCGCACTTCCCTTCCTCGCCATTTTGCTGGTGAAGGTCGGTGGTTTTCTTCGCTGGGTTAAACAGGACTATGCCCATATTCCTGCTCACCAAATTGAAAGTCATCTTCCCGACGCACAGGGCGGCGAGCCAGTCACGCCACCCGCCGGGGCATTACTCAAAGGCGACAGTTGAGCGCCAGTACAAAAACATCCTCTTACTCACAAATTAAAGGTAATCCAATGAGCAATCTGAGCCCTGAGTTTATTCTGCCGCAAAATTTTTGTGCCAACCCGCAGGACGCATGGACCATCCCAGCACGGTTTTATACCGATCAACAGGCGTTTGAGCACGAGCAAGAGAACGTGTTTGCCAAAAGTTGGATTTGCGTAGCCCACAGCAGCGAACTGGCAAAACCAAATGACTATGTCACTCGTGAAGTGATTGGCGAAAATATCGTGCTGGTACGGGGTCGCGATAATGTGCTGCGCGCTTTCTACAACGTCTGCCCACATCGGGGTCATCAGTTGCTAAGCGGCGAAGGGAAAGCGAAGAATGTCATTACCTGTCCCTATCACGCCTGGGCTTTTAAGCTCGATGGCAACCTGGCACACGCCCGTAACTGTGAAAACGTGGCCAATTTCGATAGTGAGAAAGCCCATCTCACACCGGTACGTCTTGAAGAATATGCCGGATTCGTATTTATCAATATGGATCCGAATGCCGGCAGCGTTGAAGATCAACTCCCGGGACTGGCAGCGAAAGTTGTCGAAGCCTGCCCTGATGTACACGATCTGAAACTGGCTGCGCGCTTTACGACTCGCACACCTGCCAACTGGAAAAATATCGTTGATAACTATCTGGAGTGCTACCACTGCGGTCCGGCACACCCTGGTTTTTCCGACTCGGTACAGGTTGACCGCTACTGGCACACCATGCATGGCAACTGGACTCTGCAATACGGTTTTGCCAAACCATCAGAGCAGTCATTTAAGTTCGAAGAAGGCGTTGATGCCGCCTTCCACGGTTTCTGGTTGTGGCCATGCACCATGCTCAACGTCACGCCAATTAAAGGCATGATGACCGTTATCTATGAGTTCCCGGTGGATGCAGAAACCACACTGCAAAACTACGACATCTACTTCACCAATGAAGAACTCACCGAAGAGCAGAAAGAGCTGATTGAATGGTATCGCAATGTCTTCCGCCCTGAAGATTTACGTCTGGTCGAAAGCGTACAAAAAGGGCTGAAATCACGCGGCTATCGCGGTCAGGGACGCATTATGGCAGATACCAGCGGCAGCGGGATTTCTGAACACGGTATTGCCCATTTCCATAACCTGGTAGCCCAGGTGTTTCAGGATTAATCCTTGAAGGAGTTCGTCATGACCGTCTTTCAGACTTCACTTTTCCGCCAGCAGGCGTTTATCGCCGGGAACTGGTGCGACGCCGATGACAACAATACGTTATCGGTCAGCAATCCGGCGACAGGCGCTATTCTGGGGAAAATACCCAATATGGGAATGTCAGAGACTCAGCGGGCTATTGATGCCGCCTCTCAGGCGTTACCCAACTGGCGTGCAATGACCGCAGCCCAGCGTTCCACTCTGCTCAAAGCCTGGCATCACTTAATTCTCGACAACAAAACGGCGCTGGCGCAAATCATGACTGCCGAACAGGGAAAACCGCAGGCAGAAGCGGAAGGCGAAATTGTCTATGCCGCTTCGTTTATTGAGTGGTTTGCCGAACAGGCAAAACGCACCAACGGTGAAATCATTCCCTCTCCTACAACGGACAAGCGGTTGATGGTGATCCGCCAGGGCGTCGGCGTCTGCGCCGCGATTACGCCGTGGAACTTCCCCGCCGCCATGCTCACCCGCAAAGCCGGTCCGGCACTGGCTGCAGGCTGTACGATGGTGATAAAACCGGCCAACGAGACGCCGTTCACAGCACTGGCGCTGGCCGAGCTCGCACGTCAGGCCGGCATTCCCTCAGGCGTCATCAACGTCGTAACAGGAAAATCACGCGAAATTGGCGCTCAGTTCACCGCTGATGATCGTGTACGTAAGCTCTCGTTCACGGGTTCAACAGAAGTCGGACGCGTCCTGATGCGCCAGTGTTCTGACTCCATCAAAAAGGTGTCACTGGAGCTGGGGGGTAATGCGCCGTTTATTGTGTTTGATGACGCAGATATTGATAAAGCCGTCGAAGGGGCGTTGGTTGCCAAGTTTCGCAACGCCGGACAGACCTGTGTCTGTGTGAATCGTTTTTATATTCATCAGGCCATTTACGACACGTTTTGCGAGAAGTTTGTCGCCCGTGTCGCCGCGCTGAAGGTAGGCAATGGTGAGCAACCAGGCGTACAGACCGGACCACTGATCAACAGCGCCGCCGTAGACAAAGTACAATCACTTCTTGATGACGCCCTGACGCGTGGTGCCACGCTGTTAACCGGCGGCCAACGCCATGCGCTGGGCGGAAACTATTTTACCCCTACTGTCATCGGCAACGTGCAGCCAGGCACGCAACTGTTACAGGAAGAAATCTTCGGACCGGTCGCCGCGCTGGTGAAATTTGACGATGAACAGGACGTGATCCACCAGGCAAACGATACGATCTACGGTCTGGCATCTTACTTCTATAGTAATGACGCTGCGCGTATCTGGCGAGTTTCTGAGCAGCTTGAATACGGCATGGTGGGGATCAATACCGGGCTTATCTCTAATGAAGTTGCCCCGTTTGGCGGCGTCAAACAGTCCGGCCTTGGGCGTGAAGGCTCTGAACACGGTATCGAAGATTACCTGGAGATGAAATATCTCTGCCAGGGGCTGTGACACAGATTCCGGCGCGCAGGGTTAACCCGCGCCGGACAGATTTTTAAGGGAGTGCCGCGATGTCTGAATATCAAATGCATGAAGTGCGGGTCAGCCGGATTGAGACCATTACTCCACATGTAAAACGTTTCACCTTAGTTGCCTCTGCAGGCGGCTCGTTACCCGCGTTCAGTGGAGGCAGCCATATAATCGTGCAGATGCGCGATGGCGAAAATCTCTACAGCAATGCCTATTCGCTGATGAGTTCACCGCTTGATACCACCGCTTATCAAATAGCTGTACGACTGGAGGATGAGTCCAAAGGCGGCTCACGTTTCTTACACCAGAACGTGAACGCTGGCGACACGCTGACGATATCCACACCAAATAATCTCTTTGCCCTCGAACCTCAGGCACGAAAACATATACTGATTGCAGGAGGCATTGGCATAACCCCCTTTTTATCGCAGATCCCGGAGCTGGAACAATCACACGCTGAGTGGCAACTGCATTACTGCTCCCACAGCCCGGAAAGCTGCGCATTTCATCATGAACTCACTCAGCACATCAACGCCGAGCGCATTCATCTGCACCTTTCTACCGAAGGCACCCGCCTTGACCTGGCGCGTCTGCTGGCCGATGTAGAACCCGGCACGCATATTTACACCTGCGGCCCTGCTGTACTTAACGATGCCGTAAAAAGCGAAGCCGCCCGCCACGATCTGGACAACGATACGCTACATTTCGAACAATTTGCCGTGGAAGATAAGAGCGGTGATGCGTTCACCCTTGTGCTGGCACGTTCTGGACGTGAATTTGTCGTGCCGGAAGAGATGACTATTTTACAGGTTATCGAAAATAACAAAGCGGCCAGGGTGGAATGTCTATGTCGCGAAGGCGTGTGCGGTACCTGTGAAACGACAATTATTGAAGGGGAAGCGGATCATCGCGATCAGTATTTCAGCGACGATGAGAAGGCCAGCCAGCAAAGTATGCTCATCTGTTGCTCGCGCGCCAAAGGCAAACGTCTGGTCCTTGATTTGTAATCACGTCAGGCCGGGTGAGCGATAGCGCTACCCGGCATAGTCTGGTCAACTTACTGCGGATATTCCAGCAACAGTGCGTTAAGACGCTCGGCCATCAGTTCACCACGCCAACCGGAAATCAGTTCCGGCAGGGAAGCCTGCGGCTTTAGTTTCCAGTGCCAGTTGAGGAGCTGATTAATCTGACGGCGCGAAGCCAGTAACTCAACGCTGAGATTATGTTCCGCACTCACCTCTGCAACCAGTGCCTTAATGGCCTTGAATGCCTTGCGATATCCCGGCATATCCATCAGGTTCAGCAACGGTTCCGGCAATGATTCTTCCGGCAGAGCCTGAGCCTTCTCCACCAGCGAAATCAGCGTCTTGCCGTGAAAACGAATCTCGCTACCGGAAAGACCCAGACTGTCCAGTTCACCCAGACTACCTGGCATATAGCGAGCGACAGACCACAGGTGTTCTTCACGTACCACAAAGTTCACCGCCAGATCGCGCTCACGCGCCTTACGTAATCGCCAGTCAGCCAGCAGTTGCAGGCAGGCAAGCTGGCGGGTTCGTAGTTGCCAGGCATTGGTTATCTCGCGCCACGCATCTTCAGGCGCCAGAATTTCCTGACGACGCTGCTGCATCAAACGGCACTCATCCAGCGCGGCGGGCAGCCAACCAGAGGCATCAGTCTCTGTCATCAGCTTTTGGGTGATCGGTAATAAATACCAGACATCCGCTGCCGCATACTCACACTGACGCTCAGTTAACGGACGCGCCAGCCAGTCAGTGCGGGATTCGCTTTTATCCAGCGCCACTCCCGTATACTCTTCCACCATCGCGGCAAATCCCCACGATAGTGGACGTCCGCAGAACGCAGCCAGAATTTGTGTATCAATCAGCGGCTGTGGAAGTTCGCCAAAGGCGTTGAGAAACACTTCCAGGTCTTCACTTCCTGCATGCAGGAATTTGGTAATGGCAGTGTCCTGCAAAATGGTCTTCAGCGGTGACCAGTCGGTGATCCCAAGCGGATCAATCAGAGCAACGTGTTTGCCATCAAACAACTGGATCAGACCCAGTTGCGGGTAATAGGTACGTGTGCGAACAAATTCAGTATCCAGGGCAATAGCCGGAAACTCACGAACGGCTTCGCACAGCGTGGCCAACGCGTCGTTCGTGGTGATCATTTGGTAATTCAAATCGTGCTCTCTCAGGTTTGCACCAAAAAAAACGCCGGTTTAACCGGCGCTTTCTGATGGCTGTCTTAACGCTTAGCTTTTATTGTCCACTTTGCCACGTGCTTCGTCACGTAATTCTCGTCGCAAAATTTTGCCAACGTTTGATTTTGGCAGCTCATCACGGAATTCCACCAGCTTCGGCACTTTATAGCCCGTCAGCTGACGTCGACAAAAGGTAATCAAGGCTTCATCGGTTAACGAGGCGTCTTTCTTCACCACAAAAATTTTCACAGCCTCACCGCTGCTGCCCGACGGCACACCAACTGCGGCCACTTCCTGGACACCTGGGTGTTGCATCACCACATCTTCAATCTCGTTCGGATAGACGTTGAAACCTGAAACCAGGATCATATCTTTTTTGCGATCGACAATCCGCAGGAAACCTTCATCATCCATCACCGCAATATCACCGGTGTGCAACCAACCGTCTTTGACAATTTCATCTGTTGCATCTGGTCGCTGCCAGTACCCCAGCATTACCTGCGGACCTTTAACGCACAGCTCGCCAGGTTCCCCTGGTGGCACTTCGTTATCGTCGTCATCCACCAGTTTAACGTCAGTGGAAGGAACCGGCAGGCCGATACTGCCACTGTGATAATCGATATCGTGAGGGTTGACACTCACCAGCGGCGCACACTCGGTCAGGCCGTAACCTTCCAGCAGATACTGTCCGGTCAGCTTCACCCAGCGTTCTGCTACCGCCTGCTGTACCGGCATACCACCACCCGCGGAGAGATGCAGTGATGAAAAGTCCAGTTGCTGAAATTCTTTGTTATTCAACAAAGCGTTAAACAGCGTATTGACGCCGGTCATCGCGGTAAACGGGTATTTTGCCAGCTCTTTCACCAGACCCGGAATATCTCGCGGGTTAGTGATCAACAGGTTTTGACCACCCAGTTCGATAAACAACAGGCAGTTCATGGTCAACGCGAAGATGTGATACAACGGCAGCGCAGTCACCACCAGCTCTTTACCCGGATGCAGCAATGGACCGTAGGTAGCATTGACCTGTTCCAGGTTAGCCAGCATATTGCGGTGCGTTAGCATTGCGCCTTTCGCCACGCCAGTGGTGCCACCGGTATACTGCAGGAAAGCCAGATCTTCAGAAACCACTTCAGGCTTCACATACTGCATGCGATAGCCGTTTTGTAACGCGCTGCGAAACGAGATGGCATCAGGCAGGTGATATTTCGGCACCAGACGCTTGATGTACTTGACGACAAAGTTAACCAGCGTCCCTTTAGCGGTAGAAAGCTGATCGCCCATACGCGTCAGGATCACATGTTGAACCGACGTTTTATCGACCACTTTCTCCAGCGTATGAGCAAAGTTGGAGACAATCACGATCGCCGCCGCACCGCTGTCATTAAGCTGATGCTCCAGTTCCCGCGGCGTATACAACGGGTTAACGTTCACGACGATCATTCCGGCACGCAGGATGCCGAACAATGCCACAGGATACTGCAGCAGGTTAGGCATCATTAGCGCGACACGATCGCCCTTTTTCAGCCCAAGCCCCTGTTGCAAGTAGGCCGCAAATGCCCGACTACGCTCCTCCAGTTTGCGGAAGGTCATCACCTCCCCCATATTTACAAACGCGGGCTGGTCAGCATAGCGCCTTACTGAGTGTTCAAAGAGCTCCACCAGGGATTGATAACGGTCAGGATTGATCTCCGCGGGAACGCCCTCGGGATAACGGTTAAGCCAAACCTTTTTCAATACATCACCTCTAAAATGCGTATTCGTCGTCATCACAACCCCAGACAATAAACAAACTGTTAACATAATATTAACTCAGCGTACCAGTTTGTTTATTACACAACGACAAGGTTGCGAAGCGCGTCACTATTTATTTTTTTTATATCCACGTTAATGCAGAAACAGCGGACGAGCCGCTGTTTCTTTTACCAATAAAACAAAGAGTTACTCTGTTACTATCGTCTGAACCTGTGCGGGACCGGGATTGTACCATCCCCAACCGCCATAGCCGTATGGCCAGCCACGCGCACCATAGAACCAGGGGTCAATCGGTTGCGGTGGCATCACGATCTGCTGAGTAATATGCCAGCGTTTATAACCTGTTACCTGCATCAGCATAAACTTATACGGCGTACTACCGATTTTACCGTCTACCGTGCCGCTAATCGGTCCCACGACGGTAACCAGTTGTCCACGAAAATCAACCGGATCGAGGAAGCCGTTTACATCAGCATAAATCCTTCCGCGTGAGGCTTCTCCCAGTATTGGTCGCGCGCCACTGTCGAGCGGAACGGTAGCAATTTCCAGACGGGATTTCCCCTGCTGATTCTGAATGTCCACCACTTTACCGCCGAAACGCGCTTCCTGTCCGACGTACAACTGCGGTGCATTCATCACCCGCACCAGATCCTGCTGCGGTGTAGGGCTTGAACCTTTAATCGCATCCGGAATGGTGACGCAACCGCTTAGCATTAATGCTAATACACCAGCCAGTACACCTTTCATTACCTGTTTTTGACCCGCCATGTGCGACTCCCTTTTCTCAGCGCCTGCCCCGCCTCTGTCAAACTGCCGCGTATGAACTGCAATTCAAATTAATCAGGGTATTTACTACTAAGATTCATTCTTTCCCGGGAAGTTTCTTCCACGCTACGGTGTTACGTAAATAAACCGGTTCAGCATGTTCCACCGCAACCGTCTTTCCTGCTGCCAGCATTTGAGTGGCGACAGGCAACATGTCTTCAGCAGCCGGAAGCAAAACGCCGCCATCAATCAGCATCAGACCACTGTCTTTGCCGAGTTCAGGCCATGCCGACCAGCCTGTGCCAACCGTCGCCCAATCGCCGGAAAGTTGCAGCAAACGCTCATGAACTTGTTCTGGTGTTAATACCGCTTCCGTCTCTTCGCCGTGCCAGACGCCGTCTTCATCACGTTGGTATTCGGCCCAGTAAACTTCACCCATACGTGCGTCAATCGCCGCCAGCACGCGCATTGCCCCAGTTTTACGCCAGGCTCCCTGCGCCATTGTTGCCAGAGTTGAAACGCCGATCATGGGTAATTCCGCACCTAATGCCAGCCCCTGAGCAATACCGATACCAATACGTACACCGGTAAAACTTCCGGGACCGCGACCAAACGCCAGCGCGTCGATCTCCGTTAAGGTAGTACCGTCATCAGCCAGGATGTCCTGAACCATCGGCAGGATTCGTTGGGTATGTTCTCGTGGGCAAAGCTCGAAATGAGCCTTGATATTACCGTCATTCCACAGGGCAACAGAGCACGCTTCTGTGGCGGTATCGATAGCCAGAATTCGCATGGGTCTTCGTGATCAGATCAATAAATTTGGCGCGCATCTTACCATACTCCGTAACAAATTACTCAGCCGTTGGTATAGCAAGAAATCGAACAGCGCGGGCAATGTCACGCGTACGCGGTGCCGGCGGCAGACTCGCCAGGAAGGTGGCGCCATAGGGTCGCATCACCAGCCGGTTGTCACAAATCACCAGCACACCGCGATCGTCAGCATCACGTATCAAACGCCCCACCCCCTGTTTCAGGGTGATAACCGCATCCGGGAGCTGGACTTCGTCAAAAGGATCGCCGCCGCGCAGGCGGCAATCTTCCATTCGCGCTTTCAACAATGGATCGTCCGGTGAGGTAAACGGCAGCTTGTCGATAATAACCAGCGAAAGCGTATCACCACGCACGTCCACCCCTTCCCAGAAACTACTGGTAGCCACCAGTAAAGCATTCCCCGCGCTAACAAACTGTTGCAGCAGTTGCCCTTTGCTGGTCTCTCCCTGCAACAACACGGGAAGCGTCATGGTGGCGCGAAACTGTTCCGCCAGGTCGCGCATCATCGCGTGCGAGGTACACAGCATAAAACAACGACCGTTGTTCGCCTCGATGATTGGCCGCAACATAGATGCCAACTGGCGCGCCGCCCCTGGCTGATTAGTTTGCGGTAGATTACGTGGTACGCACAGCAGCGCCTGACGCGTGTAATCAAAGGGGCTAGGCAGCAGCATCGACTCCGCCTGTTCAATACCCAGCCGCGCCGTAAAGTGGTGGAGATCATCGTTTACCGACAACGTCGCTGAGGTGAAAATCCAGCAGCCCGGTTTTTGTTCCATCACTTCTTTGAATTTATCCGCCACCGTGAGTGGCGTCAGCGCCAGGGTGAAATGGCGCGAGGTGCATTCATACCAGTAGCTGAACCCTGGCTGGTTAATCTCTTTTAGCCGTTTCAAACGGGTGCGATACAACGTGGCTCGCTCAAACGCCGCATCCAGCAGTGCCGAACGTCCCAGAGAGAGTTTTGCCACGTCGTAACACAGCTCCAGGGTATCATCGAGCAGTAAAAATGCTCGCTGCACGCGCTGATCCGCCAGCAGCTCCCGCAGGTTGCCGCGATAGCCCGGCTCACCCAGTTGCAGGCGGAAATCCTGTGCGCTTTGAGCAAGACGGTCAGCACACTTTTGTAGCTGTTGAGTATCTTTCAGCTCGGTGCGATACGCGATGGTAATGTCCTTTGCCAGGTCGAGAAGTTGGCGGCTGGAGAGTGACTGACCAAAATACTGGCTGGCGATATCCGGTAGCTGATGGGCTTCATCGAAGATCATCACGTCGGCCTCAGGGATCAGTTCACCGAACCCACTCTCTTTCACTACCATATCGGCAAGAAACAGATGGTGGTTTACCACTATAACGTCTGCGTCCATCGCTTTTTTACGCGCTTTGACAACAAAACACTCTTTATACAGCGGGCAGTCGCTGCCCAAACAGTTGTCGTTGGTGCTGGTCACCAGCGGCCAGGCCTGTGAATCTTCGGCCACACTGACACAGGTGCTGATGTCTCCATCGAGGGTTTGATTTGACCACGATCGCAACAGAATAACGTCGCTTAATATCTGGACCGGCAGGTCACCGCCCGCCAGTGCCTGTTGTTCAAGTCGCTCCAGGCAAAGGTAGTTGGAGCGCCCTTTCAATAGCGCCAGTTTGCCGGTGAATTTCAACGCTTTTGCCACAGTAGGCAGATCGCGGCTGTAAAGCTGATCCTGCAGTGCTTTCGATCCGGTAGAGATGATGACTTTCTTTCCAGCGCGCAGCGCGGGGGCAAGATAGGCGTAGGTTTTCCCTGTTCCGGTCCCGGCCTCTACGACAAGCGGCTGTGATTTTTCAATGGCATGCGCGACGGCCAGGGCCATCTGTCGTTGTGGTTCACGTGGTTTAAAACCCGGTATCGCTTTAGCCAACTGACCGTCTGCTGCAAAATCGTCCGTCACACTACCCCCTGTTCATTTGAACAGGGATTATGTCAGGCCATCGGGTCTTTCGCCAGTTGAAGAGGTGACGTGAGACTGACATTATGGCAGTCTTGCGGCGTAAAAATGGAAATTTAACGAGGAAAAATGTATGACTATCGTGCGTATTGATGCCGAGGATCGTTGGTCTGACGTGGTGATTCACAACAACACGTTGTATTACACCGGTGTGCCGGAAAATCTGGATGCAGACGCATTCGAACAAACGGCAAACACGCTGGCGCAAATTGATGCTGTGCTGGAAAAACAGGGCAGCAACAAGTCACGTATTCTTGATGCTACCCTGTTTCTGGCTGACAAGAACGATTTTGCCGCTATGAATAAGGCCTGGGATGCCTGGGTTGTTGCCGGTCACGCCCCGGTACGCTGCACCGTACAAGCCGGGTTAATGAACCCAAAATACAAAGTTGAGATAAAGATTATCGCTGCGGTGTAACCGACGTTACTCGTCTTCGTCTTCATCTTCAAAACGCGCCACGATCCGTTCGCCGGTATGGCTGGCGCGTAATTCAGCAGCCACTTTCGTAATCGCCTCGCCACTGCTCATCCCCTGGGATATCAGTTCATGAATGCGTTCAACCGCCTGTTGCTGCTGATCGTGCGTGAGTGAAGGTAAACCTGCAATCATGGTGAACTCCTGCTAAATTATTAGCGCTAATTATTTCATGCTACCCGGCACATAGCCAGTGAAGTAGCAACGAGTCAGGACTGATGAAGACGTTATCTCCCGCTGTAATCACACTACCCTGGCGTCTGGACGCCGCTGAGCACTATTTTGCCACATTAAGCCACCAGCCCTGGGCAATGCTTTTGCATTCAGGCCATGCCGACCATCCGCATAGTCGCTTTGATATTCTGGTCGCCGACCCCATCACAACGCTGGTCACACGTGCTGAAGAGACCGTTGTGCATGACCGGCACGGTACTATGCAAACGGTTGATGATCCGATGACGGTCTTACACTCGGCGCTGACATCGCTGGCTATTCAGCCCGATTATAATCCCGATCTTCCGTTCCAGGGAGGCGCGCTGGGTCTGTTTGGCTATGATTTAGGCCGCCGTTTTGAATCTCTGCCAACGGAAGCCGAACAGGATATCACGCTACCGGACATGGCGGTTGGCATTTACGATTGGGCGCTGATTGTCGATCATCAGTTGCAAAAGGTGTCACTACTTAGCCACTCCGATGTGCAGGCACGACGCCGTTGGCTGGAAAATCAACAGATATCCGTGCGCGAACCGTTTTCGTTAACATCCTCGTGGCGGTCCAACATGACCCGTGCGCAGTACGGTGAAAAATTCCGTCAGGTGCAGCGTTATCTGCACAGCGGCGATTGCTATCAGGTCAATCTTGCCCAGCGCTTTCAGGCGCATTATCAGGGCGATGAGTGGCTGGCGTTTGTACGTCTAAACCATGCGAACCGCGCCCCGTTCAGTGCATTTTTACGTTTTGAGGAAGGGGCGATTCTCAGCCTTTCGCCTGAACGTTTTATTCAGTTAGAAAACCAGCACATCCAGACGCGTCCCATTAAAGGCACATTACCCAGACTGGACTCCCCTGATGCCGATCGTCTGCAGGCTCAAACACTGGCGAACTCTCCAAAGGATCGGGCGGAAAACCTGATGATCGTCGACTTGATGCGCAACGATATAGGCCGCGTTGCCGTGCCAGGGTCGGTAAACGTACCAGAACTCTTTGTGGTTGAGCCGTTCCCAGCCGTGCATCATCTGGTCAGTACCATCACCGCGCATTTGCCAGAGACGTTGCATGCAGCAGATTTGCTACGCGCAGCCTTCCCAGGAGGGTCAATTACCGGCGCGCCGAAAGTTCGGGCAATGGAAATTATTGATGAACTGGAGCCACAAAGACGTAACGCCTGGTGCGGCAGTATTGGTTATCTGAGTTTTTGCGGCAATATGGATACCAGTATCACCATCCGTACTCTGACAGCTGTAGACGGACAGATCTACTGCTCTGCGGGCGGCGGCATTGTTGCAGACAGTCAGGAAGACGCGGAATATCAGGAAACGTTTGATAAAGTGAATCGTATTTTGCACCAACTGGAGAACTAAACAGTGGAATACAGCAACCTGACGCTTGATGATTTTTTATCGCGCTTCCAGCTTTTGCGTCCGCAAATAAACCGGGAAGCGTTAAACCAGCGCCAGGCAGCTGTACTTATTCCTGTAGTCCGGCGCGCGCAACCAGGACTCCTGTTGACCCAACGTTCCGTTCATCTACGCAAGCACGCCGGACAGGTCGCTTTTCCCGGCGGTGCCGTGGACAGCAGCGACGCTTCACTGATTGCCGCCGCGTTGCGCGAAGCACAGGAAGAAGTCGCGATTCCGCCCGAATCAGTGGAAGTGATCGGCGTTTTGCCTCCGGTCGACAGCGTAACGGGCTTCCAGGTCACTCCTATAGTGGGGATAATTCCACCTAATTTGCCCTATCGGGCCAGCGAAGATGAAGTTTCCGCCGTTTTTGAAATGCCGTTGGCACAGGCCCTGCATTTGGGACGCTACTATCCACTGGATGTTTATCGTCGTGGCGATTCTCATCGGGTCTGGCTCTCCTGGTATGAGCATTATTTCGTCTGGGGAATGACCGCTGGGATAATTCGTGAGCTGGCGCTGCAAATTGGCGTGAAACCCTGACTATACTTATCTTTACGCGCAGAAGACACAACCTGAAACTCCCGTCACAACATTAGTAAAATCGCGGTTATCTATTAGTTTAATTCATGTGAATAGTTAAGCCGATCGCCGCGTTCCCTCTTACACTATGCGCAGTTATAACATCGTTACTGGAAAGCCCAGTCGCCCTGTAGGAGTATTATCGTGATTAGTCTATTCGACATGTTTAAGGTGGGGATTGGTCCCTCATCTTCCCATACCGTAGGGCCTATGAAGGCAGGTAAACAGTTCGTCGATGACCTGGTCGAAAAAGGATTACTGGACAGCATTACTCGTGTTGCCGTCGACGTGTATGGTTCACTGTCGCTCACGGGTAAAGGTCACCACACCGATATCGCCATTATTATGGGTCTGGCAGGTAATGAACCTGCGACCGTAGACATTGACAGCATTCCCGGATTTATCCGCGACGTAGAAGCGCGTGGTCGCCTGCTGCTTGCGCAAGGCCAGCACGAAGTTGATTTCCCGCAGAATGACGGAATGCGTTTTCACAACGGTAACCTGCCGTTGCATGAAAACGGTATGCAGATCCATGCGTACAACGGCGAAACCGTCGTTTACAGCAAAACATACTATTCGATCGGCGGTGGATTCATCGTTGATGAAGAACATTTTGGCCAGGATGCAGCGAATGAGGTCAGCGTGCCTTATCCGTTCAAGTCCGCAACCGAAATGCTGGAGTACTGTAACAGCACTGGCTTGTCGCTCTCTGGCATGGTGATGCAGAACGAACTTGCGCTGCACAGCAAGAAAGAGATTGAAGAGTACTTTGGCAACGTCTGGCAAACCATGCAGGCCTGTATTGACCGTGGGATGAATACCGAAGGGATTCTGCCGGGTCCGTTGCGCGTTCCTCGCCGAGCTTCTGCCCTGCGCCGTATGCTGGTCTCCAGCGATAAACTCTCCAGCGATCCGATGAATGTGATCGACTGGGTGAACATGTTTGCGCTGGCCGTTAACGAAGAGAACGCCGCCGGTGGCCGCGTGGTGACTGCACCAACCAACGGTGCCTGCGGCATCGTGCCTGCGGTACTGGCTTATTATGACCATTTCATTGAGTCCGTCAGCCCGGATATTTATACCCGCTATTTCCTGGCGGCCGGTGCAATTGGCGCATTATACAAAATGAACGCCTCTATCTCTGGCGCGGAAGTGGGCTGTCAGGGCGAGGTTGGCGTGGCATGCTCGATGGCTGCGGCAGGTCTGGCGGAACTGCTGGGTGCAAGTCCTGAGCAGGTTTGTGTTGCTGCCGAAATCGGTATGGAGCACAACCTGGGGCTGACCTGTGATCCGGTTGCCGGACAGGTTCAGGTGCCTTGTATTGAACGTAACGCGATTGCCTCCGTTAAGGCTATCAACGCTGCACGAATGGCAATGCGTCGTACCAGCGCCCCGCGCGTCTCGCTGGATAAAGTCATTGAAACAATGTACGAAACCGGCAAGGACATGAACGCCAAATACCGTGAAACATCACGCGGTGGCCTGGCGATTAAAGTCCAGTGTGACTAATACTTATTTTTCGCCCATCTGCGACGGATGGGCGAATTTACTTCCTCATCCTCGTCTAGCGTAATTTTCCCCACTACACTTGCTCTGTTGCTGTTGGCTAATGTGACCAACGGCTTATCGGGCGGCCCGCATGCAAACAGCACAACGGATCATCAAAACTTATCGTCGTAACCGCTTAATCGTCTGCACAATTTGTGCACTTCTGACGCTCATACTCACATTGTCTGCCCGATTTATTTCGGAGCGTAATTTAAATCACCATTACACTGTCACTTTTGCCAATCATGCCGTAGAAGCGCTGGATAACGTGCTCCTTCCCCTACAGGCCGGACGCGATGTGCTACTGCCGTTGATAGGTTTGCCCTGTTCCGTGGCGCGTTTACCCCTGAGCAAACATGCCGCCAGACTACAGACAGTGCGCTCTATAAGCCTGATCCAGCGCGGCATTCTCTATTGCTCAAGCATTTTTGGTTATCGCAATACCCCAATTCGCCAGCTACAACCTGAGTTGCCCAGCCGGGAGCCGCAGCTTCTGTTGTCTACCGACCATTCGCTTATCAAAGGCAGCCCTATTCTTACGCAATGGTATCCGTCGTCTGTTGATGGTGAAGATGGCGTTCTGGAGATCGTCAATATTGATTTGTTATCAACGATGCTGCTTGAGCCTCAGCCGCCGCAGATAACCAAAGCAAGTCTAACTGTCGGCAACCGTCACCTGCTTTACGGTCAAGGTGTTGTAGATACGCTGCCTGCACTTGATGATGAAAAAAGTTACCAGTTGTCGTCACAACATTTTCCTTTCGCAATCAGCGTTACAGGCCCTGGGGCCAGCGAGCTGGCGTTAAAAAATCTGCCTACTCAATTACCCTTAGCGGTGATGCTCAGCCTGTTAGTGGGCTACCTTGCATGGCTGGCTACGGCCAACAGAATGAGTTTTTCCTGGGAAATCAATCTGGCCCTCGCTGCACGCGAGTTTGAGTTATTTTGCCAGCCTCTGCTAAATGCCAGCACCCAACAGTGCACCGGTGTTGAAATCCTCTTGCGCTGGAATAACCCCCGCCAGGGCTGGATTTCGCCTGAAGTTTTCATTCCTATTGCTGAAGAGCACAACCTGATCGTACCGCTGACCCGCCATGTCATTGCAGAAACCATTCAGCAACGACACGTTTTCCCGATGAGCAGCCAGTTTCATATCGGTATCAACGTTGCCGCCAGCCATTTTCGCCATGGAACGCTGTTAAAAGATCTCAACCAATACTGGTTCAGCCAGCACCCTATTCAGCAGTTAGTCATTGAGTTGACTGAGCGTGATGCCTTGCTTGATGTGGATTATCGGGTAGTGCGCGAATTACATCGTATGGGGATTAAACTGGCCATTGACGATTTTGGTACCGGAAACAGCTCGCTCTCCTGGCTGGAAAAGTTACGTCCGGATATTCTGAAGATTGATAAATCATTCACCTCCGCGATTGGCACTGACGCCGTGAACTCGACGGTTACCGACATCATCATCGCGCTGGGGAAAAAACTGAATATTGAACTGGTGGCTGAAGGGGTAGAAACGCAGGCGCAGGCACAACATTTGCGGCGTCATGGCGTGCATGTATTGCAGGGATTTCTCTATGCCCAGCCGATGCCGCTGCGTGATTTTCCTAAATGGTTGGCGGGCAGTGCACCACCACCCGCCCGGCATAAGGGCCATATCATGCCCCTTATGCCGTTTCGCTGAACCGAATTATACGTCTTCGTCGTGAGCCGATTGTTCTTTAACAATGCGAACTAAATCCACACGGTAATCGTTGGCTTCGACAATCGTAATGCTCAGCGGTGCGACCTCAATAACATCCCCAACACGCGGAATGTGGCCGTTAACCGCAATCACCAATCCAGCCACCGTGGCGATATCCTGGTCTTCATCCACCAGCGTATCAACGTCCAGCGCCTGCTGCAGAGCATGCAGATCGGTTCCACCTTTCACCAGCCAGCTACCCGCTTCGGCAACTATCTCGGGCGTTTCATCGGCATCCGGGAACTCACCGGCGATAGCTTCTAATACATCCAGCGGTGTCACCAGCCCCTGGACGACGCCGAACTCGTTAGTGACGATAACAAAGCTACCGCGGGCGCGACGCAATACACCTAACAAATTAATCGGATCCAGCGTTTCCGGTACAACGATAGCCGGAGAGGCTGAAGCAATTGCAGCCACGTCTACGCCATCCTCAAGCGCCACCAACAGCTCTTTTGCCCGAACGATACCGATAATTTCGTCAAGCTCACCACGACACACCGGGAACAGGCTGTGCGGAGAAGAGAGCAGCTGTTCTCGGATTTCCGCCACGCTCAGGTCAGCATCAACCCAACTGATTTCACCACGCGGCGTCATAATGCCACGTAATGAACGCGATGCCAGGGAAAGAACGCCGTTGATCATGTAACGCTCTTCTTCAACGAACTCCCCTTCTGGTACAGGTACCGGCACCGGATTGTCAGATTCAAGCTGCGCACCGGTCTGACGCTTACCGCCCATCAGACGCAGAATGGCATCGGCCGTACGTGCACGCAGCGGCAATGTCGACTGGTGGCGAATAAAGTTACGGCGGGCAATCTGGTTAAACAGTT
This sequence comes from Citrobacter sp. Marseille-Q3906, assembly GCF_916618775.1. Classification (NCBI taxonomy): domain Bacteria; kingdom Pseudomonadati; phylum Pseudomonadota; class Gammaproteobacteria; order Enterobacterales; family Enterobacteriaceae; genus Citrobacter; species Citrobacter sp. Marseille-Q3906. The sequence goes on from NZ_CAKAKA010000002.1 coordinate 1,908,134, forward strand.
CGATTATGATCGAGAAGCCAATGGCCGCGTACAGATAACCTTTCGGAATGTGGAAGCCAAACCCTTCGGCGACCAGACTCAAACCGATCATCAGCAGGAAGCTCAGACACAGCACCACGACCGTTGGATGTTGATTCACAAATCGTGTCAGCGGCTTTGATGCCAGCAGCATTACCGCCATCGCTATCACGACAGCAGCCATCATGACCGGCAGATGGTTCACCATACCCACCGCGGTAATTACTGCGTCCAGGGAGAAGACCGCATCCAGGATGACAATCTGCGTCACTACGACCCAGAAGCTCGCATAGCCTTTTGACTGGCCGGTATCGTGTTCTCGGTTTTCCAGCCGTTCATGTAGCTCGGTAGTGGCCTTGAACAAGAGGAAGATACCCCCCAGCAGCATAATCAGGTCTCGCCCGGAGAACGCGTACTCCATCACCGTGAAAAGCGGTTTTGTCAGCGTCACCATCCAGGAAATAACGGACAGCAAGCCTAAACGCATAACCAGTGCCAGTGACAACCCGATCAGACGTGCTTTATCCCGCTGTTTAGGCGGCAGTTTATCAGCCAGAATCGCAATAAAGACCAGGTTATCAATACCCAGAACAATTTCGAGAACAACAAGCGTGAGCAAACCCACCCAAATCGAGGGGTCCATTAAGAATTCCATGACAAGCTCCTGCTTAAAGAATGACCAAACTGCGCCCTGAACATCTCAGGCGTTAAAGCAATATGCAGAAAAATTTTGTGGCAAAAAGTGCCAAACTGACAGGCGTGATACGGCCTAAAGGTGAAATGACGTCGGTGACGATCCATACGGTGGGCTACTACCCTATACTCCTGAGTTATTAAACATATGCTAAACATAACAGAGACAACCGTTTTTTAGCAAAGATTTACCTTCCTTTGCAATAAGTTGTTTCGGAGATATTTTACTCTTCGAAATTTCTTTTCATCGGAAGTTAATTTACGGATCTTCATCACACAAAATAATTTTTTCGATATCTAAAATAATTCACGAAATCATATGTTTTTCTTTGTAACCCTTATCTGAATCGATTCGATTGCGGACGACGATTCAAAATACATCTTCATGTTGATGTGTTAACGATAATAAAGGAGGTAGCAAGTGACCATTGCTATTGTAATAGGCACACATGGTTGGGCTGCAGAGCAGTTACTTAAAACAGCAGAAATGCTGTTAGGCGAGCAGGAAAATGTCGGCTGGATCGATTTCGTTCCAGGCGAAAATGCCGAAACGCTGATTGAAAAGTACAACGCTCAGTTGGCAAAACTCGACACCAGTAAAGGCGTGCTGTTTCTCGTTGACACATGGGGAGGCAGTCCGTTCAACGCTGCGAGCCGCATTGTCGTCGATAAAGAGCATTACGAAGTGATCGCCGGCGTGAACATTCCGATGTTGGTAGAAACGTTCATGGCGCGCGATGACAACCCAAGCTTCGACGAATTAGTCGCTCTGGCGGTTGAAACCGGTAGCGAAGGAGTGAAAGCGCTGAAAGCAAAACCGGTTGAAAAAGCCACGCCAGCCCCGGTTGTAGCACCAAAATCTGCAACGCCCGCAAAACCAATGGGACCGAACGATTATATGCACATCGGCCTGGCGCGTATTGATGACCGTTTAATCCACGGTCAGGTGGCAACTCGCTGGACCAAAGAAACTAACGTAACCCGTATTATCGTCGTCAGTGATGAAGTCGCAGCAGATACCGTACGTAAAACGCTGCTAACTCAGGTTGCTCCCCCAGGTGTTACGGCGCACGTGGTTGATGTCGCAAAAATGATTCGCGTCTACAACAACCCAAAATACGCTGGCGAACGTGTGATGCTGCTGTTCACTAATCCGACCGACGTAGAACGTATCGTCGAAGGTGGCGTGAAAATTACCTCCGTGAACATTGGCGGCATGGCTTTCCGTCAGGGTAAAACTCAGGTAAATAACGCAATTTCCGTTGATGAAAAAGACATCGAAGCCTTCAAGAAACTCAACGCGCGCGGTATTGAGCTCGAAGCCCGTAAAGTTTCTACCGATCAGAAATTGAAAATGATGGATTTGATTGCCAAAGCGGCGAAATAACCACCTGGCATTTACTTAGTTTTCACACTTAAGTCTGTATAGCAATAGGAGAAGTACAATGGAGATTACCACTCTTCAGATTGTGCTGGTGTTCATCGTCGCATGTATCGCGGGTATGGAGTCGGTGCTCGATGAATTTCAGTTCCACCGTCCGCTGGTGGCCTGTACGCTGATTGGCGCCGTTCTCGGGGATATGAAAACCGGTATTATCATCGGTGGTACCCTGGAAATGATCGCCCTCGGCTGGATGAACATCGGTGCAGCTGTTGCGCCGGATGCCGCACTGGCCTCAATTATTTCTACTGTTCTGGTTATCGCGGGCCATCAAAGCATTGGTGCCGGTATCGCGCTGGCTATCCCACTGGCAGCAGCAGGCCAGGTTCTGACCATCATTGTTCGTACCATCACCGTTGCATTCCAGCACGCCGCGGATAAGGCAGCCGAAAGTGGCAACCTGACGGCGCTATCCTGGCTGCATGTGTCCTCTCTGTTCCTGCAGGCAATGCGTATCGCTATCCCGGCGGTTATCGTGGCGATTTCTGTTGGGACCAGTGAAGTCCAGAGCATGCTGAATGCCATTCCTGAAGTGGTTACCGGTGGCCTGAACATTGCTGGTGGTATGATCGTCGTAGTCGGTTATGCAATGGTCATCAACATGATGCGTGCAGGCTATCTGATGCCATTCTTCTACCTCGGCTTCGTCACTGCGGCGTTTACTAACTTCAACCTGGTTGCTCTGGGTGTGATTGGCGCAGTTATGGCCATCCTCTACATTCAGCTGAGCCCGAAATATAACCGCGTAGCCGGTGCGCCAGCGCAGGCTGCTGGTAATAACGATCTTGATAACGAACTGGACTAGCAGGTGAGCGAAATGGTTGATATGACTAAAACTACCACCGAGAAAAAACTCACTCCGAGTGACATTCGTGGCGTGTTCATTCGTTCTAACCTGTTTCAGGGGTCATGGAACTTCGAACGTATGCAGGCGCTGGGTTTTTGCTTCTCCATGGTACCGGCTATCCGCCGTCTGTATCCGGAGAACAACGACGCACGTAAACAGGCTATTAAGCGTCACCTGGAATTCTTCAACACCCACCCGTACGTAGCGGCACCAGTACTCGGCGTAACGCTGGCGATGGAAGAGCAGCGTGCTAACGGCGCAGATATCGACGATGGTGCTATTAACGGTATCAAAGTTGGTCTGATGGGACCGCTGGCAGGCGTGGGCGACCCTATTTTCTGGGGAACCGTTCGTCCGGTATTTGCCGCACTTGGCGCCGGTATCGCAATGAGTGGCAGCTTGCTGGGTCCGTTGCTGTTCTTTATCCTGTTTAACCTGGTTCGTCTGGCTACGCGTTACTACGGCGTGGCTTACGGTTACCGCAAAGGTGTCGATATCGTTAAAGATATGGGCGGCGGCTTCCTGCAGAAACTGACTGAGGGGGCGTCAATCCTCGGCCTGTTTGTCATGGGAGCATTGGTTAACAAGTGGACGCATGTAAACATTCCGCTGGTGGTTTCCACTATCACCGGTCAGGATGGTCAGACTCGCGTTACCACCGTGCAGACTATCCTTGACCAGCTGATGCCGGGCCTGGTGCCTCTGCTGCTGACCTTCGCCTGTATGTGGCTGCTACGTAAGAAAGTTAACGCCCTGTGGATCATCGTTGGCTTCTTCGTCATCGGTATCGCGGGTTACTCTGTCGGCCTGCTCGGCCTGTAAGGGTGCTGTACATCACCGGGGGCATGCCCCCGGTTTTTCTATTTAGAGGGTTGAGGATTCATGACTATCACGGACCTGGTGCTGGTTCTTTTTATCTTATCGCTACTGGCGTTTGCTATTTACGATCAGTTCATCATGCCCCGCCGTAATGGCCCTACTCTGCTCGCAGTTCCCCTGCTTCCTCGTAGCCGTGTTGATAGCGTCATCTTCATTGGGCTGATCGTTATTCTTATCTACAACAACATCACCAGCCACGGGGCGCAATTCACCACATGGTTATTATGTGCACTGGTACTAATGGGGATATATCTGTTCTGGATCCGCACCCCAAAAATCATCTTTAAACAAAAAGGATTCTTCTTCGCCAATGTCTGGATTGAATATAACCGGATAAAAGAAATGAATTTATCTGAAGATGGCGTACTGGTAATGCAATTAGAACAGAGACGATTGCTCATTCGCGTACGAAATATAGACGATCTCGAAAAAATATATAAACTTTTAATTTCAAATCAATAAGTTAAAAAGATAGCCTAAACTATGTTTTTTTGTATTTCACCGAAAACACAACATAGCTAAGGCTATATTCTGGCGCTATGAATGTTATTTATTTTAACGTTTTATCCACACTTAAATCTAAATGAAAATCGTTTTCAATTAGAAGTCAAATAATATTTCCCCCTTTCTTGTTTTATATTCTCAAAATATGTTAAGGTTGCGCCCGTCGTTGGGGAGTAGCCGATTTCCAGAATCCGGAAATGTACGTGTCAACATACTCGTCGCAAGACGTGGCACGTACGGACTAATCATAATTAGTCAGGCGAGACCATAGACACATCAACTGCAATGCATGCTTTATGAACCGCGTGTTCTGACATGTATGGTTACTGGGGGCAGTGATGTGTTATATGGATACCCCGGTCAGGACGCTGTTATGAATATCACCGCTACTGTTCTTCTCGCTTTCGGCATGTCGATGGATGCCTTCGCAGCATCGATTGGCAAAGGTGCCACCCTACATAAACCCAAATTCTCCGAAGCCCTGCGTACTGGCCTTATTTTTGGCGCAGTTGAAACACTCACGCCGCTGATCGGCTGGGGTATGGGCATGCTGGCAAGTAAATTTGTACTCGAATGGAACCACTGGATTGCGTTCATCCTGCTGATTTTTCTGGGCGGACGAATGATCATTGAAGGCTTCCGCGACAACGATGATGAAGATGAAGAGCCGCAGCGTCGACATGGTTTCTGGCTGCTGGTCACTACCGCGATTGCCACCAGTCTGGATGCGATGGCTGTCGGTGTGGGTTTGGCTTTCCTGCAGGTAAACATCATCGCAACTGCCCTGGCCATAGGCTGTGCCACGCTAATAATGTCTACACTGGGAATGATGATTGGTCGCTTTATCGGCCCGATGTTGGGCAAACGGGCTGAAATTCTGGGTGGGCTGGTACTGATTGGCATCGGTGCCCAGATCCTCTGGGCACATTTCCACGGTTAATTTTCACGCTGCCAGATATGAATGCTAAAGTCTGTCTGGCAGTCAAATGTCGTTTTCCCCGCCAGCGTCTCCCAGACCTCCGGTTTTGCCCGCCAGGCGAACGGTGTCATTTGCAGTAATGCCACTGCCTCACTGCCGCTCAGTTGCATCTGATATCCCAGCGCAATGCTCTGTTGCAGGTCAAAGCCTTCCAGTTGCTCGGTATGGGGCGCATGCAGACGCACGTCGTCATAGATCAGCCCTTTCAGCTCCATTAAATGACGCGGTCCCGGCGTGGCCGTAATCACCCATCCGCCAGGTTTAACAACCCTGGCAAGCTCTTGCGCCTTGCAGGGGGCATAAATCCTGACAATGGCGTCCATTGATGCATCAGCAAATGGCAAACGATGACTTGATGCTACGCAAAATGTCACCTGCGGATACCGCCTGGCTGCGGCCTTAATCGCCACTTTTGAAACATCCAGACCGAATGTTGAGTTGCCCGTTATCGCGTCGGCAAAAGCATGCGTGTAATACCCTTCCCCACAGCCGATATCAAGAATCGCCGCCTGCTCTGACACGAGTCTTTCTTTCAGTACATTCACAATCGCATCGCGCAGCGGCTGATAATGTCCGGCATCGAGAAATGCCCGGCGTGCTTGCATCATTTCTGCGCTGTCACCGGGATCGCGCGACCGCTTATGCTGAACAGGAAGTAAGTTGACATACCCTTCTTTAGCCACGTCAAACTGATGCCGTTGAGGGCATATAAAGCTGTTTTTATCTTGAGTAAGAGATTGATGGCAAAGGGGACAGGAAAACGACATGACAACTCCGGCTGATGACTTCGGGGCGCAAGTGTAACGCGAATTACGCCCCGGGAAAATAACTTACAACGATGGTGCAGAGAGCTTATCGTCGTGCATAACCAGCAAATGGCTCGAGTCGGCGGGCATTCCATCCGGTTTAACGTTCTCCAGACGCAGAACGTCCCCCATTATCTGGCTAAATACAGGAGCCGATACTGCGCCACCATAGTAAGCCCCATTTTGTGGGTTGTTGATAACGACCACCAGTGCAAATTTAGGGTCGCTTGCCGGAGCGACACCTGCGGTATAGGCCACGTATTTATCGACATATTTACCGTCATCGCCAATTTTTTTCGCCGTACCGGTTTTAACCGCAACCCGATAATCTCTCACCGCAGCCTTTGTTCCCCCGCCACCAGGTAAAGCGACACTTTCCATCATATGTTCAACTTGATGAACTAACGCTTCCGGCATGACGCGTCTGCCAATGACCGGCGGGTCGATACGGGTGATGGAAAGCGGTCGGTAAATGCCAAAGCTGCCAATCGTGGCATAAACATGCGCCAGCTGTAGCGGCGTCACCATCAAACCGTAACCAAACGCGAAAGTTGCACGGTCCAGATCGCTCCAGTAACGCCTCTGAGGCATTAGACCGTTGCTTTCACCGGTTAATCCCAACCCGGTAGGATCGCCAAAACCAAAGCTTTTGTAAGTATCAAGCAAGCGCTGTACGGGCATTGCAAGTGAGAGATGGGAGACACCAGTATCGCTCGACTTTTGCAAAATACCGGTCAAAGATAGTTCAGGATAAAATCCTACGTCACGAATGCGATGCCCATCGACATAAAAAGGATGAGTATCTATCACGCTGTCTGGCTGCACAATTCCCTGTTGAAGAGCCGTCATAATTACCAGCGGCTTGACGGTAGAGCCAGGCTCAAAAGTATCGCTAATCGCACGATTGCGAAAATCATCCAGCACCGCACCGTCGCGGTTGTTGGGGTTGAAGTCAGGGAAACTTGCCATAGAGAGAATTTCACCCGTGGCAATACTGACCAGCACTGCAGCACCGGACTCTGCCCTGTTCCACGTAACGGCATTGTCCAGCGCGTCCTCGGTTACTGTCTGCAAACGTTCATCAATACTAAGCTGCAATTCATGTGCAGGTACCGGCATTACTTCGGTGATATTTTCTATTACATGCCCAAATTTGTCTTTACGTACCAGCCGGGAACCCGGTTTACCCATCAACTGGGCATTGAAGCTTTTCTCAATCCCTTCGATACCCTGACCATCAATGTTAGTAAAGCCAATCAGGTTGGCAGCGACATGCCCTGCGGGATAGAAGCGACGGGTCTCTTCGCGCAGATTGATACCCGGAAGATTGAGCTTATCGATCCATTCAGCTTGCTGAGGTGAAATCTGTCGAGCCAGGTAGATAAAACGTCCGGCAGGATTGCTGTTAACCCGTGCAGCCAGTGTACTAAGCGACAGATGCAGCGTCTTTGCCAGCGCTTGCCAGCGTTCGCTATATCCAACGCCCCCCTTGCTAATAATGATCTTAGGATCGGCCCAGACAGCATTAACCGGTACGCTTACTGCCAGCGGACGCCCTTCTCTGTCAGTAATCATTCCGCGTGGCGAGGCCGTTGTCACCTCACGTAAAGAACGCATATCTTCCTGTTTTACCAGACTCGTTGGCGTAACAATTTGCAGCCATGCCACCCGACCAAGTAACAACCCCAGACTCAACAATATTGCCACGCAGAGCAGGGCAAAACGTACGGGAGTAAAATTGCGTGTATCGCCGTCGTTTCTCTTTTTCACCCGACCTCCAGCAAGATAGTTTTTCAGGTGACTGATTTAACGGGAATTGACGAGAGAAAGCGGGAAAAACAATGCTACGAACATCGCGCCTTTGCAACAAAGCGCTAATGGGAAGGCATTCAGAAATGTTTTGACGTAATTTGAATTAAAAAGCCCCGCATATGCGAGGCTTTATATCTGAGGTTGATGCGCCTGGGCGCTTCAAATCAGTGGTATCGATCAGATAGCTGTTACGTTAACAGCAGCCGGACCTTTCTGGCCGTCCTGAATTTCGAACTCAACGTTCTGGCCTTCAGCCAGAGTTTTGAAGCCGTTACCCTGGATTGCAGAGAAGTGTACGAACACGTCTTTGCTGCCGTCAGCAGGAGTAATGAAACCAAAACCTTTAGACTCGTTGAACCACTTAACTTGACCTTTAATCTTTGCCATTTGCAAAATTCCTTAGAGTATTTTCTTCGCCCGCAGGCATAACATAGATAAAACTGAGACATTACTGCTTGAGGCACTAATATAAGGTTCGGCAGAGAAGCGGTATTCAACGTCAACGTGTTTACTCAGGACTTCTTTACTGAAAATGCCACACATAAACAGAACTGTACCTCGTTTAACCCAAAACGTGTTATCACATACAACGATAATAATGGCAAGCCATTTTTAAACGTGTCTCGATCGGTCGCACAAATCCAGAAGTTCATCAAACAGCGACTGCACAGTTATGCGCCAAATCGAGTAAGGATATATCCATACCGCCCTCGCCCTGCCCCAACTGGCTTGCGCCATTGCCGGGACATTTCTACCATAGCTCAATAGGTTCGGTTGTTCCAGATTCTCTGATGCGTCGTGTGCTGAATATCATTTTTTATGCTTAGTAATGCATAAATTATCACAACGGTAAAAATGGGATCCGCATTCTGATTTTGCAGAAAAATAATGAAAGAATGATGACAATGCACAAAAAAGTTAGAGAAACGTTTCGCTGATAATAAAAACGATCGCTATCACAAAAATGCAATAATCATATTATTAACGTATGGATAATTATATTTAAGCCATTTCAGGAATAAGGAATTAATTGGTCAGGGGTCTGGAGAAGTGACGTTGTGTGCATGATCACACGTGTATTGCACAACCGAGACAGCGGAAAATGATCTTGATATTGTTGTCGACAGGATGAAGCATCTGAGAACAATGTCAGCAGACTCTCACCCTGTCTTTCTGGTTACTACCGTTCTGCTACCAGGCGGATGATGTCGTCATCTTCATCCTGTTTTTGCACCGCAGGCTCTGCTGCCTTCTCGGGCTCGTTAGCTTCACAAAGACGACGAAGCAAAGCGTTCTGTCGTTTTTGCTGCTCCAACAATGCTTCGAGCAACTCAATCTGCTCATTAGTACGTGAACTTGCACGATTGATGAAAAACCACAGCACAAGCCCGATTACCAGAACCACCACCGATACAACTAAAGACGCAAAATTCAACACGCCAGAGTTCAAAACTTCGTTCATTTCACCACCTCAATGTAGACAGCGTAGTTTACCACTGCCGCACAAGAAGGTAATCAACTGTTGCAAAAATGCGCTTACCAGGGAATAAATTTATTGATGGCGCAAATGCCGCTGAAAAATTGTACGTCCTGATCGCACATGATGTTGAACACCTGCGCCCACATCAGTATGCCCACCAGCACGACAACTATCAGAACCACCCATCGAATTTTTTTCACTCCAACTCCACTCTCCGAATCCAGATTTTATGCTGCTAAATTATCACGCGTTACCTAAACCCAGCGTTAACTGTAGCGGCATTAAATATTTTTAGGAATGATTCACTTGTTTCATCCAGTGTACAAGCTAATCTTATAATAACGAGAAAAGATAAGAGGTTGTAATGCGTCTGATTATTCGCGCTATTGTATTGTTGGCTCTGGTTTGGATTGGTTTATTACTCAGTGGCTACGGAGTTTTGATAGGAAGCAAGGAGAACGCGGCAGGTCTCGGTCTGCAATGCCAGTATCTGACCGCACGTGGCACCAGTACCGCACAGTACGTTCACAGCAACAGCGGTATCATCGGTCTGTCTGATTGCCCCGTGTTACGCAAAAGCACAGTGGTTGTCGATAACGGTTAATATAAGAGCAATATAGCCGGTAAGTTATTTATTACATCTTCAACTTATATTGACTATTAAAAAAGCCCCGGAAAAATATCTGGGGCTTTTTAACATGTCGAAAACTAGCCAGATCAGAATGGGTAGTCGTTATAACCCATTTGTTCTGAAATTTTACGCGCTGCTGTGTGCAACATCGCGACATACTCATGTAAGCGCTCTTCGGAGAAACGCAAGGTCGGGAATGAAATACTCAGTCCCGCAATCACGACACCGAAACGGTCAAACACTGGTACGCCGATGCAACGCAGACCTTCTTCCTGCTCTTCATTATCTTCGCCGTAGCCCTGCTCACGCACTTTATCTAACAACAGCAGCAGCTCATCAGTATTGGTTATTGTGCGCTCAGTGCTGCGTTTGTACTCAATACCATCGAGGATCTGCTTCACTTCCTCACGGTCACGCCAGGCCAGCAGTACTTTACCAATAGCTGTACTGTACAATGGGTTACGGCGACCTACGCGAGAATACATGCGTAAATTGTACATCGAGTCGATTTTATGAATGTAGACAATGCTGTCTTCGTCCAGAGCCCCCAGATGCACAGTCTCTTTTGTCAGACGCGAAAGTTCGCGCATCTGAATGTCAGCGCTTCTAATCAAATCAACGTTTTGCAACGCGCGAGCGCCCAACTCAAACAATTTCAGGGTCAGCGAATATTTCTCAGACTCCCCTTCTTGTGCCACATACCCCAGCGTTTTCATGGTCTGCAAAAAGCGATAAACGGTGCTTTTCGACATCATGACGCGTTGCGACAGTTCGGTAATACCAATTTCGCGCTCTTCACCCAGCGCCTGCAGGATGCCAAAAACCTTCAGCACGGAAGATACAGAATCGGGTTGTTTATCCAGATCTGCGATTGCCATTTATCACCTCATTACGAGTGTTTTATAAAAATCAGAACCGGTTTTTATTATAATTTCACGCAATGCCCCTCGCAATCCATCTTTGCTTACTTAGTTACAAATCTGCGACATAACGCCTGAATATCAATGCTAATATCATTATTCTCATCATCATACCCGACAACATTGACTTCCTATGGAAAGAATCCAGGCCGATGGCCTGCCATTGCCCCAGCGATATGGCGCAATTTTAACCATTATTATTGGTATCTCTATGGCAGTGCTGGATGGTGCAATTGCTAACGTTGCTCTTCCGACGATTGCCGCAGATCTTCAGGCCTCCGCAGCCAGTTCAATTTGGGTCGTTAACGCCTATCAAATTGCGATTGTCGTCTCACTCCTGTCACTCTCATTTTTGGGCGATATGTTTGGCTACCGACGTATTTATAAATGTGGGTTGGTCATTTTTCTGTTCGCTTCATTATTTTGTGCCTTATCAGATTCCTTACAAATGCTAACGCTGGCGCGAGTGGCTCAAGGTTTTGGCGGGGCAGCGCTAATGAGCGTTAATACGGCGCTGATAAGACTTATTTATCCCCAACGCCAGCTTGGCCGGGGGATGGGCATTAACTCCTTTATTGTGGCGGTCTCTTCAGCAGCTGGTCCTACAATTGCCGCGGCAATACTGTCCGTTGCGTCATGGAAATGGTTATTTTTGATTAACGTGCCGTTGGGGATTATTGCGTTACTACTGGCAATGCGTTTTTTACCGGCCAATGCTGCCCGGCAGTCAACACCACGTTTTGACTTACCGAGCGCGGTGATGAATGCCCTGACCTTCGGATTGCTGATTACCGCACTCAGTGGATTTGCGCAGGGACAGTCTTTGACGCTCATTGGTATAGAACTGGCGATGATGATCGTGGTCGGTTTTTTCTTTATTCGCCGTCAACTGTCACTGCCAGTCCCTCTGCTGCCGGTCGACTTGCTGCGTATCCCACTTTTCTCATTGTCTATCGGCACGTCTATCTGTTCTTTTTGCGCTCAGATGTTAGCTATGGTGTCACTCCCCTTTTACCTGCAAACCGTGTTGGGTCGCAGTGAAGTGGAAACAGGTTTGCTATTGACTCCCTGGCCGCTAGCCACCATGGTCATGGCCCCACTTGCTGGCTATTTAATTGAACGGGTACATGCCGGACTATTGGGTGCGATGGGGCTGGCGACAATGGCTGTTGGCCTTTTCTCGCTGATGCTACTACCCGCTTCACCGTCTGATTTTAATATCATCTGGCCGATGATACTTTGTGGCGCCGGATTTGGCCTTTTCCAGTCACCAAATAACCATACTATCATCATGTCGGCCCCCCGGGATCGTAGCGGAGGCGCAAGCGGTATGTTAGGGACGGCACGTTTGCTGGGACAAAGCAGCGGTGCGGCGTTAGTCGCGTTGATGCTGAATCAGTTTGGTGACAGTGGGACTCACATGTCGTTAATGACGGCAGGTGTTCTGGCCACGGTAGCCGCGATTGTGAGTGGTTTACGTATTACGCAACCTCGGGTTCAGGGGTAAAAAAAAGCGCGTCCAGGGACGCGCTTTTCTCTCATGCTTCCGCAGGTTATTTCAGGTATTCCCCACTGCGCAACGCTTCAATACGTTTATCCAACGGAGGGTGGGTCATAAACAACTCACTCAACGATTTAGATTTACCATTGATGCAGAACGCCATCATGCTGGTTGCTTCCTGTGGCTCATAGCTGGTTTTCAGACGCTGCAGTGCAGCAATCATTTTCTCACGACCAACCAGTTTTGCTGAACCCGCATCCGCATGGAATTCACGATGACGCGAGAACCACATGGTAATAATGCTCGCCAGAATACCAAACACCAGTTCCAGCACCGTCGCTACCGCAAAATAAATTAACGGGTTGCCGTTGCTGCCCTCACCTTCTTCACGGTTTCCGCCCATAAAACCAGCGGCAATCTGCGCGAGAATACGCGAGATAAAGATTACGAAGGTGTTCACCACGCCCTGAATCAGCGTCATGGTGACCATATCGCCATTGGCAATGTGGCTTATCTCATGTGCAATAACGGCTTCAGCTTCATCCGGGCTCATGTTTTGCAGCAAGCCCGTACTGACCGCCACCAGTGACGCATCACGGCGCGCACCAGTTGCAAACGCGTTAATATCTGGCGCATGGTAGATAGCAACCTGCGGCATAGCGATACCAGCCTGACGAGCCTGTGTGGCTACAGTATTCATCAGCCAGCGTTCTCTTTCATTACGGGGCTGTTCAATCACTTCCCCGCCAACGGACTTTAACGCCATCCATTTGGACATCAGCAGCGAAATGAAGGAACCACCAAAACCAAACAGCAGTGCCATGATCAACAAGCCTTGAACGCTGCTTGACTGGATCCCTGTCAGGCTCAATACCAGCCCGAAAACGACCATCACAGCCAGGTTCGTCAGCAGGAAGAGCGCGATTCGCATCATAATTTTCTTTTAACCTCAATTTAACAAAACGCACTATGCGATTACCCATATCGTATGGGTCTTACAGCTATTTTCAAGCATGCATACGTGCTAAGTCACCAGAAAGACACAACTTTACATTTTATCGTATCAGGCTGACGACTTCATGCGCTTGTTAAAAAAAACAGGCACAATTTCTTGTGCCTATTTGTTTTTACTGACTTGTTGCGGGCTGTTCCGCTGGCTTATCTTTTTCCAGATGCGCCAGATCGAGCGCGATTTTAACCGTTTCATCCAGGTACGGATCCGGCTCCTGGTAATCCTTCGGCAGATCGTCCAGTTTCTTCAGCGGCGGCTTGCCTTCACGTTTAAAACGATCGTTTATGCGCGCCAGACGCATCGCGTCATCTTCGTTATTCTCTTTCTCACGCTGGGCGTAATTAAGAGAAGCGATGTTGCGCTTATCCTTCATTGCATTGAAACGGGCAATATCTTTCATGATGTACTGGAACTCAGGATCGTTCGCAATACGTGCATTATGCTCTTTCAGCAATTCAGGACCGAACGGCGTCAAATTATCCGACTTCGTATAGGTCGCCGCATCGATGCTATCCCAAGGCAAAGCGTTATCTTCAAACTTCTCACCGGTTTCTGTTTCTTCATTACCTGTCGGCATGATGATATCCGGCGTAACGCCCTTACGCTGCGTACTGCCACCGTTTACACGGTAGAACTTCTGAATAGTGTACTGAACTGAACCCAGCGCAGGCCATTCCGGACGTAACATCTGATCGTAGATACGGTTCAGAGAACGGTACTGCTGTACCGTGCCTTTCCCGAAGGTCGGTTCACCGACAATCAACGCACGACCGTAGTCCTGCATTGCCGCAGCAAAAATCTCCGATGCCGAGGCACTGAAGCGGTCAACCAACACCACCAGCGGACCTTTGTAGTAAACAACGCCGTCGGTATCGCTGTCTTCGCGCACCTTACCGTTATTATCACGAACCTGAACAACCGGACCAGAAGGAATAAACAGACCGGAAAGCGAAACGGCTTCAGTAAGCGCCCCACCACCATTAGTACGCAGATCGATAATCACACTGCTGACATTCTGTTTTTCCAGCTTCTGCAGCTGAACTTTGACATCGTCCGTCAGACCAACATAGAAGCCTGGAATATCCAGTACGCCGACTTTTTCTTTGCCAACGGTTTTCACGGACATTTTAACAGCACGATCTTCCAGACGAATGCGTTCACGCGTCAGCGTTACAGTACGCGTCTTAGTGCCTTTACCGGCAGGCAGGATCTCAAGACGAACCTTGCTGCCTTTTGGTCCTTTGATCAGCGCTACAACGTCATCAAGACGCCAGCCAATGACATCAACCATGCCTTTACCCGACTGACCTACGCCGACAATGCGATCGCCTACGCTAATCGCCTTGCTCTTGGCCGCCGGGCCACCCGCAACCATAGAATTAATGACGGTATAGTCATCATCCATTTGCAGAACGGCACCAATACCTTCCAGAGACAAACTCATTTCGGTATTGAACTGTTCAGTGTTACGCGGGGACAAGTAGTTAGTATGCGGATCGATTTCGCGCGCAAAAGCGGTCATAGCCAGTGAGAACACGTCTTCACTGTTAGTCTGCGCCAGGCGGCGGATCGCAAATTTGTAACGACGCGTCAGCGTTTCACGAATTTCTGCATCGGTCTTGCCGGTCAGTTTCAGGCTAAGTTCATCGAATTTAACTTTGCCGTCCCACAGAGCATTAAGCTCTGCTTCGCTTTTCGGCCACGGCGCTTTGCTGCGATCAAGATTAAAGGTGTCGTTACCGGTGAAATCCATTGGACGCGCCAGCACGCTTAATGCGTACTGATAGCGTTCAAATCGACGTTTTTGCGCCAGATTATAGAGGTCGTAAAACACATCCAGCTTGCCCGTACGCAGTTCATCAGCCAGGACGGCTTTCTTTTTGGCAAACTGCTCTATATCACTCGCCAACAGCACGTTATGGCTGTAGTCGAGCAAATTCAGATAGCGGTCAAAAATTTTTGCCGAAAACGCCGGATCCAGATCGAACTGGCGATAATGTGAACGCGTAAAGCGCGATGTTACACGTTCACTCACTGTCGCATGCTGCGTTTCTTCCTTTAAAACGGGGATTTGATCGGCACGCGTGATGTCTTCCACAGCGAATGCCTGGCCTGCTAATGCAAGCAGACCAGCTAACGCGGTAAGCCTAAAAAAAGTGTTCATGCCAGGCCAGGCCTCCGTTTCAGAACACCAGGTGTTCTGCGCGTACAATCAAAGACATACCCGAATTCAGCTGTACACGGACGCCATCTTTGGTGATTTCTAATACGGTGGCATCCATCGCATTATTTCCTGCTTTCACCTTCAAAGACTGCCCTACCTTCAGCACTGAAATATCAGAGACTGGGGTATGCTGTTCTTCACGAGGAGCACGCGGTGCCTGAGCAGCCGGTTTTTCAGCGCGAGGATTACGCGGAGCGGCATCTTTACGACGCGGAGCAGGACGCGGCTTACGCTCACGACGCGGTGCGTCCTCTTTTTCACCCGCAGCAGCGGCCGCTTCGCGTTTTTTCGCCTGTTGCTCTGCACGCTGCGCCTGAACGCGAGCTTTTGCTTCTTCAAGCTGTTTACGCGCATGCTCAACGTGCTGCTCATCCAGCTCACCACATGGGTTGCCGTCGAGATCAACACGCGTTGCGCCCAGCTTAACGCCATACAGATAGCGCCAGCTTGAAGTATATAGACGTAAGGCAGAACGAAGCTGAGTCTTGCTGAGGTTCATTTCACCCTCAACACGCTCTACCAGATCCTGAAAAATGCCAATTTTCAGCGGGCGCGCTTCGCCTTCCGCACTAAAACACTGCGGGAAGCGTTCGGCCAGAAACGCGATGACTTCTTTACTACTATTCAACTTAGGTTGATTTTCCATGAAATTTCCTGATTACAACGGACGTAGCCAACAAGCGCAGGCATGAACAGGCGTCATTATAATGACGCCATCAGTAATTGCTACGTTATCCGTTGATTATCCTGCGACGGGAGCAAAGAATTTTTTGTAATCCGTCGTTGCAAGCACGGTTTCAAGCTGTGCCACGAGCGTACGCAGCCCCTGTTCATCTTCTTCAGTAAAGCGACCAAAGGCCGTGCTATCAATATCCAGCACGCCTATTATCTGATTTTCGACCGTTATCGGCAGTACAATTTCAGCGTTGCTGGCCGCATCGCAAGCGATATGCCCATCAAAAGCATGAACGTCTTCAATGCGCTGAACCTGGTTCTGCGCCACTGCGGTGCCGCATACCCCCCGACCAACCGGAATACGTACGCAGGCGATCTTGCCCTGGAAAGGGCCAAGCACCAGCGTGTCGTTTTCGAGCAGGTAAAAACCAGCCCAGTTCACTTCTGCAAGACGCTCGTACAACAAAGCGCTGGTATTCGCCAGCGTTGCCAGAAAACTGGTTTCACCTGCCATTAATGCGCGAAAATCACGGTTCAGATCCGTGTATAGCTCTATTTTGTTCATTATGTAATCACTTAGTTGTCTTACTCAAAACTGCAGCCTACTAAAATAAACATTAAATGCGTTAATGCTCAAGATCATTCCCGTCATGAGTTAAGATAACATTACTCTAACACTTTGATCTGCGATACATGGCCTTAAATACTCCGCGCACCAAGCCATCGAAAAAAATAGCGATCAGGTCCATCGGTGAGGCGCTACCCCGCGCACATTATCAGCGGTGCCCTGAATGTGACACGCTATTTAGCTTGCCGAAAATGCGTTCGCACCAAAGTGCATACTGCCCTCGCTGTCAGGCAAAAATCCGCGACGGACGCGACTGGTCATTGACGCGACTGGCGGCGATGGCCGTCACAATGTTGCTACTGATGCCCTTTGCCTGGGGAGAACCACTGTTACACATCTATTTATTGGGCATCCGTATTGACGCTAATGTGGTACAGGGTATCTGGCAAATGACCCGGCAAGGCGATCCGCTAACCGCATCCATCGTGCTATTTTGCGTAGCCGGCGCGCCGATAATACTCGTCTCCTCAATCGCATATCTGTGGTTTGGTAATATTCTCGGTATGAACCTGCGCCCGGTATTGCTGATGTTGGAAAGACTTAAAGAGTGGGTCATGCTGGATATCTATCTGGTGGGTATTGGCGTCGCTTCAATCAAAGTGCAAGATTATGCTTTTCTGCAACCCGGCGTGGGGCTTTTTGCATTTATCGCGTTGGTGATCCTCAGTATTCTGACGCTATCGCACCTCAATGTTGAGCAACTGTGGGAACGTTTTTATCCGCAAAGACCAGCCCGTCGCCCTGATGAAAAGCTTCGCGTCTGCCTTGGCTGTCACTTTACAGGCTATCCCGATGCTCGCGGACGTTGCCCCCGTTGCCATATTCCGCTGCGCTGGCGCAGGAATCAGAGCATCCAAAAGTGCTGGGCTGCACTGTTAGCCTCGATTGTCTTTCTCCTGCCTGCTAATCTGCTGCCTATATCGGTCATATACGTTAACGGATCCCGGCAGGAAGACACTATTCTCTCGGGGATCATGTCTCTGGCCAACAGTAATGTCGGCGTCGCGGCAATCGTCTTTATCGCCAGTATCCTGGTGCCTTTCACCAAAGTGATTGTGATGTTTACTTTGTTGTTCAGCATCCACTTTAAATGTGAACAAGGATTACGCACGCGCATCTTATTACTGCGCATGGTGACCTGGATTGGCCGCTGGTCAATGCTGGATCTCTTTGTTATCGCCTTAACTATGTCGCTGATTAACCGCGATCAGATACTTGCTTTTACTATGGGACCGGCTGCGTTTTATTTCGGCGCAGCGGTAATATTGACTATTCTTGCTGTGGAATGGCTGGACAGCCGCTTACTTTGGAATGCACATGAGTCAGGAAACGCCCGCTTCGCAGACTGAAGCACAGATTAAAACAAAACGCCGCATTTCTCCGTTCTGGCTGCTGCCGATCATTGCATTGATGATCGCTGGATGGCTTATCTGGGGAAGCTATGAAGATCGCGGCAACACCGTAACCATCGACTTTATGTCTGCGGATGGCATTGTACCAGGCCGTACTCCCGTTCGTTACCAGGGTGTCGAAGTTGGTACAGTGCAGGATATCAGTCTCAGCAAAGATCTGCGTAAGATTGAGGTTCGGGTTAGCATCAAATCCAGCATGAAAGATGCTCTGCGCAAAGACACACAATTCTGGCTGGTGACGCCGAAAGCATCGCTGGCAGGCGTCTCTGGCCTTGATGCACTGGTTGGCGGTAACTATATCGGAATGATGCCCGGAACCGGTGAAGCAGAGGATCATTTTGTCGCGCTTGATACGCAACCAAAGTACCGCCTGAACAACGGCGATTTGATGCTTCATCTGCATGCGCCCGACCTCGGCTCCCTCAACAGTGGTTCATTAGTTTACTTCCGCAAAATACCGGTAGGCCGGGTGTATGACTACACCATAAATCCCAACAATCAGGGCGTGACTATCGACGTACTGATTGAGCGCCGATTTACCAATCTGGTGAAAAAAGGCAGCCGTTTCTGGAATGTTTCCGGTGTAAATGCGGATGTCAGCCTCAGCGGCGCGAAGGTCAAACTGGAAAGCCTGGCTGCACTGGTTAATGGCGCGATCGCCTTTGATTCACCGGAGGATTCGCAACCCGCCGTCGCAGACGATACTTTCGGTTTGTACCAAGACCTGGCACACAGCCAACGCGGCGTGATAGTGAAACTCGAACTCCCCAGTGGCGATGGTCTAAAAGCAGGTTCAACGGCATTGATGTATCAGGGGCTGGAGGTGGGCGAACTCACTAAACTGGATTTGAATCCAGGGGGTAAAGTCACCGGTGAGATGACAGTCGACCCCAGCGTCGTCACGCTGCTGCGGGAGAACACGCGTATCGAATTACACAGCCCCAAATTGTCGTTGAGCGATGTGAATCTCAGTTCACTGCTCACGGGTAAAACCTTCGAACTGGTGCCCGGTGAGGGCGAGCCTCGAAGCCAGTTTGTGGTTGTTCCCGGCGAGAAATCCTTGCTTCATGACCCGGGCGTGATGACGTTCACCCTGACGGCACCGGAAAGCTATGGCATTGATGCCGGGCAACCGTTGATCCTGCACGGTGTACAAGTCGGACAAGTTATTGAACGAACCCTATCCAGCAAAGGCGTCTCTTTTACCGTCGCCATCGAACCGCAACATCGCGACCTGGTGCTGGGTGACAGTAAATTTGTGGTCAATAGCCGGGTGGATGTCAAAGTAGGTATTGATGGCGTGGAGTTCCTCGGCGCCAGCGCCAGCGAATGGATTAGCGGAGGCATTCGCATTTTACCGGGTACGAAAGGTGAAATGAAAAGCAGCTATCCGCTGTATGCCAATCTGGAAAAAGCCATCGAAAACAGCCTGAGCGATCTACCGACCACCACGCTCAGCCTGCGTGCCGAAACGCTGCCGGATGTGCAAGCTGGCTCAGTGGTGTTATACCGTAAATTTGAGGTGGGCGAAGTTATTAGTGTACGTCCTCGTGCCGAGGCGTTTGACATCGATCTGCATATCAAACCTGAATATCGCAATCTGTTGACCAGCAACAGCGTGTTCTGGGCTGAAGGTGGCGCAAAAGTTCAACTCAACGGCAGCGGTTTGACCGTGCAGGCATCCCCTCTGTCGCGCGCGCTCAAGGGTGCGATTAGCTTCGATAACCTGAGCGGAGCCAGCGCCAGTCAGCGCAAAGGCGACAAACGTATCCTGTATGCCTCTGAAACCGCTGCGCGTGCTGTGGGGGGGCAAATTACCTTGCACGCATTCGATGCCGGCAAGCTCGCCGCAGGCATGCCGATTCGCTACCTGGGTATCGATATCGGTCAGATCCAGACTCTTGAACTGATCACTGCTCGTAACGAAGTTCAGGCGAAAGCGGTACTATACCCGGAGTATGTCCAGACTTTTGCACGTGCCGGCACCCGCTTCTCGGTCATTACTCCACAAATCTCCGCCGCAGGCGTGGAGCACCTGGATACAATCCTGCAACCTTACATTAATGTTGAACCAGGACGAGGCAATCCACGCCGCGATTTCGAACTACAAGAAGCCACTATTACTGATTCGCGTTACCTTGATGGCCTGAGCATCGTGGTGGAAGCATCAGAAGCTGGATCGCTAAATATCGGTACACCAGTCCTGTTCAGAGGGATTGAAGTGGGAACCGTCACCGGACTGACGCTGGGTTCACTTTCTGACCGCGTAATGATCGCCATGCGTATCAGCAAGCGCTATCAGCATCTGGTGCGTAATAATTCCGTGTTCTGGCTGGCCTCCGGTTACAACCTCGACTTCGGCCTGACTGGCGGCGTCGTGAAAACCGGTACCTTCAACCAATTCATTCGCGGCGGTATCGCCTTCGCTACCCCACCGGGTACTCCACTGGCTCCAAAAGCACAAGAGGGTAAACACTTCCTGTTGCTGGAGAGCGAACCGAAAGAATGGCGCGAATGGGGTACCGCCCTGCCGCGCTAATGTCCCCTGCTCCGGCGTACGCGCGCCGGAGCGTTTATACCCTTCATACTTCAAGTTGCAGGTGAGTTGGTTTCACTCGCTTATCGCGTTACTGGCCTGTGGCTTCGACCCTTAGCGGCCAGCGCAAGCGTTGTTGTCCTGCAACTCGAAATATTCAGGGTATATGCTAAACTGCGCACCTGTTTTTTTGCCGGTGCGACCAAGTGGCTTATTTTCCAGACGCCTTTCTGACTCAAATGCGTGAAGCAATGCCTTCCACGCTCTCTTTCGATGACTTTCTTGCCGCCTGCCAGCGTCCGTTACGCCGCAGCATTCGCGTGAATACACTAAAAATCTCCGTTGCCGATTTTCTCGACCTAACTGCACCTTACGGCTGGTCGCTCACGCCAGTTCCCTGGTGTGAGGAAGGTTTCTGGATCGAACGTGGTGATGAAGAGTCAGTGCCGCTGGGCAGCACCGCTGAGCATTTAAGCGGTCTTTTTTATATTCAGGAAGCCAGCTCAATGCTGCCGGTTGCCGCGCTGTTTGCCGAAGGTAATATGCCGGATCGTGTGATGGATGTCGCAGCAGCTCCTGGCTCTAAAACCACACAAATAGCGGCAAAAATGAATAACAAGGGCGCAATCCTGGCGAATGAGTTTTCCGCCAGCCGCGTTAAAGTGCTGCATGCCAATATCAGCCGCTGCGGGATCAGTAACGTCGCCTTAACCCACTTTGACGGGCGCGTGTTTGGCGCTGCTCTTCCGGAAACTTTTGATGCGATTTTACTGGATGCTCCGTGTTCCGGCGAAGGCGTGGTGCGTAAAGATCCCGATGCGCTGAAAAACTGGTCCGTTGAAAGTAATCTTGAGATTGCCGCCACGCAGCGCGAACTGCTCGACAGCGCATTTCACGCCTTACGTCCCGGTGGCACGCTGGTTTATTCAACGTGCACCTTAAACCGTGAAGAAAACGAATCCATCATGCAGTGGCTGATAGAAACTTATCCAGATGCCGTCGAGTTTCTTCCATTGGGTGACTTATTTCCTGGAGCCGAACGTGCCCTCACGCCGGAGGGATTTCTACATGTATTCCCGCAAATTTACGACTGTGAAGGGTTCTTTGTCGCGCGTTTGCGCAAAACCGCCGCGATTCACGCCCTGCCAGCCCCAAAATACAAGGTTGGAAACTTTCCATTCAGTCCGCTGAAAGGACGTGAAACTGCGCAAATCACCGCCGCGGCGAATGCCTGTGCAATACAATGGGATAATAATCTGCGTCTCTGGCAACGTGATAAAGAGCTCTGGCTATTCCCCGTAGAAATTGAAGCGCTGATCGGTAGGGTCCGTTTTTCCCGCCTCGGGATCAAGCTGGCTGAAACCCATAATAAAGGATACCGCTGGCAGCATGAGGCAGTGATCGCCCTTGCTAATCCGAATCACAATAATGCGTTCGAACTGACCCTTGAGGAAGCGGAAGAGTGGTATCGCGGCAGAGATGTCTATCCGCAAACCTCACCGGCAACCGACGACGTGCTGGTCACATTCCAGCAGCAGCCAATTGGTCTGGCGAAGCGTATTGGTTCGCGATTAAAGAACAGTTATCCGCGCGATCTTGTCCGGGATGGCAAACTCTTTACCGGATAACGCACGTTTTTACTGGCGCTTTTGCTGACGTTGACTACGCTGAAAAATGGATGACCTAACTGGTCGTACCACAACCAGCAAATCAACGGAGAGCACGATGATGAAAACCAGTGTGCGCATTGGCGCTTTTGAAATCGACGACGCCGAGTTACATGGCGAATCGCCGGGAGACCGAACGTTAACCATTCCGTGCAAATCCGATCCGGATTTATGCATGCAACTGGATGCCTGGGACGCCGATACCAGCATCCCGGCACTCCTTAATGGGGAACATTCTGTTCTATTCCGTCAGCACTACGATCGTAAGTCAGATGCCTGGATCATGCGTTTTGCCTGATTCAAAAAGAACCCGTCGCCAGGCGGGTTATTTCTTTTCTTAATTTCCCCCTCGCTTCAACCTCTTCTACACTATCGGTACGGCAGTACAATTTGAGGATGTAATGTTCACGCTGGTTCTTTTTGTTTGCTACCTGGATGGCGGTTGTGAAGATATCGTGGTCGATGTCTACAATACGGAACAGCAGTGCCTTATTTCGATGGACGATCAGCGTATTCGCAACGGAGGATGTCTACCTGCGGATGGCTATATCGACAGTTTCTGGCGCCCGGCGCAGGAATACAGCGATTTTTGATTATTGTAACTGCACCAGCGTAAGCTCACCGCCAAACACCGCGCCGGTATCAATATAGTGCAGGTTATCGATATCCAGCCGATGGCGTAGCGGCGTATGGCCAAACCAAAAATGATCCGCCCCACGTATCCCCCCGCGTTTGCTCATCAACCTTTCGCGACCCCAAATAACACCTTGTAAATCAACATCTTTCTGCCACTGATAATTCTCGTCAGGGTAATCAGCATGGGCAATAACATGTATACCGGTCTGACAGTGAAGTTCCACAATCCAGGGTAATTGTTGACAGAATTCAAGTGCGATTCGCGCGCTCGGTTGTGGCGCACGGGTAAACCAGGATCCCCCATTCAGCAACCACAGCAGCTGCTCGCCCGTCGCCAGCGCATCCAGTGCCATCTGCTCGTGATTGCCTCTGACCGCCACAACCCAGGTTTTACGCAGTAATTTCAGGCAGCGGAGGCTGTCTGGCCCACGGTCAATAACATCCCCGACAGACACCAACAGATCCTGCCACGGGTCAAAACGGCACTGGCGCAATTTATCCACCAGCATGGAGAAACAGCCGTGGATATCCCCGACGACCCAGACATGACGCCAGCGTGTACCTTCCACTCTCTGGTAGATATTACCAGGCAGCCCCATTTGACCTCCTGCACAGAAAATTATCTACACATTCAGGAAAACCATGCGCGATACTCACATGAGCCTTCCCTTTCAACGCCTTCATGCAGTTAGCCTGTACGAATTTGTTCAGAAAATCTCTGACAATGTCCAGATTATCTGGCTCTAAATGTCCGCCACCATCCGGGTATTTGGATTATCTTCTCCAGCCAGGGAAAATCGTATTTATTCCCCAGAATAATCGACGTAGTTAGAGTATAGTAAAAGAAATCTGAACAAATTAACGAGACGGTTATTATTTTGTTTAAAAACCTCCACATCATTAATTAATGAGAGATTAAAAAACATATTTACAATCAACTTACACTATACGTTCGAGAAGATACTTTTTTACTCCCCAGCTCCGTTTCGCAATGACCGAGATATATACGCAATGTCATCATCATGATGATAACATTCATCGAGCAGGAGTCTGCAGGTTGATTGGGCTTACAAACGGGCACTGGTCTGATCAGATTGAATAGACTAAGCTAATCATGCACACTACGCGCCCTCACAACTAACAAGAGGTTACTTTCCTGATGGATCAGGTTGCCATTCTCCAACAGATGTTCGAGCAAGTGAGAAAGGAGTTAAATTTTTCCTGGTTTTATTCTGAATTGAAACGACACAACATTGCGCATTATATCTACTATCTGGCTACAGATAACATCAGGATCGTCACGCATAATGACGACGTTTTGTTAATAAGAGGATACAGAAGCTTATTAAAAATCAGTACGATTAAGAACGTCGAACTTATAAAAGAAGCGGCCCGGATTCATATCTCCGGGAAGTCAACATTTCGGGAGTACTGCATCACACTTGCCAGTGCTGGTGTTTTTCGCTGGGTAACCGATGTCAATGATAATAAACGTTGTTATTATTCTTTTGATAATTCACTTTTATATATTGAAGATATCGAGAACAATAAACCCCTCATATAATGCTTTGGGCCCTTGGTCTGGGACCCTTAATGGAAACGGCAGAATGTAAAAAATCGCAGGTGCATTTTGCATCTGCGACTGTGAAAATACATCCTGATAGCCAGTTCTCTCAATACTCAGACGTCACCGAAGTTGTTCAGGCTTCGGCAACCTGCTAAGCGTATCAAGTGAGAGGAGGAATTACCCCACACCCCGTTCATGCGGTGATCTTAGAGCCTATCCCATCGGGCTATTTTATTTAATGTACTGCGCTTCGCGATAACAAATTAATAATGAGAACACCTGCACAAATTAGTGCCATTCCGATAATAGCGGGCAAATCCAGTCGTTGCCCATGTATAACCCAGGCAAGAAGACTGATCAGCACAATACCCACACCAGACCAGATAGCATATGCAATTCCTGTAGGTATATGCGCCAGCGTCTGGGAAAGGAGCCAGAATGAAGCACAGTAACACACAATTGTGCCAACAGAAGGCCATAGCCGAGTGAACCCATCGGTAAACTTCATTAACGTTGTCCCGGTCACTTCAGCCAGAATAGCCGCACCAAGATAGATATAAGTATTCATAACCATTCATTTTTTAAACAAGACAAAGAAAGATTCTACTATATCTTCACCTTACATGATCTTTTCTTGCTGCAGCTTCTTTCTGTATACATATGTTGCGGTTTCGAAAGAACATGGAAATTCGGCTGTTTTCGAGATCCTGTGCGCTAAAACCGGGAGAGAGCTTCACGGTTAGCATGGTATTAAAAATTATGCTTCATACCTGCCATAGCACAGCTCTCCCTGTCCCCCTTATTCCTCATCCGAGCACTATGTGCTGATCTAATTTTCTGCGCAAATGAATTGTGATTGTTAAAAAACGTGTGGTATAACGAATGAACAGCAAAGATCAGAATTCGGACAGATTTCGGGCATAGAACCTTAAGTGTTTGAAATCAAAGTCTGATAAAAAGAGACCGAATAAAGCTTCACGAACAACAAGCCAGGAGTTGGAAGTGACGGTCGGAACAATTCAGTCAGATAAATTTCAGCTTGGATATAAGGTCATTGGCTCAGGGGCTGCGGCAATCATTGTTGGTAGCAACCTGTATTATTCCCGCACTTTCTCGACTGACCTGGCAAAGCGTTTTTGCCTGTACTTTATCGATCATCGAGCCTATGCTCCGGCAAGCAAACCCGTTCAAGAGGATGATTTCTCCTTAGATAAGGTCGTTAGTGATATTGAATTGTCTCGTGTTGCCCTTGGCGTTGATAGAATGGCGATCATCGGGCACTCTGGAAACGGATTCATGGCACTGGAATACGCGCGTCTGTATCCTAGCCGGGTATCACATGTAATACTCATTAGCACTCCACCCAATTTGAGCGCCGATCTCAATGATAAATCGGAACAAAGATTCAAGACAGAAGCGTCTAAGCTCCGTCAGGAAATATACGATAAAGCAATATCCCTGCTTTCATCGGATGCAAAAAAGCACCCGCAGGAGCAATTCAAATATCTTCTCCTCCGAACCGGTCCCCGGTCTTGGTTAGACCCATTTTTTGACGCGGCTCCACTCTGGCGTGATGTTATCACGCACGATGTCGGATTTGACTTGCTCTGGGGAAAGGTGTTTCCCGACTTCGATATGAAATGTGTTGCAGCAGCGATCAGCGCGCCCGTTTTCTTGGCCCTTGGTCGTCACGACTATATCAATCCACCTATCGAATCGTGGAAAGAGTATCAAGGCTATTTCAGAGACATTGAGATCGAAATTTTTGAGAAAAGCGGCCACACGCCGCAACTTGAAGAACCGGAGAGGTTCAACGAGGCCCTGATAAGATTCATTCAACGCCATCAATAGGGATTGTCGCGGAAATACTGATTATCTGACTGGATCGCCGCAATCTGATTTCGTTCAACAATTGCTATCGCAAAACCGTCCTTGCGGCGACGTCTCCATTCATCAGAGCGGGCGCTTTTTTCCGGCATGCCGCCTTTGTAAATCAGTAAACATCGACTCTCTGGCAGATAATTTCCGCGTACGTATCGATACTGTGCAGGATGTTGGCAGCGCCAAAGCACTCCGAACTGATATCGAAAGCGCGAAGGTTACGCTGGGTTCAGCCTTGTTCACCGAATTGAAGAACAAAGCAGTTAAGCGCTATTGCCTGGTGGATGCACATAACAAGGTAGAAGCCGAGATCAACTCCCTGCCTACTCCGAACGAACCGGATGCAGCAGAACGGTTTGGGGAAGTTGAGCGAGTTCTTGTAACGGCGAAAAGTCACAGGGTGGCGAACTGAACGATCAGTTCAGCATCCTCCTGGCAGATATGAAACCGGTAATACGTGGGCTAACTGGTTCGCCCTCCCCTTGAGGAGATGTAATGCGACTGATTAACCGAGGCATTCAGCAATCCCCGTTAGCGCGTCAGGCATGCGACATCAAGCTGGCCATTCATCACACTCCGGAACTTCACGGTAAAGAATATAAGGTTCAGCCTGATGCCATCTATGTGGATCCGAGCAAAACGAATCTTCGTCCCAAAAGCTCTACAGGAAAGACGCTATTTCTCAGGCCATCGTGGCCAATAACTACATTGAAAGGAATCCGGCAGAGCCGACAAGAACGCCGACGCCCAAAGTGAAGCGTGAGCGTCTTTTGCTTGAGCAGTTCGAGATAATAAGGGATGCCGCAACCGCCCATTCCGAATGGGCTGCAAATGCATGTGGTCTGGCACTTGTCACCGGGCAAAGAAGAGAGGACGTATCGTTGTTCAGATTCAGCGATATCAGGGATTCTACAGAGTTAAAGTTTGGCCCCAACCCTCCTCCTTTCCATGAGATCAGGAGCTTGGCGAGCAGACTGTGTGAAAGGGAGCGTGGAGAGGATTTCGCACAGAGACTGCTGGGGCATAAAAATTTAACAATGACCAAAAAATACCTGGACGCACGCGGTGCAGAATATGTTATGGTTTAGACAGGATATGGAAATTTCGAGTAATTTTCGTGTGGTTTCGTGAAAGCACCGAGAAAACCCAACGAAAATAAGCTCATAAAAAGAGACCGAATACGATTCCTGTATTCGGTCCAGGGAAATGGCTCTTGGGAGAGAGCCGTGCGCTAAAAGTTGGCATTAATGCAGGCTAAGTTACCCTGCCATTTAAGAATAGATGACAGCGCCAGGTTTTCCAGTCCGTGACTAAAGTGGCCTGAAAAAAAGGACGATTGTCACCCGCAACAACGCAAAAACCGCAAGTTCTCCTGAGAGATCCTTGCGGTTTTTTATTGGAAATCAGAGAGGTATATCTGACAACTAACAGAGCTTTTCTGCACGTTCGATAAACGGCGCAAGGCTCATTTTTTCGCCTGGTTTTGCCGGATCATCAATCTGAATAATGTCGATCGGTTTTGCCGTCGTTTTACCGTTTTCAACCTGCTCTCTGGCAATATCATTCAGTGGGTATTGCACCAACGTGCTGGGATTAATGACATACAGTGCGTTGCCAGGCCGACAGGTCAACATCACCTCTTCACGATTAAACGCCCACTTATCTTTACCAACCTCAAAACGGCTGACGGTAATGACCTGTGGTGCAGCCAGTGCAGCTCCTGAACTTGTCAGGAGTAATAAAGAGATAACTATTTTTTTCATACGTTTGCCAGTCCATCAGAAAGGTTCAAGAGTTGCAAACAGGCTGACAATCGCCAGCACGACAGCCCCTATTCCCCATTCAAGCTTCGTCATCCAGATAAAGTAGAGAGTCATACAGCGGTTATCTTGCTGCATGCGTGGTACGAGAACATACCGATTCACGAGTGCAATCGCCACCATTAGCGCGACCAGGGCACATTTTAACAAAAGCAATTGCCCATACGCTGCGTGCCAGGGGACTGACAAACCGACAATAAACAGCACATTCGCCATGCCGGTAAGCAATACGCCGATAACAAAAAGATGCCCGTAGCGGGAAAATCGCATCATAGTGCTAATAGCCTGCTGTCGCCAACGCCCCTTAGCCATCCTCATACAGTAAATAACTGGCAGCAGGCCGCCAAACCAGGCTGCAGCGCATATCAGATGTAACGCATGATTAAGCTGCTGTATAGCCCGCACGACGCCGTCATGTAGGGTTGCATGTCCGACACCAGCCAATAGGATAAACTGGGCAATTGTCATAATCAGCAACAACCGTGACATGCTGTGCGGCACAATGATAGTTACCACCAGCGTGACCAGCGCGAGAATAATCTGCCATAACCACACGCCACCAAACTGCGTTTGCAGAACCGCTCCCCATATTTCTACAGAGATAACATCCTGCCAGCCCGATCCCATTAATCCACCCTGGATCGCCAACATCAGCGTTGCGCTAATAAAACTCCATGTCGCGGCATGCCGTTGCAAACGCAAAAAGCGGCGCATCATCAAGCGACGGACTGAGACAGGAGCCAGCCATGCACCATAAAGCGCACAGCCAAATACCAGCATTAAAGTGGTGAAATGGATAAAACGCAGAGCGACCCAGGTAAGTGCCAGCATGGTTTATTTCACACTAAAGGTATATTGCCCTTTTGTCTTGTGACCATCCACTGATACAACATGCCAGTCAACCGTATATTTCCCGGCATCCAGTGACTGAGCGAGCGGAATGATCAGTTGCGTCTTATCTTGTTCATTGCGCGTCGGCTTGCCGGTTTTGATCTGTGTCTGTTTTGGGTCTGTAAGCGTTGCGCCACTGAACGCAGGCTCAACGCCTTCAGAAAAATTAAGAGTCAACGCCTGGGGAGAGGCTATGATCTGCGCATCCGCCTCAGGACTTTGCGTTATCAAATGCGCATGAGCCAGCGCTGCGGGAGTTGCCAGAGCGGAAGTCAGTGCGATGAGGGCATAGCGAAGTAAAGATGCAGTAGAAAGCATATCAACTATTCCTTTTTGTTATGTCTAATTTGTAGAGAATAACCTTCTACAATGATCGAGTCGAGAATCATCATTTCTGGCTTGCCATTAATGCACTCTCTTAGTAACTTTTGCGCGCCAATGAATAGAGATAAGGAGAAGCCCATGAACATCAACCTGGCTAAACTTGAACAAGATGAGATGGATAAGGTCAATGTTGATCTGGCCGCGGCAGGTGTCGCATTCAAAGAGCGCTATAACATGCCTGTCGTTGCAGAAGTCGTCGAGCGCGAGCAACCTGAACATCTACGCGACTGGTTTCGCGAGCGGCTGATCGCACACCGTTTGGCATCGGTTTCCCTCTCACGTTTACCTTACGAGCCGAAAGTTAAATAAACCTTATATTACGTTACAATTCCTTACATGGTGGCTGCTAAAGTATAAGCACATTCTTAATCTATAATTTAAGGATGATTGTAGACACTATGAAAAGGAAGTCATTATGTCACACTGGAAAATTGCCGCAGCACAGTACGAACCTCTACAGACAACGTTAACAGAACATGTCGCGCATCACCTGCAATTCATCAGAGCAGCTGCCAAATGTCAGTGTGAATTGCTGGTTTTCCCCTCCCTTTCGCTGTTGGGATGCGTCGATGGGGATGATTTTCTTCCGGCACCTCCTGATGAGGCTCTCCTGCAACCTCTGGCCCATGCCGCTGCGAGTTATCGCATGACCATTATTGCGGGGTTACCGGTTGAACATAACAACCAGTTTGTGAAGGGCATTGCCCTTTTTTCACCCGGACTGGCATCACCGTTAACATTTCATCAGAGCCATGGAGCCTGTATTGCCAGACAGCGAAACACCATAAGCGTTGTCGATACTCAGCCGGAAGGCATTGATATTGACCCTGAGTTTTCGCTGTTCACCACCAGCCAGTGTATCAGCGAACCTGAGCTTCTCTCCTCCACCTCGCAACTGCAAAGTTTTTCGCATAAATTCGCCATTGCAGTGCTGATGGCCAATGCGCGCGGCAGCAGCGCTTTATGGGATGAGCGCGGTCGTTTGATTGTGCGCGCCGACCGCGGTTCACTGCTCTTAACCGGTCAACGCACCTCTCAGGGTTGGCAAGGTGATATCATTCCATTACGCTAGTCGTTTTGGTCAGGAGCTTGGCATGTTGCGCATAATAGATACAGAAACCTGTGGCCTGCAGGGAGGCATTGTTGAGATTGCTTCTGTCGATGTAGTAGACGGACAGATTGTCAATCCAATGAGCCACCTGGTGCGCCCTGACCGTCCCATTAGTCCTCAGGCGATGGCAATTCACCGTATTACCGAATCCATGGTGGCGGATAAACCCTGGATTGAAGACGTCATCCCGCATTATTACGGCAGCGAGTGGTACGTAGCGCACAATGCGAGTTTTGACCGTCGTGTATTGCCAGACATGCCCGGAGAGTGGATTTGCACCATGAAGCTTTCCCGCCGTCTGTGGCCGGGAATTAAATACAGCAATATGGCACTCTATAAATCCCGCAAACTGAATGTACAGACGCCTTCCGGTCTGCATCATCACCGTGCCCTTTACGATTGCTACATCACTGCGGCATTGCTGATCGACATCATAAACACGTCGGGTTGGTCGGCAGAGCAAATGGCCGACATCACCGGTCGCCCGGCACTGTTGACCACATTTACCTTTGGCAAATACCGCGGCAAAGCGGTATCAGAAGTGGCTGAACGCGATCCGGGCTATTTGCGCTGGCTGTTTAATAACCTTGACAGTATGAGCCCGGAACTACGACTAACGCTTAAGCACTATCTCGATAACGCCTGAGTTGTTGCCTGCCCGGGTAGTGTCCCTTGCGCCAGTCCTATCAAAAAAGCGAACTCGAGGGCCACGCCTTCATACGATTTAAAGCGACCAGATTTGCCCCCGTGCCCGGAGTCCATATCCGTACACAGTAGCAGCAGGTGGTCATCCGTTTTCAGCTCCCGCAGTTTCGCTACCCACTTTGCCGGTTCCCAGTATTGCACCTGAGAATCATGTAGCCCGGTGGTGACCAACAGATGTGGATAAGCTTGCGCGGTGACATTATCGTACGGGCTGTAGCTTTTCATGTAGGCATAGTACTCCGCGTCCTGCGGATTACCCCACTCTTCAAATTCCCCGGTGGTCAGTGGAATTGACTCATCCAGCATCGTGGTCACGACATCGACGAACGGTACCTGTGCAATAACACCATGAAACAGCTGCGGGCGTTCGTTAATTGCAACCCCCATTAGCATCCCACCAGCGCTTCCCCCCATGCCATAACACAGTGAAGGTGCACCGTAACCCAGTTTTAATAGTGCCTCGCAAACATCGAGATAATCATTAAAGGTATTTTTCTTTTGCAGAAACTTACCATCTTCGTACCACTGCTGTCCCAGTTCACCGCCGCCCCGCACATGGGCGATGGCATAAACAAACCCCCGATCCAGCAGACTCAGGCGACTGCTGCTGAAATCTGCATCCATGCTAGCGCCATAAGAGCCATAACCATAAACCAGTAAGGGATTTTTCCCTTTGCGAAAATGCTTTTGATGGTAAACCAGCGAGACAGGAACCTCCGTACCATCGCGCGCGGTGATCCACACATGCTCACTGCGGTAATCGGCCGCGTCGAATCCGGGGACATTCGTCTGTTTGAGTACACGTCGCTCTCCGGTGTCCATATCCAGTTCAAACAGGGTGTCCGGAGTCGTCATGGATGAATAGCCATAACGCAGGCGCGATGTCTCCGGCTCGGGATTGTACGCCAGCCACGTTACGTAAGCCGGATCGTCGAAAGCAATCCCGACCACTTCACGCGTTTTGCGGTTGATTTGTCGTAAACTGGTTAAACCACGCTGACGCTCCTCCACCACCAGCCAGTCGGTAAACAGCGTAAATCCTTCCAGCATGACGCTATCACGCGGCGGGATCAGCACTTCCCAGGCCTGTTCATCACGCACGCGGGTGCGATACAAACCAAAGTTTTTCCCCTGACGGTTAGATCGCAGATAAAACGCGTGCTGATAGTGATCAAGGCTGTACTCATGGTCTTTACGCCGTGGCAAAAAAACCAGCGGCTCGGCATCGGCCAGCTCCGCATCAAGCAACAATACTTCGCTGGTTGTCGCGCTGGCGACATGGATAACAACATAATGCAGCGAGGTGGTTTTGTGCAGACTGACATAAAACATATCGTCAGCTTCTTCATACACCAGTTGATCATGAATGGATGGTGATCCAACGGTATGCCGCCATACCTGATACGGTAATAATGTTGTTTCATGTTTGCGAACATAATAAAAGGTCTGCGAATCGTTCGCCCAGACCAATTCCGGCTCAACATTATCCAGTACTTCCGGATACCAGTTCCCGGTTTGTAGATTGCGAAAACGAATGCCATATTGCCGACGAGACAGGTAATCCTCCGCCAGAGCCATAACGGTATTATCGGGTGATATTGCGAGTCCTCCCAGCGTATAGAATTCGCTATGGGCTGCACGCTGGTTACCATCCAGCAAGGTATCCCATTCATCCCACTCTTCATTGAGAGCAGACTGGCGCTGATAAATGGCATATTCACATCCCGGTTCATAAATATGCCGGTAGCGATAACCATTTTTCACATAAGGAGCGGAAACATCCTGAGGGGGAATACGGTCGATAATTTCTTTCAGCACACGATCCTGCAATGCCTGCTGGGAAGCCATAACCTGGCGGCCATATGCATTTTCTTGTTGCAGATAGTCCAGCACTTCTGGCTGCGAGCGGGTGTCATCTCGCAACCAGTAATAATTATCAACACGAGTATCGCCATGCTGCGTCATGGCATGTGGAATACGAGGAGCTTTTGGTAGCATGTCATTGTTCTTCTGCTTAAACATCCTATAAGGGTGGCAAAAGTCAGCAATGATGCAAGCGAAACGTGCTCCTCAAGCGTAACTATTTAACCCGGCAACGCCTGTTTTTGCTGTTTGAGATCCTGCTCGATACCCTCACGAACATCCTGTGGGATCTTCAGTGCATCACCCAGCGCATTCAGATAACTGCGCTCCATAAAGTGGTCGATATCAATAGCTGCACAGCTCAGGAAGTAAATTTCCAGCGCCTCTTCTTCGTTGCGGATCCCTTGAGCGAGGCGTTGAGGATCAAGCGGTTGTTCAATGGCCCGCTCAATCAGAACACGCCCTTGCTCTTCCACTCCCGCGTCACGCAGCTGTTGTTCGATAGCGGCTCGCTCTTTAGCATCAATATGACCATCGCTTTTAGCCGCAAATACCAGCGCCAGGATCAGACGTTCAGTACGTTCATCCAGCGGTGTACTCTGCGTGCCAAACTGAGGTTCATCCTGGTGCGCTGCGCGGACTTTATCTTTGTATTTATTCCATAAAACGCTACCGGCGATCGCACCGCCACCAACCAACAGTGCGCTGGTACCGTATTTAGTGAGTAATTTGCGTGAGGATTTGTTGGCGACCAGTAATCCTGCCAGACCGCCTAATGCACCGGGAACCAGCAGTTTGCTCAGTCCTTGTTCACCGGAAGATGAACCGGATGATCCTTTTTGCCCAAGAAGAGATTGAAGTTGATTCAGCCAGTTAGCCATTTTGCCCCTCAAGTACAGACGAATAATCATCAAAGCGTACCCGAGGGGATGTCAGGAAGTGTTCAGGTCATCAAAAGATGTGCAAATTCAGCTACTGACGTTGCAGGTACTCCGCCGTGCCGGCTTTACAATCAAGCTTAACCTGATATTGAATATCGCTGCTTTTCCCACGAACGGTAAGAGGTACCGTCCATTGTCCGTCTTTACCAACAATATCCTGCGGGTTCACCCAGGCAACAGGATCAAGTTGCCCGAGCCTTTTTTGATCGTCGGCCCAACGTACAATACGGTTTTGCAGGTAGTCGCGTTTCACACTTGCCGCGATACCGTCAGCTTTCAAACCTTCACAGTTTGGAAAATTGACTGACTTACTCTCCGTATTAGCCGCAAAAACTGACACGCTGGCAGATAACAGCAGCAGGCTCAACAACGCTCTTGTTTTATTCATTCTTTTCTCCTTTATCCCCTTCGTCTTTCAGTCGCTATTAATGCAACGTGAAATCAGTT
Organism: Citrobacter sp. Marseille-Q3906; assembly: GCF_916618775.1. Lineage (NCBI taxonomy): Bacteria > Pseudomonadati > Pseudomonadota > Gammaproteobacteria > Enterobacterales > Enterobacteriaceae > Citrobacter > Citrobacter sp. Marseille-Q3906. The sequence goes on from NZ_CAKAKA010000002.1 coordinate 1,943,045, forward strand.
GGGTACAGCACAATGATTCAGGGAAAAGCATGGTACAAAACCTCAGGAGCGCAAGTCGGATCAGGCAGCCTGTGTATCATCCTCAGCAGAAGCATCGTTATCAACCACCTGTGGGGATGGCAGTTTGCCGTTTTTCAGGATCGCGCTCAGCACATCTTTTTGCTCAGCCAACCACAGGGAAAGCGCTTCACGCTGCTCATCTTCCAGCGCGACCGGTGACTGCTCCAGCCACGTATCGAGCAGATCTGCTGTATCAAGCATTTTGTCATAGGCATCGGCTTCCTTTTTGCTGGTAAACGACATTTTTTCCTCCCCTTCCCGAATGACTACGTATTTAACTTCAACCGCCATTTTTGCAGCCTCATAAATTACCTGTATTTATGTACAGTATATTCTTTTTCACCCTTGAAATCAACCTGGTAATAAAGACAGACGCAAACGTTTTCGTATATACTGCGCCCAGATAAAACAGGGGATTAATTTATGACGTTATTAGGCACAGCGCTGCGTCCGGCAGCAACGCGAGTGATGTTATTAGGATCAGGTGAACTGGGTAAAGAAGTCGCGATTGAATGCCAACGCCTGGGTGTAGAAGTCATTGCCGTGGATCGTTACCCTGACGCACCAGCTATGCACGTTGCCCATCGCTCATACGTAATCAATATGCTGGATGGTGACGCTTTGCGTCAGGTTGTCGCGCACGAAAAACCACACTATATCGTTCCTGAGATTGAAGCCATTGCCACGAGTACGCTGGTAGCGCTGGAGCAGGAAGGTCTGAACGTCGTGCCTTGCGCGCGCGCGACCCAACTGACCATGAATCGTGAAGGTATCCGTCGCCTCGCCGCGGAAGAACTGTCCTTACCGACCTCATCATTCCGCTTTGCTGACAGCGAAACTCGCTTTCGCGAAGCCGTGGCCGAAATTGGATTCCCCTGCATCGTGAAGCCGGTGATGAGTTCCTCCGGAAAAGGACAGAGTTTTATCCGTTCAGCCGATCAGCTTGCCAGAGCCTGGGATTATGCCCAGCAGGGTGGCCGAGCGGGCGCAGGACGCGTTATCGTGGAAGGTGTGGTTAATTTCGACTTTGAAATCACCCTGTTGACCGTAAGCGCCGTCGATGGTGTGCACTTTTGTGCGCCGGTAGGCCATCGTCAGGAAGATGGCGACTATCGTGAATCCTGGCAGCCCCAGAAAATGAGCGAACTGGCGCTGGAACGTGCACAGGAAATCGCTCGCAAAGTGGTACTGGCGTTGGGCGGTTACGGATTGTTTGGCGTAGAGCTGTTTGTGTGCGGTGACGAGGTGATTTTCAGCGAGGTATCCCCTCGCCCACATGATACGGGTATGGTGACATTGATTTCACAGGATCTATCCGAGTTTGCCCTGCACGTTCGCGCATTCCTCGGGCTTCCGGTTGGCGCAATCCGCCAGTATGGGCCATCTGCATCAGCCGTTATCCTGCCACAACTTACCAGTCAGAATGTCACATTTGATAACATTGACAGTGCCGTTGGTGCAGGGTTGCAACTCCGTCTGTTCGGTAAACCTGAAATCGACGGAACCCGTCGCTTAGGCGTCGTACTGGCGACGGCAGACAACGTTGACGAGGCGGTTGAACGCGCGAAAAACGCCGCCGCACAGGTGAATGTAGCAGGATAAAAAAAACGGGCCCGATGGCCCATTTTAAAGTATTCGCAGGCCGGGTCAGTGCAGCACTGCCCGGCACAACAGATCTTACTGCTTCGCGCCTTCTACGGCTTCGCGAGCCAGTTTAGTGATGCGATCGTAATCACCCGCCTCCAGCGCGTCTGCCGGAACCAGCCAGGATCCACCGATGCACAGTACGCTTTTCAGCGCCAGGTAGTCACGGTAATTCGCCGGGGAGATACCACCGGTCGGGCAGAAACGTACCTGGGAGAACGGACCTGCAATCGCCTGCAACGCTTTAGTACCGCCGTTAGCTTCTGCCGGGAAGAATTTAAACTCTTTCAAACCATAGTCCATACCCAGCATCAGTTCAGAAACGGTGCTGATACCTGGGATCAACGGAATAGTTCCTTCAGTTGCGGCTTTCAACAGGGGCTCGGTCAGACCTGGGCTAATCGCAAACTGCGCGCCCGCTTCCGTTACTTCCGCCAGTTGCTGTGGATTCAGAACGGTACCTGCGCCGACAATCGCGTCCGGGACTTCTTTAGCAATCGCGCGAATGGCATCCATCGCACATGGGGTACGTAAGGTCACTTCCAGAACGCGCACGCCCCCTGCAACCAACGCTTTCGCCATCGGCACCGCGTGTTCCAGTTTATTTACCACGATAACCGGTACTACCGGGCCAGTGGTCAGGATTGCTTCTGCACTTGTCTTCCAGTTTTTCATCAGAGTTTTCTCTCGCCTGATTACAAAATTTGTCGTTTAAAAAGTGATACAGGTTGCGCCCTGCTCCGCACCGGACAGCTTTTCGCGCAACGCGCTGAACATCTCACGGCCTGTTCCCACACGCGAAGCGCTGAGGTCAGGAATATGGGGCTGACGAGAGGCAAGTTCCTCTTCATCCACCAGCAGCGTCAATTCACCTGTCTGTCCATTCACACGAATGATGTCGCCATCACGCACTTTAGCCAGCAGCCCGCCATCATAGGCTTCCGGGGTTACATGGATTGCTGAAGGCACTTTACCTGAAGCACCTGAAAGTCGTCCATCGGTAACTAACGCGATTTTGAAACAACGGTCCAATAATACACCAAGTGGCGGCATGAGTTTATGTAATTCTGGCATTCCATTCGCTTTTGGTCCCTGATGGCGCACAACCACCACGCAATCGCGGTCCAGCAAGCCAGCATCGAAAGCAGGTAACACATCATGCTGACTTTCAAAGACAATAGCCGGAGCCTCAATGACCTGGTTCTCTACCGGCACGGCTGATGTCTTCATCACCGCACGTCCCAGGTTACCACTCAGCACTTTAGTACCGCCGTGATGCGAGAACGGCTTATCGAAAGTCGCGATCACATTGCTGTCGAGAGACTTCGTGGCACCTTCACGCCAGTCCAGCTCACCGTTGTTAAGCCATGGCTCAAGGGTGTAGCGAGATAAACCAAACCCGGCTACGGTGTTAACATCTTCGTGCAGCAGACCTGCATTAAGCAGTTCACGCATTAATACCGGTACACCACCTGCAGCCTGGAAGTGGTTGATATCCGCCGGACCATTCGGGTACAAGCGTGCCATCAGCGGCACGATATCGGACAGATCGGAGAAGTCATCCCAGTTGATCAAAATTCCGGCCGCGCGCGCCATCGCTACCAGATGCATCGTATGGTTGGTAGACCCCCCTGTCGCCAGCAGCGCTACGATCCCGTTGACCACCACTTTTTCATCGATCATTTTGCCGATCGGCATCCATTCGTTGCCATTTCCGGTCAGGCGCGTTACCTGACGAGCAGCAGCGGCTGTCAGCGCTTCACGTAACGGAGCATCCGGATGTACGAAAGAGGAGCCTGGCAGTTGCATCCCCATAAACTCAACGACCATCTGGTTGGTATTAGCGGTGCCGTAGAACGTACAGGTTCCTGGTGCGTGATAAGACGCAGCCTCGGATTCAAGCAGAGCCATACGGTCCACTTTTCCTTCTGCATACAGCTGACGAATACGCACTTTTTCTTTGTTCGCCAGACCGCTCGCCATCGGACCTGATGGGATAAAGACAGAAGGCAGATGACCAAAGGACAACGCCGCCATCGCCAGGCCCGGGACAATTTTATCGCACACGCCGAGGAACAATGCGCCGTCGAACATATTATGAGATAAACCCACCGCCGCAGACATCGCAATCACTTCGCGGCTTAGCAGTGAAAGCTCCATCCCATCCTGCCCCTGGGTCACGCCATCACACATAGCAGGCACACCACCGGCAACCTGCCCTACCGCATTGGCTTCATGCAGTGCTTTGCGAATGATAGCCGGATAATGTTCATACGGCTGATGCGCGGAAAGCATGTCGTTATAGGAGGTAATGATCGCGATATTGTTACGCAACATGCTTTTCAGCGATGCTTTGTCGTCAGGCTGACAGGCAGCAAAACCGTGCGCCAGATTTCCGCATGCCAACTGTGAACGGTGAACAGTTGTCGTTTTAGCCTGTTCGATGCGCGAGAGGTAGGCGGAACGTGTCTCACGAGAACGTTCGATGATACGTTGTGTTACGCGTAACAAATTCGGATTCATAGAGGCTCCTAAAATTTATCTGTCAGAGCGGTCGGATTAACAATGCGTTTCAAGATAGTTAAATTATGCTGAATCGCTTACTAGCCGTAGCTCAGGGGCAAAATCGTTTCAGGCAGTGTAATAAAAAAAGCCTCGCGGGTGAATCCACGCGAGGCTTAAAAGTGCAAAAATTATTCTACAATCTGTGTTAGATCATGTTACCGGTAAAATAACACCTAATGATTAGGTGATATTTTATTCGAATTCATTCCAGGAACGACCGTCACGAGTGATCATCGCCACGGAGGCAACCGGTCCCCAGGTCCCCGCCTGGTATGGCTTCGGCGCGTCGTTATCCATCGCCCAGGCTTCGGTGATGGAGTCGACCCACTTCCACGCTTCTTCTACCTCATCACGGCGTACAAACAGCGCCTGAATACCACGCATGGTTTCCAGCAGCAAACGTTCGTAAGCATCGGCCAGATGCGTTTGATTGAAGGTTTCGGAGTAACTCAGATCCAGCTTGGTGATCTGCAGATTATGCTTGTGGTCCAGGCCCGGTACTTTGTTAAGCACCTGAATATCGACACCCTCATCAGGCTGCAAACGGATTGTCAGTTTGTTCTGCGGCAGATCCTGCCAGGATTCTTTAAACAGATTCAGCTCAGGCGTTTTGAAGTAGACAACAACTTCAGAGCATTTCGTCGGCAGGCGCTTACCGGTACGCAGGTAGAATGGAACACCCGCCCAGCGCCAGTTGTCGATATCCACGCGGATAGCAACAAAGGTTTCCGTATTGCTGCTCTTGTTCGCGCCTTCTTCTTCCAGATACCCCGGAACTTTTTTACCCTGAGCAAATCCGGTGGTGTACTGGCCACGAACCGTTTTTTCACGTACGTTCGAGCGATCGATACGGCGCAGTGATTTCAGTACCTTCACTTTTTCGTCACGGATGCTGTCAGCGCTCAGGTCGGACGGCGGCGACATCGCGATCATGCACAGGATCTGCAACAGGTGGTTCTGGATCATATCGCGCATTTGACCGGCCTGGTCAAAATAACCCCAACGACCTTCAATACCCACCTCTTCCGCCACGGTAATTTCTACGTGATCGATAGTGCGGTTATCCCAGTTGTTCACAAACAGGGAGTTGGCAAAACGCAGGGCCAACAGGTTCAGTACCGTCTCTTTGCCGAGATAGTGGTCGATACGGTAAACCTGGCACTCTTCGAAATACTCGCCCACCTGGTCGTTGATTTCGCGGGAGGTCGCCAGCGACGTCCCCAACGGTTTTTCCATTACCACACGAGCAGGTTTAGCGTTCAGTTTTGCTTCGCCCAAACCTTTGCAGATTGCGCCAAAGGTGCTTGGCGGCATAGCAAAATAGTTAATAGTGGTACGTGCTTTCTGATCCAGCATCTCGCCCAGACGGTTAAATGCCGCGGTATCATTAACGTCCAGATTACAAAACTCCAGGCGACCACTGAGGGTGTCCCACAAACCTTCATCAATCTTTTCTTTCATGAAGGTTTCGAGCGCTTCGCGTACAACCTTGGTATAGGCTGCTTTGTCCCAGTCGGCACGTCCTACCCCTATAATGCGGGTATCCGGGCTAATCTGACCGGCCTTTTCCAGTTGATACAGGGAAGGCAGCAATTTCCGTCGCGCAAGATCGCCCTTCGCACCGAAAATGACCAGGTCACATGCCTGGGCTGTTTGCGTTACCGCCATGTCATTCTCCTCAGTTAAGTGCCTGGTGCTTTTGCCAGACACTGGTTGTAATTTTATTACAGTGCACTGTACTGCTTTTACGTGATTCAGTGAACCGTAAACGCTTATCCAGCCGTGCTGTTACCGTAAACAACGGCTTTGTTGGCGTTTACCGCAGCAAAATGGATAAAAAAGTCGCTTTTTTTCGTAGCCATAAAGAACCAGGAAAACCCGACTCCGATCATGTAATGAAAAAAAACAACAACTTTTCTGTCCATTTTGCCCCGTTCCTTCCTTAGCAGGGGTACTATCTACCAAAATTATCTCTCGATTTCCTGTATCGTTGAAATCGTTTTTGCCCATGACCCATGAGTCCACCTACATCATGAATATGCTGGAAAAAATCCAGTTAAAACTGGAACATCTGAGCAAGTCAGAACGTAAAGTCGCCGACGTTATTCTTACTTCACCCGACCAGGCAATTCATTCAAGCATTGCCACGCTGGCCCTGGAAGCCAATGTCAGCGAACCGACCGTCAATCGATTCTGTCGCAGTATGGACACGCGTGGTTTTCCTGATTTTAAACTGCATCTGGCGCAAAGTCTGGCAAATGGTACCCCTTATGTTAATCGCAATGTGGACGAGGATGACAGCGTAGAATCCTACACGGGGAAAATCTTCGAATCGGCGATGGCTAGCCTGGATCATGTTCGTCAGTCGCTGGATAACTCGGCGGTAAATCGTGCAGTCGATCTATTAACCCAGGCGAAAAAAATTGCCTTTTTTGGGCTGGGTTCATCAGCAGCCGTGGCGCACGACGCCATGAATAAATTCTTCCGTTTTAACGTTCCAGTTATTTATTCAGACGACATAGTTCTGCAACGCATGAGTTGTATGAATTGTAGCGATGATGATGTCATTGTGCTCATTTCCCATACCGGAAGAACAAAGAGCCTGGTGGAGCTGGCTCAGCTGGCACGGGAAAACGATGCGATGGTAATCGCATTGACTTCTCCCGGAACGCCTCTGGCGCGAGAAGCTACGTTAGCTATTACCCTCGACGTACCGGAAGATACTGACATTTATATGCCCATGGTCTCTCGACTTGCTCAACTGACCGTGATAGATGTGCTGGCTACGGGATTTACTTTGCGCCGAGGGGCAAAATTTAGAGATAACTTGAAGCGTGTCAAGGAAGCGCTCAAGGAATCGCGTTTTGATAAAGAATTACTCATCAAGGGTAATGACCGCTAAAAGCAATAACAATGTTCTACCCTTTTATCATCCGGGTCGTTCATTTTTACCGTTAATTTTTGAGAACGGCCGGATCAATGTTCACGCAACACCTAGTTGTTTCAGTCAACGGAGTATTACATGTCCAGAAGGCTTCGCAGAACCAAAATCGTTACCACGTTAGGCCCGGCAACTGACCGCGATAACAACCTTGAAAAAATTATCGCTGCGGGTGCGAACGTCGTACGTATGAACTTTTCACACGGCTCTCCAGAAGATCACAAAATGCGTGCGGATAAGGTCCGTGAAATAGCCGCAAAACTGGGACGCCATGTAGCCATTTTGGGTGACCTGCAGGGGCCTAAAATCCGCGTATCCACCTTTAAAGAAGGTAAAGTATTTCTCAATGTTGGCGACAAGTTCCTGTTAGACGCCAACCTGGGTAAAGGTGAAGGCGACAAAGAAAAAGTTGGTATTGATTATAAAGGACTGCCAGCCGACGTCGTGCCAGGCGATATCCTGCTGCTGGACGATGGTCGCGTACAGCTAAAAGTACTGGAAGTTCAGGGCATGAAAGTCTTTACCGAAGTCACCGTCGGCGGCCCGCTCTCCAACAACAAAGGCATCAACAAACTGGGTGGTGGCCTCTCTGCTGAAGCGCTGACCGACAAAGACAAGGCCGACATTATTACTGCCGCACAGATAAGCGTCGACTATCTGGCGGTCTCCTTCCCACGCTGTGGCGAAGATCTTAACTATGCCCGCCGTCTGGCGCGCGATGCAGGTTGTGATGCGAAGATTGTCGCAAAAGTAGAACGTGCAGAAGCTGTCTGTGACCAGAATGCGATGGATGACATCATCCTTGCGTCTGACGTGGTCATGGTTGCTCGTGGTGATCTGGGCGTTGAGATTGGCGACCCGGAACTGGTGGGTATTCAGAAAGCGTTGATTCGTCGTGCTCGTCAGTTGAACCGTGCGGTCATTACCGCTACGCAGATGATGGAGTCGATGATCACCAACCCGATGCCAACCCGTGCGGAAGTCATGGACGTAGCTAACGCCGTGCTGGATGGCACCGACGCCGTGATGCTTTCGGCAGAAACAGCCGCAGGCCAGTACCCGGCTGAAACCGTCGCGGCAATGGCGCGCGTATGTCTGGGTGCTGAAAAAATCCCAAGTATTAATGTCTCTAAACACCGCCTCGACGTACAGTTTGATAACGTTGAAGAAGCGATTGCCATGTCCGCAATGTATGCCGCTAACCACCTGAAAGGGGTGACCGCTATTATCGCCATGACGGAATCAGGACGTACTGCGCTGATGACTTCGCGTATCAGTTCCGGTCTGCCGATTTTCGCCATGTCCCGTCATGAGCGTACGCTGAACCTGACATCTCTGTACCGTGGCGTCACGCCGGTTCATTTTGACAGCGAAACTGACGGCGTAGTTGCGGCCAGTGAGGCAGTTAACCTGCTGCGCGACAAAGGCTATCTGGTCTCCGGTGACCTGGTTATTGTGACGCAAGGCGATGTCATGAGCACCATTGGCTCCACTAACACCACGCGTATTCTGACCGTAGAATAGTGACGCGGTTGTATGTAAAAAAGCCTCTCTGACGAGAGGCTTTTTTTTACTTTTTAGGGTAGAGATCTTTGCGTTTGTACGGCTCAATTTCGCCAGGTTTACGGGTCTTAAGCAACTTTAAAATCCAGGTATACTGTTCGAGGTGCGGAGCGACAAAAATCTCCACCTCTTCATTCATCCGTCTGGCAATGGTGTTGTCATCCGCCGTCAGAATGTCGTCCATGGGCGGACGTACCTGAATCGTCAGACGGTGCGTTTTGCCGTTATACACCGGGAAAAGCGGCACTACGCGAGCATGACATACCTTCATCAGGCGGCCAATCGCCGGCAATGTTGCTTTATAGGTGGCAAAGAAATCCACAAACTCGCTATGCTCGGGACCATGATCCTGATCCGGCAAATAGTATCCCCAGTATCCCTGACGAACCGACTGAATAAAGGGTTTGATACCATCATTACGCGCATGTAAACGACCGCCGAAACGACGGCGTACTGTGTTCCAGACATAATCAAATACCGGGTTTCCCTGGTTGTGGAACATCGCGGCCATTTTCTGCCCCTGAGACGCCATCAGCATCGCCGGGATGTCCACGCCCCAACCGTGAGGAACGAGAAAAATCACCTTCTCGTTGTTCTGGCGCATCTCATCAATGATATCCAGACCTTGCCAGTCTACCCGATGTTGAATTTTCTCCGGACCACGCAGCGCCAGCTCTGCCATCATGACCATCGCCTGAGGTGCGGTCGCAAACATCTCATCGACAATGGCTTCGCGCTCGGCTTCACTACGTTCAGGAAAGCAGAGAGATAAATTGATTAACGCTCTGCGGCGGGAGCTTTTCCCCAGACGACCAACAAGACGCCCCAGCTTCGCCAGAAGAGGATCGCGAAACGACGCAGGTGTTAATGCAATCCCGGCTATCGCCGCCACTCCCAGCCAGGCGCCCCAGTAGCGCGGATGACGAAATGATTTATGAAACTCCGGAATGTACTCAATATTCTTTTTTTTCGTTTCCATGCTCTTCCAGTATCTGGTGCCGCGAAAAGTAAATCTGCTGATAGTGTAGCGGCGCAGTGTGTCCCGTACAAAATAAAAAAAGCCGGCACGCATTGCGTACCGGCTCCATCAGTATGTTTATTAATCGAAGCGCAGTTGAGGCAGAACCTCTTTCACCTGTGCCAGGTAATCGGTACGATCCGAGCCGGTCAACCCTTCCGTACGCGGCAGTTTTGCCGTCAGCGGATTCACGGCCTGCTGGTTAACCCATACTTCGTAGTGCAGATGTGGACCGGTTGAACGTCCGGTGTTGCCTGAAAGCGCAATACGGTCGCCACGTTTCACTTTCTGCCCCGGCTTAACCAACAGCTTACGCAGGTGCATATAGCGGGTGGTATAGGTACGGCCATGACGGATAGCTACATAGTAACCAGCAGCACCACTGCGTTTCGCGACAACCACTTCACCATCACCCACCGACAGTACCGGCGTCCCCTGCGGCATCGCAAAATCGACACCTTTATGCGGTGCAACGCGTCCGGTTACAGGATTCAGGCGGCGCGGGTTAAAGTTCGATGAGATACGGAATTGCTTCGCCGTAGGGAAGCGCATAAAACCTTTCGCAAGCCCCGTACCATTACGGTCATAGAATTTACCGTCTTCAGCGCGGATCGCGTAATAATCTTTGCCTTCAGAGCGTAAGCGTACGCCCAGCAACTGACTTTGTTCACGCTTCCCGTCCAGCATTTCGCGAGACATCAGAACCGAGAACTCATCGCCTTTTTTCAGTTTACGGAAGTCCATCTGCCACTGCATGGCCTTGATCACCGCACTGATTTCAGAACTGGTCAATCCGGCATCTCTTGCGCTGGCGACAAAACTCCCGCCCACGGTTCCTTTGATACGGCTGTTAACCCAGTCGCCCTGCTGCATTTCGCTGCTCATTTTGAAACCCGTCGCGGTGCGATCGTAAGTGCGGGTTTCACGACGAGAAACTTCCCAGGTCAAGCGCTGTAAATCACCTTCCGAACTCAGTGTCCAGGAAAGCTGCTGACCAATTTTCAGGTTTCGCAACTCTTTATCCGCAGCGGCAAGCTGGCTGATATCACCCATATCAATGCCATACTGATTCAGAATGCTGCTCAGCGTATCACCGGTAGAAACAACATATTCATGAACGCCAACCTCGCCAGAGGTTTTATCATCCAGCTCATCCTGTGGAATTGCTTCATCTTCCTGAGCGGCCTGATCGATAGGTTCGCTGGCCTCGGGCAACAGAGAACGGATCTCGCTTTTTTCCAGCTCGATGGTTTTAACAATTGGTGCAGATTCGGGGTGGTAAACATAAGGCCGCCAGACGGCGACGGCCAGTGTAAGAACGGTAAGCGACCCCAGCATAACGCGATGGGGTCGGGGCAGATTATTAAATGCCAGAGCGACAGAGCGGGCTATCTGTTGCACGTATTCACTTCCTCATTAATCTCCTTTCAGGCAGCTCGCATACTGGTTGGCTAATTGGTTCAGAAACGCTGAATAGCTTGTTTTACCCAGTTTGATATTTGTTCCGAGGGGATCCAACGTTCCCATTCGAACGGACGTCCCTCTCGCAACGGCTTCAACGACCGCTGGCCTGAACTGTGGCTCAGCAAAAACGCAGGTTGCTTTTTGCTCAACCAACTGTGTTCTTATTTCATGTAAACGCTGCGCACCAGGCTGAATCTCAGGGTTCACGGTAAAGTGACCAAGCGGTGTTAGTCCGTAGTGTTTTTCGTAGTAGCCGTAAGCATCATGAAAAACGAAATAACCTTTACCCTTGAGCGGCGCGAGCTCGTTACCTACCTGCTTATCGGTTGCGGCTAATTGTGCCTCAAAATCCTTCAGGTTGGCGTCAAGTTTGGCTCGACTTTGCGGCATAAGTTCCACTAATTTTTCATGGATTGCAACCGCTGAAGCCCGCGCTATCTCTGGGGAGAGCCAAAGATGCATGTTGTAATCACCATGATGGTGATGTTCGTCACTTTTTTCACCATGTGCATCACCGTGCCCATGATCGTCATCGTCATCGTCAGCCCCTTTCATGAGCAACGGTTTCACGTCGGAGAGCTGCGCAATCGTTACCTGTTTTCCATTAGGAATATTCTTGACGGATTTTTCCATAAACGCTTCCATTTCTGGGCCAATCCAGACAACTAAGTCCGCGCCCTGTAAGCGTTTTACGTCTGATGGACGTAATGAATAATCATGTTCGGATGCGCCATCAGGCAGGAGAACCTGGGTGTCTGTTACCCCATCAGCAATCGCTGAAGCGATGAAACCTAGTGGCTTGAGAGAGGCCACCACAGCGGCATTTGCAGCCTGTGTTGCACTACCCCAAAGAGCAGCGGATAATGCTGCGAAAAGAAGCGTATTTTTATGTAACATAATGCGACCAATCATCGTAATGAATGTGAGAAATGTGATATTATAACATTCTATAACTTCTGCAAGACTAAAATTGATATGACGACTTTGGTTTCACTGGAAAATGTCTCGGTCTCTTATGGTCAACGCCGCGTCCTTTCTGACGTATCGCTTGAGCTTCGACCCGGTAAAATTTTAACGCTCCTCGGCCCGAATGGCGCCGGGAAGTCTACGCTGGTGCGCGTTGTCCTGGGGCTGGTAGCGGCTGATGAAGGAGTTATCACGCGCAACGGACAGTTGCGAATTGGCTATGTGCCACAAAAACTATACCTCGACACCACGCTGCCACTAACGGTAAGCCGTTTTCTACGCTTACGTCCAGACACGCAAAAAGCAGATATTCTTCCTGCTCTCAAACGCGTTCAGGCCGGACACCTGATGAATGCGCCAATGCAAAAGCTGTCTGGCGGAGAAACACAGCGTGTTCTGCTGGCCCGCGCATTGCTAAACAAACCCCAGTTACTGGTGCTTGATGAGCCGACTCAAGGAGTCGATGTGAATGGTCAGGTCGCTTTGTACGACCTTATTGATCAACTGCGACGTGAACTGGACTGTGCCGTACTGATGGTTTCTCATGACCTGCATCTGGTGATGGCAAAAACAGATGAAGTACTGTGTCTGAACCATCACATTTGCTGCTCCGGCACGCCGGAAGTGGTTTCTATGCATCCGGAATTCATCTCTATGTTCGGGCAGCGCGGCGCCGAACAACTCGGAATATACCGCCACAACCATAATCATCGCCACGATTTACAGGGTCGTATCGTATTACGTCGGGGAAATGGTCACTCATGATTGAATTGTTATTGCCCGGTTGGTTAGCCGGGATCATGCTGGCCTGCGCTGCCGGCCCGCTCGGCTCGTTTGTTGTCTGGCGTCGTATGTCCTATTTTGGCGATACACTGGCGCATGCCTCACTGCTGGGTGTCGCCTTTGGCCTGCTGCTGGATGTTAATCCTTTCTATGCCGTCATTGCTGTCACGCTAATGCTGGCCGCTGGCCTGGTGTGGCTGGAGAAACGCCCTCACCTCGCGATCGATACTTTACTCGGCATTATGGCGCACAGTGCGTTGTCACTGGGTCTGGTTGTCGTTAGCCTGATGTCCAATATTCGCGTGGATCTGATGGCTTATCTGTTCGGTGATTTGCTGGCTGTTACGCCGGAGGATTTGATCTCCATTGCCATTGGCGTTGTGATTGTTCTGGCAATACTTTTTTGGCAGTGGCGCAACTTACTGTCGATGACCATCAGCCCGGACCTCGCATTTGTCGATGGCGTGAAGCTGCAGCGCGTTAAATTGCTGCTGATGCTGGTGACAGCGTTAACTATTGGTGTCGCGATGAAGTTCGTTGGGGCTCTGATTATTACCTCACTGCTGATAATCCCGGCAGCAACCGCACGTCGTTTCGCTCGTACGCCAGAGCAGATGGCAGGCGTTGCTGTTGGAGTGGGAATAATAGCGGTTACAGGCGGGTTAACGTTCTCAGCCTTCTATGATACGCCAGCAGGGCCTTCAGTAGTGCTGTGCGCTGCGCTGCTGTTTATCTTCAGTATGATGAAGAAGCAGGCTAGCTGAGTGCGCTGCATTAGCGAATAGTGATGCTGATGTATCTTATCCGGCCTACAGAATTGTAGGTCGGATAAACGCATAACGCTGACTCAGGGCATTGCAGGCGGTGTAATACCGAAATGGTTCCACGCGCGAACCGTCGCCATGCGTCCTCGCGGCGTACGTTGCAGGAACCCTTGTTGAATCAAATACGGTTCCAGCACGTCCTCAATGGTTTCGCGTTCTTCCCCAATCGCAGCGGCCAGGTTATCCAGCCCCACTGGTCCACCAAAGAATTTATCGATCACTGCCAGCAACAGTTTGCGGTCCATGTAGTCGAACCCTTCGACGTCAACATTGAGCATATCCAGCGCCTGGGCAGCAATATCCGCCGAGATTGTTCCGTCATGCTTCACTTCGGCAAAATCTCGTACGCGACGTAGCAAGCGGTTGGCTATACGCGGGGTGCCACGTGCACGACGAGCCACTTCCAGCGCCCCTTCGTCACTCATTTCCAGCCCCATGTAACGTGCGCTACGTCCGACAATGTGCTGAAGGTCCGCAACCTGATAGAACTCCAGTCGCTGCACAATACCAAAACGATCGCGCAATGGGGACGTTAACGACCCGGCACGGGTTGTCGCGCCGATCAACGTAAACGGTGGCAAATCAATCTTAATAGAGCGCGCAGCCGGCCCTTCGCCAATCATGATATCCAGCTGATAATCTTCCATCGCCGGATACAGAACCTCTTCCACAACGGGCGATAAGCGATGAATTTCATCGATAAACAGGACATCGTGAGGTTCAAGGTTGGTGAGCATTGCTGCCAAATCGCCTGCTTTTTCCAGTACCGGGCCGGAAGTGGTACGCAGGTTTACCCCCATTTCATTGGCAACGATATTGGCAAGTGTCGTTTTTCCGAGACCGGGAGGCCCAAAGATCAGCAGGTGATCGAGGGCATCGCCGCGCAGTTTCGCTGCCTGGATAAAGATTTCCATTTGCGAGCGGACCTGAGGCTGGCCGATATACTCCTCCAGCAATTTGGGGCGGATCGCGCGATCCACCAGGTCTTCAGGCGTGGTGCTGGCAGCCGAAATCAGGCGATCTGCTTCAATCATCCTTTACCTCACAATGCAGCGCGGAGCGCTTCACGAATCAGGGTTTCACTGCTGGCATCAGGGCGGGCAATTTTGCTCACCATGCGACTGGCTTCCTGTGGTTTATAGCCTAACGCCACGAGCGCAGCAACCGCTTCCTGCTCAGCGTCATCCGTTTCCGGACCGGCAGGTGACGTCAGCACCAGATCGGCTGCCGGCGTGAAGAGATCGCCATGCAGCCCCTTAAAGCGGTCCTTCATCTCGACAATCAGGCGTTCAGCGGTTTTCTTACCAATACCCGGTAGTTTGACCAGCGCGCCTAGCTCTTCACGTTCAACGGCATTAACGAACTGCTGCGCAGACATACCCGAGAGAATAGCCAGTGCCAGCTTGGGTCCAACGCCGTTGGTTTTTATTAACTCTTTAAACAGTGTACGTTCCTGTTTGTTATTAAAGCCGTACAGCAACTGTGCGTCTTCACGTACGACAAAATGCGTGAAAACAATGGCTTCTTTTCCTGACTCCGGCAGCTCATAGAAGCAGGTCATCGGCATGTGGACTTCATAGCCTACACCGCCTACTTCTAACAGTACCAGCGGGGGTTGTTTTTCGAGAATGATGCCTCTGAGTCTGCCAATCACGTGACGCTCCTGCGTTAAGGGCTAAAAGGTAATGCGCTATCATAAAAAAAGGCTGGATAGATATCCAGCCTCATTTATCACTAACGTAATCGACCACGCGCTAAATTCAGCCGGGTATCGCTCATTTGCATGGCGTTCTGGCTGACGTGGCAGTGGGTGATGGCAATAGCCAGCGCATCCGCAGCATCTGCCTGGGGGTTTGCCGGGAGTTTAAGTAACGTGCGCACCATGTGCTGTACCTGACTTTTCTCCGCACTGCCTATCCCTACGACGGTTTGTTTCACCTGCCGCGCAGCATATTCAAACACCGGAAGGTCCTGGTTTACAGCAGCAACAATCGCTACTCCGCGCGCTTGCCCGAGCTTGAGCGCCGAGTCAGCGTTTTTCGCCATAAAGACCTGCTCTATGGCGAAATAATCTGGCTGAAACTGGGTGATTATTTCCGAAACGCCCGCATAAATCAGCTTCAGGCGAGACGGCAGATCGTCAACTTTAGTGCGAATACACCCACTACCGAGATAGGTTAGCTGTCTGCCAACCTGACGGATTACGCCATAACCGGTGATGCGCGATCCCGGGTCAATGCCGAGAATAATAGACATCACGCATCTCCTGTTAGTTTATGGCTTAACCACATCATTCTAACGTAGCGGCAACCTCATCAGAGATCTCACCGTTATGATAAACTTCCTGAACGTCGTCGCAGTCTTCCAGCATATCGATCAGACGCATCAGTTTCGGCGCAGTTTCTGCATCCATATCCGCTTTGGTTGACGGGATCATCGTCACTTCAGCGCTGTCTGCTTTCAGACCTGCAGCTTCCAGTGCATCACGCACTTTACCCATCTCTTCCCACGCGGTGTAAACGTCAATTGCACCGTCGTCGAAGGTTACAACGTCTTCAGCACCCGCTTCCAACGCCGCTTCCATGATGGTGTCTTCGTCGCCCTGCTCGAAGGAAATCACGCCTTTTTTGCTGAACAGGTAAGCAACGGAACCGTCGGTGCCCAGGTTGCCACCGGTTTTGGTGAACGCATGGCGCACTTCCGCAACGGTACGGTTACGGTTATCAGACAGGCATTCAATCATGACCGCAGTGCCGCCAGGACCATAACCTTCATAGATGATGGTTTCCATGTTCGCATCATCATCACCGCCGACGCCACGCGCGATTGCACGGTTCAGGGTGTCACGCGTCATGTTGTTAGCCAGTGCTTTATCAACCGCTGCGCGCAGACGCGGGTTCGCATCCGGATCGCCGCCGCCAAGTTTGGCCGCCGTCACCAGCTCACGAATGATCTTGGTGAAGATTTTGCCACGCTTAGCATCCTGCGCTGCTTTACGATGTCTGGTGTTGGCCCATTTACTATGACCTGCCATAAATAATATCTCCAAAAAGCGTGCCTTCTCAGGCGACGTTAATTACAAATTCTTCAATCGCCTGCCGGTTACTCCACGACTTGGTTAACTGTGCAGCCTCTGCTGCATCAACCCAACGATAGGTCAGATGTTCGGTGAACAAGATCTCTCGTTCAGAGGGAAGTGCCAGGCAAAACCAGGATTCCGTATTTCGTTCGATTCCCGGTGCGTAGCGATGACGTAAATGACTAAAAATCTCGAACTCCACCGTGCGCTGGCAGTCAATTAAGGTCAGTTGCTCGCAGGCAACATCAATGGTGACCTCTTCCTTTACTTCGCGCATGGCGGCTTGCGACGCGGTTTCACCTTCTTCAAGGCTGCCGGTGACCGACTGCCAGAAATCAGGATCGTCGCGTCGCTGTAACATCAGCACTCTCCCGGTGTCCTTTGCATAAATCACGACTAACACCGAGACAGGCTGTTTGTACTTCATATCAGTTATTCTCTGCCTTCTTCACAACCTGGATGCTCAGTTCCGCCAGCGCAGCTTCGTTGGCAAAACTTGGCGCTTCGGTCATCAGACACGCGGCAGCCGTCGTTTTCGGGAAGGCAATAACGTCACGAATGTTGTCGGTACCGGTCAACAGCATGGTCAGACGATCCAGACCAAATGCCAGACCCGCATGCGGCGGAGTACCGTATTTCAGCGCATCCAGCAGGAAGCCGAACTTCTCGCGCTGTTCTTGCTCATTAATACCCAGAATACCGAATACAGTCTGCTGCATGTCACCGTTGTGGATACGTACAGAACCGCCACCCACTTCATAACCGTTGATAACCATATCGTAAGCGTTGGCAACCGCATCTTCCGGCGCAGCTTTCAGCTCTGCGGCAGTCATATCTTTCGGTGCGGTAAACGGATGGTGCATCGCGGTCAGACCGCCTTCGCCGTCGTCTTCGAACATTGGGAAATCGATGACCCACAGCGGCGCCCATTTGGATTCATCTGTCAGGTTCAGGTCTTTACCCAGTTTCAGACGCAGTGCGCCCAGGGCATCAGCAACCACCTTCTTGTTGTCGGCACCAAAGAAAATCATATCGCCGTCTTGTGCGCCGGTACGTTCCAGAATCGCTTCTACGATTGAAGCATTCAGGAACTTAGCCACCGGACTGTTGATCCCTTCCAGACCTTTCGCACGCTCGGTGACTTTGATGTAAGCCAGACCTTTAGCGCCGTAGATCTTAATGAAGTTACCGTAGTCGTCGATCTGCTTACGACTCAGAGCGGCACCGCCAGGTACGCGCAGGGCAGCTACGCGGCCTTTCGGATCGTTAGCCGGGCCAGAGAACACAGCAAATTCGACAGATTTCAGCAGGTCAGCAACGTCGACCAGTTCCATCGGGTTACGCAGATCCGGCTTATCGGAACCGTAACGACGCTCAGCTTCGGCAAAGGTCATGATCGGGAAATCGCCCAGGTCCACACCTTTTACTTCCAGCCACAAATTACGCACCAGAGCTTCCATCACTTCACGCACCTGTGGTGCAGTCATGAAGGAAGTCTCAACATCGATCTGGGTAAATTCAGGCTGACGGTCAGCACGTAAATCTTCGTCACGGAAGCATTTGACGATCTGGTAGTAACGGTCGAAGCCGGACATCATCAGCAGCTGTTTAAACAACTGAGGAGACTGCGGCAGCGCGTAGAATTTACCTTTATGCACACGTGAAGGCACCAGATAGTCGCGCGCGCCTTCCGGTGTAGCTTTGGTCAACATCGGGGTTTCGATGTCGAGGAAGCCATGGTCATCCATAAAGCGACGCACCAGGCTGGTAATTTTAGCGCGAGTCTTCAGACGCTGCGCCATTTCCGGGCGACGCAGATCCAGATAGCGATACTTCAGACGCGCTTCTTCAGTATTTACATGGTTAGAGTCGAGCGGCAGTGAATCTGAACGGTTAATGATGGTCAGATCGGACGCCAGAACTTCAATTTCGCCGGTCGCCATATCGGCGTTGACGTTTTTCGCATCACGCGCACGTACAGTGCCCGTAACCTGAATGCAGAACTCATTACGCAGTTCGGAGGCCAGCTTTAACGCGTCCGCACGGTCCGGATCGAAAAACACCTGCACGATACCTTCGCGGTCGCGCATATCGATAAAGATCAGGCTACCAAGATCACGACGACGGTTGACCCAACCACACAGAGTCACCTGCTGCCCCTCGTGGGACAGGCGTAGCTGTCCGCAATATTCTGTACGCATGAGATATCCCTTAACTTTGCCGCAGGCGGATTGTCACCTGCTTTGCAGATGACGAAGTCGCAGCTTTAGCTGAATGTCACAACTGAATGAAAAAAGGCGGCTATTATACTGGAAATTCTGCCGCACGATAAGTCCGGTACTGACTGTACGCGTGTTTCCTACGCGGGTATTGCGTAATCTCACAAAAAATAACAAAAATTGTCGCCCCTTTCACACAGAATCGCGATTAAGGTGTAACGGAATTCTTTTTTTACTGGAGTCACCATGCTGGAACTGAACCCTAAAACTACCGCCCTTGTCGCAATTGACCTACAGGAAGGGATTTTGCCCTTTGCCGGAGGTCCTCACACAGCTAACGACGTTGTGGCCCGCGCGGCAAGCCTAGCGGAAAAATTTCGTGCTCACGGTTCGCCAGTAGTGTGGGTTCGCGTCGGCTGGTCTGATAATTATGCCGAAGCGTTGAAACAGCCGGTTGATGCACAGATCCCGGCAAAAGCATTACCCGACAACTGGTGGGATTACCCGCACGCTCTGGGCAAATGTGCCAGCGATCTGGAAGTTACCAAACGCCAGTGGGGAGCATTCTACGGCACTGACCTTGAGCTACAATTGCGCCGTCGCGGCATCGACACCATCGTCCTGTGCGGCATCTCCACCAATATCGGCGTCGAGTCAACGGCTCGCAACGCCTGGGAACTGGGTTTCAGCCTTATCATTGCGGAAGACGCCTGTAGCGCCGCCAGTGCCGATCAACATCAGGGCAGCATGACGCATATTTTCCCGCGTATTGCTCGCGTGCGCAGCGTTAACGAGATCCTGCAAGCGCTATGATCTATATCGGCTTACCGCAGTGGTCGCACCCGAAATGGGTGCGCCTGGGTATCACCAGTCTGGAAGAGTATGCCCGCCACTTTAACTGTGTGGAAGGCAATACTACTCTGTACGCGCTGCCGAAAGTCGATATCGTTTCTCGCTGGCATGCTCAAACCACAGACGCATTTCGGTTCTGCTTTAAGTTTCCAGCCACAATTTCGCATCAGGCCGCGCTGCGTAACTGCGACGATTTAGTGCAGGAATTTTTAACGCGGATGTCCCCGCTGGAAGCACGGATTGGGCAATACTGGCTACAGTTACCCGCGACTTTTGGCCCGAGTGACATCAATGCTCTGTGGCATTTTCTCGATACGCTTCCCGCAACCTTTACCTACGGCGTTGAAGTGCGTCATCCCGCGTTTTTTGCCAAAGGCGAGGAAGAAAAACAACTTAATCGCGGTCTGCATGAGCGTGGGGTCAATCGGGTCGTTTTAGATAGCCGCCCGGTACACGCGGCAATCCCTCATACTGAAGCCATACGCGATGCGCAACGTAAGAAGCCGAAGGTGCCGGTTCATGCCGTAGTGACAGCAAACAATCCGATGGTACGGTTTATCGGTAGCGATGATATGGCGCAAAATCAGCAATTTTTTGCCGTCTGGCTGGCAAAGCTATCGCTCTGGCGGCAGACCTCAACGCCATATCTGTTCTTGCATACGCCCGACATCGCACAAGCGCCACAACTGGTGGATACGCTATGGAGCGATCTGCGCACCGTGCTGCCAGAGATCGGATCAGCGCCATCTATTCCACAGCAATCTTCTCTTTTCTGAAAATGCCACCTATCATAGACAGTGCCATCAGCCATTTTAAAGGGAGTTTGTATGGTAAGCGCGCTTTATGCCGTATTAGGTGCGTTATTGTTGATAAAGTTCTCCTTTGACGTCGTTCGCCTGCGTATGCAGTATCGCGTTGCCTATGGCGACGGCGGCTTTAGTGAACTGCAAAGTGCTATCCGCATTCATGGTAATGCAGTGGAATATATTCCTGTCGCATTAGTGCTGCTGTTATTTATGGAAATGAACGGCGCAGAAACGTGGATGGTGCATATTTGCGGGCTTATTTTGATTGCCGGTCGACTGATGCATTATTACGGATTCCACCACCGCCTGTTTCGCTGGCGTCGTTCTGGCATGAGCGCCACCTGGTGTTCACTGTTGCTAATGGTGCTGGCGAATCTTTGGTATATGCCCTGGGAGTTGGTTTTCTCCCTGCATTAGCGCACAATACGCCACTTTATTTTTCCCGGATTTTTACGTTATGTCTCACCGCGACACGCTTTTTTCTGCGCCTATCGCCAGTCTGGGTGACTGGACCTTTGATGAACGGGTAGCTGAAGTCTTCCCGGACATGATCCAGCGTTCCGTTCCCGGCTACTCAAACATCATTTCAATGATTGGTATGCTGGCCGAACGTTTCGTGCAACCCCACTCACAGATCTATGATCTGGGCTGCTCTCTGGGCGCTGCGACGCTCTCGGTGCGTCGCAATATTCATCATGATAATTGCAAAATTATCGCCGTCGATAATTCCCCGGCGATGGTCGAACGTTGCCGCCGCCATATTGATGCCTATAAAGCACCGACTCCGGTCGAGATTGTCGAGGGAGATATTCGCAACATCACTATTGAAAACGCCTCTATGGTGGTGCTGAATTTTACCCTGCAATTCCTTGAGCCGGCTGAGCGCCAGGCATTGTTGGATAAGATTTATCAGGGGCTGAATCCCGGTGGCGCACTAGTGCTGTCAGAGAAATTCAGCTTCGAAGATACCCACGTTGGCGAACTGCTGTTCAACATGCACCACGACTTCAAACGGGCAAATGGCTACAGCGAACTGGAAATCAGCCAGAAGCGCAGCATGCTGGAAAACGTGATGCTGACCGACTCTGTTGAAACTCACAAAGCGCGTCTGCGCAAGGCCGGCTTTGAACACAGCGAACTGTGGTTCCAGTGCTTCAATTTTGGTTCTCTGGTAGCGCTCAAAGCTGAGGTTTCTGCATGATCGACTTTGGTAACTTTTATCAGCTAATCGCCAAGAATCATCTTTCTCATTGGCTGGAAACACTACCGGCGCAAATTGCCGCCTGGCAGCGAGATCAACATGGCTTGTTTAAGCAGTGGTCGAACGCGGTCGAGTTTTTACCGGAGCTGACGCCACATCGTCTGGATTTACTGCACAGCGTGACCGCCGAAAGTGCAGAGCCACTGAGTGAAGGGCAGCGCAAACGCATCGATACCCTGATGCGTAACTTGATGCCGTGGCGTAAAGGGCCCTACTCGCTGTACGGTGTGAATATCGATACCGAATGGCGCTCTGACTGGAAATGGGATCGCGTTTTGCCGCATCTGTCTGATCTAACCGGGCGAACCATTCTTGATGTTGGCTGTGGCAGCGGATACCACATGTGGCGCATGATTGGCGCAGGTGCGCATCTGGCGGTGGGGATTGATCCTACGCAGCTGTTCCTGTGTCAGTTTGAAGCGGTACGTAAGCTTTTAGGCAACGACCAACGCGCACACCTGCTGCCGCTGGGTATTGAGCAGCTTCCGGCGCTAAAAGCATTTGATACCGTTTTCTCGATGGGCGTGCTTTATCACCGCCGTTCTCCGCTGGAACATCTCTGGCAGTTGAAAGATCAACTGGTACAAGATGGTGAACTGGTGCTGGAAACGCTGGTGGTCGAAGGTGACGAAAACACCGTGCTGGTGCCGGGTGACCGCTACGCGCAAATGCGTAACGTCTATTTTATTCCTTCTGCGCTGGCGCTTAAAAACTGGCTGGAAAAATGTGGATTTGTGGATGTGCGTATCGCTGACGTGAGTGTTACCAGCACAGAAGAACAGCGCCGTACCGAGTGGATGATTACCGAATCACTGGCCGACTTCCTTGACCCGAACGACCACAGCAAAACGGTTGAAGGCTACCCCGCCCCATTACGTGCGGTTTTGATTGCGCGTAAACCGTAATGGATTGCCAGATAGCTGTTACGTATAGCACCACTTCTCCAAAATAGTTCAAGTTGCAGCAAGGCAGCCAACACCGCTGCGGCTTGGAATATGAAGGAGAAAAAAAGGCCCCTGTTGAAATTGCAGGGGCCTGGTACGAGCAAGCATCATATTGGGCGACATGATGCAACGGTAAAAATCAGCTGGCCTGATGGCATGCAATGATTGCTTTCATTTCAGCAACCGCCGCCCCGTCTACCGCATAGCGGGAATATTCATCCGCTTGTGCATCCGAAGACATCGACAACCCCGAATTGCGATAACGCATGGGTGAAGCCAGCCATACTCCGGCAGAACTGTGGACTTCCTGCACTCCGGCGTCGAGGAACTGCGACAAATTCGCGGCGCGAACCCCCGCTCCGGCCATAATGATTGGAGCACCCTCCTGCGCAATAAGTTCCATTATTTTTGTTAAACCTTGCTGTGCGTCTGATTTTTGACCAGAAGTCAGTACTCTTGCGATGCCCAATTGAGATAAATTTTTCAGTGCATTTAATGGGTTAGAACACATATCAAAGGCCCGGTGAAAGGTGACGCTTAACGGGCCGGCGGCAGCCATTATTTTTTCCATACGCGGCATATTGATATTGCCATCGACATCTAATACGCCGGTCACCACCCCTGAGAACCCCAACTCTTTGACCATAGCGATATCATCAAGCATCGCGGCAAATTCCCCATCGGTATAACAAAAATCCCCCCCACGCGGACGGATAATTGGGTTAACAGGGATGGAAACGTGCTGACGTACTGACCGCAATACGCCCAGAGACGGCGTTAAGCCTCCCTCCTTGGGGGCAGAGCAAAGTTCTATGCGATCCGCGCCATATTGCTGCGCTGTGCGCGCACACTCCATGCTGTAACAGCAGATTTCCAGCAATGCCATACTCACTCCTGTTGTTCGCTTGCCACAATCGCTTCAATTGACCACGGATGAAACTTGATGGTCACATTACCATCGCTAACCGCCAGCGTCGGATTCGGTAAACGCTCACGCTCTCCTTTCGGCGAACTGGTCTTGACGAATATTCCCGGCTGACTTAATCCCTCATCACACAGCAGTGCCAGTGCCCGGGTATTAAGTAATTCCGGGTCGCCAGGCAGAACGATTTCAATATGCTCCCAACCCTCGTGCGGGTAACGCTTCTCACCCGGCCATGGCAACTCGACAACTGTAAACTGCCAGTGTGCTACACAAACCGGCCCATTCAGTTTGAACAGGCAAATGGGTCTGCCGTTAATGATATTTTCCGACAGCAGTTCGCCACACTGTTCGAATCCCCGGCGCCAGCGCTCTGCGGTAGTATTTTGATGACAGCGCAGAGAAATGTGATCGGCTTCAAGCGATGAGATATCCAGACCAAGACGGGTGGAAAGCTCCGTTAACGCCTGAGTGAAATGCGGTAAATCTGCGGAAATATCATGCAGTTCTTCAACAGTCTGCCAGTTAGCCATATTGAATGCTCATATCCATATTCAAAGCCGCTAATTTACTCTGTTGCGCAGCCCCATCCAACTGCTGATTTTTTCAGATACAACATGAATAATTATACGTAATTACATTGTTTATATTTCAGTCAGCCGGCGACACTCGCAATGCTGACGGCAACGGCCATTTGCAGTATACTCCCGCCCTAAATTCTTAAACTGGTGCGGTGTACATCAACCCGCTTCATAAATGTAAGGTATTCCGGTGAATATTCAGGCTCTTCTCTCAGAAAAAGTCAGTCAGGCCATGATTGCTGCAGGCGCGCCTGCAGATTGCGAACCGCAGGTTCGTCAGTCAGCAAAAGTACAGTTCGGCGACTATCAGGCCAACGGCATGATGGCAGTTGCTAAAAAACTGGGTATGGCGCCGCGACAACTTGCAGAGCAGGTGCTGACTCATCTGGATCTCAACGGGATTGCCAGCAAAGTTGAAATCGCTGGCCCGGGCTTTATCAACATTTTTCTCGATCCGGCATTTCTGGCGCAACACGTCCAGCAGGCGCTGACTTCCGAGCGTTTGGGCGTCACCCAGCCCGCTAAACAAACCGTTGTCGTCGACTACTCTGCGCCTAACGTGGCGAAAGAGATGCACGTTGGTCACCTGCGCTCTACCATCATCGGTGACGCGGCGGTACGTACACTGGAGTTCCTTGGTCATAATGTGATTCGCGCGAACCACGTCGGTGACTGGGGTACGCAGTTCGGTATGCTCATCGCGTGGCTGGAAAAACAACAGCAGGAAAATGCCGGAGAGATGGCGCTGGCCGATCTTGAAGGTTTCTACCGCGATGCAAAAAAACATTACGACGAAGATGAAGAATTCGCCGAGCGCGCCCGTAGCTATGTGGTGAAATTGCAAGGTGGCGATGCCTATTTCCGCGAGATGTGGCGCAAGCTGGTGGACATCACCATGTCGCAGAACCAGTTAACCTACGATCGTCTGAACGTCACTCTGACGCGCGATGACGTGATGGGTGAAAGCCTGTACAACCCAATGCTGCCTGGCATTGTTGCTGACCTGAAAGCCAAAGGTCTGGCCGTTGAGAGTGAAGGCGCAACCGTTGTATTCCTTGATGAGTATAAAAACAAGGAAGGCGAACCGATGGGCGTTATCATTCAGAAGAAAGATGGCGGCTATCTCTACACCACGACTGATATCGCTTGTGCGAAGTATCGTTATGAAACGCTGCACGCCGATCGTGTACTGTATTACATCGACTCCCGCCAGCATCAGCATTTAATGCAGGCATGGACTATCGTGCGTAAAGCCGGTTACGTGCCAGACTCCGTACCACTGGAACACCACATGTTCGGTATGATGCTCGGTAAAGACGGTAAACCGTTCAAAACGCGTGCCGGCGGTACGGTAAAACTGGCCGATCTGCTGGATGAAGCGCTGGAGCGCGCACGTCGCCTGGTGGCTGAAAAGAACCCGGACATGCCTGCCGACGAACTGGAAAAACTGGCGAATGCGGTCGGTATCGGCGCGGTGAAATATGCAGATCTGTCAAAAAACCGTACTACCGACTACATCTTCGACTGGGACAACATGCTCGCCTTTGAAGGCAATACCGCACCGTATATGCAGTATGCCTACACCCGTGTGCTGTCAGTTTTCCGTAAAGCGGATATCGATGAAAGCGCGCTTGCCAGTGCGCAGGTCATTATCAGCGAAGATCGCGAAGCCCAGTTGGCGGCCCGCCTGCTGCAGTTTGAAGAAACACTGACCGTTGTTGCGCGCGAAGGTACGCCGCACGTGATGTGTGCCTACCTGTACGACGTTGCCGGTCTGTTCTCTGGCTTCTACGAACATTGTCCAATCCTCAGCGCTGAAAACGAAGAGATCCGTAACAGCCGCCTGAAACTGGCACAGTTAACGGCGAAAACGCTGAAACTGGGTCTGGATACACTGGGTATCGAAACCGTAGAACGCATGTAAGCATATTAAAAAATACCAGGCCTGAGTTCGTAATCCGGACTCAGGCCTTTTTTATTTCCGGACATGCTGGTCTGAAACAATTCACAAGGAATGACACATTTCCATCGAGAGATGGAACATCTTTTGTCTGTTATCCCGTTTCAGCCTCCGTATCATTAGGCGGCGAATTAATCGGGTACGGGTCAATGACATTCAGAGATTTTGCAGCGGAAGAGAAACTCTTTCAGCGACGGGTAATGGTGGCCTTTGGCCTGGTGGTCATCTGTTTTGGCATCCTTGTCTATAACCTCTACAACTTACAAATTCGCGAGCACCAGTATTACACCACCCGCTCGAATGCCAATGACATCAAAATGCTGCCTGTCGCCCCAACACGCGGCATCATTTACGATCGCAACGGTATCCCACTGGTACGCAACGTCACCTGGTACGATATTTCAGTTACCCCTTATAAGATCAACGACATGGATACACTGCTAAAACAGTTAACGCCAATTGTTGACCTTACTGCGGATGATATTGACCAGTTTCGCCATGATCTGAAATCCAGCAGCCGCTATCGCCCTGTGGTGCTTAAAAATGCGCTGACCGATGTGGAGATCGCCCGCTTCTCGGTTAACCAGTTTCATTTCAGCGGCGTCACCATCAACAGCTATGAAGATCGCCAGTACCCTTATGGTGCAGAGCTGGCGCATGTACTCGGCTATGTCTCTAAAATCAACGACAGCGATCTAAAAGCGCTGGATAAAAAAGGGCTGGCAGAAAATTATGCCGCCGACCATAACATCGGCAAACAGGGAATTGAGCACTACTACGAAAACGATCTGCACGGTAAAACCGGGTATCAGGAAGTGGAAGTGGATAACCACGGACGCATTGTGCGCTTGCTAAAAGATGTACCGCCTGTCGCCGGTAAGGATGTTCATCTGACGCTGGATTTACACTTACAGGAATATATTGAGAGCCTGTTGGCAGGTCAGCGTGCCGCCGTACTGGTTGAAGATCCGCACGACGGCTCAGTGCTGGCCATGGTGTCGAATCCCAGCTACGACCCGAATCCGTTTGTAAAAGGCATTAGCTACCAGGACTATAACAAGCTACTACAGGATAAAGACCTGCCGCTGATAAACCGCGTCACGCAGGGGTTGTATCCCCCCGCCTCAACCGTAAAACCATACATGGCAATGTCAGCCTTATTGAGCGGAGTAATCACGCCACAAACCAGCTTCTTCGGCGCCCCGACCTGGACGCTACCCGGCACTGAACGCCATTACCGTGACTGGAAAAAAACCGGTCACGGTATGCTGGATGTGACCAAAGCAATAGAAGAATCTGCCGATACATTCTTCTATCAGGTGGCATATATGATGGGCATAGACCGGATACACAACACGCTCAGTCAGTTTGGCTACGGTAAACCCACCGGCATCGATCTCGATGAAGAGTACGACGGTCTGTTACCAAGCCGCGACTGGAAACAGCGGGTACATAAAAAAGCCTGGTATCAGGGTGATACGATTTCAGTCGGCATTGGTCAGGGTTACTGGATAGCCACGCCGATCCAGATGGTGAAAGCCATGGTGGCGCTAATTAACAATGGGAAAGTGATCTCCCCTCACCTGTTACAAGATGAAGAAAGCGGCCAATCCGTCACACCTTATCAGGCACCAAAAACGTCAACACAAATTGCCTCTGCCGCATCTCCCTATTGGGGGCTGGTGCGTCAGGCGATGTTTGGCATGGCGAATGAACCGAACGGCACGGGTTACAAATTTTTCCACACCGCGCCCTATGGTATTGCCGCTAAAAGTGGCACATCACAGGTTTTTAGTTTGAAGGAAAACCAGACCTACAATGCGAAGATGATCCCCATCCGCTTGCGGGATCATGTGTTCTATACCGCTTTTGCTCCGTATAAAAACCCGAAAGTCGCAGTGGCGTTGATTCTCGAGAACGGCGGCAGCGACGGTGTTACCGCAGCACCGATAATGCGTCAAATCATGGATCATCTGTTTGCGCCGCAGGAGAGCAACACACCATCAGATGCCACAGCAACACCAGGCCCGATCATTGCGGCGTCATCGGGCCTCGCCATCAAAAATACTTACGCAAGTATTCGGTAAGACACAACATCGCCATCGCCTGTCCATAAGGCATCGAGGTCAGCGGGATATGGCGATAAAAATCGAGGTTGTGCCCCATCCCGGTACCAAAGGAGGTTTGCAGCAGTTCACCTTCCGGCGAAATATGTTTCACAATGCCTCTGATGGCCTTCTCCGCCACAGCCGCGTATTCCTGACCGACATAGCGTTTACGCACTGCTTTCAGGATCCCATAAGCAAACCCCGCAGTGGCCGAGGCTTCCAGATAAGAGTGCGGATCGTCCAACAACGTATGCCATAAACCACTCTCATCCTGACATTTCGCCAAAGCTGCAATCTGCGCGTTCAACACCTGTACCAGATAGCGGCGAACCGCATTATTTTCCGGTAAATCTACCAGTTCAAGGAAGTCAGGAATAACGATAGTTAACCAGCTGTTCCCGCGCGCCCAGCGCGCGTTGGCGAAGTTATGATGCCCTTCATAGTTCCAGCCGTGAAACCACAGCCCCGTTTCTTTATCCATCAGGTTTTGTACATGCAACAGGAACTGATACGTCGCTTCTTCGACATACTCTGGTCGGTTGAGCAATTGACCAATCTTCGCCAACGGTAAAACCGTCATCATCAGCGTGTCATCCCACATCTGCTGATGATTCTCTTCCGCCAGCGTAATGTGCTGCATGCCGCCGAAGTCAGTACGCGGCATTTCATACATTGCCCACTCAGCCCAGGAATCAAGCCACGGTAAATAAGCGGGATTACGCGTTTCTTCATAGCGATATGCCAGCGTTAAAAACGGTGCCATGGTGTTGACGTTTTTGGTGGTAGCCCCTTCAGCAAAGCGGTCGGCAAACCAGCTGTCGATGGTATCGCGCATCGTTTCATCGCCAGTTTGCTGATAATACTGATACATTCCGTACAAGCCGACACCGTGCGTCCACTCCCATCCAGCCCATCCTTTGGTATCAATGACGCGTCCATCGTCCAGTCGCAACAAGAACTCACCTGTTTGATCATTGATATTGACCAGGTTATGGGTCACCTTCTTAATAAGGTTTTTTAATTCATCTCTGGCAATAAAGTGTTCTGGCTGACGCAACAACGGACTGTGTTTCACCGGGTAAACAATCATCTACTTAACCTCTGTGCAATGTCGAATTCAATGCTGTGCCATGTTCCAGCCGTGACGCAGCAGGTTTATTACGATTCAGGTAACCAATATTGTTATTACCCCAAAGCGATTCATACGGCATGCCCGACAGCATCTCTACGGTAGCGCGAACCTGTGGCGTGAGCGTTTCCGGCATCGCCCGACCCGACTCACGCATTTTCGCAGTCTCTTCACGCAGGATGCTATGCGTTTGCAGGTTTAGCTTGAAACGCAGGGAAACGAGGAATCCAAGCGCCAGAACAATCAGCGTCCCGCAGCTCAGGATTAACAAGATGGTATGGCTGACCGCCGCAGGTTGCGTGCTTTGACCTGATACAAATCCAGACATCTGCATGACAATCCCCACCAGCATGACGGCTCCCGCCTGTGAGGCTTTGCGCGTTAGCGTCATAATGCCCGCGAAGATCCCTTCGCGACGCTGACCCGTAATCACCTCATCAACATCGGCAATATAAGTGTAGGTATTCCACGGTACGTAATTGATGCCGCCACGCCCCAGACCAGCCATGGCGGAAACCAGCAACAATAAGGTATAAATATCGCTCAACCCGGCGTAATAGAGCACTGCGTAAGAGAGTGAACTCAAACCGAACAGCACAACCACCATTCGGTAAGACGGCGCAGGTCCAAAGCGGATGCACAGCGGTATCATGGCGATAACCGCAATAAACTGGAAGATAGCCATCGTCCCCAGCAGATTCGAGGC
The DNA here is from genome assembly GCF_916618775.1 of Citrobacter sp. Marseille-Q3906. NCBI lineage: Bacteria > Pseudomonadati > Pseudomonadota > Gammaproteobacteria > Enterobacterales > Enterobacteriaceae > Citrobacter > Citrobacter sp. Marseille-Q3906. Next base: position 1,973,440 of record NZ_CAKAKA010000002.1, read on the forward strand.
CATTGAGGCATCCTGCATCAGCACGAAAACAACGTAATAAGTAAAGACTGCATTAAAGACGTCCTGCGCGATGTAGCCACCCAGATACATGCCCAAATGTTGGCGGAAAATCCTGACCCGCAGCGTCGAACTTAGCTCGACAAACAGACGGTTCATACTCTGACCAAAGCTCAGGCTTTTCTTCTCTTCTTCAGCCCGAAGCGCGGCTTCGGTCCATTCCTCACGCGGACGCTCCCAGGTAAAAAACCATACGAAGGTTAGCATCAGCGCACACAGCACCGAAAACACCAGACTCGCATAGAAAAATGAAACAGGGTTGTCTTTACCAAACAGAGTGAGCAGCACTCCCGGTAAGAACGAGGCAAGAATGGCTGACATTTGCGCCATTGAAATGCGTGCACCAGAAAACTTGGTTTTCTGTTTAAAGTCATCCGTCATTTCCGGTACCAGTGTTTCATAAGGCACCAGAATCATGGTGTAGACCACATCAAACAGCAGATAAGTCAGCAGGTAATACCAGAACCCCATATCGCCAACCCACATTAGTGAGTAGCTAAAAACACAGGGAATACCCAGAAGAATAAAGAATTTACGGCGGCCAAAACGCTTGCCAAGCCAGGTCGAACCAAAATTATCCGTTAAAAAACCCATTAACGGGCTAACCACCGCATCCAGCACCCTGGCGGTGGCAAAAATAAACGTCGCCTCGATAGGTGTCAGTCCACAGAAGGTAGTGTAGAAATAGAGTAACCATGCGGCGGTTAGCGCCGTTGTCCCCGCTCCTAAAAAGTCACCTGAACCGTAAGCAAAATAATTTACCAGACTAATTTTACGCGTGTTCATTGCCGTTACCCCTGCAAATTAATGGGAGGCCCCGCAATCCTCGTTTTGACATTGGGCATCCTTACAGGGTCACAGTAAAAGCTAACAGCAAGTGAAACCTTTCTATTTCTGCCAGCAATTCTGACGAAATGGCAACAGCACAAAGAGTCCGGCAACGTACGTCACCTATTTTATAAAACAGCGTTTCTTTTTAATCAAAGAGGTAGGTCAAAATTGCGAGGAAGCCAGCAGTTTCATCTGCTGGCTGATATAACGAAGGGAATTAACGGTAGTTCACAATCACCTGGTTACTTTGAACCTGCAAAGCCGGGATCAGACGTCCGCCACCGGGGACTTCCCAGACAAAATGCATCGGCTCAACGGCGGGAACATTGTTAAACCCGTGAGTCGTCCCGCTTTGCCCGTCAAGCTCGACACAGCGGGACTGAGAACATAAACGTACCCGTAATCCCGCAGGTGTTGGACCATTCAGCTCGTAACGCCAGGCTACCAGAGTCATCAACCCGGAAACTGGCTGGCTGGAGACAAGCGGTGCTGATGAGGCTGACTCACCACGATAATTTAAGGTAATGCCCATACCGCTTGCCTGCCAGGCGCCTTCTCCGGCGGCCTGCACCGCCAGAGGAAAGAGTAACAGCCAAAGAAACTTGCGCATTATTTACCCCCAATGGTCGCAGTCATGCGGATATGGCGGTTATCGGACAGCTCCATGTTCGACAGCACCACCAGTTGCGGTATGCTGCGACGTAGAAAGCGGGCCAGTAACGGACGCAATGCATGATTAACCAGCAGTACCGGCGGCGCACCCAGCATCTCCTGACGTGATAATGCTTCCTGAGTCTGCGCCAGAAGTCGGTCTGCCAGCCCTGGCTCCAAACCACCACCGCCCTGCAATGCTTGCAACAGCAAACGCTCAAGTGGCGTATCAAGGCCAATAACCTGAACTTCTTCGTTACCCGGGAACCACTGCTGAGTGATCGCCCGCCCCAGCGCAACACGCACCACGGCGGTAAGTTCATGCGGATCGTTCTGTAAAGGCGCGTGCTCTGCCAGCGTTTCGAGAATGGTGCGCATATCTCGAATGGGCACTTTTTCATCCAACAAATTCTGCAGAACTTTATGCAGCGTGGTCAGCGTCACGACGCCTGGCACTAAATCTTCAGTCAGTTTTGGCATCTCCTGCGAAACGCGATCCAGCAGCTGTTGCGCCTCCTGACGACCAAACAGCTCGGCGGCGAACTGACCAATCAAGTGATTAAGGTGGGTGGCGACGACGGTACTGGCTTCCACAACCGTAAAGCCCTGAATTTGTGCCTGTTCTTTTAGCGCGCTTTCAATCCAGATAGCATCCAGACCGAAGGCCGGGTCGACCGTTTTTTCGCCTGGCAGCGACCCGGCTGCCGTACCAGGGTTGATTGCCAGCCAGCGCCCCGGATAGGCGTCACCGCTGCCAATCTCAACGCCTTTCATCAGAATGCGATAGCGGGCGGGTTGCAGATCCATATTGTCGCGGATGTGTACCACCGGCGGCAGGAAGCCCATATCCTGGGCAAACTTCTTGCGAATGCTGCGAATTCGCCCCAGTAGCTCGCCATCCTGCTGAAAGTCCACCATCGGGATCAGGCGATAACCAACCTCCATTCCCAGAGAATCTTCCAGTTGCACATCGTTCCATGTGGCTTCCACCACCGAGTTATTTTCCGGCATCTTCACCGACTGAGGTTCCTCTGGCGCTTTTTTCTCACGACCGCGCAACCACCAGGCAAGGCCCAGCAACGCTGCGGTAAACATCAGAAATACCAGATTGGGCATCCCCGGAACCAGACCCAATAAGCCGAGTACCGCAGCACTGAGCAACATGACGCTGGGGTTACTGAACAGCTGGGTAACCATCTGTTCACCGACGTCCTGATCGGTACTCACGCGGGTTACGATAACGCCCGCCGCCGTAGAGATAACCAGAGCAGGGATTTGCGCAACCAGTCCGTCACCGATAGTCAACAGGGTATAACTTTCTGCCGCGCTTCCCATGCTCATGCCATGTTGCAAAACCCCTACCAGCAAACCGCCGATCACGTTGATAACCATGATCAAAATACCGGCGATGGCATCTCCGCGCACGAATTTACTCGCACCGTCCATTGAGCCGTAAAAATCCGCTTCCTGCGTCACTTCTGAACGACGTTTTTTAGCCTCGTCTTCACCAATAAGTCCGGCATTCAGATCGGCGTCAATTGCCATCTGTTTGCCCGGCATCCCGTCCAGCACAAAGCGCGCGCCGACCTCGGCAATACGCCCGGCACCTTTGGTGATCACCATAAAGTTGATAATGACGAGAATAACGAAGACCACGATACCGATAGCAAAGTTACCGCCAACCAGAAAGTGACCAAAGGCCTCTACTCCCTTTCCCGCCGCTGCCGAGCCGGTATGACCTTCCATCAAAATAATACGTGTAGATGCAACGTTCAGCGCAAGGCGTAACAATGTAGTGAACAGCAAAATCGTCGGGAAGGCGGCAAATTCCAGCGTACGCTGGGTAAACATAGCCACCAGCAGTACCATGATCGACAGCGCAATGTTAAAGGTAAACAATAAGTCGAGGATGAAAGCCGGCAGCGGCAGCACCATCATCGACAGGATCAGCAGGATGAGGATCGGCCCGGCAAGAATTTGCCATTGCGTGGATTTCAGATTGTTGGGCAGACGCAGCATCGCGACCAGATTAGCCATCAGTATTCTTCTCGTTCATGAAATCCAGTGCTTCTGGCACTGGAAGATTTCCAGGTTGTGGTGGACGCGTTCCGCCGGCCAGACGCCAGCGTTTTAGCTGCCATACCCAGGCCAATACTTCCGCGACGGCCGCATACAATTGGCCAGGTATTTGCTGACCAATATCAGCATGGCGATATAGCGCACGCGCCAGCGGCGGTGCTTCTAAAGTGGGAATACGATGCTCAGCGCCAATTTCACGAATACGCAAGGCCACCAGCCCTGCGCCTTTGGCAATGACTCTTGGCGCACTCATTTTATTTTCGTCATACTGCAAGGCGACCGAGTAGTGCGTGGGGTTGGTCACGATAACATCCGCTTTCGGCACATCCGCCATCATGCGACGCTGCGCTGCGGCACGCTGCATTTGGCGAATTTTTCCCTTCACATGCGGATCACCTTCACTTTCTTTAAACTCATCGCGAATATCCTGGCGTGACATCCGCAGCTTTTTAATGTGGCTATAAATCTGGAAAAAGACGTCAAACCCCACCATCGGAATGACCCCAAGCACCACCAGGAGCGCGCACATACCGACTAAATCCAGGGCATTACCCATCGCCGTCACCGGCGACTCGGCCATCAGACGCATCATCTCCGGCCAGTTATGCCAGAGATAAAATCCGGTTACGCTGCCAACCAGCGTGGATTTCAATATCGCTTTTAACAACTCCGCCCCGGTTTGCGCTGAAAACATGCGCTTAATACCCGGCAGCGGATTTAACTTCGAGAATTTGGGTTGCAGCGATTTACCACTGAAGATCAAGCCTCCCAGCATCACCGGAGAGATCAAAGCCACCAGAACCACGCCGGTAATCAGCGGTAACAGCGCAACCATGGCATCTTTAATCAGCAGGATGATTTGGCTGAGGATCAGGTTAGGGTCATTGACCATACTGTGATCAAAGCGCAGACCGGCAGACAACATTCCGGCCAGTTTACGGGCAAGCGACTCCCCACCGATCCAGATAATGCACACGCCCACCAGCAAAATAAGCAGTGAGGTAAGCTCTTTGGAACGGGGGATCTGCCCCTCTTCCCGCGCTTTTTCAAGTCGGTGGGGTGTGGGGGCTTCTGTTTTGTCGTCGTCGCTTTCTTCTGCCACGCATCAGACCCTGGATCGAGAGATAGGCGAGAATGATGCCAGAACAGTAATCCAGCAATGGGAAGAGTAAGCGGTAAAAAAGATGGGATTTATAGCTTTAACGCCAATTGGCAGCTCCGGCCTACATGCAAGTGTAGGCCGGATAAGATGCACGGACATCTCCATCCGGCAAATACGTATCAGAATCCGAGACTATCCAGCAGGTCGTCCACCTGATCCTGGCTTGCCACCACGCCGGCTTTCGAAGTATCAACCTGTGGGCCGTTGAGCAAGCTTTCGTTTTCGCGTTTTGGACGAGCGCCCTGCTCCGGAATATTCTCCAGCAGCACCATCAGCAGTTGACGCTCAATTTCCTGAATAACATCCATCATACGCTTGATAACCTGACCGGTCAGATCCTGGAAATCCTGCGCCATCATGATGTCCAGCAATTGGGCGTTGGTAAAGCTGGTATGACCGGGGACATCGCCCAGGAACTGTCGGGTGTCAGTGACCAGTTCACGGGCATCGGACAGCTCAATAGGATTTTCGAACCATTCATCCCAGCGTTTGGTCAGGGCTTTGGCCCCTTTTTCCATCGCATCCTGGTGCGGCTGCGAGGCTTCCACGCTGTTCAGTGCGCGCTCTGCCGCTTGCGCGGTCATCTGTACAACATAATCCAGACGATCGCGCGCATCGGGAATCGCTTCCGCCGCTTCTGCAATCGCCTGATCCAGCCCCAGTTCACGCAGGCTGTCACGCAGCATTCGGGTTAAACTACCGATGCGCGCGATGATATCCCCTGCTGAATGTTCATCAACAGGTTTAATTTGTGGTTGCATCATCATCACACCCTCACATGCCCAGTTTCTCAAAGATTTTATTGAGTTTCTCTTCCAGCGTCGCTGCCGTGAAAGGCTTCACAACATAACCACTGGCGCCAGCCTGTGCTGCCGCAATGATGTTTTCTTTCTTCGCTTCAGCTGTCACCATCAGCACCGGCAGGGAGGACATGCCACCATCTGCACGAATAGTTTTCAGCAGTTCCAGACCGTCCATATTGGGCATATTCCAGTCGGAAATGACAAAACCAAACCCACCCGCCTGCAGCTTGTTCAGCGCATCCACGCCGTCCTCAGCTTCTTCAACATTGTTGAATCCCAGCTCTTTAAGCAGGTTACGCACGATGCGACGCATGGTGGAAAAGTCATCCACAACCAAAAATCTCAGCTCTTTATCCGCCATAAAATACTGCTCCTCATTAAATACGTATTGCCTGTCCGGCACTGATTTTCGCCAGCATCTGCTGGCTTACCTGGCTAAGATCGACCACTTCGCTCACGCCACCCATATTGATGGCCTCGCGCGGCATGCCGAACACCACACAACTTGCTTCGTTTTGCGCGATAGTCCAGGCGCCAGCCTGGTGCATCGCTAACATTCCGGCTGCGCCATCGTTACCCATCCCCGTGAGGATCACTCCCACGGCATTGCGCCCCGCGTGTTTTGCTACCGAATGAAACAGCACATCCACAGAAGGCCGGTGCCGGTTCACCGGCGGGCCATCATGAATTTTGATCTGATAGTTGGCCCCGCTGCGGGCCAGCTCCATATGTTTGTCGCCAGGTGCGATATACGCATGCCCGGGTAAGACGCGCTCCCCGTCTTCTGCCTCTTTCACGCTGATCTGACACAACTTGTTCAGACGTTCGGCAAACGACCGGGTAAACCCAGGCGGCATATGCTGCGTGATAATCACCGCCGGACTGGAAAGCGGCAGTGGTTGCAGTACATGGCGTATAGCTTCCGTTCCCCCGGTCGATGCGCCAATGGCGATCAGTTTTTCAGAACTGAGCAGCGGCACAGCTTTCAGCGTCGCCGGTGCAGAAATCGGCTTATGCGCCGCCAGACGCGCGCGCGATGCGGTACGAACTTTCTCCGCAATCATCTCGCTATAGGCCAGCATCCCTTCACGGATCCCCAACTGTGGCTTGGTGACAAAATCAATAGCACCCAGCTCCAGCGCCCGCAGCGTCACTTCAGAGCCTTTTCCGGTCAAAGAAGAGACCATCACCACCGGCATCGGACGCAAACGCATGAGTTTCTCGAGAAAATCGAGACCGTCCATGCGCGGCATTTCCACATCCAGGGTCAGGACATCGGGATTGAATTTTTTGATCAAATCCCGGGCTACCAGCGGATCCGGCGCAGTTGCGACCATTTCCATATCACTGTGGCTGTTAATAATCTCGGTCATGATTTGACGCATCAATGCGGAGTCATCGACCGACAATACCCTGATTTTACTCATGCTTTATCCTTACCTAGCGCATACACCGTCTGTCCGCGCAGGCTAAACTCGCGCACGAGGTTGCTAAAGTTTTCTGAATGACCGGCAAATAACAGTCCGTCAGGTTTAAGGAGTGGAACAAAACGGTGCAAAATGTCCTGTTGAGTCGTTTTATCAAAATAGATCATGACGTTACGACAAAATATGGCGTCGAATGGACCGGGCACGTTGTATTTTTTATCCAACAAATTCACACTGGAAAACTCAACATGACTCGCCAGTTCTTGTCGTACACGGACCAGTCCTTCATGTGGCCCGGTACCGCGCATGAAATAACGCTGCAGCTGCTGTGGCGACAGGGTTTTCAGTTCATCAAGGCGATAAATTCCGTTTCTGGCCTTTTCCAGCACTTCAGTATCAATATCGCTGGCAAAAACGCGCCAGCGCCCCGGCGCCATACCTAAGGTATCAGCCAGCGTAATTGCAATACTGTAGGGTTCTTCCCCTGTAGACGCCGCCGCGCTCCAGACGCGGTATTCACCGTTGCGTCGACGAGCGTGGTCAGACAGCACCGGAAAATGATGCCCTTCGCGAAAAAAAGCGGTCAGATTGGTGGTCAGGGAGTTAATAAAGGCCTGCCACTCAGCACTGTTCTGGTTAGCTTCCAGCATGCTGAGATAACGACCAAAATCATCCAGTTCCAGGGTACGTAACCGACGAACCAGGCGGTTATAAACCATGTCCCGCTTGTGGTCGGCCAACACGATCCCCGCGCGCTGGTAGATTAATTGACATATCCGACGAAAATGCGCGTCAGACAGCGCGAGGCGCTGTGTCATCTGTAACAATAATGACGTTTGCCCGGAGGGCAGAGATGATGTCATAGCGCCTTCTCAATCACATTCAGGATACAACAGGTACAACCTTTGGCTGCGCCAGTTCTCGTTGTACTACGGTTTGCTCTTCAAGCTTAAAAAACGCGACGCAAGCTGAGAGATGATCGGCCTGATCGGCCAGTTGCCCGGTAGCAGCGGCTGCCTCTTCGACCAGTCCGGCGTTTTGCTGCGTCACCGAGTCCATTTGGCTGACGGCCTGCGCCACCTGCTCAATTCCTCTACGTTGTTCATCGGAGGCCGAGGCAATCTCCCCCATAATGTCGTTAACCCGGGTAACCGAGCTGACAATCTCTGTCATAGTGCGCGCCGCCATATCCACCAGTTGCGATCCCTGATGCACACGGGTGACGGACTCCTCAATCAGTCCTTTGATTTCTTTCGCAGCCTGCGCGCTGCGGCTGGCCAGATTACGAACTTCCCCAGCCACCACGGCAAAGCCACGCCCCTGTTCACCTGCACGGGCGGCTTCTACTGCGGCGTTGAGTGCCAGAATGTTGGTCTGAAAAGCAATGCTGTCAATCACGCCGATAATATCGCCTATCTTTTGCGAACTGGCTGTAATCTCATGCATCGTACTGGCGACTTTAGCCGTCTGTTCACCGCCTTTGTGCGCAGTGTCTGCGGCACTTTTCGCTATTCCGGATGCCTGGCGCGCATTATCGGCATTCTGTCCAACGGTGGCGGTAAGCTGTTCCATACTGGCTGCTGTTTGTGCCAGCGATGCAGCCTGCTGCTCGGTACGCGAAGACAAATCGTTATTGCCCATCGCTATCTCCGAGATCCCGGTATGCATCGCGGAACTGCCCTGGCGAACATCATTCACCGTTGTGCGCAGCGCCTGTTGCATCGACTTCAGGCTGGCAAAAATAGCTGATATTTCATTACGGCCATACACCGCAACCGGTCGTGCGAGGTTCCCCGCCGCGATGCTGTCGAAATGACTACCAATAATAGCCAGCGGCTGCACAATCATTTTGCGTGACCAGAACAATCCCGCGGTTGTTAACAGTACTGCCAGCACCAGCATGCTGGCGAAAATCACCGCCGACATATGGTAATTACGCTGGCTATGTTCCCCTGCCGTCTGCAAAACACGGTCAATGTTGCTCTGCCATGCATTAACGTTCTTATCAAAATCGTCCTGAGACGCCTGCACTGGCGCAGTCAAAAAATCTGACAACTGATTACTTTCAAGCCAGGTCGCCTGATGCTCCAGATCGCTATGCCACTGGATGAAACTTTTCTCCGTCGCGTTTTGTAGCGCGTTCCCTTCTCCCGCATTCTGAGTCGTCGCCATAAAACGTTTAAACAGCAATCCAGACTGCGCCAGGCTATCTCGCGCAAGGATCATCAGCGCTTTAATCTCCTCTGGCGGATAGCTAAGAGCAGTCAGCGTCCCGGCCTTGTTTAACGCTGTACTGGCCTGTAATAACACAGCGCGGGTTTGCGCCAACGCAGCGCGTTGCTGATTACTCTGTTCGACCTGATTGAGACTCTGAAAACCGTCCCGAAATGCCCAGAAAGACAAGCCATTACTGCCAATCTGCAAAACACCGCAGAGGATTAAAATCAAAAACAGCGTGGTCGAAATTCGAATACGATTAAACATCAACGCTCCCATCAGGCGGCGCGGGCCGCAGTTCAACTATCAGTCAAAATGTTTCCCAATTAGTGTCTTGTTCGGTAGCCGTCTGTCGCGGATGCGACGCCGGAGCCGTTGTTGCAGAAGGCCGGGTATCACGCAATTTAGCCGACACTGGACGTGATGCCAGGCGGAAGGTTGATACGGACTGGGTTAAGCGACTGGCCTGTTCTTCCAGTGCTGCTGCAGCGGCGGCGGACTCCTGCACCAGCGAGGCGTTCTGTTGCGTCACGCGGTCCATCTCAGATACGGCAAGCGCAACCTGGTCTATCCCGCGACTTTGTTCATCAGAAGCCGAAGCAATTTCACCCATAATGTCAGTGACGCGCGTCACTGCATTGACGATGTCATTCATGGTTTCTCCGGCGCTTTCTACCAGAACAGAACCGGTATCGACCCGCGAGACAGAATCTTCAATTAAGGCTTTAATCTCTTTCGCCGCCTGCGCGCTACGGCTCGCCAGGTTACGCACTTCTCCCGCCACCACCGCAAAACCACGGCCCTGCTCACCTGCACGGGCGGCTTCTACCGCTGCGTTCAACGCAAGAATGTTGGTCTGGAATGCGATACCGTCAATGACGCTGATGATGTCGGCAATTTTCTTCGAACTGTCGGCTATTTCGTGCATGGTGTTAACCACACCATCAACCACTTTGCCGCCATGTTGGGCCGTATCGGAGGCGCTTTTCGCCAGTTGAGATGCCTGACGCGCGTTATCCGCGTTTTGCTTAACAGTTGCCGTAAGCTGCTCCATGCTGGCTGCGGTTTCTTCCAGCGCAGAAGCCTGCTGCTCAGTACGGGATGAAAGGTCAGTGTTGCCACTGGCAATTTCACTGGTGCCGGAATAAATCGCATCGGATCCTTCACGCACCAGCGTTACCGTTTCAATCAGCGAACGCTGCATATGATCGACTGTGCTTGCCAGTTCGCCGATTTCATTACGCCCGCTGACGGTCAGCGATGTTGTTAAATTACCGCTGGCAATCTCACGAATATGGGCAATAACGCGGGACAACGGGTTGAGCAAGGTATGACGTATGCCGTACCAGACCACCACCAGAATCAGCACCAGTACCACGGCCAGAATACCGAGCTGCCACTGGGCAAAGTGGTAATCCCGTGCGCTTTCATCAAAAGCATGCAGGTAGAGTTTTTCGCTAACGCTGGCATATTTTCCTAACGCTTCACCGAGGGCGTTTTGCATCCCCTGAGTAGGCTGAGCGAAATATGCATCCATATTGCCGCTTTCCAGGAACTGAACCAGCTCCACTAACGCCGCATGATACTGCTGATATTTCTCATCAACGTTGCCGCTGGCTTCTGCCATATCAGGCAAAGGAGTGATGTTTTTAAAGTTTGCGTAATGCGCTTCTGCTTGCGCCAATGTGCCTTTCGCATTCTTCAGCAGATCGTTTTTCGCGCTGCTCTGCTGATTAGATGCGTCCATCATCATGCGCGCCGATGAACGGCTCAGGTTAATGCGCGTTTGCAGCATTAAGTCCCATGTTGAGGTGAGTTCACTTTGCTGCTGTCGAAGATCGTTTGAAATAACAAAACTTTGCTGGTTCTGTTGCAATGACGAGAACAACAGACCACCGGAAACAAGCTGTAGCAGTGCGAAAACCCCCAGCACCATCATCAGCATTGTTACAACGCGGATACGGTTAAACATAAGGCACCTTCCTGAAAACGAGTTATCAACGTTATCGGCACTCACTGAGATAACTTTACGTTTGCGAAAAGGAAAACCTGGGGGAAATGAACGGCTGAGGCTGATGTGAAGACATTAACGTGCTGACGCCACAAATCGCCAACAAATAAACACCATAATTATCATGTGTATAACACGAGAAAACGGTTATTACGACGACTAACTGACCATCACTGAATGCCACTATGTGATTTCGATCACATAATCACGCCTCAAATACCACAACAAAATGGATAAAAAATTAAAAAAAGTTGTATCCGAGTACGCTTTAATTCAATTTATATGATGAATATTTCGTTACCACTTAATAAGTATAAAAAATGAGTAACCGAACAATAAATGTTAAATCCTGAGAGGGCTTTTTAGTGGCAAGTGCAAACAAACTCACGTTGTTTATCGTGATCTTCATGCTGGCGGGGATCCTGTCGGGCGCGGTGATCCACTCCTATGCCTCCCCAGGTGTCGTTACCACCTGGGCTGATAATATTACACTGCTTACCGACATCTTCTTGCGGCTGATTAAAATGGTCATCGCACCTTTAGTCTTTAGCACGCTGACTGTCGGTATCATGCGCCTGGGAGAAACGTCGACTATTGGGCGCGTTGGCGGTAAAGCGATGATCTGGTTTATCAGTTCCTCTGTACTGTCTATTCTGGTAGGCCTTTTCGTTGTCTCCCTTGAGCAACCGGGAAGCGGGCTGAACCTGGCGATTCCGCTGGAAGCAACGGATACCGGTCTGGCCGTCGGTGGTATGAGCCTGAAAGGTTTTCTGTCTCATACCATCCCAACCAGCATTGCCGACGCCATGGCAAACAATGAGATCCTGCAAATCGTCGTGTTCTCAATGTTCTTCGGTATCGGTGGGGCATCGCTGGGTGAGAAATTTAACGCGCCGCTGGTCGCTGCGCTGGACGTGGTTTCCCACATTATGTTGAAGGTGACGGGTTATGTTATGTACGTCGCGCCGCTGGCTATCTTCGCCGCTATCTCTTCCGTCATTGCCACGCAGGGATTGGGTATTCTGCTCAACTACGCCTCATTTATTGGCGGCTATTACGTCGCCATCCTGCTGACCTGTCTGGTATTGCTGGCTGTAGGTTATATCGTGCTGAAGAAAGAGGTGTTCCGGCTGGTCAGCATGCTGAAAGATCCGGTGTTAGTCGCCTTCACTACCAGCAGCTCAGAGGCAGCCTATCCGAAAACACTGGAACAGTTAACGACGTTTGGCTGCTCCCGCAATATTGTGTCGTTTGTGCTACCCATCGGCTATTCGTTTAACCTGGTCGGCTCGATGGTGTATTGCTCATTTGCCTCAATGTTTATCGCTCAGGCCTATAACATCCACCTCTCATTCGCGGAAATTACCGTACTGATGCTAACGCTGATGTTGGCTTCAAAAGGGATTGCAGGTGTGCCACGCTCAGCGCTGGTGGTACTGGCTGCGACCATTCCGAACTTCAATATTCCGGTTGCAGGGATCCTGTTACTGATGGGTATTGACCACTTCCTCGATATGGGACGTTCGGCGATTAACGTTTTAGGCAACGGGATCGCTACGGCAATGCTGGCGAAGGATGAAGGTTTACTACAGGAAGAACCCGAGCTGGTTGAGCAGAAAGTGTAAGGTGTAAAAAAGCCGGGTATCGCTAACGCTTACCCGGCCCTTTGAAATATGCCACTGTGTTCCGGCTTTATTTATGCCACGTGATTAGCCGCAATATCCAACAACGCCATCTCTTCGCTGTTAAGCAACTTCTCAATATTTACCAGAATCAGCATCCGATCGCCCAGCGCGCCCAGTCCGGTCAGGTATTCCGTTGACAGCGTGACCGCAAATTCCGGCGCAGGACGGATTTGATCTGTAGTCAGCGACAACACATCAGAAACACCATCAACCACAATACCCACCACACGTTGTCCCAGATTCAGTACAATCACTACGGTGTTCTCGTTGTAATCAACATCGCTCTGGCTGAACTTCACACGCAGGTCAACGATCGGCACAATCACACCGCGCAGGTTAGTGACCCCTTTAATAAAAGAAGGTGTATTGGCGATACGCGTGACCTGATCGTAGCCACGAATTTCCTGCACTTTCAGGATATCGATACCGTACTCTTCATCCCCCAGCGTGAACACGAGGAATTCCTGACCTGACGGTTCGCCGGCCAGTTTAGTTACATTACTCATACCGGTCATATTATTCCCTTTCTTACTCAATCAGGCGGCTGTGATCGCCACACGTTGTTCGCGGTTTAACCCCTGCAATGCAGAAACATCGACAATCAGCGCGACACTACCGTCGCCGAGGATCGTTGCAGCAGAGATGCCAGGCACTTTGCGGTAGTTGCTTTCCAGGTTTTTTACCACCACCTGGTGTTGACCAATTAACTGATCAACCAACAGCGCGTATCGACGCCCCGCGCTTTGCAAAATCACCACGATGCCCTGAGTCGCTTCGGTTTTTGCACCTTCGACTTCAAAGACTTTCCACAACTCAACCAGCGGTAGATATTCGCCGCGCACTTCCAGAACACGTTCTCCCCCGGCCAGCGGATGGAGATCTTCTTCGCGGGGTTGCAGTGATTCCATGACGGCATTCAGCGGCAGAATAAACACCTCATCCGCCACGCGGACGGACATGCCATCAAGGATAGCCAGCGTTAGCGGCAGCAAAATCCTGATAGTCGTACCTTGGCCTTGTTTTGACTGGATCTCAACATGTCCTCCCATCTCCTGGATATTACGCTTCACCACATCCATACCGACACCACGGCCGGAAACATCCGTTACCTGTTCGGCGGTCGAGAAACCAGGCGCGAAGATCAGCATGCCGACTTCGTCATCGCTCATGTTGTCGTGGATCGGCATCCCCTGGGAGATAGCTTTCGCCAGGATACGCTCACGGTTCAAGCCTGCGCCGTCGTCGGTAACTTCAATACAGATATTCCCGCCCTGGTGTTCAGCAGAAAGCGTCAAATTACCGATCGGACTTTTCCCGGACTCGAGGCGTTTTTCCGGCAGTTCAATACCGTGATCAAGGCTGTTACGCACCAGGTGCGTCAGCGGATCGATAATGCGCTCAATCAGACTCTTGTCGAGTTCAGTAGAGCTACCAATCTGCGTCAGCTCGACCTGTTTACCCAGTTTGCCCGCCAGATCGCGAACCAGACGAGGGAAACGGCTGAAGACGTACTCCATAGGCATCATACGAATCGACATCACCGATTCTTGCAAATCGCGGGCGTTACGTTGTAACTGACCCATGCTGGTGATGAGATCGCCGTGATTTACCGGATCCAATTCGTTAGAACGTTGGGCCAGCATCGACTGCGTAATCACCAATTCACCGACCAGGTTAATCAACTGATCGACTTTCTCTACCGCTACGCGAATGCTGGTTGACTCACTCGCACGAGCAGGTTTTTCACGTTCCGCACGTCCATGTTGCGGTTCACTGGCGGCCGCTTTAACCGCTGGCACCGGGGCAACCGGCTGCGGCTCGTCGACGACGGCAACCGCTGCAACTTCCGCTTCAGCAGGTGCTGAAGTGACGGTTTCAAATTCAATCTGATCGGCTTCGATCACGAAGCAGAGCACGGCGATAATGTCATCTTCTGCGAGGTCACCATCGAGCGTTGCCGACAGCGAATCGCTTCCCTTTACCACATCCGTCAAGGTCGCCAGATTCCCCAGTTCCTCTTCCAGTAAATCTACTTCACTGGCTTTCAGACGCGAGAGAACAATACGTTTTTTGACCTCTTCACCTGCTGTCGGGGCGTCTGGTGCCATCGCCTCTTCCTGCATCGCCGCACTGTCAACAACGCTCAGTTTGGCGGAGTTGACGACCGCCGGTGCGGTTTCGCCTTTGGCTTCGAGCGCTAACTGTCGTAACGCATTACAAATGTACTCAAAGCTGGCGGCATCCGGCTCCTCTGAGTTTTTATAGGCGTCGAGCTGTTCCTGCATAATATCTTTCGTTTCCAAAAACAGGTTGATAATGTCGGCATTGAGCTGCATCTCGCCACGCCGCGCTTCATCCAGCAGGTTTTCCATTAAATGGGTCGTTTCCTGCAAAATAGTAAAGCCGAAGGTGCCCGCGCCGCCTTTAATCGAGTGCGCTGCACGAAAAATGGCATTCAGTTGTTCGGAATCCGGGGCTTCAGGAACCAAATCAAGCAGGTGCTGCTCCATGTCGGCCAACAGTTCGTCAGCTTCATCAAAAAAGGTCTGATAAAAATCGCTAATATCCATGCTCACGCTATCACCTCGGATTGGCTGGTGGCGATGTGGGAACGCTTGCCGACGGCATTGCCGCAGGCTGTTGTAATACACTTACCGGCTCATTCTGGCTTTCAGCGTTTTCATGCAAAATGGCCTCTTCCGCCTGCTTATTGAGTACCAGCAGACTTATACGGCGGTTGATGGCGTCCTCAGGACCGCGATCGCTCAGACGCATCGTGGCGGCCATGCCTACCACCCGTAATACTTTTCCCGTGTCCAGGCCTCCGCTGACCAGCTCGCGACGCGATGCATTGGCGCGATCGGCAGACAACTCCCAGTTGCTGTACCCTTTCTCACCGTTGGCATAAGGATAATCATCCGTATGGCCGGAGAGACTGATGCGGTTAGGGATCCCATTCAGGACAGGTGCAATGGCTCGCAGGATATCGCGCATGTAAGGCTCAACCTCGGCGCTGCCAGTCTTAAACATCGGGCGGTTCTGGCTGTCGATAATCTGAATCCGCAGCCCTTCCTGAACTAAATCAATCTTCAAATGCGGACGTAGCGCTCGCAGTTTAGGATCGGACTCGATTAACTGGTCCAGATCACCGCGTAATTTACTCAAGCGACTCTGCTCCATGCGCTTTCTCAGGTCATCGATATTCGGCTGCTTATTCACTTCACCCTGTTGCTGGGTGTAATCGTCCCCGCCGCCAGGTATTGGGCTTTGGCTATTCGAAATACGATTTCCACCGGTCACCGCAGTGGCCAGAGGGGTACGAAAATACTCTGCAATCTGGATCAACTCTTTCGGGCTGGAAATGGAAATCAGCCACATCACCAGAAAGAAGGCCATCATCGCAGTCATAAAATCGGCGTAGGCAATTTTCCATGAACCATGCGCCCCACCGCCGTGATTTTTATGTTTTCGTCGTTTTACGACGATAATAGGATGGGCCTGATTTTTCATGCGTCCTCGGTCGTTTGCTGCGGAGTCGGGTTTCTCACCGCACGAACATGTTCTTCCAGTTCGATAAACGAAGGACGCTCACTGGAATACAGCGTTTTACGACCAAATTCGACGGCAATAGGAGGGGCATAGCCATTCAGGTTTGAGAGCAGAGTGATCTTCACGCACTGCATCATTTTGGTCGTTTCAGCACTCTTCTGGCGCAGTACGCTGGCAAGCGGAGAAATGAATCCATAGGCCAGTAAAATACCGAGGAAGGTTCCTACCATGGCGTGCGCAATCAGCGCACCC
The DNA here is from genome assembly GCF_916618775.1 of Citrobacter sp. Marseille-Q3906. Lineage (NCBI taxonomy): Bacteria > Pseudomonadati > Pseudomonadota > Gammaproteobacteria > Enterobacterales > Enterobacteriaceae > Citrobacter > Citrobacter sp. Marseille-Q3906. The sequence goes on from NZ_CAKAKA010000002.1 coordinate 1,990,164, forward strand.
AGTTCAGCCGCCGGACGATCGGCTGAGGCAAGTGCATGCACAACGCCCATAACTGCCGCCACGATACCGAATGCGGGTAAAGAATCACCGACCATCGCCAGGCTGTTGGCCGGGACTTCAGCTTCACTCTCATGAGTCTCAATTTCTTCGTCCATCAGGGCTTCAATTTCAAACGTATTCATATTGCCGCTGATAATCAGGCGCAGGTAATCGACGATAAAATCAAGCATGATGGCATCCGCGAGGATGCGCGGATAACTGGCGAAAATTTCACTTTCTTTTGGGTTTTCAATATCACGCTCGAGCGAGAACATGCCCTGCTGACGAGACTTGGCCATCAGGCGATAAAGCAGTGCCAGCAGATCCATATACATGGCTTTGGTGTATTTCGAGCGACGAAAAAGCAACGGGATCGCTTTCATCGTCCCTTTGATGGCTTTGCCGTTATTGCCGACGATGAATGCCCCAATACCCGCACCACCGATGATCACCAGCTCAGCCGGTTGATAGAGTGCCCCAAGGTGTCCGCCGGTCATCATATAACCGCCGAAAACTGTACCAATAACAACCAGGTAACCTAATAAGATAAGCACGACATCATCCTTTCGCAATTGACTATGACAGGATGCGCAGTCGGGCAGTTAACTCAGAGGTCAGGACAAAAAAAAGCAGCGGTAATCTCTTACCGCTGCTGGAGTGTTTATCCACACCGTATCAGTTAAACAGCCTGTTCGATCTGTTCATCCAGCAGTTGTGGAATAATATCGGCAGCATTCTGGGAAAGTTTACGTCTTTTTACGGCCCGCGATGGCGGCTGGCATAAACTACATGCAAAGCTGCCCACTGGTTGATGCGCGTGAGTAATAAAATTCCCGCCGCAGCAGTTGCAGGTGGACAGTTCCAGCAAGCCACTGTCGACAAAGCGCACAAGAGTCCACGCGCGTGTTAACGCCAGCAAGGGTCCTTCCTCAGGCTGCGGACACTGTTCAAGATATAAACGGTAGGCTTTAATTACGGCATCCACGCCGCTGCACAGACCCGTTTTAAGAAGAAACTGCCAGGCGTTGCAAAACATAGAAGCATGTATATTTTGCTCCCACGTCATAAACCAGTCGGTTGAGAAAGGGAGCATCCCTTTTGGCGGAGGGCTACCGCGTAATTCTTTGTAGAGCTTAATGAGTCGGCCACGGCTTAACTGCGTTTCGCTTTCCAGCATTTGCAAACGGGCGCCCAATGTGATTAATTCCATCGCTAGCTGGATATCACGCGCTTCCTGAACAATGCTTTTTTCGCTCATCATCAAGCCCTTTTCTTACGCGCCGCATCATCAATGTCGCTTAACAGACGCGTTGAAAGCATGATACCGGTGTGAATTTGCTGAAGATCGTCAACGCGAGAATCTTGCGTCAGTCGAGTAACAGTTTGGTGATCATCGAAACGGAAATGACATACCAGTTGATTTGTTTCAGCCAGTTTGACCATTTGAGGAAGTGTTAGTGTTGCCAACGTGTCCGCCATCTCTTCGCTGATACCAAGGCGGAACATCGCGGATGCTTTATCCTGAACGATCAAACGCTGTGCAAGCAATAAATATGACAAATTGATGTCATAAATGTGTTTCAGCAACTCGGATGTATGCATTATTTGCATCCATAATAACCAACATGATTTTTATGCGGTAAAACCGCACCCCGTGATGTCGCCGGGAAGGCCCGGTAAAAAAAAACAAAAGGTCAAATACATAGCAGCGTTACGGCACTTACGCGTTGTGTAAACATTCCCTTTTAAGAAGGCCGCGTTCCTTACAAGCTCACATCAATTCTTACAAATGTCTAAGATTTTTCCTAATTCGACGCAACTCTACCCGCCACCCGTTACACATACAACGGAGCGATGCTGCGAATTTAAAGAATATGTGACACAGATCACATAAAGCAGCTAAAGGATTAACATAAATCCATCAGCGTGGCTTTTACTTTGCTTGTTTTTTGAACTATCGTTCTTCATTTCAATTCCATGCGTACGAATATTATTGCAATGAAACCGAATAGCATCTTATTTACCTGCGTTAATATCACGCACTGAAATAACATGCTGAATAACTTATTCACTATGAAACGTTATTTCATTAAATGCTTTATAAACAACAACTTAAATATTAAGGTCAATTAATTAATACCGCATGGTGACGACATCTTAAATGTTAATTAATGTTTAATTTTTATTAACACATTGTTTTCATTAGCAGTTGATTTCACTTAAATCACCTGAATGCATTTCAGGCTCATTTGACGTGATTATTCTATTTATAAGAATAATTAATGAATAATCATGATGGCATTCACACTATTGTCAGGTGAAACGATGCAGTATTGAGCTAACCCGAGTAAACATGAAAGTTCTCTCATAATTCTTATATAAAGGAGCGAGTTATGAGCTATGCGCACATTCTTGTCGCTGTTGCAGCCACCCCCGAAAGCCACCAGCTGTTAGCGAAGGCCGTTTCTATCGCTCGCCCTGTCAATGCCCGTATTAGCCTGATAACCCTTGTCTCGGACCCTGAACTGTATAATCAATTCGCTGCACCAATGCTGGAAGACCTTCGTGAAGTGATGCAAGAAGAGACACAGGATTTTATTGATAAGCTCAGTAAAGAGGCTCAGTACCCCATTGAGAACACCTTCATCACCTATGGGGCACTGAACGAACATATTCTCGACGTGTGCCGCAAGCACGCTGTCGATCTTGTCATTTATGGCAACCATAACCAGAGCTTCTTTTCGCGAGCATCCTGCTCAGCGAAAAGCGTTGTCAGCGCAAGTCAGGTGGATGTGCTGCTGGTTCCGCTGGCGGGTGACTAATCACCGAGCATCGGATTTCAGGCCAGTTTGGGCAATGAGGCCACGTTGTCGTGCGGCTGGCTTTCAGCATGACGTGGCGCGACCTTTTTTAGGTCACGAATAAAACTGGCCTGCCAGTTGTCGATATCGTTTTTGACAATCGTCTCCAGCATCCCGGCGTGACGCGAAATACGCTCATCAAGCGGCATGATTAACGCTCTGTTCAACGCGCTGGCAACGTCATCCCGATCGTAAGGGTTAACGATCAGCGCGGAGGCCAGCTCATTCGCCGCCCCGGCAAACTGTGATAACACCAGTACGCCGGGATTGGCAGGATCCTGTGCGGCGACAAACTCTTTTGCCACCAGATTCATGCCGTCCCGTAATGGCGTAACCAGCCCAACATCCGAGTAACGGAAAATCTTCATCAGCAATTTGCGGTCAAAGTACTGGTTCAGGTAGTAGAGAGGCGTCCAGCCCAGTTGACCATATTTGCCGTTAATTCGCCCGGCTTCGGTCTCTAGCTGATGACGAATATCCTGATAAGCCTGAACTTCTTCGCGCGATGTCGGCGCTATCTGTGTATAACGAATCTTACCGTGGTGCTGAGGGTAATTTTCTAACAAAGACTCATAGGCCTGAAATCGCTCCGGCAGGCCTTTGGAGTAATCCAGCCGCTCGACGGAAAATATATTCTTCACATTCTTTAATTCAGCCTTTAACTGCGCCATTTTCGGCGGAAGCGGCCCTGCCGCCTGTTTGGCGATTTCATCCGGCGCAATACCGATAGGATACACCTCAGTGCGAAACGCTTTATTCCAGGCATGGTGATGTTTGTCGCGTGTGGTCACTCTGGTTTGAGCGCTCAGACAATCGAGAAAAGCCTGACGATCATTTTCGGTCTGGAATCCGAGTAAATCAAAATCACACAACTGCTCAAGCAATACTTTGTGTGGCGGTAGCGCGGTGAAAATTTCCGGCGTCGGAAAAGGAATATGCAGGAAAAAACCAATACGGTTATTCACACCACGCTTACGCAGTTCACTGGCAAACGGGAGTAAATGGTAGTCGTGAACCCAGATGATGTCGTCATCACTAAGCAGTGGCAGCAGTTTATCAACCAGTAAGGCATTCACCCGCTGATAGCCTTCCCATGCAGGACGCTGAAACTGCACCAGATCCAGCCGGTAGTGAAATGCAGGCCATAAAACGGCGTTCGAAAACTGACAGTAATACTCTTCGTAATCCTGTTCGCTCAGATTAAACGATGCCCAGGTAATATTGCCGCGGGTAACTTTTTTTAGCGGTTTATCTTCATTGCCTGTTTCACCGCTCCAGCCAAACCATAGCCCGCCTGCGGCCTTAAGAGCGCCCAGTACACCGACTGCAAGACCACCTGCGTTCCCTTTATCATCCGGTGAGGCAATTCGATTAGATACTACGACTAAACGGCTCATAGCTATCTCTCCTGTCATTCGTTGTTTTTTGTTCTTGCTGCGGACAGTTGATTTGCTCCAGCCAGCGCCAAACATCTGTTACGCCTGCCAGACGCCATGTCGCCTGAGTCACCCCGCTTCCCACCTTTACGGAAATACCGCCGGCGCGGTTCACTACTCTAAAACCGGCCTCATCCGTCAGGTCATCACCAATAAAAACGGGTACTCTTCCGGCAAAAGGGGCTTCCTGCATAAATGCATCTATAGCTTCTCCTTTATTCGTACCTTTTGGTTTAATCTCCACGACGCATTTCCCAGGCTGTAGCGCAAGCTGCGGCCATTTATGGATGATGTGCTGAGCCAGTGCCAACAGCGCCGCCTCATGCTCAGGAGCCTGTCGATAATGCAGGGCAAAAGCCATGCCTTTTGCTTCAAGCGTGGTGCCTGGCAGTTCTGCCATCGCCGCATTTAGTAGCACACCAATTTCACGTTCAACATCCTGAGGTAGACTCACAATATGGGCATGGCCATTGATGTCGCGGCGTTCTGCCCCATGCACTCCGGCAAGCGGAAAGCGAAAGGGAGTAGTGAGTACGTCAAGCTCAGCCATTGAGCGCCCTGAAATCAATGCCAGTGCTCCCGCATTTTGCGCCGCCAGGCGATGTAACAAATGCAGGACTGTCTTAGGGACAACTACCTGATCAGGATGCGGTTTAATCTCTGCCAGGGTTCCATCAAGATCGAAAAAATAAGCACAGTTTGCAGATAGCTCAGGGGTTACGGTTAGCGATGCTGTCACCCGAATCTCCTCCTCATCATTGTCTGTGCGACGCGCGGATCGCGCCGTATATGTGATGTATGACGGATATAAGTATAGACAGTGTGACCAGGCTCGCCATTTGGAAAAACAATCGCCAGCCGGTATAGCGGCTGGCGATGAGGAGAAGCTAGACTAAAAAGTTGGCAATGAAATTATCAAACAGTACGCTTCGCTTTTTGTTTGTAACGGTCGAAGATCACCGCCGCCAGCAGGATTAAGCCTCGAACCACATATTGTGCAAACGGAGAAATGTTCAGCAGGTTCATCGCGTTTTCAACGGTTCCAAGAATCAGCACCCCGGCGACTACATATGAGATTTTTCCGATGCCGCCTTTGAGTGAAACGCCCCCTAAAACACAGGCTGAAATCACAATAAGCTCATAACCGATAGAGGTCATTGGCTGGCCGCTGGTCATGCGCGATGCCAGAATAATCCCCGCAACGGCGGATACCAGGCCGGAAAGAATAAAGATAATTATCTTGGTGCGTACTACCGGAACCCCGGCCAGACGCGCAGCCTCCTCATTACCACCAATTGCCAGCGTATTACGTCCAAAGGTGGTTTTATTCAGCAGTAGGCCAAAAATAATAAAGCAGCCTACCGTCAGCCAGATGGGTGCCGGCAACCCTAACCAGTTGGCATAGCCGAGTGCAAAGAAGCGCTCATCTTCAATCCCTACCGCTTTACCGTCGGAGATAATGTAGGCCAGACCGCGAACAATCTGCATAGTTGCAAGCGTGGTGATCAGCGCATTAATTTTTAAACGTGCAATTACGAACCCATTCACCAGGCCGCACAGAACGCCTAACAACAGTCCTGCAGCAACGCCAATCCACAGGCTTTCCGTCATATTGATGACCACAGCGGTTGTAACCCCGGCGCAGGCAATTACCGAAGCGACCGAGAGGTCAAAGTCACCAGATGCCAGGCAAAACAGCATCCCGCAGGCGACCATACCCGACATGGAAACAGCCAGCCCCAGCCCCTTCATATTAATAAAAGTGGCAAAGTTAGGTACGAAGATGGCGCAAACCAGGAACAATGCGGCGAAAACCACCAGCATCCCATATTGATCCCAAATTCTGCCAAGATTTAGCGCCGATTTTGATGCGCCAGAACCCGATGTAGAAACCGAAGACATTATACTCTCCTTATTCAGGCTACAGCCTGGCTGACTTTAGGCATAGCAAGGCTTAGCGCCTGCCGTTCATCCGCCTGTTCATGAAGTAACACCCCCGCAATCTCCCCTTCCCTCATCACTACGATACGGTCGGCGACACCGAGAACCTCCGGTAGGTCACTGGACGCAAACAGCACGGCAACGCCGCGCGCCGCCAGCGCATAGATCACGTTATAAATCTCATGTTTCGCCCCCACATCAATGCCGCGCGTAGGTTCGTCGAGCAGAATCACTTTCATCTCTTCCGATAACCAACGCCCCAGAATGGCCTTCTGCTGATTACCGCCGGAAAGGTTCATGATTAATTGCTCTGCACCCGGCGTTTTAATGTTCAGTGCGCGAATATGGTGGTCGGCATTCGTTTCTTCCCAGTTGTTGTTGATCAGGCAACCACCAAGTACATGTTTACGACGCGCGCTGATATTGATGTTGTTACGTACCGAATGCACAGGAATAATCCCTTCGGCTTTTCGATCCTCAGGACACAGCATCATCCCCGCCTCGATAGCGTGGCTGGGTTTACGGATGTTGATTGACTTTTCATCAATAAATACCTGACCGGCGGTGATCCGCGTCCCTCCAAACAGCCCTTTCATCAGTTCGCTACGTCCGGCTCCAACCAGCCCGAACAACCCGACGATTTCGCCACTGCGTACTGATAAACTGATCGGCGTACGTACACCGGGCGCCTTCACCTCATGCAGACGCAGACGTTCTGCACCATAAGGTCTGGATTTCCAGCCGTAGATATCTCCGAGGTCACGCCCCACCATTGCCTGTACCAGCGCCTCGTGATCAACCTGCTGCATATCTGTAAAGGTTTTAACGTACTGACCATCTTTAAACACGGTGATGGCATCACTGAGGGCGAAAATCTCTTCCATTCGGTGCGAAACATACAGAATGACGCGCCCCTCATTACGCAGTTCACGAATGACGCGAAACAGATTCTCAATCTCCCTGGCGGAAAGGGAGCTGGTTGGTTCATCAAAGGCGATAATTTTGGCATTGCGCGCCAACGCTTTCGCAATCTCCACCATTTGCCACTGACCAATAGAGAGATATTTCAATGGGGTGGACGGATCGATATCCATCCCTAAATGTTTTAACTGCAGACCCGCTTCGTAGTTCAGTAGCGAGCGATTAACAATTCCACCCTTGTGCGGAAGCTGGCCTAAATAGATGTTCTCGGCGACGGTCATTTCCGGCACCAGATGCAGCTCCTGATAAATTATGGCGACACCGGCGTTCAGCGCGGTGGTTGTATCCGCAAAGGAAACCTCCTGTCCGCGGATCACCAAAGAACCCGTCGTTGGCGCATAGTTACCGCTGAGAATTTTTAATAATGTTGATTTCCCGGCGCCATTTTCACCCATCAGGGCATGCACCTGACCGGCATAGCAGTCAAAGCTGATATCCGTTAGCGCCTTAACGCCAGGAAAGGTTTTGCCAATGCCACGAAATGAGAGATACGGGGTAGACTGTTGCATAACGTCTCCGTGAGTCAGTATCGTTCTAACCTGTTGCCGGATGGCGGCGTTGCCTTGTCCGACCTGGAGTTAGCAGGTCGGACAGACGTTTCACAATTGTCGTGTTACTTACCGCCCAGCCCTTTCTTCGCCAGTTCTTCTTTGAAGTTTTCGCGGGTGATCAACACCACATCCGTGACTTCGGTGAAGACCGGGGGTTCTGCGCCTTTAGTCACCCAGTTGTAGAGCATCTCGCTGGATTTATAGCCGTGGACGTCCGGGCTTGGCAGCAGTGAACCATAGAACCCGGTCGCTTCACCCTTGGAGAGTTCACTAATCGCATCAACGCCGTTAATGCCGATACCAATCACGTTCGGAGCTTTAAAGCCTTGTCCCTCAGTAGCACGAACGCCACCCAGTACGGTGTTGTCGTTCATACCGACAATCAGCCAGTGTTTAACCTCTGGGTGCTGAACCAGCATGGAGTTGGCGGCGTCGAATGCGCCTGGGATATCATTGGATTTGGTCGGAACCTGGTAGATCTGTTTTTCCGGGAAGCCCGCAGCTTTGAGTGCTTCCATTGATCCGGAAGTACGACGACGTGCGGTATCCAGTTCGTTAGCGGTAATGGCCATCACGGCAGAAGATTTCACATCCCAGCCGCGTTTCTGCATTTCGTTGTACAACTCCTGTCCCTGACGCTCACCAATTTTTGTTGCCGCCATCATTACCAACGGTACCGTATCCATTGGCTTACCTTTGGCGTTGGCGAACTGGTCATCCACAGCGATGACTTTCATATCATAGCCACGTGCCTTGGCCATAATGGCTGGCCCAAGTTTCGGGTCAGGGGTACAAATCACGAACCCTTTTGCGCCACTTGCCGCCAGGCTGTCGATAGCATTAAGGGTTTTTTCACCGTCCGGGACAGCAATTTTAATTACCTCAAAGCCAAGATCTTTACCGGCTTTATCCGCAAAATTCCATTCTGTCTGGAACCAGGGTTCCTCCGGTTGTTTCACCAGGAAACCGAGCTTCATGGATTCAGCGATAGCGGATTGTGACATAACGGCAGCCAGACCGATGGCCGCCAGCGCTTTAGTGAATTTGTGCATGGTTAACTCCAGCTTTAACGTTCTTTTATGTAGGGTAAAATCAAACGATTTTTTGTAATTCAGACATAAAACAAGGCATTACTTTGATTGATAAGATCAACGCCAGTGCTGAGAGTAGTTGTAGCGGGAAATTGATTCTCCATAAGAGAGCGGCATCACACCACAGAATTACAGTAATTGCGTACATAAATTCAGTGGGAAATGACATAAAAAAGCGCTGCATTTCTGAAGGGAATAATAAGGAGTAGCAGATTAATCCATAACATCAGCCAGCGAATCCTTGTTCCCGAATACCGAAGCATTCGGGGATCCAGAGATTACCATGCGTAATAAATGTGTTCGGCGTGATCGCGAACAGAAGCGTCATCATCTAACAGACGAGCTGAGAGCGTGAAAGCAAAATCAAAAATATGCCCTAAACCTTTACCACTGAGAAGATTCCCATCTTCCACGACGGGCGCATCAACATATTCCCCGTCAGTAACATTTGCCCACAGTTCACCAGAGCACACATAGCGGCGTCCTTTCAACAAACCGTTACCGCCCAGCACCCGGGCTGCGGCAGAACAAACCGGGCAGATAAGTTTCCCGGCTTCATCATGACGAGCAACAAACTGGACTACCGCATCACTGGCAGCAAGGTTAACGCTTCCCTGTGGACCGCCTGGCAGCACAACTGCGTCATAAACGGTCTCCAGTCGGGCCATCAGAGTACTGTCGGTCACCATCGGGATATCGTGATAGCTCACTACCGCTCGAGACTCGGCGCAGGCCAGGGTCTCAACATCGATATTAAGACGACGCAAAATATCGATGGTAACAATGGCTTCAGCCTCTTCAAAACCGGGAGCCAGCAGTACCGCAACCTTCTTCATATACAACTCCTCGTTTAACCCACATAAACACCACAACAAATACCGAATTATTTATGCCGTCAGAGTAATTAAATTCGTTAAAACTGATCTGACGCATAAAATTAACCACCAGATAATTTCCATCAGCGTCGCTGAGAACAGAAAAATTCCATTAGCGTAATGATTGAAAATCGCCTGTAGAACCAGATTATCTTGTTGTAGAATTTATTTTTGTGACATGAAATAGCATTTCATTATTTTTATTCGCAATTAATTACTGATACATCAATTAGTTAACCACACCCCACTATGCTGCGGCGACAGATGCACAAATATTTTTATGACGATATGTAAAAAAATATAAATATGTAGTTTTAAGGATTTTCTTATGACCAGGCTGGCGTTATGATTATTTGTTATCGGTAAAGAGATCACTCTTTGGTCACCTAAAGGACCGGCGGAACGGAATTATTCTGCTAACAGTATGACTTGTACGTTGATGTGAAGTGCAGCGACAGCCCGTTGTACTGCCGTTAGTAACGTACAGCTTTCTTTCTGGAAATAAGGATATTGATATGGCTGCAGTTGGAATTGTTCACAAACTCAACGCGCAAATGAATCTTGAGTTTTACGCATCGAATCTCTACCTTCACTTTAGTGAATGGTGCTATGAGCATAGCCTGACAGGCACCGCAACGTTTCTGCGTACTCAGGCGCAGGCGAACGTGACGCAAATGATGCGGGTGTTTAATTTTATGAAAAAAGCAGGCGCTAATCCTATCGTGAAAGCCATCGATGTTCCCGGAGATGAGCTGACATCCCTTGAAGAGTTGTTTCAAAAAACGCTTGATGAATATCAGCAGCGCTCCAGCACGCTGTCGCGCTTAGCGATCGAAGCTGAAGCATTGAACGATGCCCCTACCATTGATTTTCTGAACGATCTGGAAAAAGAGCAGCAACAGGATGGCATGCTGTTACAAACGATTCTCGATGAAGTTCGTAGCGCCAAACAGGCAGGCCTGTGTATGGCGCAAATGGATAAGCACCTGCTAAATGTCGTTAACTACCAGCAGCACTAATCTTTGATTCACTCTGCTTTCATGCCGGATGGTGATGCGATTCACCTTACCCGGCTTACACTCGGTCATCTATACGTTCACGCCTCCCGTTCCGGGAGGCGCAAAAAAACCTTTCTAAAACCTGAAACAACGGTTTATTTTAGTGAGACTCATTCTGCGGAGTGAATTTCAGTTCGATCAATGCAACCGCTTTTTGAATTGCACGCATAGTCACCGGATCGGCACCCGCCGGGTGACTGGAAAAATCGATGTTTTTAAGCTGGCTGGACATTTTCTCCCGGACTTCAACCGGGGCAATGACATCAATGATATCCAGAATTTGCTTGATAACCAGTTGGCAGGCAACAACATCCGAGAGCAGTTCCTGATCGGCATTCAGTGTTTGGGACATAGTGAGCTCCTTATAGAAAGGTCGTCATAGTACCCATTCAGCTGTCGAAACGATAGCGGTGCAAGCAGTGTAGCTGCGCTGAAAATAAAAAAAACAGTCAATTTCTTTGAGATGGCAAGCACGACATGAGTGAACATTTAGCGGTTGAGAAATTACGTGGCCTTTCGCCGGCAGCACTGCTCGTTGCCGGGGCCTTCTTTATGGAATTTATCGATGGCACGGTCATTGCCACCGCCCTGCCCGATATGGCAAAAAGCTTTGGTGTGCAGGCGGTTGACCTGAACATCGGCATCAGTGCCTATTTGATTACGCTGGCGGTCCTGATCCCCGCCAGCGGCTGGATAGCCGATCGTTTTGGCGCACGTAAGGTATTTACCCTGGCGCTGGCAATATTTACCATCGCATCCGTCTTTTGCGGATTATCCACCAGCCTCGAAGGCTTTGTGGCGATGCGTATATTACAGGGTGTGGGCGGCGCACTGATGGTTCCGGTCGGTCGTCTCGCCGTCCTGCGTACAACGCCAAAGCATCAATTAATCACCGCCATTGCCACTCTGACCTGGCCTGCACTGGTTGCCCCGATCATCGGCCCGCCGCTCGGCGGGTTTATCACCAGCTATGCCAACTGGCGCTGGATCTTTTTTATCAATGTACCGTTGGGACTGCTGGCGATAGCTCTTGCGTTACGTATTATTCCGGATATTCATGACGACGAGCGCCGTCCGTTTGACTTCCCCGGTTTTATGGCAATGTCTGTCGCTATGGTCAGTCTGGTGTACGCCATGGAGTTACTGGGTTCACAACAGCCTCAGGGTTGGCTCACCGCCGGGCTGCTCACTCTCGGGATTGCCACCTTCATATTCGCTCTGCGCCACTTTCATCATGCCGCCTGGCCGATGATTCGTCTGGAGGCTATGCAGGTACCTACATTCCGCGTCACGATGTACGGCGGCTCACTGTTTCGTGCATCTATCAGCGCCGTACCTTTTCTGCTGCCGTTAATGTTTCAGGTCGGCTTTGGCATGAACGCCTTTCATGCCGGATCCCTGGTGCTGGCAGTGTTTGTGGGAAACCTGACGATTAAACCAGTCACCACACCATTGATACGCTGGCTGGGCTTTAAGAAACTGCTGTTGATTAACGGAGCTCTGAATGTTCTGGCGCTGCTGGCCTGCGCACTTATTACTCCACAAACTCCGGTATGGGTGATTTTACTGGTGCTATATCTGGGCGGCGTTTTCCGCTCGATACAGTTTACCGGCGTCAGCACGCTTGCCTTCGCGGATGTCCCTGCACCACAGATGAGCTATGCCAATACGTTGTTTAGTACGGCAACACAATTAGCGGTAGGGTTGGGGATATCACTGGCGGCTATCGGGATCCGAATTGGCGATAAAATCAGTGAATGGTTGGCGCTGGACAATATTCCGGGGATCAGTTTTCGTCTGGCATTTGTGGCTATCGCCATCATTTGCCTGATTGGTATGGTTGATACATTGCGTCTGACCCGCGATGCAGGAAGCGCGGTATCAAACAAAAATCGTTAAGCCCGGCAGACCGCTACCACCGGGCAACAGGATTTAGCCAATGATCTTACGGACAAACGCTTCGATCGCTTTGTCCTGGCAATTTTCAAAGAAACACTGTTGGAAACGCGGGCCCGACACGGCGGTTTTCACCAGTTCAGGATCGATAGCGCGCAGGGTATCAAGATAGTTTTCTTTTACCACTGCCGCTTTCACCTGATTCAAAATACCTGCGTTACGCACCTGCGGTTCTTTGCGCTCCGGCGGGTAACCTTCGCCATTACGACCTGTAAATGCTTTTTCAAACATGTAGCGCACGTTCAGCTCAGCGCCCCAGCCAAAGCCTTTGGCGAACGCCAGGGAGAGCGCATTACCATTATTGATCTGCGCAAACAGGAAGGCATCTGCCGGATCGAGACAATAGCCACACACCACACCAGGATGGATATTCAGCGACATCATGGCACCTTGTCCGGTGCCACAGCCTGTCACCACAAAATCGACCGCTTTGGAATTGAGCAGAATGCTGGCCATAATACCGAGGTGAATATAGGTCAAATGATGGTCGTTTTCGTCACTCATTCCAACGTTGAAGACAGGAAATCCTTTCTCATCCGCGACAGCCTTAAGCTCGTTATGAATGATCGCGTTTTTGCTTGCCTGGCTGTTTTCCATCATCAATGCAATTTTCATTCTGTATTCTCCTGAATGCGTCGCGGGGATTCCGCTATGAGTCATAACATTCAGGTCACATTACTATCTCTCAAACACACTTTCAAATTTAATGAAATTTAGTTTTAAGAAATAATGAGATGCTCACATTTCCCCCGTTAAACGGCAGAATTCCTTACAACAAAAGCGTCGTTGTGATTAATCGCAGGTGATCTTCACGTTATTCAACCCATTGACTCGTCGCTGTATCAGTCAGGATAACGTATCACCGAATTTTCAGAGCGATATCATGAAGCCTCTTATTCTTGCACTCTTGCCGCTCGTGCTAACGGGATGCACTATCACAAAACAGGCGCAGGTCAGCGAAGCCAGCCCCATCACTGGCGTGGTTCGTCTTACTTACAACCAGGCAATGCTACAAACAGCGCGCACAGACAACTATATTGCCCAGAGTACGGCAACAAAAGAGTGTCAGCGGATGGGATACGCCAGCGCTGTACCATTTGGTCAGCCAGTGGCAACTTGTAGCGTTTACGCAGGTTCCCTGTGTATGAATACCAGGATTACGCTTGCCTGGCAGTGTCATGGTGTGGCCGTGTCGCAGACACAACCTTTCGGCTATTAACCTTTCTGACCTGCATTGTTTTGCTGGTCTTTTATTACTTATATACCCGTCATACTTCAAACTGCAGATGCGTTGACTACACTCAGAAACCCCAGTCACATAGTTATTTATGCTCCTGGGGATTTCCTCCCTTGCCGGGTGACTCGGCCTACGGCCTCGCCCCTTTGGGGCCTGCGCAAGCGCTGTTCAAAATACCTGCTGCATTTTGTCCTGCAACTCAAATTATTTAGAATATATCGCTCTTTTAATAGTATTAATGCGTTTTATTCCCATTCTCATTTTTAATAAATAAATTTATTATTTTACCTTTTGCAAATAATTAAATAACAAATTATAGTGGCGCCACGTAAATATATAATTAATGTTCGTGGAGCAGAACCATGCTGAAAACAGAAATGATCGACAAACTGAATGAGCAAATGAATCTTGAACTTTATTCATCTCTGCTCTATCAACAGATGAGCGCGTGGTGCAGCTACCACAGCTTCGAAGGTGCCGCTGCGTTTCTGCGTCGCCACGCCCAGGAAGAGATGACGCACATGCAGCGTCTGTTCGATTACCTGACAGATACCGGTAGCTTACCGTGCATTAATACTGTGCCGTCACCGTTTGCTGAATATGCTTCTCTGGATGAACTGTTCCGTGTCACCTATGAACATGAGCAGTTGATCACGCAAAAAATTAATGAGCTGGCTCATGCGGCAATGACTCACCAGGATTATCCAACATTTAATTTCCTGCAGTGGTATGTTGCCGAACAGCATGAAGAAGAGAAATTATTTAAATCTGTTATTGATAAGTTATCACTGGCAGGAAAAAGCGGTGAAGGTCTTTATTTCATCGATAAAGAACTGGCTACGCTTGATACACAGAATTAATTCTGTTGGATTACGGTGGCTGACCGCCACCGTAATTCGAGGATCTTAATGGCGGCAGATCTTGCTTTCGTGAGTAGAAAAACCGTCATCGCTGGCAATGAATTTCCCCTTCGCCGCCAAAAACGCCACCAGCTCAGCCGCCGTCATGCCTTCAGCAGAACAGGTATGAAAACGCGCCTGCTCACCAAAACGGGACGTAATCGCCGCTTCAAGACTGGCATTTGAATACTGCTCGCCAGACTCAATCATCATGTTGAGCACTTCGTGACCGTGAATAGAATCCATACTCCCTCCTTAATAAACCCCGTAGCCTAATGTGAACCATATTGCACTGCTTTGCGCTAACGCAGGTTTATGCTGGCAGGACACAAAAAATATCATCTGTAATACATCTTAACCGCCAAATATTCGTAAATTAATCTGTACACAGATTGTAACGGTGATTTGACGAAAATATCGTTATGCCTTAACCTGCGCCGCAGATATAACCGTTGATTATCTCTGGGACAGAGGAAAGCGTGAAGAATAGAACTCTGGGTAGTATTTTTATCGTGGCGGGAACCACGATTGGCGCCGGTATGCTGGCGATGCCGTTGGCTGCGGCGGGCGTGGGGTTTAGCGTCACGCTGGCGTTGTTGGTTGGGCTATGGGCACTCATGTGTTACACCGCGCTGTTGCTGCTCGAAGTGTATCAGCATGTACCAGCGGACACCGGACTTGGCACGCTGGCTAAACGCTATCTTGGTCGCTACGGGCAGTGGGTGACAGGCTTTAGCATGATGTTTTTAATGTACGCGCTAACGGCTGCATACATCAGTGGCGCAGGTGAATTACTGGCGTCAAGCATCAGCGACTGGACCGGTGCCAGCATATCCCCTACGGCGGGTGTACTGCTGTTCACCTTTGTTGCCGGGGGTGTGGTATGTGTCGGGACATCACTGGTCGATCTGTTCAATCGCCTGTTATTCAGCGCCAAGATTATCTTCCTTGTCGTCATGCTCGCCCTGCTGATGCCGCATATCCATAAAGTGAATCTTCTCACTCTGCCGCTACAACAAGGCCTCGCACTCTCCGCAATTCCGGTGATTTTCACCTCGTTCGGTTTTCATGGCAGCGTTCCCAGCATCGTCAGCTATATGAACGGTAATATCCGTAAACTGCGCTGGGTGTTTATCACGGGTAGCGCTATTCCACTGGTCGCCTATATTTTCTGGCAACTCGCTACACTCGGCAGTATCAATTCATCGACGTTTATGGGGCTGCTCGCCAACCATGCTGGCTTAAACGGTTTGTTACAGGCGTTACGTGAAGTAGTTGCCTCGCCACACGTAGAGCTGGCGGTGCATCTGTTTGCCGACCTCGCGCTGGCAACATCCTTCCTTGGCGTCGCACTAGGATTATTCGACTATCTGGCCGATCTCTTCCAGCGCCGTAATACCGTAACAGGCAGAATACAAACCGGTGTGGTGACGTTCCTGCCGCCGCTGGCGTTCGCTCTCTTCTATCCGCGTGGTTTTGTGATGGCATTAGGCTATGCAGGCGTTGCCCTGGCGGTGCTGGCTCTGCTCATCCCGTCAATGCTGGTCTGGCAAAGCAGAAAACACAATCCACAGACAACCTGGCGCGTAGCGGGTGGTACACCAGCACTGGCGCTGGTTTTCATTTGCGGGATCATCGTGATAGGCGTGCAATTTTCTATCGCAGCAGGACTGCTACCTGAAGTCGGTTAAAACAATAGCTTTAGAGTCGCATTAAAGTTGTTAGTAAGACGAAGGGGCTAAACGCCCCTTTTTCTTAATGCAGACAGCACTGCTTATACTTTTTACCACTACCACATGGGCACGGATCGTTACGCCCAATTTTGGCATCCGTTTTTAACGGAACCTTCACCGGCGCTTCCTGTGGATGCGCCATCCAGTAGGCATGCAGATCCAGAGCCGCCAGACGGATCGCATCCACGCTCTCGTCAAATGCTTCAGGAGTCAGTTTCTCAACGACCTCAAAGTTCTCTTCCGTACCGTGCAACGCAATTGCTTCAAGCGCCGGCTTTAACGAATCCGGTAATGAAGACCAGTCAGATAGCGCGACACCTCGCATATAGCCAAAGCACCACTCTTCAACAATAGTCAGCTCATGCTCTTCAATTTCGCGCAGGCCAAACAGCGGTTCAAACTGCTCAGGAAATTCGTCAAGGCGATCGGCTGTATCAGCCATATGCTGAAACGTCAGATTCATGAAACGCGTCATTTCTTTCTCGGAGGACCAGCGAGGGACATACTGCGCGCCTCCCCATATAGCGACCAGCCACTGCTCCGGCTCAATTTCATAAGGTGAACTGAGCACCGCCGTCAATAAGCCATCCAGCTCTGACACATCCAGAATTGCCTTGTCCGTATTGTACTTAGTCAGTACATCATCCAGCCATTCCAGTTCGCTTTCGTTTAGTGGTCCCGTTTTCATAACGCTTTTCCTTAGTAAAAATTCTTGCCTGTGATTATCTTACATGGCTGGTGGGATAACAGATACAAATGGGCATGAGCGGTTCACTGACACCGCCTGTTCAGGTTAACAGGAAACGAGGGTAATTCCGGTAGTTAACGCACAAAAGAGGTCACAAAAAACCTGGCATCATCTTCTGATAGCCAGAAAACCACCCGCAGGTGGTTTATTGTTGTTCAATATGGTTGAGCGTGGCCGTATATCCTGTTTTTGCTACCGCCTTGAGTAGCGTATCAGTAGAGAAATCTTCAGGCACGATCACTTCAGCCTGGCGCGTCTTCAGCGACGATTTAGCCTTGATCACGCCGTCAGTTTCACGTAGCGCCTGATTAACAGAAATGACGCACAGCGAGCAGGTCATATTTTGTATATCCAGCACCACTTTTTGATGAGCTGCCTGAGCCCACAACGGCAGCAATAAGCAAGCGATCAGAGTGACTATTTTCATTCAAATACCTCATAAAACCAGGCAACCAGCGTTGGATAAAATAACACCGGTAAAATCACTATCAGCGCACACCAGTAGAGAATACGCGTCTGTTTCAGGGTCAGCCAGCCGGTACACCACAACCTTTTGGAAAAATAGAGCCGCCAAAAGAGGCGCAACAGCAGCCCAAGCGTCAGCAGAATCAAGGGGAGACGCAAAAACTCGAAACGAGCGAATACCGTAAAACTTGCCGCCGAAATGCCAAACAGCAGATATAACAGTGGCCCCACGCAGCATAATCCTGCGGTGACGGCAGCCACAGCGGCCGTCAGCAGAGTGAGGCCAGCGCCTTTAGCGTTGTTCTGTTGCGACATAGTTGTAGGAGAACGCTTTAGGGTCATAGAAGTTGATCGGATCGCCGTCTACTTCCGCATAGGGGTAACCAAAATTGTTCATCGCTCCCTGTTCTGTGGCCGGATACAGTTCAAAATCACGTCCGTAGTTGAACCCTACCCAGTTCATTTCCCAGTTACCGAACAGGTAGGTGTTAACGGCCTGCACATCAGCATCCTGATGCGTTTTTTTCTCGGCCAGACGCATTTTCGTCACGTCCGCCGGGTCGCAAGGCAACCAGCCGTAACCAGCCAGATAAAACTCTGCGCGACAGTGCTGACCTCCACTCACATCAGCTACCCCGGCACCGTCGGCTTTACCAAAGGCGCTTTTCGAGTAGCGTTCAAGCTTATTGGCTTTCCCCAGACGAATCCCGAATAATTCACGCGCCGGAATGCCGCTGGCACGTGCCAGAGCGACGAAAACGGAACTCATATCGGTGCATTTCCCTTTGAGTTTGCCACTCTTCAGAATCTCCGCCACATCACCCGTTCCGCAGCCGATAACGTCATTATCACGCTCCATATGGCTACTGACCCACTCATAGATCAGGCGTGCTTTTTTCAATGGGTCCTGCTCGTTGCCGGTGATTTTACGCGCTGTTTCCTGCACAAGCCCGTCAACGGGAGTATGCGCAGTCGGCAATAAATAGGGTTTCACATCCAACGGATAAACGATCTGCTCCGGCGCATGCCAGGTTTTTAGCGCATCCTGCTTCAGCGGCTCCCAATCGGCGGTTTCAATGTCAATATCAACCTTAATTAACAACTCTCCTTGTGAATTGGGCCAACTGGCAAACAACGTTTTCGCGCCATAAGCATTATTGGTAGTGACATATGCCTGCTTATAGTTGCCGCTAAAAACAAGGTCTGTCATCTGCTGAAATGCTGTATCTACCGGCAACGGGATCCACAGTTTCACCACACCGCTTGAGCCTTGTGGCGGATTCAATTTATAGGTTTGCGATAAGGCAAAGCGCCGACGTACTACAGGCGCAACTAATGGCTCTGCGGCTTGTACCGTCTGGCTAACGACGGAAGGACCGACTAAACCGGCCGCAGAAAGTAGAACACTATTTTTAAGAAATTGTCGACGTTGCATTGCTGTCTGTCCATGTTGTATGAGTTGAGCGACGGCTAAACGGGCAGAGACCGTACACGATCATCACAGCAGACAGACGCTGACATAAAAAGGCGAGTCGATGGAGTTTATTCATCAATAACAGACCTGTTAACTGTGAATGAAAAGAGAAACAATTAAGCCATTTTCAACCACAAGAGTACAGGCGCAGCATTAAAAAAGACGAAAAACGCATAATAACAGGTAGGCTCCATATCCTTAAAAACCGGCCACATCAAAATATGTACACGTTGGTTCCTAGTTTACGGGCTAACCCTTTTGCTCCCTCACGCATTACCGTATCGTGATTCCAGCGAAAGACGGGCGCTGCCAGTGGAGCAAGGTAGTTCATCCAGCGAATAGTGGTCCGTACATGCCAGTCATACCTGACGATAGTTTCCTTGCCGTTGTAGGAAAAAGACCATATTCCTCGCCCTTCAACTTCACCACTCGCCTCCCCTTCCAGCAGACAACAAGGCAGTATATTCAGTACGTTAATATCAAAGGTTAGACGATAAGGCAGCGCCCCTTTCCAGGTATAGCGGTGCAACGCGCCAATGCCCTGTATATCCCCTTTCTTTATTTCAATAATTCGCTCCAGGCTTCCCCACCATTCAGGCCACTGATCCGGGTGAGAGAAAACATCCCATACATCCTGGATCGAAGCTTCAACCCTCCAGACGGTGGAAAACTGATATTCGGCCATAAACTCCGCGCCCTTAAGGTGTGAAAAAGTCCACGGGAAAACGAATATTGATGATCATGGCATCCATAAGTACGGTTTCCAGCCACTTTCCACCAGCATCGTAACTGAGCACTTTCACGGGTAGTCGATGGTAGTTATCGAACCAAACGTCATACCGGTGAACACCATCAACGACCATCGTCCCCGGCCCCGTCACGCAGACGTGCGTGGTCGAACGCCCCGATACGTTCTCCTCCCCGATTATCGCCGTTTTCCCCTCTCGCTGCAGGTGACGAATATTGTCCAACAATGCGCCAATGTCAGACTGATCGACCCGATGGCCACGCTCGTCTTTTATTAAAGAATTTGTTGGGGAGAGGTTTAATACTGGCAAAGTTCCCAACCCAAACGGCCAAAGCTTCACGTTATTACTTACCGGGTTATAGGTAAGAACGGCCCCAGGATGCGGCTGAGTAAAATCCATCCTTATAAAGCCTGGCTTTTTATAGCTATATCGAATGATTTTACTTTCGGCCTGGACGGAAGAGGAACGAATAAGAACCTGATAAGACTGGAGCTTATCAAAATGCTGCCGGGCGATAACGATGTGGTCTGTAGTTGTGGAACGTTGTGACAGCAGTGATGCAACGGCCAAACTTTTGTCCACCGGATATATAATGCAGCTAAGGACAAGTAATGCTGCAAACATTACCGTCGGAGAAAGTAAGTCTCTGATGTAACCTCCTGCATCTGCATGGTGAGCAAACAGGGGTGATCACCTGTTACCTGTTCAATTATAGTGCTTAATGCCCCCCTTTGACCTTCCTGTTCCGTCATCATGAACAAGGACATAACAGCTAAATTGTTCGTCCTGCACCGGGTATCGTCGCAACCAAAAGCTATACTTTAATAGCCATACTTTTTATGAGTACTAATCATGAAACTGCCATGGGCGCTTTCCTGCGCTGCCCTCGCCATCCTGTTAATGACCTCCTCCCATCTCACTGCCAGCACTTTGCAAGACCAGGCTGAACTGGAGCAAGAGTTAAGTGCCGCTTTAGCAACCGGACACAGCGTCATTATTATTGGTGGAACGGAGAATTTCGGTTTCACGCTCAGAGCCAGAAACAGGATCCACAGACCATTTGCTATCCAGGATGGTATTGGCGATCCCGTGATGATTAACGGTTTTCAGGACCACAACTATAACCCTGCACGGGATGGATTTATGAATAATCCTGCCCGGGGACGTTTTATGTTGAACGCACCTGTTCGTCGCTAAGTGCGATATACATGGCGAGTCACTAACGAGGAGGGATTGCTGGTGGTTTTGTATTAACGGGTCATGTGCTGCATGATAATGAACAGTTCGCGAAAACACGCACAAAAAACCGCCGAAGCGAGTTATGATCGGGAGGATTTTTAACTAGTTACCGCCAGCGGTTAACATTCATTAGGCGAATTTTTACGGTCTGAAAACGAGTCGTTCCCCGCGACTCGTCTCCCACATGGTTCTTCCCCCCCTGCCGGGAGTATCTTTATAATTAATAATCAGTGATATTGACACTTATCATGTATTGCTGCTGTTAATTTCCCACCAGCGCCATCATTAATTTTAGGGCTCTTATCTGCGTTATTATTGATTCTTTATAACTTTGCCAGAGGCAAGGAAAAGCCGGTGAAGAAATCTGCGGGAACATACAGTTCATCGGGTTTACATAAAACCATAGAAAAACAATCTAAGCTTAATGCCGGAGCGGCAATATGCGCTGCTACGGGCGTCACTGTCAATGCCGCCAAAACCGTTTGTGCCCGTTCAACCTGGCGATCGGCCTGTTTTATTGCTCAGTATCTGCCGTTCGGTTTACACGATTTTATATATGCCATTTGGTAAGTGCGTAGTCGCATAAAAAAACCAATGGTGAAAGCAATGAGCAAATCCTGGGATAACCTCCTGATATAAAAAGGTTGTTTGAGTGTACTTAGCGAGCGGACAAAACCTAATGACAGTTAGTTATGGGATTAACAAATTTCAATTAGATCTTATATAATTTGTACGAACTCATACAAATTTATACTGAACCTGAAATCTGTATATACGTCTTGTATATAGCGACAGGCCTCAGTAACCACATCACTTTCAATCAAACCATTCACGGGGATGATTATTTACGTACATGTATCATTTTAACAAATGTAATCATAAAAAAATCACCCTTAATCCTGCCTCATATGGAATTACTACAAAAATGGATTGAAAAACTATAAGCAGAAACAGCACAGGTAAAAAAAACCGAAATACATGCAACCTTCTTATCAACTCGACAAGACTGAGTTGCGCTGTGGTTTGGGAGTTTTGAAATTTCAAGAAATGTGATCTTCCGTTTGTCATACTGAAACAACAAATAAAAGAAAATGATTCAGCCCCTTCAAACTCTGACTATGAGCAATGGGAGCGTTCTTGTTTTCAAGATAGTGAACATACGGAAGCAACATTTAATACACAAGAACTACATTGAACTGAACTCATCAAGTTCAACTAATTAAAGAAGAAATGATAATGCATAAAATCTCGGGTACTGAAAGAAGTAGACACTTTTGCTTCTTTGCATGGTTACAAATTTTTGTACAAGTATTATTTCCCTTGGTTCCAATCATGCCCCACAGTGTTCTGGCGGACAGCTTATCTCTTTCTTCGGCTACGTCTTCTCCATTTTCGACTGTACATAGCACGACATCAACCGACTCTAGGCTGCCTTATGCCGGAACATTAAACACCGTCGCCAGTTCGCTCTCTTCCAGCGGAAAAAACGGCGTAATCAACAGTGCCAAATCAGCCGTCTCCGGTTATACCTCTTCAACGACTCAGCAGTGGCTCAGCCAGTTCGGTACCGCGCGCGTTCAGCTCAACATTGACGACAGTGGCAACTGGGACGAAAGCGCCGTCGATTTCCTTGCCCCTCTGTATGACAATAAAAACGCAGTGCTGTTTACCCAGCTTGGTCTGCGAGCTCCCGACGGGCGCACGACCGGCAATATCGGCATGGGTGTACGAACTTTCTACACCGACAAATGGATGTTTGGCGGAAATGTCTTTTTTGATGACGATTTCACAGGCAAAAACCGCCGCGTCGGTATTGGTGCAGAAGCCTGGACAGATTATCTGAAGCTTTCCGCCAACACTTATATCGGTACAACTGAATGGCATAGTTCACGTGACTTCGAGGACTATAATGAAAAACCGGCTGACGGCTATGATATCCGTGCCGAAGGCTATCTCCCTACATATCCACTGCTGGGTGCCCGGGCTATGTATGAACAATATTATGGAAATGATGTTGCCCTATTCGACAAAGACCACCTGCAGAGCAACCCTTCCGCTATAACCGTCGGTCTGAACTACACGCCAGTTCCGCTGGTTACTGCTGGTATTGATTATAAGCACGGTCAGGATTCTATGGATGAAACCCGCTTCAGTCTGAACTTCCATTACACTTTAGGTCAGTCCTGGCAGTCGCAGATGTCCTCAGACCAGGTTGCCCTGCGCCGTAGTCTCGCTGGCAGCCGCTATGACCTTGTAGAACGTAACAATGAAATCATCCTGCAGTATAAGAAAAAAGATGACGCCGCAGTTCTCACAGACATGACTCTAACGAGCGTTAAAGACAACAGCCCAGCAGACGGTATTGCTACTAATACAGTGACGCTTCACGCTATTACATCTGATAATAAAGCTGCATCAAATGCATCTATTACCTGGGCCGTCACTGGTAGTGCAAAACTTAGTACGACCACATCGATGACCGACGCCAATGGTAATGCTTCAGTCAATCTGACCAGTACAACTGCCGAACAGGTTATCGTCTCAGCTTCATCTGGAACATTGACCCGCACAATGCCAAGTTCATTTTCGCTGTCAGTGGCATCACTAAATCTCAACCTGACTAAAAATAACAGCCAGGCTGACGGTAATGATCAAAATATTGGCCAGGTAGTATTGAAAGATGCCAGTGGTAAAGTTCTTTCCGGCGTTGCAGTTGCATGGCAGGTAGACAGTAGAGCCACTATCGTCAGTAGCGAAAGCGCTACTGACAGCGACGGTGAGGCAACCATAAATTTCACCAGTAAAACCGTCGGCCCTGTAAAATTAAGCGCTACGGCAGGAGGAAAAACAGAGTCGGTTAACTCAGCCTTTATTAACCAGGCTGTTTCAAATGTTACTGTCAGTATGAACAACAATAATGCCCCGGCTGACGGCAACACTGCGAACGTAGCTCAGGCTGTGGTAACAGACTCTAACGGCCAGCCAATGGTTGGCGTCAGTGTGACATGGAGTCTTGGCGTCGGTAGCGCAAAACCGGTTTCGCCACTGACGGTTATAACCAATTCCAGTGGAATTGCCACGTTAAACCTCACTGATACGGTGGCTCAGGATATTCATGTGGCCGCAAGCGCTGGAGATAAAACAGGCAATACGACTGCGACATTTGCAGAGGTGCCGTCCATTCTGGCGATTACAATGAGCCCAGATAATTCGCCAGCTGACGGTAGCACACAAAACGTCGCGCAAATCACGGTAACCCGAGCAGGCAATCCTGTAGAAGGGGCATCCGTACAATGGAGTAAATCTTCTGCTAATGCACAATATGCTTCAGCGACCGCAACATCTACGAATGCCCAGGGTGTCGCGACACTCTCGTTGACTGATCTGACAGCAGAACAATTCACCGTGACAGCAACGGTGAACGGTAGTAACAGCACCTCAGTGCAAACAACCTTTACACCAACAGACTTTGGGCCAATAACCATATCAATACCTGAAGCCGGTAATCCGTCGATTGTGAGTGTTAACCTGGCTTTGGATGGAGTTGATGTTGTGGTGGCTGCCTACAACAACATGGCAGCAGGAGATCAAATAACAGTAAGCTCAGTAATTTCAGGGGATGAATTTGGAAAAAGACTCCCATATACCTCACCCATTCATATCGTATCCAGTTCAGAGGTAGGCCAGAATATTGCGTTGACTATCCCGTCGGAAAACCTGATGAAAGTGGAAGGAGGTGATGGGCAACCCAAGGCACAGCTAAATGTCAGAGCTGATATCACAAAAGGTACGGTAACAAAGAGCAGCGATACGCTGAAAAGCATTATCGACACCTGCGCCCCCGGTGATACAGGTTGCTGATAATCAGTAAAACAAACCGCCCCTACAATTTGGCGCTATGGCAGGGGTACTGGCGCAATGCACCGTAGCGCCCCCCCTGCCGTATCACTGGAAAGCCAAAACCCCGCGCAGGCGGGGTTCTCGTTATGTTCAGATTTGCGCAGTTAAAATTAAACAGTAGATCGGTTGTCTGCATTTCTGGGCGTGCAAAATTAAAACAACAATCCCACATGTAACAAAGTCATCTTAGGAAAGATATTAGGAAATCAAATTTCAGGCACAAAAAAACCACCCGTAGGTGGTTTCACGACACTGCTTATTGCTTTGATTATTCTGTTCTTTCCCATGGTACCCGGAGTGGGACTTGAACCCACACAGCGCGAACGCCGAGGGATTTTAAATCCCTTGTGTCTACCGATTCCACCATCCGGGCTCGGGAAGAAATTGGAGGCGCGTTCCGGAGTCGAACCGGACTAGACGGATTTGCAATCCGCTACATAACCGCTTTGCTAACGCGCCGAAATCTTCAGGCTTTTCAGCCAACATCCGCAAATGCCGATGTTTAAAATTTGGAGCGGGAAACGAGACTCGAACTCGCGACCCCGACCTTGGCAAGGTCGTGCTCTACCAACTGAGCTATTCCCGCATCATCAAGTAACTTTGTTAATCACTTGATTTTGCTATCGTCTGGCAATCAGTGCTGCCGTTCGATGCGTTGCATTCTACTTACCTGACGCACTGAGTCAACGATATTTTTCACCACTGACGATCGTTTGCTGAAATTTGCGGCGAAACGATCACTGATCAAGCAAATCTCCGCGTGCGGCGCTCAAATACTGGAACATTGACCATAATGTCAGTATCGCGGCAACAAAGAAAAGTGCGATCCCGGCGTACTCAACCCAGATGTTTGGACGCCACAGTAACCAGGCCAGTGCCGCCATCTGCGACGTGGTTTTAACTTTACCGATCCAGGAAACGGCCACGCTGCTACGCTTGCCGAGTTCGGCCATCCATTCACGCAACGCAGAAATGATAATCTCACGCGCTATCATCGTGGCGGCGGGTAATGTCACCCACCAGCTGTGATAGTGCTCCGTCACCAGCACCATCGCGATAGCCACCAGCACTTTATCCGCGACCGGATCCAGGAAAGCACCAAAACGCGTGCTTTGGTTCCAGCGGCGCGCCAGAAAACCGTCAAACCAGTCGGTAACCGCCGCGATACAGAAGATAAGTGCGCAAACAAACGGAGCCCAGGTGAATGGCAGGTAAAATGCCAATACAAAGAAAGGGATCAGAATGACGCGAAACAGCGTGAGCAATGTAGGGATATTAAATTGCATATGACGGATAACTATCTGTTGTCAGTGAAATTACCCCTATGTTGCTACAGAGGGCCTAATGTTTCAACGAGTAGAAGATCTTTTCTGCCAGACCTTGCGAAATACCCGGCACTTTTGCAATTTCTTCGACACTTGCGTTACGAAGCCCTTGCAACCCGCCCATATACTTTAACAGCATCTGTCGACGTTTAGGTCCGACGCCCTCAATAGTTTCAAGCGTACTGGTGCTTTTCACCTTCGCGCGTTTTTTACGGTGTCCGCTGATGGCATGATCGTGAGACTCATCGCGAATATGCTGAATAACGTGTAGTGCTGGCGAGTCAGGCGGCAGACTGAACCCCTCTCCTTCCGGTTCAAAAAACAGCGTTTCCAGACCGGCTTTGCGATCGGCACCCTTCGCCACCCCGAGCAACAGCGGATGTTGTTTATCCCAGGGTACATCCAGCTCAGCAAAAACGGCTTTCGCCTGCCCCAGTTGACCTTTGCCGCCGTCGATCAGAATGACATCCGGGATTTTACTTTCTTCAATTGCCTTGCCGTAGCGTCGACGCAGCACCTGGTTCATCGCCGCATAATCATCGCCCGGCGTGATACCGGTGATGTTATAGCGACGATATTCCGCACGCAGCGGTCCGTTAGCATCAAAAACCACGCAGGAGGCCACCGTCTGCTCGCCCATCGTGTGGCTGATGTCAAAACACTCCATGCGTTTCACCGCAGGTAACTTCAGCACCGATGCAAGGGCCGTCAGACGCTGAGTAATGGTGGACTGCTGAGAAAGCTTTGTGGTTAGCGCCGTTGCCGCATTGGTACGAGCCAGCTTCAGATAACGCGCGCGATCTCCTCGCGGTTTCGTCTGGACATTAATTCGTCGCCCGGCCAGCTCAGATAAGGAGTCCGCCAACAGCATCTTATCGCTAAGATTAAAGTCGAGTAGGATCTCACCGGGTAAGGTGCGCATCTGGCTGCCCTGTAAATAGAACTGCCCAACAAAAGTTTCAACAACTTCGCCCAACTCTGTTCCGCCCGGAACTTTAGGGAAATAGCTGCGACTGCCCAGTACCTTACCCTGGCGAATAAACAGAACGTGTACACAAGCCATCCCGGCGTCAAATGCTACGCCGATGACGTCCAGATCATCACCGGTATTCGAAACGAACTGTTTCTCGGTCACACGGCGTACGGCCTGAATTTGGTCACGAATACGAGCAGCTTCCTCAAACTCCAGATTCTGGCTGGCTTTTTCCATCCGGGCGATCAATTGTGTCAGGACCTGATCGTCTTTGCCGGATAAGAACAACCGGACGTAATCAACCTGCTGCGCATACTCTTCTTCACTCACCAGACCTGCCACACACGGCCCAAGACAGCGGCCAATCTGGTATTGCAGGCAAGGTCTCGAACGGTTGCGGTAGACACTGTTTTCACACTGGCGAATAGGGAATATTTTCTGCAATAGCGCCAGCGTTTCACGTACCGCATAACCGTTTGGGAACGGTCCAAAGTACTCACCTTTTGCATGCTTGGCCCCACGATGCATCGCCAGGCGCGGATGAGTGTCACCACTAAGGAAAATAAAAGGATAGGATTTATCGTCACGCAGCAGCACGTTGTAGCGTGGCTGATACAACTTGATGTAGTTGTGTTCGAGCAATAATGCTTCGGTCTCGGTATGCGTCACCGTAACATCAATCTGCTGGATTTGCGCGACCAGCGCTTCAGTTTTACGTGAAGCGAGATTGCTGCGGAAATAGCTGGAAAGCCGCTTTTTCAGGTCTTTCGCTTTACCGACATAGATAACCGTCCCGGCGCTATCGTACATACGATAAACACCGGGCTGACTGGTCACGGTTTTCAGAAACGCTTTTGCATCAAACTGATCGGTCACTGGCTTGTTAATGTCTCCGCATTACACAGGCCATGGCGAATTGCCAGGTGAGTCAGTTCTACATCGCCGTGAATGTTTAATTTACTGAACATTCGATAGCGGTAACTGTTCACCGTTTTAGGACTGAGATTCAGTTGCTCTGAGATCTCATTGACCTTCTGGCCTTTGGTGATCATCAGCATAATCTGCAACTCGCGTTCAGACAAACTGGCAAACGGTGTCTCCGTTTTCTCAGGCTCAATCTGGCTAAGTGCCATCTGTTGAGCGATATCGGAGGCAATATAGCGCTGCCCGGAAAAAACCGAACGAATCGCACTAACAACTTCCTGAGGCGCGGCCCCCTTGCTGAGATACCCCGCGGCACCTGCCTGCATGACTTTTGCCGGCAACGGGTTTTCGGTATGGACTGTCAGCATAATCACTTTGATGTCAGCTGTTGAACGTGCAATTTTGCGGGTTGCTTCAAGACCGCCAATACCGGGCATATTCATGTCCATCAGCACAACGTCGACGGAGTTTGAACGGCACCATTTCACCGCATCCTCGCCGCAGCACGCTTCGCCGACAACTTTTATGCCTTTTATATCTTCAAGAATGCGTCGTATCCCTGCGCGCACCAGTTCGTGGTCATCAACAAGAAAAACGTTGATCAAAGGAATATCTCCAGAATAGGGATAACGCTACCGATAGTTAATCGGTCCTATGTTAACGGGTTTTATCTCAACTTTGAAATGTAAAAAACACCCGACTTTCGATTTTGCTCTCGTTTTTGGAAATTAGATTGTACGAAGAGTGGAAACTTCCACAGCGGACAACCTTCAGAGACAGTTATATCGGTCTGGCTGTTTCAGAATAGTGACAAAAAATTCATATTCTTACGCTGAATGATAAATAGCAAAGCAAGCTTGTAACAATAATTAACGAGTCGAATACTCGCAATATACAAAGAATGGAGAAAATATATGCACTGCAACATATTGTTTATTTTAATATCGCCAGCGGGCGTTTGCGCAAAAAACAACCTCTGATATTTTTAGCAAAGCTTATGGTATACTCCGGCGCCTTAAGATTTGCCATCGCACTTTTTCATTGAAACATAACGAGGAAAATAAATGAGTACGCCTGATTTTTCCACTGCCGAGAATAATCAAGAACTGGCTAATGAAGTCACCTGCCTGAAAGCCATGTTAACGCTGATGCTGCAGGCAATGGGACAAGCCGATGCAGGACGCGTGATTCTTAAAATGGAAAAACAGATCGCGCTGATTGAGGACGAAACACAGGCTGAGGTATTCTCCAGCACTGTTAAGCAAATTAAACAGGCCTACCGTCAGTAATAAGAAACCGGCTGACAGCATTGCTCTCAGCCGGTTTTTGCGCCTGATACTCAGAACGACAATTTACTCAGATAAGCCCGGTTGCTGCGGCATAGCAGGCAATCTGTGTTTTGTTCGGGGCATTGAACTTCTTCTGCATATTCTTCTGATGGAAGTTAACAGTATTTTCAGAAATCGACAGAATCATCGCTATCTCTGAAGATGTTTTTCCCTCTGCGGTCCATTTCAATATTTCTTTTTCCCGCTTGCTAAAACGCATCTCCGGCGTCATGACCATGTCATCTTCCAGTCGAGTTAGAACTGACAGACTTTCCCGTATTAGCAGTTGCATCCTTAGTTCCACCTCATCCTGCTCAAAGCTGCTATTACGCACGCTCGCACGCGACACAGACAGGAAGCCCAAAGCCCGATTCGGCAACATTAAGCACTGGGTAATCCCCTTACGTAATCCGTGATTACGCGCCGCATCCCACAGTGGTTGGGCATCGCGGAACAACGTGTCATTCCAGGGCAGATGGCCCTGACTGAAATTTTCAGGCTTCAGCACCGGATCAATAGCGAAATAATTTTCGGATTGATAATGCGCCACCCATGCTTTGGGATACGTCGTATGAAGTGCCGTTTTAGGCCGGGTAAATGGTACGGGATGACGGACACAGAGCGCGTAAAAATCGAACTCCAGATGTTGCGTCTGATGTTGTAATTCATTATAGACATCCTCTGCCGTCGCCATTTCCTGAAAGCGTAACAGCATACTCCGTCGCCAGGTGAAGAAATCATGATCCTGCATACTAAGTGGTAATGCTCCTGAGATTGATAATCATCACAAATGTATGAACACGCTAACACATAAATGTATTTTATATATGCAAATTATCGGACAAGTGTGGAATTACTTGAGTATGGCTCAACAACAGGCTATTGCAGCAGAGTGGTGAGTCAATATTAAATCAATAATTATAAATAGTTATGCAGGGCACTCACCAAAACGGCTTTGGTGAGTGCTGTGGCACTATTTA
Organism: Citrobacter sp. Marseille-Q3906; assembly: GCF_916618775.1. Classification (NCBI taxonomy): domain Bacteria; kingdom Pseudomonadati; phylum Pseudomonadota; class Gammaproteobacteria; order Enterobacterales; family Enterobacteriaceae; genus Citrobacter; species Citrobacter sp. Marseille-Q3906. Next base: position 2,020,927 of record NZ_CAKAKA010000002.1, read on the forward strand.
TTGCATCAGAAATTTTTCAAGAAACTGGCGAGTACGAGGTTGCTGAGGATCGGTAAATAAAGCCTTTGCGGGTCCCTGCTCCACTATCCGTCCTTGATCCATAAATATCGCCCGGTCGGCAACATCACGTGCAAAGCTCATTTCATGCGTCACAATAACCATGGTGCGTTTTTCCAGCGCCAACTGACGAATGGTGCTCAGTACCTCGCCAACCAGTTCCGGATCAAGCGCGGACGTTGGCTCATCAAAGAGGATCACTTCCGGACGCATCGCCAGCGCCCGGGCAATAGCCACGCGCTGCTGCTGTCCGCCAGATAAACGCCGTGGATAACTGGTTTCTTTACCCGCAAGCCCTACCTTCGCCAGCAGTTCACGCGCACGGGCTGTCGCTTCATCCTTCGCCTCACCTTTGACAATAACCGGCCCTTCAATAATGTTCTCCAGCACCGTACGATGCGGAAACAAATTAAAGTTCTGGAACACGAAGCCCACGTGCTGACGCAACTGACGGATTAATCCCTTTTGCTGATTCAGGGAGCGTGCGGTATCAATAGTAATGTCACCAACTTTGATCGTGCCCGCCTCCGGTTGCTCGAGCAAATTAATGCTACGCAACAGGGTGGTTTTCCCCGAGCCGCTCGGCCCGATAATTGCCACGACTTCACCGGGTTTAACATCCAGATCGATACCGTGTAGCACCGTTTGCCCGTGAAATTTTTTCACCAGGTTTCTGACTTCGATAGCACTCATTTCGGCTCTCTCTCCTGGCGGTTTAGCTGCTCTTCAAAATAGTTCTGCAGTGCGGAAAGCACCGTCGCCATCACCCAGTAAATCAGCGAGGCCGCCAGATACATGGTGAACACCTCCAGCGTACGCGAAGTAATCAGTTGTGCCTGACGGAACAGTTCCGGTACCTGAATCGTCGCGGCCAGTGAAGTGTCTTTCACCAGGCTGATAAAGCTGTTACTCAGCGGCGGCAAAGCTACGCGCGCAGCCTGTGGCAGGATCGCCCTGCGCATTGTCTGCCACGGCGTCATACCAATACTCGCCCCGGCCTCCCACTGGCCTTTGTCGATGGAGGAGATTGCCGCGCGCAGCGTTTCCGCCGCGTAAGCCGCCGTATTCAGCGACAGACCAATCATCGCCGCCGGGACAGGATCCAGTTCAATGCCAAACTGCGGCAGGCCGTAATAGATCATGAACAGCTGGGCTATCAGCGGGGTTCCGCGAAAAATAGAAATGTAAAAGCGCGCCAGCCAGCGGACAGGTAACAGCGGCGACAGGCGCATCAGTGCGAGGATAAACCCCAGCACCAGCCCGAAAAACATCCCGCCAATACTCAGCTGAAGCGTAAATACCGCACCTTTCAGCAGATATGGCAGCGAATCAATCACCAGTTGGATACTTTCTTGCATTAGCGTTTTTCTACCTTGCCGTTACACATGAGGATGGTAGGCAAACAGCGCAGGCGCCCCACCGGTATGAATAAAGAGAATTGGCCCTTCATCTTTAAAACGTTTCTGGCTGATGCCGTCGATTAATCCTGCCATCGCTTTACCGGTATAGACCGGATCCAACAAGATACCTTCCAGACGCGCTAACAGTTTTACCGCTTCCATGCCTTCTTCATTTGGCATACCGTAGCCCGGCGCAAAATACTCATCCCACAACAGAATATCTGCCGCAGCCGTCAGTTCCAGTTCACTGGCAATAGCCTGTTGAAGTGTAACAACTTTAGGCTTTTGATCGGCTACACTGCGCGATACGGTCACCCCTATCAGCTCAACACCTGGCATCAGTTGTTCCAGGCCAACGGCCAGACCGGCATGCGTTCCCGCGCTGCCTGATGCTACCACGACAGAAGAGATCTCAACCGCGCCCTCACACTGTTGAGCAATTTCCAGCGCGCTTTCAACATAGCCCAATGCACCAAGCGCATTTGAACCGCCGACCGGGATCACATACGGACGAAACCCTTGAGCCTCAATGCGTGTCGCCAGTTCCTGGAGCTGCGCGTTCGGGTCAGTCAGCGCATCACACATTTCAATCTGGGTATTGAACAGATCTAACAGCAGGCGGTTACCGTTACTGAGATAGTTTTCAGCAGTTGTGCCAATCGGGTTTTCCAGCAGCGCCACGCAATGTAGCCCCAGCTTCGCCGCCACCGCCGCCGTCTGGCGAACGTGGTTAGACTGAATAGCGCCCGCGGTTATCAGCGTATCTGCGCCTTCACGCAGCGCGTCCGCCGCCAGAAACTCCAGCTTGCGCAGCTTATTGCCGCCCATTGCCATCGGCGTGACGTCATCACGTTTAATGAAAATATCGCGTCCGAGATAATCGGAAAAACGCGGGAGATATTCGAGCGGCGTTGGCGCGCCAATAAATTCCAGACGCGGAAAGCGCGTTAAGTTATGCAGTGGCATAGAGCCTCCGGTATTGACTCGTTGTCTTTCGGGCCGCACGTACATTGGCTGCAACCCAAAATCCATTGAGCAGACGTTGTTGTGATGTTCTTTTTATTATGCACATTAAGGCGCTGTGAAATAAAAAAAGGCGCTGTTAAAGGCGCCTTTTTTATTCGGGTGACGATTATTTCGTCACATCCGCCCCAAACCATTTCTCAGAGAGGGCTTTCAGCGTACCGTCTTTCTGCATATCCGCAATTGCTGCATCCACTGCTTTCAGCAGATCTTCGTTGCCTTTACGCAGCGCCACGCCAGACTCCTGACGGGAGAAGGCTTCACCGGTTACAGCCAGCGTGTCTTTGGTTTTCTTAACCAGATCCAACGCAGCCAGACGGTCAACCAGAATGGCGTCAATACGGCCTACGCGCAAATCCTGGTATTTAGTCGGATCGTCATCATAGGTGCGGATATCTACGCCCTGTACGTTCTGGCGCAGCCACTCTTCATAGTTGGTTCCCAGACCGACGCCAACTTTTTTACCTTTCAGATCAGCAGCGGTCTTAATAACGCCTTCATTGCCTTTTTTCACCAGCGCCTGGATACCGGAAACCGTATACGGGGTAGAGAAATCATATTTTTTCTTACGTTCGTCAGAGATGGTCACCTGGTTGATGACGACATCAATGCGCTTTGAATCAAGTGATGCCAGCATGCCATCCCATTTGGTCGGCTTCAGCGAGGCCTGAACCCCAAGGTGCTTTGCCAGTTCCTGGGCAAATTCCACCTCAAAACCGGTCAACTTGCCGTCATCACCCTGAAAACTAAACGGGGGATAGGTCCCTTCAAGACCCACCAGCAGCGTGCCGCGCTCTTTCACTTTATTTAACAGACCTTCATCCGCATAAGTCTTTACACTCATTCCGGCGACAAGTGCAACAGCCATTACACCCATCAGAGCCTGACGTCCCAGAAGTGCTAATTTCATAGTTACCCCGAATATTGTCATTAGTGACTGCTATTTATGAGCATAGTGTAAAGCGTTTGCCGTGATCCACAAACACGACTCTGTTACACCTTATTCGTTTTTAATATATATCAGAACTGGCTGTCCAGGAGGATTTCTGCATATGTCCCATATGCGTATGGGCTTTAAACTGCTCATATTTTCGCAGCGCAATGCGGTAATTGTTAGTACTGGTTTGCGGTAACCACGGGGCGAGGTTTTCGTCGAGGAATCCTTCCTGCAGCAGGTCATGGGAGATATTCTGCTCGGTCAGATGATTGCCGAGGCGACGCAGGCGAACGACATATTCGCGTACCGTACCGTGGCTCATCTCGGTTTGCTCAAACAAAAATTGTTTAAAGCCGATGATGTCAAAAAAGTCGCTTTGTTCTTTGCAATGCAAATCACCGCAAAAACGGCATAACGCCACCCACTCTTTTTTTTCCTGCTCCCAGGCGGCGTCATCCATCAGCGTATCCAGGCGGGCGATAGCGATTTTATTCACAATCTGTCCCCGGCGGACCAACGTGATCCTGTCGAGTAACTTAAAGCAATGGGCGCAATGCGTCTGGCTGTGTTTGAAATCTTTGAGGTAGCGGCTTAGAGGCCGTCTTTTTGATTGCTGCACCGTCATGATAACTCCTGGTAGTCAATACGTTATGCGGCATTGTTCAGGGGTAAAATTACCCCTAGAGCTTACCCAGTTTGGTGCGTAGACGTTTGATAGCCTGGCTGTGCAACTGACTGACCCGTGATTCGCCCACTTCCAGAACAGCACCAATCTCTTTCAGATTCAGCTCTTCCGGGTAGTACAGCGTCAACACCAGTTTCTCGCGCCCCGGCAACGCGTCAATCGCGTCCATCACGCGCTGGCGCGGGTTCCCCTCAAGAAGCTGTTGTAACGGGTTTTCCTGCTGGTGCTCTTCGGTCACCAGCTCAATACTATCGCCATGCTCTTCCCGCCACTCATCGTATGAGAAGAGTTGGCTGTTATTGGTATCAAGCAACATCTGACGATACTCTTGCACAGGAATAGCCAGACGCTCCGCCACTTCGGTTTCCGTCGCGTTGCGCCCTAATTCCTGCTCCAGTTGCCCCATCGCCTGTGCCACTTCGCGAGCATTGCGCCGGACACTACGCGGCACCCAATCCCGGCTGCGTAGTTCGTCCAGCATAGCTCCACGAATACGCTGCACTGCGTAAGTGGTAAATGCCGTTCCTTGCAAAGCGTCATATCGGTCAACTGCATTCAATAACCCGATGCCGCCCGCTTGTAGCAGGTCATCCAGTTCTACGCTCGCCGGCAAGCGCACCTGAAGGCGCAATGCTTCGTGACGCACCAACGGTACATAACGCTGCCACAGCGAGTGTTTATCCATTACACCTTCAGCGGTATACAGTGAATTCACGATAAACAGCCCTGCGTTAAATGAGTTATCGGCATGATTATCCGTTTCTGCAGGGGTTTTAATCGGGTGAATAGTGGGTGAAATGAGGGGTTATTTGGGGGTTACGGGTAAAGCTGAATGTAAAAAACCCCGCCGTAGCGGGGTTTGCGCGATAAGTGTAAATTAACGCAGCAGAGACAGAACGTTCTGCGTGGTCTGGTTAGCCTGAGCCAGAACAGAAGTACCTGCCTGTTGCAGAATGTTTGCACGAGACATGTTGGACACTTCGGTCGCGTAGTCAGCATCTTCGATACGGCTACGAGCTTCAGACAGGTTGTTTACGGTGTTACCCAGGTTGGTGATGGTAGAGTTGAAACGGTTCTGTACCGCACCCAGGTCGGAACGCAGGTCAGCAACTTTCGCCAGCGCCGCGTCAATTTTCGCCAGCGGGCTATCGGTAGTTGCAGTAGCTGCTTCAGACAGTTTAGGTTCTGCCTGGAAGTTGTGACCTTTTGCTTTAGCAGCCGTGTAGGTTTTACCGGCAATTTCTACCAGCTCAGTTTTACCGTCAACACCACCCAGTTGGTTGACTGCTGTTGCAGTTTTACCAGAAGCATCAGTATAAGAAGTCGTCTTAAGTTCTACTTTATTATCGGTGTAATTTGCTGCGTATCTTTTTCCACCGACTTCTAACGCATAACCACCATCAATAGTCTTATTATTTGAATCGGTATAAGACATTTTGACTAGTTTAGCACCTGTAGTATCAATGCCTGCATCAGTCAGAGGTTTAAGTTCAGCAGCAGATACAGTTACTGGGTTACCAATTTGCTCCTGTTTAACTTTTGTCGCGGTGGTATCACCGGTAACACCTGTAACTTTTGCTGCACCACCAGCTAATGTCACATTGCCGCTGTCATCAACGGTAACTGCATATTTACCGTTTTTAGTGGTAGGACCGGTTTCTGAGTCACCAGAAACGTCAGCATAATATTGACCATCTTTGAACGTAATAGTAGCAGAATAAGTATCAGTACCTGGAACCTTTGGATCGCCAAGAGCTGTTTTAATTGCAGTCGGATCAAGTGTCTTGACATCCGTTGTAGTATCAACATAGCTTTTCGTTGTACCAGTGGTCACAGCCGTTGCTTTTACATCGTATGCTTTCTGGACGTTCAGTGAATCCAGGCCTAACGTTTTGGCGTTAATTTCTTTCAGGTTGATATCGATGGTTTCGCCATCGTTGGCACCGACCTGGATGGTCAGGGTGTTGTCTTTCGCCAGTACTTTCACGCCGTTGAACTGGGTCTGACCGGATACGCGGTCGATTTCGTTCAGACGCTGAGTGATTTCAGCCTGGATGGAGTCGAGGTCAGACTGGGAGTTGGTACCAGTAGAAGACTGAACCGCCAGCTCACGAACACGCTGCAGGTTGTTGTTGATTTCAGACAGAGAACCTTCGGTGGTCTGCGCGATGGAGATACCATCGTTGGCGTTACGGGACGCCTGAGTCAGACCTTTGATGTTAGATGTGAAGCGGTTAGCGATCGCCTGACCAGCAGCATCGTCTTTCGCGCTGTTGATACGCAGACCGGAAGACAGACGCTCGATAGCGGAGCTCAGGGAAGACTGAGATTTGTTCAGGTTATTCTGGGTCAACAGCGACAGGCTGTTTGTATTGATGACTTGTGCCATGATCTTTTCCTTATCAATTACAACTTGATGTTATTGGGCTGTTGCCCACGGTTTCTCACCGTAACCCATGTATCGGCACGTTAATTTCGAACTTTAGAAAATTTTCACTTTCCGCCCTCTTTTTTCTTAGCCCCTGAAATACCCTCTTTAATTGCCACTATTCTGCGCATTATTTTTGCAAAACTATTATTAAACTTTGCGCGCAGATTGCCGATAAAGCGCTTAACTACTGTTTGCAATCACAAGGAATTAGGCATGCCTTCATTTACATCACTGGGCGTTGGTTCGAACTTACCGCTGGATACATTGCTGACAAACTTAACGACGGCTGAGAAAAAGCGCTTAACGCCTATTACCCAGCAACAGAGCGCTAACACCTCGCGTCTTACCGCTTACGGCACGCTAAAAAGTGCATTAGAAAAATTTCAGACGGCGAATACCGCACTAAACAGCGCCGATCTGTTTAAAAGCACCACAGCCACCAGCAGCACAGAAGATTTAAAAGTCAGCACCAGCGCAGGTGCGGCTCCGGGTAAATATACCGTTAGCGTGACCCAACTGGCACAAGCGCAGTCGTTATCGACTACGTCAAAAATTACCTCTACCAAAGAACAGTTGGGCGATACCAGCGTTGATGAGCGCACTATTACGATCTCACAACCAGGCCGTAAAGAACCGCTGGAAATCAAGTTAGGCAAAGGCGAAACCTCTCTCGAAGATATCCGGGATGCCATTAACGATGCTGACAGTGGCATTTCTGCAAGCCTGGTAAAAGTGAAAGATGACGATTACCAGTTGGTATTAACCGCAGAGAGCGGCACCGAAAGCGAAATGACGATCTCGGTGTCGAATGATACGAAACTGAACGATTTACTGTCTTATGACAGCAAAGCCGGCAGCGGGAAGATGAAACAACTGGTCGGTGCGCAAAATGCACAGTTGACCGTCAACGGCATCGATATTGAACGTCAAAGCAATACCGTAACCGACGCACCGCAAGGCATCACGCTTGAGCTGACCAAAGAAATCAAAGATGCTTCCATCACTGTCACAAAAAGTGATGAAAAGGCCACTGCCGCAATTAAGACCTGGGTGGATGCCTATAACTCGCTGGTCGATACCTTTGGCACGCTGACTAAATATAAAGAAGTTGAACCGGGTGAAGCAGCAAGTACGGATAACGGCGCACTGTTGGGTGACAGTGTTTTACGTACTATCCAAAACGGTATTCGTGCTCCATTTGCGAACAGTGGCAGCGAATCCCCGTTTAAAACCATGTCTGAGATTGGTATTACTCAGGACGGCGGCACCGGTAAGCTAAAAATTGATGAAGAGAAGCTGGCTAAAGCGCTGAAAGATAACACAGCAGCCACCCGCGAACTGCTGGTTGGCGATGGCAAAGAAACGGGGATTACCACCAAGATTGCCACTGAAGTAAAAAGCTATCTGGCTGATGACGGCATTATCGACAATGCGCAGGACAATATTAACGCCAATCTGAAACTGCTGACTAAGCAGTATCTGACTGTAAGTAATAGCATTGACGAAGTCGTGGCACGCTATAAAGCGCAGTTTACGCAACTGGACTCAATGATGAGCAAACTGAACAGCACCAGTACTTATCTGGGTCAACAATTTTCAGCGATGAATAATTCCTGATAACACGAGGTAAGCATGTATACCGCGAGCGGTACCAAAGCCTATGCACAGGTCAGTGTGGAGAGCGCCGTGATGAGCGCCAGTCCGCATCAGCTGATCGAAATGTTGTTTGATGGCGCGCACAGCGCCCTGGTGCGCGCTCGCCTGTTTATGCAGCAGGGTGATATCGTTGCCAAAGGTGAAGCATTGAGCAAGGCGATCAATATTATCGACAATGGCCTGAAGGCAGGCCTGGACCATGAAAAAGGTGGGGAGCTCGCAACCCATCTGTCATCACTTTATGACTATATGGTTCGTCGTTTGTTGCACGCAAATCTGAACAATGATTGCCAGGCCATTGAAGAAGTCGAAGCATTGCTCGGCAATATTGCGGAAGCCTGGAAACAGATCTCACCCAACGCGTCGTCCCAGGAGTCCCGTTAATGACCTCAGCCGTGGAGTTTATCAACCGTTGGCAGCGCATCGCGCTACTCAGTCACTCGCTGCTGGAACTGGCGCAGCGCGGTGAATGGGACCTTTTACTGGAACAGGAAGTTAGCTATCTGCAAAGTATTGAAGTGGTCATGGAAGAAAAAACTCCACCAGGCATTACGCGAAGCGTTCAGGATCTGGTTGCCGGGTATATTAAACAGACGCTGGATAACGAACAGTTACTCAAAGCATTGCTGCAACAGCGGCTGGATGAACTCAGCGGTCTGATCGGTCAGTCAACCCGTCAGAAGACGCTGAATAACGCCTATGGTCGTCTTTCTGGCATGCTGCTGGTTCCCGACGCTCCAACCACCCCATAATAATTTCCCGTCTCGCCTGAATAATCTTCCATACTCCAGAGGTCGGCCAATCGACTTCTGGAGCACGGAAGATGAAAAATCCCACGTTATTGCAGTACTTCCACTGGTATTACCCTGATGGTGGTCACCTGTGGTCCGAACTTGCCGCACGCGCTGGCGGACTCAATGATATCGGCATCAATATGGTATGGCTTCCGCCCGCCTATAAAGGCGCTTCAGGCGGGTATTCTGTCGGTTACGACTCTTACGATCTGTTTGATCTGGGCGAGTTCGATCAAAAAGGCACCATCGCCACTAAATACGGCGATAAAAACCAACTGCTGGCGGCAATAGATGCGCTGAAACACAACGATATTGCCGTCCTGCTGGACGTGGTGGTAAACCACAAAATGGGCGCGGATGAGAAAGAAGCAATCCGTGTCCAGCGCGTTAACGCCGAGGACCGCACGCAAATTGACGACGAGATCGTCGAATGTGAAGGCTGGACACGCTACACCTTCCCTGCCCGCGCGGGTCAGTATTCTCAATTCATCTGGGACTTTAAATGCTTCAGCGGCATCGATCACATCGAAAACCCGACCGAGGATGGCATTTTCAAAATCGTTAATGATTACACCGGTGAAGGCTGGAACGATCAGGTTGATGATGAATTAGGCAATTTTGACTATCTGATGGGCGAGAATATCGATTTCCGTAACCATGCCGTGACCGAAGAGCTCAAATACTGGGCACGTTGGGTGATGGATCAAACACATTGTGACGGCTTTCGCCTCGATGCGGTGAAGCACATTCCAGCCTGGTTTTATAAGGAGTGGATCGAACACGTGCAAGAGGTTGCGCCAAAGCCGCTGTTTATTGTCGCTGAATACTGGTCTCACGAAGTGGACAAACTACAAACCTATATCAACCAGGTGGAGGGGAAAACCATGCTTTTCGATGCCCCTTTGCAAATGAAGTTTCATGAAGCGTCCCGTCAGGGCCGCGATTATGATATGAGCCAGATATTCACCGACACGCTGGTTGAGGCCGACCCATTCCATGCGGTGACGTTAGTCGCCAATCACGATACCCAGCCGTTACAGGCGCTGGAAGCCCCCGTAGAGCCCTGGTTTAAACCGTTGGCCTACGCGCTGATCCTGTTGCGAGAAAATGGTGTACCGTCGGTTTTCTATCCCGATTTATACGGCGCGCACTACGAAGATACCGGAGGCGATGGCGAAACCTATCCTATCGACATGCCAATCATTGAACAGCTTGATGAGCTAATCCTGGCCCGCCAGCGCTTCGCCCATGGCATACAAACGTTGTATTTTGATCACCCCAACTGTATTGCTTTTAGCCGGAGCGGCACAGACGATGATCCGGGCTGCGTGGTAGTGCTGTCCAACGGTGATGACGGTGAAAAGACCATCGCGCTCGGCGTGAATTACGCCAATAAAATCTGGCGTGACTATCTTGGCAATCGAGAAGAAAGTGTGGTGACAGACGAAAATGGCGAGGCGACGTTTTTCTGCAATGGCGGCAGCGTTAGCGTATGGGTGATTGAAGAGGTGTTGTAATGCACAACCCCGGTGGCGCGGGCTACCGGGGCACAAAGCTTATGGCAGCGGTGTAGCCAGTGGCGTTTTCTTTAACACCTCAGCACACTCCTGCGTTGGGCGATCAACTCGTTGCAGCGTCATGCCGTCGTATTCCAGCGTATTGCCTTCGCGGTCAATTTCATACAGCTCGCGCTTCGCCGTCACGTTGGTGAGATCGCCGGAGATCATTGTCAATTTCCCCGGAACGGCAATCACCCGCTGCCACTGGCGACAATCCAGCGTATCCCCCTCTTTAGTAACCACCAGACTGGCGATGGCTTCCGGACTCACCAGCGCACGCTGCGGACCTTTTGACTGCCAGTACCCTTCCAGACCGGCGGGTGCTGGCGTTTTCACCACGTCGTTATAATTTTCTACCTCGGCGCATCCGGCAAGGGCCAGCAACGCACCAATGATTGCTAATTTTTTCATCATTCATCCTGCATGCGAAGAAAGTGGGATTGTGGCATTAAACCCCTGATGTCGCCAGCCTTTCGGGTGTGCGGATAAATATTGATCCAGGCAATAATACTTCTTATTACTAATAGTCAAAAATTCTGAACGGTGTACTATCCACAACTCTTGTTAAATACCTTCTGAGTTCAGAGGCAAAACGCATGTCATGGCAACACTTCAAACAGGCCTGGTTAATTAAATTTTGGGCCCCTGCCCCTGCGGTCATCGCGGCGGGTATTCTCTCCACTTACTATTTCGGCATTACGGGTACCTTCTGGGCCGTTACCGGTGAATTCACCCGCTGGGGTGGTCAAATCCTGCAACTGTTTGGCATTCACGCCGAAGAGTGGGGATACTACAAACTGATCCACCTCGAAGGCTCTCCGCTGACCCGCATCGACGGGATGATGATCCTCGGTATGTTCGGTGGCTGCTTTGCCGCCGCGCTGTGGGCCAACAACGTTAAATTACGCATGCCTCGTAGCCGGGTACGTATTATGCAGGCGATTATCGGTGGGATGATTGCCGGTTTCGGCGCACGTCTGGCCATGGGTTGTAACCTTGCTGCGTTTTTCACCGGTATTCCGCAGTTCTCACTGCATGCCTGGTTCTTCGCACTGGCTACGGCGATTGGTTCATGGTTCGGCGCGCGCTTTACCCTGTTACCAATGTTTCGTATTCCGGTCAAAATGCAGAAAGTGTCCGCGGCATCACCGTTAACGCAAAAACCAGAGCAGGCTCGTCGCCGCTTTCGCCTTGGTATGCTGGTGTTTATCGGCATGATCGGTTGGGCGCTGCTGACGGCAATGGATAAACCCAAGCTCGGGCTTGCCATGCTGTTCGGTGTTGGTTTTGGCCTGCTGATTGAACGGGCGCAAATCTGTTTTACCTCGGCCTTCCGCGATCTGTGGATTTCCGGGCGCACCCATATGGCAAAAGCGATCATCTTCGGGATGGCGGTCAGCGCCATCGGTATTTTCAGCTATGTACAACTGGGCGTCGAGCCGAAGATCATGTGGGCAGGTCCCAACGCAGTGATCGGTGGCTTACTGTTTGGCTTTGGGATCGTGCTGGCTGGCGGCTGTGAAACTGGCTGGATGTACCGAGCAGTTGAGGGTCAGGTGCACTACTGGTGGGTCGGTGTGGGTAACGTTATCGGCTCTACCATTCTGGCGTACTACTGGGATGACTTTGCTCCTGCACTTGCCACCAGTTGGGATAAAGTGAATCTGCTTAATACCTTTGGCCCACTCGGTGGCCTGCTGGTGACTTATCTGCTGTTGTTTGCCGCGCTGATGCTGATCATTGGCTGGGAAAAACGCTTCTTCCGCCGTGCCGGGCTGACGCCGGCTAAGGAATCCGCATGAAAAATATCGTCCCTGATTACCGCCTCGACATGGTTGGTGAACCGTGTCCATACCCGGCCGTTGCAACGCTGGAGGCGATGCCACAGTTGAAGAAAGGTGAAATTCTGGAAGTGGTGAGCGATTGCCCGCAGTCGATCAACAATATCCCACTGGATGCCCGTAATCACGGATACACAGTGCTGGATATTCAGCAGGATGGCCCAACGATTCGCTATCTGATTCAGAAGTAGATAGACACTCCCGTTGCGTCGTGCAGCGGGAGATTTTTCAGCTCACTACACCTGCATGCTCATCACTTCCTGGTACGCCGATACCAGTTTGTTTCGCACCTGAATGCCCATTTGCATTGAGACCGACGCTTTTTGCATATCGGTCATCACATCATTCAACGCAATACCGGGTTCGCCCAGAGTAAATTTTTCTGCCTGCACGCGAGAGGCAGTTTGCACATCGCTGATTCGGTCTAACGCCGCATGCAGCTGACCGGCAAAGCTCACGGTTGGCTGTGGCTGCATATCCTGCATTTTCGCTGACGTCGCCGTGGCCTGTAGCTGGCTGATGACCCCTTCAATCCCCTGTATTGCCGACATACTGATCCCCTGGATGTTTTTTTACTTAGCAGAGATTACCAGCTCGTCAATAAGATAAAGGCGCTAAATAACGATAAAAAACCTCGGTTTTTGGCGCATAGAAAAATGAGAAACCGCAAATAATGAGACCGTCAATTTTTCGAGTTTGCTGACCCGGGAGTGAGTCTTGTTCCACTTTGCAAAAAACGCCGTCCACGATAATCCACGAGGTGCGAGATGAGTGCGACAGCATCGACTGCAACCCAACTTAAACCTCTCGAGTGGTTAAATCGCCTGCGCGCGAATCCCAGAATTCCTCTGATTGTGGCGGGTGCTGCCGCCGTCGCTATTATTGTGGCGATGGTCCTGTGGGCCAAAGCGCCTGATTACCGCACACTGTTCAGCAACCTTTCCGATCAGGACGGCGGCGCAATCGTCACCCAACTGACGCAGATGAACGTTCCCTATCGTTTCACCGAGGGAAGCGGCGCTATTGAAGTCCCTGCTGATAAAGTCCATGAACTGCGTTTGCGCCTGGCGCAGCAAGGCCTGCCGAAAGGTGGCGCGGTGGGCTTTGAGCTGCTGGATCAGGAAAAATTTGGCATCAGCCAGTTTAGCGAGCAAGTGAACTACCAGCGTGCGCTGGAAGGCGAACTGGCCCGTACCATTGAAACTTTGGGACCGGTCAAACGCGCCCGTGTTCACCTGGCGATGCCAAAACCTTCGCTGTTCGTACGTGAGCAAAAATCACCTTCTGCCTCTGTCACCGTGAATCTTGAACCGGGACGGGCGCTTGATGAAGGTCAAATTAGCGCGGTAACACACCTGGTTTCCAGTGCCGTCGCGGGTTTGCCGCCTGGCAACGTCACGCTGGTCGATCAGGCGGGTCATCTGTTAACCCAGTCGAATACCAGCAGCCGCGATCTGAACGATGCGCAGTTGAAATATGCCAGCGATGTTGAAAGTCGTGTTCAGCGTCGCATTGAATCGATCCTGTCCCCTATCGTCGGTAACGGTAACGTCCACGCGCAGGTTACCGCACAGCTGGATTTTGCCAGCAAAGAGCAAACCGAAGAGCAGTACAGTCCGAACGGCGATGAGTCGCAGGCGGTACTGCGTTCACGTCAGTTGAACGTCAGCGAGCAGATAGGTAGTGGGTATCCTGGCGGAGTTCCAGGAGCGTTGTCTAATCAGCCAGCCCCGGCTAATACCGCACCAATCGCTACGCCACCGGCTAATCAGCAAAATGCACAGAATGCACAAACGACGCAGACGGCCAATAACGCCAACACTAGCCCGCGTAATACCCAGCGCAATGAGACCAGCAACTACGAAGTCGACCGTACCATTCGTCACACCAAGATGAATGTGGGCGATGTGCAACGCCTCTCCGTAGCGGTCGTGGTCAACTATAAAACGTTGCCGGATGGCAAGCCCCTGCCGTTAACCGCTGATCAGATGAAACAAATTGAGGACCTGACCCGCGAAGCTATGGGCTTCTCCGATAAACGCGGCGATACCCTCAACGTGGTGAATTCACCCTTCACGGCGACAGACGAAACAGGCGGAGAATTACCGTTCTGGCAGCAGCAGTCCTTTATTGAACAGCTGATGGTTGCCGGACGTTGGTTACTGGTTCTGCTGGTTGCCTGGATCCTGTGGCGTAAAGCAGTACGTCCGCAACTCCTGCGTCGCAGCGAAGAGGCGAAAGCCGCGAACGAGCAGACGCGAGTCCGTCAGGAAACCGAAGAAGCGGTAGAAGTTCGTCTCAGCAAAGATGAGCAGACCCAGCAACGTCGTACGAACCAGCGTCTGGGTGCAGAAGTCATGAGCCAGCGTATTCGCGAAATGTCAGATAACGATCCGCGCGTCGTGGCGCTGGTCATCCGCCAGTGGATAAATAACGAACATGAGTAATCTTAGCGGCACCGATAAAAGCGTCATTTTACTGATGACCATTGGCGAAGATCGCGCGGCTGAGGTGTTTAAGCACCTTTCCACGCGCGAAGTTCAGGCACTCAGTACGGCGATGGCCAATGTCCGGCAGATCTCCAATAAGCAATTGACGGATGTACTGGCCGAGTTTGAGCAAGAAGCAGAACAGTTCGCGGCGCTGAACATCAACGCTAACGAATACCTGCGTTCTGTCCTGGTGAAAGCGCTGGGCGAAGAACGTGCCTCCAGCCTGCTGGAAGATATTCTGGAAACTCGCGATACCACCAGCGGCATTGAAACGCTCAACTTTATGGAGCCACAAAGCGCCGCCGACCTTATCCGCGACGAACACCCGCAGATCATTGCCACTATTCTGGTACACCTCAAACGTGGTCAGGCTGCCGATATTCTGGCGCTGTTTGACGAGCGTTTACGCCACGATGTGATGCTGCGTATTGCCACCTTCGGCGGCGTGCAACCTGCCGCACTGGCTGAGCTGACCGAAGTACTGAACGGCCTGCTCGACGGTCAGAACCTCAAACGCAGCAAAATGGGCGGCGTGAGAACAGCAGCAGAAATTATCAACCTGATGAAAACACAGCAGGAAGAAGCAGTTATTACCGCCGTACGCGAATTCGACGGCGAGCTGGCGCAGAAAATTATCGACGAGATGTTCCTGTTCGAAAACCTGGTGGATGTCGACGATCGCAGCATCCAGCGTCTGCTGCAGGAAGTGGATTCCGAATCGCTGTTGATCGCCCTGAAAGGTGCCGAACAGCCGCTGCGCGAGAAGTTCCTGCGCAATATGTCGCAGCGTGCCGCCGATATCCTGCGCGACGACCTCGCCAACCGCGGTCCGGTACGTTTGTCTCAGGTGGAAAACGAACAGAAAGCCATTCTGCTTATTGTGCGTCGCCTGGCAGAAACCGGCGAAATGGTGATCGGCAGCGGCGAGGATACCTATGTCTAACGAACTGCCATGGAAAGTCTGGACACCGGACGATCTCGCACCGCCAATGGCGGAGTTTGTACTGGCCGAACACAGCGATGATCCGCTGTCCGAAGAGGCAGAAGAGCCACAGCTATCTGCTGAGCAGCAGCTTGAACAACAGCTGGCGCAGATGCAGCTCCAGGCCCATGAGCAGGGGTATAACGCCGGTCTGGCTGAAGGTCGACAGAAAGGACATGAGCAGGGTTATCAGGATGGTTTAGCACAGGGTCTGGAACAAGGTCAGAACCAGGCCCGCGCTCAGCATGCGCCGATTCATGCCCGCATGCAGCAACTGGTGAGCGAGTTTCAAAATACGCTGGATGCGCTGGACAGCGTGATCGCCTCACGCCTGATGCAGATGGCGCTGGAGGCAGCACGTCAGGTTATTGGTCAGACACCGATTGTCGATAACGCCGCGCTGATTAAACAAATCCAGCAGTTGTTACAACAAGAGCCGCTGTTCAGCGGTAAGCCGCAGTTACGCGTACACCCGGACGATCTCCAGCGTGTAGAAGAGATGCTGGGCGCGACCCTTAGCCTGCACGGTTGGCGGCTACGCGGCGACCCTACTTTGCACCATGGCGGGTGCAAAGTGTCGGCCGACGAAGGCGATCTTGACGCCAGCGTTGCTACACGCTGGCAAGAACTTTGCCGCCTGGCAGCACCAGGAGTCGTGTAATGACAACGCGCCTGACTCGCTGGCTCAATACGCTGGATAACTTCGAAGAGAAAATGTCGCTGCTACCGTCTGTGCGTCGCTACGGACGCCTGACCCGTGCAACGGGGCTGGTACTGGAGGCTACAGGCTTACAACTGCCGCTGGGCGCAACCTGCGTCATTGAGCGTCAGGAAGGTACTGAAACTCAGGAAGTTGAAAGCGAGGTAGTGGGCTTTAACGGCCAACGGCTGTTTCTGATGCCGCTCGAAGAAGTTGAAGGCGTTCTGCCCGGTGCACGCGTTTACGCGAAAAACATTGCAGGTGAAGGACTGCAAAGCGGAAAACAATTGCCGCTTGGCCCGGCCCTGTTGGGGCGTGTTCTCGACGGCAGCGGTAAACCGCTCGATGGCCTGCCCGCTCCCGATACTACGGAAACCGGTGCGTTAATCACGCCACCATTTAACCCGCTGCAACGTACCGCAATTGAACACGTGCTGGATACCGGAGTGCGCCCCATCAATGCGCTGTTAACCGTTGGACGAGGTCAGCGTATGGGGCTTTTCGCCGGTTCCGGCGTCGGTAAAAGTGTCCTGCTCGGCATGATGGCACGTTACACCCAGGCCGATGTTATCGTCGTTGGCCTGATAGGCGAACGTGGTCGCGAAGTTAAAGACTTTATCGAAAATATTCTCGGGGCTGATGGTCGCGCACGCTCCGTGGTGATTGCCGCTCCGGCGGATGTGTCCCCGCTGTTGCGTATGCAGGGTGCCGCTTATGCCACACGCATTGCCGAAGATTTTCGCGATCGCGGTCAGCACGTGCTGCTGATTATGGATTCCCTCACCCGCTACGCGATGGCGCAGCGTGAGATTGCTCTGGCTATCGGCGAACCGCCCGCGACCAAAGGCTATCCGCCATCGGTGTTTGCGAAATTGCCTGCGCTGGTGGAACGTGCCGGGAACGGTATTCACGGCGGCGGTTCAGTTACCGCATTTTATACCGTACTGACCGAGGGCGATGACCAGCAGGATCCGATAGCCGACTCCGCCCGTGCGATCCTTGACGGACACATTGTCCTGTCTCGTCATCTGGCTGAAGCTGGCCACTATCCGGCAATAGATATCGAGGCGTCAATCAGCCGCGCAATGACCGCGCTCATCAGTGAAAAACACTATGCGCGGGTGCGTAACTTTAAACAGCTACTGTCCAGTTTCCAGCGTAACCGCGATTTAGTCAGCGTGGGCGCGTATGCCAAAGGCAGCGATCCGATGCTGGATAAAGCCATCGCCTTGTGGCCGCAACTGGAAGCATTTTTACAGCAAGGCATCTTTGAACGAGCCGACTGGGAAGACTCCCTGCAGGCTTTGGATCTGATTTTCCCTGGGGTGTGATAAAGCAGGAGAACATAGGTCATGGCACAACATGGTGCGCTGGCAACGCTGAAAGACCTGGCTGAAAAAGAGGTAGATGACGCCGCGATTCTTTTGGGAGAAATGCGTCGTGGATGTCAGCAGGCGGAAGAACAGTTGAAGATGCTGATCGATTATCAGCATGAGTACCGTACCAATCTTAATAGCGATATGGGTCAGGGTATTACCAGTAACCGCTGGATTAACTACCAGCAATTTATTCAAACGCTGGAAAAAGCGATTGAACAGCATCGCCAACAGCTTAATCAGTGGACGCAGAAAGTTGACCAGGCGCTCAACAGCTGGCGCGATAAAAAGCAACGGCTTCAGGCATGGCAGACTCTGCAGGACAGACAGACCACGGCGGCCTTACTGGCTGAAAACCGACTGGATCAGAAGAAAATGGATGAATTTGCTCAGCGTGCAGCTATGAGGAAACCCGAATGATTACTTTGCCCCAACTGATCACCACCGACACCGACGTAGCCGCAGGTCTTCAGTCAGGAAAAGCGGTAGATTCACCCGAGGATTTTTTAGCTCTGCTGGCTGGCGCACTTGGCGCGGGCGACGCGCAGAGTAAAGATGCACCACTGTCCCTTGCGGATTTACAGGCGGCAGGAAGCAAACTGCAAAAGGGATTGCTGCAAATAAATGGCGACACCACGCAAACAGCAAAGCTAGCCGACCTCCTGGCACAAAAAGAGGTGCAGACAGATGCCACGCTGGGCGATTTGACTGACGCACAGCAACTGCTGTCAGCACTTACCCCGTCGCTGAAAGTCAATGCCCTGTCAACGTTGAGCAAGGCCGCCCAACAGGACGAAAAAACGACAACGCTGAGCGATGAAGATCTCGCCAAGCTGAGTGCGCTGTTCGCCATGCTGCCAGGTCAACCAGCCGTTACGCCAGCCGCTGACACACCGACTGCACCGGCCGATACCGCCCTGACCACCCTGTTACGCGGCAATGCGCACGGTGCTAATGTGGATAATACCGCGGCGCTCGCAGCAGGTGACATGAAAAAAGGTAAAACGGATACCGCAGTACACACCAGTGGCGTTGATCAGGCCAGTAATCCGACATTAACACCGTTGGCGGCTGCCGCTGCTGCCAGAACTGAGATCGAGAGCGCCCCCTCGCCAACGACCGCGAGTGTAGCAATAGCAACGCCGGTTGGCAGCCAAACACACGCGCAGCCACTGCCTACAGCCGCACCGGTATTGAGCGCGCCATTGGGTAGCCACGAATGGCAGCAATCGCTGAGCCAGCACGTTACGTTGTTCACTCGTCAGGGCCAGCAAAGCGCCGAACTGCGTCTGCATCCGCAGGATTTGGGTCAGGTACAAATTTCTCTCAAGCTCGATGACAACATGGCGCAGTTGCAAATGATGTCGCCGCATAGCCATGTTCGAGCGGCACTGGAAGCGGCATTACCGATGCTGCGCACTCAGTTGGCTGAAAGCGGGATCCAGTTGGGGCAAAGTAGCATCAGCAGCGAAAGTTTTGCCGGTCAACAGCAGTCATCTGCCCAGCAGCAACAGACTGGTCGCGCCCACGGGCAAGATCTTTTTGCCTCCGAAGATGAAGCAATGATGGCAGCACCGGCCTCGTTGCAAGCCATTGCGCGCGGTGATGGCGCAGTAGACATCTTCGCCTAACGCCAGAGGTAGCATGATTATCCGCGTCTTTTCCACGCTTTGTCGTGGACAGGACACGGGATAATCA
Organism: Citrobacter sp. Marseille-Q3906; assembly: GCF_916618775.1. Classification (NCBI taxonomy): domain Bacteria; kingdom Pseudomonadati; phylum Pseudomonadota; class Gammaproteobacteria; order Enterobacterales; family Enterobacteriaceae; genus Citrobacter; species Citrobacter sp. Marseille-Q3906. Next base: position 2,040,558 of record NZ_CAKAKA010000002.1, read on the forward strand.
GCCCATAAGCTGTACCGAAACAGGAAGCCCGTATCTGATGACTGACTCCGCAATTAACAAAAAGAGTAAACGCGCTATTTGGATCCCTCTGCTGGTGTTAATTACCCTCGCCGCCTGCGCAACTGCGGGATATAGCTACTGGCGCATGCAGCAGCAGCCGTCCGCCAGCGTCAAAGCGGAACCAGCCCCACCGCCGGCCCCGGTCTTTTTTGCACTGGATACGTTTACCGTCAATCTGGGCGATGCGGATCGCGTGTTGTATATCGGCGTTACGCTACGCATGAAAGACGAAGCTACGCGCGCACGTCTTAACGAATATCTACCGGAAGTACGCAGCCGTTTACTGCTGCTGTTTTCTCGTCAGAATGCCGCCACGCTCTCCACTGAGGAAGGCAAGCAACAACTGATTGCCGCCATCAAAGAGACACTCGCGACTCCGCTCGTTGTCGGGCAACCAAAACAGGTTGTCACCGACGTTCTTTATACAGCTTTTATTCTGCGGTAAAGACATGGGCGACAGTATTCTTTCTCAGGCTGAAATTGACGCATTGCTTAACGGCGATAGCGAAACTAAAGACGAACCCATTTCCGGTATTGCAAACGAAAGCAATATTCGTCCGTATGATCCCAATACGCAACGCCGCGTAGTACGTGAGCGTTTGCAAGCGCTGGAGATTATTAACGAACGTTTTGCGCGCCAGTTCCGGATGGGGTTATTTAACCTGCTACGCCGTAGCCCGGATATTACCGTGGGTGCGATCCGTATCCAGCCATATCACGAGTTTGCGCGTAACTTACCGGTTCCGACCAACCTGAACTTAATCCACCTGAAACCACTACGCGGTACGGGTCTGGTGGTGTTCTCGCCAAGTCTGGTGTTTATCGCCGTCGATAACCTGTTCGGCGGTGATGGCCGTTTCCCGACAAAAGTGGAAGGGCGCGAGTTTACCCATACTGAACAGCGTGTGATCAATCGCATGCTGAAGCTGGCGCTGGAAAGCTACAGCGACGCATGGAAAGCGATCAACCCGTTGGAAGTGGAGTACGTTCGTTCCGAGATGCAGGTGAAGTTTACCAATATCACCACATCACCCAATGACATCGTCGTGAATACGCCCTTCCATGTTGAGATTGGCAACCTGACCGGTGAATTTAACATCTGTCTGCCATTCAGCATGATTGAACCTTTACGCGAACTACTGGTTAACCCGCCGCTGGAAAACTCGCGTAATGAAGATCAGAACTGGCGCAATAATCTGGTGCGTCAGGTTCAGCATTCTGAGCTGGAGCTGGTGGCAAACTTTGCCGACATTCCGCTGCGGCTATCCCAGATTTTAAAGCTGAAACCCGGCGATGTACTGCCGATTGAAAAACCCGACCGCATTATTGCTCATGTGGACGGCGTGCCTGTGCTGACCAGCCAATATGGCACCGTAAACGGTCAGTATGCGTTACGCGTAGAACATTTGATAAACCCGATTTTGAATTCGCTGAATGAGGAACAGCCCAAATGAGTGATATGAATAATCCGTCCGATGAGAACACTGGCGCATTGGACGATCTGTGGGCTGACGCGTTAAACGAGCAAAAAACAACCACAACTAAAAGTGCGGCCGATGCAGTATTTCAGCAGCTAGGCGGTGGCGACGTCAGCGGTGCTCTGCAGGATATCGATCTGATCATGGATATTCCGGTCAAACTGACCGTCGAACTGGGGCGCACGCGCATGACCATTAAAGAGCTGCTGCGTCTGACGCAGGGTTCCGTCGTTGCACTGGACGGCCTGGCGGGGGAACCGCTGGATATTCTGATCAACGGTTATCTAATTGCCCAGGGCGAAGTCGTCGTTGTCGCGGATAAATACGGTGTACGTATCACCGATATTATTACGCCGTCTGAACGTATGCGCCGTCTGAGTCGTTAATGATGAATACCCAGGCCACTGTTTCTCAGCCAGCCGCTGTATCCGGATCTCCGTTGGTACAGGTAAGTGGCGCGCTGCTCGCGATCATCGTGTTGATCCTGGCGGCAGCCTGGGTCATTAAACGTCTGGGATTTGCACCGAAAGGGACAGGTACGCGAGGGCTAAAAGTCTCGGCCAGCACTTCATTAGGTCCGCGCGAGCGCGTGGTCATTGTTGAGGTCGAGGATGCGCGCCTGGTGCTGGGCGTCACTGCATCACAGATAAACGTACTGCACACCCTCCCCCCTGCGCCCATTATTGCAGAAGAAAAACCGGCCTCCCCTGCGGATTTCCAGGCCATGATGAAGAGTTTGCTCAAGCGTCCCGGGAGATCCTGATGCGCCGTTTGTTTTCCCTCACGCTGGTAGGCTTGTGGCTGATCAGTCCTGCCGCCTTCGCCCAGCTTCCTGGCCTTGTCAGCCAACCGTTGCCCGGCGGAGGTCAGAGCTGGTCTTTGCCTGTACAAACGCTGGTGTTTATCACCTCCCTGACGTTCCTGCCCGCTATTTTACTGATGATGACCAGCTTCACCCGCATCATCATCGTATTCGGTCTGTTGCGTAACGCGCTGGGAACACCGTCCGCCCCACCCAACCAGGTTCTGCTCGGACTGGCGCTGTTTCTGACTTTTTTCATCATGTCTCCGGTGATCGACAAAATCTACGTTGATGCGTATCAACCGTTCAGCGAAGAGAAGATCTCCATGCAGGAAGCAATGGAGAAAGGTGCTCAGCCGTTGCGTGAATTTATGCTACGCCAGACCCGTGAAGCTGACCTGGCGTTATTTGCGCGCCTGGCAAACAGCGGACCGTTACAGGGACCGGAAGCGGTTTCCATGCGTATTTTGCTTCCCGCTTACGTCACCAGTGAACTGAAAACAGCATTTCAGATAGGTTTTACTATTTTCATTCCCTTCCTGATCATCGATCTGGTTATCGCCAGCGTACTGATGGCGCTCGGGATGATGATGGTGCCACCTGCCACCATTGCGCTGCCATTTAAGCTGATGTTGTTTGTGCTGGTTGATGGCTGGCAGTTGCTTGTCGGCTCGCTTGCACAAAGCTTTTACAGTTAGAGGCGCGAAATGACTCCTGAATCGGTCATGATGATGGGCACAGAGGCAATGAAAGTTGCCCTTGCCCTCGCCGCACCTTTGCTGCTGGTGGCTCTCGTCACGGGGCTTATCATCAGTATTCTGCAAGCAGCAACCCAGATTAACGAAATGACGCTGTCCTTCATTCCCAAAATCGTCGCCGTCTTTATTGCCATCATCGTTGCCGGCCCGTGGATGCTTAACCTGTTGCTCGACTACGTACGTACGTTGTTCGGCAATATCCCCTATATCATCGGGTAGACAACACTATGCTGCAGGTGACCAGCGTTGAGTGGCTCCACTGGCTGAATCTTTACTTCTGGCCACTGCTGCGCGTGCTGGCGCTCATTTCTACAGCACCAATTCTCAGTGAGCGTGCGATACCCAAACGGGTGAAACTGGGGTTGGGACTGATGATAACCATTGTTATCGCCCCGTCACTTCCCTCGATTGACGTCCCCATTTTTTCCGCCGGGGCGTTATGGCTGGCGATGCAGCAAATCCTGATCGGTATCGCGTTAGGATTCACTATGCAGTTTGCATTTGCCGCGGTTCGTACAGCCGGTGAATTAATCGGCCTGCAAATGGGCCTTTCCTTCGCCACCTTCTTCGACCCAGGAAGTCGTCTGAATATGCCTGTGCTGGCAAGACTGATGGATATGCTCGCAATGTTGCTGTTTTTGACCTTTAACGGTCACTTATGGCTGATCTCACTGCTGGTAGATACCTTTCATACCCTGCCCATAGGGGGCAATCCGGTTAACAGTAATGCGTTTCTCGCCCTCGCCCGCGCAGGCAGCTTAATCTTCCTCAACGGACTGATGCTTGCCCTGCCGGTAATGACCTTGTTGCTTACCCTCAACCTCGCACTCGGATTACTAAATCGTATGGCGCCACAGTTGTCGGTATTTGTGATTGGCTTTCCGCTGACCCTGACCGTGGGTATTTCATTAATGGCCGCCCTGATGCCATTAATTGCACCGTTTTGTGAGCGATTATTCAGTGAAATTTTTAATTTGTTGGCCGATATCGTCAGCGAAATGCCTGTAAATAATAGTCCATAACTTTTATCCTGTTTTACTAAGGATTGTCCTAAATTTATAAACCAACAACATCCACCAGGATATATCTGTCGCGGTTTATTTGTTTTAGCCTCACTCACATATCGCAACATTTACTTTACTTTAAGATGTTTCCTGGCAAATTATACTCAACTTTACGGGATAGTAATTTCGCCTGAAAAACAGCGAAAGCGTCATCTTGGGTAGTTATTATTCCGTTTAGTTGTGATGCAATAATCAGGTAAGGGGAATTATCGTTACGCATTGAGTGAGGGTATGCCATGTCAACGATTATTATGGATCTATGCAGTTACACCCGGTTAGGGTTGACCGGGTATCTGGTAAGTCGGGGGGTGAGGAAAAGGGAAATCAACGATATTTCAACCGTTGACGAACTCCGCATCGCCTGCGAATCACTGCACCCTGCTGTGGTGTTTATTAATGAGGACTGTTTCATCCACGATCCAGATAACAGTCAGCAAATAAAGCAAATCATTAATCAACATCCCAGTACATTATTTATTGTGTTTATGGCAATTGCCAACGTACATTTTGATGAGTATCTCTTAGTAAGAAAAAATTTATTGATTAGTTCTAAATCGATTAAGCCCGATTCACTGGATGAACTTCTTGGCGATATTCTGAAAAAGGAAGTCGATATTGTCGTTGATGTAAAACTGCCGACATTATCATTAAGTCGCACCGAATCCAGTATGCTACGTATGTGGATGGCGGGTCAGGGAACAATTCAGATTTCCGATCAAATGAATATCAAGGCAAAGACGGTGTCATCCCATAAGGGGAATATAAAAAGGAAGATTAAGACGCATAATAAGCAGGTTATCTATCACGTCGTTCGACTCACCGATAACGTCACCAACGGGATCTTTGTGAATATGCGGTAAAACGTTCTGACTGGTGGATATTCCACCAGTCAGAATAAACCCGAAAGACTTACATCACTCCAGTTTTTCCACAAAGATACCATCCTGATGTCCTGACTCATTAAAGAACCAGATACCGAGCGGGTAGTCTTCCAGCGAAACCAGGTACATTGTGCCTTCACTAAACTCTTCGATTGCCAGTACCACGCCCGGTCGACGAGGTCCGCCGTCCGTTTTGACTGTAACCCGATCATTCACCTTCATAGTTTTCCTCCTGTGGCTTTGTGCCAGTGTAGAACAAATTCCTTTTTCTGGCAGCGCCTGGCGCGTGTGATTGCGGGTTTTCTCGACGGTCTATACTTAAGTAGCGTGCATCAGAGGTTTTGCGGCGCGCGCCCGATATCCGTAACGGTTGAGAGGTATGAGGATGAAAACCGCGAAAGAGTACAGCGATACGGCCAAACGCGAAGTCGGCGTCGATGTGGACGCTTTGCTGAAGGCAATCAACGAAATCTGCGAGAGCGAAATTCACCGAAGCCACGATGACCCGGAACGCGTTAGCGTTGACGGTCGTGATTACCACACATGGCATGAACTGGCTGAAGCGTTCGAGCTTGATATCCATGATTTCAGCGTGTCTGAGATCAATCGCTGACTATGGGCGAAAAAAATCCCGGCCCTTATCGGGTCGGGATCAAGCTTGCTTATGCAAGAAGCACTTGAAAATTCGTTACACCAGGAAATCTGATGTGTTGGCAACCTTATCTGCAATTTTTTTGTCTGACAAGTAAATAATTCTCACTAAAATGATAAATATAACTAATGATTGAGATATCACCGGGTTACGTTTGAGCGATATATTCAGATTTCCTGGCTAAGCGGTCTTCGTTCACCGGACACCAGTTCATCTTCGCGGAACGCCTCCCGCTTGACGCCAAAGCCGTCGTACCAGCGACACTCCACCATACCGCTGGCATACCCGGTAACGATCATACGTGGGCCGCCCTCTTTCGCGGTAACTTCCTCACTGACAGAAAAGACCATACCTGCCCCCTGTATCAAGAGAAACCTTTTCACCTTAGACGACAAAGAGCAGTTTTGCGTAATCAGCCACTGGACATTTAGTGCGAAACACCGCGCAATTTTGCCACCATTTTCACCAACAGCACCACGATACCGCCAATGATGAAACCGAGGACGAGGTTAAGCAGGGTCGGAAGCATCAGCGCGATAAATACGCTTTGCTGCTGCGAAAAATGTTCAATCGCATGATGTAACGGCGCAATGCCGTGCACCACAATTCCGCCCCCCACCAGAAACATCGCCAGAGTACCGACTACGGACAACGTTTTCATAAGCCAGGGCGCGACTACCAGCAACCCTTTACCTGTCAACTGCGCGAGGGTACTGGTCTTTTCTACCAGCCAGTATCCGATGTCATCAAGCTTGACGATAATGCCAACCAGGCCGTACACGCCAATAGTCACCGCTAAGGCGATACCAGAAAGTACCAGCACCTGATTCAGCAAAGGTGCATCCGCCACAATACCTAAAGTAATCGCGACAATCTCAGCAGATAAAATAAAGTCGGTACGCACGGCCCCTTTGATTTTATCTTTCTCAAAGGTCAGTGGATCCTGCGCCGCAAGGGTGGCAAGACGTTGCTGACGTTCCACAGGGGTTTCCTGGTGCTTGCGGGCTTCCAGAGTATGAAGGACTTTCTCCACTCCTTCGAAGCAGAGAAACGCCCCGCCAATCATAAGTAACGGCGTGATAGCCCAGGGTATGAAAGCACTGATCAACAACGCCAACGGCACGAGGATAACTTTGTTGACGAAAGATCCTTTTGCCACGCTCCATACAACCGGAAGCTCGCGGTTAGCGCGTACCCCCGACACTTGCTGCGCATTGAGCGACAGGTCGTCCCCCAACACTCCCGCTGTTTTTTTCGCGGCCAGTTTTCCCATCATGGAGATATCGTCGAGAAGCGTGGCGATATCATCAAGTAAAGTGAGTAAGCTACTTCCTGCCAAAATTTTTACCCTCAATATTATTTTTTTGCAGTCGTAAGTATGAAGTAAAACACGTAATGCTGAAACCGGCCTTTCTGGTCAACAATTATTTAACAACAGCGGACAATTATAAATCTCGCCAGCAAGATAGTTTTGACGTTTACTATGTTGCACCTTTTTATTTCCACCGTGAGGGATTATGCGTTTCAGGCAATTGTTACCACTTTTCAGTGCGCTGTTCGCGCTGTATATCATTTGGGGTTCCACGTACTTCGTTATCCGTATCGGTGTTGAAAGCTGGCCGCCGTTGATGATGGCTGGCGTGCGTTTTCTCTCTGCGGGAATTCTATTAACTGCGTTTTTACTTATTCGCGGTCATAAGCTGCCGCCTTTACGCCCTCTCCTTAATGCCGCGCTGATCGGTATTCTGCTGCTGGCAGTGGGTAATGGTCTGGTTACCGTCGCAGAACACCAAAATGTCCCTTCCGGCATCGCTGCCGTGGTAGTCGCCACGGTTCCACTGTTTACTCTTTGCTTTAGTTATTTTTTTGGTATCAAAACGCGCAAACTGGAATGGGTGGGGATTGCTATCGGACTGGCAGGGATCATCATGCTCAACAGCGGGGGAAATCTGAGTGGCAATCCGTGGGGGGCCGTGTTAATTCTAATCGGCTCGATGAGCTGGGCATTTGGCTCCGTATACGGCTCACGCATAACCTTACCCGTCGGCATGATGGCTGGTGCGATTGAAATGTTAGCTGCGGGTATTGTGCTGATGTGCGCATCGCTTCTCAGCGGAGAAAAATTAACCACTATGCCATCACTTTCCGGCTTTATGGCGGTGGCTTACCTGGCCCTGTTTGGCTCTATCATCGCCATCAACGCTTATATGTACCTTATCCGCAATGTTAGCCCAGCCCTGGCGACCAGTTACGCTTACGTCAATCCAGTGGTGGCTGTGTTGCTAGGAACAGGTCTGGGCGGTGAAAGCCTGGCGCTCATCGAGTGGTTGGCTCTGGGCGTGATAGTTTTCGCGGTAATACTGGTGACACTGGGTAAATACCTTTTTCCCGCCAGGGCCGACGTTGTCGCGGCTCCATCGGAAAAGTCCTTACAGTAAATGAATGCCAAGAGTGTCAATCTGCGCGGTGGAGCCACCGCCGCAGATCCACTCAATAACGCGTTCCGACAGTGCCTCATCCGCGAGTTTTTTTCGTCCCCGTAACGCGCATTCCCAGACAATCAGTACACGCCAGCCAAGCGCCTGTAGCTTTTCTCGATCCCGTCCGTCACGCTCGACATTCTTGCTTATTTTATCCAGCCAGAAGGCTGTTCGGGTGGCTGGCGTCTTAAACAAATAACAGTTGTGGTGATGCCAGAAACAGCCATGGGTGAAAATCACGCACTGATAGTCATCCACGACAAAATCAGGGCGACCCGGTAACGCAGCATCCTGAACGCGAAAAGTGACACCCTGCTCTGTCAACACGCTGGCCAGTCTTTTTTCAATAGCCGTATCGCGGGTGGCGATTGCCCGCATATTTTTACTGCGTGTTGCTTTATCGTGAACGTCTGCCATGCAGATTCTCTTTTTCCCGCATCACAACGGCCTGTTTGATTTTTGGCTCCAGCAGTCTGGCAACCGCTGCGAATGCAGGGACGACCACCGAGTTACCAAACTGACGATAGGCCTGGGTATCTGACACCGGAATTCGGAACTGATATCCCTGAGGTGATTCAAATCCCATCAGACGCGCGCACTCTCTGGGCGTTAGTCTGCGCGGACGGTGCAACTGATTCTTGGGATCGTCGAAATCTTTTTCACCCAGCGCCATGTCCCAGCCACGATCAATCAGGATTTCAGCCCCGTCTTTGTAATAGCGTGCAGATAGTGTGCGCGTCACGGTATCCGGGTTGTCGGGATACACCATGCCGTAACCAAACCCATTTCCGCGCGCCTGATGCTTTTTCGCATAACGATAGAGATATTTCCACAGCACTGGCGTCAGTACATATTTCGCATCAACCGTCGGCTCAAGTAGTTCCGCCAGCGTAAGACGTCGCTGCGGGTAGCGGGTAACAATATTGCGCAGCGTAAAGTCTGTTTTCAAATTCAGACAGCGTCGAAAACCAACGAGCACAATACGTTCGCGATGCTGGGGCAAAAAATGTTTTCCATCGATGATTTTGGGATCATCCGGTCCGTTATCCGCCGCATCCGCTACGTCATAACCCAGTTCATCCAGCGTCTGCATAATGATACGAAACGTTTTTCCCTGGTCATGACTCTTCAAGTTTTTGACATTTTCGAGCACAAATATAGCCGGACGTCGCGCATCAATAATTCGGACGACATCAAAAAATAGCGTGCCTTGTGTATCGCAGGCAAAACCGTGAGCACGACCTAACGCATTTTTCTTTGATACGCCAGCCAGAGAGAACGGCTGACAAGGAAAACCCGCCAGCAGCACATCATGCTCAGGAACATGCTGGCGAATATGTTCTGCCGCCTGTTGATCACTCACCCCTTCATGGTGACTGAGCGTGATATCGCGAATATCTTCATTAAAGTAATGTTGATTTGGATCGCAATAGTTGTTCGCTTTGTAAGTTCGCACCGCATGCTTGTTCCACTCGCTGGTAAAAACACACTGTCCGCCTATTGCTTCAAAACCTCGGCGAATGCCACCAATTCCGGCAAAAAGATCGATAAAACGAAAAGCATAATATGGATGATGCGCGGGCGGCGTGGGAAGCAAAGTCTTCAGATGAGCAAGTTCATTATCGCTAAGGCGATGCCATGTCTCATTCGCAACTACGCGCTTAAAGATTGCCGGGCTCCAGTGATTCTCGCCAATCCCATTAAGATGAGCGACCAGCGTTTTTACGTCGTAGATCTCAAGCAACTTCACCAAAATCGCCTGCGCGGCGGTCCCGGTATCATCTGTCATCAGGTTCATGGTGCCTGCTACTGAAAATTTTTCCTGCATACGTTTAACCGGCCGAAATGGATGGTCGACAGGTTAACATAAAATAGAGGTGTTGACGTTTTGACTGTTATGTCTACTGATTTGATGTAAAGGGTTGAATAGCAGCGAGATCCAGCATTTCATATTCCCCTTTCAGCTCTGCGCTTAATTTCGCCATATAGGTCAGCAAAAAGTCAGCATTATGTTGTGCCAGATGCCGTCCTTGCTCAGTTTGCATCGTCATCGGTAACGTCAGCAATTTGGTCTGAAAATGGTCAAGCGCATATTGCTTATCGTCTGGAGTACGGTGTCGGGCAAAAGGATCTTCCGCGTCAAACAATGCTACGCCCAATGCGCCCGAAACAGCAAACACACGTGCTAAACCGATGGCCCCTAAAGCTTCAAGTCTGTCAGCATCCTGGACAATTTTAGCTTCAATAGTCTCAGGCGTGATTTTTGCGCTAAAGCTGTGCGCTTCAATGGCGTGACTCACCGCTGGTAAATGGTCTTCAGGAAAATCAGGAAAGTCTTGAACCAACAAACGGCGCGTCTCCTCTGCGGCCAACACTGACGAACGATGACGGTCAGGATGGTTTTTCGGCAAGCTGACAAGATCATGGAAATAGCAGGCTGTCAGAACCACCAACCAGTCAATCTCTGCGCCATTACCCAGCTTTTGCGACGTCATCCACACGCGTCGAAAATGAAAAATGTCATGCGCAGCATCTTGTCCCAAGTGATTTTTGCGTAACCACGCTTCAAACTGCGACTGCCAGTATTGTAAATCCACGTTAACGCTCTCAGCAGAAAGAAAACTACCTTAACAATAAACGTCATCACAGACCACATACAGTTGTGTTCTTTATAAGAAGTAATTACTACATAGCATCAAAGAATGAATACAACCAAGTTTACAATATGACATGGCAACAATATGCGATTAAAGAAATCATTCCTTACGCACATAATATATAAAATCATCATGATTAAAATATAACCAATAACATCATGAAAACATACATTTAAATATTTAATAAAACAATAAGGAACATATTAAATAGTTATCAAAAAACCAAATGGAAACATATTGAAATATTTAAAATATATTTGTTACATGTTATCTTTTAAATCAATCGAACTTAATAGAATAGTATCTAAATGTAGTTACTGGATAGAGCTACATATTCTTATCAATTATTATTAAAGGAAATATATAATGAAAAGAAAAGTTTTGGCATTACTTCTTCCTGCGTTATTAGCTGCCGGCGCAGCAAATGCTGCTGAAATCTATAATAAGAATGGCAATAAACTCGACGTGTACGGCAAAGTTGATGGTCTGCGTTATTTTTCTAATGATGCAGGCAGTGACGGTGATCAGACCTATGCGCGTCTTGGCTTTAAAGGTGAAACCCAGATCAACGATATGATGACGGGCTACGGTCAGTGGGAATACCACATTCAGGCCAACGGCCCCGAAAGCGATCACGGTGATTCCTGGACTCGTCTGGCCTTTGCCGGTTTAGGCTTCGGTCAGAATGGTACCTTCGACTATGGTCGTAATTACGGTGTAGTCTACGACGTTGAAGCGTGGACCGATATGCTGCCAGAGTTTGGTGGTGATACCTACGCCCAGACCGATGTTTACATGACAGGGCGTACCAACGGCGTTGCAACCTACCGTAACAATGGCTTCTTTGGTCAGGTTGATGGTCTGAACTTTGCGCTGCAATATCAGGGTAATAATGAAGGGCACAGCGCAAATCAGGAAGGTTCTGGTAATGGCAATAGTCGTAAACTGGCTAAACAAAATGGCGATGGTTATGGCATGTCCACCTCTTATGACTTTGACTTCGGTTTAAGCATGGGTGCTGCCTATTCCAGTTCAGATCGTACAAATGATCAGGTTGCAAAAAGCAACCGCAATGACAAATCCAGCATTACTGCGGGCGGCGATACAGCTGACGCATGGACTGTTGGTACTAAATACGATGCGAATGATGTTTACCTGGCGGCAATGTATGCTGAAACTCGCAATATGACCTCATATGGCAACAGTGACGGTATCGCGAATAAAACGCAGAACTTTGAAATCACAGCCCAGTATCAGTTTGACTTTGGTCTGCGCCCTTCCGTTTCCTACCTGTTGTCTAAAGGTAAGGACTTAGGTGGTCAGGGCGTTTATAATAACCGTGGTATCGCTCAGTACACCGACAAAGATCTGGTGAAATATGTCGACGTCGGTGCGACTTACTACTTCAACAAAAATATGTCCACCTACGTTGATTATAAAATCAACCTGCTGGATGAAGACGATCAGTTCTACGCCGATAACGGGATCGCGACTGACGACATCGTTGCAGTTGGTTTAGTCTATCAGTTCTAATCTGCTCATTAATACGCAAGCCCGCTTTATATAAAGCGGGCTATTTTATTTATGCTGACCCGTCCTGAATGACGTTTTTAAATTGCGAGGAAGTATCAGGTATTTCCTCGCCGAAAGTACTCAGTTAACGTCCACCCAAATTCGATTAAAATCTGGCCATCCCTGGGGAAATACAGTTACGTCGCAGATCCCCTTGCTTGCCCGCACTTCAAACTTCAGGGTGAATAGCGGAGACACGCAGCCAGTCCTGATCAGTAAGTCCATTATCCTGCGTATACGCTCAGGATAGCGTGCTTCATCCCGTCCAAGGCGAATCAGGAGCTGACTAAGCCTGCTATAAAATGTCGGTGGCGTGAATTGCCGGATCATAACCGAATGACAGAAGCGAGTTTCTGGTGCGAACCACCATGGGGTTTGAAAGCGCAGATCCGACACACCTATATCGCAGTCATCCCATTTTTCAGGCAGGAACCACAAATTGGCATCAATGGGGCGTATCGTCAGTTTACATCCCCAGTAACGCATCTGACGCTGAAGATTTTTCATCAATGCTTCCGTCTCAGGCGCCCAAAAGTAGCCGAGCGTCACCGCTGGCGGCAGCAAAACGACTTCCGCATTCTCAGACAATGCAGGTACTGACCATTGCTCACTGACAGGTGATACATTCTCACGCCCAATAAGCGATCTCAGAGCAACGCCAGCCAGTGCCTGAATAAAACGTTGCTGCGATGGGTTCAGACTCCCACTGCGATTATTAAATGCAAGGTAGACAAAACCAGCATCATCTTTCGGGAGATACTGAAACGTCGCTCCCTCCGGCTCCTCATCCGGGTGTAGCAGGACCACTGTGGTCCACTGCCTGCCAGGCAAACGGGCCTCAATACTGTACTCGATGGTCTGTATCCGCGGTTTCGTACCGTGATAACAATAAGATGCCTCAAGCTGCAATTGATGATCGTTATGCACCCGGATCGCGAAAGGCCCTAACCCCGTTTCCCCCGACTGCGGGTGAGCAAGCCGGTGTACCGGATCGGCCAATCGGTATGCCAGCATCGCATCAGGTCGGGACAGTGACAAAATCAGGGTATCTATACCGCGGTCTTTTTCCAGCTCGACGGAAGTCACATGAGAAAATGCAGGACGAGCAAGGTGAATCTGCAACGACTGTAACAACTGGTCGGCATGAACAGGCTCCCCATTGTGCCAGGTCAGGCCTTGTCGTAAAGGAAATCGCCAGGTCTGTAAATTCTGGCTTTTTTTTGCAGCCATCGCCACGTCCGGCACTGCAACACCTTGATCGTTGATGGAAGTCAGTCCGGCATGAACCATATTCAACAGATGGCGTTCAACCCTCCCGGTATGGTCAGAGGGCACAATGGCATCAATTGGACGGTAGAAACGAATACACACACGGTTACTGCTAACATCCTCTGGGGGAGAACTTTCATATTCTGAATCTAACGTCGCGCTCACTTCGAGGAAAATTTTCTCTTTTTCCTGCATAGAGACATCTTTCACACGGCAGTGTAAACGCCCCCTGGCTCCCTGGCCACGCTGTCCGGTCCACGATAGCCACTGACGTGCCATCATCGACTGGAGTAACACCCGAGTATAGCGACGGCAGCATCCCAGTTCTTCAGCAATTTCCTGTAGCGTCACCGCCGCGGCAGTCGTCTGCCAGCGAGCAACTAATCGTTGATAGTGAGATTCCAGACAGGATGTCTTGGGGGCGTATTTTCTATCCCGATTCATTACTGACATCATCCATTCCTTTATTTTTACAACCTTTCCTGATACCGCGAGTGGTGCAGAATATTTTCAGTTAATAGAGCATAGAAAAACAATCAGTGTTATGCCCCCAAAAAAACTTAAATAGAGGTATAACACCACTTATTCTCGCAGGGTTTATTCAGTCACTTTCAGTCGTATGCGTGGTTTTTCGTCCCTGTCAGATTTTGCTGTAAAAAAAGGCGTGATGCACTGACGGTTATTCATGCCCATTTTAGGCAGAGTACTGGCGATAGCTGTTGCAGGTGAAACTGTTGCCTTAAGCCTGCGAGTTGGCTCATAACGCTTCCACCACAGAATAAAATCCATCAGCTCGACATTGTTGCTCAAGCTAAATTTGCGCATGAGACTGTGTTTCTGTGAACTTACCGTCTTCGGACTTAGAGCCAGCCTGTCCACCAACTCTGATAACGACGTTCCCTGGCTTAAATAGTCGATAACTCGTTCCTCAGATTTAGTTAATAGCAACGGACGACAGGCATGACAACTAACCTCTTTCGTCTGAAACCGGCGATGCCAGGCCAGTATTATCTGACGCCGAATTTCCGCAAGAGTATCTGTTCTGTGCAGAAACACACAGTTATGCTGACACGGAAGAATTGTGTTCTGCGAAATCTCTCCGCGTGCCGAGCTGATCACAATCAGCAGGCTGCACTGCTTACGTAATCTGTATTCAGGGCGACACATTGCCTGCACACCTGCAGCACAATGATCAACATAGATATCCGCAACACGGATGGAGGAATTGCCAGGCGCCCCAGTCATTCGGGACAATGAAATCCCCATTCCATGGGTAAAAATATCTTCCAGTAAAGACAACATTCCCTGGCTGTAAATCTGGTTATCATCATTAAACGCTACCAGTAATGTTGAAGATTTAAATTTCATTCATGTATTCCTGCTGCTCACTTGTGAAGCTTTGGTTTATCGCCCGGTTAAATATTTGGCAATAACCGAAGACGACATCAATTCGTAATAATGACTGAAATATACGATCGTTAATCACTCATATTTTTTACGATATATTTAGCCAGCTGTTAATAGCAGCCAAATGAATACCCCCTCTGTGAGATATATTGTGTATAAATGCGGATTCTAAATCACTAACAGAAAAAATGACTCATGTTGTATTTTTGGCAACACCCAGCGACATAAAAAACCAAGCCCCCAGGACATACAGATAAATATACATCAACGTTACCAGTGTGATGCTTCACAAGCTGGAAAAGAACACTAAAACATCATAACGGACGAATTTGAAAATCATCCACTTAAAAAAACGGATAAAATTATTAGTGATTTCCTTTTGCAATTTACAAAAAATAATTTCAATTCAAATAATCACAAACTCCAGTCAGATAGAGAACCTAAAAAACATTATACCTAATAATAAGTTACTATAAAATAACGCGACGGCCGTAAAAGTTATTTTTGCAGTTAAACACTCCGCGCAAACAAAAAAAACACAATTTAATTCGTTCGCAATCAAACTAATCCCATTAAAGCAGTGTAAAACTCTACGCGAGCATAAAAACACACCCAATAAAAAATAACATGCAACATAATAGCAACCAAAACCAAACTATACAGCCACAACAAATAATAAAAATTCACTTTACCAGTAATTGAGACCTAAAAATTGTTAGCGCAAATCTATAACAGGTGCTCTTATTTTTTGTGCACGGAATTATCAAACCTGGCGTAAAAAACATTAAAGGGAACGGGCTTGCTAAATAGATACCCTTGCCCAAGAGCAACCCCCATCTGCTGGAGTTTCTCCTGTTGTTTTTTATTTTCAATACCTTCAGCAACCAAAGGAATCTGTACCAGTTGAGAGAGATGAACAATGTTGCTGACGATGGACTCTTCAACGCCTCCTCTGCCCAGTGAATCAATAAACATCTTATCTATTTTCAGATATTGAGGAGAAATTCTCTGCAACGCCGCATGGTTTGAATAACCAGTACCAAAATCATCCAGAGCCAGCGATGCACCGGCGTCTTTCAATCGGTTAAGTACATTTTCCTGGATTAGATTCAGCTGCCTTTCAGTGATTTCCAGCATCACACCGATATCAATCAGACTCATGCGTTGAATAAATCGAATACAGGCGTCTGTAAATTTATTGCACTCCAGGGATTCAGGCGGGATGTTAATACCGATATGAAACGATGTCTCTCCGCGATTACCTATTTGTTGCATATCCACTTCTACCCGCTCCAGTAAACTGAGCGTCATTGCATTAATCAGCCCATTTTTTTCCGCATCATGAATAAACTCATTAGGTGGAACAATCCCCCGCTCCGGATGGTTCCATCGGGCAAGAACTTCAGCTCCTACAATTTTTCCGGACATGAGTTCTACGACAGGTTGATAATATGGAATAAATTCGTCGTTATCGATCGCCCGTGCAAGCGTTTCAATCGATGACAATCGCTGTATATGACGCAGGTGAACACATGATTTTATCAACAGAATCAAAAATAAAATAATGATATAGCGATTATCTTGTAAATAATCACCGACCTGTCGATTGGATTTATCCACAATCCAGAAAGGATAATTATGCGAAGCCACCCGGGTCATAGATTTGCTATCGGGGTGCAGTAAGAACAACGCATCTATTTTTTTATCATGGGAAAATTTTTGTAAAATATTATCGATGACTGCCTTATAGACCGCAACCGCAACCACTTGCCCCGCAGCAGGGAAATAAACCATATACATATCCGTCTTTTGACGATGAACCAACTCAATCATCAAAGAGTGAGTGGTTGTACCTGACGAATGAATTCCCAGCGATTCCCTGCCTTCAAGAGATGAGCAAGTCCATTCGCCGTTTTCGATAATATTGAGTGAGCGGATGCTGTCTTCTGATGCCGTCAGACGGTTCAGTGTTCGCAACAATTCGTCCGTACAGGCTTCGTGGATATGTGTACTGGCAAGTGCTGCCAGTGTCCGTGCGCCATTAAAAACACGATTAATTTCTTCTACCAGATTACCTACTGCGTGTTCCCTGATGAGTTCTTCCTCTTTATTCCATTGCAACCATGAGGCCAGCATTCCGGTCAGAAGAAAAAGCAACACCATCACTGTGGGCGCAGCTTTCTTGGTTATAGACATAATTAACTCGTATTATCGGACAAAGCACCCACCGGGGTGCTTCCGGTATAGTTAAGAAATTCAGGCGAAAGTCTTACATGCTGCATCAATCCAACGGCATCAGAAATTCCATTTCACACCGACCATTGCGGCGCTGTCGTTATAGCCTTTATCGCCAACCTGAACGCCAACGTTACCCCACAGATTCAGACGGGAAGTTACCTGACCTTCCACACCAACCTTAACTTCACCGATGTTTTTCGCACCATTCTGACGTACATTCACGCCATCCATCGTTGCACTAAAATCTCGGCTATTGTGGATCCAGTTAATCTCAGCAAAAGGCTGGAATTCTCGCGATTTACCGTTATCCATCTGATGATGGCTGTTAATCCAGGTTTTCATGCCCAGACGCGTCTGTAAGTTACTGCTGCCGTTGCTGCTGACTCGCGTCCCGTTGCTTTCAAGATGATCGTCAGCGTCCACTCCCATCCACACAGCCTGCGCCTGAGGCTGTACATACCATTCGTTCAGTGTCCCTTTGCTACCATTGAACACACCCAGTTTCTGGGTGTAGCCCGTTTCCAGTGAGGCCGTTACTCCGCTGGATTTATACGACTCGCCCTGCAGATCATCGCCCTTCACATGGTTATCGAACCAGTTGTACTGTACCCAACTGTCCAGATACGCGCCGTTGTGTGACTCATCATTGGCATACCATGTCGCATATACGCCGGCACTATAGCCATTCACCGATCCCTTAGCATCGTATCCGGTTCGTGAAGACCGGGTGTTGTTGTGTTCATTGCCATAGCCCGCCATCACGCCAAGATGCCAGCGATCAACCTCGTTCTGACTCCACTGAGCAATATCTCCCCCCAGCTGCAGCACATAGCGATTGCTCTGGGTTTTCAACTGCCCGCTGCCATCACGCCAGCTATTGTGTCCTCCGACATGTCGCATCCACATATTGGTAATTTTCTGCTCCCCGGTAAGTGCATCCGTGTACCGGGTCTCACCCTGGCGATCGTGAAGTCGCGTGACGAACATATTGTTCGCTGCTGCCAGGTTTGCGGTGTAGCTGCTACCTTCCGGACGCAGGTCCTTCTCGGTATCTGGATTGGGTTTCGGATCGGGATCCGGATTGGTTTTACCGCTGGTGAGGTACCAGTTGCCGCTGTTCTCATCCAGACCACGCCCCAGGGTATAATCGTAGGCACCCGCGACGATACGTCCCGCCTGGGTAAATTCACCGTTTGACTGTCCATCAACGTGAATCACCTCTATTCCGTCGACAGTCGCAGCCCCTTTACCACCCGCATTCGTCACACTGACAGACGTTTTGCCGCTCGTATCGCCATTAATCACCAGCTTATCCGTAACGGAAGTGTCGTCACCCAACGCCGCATTTAATGACAGATGACCATCGTTACCGGTGTAGTTACCCTTAACGACCAGTTGATTACCCGCCAGTTGACCATGAATACCAGTAACAAGGTCACCGCTGTTCGACAAATCACCACCTACAGTAAACAGCTGAGGGTTGTCGCTCACCACCGACCCGACCAGTAACATACCGTCGTTATCGATGTTGCCTGCTACTCCACCAGAGCCGGAGAGCACCGCCCCGTCATGAATAGTGACCTGCGTACTGGCAAGTACCACCGGAGAGTCTGCTTGTCCCAGTTCCAGACTACCTTGTTCGATAACAGTCTGGCCGGTCCAGGCCGCGTTATCACCTACGGTAATAGTCCCGGTGCCTGTTTTGGTTACGCTTCCCTGACCGTAGATCTCGTTGTCGAGTTGCCATGTGCTCTCACTGTTAAGTACCAGTGAACCGACATCACTGACTTGCGCATCGCCCAGATTTTCCGCCATCGAAGCCGTAAGCCGGGAGTCCGCATCAATGGTGAACTGCCCGGAGAAATCACTGTTATTCCCTGCCAGCACCACATCGCTGCCGCTCAGTTCTACCAACCCAGCGTCACTGATATTGTTATATAGCGTGCCTACGGATTTGCTCAGAGACAGCGTGCCCGCTGCGACGATATTTCCCACCCCCAGACCAAGGGTATTATTCATCAACACACTTGCATCTTCTGCGATGGTTGTTTTAGCCGTCAGCGCACTGTTTTCACCGGTTACCGTCAACGTGTCGCCGATAATCTTCAGCTCGCCGCTGCCAGCCAGCGTACCGTCAACAGAACCACCATGTTGCAGCGTCAGGCTTCCGCCGTTGATATTCAGCAACGAATCCGCCGCAGCAGACAGTTGATCAATTGTCTGGCTGTGACCATTCATATCAAAACCGGTTTCTGCTGCCAGACGAAGTTCACTCGTTTGTCCAAGAACGTTGTCGTTTTGCATCAGCAAATTACCACCACGAACATCAGTGGCCCCGGTGTAATCATTATCAGTATTAGACAACGAAACGGTCTGCCCTTTCTGACTGTCAATTGCCAGATCGCCATTACCCGTTACACGGGCACTGAGGTCTGCCGCATTTCCGCTATTACCATTCGCACCCAGGGCCAGCGCATTATCGCCAGACGCAAGAAGTTCCACCTGCGTCAGCCCGTAACTGATATACAACCCGTCATTATTCTCACCGCTGGTAAGACGGTAATCATAGGTCCCTTCAGCTACAACCTCGCCGTTCTGACTGATAGAGGATTCGACGGCGTCACTGATAACCTTTCCGTTCTGGTCCGTCAGTATCAAATTTCCTGCGCTGCCGATAGTGTCCCCATCACTGGAAACGAGTTGAATCAGGCTGTTTCCATCATCCTGCTCCAGAAGAGTAATATGGGTATTCGGTGTGGGAGTATCGTTATTTATCATTCCCCCCGTGGTTACCTGTATCGTTCCCTTTCCTGAAACATCCAGATCTCCGGTGGTATGAACTGTTTCCGTGCTTTCTGTCTGACCTGGGATAACATCTCCGAACACCAGCTTGCCACCATCAAACGCAAGCTCGTCAATAACCTGTTGACCATTCCCAACACTGACCACACTTCCTTCACCTAAACTCAGCAACATATTTTTCAGCGCAGCAGTATTCGTACCTGCCAGAGAAAATAATGTGTCTTTAAGCGCCAGCGTGCCGTTGAAATTCTCAGTCACTTCGGAGGAGTTAAAATCAAATGTATTTCCCGCTGCATTAATCTGAAGTACGCCCTGCCCAGTAAGCGTGTTAATAAACTGCCAGTCGTGAGCTGCGTCAATCTCCAGTAAGCCTCCGGTCATGGTAATTTCATTTGTGCCGATATTTTGTTGTTCTGAAATAACCAGTGTGGCAGGAGAGGAAATATTAAAACGCCCCTGAAAAGCGGAGTTATCACCGGACAAGGTAGAAACCCCACTCTCAGCATTTACTGAACCTGTACCGCTTATATCCGCATCAAGGACAAAATCCGTGTTGGTATGATTAAGTGTTAATACACCATCACCAACACCAAAAACAATTTTCTTAGTATCAATAATGCCGGCAACCGCCGCATCAGCACCCGCTCTGGCACCTACTGCCAGTTCACCGCTGGACCCGGAATCTTGCGCGATAACAATCTCTGGAGCACTGAGTATTCCACTATCGGAAGCAACCGCTGTCCCCTTACCCTGAAGTCCAACAGTCATTTTATCATTCGACGATATTATTGAATCAGCACCCTTTACGCTCATCAGATTATCGTAGGCTTTCGTCTCATCCATATTGCCTACCGAGATTGTGGCTTCACTATGGGTATGTCCGCCATTTGACGTGGTGAGGCTTCCGGAGCCGTATGTTCCGACATGAATACTGCCCACACTCCATAATTCACTGTCTGTACCATCAACACTCACAACACCTGACGTTTCTCCGGATGAAGATGCCCTGCCGCCGATCCATATACCACCGGATTGATGGCGAACTTTTCCGCCATCAGAAATATTCATAAACCCATTTCCGTCCCCGGCCCCCACCTGGAGAGCTGCAGCATTTGTAGAGGATATGGTGACGAGACTTCCCTGCCCGGAAACATTAAGAGTGCCAGTCCCTTTATGGTTTTGACCATCGATAGACCCGCCAATATCAAAGGGATAACTCATTGATTCTGCGCTAACTGTCAATTTCCCGCCATCAATGACATTTACGGTACCGGTAGAATCTTCCTGGCCAATATGGAAGTATTTAGTTAAAACGTCACCACCTTGAACAATATTCAGAGCACCGTCTGTTTCATACCCAACCCTGATGCGACTCGGGTTGTTTGAGGTCTCATCCCATACGGAATCAATTGTAACTTCCTGGTTATTATTGATATCATTAGCCATTGCACTTGTAGTACACAGCGCAGATATAACAGCAATAAACACTTTGCTTAATTGCATAAACACAGCCTTACATTAGAATAGATACAGCAACGGATAATGACCATCAGTTATATTGATCACTATTTTCGTCACATATGAATGATGATCTAACCATTAGTCTGGCTAGCAAACCTGGGCAAAAAATACCTAAGCGATACCATTAATCAGGCATTTGATTATTATGATTAAATATATTTTAAGATTAATGCGTACACTGAAGTTTCTTTAGGCTCTATTTTTAAGATAATAGTAAAGACATTCCTCTTTCCTGAACCAGCAAGGTCAAATCCAGCCCGTCATTATTCAACGATAATTTTATCGTTTCTGAATTAATCGATCTTCACTTTTACTTTGATGTGAAAGATCAGCCTAAAACACCTTCAGACACACCTGGGTTGAATCAGGAAAAATATCTCAGAGCACAGGCATCTTATCGACACCCAAAATCAAATTCAACAATATTTGAAAACAATATTTTTGTTGAATTTAAGGGACGCAAGATTTACCATTTAGAAACAATGGCATAGAAAAAACCAACGCAATTAAAAATAGGATTTATCTGCTTAAAAACGCTATAAACCAATTATCACCTGGAAAATAATCATACAAAAAATTATTCGCTTGCTTACTTTTACACCAACACGTTGCTTGTTTCCTGTGATCTGTAAACAAGATTTTACGACAAAAACAAACATTTGTTGAAAAATACAATTTCGTTTAATTCAGGGCGGAGCTGTGGTAACGTTATGGCATATCCCCCCCCGATGAGTAAGACTAAAGTATGAGTATTAAGCGCTATGCCACTAGTAAGCCCTTCCCTTTTTCCGATGCAGTTCAAGGGAATGGCATGGTATTTCTTTCAGGTCAGGTATCTATGACAGAGGAGGGTGAACCCGTGTATGGCTCTGTGACTGAACAAACGCAGAGGATCATGCATACCATTGTTGAAACGCTGAAACGTACAGGTATTTCGCAAGATAATGTCGTCAAAGTACAGGTATGGTTAAGTGATATGAAATATTTTGCTGAGTTTAACGCAGCATATTGCACGTGGTTCCCAAATGGTTACCCTGCAAGGACAGTAACAACCAGCCGCCTTGCCTTTGAATTGGATGTTGAGATAGAGGTACAGGCAGTCGCCTCGTAAAGAGACCATAATGAAAAACGAACGTGATCACTTAATAACTGTGCTGAGCGCTTCACTGGAAGCTCTGCGTACAACTCTCCCCTCAAATACTGAAGCCGTGTTACACGATCTTACACAGCCGGAAAAATCAGTTATCAGTATTGTCAACGGGCATATAAGTGGTCGGAAAATTGGAGATGCGCTGCTATCGGGACCGGATGATGACGCCGGCTTTTTAGGGCTACTCGATGCTTCACAGCCCGTCCCTACCCGTGTATTCAGTGGATATACAACAACAACGGTCGCAGGAACAAAGCTGAATAGTGCATCAACAATTTACTACAGCAAATCAGGTAGTCCTCTGGTGGCCTTCTGTATAAATGTTGATATTGAGGCCGTGGTACGGTTAAAGCGTGAGCTTGATTATCTTCTGCCAACACCTGTCGAGACAGAAAGCGCTGACAGTATCCCCAGAGATATTCAAGATAAGTCACTGGACGAAGTTCTTGCTCAATATCGACCAACAGGCTCAGAAAGCAAAACAGACTTTAGAAAGCGGGTCGTATCTGAAATACATGCAATGGGATTTTTTAAAATTAAAGGCAGCGTTAACCATGTAGCAAGAGCATTAGGCGTAACGCGATATACAATCTATAACTATCTGGACAAAATCAATGATAAATAATATCACAACCAGCCTCCCCTTTTACCAGGTGGATGCTTTTACGTCGCTCCCCTTTGGAGGCAATCCCGCTGCTGTATGCCCATTAACGGCATGGCTGGATGATGATATTTTGCAATCGATCGCCGCAGAAAATAATCTCTCAGAAACCGCGTTTTTCGTACCTGTTGAAGATGGATATCATCTCCGCTGGTTTACACCGGCGACAGAAGTTGATTTATGCGGTCACGCTACGCTGGCAACATCATGGGTAATGTTCAATAAACTAAATCATCCTGGCAAATCTATTCGTTTCCATACGCGCAGTGGCATTCTGACTGTGACTCAGCAAGGTCATGAATATTGCATGGACTTTCCGGCAAAGTCTGCCACAGAAGTTGAAGCGCCTGCAGGGTTACTTGAAGCACTCGGTATCACCACCGGTGTGATTAGCGTATGGCAATCAGACGATCTGATTGTGCTGGTGGACGATAAAGCAATCATTGATAAATTAGCGCCGGACTTCAATAAATTGGCTTTATTTGATACCCGTGGCGTCATTGTCACTGCCGGGGATGAAGAGTTTGATTTTGTCTCTCGCTGGTTTGGACCGCAAGTTGGCGTAAATGAAGATCCCGTTACCGGATCAGCACATACTTTTCTTGCCCCGTTTTGGGCATCACGGTTAGGCAAAACAGAATTAACGGCGCAACAAGGCGGTGCGCGAAAGGGCACATTGCGTTGCGTTGTAGGCGATAATAAGCGTGTAGAATTATACGGCGCCGCCCGCTTGATGATTGAAGGGATGTTTCAGTTGTAATATTACAGCCCTGATTTGTAATGGTGAATATTTTCACCATTACTCATGCTCAGAAAATCATACTTTACCCCTCCAGTGATATTGATAACACAATCAATAAATATGGCAATATCATAAATGCGAGTTTATAAATGACAGCGAACACAAAACTATCCTTGCCAGAAACTATGGCACTTGGCGGAATGACGCTAGCTCTTTTTCTCGGTGCCGGCAATATCATATTCCCACCGTTGGTTGGTCTGCAAGCCGGTACAAACACGTTTAACGCTGGTTTTGGTTTTATTATTACAGCTGTGTTATTTCCTGCATTAGCAATAATTTCACTTGCGATTAATGAAGGTAGTATCAATGAACTCACCAGGCCATTAGGGAAATGGGTCAGCTTTATATTCATCGGTATTTGTTTTTTAACGCTTGGTATGTTATTTGGTACTCCACGCACAGCTACCATTAGTTATGAAGTAATAACTAATGGAGCAGCAGACATATGGTGGAAAAAACTTATTTTTTCTGCTGTTTTTTTCGGACTGGCAGGCGCAATTTTAGCAAAGCCAGGTAAGATGCTTGAAGTCGTCGGCTTTGTCCTGTCACCGGTAAAAATTGGTGTGCTGATTTTCATTGGCGTATGCGCATGGTTTCATCCCATAGGCGAGATCACTACGGCGACAACTATATATGAAACACAAGCTTTCAGAGCAGGGTTTGTAAATGGTTACCAAACATTAGACGTGATCAGCGCACTATGTTTTGGGGCTATTATCTCACACACGCTTAAGCAACGTGGGGTTACACATACTAAAGGCATTTTCCGATATTCTGCTTCATCAGCATTTATTGCTGCCACCGGACTAACTCTGATTTACATTTGCTACATATCGATGGGCGCACACACTCCAGAGATTGGTGCGACAAACGGTATGCAAATCATGAGTGCATATGTAGAGACTGTTTTTGGAACATATGGCAGAGAATTGCTGGCAGCCATTATTACTCTGGCCTGCCTTGTCACCGCAATAGGACTCACGAGCGGTACAGCACAATTTTTCAAGCAGAACACAGGTATTTCTTACGGCGTATTTGTGACTCTGTCTCTTATATTCTCAGCAGCAATTGCTATTCTGGGCTTGAATTCGCTGACAACACTGGCGATACCGGTTCTTTGCTCTATCTATCCGGCTGTTCTGGTTGTAGTAATATTAGGCATATTTCGTAGATGGTTTGATATTCCGGATAATTTATACAGAGTCTTTTTTTATAGTGCGCTGGGAGTCGGCATTCTCAGTCTGTTTGTGAAAGGATAAATTAGTCCCTAATGGCAACCTCTCTCCGATTATACGATGAGGGTTTTGTGTAATCTTAAGCCTGCGCTATCTCCTGATTTCTGTGAAACGCCAGAGAGATGGCGCCGCCTCCGTCTTTTCAGGAAAAATTATTAAAAGTGATACTTCACGCCTGACGCTATTGCCCGTCTGGGCAACATAGCTGTTACTCTGAACAACCGTCACATCTGTAAACAGGGACCCGTCGATGGGTATCGGTCAGATTGTCGAAAACCTCAGTCTCTGATGTTGAAATCGCCATACCAGCCTTCCGAAGCCTTAGCACATCGGCAGCAATCCTCTGGATCCCAAACCAAAAAAGTCCATCCAGCGCAGTAACCGGTAACCCTGCCTCAAGTGCCATTCTCAGTCGTTCGCGCGGAGACTTCACTGTTTTTGCTATTTGCTGGTAAGGTGCGGCCGTGATCCCGGATACATCCACCCGCCGAATGCGATTGGACAGATGATAGTGAAACTCATCTGGTATCCCGCTCAAATCCGCCTTCAGACTCCAGACACAACCAAAACGTTTCCCGTTGAAAACCACATTCTTTTGGTTGAGTTGCCATTCATCACGCACACTGGCTATTAGCTGTGGAGTGCGTACCAGCAACAACCGAAAAGGTAGCTCAAAGCTGGTCACATAATCCACGTTAAGCAACGCAATACGCAGGCGCTCCTCTGCCCCTGCTTTTTTATCCTGACATTCAGCAATAACATCCGCCCACTGACGGGTTAACCTGGGGGACTCCCCTCTTTCCGTTAAACAGTACTTTTCAATCTGGTAGTCAATGGATGAGGACACTCCGATTCCCTTCAGTATGCAGTTAAGTATTGAGTTGCTTATTTTACCAGCAGCCAGATGTAACGGGAAGCATACTATTAAACGGAAACCTGCCGTTTCAGCGATAAATATTTCACTACGAAACGCTGCGTAACGTCTCAAGGGCATGAGCTTATATCAGAAGCAAAACGACAGAAATTTAGTATTGATATAGTAAGGCGCATCCGGATATTCCTGAGTGAATATCCGGTATTTGGGCTGAGGAACAACCTTATTAAAGTGCAACACTTCGACTGAAGTCACAAAATGAATGACATGCTGGTAAAGCTCTACCTGGAATGCTGGCTAAGTGATAACTTGTGTAGCTGCGAGTTTGCCCAATGCATACCAGGACAATACCCAGCAAACCAGTTATGAATGGCATACTGAACAAATAAAGTTTTAGCTGAAAGAGATATAAATCGATTGGGTTGAGGCGGTGTTTTGGCGGAGAGAGGGGGATTTGAACCCCCGGTAGAGTTGCCCCTACTCCGGTTTTCGAGACCGGTCCATTCAGCCGCTCTGGCATCTCTCCGTTCTGGCGGTTGCCATGATGCCAGGTAATTTGGCATTTTAACAGACCCAGTTCCGTCAATTTCGTTCAAGTGACGAGTTTGCGAGCAAAACGATGATTAAGTGGCCCTGGAAAGAACAAGAAACAGTCCGTAATGATGAGTGGCCCTGGGATGATGCCCTGGCAATTCCTCTTCTGGTGAATCTCACTGAACAAGAACAAGCCAGACTGATCGCCCTGGCCGAACGCTTTTTACAACAAAAAAGGTTAGTTGCCCTTCAGGGATTTGAACTGGACCCACTGAAAAGTGCGCGTATAGCTTTGCTTTTCTGTTTGCCCATACTGGAATTGGGTATTGAGTGGCTTGATGGTTTTCACGAAGTGCTCATCTACCCTGCCCCATTTGTCGTGGATGACGAGTGGGAAGATGATATTGGGTTGGTGCATAATCAACGCGTAGTTCAGTCCGGACAAAGCTGGCAGCAAGGTCCGATCATCCTGAACTGGCTCGATATCCAGGATTCCTTCGATGCCTCCGGCTTTAATCTGATTATCCATGAAGTGGCGCATAAACTTGATATGCGTAATGGTGATCGCGCCAGCGGCGTCCCGGCAATCCCTTTGCGAGAAATTGCAAACTGGGAACACGATCTGCATGCGGCAATGAACAACATTCAGGACGAAATCGATCTGGTGGGTGAAACCGCATGCAGTATAGATGCATATGCTGCGACCGATCCTGCCGAATGTTTTGCCGTATTATCCGAGTATTTTTTCAGCGCTCCCGAATTGTTTGCGCCGCGTTTTCCCGCATTATGGCAGAGGTTCTTCCAGTTCTATCGGCAAAACCCAATGCTACGGTTGCGCGATAGCCGGGAAGATGACGATTATCGCTCATCGAATGTGCATTAATACTACGTTTTGAGGATTAATTAACCAATTGATATGGCGTGCTAATTTTACTGTTGACACGATATAGTGAGGTCAGTAATATGCGCCTCGTTCACACGATTCCTCTGTAGTTCAGTCGGTAGAACGGCGGACTGTTAATCCGTATGTCACTGGTTCGAGTCCAGTCAGAGGAGCCAAATTTAGAAAAGCCCGCTTTTTAGCGGGCTTTTTGCTTTAGATCTGATAATCAATCATCACTTCATCTGGCTCCATAGCCTGTCGTTTGATCTCATCCACCGATAAGCCCGCATTACATAACTCAATGAATCGCCAGACGTAATTACGCTGTAACTGACCTCGTTTCAGGCCAAGCCAGACGGTATTCGCATCAAATAAATGCCGGGTATCCAGACGGATCAACGTGCCCTCTTCCTGCTCACCGCTGGATTGCTCCGCCACCAGTCCAATCCCCAGTCCCAATGCCACATAGGTTTTAATCACATCCGAGTCCTGAGCGCTAAGGATAATATCGGGCACCAGTCCTTTACGCGCAAATGCCTCATCAATGCGGGAACGTCCCGTAATACCTTGTCGATATGTAATTAGTGGCCAGTGAGCAATAGACTCTAACGTCAATGGAGAAGCCTGAACTAACGGATGATCATGAGGAACAAGCAGGCTGTGATGCCAACGGAACCAGGGAAAGGCCACCAGCAGTGGATCGCTACTTAACCGTTCGCTGGCAATCCCGATATCTGCCCCGCCATTTTGCAATAGCACGTCAATTTCTTGCGGCGTCCCCTGTACTAACTCAAGACGGACTTCAGGAAAGAGTTCGCGAAATGCCTTAATCACCGCCGGCAGGCTGTAGCGAGCCTGTGTGTGCGTGGTAGCAATCGTCAGAACACCGGACGTGTCATTTGTAAACAAATCCGCCAGTCGGCGAACATTACTGGCTTCATTAAGAATACGTTCGGCGATAACCAGCAATGCTTTGCCCGGCTCAGTCATGCCCAGCAGGCGTTTACCGCGCCGGATAAATATTTCAATACCGAGCTCATCTTCAAGCTCGCGAATATGCCGGCTTACGCCCGACTGCGAGGTATAAAGAATGTTCGCGACTTCCGTCAGGTTGTAATCCTGACGGGCCGCCTCGCGGATAATTTTAAGTTGCTGGAAATTCACGCTTCGCTCCGGGTACATCAGACATTACGCTATTGTTAAAGTCTGACGCCCGGCATAACAAATAATAAAAACCTGCATCTTATTCCTGTCGGGAATAAGGTTTAGCTGACCAGCTGCAATTCGCGGTTTTCCAGCGCCGGACGGCTGACCAGTGATAACAGAATTTCTTTTACCGCTTGTGCCTGCGGCGACAAACTCCCTCTGGCCGATACATTCAGCGATAATGGCAGGCTCATCGACGGCGTTGTAATTCGGGCCATCCAGCCATTTGCAGCATTACATAATGAACGAGCGGCCGACTCAGGCAAAACAGTCACCCCCATACCGCTGGCAATAGCTGCAGTTAATGTGGAAATGGACTCAATTTCCCCGATTACTTTGGCCGTTAAGCGACGTAGCGAAAAGGCTTCGTCCACACGTAAACGTACCGCACTATAATCTCGCGGAAGAAACAGATTCATTTGAGCTACTGCGATTAAATCAACACTTTGGCCCGGACAGTCACGCGTGCCAACAAGGAAAAGATCTTCTTTTAGCAATGGTTGACTGGAAATCCCAGCCACCGGCGAACGCTCATAGAGCACAGCCATATCAAGTTGACCACTGAGTAGTTTGTCGTTGAGCACTGCGCCACTGTTTTCATGCAGGTAAACCAAAACATCCGGCAGTTCGGCACGTACAGTTTGTAATAACGGCATCGTTATTGAGGATGCGGCAGTTCCAGGTGCGAGCCCAATAGACACCTGCCCACTCAACGTCTGCCCGACATTATTGACCGCGAGCTGCGCCTGTTCACACTGACGCAAGATAGTCCGGGCGTGAGTATAAAGAACCTTTCCGGCCTCAGTTGGCGTCACGCCGCGCTTGGTACGAATCAACAATTGCTGATCCAGTTCACCTTCCAGCGTAGCAACCTGCTGACTCAGCGCAGGTTGCGCAATGTGCAACACCTCCGCGGCCTGGGTCAGGCTACCAATATCGACGATTTTTACGAAGTATTTCAGTCGTCTGAAGTTCATTTTGCCTCCTGTCGGAATACCAGAACCCGTGCTGGCAGTCATATTTATCAGGTTGCAAGATGCTTGCCAGTTTCGCCTGGCTGCAGTTAATCGCGCTAACCACCCGAAAAATAAGGGCCGATGGTGAATAATAACTATTCTCGATGCTTTGCGCAGTTTTCTGCCTGCCCCAACACGGGTAGGCGCGCACCAGAATGGAGCAAAAACATAAAAAGATTGAAAGATCGTCGCTTTGTTGATTTTGTCAGCAAACAAACACACATTTGCATTTACCCCTTTGACAACCCCTACGACCCTCGCTAATATGCGCCTCGTTCACACGATTCCTCTGTAGTTCAGTCGGTAGAACGGCGGACTGTTAATCCGTATGTCACTGGTTCGAGTCCAGTCAGAGGAGCCAAATTTAAGAAGCCTGCTCAGGAAACTAAGCAGGCTTTTTACTTTTTTACTGCCATTAAAAACCTCATTCCTTAAGCACCCTTCCCAACAGTTTTTCACCTGCCGGATGCCACATCACACCAATGATTAAAGTTGTGTAAATGTAAATCGTTTCAACTTTGCAATTATTGTAAGTGCTAGTGATTATCATTTATTGTACGACTGCCGAAAGGACGAGCGCTCGCTCGTTCACTGAACGTTCCAATTACTCTGGGATATAAACGATGAATGCTCTGCCTCGCACTGGACTGCGCCGTATCACGCTTGCATCAGCCCTGGTACTCTCCGTTAGCCTGCCGGCTTTCGCCCAGGATACGTTAACACTCTATACCACCCGCGAACCGGGTCTGATTCAGCCCCTGCTTGATAGCTGGACGCAATCCAGCGGTATAAAAGTAAGCACCGTTTATATCAAGGATGGCATGCTTGAGCGTGTAAAAGCAGAAGGTAAAAACTCCCCTGCAGATCTGCTGATGACCGTCGATGCCGGAAATCTCATCGATTTAGTTGAAGCTGGCGTGACACAACCTGTGCAGTCCGAAACGTTGAAGACTGCAATCCCGGCCAATCTGCGAGGTGAAGATAACCAGTGGTTTGCGCTTTCTATGCGAGCACGCGTACTTTACGCTGAGAAGTCTCTGCCAATTGATAACTGGCATTACGAACAACTCGCAAGCCCTGAATACAAAGGTAAAGTGTGTATCCGTTCCGGACAGCACCCGTATAACACGGCGCTGATTGCCGCCATGATTGCGCATCACGGTGAAGCCAAAACAGAAGAGTGGCTACGCGGTGTGAAAGCTAACCTGGCACGTAAAGCCACCGGCGGCGACCGTGACGTAGCTCGCGATATCCTCGGTGGTATTTGTGATATTGGCCTGGCTAACTCCTATTACGTCGGCCATATGAAAAATGCCAAACAAGGCAGCGATGCCCGTCAGTGGGGCGATGCGATTAAAGTCGTTAAGCCAACCTTTGAAAATGGTGGCACGCACGTCAATATCAGCGGTGCAGCCGTAGCCCGCTATGCACCTAATAAAGCAGATGCTATTAAACTGATGGAATACCTGGTTTCCGCACCCGCTCAGCAGCAATACGCGAAAGCAAACTTTGAGTATCCGGTACTGAAAGGCGTTACGCTCGATCCGGTTATTAGTGCCACTATCGGTGAAATCGACGTAGATAAAATTCCGTTAACCGAAATCGTGAAGTACCGTAAGCAAGCTAGCCTCCTGGTAGATAAAGTTGGATTCGATCAATAAATCGCTACAGTTTCCGACGTTACGCGGCCTGGTTTCCGGGCCGCAGTCATTATTAACACCATTGCATCTTAGCGCGTTATGCATTGCGCTAGGTGTCCTGACACCCATTGTTGCGCTTATCTGGCAGGCTACACAGGCTGATTTATCTCACTGGGATAATCTCATCGCGTTTGTATTGCCCTCAGCGTTAAAAAACACAGTACTTCTGCTGGCGGGAGTCGCTGTGATGGTGGGCGTGATTGGCGTTGGTAGCGCGTGGGCCGTAACGGCGTGGGACTTCCCAGGCCGCAAAATTCTCAGTTGGGCACTGCTGTTGCCACTGGCGATGCCGACTTATATCGTCGCCTTCGCCTGGCTCGATTTACTGCATCCAATCGGCCCACTGCAGACATTCATCCGTTTTTTACTGGGCTTTGACAGCCCACGACAGTTCCGCCTGCCAGATCTACGTTCACTTTCCGGTGCCATTATTTTGCTCGGTTTAGTACTTTACCCTTACGTTTATCTGACGACCCGGGCCATGTTCATAAGCCAGCCCGCCCATTTACTGGAAGCTGCCCGTACGCTTGGGTGCAGCGCAACCGGGACTTTCTTTCGCGTAGCTCTGCCAATGGCGCGTCCGGCGCTGGCAGTCGGTGTCAGTCTGGCACTTCTGGAAACGCTTAACGATATTGGCGCGTCGGAGTTTCTCGGGGTACAAACATTAACGGTCACTGTGTACACCACATGGATCTCCCGTTCTGATTTATCCGCTGCTGCACAAATCGCCTGCATGATGCTGATGTTTATCTTCTTCATTCTGACGCTGGAGTTTTATGGTCGCAGAAAGCAAGGATTCAGCAGCCGCAGCCTGCGAGAAATTCAACCCACACGCGTGCACGGCTGGCGGGGATGGCTCCTCGGCTCAGTGATTGCGCTGCCAGTTATTTTGGGATTCCTTGCCCCGGTACTGTTTTTAATGTGGGAGAGCGTCAAACGTTTAGGTGAAAAGAACCCGCTTTCCGCCTCGTTGCTCTCCGCATTGCAAAATACACTATTGCTGGCGGCGGGAACCACGCTGGTAGTGGTTTGCGTCAGTTTACTGGTGGCCTGGAGCGCGCGTCATAGTGCCGCAGACAACGCCATGCCAGGTTTTCGTCGCGGCGTGATGCGTCTGGCCTCTTTGGGCTATGCGGTGCCCGGCACTATTCTGGCAATTGGTTTTCTGCCGCCGGCTATGGCGGTAGACCGCTGGCTGGCCGATATACTGGATATTCGTGGTTTGCCGCTCATGTCTGCCGGTATCCTGCTGATTATTTGCTGTGCGATGCGCTTTCAGGCGATCGCCATCGGAGCGCTGGATTCCGGACTGGGTCGTATCCCCCCTTCCCTTGAACAGGCTTCGCGTTTGCTGGGTGAAAATGGCGCAGGTACATTTGCACGAGTCCATTTACCGCTACTACGACCAGCAATAGTAAGCAGTGCATTGCTGGTCTTTGCCGATGCGATGAAAGAGCTGCCCACGACTCTACTTTTACGCCCTGTCAATTTCGAAACGCTGGCAACGCTACTGTATGCAGAAGCCGCTCGCGGAACCTATGAAGAAGGGGCAATTGCCGCGCTGATGATTGTTTTAGCAGGCACGTTACCGGTTATTTTGCTGGTGCGTCACCAGATGACACGCCGTGGTTAAGAGAGTACCAATGTCAGAAATTGCATTACGACTCCAGGATGTGCATGTTGCATATGGCAACAGTCAGCAACCGGTACTGAGCGGATTTTCTATGTCTGTGCGCAAAGGCGAAATCGCCTGTCTGCTGGGCGCTTCAGGCTGTGGGAAAACCACGGTACTTCGTGCTGTTGCCGGGTTTGAACGCCTGCAACGCGGAGATATTTATGTTTCTCAGAGGCACGTTGCCGGCCCTGGCGTGCATCTGCCGCCGGAAAAACGGCATGTCGGCATGGTTTTTCAGGAATATGCATTATTCCCTCATTTGACGGCACAACAAAACGTGGCATTTGGCTTACGACGTATGCCGCGTGAAGAACAGCAGGCCAGAGTGGCAGATCTGTTAAACATGGTGGAATTGCATAGCCATGCCAGCCGTTATCCCCATGAGCTTTCAGGTGGGCAGCAACAGCGTATTGCATTGGCTCGCGCACTGGCGCCACATCCTGAAATCCTGCTGCTGGATGAACCCTTTTCCAGTCTTGATAAGCGTACCCGTGAACGTCTGGGGGGTGAGGTTCGGGATATTTTGCGTGCAGCCGGACAAACAGCGCTGCTGGTTACGCACAGTGAACATGAAGCCCGGTTGATGGCAGACCATATCGGTTTCGTAAAAATGGGGCAGTATCACATTAAACAAGCGGCCAGTCTTACTTGATCACGAAAAACAGGCCGCCTGTTACTCATTAATATTTATGAATCAGGCCGATATTCACCGGCATCCCGGAGCGTCGTTCAAGTGTTGCATTCGCGCGGTTAACATCCACATCACTACCTGTGATAAAACTACGCAATGCAGACGTTACCGGTAGTGGGATCTTTTTATCTGACTCATATTCAGCGCGATTTCGGGACAATGGCTCATGAACCTCAACCCAGCGGCTACCGTCTGGCTCTGCGCTATATTTCACCGGCCTGTCGATAAGTTGAACGCGCGTTCCAACCGGTACGGTATCAAAAAGGTATTTGATATCGTCATTACGCAGACGAATACAGCCCTGGCTCACCCGCAGCCCAATACCAAAATTGGCATTTGTTCCATGAATGGCATATAGCCTGCCGATATAAATGGCATACAACCCCATCGGATTATCTGGCCCGGCCGGAACAAAAGCAGGTAAGCTCTCCCCACGAGCGGCATATTCTCGCCGGGTATTCGCCGTTGGCGTCCAGCCCGGTGCTTCCTGCTTCCGCTCTACCGCTGTCACCCAGTTACGTGGCGTTTCTCTCCCCGCCTGACCGATGCCGATCGGCAAAACCTCAACTGTATTTGTGCCCTGAGGGTAATAGTAAAGGCGCATTTCTGCGACATTGATGACAATTCCCTCACGTACGGTATCTGGCAAAATAATCTGCTGCGGTACAACCAGCGTTGAACCCGACTTCGGCAAATAGACATCCACGCCCGGGTTGGCCTCAAGCATATTGCTTAGCCCCTGCCCGTACTGCGCAGCAAATGCCTCCAGCGGCTGAGTATTTCCTTGCGGAACCGTAATTGTCAAAGGACTTCCCACCAGACGACTTCCCTCGGGTGGCAGCGGATAGCTTACAGCCTGTGTTCCCTGACTCGCGAACAGCATGATAAGCGAACATAGCAGTTTTACACGACGCATCATTGTCCTTTCCTTCGTCGCAACAGATATCCGTTAATTATAGCTTTTTTATCTGTTTTTCGGATTTACGACGTACACCATAAGAAAGAAACCCCGCCATTCAGCGGGGCACGGAGGACTACGCTTCCTTGCCGTCTGGTAGCACAATATTGCTGGCAGCTAAATGCCCCATATTGCTGTACATCGCACAGGCGGCTTCGACAATCGGCATCGCCAGCGCGGCACCACTTCCTTCACCTAAACGCATCCCCATGTTGAGATACGGCTCCAGTTCCAGATGTGCCAACGCGGTCCTGGCTCCCTTCTCGGCAGAGAAGTGTGAAGGGATCAAATATGGCTTAATCTCAGGCGCTATCCGGCAGGCGGCAAGTGCAGCTGAATAAGAGAGGAACCCATCCAGCAGCACCGGCAGACCGCAGGAGGCAGCACCTAACATCACGCCTGCCATACCGACAAGATCAAAGCCGCCGACTTTTGCCAGCACATCGATACCATCACTGGGGTCAGGTTGGTTGACGGCAATTGCCCGGCGGACAACCGCCACCTTATTACCAACGCGGGAAAGTGGAAGGTTAGCGCCAATACCAACCACATCCTCAGCATCGCTACCGGTCAACACGCTGACAATCGCTGCTGCGGGCGTAGTGTTTGCCATACCAAGCTCACCAACGCCAAACAGTGTCACGCCCTCATCCGCCAGTTCACGGATATAGCGGATGACTTCCAGCAGCAGTTCTTCAGCCTGAGAGCGGCTCATAGCCGGACCTTCAGCAATATTGCCGCAACCACGCGCCACACGCATATTGACTACGCCGGGGATAAGATCAGCGTCAATCCCCACATCAATCACATGAACCTTTGCACCCGCCTGAGCCGCCAGCACGCAGACCCCGGTTGTCCCGCGCGTCATATTTGCCGCCTGAATAGCCGTGACCACCTTGGGTGAAACAGCAACGCCCTCATCCCATACGCCGTGATCGGCACACATCACCAGCATCGCTTTTCCCCCGACATGCGGCACACCCTTAAGGCCCGGCATACCAGCCAGTTGCACGGCAAGAGATTCAAGTCGACCAAGACTACCCGGTGGTTTGAGTAATCCGTCAATATGCTTCTGCGCACTCAACATCGCAGCACTATCGGGTGAAGGGATCGCCTGGAGTAAAGAGGATAAAGTCTGCATAAGGGTTCTCAATGTGTAGGCTGGCTCAAAGCAGAGCCAGCAAGAAGATCAGCTCGCCAAGTTCGATGGCCGCACCCAGCGTATCGCCGGTTTGTCCACCCAACGTGCGTTTCAGTAATTGCCCAAGAATGAAAATTGCCACCATCGTGACGACCAGAGCCGCCACGCCACGCATGCCAGGAAGCAGTACTGCGGCAAGAATTGCCGCAAACCCCAACGTTACGCAGGTTTGTCGTCCGGTTACTTTGCCAATAAAGACGTTTCCCAGCCCCTCTTCTCGGGCATAACGATGCCGGTACATCAGCAGAACAGCGGTTCCCCGCCCCGCCACACAGGCCGCCGCCAGTGCCGCGAGCATCGGTGTTCCGCGCAAAGCCAGTTCGCTCACCACCAGCACTTTAGCCAGCAGAACGAAAATCAGCGCCAGCCCACCGTGCGTCCCCAGGCGACTGTCACGCATGATTTCCAGCATGCGTTCGCGCCGACGAGCAGAAAAAATGCCGTCACAGGTATCCGCCAGACCATCAAGATGAAAACCACCGGTCAGCAGCGCCAGAGCCAGCACGCTAAACAGTGCGGCCAGTGGAATACCGCACCAGGGTTGCAACGCCATAAACACCAGACCAGAGAGTCCCCCTAGCACTACGCCGATAAGGGGAAACATGACGATTCCGCGCGAATACTGTTCGAAATCGAGTCCTTGCGACCACCGTGTCGGAACAGGCAAGCGACTGATAAAAGAGAGCATTGCCCAGAACAACTTACTCATTTAATTTTGACTCCAATTCCAGATACCACCAGCCAGACCTCATCCGCCGCCGCTGCCAGGCGCTGGTTAACTCGTCCGGCAATATCACGAAAATGCCGCGCCAGACGATTCTCCGGAACAATCCCCATCCCCACTTCGTTGGTAACCAGAACGATTTTTGCCGGACAACGCTGACAAGCTTCGATCAGCATATGCATCTCTGCCTCAATGGATTTCTCCATTGCCGCGTAATCCCAGCTATCTGGATCGCTCTCACCGCCCAGTGAAAAGAGCAGATTGGTCACCATCGTGGTGATGCACTCCAGTAAAATCGCCTCTTGTGGATCGTTCGTCGCCGTTATCAGCTCATCAAGATGTTGCCAACGCTCAGCGGTACGCCAGTGCGCGGGACGACCATCGCGATGATGCTGAATTCGTGCAGCCATCTCGTCATCAAAAATCTGTGAAGTCGCGATGTACAGCACGTTCGGAGAATCAGCAATTAGCGCCTCAGCATGCCGACTTTTGCCGCTGCGTGCTCCGCCGGTAACCAGAATCATCATACTGGCTCCCGATGTTGCTGCATGATGGTATAAATTTTCTCAATATCGATGTGTTGCCGCATCGCATCCGCCAGCAGATCAAACTGCTGCGATTTATATTGCGCGTAATGGAAGGTGGAATCCAGCGGCGCTAACCCTTTCCGTACACGCAGACCATTAACCAGCGCACGAGTGAATTCATCGCTGTCGAACAGACCATGAAGATAGGTGCCAAACGCCAGACCATCGGGGGTTACCGCGCCATCAGCCACATTACCGCCGTCTTTGTGCAACGTCATCACTGACTGGCATTGCGTGGTTAATTCCGTTTCACCCATATGAATTTCATAACCGCGAACGGATAAGCCCGCCGCGTCCGCCAGCCAGTCAGGCAAAGAGGAGGACATCTGCCCCTCAACCAGGGTCGTTGTTTTGTTCTGGGCAAAATGGGTTACGGTATTGAGCAACCCCAGCCCCGGCAGCGTACCGAGTCCTGACTCCACCTCATCAATGATGGTATCGCCGAGCATCTGGTAACCACCGCAAATGCCCACCACCGGAACGTGCTGGCGATGTAGTTGCAACACGCCGTGCGCCATACCACTTTCACGCAGCCAGACCAGATCGCCCAACGTATTTTTACTGCCGGGCAGGATCACCAGGTCAACACCCGCCAGTTCCTCCGGGTGACGCACATAGCGAACGCGAACGTCCGGTTGTGCCGCCAGTGCGTTGAAATCAGTAAAGTTGGAAATATGTGGTAGTTGAACGACAGCAATCTCTATATCTCGTTTATCGGTGCGCAAATATTTGCCTTTTTGCAACGCGACACCATCCTCATCTTCCAGATCAACATCCAGCCACGGCATCACGCCGAGCACTGGAACGCCGGTCAGCGCTTCAATTTGTTCAATACCGGAATAGAGCAACGCCACATCACCACGAAATTTATTGATGATTACGCCTTTTACTCTGGCGCGTTCGTGGTCGTGCAGCAGCGCCAACGTACCGTAAATTGAGGCAAACACCCCACCACGATCGATATCGGCAACCAGAACAACCGGACACTGCGCCATTTCCGCCATGCCCATATTGACGATATCGCGATCGCGTAGGTTAATCTCAGCCGGGCTTCCCGCCCCTTCCAGCACCAGCACATCAAACTCCTGAGCCAGGCTGTTATAAACCGAAATAATCTGTTCCCGCAGGCGCGGTTTGTATTCGTGGTAACTCACCGCATCCATATCGGTGGCGACTTTGCCCATTAACACGACCTGGGCTTTACGGTCACTGGTCGGTTTAAGCAGCACCGGATTCATACGCACATCCGGTGTGATCCCTGCGGCTTCTGCCTGAAAAATTTGCGCGCGCCCCATCTCTTTACCCTCTGGGGTTATTCCAGAGTTAAGCGCCATGTTCTGCGATTTAAACGGTGCAGTCCGCAATCCATCCTGGTGAAAAATACGACACAGTCCGGCAACCAGTACGCTTTTGCCCACATCAGATGCCGTTCCCTGCAACATTATTGCCTGCGTCATGACGCCTCCTTCAGTGCGTTCTCTCGCATACAGCTAAAAAATTCAGCCTCTGTTTTACACAGCGGGAAGCCTAACTGTGTATGCAGCTTCACCAGCCAGGGCTGAGTTAATCCTGCTTGTTCAATAAGATCCGTGCGGGCAAATACCTCACCCGGTGTGCCGTGCGTCAGCACTTCCCCTCGGCGTAAAACGTAAACTGCATCGCTAACTTCATAAATAAGATCGATATCATGACTGGAAATGACCACATGATTTCCTTGCGCCACAATGCGTTTAATAATCTCAATCATCTGCGCACGACCCGATGGATCAAGGCCCGCAGTGGGTTCATCCAGTAACAGATACTGCGCCTGCAACACCAGCGCCCCTGCAATCGCAACACGTTTCTTTTGCCCGTGGCTTAAGCATTGAATGGGCTGATGGCGGAAATGTTGCGCATCTACCAGCGTCAATGCATCGTCAACCCGTCGGGCAATTTCAGCCTCATCCATACCCAGATTGCGCAAACTGAATGCGATGTCACTGTCAATGTCGGTATAAAAGATTTGCTGATCGGGATCCTGAAATACGGTTGCCACCTGCTGGCGCAGCGCCAGCAGACCACGCTTGCTGTAATCCAGTGGTTTTCCTTGCCACATCACCGCCCCCTGCTGCGGGCGTAGTAAACCACTCAGATTCATAAACAGCGTAGATTTCCCGCAGCCGTTCGCTCCCACCAGTCCGGTGACAGCATGCGGAGAAAAGTCCAGCGTTAGCCCTTTAAGGATGGGGTCATCCTGATAGCGAAACCAAAGCGCTGAGGTGGCAAGCATACTTTTCCTTACAGGTGAAAATCACCCTGATACAGTTTGATATCCAGTGTGGTGGTCATTTGTTGATAGCGGATCAACACGCGCGTAAACAACAATCCCACCAGCATCGCCAGCGAACGATAGCTCAACGGCAAACTACGATAACCAAAACGCAGCGTTTGTGCGCGATGAATGGCGAGCGCTTCGTCTAACAGAATAAAAATAAAGCGCCAGGTCAGCAGGATCTGTTCAGTGAGCAGTCGTGGAACATGCGCACGTTTGAGCAGAATGATTAACTGCGGAAATGGCAAGTTAAGCACCAGCCAGAATGTTGCCGCCAGTGCCGCCAGACTACGCCAGAACGTCTCATTGGCGGTATGTAAGCCCGAGGAGGTGATCCCCAGCCAGTAGCTCCCCACCGGAAGGCTGGCCAGTAAGGTCTGCGGATCGCGACTGACGCTAAATAAAATCGTCACAACACCAACTACCAGAAACCCAAAGGGCAATGCCATCCAGCGGCACCAGCGCCAGAAAGAAATGCGCAGCAACCAGCAACTCAGAGCGGCAATAAGTAACAGCTCAATACCCTGCCCCATCGGGGGCAGAGTAAAGGCCAGGATCATCATCAGCAGCCAGAGCAGGAATTTCCGCTGTGGTGAGACATGAAACCAGCGGCTCTGGTAGCTAAGCCTGTCAAGCCCGGTCATCACGACGTTGTCTGCCCTTGGTGTAACCCAGAATGTAGAAAATGACCGCTGCACCAAGAGATCCCTGAAGCGTAAACAGCAGGCTTTCAATCTCTCCGCTGGCGGGTTCATACAACGGCTGGAACCATGGCTCATAATGAGGGGCGATAGCCTGAATCTGGCTTTCTGCTTCGCCATCCGAGCCACCGTATTCTCCGCCGTGGTTAATAAAGAACGGCAGGATCACCAGCGCCACCACCATCCCTAACAGAATCAGCGTCTTTTTCATCGTTAATGTCCTTGTGCCGTAATCAACTGACGTTTGGTTAACTGGTCGTAGATCATCACGGTCAGCAAGCCTTCCGCGATAGCAATTGGGATCTGCGTCAGACAGAAAATCCCCATAAATTTGATAATTGACCCCATCGCGCCTGCCCCCGGATCCGGGAAGGCGACACCCAACTGGACCGAGGTAACAAAATAGGTCACAAGATCCGCCAGCATAGCGCACAGGAAGACGCAGACATCACGACGGAACCCCGCGCGACAGGCCATCTTCCACACCATGTAACCCACTACCGGGCCAATAACCGCCATCGACATGCCGTTCGCGCCCAGCGTTGTCAAACCGCCATGAGCCAGCAGCAACGCCTGGAATAACAAGACGATCGCGCCAAGAATCGCCACGACGCCCGGCCCAAACAGAATAACGGCCAGACCGACCCCAGTCGGATGCGAGCAACTGCCTGTCACAGAAGGAATTTTTAGCGCCGACAGAACGAAAATAAACGCCCCACACAGTGCCAACAGAACTTTCTGGTGGTTATCTTCCTGCACGATTTGACGCAGGCGTACCAGTCCATACCACAGACAAGGTAAAAACAGCAGCCACCAGGCCAGCGCCCACATCGGCGGTAAAAAACCTTCCATAATGTGCATCGCGAACGCTTTTTCAGGGACAATCATCAGTAATAGCGCCGCGGCCAACCCGCTGAAAGACAGCTGTTTTAGCTGTTGTTCAAGCTTCATTGTGCATACTCCCACTGTTTGTTGACCAGAATGGTCGAGAAATAAGGCAGCGGCTGATCGTCACTCACTTCATTGAGATGACGCCAGCACTGCTCACCCGGCAGCGTGGCTTCTGACATCATTAACGCGCAGTCCAGCAGACCCTCTTGTTGTAGCAATGCCTTGATGCGCGCAAAACGACCATACACTTTCATCAGTACCAGACTGTCATGTTGCTTTAACGCCTGCTGGATTTCTGTTTCCGGTGCGGTACAGGAGACAACTGCCAGCGACTGCTGCTCCATAGCAAGCGGCGTTTTTGAGCGGGCGGCAATAGCGGCAAAAGAAGTCACACCAGGGACGATCTCTAACCAGTCAGGGCAGCCAATCCGCTGGAGTAAAAAGACCCAGGTACT
Organism: Citrobacter sp. Marseille-Q3906; assembly: GCF_916618775.1. Classification (NCBI taxonomy): domain Bacteria; kingdom Pseudomonadati; phylum Pseudomonadota; class Gammaproteobacteria; order Enterobacterales; family Enterobacteriaceae; genus Citrobacter; species Citrobacter sp. Marseille-Q3906. Next base: position 2,082,454 of record NZ_CAKAKA010000002.1, read on the forward strand.
AAACAGCATGGCGTCGCCGAGGGTGATAAAACCTACCTGCTTACCGGCATTCACTTCCTGTACCAACGCGGCAGCGACCTCGTCCCAGACGGCTTCTTTTTCCGCGCTGTCAGCACTCATAGGAAAATGGCAGCAGCGCACTTCAGTCTGTTCACCAATGTATTCACGCACGATCGACAGCGCCAGGCTATCCCCACCTTTACGCCCGGCTGGCGCATAGAGAATATCCAGTGCGCCAAGAGTGCGCGCTGCACGCACGGTGATCAGATCGGAAGCACCTGGTCCGGTGCTTAGTGCATACAATTTACCGCTCATGCTGCTTCCTCCAGCGCCACGTTCAGCGCCTGCTGTAAATGTGCCACGAACATGGCACGTACCGCCGGGTTCTCACCCAAACCACTTAACCACGGCGTGGCCGGAATTCCCGCAGCGTTGAATAACGTCTTCCACGAGTCATCTTCATCGGAAGCCATATCATTGATGGCGTGGTCGCCAGCAACTAACATCAGCGGCATCAGATGCACCGCCGTTACACCTTCCTGACGCAAACTTTCAATAATCACTTCCACTTCCGGATAGCTCTCCACTGCCCCTACACGGGCCGGAAAACGCTGCGCCGTCATCATGTGATCGAGACAGGCGTAGGCGGCAAACGCATGGTGACTAGCTCCGTGTCCCATAAACACCACTTTTTCACTCTCTTTAAGCGGCGGCATCTGTTGTTGCAGCGCCAGCATCAACTGCGCGTAATCATCGTGGCTACTCAGTAGCGGTACACCCAGCGTCAGGCGCGAAAACAGCGGGCGCATGCTCTGAACTTCACGGACAATTTTTTCGTATTCGTCACCGTTGATGATGTGCAGCGACTGAATAGCCACATCCTGATAGCCCTGCTCCGCCAGCTTTTGCAGTGCCTGCAGCGGGGTATCGATATCGATGCCATCACGCTGTTTGAGCTTGCGGATGATCATCCCGGAGGTAAACGCCCGAAACAGATCGCGGTCAGGGCAACTGGCTGCAAGATCACGCTCACAGGCCACAATATTTTTCTCGCAGGTGTCGTGGTAGCTGGTGCCAAAGCTGACCACCAGAAGCGCTTTCTTCATCTCTTACTCCTTAAGCAGCGGCCAGCCAGCGCGCTAAACGCGCCCCAAATGCGGCCTGACTTTCCAGTAACTCTTCTCCCGTCACCAAAGGTGCCGGACGTGTAATCACGATGCAGGGGATACCGGCATCCAGACAAGGTTGTACTTTTTCCTGATAACCGCCTTCCGCACCCGATGCTTTAGTGATAACCACATCAGCCAGACACTGGCGGTAGAACGCAGCATTAAACTCGGCGCTAAAAGGACCGCACAGTGCGAAAATTTCACCCACGCCAAAGCCCAAATCCGCACATTGCTGGATAACCTCAGGTACCGGCAGTACGCGAGCCAGCAGCGTTTTATCCGGCAATCCCGTACGCCAGATAGCCAGATCTTTACTACCGGTCGTCAGCAGTACGCGCTCACCGAAGCGTCGCGCTACATCGCAGGCTTGTTGAATACTCTGCACGGTGTACAAATGCGGGTGCGTTAAATCACTCAGTTGCTCAGGGCGCTGATAGCGGCTTAGCAGTACGCCTGCCGCTTCACATGCGCTCATGATGTTACGGCTCACCACTTCGGCATAAGGATGTGAAGCATCGATCACCCAGCGCGTACCATTTTCTTGCAGCCAGGCAATCATCTGCTCCCGCTCCAGGCGTCCACAGCGCACCTGACCTTTGATGTCGCCCGCCAGCTGTTTCCCTGTCGGTGTTGCAACCGACAAGGTATAGGCCACGTTTGCTGCATCCAGTTGCTGGCACAGCATGCGTGCATCGCTGGTGCCACCCATGACCAGTACATCTCCGTAATTCACAGCACATAACCCCGTGGCGTGATCATCAGGCCATCCTGAACATAGGTCGTTTTATTACCAACAATCACCAGACTGGTCATATCAACCGGTTCAAAGTCCATTTCACCCAGCGTGGTCAGCCATTTCTCCTGTTTTTTACGCCCCGCCGACTTCACGATCCCCACCGGCGTTTGCGCGCTTTTACTGGTCGAAAGCAGTTCAAAAGCACGCGCCAGGTGCCCTTCACGGCCGCGGCTGCGCGGGTTGTAGAAACAGATAACGAAGTCAGCTTCACCTGCGGCAACAATGCGTTTTTCAATCACCGGCCATGGTGTTAACAGATCGCTGAGACTGATATGGCAAAAGTCGTGCATCAACGGTGCGCCCAGCAAAGACGCCGCAGCAATACTGGCCGTCATCCCTGGAACCAGCTTGACCTCAACATCCAGCTTCTGCTTGCTGACCAGTTCGAGTACCAACCCGGCCATGCCATAAATCCCGGCGTCGCCACTGCTGATCAACGCCACGTTGTGCCCAGCCTGCGCCAGTTCAATTGCCGCCTGGCAGCGTTCAATCTCTTTGCACATACCGGTTTTGATCACCTGCTTATCACCAGTGAAGGCTTTTACCAGATGGGTGTATGTTTTATAGCCAACAATAATTTCTGCCGCCTGCAGTGCTTCAACGGCTTCCATGGTCATCATTGCCTGCGAGCCAGGGCCAATTCCAATTACGGTTAACATCAGTGTGAAACTCCCAAAGTAATAGTGACGCCCTGTTCACGCAGGGTCTCGCCTAACAGTTGTCCATGACTCAGTAGCCAGGCTGCAGGACCGGAAACACTTCCCGTGCCGACCGTTTTGCGAACAAACGACGAAGCAGGAAAACGGTGTTCATGCTCACGCAGCGCGTCAGCAGTAAAGGTTTCGAAAGGTACGCGACAGCAGGAGGCCAGTTGGATAAGTCCCTGTTCATCTTTTTTCAGCGTGATGCTGCCAATCGCTTTTAACGCCAGCGGATCGAGCCGCTGGGCTTCAAGTTGACGGGCAAGCAACTCGGCTAACAACGGAAATGGCGTATCACGGCGACAACCAATTCCAGCCACCACCCGCTGTGGCACCAGCTTCCAGTGCGGGATGGGCATTTCTGGTAAATCGGTGCGCAGAGTGATGCAAATTAACGCATCCAGTTCCGGTAATTGCGTGAGATCGGTTACGGTGATAAAACCACGGCGATCACAATGGCTGACGTCCTGTGCCAGTTCATCATCCCACCACAGCCCCACCCGTTTGTTGCTAACCAGCATCTGGTTGACAATTTTTACCACTGAGCGGAAATCGGTCATTCGCGCATTCAACTGGAACGCAAGCGTGTCCAGAGCCGCCATATCATTCACATCCGTCGCGGTCGTAATCACCGGATCAGCCCCCAGCATTCCCGCCAGATAACGCGCAAGGGCATTAGCGCCCCCCGCATGACCTGAGAGCAGGCTGATAACATGCTGGGCACGCTCATCAATCACCACAACCGCCGGATCGCAGAACTTGTCGTTTACCAGCGGGGCCAGTACGCGTACCGCAATACCGGTCGCACCAATAAAAATCAGCGCTGAGTAGTTCGCAAAAGCGTCGCGCGCAGCATTGGCAAAACCGTTTTCGAACGGAAGAAATCCCTCCTCCAGCAACTTTTCACTGGTGAAACAGGTTACCGGCAGCATCGCCGCCAGACGCTTCGCAAGCGTCACGCCGCCCGGTGTCAGGCAAAACAGTGCAATAGATTCAGGCTTTACGGTATTCATGGCTAAAGTCCGCCGCATAGAGTTTGGAGTAGTGGTACTCCGAGCCCAGGAAATTACCGACCAGAATGAGCGCCGTTTTGCGGATCCCTGCATCGCGTACTTTGTCGCCGATATCAGCCAGGGTGCCGCGCACGGTCTGGCTTTCTGGCCAGGTCGCTTTGTAGATGACTGCCACTGGTGTGGTCGCCGGGTAACCGCCTTCAACCAGACGTTCAGCAACCCGGTGAATACGCTGGACAGAAAGATAAATCGCCATGGACGTCTGGTGGCTGGCAAACGACTCCAGCTGTTCACGTTCTGGTACCGGCGTGCGGCCCTCCAGGCGGGTAATAATCAGACTCTGTGAAACTTCAGGTACGGTGTACTCGACACCAAGTTCGGCCGCTGCACCGAGGAATGCGCTGACACCCGGTACAACCTGCCAGTCAATCCCACGTTTGGTCAGCTCTTCGCCCTGCTCACGCACAGAGCCATACAACGAGACATCACCAGTTTGCAGGCGTACTACGGTTTTTCCTGCCTTCACTCCGGCTTCCATCAGGTCGAGGATCTGCTCCAGATGCAGTTCCGCGCTGTCATGGCACTCAGCACCTGCCGGGCAATAATCCAGCAGTTCAGTGTTAATCAGCGACCCGGCGTAGATAACTACCTGCGCCTGTTGCAGCAAGCGGTAACCTTTAAGGGTGATCAGCTCACGATCGCCAGGACCAGCGCCAACAAACCACACACTACGGGGATCAAAAATCTCAGACATGGTTTCCTTCCTTCTGACAGGCGATAACAAAAACGGGATTATTCGGTTTGAAATAGTGACCACTACCGAGCACAGTCAGAGATGAAACCTGCATTTGCAGGCAATCCACCCTCTGTACGCCGAGATGGTCCAGATGAGCCAGGGCGGTATTCAGGTTTTCCTGAAGGATGAATGTCATCACCAACCGTCCTGCCGGATGCAGTTGACGCATCGACCAGTCAATCAGATCGGTCAGATGACCACCGCTGCCGCCCATAAAGATGGCATCGGCTTTTTCGGTGATGGTCATCGGCGCGATACCGGGAAAAATGTCGATATTCCCGCAGGCAAAATGCTGGCGATTTTCGTCCAGAAGCCTTAACGCATCAGGGTTACGCTCGATAGCCGTGACGCGCAGCGACGGATATTGCAACGCCGCTTCGATTGATACACTGCCGGTTCCTGCACCAATATCAATCAGGTGACTGGCACGGTGTAATTCAAGTTTTGAGAGGGCAAGTGCGCGTACCGCTTCTTTGGTCATCGGCACTTTCCCTCCACGCAGAAAAAGCTCATCTTTCATCGAGGATCACCACTGCATTCATGTCATAGTCGGCATTAATTTCACTGAGAGGCAGGCAGTGGATACGCTCATTTTCCATCGCCAGGTTTTCGCCAATCACCATCCAGCGATGTCCCTTACCCCGTGCAATCAGTTGATGGGCGATTTCACGCGGGCCGCACAGGGCATCCGTGACCATGGCCACTTTGTTATGTCGAGCCAGCTCATCGAAACAAACGTTGCGACCGTGGCTACTGGTGAGCCACATGTCGTTCATATCAATGCCGGACTGCGCACAAAGGTACTGCACCGCACTAATACCGGGAATAATGCGCACATTTTCGATGCCAAAGTGCGCCACCATCCGGGTACCGATGCCGTAAAACAGAGGGTCACCAGACGCCAGCACCACCACGTGTCGGTCCTGATGAGCGCTAATCCAGCCCAATAACTCCGGGATGTTGGCCCCGAGGACAAACTGTTCACCGGTAAAATTCGGGAACTGCTGCAGATGCCGCTTGCCACCGACAAGAACATCCGCTGTTGCGACCGCATCGCGCGCCGCCGGCGTCATCAGATGCAACCCCGCGGGCCCCATCCCTACAACAGTTAACATTGCATCTCCTCCGCAATCTCGGCGACAGGACGGTTGCTACCAAGGATCTGGTTATCAAAAGAGAACATAATGGCGTCGCAGGTCGGGGGATTTTTCGTAAAGCGCAAAGTTTGCAGAACGCGCATGCAGATACGCTTAGCCAGATGGTTATAGATATGCTGAAAGCCGTATGCGTCGATGTGCTCCATCGCGGCTTCAGTAGTATCGCAGTCACTGACCAGCGTCAGTAACTCCAGCGGGGCACCAAGCAATGCCAGATGGGCAACAAGTGTCTCCATACGGGCATCGGCAATATGGCTATGGGTATGGAAAATTCCTGCTGCTATTTTAATGAGCTTACCAGGATGGCCAACCAGGACGATTTGTCGGAACCCAAGGCGTACCGCCTCTTCAATCATGTAACCCACGAAGTTACTCATGGTGACGACAACCTGCGTATCGATCCCCATCTGTTCGCGGACGAAACGTTCACCGTGGTTGCCCGGCACCAGCACGACGCGATCCAGCCCGGCGGCACGTTTGATTTCGAGTTCCAGCGACAGTGAACGCTTCCAGCTTTCTTCCGACATCGGTGTAACGATACCGGTGGTACCAATGATGGAAATACCGCCCAGAATACCAAGACGCGAGTTGTAGGTTTTTTGCGCCCGTTCTTCACCTTCTGGAGCGAAGATTTCAATTTGCGCTCCGCGATTTGGTCCGATAGCCTCACGTACGGCAGATTCAATCGTCTGGCGAGGCGTTCGGTTAATCGCCGAACTCCCCACCGGCAGGCCAATACCTTTGCGAGTCACCGTACCGACGCCTTCACCACCCTGTAAGCGGATTTCTCCGCTATCGTCTAACGTTACACGGGCGAAAATCAGCATGCCATGCGTGGCGTCCACGTCATCGCCACCATCTTTGCGGATGGAGGCAATAGCCTGCTGTCCTTCAATGTGCGGCGACTCAACATTCAGACATAGCGTCACACCGGAAGGCGTCACAATTGAAACCTGATGGATCAAATGCTGACGCAATACCATCAGCGCAGCCACTTTCGCTGCCGCCGTCGCACAAGATCCTGTGGTGTATCCTTTGCGCAGTGCTTTTCCGTTATGCCATACCGGAGCATCGAAGGGTTGGTCGCTCATCGCTCCCCCTGCATGTGGTAGAGCATAGCGTTGACGATAGCGGCGGCGACATTGCTCCCCCCTTTGCGGCCTAAGGCGGCAATAGCTGGCAAGTTACTTTGCGTCAGTGCATCTTTCGACTCTTCCGCGCCGACAAAACCTACCGGTACGCCGACCACGCCACTGACGGCAACATCGTGCTCAAGCAGGCGGAACAGCGCCGTCGGTGCGTTACCGAAGACAAACAGCTTTTCGCCTTCTTCCTTCACTGCAATATCGACGGCCGCCATTGAACGGGTGATCCCCTGTTCTTTTGCCGCACGCACCACGCGCGGGTCGCTGATATAGCAGCGGCACTCACCGCCAAATTTTGCCAGCAGTGTTTTATTGATCCCGGAAAGCGCCATCGTGGTATCAGTGTAAATCACGCTCGGACGACGTAGCGCGGCGCAAAAATGCTCCAGCACATCACTGGAAAACCAGAGAATGTCCAGCCAGTCAAAGTCTGCCGTGGTGTGGATAACCCGCTTAATGATGGCCTCATGTAACGGACTAGCAAACTGATAGTCCGGACGGGTTTCACTGATGATCTCACCAATAATGTCGAAACTTTTGGCCTCAATCGCCTGGGGTTGCTGGATATATTGCATAGTATTGTCCTCAGGCTACACCGACCAGCAGCCACCGCAGCGCGATAAATAGCGCCAGTGCCAGCGTCGATGCTACCCACATCAATCGAATCGTTTGGGAAATGTCGTCTACCGAAATATCTCGTTGTGCATCACCAATCCACGGTTTCTCAACACGCTCGCCAAAGTAGTCATTAGGACCACCCAGACGAATACCTAATGCTCCGGCAACAGTTGCTTCCGACCATGCACAGTTTGGGCTGCTGTGGTTGTAGCGATCGCGCCAGCCAATATGCAATGCGCGTGAGCCGTCTTTACGGCATAAGAATGCCGCCAAACCCAGCAGCAGCCAGCTTAGTCTTGCAGGAATAAAGTTTGCGACATCGTCCAGACGCGCGCTGACCATACCGATTGCACGGTATTTTTCATGTTTGTAACCGACCATGGAGTCCAGGGTATTCACCGCCTTGTAGGCCATCGCCAGCGGGGCGCCACCAAGAAAAAGGAAGAACAGCGGTGCGATGATGCCGTCAACAGTGTTTTCAGCAACGGTTTCCACTACTGCGCGATTGATCTGTTGCGGTTGTAATTGCGAGGTGTCACGGCCCACAATCCATGAGAGTTTCTCACGGCTTTCAGCAAGATTATTGGCACGCAGTGGACGCTCAACATCCCGTGCGGCGTCAGCGAGGCAACGCCCCGCCAGCACGGTAAAGATCATCCAAATTTCAATACCCCAGCCAAGCCAGGGGTGAATTGACTGAGCCAGTGTCAGTACGCCCCAGCACACGCCCCAGGTCAGCCCAACAACGACTATCCACATTACTGCGCCACCAATACGCAGCATCATGTCGCTATGACAGTAACGTCGAATCATTCGCTGAACGGCTGAAATAAGATTACCAATCCAGCGTACCGGGTGCGGCCAGTTCGGCGGGTCACCAATGAAAAAATCAAGAAGCCAGGCAATACACCATGCGAGCAGTGTCATAGCACACTCCTTGCCGCCGCCAGCCAGTGATTAAGCATTTCAGGACGCTGAGCAAAATGAACGTGCAGATAGCTGGCGAAAGTATTGCCCATTTGCCAGCCACCAGACCATGATTGCAATGTTTTACCATCACGAACCTTACGGCAGGCCATCACAGCTGGAGTTTCAGGGGTAAAGTCGGAATAATGGAATTCATGTCCGCGCAGCACTTCGCCTGGTGCCGCCAGCAATGTTTGCTCAACAGCCCGCGCTTCACAGTAGCCAAAGCGGGTCAGACGCTTACCCATTTTGCTGTGACCTGGAATAATATCCGCCATCGGCCAGATATCGCCGTTGCTATCCTCCAGCGAGCTTCCAAGATACATAAGACCGCCGCACTCTGCGTAAATCGCCACGCCGCGTTGATGAGCTGAACGCAGTTGCGCCAGCATGCTGGTATTGCCTGAAAGTATCGCAGCGTGCAATTCAGGATATCCGCCGCCCAACCAGATCATCTGGCAATCAGGTAGATGGCTGTCGTGTAACGGACTAAAACGCACGATGTTGATACCCGCACGTTCCAGTAGCGTAATGTTGTCCGGGTAGTAGAAGTTGAATGCTTCATCATCTGCGATGGCAAGCGTTAACCCGGCGCCTGCATCAGCGGCAGGAAGTGCGGGCCACTCGCCAACAGGTTGGGTATCTATTTGGCTTAGCGTCAGGAGGGCGTCGATATCCAGCGTTTGCTCAAGCGTTGCGGCAAATTCCTGCCATGGCTGCTGATTAACAACCGACTCACGCGCGGAGACTAATCCAAGATGACGTTCCGGGAGAGCCACGCCTTCCACTCGGGGAACATAGCCTAAAACAGGCACTGAACAGTAGCGCTCAATCGCCACTTTAAGTAACTGGTAATGGGTTTCGCTGTTAACCCGATTAACGATTACACCGGCAATATTTAAGGAGGGGTCAAAATGCTGAAAACCCATCACCGTCGCGGCAATAGAGGTTGAAACGGCTTTACCATCAACCAACAAGATGACCGGACAACCCAACTGTTTTGCCATTGCGGCGGTACTACAGTAGTCAGGATCTGTTCCATAGCCGTCATACAATCCCATAACGCCTTCGATAACCGCGATATCCGCATGCTGCATCTGATCGCAAAATAAGGCGTTGAGTGTAGGAATGGGGAGCATAAAGCTATCAAGATTACGGGAAGCCGTACCGCATACAGCGGTATGCCAGGCGGTATCAAGGTAGTCAGGACCAACTTTGCAAGGCTGAACACGCAAACCACGTTTTTTCATCAGGCTTAGCAAACCCAGCGTCACCGTAGTTTTACCACAGCCGCTTCCGGTACCTGCAAGAACAAACGCGTGAAAATTGGCCGCCATACCCTGATCCTGTTCAGGGTGGTAGGGGTGTATAGATACCCAGTCTCTCGACTGTATGCATCTGCGCAACCCACTTCCCACCGAAGTTGTTGGTAGTCACTGACAGGCAGGTCTTCTGGCTTAGCGTCAATCTCACCCGTCCTTCCCAATCTTGCGATCAGTGGTCTATACGGGGTCGTCAGCATCACAGCAGCGGGGGCTGCGGGGGATTCTCACCCCCTTCCCTACCACAAACGTGGCAAACCTGTCAGCTCAGGAGCCTGTTCTAATTAAGCTCCGGACCATGAGATGAATTATCACACCTCATGACAAAATTTCATTTTAAATATTTTCTTGCGTTTACTTAGCCAATGTTATCTCTTCATTAAGCTTATTCTTATGCTTACATTCCAAATGAAAGCATCAATAAATAATAAAGAAAGTCATTCACCCAGACACTGTATCTCATCACAAAAATAAAAACTGGTGCAGTTTATCCTTCCAACGCTATTACTTTGTTGCGCTATGACAATTTATTGACTGCTATCTCTAATTTTCATTTTATAATGACGGACATACAATACGATATCAAAAATCGGCAATAGCAAATTATTGCTATTTATGCCGACTCGCCAGATGAAGCAACATTAATTTGTTGACGAAAAGCCTGTGGCGTAACCTGATAGGTCTGGCGGAATACTTTGCAAAAATAACTGGTTTGTGAAAAGCCTAAATTACGCGCAATGCTGGCGATGCTCCAGTCACTATGGCATAGCAACTCTTTAGCACTGGCCATTCGCTGTTGGTTTACCCAGGCATTAAATCCAATACCCTGATATTTTTTGAACAGCTTACTGAAATAGTACGGGCTCAGGTAAACATGAGAAGCCACATCCTCAAGGCGCAGCTCATCCGATAAATGAGCATCAATGTAGCGCAGCGCCTTTTTCATTTTGCTGTCATGAGGCGTCGGGCTACGACTCGTTTTTGCCGGCTCTGATTGCTGTGGGTTGTCTTTGATAACAACAAAATTCAGTTGTTTCTTAAGACAATTTTCGACGATAAGCTTCAGAAGATCCGCAGAAGCGATGACTCTTGAGTAATCCATTTCAGGAACATTGCGAAATTCACTGACCAGTTCCGGATCGGCTTGCCAGCGGTCGTCGACGTTCAAAATATCAACTAATCCAACATCATTGCTTAGACGAACCTGCCCGCACAAAACAAATCCAACCAGGTGGCCCGCGATCACTAAAGGAATCGAGAAATCGGTGAGTCCGGCATGGCAGCGGTAAATACAGGGTTGATCGGATTTTGATGCTTCGAGTCCTCCACAGCGATCGCTCATTCGGCAACGTGTGCTGTGCTGAGGATGCTGGCGCATCAACTGACAAAATGGGGTGAAATTAAATAACTCAGAAATTTCATCACCGTGAATATTGACAACCACAACAGCCAGACTGGTGGCTTGTGCAAAATCCTGTGCGATTTTATTAATGAGTTCTGAGTTCAGGGCGCTCGCAGAAATCATGATAAAACCTCTCAGTTAATTTATTGTTATAAATAAAACATGTTATTTACATCCACTTTTCATCTTGCTACCCGGAGCAAGATGAAAAAAGGTGTAATGGACCATAACAAAAGTCTCCCATTCTTGGGAGACTTTTTAACCGGTTCAGGAAACCGGATCACGAAATCAGTTTTTACATTTCATAAATAGGCATTTTCCGTGAAGCTAACCCTCATTATCCTCCAGCTTGCACGTATTACAGGGTAAATTTTTGCCAATGAAATAACGATAAATTGCTGCCCCGGCGCAGGCACCGATAATGGGAGCTACAATCGGTACGATGAAGTAGGGAATGTCACGTCCCCCCGTCATCGCAATATCGCCCCATCCGGCAAACCATGCGAAAAGTTTAGGGCCGAAATCACGAGCAGGGTTCATTGCGAATCCAGTGAGCGGACCGGTAGATGCGCCGATAACGGCAACCAGAATACCAATTAGCAGAGGTGCCAGTGGCCCTTTGGGAACACCGTTGCCATCATCGGTAAGCGCCATGATCATGCCCATCAGAATAGACGTAATCACCACCTCTACCAGTGCGGCCTGCCAGACACTCAGTGCAGCAGCGGGATACGTACTAAAAATACTGGCAAGCTGCAGGCTTTCCAGGCTGCCACGAACCATATGATTAGCCGTTTCAAACTCTACAAATAAACTTCCATACAGCAAATAGGCCAGTAACGCACCACCAAAGGCACCTGCCACCTGCGCTATGCTGTAGGGCAAAACTTTACGTCCTGGGAAACAAGCAAACAGCCATAAAGCAATAGTAATGGCAGGATTGAGATGCGCACCAGAAATCCCGGCGGTCAGGTAGACAGCAAGCGAGATCCCCAGACCCCATATGATGCATATCTCCCATAACCCCAAACTTGCACCGGCGACTTTCAGGGCGCTAAGACATCCAATACCAAAAAACAAAAACAGTCCGGTACCCAAAAACTCGGCAATGCATTGCGCTTTTAGAGAATCGTTCATTATGACACCTTCTAAGCAGAGTGCGTGTCTGTACCAGCAAACTCCTTGCTGGCAGTAGAATACATCGAGGCTTACTATAAAAAGCGTTGCCTACAAATTGTTGGCAACATCAGAACGATATGCTCTTAAAAATCGTGTTGCGATAACAAATTATTGCAATCACGTTTATTAAAACAAGCACGAAAGCGGGTTGAAATCCTAATAAAGTGACATTTTAAGAATGACAAAATATTGTTCAGGGCAGATTTCCGTTTTCAAACAAACATCACAATTCCATTTTTAGCGCATAGCAAAGGATATTTAATCTGTCACCACTAAAAATGTAAATCTGGAATTGACATAACCAAATTATCACATTAACAAAATCATTAATACTCAACAAAAACAATACCATATAATAAAAAATAGCAATTTTATATCACCCGAACCTCACTATTTTTTCACTCTCACTTTCAAGTCAGCCATTCTTTTTCCTCGCTTCTTTTTATAGTCATGAAAATCGGGACAACCCAGGCGAGGTCTTTATGCAACAAGAAGCGTTAGGAATGGTAGAAACCAAAGGCTTGACTGCGGCCATAGAGGCTGCAGACGCAATGGTGAAGTCAGCCAATGTGATGCTGGTCGGCTACGAAAAAATTGGTTCAGGGCTGGTAACCGTTATTGTTCGCGGCGATGTAGGCGCTGTAAAAGCTGCAACAGATGCTGGTGCAGCCGCCGCACGTAACGTGGGAGAAGTGAAAGCCGTACACGTGATCCCACGCCCTCATACCGATGTAGAAAAAATCTTACCGAAGGGAATTAGCTGATGAGCAGCAATGAACTGGTTGAACAGATCATGGCGCAGGTGATTGCTCGTGTGGCAACACCGGAGCAAAAGGCTACCCCTGAAAATAATCATCCAACACGAGAAACGGCTATGGCAGAGAAGAGCTGCAGTTTAACGGAATTTGTCGGCACGGCGATTGGCGATACCGTCGGTCTGGTGATCGCAAACGTAGACAGCGCCTTACTGGACGCGATGAAGCTTGAAAAACGCTATCGCTCCATTGGCATCCTTGGCGCACGAACAGGTGCTGGTCCACACATCATGGCCGCAGATGAAGCGGTAAAAGCAACAAATACTGAAGTCGTCAGTATTGAGCTTCCCCGTGATACCAAAGGCGGTGCGGGTCACGGCTCGCTGATTATCTTAGGCGGCAACGATGTTTCCGATGTGAAACGCGGAATCGAAGTCGCTCTGAAAGAGCTTGATCGCACATTTGGTGATGTCTACGGCAATGAAGCTGGGCACCTCGAGTTGCAATACACCGCGCGAGCCAGTTACGCGCTGGAAAAAGCCTTTGGGGCGCCAATTGGCCGTGCCTGTGGCGTTATCGTCGGCGCACCGGCATCCGTTGGTGTGCTGATGGCTGACACCGCACTGAAATCCGCCAACGTTGAAGTGGTGGCTTATAGCTCCCCTGCACATGGCACCAGTTTTAGTAATGAAGCCATTCTGGTCATTTCCGGTGACTCCGGCGCCGTGCGTCAGGCCGTCATCTCCGCCCGTGAAATCGGTAAAACCGTGCTGGCGACCCTCGGTTCTGAACCGAAAAACGATCGTCCGTCCTACATCTGATATCAGTGAGGCTGATTCATGAGATCGAAAAGATTTGAAGCACTGGCGAAGCGCCCTGTGAATCAGGACGGCTTTGTTAAGGAGTGGATCGAAGAAGGCTTCATTGCGATGGAAAGCCCGAACGACCCTAAACCGTCTATTAAAATCGTTAACGGCATGGTCACTGAACTGGATGGTAAAGCCGCCAGCGAATTTGACTTAATTGACCATTTTATTGCTCGCTACGGTATTAATCTGGCGCGCGCAGAAGAAGTGATGGCGATGGACTCAGTCAAACTCGCCAATATGCTTTGCGATCCCAATGTGAAGCGCAGGGACATAGTTCCGCTGACAACTGCGATGACTCCGGCAAAAATTGTCGAAGTGGTTTCACACATGAATGTCGTTGAGATGATGATGGCAATGCAGAAAATGCGTGCCCGTCGTACCCCTTCTCAGCAAGCGCATGTTACTAACGTAAAAGACAACCCAGTGCAGATTGCAGCGGATGCTGCAGAAGGCGCATGGCGTGGATTTGACGAACAGGAAACAACCGTTGCCGTAGCACGTTACGCTCCATTTAACGCTATTGCTCTGCTGGTAGGTTCGCAGGTTGGGCGTCCTGGCGTATTAACCCAGTGTTCACTGGAAGAAGCTACCGAACTGAAACTGGGCATGCTAGGCCACACCTGCTACGCAGAAACCATTTCTGTGTACGGTACTGAACCGGTATTTACCGACGGCGACGACACCCCATGGTCAAAAGGCTTCCTGGCCTCTTCTTACGCTTCTCGCGGTCTGAAAATGCGCTTTACCTCCGGTTCCGGCTCAGAAGTTCAGATGGGTTACGCCGAAGGCAAATCGATGCTTTACCTGGAAGCCCGCTGCATTTACATCACCAAAGCCGCTGGCGTGCAAGGGTTACAGAATGGCTCCGTCAGCTGCATCGGCGTCCCTTCCGCTGTACCGTCAGGTATCCGCGCGGTACTGGCCGAAAACCTGATCTGTTCTTCTCTGGATCTGGAGTGCGCTTCCAGTAACGACCAAACCTTTACTCACTCGGATATGCGTCGTACTGCTCGTCTGCTGATGCAATTCCTGCCAGGTACTGACTTCATCTCTTCCGGTTATTCTGCCGTTCCGAACTACGACAACATGTTTGCCGGTTCTAACGAAGATGCTGAGGACTTTGACGACTATAACGTTCTCCAGCGTGACCTGAAAGTGGACGGTGGACTGCGCCCTGTTCGTGAAGAAGACGTCATCGCCATTCGTAACAAAGCCGCCCGCGCACTGCAGGCCGTGTTTGCCGGAATGGGATTACCACCGATCACCGATGAAGAAGTTGAAGCTGCTACTTACGCCCACGGTTCGAAAGATATGCCAGAGCGTAACATTGTTGAAGACATCAAATTTGCACAAGAGATCATCAATAAAAACCGTAACGGCCTGGAAGTGGTGAAAGCCCTTGCCCAGGGAGGGTTTACTGATGTTGCTCAGGACATGCTCAACATCCAGAAAGCTAAGTTAACCGGAGATTATCTGCATACCTCCGCCATTATCGTCGGCGACGGACAAGTGCTATCTGCAGTCAATGACGTCAACGATTATGCCGGTCCGGCAACAGGTTATCGCCTGCAAGGCGAACGCTGGGAAGAAATTAAGAACATCCCCGGCGCACTTGATCCCAACGAGCTTGGCTAAGGGGTGAACAATGGAAATCAATGAAAAGCTGCTGCGCCAGATAATTGAAGATGTGCTGTCTGAAATGCAGACCAGCGATAAACCCGTCTCTTTTCGCGCGTCCACAACAGCAGTTGCACCACAAACAACGGCTCAAGGTGACAGCTTTCTGACCGAGATTGGCGAAGCCAAACAGGGCCAGCAACAAGATGAAGTGATTATTGCTGTTGGTCCGGCATTCGGTCTGTCTCAAACCGTCAATATCGTCGGCATACCACACAAGAATATCTTGCGTGAAGTGATCGCCGGTATTGAAGAGGAAGGCATTAAAGCACGTGTCATTCGCTGTTTTAAATCCTCCGATGTGGCGTTTGTCGCAGTAGAGGGCAACCGTCTGAGTGGTTCCGGTATTTCAATCGGTATCCAGTCAAAAGGCACTACGGTTATCCACCAGCAGGGATTACCGCCGCTTTCTAACCTGGAGTTATTCCCCCAGGCTCCGCTTCTGACACTGGAAACCTATCGTCAGATCGGTAAGAACGCTGCGCGATATGCCAAGCGTGAATCTCCGCAGCCGGTCCCTACGCTGAATGATCAGATGGCACGTCCGAAATACCAGGCGAAATCGGCCATTCTGCACATTAAAGAGACCAAATACGTCGTGACGGGCAAAAACCCGCAGGAACTGCGCGTTGCGCTTTGATAAAGGATAACTCCATGAATACCGACGCAATTGAATCGATGGTTCGGGATGTGTTGAGCCGAATGAACAGCCTGCAGGGAGAGACAACCACTCCTGCCACGGCCAGTTCATCAACTCATACCGCAAAAGTCACGGATTACCCTCTCGCGAATAAACATCCGGAGTGGGTAAAAACCGCCACAAACAAAACCCTGGATGACTTCACGCTCGAAAATGTGTTGAGCAACAAAGTCACGGCACAGGATATGCGTATCACACCTGAAACGCTGCGCATTCAGGCTGATATTGCCAAAGATGCCGGACGTGACCGGTTGGCGATGAACTTTGAGCGAGCTGCAGAACTAACCGCTGTACCTGACGACCGCATCCTTGAAATTTACAACGCGCTACGTCCATACCGCTCAACGAAAGACGAGCTAATGGCTATCGCAGACGATCTCGAAAACCGTTATCAGGCAAAGATCTGTGCAGCTTTCGTTCGTGAAGCGGCAGCACTGTATGTTGAGCGTAAAAAACTCAAAGGCGACGATTAATATCAGGAAAATACGATGCGATATATAGCTGGCATTGATATAGGCAACTCATCAACAGAAGTCGCTCTCGCCACTCTGGATGAGGCTGGCACGCTGAGCATTACCGGCAGCGCACTGGCAGAAACTACCGGAATTAAGGGCACATTACGTAATGTGTTTGGTATTCAGGAGGCGCTTACGCTTGCGGCAAAAAATGCAGGCATCAATGTCAGCGATATTTCGCTCATCCGTATTAACGAAGCCACTCCAGTCATAGGTGATGTGGCGATGGAAACGATCACCGAAACCATCATCACCGAATCGACCATGATCGGCCACAACCCCAAAACGCCTGGCGGCGTGGGGTTAGGTGTTGGCGTCACGATTACACCGGAAGACCTGTTAACCCGTCCGGCTGATATTCCTTACATCCTGGTGGTGTCATCAGCATTCGATTTCGCCGATGTCGCCAACATGATTAATGCCTCTGTTGGCGCAGGATATCAATTATCGGGCGTTATTTTGCAGCAGGACGATGGCGTTCTGGTCAGTAATCGCCTGAACAAACCGTTACCTATCGTTGATGAAGTGCTCTATATCGACCGTATCCCATTAGGGATGCTGGCCGCCATTGAGGTCGCCGTTCCAGGCAAGGTTATTGAGACACTTTCCAACCCATACGGCATTGCGACAGTTTTTAACCTCGACGCGAACGAGACCAAAAATATTGTCCCCATGGCACGCGCGCTGATTGGCAACCGCTCTGCTGTTGTGGTGAAAACACCTTCAGGTGATGTGAAAGCACGTGCAATTCCGGCCGGGAATATTGAACTCCAGTCACAGGGACGTACCGTTCGCGTCGACGTCGCCGCTGGTGCCGAAGCGATTATGAAAGCAGTTGGTGAATGTCCAAAGCTTGATAACGTTACCGGTGAAGCTGGAACAAATATTGGCGGCATGCTGGAGCACGTACGCCAGACCATGGCTGAATTAACCAACAAACCTAGCCATGAAATCTTCATTCAGGATTTGTTGGCTGTTGATACCTCAGTTCCCGTCAGCGTGACGGGCGGACTGGCCGGAGAGTTTTCGCTGGAGCAGGCAGTTGGAATTGCCTCAATGGTGAAATCAGATCGCCTGCAAATGGCGATGATTGCCCAGGAGATCACACAAAAGCTCAATATTGACGTCCAGGTTGGCGGTGCTGAAGCCGAAGCAGCTATTTTAGGTGCTCTCACTACGCCAGGCACCACCCGTCCGTTGGCCATTCTGGATCTCGGCGCGGGTTCTACAGACGCCTCCATTATTAATCCCAAAGGCGAAATTATTGCCACACATCTGGCGGGGGCAGGCGATATGGTCACGATGATTATTGCCCGCGAACTGGGGTTGGATGATCGATATCTCGCAGAAGAGATCAAAAAATACCCGCTGGCAAAAGTTGAGAGCTTGTTCCACCTTCGTCACGAAGATGGCAGTGTTCAGTTTTTCCCTACCCCCTTGCCACCAACAGTATTTGCACGCGTTTGTGTGGTGAAACCTGATGAACTGGTGCCATTACCAGGGGATCTGGCACTGGAAAAAGTCAGAGCTATTCGCCGCAGCGCGAAGGAGCGAGTCTTTGTCACTAATGCGCTGAGAGCGTTACGTCAGGTCAGCCCAACCGGCAACATTCGCGACATCCCCTTTGTGGTTCTGGTCGGAGGATCCTCTCTGGATTTTGAAGTACCACAACTGGTTACGGATGCGTTGGCGCACTATCGACTGGTAGCGGGTCGAGGCAACATCCGGGGTACTGAAGGTCCCCGCAATGCGGTCGCGACAGGGTTGATCCTCTCCTGGTACAAGGCGTTCGCTCATGGAAAGTAATCTCACCGCACCAGCTATCGTGATCTGCACCGTAGGGGACTGCACCTCACGCTGGAATGACGTATTGCTGGGTATTGAAGAGGAAGGGATCCCCTTTGTTATACGGGAAACCCATTCTACCGACATTATCCACAACGCATGGCTAGCTGCATGCCAATCGCCGTTGCTCGTCGGCATTGGATGCGATCAGGAAAAACTGGTTGTGCACTACAAAAACCTACCTACATCAGCACCACTTTTTACGCTGATGTATCAACAAAATAGCCACGATCGTCGGAGCATTGGTAACAACGCTGCGCGGCTGGTTAAAGGCATCCCTTTCAGGGAATGCCACTCATAACCCACAGGAGAAAAGCAGTATGAATAACGCACTGGGACTGGTTGAAACAAAAGGGCTTGTCGGCGCTATTGAAGCCGCTGATGCCATGGTGAAATCCGCAAACGTGCAGTTGGTTGGCTATGAAAAAATCGGCTCTGGCCTGATTACGGTCATGGTTCGTGGCGATGTTGGTGCGGTTAAAGCTGCAGTTGATGCAGGGAGTGCTGCAGCCAGTGCTGTTGGCGAGGTGAAATCCTGCCACGTTATCCCGCGTCCACACAGCGACGTTGAAGCTATTTTACCTAAGTCCGCGTAAGCCGTAGCAAAAGGAGCACAGCGTGAAGCAATCACTGGGATTACTTGAAGTTAGTGGTCTGGCGTTAGCCATCAGTTGCGCGGACGTCATGGCGAAAGCCGCATCCATCACGCTGGTGGGTCTCGAAAAAACCAACGGCTCAGGCTGGATGATGCTCAAAATCATCGGTGATGTGGCCTCCGTTCAGGCGGCCATTTCCACCGGTGCCAGCTTTGCAGATCTTCGGGATGGCCTGGTCGCTCACAGAGTCATTTCCAGACCTGGGGAAGGCATCCTTTCCCACAGTGTCATGACAGAGCCTGAGCCAGCCCCCGAGCCAACACCAGCCGTGGCGGAAGAAGAAGTAATTGTGGAAAACGTAATCTCCGAAGCCCCCCAAAATGCAGAGTTAATTAGCTGCAATCTGTGTCTTGACCCTGCCTGTTCGCGTCAAAAGGGAGAGCCTCGCTCACTTTGCCTGCACTCCGGCAAACGAGGTGAAGAATGATGGATAAACAGCTACTGGAAACAACCGTCAGCAAAGTACTGGATGAAATGCGCGAACGCCCTATTCCGCTAGGGATCTCTAATCGCCATATCCATCTTTGCGCTGCAGATTATGACCGCCTGTTCCCAAATCAGCCTATTAGCGAGAAAAAAGGGTTGTTACAGCCAGGGCAATACGCGGCAGACCAGACCGTAACGCTTGTGGGACCCAAAGGTCAGTTAAAAAATGTGCGTTTACTTGGGCCACTGCGTAGCACCAGCCAGGTCGAAATTTCACGCACTGACGCGCGCACGCTGGGTATAGCTGCGCCGCTACGCATGTCAGGCAATATCCAGGGTACGCCAGGCATTCGTCTTGTCAGCCCTTTTGCCGAACTGGACTTAGCATTCGGGGTAATTGTCGCCCAGCGCCATATTCATATGTCACCACTTGATGCGCTGATCCTGCGTGTCTCACATGGCGATAAAGTATCCGTGGCCATCAATGGCGACGAACGCAGACTTATTTTCGATAACGTCGCCGTTCGTGTTTCACCCGACATGCGTCTTGAGATGCATATCGATACTGATGAAGCCAATGCCGCGGGTGCTGATAATCCACAGGCATTTGCCACACTGGTGGCCTCACGATGAACAACGAACTGCTGCAACGCATCATTGAGGAGGTTGTTTCCCGATTAAAAAAACGCGCGGAAAGCACACTCTGCGTGAGCGTCGCGCAGTTACGGGAAGTTGATACCCGGACGGTATGTTGTCAGTACTCAAGGCTGCACATCCTGCAGGTAGATCTGCCTTTGCTGGCACAAATTGCTGAACACGACGCGTCCTGCGAGTCAGTAGTAACGATCCACGAAGCACTGGCCTGCGGAGTCCGCGTGAAGATATCACTGCAACATCGACTGTTACCGGCGATCCCCGTGAGGAAACTCGCCCGACTGCCGGTGGAATTCAGCGATGAGCACGGACAAAACATCATTCTGCATCCCGAAACACTTTTAAGTTATGCCGACGTAGCCCGGTTGAAGGATGGATTTCTGGTAATACGCCGTCGATGTGTCGTTACCGCATTGGCTCAGGAAGCAGCCAATACGCGGAATGTCCAATTAATTAAGCAGGAGTGAACCATGCATCTGGCACGAGTTACAGGCGTCGTGGTTTCCACGCAAAAGTCGCCATCACTGGTCGGAAAAAAACTTTTGCTGGTACGTCGGGTATGCGCCGATGGGGAACTTCCCGCCTCCCCTTTGAGCGGGGATGAAGTCGCGGTTGATTCTGTAGGTGCAGGAACCGGCGAACTGGTATTACTCAGCAGTGGTTCCAGTGCCAGACACGTTTTTTCCGGCCCAAATGAAGCTATCGATCTGGCCATTGTCGGCATTGTCGACACGCTTTCTCGATAGGAGGAACTATGGCGATTTATACCCGAACTGGCGATGCCGGTACCACAGCACTCTTTACCGGGCAGCGCGTCAGTAAAACGCATCCACGCGTTGAAGCATACGGTACGTTGGATGAACTCAATGCTGCGCTGAGTCTGTGCGTCTGCGCAGTGAAAAGCCAACAACACCGACTCTTACTTGAACAAATTCAAGTGCAGCTCTTTTGGTTTAGTGCGGAGCTTGCCAGCGAAAGCGAACAGCCGACGCCAGAACAGCGTTACATCAGCTCGGAAGAAATTGCGGCCCTGGAAGCCGCTATCGATACCGCTATGGGGCGAATCCCCCCCCTGCATAGTTTTATTTTACCGGGCCGCTGCGAAGCTGCGAGCCGTCTACACCTTGCCCGTACGCTTACCCGCCGTGCAGAAAGACGGCTTGTCGAACTCTCAGCAGATGTCTCGATCAGACATGTGCTGATGCGGTATATCAATCGCCTGTCCGACTGCTTATATGCACTCGCTCGTGCCGAAGATCATGACGCCCATCAGGCAGACATCATTCGGAAAGTGACTGAACGCTATCTGGCTACAACCCAAACAATAACCACAAATGAGTCTGCGATGTCTTTATCTTTCCAGGAACTTCATCAACTGACTCGAGCCGCGGTAACACGGGCAGATGAACTCAAAGTCCCTGTCGTTATCAGCATAGTTGATCCTAACGGAACACAAACGGTGACCTGGCGCATGCCCGATGCATTGCTCGTGAGTAGCGAACTTGCACCGAAAAAAGCCTGGACCGCTGTTGCGATGAAAACCGCCACTCATGAACTGAGTTCTGCGGTACAACCGGGAGCCGCACTTTACGGTCTGGAAAGCCATATGCAGGGAAAAGTCGTCACTTTTGGTGGCGGCTACGCACTATGGCGTGAAGGTTTACTACTTGGGGGTCTTGGCATCAGCGGAGGAAGCGTTGAGCAGGATATGGACATTGCAGAAACTGCCATTGCGGCGATTAACGTGAGAACACATCAATGAATACGTCAGAACTTGAAATCCTTATCCGCAACATTCTGAGTGAGCAACTCGCACCGGCAAAAACAGAAATAAAAGGAAACGGTATTTTCCCGTCCGTCGGTGAAGCGATAGATGCTGCTCATCAGGCCTTTTTGCGTTATCAGCAATGCCCACTGAAAACCCGTAGCGCCATCATTAATGCACTACGGGAAGAACTGACACCTCATCTTGGTTCGCTGGCGGCAGAGAGCGCGGCAGAAACGGGGATGGGCAACAAAGAGGATAAATTCCTCAAAAACAAGGCGGCGCTGGACAACACCCCAGGCATCGAAGATCTAACGACAACGGCCCTGACCGGTGACGGTGGCATGGTGTTATTTGAATATTCCCCGTTTGGCGTAATTGGCTCAGTCGCCCCCAGCACCAACCCAACGGAAACCATTATTAACAACAGCATCAGTATGCTGGCCGCAGGAAACAGCGTTTATTTCAGTCCGCACCCGGGCGCTAAAATGGTCTCACTTAAGCTGATTGCCATGATTGAGGATATTGCGTTTCGCTGTTGCGGGATTCGGAATCTTGTCGTCACGGTCACAGAACCTACTTTTGAAGCTACCCAGCAGATGATGGCCCATCCTAAAATCGCAGTGCTGGCGATCACCGGTGGCCCTGGCATTGTTGCTATGGGCATGAAAAGTGGGAAAAAAGTTATTGGTGCAGGTGCGGGTAATCCTCCATGTATCGTTGATGAAACCGCCGATCTGGTGAAAGCAGCGGAAGATATCATCAACGGCGCATCCTTTGATTACAACCTGCCCTGCATTGCAGAGAAAAGCCTGATTGTTGTTGATGCTGTTGCCGAACGGCTGGTTCAGCAAATGCAGTCTTTTGGTGCGGTGCTTCTGAACTGCGAAGAGATCGACAAATTACGCGCCGCCTGTCTGCCTGAAGGGATAGCCAATAAGAAACTCGTAGGGAAAAGTCCCGCAACATTACTGGAAGCTGCGGGTATACCGGTTCCGGCAAAAGCACCCCGCCTGTTGATTGGTATCGTCAGCGCTGACGATCCGTGGGTCACCAGCGAGCAATTGATGCCAATGCTGCCAATCGTGACGGTAAATGATTTTGACAGTGCGTTAACGTTAGCCCTGAAAGTTGAAGAGGGACTGCATCACACTGCCATTATGCACTCACAGAATGTTTCACGTTTGAATCTTGCCGCCCGCACGCTTCAGACATCTATTTTTGTGAAAAATGGCCCCTCTTACGCCGGAATTGGCGTGGGTGGTGAAGGCTTCACGACCTTCACTATCGCCACACCGACCGGTGAAGGAACAACGTCTGCGCGAACTTTCGCACGCTCTCGTCGTTGTGTGCTGACAAACGGTTTTTCAATCCGCTAACGAGGCCGTAATGAATAGCTTTTCACTACAAACCCGATTGTACAGCGGCCAGGGAAGTCTGGAAGTGCTCAAGCGCTTCACAAATAAGCATATCTGGATTATCTGCGACGGTTTTCTGGCGCGCTCACCTTTGATTGACAAGCTGAGGAGTGCCCTGCCAGCGGATAATCGCATCAGCGTTTTCAGCGACATCACTCCCGATCCAACCATCGGTACGGTAGTTCAGGGGATTGCGCAAATGCACTCCCTGCAACCGGATGTTGTTATCGGCTTTGGTGGAGGCTCAGCGCTTGATGCAGCAAAAGCTATCGTCTGGTTCAGCCGACAGTTTGGCATCGAAATAGAAACCTGTGTGGCTATTCCAACCACCAGCGGCACAGGTTCTGAAGTGACCAGCGCTTGTGTGATTAGCGATCCGGATAAAGGTATTAAATATCCATTATTTAATAATGCTCTGTATCCAGATATGGCGGTACTTGATCCGACCCTGGTCGTCAGCGTGCCGCCAGCCATCACTGCAAATACCGGGATGGACGTACTGACGCACGCGCTGGAAGCTTATGTTTCAACGAAGGCCAGCGACTTCACCGATGCTCTCGCAGAAAAGGCGGCACAAATCGTCTTCCAGTATCTGCCCGTCGCGGTCAGTAAAGGCGATTGTCTGGCAACACGAGGAAAAATGCACAACGCCTCGACGCTTGCCGGAATGGCTTTTAGCCAGGCAGGACTCGGGATTAATCATGCGATAGCCCATCAGTTAGGCGGTCAGTTTCATCTGCCTCACGGCCTTGCCAATGCGCTAATACTGACTCCGGTCATTCAGTTTAACGCTCGTGATCCACGGGCAGCAAAGCGATACGCCCGATTTGCGAAAGCCTGTCACCTGTGCCCGGATAATGCTAACGATACAGCGGCACTCAATGCGCTAATTCATCATATTGAGCTGCTCAAAAAACAGTGTGCGTTACCCTCTTTTATTGACGCGCTTAAAGACGGAAAGCAAACCTGGTCACAGCGAATACCGTTGATGGTTCAGGCCGCGCTGGCTGATGTCACGCTGCAAACTAATCCTCGCGTAGCCAACGCCAGTGCCATCCAGGAACTGCTTGAGGAATTATTATGAATACAGCCATGACGGCAGAACCCACTCTTTATGATGCGCAAACGATACGCGATCGCGTTCGTACTGCGGGTGTGGTGGGAGCCGGAGGCGCAGGGTTTCCTGCGCACGTCAAACTCCAGGCTCAGGTTGATACGTTTCTGGTGAATGCAGCAGAGTGCGAGCCAATGCTGAAAGTTGATCAGCAATTAATGGCTCTGCAGGCGGCCCGACTGGTCCGTGGCGTACAGTATGCTATGAAAGCCACAGGGGCCAGTGCAGGCATAATTGCTCTTAAAGAAAAGTATCAGAAAGCTATCAAAGCCTTAACACCTCTCCTACCTGCTGATATCCGGTTACACATGTTGCCTGATGTTTATCCGGCTGGTGACGAAGTTCTGACGATATGGATGGCAACCGGACGACGAGTCCCCCCTGCCGCATTGCCAGTCAGCGTCGGTGTAGTCGTCAATAACGTCCAGACCGTACTTAACATCGCCAGAGCCGTCGAGCAACAGTATCCCGTTACGCGTCGTACGCTGACCGTCAACGGTGCTGTAGCCAGGCCCGTAACCATGACGGTCCCTATCGGAATGTCTTTACGTGAAGTACTGGCCCTGGCTGGCGGATCCACCGTCGATGACCCTGGATTCATCAACGGTGGCCCCATGATGGGTAGCCTGATTACCTCCCTGGATACGCCGGTGAGCAAAACGACAGGCGGCCTGTTGGTTCTGCCAAAATCCCATGCGCTTATTCAACGGCGAATGCAGGATGAACGTACCGTACTTTCGGTGGCAAAAACCGTTTGTGAACAGTGCCGTTTGTGTACGGATCTGTGCCCAAGACATTTGATCGGCCATGAACTATCGCCTCATCTACTGGTCCGCGCGGTTAACTATCAGCAGGCCGCTACACCGCAATTGCTGCTCACTGCCCTGACCTGCTCAGAATGCAACGTCTGCGAAAGCGTTGCATGTCCGGTAGGCATCTCACCGATGCGTATTAATCGCATGCTTAAACGTGAGCTGCGTGCGCTAAACCATCGTTATGAAGGGCCACTCAACCCTGCTGATGAAATGGCGAAGTATCGCCTCATCCCGGTTACACGACTCATTACCAAACTGGGTCTAAGTGACTGGTACCACGACGCACCGTTAGCACCGACAGATTATTCAACAGATACAACGACGTTGCTGCTACGCCAACATATTGGTGCCAGCGCCATCCCTTGTGTGCAAAAAGGGGAACGAGTTGTTCGTGGCCAGTGTGTTGCCGATGTGCCAGCAGACACATTAGGCGCCCCTGTTCACGCCAGTATTGACGGTATTGTCAGCGAGATAACTGATCAATCCATCACGGTAATTAGAGGTTAACCATGTCTCAGGCTATAGGTATTTTAGAACTCACCAGCATTGCCAAAGGGATGGAAGCCGGCGATGCCATGCTCAAAAGCGCGAATGTGAATTTACTGGTCAGCAAAACCATCTGTCCGGGCAAATTTTTACTCATGCTCGGCGGAGATGTTGGCGCTGTGCAACAGGCTATCGCCACTGGCACATCGCTTGCAGGTGATATGCTCGTTGACAGTCTGGTATTGCCAAATATTCATGCCAGCGTTCTGCCAGCAATCAGCGGTCTTAACAGCGTTGATACACGTCAGGCGGTTGGGATTGTAGAAACCTGGAGCGTAGCCGCGTGTATCTGTGCCGCCGATCGCGCAGTTAAAGCCTCAAATGTCACGCTGGTACGGGTACATATGGCATTTGGCATTGGAGGCAAATGCTACATGGTGGTCGCGGGTGATGTTTCCGATGTGAATAACGCCGTGACGGTAGCCAGCGAAAGCGCAGGTGAAAAAGGACTGCTGGTCTATCGCTCTGTCATCCCGCGTCCGCATGAAAGCATGTGGCGACAAATGGTGGAGGGATAATGGAGAGGCAACCGACGACGGATCGCATGATCCAGGAATACGTACCGGGAAAACAGGTCACTCTGGCACATCTCATCGCCAATCCGGGTAAAGATTTATTCAAGAAACTGGGATTACAGGACTCGGTTTCAGCTATTGGGATTTTAACCATTACACCAAGTGAAGCCTCAATTATTGCCTGTGACATCGCCACCAAATCCGGTGCAGTTGAGATAGGTTTTCTTGACCGTTTTACCGGCGCAGTCGTCCTGACAGGTGATGTTTCAGCGGTTGAATATGCGCTAAAACAGGTTACCCGCACGCTGGGCGAAATGATGCGTTTTACCGCGTGTCCCATTACACGGACTTAACACCATGAAACGCATAATGCTAATTGGACCCAGCCAGTGCGGTAAGACATCACTTACTCAATGTATGCGTGGTGAAGCACTTCATTACCAGAAAACTCAGGCCATTGTCTGGTCTCCTGCAGCAATAGACACACCGGGTGAATATATTGAGAACCGGTGCCTGTATAGCGCACTGCTGGCCAGTTCCTGTGAAGCCGACATTATCGCTCTGGTACTCAATGCTGATGCACCCTGGTCACCTTTTTCGCCTGGTTTTACTGGCCCGATGAACAGACCTGTTATCGGTCTGGTGACCAAAGCTGATTTAGCTAATCCGCAGCGTATTTCCCTCGTCGAAAACTGGTTGGTGCAGGCTGGAGCGCAAAAAGTCTTTATCACCAGCGCAGTGAACAATACCGGAGTGGATGAGATGTTCATTTTTCTGAATGCAAAGGAACCTTCATGTCTCACAAGATAATGGCTATTAACGCCGGCAGCTCTTCGCTGAAGTTTCAGTTACTGGCCATGCCGCAGGGTGAAATGCTGTGTCAGGGGTTGATCGAGCGTATCGGCATGACTGACGCACAGGTCACCATCAAAACACCAGTAGAAAAATGGCAGGAGATTTTGCCCGTTGCCGACCATCGGGATGCGGTAACCCTGTTACTGGAAAAACTGCTCAGCCATAAAATTATCAACAGTCTGGATGACATTGACGGTACGGGACATCGCGTTGCGCACGGCGGGGAATCTTTTAAAGATTCTGCCCTGGTGACCGAGGAAACACTGGCAGAAATCGAGCGTCTTGCAGAACTGGCACCGTTACATAACCCGGTTAATGCGCTCGGCATTGCTGTATTTCGCCAATTGCTGCCAAAAACGCCTGCTGTTGCCGTTTTTGACACCGCTTTCCATCAGACACTTGATGAGCCTTCTTTTATTTATCCCCTGCCCTGGCGGTATTACTCTGAGCTGGGAATTCGTCGCTACGGTTTTCATGGCACCAGCCATAAATATGTCAGCGCCGCACTGGCTGAAAAACTGGGTGTTCCTCTCAGCGCCCTGCGCGTTGTGTGCTGTCATCTGGGTAACGGGAGCAGTATCTGCGCCATCAAGGGCGGGCTGTCGGTTAATACATCAATGGGCTTTACCCCACAATCGGGCGTGATGATGGGCACTCGTAGTGGTGATATCGATCCGTCTATTCTGCCGTGGATTGCGATGCGTGAAGGCAAAACACCTCAGCAGCTCAATCAGTTACTCAATAATGAGTCAGGTTTGCTGGGTATTTCTGGCATTTCACCTGATTACCGTGACGTTGAACATGCTGCTGATAATGGAAACCATCAGGCAGCACTTGCGCTAACGCTGTTTGCCGAACGTATTCGGGCCACGATTGGCAGCTACATTATGCAAATGGGCGGTCTGGATGCACTGGTATTTACTGGTGGTATTGGCGAGAACTCTGCACGTGCCAGGGCCGCCATTTGTCGCAATTTGAATTTCTTAGGTTTGGCCGTTGATGAAGAAAAAAATCAGCGTAACGCGACCTTCATTCAGACAGAAAACGCGATGGTCAAAGTGGCCGTGATTAACACCAATGAAGAGCTAATGATAGCGCAGGACGTGATGCGAATAGCGATAGCAGAAACTGTGACATTGGACATCCCGGCCTAGTATTGCCGCACTGCAAATTGCGGCAAATCATGGTAATAGCGCGATCGCCATGACACTATGCGCCGAGGATTGCTGATCACAAAGGTGAAAACGTGGCTGTTGCGCAATGTCCCGCATCATGCGGAGAACTTATCCAGGGCTGGATTTTGGGCAGTGAGAAATTGGTCTCCTGCCCGGTTGAATGGTATAGCACCGTTGAGATCAGTTCAGGTTCACCGTTGACAGATGAGCGTCCCCTCTCTCGGGCGATGGTTGACCGGTTGTTGCAGCACTGGCAATACCCGGCACATGTCAGCCAGGATATCCGGATAGACATCCATTCAACAATCCCCATCGCCAAAGGTATGGCCAGCAGCACGGCGGATATTGCCGCCACGGCAATTGCTACGGCGCATCATCTGGGCCATCCGTTGGATGAATCGACACTGGCGCACCTTTGCGTTTCACTTGAGCCTACTGACAGTACCGTTTTTCGCCAGTTAACCCTTTTCGATCATAACGACGCCTCCACACAAATTGCCTGTGAAGCGCAGCCGCAACTCGACCTGTTAGTTCTCGAAAGCCCGGAAACGTTACGTACAGCAGACTATCATCGTATTCCTCGTCAGTCAGGATTACAGGCTGGCGCCCCTGCACTTAAGCGAGCATGGGAAAAAGTTCAGGAAGCCTGTGTTTATCAAAACCCCTACAGAATGGGCGAAGCGGCAACACTAAGCGCAATCGCCAGTCAGTTGTTGTTGCCAAAACCCGATTTCGACTCACTATTGGCGCTGGTAGAAGAATGTGATTTATACGGAGTGAATGTCGCGCACAGCGGCAGCGTTGTCGGCCTGATGCTGGACAGAAAACGTCACGATGTTGATTATATCAAATGGATGCTGGGGCAGAAGAAGCTGACAAGGCACTGGCCGGAACAGCATTTGCTAAGGATGGTAACTGGTGGGGTCGAGTTACAATAAGGGCCGCACCGCAGCCCTTATCATTACATACCTGTCATACTTCAATTTTCCCTGAAACCTGAAGGTTCAGGGTATAAAACGTTACTCTGCTTTCGCTTCGCCGTTTTTCACTTCGCCCATGGCTTTCAGCTTTTTAGAAATATCGCGACGCTCTTTTGAGATCTCAGCGTTTTTGATGATGTAATCATCCACGCGATCTTCGTAGTCACTTTTCATGCTGGCAATAATGCCCTGGATCGCTTCGACGCTCATGCCCGGCTTGATGTAGTCACTCAGGTTGTCCAGCAGCAGAACGCGTTTCTGGTTGTCACGGATCTTTTTCTCAACGTCCTGGATTTCACGTTGCAGTTTGTTCTTACGACGGAACAGACGAACAAATTCCAGCACGTCCTGGAAAGAAGGCTTGGTAGTTTCCATTTTTACACCCCTGATAATGTGAGATTCGGATTCGTTTAAACAACGGCTAAAGTGGGTCAACATTACTTTCATGCCCGCCATACTTCAAGTTGCATATGCATTGACAATACATGGTTGAAACCTGAATTATCGAGGGTAAAGCCATTGCAGTTAACAATGGTTTTAGCCTTTTTCAGTATCATACCCTTAATCCTTGCTGAATCGAAGCAGCAGGATAATCAATCCCCTCATCTGCTCTTTATTTGCGCAAAGCGCGACAGATTAAATGTGAGAGCAACTCCAGTTGTCGTGCCATTTCCATGTTCAGCCAGACATAGCCGTGAATGGGAGTCTCAGCGACATTATCGCCTTTATGCTCATCAATGAGCTTACGCAGCTCCGCTACGGTATCGTTGAGTTTTTCCGTATTGGCAAGCACTGGCTGCGGATTACCTTCATACAGAGCATGAGTTATCGTCAGTAATGCCTGTTGAGTTCTGAGCTGTGTTTCACGCAGTGTATGCGCATTCAGCATCACAAAGTGGCTGGTACGCGTTGCCCAAAGCGCATTAATTTGCAACTCGAGCATGCAAACCAGATTACGGTTAACAGTTTGAATAGCCTCAAATATAGACTTTTGGATATGCGTTTCTTTGCTGGCAGGGACGATGAGCCCGCGCATTTTGACAACGTCACTCAACAACTGCTGTAAATGTTTCTCCAGACGGGGTTGTTCGAGCAGGTTAGGCGACAGAGCAGCCTGGTACACACGATTATACCCTGTAACACAATGCGCAAGTTGAATACGCCAGTGTATAAAAGCGCGTTGTGGCCAGATGCCGGTAAACAGCATCGCCAGTAGCGACCCCAGGATAACGTCACCACCACGCCAGAGTGCCGTATTCATATCGCCAGCAGGAGCTCCCACGACAACGGCAAGCGTAATGCCAATCAGCAGAGCCTGATAGGGCTTTTTGCCTAGAGCCAACCAACCGCAGAGAAACATCGCCACCGCACACCATATCAACATTAACGGTAGTGAAAAGAGTTCCAGCCGCAGAGCCACCAGCCCCAGCACAGAGCCCAGAATCGTCCCACCAATGCGCTCAAAAGCCCTGGGAACCACATTACCCCAAAATGAAATAGGCCCCATGATCACGACCAGCGTGATTAGAGGCCATGTACCTTCAGGGATGTTCAGCAGCCGGACCAGCAGAAAAGTGAGAAGAAACGCCAGCGCAATGCGAATACCATGCACAACACGATAATGACGATACAAACGAATTTCAAAAGAACTCAGCGACTTATCTGCACGCACTCATGCACTCCGTCAGGGAATAGCAAAGAACGGAATTGTACCTGCTTTTTCAGTGAAAATATCACTGTAATGGTCAGGACTTTCATCCTGATTTACACAAAAAACAGTTACTTCGACTGCACTGGCACATACATTTCAATGTCCCAGTAACCATCTTCCGTACCATTGTTCATATAAATTTCAAAACAAGGTCTGGCCGATATCTGATACGTTGAGTCCTGCAACAGGAGATTAAAAAACTGATACCACGGTGTCGCAAAATCATGATTCTCAACGCGTGCAACGGCAACTGCATATTCACCACCCGCCAGTTCAGTCAGAGTCACTCCTTCACTGTTTTGTGGGATCACGAAACTATCAGGGACGGAAACTACAGTATCACAGCGGAGTTTATCTGCCGGAACAACGTCCGGGTTGTCGTAATAGACGGCAATCCATTCCAGCGGTGCGATATTCTTACTATCGACCCACATCATTAACTGCTCAAATCCCTGCTTTACCGTTTGTTCCCACGGTCCCACCATGTGAAAGCCGGCAATCCTGCGTTTTTCTACCTGCCTGATCTCATACTTCATATAGCCTCCATAATTACACTGTATTTATATACAGTATAATTATTGCTTATTACGACAACAAGGAAACAGTGTTCATTATGTGAGCAGATTCGCACTCTTGCCAGTCAGAACCACAAGCAATTAATTACACTTTATGGTGAAAATAATCGCTCAGACGAGAAAACATGCCGCCTTCGCCAACTGACTCCAGCGTCATCAGCGGCCAGTGTGCCACGAGCTGGTCTCGGTCATAGAGTTCAATTTCACCCACGCGTTGATGCGCAGCAATAGGGGCAACCAGTTCTTTCTTATCAAGCACATACTTTGCTTTAATGTTTTGAACTTCCGTTTTCGGCAGTGCCATCCAGAAATCCTGCTCAGTACCCAGGCTAATTTTTTCTTTATCGCCATACCAAATCCGCTCAACACCTACCTGCTTACCGCTACGCAAAATCTGCACTGTGTCGAAGTTTTGCTGTCCCCATAGCAACAGTTTGCGCGCCTGATCTTCGCGCCCTTTCGCACTCTCAGCGCCCATGACAACAGCAATCAAACGGCGCTGTCCATCAACAGCAGATGCGATTAGATTAAATCCGGCACCAGACGTGTGCCCCGTTTTCAACCCATCGACATTCATCGTCTTATCCCACAACAATCCGTTACGGTTCTGCTGCGTGATGCCATTCCATGTAAGGCTTTTCTCACTATACATATGGTAAAAATCAGGCTCTCCATGAATGATTGCCCGGGATAGCACGGCCAGATCGTAAGCAGAACTGTGCTGACCTGGCGCATCCAGTCCGTGTACCGTTTCGAAATGCGTATCCTGAAGCTTTAGCTTTTTCACATAGCTGTTCATCATGTCGACAAACTGTGGCTGTCCACCGGCAATGTAATCAGCCAACGCGACACAAGCATCATTACCAGAATCGACAATTAAGCCGCGGCTTAAATCACGCACTGAAACACGATCGCCTTCTTTCAGGAACATTAATGATGAGCCCACGAATACCGGATTATCTTTTGCCCAGGCATCACGTCCAACGGTAACAATATCGGTCGGGCTGATGCGGTGGCTGTCGATTGCGCGATCAACAACATAACCTGTCATCAGTTTGGTGAGGCTGGCGGGATTGCGCTGCTGGTGTTCATTACCTGCGGTAAGAATTTGGCCCGTGGTGTAATCCATAAGCACCCACGCCCCGGCATTTATGGCTGGAGGCTGGGGAGCAAAACTGGTGACATCCGCCGCAAAGGCGGACGAAAAACTCATCGCGAACAGAGAAGCGGCAACAAACAAACGGCATTTCAACAGCATGTCCTCAGAAATAGGATAAATAGCCGTTCTTTTTACGGAAGTTTAGTCGAATAAACAGGGATAAATTGCAAGAAAATGTGACATAAAGCACATTTTCTTGCGAGGTGATATGGGTGTTAAATGTACGCATCGTGCGCGATGCGTACTAGATTAATTACCCTTTACGTGGCTGCGCTTCTGTGTGATGACTACGATGACGATGATAGCCATCAATCATGCTACGAAATATTTGTGTCGGCGTGTCGCCTAATGTGCACAGGTAAATATGTGCACAAATAAACAGAATGCCAACAATCGCTAACGCCATATGCAGCACTAACATTACCGGACCTGCTCCGATAACCTGCGGGTAAAGACACAGCAAACCGGTGATGATTAATAACGGAACCAGCGCATACATAATGGCCAGATATGCCAGTTGTTGCAGAGGGTTAAATTTATTATCCGCCGTAGCCGCAAAGGGATGCGCTTCGCCTTTCATGATCCCATACAGATAAAAGCGCGTTTGCAGCAAGCAGCGCGAAATCAGCCCGTTAAATTTCACACGGTAGTGACAGCCATTACCGCTGGTTGCGTTTATCAGCACAAAGCCAACCCAGAAGGCGAGCAATGCAAAGCCACACCAGGTATGCACCTGCACCATTAAGGCCACAGGGCCGACAGAAAAGTGACCAAATAAGCCGCTCAGCAGAAGCAGGATGAATAACAGTGCATTCCCCCAGTGCCAACGACGGACTGCTAACGAATAGAGGTAGTCACGATGCTCTTCTCCGCCTGCCGTTTTG
Source organism: Citrobacter sp. Marseille-Q3906 (assembly GCF_916618775.1). Taxonomy (NCBI): domain Bacteria; kingdom Pseudomonadati; phylum Pseudomonadota; class Gammaproteobacteria; order Enterobacterales; family Enterobacteriaceae; genus Citrobacter; species Citrobacter sp. Marseille-Q3906. Next base: position 2,116,327 of record NZ_CAKAKA010000002.1, read on the forward strand.
GGTGCCAGCATCCGACGCAACAGTGCATGTGCGATCAGGCCAATAATCATCATCAGAATGATAACACCTGCATAAATGAGCCACAGCGGCCAGTAATCCGGCGCATAATTAAGCTCTGCTCCCCAGATAGCATTCATACTTTCCCCTCCTGATGGATCTCTTTACGTCGATAAAGACTCACCTCGCCACTTCGTTTTTCCTGCTGGCGATAAACCGCTTTTTGATTAATCCAGTGCTGAATTTCCGGGTCATCGCGGCGGCCAAATTTCAGCGCATCCGTCGGACAAACAGAAACACATGCTGGTGATTGTCCGGCATCCAGGCGGGTATCCGAGCAGAAGTTACATTTGTCAGCGATTCCTGTTTGCGGGTTAAGGTAGCGCACATGGAACGGACAAGCGGCGACACAATAGTCGCAGCCAATACAACGCGATTTGTCGACTTGTACAATGCCATTCTCATCACGGTAAGACGCGCCGGTCGGGCAGACGCTGACACAAGGCGCATCTTCACAATGCTGGCAGGAGACTCGCACAAACTGAAAATGAGACAGAACCTGAGGCTCATTTTCCGGTGAACGGATCTGCACCTGCAGCCGGCTGTAACCCTCGGGTACATCATTAAGTACTTTGCAGGCAACCGTACACGCCTGACAGCCAATACAGCGTTTCTCGTCATGCAGCATGACATAGGGGTTTGTTGAATGATTCATGATGTTCTCCTTTCTCATGCCCGACTCAGCGTAACGCCAGCAGTGTGAACCACCGTCCCGGAAACCGGACTGGTCACATGCGGAAGTAAATTACCGCAGTGAATACCATGCGTTGTCGCAGCCGTCCTGGCCCCGGCCTTGGCGCCAAATCCCATATAGACGAACAGCGTATCGGGTCGAATACCAGCTGTTACCAGTGCCTTACCTTTCTCTTTACCCGTCGCGTTTTCCAGCCAGATGTCGTCCCCGCTTTTGATCCCTTTTTCTTGTGCTGTTTTCGGGTGTATCCATACTGCGTTATCCCACATCAGCTCACTAAGCAGAGGAACATATTGCGTCGCACCGTTTGTGTGAACCGCCACTTTGCCCTGGATAAAATAGAGTTCGTTATCCCCCTTAAGCGCAAAATTACGGGCTCGCGGGCTACCGTAGCCGGGTAGTAATGTCTCCAGCTCTTCGGAATAAAGTTCGATTTTTCCTGACGGGGATTTGAATCGGAGTTGCTCGCCGTAAGTGCCGTCGCTGTCAACTGCTACCGCAGCGGGATACTGTGCCGTAAACTGGCGTACCATTTCAGGTTCGCGCAATAACAATGGGATGCCCCATTCGCGGTATCCCTTCTGGCGCAGTTCAGCAGATAAAGCATGGTCGCCATTCAGTTGATATAACTGCCGTGTTTGCATATCTTGCCACGGATAAAATTGTCCCAGCCCTAACTGTTCTCCCAGCTCTTTCCAGATCTGCCAGCTCGGACGCGCATCGCCAACAGGCTCAACAACCTGCTGACGCAGCGCATAGGCCGGATTTAGCCCGGACATATCAGAAACCTCTTCATCGCGCTCGAGGTAGGTACACTCCGGAAGCAGATAATCGGCATACGCCGCACTTTCGCTTAAATAAACATCACAGCTGACCACAAGATCCAGTTGTTCAACGGTTTTGACCAAATCGGGTCGGCAGGTTACGGTTTGAAAAGGATTATGTCGGGACATAATCCATCCCTTCACCGGATACGGTGTCTGATTTAACACGGCATCGATAATACTCTGCACAACCCCACCGCCCGCCGCGATGTACTTAAACTGCGGCGCGACCATATCAATACGTTGTGCTGCAGGTTTCGCCAACTTGGCATCAGGTTTCGCCAGCACCGGGGCGACTTTTTCACCAGCCAGTTTGTTGTAGGTGGCGGCATTTTTTTTCTGGTACATACCACCTTCACGTTCAATATTCCCCATCAACACATTGAGGGTGAAAATCATCCGCCGCATGTCGATCTCTTCCTGAGAAAACGTCGCACGGTGGCCCGGACTGACGATGGCGTGAGGCGCACAAGCTGCCATTTCCCGGGTAACGCGGGTAATGACATCCGCAGGCACATCGGCCAGTTTTTGCGCCCATTCAGGGGTAGTCTCTTGTACTGCCTCGACCAGTTGCGCAAATCCCGTGGTGTAGCGTTCAACAAACTGTGCGTCATAGAGCTTTTCTTTAATCATGACGTGGCACATGGCCATAAGCACCGGTAAATCACCACCAGGTTTGATCGCATGCCATTCATCCGCTTTACTGGAAAACACGGACAAACGAGGATCGAAGCTGACCATCTTCGCCCCCTTCTCCTGCGCGGTCATCAGTTCATGCGTGTCGGCAACCTCAATGCCTTCATACAAGTTATGACCAAAGGAAACCATATAGCGGGTATTGGCAATATCCATTGCTAAATCGCCCCCCATCATCACCTTAGCGGCAATAGATTTTCCTGCGGGACATGTTGAGGCGTGAGTGAAGGTATTAGGCGAACCAAAGGCCGTCGCCAGGTGAAATAAATGGCCGGAAAGCGAACCTGATTTAGAAGAGAACACAATGCCCTGGGGACCATACTGCTCTTTTATGGCACCCATTTTTTCAGCAATTTCTTTATAAGCCTGTTGCCAGCTAATGACCTGCCATTCACCGCTACCGCGGGGGCCGGTACGCTTCATCGGTTTAACGATACGATGTGGGTCGTTGACCAGGCTGACGCCACTTCCCCCTCGCGCGCAAACTCGCGTACCTTGTTGAGGCGCATTGGGATTACCCTGGATAAAAACGGTTTTATTATTAATGACCTGCGCTTGAATTGGGCAGCGAAATGAACACATTTCGCACAGACTTGGCGTGAGCGCTGTTTTACCTTTAATGCTCTCAGGCGAATTCCGCGCCAGTGCACCAGGTGGGAAACTTCCTATTGCACAAGCAGAGCAACCAATCCCCACTCCTCGCAAAAAATTACGCCGACTAATGCTCATATAACCTCCTGTTATTAGATATATCCAATGATTATATGGCGTTTAAATTATTAGTTTTTAACATCACTCACATTTCATTACACTAAACCACCATTAATCATTAGAAATAAAAGCCTTTGTTTATAAAAGACTTTTAAAATTTCCAAAACACAACAATTAACCGTAAAAATAACAATAATTGTTCGCAATCAGATTTTTCTAAACACCAGCCTTCAGGAAAATTTATTCCGGTAATTTCCTTTAAAACTAAAAAAATAATTTATCTCATTTAATCAGCTCTTGTTTATCTCAATTTTAATGCGGCCAGTACCCAGGAATGATAATCACTTTGCTGATTACCGCGCTCATTTTTGGTATTCTTAGAAAAGCGCTAAATTGATCCCGGACATAACTGAACAATGAATGACGGCAAGCAGCACCCGACTTTTCTCTTCCACGATTACGAAACCTTTGGCACCCATCCGGCGCTGGACAGACCCGCACAGTTCGCAGCTATCCGCACAGATAGCGAGTTCAACATTATTGGTGAACCTGAAGTCTTTTATTGCAAGCCTGCAGACGATTATCTGCCACAACCAGAGGCGGTACTGATCACCGGTATTACGCCGCAGGAAGCGCGTGAAAAGGGAGAGAATGAGGCTGCTTTTGCTGCACGTATTCACTCGCTGTTTACCGTGCCGAAAACCTGTATCCTGGGCTATAACAATGTCCGCTTCGATGATGAAGTGACACGCAATATTCTGTATCGCAATTTTTACGATCCTTATGCCTGGAGCTGGCAACACGATAATTCGCGCTGGGATTTACTGGATGTGATGCGCGCATGTTATGCACTGCGTCCAGAAGGGATTAACTGGCCAGAAAACGACGACGGTTTGCCCAGCTTCCGGCTTGAACATTTGACCAAAGCCAACGGCATTGAACATGCCAATGCCCACGATGCGATGGCAGACGTCTACGCGACTATTGCAATGGCACAACTGGTTAAGTCACGTCAGCCGCGCCTGTTTGACTATCTTTATAGCCATCGTAATAAGCACAAACTGACCGCCCTGATTGACGTTCCACAAATGAAACCCCTGGTGCATGTCTCCGGCATGTTCGGCGCATGGCGAGGTAACACCAGTTGGGTCGCTCCGCTCGCCTGGCATCCGGACAATCGCAACGCGGTTATCATGGTCGATTTAGCCGGTGATATTTCTCCTCTGCTTGAGCTGGACAGCGACACTCTGCGCGAGCGCCTGTACACGGCTAAAGCCGACTTGGGCGATAACGTGGCGGTACCGGTAAAACTGGTGCACATCAACAAATGTCCGGTGCTGGCGCAAGCCAATACACTCCGCCCGGAAGATGCCGATCGCCTCGGGATTAACCGTCAGCATTGTCTGGATAATCTTAAAGTCCTGCGCGAAAACCCGCAGGTCCGCGATAAAGTAGTGGCCATTTTTGCCGAAGCCGAGCCTTTCGCCCCATCAGATAACGTGGATGCCCAACTGTATAACGGTTTTTTCAGTGATGCCGACCGCGCCGCGATGAAAATCGTTCTGGAGACCGACCCGCGTAATTTACCGGCGCTGGACATCACCTTCGTCGATAAACGCATTGAAAAACTGCTGTTTAATTACCGCGCCCGCAACTTCCCCGGCACGCTGGATGAAACCGAACAACAGCGCTGGCTGGAACATCGCCGCCAGGTGTTCACTCCAGAGTTTTTGCAAAATTACGCCAATGAACTGCAGACACTGAGTCAGCAGTACGCTGATAACAAAGAGAAACTGATGCTGCTGAAATCGCTCTGGCAATACGCTGAAGAGATTGTGTAAAACGCAGACATAAAAAAACCGGAGAAATTCTCCGGTTTTTAATTATGCGCCGGGCAAACCGGCGCAGAAAAGTCAGTTGTTATGCAACATCTTCGTACTGCGGTACCGGGTTGCGGAAACTTTTGGTCACGCAAGCCAGGTAAATCAGACCAATACCAGCCCAGATCAGACCCAGAACCATAGAGCTCTCTTCCAGGTTCACCCACAGCGCACCAACGGTCAGCGCACCGCACATCGGCAGGAACAGGTACTGGAAGTGGTCTTTCAGCGTCTTGTTGCGCTTCTCACGGATCCAGAACTGGGAGATCACCGACAGGTTAACGAAGGTAAACGCCACCAGCGCACCAAAGTTAATCAGCGCCGTTGCCATCACCAGGTCAAAGTTGATTGCCAGCAGGGCAATCGCCCCAACCAGAATGATGTTCATGGACGGAGTACGCCATTTCGGGTGCACATAACCGAAGAAACTTTTCGGGAAGACACCGTCACGCCCCATCACATACATCAGACGCGCTACGCCTGCATGCGCCGCCATACCGGATGCCAGTACGGTAATGGTGGAGAAAATCAGTGCGCCAACCTGGAAGAACTTACCAGCTACATACAGCATAATTTCTGGCTGCGAAGCATCCGGGTCCTTGAAGCGCGAGATATCCGGGAAGTACAGCTGCAACAGATAGGTGGAGACAATAAAGATCAGGCCACCAATCAGCGCGGTCAGGAAGATAGCACGTGGAATTACGCGCTCGGCATCTTTAGTTTCTTCCGACAGGTTGCTGATGCCGTCAAATCCTGTAAAGGAGAAGCACAGAATCGTCGCACCGGTGATCATCGGAATAACGTGCGCATCGCCTGACCAGAATGGACGGGAACTCACCAGCGTACCGGCACCTTCGCCCTCAAATACACCGTAAACCACCATGCCCAAAATGACCGCAATCAGCACAACCTGCAACACCACAATCACGGTATTGAAGTTAGCGACGGATTTGAGACTACGCAGGTTGAAAGCCGTCATAAACGCCACCAGGGCGATAACAAATACCCACGACGGAATCGAAGGCACGAGGGCTTCAAAGTAAATTTTTGCCAGCAGAATGTTGATCATCGGCGCGAACAGGTAATCGAGCAGAGAAGACCAACCCACCATAAAACCTACAGTAGGACTAATAGATTTCTGGGCATAGGTGTACGCAGAGCCAGCAGAAGGGTAACGACGTACCAGCTTCCCGTAGCTCAGCGCTGTAAACAGAATGGCGACCAGCGCGAAGGCATATGCCGTCGGCACGTGACCGTCTGTGAGGCCCGAAACGATACCAAATGTATCGAACAGCGTCATCGGCTGCATATAGGCAAGGCCCATCATAACAACCGGAACCAACGTAAGCGTTTTACGTAATTCCACGCGAGAGGTGTTTGGAGTAACGTTATGCGACATGGTCATTCCCCTTTACGGTGAACACCGTCGCGTAAGCAAAAAATTGCCCCATTTTTATGGATTCCTCAGCGACAACAACTGTCGGTTTTTAGTAAGTATCTATCCGGTACGAAGCCCGGCCTCTTTTATGAATGATTGGTTTGATGCAAAAAAATAACCGACGCGTATTAAAACGTCGGTTAATGTCATTTTTTGCAAGCGGCGTATTTTGCACTAAAGTGGGGAGAAATAACAAGAGAATGAGGCTACTGTATAATAATATTTTTTCTTAACTGTTTGATTTATCGGCAACCGTTTTTACATAGACACTCGCAATAGCACTATTTGCTAAAATCTCATCCCGCCACCAGACGCTTGCTAATCCAGAGGTCTGTTCATTCCAGCCAATCCACACCGGCTCAAACATAATTTGCGCGACCACTTTCTTCTCAATAAGCGCGCCACTGTCCAAAAATCGCTGTGCCAGATAACGCGGCATATAGCCACACCCCAGGCCACTAATTTGCAATTCCAGCTTGGTCTTAAAATCGAAAACAGTAATAGCTTCCTGATCATCAAATAACTGAGTTCCGGACGAATTCGCAGAATGCGCATTATCATTATCTCCCACAACGATAGCGCGATACCGTTTGATGGTTCGGCGATTCAATGGTTCTTCTTCCTGCGCCAACGGATGATGGGGAGCGACCACAAAAACCTGCTCAAGATCGCCTAAACGCGCAAAACCGAATTCGCTTGCCGAGGGCGGTTCGTGCATCGCACCGACAATAATATCTGCCCGCCCCTGGGTAAGAGCATCCCAGGAGCCTCCCAGCACGCCGTTAATAAATTTAAGGCGAGTCACACTGTGATGTTGGTAAAAAGACTCGATGAGCGGGGCAAGAAGCGAAAAGGGAAACGTATCATCCACACCGATAACCAGTTGGTTTTCCCAGCCCTCATGCAGTTTGATCGCCTGTTTTTCAAGTTCGCGGACGGTGTGCAGTACCTCCCTCCCCTTTTCCAGCAGCATCTGACCGGTACGGGTAAATTTCGCCCGATGTCCGCTACGATCCAGCAACTGAATATTGAGGTCGCTCTCCAACTTATGGACGGTATAGCTCAGCGCCGACGGCGTCTTAAACAATTTTGCCGACGCCGCCGCGAAGCTTCCCTCTTTCTCTAACGCATCAAGGATGATCAGAACGTCCAGCAGTGGTTTCATACTCGCCCCCTGGCGGTATACAGCGGCACTCTGCTGGTCTGTCACTCCATCGGCATCACCAGCGGATCAGGATACTGGTACTCGAACCCAAGCTCATTACAAATGCGGTTGCCATCAATGACTTTACCTTTACCGTTATCCACACTGTCCCGGAAAGTTGGCGGCTCCATACCCAACAAACGAGCCATCTGGGGATAGAACACATTACGCGCAGGATGCATAGGCGCACATATATTATAGATGTGTCCCCCTTTAGGTGCCTGTAACAACAAGGTGATTGCCGAAACAACATCATCCAGATGCACCAGATTAACCCCGTGTTGTCCGTCAGGAGCCGTTTTACCCGCAAAAAAACGGCCAGGGTGTCTTCCCGGTCCAACTAACCCGGCCAGACGCAGAATATCGACCGAGGTCCCCGGCAGGTTGTGCAGCCAGTCTTCCAGTTCTTTCAGAACGCGACCACTTGCCGTAACCGGATTACGCGGCGAGCCCTCTTTTACCATCCCCTGTACATCGCCATAGACCGACGTAGAGCTGGTAAAAATAATCCGAGGAATACGATACGCCAGCGCACTGTCGACCAGTTCCTGCATCGCCTGCAGATAAAAATCCTCACCAGGACCGCTCCGGCGTGCGGGCAGCGTGATCACCAGCGCATCGGCGTCCATTAACGCATCAAGATCATCTGGCTCACAGACCAGTTCAGGCTCCAGGCGTAACGAGTAGCTCTCAATACCGCTCATTCGGGCCGCTTCTACACCATCCAAAGTGGTTTTGCTGCCGGTGACCTGCCAGCCTCTCGCCGCCAGTGACATGGCTAACGGCATGCCTAACCAACCTAACCCGACAATTGCGACCTTTTTCATGCCTTCTCTCCTGACTTTTGGCCTATAACTCAAGGCTACGCCAGCCCACGGTGGCTGACAATTCATAGTATCAATATGAAATGAATTAATGATCAAAAAAAGCCCTTGCTTTCCGTGGCTGAAGTGGTTTAGGTTAAAAGACATCAAATGAATAAGCATTCATCGAGAAATTTTATGACACGCGCTCAATTTAAACACCATCACCACCATCATCCTGACTAGTCTTTCAGGCGATGTGTGCTGGGAGACATTTAAATCTTCCAGTGGTGCATGAGCGTATGAGAGAGCCCCCGGAAGAATTCTTCCGGGGGCTTTTTTTTTGGCGCGCAACCCAGACCGATTCAGACAGGATAACGAGGAACAGAGAATGTTAGACAACACCCGTTTACGCATAGCTATGCAGAAATCAGGCCGCTTAAGCGATGATTCACGCGAATTACTGGCTCGCTGTGGCATTAAAATTAATCTTCACACCCAGCGCCTGATTGCGATGGCAGAGAATATGCCGATTGATATTCTCCGCGTGCGTGATGACGATATCCCGGGTCTGGTAATGGATGGCGTCGTGGATCTTGGCATCATTGGTGAAAACGTTCTGGAAGAGGAACTGCTCAACCGACGGGCACAGGGCGAAGATCCACGCTACTTTACACTGCGTCGACTGGACTTCGGCGGCTGCCGTCTCTCGCTGGCTACCCCCGTTGACGAAGCATGGGACGGCCCGTCAGCGCTGGACGGCAAACGTATCGCGACCTCTTATCCGCACCTGCTCAAACGCTACCTCGATCAAAAAGGCGTCTCGTTTAAATCCTGTCTGTTAAACGGTTCTGTTGAAGTCGCGCCGCGTGCCGGACTGGCCGATGCTATCTGTGATCTGGTTTCAACTGGCGCCACACTGGAAGCCAACGGCCTGCGTGAAGTGGAGGTCATTTACCGTTCCAAAGCCTGCCTGATTCAACGCGATGGCGAGATGGCTGAAGCCAAGCAACAGCTGATTGATAAATTACTGACCCGCATTCAGGGTGTTATCCAGGCCCGCGAATCCAAGTACATCATGATGCACGCTCCAAGCGAACGTCTGGAAGATGTCATCGCCCTGCTTCCTGGTGCTGAACGCCCAACCATTCTGCCGCTGGCGGGCGATCAGCAGCGCGTGGCAATGCACATGGTCAGCAGCGAAACCCTGTTCTGGGAAACCATGGAAAAACTGAAAGCGCTCGGTGCCAGCTCGATTCTGGTACTGCCGATTGAGAAGATGATGGAGTAATCGCCATGAGCTTTAGCACAATCATTGACTGGAATAGCTGTAGCCCCGAGCAGCAACGCGAATTACTGATGCGCCCGGCAATTTCCGCCTCAGACAGCATCACCCGTACCGTCAGCGACATTCTGGATAACGTCAAATCACGTGGTGATACGGCGCTGCGCGAATACAGCGCAAAGTTTGATAAAACCACGGTCAGTGTGCTGAAAGTCAGCGCCGAAGACATTGCCGCCGCCAGCGCACGCCTGAGTGATGACCTCAAGCAGGCCATGGCTGTGGCGGTAAACAACATCGAAACTTTCCATAACGCGCAAAAACTGCCACCAGTAGATATCGAAACGCAGCCCGGCGTGCGCTGCCAGCAGGTGACCCGTCCGGTGAACTCTGTTGGCCTGTATATTCCCGGAGGGTCTGCACCGCTCTTCTCTACGGTATTAATGCTTGCCACTCCAGCTCGTATAGCGGGATGCAAAAAAGTAGTGCTGTGTTCCCCGCCGCCTATTGCCGATGAAATTTTGTATGCGGCGCAGTTATGCGGAGTACAGGACGTGTTTAACGTCGGTGGCGCGCAGGCCATCGCCGCGCTGGCGTTTGGTAGCGAATCTGTACCGAAAGTGGACAAAATTTTCGGCCCCGGTAATGCCTTTGTGACCGAGGCCAAACGCCAGATCAGCCAGCGTCTGGACGGTGCGGCAATCGATATGCCTGCGGGCCCGTCAGAAGTGCTGGTGATTGCCGACAGCGGCGCAACACCGGATTTCGTAGCCTCTGACTTACTTTCTCAGGCCGAACACGGACCGGACTCTCAGGTGATCCTGCTGACGCCGGATGCTGATATCGCACGCCGTGTCGCTGAAGCGGTAGAACGCCAGCTTGCTGAACTGCCTCGCGCGGAAACCGCTCGTCAGGCGTTAAGCGCCAGTCGCCTGATTGTGACTAAAGATTTGCAGCAATGCATCGCCATCTCTAATCAGTACGGTCCGGAACATTTGATTATTCAGACCCGTAACGCGCGGGAACTGGTTGATGACATCACCAGTGCCGGTTCGGTATTTCTCGGTGACTGGTCGCCGGAATCGGCGGGTGATTACGCTTCAGGTACCAACCACGTCCTGCCAACCTATGGCTATACGGCAACCTGCTCAAGTCTTGGGCTGGCTGATTTCCAGAAACGGATGACCGTACAGGAATTATCACCGCAAGGTTTCTCAGCCCTGGCCTCTACGATTGAAACGCTGGCCGCCGCTGAGCGACTGACCGCCCACAAAAATGCCGTCACCCTGCGTGTTAACGCCCTGAAGGAGCAAGCATGAGTACTGATAACATTCTCAGCGTTACCGATTTAGCCCGTAAAAATGTTCGTGAGCTGACGCCCTATCAGTCCGCCCGCCGTCTGGGCGGTAATGGCGATGTCTGGCTGAATGCTAATGAGTTTCCGACCGCTGTTGAATTCCAGTTAAGCCAGCAGACGCTAAACCGCTATCCGGAATGTCAGCCGAAAGCGGTGATCGAGAACTACGCACAGTACGCAGACGTGAAACCACAGCAGGTACTGGTCAGTCGTGGGGCAGACGAAGGTATTGAGCTGTTGATCCGCGCATTTTGTGAACCCGGCAAAGATGCGATTCTCTACTGCCCGCCAACCTATGGCATGTACAGCGTCAGCGCCGAAACCATCGGCGTTGAATGCCGCACCGTCCCTACTCTTGACGACTGGCAACTGGATTTACAGGGCATAGCTGAGAAGCTTGATGGTGTAAAGGTTGTCTACGTTTGCAGCCCGAATAATCCAACAGGTCAGTTGATCAACCCACAGGACCTGCGCTCACTGCTCGACATGACGCAGGGGAAAGCCATCGTGGTCGCCGATGAAGCCTATATTGAGTTTTGTCCGCAGGCAACGCTGGCAGGCTGGCTTTCTGAATATCCGAACCTGGTGGTCCTGCGCACGCTTTCCAAAGCGTTTGCCCTTGCAGGCTTGCGCTGCGGATTTACGCTGGCTAATGAAGAAATTATCAACCTGCTGCTGAAAGTGATTGCACCCTACCCGCTTTCTACCCCAGTGGCAGACATCGCCGCCCAGGCACTGACGCCACAAGGGATTTCAGCCATGCGTAAACGGGTGACGCAGATCCTGCAAGAGCGCCAGTATCTGGTCGATAACCTGAAAACAATCCCCTGCGTGGAGCAGGTTTTCACCTCTGAAACCAACTATATTCTGGCCCGCTTTACCGCCTCCAGTTCTGTGTTTAAATCTCTGTGGGATCAGGGCATTATCTTACGAGACCAGAACAAACAACCTTCGTTAAGCGGCTGCCTGCGTATTACTGTCGGAACCCGTGAAGAGAGCCAGCGCGTCATTGACGCCTTACGTGCGGAGCAAGTATGAGCCAGAAGTATCTTTTTATTGACCGTGATGGAACCCTGATTTCTGAACCGCCAAGTGACTTTCAGGTTGATCGCTTTGACAAGCTCGCTTTTGAGCCGGAGGTTGTCCCTGCGCTACTGAAACTGCAAAAGGCAGGTTATAAGCTGGTGATGATAACCAACCAGGATGGCCTGGGAACGCAAAGTTTCCCGCAGGTAGATTTTGACGGCCCGCACAACCTGATGATGCAGATATTCACCTCTCAGGGGGTGGTATTTGATGAAGTATTGATCTGTCCGCATCTGCCAGCGGATGAATGCGATTGCCGTAAGCCAAAAGTGAAGCTGGTCGAACAGTACCTGGTTGAGCAAGCGCTGGACGCCGCGAACAGCTACGTCATTGGCGATCGGGCGACCGATATTCAACTTGCTGAAAACATGGGAATTACCGGATTACGCTATAACCGTGAAACCCTGAACTGGTCGATAATTGCCGAACAGTTAACCCGACGCGATCGTTACGCTCACGTTGAGCGTAATACCAAAGAAACACAGATTGACGTCAAAGTCTGGCTGGACCGCGAGGGTCGCAGCAAAATCAATACCGGCGTTGGTTTCTTTGACCACATGCTGGATCAAATTTCGACCCACGGCGGTTTTTGCATGGAAATTACCGTCAAAGGCGATCTGTATATCGACGATCACCACACGGTGGAAGATACCGGTCTGGCGCTGGGCGAAGCCTTAAAGCTGGCTCTGGGCGATAAACGCGGAATCAACCGTTTTGGTTTTGTACTGCCGATGGACGAGTGTCTGGCACGCTGCGCACTGGATATTTCCGGGCGCCCTCACCTGGAATACCGGGCTGAATTTACCTATCAGCGCGTCGGCGATCTGAGCACGGAGATGATTGAACACTTTTTCCGCTCGCTCTCTTACACCATGGGTGTAACGCTGCATCTGAAAACCAAAGGCAAAAATGACCACCACCGCGTGGAAAGCTTGTTCAAAGCATTTGGTCGCACGCTGCGTCAGGCGATTCGCGTGGAAGGCGACACGCTTCCCTCCTCAAAAGGAGTGCTGTGATGAATGTGGTGATCCTCGATACTGGCTGCGCCAACCTGAACTCGGTGAAATCCGCCGTGGCGCGTCATGGATACGATCCTATTGTCAGTCGTGACGCCGATGTTGTACTGCGCGCCGATAAACTCTTTCTGCCCGGTGTTGGCACCGCGCAGTCGGCAATGGATCAGTTACAAGAACGAGAACTGATAGAGCTGATCAAAGCCTGTACACAACCTGTGTTAGGGATTTGTCTGGGCATGCAACTTCTCGGTCGCCGCAGCGAAGAAAGTAACGGTGTCGACCTGTTGGGCATTATTGAGCAGGACGTGCCCAAAATGACCGATTTTGGCCTGCCACTACCGCATATGGGCTGGAACCGCGTATATCCGCAGGCCGGGAACCGTCTGTTTCAGGGCATTGAGGACGGCGCATATTTTTATTTTGTGCACAGCTACGCCATGCCGGTGAATCCGTGGACTATCGCTCAGTGCAACTACGGCGAACCGTTTACCGCTGCAGTACAAAAAGACAATTTCTTCGGCGTGCAGTTTCACCCTGAACGTTCGGGTTCCGCAGGGGCGCAGTTGCTGAAAAACTTTCTGGAGATGTGATGATTATTCCGGCATTAGATTTAATCGACGGCACGGTTGTGCGCCTCCATCAGGGCGATTACACGCAACAGCGCGATTACGGCAACGATCCCTTACCGCGTCTACAAGACTACGCCGCGCAAGGTGCGCAGGTTTTGCACCTGGTGGATTTGACCGGTGCAAAGGATCCGTTGAAACGACAAATACCGCTGATTAAAACGCTGGTCGCTGGCGTAAACGTTCCGGTACAGGTTGGCGGCGGCGTGCGCACTGAAGAGGACGTTGCAGCCCTGCTGGACGCGGGTGTTGCGCGTGTGGTTATCGGATCCACAGCGGTAAAATCTCCAGAGATGGTTAAAGGCTGGTTCACCCGCTTTGGCGCCGATGCGCTGGTACTGGCACTCGATGTGCGTATTGATGCCCAGGGCAACAAACAGGTAGCGGTCAGCGGCTGGCAGGAAGACTCCGGCGTTTCGCTGGAAGAACTGGTTGAGACCTATTTACCCGTTGGCCTGAAGCATGTGCTGTGTACAGATATCTCCCGCGATGGCACGCTGGCTGGCTCAAACGTCTCGCTTTATGAAGAGGTCTGCACCAGATACCCGCAGGTGGCATTTCAGTCCTCTGGCGGTATTGGTGATATTGAAGATGTGGCCGCTCTGCGCGGGACAGGCGTTCGCGGCGTGATCGTCGGCCGTGCTCTGCTGGAAGGTAAATTCACCGTTGAGGAGGCCATCCAATGCTGGCAAAACGCATAATTCCATGTCTGGACGTTCGCGATGGACAGGTTGTCAAAGGCGTCCAGTTTCGCAATCACGAAATCATTGGCGACATCGTGCCGCTGGCAAAACGTTATGCCGATGAAGGTGCGGATGAACTGGTGTTCTACGATATCACTGCTTCCAGCGATGGCCGTGTGGTTGATAAGAGCTGGGTTTCACGTGTGGCAGAAGTGATAGACATTCCGTTCTGTGTTGCTGGCGGCATTAAGTCGGCGGAAGACGCAGCCAAAATACTCACTTTTGGTGCAGATAAAATCTCAATCAATTCCCCTGCGCTGGCCGACCCGACGCTGATTACCCGCCTGGCTGACCGTTTTGGTGTGCAGTGCATTGTGGTAGGTATTGATACCTGGCATGATACAGAAACCGGAAAATATCACGTCAATCAATATACCGGTGATGAAAACCGTACCCGCGTCACCCAGTGGGAAACTCTCGACTGGGTAAAAGAAGTGCAAAAACTCGGGGCAGGCGAAATCGTCCTCAATATGATGAACCAGGACGGTGTTCGTAACGGCTACGATCTGGAGCAGCTAAAAAAAGTGCGCGAGGTTTGCCATGTTCCACTGATCGCCTCTGGTGGTGCAGGAACGATGGAACACTTCCTCGAGGCATTCAGAGATGCAGATGTCGACGGCGCACTCGCGGCTTCAGTCTTCCACAAACAGATAATTAATATTGGTGAATTAAAAACGTACCTGGCGACACAGGGCGTGGAGATCAGGATATGCTAACGAAGCAACAAAGCCGGGAACTTGACTGGGAAAAAACCGACGGACTGATTCCGGTCATTGTGCAACATGCGGTATCCGGGGAAGTATTGATGCTCGGCTATATGAACCTGGAGGCGCTGGAGAAAACCCTCGAAAGCGGGAAAGTGACTTTTTTCTCGCGCACCAAACAGCGTTTGTGGACCAAAGGTGAAACCTCTGGCAACTTTCTCAATGTTGTCAGCATTACACCCGATTGCGATAACGACACCCTGTTGGTGCTGGTCAATCCAGTTGGACCAACCTGCCATAAAGGCACCAGCAGTTGTTTTGGTGAAGCAAGCCATCAGTGGCTTTTCCTGTATCAACTTGAACAACTGCTTGCTGAACGTAAAACGGCGGATCCTGCCAGCTCTTACACCGCGAAGCTTTATGCAAGTGGCACTAAACGAATTGCCCAGAAGGTCGGTGAAGAAGGTGTCGAGACCGCATTGGCCGCGACGGTGCATGATCGTTTCGAACTGACCAATGAAGCATCAGACCTGATGTATCACCTGTTGGTTCTGTTGCAGGACCAGGATCTCGATCTGACCACGGTGATTGAGAATTTACGTAAACGTCATCAGTAATCTGCAGACACAAAAAAACCGGGCAACGCCCGGTTTTTCTTTTGCAGTAAATAAATGATGACTTACTGCGCTTTTGCGTTGTAACTACGCAGAGCGTTGCGACCAAGAACCACACCCGCACCAATCATCCCACCCAGCAGTACTGCCAGAACCAGAGTAATTGCTTTTTTCGGACTATCACGACGCACAGGTAAGCTTGGTTTCATCACATAACGGTAGGAGTGCATCTCTGCCCCCTCAAGCTTCAGATTCTCGATATCCAAGAGCTTTTGTTTGGTCTGAAAGTAGCTGTCAGAGAACACCAGGGGACGTGTAGACTCATGCTCAATCATCGATTTCAGGGCTTCACTACCCAGAAGGAACATACTGTCCTGAGTAACATCCTGAGTTTGCTGGAGCTGCGGCTTGGTTACATTCGCCTGTTCGGCATAGCGCAATGCTTCCTGGATTTGCTTAATTCGCAATTCTTTTTGCTCCTGAGCAACCACTTCCTGAGTTTTCAAAGAGTCTTCAAGCGTAGTCGTTTGCAACTTGATGTTATCAGCCAAGTCGAGTTCAAGCTCTTTAGCAACTTTCTCATCAGTTTGTTGAATGTATTCAGACAGCTGACGCTGCGCATTTTCTGCTGAATTACCTACATAAGAAACCGCCAGCGGCAGCTGCTGACCTTTAACCGACGGCTCAATGGTCAATTTTTCTGGTTTTTCCTGGTTATCGAGTGTTTCGGCTAACGCAGAGAAAGACGTACTAAAACGACCAACCACATCCATCTGAAGATCTGTTACTTTTGGCGCACTGTTACCATATATAACGTTGAATGCGTTATTGTAGGTCGCAATCTGACCAACATCCGGCTGAGTAATAATTGCTGTCGAAGTCCATTTTTCTTTAGCAATCATCAGATAGCCAGCCGCCAGCGCAACCGCAACAATCACACAAACAATAATCGTCACTTTGCCACGCCACAACTGCACTACTAAATCAATCAAATCAATCTGTTCCGGATCGTTACTGCGCCCGGATGTGTTGTTATCGCCCACAGACATAAATACCCTAAATGAGGAAAAACCGAAACTGGAAATAGTGTAGTCATATATACGGGTAATGCCATAGGATTATTGATAAAAATCGCAGATTGTTTACAGGATTTTGATTGGTATTTTAATCATCACAGAAAAAGTTACTCAGGAAATCATTAACATCAACGTTCAGATGCCCGTTACTGAGGATTAATCTGATTAATCAACAAATTCACGTCATGAATATGTTTTTCATCACCAAAACAGAGGTTGGCGTAATGACACTTAACGATTATCTTTCTTGCCATCTAACGGTATCATTCTTGTTTTGTGGTGCCTGCTGGCACCTGGCTATAATTTAGCCTGAAAGAGGAACAAAAAATGAAATTTCTGGTTACGGGAGCCGCTGGTTTTATCGGCTTCCACGTTAGCAAGCGCCTCCTGAAGGCAGGCCACCAAGTCGTCGGTACTGATAATCTTAACGACTATTACGACGTGAACCTTAAACAAGCTCGTCTGGATTTACTGGCGCAACCCGGTTTCAATTTTCATAAAATTGATTTAGCCGATCGGGACACGATGGCTGAGCTTTTTTCAAGCGAGCATTTTGACCGTGTAATACATCTTGCCGCACAGGCTGGCGTACGTTATTCGCTCGAAAACCCGCACGCCTATGCTGACTCTAACCTTACTGGCTTTCTGAACGTGCTTGAAGGTTGTCGGCATAATAAAGTACAACATTTGCTCTATGCCTCCTCCAGTTCAGTATACGGCCTGAACCGCAAAATGCCTTTTTCTACGGATGATTCGGTCGACCATCCCGTTTCTCTGTATGCCGCGACCAAAAAAGCTAATGAACTAATGGCACACACGTATTCGCACCTGTACGGACTACCTACAACAGGCCTGCGCTTCTTTACTGTATACGGTCCATGGGGTCGCCCTGATATGGCGCTCTTTAAGTTCACCAAAGCAATGCTCGAAGGTAAAAGTATTGACGTGTATAACTTCGGAAAAATGAAGCGTGATTTTACCTATATTGATGATATCGCAGAGGCAATTATTCGCTTGCAGGACATCATTCCGCAGGTTGACGCACAATGGACCGTTGAGACCGGAACCCCGGCAACAAGCATTGCGCCCTATCGCGTGTACAATATTGGAAATAGTTCACCAGTTGAGCTGATGGATTACATCAAGGCACTGGAAGATGCCCTTGGTATTGAAGCAGCTAAAAATATGCTGCCACTACAGCCTGGCGACGTACTGGAAACCAGCGCAGATACTAAAGCACTGTATGAGGTTATTGGTTTTAAACCCGAAACAACAGTTAAAAATGGCGTGAAAAACTTTGTTGACTGGTATCGTGATTTCTACAAAGTATAATTGCAATCTGGTTTAATGTAATAAAAGGCCTTTCAAAAGGCCTTTTTTACAGAAACGATATTTAATCATTGCCAAACAGATCTCGCGTGTACACCTTTTCGGCGACATCATCCAGTTCCGGCGTCATACGGTTAGAAATAATAATATCTGCTTCATTCTTAAAGGCGTCTAAGTCACGTATCACTCGAGAACGGAAGAACTCATCCTCTTTCATGACAGGTTCATAAATAATAACGGGCACACCCTTAGCTTTAATCCGTTTCATTATTCCCTGAATGGAAGATGCACGGAAGTTATCAGAACCACTCTTCATAATCAGGCGATATACCCCCACCACCTTCGGCTTACGGGCGAGGATAGAGTCAGCAATAAAATCTTTACGCGTACGGTTAGCATCAAC
Source organism: Citrobacter sp. Marseille-Q3906 (assembly GCF_916618775.1). Lineage (NCBI taxonomy): Bacteria > Pseudomonadati > Pseudomonadota > Gammaproteobacteria > Enterobacterales > Enterobacteriaceae > Citrobacter > Citrobacter sp. Marseille-Q3906. The sequence goes on from NZ_CAKAKA010000002.1 coordinate 2,134,870, forward strand.
AATCGCGCCAATAATATTATTCGGTACTGAAGCATAGTTAGCCAACAACTGCTTAGTATCTTTCGGCAGGCAGTAGCCACCGTAACCGAATGATGGGTTGTTGTAATGGTTGCCGATACGCGGATCCAGGCATACTCCTTCAATAATCTGACGCGAATTCAGCCCCAGACTCTCTGCATAGCTGTCCAGCTCGTTAAAATAGGCTACGCGCAGCGCAAGATAAGTGTTGGCGAAAAGCTTAATAGCTTCGGCTTCGGTAGAGTCGGTAAACAGGGTCGGAATATCTTTCTTCACGGCCCCTTCCTGTAGCAGTGCAGCAAAACGCTCGGCGCGCTCGGAACGCTCACCAATTACGATACGAGACGGATGCAGGTTGTCGTATAGCGCACGGCCTTCACGCAAAAACTCCGGCGAAAAAAAGATATTGTCGATACCCAACTGCTCCTTAATGGAATTCGTAAAGCCCACCGGAATGGTGGATTTTATGACCATCACTGCATTTGGATTAATTTCAACAACATCGCGGATTACTGATTCCACACTGGAGGTGTTGAAGTAGTTGGTTTTCGGGTCGTAATCAGTCGGGGTGGCGATAATAACGTAGTCAGCATCGCGGTAAGCATCATTCTTATCGGTTGTCGCACGGAAATTCAGCGGTTTCGTGGCCAGATACTCTTCGATCTCTTTATCAACAATCGGCGATTTTTTCTGATTCAGCATGTCGACTTTAGACTGAACGATATCCAGGGCAACCACTTCATGGTGCTGGGCGATCAGAATGCCGTTCGACAGGCCTACGTAACCTGTTCCTGAGATAGTTATCTTCATTCGCTCTGCAACTTCTTCCGGTTAAACATTTAAGGGTGAACGTGTCACCATCGTTAGACCCAACTTTGTCGTATCGGATCAGCATGCAATCATTATATCGTGATTTATAACTGTAAGGCCTATCAGACCAAGCCGAATGCCGTTTTTTGCCCATAAAAAAGCCCGGAGGAGCGCTCCGGGCCTGCATTTACGATTGGGTTAAATCAGATTAATCCAGCCATTCGGTGTGGAACACACCTTCTTTATCAGTGCGTTTATAGGTGTGTGCACCGAAGTAGTCACGCTGAGCCTGAATCAGGTTCGCCGGCAATACCGCAGAACGGTAGCTGTCATAGTATGCTACGGCGGCAGAGAACGTCGGTACCGGGATACCATTCTGCACAGCATAAGCCACTACATCACGCAGCGCCTGCTGATATTCGTCAGCGATGTTTTTGAAGTAAGGAGCCAACAGCAGATTTGCGATGCCTTTGTTTTCAGCATAAGCATCGGTGATCTTCTGCAGGAACTGAGCGCGAATGATACAGCCTGCGCGGAAGATCTTCGCGATTTCACCGTAATTCAGATCCCAGTTGTACTCGTCAGACGCAGCGCGCAGTTGAGAGAAACCCTGCGCATAGGAGACGATTTTGCCCAGGTACAGAGCGCGACGTACTTTCTCAACGAACTCTGCTTTATCACCAGCCAGTTTAGCCTGCGGACCAGACAGCACTTTAGATGCAGCAACACGCTGGTCTTTAAGGGAGGAGATGTAACGAGCGAATACAGACTCAGTGATCAGAGACAGGGGTTCCCCAAGATCCAGAGAACTTTGGCTGGTCCATTTACCGGTACCTTTGTTCGCCGCTTCATCCAGGATCACATCAACCAAATATTTACCGTCTTCATCCTTTTTAGTGAAGATATCTTTGGTGATGTCAATCAGGTAGCTGCTTAATTCACCTTCGTTCCACTCGGTGAAGGTGGTCGCCAGCTCTTCGTTAGACAGGTTCAAACCACCTTTCAGCAGAGAGTAGGCTTCAGCAATCAACTGCATGTCACCGTATTCAATACCGTTGTGGACCATCTTCACATAGTGGCCCGCACCATCGGCGCCAATATAGGTTACACATGGCTCACCATCTTCGGCAACAGCTGCGATTTTGGTCAGAATTGGCGCGACCAGTTCGTAAGCCTCTTTCTGGCCACCAGGCATGATAGAAGGCCCTTTCAGTGCGCCCTCTTCACCACCGGACACGCCGGTACCGATGAAGTTAAAGCCTTCGGCCGACAGTTCACGATTGCGACGAATGGTGTCCTGGAAGAATGTGTTACCGCCATCAATAATGATATCGCCTTTGTCCAGATACGGCTTCAGGGAATCAATGGCAGCGTCTGTACCTGCTCCCGCTTTCACCATTAACAGGATACGACGAGGCGTTTCGAGGGATTCAACAAACTCTTTTACCGTGTAGTAAGGCACCAGTTTCTTGCCAGGGTTCTCGGCAATCACTTCTTCGGTCTTTTCACGGGAGCGGTTGAAAACGGAGACGGTATAACCACGGCTTTCGATGTTGAGCGCCAGGTTGCGCCCCATCACTGCCATACCGACGACGCCGATCTGTTGCTTGGACATTACATACTCCTGTCAGGTGTGGTTACCCACCGGGACAAACTCCGGGGGCTTAAGTGAATAGCATGTTAACTCAGAGGCAAGGCAGGAAGGTAGTAATTGATGTACCAGTGCTTCCTTTTGGGTAGTAATCAGCCATGTCTAACGAGACTCAATACGCGCCGTCTCGATGTAAAACAACCTTCACTGTCTTAAACAAAATGGCAATATCATTCCAGAGTGTCCAGTTCTTGACATACCAGGAGTCAAAATACACACGCGTTTCATAGTCCACATCATTGCGACCACTAACTTGCCACAGACCTGTCATTCCTGGTTTTGCCATCAAATAATAGTCAACATCATCACAATACCGTTCAAGTTCATCCGAAATGATTGGGCGTGGCCCAACCAAACTCATCTCACCTTTTAATACATTGAACAGTTGGGGTAATTCATCAAGACTGGTTTTTCGAATAAAACGCCCAACAGCAGTAATGCGAGGGTCATTTTTAAGTTTAAAATCTTTTTCCCACTCAGCTCTCGCATCGGGATCTTTATCCAGAAGATCTTTCAATACTTCTTGCGAATTCATCACCATTGAACGAAATTTATAACACGGAAATAATTTACCGTTCCGCCCTACGCGTTGATGGCCGTAAATCGCTGGACCTCCATCTCGGGTAACTTTATACCAAAGATAAATCATAAGGGGTGATGCCACTAATAGAATTAATATTGAACAAACGATGTCAAATGTTCGTTTAAGGAAACGGGAGGTACGCTTTGCAAGATTGTTCTGTATCCTTAACAGCATAACTTCATGGCTAAAAATAAAGGACATATCTGTATTATACAATGGCAATCCGCGAAAAGAAGGAACCACAGTTACTGATCGGCAATGATGCTTTGATAACTCACGAAGCCAAAATTGTGTTTTATCTAACTCAGTATATTCATAGGCAAGAATATAATGAATATCACCTGTACGATTCAAACTCCAGATTTCTTTATCTTCTTTTATTATTGGTAACCCATTAATCTCAGAATGAATTGCATCAGTATCAAAGAAAGCAACAACATCAAATCCCATCATCTCTTCACTCTGAAGAGCACTGTATGCTCCGAGTGCATTTTGGCCACTTCCGAGAATGATGGTTTTCTTCTTCCAGATTCCAAGTTTGTTAAGCAAATGCTTTGTAAGTACACGGAAGAATGGCACCAATACAAGCGCAAATGTCCAGCAAAAAACCCAGACATACCGTGAAAATTGCCACTTAGAAAAGGCGCTTAAAGCCAGGTCAAATACAGCAAAAATAACAATGGTACGAAAAATTTCTTTCAACTCATACCAGAATGGCTTGCGATACGTATAATGCCGTAATCGAATCCAAAACCATCCCACACATACTATAGATAAAATGAAGTGGGAGATAAATCGTGTATCCAGCTGTTCTTGTGGAACAAAACGCTGAACTTCATCAAAAATTAAATATACACAACCTAATGACAGCCATAGTGCCACATTAAAAAAGACCAAATCAGATATGGCTAAAAAAAGCTTACACAACTGTGGATTATACTTATTATCAATATTATCCATTTAACCCTCACCCTCTAAATGGGCACCAGATAACCAGACAAAGTGTCCCTTCAAAAGGAACACTTTGTACACACTAAATTAAAATAATCTAACCAACTTGACTTTTAATATTAGCAAGGACAGTTTCAACTATATTATATGCTTCTTCTGGGGAGTCAGCCTCTGCATAGCAACGTAATTCAGGTGCATTACCTGAAGGACGCAAATGTATAATATTCTTGTTGTTTAATGTTATTCGTAACCCATCAGTGACATCAGAAGAAAGCACGTGGCAATCGCTTAACCCAATATACTTTAATAAGGCTTGCTGATCTGACAGACCAATATTTATCAGTGACAAACTTGTTTTAACACTGATATTCTGTAATCTGTTGGAATGAGTGTAACGTGCAGGAAGATGTTCAACAAGTTCACTGATGCTTCTATCTTTGCTTCGATAAAGGAGCATAATAGCAGGCAATACCGCGTCACGAGTGGGTAATGCATGTAGTATATGTTGGTTAATATAGACATCACTACCCAATAGAAAGCCACCATTTGCCTCAAAACCTACTATGCGATTATAATTTGGAGATAATTCTTTAAACGCAGCAATAACATAAGGCGAACCAATTTTAGTAAGTTCAACATGTTTAAAGAAGCGTCCTGAAGATATTACGCTGTTACAACTCACGGGAACAGCAACGGCATCTGCTGCTAACTCAAGGGAACATAAGAGACCTAATATATCACCTCTCAGCCATTGTCCTTTTTCGTCTGAAATAAGAGGTCGATCACCATCACCATCAGTAGAAAATATAGCATCCAAATCAAATTCTCTTATCCATTCAAGTGCCCTATTTCTATCATCCTCACTCACAGCCTCGGTATCAATAGGAACAAATTCATTACTTCTGGCAAGACTTATTACTTCAGCCCCCAAAGCTTGAAATAATGGTTTATAAAGATCGCGCCCAGCACTAGAATGCTCGTAAATACCAATACGTTTACTTTTTAGGAACGGCACTGGGAACAACGATGTATATCGTGAAATATAATTATCAGCAGCAACCGCAGAGACTGGTAGCTCCCTAAGCTTAATTAAATTATATGATGATTCAGCATTAATAATAGCAATCTCATCATCTTTAGTGATTTCACCATCAGGTCTATAAAATTTAAGACCATTTCGATCAAAAGGAATGTGACTACCAGTTACCATGATAGCTGGTATGCGATCAGAAATAGACTGGAAAGCTAAAGCTGGGGTTGGAATCACTCCATAAAAAACAGTGTTGATTCCTTTACCATTTAAGGCTGCTGCGCAGGCTTGAGCCATTGCATAGCTACTTGGACGATTATCGATTGCCAGAGCAACTGTATCAAATGAAAACTGTTGCTGCATTACAGTCACAAATGAAACGCTAAAAGCAGCACAGACTTCAGGCGTAAAATCTTTGACAAGACCACGAGCTCCACTGGTTCCAAAAGCAATCCCTGAAGTATTAATGAGATCGCGGCAATTATAGGCTGAGTTCATCAGTATCTCCCTCTGAATATCCAGAACGCTGTTCAAGGCGAATAATGTCATCCTCACCAAGATAAGTACCTGATTGGATTTCAATTAACTCCAATGGGACAATCCCCGGGTTTTCTAACGCATGAATAGTGTTGAGCGGTATGAATGTTGATTCATTTTCCGACACGATAAATGTCTGTTCCCCTTTTGTGACGCGGGCGGTTCCCGATACCACTATCCAATGTTCTGCTCGATGTTGATGCATCTGTGCAACAAATTTTTCACCAGGCTTAACACTTATTCGCTTAACCAAATAATTATCACCGCGGTCAATTACGTTATATTTCCCCCAAGGGCGGAATACCTCTAAATGTTGTTTGTATTCATCTCTGTTGTTATTTTTAAGGTACTCTACGATTTTTTTGACATCTTGAACCGAATCTTTATTCGAAACTAACAAAGCATCAGCAGTCTGGATAATAACAAGATTACTTATACCTACTGTACTAATAAATGAACTCTCGGAGTAAATATAGTTATCTTCACTATTATGCGTAAACACATCACCATGTACGACATTTCGTTGCTGATCTTTTTTGGAAATATCCCAAAGTGATGACCAAGAGCCAACATCCGACCAACCTGCACTCATTGGTACAACTACTGCGTGCTGAGTGTGTTCCATTACAGCATAATCGATGGAATCACTCGGACACAAGCTGAAAGCGTTTTTATTGATACGAATGAAGTCAAGGTCAGGATTGATTTGTCCTACTGATTTTTCACAGGCACTATAAATATCTGGAGATAATAGTTTTAATTCGTTCAAGTAGCAACTTGCGCGAAATAGAAACATCCCACTGTTCCAATAATATTTTCCTGATTTAAGATAACGACAGGCAGTATCAAAATCAGGTTTTTCAACAAACTCTGCGACTGTATAAGCATCATCTCCGATCGCTTCACCTCTACGGATGTAACCATAACCGGTTTCTGCTTGTGTTGGCACAATACCAAAAGTTACCAGTTTGCCTTGTACGGCAAGATGTTCGGCATGATTAATAGCCTGAATAAAGGCTTCCTCGTCGCGGATAACATGATCTGCTGCAAGGACGAGCAAAAGAGGGTCTTCACCATCCGCATTCTGGAGTGCACAAAATGCTGCAAGTGCTATTGCGGGGGCTGTATTACGTCCTACTGGCTCAAGTATAATGTTATTTGCAAGTTTATCGATAGCACGAAGTTGCTCAGCCACAAGGAATCGGTGACTATCGTTACAAATTACAACAGGTTCTCCAGCTGAAAGCGGGGCCAATCGCCTTATGGTATTTTGAAGCATAGATAATTCACCCTCAACATTTAAAAATTGTTTGGGATGATGTTCACGAGAAAGTGGCCACAAGCGACTACCTGTACCTCCAGCCATTATTACTGGTACTAGTTTAGACATTTAATAAACCATAATTAACGTTTAATAATTTGCTCTGTCTTGAAAAGGTTCCACTTTTCATTTACAAAGTTCATAAATTCTTGATTAAACCTAGAGTGAGAAAATTTTTCGGCGTTTTTCCTGCATGCTTGAGATGTAATAAGTGGAGATGATTTTTCAAATTCATGAATTGCTTCATGTAAAGATGCTACAGTCTGCTCCCCAAAGAAAACACCTGTTGGCTCCTCTAAACTTATTGGTCGAACAGTTTCTAAAGCGCCACCTTTGCCAAAAGCTATGACTGGGGTACCACAAGCTTGAGCTTCAACAGGTATTATCCCAAAATCTTCCTCTGCAGCAAAAACAAATGCTTTAGCATTCTGCATGTGTTCTTTTAAAACAGCGAAAGGTTGATAACCGAGCAATTTTATATTATCTGTGGCCTTACTTTGAATTTTTTTCATTTCAGGTCCATCGCCAATAACTATCAATTTTTTATCCGGCATTTTACTGAAAGCTTCAACAATAAGATCAATGCGTTTATAGGGAACCATACGCGATGCTGTGAAATAGTAATCCTGTTTTTCTTTTATTACTTCGAATTTATCTACATCTACAGGAGGATAAATCACCGTCGCTTCACGACCATAGACCTTTTTAATTCTTCGCGCAATATATTGTGAATTAGCGATGAAATGATCAACTCCATGCGCTGTACGGTAGTCCCAAATTCGTATTTTATGTAAAAGCCACTTTGCTAGCCACCCTTTTATTCCCTTATTTAATCCTGACTCACGAAGATATTGATGCTGCAAATCCCATGCATATCGTATAGGAGAGTGAACGTAACTAATGTGCAGCTGATCTGGGCCGGAAATCACTCCTTTAGCAACAGAATGAGCACTGCTAATGATAATATTAGCATCCGATAAATCAAGCTGTTCGATAGCCAAGGGCATTAGTGGTAAATATTTTTGATAAAACTTTTTTGCCTTTGGCAAGTTTTGAATAAATGTTGTTGTTGCATGTTTTCCCAGAAAATTCTTCCGTTGTTCATCTGTTAAGAAATCAACTACAGAATATAACTCTGCCTTAGGAAAAGCATGTAGTATTGCCGATGAAACCTGTTCAGAACCCGCATAGCTTAATAGCCATTCGTGAACAAGAGATATTTTTGCCTCATTTAATTCCATTACATGCCTCGGCCAGTACCATTTCGATTTCATTAACAACGCTTTGCCAGCTAAATTTCTTAGCCCGTACAATCCCGTTATGGATTAATCTCTCACGCAGCACAGTATCATTGACTAATTTTGTAATACCTTCAGTAATATCCTCCACTACCTCAGGGTCAACAAGTATTGCGGCGTTACCAGCAACTTCCGGTAACGATGAGGTTACAGACGTCAATACAGGAATACCACATGCCATTGCCTCTACTACCGGTAATCCAAATCCTTCATATAAAGAAGGAAAAACTAACCCTAATGATCCTTTGTATAAGGACGGCAAGTCCTCTTCCGAAACGAAACCAAGGAAAGTCACACGCTCGCTTATTCCATATTGCTTGATTATTTTTTCTAACTCACTACTTGGGTTGCCTGAAAAAACAAGTTTGATTGAGTCAGCTATGTCCGCTTTAGCAAAGGCAGATATTACGCGCTTTTCATTTTTATGAGTTTTCCGATTTCCCACACATAATAAATATTTATACCCTAAATCCATTGGAATTACATTAATGTTAAACTCTTCAGACACTCCATTATATACTGTAACTATTTTATCAGGATCCACTCCAGACCACTTTGCTATTCTTTCTTTAGAAAAATTTGAAACTGTAAAAATTTTGTAAGCTTGATGACAGCCACGTTTGATAATAAAATTATAAAACGATCTCTTTAAAAAAGATGAATTATCACTCAAATCAAGATGATTCAAATCATGTATTGTCAGTATAAATTTTTTTGAACAAAAAAGTGGTGGTATATAACCAGGAAGAAAAATCAAATCAGCATTTTTCTGCTGATAAATGCTCTTAGCCAAGCCAAGAGGTGCTAAAGGAGAGGCACAATTTTTGTACAATATAGAACGGGATATTCCAGTTAGTAATTTAGAAACTTCATCAGTAAAACGCCCAATCCCTCCCATATTTGACCAACTAACATCCATCAATATATTTTTATTGTTCATTATTAAACACACCGTTTATTGGTTAAATTTAAAAAAGGTATCAAAGCTAAAACTGTCCAATAATATATTGAAAAGGTTGATGACGAAGGCGCTGAACTTAATGCAGCACTTATTAAGTAAATTATCCCAAGAAGAAAATATACTCTAAGATGCGTATAGGTATGATGATTAGTATCCCTCCTATCTAAAAACATTGATGCATAAAACTGACAGGTCATGTAAAAAATATTGATAATTAGACCAATAACTCCAGTCTCTAGAGCCATCCAGAAAAAATAGTTATCAGTATTTAGTCTATTATCCTTTACTGAAAGCATGTTCCCTGACCCTTGGGTACCTAGTCCAATACCTGATGGATGTTCAGATAGATAGCTTACTGAATTAATCGCCATATCAATTCGTCCCTGAGTAGAACCACGTGAAGTCTGCGATGAATCAGTAAATCTGCCGACAAGAGTCTCTATATATTGATCAAATATATTAGTGGAGACCATTAAAGTGGGTGCAATGATTAAAAATAGTACAGCCCCACTTATTAACATTCTCCTATTTGAAATTATGTAGCATGCAAAAATAATTACTGCTGCAAGAATTGCCCCTCTGGTTAACGTCATGCATATTGCAGTAAAAAGCACTAAGCTAACAATCAACATCCATGCTCTTTTGTAACCTTGTGAAAAACACTCCATACATAGCAATATTCCCAATGTCAGCATGTAGCCAAAATTGAGTGCATCGCTGAAGCCACCAGTGGCTCGAATCATATCATCATAGCTATTAATTAAATTTAACTGTTCTCCTGCATAGTGTTCATCGTATCCGAGTAACTTAATAAACTCACCCTTCATTAGTACATCAATAATAGATATTGTAGCCACAATAAACATCAATGCTAAAATATAGCCTATTATCTTTTTAACATTAAAAGTCTCAGGATAAGATGCTATCACTACCACTAAAGCAAAGAAAACAGCCGGGAATAATATATAACTCCGAGCCCCCATTACCGCTTGCATTTTGTCTGGTGAAAATATAATTAATACTAAGACCCATGATACTAATGCCACCCATGAAAATATGGCGACAATCAGAGATAAATGAGTTTTTTTCCTCTCAGTAACAAATCGAAACAACACTAACATTATAAAAAATGCATTAAGTACATCTCTAAGCATTGCTCCTGGTGGAAATGGTAAAATGCCAACCATCCATGAGCTAATGTATGGAGAAAATAGATTAACACTTAATATTGCAGCATATAATATATTCATAAACCTGGATTATATAATATTAGATACCAAGGCGTGGAGTGCCACCATTTTTGCTGCGAATGAATTTAATCAAAGCATCATAGCCCTTACGTTTTAATACATATCCCAATAGCGCATGGATATAGAATAGTCTTTCATTATTGAATCCGATTTTTCGGAAATTATTTATCATCTTTATGTAAGACATAAATGGTAAATCAAGTTGATCTCGGATATATGGATAGAAATAATTTGCTAAGTCTCGCTTTATTCCATCGTAAACACCATTTATTTGCGTTGTATTTTCTATATGCTTAGCAATCAATAGCAGCCCCTCAACCATATGTATGCGGCCTTCAGGCTTATATCCGCCAGGAGTGAAGATACCTTTTTCAGTTCCAGCATTTCCAAAATCCGGAGCCTCTGTATCCCTTGATAAGGTAATCACGTCACTGAAATAGTACCCCTGCCCATCGGACATGAGCATGCCCGCCAGGTACATTTGATAGTACAAACGACCATCAAATAGATCACAGGATAAATTATTAGCCTTTTCAGCATTAACGATAAAGCCGGATATGACACCCACTCTTCGAAAGAAAAATTTAATTGCCTCAAGACCTGGTTGAAATAATGTATCTTGTGTTAAATGACGAACTGTGTCGCATAGTTCATCTGGATTATCTTTAAACCAACCATATGCACGCGTAGCCAATACTATTTCAGGGTTCGCTTTCAAGACACTAACGACTTTTGATAATGCTCCATCAGCTAAAAGATCATCATTACCCATTATCATGCAATACTTTCCAGTGGCTGATCTGATACAGTTTTTTAAATTTTTATCATACCCTAGATTATCTTTATTTAGATTAATATGGAGATTATTTTTATTGTGTTTTATTTTATATTGTTCAACAATAGAATAAATCTTATCTCTTTGCGGAGATTTATCTTCACAAATGATAATTTCAAAATCTGAATTACCAATAGCATAATCTTGATTATATATGCTATCTAATAAAGGTTCTAAAAACTCCGATCTATTATAAGATGGTATACAGATACTAATAAAAACACTCATGTTAAAACACCTTTAAAACTTTAGCAGGAACACCGCCAATTAAACATGGCTTCTCAACTTTTAAATCTTTGACTACTGCATTAGCTGCAATTACACATCCATCACATATTTCACTGCCAGCAAGAATCACAGCATTGTCACCAATCCAACAACAATCACCTATTTTGATAGGGGCAATGTCGCCTAGTTTTTTATTAGCTGGCGGCTCTATTTCATGGCATTTAATTTTATAGCTACCATGACTATGATCTCCTATATAAACTTTACTGCCTATTAATATATCATCTCCCAAAACTAGTGAATGTGCACATGAAATATGAACATTATCACTTAAACATAAGCGATTACCGATGTGCAAGCAAGGTTCAAAATTGTCCTCACCGTATTTATAAACAGCCTCGACCCAGCAGTTGTCGCCTATACGGATTCCAGTCCATTTTTGATCGGGATTTTTTTTACCACAATAAGGTTTAACGTTTAATTTGAAATTTTTCCCAACCATTTTAAATTGATATCCCGTAAGCAGAGTCAAAATTTTGGCTTTTAATTTCCGCCTAACCTTACCCAATAAAGATATTATAAATAATAATTTTAGTCTGGTACTATAGGTATACATTAAAAATCCTATTATAATCACATGATTTAAATTAGAGTTAGTTATAATAGACAGCTTATTAATTACACATTTAAAAACAGCACATACATTCAGCAGATTGTATTATAGCCCAACAGTCTAGTTTTATACTTCACCTAAATAATATAATTAACCATTCCTTTTTAAGAATTTTTTTATGATTAATTTTACCTTCCTAAATAACGGTACAGCATTAGGATGCAGGTAAAAAAACCTTAGTCCATACTTATAAACTTTTAAATCATTAAACGCACTATCACAATCTTTTAAATAATTATTTGTTGTAAAGTTTTTTGTTTTATCTTCATCACCGATGAAATTAAGTAGAAATAAACATGCAGATGTGCGAATCTTTTTACTCACATAGTGTTTTCTAGGATAGAAAATATCAAATATTGTTGCCAAATTGTAAGAAAAAACCTTGTATAGATGATATCCTCCTGAATTATCAGGCTCTGCCTGAATTATATTATCATGGATAATCGCAAAGTCTGTTCCATTTTTAAGTAACGGTATTTGCCATGTTAGATGCATAAGATATTTACCAGAAATGCGAGAACTGAAAATATCCACTTCATTGATAAGAAAATCGTTTTTCTTGCATATCATCCCGGAAATAAAAGTAAACATAACTCTCACGTCAGATATAAAATCTGCGTCGTTTGAGTAGAAGGATGATTTCGTATCAATATCGTAGCTCAACTCAGCATTCGCAGCTGAATTTACATACACCATATCTAATGATGGACGAGATTTTATTATCGAAAAGACCTTGGAGAGGCCACCTCTAACTATGAGATCATCATCTCCAATCATCCAAAGGTATTTTCCACTTGATAACTCAAAACACTTTTTAAAATTACCATCCATACCCAAATTTTTCTCATTTAGATGATAAGTGCTATTTTTTATCTTATCTAATCCCCTCTTGGATATCAATTCAGTCTCATCTGTTGACGCATTATCACAGATAATTACCTCAAGCTCATCGCAGCAATAGTTATCTTGCTGAATAATACTATCAAGCAAACGAGCTAAACACGCAGAACGATTATATGTTGGAATAGCAATAGTTAGAATTGGTCTTTTACTCATAAGTGCTCTTAAATCTTTTAAATATTATATAGGTTTGTGGTACAAAATATCCCCATGTCAGCACTGCATACATCAACATGTAAAATCCAGGATGCCCTGAATATGCAACAATCCACATTGTAATTATAGTTAAGAGAGCCATTATGCATGATGCCAATGTCATTTTTTCAGTTTTATGAGCTCTTATATATGTTGCACCACAAGCGACAAGATGGTTGCCAATAATTGCCAAAGATAAAAAGAAGAAATCTTTCAGTTCCAGAAAACGGTCACCTATATTTGAACCAGAAAGCTTCAATAGCCATAGGCAAATATACACACCAACTAACCCTGCTAATACAAAACACGAAGATTGTATTAATGCTTTTTTGAATGATTTATTCAATTCTACTTGCTGTTTATTAGAAACCATTACTCCCCATCGTGGATATTTAGTTGATATCCAAGCCAATCCCGTAGCCATCACCATATTGCATAATGTCAAAGACATCCCTAACTGTCCTGCATAAGCAGCGCCAAAATACTTGAATGCAATAGGAGTCATAACAAAATAGATAAAATAGCCTGATATCCAACTTAAAGCAATCCTCCATTGCATTGGGAATATTTCATGAAGCCATGAAATGCCACCATCACTATGTTCATTTTTATTAATAAAGGATTGGAGGATAATATTTTTAAAATATTTATATGAAAAGATAGAAAATATTATAGTCCCGGATACTGCTATTGCTGAAGTAGCATAAAGACCAAAGCCGCAAACTAGCACGATTACCGCTAACACACCAGCTAATAATGCTTGATACATTCTCATTTTATTTACATCAGCGACTAACCCGGTACCTTCGGCAATAGACAACATGGAAACAAGAAAAATATTAAAAGCTGTAGCTATTGTGAGTAATATCCATGCACCTTGCCAATGTACTCCTATGTCATTTTCTTGTGTAAAAAAAACATATCCAGCAGGTCCCACTACAAGTATTATCAATAAAGCAATCGCAGCATACCATCTTATCGCTAACTGAAACAATGAGAGATAGCGTTGTTTGTTTAATTTTTCCCCTATGATATTTCGAGCCGAAAAATCATATTTTAGCGCTGACATTTCATGACTTGCGAACTGTATTATCACGGTTGACAACCCTAACTCAAATATAATTTGCAACGCAACCACTGAATTAAAAGTATAATAATACCCTTGAGAATCCTTAGATAAATAGCGAGAGATCAACACTATCAATAGTAATCCTGTTAAAACAGATATTATCTTGCCAAAGATAACATATCGAATCGCTTTATCCACACCTAGCATTCTAATAATACGATTCATTAATCTTTTTTTCTCAACATTTTTTCTATACCCTTCTGGAGAGTAAACTCAGCACTCCATCCTAATCGGTTTAAGAAAGAAGTATTTGCATAAGAGTCCATGATTTCATCATTACGCATTGCGACTGCACCATAATTTATCTTACTCTTGCTGTTTATTTCTTTTTTAATCCTTTCAAAAACTTCTTTTAATTCAGTAGATCGTCCCGTTCCTACTTCAACATCATAATATCCAGCATTAAAACTGTTCTTTAATATGGTTAAATATGCTGACACAACATCATCTATATAAATGAAGTCTCTTTTCTGTATTGCTAATGTACAATCAATATCTTCATTAGCCTTCATTCTATTAATGATATAGGGTATCAACTTACTTGCCTTGTCATTCTCTCCATATACATGTTCCAGGCGTAAATTTATGAAGCAAATATCCAAATGGGTCTCTGTATATATCTTTGATAGCTCTACGAAGTGTCTTTTAGATGCCATGTACGAACGCATGTATCCATATTGTTTTTCATACTTTCCAAAAAAAGAATCAGTAGAAACAAAGAGCTTAGCATCAAACTTTGGCATTAATTCAAGCAATCTAATTGGTAACAACACATTACATTGATACTGTTCTGATATATTAACTCCGTCGCGACCATAGTCTGTTGCAATGTGTATGATTGCATGGATAGTCTCAGATGGTTTACATATTTTCTCTATATCAGATATATTCACCCATTCAATCAAGTTATTAACTACTGTTGGTTCAGTTGTAGGACGCTTTAACGCAATAATACTGTAGCCTTCGTTTATTAGCCTTAGTAGCAAATGGGTACCTACGAAACTAGTAGCACCAGTCATTAGGATTCTTTTATTCACGTCAAGCGTCCCTATCTTAATATTAGAAATTCAGACCAAAGAACTCTTCAAATTTGCTAACTACGTAGTCCAAATGCTCAGTAGTTAGTCCTGGGTAAATACCAATCCAGAAGGTTTGATTCATTATGCGATCTGTATTTTTTAATTCACCCACCACTCGGTACTTCACATTCGCAAAATACGGTTGACGAGTCAGATTACCTGCGAATAACAGACGGGTACCGATCTTGGCTTCATCAAGAAACTTAACTAAATCGATACGTTCAACTCCACTCGTTTCTTTAAGCGTGATCGGGAACCCAAACCAGGATGGGTCAGATTTCTCTGTGGCTTCCGGTAACTCAAGAAACTCAGCACAGGATTGCAAACCTTGCTTAAGGTATGCAAAGTTCTCTTTGCGTTTTTGTACGAACTCTTCAACACGTTCTAATTGTGCCAGGCCACATGCAGCCTGCATATCCGTAATTTTCAGGTTATAACCCAAATGAGAGTAGGTATATTTATGGTCGTATCCGAACGGCAGAGAACCCAGTTGCTGTCCAAAACGTTTACCACAGGTATTATCGCAACCTGGTGCACAATAACAATCACGTCCCCAGTCACGGAAGGATTCAATCAGTTTCTTTAATTCGCCTGATTTGGTAAATACCGCCCCGCCTTCTCCCATTGTGATATGGTGTGCAGGATAGAAACTCACAGTACCAATATCACCAAAAGTACCGACCATTTGACCATCATAAGTAGATCCGAGCGCATCGCAGCAGTCTTCGATAAGCCAAAGGTTATACTTATCAGCAATACGGCGCACTTCCGTTAAATCAAACGTATTACCCAGTGTATGGGCGATCATAATCGCTTTTGATTTTTCACTCACTGCGGCTTCAATAAGTGAAGCGTCAACATTATAAGTAGGGATATCAACATCCACAAAAACCGGAATCAATCCATTCTGGATTGTTGGGTTAACTGTGGTTGGAAACCCTGCTGCTACGGTAATGACTTCATCACCTGGCTTGAGCGCACGATCACCAAGTTTCGGTGACGTTAATGCTGTTAAAGCCAACAAGTTCGCTGAGGAACCTGAAGTGGTTGTTAATACGTGAGGCACACCAATAAACTCACCGAGTTTCTTCTCGAAAGCATCATTAAAACGACCCGTTGTAAGCCATCCATCTAAAGATGCTTCAACCATCAATTGCAATTCTTTCGCACCAATAACCTTCCCTGAAGGTGGGACGACACTCACACCTGCATTAAATGGTTTTGGGCTCAGTGCCTCATCGGCATACTCAGCAACGAGTTTGGATATTTGTTCACGCAGGTTTTTTGCTGTCATTGCTATAATTCCTGTACTTATCTATTTTAGCTAAAAGTGGTAGTGGTCATATAATCATGAATTTCACGTTTCGAGCATTCCAACATATCTGCTCCGTTTATCCATGCTTTATGCCATTTAACAATACGACCAAGTGTTTCAACGAGCCCCCATCTAGGGTGCCAATCTAATTGCATATGGGCTTTCGAACAATCCAGTTTAAGATAGTGTGCCTCATGGGGATGATCCTGACCATCCAACTGCCAACTGGCCCCCTCACCCCATAATGTCACCATTTTGTCGACAATGAACCCAACCGTTTTTGCATCCTCCTCACGAGGACCGAAATTCCACCCTTCTGAATATTTGGCCCCCTCAACATAGAGGCTCTGTGCCACCACGATATACCCAGAAAGCGGTTCAAGTACATGTTGCCATGGACGAATGGAATGAGGATTGCGAATAACGACCTGCTTCTTTTTCTCAAAAGAACGCAAAATATCTGGAATCAAGCGATCTTCTGCCCAATCACCGCCACCAATCACATTACCCGCCCTAACCGAAGCCAAGCCAACGCCATGGTTTGCATAATCCTTAGGATTAAAAAACGAATTACGAAATGCGGAAGCAACTAGTTCAGCGCAGCCTTTGCTGTTGGAGTAGGGATCGTAACCGCCCATCGCTTCATTTTCGCGGTAACCCCAAACCCATTCACGGTTTTCATAGCATTTATCGCTGGTAATATTGACTACAGCCTTAATACCCCCAACCTGTTTTACCGCTTCAAGCAAATGTACAGTGCCCATCACGTTTGTTGAATAGGTTTCGATAGGTTCTTTATAAGAAAGCCTTACTAGCGGCTGGGCAGCCATATGAAAAATAATTTCTGGCTTAAAAGACGCTATAGAATTACGTAATTTATCAAAATCACGAATATCGCCTATTTCCGATTCCATCAAGTTACTGATATTAGCGGTGTCAAATAAGCTAGGATTCGTCGGGGCCTCAAGGGAGTAACCTTTTAGTGTTGCTCCCATTTCACTTAGCCATAGAGAGAGCCAACTACCTTTAAAACCCGTATGGCCGGTAATGAATACGCGTTTACCCTGCCAGAAGCTCTTATCAATCATGCAGTCACTCCCATGTTTTCCAGGGCGCAGTACCTTTTTCCCATAAACCTTCAAGGTACGTTTTATCGCGCAGTGTATCCATCGGCTGCCAGAACCCTGCATGCTCGTAAGCCATGAGTTCTCCCTGTTTAGCCAATGTCATCAACGGTTCCTGTTCCCAGGTAGTCGCATCATTTTCAATAAGATCGATCACTGAAGGATTTAGTACGAAGAAACCACCGTTGATCATCGCTCCATCGCCTTTAGGCTTCTCCTGGAACGATTGAACCTGGCCGCCACGGATATCCAGGGCACCAAAACGTCCAGGAGGGAACGTTGCCGTCAGAGTTGCTTTTTTACCATGCGCTTTATGAAAATCAATCGTAGCTCTGATATTGAGATCGGCAACACCATCCCCATACGTAAACAGAAACGCTTCATCATCCTTTACGTACTCAGCCACACGTTTCAAACGGCCACCGGTCATAGATGAATCACCAGTATCAACTAGCGTTACATTCCACGGTTCTACACGTTTATGGTGAACTTCCATTCTATTTTCTGCCATATGAAATGTTACATCCGACATATGCAGGAAATAGTTAGCAAAGTATTCTTTGATTACATATCCCTTGTACCCACAACAGATAATAAAATCTTTAATGCCGTGGGCGGAATACATTTTCATAATATGCCAAAGAATCGGCTTACCACCAATTTCTACCATTGGTTTTGGTTTTACTATTGTTTCTTCACTCAATCTGGTACCAAGCCCACCAGCCAGAATTACCGCTTTCATACCTAACCCTCTATTATCATTATTTAGATGCGGTAAAAGCATCTGAATAGAAATTATCAACAGACAGATTTTTTGACATAAAGTCTTTTTTACTTGCGTCGATCATGATGGGCGACCCGCATGCATAAATATCAAACGATTCAAGCGAGTCAAAATCCTCCATCACAGCCTGGTGAACAAAACCTTTACGCCCATTCCATGTTTGATCATCTCCAGACACCACGGGAATAAAATGAATCAGATCAAAATCCTTGCTCCATTCATCAGGAACTTTTGAATAGAAGTCTTTCGCGAATGGCATCCCCCAATAAATATAGATATCGCGAGAAATCGTATTTTTCACTAAATGCTCAACCATGGATTTAACAGGGGCAAACCCTGTACCCCCGGCGATAAAAATAATTGGGCGATCGTTTTCTCTAATGAAAAAAGTTCCACATGGACCTTCGATACGCATCAAAGTATTAACTTGCAACTCATTGAAAATCAATGAACTCATTTGGCCATTGATAACATTTCTGATATGCAACTCAATACCATCTGCTTCATTGCTATTCGCAATAGAATAGCTACGCGTTACACCCTTGTACTGCAGATTAATATATTGCCCAGGAAGAAAACTCATTTTAGCAGTCGGGGGGAGACGAAGTGTAAGTTTCATGACATCAGCAGAAACAAGATCGATACTATTGACTTTACAAGGTACGATCTTCTTCACCTGCCCTTGCAATTCTGGATAGTAAAGAGCCTGCAACTGTATGTTACTTTTAGGCTTACAATTGCAGGTTAGAACTTTATCCCCTTGTGCATATATCCTGCCCATGGGATCTGTCGCTTCTCCGGCAAGTAATGTAGACTCACAAACCCCGCAATCTCCATTTTTACAACTGTGCTCCAGATGTATACCCGCAGAGAGCGCAGAATCAAGGATTGTTGAGTCTTCTTCACCTGAGAACTCAATATTGGATGGAAAAATCTTAATTAGATGTGACACAGTAATTCTTACTCAGATAATGAAACTTGTTCTAACCGAGGAGCAACAGCATCTTTTGCTGAAAGTTCTGGAGGTTGTGTAATCGGCCACTCGATACCAATTATTTCATCACTCCATAATATGCTACCCTCAGCAGATGGTGCATAATAATTCGTTGCTTTATAGAGGAACTCAGCGGTTTCACTCAGTGTGACAAAACCATGTGCAAAACCTTCAGGTATCCAGAGTTGCTTCTTATTTTCTGCTGACAGATGTACGCCAACCCATTTTCCAAATGTCGGTGAATTTTTGCGGATATCAACAGCTACATCAAATACCTCACCAAGCGTGCAACGCACTAACTTGCCCTGGGCATGTGATCCTTTTTGAAAATGCAGTCCTCTCAGGACCCCTTTTCTCGATTTAGAGTGATTATCCTGCACAAAAGTAATTTTACGCCCAACCGATTCTTCGAAAATTTTCTGACTAAAACTTTCGAAAAAGAACCCACGCTCATCTCCAAACACTTTCGGTTCAAAGATCAACACTTCCGGAATTGCTGTTTGAATAACGTTCATCTCTTATAAACCTTTAACCATTCTTATAAGGTACTTACCGTAATCGTTTTTTGATAATGGCTCTGCCAGTTTCTCAACCTGTACAGCATCAATAAACCCTTTCCGATAAGCAATTTCCTCAGGACAAGACACCTTCAATCCTTGTCGCTCTTCAATTGTGGCAATAAAATTACTGGCTTCGATCAGACTCTGGTGCGTCCCTGTGTCCAACCACGCATAGCCACGCCCCATCATTGCAACCGATAAACGGCCCTGCTCCATATAAATTCGGTTAATATCCGTGATTTCGAGTTCACCGCGTGCCGAGGGATCTAAGTTTTTTGCCATTTCCACGACATCGTTGTCGTAGAAATACAATCCGGTAACAGCATAATTGCTCTTGGGGTCAATAGGTTTTTCTTCAAGGCTAATAGCGGTACCATGCTTATCGAATTCGACTACACCGTAGCGCTCAGGATCGTTCACATGGTATGCAAATACTGTTGCCCCATTTTCTTGATTGACTGCGGTATCCATTAATTTAGGCAAGTCATGTCCGTAAAAAATGTTGTCACCCAACACTAATGCGCAATCATCAGTCCCGATGAACTCTTCACCAATGATAAATGCCTGGGCCAGTCCATCCGGTGTAGGCTGTATTTTGTATTGAAGATTAAGCCCCCATTGGCTGCCGTCCCCCAGAAGTTGTTCGAAACGAGGAGTATCCTGCGGGGTACTAATAATCAGGATGTCACGAATACCAGCCAACATCAGAGTAGAAAGCGGGTAATAAATCATCGGCTTGTCATAAATAGGCAGTAGCTGCTTACTCACTGCCATAGTTACTGGATATAAACGGGTGCCCGATCCACCAGCTAAAATAATACCTTTACGCGTTTTCATTTCATTTTCTCTTTTATGCGCAAAATGCCCGCTTACGCAGCATTATTATCATGATCAGATTGCTGTTGTAGTAAATAATTCGTTCAGCATACGCTTCACACCGGACTCCCACTGTGGAAGAACAAGCCCAAAGTGACGCTGGAATTTTTCAGTATTCAGACGAGAATTATTCGGTCGGCGAGCAGGTGTTGGATAAGCATTGGTTGGCACTTCATTCAATTTATTAATTGCTAATTCAACACCAGCTTTTCTGGCCTCATCAAACACCAAAGCAGCATAGTCATGCCATGTGGTAACACCACTCGCAACCAGGTGATAGAGACCAGCAACCTCATGATTTTTAATAGCTATACGAATAGCATGAGCGGTACAATCCGCCAGCAACTCCGCACCTGTCGGAGCACCATACTGATCGTTAATAACTGACAGTTCTGTCCGTTCTTTAGCCAGCCGTAGCATGGTTTTGGCAAAGTTATTACCTTTACCGGCATAAACCCAACTGGTACGGAAAATAAGATATTTCTGACAGTATTCTTGTAACGCCTTCTCACCAGCCAGTTTAGTTTCGCCATAAACATTCAACGGTGCCGTAATATCATCTTCACGCCACGGTGTTTCACCGGTACCTGGGAAAACGTAATCCGTTGAATAATGTACCACCCACGCTCCAGTTTCAGCGGCGGCTTTAGCGATGGCTTCTACACTTGTAGCATTGAGCAACTGCGCAAATTCAACTTCTGACTCAGCTTTATCTACAGCGGTATGTGCCGCCGCATTAACAACTACATCGGGACGTATCTTACGTACGGTTTCAGCAATACCATCTGGATTGCTGAAATCTCCACAGTAATCTTTAGAGTGAACATCAAGAGCAATAATATTGCCAAGTGGGGCTAATGCTCGTTGAAGTTCCCAACCCACCTGACCATTTTTCCCAAAAAGCAGAATATTCATTACTGACGTTCCCCGTAATTCTGTTCAATCCAGGTTTTATAGGCACCGCTTTTAACGTTATCTACCCATTGAGTATTGTGCAGATACCATTCCACCGTTTTACGGATCCCGCTTTCAAAGGTTTCTCGCGGCTTCCAGCCCAGCTCGCGGCTAATTTTATCCGCATCGATAGCGTAGCGGCGATCATGGCCCGGACGATCAGTTACATAGGTGATTTGTTCTCTGTACGAAACCGCTTTTGGTACAATCTCATCCAAAAGATCGCAAATGGTATGAACTACATCGATATTTTTTTTCTCATTATGACCACCGATATTGTAGGTTTCACCAATTTGACCTTCTGTCACAACGGTGTACAGCGCTCGGGCATGATCTTCTACATACAACCAATCACGGATTTGGTCGCCTTTGCCATAAATAGGCAGTGCCTTTCCTTCAAGAGCATTGAGGATCACTAACGGAATCAATTTCTCAGGAAAGTGGTACGGTCCATAGTTGTTTGAACAGTTGGTGACAATCGTGGGTAATCCATAGGTTCGCATCCAGGCGCGAACCAGATGATCGCTGGAAGCTTTCGATGCAGAATATGGGCTGCTAGGTGCATAAGGTGTTTTTTCTGTAAACATTGGTAATTCTGTACCGCTCGCCACTTCATCCGGATGCGGCAAATCGCCGTACACTTCATCCGTCGAAATATGATGAAAACGAAACGCCGATTTCATTTCAACGTCCATTGTTGACCAATAGGCACGCGCGGATTCCAACAGCACATACGTGCCCACAATATTTGTTTCAATGAAATCAGCAGGTCCGGTAATAGAACGGTCTACATGGCTTTCGGCCGCAAGGTGCATCACCGCATCAGGTTTATGCGTAGCAAAAATACGTTCCATTGCCGTTTTATCGCAAATATCCGCATGTTCAAAATGATACCGACTGCTTTCATTAACTTCAGCAAGCGATTCCAGGTTACCGGCGTAGGTTAGTTTGTCAACATTAACAACCGCATCCTGGGTATTTTTGATTATATGACGAACAACTGCAGATCCAATGAACCCCGCCCCACCAGTAACAAGTATTTTCACTTTTTAATTCCGAATATCATATATATGGCTACTATTAAGATGCTGGTATAAAAACAGCCCCCTGGATATTTATCCACGCTACCGCCCCTGGCTTCACAGCTACCAGAGCACTACATAAATTTCCAAAGATGTAACCAGCCCCGCTAGCTATCGCAAAGCTCTCTTAAGCTTAAACGTTAATTGTCTTACCAAATGCTGTCATAAACAAGGGAAAATCTGACAAAGATAAGATTAAACTTAGTAGTTTAACTCGTTGTTATTGGTTGTTTTTAATAAAAAAACGACAGTAACATTCCATTGCATCAAGCATAGTCGCTGGAATGTTAGCTGCCGCTATTTTTTGTGGAGTATTGTCACAAAGAAATCAAAATCTATTCGCTAAGCAACTTCTCAATGCTCTTGCGAAACTTCGGTCCTTCCTTCAGGTTGCGCAGCCCGTACTTCACAAAGGCCTGCATGTAACCCATTTTTTTACCACAGTCATAGCTATCGCCGGTCATCAGCATGGCATCAACAGACTGTTTTTTCGCCAGTTCAGCAATTGCATCGGTTAACTGAATACGTCCCCATGCGCCAGGTTGCGTATGCTCTAATTCAGCCCAGATATCCGCAGAAAGCACATAACGCCCCACGGCCATCAGATCGGAGTCCAGCGTTTGTGGCTGATCGGGTTTTTCAATAAATTCAACGATGCGGCTAACTTTACCTTCATTATCTAAGGGTTCTTTAGTCTGAATGACGGAGTACTCGGAAAGGTCGCCTTCCATACGTTTTGCCAACACCTGGCTACGCCCAGTTTCATTAAAACGGGCAACCATAGCAGCCAGGTTGTAGCGCAACGGATCTGCACTTGCATTGTCAAGAATAACATCAGGTAACACCACCACGAACGGGTTATCCCCTACAATCGGGCGGGCACATAGAATTGAATGACCAAGGCCAAGCAGCTGAGCCTGACGAACGTTCATAATAGTCACGCCAGGAGGGCAGATAGATTGTACTTCGGCTAGCAGTTGGCGTTTTACGCGTTGCTCAAGAAGAGACTCTAATTCATAAGAGGTGTCGAAGTGGTTCTCTACTGCATTCTTGGATGCATGAGTAACCAGAACGATTTCTTTGATCCCTGCAGCAACAATCTCGTCGACAATGTACTGAATCATCGGCTTATCGACGATCGGCAGCATCTCTTTTGGGATGGCCTTTGTGGCAGGCAACATATGCATCCCCAGGCCCGCTACCGGAATAACTGCTTTCAAATTAACCATTAAGTCATTCACCTATACAATAGTTGCTGAATTATAGCTTTTTAGCTTGTTTTAGCCAGTATGAATTACATTGATCAGATGCCTCACATGTTACTCCGCTTATGTGCCAAATGCAGTAGTATTAATCTCAAGCTGGTATCATTTTAGGCAGAAAAGCTCGTAAAATTACCGCTCCGGTAGCGTAAAATTCACTGTATCCACATTCACCACCTGATGATTCACACTGTCGATATCGGCCGAACTCTGCCCGGTCTCATTTACCGCATTGACATTAGCCAGTGACAGCAATGTATTCTCTTTGGCCATAAACTTCCCGCGAATGTCCTTACGCAGATCGAAGTGCATTTTTAGCGCGGGACCCACTGTGGATTGCTGCATTACCTTGATATTACGTAAAAACAGATGCTGCGGTTTGTTATGTAGCTCAAGCGTTCCACGTTTCATATCGACATTGGTGATGGATACGAAAGAGGTAGCATTACCTGAGGAAATCTGGATGCCGCGTAATTTATAATCAAAACTAGTGTTATCCAGTTGAATATTATTTAATTTAAAGTTTTGAGGTATCGATAAATATCGCCCTTTGACTACGCCGTAACCAATCAGTATTCCCGCGCTATTCCTCATCTTTATATTATCTATCACAAAATTATCACACCCATAAATAGCAATCGTTGCATTATCAATACCCGCTTTCTTACTGAAATCCGGAGTGATATTCCGCGCATTGACATTACGAATGATAAAGTGCTTACCGTTCTCCACATGGATTAACTGGCGGCAGTCGCTACCGGTGATATTCGCAACCACAAAGTTTTTCACTGCCTGGTCGTCCGGGTAGGTATTGTCATAGGTACTTCCCGCCAGCCCTATACCGATGCCCCAGTTAACATTGCCATTGGTACAGTTGATGCGCTCTATAACATGGTCGGAGATAAGAATATCGCGATCGTTTATTGCCACATTCCACTCAATGGCATCGCCCTGCAAATCACTAAAGCGACTATTAGTGATTTGCACACCATCCAGTTGGTTATGAAATCCCTGGCGCAGGATCCCGTAATTAGCATGGGTGATGGTAATATCATCGATGGTAAGGTTGCGCATCACCCGCTTTTTTTTACCGCCGATATATATCTGCGTCACCGGACCAAAACCGCTCATCATGATTCCTTTAATCAGGCAGTCCGATCCACGCACATCGAGGGTAATATTATGCAGGCTCCCGCCTTTCTCCCCTACTACCTTGCAACCATCCTGCAGAACAAATCGACCACGCCCATTACTGCTTATGTGACCTTGCAGAAGTAATGTTTTACCTTGCGGAATGAAAATCCCGGTATTCATGTTTCCACATACCAACCCGACAGGTACAACGACCGTTTGTGCCTCTGAAAATGCCTGTCGGAACGAAGCTACCCAATCCTTTGGATCGTAGTCCTGAATGTCAACGCTGCGCCCGGTTTCAAGCGAGCGTCCAACCGGTGAATGGAGTACGACAAGCGCGGAGCCTGCCGCCAGAAAGGTACGTCGGGAAAGTTTTTTCTCTGGCATACAACCTCGAATCACAGCGTTTGCAACAGGCTGGATAACTGCGTATTGATGACTGACTGATTGAATTCAGATTCAATTTTCTCACGTGCACGCAGCACAATTGGCTTTAGCTCTCCGCTGTCGATATGAGTCAATGCTGCCAGTCGTTCTGCCAGCGCCTGCGCATCGTTTTCGGGAACCAGCCAGCCTGTCTTACCGGACTCAACCAGTTCAGGGATACCACTGTGAACGGTAGAAACGACCGGGATCCCCACAGCCATCGCTTCCATCAGTGCCACCGGGATCCCCTCCATATCACCATCCGTCCCTGTGATTGAGGGCAGCAGAAATACGTCCGCTCGCTCGAGCATCTCTTTCACCTGATGACTGGGCATAAAACCCGACATTTCAATCACATCATCCAGTTGATATTGCTCAATCAGCGTACGCAGACGACGCTCCCAGGGGCCAATGCCCAGGATCCGATAACGAAATGCCATGCCCTGCTCTTTCAACTGACGACAGGCTTCGATGGCGACGTGCAGCCCTTTTTTCTCGGTTAATCGTGCGACAGAGAGAATTTCCAGCGGAGCAGCAGGTGCTTTCACTTCACGAGGAGTAAACCGTGTCATATCTATCCCCATGCGTGATACAGCGATTTTTTCTGGCGGGCATCCCATCTTTTGTAAACGCCCGGCCCAAAGATTACTGATCGGCAACATTAAATCTCCGCGCTGAAACAGCTTTTGATATTCCGGGGTATAACGGGCAAGCACCTCCCGATGTGAAATATCAATGCCGTGAAATACCGTCGCTATTTTGCCGCTAATTACACCAAGCTCACGTAGTTTCGCCGCCGTCACACCTGCCGGTCCAAAGTGAGCAATAAACACATCGGCATGCAATGCCTTTGGCGTTAACCCGCATATGGCGGCCAAAATCAGGTTGCGCGCCTCATCACCGTAGCGCGAAATATTGAGTGCCTTCCAGGAAACCATGCGGGTAATCCCTTGTAACGCAGCAGTAATCCGGTATTGCAACTTCCTCAGTTTGTCGTTCGGTTCATCAAGCAGCCAGCGCGTTTTTTCTGCCAGCTGATAGGCATCGTATGAGGCATGCGTATTTTCAAGATCGCCCTTATGCAAGGCGACAATTTCCACTTCATAACCCATATCAATAAACGCAGTGATCTGATTAAGCACAAAAGTTTCTGATGAAAGCGGGAATTTGAGCAGGAAAAAACCAACCTTCATTTTTGCTCCTCAATACGCGCCAATACCGACTGCACCATACGCATACCTTGTGCGCGCTCACGCTGCACGGCTTCGCTCAGCCGCGTTTTAAGCGCCGGTAACTGCCCGAGCACATCCGCAACCTGCGTTTGTAGACTGCCATCCAGCAGATGACCAACATCAATCGCCATCTCCGGCAGC
The DNA here is from genome assembly GCF_916618775.1 of Citrobacter sp. Marseille-Q3906. Classification (NCBI taxonomy): domain Bacteria; kingdom Pseudomonadati; phylum Pseudomonadota; class Gammaproteobacteria; order Enterobacterales; family Enterobacteriaceae; genus Citrobacter; species Citrobacter sp. Marseille-Q3906. Next base: position 2,162,203 of record NZ_CAKAKA010000002.1, read on the forward strand.
CCCAGCTGTTGCATAATCCCCGCTGATTTATGCTCGTAATTGATAGCAATCGCCGGAGTGTCAAAGTTCATTGAGATGATGGCGGAATGCAGACGCGTGCCCACCGTTAAATCACATGCCCCGAGAATTTTCCCCATCTCGAGGTCGTTAAGTTCGTCCATAACCACGTGATAACGGGCTGGATCGTTGACGTACTGACGCAGATTCAGCGCCACCATGCGGTCATCTTTGTTGTAACTGTCGATGCCAGTACAGGTTGATAGCGCCATCACCTGATAGCCTTCGTCGAGGATCCGGTTCACCACCCCGGCAAACGCTTGCTCATAGGCCTGCTGCGTGGTCCCTAGCCGCTTATCAAACGGAGCCAGTTCACGCAGCGTGATGGCGACGGTTTTTTGCTGTGCCGCCGTGTGTAGCCAGTGCCGAACGACATAGCTGGGTTCAAAGTCATCCTGATGATTATCAACGAGCCAGGCTGTATCCACGCCGGACTCAACTTTCGCCGTGGTTATTTCACTGCGTTTCATCAGTTCCAGGCTGACTGATTCACGTAAAATCAGCGCATTGCAGTGCCCAAAAACGTAATTCGCCAGTTGATTAAACTGTTCATCCTGGAATGGCCCCACACTGTGACCAATCATGTACAGCGGTTTTTTCGCCATAAACGCGCACAGGGCATGTTCAAACTGCGGCACGCCGTACAGATCGACAAAAAACGATCCGCCCACCTGGATGATGGCGTCATAGCGCGAAAGCAGACGGACAAAGTCGGTAAATCCCTGAGCAATCGCGATATTACGCAGATTGCCAGAATCAGTGACGCGAGAAAGCAGTACCTGATGCTGATAGCGACGGCGCAGTATTTTCTTCACCCGCCCCACCACACCCGCAGCATTGTTGTGCTGCTTCATTTGTGAATACAACGGATCGCCCATCACCGGGCGGTTCAGTAACCAGGAGGAACTCACCGGGTAGCGGCTCATCACATCTACTTCAGTCTCTGGCTGTAGCGTATTAATGGCATCCAACAAACCGCGCAGAATAGCGCTATCGCCACGATTTCCGCAGGTGTGGTTGCCCAGAATTAGTAATTTCATAATGACCTCTTAAAACGATTTTCTTACCCTGCGCGTAGCAGTGTTTTCATTTTTTCACTGCGGCAGAACTGGCGCTTAACCTCCACCACCAGCGGATGACGCGAAAGTAAAATCATCACGGTAAACGCCAGCGCCCCTGCCGCTATTTGTAAGGCCAGCAGCATGCTTAACGGCAACTGACCTTGCAGCGTAATTCCAGTCAGGTAACTCACAACCAGTGTCGGTAAGGAGAGATAGAACGGTAACCACAGACTGAGCATGTACTGCCGGTAGCTCGGCCCCAGTACCGGTTTGATCATCACGAAATAGCTAAGGATGGTGTTAATGATCTGTACCAGCAAAAACCCCAGCGTGACGCCAAGCGCACCAGCAATATTCCCGCCAACCAGAATGGCAGGGATAAACAAAAAGGTTTTGAATACATTGAATTTGAAGCTGATATCGACGCGGGCTTTTGCCATCAGCAAAGAACCTATCGGATTACCGACTGAACGCAGCAGACCCACAATGCACAGCAGTTGCAGTACCGGAACGATACTGTTCCACTTCTCACCAAACACCAGCGGCACCGCGTTGTTCGACACCACCATTAATCCCAGCAGCGCCGGGAAATTGATAATCCCCACGACCGACAGCAGCTTGTAAAAATTCACCCGTAGCTTTTCCGTGTCGTCCTGAATTTTGGCAAACGCCGGAAACAGCACTCGGGTAATAATTGGATTCAGTTTTATTGGCGGCACAACCGCCACATTCCAGGCAAGGTTGAACCCTCCCGCAACGCCAGCCCCCAGAGTTCTGGCCAGCACCAGGGTGGAAAGATTGGTATTAACGTAATTGATGATGCTGTCTGCAGTCAGCCACGCGCCAAAACGCAGGTTTGCCGACACGTTAGCGAGGGAAAAATGCAGTCCGGGGCGATAAATTTTGCGACCCAAATAGCCGAACAGCAGCGTTCGCAGCACACAGTTCACCAGATAGCCCAGAATAGCCGTCATCGCTAACGGCCAAACGTGGGCGCTGACCACGGTAAAGGTAAAACCGGTCAGCACCGAACTGGTTTCGATGATGCCAATTTTGTTGAATTCCAGCTCTTTTTGCATCAGGGCGCGGAACTGTTGGCCATGCGGTATTACCACAAACGCCAGCGACAGCGCTTTTATCAGCGGCGCCAGATCGGGGGTGTTCAGTACACTGGCAATCGTATCACTGAGCAGAAACATCGCTACGCAAACAACAATACCCAGCCCAACGTTTATCCAGTACAGGGTGGTGAGTTCAACATAACCGATCTCTTTGCGCTGAATAATAGAATTGGCGATACCAAAATCTGACAGCGTATCTGCCAGCGCGATAATCACCAGCGACACGGTTAACAGCCCGAACTGATGGCTATCAATAATGCGCGCCAGTACAGTCATCTGGATCAGGCCAAGGCCAATGATGATCACCGTGGCAATTGCTGACCACTTTGCGCCGTTGAGGGTTTTTTCTCGTAAGCTCATATTAATACGCCGCTTTATTCACAAAGCCTTTAAACACCGTCAGAAAAACAATCTTGATATCGAACCACACGCTCCATTCACGAATGTACTCAAGGTCAAACTCAACGCGTTTTTCCATTTTTTCCAGCGTATCGGTTTCACCACGCCAGCCATTGATTTGCGCCCAACCGGTAATGCCGGGTTTCACCTTATGGCGCAGCATGTAACCTTCAATCAACTGACGATACTGTTCGTTATGCGCCACCGCATGCGGACGTGGACCGACAATAGACATCCCCCCCGTCAGCACATTAATAAACTGCGGCAGTTCATCAAGCGAAGTGCGGCGCAGGAAGTTGCCTATGCGGGTCACACGCGGATCGTTCTGGGTCGCCTGAGTCACCACCGCATCGTTTTCCATTACCTTCATGGAGCGAAATTTCCAGACTTTGATCGGTTTGCCGTCTATGCCGTAACGCGTCTGGCGAAAAATGACTGGTCCCTTTGAGGTCAGCTTCACCATCAGCGCAATGGCGCATAACACCGGAGAAATAAGCAACAGAATTAACGACGCCAGCACGATATCTTCCGCGCGTTTCAGCAGACGGTTAATGCCTGACAGCGGCGTGTCATACAAGGGGACAACCGGCACACCGTTCATCTCTTCAATCCGCGAGTGCAGGATATTGAAAGTAAAGACATCGGGAATAAGGATCACCGAACAGGTGGTATCAGCCAGGTCGCGCACCAGTTTTTTTACGCGTGCCCCTTCGTTCATCGACATTGCGATATAGACGTTATGAATGCGTGAAGCTTTGGCGTCATCCACCAGTTGTTGCAGATTTCCGGCCCAGTCACGAGAGTTTCTTCCAGGCTCTGGGTCATGATAGACGCCAGCCACCTCAAAACCGAGCCACGGTTCATGGCGAAAACTATCCAGCAGCATCTGCCCTGCGGGGAGATCGCCTGCAACTGCTACCCGTCGAGTGTTATAACCGCGGTTTCGCAACCATCCCGCACCGAAGCGAATAAAAGCACGACACAGCACCAGGCCGATGCTTGAAAGCAAATACCACGCCAGCCACAGGGCCAGTCGGTTATCAAAATCGTTATTAAAGGCAATCAATCCCGCACTAAAAATCAGACTCAGCGTCCAGTTTTGCAGCAGTAACACCAGCTCAGTGGATATTTTGACGCCGCGCCAGGAGCGGTAAAAATCCGTTATTCCGCCCAGCATCTGAAAAACCACCAGCGTGATTAACGCCACCAGCAGGTGCATGTACAGGAAAGGCAAACCGGCCAATTCGCAGACCATCCACAGTCCGCCAAACATGATGGTGATATCCGAAAAGCGTTGCACCATCGAGATTAACGACGCATTGGTTTTGGTTCGTTCGCGCTTTTTTAGATGTGTCATCGTGGTTCCTGTTAGTCAACCCGTCCGGAAGAACCGGCATTACTGATTCAGCAACGCCAGAAGAGTGCGTGTTCGCGCTTCCATCAACGGAATATCTCCGCGCGATTCCACATTAAGGCGCACCACGGGTTCGGTATTGGAGGAACGTAAATTGAAGCGCCAGTCGGCAAATGACATGCTGATACCATCGGTTCTGTCCACCGTCAGCGCCTCACCTGAAAAATGTTGTTCCACACGATTGATAGCCACTGCCGGCTCCGCCAGCGTGCTGTTAATTTCGCCACTCGCCGGGTACGCCGCCATCCGGTCACGTACCAGTTCGCCCAGCGACTGTCTTTTCAGACACAGCAATTCCGCTACCAGCAACCACGGGATCATCCCACTATCGCAGTAAGCAAAATCGCGGAAATAGTGATGGGCGCTCATCTCACCGCCGTAAACCGCATCTTCATGACGCATACGCTCTTTGATAAAAGCGTGGCCGGTTTTCGACATCACCGGCGTGCCTCCCGCAGTGTTCACCACATCCACCGTGTTCCAGGACAAACGCGGGTCATGGATAATTTTGGCCCCTGGATGTTTCTCCAGAAATGCCTGTGCCAGCAGGCCAACGATGTAGTAACCCTCGATAAACTGGCCCTTCTCATCGAACAGGAAGCAACGGTCAAAATCCCCGTCAAAAGCAATCCCCATATCCGCACCGTGTTCAATCACCGCATTCCGGGTATCTTCACGACATTCCGGTAACAGTGGGTTGGGAATACCATTAGGGAAGGAGCCATCAGGGGTATTGTGAATTTTGATGAATTCAACCGGCACGCCCAGCGTCTTAAACCGGGCTTCAATGGCATCCACCACCGGACCTGCCGCACCGTTACCAGAATTAAGCACCAGCTTTATCGGTTGCAGATTGTTGACGTTGATATAACTCAGCAGATGGTCAATGTAAGCGTCACGCAGATTAATAGTCTTGTAACTACCGCGTGTTGTCGGGTTGACGGGCGGAAAATCGTTAGACTGTGCCAGGCGCTGCACGTCTCGCAGGCCGGTATCGCCACTGATGGGTCTCGCGCCTTCACGTACCAGCTTCATCCCATTGTAATCCATCGGGTTATGGCTGGCGGTGACTTCGATACCACCGTCAACACCAAGGTGAAACGTCGCGAAGTAAATCTCTTCAGTGCCTGACATACCAAGATCCAGTACGTCCACCCCCGCGTCCTGCAGCCCTTTCGCCAGCGCCAGCTTAAGCGCTTCGCTACTCAGACGCACATCGCCGCCCAGTACCACCGTTTTCGGTTGCAGGAATTCACCACAGGCGCGGCCAATACGCCATGCAATGTCTTCATTCAGCTCGTCGCCTAGCTTGCCGCGAATATCGTAGGCTTTGAAACAGGTTAATTTCGTCATGATTACCCCTTTTTCAGGCAACAGTTAGCCCTGACCGGAATATGGCCAAAACAGGTTGTTGTCATTATTTGCCCGATAACGCTGTGCTTACCGGGCCTGCAGATTTGTAGCGTTAAACCCGTCCGTAGCGGTCCTCAAAGCGCACCACATCGTCCTCTTCGAGATAGGATCCCGAGCGCACTTCAATCAGGTCTAGCGGAATTTTTCCGGGGTTCTCCAGGCAATGAGTCGCCCCCAGAGGAATATAGACCGACTCATTTTCGCCAAGCAGTTTGATGTCGTCATTGACTGTCACCTTAGCTGTACCGGCCACCACCACCCAATGTTCGGCGCGGTGATGATGCATCTGCACAGACAACCCCTCACCCGGTTTAACGGTAATACGCTTCACCTGGTAGCGTTCTCCGGCATCAATAGAGTCATACTTGCCCCACGGACGGTACACTTCACGGTGAATATGGTGTTCATGGCGTCCGTCAGCTTTAATCTGTTCAACCACCTTTTTCACATCCTGTACCGCGTTGCGATCGGCAATCAACACCGCATCTTTGGTCTGTACCACCACCAGATCCTTCACACCAACAGTCGTCACCAGGCCTGACTCCGCGTAGACATAGCTGTTTTCAGTTTTGTGGCTAATCACGTCGCCGTGATGCACATTACCTTCGGCGGTATGGGCGCTGATTTCCCACAGCGATGACCACGAACCCACATCACTCCAGCCCGCGTTCATCGGCATCACTACTGCGTCAGCCGTATGCTCCATCACCGCATAGTCCACCGACTCTTCCGGGCAGGCGAGAAAGGCCTCTTCATCAACGCGAACGAAATCAAGATCGGGATCGGCCATGCTCATGGCATTCTCACAGGCGTCGAAAATATCGGGACGGTACTTTCTCAGTTCTTCGAGGTAGCGACCGGCACGGAACAAAAACATACCGCTGTTCCAGTAGTAATCGCCGCTTGCCACATAACCCCGCGCGGTTTCAAGATTGGGTTTCTCAACAAACTGCGCAACGTCAAAAGCGACAGCATCGGTATTGGTGGGGGAAACATCGCCACGCCGAATATAACCGTAGCCAGTTTCAGCCTGATCCGGCACGATGCCAAATGTCACCAGTTTACCCGCATCGGCATACGGCATGGCATTGCGAACCGCTTCGCGAAAAGCCTCTTCGTTGGTAATCACATGATCAGCTGCCAGCACCAACAGTAGCGGATCCCTCTGCAGGGTGTGACGTTTTGCCGCAAGCGCAGCCAGCGCAATCGCTGGGGCTGTATTGCGCCCTGCGGGTTCAAGGATAATGTTCTCGGTCAGCTTATTAAGTTGTCGTAACTGTTCCGCCACGATGAAACGGTGTTGTTCATTGCAGATAACGACCGGGCTTTCGCACTCTACGCCGTTCAGACGACAAATTGTGGTCTGCAACATGGTGAGATCGCCTTTCAGGCACAAGAACTGTTTTGGATACAGTACACGGGACAACGGCCACAACCGACTACCAGAGCCACCGGCCATAACGACCGGAAAGAGTTTGGATTGACTCATGATTTATCCCCGTATATCTGCAATAAATTGGGTGAGCACATTTTCTTTATCCAGCGTGCTTTCGGCATAATTTCGCGCCACCGTGTTTACTTTTGGCATCATCAACGCCTGTTCAATACCACTGACCAATGCACTCACCGACTCCGGCTCCACGCGAACCGCAATCCCCGGATAGCTTTCACAGAGCTGACCGAGTTCGGTTTCAGGCTCGGCGGTGATCACTGCATTGCCGCCAACAGCGAGTATATTGGTCAGTTTTGAAGGCAAAACGGCATCCGCCGCACCACGTTTTTGCACGACTAAATGGCAATCGCCCATCTTCAGTAACGCAGGTAGCGCGTCATAAGACTGCAAGGGGAAAAATTTCACGTTGTGCAGACCGAGTTCACTGACCATCTTCTCCAGCCGCGCTTTTCCACCACCCTGCCCGACGATCACAAACAACCATGGTTGATTGCTAAGTTGAACTGCCGCATCAATCACGCTTTCCAGTCCCTGTTTTTCTCCAACATTGCCTGAGTAGAGAATGATTTTTTGATCTTCAGGCAAACCAAGGTACTGACGTAGTGCCTGAGCATCGGCTGTGGACACCTCACGAAAACGCGCCACTTCCGACCAGTTAGGAAAGAAAATAACCTTCTGCGGCGCGACGCCTTTTCCCTCAGCTTTGTTCATCATGGAACGAGAGATTGTCGAAACATGGTCCACACTGTGCAGGCCACTGCGCTCAAAAGCGCTGGCCAGTTTCGCCACTGCGCTGCTTTTGCTTTTCCCGACCATCCCGAGCCCTAACATAGCGTCAACTTCATAGTCCTGGATGTGCAGCAGCGTCCGCGCCCCGGAAAGCCAGGCCAGCAACCGCATGCCAGGCGTACAAAACAGCGTTGGCACTACACCAATAATGCGATCCGGTTTCCAGCGACGCTGGGCCATTAGCGGGAAAAAACTACTCAGAGCGAAACTGCCTAAATGCAGCAGTCGCTTAAGCGTTGATGGCTGTTCAGGCACGTACAGCGGACAACGCCAGACAATGGCATCACCCTCCTCACGACGGTAGCGCCAGCAGGAATAGCGACCGTTTACTTTCCACTGTGGATAATAAGGAGGCGCGGTGATCACCCGAACGTCATGCCCTTTGCGCGCCATCCACTCCACCATCTCACCGGTGTACTTGCCGATGCCAGTTAGCTCGGGAGAATAGTTAATGCCATACACCAGGATCTTCATATTCCCGCCACTCCGGGCTGACGCTCCGGCATAAAGTACGCCAGGCTATTATCGTGCACGTTCTCACACTCCAACAGTGCCTCAGGTGTTAGCCAGCGATACGCCTCATGCTGGGCATCAGGCAATTGCAGTTCATTTTGCTGCACCCGCAGACGAAAACCGAGCACGATGTAGTGGGTCGAGAAATCCTCACCGGAAAAGTTATCGTCATAAAAGTGCTGCCAGACCCCATAAAACTTGCCTGCGGATATCGATAAACGCAGCCCCAGTTCGGCTTCGGTCAGGCGTTCGAAGGCCATGTGAAGCGGCTCATCTTTTTGCACCCGCCCCCCCGGTACAAACCAGTATCCCTGAGCCGGGCGATTGATGCGCTGACCAAACAGGTACTCGCCACGCGCGTTTTCCACAATCAAATCAATAGCCACCAACGGGGCAGAGCGCACGACGGTGGCAAAATCTTCATGGCGTAAAAACATAATTACCCCCGATACCGCTGCTGATTCTCAAGGAACCACTGCCAGGTGCTGGCAAGTCCGGCCTCCAGCGACACTTCGTGATACCAGCCAAGCTGGTGTAGTCGCGTGACATCGAGCAACTTCCGTGGTGTACCATCCGGTTTCGAGGCATCAAACACCACGCGCCCTTTGTAGCCCACTACCTTCGCGATAGTCTGCGCCAGTTCGCGAATAGTGCAGTCAACACCTGTACCTACGTTGATATGCGACAACATCGGCTGGGTGTGCTCTCGCCAGACTTCGCGAGCCAGCTCCATCACATGAATACTGGCCGCGGCCATATCATCCACATGCAGGAACTCGCGCATCGGCGTCCCGCTCCCCCACACCACAACGTCCGCCGCATTTTGATTACAGGCATCATGAAAGCGGCGCAGCAACGCCGGGATCACATGCGAATTGCTCGGATGAAAATTGTCGTGCGGCCCGTATAGATTGGTGGGCATTACCGAACGATAGTCGCGGTCATATTGACGGTTGTATGACTCGCACAACTTGATCCCGGCAATTTTTGCAATCGCATACGGTTCATTAGTGGGTTCAAGCGCCCCCTGCAATAGTTCACTTTCGTGCATCGGCTGTCTGGCCATCTTCGGGTAAATGCATGATGAGCCGAGGAAGAGCAGCTTATTCACGTTATGCTGATGAGCCGCATGAATAACATTGCTCTCAATCATCATATTTTCATAAATAAAATCAGCAGGATAAGTATTATTTGCCACAATACCACCCACTTTTGCCGCTGCCAGATACACCTGGTCAATACGTTCGGTCGCGAAGAAGTGACGCACCGCATTCCCGTCCAGCAGATTAAGCTCATCACGGGTACGCAGCACCAACTCAACGTTATCGCGCTGCGCCAGTTGCCTCACGATGGCAGACCCCACCATCCCGCGATGGCCCGCCACAAAAATACGTTGTTTCATCATCCTCAGTACTCCAGCGCGATGGCGACCTCATACCCATGGGATTTCAGCAGAGAATGTCGCTTCGCCGCCTCCAGATCGTTGGCAACCATTTCAGAGACCATCTGGCGCAGCGTAATTTCCGGTTTCCAGCCCAGTTTTTCGTGAGCCCTGGCCGGATCGCCCAGCAGAGTTTCTACCTCAGCCGGACGGAAATAACGCGGATCGACAGCAATCATCACATCGCCCGGTTTAACACCTGGGGCATCATGGCCGGTCACGGAAACGACAATCCCTTTTTCGTTCACGCCCTGACCTTCAAAGCGCAATTTAATGCCCAACTGTGCCGCCGCCATTTCCACAAACTGACGTACGGAATACTGCACACCAGTGGCAATAACAAAATCTTCTGGTGTTTCCTGTTGCAGCATCATCCACTGCATCCTGACGTAATCTTTGGCATGTCCCCAGTCGCGCAGGGAATCCATATTGCCGAGATACAGACACGACTCCAGCCCCTGGGCGATATTGGCAATCGCGCGGGTAATTTTCCGCGTGACAAAGGTTTCCCCCCGGCGCGGGGATTCGTGGTTAAACAGAATGCCGTTACAGGCGAACATGCCGTAGGATTCACGGTAGTTGACGGTGATCCAGTAGGCATACAGTTTGGCAACTGCATACGGCGATCGCGGATAAAACGGCGTGGTCTCTTTCTGCGGAATTTCCTGTACCAGGCCATACAATTCAGAGGTGGATGCCTGATAAAAACGGGTTTTCTTTTCGAGACCGAGGAAGCGGATCGCCTCCAGCAGGCGCAGCGTGCCAATCGCATCGACGTCAGCGGTATATTCCGGTGATTCAAATGACACCGCTACGTGGCTCATCGCCCCCAAGTTATAAACTTCATCCGGTTGAACTTCCTGTAAAATCCGGGTCAGGTTGGAGGTATCCGTCAGATCGCCATAGTGCAGATGGAATTTGGGATTACCCGAATGCGGATCCTGGTAAATATGGTCCACGCGTTCGGTGTTAAACGATGATGCACGGCGTTTAATACCATGCACTTCATAACCTTTTTCCAGCAAAAGCTCTGCCAGATAGGAACCATCCTGCCCGGTTACGCCAGTAATGAGAGCGACTTTTGACATGTTTTCACCTCTTAAATGATCCCCTCAGGGAGTAACTTTTTCGACGCGTTTGCGCGTAACAACTGCGGGATTACCCCGACAAACGGTATTTGCCGGCAGCGATTTAAAAACGCTGCTTCGTGCACCCACTACGGTGCCATCGCCAATCGTCACACCAGGAGCAACAAAAACATCCGTCGCCAGCCAGCATTTCTCACCAACAACAATCGGCGTGGCGGTAATATCAAAATATTGACTGGTGCAATCATGACTCCCGGTGCATAAATAACTTTTCTGTGAAATAACCGCGTGCGCACCAATCGTAATATTACCCAGCGTATATAAAACCGTGTCATCACCTACCCAGGCATAATCTCCCAGGGTTAATTTCCACGGATAAGTAATTTTTACTGAAGGTCTGATTACTACGTTTTTTCCTATTTTCGCGCCAAACATTCGTAATAAAAATGCGCGCCAGCGATACATCACCTGTGGTGACAGCCGAAATAATGTCGCCTGTACTGCCCACCATAATTGCACTTTAATGGCGCCGCCACCGCGAAAACCTTTCGGTACTGAGAAGCCATTTAAATTCTGCATAGTGTGCCCCTACGTTTTACCATATAAGGTTTTTGTCTTACCGGTTGTTCGCAGGCGTAAATACCAGGAAAGCTCAGCCCAAAAACCTGGCATCCGTAATATCTGTCGCTGCACTTTTTTTGCATCCCGGCATAATACCAGATTATTCGTAGTAGACACACCGCCCATAGAGAACTCTGACACCAGTCCGGTGATTTTTTTAAAAGAAAATCCGCACTTATATAATTTGGCAGCCAATGCATAATCTGAGGATATTTTATATTGCAAGTCATAACGCCAGACATTCAATCCGCTAACCGGAAAAAAAATCGCCTGATGGCTGGCCGGTAAGCTGTGATAGATATACCAGCCTGGTTTAGCCCGGCGTTTAATTTTATTACCATCACCGAAATCCAGTAACGCATCACCGATAACCATCGCGTTATCACTTTGCGCTTTCAGCTGACGAACAAACTTTGCGGCATCTGCATGTAGAACATCCCCGGAGTTAAGGAACAAAGCGAACCGCCCGCGCGCCAGCGCAATACCTTTATTCATCGCATCATAAATACCGTTATCCGGCTCGCTGACAAAGCGTAACCTGTGCTCTCCGTTAAGATCCTCAAGATACGCTGACGTACCGTCAGTGGAGCCACCATCAACGACAATCCACTCAAAGCTGATATCTCCCGCCTGCGCCAGGTGAGACAGTGACGCGTGAGTTTTGATAACCCCTTCCAAATTGCGAAAGGCGACGGTGATAATACTGAGCAGCATGTAAATTACCTCGCGATATTCAACGCCTTGCGCAAAATAAACGGACACACAATTAAAAAAGCGTATTCCGGACTAAATACTGAACCGGTGAAAAACAACGACAATGGCGTAAAAAGATAAAGCTGCACCCGATAATTCTGATTATCGCCAAACGCATTCAGCATCATTTTCATGACTGTCCCCATATACCAGAGGGCTAATATCACGGCAAACCATGAAAAATAGATAATCAACAAATACAAACCATTGTCTATCGTTTTACCTACATCCGCACCGTTAAAAATTCCGAATGACGCAACATACTCATAAAGTGAGCCGAATCTGACTACGCCATCAATATTCAGCAGAGAATAACCAACCATTACCAATGGGCCGACGATACGATAATACGATGACGAACCTTCTGTACCTAAATCTCCCAGACGCGTCGAGATGTATGGAAATGCAAATACCACTCCAATCAGAAACACGCTTAGTGAGATAATCGCCAACGGTAACTTCTTTTTTATCGCATCTTTATTCAAATACTGGAACACCCACTCCAGTAAATAAAACAAGATAAATGTCATCACCCCCGAAAACGATCCTGATAATATTACCCCTAACAGAATCATAGCATCGGACTTAGGCGTTTTGATACCAAACTGTTTGATACTGAGCCAAATTGAGATTAAGGCCAGAGCGAAAAATGCCGGTTCGAAATAGAGTGCGGTAGTACGTTTGCCACCAAACTTAATAAAGTTCAGAACATAACTATTGCTGTAAATAAGATATTTCGAAATAACTTCCATTACGCTACTGCTACCGCTCAGAATAATCTGTGTCATTTCAATCGCAGCAAGCCCCACCACCAGCCCTACTACCAGCCAAAAGGAACGTAAAATTTTCCGATAGTTATGCGGCGAAATCGTTTTGAACCGAATACTCCACACCATACCAATGATGATCACGGTATACACAAAAAGCATCGCGGAGGTGACATATTTGCTTGCATCCAGCGACTGACCGAACAGATAGTTAAATGCTGTCAGTCCTCCACCGACACCGAGCGCAATCAGCAACTTTTTGATATTGATGCGTTCAATAAACAGCAACAACAGAACCGGTAAAAAAGTGACGATCGTGACGGGAAAACTTTCTCCCAGTTGTGCAAGTTTGACATTAACCAGCAGATACAGCAGCGGTAACATCAGGTAGCTACAGATTCTGATAGAACGAGACATATTCCTCCAGCATCTGTTGCCCGCTGTATGCAGCCCGACTACGCTGGCTAAACGTCGCAAGCGAAGTAGCGAATACAGCCTGAGCTATTTCTGACTTATTCAGTTGTACCAGTCGCAGGACATCAGCGTCGCTGAACGTTTTTCCTCCCGATTTAGCCAGCACTTCCTGCGCTGCCTCGCTATGCGTGGCGATCACCGGCACACCGATAGATAGCGCTTCGCATAAAATCAACGGATAGTTATCAACCCGGGAACTGAATACCAGCCCATCCATTTGATTAAGAGCACTCATTAAGTTGCCCTTATCGGTTTCAAATCCGTGATTGGTTACGTTCACCCCGGTAAACGGCGAAAACTTACCGAAGGTATGTAGCTCTATCTTGTCGCCCAGCGCGACCATCTGGCGCACCAGTTGCTGGTTCGTTTTACCGTCATAGCGCAAGTCGTGAGCCACTACTGCAATTTTCGGCCTGCTGTGATGTTCCATTGCCTGTGGCAGGTCAGAGAGAATGGCTTCCGTTGCAATATCAATCCCGTTATTAATAATGCGACAGCGTCCTGCGCCGTACAGGTGGTTAAACGCATCGGCTACATGCTGACTGGGAGAGATGAACTGGCAGCCTAACGCCAGCATGGCGCGAAACATCTGTCGTTTGCCGGGCAGTTGTTGGTGCGCCTTATCGACTTTTACTGGGGGATAGTTGGTCAGCGTTGGGCATTTCTGACAGTCAGTTTTCCAGCCCTCACAGCCGTCGGTAAAGGCACAGCGACCGGTGACACTCCAGTGATCATGTAGTGTCCAGACGAAGGTGATATCGGGTTTATGCAACTTCACCTTTTGGCAAAACGCCACTACCTCTTCCAGATTCAGCCAGTAGCTGTGCAGCACATGAAAATGCAGCACCAGTGGACCAGATGTACGGGTAACTGTGCGGTACAAATTATCGAGATTGCCAAACAGGTCGCGGTTAGCCAGACGAAACAGCGCAATATTCGCCGCCGACGTCAGGCGTGGCGTGTGCTTAATCACGTGTGGATAGTTGTCGTGGCTGATACTTCTCTTGCCGCCTTTGCCATAACCATACACAAAACGCGACGACAACCCTTTATCCAGCGCGCGCAGGTGCAGATCCAAAGCTACCCCTGCTGCCCCTCCTTCTGCGAGTCGGACATTAAACTGTAATATATTCATTTCGTTGCTTTAACCCGTGCTTTTTCACCCACCACCAGCGCGTCGTCAGGAACGTCATCAAGTACAACGCTGCCTGCGCCAATCGTCACGTTATGACCAATGGTGATAGCGCCAAGCAGAATGACATTAGCCCCCAGCTCAACACCGTTACCAATCACCGGGCAGGCCATATCTTTTGCACCAACATTACCGATGGTAACGCCATGGCGAAGGGTAAAATCGTCACCTGCCACTACATGTTTGTTGATAACTACCCCATAGCCATGATGGATGGTAAAACGACGACCGATAGTTGCTGCTGCCTGAATTTCATAGCCAAATACACATTCAGTGATAAGGCGATACATCACCAATATCGGTGCTGCCCACAAGTTGTTCAGCACGTTTTTTTTACGCCACACGGAGCAAAAATGAGCAATCCGATACGCCCCTACCATGCAGCAGGGACGCAGGCTCCAGCCGTTCGCACGTAAATCTTCCAGCATATTTAACGTCCTCTCAGCCCGGCGGCCAGACGCTTGCTGTTACGCACTGAAAGTAACGTCAACAACGTGCGCCAGTTCATTCGTTTGTTACGGATCTGATAGAGAGTAAACAGCTGATATTTTTTGCTGGCCCGGTCAAATTTGCCTTTGTGCTTGCGGTAGAACTGGAAGTAACCGGAGAATTTTCGTGGTGATGATGTAATACGCATCTCGCCGTGATTAACATGCAGAATTTGCGTTGCCTCTTGTACCTTCCATGGCTCGCCATACGCCACCACCATACGCAGGAAAATGTCGTAATCCTGTGCGGCTTTCAACGTTGTATCGAACAGGCACGCTTTAAAGCGCCAGGCCCAGGTAAAGACCTGATTACCAATAATGTTGCGCTTATAGAATTTACGTCGCGAGTACACGGACTTTGGGTAGAGCGGCAGACTGGCTGGCTGCGAATAGACCTCGCCTTCGCAGACATAGTCATCGGCATAGAGAAACGCACGAGTCACCAGTTGATGGCGATATTTGAGGAAGACGCTCAAACGGTTTGGCGTCCACTCGTCGTCGTCATCAATCCCCGTAATGTATTGCCCGCTGGCCTGCATAATGGCCTGATTGCGTACCGCGCATGCCCCGGAGTTAATGGCATTATGAATATAGGTAACACGTGGATCGTTCAGCTCATCGACAAACTGCTGCAACTGCTCCCAGGACGAAGAACAATCATCCACAATGATCATCTCCCAGTGAGGATAGTCCTGGCGCAGCACCGATTTAATTGCCCGGATAGCCAGTTGCTGACGGTTCCAGGTCGGCATATAAATTGAAATTAGCGGGTTGTCTGTTGTCATTCTCATTCCCCAGATCGAGATACGTTTGTCGGCCAGATAAAGCGCGTTTATGCCACCTACCGGCACCGTTCATTAATTACTTCGAATCCGACATGTACTCATATTCGTAGTAGCCGTAATCCTGGTATCCACTGGCGCGACGGAAGATAGAGTTGAGGATCACCCCTTTCACCTGAATGCCGTTTTGTTCAAAGCGGCTCAGGCTGGTTTCGACTTCTTTCAGGGTGTTGACGGCATAACGGGCGACCATCAGCGTAGTGCCGGCATGACGTCCCACAATCGCCGCATCGGTCACTGCCAGTATTGGCGGGGTATCGATGAGCACCAGATCATAGTTCGAGCTTGCCCAGGCCATCAGTTCGCCAAAGCGTTCACTCATCAAAAGTTCTGAAGGATTCGGTGGAACCTGTCCGCGCGGGACCAGATCAAAATTCGCGATTGAGGTTGGTTTTGCACAGGACGAGAGGTCACCCTTACCAATGAGGAGATCGGACAGACCATTGACGTTATTGGTCCCGAGCAGTTCGTGCGTATAGCCTTTGCGCATATCGCAGTCGATCAGCAGAACGCGTTTGTGGGTCTGACTAATGACCGCCGCCAGGTTGGCGCAGACAAACGTTTTCCCAATTGACGGGCTGACCCCGGTAAGCATCAGCACATTGTTGCGCGCCTGCATCATGGCAAAATGCAGGCTGGTACGCAGGCTGCGTACTGCTTCTATCGCCAGGTCGGTCGGATTCCCCACCGCCAACAGCTGACTTTGTTTGTAACGCTTAACACCTTTAATGGTTTTGACGCTATCACGTGCTTTTTGCCACTCAGAAAGAGGAATACTGGCATATACACTGATACCGTTCTCTTCCAACACCTGAGGATTCTCGATCCCACGATTAAACAGAGAACGCAGCAGAACGCCAACAACTGAAAGCATCAGGCCAAGGATAATGCTACCGAGAATTATCAGCGCAGTTTTCGGTTTCAGTACGCCAGGCTGAGCAATGGCGGGGTCAACAATACGAACATCACCTACCGTACTGGCTTCGGTTATCTTCAGCTCCTGCTGTTTGTTCAGTAACTGCATATAAACCTGCTGACCAGACTCAACATCGCGGGTCAGGCGGACAATTTCCTGCTGCGTTTTCGGCATTGCGGTCACGCGCCCGTTCAGTTTGCTTTTCTCATCTTCCAGCGCCTGGCGTTTTTCCAGCAGCGTGCGATACGCCGGGTGCGCTTTGGTGAACAGTTTGGAAATTTCAGCTTCTTTGAACGTCAGTTCATTCAGCTGAGCATCAATATTCACCATCGAATCCAGTACCGCTTTCGCCTCCAGCGGAAGATCTACTGAGTCCTTATCCTGGCGAAACGCATTCAGTTTATTTTCCGCAACATCCAGGTGGTTACGCACCTCGGGCAGTTGCTTTGCCAGAAACGCCAGGCTTTTGGCCGCCTCTTCAGATTTACGCGCCACGTTTTGTTCCAGGTAGTTACGGGTAATACTGTCGAGGATCTGGCGGATCTGCTCCCGGTCTTCACCGGTAAATGTCAGGCTCAATACGCCGGTGTCTTTCCCGGTTTCAGTGACGCTCAGGTTATTTTGCAGGGTATTGATCATCCCAAGCGTGGAAAATTTACTGATGGTGAATTCGCTGTCGGGACTGGCATGAATTGCCTGGACCTGCATCGTAACCCCATCGTGGTTTAACAACTTTCCGACCTGCCCCCGGGCGCTAAAACCCCCGTCGCTCGTCAGTTGGTAACTTTTGGCATTCAGCACGGTCAGCGTAAAGATCTGTTCATTCATCGGCTTTGGAAAAGTGAATGTCGTCACTTTGACCGTTTCGTTCTGGCGGCCCATGAGTCGCTCCCAGCCCGCGCCGAAAAAGGGAAACGTATTTTTGGTGACGGCGATATCCAAATCGAGATCGTCCACCGTTTTACCCAATACCAGTCGCGACTGGATAAGCTGGATTTCGGCTTCAGAAGCCGGGGGCTTGTTCGATAACGCTGAACCAATATCCTGAACCAGCGAGTTACCGGTATTTTGCTCAATTTGCACCAGAGCATCAGCACTGTAGATAGGGGTGGCAAACAAGGTGTAGATCGCAGCACACAGCGCAAAAGCAGTGGTTATGCCAAGCACCCACCAACGCGCTTCTATAACCGTCCCCACCAGGCGACCGATATCGATTTCATCGTTGCCTGTTACCGGCGTGGCAGACTGTTTTATTTTTTCCGTCATTGTTTATCCTGCTCCGCGTTCAGCGCCTTAGCCCATTGGCGGGCAGACCGTTCAAGTAATGCGTATACCGAGTCAAATGCTTCGTGGCTTTTGCGATAGGGATCGGGGATTTCACGCTCACCGTCCCAGTGACCAAAAAGCATCACTTTGCCCCGCATCTCCGGCACCATTTCACACAGTGCTGTAATGTGGCGCTTTTCCATGGTCAGGATCAGGTCATACTCCCGACACATTCGCCCCGAAATTTGACGCGCGCTATGATTTGCAAGAGACAGGTCGTGTGTCAGAGCCACGCTAATGGCTTTGGGATCCGCACCTTTGCCGACCAACGCGCCCAGGCCCGCGGAAGAGACCGTCAACGCCGGATGAAATTGCCTTAACAAACGTTCTGCCGTTGGGGAGCGGCAAATGTTCCCCACGCAAACGACTAATATCTTGTTAAACATGGCGATTACCAGTTGTGAAGGTCGCTGGCCGTATCCGTCATGTAACGAACACCGCTGATAGTCGGCAGCAACTGATTGATCAAACGGTTCCAGCGAGAAACCGGCGCGGTCGTGACATACACCACGTCGTATGGCTGAAGTCGGAAAGAGGTCGCCATCACCAGAGAGGTCGCATCTGACATATCCAGTTGGTAGATATTGGCAATTTTGCCGCTGCGTTCGCCCTCGCCTTTTAACGGTCGAATGACGAAGATACCGCTGGCATTGGAGGTGGTCAGGTCGATACCTTCCGCATTTCCCAGCGCTTCGGTAAGCGTCATCCCGCTGAAGTCCATTTTGAGGGTGCTCTGTTTTTTCACTTCCCCCATCACGAAGACTTTAAGATCGTCATTACGTGGGACAAACAGAATGTCGCCAGGATAGAGCAGACGGTTCTGGCTCAGATCGCCATTTTGCATCAGCGCCTGCAGGGAAATACGTTGCTCCTGTCCACTATGGGTGAGCACAACGTTACGCCAGTCCGCCGCCTCGGTCAGTCCACCGGCGGCGTTAATCGCATCAAGGATAGTTAACGGAACGTTGGTGATGGCCTGCTGGCCGGATTTATTAACCTGCCCTGAGACATACGCCTTCTGCGAGCGGAAAGCAGCGATATTAACGTCCACCTGCGGGTCAGCAATGTACTTCGCAAGGCGCCCGGTAATATCACTACGAATTTCTGCCAACGTTTTCCCAACAACGCTCACTTTACCAATGTAGGGATAAAACATGGTGCCATCAGGTTGAACCCAGTTGCCGGTATCACTTGAGCTTCGGTATTGCCCCGCTGGCGTTGTGAGTTCTGGATGATCCCAGACGGTCACATTTAGTACATCACCTGCGCCGACCCGATACTGGTACCCCGAAATCTCCTGGTCCAGCGACATATTGGGTTGTGCAACATTCGGTCGTGGACGTAATTGCTCTACCAGTCGAGGGGTTAGTGGATAAACATTCACCATCCGATTGATATCAAAATCAGCATCCTGCTGTTTGATCACATCTTTACCCATCGTAGACATATTGCTGCCCGGAAGTACGGTACAACCGTTGATCAAGATTACCGATACCAATACTGGTATTAATCTAAGTTTGGATTTCATCATTGATTATTTATCACTTTGGCAGAGTAATTATCACGTGCATTCTAAATAGCGTCTTCACCTGTGCCATTTACATTGCCGTTAATTAAACGAAAATATAATCGGCATCAGTCCTAAAAAAATGAATTCGTCAGCAGTCTGTTGACAGATTAATTCAGGCTTATCATCAGGCGACCAGGCACGCTACCGCCCCTGGCTTCTTTAGCTACCAATGCACTGATTAATTTATATTTTTCTCGCCCCTCTATTTTCATCACTTTCATAGCAACAATGCAGCAGAAATAGCACTGCGGGGTGATATAGTAATATTTCTCTTTTGGTGATTACGGAAAGAATTGTTACAGCTAACGGTGTTACAGGCAAGAAAACAGCTCGTCGTCCCCTTGCTTTTAAGATTAATATTAAGGACGCAAATTTTATATTTTTAGGATTTTATTGATATTGACATTATCACTCTGCAATTACGTAACCTGCGATATTTCTTAAATATGTTAATATTTATAAAACTATATCCTGTAGTAAATTTAAGGCTATTATCTCGTGTCACTCCAGATATAAACGGCAGAGAAATCCCTTATCGCCATTGCATTTTCCGTCGGCTTTATCCATGATCGAATTGTGACAATTGTCATACAACTATGGGTATAGCTTTTACTATGGAATGGATTGCCGATCCGTCGATCTGGGCCGGACTCGTCACGCTAATCGTGATAGAACTTGTTCTTGGCATTGATAACCTCGTTTTTATTGCCATCCTCGCGGAAAAACTGCCACCTGGCCAGCGGGACAAGGCGCGTATTACCGGACTATTGCTCGCGATGGTCATGCGCCTGCTGCTGCTGGCGTCAATATCCTGGCTGGTGACGCTGACCACGCCACTATTTAGCATCCGGGATCTGAGCTTCAGTGCACGTGACCTGATTATGCTATTCGGGGGATTCTTCCTGCTGTTCAAAGCCACAATGGAGCTTAACGAGCGACTGGAAGGAAAAGACAGCGATAACCCCACCCAGCGTAAAGGCGCTAAGTTCTGGGGAGTCGTGGCACAAATTGTGGTACTGGATGCCATTTTCTCTCTGGACTCAGTGATCACCGCCGTGGGGATGGTCGATCACCTGGCGGTTATGATGGCGGCTGTCATTATTGCTATTAGCCTGATGGTGCTGGCCAGCAAGTCGTTGACCCGTTTTGTAAACAGCCATCCAACCATCGTCATCCTGTGCCTTAGCTTCCTGCTGATGATCGGTTTCAGCCTGGTCGCAGAAGGGTTTGGCTTCCATATTCCGAAAGGCTATCTGTACGCCGCTATCGGGTTCTCGGTCATGATAGAAGCACTGAACCAGTTAGCTATCTTTAACCGCCGTCGTTTCCTGTCAGCCAACCATACTTTGCGCCAGCGTACTGCCGAGGCGGTTATGCGCCTGCTAAGTGGACAAAAAGAAGACGCCGAACTGGATGCAGAAACCTCTGCTATGCTGGCGGATCATCACGACGGCCAGATTTTTGCCCCGCAGGAGCGCCGGATGATCGAGCGCGTACTGAACCTGAATCAGCGTACCGTCAGCAGCATCATGACTTCACGTCATGATATTGAGCATATCGATCTCAATGCTCCTGAAACAGAAATCCGCGCGTTACTGGAGAAAAACCAGCATACGCGCCTCGTTGTGACCGGAGAAGACGAACAGGAAGATCTGCTTGGCGTGGTGCATGTGATTGACCTTCTGCAACAATCGCTACGTGGCGAGCAACTCGACTTACGCGTCCTGATCCGCCAGCCGTTGGTATTCCCGGAGACACTGCCGTTGCTTCCAGCGCTGGAGCAGTTCCGTAACGCCCGGACGCACTTTGCTTTTGTGGCTGATGAGTTTGGTTCGGTTGAAGGGATCGTGACACTGAGTGACGTAATGGAAACCATCGCCGGTAACTTGCCTAATGAGGTGGAAGAGATCGACGCCCGACATGATATTCAGAAGAATGCCGATGGGTCATGGACAGCTAACGGACATATGCCACTGGAGGACCTGGTGCAATACGTTCCTATTCCACTGGACGATAAACGTGAGTATCACACGATTGCCGGGCTGTTAATGGAGTATTTGCAACGCATTCCAAAAACCGGGGAGGAAGTTCAGGTTGGTGATTACCTGCTGAAAACCTTGCAGGTAGAAAATCACCGGGTGCAAAAAGTACAGTTAATACCGTTGCACAATAATGAAGAAGAGATGGATTACGAAGTGTAGGTAACGTGTTGTAAGTCGGACAAGACGTAAGACATCTTGTCCGACAATACAAATCAGAGTTTATCGAGCAGCTTTTTAACGTCCTTGCCGTTGCGGGAGTCTTTATTGCGATCGGCCCAGTCATTCAACCGGCGTTTCGCTTCATCCTGCATGTGCTTACGCAGAAGCTGGTCTACCTGCAGGTTGTAGTTTAAAGCCTGCCACTTACCGTAGACCCTAAGCGGAATGGGAGTGGCTTTCAGGAAATCAATCAGTTTGCTTTCCCCATTCCAGCCGCCCAGCACGCGTACGTTAAACTGTGTATCACAGTTCTGTTCAACCAGATCTAACGTGCCTTTACCTGAAAGTGCCAGCATCGCGGACTGCCCTTCCATGTCGTCCAGCATAACCTTGCCGTTACTCAGCGTCAGATCGGTAACAAAACGATCCAGCCGGGTGACATTGTCCAGATCTTGCTGCGATGTTACATCACCGCCGCTGCGCTCAACCGCCTGCTGCACCAGTTGCTGGAAGTTCATCCCTTCCATACGCGTGTCGCTCATCTCGACGCTGGCCTGCCCCTGCCAGTGGTGACGAAATGCCTGAGCGTCAATATCTGAACCTGAAAAATCGCCAGTCAGCGACAGCTTGCCCGTCAGCGCAATCGGATAGTCAAAGGCTTTGAGGATAGTCCCAATTTCTACATTTTCCAGACGTGGATGAAAGACCGCTCGCGGCTGAGTCTTTCTGGCATCCAGCGTACCGGGAAGTGAGATAATCCCACCATTGCTTTTTCCCTGTAACTCATCAATGTTCAGCAATCCGGAATCGTTAGATATCTTCGCGGAAACATTATCAAAGGCCATTTTCCGCCAGAGAACCTTGTCCGCCTGCAATGTAATATCCGCAGAAAACCCCTTCAGTCCTTGATAAGATACGGCATCAACCTGCGAGGCGATGACCGGTCGAGCCAGCGTCGATTGACTCTGTCCCTGTTGCGCCCCACCGTTTGTTACAGCAGCGGCATCCTGTTGCACAATCAGGTTGTCGAGATTGAGCTGACCAAATCGCAGGTCGACCGACCATTCCGGCTTATCCGCCAGCGCGACCATAGCCTGCCCAGTCAGAGAGCTGTCATTAGCCGTCATCTTAATCTGGCTAAATGCGAGCTGTTTTTTATCTTCCTGCCATTGAGCCTGAAGCTGCCCCTGGCCGCGAATCCCCTGCTGCGGCAGGTCGGCGCCCTGTAACTGCCAGCTAAGCTGCTCAATATTAGCCGCGAGATTGTGCGGATAATCAGAAGCATCTACGGTGCCGCTAAGGGATAACGCAAGATCACGCTGATCGCGGTTCACGCGTCCGGTGAAGTCGAACGTACCGCGATGCTGGGCATCCTGTTCCATATTCAGGTGAATGTCACGAACCGTAATCTGTTCATCGTCTTCATGCTGAAATACCAGAACGCTGTCAGCAACCCGCAGACGAGCGATATCAAACGACCATCCGCGATCGTCTGCCAGATCAGGAAACGTATTATCTTTCGGAGCTACGGGCGCATCTTCTCCGCGCACCGCTTCGGTTTGTGGGGTCAGTTGGATCACAGCACCTTTGAGCATCACCTGCTTAACATCAAGCTGATGGCTCAGTAACGGCCACAACGCCACATCAAGACGCATATTGTCGGCACGTACCAGCGGTTCGCTGGCACCCTCAGCCGTTAACACCATGCGCCCGGAGAGGATGCTTAGCTGAGGCCATACATGCCAGCGCAAAGGACCATCCAACTGCAACTGATATCCGCTACGCGCAGCAACCTGCTTTACCATGTACGCGCGGAAATCATTCGGATTAACCAACAGTACTAACGCGGAAAAACCGGCCACCAGCACGACCAGAAGAATCATCAGCGTCGTCAGAAATCGTCTCATGCTATCCCCAATGGACTGACAAATACTCAGTCTTTATCAATCCGGCTGGCTACAGCGCCCTGCTGGTCGCGATATTTCGCATCCTGACGACGATTGTAAGGTCGCGCAGCCGGACCGGAAAGCGGCTCAAAACTCAGCGCGCCAATCGGCATGCCGGGGCGCAGGGCCAACGGTAATTTCCCGGAGTTGTAAAATTCCAGAACAATGCAACCCGACCAGCCCGGATCGATGCGGTGTGCAGTAACGTGTACCATCAGACCCAGACGCGCCAGTGACGAACGTCCGTCTAACCAGCCAACGAGATCGGATGGCAGCGTAACGGACTCCAGAGTGACAGCCAGTGCTAATTCCCCCGGGTGCAGGAAAAACGCCTCACCATCATCGAGAACGATTTCATCACTCATCACGCGATCCAGCGCGGCACTGACTTCATCCTTCGGTCCGCTCAAATCAATATACGGTGCCGTATGACCGCGGAACGTACGAAATTTGTTTCCAAGGCGCACATCTACCGTTGCGCCATTGATTCGCTCGACAGGAGGGCGTGGATTGATCGACAGACGACCTTCATCCAACCAGGCTTCAATATCTCGGTCACATAAACGCATGGCACTTTCTCCTTTCGTGCTTCAACCCCTTAACACCAGACGTGCTAAGGGTGAACCAGGTTATCACTGAACGGTACACAATTCGCTGAACTTATTCAAAGAACTGACTGATTTTCGCCTTCAGAATATCAATTGCGATGCGGTTTTTACCCCCACGCGGCACGATGATATCGGCGTATTGTTTTGAAGGTTCAATAAATTGCAGGAACATCGGACGGACGGTTTTTTGGTATTGCGCCATCACTGAATCCATGGAGCGGCCTCGCTCATTCACGTCCCGTTTGATACGACGCATCAGGCAAATGTCCAGTGGTGTATCAACAAAAATAGAGAAGTTCATCTCGTCACGCAAACGTGCATCCGTCAGCAGCAGAATGCCTTCCAGGATAATCACTTTCTTTGGTTCAATATGAATGGTGTCTTGCGTACGCGTGTGCTCAACATAGCTGTAAACGGGTAATTCAATCGCCGACCCGCGTTTAAGCGTTTGAAGATGCTGAAACAGCAGGCTGTGATCCATCGCGTTCGGATGATCGTAATTCGTTTTTACACGTTCTTCCATCGACAGATGGCTTTGATCTTTGTAATAACTGTCTTCGGGAATAACGCCAATATGTTCGTCACCCACTTGTTCGCGCAATTCGCGATAAAGAGTACTGGCAATAAGACTCTTGCCGGAAGCCGATGCGCCGGCAATGCCGATAATGACGCACTGATGAGACTGATCAGTCATAAATTTAGCGACCTGATTAACCTGGATGTAAGGAAGGGCGGCGTCGAAACGCCAAACGCGGCAATTATAGGGATTTCATTGGCGCGATGCCAGCCCAGGCTGCACCAATGCTGTCCCTGTCGCAAATTAAAATGGTCAGTTTTAAAGCAGGCACGCCATTTATTCTCCCGCCTTATGAATTAATAGCTTGGGAGTGTTAATTTATGAGCAGCTGGCGTATAAATTGTAAATTGTTTGTACTAGCATAATCTCAGATTAAACAGTACGCGCCCGGCATCTCCTCCAGGGCGACATCAGCTATTTGGGTAGAGTGGTAATGAGTAAACAATCCCAACATGTTTTAGTTACCTTACCTCATCCTCTACTGCGCCTGGCCAGTTTAGGTCTGGTGGCTTTTGTCTTTACGCTGTTCTCGCTGGAGCTATCACGCTTCGGAACGCAACTGGCACCGCTTTGGTTCCCCACCTCTATCATGATGGTGGCATTTTACCGTCATGCGGGACGAATGTGGCCCGGGATTGCACTGGCTTGCTCCTTCGGTAGCATCGGTGCGTCT
Organism: Citrobacter sp. Marseille-Q3906; assembly: GCF_916618775.1. Taxonomy (NCBI): domain Bacteria; kingdom Pseudomonadati; phylum Pseudomonadota; class Gammaproteobacteria; order Enterobacterales; family Enterobacteriaceae; genus Citrobacter; species Citrobacter sp. Marseille-Q3906. The sequence goes on from NZ_CAKAKA010000002.1 coordinate 2,187,906, forward strand.
TTGCTATTTTTCCCTGGCGAGTCACTTAATTTTACCTACACGGCCATCAATATTATTGAGGCGATCACTGGCGCAATGTTATTGCGCAAACTGTTACCCTGGTACAATCCATTACAAAATCTTAATGACTGGTCACGCCTGGCATTCGGTAGCGCCGTCGTCCCGCCGCTGGTTGGCGGCGTTTTAATGTGGCTGCTCCTCCCAGGCGAAACATCGCTAAATACGTTTCTCATTTGGGTTCTGTCAGAATCCATCGGCGCCCTCGCGCTGGTCCCATTAGGTTTGCTGTTTAAGCCTCATTATCTGCTGCGCCATCGCGATCCCCGTTTACTGTTTGAGACTCTCATCACCCTGCTGGTGACCTTAACATTAAGCTGGCTCTCCATGATGTACGTTCCATGGCCGTTTACCTGCGTTATCGTTCTGCTGATGTGGAGTGCCGTCCGTCTGCCACGTATGGAGGCGTTTTTGATTTTCCTGAGCACGGTAATGATGGTTTCGCTGATGCTCGCCGCTAACCCATCGCTGCTCTACACACCAAAAACGCACATTATGACGAGCATACCGTGGCTGCCGTTTTTAATGATTCTGTTGCCTGCCAACATGATGACCATGGTGATGTACGCATTCCGGGCTGAACGAAAACACATCTCTGAAAGCGAATCACGCTTCCGTAATGCTATGGAATACTCGGCGATAGGCATGGCACTGGTCGGTACTGAAGGACAATGGCTTCAGGCAAATAAAGCCCTGTGCCAGTTTCTTGGCTATAGCCAGGATGAGCTGAGAGCGTTAACCTTCCAGCAGTTGACATGGCCGGAAGATTTGAACAATGACCTGGAACAGTTGAATATGCTGTCTCGTGGGGAAATCAATAGTTACTCCATGGAGAAACGCTATTACACCCGCGCAGGCGAAGTTGTCTGGGCGTTGCTGGCCGTTTCGTTGGTTCGCCATAGTGATAACACCCCACTCTACTTTATTGCGCAGGTTGAGGACATCAACGACCTGAAGCACACGGAGTGGATAAATAAACGACTGATGGAACGTATTACGCTGGCAAATGAGGCGGGCGGCATTGGTATCTGGGAATGGGATCTGCAGCCTGACGTGATCAGTTGGGATAAACGCATGTTCGATCTCTATGAAGTCCCTGCGCATATCAAACCAACCTGGCAAGTCTGGTACAACTGCGTCGTTCCTGAAGATCGTGAGTACGCCGAAAATGTGATTCGCGATTCGCTTGCGGCGCGGATCCCTTTCAAGCTCGAATACCGTATCGCGGTAAAAGACGGCGTGCGCCATATTCGCTCGCTGGCTAATCGGGTGCTGAACAAAGACGGTGAAGTTGAACGCTTACTCGGCATTAATCTGGATATGACCGAAGTGAAGCAACTGCATGAAGAGCTTTATCAGGAAAAAGAGCGTTTGCATATTACGCTCGATTCCATCGGCGAAGCAGTGATTTGTATTGACGTTAATATGAACGTCACCTTTATGAATCCAGTTGCCGAGAAAATGAGCGGCTGGCAGCAGGAAAGCGCAATAGGTATTCCATTGCTGACAGTGCTACGCATCACCTTTGGTGAAAACGGTCCGCTCATGGAAAACATCTACAGTGCCGACATGTCACGTTCGGCAATAGAGCAAGAGGTGGTCCTGCATTGTCGTAACGGCAGTAGTTACGATATTCAGTACAGCATCACCCCGCTCAGCACTCTTGACGGTGGTAGTATTGGTTCCGTACTGGTGATTCAGGACGTCACTGAGTCACGTAAAATGTTACGTCAACTCAGCTACAGCGCCTCGCATGATGACCTGACCAATCTTGCCAACAGAGTCAGTTTCGAGAACCATCTGAAACAATTACTGTACACCGTACAGGACTCACACCAGCGTCATGTACTGGTCTTTATCGATCTGGATCGTTTTAAAGCAGTGAACGATAGCGCTGGACACGCCGCAGGCGATGCCCTGCTGCGCGAGTTGTCTTCACTGATGCTCAGTATGCTGCGCTCCAGCGACGTACTGGCACGTCTTGGCGGCGATGAGTTCGGTCTGTTACTACCGGATTGCAATATTGAAAGCGCACGCTTCATCTCGGGCCGTATCATTAGCGCCATCAACGATTATCACTTTATGTGGGAAGGCCGCTTACATCGTATTGGTGCCAGTGCAGGGATCACGCTGATTGATGAAAAAAACCATGTCGCGACCGAGGTCATGTCTCAGGCAGATATTGCCTGCTACGCAGCGAAAAACAGTGGTCGTGGGCGAGTATGCGTGTACGAGCCAGAGCAGAGTCAAACGCATGGTACACGAGGGCTGCTCTTGCCAGATGAACAGAAACAGATTATTACCCACAACCCGATACTCATGGTTGCCAGGGGTGTCGCATCCCCGCGCATTCCTGAGACATTTAGCTTCTGGCTTCTCTCACTACGTCTATGGAATAACGACGGCGAAGTCATCGAAGAACAGACCTTCCGCGCCGGTCTGGCAGATCCCATACTCAATCATGCGCTCGATCGGCGGGTATTTAATGAGTTTTTCTCTCATTCCGCCTCAGCTGTCGCCAGCAAAGGACTCAGTATTGCCCTGCCGCTTTCCGCCGCCGGACTGCTAAATTCGGAGATTGTGGATGAACTGTTGGAGCATCTGGAACAGAGTTCGCTGCCGCCACGGTTATTGCATCTGACCATCCCGGTGGGAGTGATGAATACGCATCCTACGCAGGCCGTATCAGCAATCCATCGCCTACGTCATGCAGGCTGTCGTATTATTTTAAGTCAGGCAGGTCGGGACTTAGAGGTCTTTGACGACCTCAAGTATCACGTAGCCGATTACCTTTTGCTCGACAGCGAACTAAGCGCCAGCGCTCACGGTAATCTGATGGATGAAATGTGGGTTTCCATTATACAGAGCCATGCACAGCGTCTTGATATCAAAACCATCGCTGGCCCGGTACAAATGCCACTTATCATGGATGCGCTTTCTGGCATCGGTATCGATATGATTTATGGCGATATCATTGCCGATGCCCAACCGCTGGATCTGTTACTCAACACCAGCAACTTTGCTATCAACTGACGGTTGCCAGCCTTCTGTATACCAGATATGCAACAGCGCATAGGAACGCCATGGCTTCCAGCGCTCTGCATATCGCCGGATTTGCGCAGGTGTCATGCCTGGAAAACGCTGTTTAATCAGGTAGTCATCTGGCAAAAAAATATCCTTCGCCTGCCATCCGCGCAGAGCAAAGTAGTTGGCAGTCCAGCGCCCAATTCCTGGAAAAGTTTGTAGATGCTTCACGCCTTGTTCAATATCAGACGGGGCAACAGATGCAAGCGTACCCTCCAGCGCGGACCGGGCCAGGTGGATCAACGCTTCGGCACGTTTCAGCGGCATACCTAACGCTTTCAGATGCAACAGATCGGCCGAGGCCAGCGCTTCAGGGAGGGGGAAACATACATATTCTGGAGCGTCTTCAAGTGTATCACCGTAGGCATGGGCAACTTTCGCCGTCAATTTTGCCGCCATCGTCACACTCACCAGTTGTCCTAAAATTGCCCGAACCCCCTGTTCGAAGGCATCGACCGATCCTGGTAGCCGCAGCCCGGGGCGAGCAGCCCCCAGATTACCCAATGCGCTGACAATAAGTTGGGGACGGCAGGTAAGATCGAACAACCGCTCGATTTTCGCCAGACACTCGGAGGCCACGGGTTGTAACCCTGGACTCAACGTAATCTGCAGCAGGTTGGCTTCCGGATCAGGGGTGACGCTCACCAGGCCGCGATGCTCACCGATGGCCAGGCTTCTTTCATAGTACAACTCCCCCACGGTTTCTACGCCATCCACCGCACGTGCGGCAAGAAACCCTAACATCCAGGGCCAGTCATAGGGTGGGTGCCAGCTCAGCGTTAACATCTGGTTTTCCTTTTTATTCAAACCTACAGCATAAACGGTATCCGAACGATGTGCCTTGCTTTCATATTCCAGTTGTCTGGACGGCAACATTTCGCTAAAGTCACGCCCCTTCTTCACTGGCATGGGGATTTTTACGGTGTTTATTGGTTTTGACTACGGTACGGCAAACTGTTCAGTGGCTGTAATGCGTGACGGGCAACCACAATTGCTCAAAATGGAAAATAACAGCACGCTACTCCCCTCTATGCTTTGCGCTCCAACGCGCGAAGCAGTAAGTGAATGGCTGTATCGCCATCATGATGTGCCAACAACAGATGACGAAACGCAGGCTCTGCTGCGTCGCGCGATGCGCTATAACCGCGAAGAAGACATTGATGTTAACGCCAACAGCGTGCAGTTTGGTCTGGCGTCGCTGGGTCAGTATATTGAGGATCCGGAAGAGGTTTACTTTGTTAAATCGCCTAAATCTTTTCTGGGTGCCAGCGGCCTGAAGCCACAGCAGGTTGCCCTGTTTGAAGATTTAGTCTGCGCAATGATGCTGCACATCCGCAACCAGGCGCAAAACCAGCTACCCGAAACCATCACCCAGGCTGTAATTGGCCGTCCGATAAACTTTCAGGGGTTAGGCGGTGATGACGCCAACACTCAGGCCCAGGGCATTCTTGAGCGCGCGGCAAAACGTGCTGGTTTCAAGGATGTGGTCTTTCAGTACGAACCAGTAGCAGCGGGTCTGGATTACGAAGCTACATTGCAAGAAGAAAAGCGCGTACTGGTTGTGGATATCGGCGGCGGTACCACTGACTGCTCGTTACTGCTGATGGGACCACAATGGCACCACCGAGCCGATCGTGAAAACAGTTTGCTGGGGCACAGCGGATGCCGCGTAGGCGGTAACGACCTGGACATTGCGCTGGCATTTAAACATCTGATGCCGTTGCTCGGCATGGGTGGAGAAACAGAAAAGGGCATCGCTTTACCCATTCTTCCGTGGTGGAACGCGGTCGCTATCAACGATGTTCCCGCACAAAGTGATTTCTATAGTACCGCCAACGGACGGTTGTTAAACGATCTGATCCGCGATGCTCGCGAAGCTGACAAAGTGGCCCTGCTGCTTAAAGTCTGGCGCGAGCGCCTGAGCTATCGTCTGGTGCGCTGCGCAGAAGAGAGCAAGATTGCGCTGTCGGGCCAGACAAACATCACTACAGCACTCCCGTTTATCAGCGATGCACTGGCAACGGCTATCGGCCAGCAGGGGCTGGAAACGGCGCTGAATCAGCCCCTGGCGCGTATTCTGGAACAGGTACAACTGGCCCTGGATAATGCACAGGAAAAACCGGATGTCATTTATCTGACCGGCGGTAGTGCCCGTTCACCGTTGATTAAAAAAGCCCTTGCAGAACAGCTCCCGGGGATCCCGATCGCCGGTGGTGATGATTTTGGCTCTGTCACCGCGGGACTGGCTCGCTGGGCGGAAGTGGTTTTCCGCTAAGTGGCTCGCAGGCTGAAAAGCACGCGTATTGACATCATCACTACTGTGGCTTATTTTCAGGAGTGAGGGTTAGGGAAGGTTTCCCTTCCACCTGGTGTCTTAGTAAGCCGGTAAGCTAATCACTAAGAGTATCACCAGTATGATGACGTGCTTCATCATAACCCTTTCCTTATTTTGGCCCCTTCCTCGGGAGGGGCTTTCCCGTTCCAGCGTCCCGCTGAAATCTTTGGCTTTCCTCCTTTTTGCCGTGCCAGCACTCTAACGCACAATGACGTAATCGCTATTTTCACCGCTGATTGTTGCGTAATGCCTCGCAAGCCGCGTCAGCATTCAGACGAATCCCTACAGTGTTTCATAATTCCTCCATTTTTCTCCCTTGTCCGCTGGCTAAACTAGTATCATTCCGCGAAACGTTTCAGGATGAGAAACTTATAACAATGAAAGGCAGTAACAAAACCCGCAGGGTGATAGCAATCGTGATCGTCGTGGCCGCCATCAGCGCATTCTGGTTCTGGCAAAACCATAGCGATCGCCAGGGAAGCGCGCCTGGTGCTACCGGGCAAGCGCAGCACACCTCTGGCCCTGGTCGTCGGGGAATGCGTTCCGGTTCATTGGCTCCCGTTCAGGCAGCAACCGCCACCGAACAAACCGTCCCGCGTTATCTGACAGGGTTGGGAACAATTACTGCGGCTAACACTGCGACGGTACGTAGCCGCGTGGACGGTCAACTCATCGCGCTACACTTCCAGGAAGGACAACAGGTTAAAGCCGGCGACCTGCTTGCAGAGATCGATCCCAGCCAGTTTAAAGTTGCTTTAGCTCAGGCGCAGGGACAGTTAGCGAAGGATAAAGCCACGCTGACAAATGCCCGTCGCGACCTTGCCCGTTATCAGCAACTGGTCAAAACCAATCTTGTTTCCCGACAGGAGCTGGATGCTCAGCAGGCTCTGGTCAATGAAACTCAGGGGACGATCAAAGCTGATGAGGCCAGCGTCGCCAGCGCACAATTACAGCTCGACTGGAGCCGGGTCACGGCACCTGTGGATGGCCGCGTGGGACTGAAGCAGGTCGATGTCGGCAACCAGATTTCCAGCAGTGACACCACAGGGATTGTCGTTATTACCCAAACCCATCCGATCGATCTGATCTTCACCTTGCCTGAAAACGATATTGCCACCGTGTTACGGGCGCAAAAAACGGGTGCTCCGCTGAAAGTCGAGGCCTGGGATCGCACCAATTCGCAGAAACTGAGCGAAGGCGTACTGCTGAGTCTGGATAATCAGATTGACGTCACCACCGGTACCATCAAAGCTAAGGCCCGTTTTAATAATCAGGACGACGCACTGTTTCCGAATCAGTTTGTTAACGCCCGCATGCTGGTCGACACCGAACAAAATGCTGTCGTGATCCCAACCTCCGCATTACAGATGGGCAACGAGGGTCACTTTGTCTGGGTACTGAACACAGAAAACAAGGTCAGCAAGCATCTTGTCAAACCGGGTATTCAGGATAGCCAAAAAGTCGTGATCACTGCAGGGCTGTCAGTGGGTGATCGCGTCGTCACCGATGGTATCGACCGCCTGACGGAAGGGGCTAAAGTCGAAGTCGTGGAGGCACACACCTCCTCAGCCACAGAAGAGAAAGCCACCGCTAGCGGGTACAGCAAAAAAGGAGCACGCTCCTGATGCAGGTGTTACCCCCAGGCAATACAGGCGGCCCATCGCGCCTGTTTATTTTACGTCCCGTCGCGACCACGCTGTTGATGGTGGCAATTTTACTCGCCGGGATTATTGGCTATCGCTTCCTGCCCATTGCTGCTTTGCCTGAAGTGGATTACCCCACTATTCAGGTCGTGACGCTCTACCCTGGCGCTAGCCCGGATGTTATGACTTCCGCCGTCACCGCCCCGCTGGAGCGCCAGTTTGGACAGATGTCCGGCCTGAAACAAATGTCCTCGCAAAGTTCGGGCGGCGCATCCGTTGTCACATTGCAGTTTCAGCTAACCCTGCCGCTGGACGTAGCCGAACAGGAGGTCCAGGCCGCGATTAACGCCGCCACCAATCTATTGCCGGGCGATCTGCCGAACCCACCGGTCTACAGCAAAGTAAATCCGGCAGACCCGCCGATCATGACGCTGGCCGTCACCTCTACCGCCATGCCAATGACGCAGGTGGAAGATATGGTGGAAACGCGCGTGGCGCAAAAAATTTCCCAGGTCTCCGGTGTTGGTCTGGTGACACTTTCAGGTGGGCAACGTCCGGCAGTACGCGTCAAGCTTAATGCACAAGCCATTGCCGCTCTCGGGCTGACCAGCGAAACCATCCGTACCGCCATCACCAGTGCAAACGTCAATTCAGCAAAAGGGAGTCTTGATGGCCCAACACGCGCCGTTACTCTTTCTGCCAACGACCAGATGCAGTCTGCCGATGAATATCGTCAGTTAATCATTGCGTATAAAAATGGCGCACCAGTGCGCCTCGGCGATGTCGCCACCGTCGAGCAAGGAGCAGAAAACAGCTGGCTTGGCGCCTGGGCCAATAAGCAACAAGCCATTGTGATGAATGTTCAGCGCCAGCCTGGTGCAAACATTATCTCCACAGCAGACAGCATTCGCCAGATGCTTCCACAGTTAACGGAAAGCCTGCCGAAGTCAGTCAATGTCACCGTGCTCTCGGATCGCACGACCAATATTCGCGCGTCGGTTTCCGACACCCAGTTTGAACTGATGCTGGCAATCGCGCTGGTGGTGATGATTATTTATCTGTTCCTGCGTAATATCCCCGCCACCATTATTCCCGCAGTCGCCGTTCCGCTGTCGCTGATTGGCACCTTCGCGGTGATGGTCTTTCTCGATTTCTCCATCAATAACCTGACACTAATGGCGCTGACCATCGCCACAGGCTTTGTGGTGGATGACGCCATTGTGGTTATCGAGAATATTTCACGCTATATCGAGAAGGGAGAAAAACCGTTGAGTGCAGCCCTGAAAGGGGCAGGCGAAATCGGCTTTACTATCATCTCTCTGACCTTCTCACTGATCGCCGTGCTAATCCCGCTGTTATTTATGGGAGATATTGTCGGGCGTTTGTTCCGCGAATTTGCCGTTACGCTGGCAGTAGCCATTCTGATTTCCGCCGTCGTGTCACTGACCCTCACGCCGATGATGTGCGCACGTATGCTCAGTCAGGAGTCATTGCGCAAACAAAACCGCTTCTCTCGCGCTTCTGAAAGAATGTTTGATCGGGTCATTGCCGGGTACGGTCACTGGCTGGCTAAAGTGCTGAACCACCCATGGCTGACACTCAGCGTGGCGCTCGGCACACTCGTCCTTAGCGTCATGCTGTGGGTCTTTATTCCGAAAGGATTCTTCCCGGTGCAGGATAATGGCATTATTCAGGGCACGCTGCAGGCTCCACAGTCCAGTTCATTTGCCAGTATGGCCCAGCGCCAGCGCCTGGTGACTGACGTGATCCTCAAAGACCCGGCGGTTGAAAGCCTGACCGCGTTCGTCGGTGTTGACGGTACTAATCCGGCACTGAACAGCGCGCGCCTGCAAATTAACCTTAAGCCACTGGATGATCGAGATGATCGCGTACAGAAGGTTATCGCCCGCCTGCAGGATGCCGTTGATAAAGTTCCTGGCGTAGATCTCTACCTGCAGCCAACTCAGGATCTGACCATCGACACGCAGGTAAGCCGGACACAATACCAGTTTACATTGCAAGCCACCTCTCTCGACGCGCTCAGCACCTGGGTACCACAGCTGTTGGAAAAACTGCAGCAGTTACCGCAGCTCTCAGATGTCAGCAGCGACTGGCAGGATAAAGGACTGGTAGCATGGGTTAACGTCAATCGCGACAGTGCCAGCCGTTTAGGCATCAGTATGGCGGATGTCGATAACGCTCTGTACAACGCCTTCGGACAACGGTTGATTTCGACTATTTACACCCAGGCAAACCAGTATCGTGTAGTGTTAGAACACGACACCGACAATACGCCCGGTCTTTCCGCGCTGGACTCCATTCGCCTGACCAGCAGCGATGGCGGAATTGTGCCTCTGAGCACGATCGCCAGCGTTGAACAACGTTTTGCCCCACTGTCGATTAACCACCTCGATCAGTTTCCGGTTACGACCATCTCGTTTAACGTACCGGACAATCATTCGCTGGGTGATGCGGTACAGGCGATTTTGCAGGCTGAAAAAACGCTCAACCTGCCGTCGAATATTACTACTCAATTCCAGGGTAGCACGCTGGCATTCCAGGCCGCGCTCGGCAATACCATCTGGCTGATTGTGGCGGCAGTTGTCGCCATGTATATCGTGCTTGGCATCCTGTATGAGAGCTTTATTCACCCGATTACCATTCTCTCCACGCTGCCTACTGCGGGCGTCGGGGCGCTACTGGCGTTAATGATTGCCGGTAGTGAGCTGGACGTCATCGCGATTATCGGCATCATTTTGCTGATCGGTATCGTTAAGAAAAACGCCATCATGATGATCGACTTTGCCCTCGCCGCCGAACGCGAACAGGGAATGGCGCCGCGCGACGCCATTTTTCAGGCTTGCCTGCTGCGTTTTCGGCCGATCCTGATGACCACCCTGGCGGCGCTGTTGGGAGCTTTACCACTCATGTTAAGTACTGGCGTGGGTGCTGAATTGCGCCGTCCATTAGGTATTGGTATGGTCGGCGGTTTGCTGGTCAGTCAGGTGTTAACGCTGTTTACCACCCCGGTGATTTATCTGCTGTTTGACCGTCTGTCGCTGTATGTGAAAAACCGCTTCCCGCGCCAGGAAGAGGAAGCGTAAATGAAATTTTTCGCTCTTTTCATTCATCGTCCTGTCGCGACCATTCTCATCTCCGTCGCTATTACCCTGTGCGGCATACTGGGCTTTCGCCTGTTACCGGTCGCCCCGCTGCCGCAGGTGGATTTTCCGGTCATCATGGTTAGCGCATCGTTGCCCGGCGCGTCGCCAGAAACGATGGCCTCCTCGGTAGCAACGCCGCTGGAGCGCTCACTGGGGCGCATCGCGGGCGTGAACGAAATGACCTCAAGCAGTTCACTTGGTAGCACGCGCATTATTCTTGAATTTAATTTCGACCGTGATATTAACGGTGCGGCGCGGGACGTTCAGGCCGCCATTAACGCTGCGCAGAGCCTGTTACCGAGCGGGATGCCCAATCGCCCGACTTACCGAAAAGCCAACCCATCCGATGCGCCAATCATGATCCTGACACTGACCTCGGATACCTACTCGCAGGGTGAGTTGTATGATTTCGCATCGACTCAACTGGCGCAGACTATTGCGCAAATCGACGGTGTCGGTGACGTTGACGTCGGTGGCAGTTCCCTGCCCGCCGTGCGCGTGGGGCTGAATCCGCAAGCCTTATTTAACCAGGGGGTCTCGCTTGACGATGTGCGCAGTGCCATCAGTAATGCCAACGTGCGCAAACCTCAGGGGGCCATAGAGAGTGAAACACGGCGCTGGCAGGTACAAACCAACGACGAACTAAAAACCGCAGCGGAATATCAACCGCTGATCATCCACTACAACAATGGTGCGGCCGTGCGGCTGGGTGATGTTGCGTCGGTCAGTGACTCGGTACAGGATGTTCGTAATGCCGGTATGACCAACGCCAAACCGGCTATTTTGCTGATCATTCGCAAACTGCCGGAAGCCAATATCATCCAGACGGTCGACAGCATCCGGGCCAAACTGCCGGAGTTGCAAACCCTGATCCCGGCTACCATCGATCTACAAATTGCCCAGGACCGCTCTCCGACCATTCGCGCTTCGCTGGAGGAAGTGGAACAGACGCTGATTATCTCAGTCGCGCTGGTGATCCTGGTCGTATTTGTCTTCCTGCGCTCCGGACGCGCGACGCTCATTCCCGCCGTTGCGGTTCCGGTTTCGCTGATTGGCACCTTTGCCGCCATGTATCTTTGTGGATTCAGCCTCAACAACCTGTCGTTAATGGCACTGACCATCGCCACAGGTTTTGTGGTCGACGATGCCATCGTCGTGCTGGAGAACATTGCCCGTCACCTGGAAGCGGGGATGAAGCCATTACAGGCAGCATTACAGGGCACCCGCGAAGTGGGGTTTACGGTACTGTCTATGAGCCTGTCGCTGGTAGCGGTATTCCTGCCGTTACTGTTAATGGGAGGGCTGCCGGGACGATTATTACGTGAATTTGCCGTCACCCTGTCGGTAGCAATCGGTATCTCACTTCTGGTTTCGTTGACGCTCACACCTATGATGTGCGGCTGGATGCTTAAGTCCACGCCTCCTCGCCAACAGTCCCGTAAACGGGGCTTTGGTCGTCTGCTGGTCGCTTTACAACAGAGTTATGGCACTTCACTGAAATGGGTATTACACCACACGCGGCTGGTAGGCGTTGTTTTACTCGGCACGATCGCACTGAACGTCTGGCTCTATATTTCCATCCCCAAAACCTTCTTCCCGGAGCAGGATACTGGCGTATTGATGGGTGGGATCCAGGCCGACCAAAGCATTTCGTTTCAGGCCATGCGCGGCAAGCTTCAGGATTTTATGAAGATCATCCGCGACGACCCGGCGGTAGATAACGTGACCGGTTTCACCGGCGGTTCTCGCGTCAACAGTGGCATGATGTTTATTACGCTGAAGCCTCGTGGCGAGCGTCATGAAACCGCTCAGCAGGTAATCGACCGCCTGCGTGTGAAGTTAGCCAAAGAGCCTGGTGCGAACCTGTTTCTGATGGCGGTGCAGGATATTCGCGTCGGTGGAAGACAAGCCAACGCCAGCTATCAGTACACGTTGTTATCCGATGACCTTGCGGCACTACGTGAATGGGAGCCCAAAATCCGTAAAGCGTTAGCTGCCCTGCCCCAGTTGGCTGACGTCAACTCCGATCAGCAGGACAACGGCGCGGAGATGAACCTGACCTACGATCGTGACACCATGTCTCGTCTGGGGATCGACGTTGAAGCTGCCAATAGTCTGCTAAATAACGCCTTTGGCCAGCGACAAATATCGACTATCTATCAACCGATGAACCAGTACAAAGTGGTGATGGAAGTCGATCCACGCTACACCCAGGACATCAGTGCGCTGGATAAAATGTTCGTCATCAATAACGACGGGAAGGCTATACCGTTGTCGTACTTTGCCAAATGGCAACCAGCGAACGCCCCGCTGTCCGTAAATCATCAGGGACTCTCTGCTGCCTCAACAATTTCCTTTAACCTGCCAACTGGGGCTTCACTTTCTGAAGCGACAGAGGCTATCAACAGAACGATGACGCAGCTTGGTGTACCTTCCACGGTGCGCGGTAGTTTTGCTGGCACAGCGCAGGTTTTTCAGGACACGATGAACTCGCAGGTGATCCTGATTATTGCGGCAATAGCGACGGTTTATATCGTACTGGGCATGCTGTATGAGAGCTACGTTCATCCGCTGACGATCCTCTCAACGCTTCCCTCTGCTGGCGTTGGCGCATTGCTGGCGCTGGAGTTGTTCAATGCCCCATTCAGCCTAATCGCGCTAATAGGGATCATGCTATTAATTGGCATTGTGAAGAAAAACGCCATCATGATGGTCGATTTTGCGCTGGAAGCGCAGAGAAACGGTAAGTTGACGCCGGAAGAAGCGATTTTCCAGGCATGTCTGCTGCGCTTTCGCCCAATAATGATGACCACGCTGGCGGCGCTGTTTGGCGCACTACCTTTGGTGTTATCCGCAGGCGACGGCTCGGAACTGCGCCAACCTCTCGGGATAACCATTGTCGGCGGGCTGGTAGTCAGTCAGCTTCTGACGCTGTACACCACTCCAGTGGTATATCTCTTTTTCGACCGTCTGCGTCTGCGTTTTTCGCGTAAAAACAGCAAACCGGTAGCAGATCTATGACAGAACTTCCTGACAGCACCCGCTGGCAACTGTGGATTGTGGCATTTGGCTTTTTTATGCAGTCGCTGGATACCACCATCGTCAACACCGCGCTTCCCTCAATGGCAAAAAGCCTTGGTGAAAGCCCGTTGCATATGCATATGGTCATTGTGTCCTATGTATTAACCGTGGCCGTAATGCTGCCCGCCAGCGGGTGGCTGGCGGATAAGATTGGTGTGCGTAATATTTTCTTCACCGCCATCATCCTGTTTACGCTAGGATCGCTGTTTTGTGCCTGGTCCAATACGCTCAATGAGCTGGTCATTGCCCGCGTTTTACAAGGTGTTGGCGGAGCAATGATGGTGCCGGTCGGCAGGTTAACGGTGATGAAAATTGTCCCCCGCGAACAATATATGGCGGCAATGACATTCGTCACCTTGCCGGGTCAGGTGGGTCCGCTATTGGGACCGGCGTTAGGAGGCATTCTGGTTGAATACGCCTCCTGGCACTGGATTTTCCTGATTAACATTCCGGTCGGCATTGTCGGGGCAATAGCGACATTGATGTTGATGCCCAACTACACCATGCAAACCCGACGATTCGATCTTTCGGGTTTCATGATGCTGGCAGTTGGCATGGCGGTGCTGACGCTGGCTCTGGATGGCAGTAAGGGAAGCGGAATTTCAGACATTACTCTGGCTGCGCTCGTTATCTGCGGCGTAGTGGCGGTCCTGTTATACCTCAAACACGCCCGGCATAATCCGCGGGCACTGTTTAGCCTGAAGCTTTTCCGCACACCTTGCTTCTCGTTAGGCCTGTTTGGCAGCTTTGCCGGGCGCATTGGTAGCGGGATGTTGCCATTTATGACACCGGTATTTTTACAGATTGGCCTGAGCTTTTCACCGTTTCACGCCGGTCTGATGATGATCCCAATGGTACTGGGCAGTATGGGAATGAAACGCATCGTGGTTCAGGTCGTTAATCGATTTGGCTATCGTCGGGTGCTGGTCGCAACGACGCTTGGCCTGTCACTGGTCAGCCTGCTGCTGATGACGACCGCCCTGCTCGGCTGGTATTACGCCCTGCCCTTCGTTTTATTCTTACAAGGAATGGTCAATTCAACCCGTTTTTCGTCAATGAACACCCTGACGTTAAAAGATCTACCTGACGATCTCGCCAGCAGTGGCAACAGTCTGCTTTCGATGATCATGCAACTGTCAATGAGCATTGGGGTTACCATTGCCGGACTGCTATTGGGTATGTTTGGTCAACAGCATATCGCTATCGGCAGCGACACCACGCATACCGTCTTTATGTATACCTGGCTGTGCATTGCTCTCATTATTGCGCTGCCAGCCATCATTTTTGCCCGCGTGCCGAACGACACGCAACCCAACGCGGTGATTTCACGACGCAAAAGGAGCACCTGATGAAGTTCTGGCGGCCCGGTATCACCGGCAAACTGTTTCTGGCAATTTTCGCCACCTGCATTGTGTTGCTGATTAGCATGCACTGGGCCGTACGCATTAGCTTCGAACGCGGTTTTATTGACTACATCAAGCATGGTAATGAACAGCGTCTGCAAATGCTGGGCGACGCATTGGGCGAACAGTATGAACAGCACGGCAACTGGCGTTTCTTACGCAACAACGAGCGCTTTGTTTTTCAGATCCTGCGCTCTTTTGAACACGAAAATGACGATGACAAACCCGGCCCGGGAATGCCCCCACACGGCTGGCGCACACAGTTTTGGGTTGTCGATCAAAAAGCACATGTATTGGTTGGTCCGCGCGGCCCGGTGCCCCGTGACGGTATGCGCCGCCCTATAAAAGTTAACGGTGCTGAAGTTGGGGCTGTCATTGCCTCTCCCGTCGAGCGCTTAACGCGCAATACGGATATCAATTTTGATAAACAACAGCGCCGAACCAGCTGGCTCATTGTCGCGCTCTCTACCCTGCTGGCGGCACTGGCAACGTTTACCCTGGCGCGTAGCCTGCTGGCACCAGTCAAGCGGCTGGTAGACGGCACGCACAAACTGGCGGCAGGTGATTTTACCACTCGAGTTACGCCCACCAGCACGGATGAACTGGGCAAACTGGCGCAAGATTTCAACCAGCTTGCCAGTACGCTGGAAAAGAACCAGCAGATGCGTCGTGATTTTATGGCCGATATTTCTCACGAGCTGCGCACACCACTCGCAGTTTTACGCGGAGAACTGGAAGCTATTCAGGATGGCGTTCGCCAGTTCACTCCTGACTCAGTTGCCTCGCTACAGGCCGAAGTAGGTACGCTCACCAAACTGGTGGACGATCTTCATCAGCTCTCGATGTCTGATGAAGGGGCTCTGGCCTACCAAAAAACCTCGTTAGATCTTATACCGTTGCTGGAAGTCGCGAGCGGAGCTTTCCGCGAACGCTTCGCCAGCCGCGGATTAACGATCCAGCTTTCGCTCCCGGACAGCGTAACGGTATTTGGTGACCGCGATCGTCTGATGCAGTTATTCAACAATCTGCTGGAAAACAGCCTGCGCTACACCGACAGCGGCGGTGGGCTGCATATTTCTGCCGAACAACGTGACCGGCTGGTGCTGTTGACCTTCGCCGATTCAGCGCCAGGGGTCAGTGAGGAGCAGTTACAGAAACTGTTTGAACGATTTTATCGTACGGAAGGGTCCCGTAACCGCGCCAGCGGGGGTTCCGGGCTGGGGCTGGCGATTTGCGTCAATATCGTCCAGGCGCATAATGGACATATCCGTGCCGCCCATTCGCCTTTTGGTGGGGTTAGCATTACAGTAGAGTTACCGCTGGAACGCGATTTACAGAGAGATGTATGACTGAGTTACCCATTGATGAAAACACACCACGTATTCTGATTGTGGAAGATGAACCCAAGCTGGGACAGTTGCTTATCGACTATCTGCGCGCTGCAAGCTATGCCCCAACCCTAATCAATCACGGTGATCTGGTGCTGCCTTACGTGCGACAGACGCCACCCGATATGATTTTACTGGATCTGATGCTGCCAGGTACCGACGGTCTGACCCTGTGCCGGGAAATTCGTCGTTTCTCTGAAGTTCCCATCATGATGGTTACCGCCAAAATTGAAGAGATAGACAGGCTACTGGGGCTTGAGATCGGCGCAGATGACTACATTTGTAAGCCCTACAGCCCGCGAGAAGTCGTTGCCAGGGTGAAAACGATCTTGCGTCGTTGCAAGCCACAGCAAGAGCTGCAACAGATGGATGCTGACAGCCCATTGATCGTTGATGAAGGTCGTTTTCAGGCTTCGTGGCGTGGAAAAATGCTCGACTTAACGCCAGCCGAATTCCGCTTGCTCAAAACGCTGTCGCATGAACCGGGGAAAGTATTCTCGCGCGAGCAGTTGCTCAACCATCTTTATGACGACTATCGCGTCGTCACTGACCGCACCATCGACAGCCACATCAAGAACTTGCGCCGCAAACTGGAGTCGCTGGACGCGGAACAGTCGTTTATCCGCGCCGTTTATGGCGTGGGATATCGCTGGGAAGCCGATGCGTGCAGAATTGCGTAAACATCCCTCTCTAAAATGGCTCTGTCAGCTGGCGGAGCCTTCGTCACTAGCAACTCTGTGAATATCACCCATACTCTTACTGGCAATACGCTGTCGTTAATAACTGTTTGATATAAAATTTTTAATCAAGGAGTTCATATGGCTGGTTGGTTTGAGTTAAGCAAAAGCAGTGATAATCAGTACCGATTTGTTCTTAAGGCAGGAAATGGAGAAACTATCCTGACCAGTGAGCTTTACGCCACAAAAGGTGCTGCGGAAAAGGGGATCGCCTCGGTCCAGGTAAACAGCCCACTGAGCGAACGTTATGAGAAAAAAACGGCGACAAACGGCAAATTGCATTTCAATCTGAAAGCGGCAAACCATCAGGTTATTGGTACCAGTCAGCTGTATGCAAACGAGCAGTCGCGAGATACCGGAATTGCGTCGGTAAAAACCAATGGCATAAGTCAGACGGTGAAAGATAAAACCTGATTATCACTTCATCAGCCGGGTAACGCCAAACTGTCGCCCGGCGTTTTTCTTTACCTGTCTTCCCCGCAGCGCTACAATGCCCGCCCTTAATATGGGGGCACTCCCCTAACCGCCTCATTGAGTGAGGCGAGTCTGACCTGTCATCAGAACGAGAAAATTATGTTTAAACCGGAACTCCTTTCCCCGGCGGGAACGCTGAAAAATATGCGTTACGCTTTTGCCTATGGCGCAGATGCAGTATATGCGGGCCAGCCGCGTTACTCGCTGCGCGTGCGCAACAACGAATTCAATCACGAAAATTTGCAGCTCGGGATTAATGAAGCCCATGAACTGGGTAAAAAATTCTACGTGGTGGTAAACATTGCCCCACACAACGCCAAGCTGAAAACTTTCATTCGTGACCTGAAACCGGTTGTGGAAATGGGACCGGATGCCTTAATCATGTCCGACCCGGGTCTTATCATGCTGGTACGCGAAAACTTCCCGGATATGGACATTCACCTGTCGGTACAGGCTAACGCTGTAAACTGGGCAACGGTAAAATTCTGGAAGCAGATGGGACTGACCCGCGTGATCCTGTCCCGTGAATTGTCGCTGGAAGAAATTGAAGAGATCCGTAATCAGGTACCGGATATGGAGATTGAGATCTTCGTTCACGGTGCGTTGTGCATGGCTTACTCCGGCCGCTGCCTGCTCTCCGGCTACATCAACAAGCGCGATCCGAATCAGGGCACCTGTACCAATGCCTGCCGCTGGGAATATAACGTGCAGGAAGGTAAAGAAGACGTGGTAGGCAACATCGTACACAAGCATGAGCCTATTCCAGTACAAAACGTCGAACCTACGTTGGGTATTGGTGCACCGACTGACAAAGTGTTTATGATCGAAGAAGCTCAGCGCCCGGGCGAATATATGACCGCGTTCGAAGACGAACACGGTACTTACATCATGAACTCAAAAGATTTACGCGCCATTGCCCATGTCGAGCGTCTGACCCAAATGGGTGTGCATTCACTGAAAATCGAAGGCCGTACCAAATCCTATTACTACTGTGCTCGTACCGCGCAGGTGTACCGTAAAGCGATTGATGACGCCGCTGCCGGTAAACCTTTCGACACCAGTCTGTTAGAGACGCTGGAAGGTCTGGCGCACCGTGGATATACCGAAGGCTTCCTGCGTCGCCACACACATGACGACTATCAGAATTACGAATATGGTTTTTCTGTTTCCGAGCGCCAGCAATTTGTCGGTGAATTCACTGGCGAGCGCAAAGGTGAGCTGGCGGCAGTACTGGTGAAAAACAAATTCACCGTTGGTGATAGCCTAGAACTGATGACCCCGCAGGGTAATATCAATTTCACCCTAGAGCAGATGGAAAACGCCAAAGGCGAGGCAATGCCGGTCGCTCCAGGGGATGGCTACACTGTGTGGATGCCGGTACCGCAAGATATTGATCTGAACTATGCCTTGTTAATGCGTAATTTTGCCGGGGAATCCACGCGAAATCCGCATACTAAGTAGTTAATTATGGATATTTTTCGGCGTTCGGAAGATTCTTAGAAACCGATCACATACCGTTTCGTTCATTAAGGGTATTATCTGTTTCGCTGAAAAACATAACCCATAAATGCTAGCTGTACCAGGAACCACCTCCTTAGCCTGCGTAATCTCCCTTACGCAGGCTTATTTTTTG
The DNA here is from genome assembly GCF_916618775.1 of Citrobacter sp. Marseille-Q3906. Classification (NCBI taxonomy): domain Bacteria; kingdom Pseudomonadati; phylum Pseudomonadota; class Gammaproteobacteria; order Enterobacterales; family Enterobacteriaceae; genus Citrobacter; species Citrobacter sp. Marseille-Q3906. Next base: position 2,206,905 of record NZ_CAKAKA010000002.1, read on the forward strand.
CCTCTGCTCCATCCGTTACCCAATTTCAGGCGAAAAAAAACCGGGCATTTACGCCCGGTCTGTTATGAGATAAGAATTTAATGTGCTGCTTCCGGTTTATGCTTTTGCGCACTCTGGAAGCCATACGTCAGCTCATTTTTCTCTTTATCCAGCGCGACTGTCACCTGCCCACCATCCACAAGCGAACCGAACAGCAGTTCGTTTGCCAATGGTTTTTTCAGGTTGTCCTGGACTACACGCGTCATCGGGCGTGCGCCCATGGCGCGGTCATAGCCTTTCTCTGCCAGCCAGTCACGTGCTTCCTGACTCACTTCCAGAGATACGCCTTTCTGATCCAGCTGAACCTGAAGTTCGACAATAAATTTATCCACAACCTGGTGAATGACCTCAGTAGAGAGATGATCAAACCAGATAATATTGTCGAGACGGTTACGGAACTCCGGCGTAAATACTTTTTTGATCTCGCCCATCGCATCAGTACTGTTGTCCTGATGAATAAGCCCAATCGATTTACGTTCAGTTTCACGCACCCCGGCGTTCGTGGTCATTACCAGCACCACGTTGCGGAAATCCGCTTTGCGCCCGTTGTTGTCAGTCAACGTACCGTTATCCATCACCTGCAGCAGCAGGTTAAAGACATCCGGGTGCGCTTTTTCGATTTCATCCAGCAGCAGTACCGCATGCGGATGTTTAATCACCGCATCCGTTAACAAACCGCCCTGGTCAAATCCAACGTACCCCGGAGGCGCACCAATCAGGCGGCTGACGGTATGGCGCTCCATATATTCAGACATATCAAAACGCAGCAGTTCAATACCCAGCGCTTTGGACAGTTGCACCGTGACTTCGGTTTTACCGACGCCAGTCGGACCAGCAAACAAGAACGAACCGACAGGTTTATGCTCGTGACCAAGACCTGCACGACTCATCTTGATCGCTTCAGTCAGTGCCTCAATAGCCTTATCCTGCCCGAACACCAGCATTTTCAGGCGGTTGCCCAGATTTTTCAGCGTATCTCGATCGCTCTGCGAAACACTCTTCTCCGGGATCCGCGCAATGCGAGCCACAACGGACTCAATATCCGCTACGTTGACGGTTTTCTTGCGCTTGCTGACCGGCATCAGTCGCGCACGGGCGCCAGCTTCATCGATCACATCAATCGCTTTATCCGGCAGATGACGATCGTTGATATATTTCACCGCCAGCTCAACCGCTGCACGCACTGCTTTTGCGGTATAACGAACATCGTGGTGCGCTTCATATTTGGGTTTCAAACCGTTAATAATCTGCACGGTCTCTTCCACCGACGGTTCAGTAATATCGATTTTCTGGAAGCGACGCGCTAACGCACGGTCTTTCTCGAAAATATTGCTGAACTCCTGATAGGTGGTCGAACCGATCACGCGGATCTTACCGCTGGACAGCAGCGGTTTGATCAGATTTGCGGCGTCAACCTGGCCGCCAGATGCAGCCCCTGCACCTATAATGGTGTGGATCTCATCGATAAACAGAATACTGTTGGTATCCTGTTCCAGCTGCTTCAGCAGAGCTTTAAACCGTTTTTCAAAATCACCACGGTATTTGGTTCCCGCCAGCAGCGACCCAATATCCAGCGAGTAAAGCGTGCAGTCTGCCATGACTTCCGGCACGTCACCCTGGACAATACGCCAGGCGAGGCCTTCAGCAATCGCGGTTTTCCCGACGCCAGACTCACCCACCAGCAGCGGGTTGTTTTTACGGCGGCGGCACAGTACCTGAATGGCTCGCTCCAGCTCTTTTTCCCGGCCAATGAGCGGATCAATACCGCCCACGCGAGCAAGCTGGTTAAGGTTAGTGGTGAAGTTCTCCATACGGTCCTCCCCGCCAGCTTGTTCTTCGCTATTTGGCTGATTACCTGAATCAGAAGACTGACTCGGTTCGTCTTTGCGCGTGCCATGAGAAATAAAATTCACCACGTCCAGGCGACTGACTTCATGCTTACGCAGCAGATACGCCGCCTGAGATTCCTGCTCGCTGAAGATGGCAACCAGCACATTTGCGCCAGTGACTTCATTACGCCCGGAGGACTGAACATGAAAGACAGCACGTTGCAGTACACGCTGAAAACTCAGCGTCGGTTGCGTGTCGCGCTCTTCTTCGCTGGCAGGCAATACGGGTGTGGTTTGTTCAATGAAGGCTTCGAGTTCCTGACGGAGCGCCACCAAATCCACAGAACACGCTTCCAGCGCTTCGCGGGCCGATGGGTTACTGAGCAATGCCAGTAACAAGTGCTCGACGGTCATAAACTCATGTCGGTGCTCGCGCGCTCTGGCGAAAGCCATGTTTAAACTGAGTTCCAGTTCTTGATTGAGCATAGGCACCTCCCCCAATATTTATGCCTGCATTCAGGCTTTTTCCAGCGTACACAGCAACGGATGCTCGTTCTCCCTCGCATATTTGTTCACCATCGCAACTTTGGTCTCAGCCACTTCCGCGGTAAATACGCCGCAGATAGCTTTACCTTGATAGTGAACAGCAAGCATCAGTTGCGTTGCACGTTCTACATCATAAGAAAAGAATTTTTGTAACACGTCAATAACAAACTCCATCGGAGTGTAATCATCATTGACTAATATCACTTTATACATAGATGGCGGTTTTAGCGCGTCGCGCAATTTGTCTTCCGCCAGCAGGTCGAAATCCAACCAATCGTTCGTCTTACCCATTGTCAGTCGTCATCTTCAGTTACGGTTACCGGCAGAATAACTTGCCGCTGACAAGAGCCTATGCGCACAATCAATCTACCTCAAGTATTAGATAATTATCATCTATCAGTGTCATTCGCGACATCTGTCACAGAACCGACAATAGCGTTAACTGCTTCAAATTTTGATGCATTTTTACCCTATTCCACTAGCCTGACGCTTGACGCCCCGCCTGATTTCTCTAAATTGTAGTCTCGAGAGTTGGCGAGGTTTTGAACAGCCCCCACTCCGCCACCGGTTCATTCCATCTTACTTATATAAGATTTACGAAGGATGTCGAAGCATGGAAACGGGTACTGTTAAGTGGTTCAACAATGCCAAAGGGTTTGGTTTCATCTGCCCTGAAGGCGGTGGCGAAGATATCTTCGCCCATTACTCCACCATTCAAATGGATGGTTACAGAACGCTAAAAGCCGGACAGTCTGTCCAGTTTGATGTCCACCAGGGGCCAAAAGGCAATCACGCCAGCGTCATCGTGCCTGTCATTGAAGCAGAAGCTGTCGCATAGCTCTTCTGTCTCATTGTGTACATCCCGCAGACAAAATGCCAGCCCCGGAGGCTGGCATTTTTATTTCTTATGCAATACAACACGTTATTCACGCGCCAAAGCATCGACGGGATCAAGGCGCGCCGCATTACGCGCAGGCAGCCAGCCAAACAAAACGCCGGTCGCCGTTGAGCACAGGAAAGCCGTCAGCAGGGCAAAAGGAGAGAATCCAATTTCCCATCCAGGCAGAAAAAGTTGCAACGTAAAAGCGATTAGCATCGACAGGCTAATACCTAACGCCCCACCGACCAGACACACCAGCACTGCTTCAATTAAGAACTGCTGCAGCACATCACTGGCACGCGCACCAACCGCCATACGAATGCCAATTTCACGCGTTCGTTCAGTCACGGAAACCAGCATAATGTTCATCACGCCTATTCCGCCGACCACCAGAGAAATCACCGCAACCAGAGTCAGGAACAACTGTAAAGTACGTGTGGTTTTTTCGGCGGTTTTCAAGACGCCGTCCATGTTCCAGGTGAAGAAATCTTTTTTACCATGGCGCAACGACAACAGTCGGGTCAGTTGCTGCTCCGCCTGCGCGCTGTCGAAACCATCCTTAACACGCACGGTAATAGAGTTCAGCCACGATTGCCCCATGATCCGCCCGGACATGGTGCTGTAAGGCAACCAGACCCGCAGGATCTTGCTGCTGCCAAACATCGACTGCTTCTCTTCGGCGACCCCAATCACGGTGGCAGGCATATTTCCCACCAGGATAACTTCTCCCACCACCTGCGCTTTGTTGGGGAAGAGTTGGCGTCGGGTATTGCTGTCAAGCACCACCACCTGTGCCCGACCATTTAACTGTTCTGCGTTAAAAGTGTTCCCTTCGCTAAACGTCATGCCATAAACGTTAAAGTAATCTCCACTAACGCCGTTCGCGCTGGCCGCCACGTCGATATTTCCATAACGCAGACGCAAATTCTTCGACACCGCAGGCGTAACGGAACTCACCCAGGGCTGCTTCTGAATAGCGACTAAGTCGTCATATTTCAGCGCCTGCTGATACTGTGGGTCATCATCACCGAAATCTTTGCCGGGGTAGATATCAATGGTGTTCGTCCCGATAGCGCGAATATCAGCCAGCACCAGCTGTTTTGCTGCGTCACCAACAACCACAATAGAGACCACAGAAGCAATACCAATGATAATGCCAAGCATGGTCAGCAGTGTACGCATCTTATTGGCGGCCATTGCCAGCCACGCCATGGTAAGCGCCTCACGAAAACCGCTGGCAAACTGACGCCAACCGGAGGCCGTCGTCACCGTCGGTTCCGCAATACCGCGCCCTGCAGAGGGTTTCTGTGACGGCGGATTACGCACGATTTCGCCATCACGAATTTCAATCACTCGCTCGGCCTGTGCGGCTACCTGCGGGTCGTGAGTTACGATAATCACCGTATGTCCACGATCGCGCAGCTGATGCAGAATAGCCATCACCTCTTCGCCAGAATGGCTGTCCAGCGCCCCGGTCGGTTCATCGGCCAGAATCACCTGTCCGCCATTCATCAGCGCACGCGCAATACTGACGCGCTGCTGCTGCCCACCGGAAAGCTGGGAAGGTTGATAGTCGACCCTGTCACCCAGTCCCAGTCGCTGGAGCAACTCCTGCGCTCGTGCCAACCGCTGCTTACGCTCGGTTCCGGCGTAGACCGCGGGTACCTCAACGTTTTGCGCTGCCGTCAAATGCGAGAGTAAATGATACCGCTGGAAGATGAAGCCGAAATGCTCACGCCGTAGTTGCGCTAACGCGTCGCTGTCCAGGGTGGAAACATCGCGCCCGGCAACCTGATACGTCCCGTTGGTAGGCTTGTCCAGACATCCCAGAATGTTCATCAGCGTCGATTTGCCCGAGCCAGAAGCCCCGACAATCGCCACCATTTCGCCGGCCTGGATGCTCAAGGAGACGTTCTTTAACACCTCGACCTGCCCTTCTCCTGACGGGTAACTGCGGCAGATATTGCTCAGCTCAAGCAATGCCGTCATTGCGCCGCTCCAGGTTTCGCCTCACCGATGATGACTTCATCCCCTTCTTCCAGCCCTTTTACAATCTCTACATCAGTGTCATTACGTGCGCCGATAGAGACCTCACGTTCCCGGGTCTCGCCGTTGCGCAACAGTCTGACGTTATAACGGTTGTTGCCAATAGGATCGCCAAGGGCCGCTAACGGGATTGTCAGCACATTTTTCACATCCGTTAGCTGAATATGAACCTGCGCGGTCATATCCAGACGCAGGATCCCTTTCGGGTTAGGCACTTCGAAGCGGGCGTAATAGAAAATAGCGTCATTCACTTTCTCTGGCGTTGGCAACACATCTTTGAGTGTACCTTCATAGCGCGTCTGCGGATCGCCCAGCACAGTAAACCAGGCCTTTTGCCCCGGATGCAGATGAATAACATCCGCCTCGGACACCTGCGCTTTTACCAGCATGGTACTCATATCTGCCAGAGTCAGAATGTTTGGTGCCTGCTGTGCAGCAATCACGGTTTGCCCCTGCAGGGTGGTAATTTGGGTTACCTCACCGGCCATAGGAGCCACGATGCGGGTGTAATCGAGGTTAGTCTTTGCCGTATCAAGCGAGGCCTGATTACGCTTAATTTGTGCATCAATGGTGCCAATTTGCGCCTGTTTAACCGCCATTTCGGTAGCCGCAGTGTCGAGATCCTGCTGAGAAACAGCCTGTGTTTTCGCCAGCTGTTGCTGACGAGAAAGCGTTACCCGCGCCAGTTTCCATTCGGCTTCTGCCTGCAAACGCTGAGCGCGTAATTCCATGAGCGTCGCCTCAACCTCTTTGATCTGGTTTTGCGCCTGTTCAGGATCAATAACACCAAGCAGTTGATCTTTTTTTACTTTATCGCCAATCGCTACTGACAACGTTTTTAGCTGCCCGCTCACCTGCGCACCTACGTCAACTTTGCGTAACGCATCCAGTTTCCCGGTTGCCAGTACGCTTTGCTGGAGATCGCCAGGTCGAACAATTAACGTCTGATACTGAGGTAATGGAGCATTTAGTGTTCTCCAAAGTGCAATCATCACCACAATAATAATGATGGCGATGAGAAAATACCGTTTTTTAATTTTTCCCTTGAGCTTCATAAAAATCCCAGTTTCCCCCAATACGTCCACCAGAGTGGAGTGATAAACATCAACGATAAATTAACAGGCGTTGAAAAGTTCAAAGAATAACAGAGTTATTGATGAATCGTTAAGATCCACCGTGCTGAAATTAGTACCAGCGTATCAATTGGATTGTTATTATGAGCCAGCTAACTGAAAGCACTTTTCATTCTGCAAAACCAGCAACTGGTTTTGGCCTTTTTTGCAACCTGACTACCGGTCATTGGCGACCCGGTAATTGTTGGGAAAAGCGAAGTTTTCGCCGTAAGTTTATGTGGCGCTCATTGCTGATACCACGACTGACTCGAGAATGGATGACTGAACTGGCACAGTGGCCAGACCTTGATAATTTACTCTCCCGCCAGCCGCGCTTGCCGGTGCGTTTACATCGCCCGTATCTTGCTAAAAATTTCGACCTGAAAATGCGTTTAGACGCGGTGCGCTTTCATTACCATGTTATCCGTAACGCATTTTTGCCCGCGGAGTTTAGTGCATTTTTAAGCAATGATGGATTGCAACTGGCGAAAATTGAAGGCAAAGACGGTGAAATATTCACTGTCGACATGATGATGTTCACTGCACTGGATAAAGAAGGGGAAAGTACAATTCTCATGCGTAATAGCGCCGGGGACATCCTGATTAAAATGACGTTCACACTGTGTAAGTACAATAAGAAAAGTACGCTCTTTATTGGCGGCGTACAGGGTAATGCTCAACTGCCGCACGAAGAAATTCAAAAAGCGACCAAATCATGCCATGGAATTTTTCCTAAGCGTATTGTAATGGAGGCTATTTGCCGCTTTGCGGAACAGCTTAATATCGAACAAGTTCTGGCTGTCAGTAATGAGCAGCATATTTTTCGCAGCCCACGTTACCATGATAAAAACAAGGTTATTCTTTCTGACTATAATGCCTTTTGGGAGTCGGTAGGTGGAGAATGCGACAGCCACGGGTATTATCATATTCCACGCTCGTTGGCTCGAAAAAACGAGGCAGATATTGCCAGTAAAAAACGCGCGGAATATCGCCGCCGCTATCAGTTACTGGACAATATACACGCTCAGTTATCGCTGATGTTCCGCCACTAATCAGCCCGTCCGCGCGCCAACCACAGCACGCGCGAAAACATTTTCCTGAGCAGGGTTGGTACGGCTTCAACGCCGCGTCGCCCTGCTTCCATCGCCACTTCAATCGCCAGATCCGGTTTTGACGAACGATGAATAGCTTTCGATATAATCTTGCGCATATTCATTGGTACATTTTCCGGAATTTGTGCCACCCGATGAAAGACGTCAGAGAATCCCTGTCGGTACATAAAGTGTTCCATATCCAGCGCAGGCAGTATGGTTAAATGCTCGCGTTCTTCTTCCCGATCGTTATTCAGCAAGCTGCGTACGGTAGCGGCGTACTTTTTGCCCGCTTCATCTCCATCGACCAACACATGCCACTCTATCCCCATACGCCGGGCAAACTTAACCAGCGGTTTAAGGCCTGACTGGGCGAACTCAATGACTTTAATGCCTTCGGCATCAAAGTGATGTCCGCACTGACGAGCCAGTTCGTTAATAACCCAGGTTTCCGTTTCCCCCTCCACCAGCAGCCAGCAGCGGGCAAACAACGACGACGCTCGATTAAAGCGAATATGAAACGCAATACGCCGTCCGTCTTCCGCACTCAAACCACCCGGCCCCAGCCGCCAGGCGGCAACGCGGGAGGATTCACGCACCAGACGGACAACATGCTCAACGGGCGTGAGAGACAACAATTCTCCGGAGTTGGTGGTCGCCACACGCTGCAGAGGAAGTAGATTCAGCAACTGCCAGGCGACAGAGAGCATAATAGGATGCAACCGTGTTTCTGGATCTTCTACCAGCAACAAAGGACGGGCATCTTTATCCAGCCTAAGTGTGCCTTTAGCCTGTAACAGGGTCGAAAAAAGCCCCAAAAGGATCACGCGGTGCGTACGTCCTCCTGGCTTATCAATCATGCGGTTAATAATGTCCAGATAACGCCAGCTACGTTGTTCGTTATTGGATCGCCGACGCATCAGACGATAACGTGACTGACTAGATCCCTGCTCAGAAAAATAGTGCTCCAGCAGTTGAACCATGGCTGAAAGCCCCTGGCGAATCTGTCCATCCGTCAAATTTTGTGGACGGTTAGCGAGTTCGCGCGCCAGAAAATCCAGTTGACGGGCGGTGACTTCAACATCGGCCATATCTGGCACCGTACCGTTGCGGATCCGCCGCATAAAACGCGCATCACGCAGACGTAGAACCGGCATCAGGCGGACGAGATGGCGGGCCTGGTCGTTAATATCGTCGATGGGTAAAGGATGGCCTGCGCCATCAAGGAAGCTGCGCAGCGTCAGGACACTACCATCATCCGCACACTCTCCTTCCAGCCGATAGAAAATACGGTGATAGTTATCCGAACATGGGGACCAGCATGCTTCCAGCGGACGGTACCGACGTACCCGATGGCGGCCCGGTTGAGATTCGCGAAACGTCAGAATAATGTGCAAATGATGTTCCCGCCCCTGGACATCACCCGGTGGGAACCAAAAGTCTTCGCGATCAAAATGGTATAAATCCGACTCAGGTGACAACAACAGGGTTAATGCATCCAGCAGGCTGGATTTACCCCACGCGTTCTCCCCAATCAGCACGTTGTTTTGCTCCAGCACCAACGACAGCCGATTAATACCACGAAACCCAACAATCTCAACGCGTTCGAGAATCATATAGCCTCCGGAAATGCTAACTTTTTCCTTCAAGTTATCAGGAGTATAACGGCAAGCAGGCACTCAGGACACCCGATATCACCCAAACCGAAACCGGGGGAACTAAAAAACATAAGAATATTCTTCTTAAAATTTACAATGAATATTATTTCAGGGCACAACAATCCGCTTAATGTAATTAAACGATACCTTATCTACATCAAATCCAAAAAGGATTGACGTCGCATTGCCTTAAATCAAATTTTTTTATTAATTTAAGTGGCGAAGGGATGATGTTTTTTTCTAAAATATACGCTCTTTAATCATCGCCCCTTTTAGCGATGAATAACCGGGTACGACAACGAACCCGGAACTTTTAATTGAGGTGGTTATGTTCAGGAAATTAGCAGCCGAATTCTTCGGTACATTCTGGCTTGTTTTTGGTGGATGTGGGAGTGCCGTGCTGGCCGCAGCATTCCCTGAGTTAGGTATTGGATTTGCCGGTGTTGCGCTGGCCTTCGGTCTCACTGTTTTGACAATGGCATTTGCCGTCGGTCATATTTCAGGCGGACATTTTAACCCAGCAGTGACATTCGGTTTATGGGCTGGTGGTCGCTTTCCGGCAAAAGACGTTATTGGTTATGTTGTTGCCCAGGTCGTGGGCGGTATTGTTGCGGCAGCTGTGCTGTATCTTATTGCCAGCGGTAAAGCAGGCTTCGATGCTACAGCCAGTGGGTTTGCGTCAAACGGCTACGGTGAACATTCTCCGGGCGGCTATTCGATGCTTTCTGCTATCGTTATTGAAATCGTTCTGACCGCAGGTTTCTTACTGGTTATCCACGGTGCTACCGATAAACATGCTCCGGCTGGTTTCGCACCCATTGCTATTGGTCTTGCGTTAACGCTGATTCACCTGATCAGCATTCCGGTCACCAACACATCCGTAAACCCGGCACGTAGTACCGCCGTTGCCCTCTTCCAGGGCGGCTGGGCGCTAGAACAACTGTGGCTGTTCTGGGTCATGCCGATTATCGGTGGGGTTCTCGGTGGACTTATTTATCGCACCCTGCTGGAAAAACGCGATTAATCCCACGTAGGCCATAGTGTCAGGTGGCAGTGTCTTACCTGACCTACAGTTCACTGCAATATGTAAGCCGGGTAGGCATCAGCGCCACCCGGCTTTTTTTGTAACTTTACCTGAAAGCTTTTATTGGGTAGTGTCAGTGCGCTGCTTCACATATAAAGGACCCGGTTGTTCATGTTTTCAGGACTGTTAATCATTCTGGTCCCACTTATTGTGGGTTATCTGATTCCGCTTCGGCACAGGGCTGCTTTAAAACTCATTAATCGCCTGCTGAGTTGGATCGTCTACCTTATTCTCTTCTTTATGGGCATCAGCCTGGCGTTTCTGGATAATCTCGCCAGTAATCTGTTATCCATTCTTCATTATTCTGCCGTCAGTATTACGGTCATTCTGCTATGTAACATTGCGGCGCTACTGTGGCTGGAACGTGCACTGCCCTGGCGACACAACCACCAGCAAGAAAAGTTACCTTCGCGAATTGCAATGGCACTTGAGTCGCTACAACTTTGTGGTGTCGTTGTCCTGGGTTTTCTGCTCGGGCTTACCGGGTTTTCAATGCTGCAGCACGCAACCGAAGCCAGCGAATATACGCTGATCTTTTTATTGTTCCTCGTGGGAATTCAATTGCGCAACAGCGGCATGACCTTAAAACAGATTGTGCTGAACCGCAGAGGCATGATTGTTGCCGTCGTCGTGGTTGCCAGTTCGCTGCTGGGTGGAGTCATCAATGCACTAATCCTCGGTCTACCGATGAAAACGTCACTGGCGATGGCATCGGGATTTGGCTGGTATTCCCTTTCCGGTATTTTGTTGACCGAATCGTTCGGGCCGGTTATCGGCAGCGCCGCTTTCTTTAACGATCTGGCGCGCGAACTGATTGCCATTATGTTAATTCCGGGATTAGTTGGCCGCAGTCGATCCACCGCCTTAGGACTCTGCGGTGCGACATCAATGGATTTCACCCTGCCCGTTTTACAACGTAGCGGTGGTCTGGAGATGGTTCCAGCTGCAATCGTTCACGGCTTTATTCTGAGTTTACTGGTGCCTCTGTTGATGGCATTTTTCTCCGCCTGATATACAGACAAATACCTCTCTGGCGGTAGTCAGCTACCGCCAAAATTGCGCTAAATCAATCTCCCTGCAAGTTGTATTAGAAATCCCTTTAATCCCTGCGCGCGCAGGCATAACCTTAAACATGTATATTAAATATAACTTTAAAAGGTGTGACCATGTTTTGTGTGCAATGTGAACAAACCATCCGTACTCCGGCAGGGAACGGCTGCTCTTACGCGCAGGGTATGTGCGGTAAGACAGCGGAGACCTCCGATCTGCAGGATCTGCTGATTGCTTCCCTACAAGGTCTGTCTGCATGGGCGGTTAAAGCGCGTGAATACGGCATCATCGACCATGAAGTTGATAATTTTGCTCCGCGCGCGTTCTTCTCCACGCTGACCAACGTAAACTTCGACTCCCCACGTATTGTCGGCTATGCTCGCGAAGCTATCGCCATGCGTGACGCACTGAAAGCACAATGCCTGAACATTGATGCTAACGCGACTGTCGATAACCCGATGGCTGACCTGCAACTGGTCAGCGACGATCTGGGTGACCTGCAACGTCAGGCAGCGGAATTTACCCCGAATAAAGACAAAGCGACCATTGGCGAGAACATTCTCGGCCTGCGTCTGCTTTGCCTGTACGGCCTGAAAGGTGCGGCAGCCTACATGGAACACGCACATGTTCTGGGTCAGTACGACAACGATATCTACGCTCAGTACCACAAAATCATGGCATGGCTGGGTACCTGGCCTTCCGATATGAACGCTCTGCTGGAGTGCTCTATGGAAATAGGCCAGATGAACTTCAAAGTGATGAGCATCCTGGATGCCGGTGAAACTACCAAATACGGTCACCCAACACCGACTCAGGTCAACGTGAAAGCGACCGAAGGGAAATGCATCCTAATCTCTGGTCATGACCTGAAAGATCTGTATAACCTGCTGGAGCAGACCGAAGGCACCGGCGTTAACGTCTACACCCACGGTGAAATGCTGCCAGCGCACGGTTACCCGGAGCTGCGTAAATTCAAACACCTGATCGGTAACTACGGCAGTGGCTGGCAGAACCAGCAGGTGGAATTCGCCCGATTCCCAGGTCCAATCGTAATGACCTCTAACTGCATCATCGACCCGACCGTTGGCGCATACGACGACCGTATCTGGACTCGTAGCATCGTCGGTTGGCCGGGCGTGAGCCATCTGGAAGGCGACGACTTCGGTCCGGTTATCGCTCAGGCGCAGCAAATGGCGGGCTTCCCGTACAGCGAAATTCCACACCTGATCACCGTCGGTTTCGGTCGTCAGACGTTGCTGGGCGCAGCTGATACCCTGATCGACCTGGTGAGCCGCGAAAAACTGCGTCACATCTTCCTGGTTGGCGGCTGCGACGGCGCCCGTGGTGAACGTAACTACTTCACCGACTTCGCCACCAGCGTACCGGACGACTGCCTGATCCTGACGCTGGCCTGTGGTAAATACCGTTTCAACAAACTGGACTTCGGCGATATCGAAGGTCTGCCACGTCTGGTCGACGCCGGTCAGTGTAACGATGCTTACTCTGCCATCATCCTGGCAGTAACCCTGGCGGAAAAACTGGGCTGTGGCGTCAATGACCTGCCGCTGTCTCTGGTGCTCTCCTGGTTCGAACAGAAAGCGATTGTAATTCTGCTGACCCTGCTGTCCCTGGGTGTGAAAAACATCGTCACTGGCCCAACTGCACCTGGCTTCTTCACGCCGGATCTGCTGGCTGTACTCAACGAGAAATTCGGTCTGCGTTCTGTGACCACTGTTGAAGAAGACATGAAGCAGCTGCTGAGCGCGTAAGGAGTAGAGAATGACAATGCCAACCCATCAGTGCCCGTGGCGGATGCAGGTTCATCACATCCATCAGGAAACGCCGGATGTATGGACAATTTCGTTGCTATGCCACGACTATTACCCATATCGTGCCGGGCAGTATGCACTGGTCAGCGTACGTAACTCCGCGGATACGCTGCGTGCTTACACCCTCTCCTCAACACCGGGCGTTAGCGAATACATCACGCTGACTATTCGGCGGATTGACGACGGTGCAGGTTCTCAGTGGTTAACCCGTGACGTGAAGCGCGGCGACTACATCTGGCTGTCCGATGCCATGGGTGAATTCACCTGTGAAGATAAAGCGGAAGACAAGTTCCTGATGCTGGCTGCTGGCTGTGGTGTTACGCCAATCATGTCAATGCGTCGCTGGTTGGCAAAGTATCGTCCGCAGGCCGATGTACAGGTGATCTTTAACGTCCGTTCGCCGGAAGATGTCATTTTTGCCGACGAATGGCGTGAGTATCCGGTCACGTTAGTCGCCGAAAACAATGCTACCCATGGCTTTGTTTCCGGCCGACTGACAACCGAACTACTGAAGAGCGTACCGGACCTGACCGCACGTACCGTAATGACCTGCGGCCCGGCGCCGTACATGGATCTGGTTGAAAAAGAAGTGAAAGCGCTTGGCGTGACGCGCTTCTTTAAAGAGCAGTTCTTCACTCCGGTAGCGGAAGCCGCCACCAGCGGTCTGAAGTTCACCAAGTTACAACCGGCAAAAGAGTTTTATGCACCGGTTGGCACGACCCTTCTGGAAGCGCTGGAAAGCAACAGCGTGCCGATCGTCGCCGCATGCCGTGCGGGCGTATGCGGCTGCTGTAAAACCAAAGTGGTTGATGGTAACTACACGGTCTCCAGCACCATGACGCTGACTGACGCGGAAATTGCTGAAGGTTATGTACTGGCCTGCTCCTGCCATCCACAAGGTGATCTGGTACTTGCATAATCATTAATAGCCGGATGACACTGAGCTTATCCGTCCTACAAGAACAACCGTAGGACGGATAAGCTGTTTATGCTGTCATCCGACTATTTTTTACCGCCAGGCCGAGTTGCCACCCAACGCATATCTCCCCGCACCTAAAAATGCCACTGCCAGCGCACCAATAAAAAAATACACCAAGCTTTCAATCGCCCATGCGCCAGTTTTGTCCAGCGACCAGGTCTCCCCCATCCCGACCATCAGCCATGCTACAACCATCGTAAACGCCAGCCCTAACGCCGCCGGACGCGTCAAAATACCGAGAATAATCAGGCAAGGAGCAACCACCTCCCCCAACAAAACACCGTAAGCGATGAAACCCGGGAATCCCTTAGCGATCAACATGCCGCTGATACCATCAATACCCGCAAAAAGCTTATGCAAGCCGTGAAACAGCATCAGTCCCCCAACGGCAAGGCGTAACAAAAACTTGCCAAAGTCTTCATGAGTCAGCATCCGATTCACTGCATTTAATAGGCTCGTAAACATTTGAATTTATTCCTTGTTTTACCATATCTGCTCTCAAGCTACGCTTTATCTATCTGAAAAGAAAGCTGCCGAAAATCAGGGGGAATGAGAAGCATAACTATTATCTTCATCTAAACTTGTAACCGGTATCACATTAAAGGAGATGGAAAACCATGAAACAAACGGTTGCTGCGTTTATTGCTAAAACCCTCGAACAAGCTGGGGTAAAACGCATTTGGGGTGTAACAGGAGACTCACTGAATGGCCTGAGTGATAGTCTGAATCGTATGGGAACGATTGACTGGATGCCAACCCGGCATGAAGAGGTTGCGGCCTTTGCCGCAGGTGCAGAAGCACAACTGACTGGTGAACTGGCGGTGTGTGCCGGTTCATGTGGGCCGGGAAACCTGCACCTGATTAACGGCCTGTTTGATTGCCACCGTAACCACGTCCCGGTGCTGGCGATTGCCGCGCATATTCCCTCCAGTGAAATCGGCAGTGGTTATTTTCAGGAGACCCACCCGCAAGAGTTGTTCCGTGAATGTAGCCACTATTGCGAGCTGGTTTCCAGCCCTGAACAGATCCCGCAGGTACTGGCAATTGCCATGCGTAAAGCGGTGTTAAACCGCGGCGTTTCCGTGGTCGTTCTACCAGGTGACGTGGCATTAAAACCGGCCCCTGAAAGCGCCAGTACACACTGGTACCACGCGCCGTTACCGGTGGTGACCCCAGCAGAAGAAGAGATTAAAAAGCTGGCGCAACTGCTACGCTATTCCAGCAATATCGCGTTGATGTGCGGCAGTGGTTGCGCTGGTGCGCATAAAGAACTGGTCGAGTTTGCTGCGAAAATCAAAGCACCGATTGTTCATGCCCTGCGCGGGAAAGAGCACATTGAATATGACAATCCGTACGATGTCGGCATGACCGGGCTAATTGGCTTTTCATCAGGTTTTCATACAATGATGAATGCCGACACGCTGATCTTACTCGGCACCCAGTTCCCCTATCGCCCCTTCTACCCAACCGACGCCAAAATTATTCAGATTGATATCAATCCGGCGAGCATTGGCGCGCACAGTAAAGTCGATATGGCGCTGGTGGGTGATATTAAATCCACACTTAGCGCCCTGCTACCGCTGGTGGAAGAAAAAACCGACCGGCAGTTTTTGGATAAAGCACTGGAACACTATCGTGATGCACGCAAAGGCCTGGATGATTTAGCCAAACCCAGCGATAAAGCCATACATCCGCAGTATCTGGCGCAACAGATCAGTCATTTCGCCGCCGACGACGCCATCTTTACCTGCGATGTCGGCACGCCTACCGTATGGGCAGCTCGCTATCTGAAAATGAACGGTAAGCGCCGTCTGCTTGGTTCGTTTAATCACGGATCAATGGCGAATGCTATGCCACAGGCGTTAGGCGCTCAGGCGACAGAACCAGGACGCCAGGTAGTCGCAATGTGCGGCGACGGTGGGTTCAGCATGCTGATGGGAGATTTTCTTTCAGTCGTGCAGATGAAACTGCCAGTGAAGATTATCGTTTTTAACAATAGCGTGCTGGGATTTGTGGCGATGGAGATGAAGGCCGGCGGCTACCTGACTGACGGTACTGAACTGCACGATACCAACTTCGCGCGCATTGCCGAAGCGTGTGGGATCACCGGCATTCGCGTGGAAAAATCATCAGACGTAGATGAGGCACTACAAAGGGCAATGTCGATTGATGGCCCGGTGCTGGTTGACGTGGTTGTAGCGAAAGAAGAACTGGCAATTCCACCACAAATCAAGCTCGAACAGGCTAAAGGTTTTAGCCTGTATATGTTGCGCGCGATCATCAGCGGACGCGGTGATGAAGTGATCGAACTGGCGAAAACCAACTGGCTCAGGTAAAACAGAGGGCATTACCTCACACTACAAGGAATGCCCGTGATCGATTTACGCAGTGATACCGTTACCCGGCCGAGCCGTGCCATGCTCGAAGCAATGATGACCGCCCCGGTCGGGGACGACGTGTACGGGGACGACCCTACCGTCAATGCACTTCAACAATATGCCGCTGAGCTTTCAGGCAAAGAAGCGGCGATTTTCTTACCTACCGGCACTCAGGCAAATCTGGTTGCGCTACTCAGTCACTGCCAACGCGGTGAAGAGTACATTGCAGGCCAGGGGGCGCATAACTATTTATACGAAGCCGGTGGTGCCGCAGTGCTGGGCAGTATTCAGCCGCAGCCTATCGACGCAGCACCAGACGGCTCTCTTCCATTGGATAAAGTTGCTGCCAAAATCAAAGCAGACGATATCCATTTTGCCCGCACACGCCTGCTCAGTCTGGAAAATACCCACAACGGTAAAGTGCTGCCGCGCAAGTATTTAAAGGATGCCTGGGACTTCACCCGCGAACGAAATCTTGCGCTACACGTTGACGGCGCACGTATTTTTAACGCTGTCGTTGCCTACGGATGTGAGCTGAAAGAGATCACCCAGTATTGCGACTCGTTCACCATTTGCCTCTCCAAGGGTCTGGGAACGCCGGTCGGCTCACTGTTAGTCGGTAGCCAGGACTACATCAAACGCGCCATTCGCTGGCGTAAAATGACCGGCGGCGGGATGCGTCAGGCTGGTATTCTGGCGGCTGCCGGCCTGTACGCGCTTAAAAATAACGTTGCGCGTTTGCAGGACGATCATGACAACGCGGCCTGGATGGCAGAGCAACTACGAGAAGCTGGCGCTGACGTGATGCGTCACGACACCAATATGCTGTTTGTCCGTGTCGGTGAAGAGCATGCTGCCGCGCTGGGCGAGTATATGAAATCGAAAGACGTTCTGATTAACGCCTCGCCAATTGTACGTCTGGTAATGCATCTGGACGTCTCGCGTGAGCAACTTGCTGAAGTCGCCGCTCACTGGCGCACATTCTTAAACCGCTAAGGAGACAGGCGTGCCGCAACGGATTTTGGTACTTGGCGCCAGTGGTTACATTGGTCAGCATCTGGTTCAGGCGCTCAGCCAGCAAGGGCATCAGGTGCTGGCTGCGGCACGTCGCATTGAGCGACTGGAAAAACAGCAGCTGGCTAACGTCAGTTGCCATAAAGTCGATTTAAACTGGCCGGATAACCTGACGCCTCTTCTGGCTGGGGTCGATACTGTCTATTATCTGGTTCATGGCATGGGCGAAGGTGGCGATTTTATCGCTCATGAACGTCAGGTCGCGCTGAATGTCCGTGATGCGTTGCGTAACACCCCGGTCAAACAGCTTATTTTCCTGAGTTCATTACAGGCTCCCAAACATGAACAGTCCGATCACTTGCGCGCACGCCAGATAACGGCGGACACACTGCGAGAATCCGGTGTGCCGGTAACTGAGCTACGGGCTGGCATAATCGTGGGGGCTGGCTCAGCAGCCTTTGAGGTGATGCGCGACATGGTCTACAACCTGCCGGTGCTGACTCCCCCCCGTTGGGTACGCTCACGCACCACACCAATTGCACTGGAAAACCTGCTGCATTACCTGGTGGCATTGCTGGATCACCCAACAAGCGAACATCGTGTGCTCGAAGCCGCAGGGCCACAGGTATTAAGTTACCAGGAGCAATTCGAGCATTTTATGGCCGTCAGCGGCAAGCATCGCCTGCTTATTCCCATCCCCTTTCCTACCCGTTGGATCTCGGTCTGGTTTTTAAATGTGATTACCTCAGTTCCGCCGAACACCGCAAAAGCGCTGATACAAGGGCTGAAACACGATCTTCTGGCTGATGACGCCGCGCTACGGTCGCTTATTCCGCAACAATTGATTGCGTTTGACGATGCGGTACGCAGTACGCTCAAAGAAGAAGAGAAGCTGGTCAACTCCAGCGACTGGGGTTACGACGCCCAGGCATTCGCACGCTGGCGCCCTGAATACGGCTATTTTGCCAAACAGGCCGGTTTTAGCGTCGAAACGTCTGCCAGCCGGAAAGCGCTGTGGCAGGTAGTAAACCGGCTCGGCGGTAAGGAAGGTTATTTCTTTGGCAATATATTGTGGAAAACGCGTGCAGCACTGGACCTGCTGGTAGGCCATAAGCTGGCGAAAGGTCGACCCGAACACCCGATTTTACAGGTCGGCGATACCGTTGATAGCTGGAAAGTCATTATTGTAGAGCCGGAAAAACAGCTCACCCTGCTGTTTGGAATGAAAGCTCCAGGACTTGGCCGCCTGAGCTTTACGCTGGAAGATAAAGGCGATCACCGCCGTATAGACGTTCGCGCCTGGTGGCATCCACATGGTATGCCAGGCCTCTTCTATTGGTTGCTGATGATCCCGGCTCACCTGTTCATTTTCAGGGGGATGGCGAAGCGTATCGCCAAACTTGCAGAACAAATCACAGACTAAAGACAAAAAGAGGCTGTATTCTTTCACGTTTCCCATTGCATACAGTCGTATTTCACGGAAGAATGCGCGTGAAGTTCTATTAAACACAGCGGATTGATATGAAGGTACTGGTTACCGGAGCCACCAGCGGCTTAGGCCGAAACGCGGTTGAGTTTTTACGCAACAAAGGCATCAGCGTCAGAGCCACCGGTCGCAACGAAGCGATGGGTAAGCTGCTGGAGAAAATGGGCGCAGAATTTGTGCATGCAGATTTGACCGAACTGGTCTCTTCGCAGGCAAAAGTGATGCTCGCAGGCATCGACACGCTGTGGCACTGCTCCAGTTTTACCTCGCCGTGGGGAACACAAGAAGCGTTCGATCTGGCCAACGTCCGTGCGACCCGTCGTCTGGGCGAATGGGCCGTCGCCTGGGGCGTGCGTAACTTTATTCATATCTCCTCCCCGTCGCTCTATTTTGATTATCACCACCATCGCGATATTAAAGAGGACTTCCGTCCACACCGTTTCGCCAACGAATTCGCCCGTAGTAAAGCGGCTGGTGAAGACGTTATTGCGCTGTTGGCCCAGGCCAACCCGCAGACCCGCTTTACAGTGCTTCGTCCGCAAAGCCTGTTCGGCCCTCACGATAAAGTTTTTATCCCCCGCCTGGCACACATGATGCATCACTACGGCAGCATCCTTTTGCCACACGGTGGCAGTGCGCTGGTGGATATGACCTATTATGAAAATGCGGTTCACGCAATGTGGCTGGTAAGTCAGGAAACCTGCGATAACCTGCCGTCGGGTCGTGCGTATAACATTACCAATGGTGAGCATCGTACCCTGCGCAGTATCGTGCAAAAACTTATCGACGAGCTCAATATTGATTGCCGTATTCGCTCAGTACCCTATCCGATGCTGGACATGGTTGCCCGCAGCATGGAGCGTCTTGGTAACAAATCGGCTAAAGAACCTAAGCTCACTCACTACGGCGTTTCAAAGCTGAATTTTGACTTTACGCTGGATACCACTCGCGCCCAGGAAGAGTTAGGCTATCAGCCCGTTGTGACGCTGGATGAAGGAATTGAGCGTACCGCGGCCTGGCTGCGCGACCACGGTAAGCTACCGCGTTAATCCTGCCCGTATTTCTCCAGTAGCGCTTCGGCAATCGCCTGAGTTTCTGCATCCGCCACGCCGTTCCACAACGCCGGGCGGAAGTGCATCTGAAACGCCATAATCAACCGCTGCTGCTCGCGTGACGTCATTTCCGGTTTTACCTCATAGCCATAACGCGACAACAGATCGAGTAACGATGCCGTTTCAACTAACTCATGAGGTGCGCGTCCGCCGAGATAAAACATCACGCGCTGCGCATCCGGCCATGCGCCAATCCCCTGTGCCGCCAGTTCACGCCACGGAAACAGGGGACCAGGATCGTCTTTGCGCTGCGGCGCAACATCCGCATGTGCCACCACGTTTTGTGGTTTGATGTCGTAGCGAGCAATGATTTCCTTCGCCAGAGGGATCAATGCCTGAATCTGCGCGGGCTCAAACGGGGCAAAATACTTTATGCCTGCCGATTTCTGCCAGCCACGGTTTTCCAGTTCAATACCAATCGACGTATCGTTAATACGTGTGGCGCCACGCCAGAAACTAATCCCCGCATGCCACGCCAGATCTTTCTCCGGAACCAGTTGCCAGATACGCGGCTTTCCGTGGTACAGCGGCGGTATCGCCGGGATCAGATAGTGCGAACTGACGTTTTTATCCGTCAGCGTCGCCAGAGAAGAGTCAAAATCGTCTGCCGTATAGTGGATAACCAGCACTTTTATCCGCGGATACGCCGCCTGAGCCTGACGGCGGGTATCCAGTTGATACCCGTCTTTATCAACAATACCTTTCTCACCGGCACACCCTGCCAATAGCAGGGTAAACATCAGCAGACATAACAAACGTTTCATCGGCGAGTTTTCACCGCAGTACCGCTGACGCTCACCATCAACATGCTGCCGTCTTTACCTACAGTTTCATAGTCAATATCGATACCGACGACCGCGTCCGCACCCAGCGCTTTCGCCTGTTCCCCCAGCTCCTGAAAGGCAATTTCTCGCGCTTTTCGCAACTCTTTTTCATACGCGCCGGAGCGCCCCCCGACAATATCACGAATGCCCGCAAAGAAATCACGGAAGATATTTGCGCCCAGAATAGCTTCACCAGTTACCACACCGCAGTATTCCACGATGCTCTGCCCTTCAAGCGTAGGGGTAGTCGAAAACTGCATGGTTAATCTCCTTAATGCGCTAAGCGTGCGATCTCAAAAGTATTCTCAAACCTATACACTATCATTGAAAATGATGTGATTGTATATTTTTCAAAACGACAAAAAGCACGTCCAGAAGTCGATTACCTTTCAGCAAATTATATAAATTTCAAATTAATATATTTGATTTTTTTGAGCTCGATGCTGCCTCAATAAACAATTTTCCTCCCAATAGTTTCCCTGTTTTTTGTATTGATATCTTATGAAGAAAAAGCAAATGAGCTTATCTACCCAAGGGCCTTTCCCTGCTGTTGTAAGTGATACATAATTGACTGTTTTTCAAACACTACACCGTAGTCTTTATGGTAACTCTTCTGAAGCGAGAGGGAATTCTTTATGAGTGTGCCGCAAACCAAATCTGAACTACTTTTCGCTATTGATAAAAATTTCAGTAAATTAATGAGTTACCTTAGCGCAATCCCTCCCGAGTTAACTGCAGATAGCTCGATGGAGGGACATGCCAAAGGGACAGAAATGAGCGTTCATGACCTGGTTTCATACCTGCTCGGATGGAACGCCCTGGTTGTAAAGTGGATCACTTCTGACGCGAAAGGGATGCCCGTCGACTTTCCTGAGACGGGCTATAAATGGAATCAGCTTGGTCTTTTAGCGCAAAAATTCTACTCAGATTACAGTGAGTTGAGCTATAGCTCATTAGTAACCGAGCTTCAGGCCGTAAAAAATGAAATTGTGAAGCTTATTGATGAGCGCTCTAATGACATTTTGTATGGAAAACCATGGTACACAAAATGGACAATGGGAAGGATGATCTCCTTTAATACATCTTCACCTTATGCCAATGCTAATGGAAGATTAAGAAAATGGGCCAAAAATAAGAATATCAGCTTAAAGTAAACATCTGCGCAAAATAGCATGGATGAAAAATTATCCTGCCCCCCTATTTACAAATACCCAACTGGATGCAATATCAGTAACGTACACTTGCCCGGGTACCAAAGGCTGACATAATTTATATGTCGATTTAATTGATATGTAATGTTGTAACAGGTGAAGTAATGAGCAATCTGAACCCATGCATGACATGTGGCGCGTGTTGTGCATTTTTTCGTGTTTCTTTCTATTGGTCTGAAGGTGATGATGCTGATGGTGTAGTGCCAGCCCAATTAACCGAACAGGTATCCCCTTTCCTGCGCTGTATGACAGGCACTAACCAACCCCGCCCCCGCTGCGTTGCCCTTTGTGGAACGCCAGGACAATCTGCCCACTGTACTATTTATGAAAACAGGCCTACTACATGTAGAGAGTTTGCCATGACTGGTGAAAATGGTGGTGTGAATGAAGCGTGTAATCGTGCAAGGACATATTACGGACTCCCCCCACTTTGAACGTGGCTCCCCAGGGAGCGAGTAAAAACAATGCCTTAATCAATTATGCTATCATTGAAAAGATATGATTCATTATCGCTGTTGTAGAACGCTCATACTCTGAATCGTTCGAGCGCCGGTCACGCTGCTACGCAGTGACCGGGATGAGCGAGTATAGCCAACGCATCAGCAACTTGAAATATAACGAGTATATAAGGAAATCATTATGCGCTACTCAAAACTCTCTCTGCTGGTTCCATGTGCACTACTTCTCAGCGCCTGTACGACGGTGACTCCGGCCTATAAAGACAATGGTCCGCGTAGCGGCGCATGTGTGGAAGGTGGGCCGGACAGCGTGGCACAGCAATTCTACGATTACCGCATTCAGCATCGTAACAATGATATGACCGCCCTTCGTCCGTACCTGAGCGACAATCTGGCGAAACTGCTGACCGATGCCAGCCGCGACAACACGCACCGTGAACTGTTTAACAGCGATCTTTTCTCCAGCCGCACCACATTACCGGATAGCGCCAGCGTTGCCAGTGCATCGACCATTCCGAATAGTGATGCACGCAACATTCCACTGCGCGTAGAGCTTAAACAAGGGAATCAGACCTGGCGTGATGAAGTGCTGATGATCCGTGAAGGCCAGTGCTGGGTTGTGGACGATGTACGCTATCTCGGAGGCAGCGTACACGCGCCAGCCGGGACGCTGCGCCAGTCCATCGAAAATCGCTAATTACCACCATTCAACAGCTTAAATCATAACCCCCATAAATTGTCTGGCATTCTGCATAGAATGCCGACAATTATTCTTGCCCACTGGTGACCCCGCTATTTTGTGCTATGTTTAGATAAGAATGCGGTTTGCATTTAACTTTTAACGCATAAATATTGCATAACTATTCTGTCAAAGGTAGTATCTGCGGCTTCAATAGCTATCAGACTGCCAGTATACGAGTGTCAATGAGTATTCAATTAAACGGCATTAACTGCTTCTACGGCGCCCATCAGGCGCTGTTCGATATCACGCTGGATTGCCCTCAGGGTGAAACACTGGTGTTACTTGGCCCAAGTGGAGCCGGGAAAAGCTCGCTACTGCGCGTACTCAATCTGCTTGAGATGCCGCGCTCGGGCACGCTCTCTATTGCGGGCAACCGTTTCGACTTCACGAAAACCCCTTCCGATAAAGCCATTCGTGAGCTGCGTCAGAACGTGGGTATGGTTTTCCAGCAATACAATCTTTGGCCGCATCTCACAGTGCAGCAAAACCTGATTGAAGCGCCCTGCCGCGTACTCGGTCTGACGAAAGAAAAAGCGCTGGCACGTGCCGAGAAACTGCTGGAACGTCTGCGCCTCAAGCCTTACAGCGATCGTTACCCACTGCATCTTTCCGGCGGTCAGCAACAGCGTGTGGCCATTGCTCGTGCGTTGATGATGGAGCCGCAGGTACTGCTGTTTGATGAGCCTACCGCGGCGCTTGATCCGGAAATTACGGCACAAATCGTCAGCATCATCCGTGAGCTGGCTGAAACCAACATTACTCAGGTGATCGTCACCCATGAAGTGGAAGTTGCACGTAAAACTGCCAGTCGTGTGGTGTATATGGAAAACGGTCATATCGTAGAGTTTGGGGATGCGAGCTGCTTTGCCAACCCGCAAACCGAAGCGTTTAAAAACTATCTCTCTCACTAAGATTCGGGACAATGACAATGAAAAAAGTTCTGATTGCCGCGCTAATCGCAGGTTTTAGCCTTTCCGCTACCGCAGCCCAAACTATTCGTTTTGCTACAGAAGCGTCTTATCCTCCGTTTGAATCCATCGATGCTAATAATAAGATCGTGGGCTTTGACGTTGATCTGGCGAATGCGCTGTGTAAAGAGATTGACGCTACCTGTACGTTCACTAACCAGGCGTTCGACAGCCTGATCCCAAGCCTGAAATTCCGTCGTTTTGACGCGGTAATGGCCGGCATGGACATCACTCCGGAGCGTGAAAAACAGGTACTGTTCACTACTCCTTATTACGACAACTCTGCGTTGTTTGTTGGTCAGCAAGGTAAATTTACCAGTATTGACCAGCTGAAAGGCAAAAAAGTCGGCGTGCAAAACGGCACCACGCACCAGAAATTCATCATGGATAAACATCCGGAAGTGACCACCGTTCCGTATGACAGCTACCAGAATGCCAAACTTGATCTGCAAAACGGTCGTATTGATGGCGTCTTTGGTGATACTGCAGTCGTGACTGAATGGCTGAAAGACAATCCGAAACTGGCCGCCGTCGGCGATAAAGTCACGGATAAAGATTACTTCGGCACCGGCCTGGGCATTGCTGTGCGCCAGGGTAATACCGAGCTGCAGCAGAAATTTAACGCTGCGCTGGAAAAAGTGAAGAAAGATGGGACTTACGAGACCATCTACAACAAATGGTTCCAGAAGTAATACTTGATGAATGAATTTTTTCCTTTAGCAAGCGCCGCCGGGATGACCGTCGGCCTTGCGGTTTGTGCGCTGATCATCGGCCTTGCGCTCGCCATGCTTTTTGCCGTCTGGGAGTCTGTAAAATGGCGTCCGGTGGCCTGGACGGGCTCAGCTCTGGTCACTATCCTGCGTGGGCTACCAGAAATTCTGGTCGTTCTGTTTATCTATTTTGGTTCCTCTCAACTTCTGCTGACGCTGGCCGATGGCTTTACGATCAATCTTGGGTTCGTACAGATCCCCGTTCAGATGCAGATCGAAAACTTCGACGTCAGCCCGTTCCTGTGCGGCGTCATTGCATTGTCATTGCTGTACGCGGCCTATGCCTCGCAAACGCTGCGCGGTGCGCTGAAGGCCGTTCCGCTCGGACAATGGGAGTCGGGTCAGGCGCTGGGGTTGTCTAAGACCGCCATCTTCTTTCGTCTGGTGATGCCGCAAATGTGGCGCCATGCTCTGCCAGGCCTGGGTAACCAGTGGCTGGTACTCCTGAAAGATACCGCATTAGTTAGCCTGATTAGCGTGAATGATCTGATGCTGCAAACCAAAAGCATTGCTACCCGTACTCAGGAGCCATTTACCTGGTACATCGTTGCAGCCGCTATTTACCTGGTGATTACGCTGGTGAGTCAGTACATTCTCAAACGCATTGACCTGCGCGCAACACGTTTTGAGCGGAGACCGGGCTGATGCTTGAGTATTTACCTGAATTGATGAAAGGGCTGCATACCAGCCTGACACTCACGGTCGCATCCATCGTTGTGGCTCTTGTTCTGGCGCTAATTTTCACCGTCATCCTGACGCTGAAAACCCCCGTGCTGGTCTGGCTGGTTCGCGCCTATATCACGCTGTTTACTGGTACGCCGCTGCTGGTGCAAATCTTCCTCATCTACTACGGGCCAGGACAATTTCCCGCGTTGCAGGAATACCCGGTACTCTGGCATCTGCTGTCAGAACCGTGGTTGTGCGCCCTGATTGCGTTGTCATTAAACAGCGCGGCCTATACCACGCAACTGTTCTACGGCGCTATCCGTGCGATACCGGAGGGCCAGTGGCAATCATGTGGTGCGCTGGGGATGAGCAAAAAGGATACGCTGGCAATACTGCTACCTTACGCCTTTAAACGCGCCCTATCCTCTTATTCAAACGAAGTGGTGTTGGTGTTCAAAAGCACCTCGCTGGCCTACACCATTACGTTGATGGAAGTCATGGGCTACAGCCAGTTGTTGTACGGTCGCACTTATGACGTGATGGTCTTCGGTGCAGCAGGCGTCATTTACCTGATCGTAAACGGGCTGTTGACTTTAATGATGCGCTTAATCGAGCGCAAGGCACTGGCGTTTGAACACAGAAACTAACCATATAATCCAGACCGTATAAACTGCATAAGACAATAACATCAAGACGGACAAGTCTCTCAACTGTCCGTCTTTTTTTATCTTATAAAAAATACTTAATCATTTTTATTGCATACAAATTCATTAAATGGCATTGTAAATCTATGCCGCAGACACGGTAAATAATCATAAGATTGACAGACGGGAGTTCCACCATGAAAAAGTTAGTACTGGCCGCATTACTTGCTACTTTCGCCACCGGCGCCTCAGCTGCTGATAAAATTAATTTCGGTGTATCAGCGACCTACCCGCCATTTGAATCGCTGGATGCGAGCAATAAAATTGTCGGTTTTGACATCGACCTGGCAACAGCATTGTGCAAACAAATGCAGGCTGACTGTACTTTTACCAATCATGCTTTCGACAGTCTGATCCCCGCGCTAAAATTCAAAAAATATGATGCGGTGATTTCCGGTATGGATATCACCCCAGAGCGTAGTAAGCAGGTCTCCTTTACTCAGCCATACTATGCAAACTCTGCGCTGGTGATTGCGAAAAAAGATACCTATAAAACTTTTGCCGATCTAAAAGGCAAACGTATCGGAATGGAAAACGGCACCACACACCAGAAATACCTGCAGGACAAACATCCTGAAGTAAAAACTGTAGCCTATGACAGCTACCAGAATGCGATTATCGACCTGAAAAATGGACGTATTGATGGCGTATTTGGTGACACCGCGGTGGTTAATGAGTGGCTGAAAACCAACCCTCAGTTAGGTACGGCAACGGCAAAAGTAACTGACCCTGAATATTTCGGAACCGGCCTTGGTATCGCAGTTCGCCCGGATAACAAAGCCCTGCTGGAAAAATTGAATAATGCGCTGGCCGCCATCAAAGCTGACGGTACTTATCAAAAAATCAGCGACCAGTGGTTCCCGCAATAATCTCCCCTTGTCAGAAAAGCCGCAATCGCGGCTTTTTTTCTCTTTACGCTTCCGCTTTCAGTCTGTTCCTGGGTCATATCCCGATTCCTGGCATACACTTGTTAAAACGATAAAAGTGAGGCAAAAGGATGATAGCGTTCCCTGCCAGCTTACTGATCCTGAATGGAAAAAGTGCTGATAATCTCCCTCTACGTGATGCAGTCGCCCTGCTTCGCGATGAAGGCGTGGAAATTCATGTTCGCGTTACCTGGGAAAAAGGTGATGCCCGGCGCTACGTTGATGAAGCCCGTCAACTGGGTGTCGCAACGGTGATTGCCGGCGGGGGTGACGGCACCATCAATGAAGTCTCCACCGCGTTAATTCAGTCGGAGGATAGCCACGCTATCGCACTGGGTATTCTGCCGTTGGGAACAGCGAATGACTTCGCCACCAGCGCAGGCATCCCGGAGGCGCTGGATAAAGCGTTAAAGCTTGCTATCGCCGGGAATACGGTAGAGATCGATATGGTACAGGTGAACGATAAAACCTATTTTATCAATATGGCGACGGGGGGTTTTGGAACCCGGATCACCACCGAGACACCGGAAAAACTCAAAGCCGCACTGGGAGGCGTGTCGTACTTTATCCATGGACTAATGCGAATGGATACCCTCAAACCCGACAGTTGCGAAATTCGCGGTGAGGGCTTTCACTGGCAGGGCGACGCGCTGGTGATTGGCATCGGCAACGGGCGCCAGGCTGGTGGCGGACAGCAGCTTTGCCCAACAGCACTGATTAATGACGGTTTGCTACAGTTGCGGATATTTACCGGAGAAGAACTGCTTCCGGCACTGCTTTCGACGTTAACGCAATCCGATGACAACCCTAACATCATTGATGGAGCATCGGCATGGTTTGACATCCGTGCGCCACATGAAATCACCTTTAATCTCGATGGTGAACCGCTCAGCGGACAGGAGTTTCATATTGAAATCCTGCCCGCAGCGTTGCGTTGCCGGTTACCACCAGATTGCCCGCTGTTACGTTAGTACAAAGCAATCCGCAATGATTCAGGCAATTGTGACTTTGCTATCCAGATAAACATCCTGCACGGCGTTAATCAGCTTAACGCCGTCTGCCATAGTTTTCTTGAAGGCTTTACGACCAAGAATTAATCCCATCCCACCGGCACGTTTATTAATCACCGCTGTGCGCACCGCATCGCTGAGATCGGTTTCGCCCCCGGCGGCCCCGCCTGAGTTAATTAATCCAGCCCGGCCCATGTAGCAGTTCGCTAGCTGATAGCGCACCAGATCGATAGGGTTGTCAGTCGTCAATTTGCTATAGACGCGATCGTCGGTGTAGCCGAAATTAACCGCTTTATACCCACCATTGTTTTCTGCCATTTTCTGCTTAACGATATCTGCACCGATAGTGGCAGCCAGGTGGTTAGCCTGCCCGGTCAGATCGGCGGAAACATGGTAATCCACGCCGTCTTTTTTAAATGCCGAATTACGCAGATAGGCCCACAGAACCGTCACCATCCCCAGTTCATGAGCACGCTCAAATGCCGCAGAAATCTCTTCAATCTGGCGACGCGACTCCTCTGAACCAAAATAGATGGTCGCTCCAACCGCTACCGCCCCCATGTTGAACGCCTGCTCCACGCTGGCATACAGCGTCTGATCAAAGGTATTAGGGTAACTGAGCGTTTCATTGTGGTTAATTTTCACAAGGAATGGGATACGGTGCGCGTAGCGGCGAGAAACGGAAGCCAGCACACCATAGGTCGATGCCACGCAGTTACAGCCCGCTTCGATAGCCAGCTCAACGATATTCTTTGGATCAAAGTACAACGGATTAGCAGCAAACGATGCCCCGGCGGAATGCTCCACGCCCTGGTCCACCGGCAAAATAGACAGATATCCCGTCCCGGCGAGTCGGCCTGTGTTGTACAGCGTCTGCATATTACGCAGCACGGCAGGCGGACGGTTATTATCCACCATCACCCGGTCGACGTAGTCATGTCCAGGCAGGTAAAGTTGATCAGAAGGAATGGTCATACAACGATGCTGTAAAAGGTTGTCGGCGTCTTTGCCAAGCAACTGCGCAATATCAGTCATAGCTATGCTCCCGTAAGTTCCGGCCAGATACCGGAATATGGATTGTCCTGACCCGCCTTGTTGCGGGCAGCAATAAGTCTGGTACTGACTGCGCATTTTTTCCATCTTTAGCGCACTTTTCAGCGGTTTCCGCTGGCTCGATTCAGGCAGAAAAAATGTTACAGCGGTCAAATTTAAGCCACAAAGGTATTTTAAAGGTATTATCAAGTGGTACTATCGAGGCGTACCTTACCTGTCATGAAGGATTTAAAGATGAAAACTACAGTTAAGCTGTCGTTCATGATGTTTGTAGAGTGGTTTATCTGGGGCGCCTGGTTTGTACCTCTCTGGCTATGGCTGAGTAAAAGCGGATTTACCGCCGGTGAAATTGGCTGGTCCTATGCCTGTACAGCGATTGCTGCCATTCTCTCACCAATTTTTGTTGGCTCGTTAACTGACCGCTTTTTCTCCGCGCAAAAAGTGCTGGCCGTGCTGATGTTCGTCGGGGCAATTCTGATGTACTTTGCGGCGCAGCAAACGACATTTAGCGGATTCTTCCCGTTATTACTGGCGTACTCGCTAACCTATATGCCGACCATTGCGCTCACTAATAGCATCGCTTTTGCCAACGTACCGGACGTCGAACGCGATTTCCCGCGCATCCGTGTTATGGGGACAATTGGCTGGATTGCTTCCGGTTTAGCATGCGGATTCTTACCGCAAATGCTCGGCTACAACGATATCTCACCAACCAATATTCCTCTGCTCATCACCGCCGGAAGCTCTGCTTTACTCGGTGTTTTTGCCTTCTTCTTACCGGATACACCACCGAAAAGTACCGGCAAAATGGATTTCAAAGTCATGCTGGGGCTGGACGCATTAATCCTGCTGCGTGATAAAAACTTCCTCGTCTTTTTCTTCTGTTCGTTCCTGTTTGCTATGCCACTCGCGTTTTATTACATCTTCGCCAACGGCTACCTCACGGAAGTCGGGATGAAAAACGCTACCGGCTGGATGACGCTGGGCCAGTTCTCTGAAATCTTCTTTATGCTGGCGCTGCCGTTCTTCACGAAACGCTTTGGCATCAAAAAGGTATTACTGCTTGGTCTTATTACCGCGGCGATCCGTTACGGATTTTTCGTTTACGGCGGCGCGGAAGAATATTTCACTTACGCACTGCTGTTTCTCGGCATTCTGCTGCACGGGGTCAGTTACGACTTCTACTACGTGACGGCCTATATCTATGTCGATAAAAAAGCGCCAGTACACATGCGGACTGCCGCCCAGGGGTTGATCACTCTCTGTTGTCAGGGATTCGGCAGCCTGCTTGGGTACCGTCTGGGCGGGGTGATGATGGAAAAAATGTTTGCCTATAAAGAACCAGTAAATGGTCTCACTTTCAACTGGGCAGGTATGTGGGGATTTGGCGCGATTATGATCGCCGTCATTGCCGTACTGTTTATGATTTTCTTTCGCGAATCAGACAAAGAAATCACCGCAATTAAGGTGGACGATCGCGATACTGCGTTGACACAAGGGGAAGTAAAATGAAAGCAGAACGTATTCTCGGTGCTCTTTATGGGCAGGCGTTAGGGGATGCGATGGGTATGCCGTCGGAACTATGGCCAAGAAGCCGTGTTAAAGCACACTTTGGGTGGATCGACCGCTTTTTGCCTGGCCCTGCGGAAAATAACGCTGCCTGTTATTTTAACCAGGCAGAATTCACTGATGACACGTCAATGGCATTGTGCCTGGCTGACGCCCTGCTTGAATGCAACGGGGAAATCGTACCAGACGTGATTGGGCGCAATATTCTGGCCTGGGCCGAACGCTTTGATGCCTTCAATAAAAACGTACTCGGCCCCACATCTAAGATTGCGCTAAACGCTATTCGCGATGGTAAGCCGGTCGCCGATCTTGAAAATAACGGCGTAACCAACGGCGCAGCGATGCGCGTTTCTCCGCTGGGTTGTCTGCTGCCAGCACGCGATCTCGATGCTTTTATCGATGATGTGGCGCTGGCATCCAGCCCGACGCATAAATCAGACCTGGCGGTGGCCGGTGCAGTGGTGATCGCATGGGCGGTTTCGCGTGCGATCGACGGAGCGAAATGGGCGGATATTGTCGAGGCTCTCCCAGCCATTGCCCTGCATGCACAACAAAAACGGATCACTACCTTTAGTGCATCGCTCTGCGCACGTCTGGAGCTGGCGCTTAAAATCGTCCGCAACGCAGACGGTGCAGAATCGGCCAGCGAGCAGTTGTATCAGGTCGTTGGAGCCGGTACCAGTACCATTGAATCCGTCCCCTGCGCAATCGCCATGGTTGAACTGGCGGGGACCGACCCCAACCGCTGCGCCATTCTGTGCGCTAACCTCGGCGGCGATACGGACACTATCGGCGCAATGGCGACAGCTATTTGCGGCGCGTTGCACGGCCCTGACGCTATTGATTCGATGTTGAAACTGGAGCTGGATACCGTTAATCAACTGGACTTTACACGCTACGCCACGGAATTGACGCGCCTGCGCGAACAACGGGAGGCATTATGAGCATCACGCGTCTGCGAGATCTTCTTCCGCAATTACACACTCAGCGGCCGGTAACGGTGGTGGGCGCGGCGGTAATTGATGTGATTGCCGATGCGTATGCCCTTCCCTGGCGCGGTTGTGACATTGAGCTGAAACAACAGGGCGTTAACGTTGGCGGCTGTGCGCTGAATATTGCTGTAGCGCTCAAGCGTTTAGGTATCAACGCCAGTAATGCTCTACCGCTAGGCCAGGGCGTGTGGGCCGATATTATCCGCAACCGGATGGCAAAAGAGGGATTACACAGTCTGATCGATAATGCTGAAGGCGATAATGGCTGGTGTCTGGCACTGGTGGAGCCGGATGGTGAACGCACCTTTATGTCCTTCAGCGGCGTAGAAAATCAGTGGAATGCTGACTGGCTGGCACAATTGAACATTCCGCGCCAGAGCCTGGTTTACCTGTCAGGCTACCAGCTGGCCTCACCGTGCGGCGAGTTGCTTGTGCAATGGCTGGAGGGTCTGGAAGAGGTGACGCCGTTTATCGATTTTGGTCCACGGCTCAGCGATATTTCTGATGCCCTGATGGCACGAATTATGGCCTGTCATCCGCTGGTGTCACTGAATCGCCAGGAGGCAGAAATCGCCGCCGGGCGGTTCAGGTTAAGCCCCGATGTTGAAGGTTTTGGTGCCGAGTGGGTGAAGCGCTTTACCACACCGGTTGTGGTCCGCCACGATAAAGAGGGTGCATGGTATTTCAGCGAGCAAACGTCCGGTTGCGTTGCCGCATTCCCCACGACGGTCGTGGATACTATTGGCGCGGGTGACAGCCACGCAGGAGGAATGCTGGCTGGACTGGCCTCGGGCTGGTCGCTGGCCGATGCCGTACTCCTTGGCAACGCAGTGGGATCGTGGGTGGTCGGTCATCGCGGCGGCGATTGTGCCCCCTCACGTGACGCGTTACTCCTCGCACACAAAGACGTATAGATCGCTTCGACAATAGCTAATACTGTACTCAATGGGCCGTTGCTGCTGGTCGAGCGCTACCTGCTTGATCACCAGTACCGGCACTCTGCTGTCCATCTGAATATGCGACTGAAATTCCGCATCTGGCATCCGCGCGCTGACGCGTGAGCGCGTACGCTGCGGGAAAATATGCTGGCTGCGGAAATAGTCATAAAGAGAAACACCGATGGAATCCACATCATGAATAAGATGCGCGGGAACCCACGATTCTTCAATTGAAACGGCATCTTCATCCACGTAGCGAATACGTTTGAGCAGGAAAACTTCACTTCCGACGGCAATTGCCAGTTGCTGCGCCACCTCTTCCGGGCATGCCACCACACGTTTGTTAACCCACAGCGTATCCGGCTTTTTACCGCGTAAAACCACCTGCTGCGAAAAACCGCGTGCTTCTTTTAGCGAATACTCGAAGATATTATTAATCTGCGTCCCGTAACCACGGGCGCGGGTTACCACACCTTCTTCTTCCAGCGCCTGCATCGCTTTGCGCACCGTAATTCGTGAAACACCAGTCAACTGGCTGAGATCGCGTTCACCAGGCAGAATATTGCCATGTTCCAGGATCCCGCTGCGCACAGCGTCCTTAACCGTTTGAGCGAATTTCATATACAGCGGCGTGTTATCTGCCGCTGAAATACGTTCATTCAGTTGCGCGATAAGCTGGGTATGCGCTTGTTCCATTTATCTTTTTCCTGGCTGCCAGTACTGCAGTCAGTATATACAAAAAATCATTCAAGATGCATCGTGGTGGCGAATGTGAAATCGACCGGGAGCAATATTGAAAGATAATCTGTGTTACCACCACGCATGGAAATGATGCACCGGACCAATCCCCTCCCCCACCTCAAGCGTATCCGCCTGAGCCAGTGCTGCAGAGAGCCACAACTTAGCCTCCTGTACCGTGTCGGCCCAACTGGAATGACGCGGACGCAGTGCCGCCAGCGCCGCCGATAGCGTACAACCAGTACCGTGGGTATTTTTGGTCATCACCCTTGGGGCGGTAAAACGCTGTTCACCATCGCGGGTAAAAAGCCAGTCCGGGCTTTGTTCGTCATCCAGATGACCACCTTTCATTAATACTGCATCACAGCCTAACGCACGAAGTGCACGCCCTTGTTCGAGCATTTCCTGTTCCGTTCGTGCGTGCGATGCCCCAAGTAACGCCGCAGCTTCTGGCAAATTCGGCGTGATAATTGACACCTGCGGCAACAAACGGGTACGTAGTGTTTCAACCGCAGAAGACGAAAGTAATGGATCGCCGCTTTTCGCCAGCATGACCGTGTCCAGCACCACGTTCTGCACCTGATGACGGCGCAGGCGTTCAGCGACCGCCTCAACAATGTCCGTTTCAGCCAGCATGCCAATTTTGGTGGTATCGATACGCACATCATTGAATACGGAGTCCAGCTGCGCGGCGACAAAATCAGGTTCGATCCGATAAACCGACTGCACCCCGCGCGTATTTTGCGCCACTAACGCCGTAATTACAGAGCAACCATATGCCCCGAGCGCTGAGAAGGTCTTCAAGTCAGCCTGAATACCTGCGCCGCCGCTAGGGTCGGTTCCGGCTATCGTTAATGCGTTAATGCGTTTCATGCTTGCTCCTGCATTTCCAGGTTATAGAGGGCATCGAGAAATGCCGGGATAAAACTTCCCGGTCCGATTGCTTGTTCAGAGGCTATTTTTCCAGCCTGCTTCATCCAGCTACAGGCGGAAGCCACGTTATCAAGCCGATCACCATGCAGTGCGCAACTGGCTGCTACCACCGCCGACAGAGCACATCCAGTACCAACCACACGCGTCATCAGCGGATCACCTCCGCTCACGCTGACGGTGCGCTGGCCATCGGTGACGTAATCCACTTCCCCGGTGACCACAACAATAGTTCCAGCCTGGCGCGCCAGCGCCTGTGCCGCCGGAAGTGCTGCGACTGCCGTATCGGTGGTATCCACCCCTCGCCCACCGCTGTTCATCCCCGCGAGGGCAAGTATTTCCGAGGCATTACCGCGAATTGCGGCAGGCCGAAGCGTCAGTAAATCCAGACAAAAATAACGACGATAGTCCAGAACACCCACGGCAACGGGATCGAGAGTCCAGGGGGTTTTAGCAAGATGCGCCCGCTCGGCTGCAGCACGCATTGCTGTGGCGCGACGTTGAGTGAGAGTACCTACATTAATCAGTAACGCACTGGCGATAGTTGCAAACTGGCTCGCTTCTTCCGGTTCAATCACCATTGCAGGCGACGCACCTAAAGCCAGTAATGTATTGGCAGTAAAACTCTGTACGACCTCATTGGTCATACAATGTGTGAGCGGGGAAAGTGTTCTAAATTGGTGAAGGGTATGAGCCGCGAGCGTGCGGCTGTGCAGGTCAGGCTGCATGGTTCAGCTCCTGCCCGCGCGAAGAAGGGACACGAGCAGTGTCAGACTTCCCTACGCTGGCATTATCCAGATCAGGTGGTACGGGTATTTCTCAGCCTTCACAAGGAAGGGCACCCCGAGTCGTTGTCACATAAAATTTTGTAACACTGGCAGCGTAGAGGAAGTCGTTTGCTGATGCAAGTCCTCGCCAGGTATCCCATCTTTATATCTGATACAAGCCAACAGCAGAAACATCAACACCTAATAATCACTTATTGTTAGCATGCCTGTTTCTGTGAAAATCGAGACGCGCCAGAAAAATTTCTTTTTGTTCATCGGTCATATTCCCGGCGACTTCCTCGGGGCTCAATTGAGTCCCGTTTGATTCCATCATAACCAGGCTGCGCGCGATGAAATCCAGCCCGGTAAAAGTTTTGGCACTGTCGAATTTTTCAGCGGTGAGCGTTTTTGACATTTTGGCAGTTTCCTTACATTTTATGATGCGTCTTAGTCTGATAGTACATCGTCAGGCTTAGAAAAATGCTCAGTGGCTCTCAGTTCTGTTCTACCGAACTCACTTTGATACTTAGTAAAGAAGCGAAATACCTAAATTTATCGCCCTGAACGTCAAAAATAACATTCGCAACGTCTCACATATCCATTCATTCATTTGAGATTAAAAACAACTCGCTTTTAAGTTTCCCACTAGTTCTGTCGTTTTACTTCCAGAGATAAATTGGAAATTTAAATCATGATGACACCACTTCGTCCAGCCAGGGCCATTGCTCAGCGTTTATTTGTTGGCTCACTGCGCTCGGCCTTTTCATCAGAAAATGCAAATGGCAATAAAACCGTACAAACTGACAGTGCCATCGTCACATCAGTTGTTGAGATAGCGGAATCTTCGCTACAACCGCCTCAACCGGAAACGATAAAAAGAGAGGTATTGCTGGCAGCGACAAAATATCTTCTGGATGAGGATATTCAGCCTGAACCTGAACCTGAACCTGAACCTGAACCTGAACCTGAACCTGAACAGCATTATTCAGCATCTCCATCGCTGATAAAATCCACTCGTTTGCAATTAGCACCGCCGCCAACAGCTCCAACATTACCAAACCGGTCCCCTGCTCCTTCAGATAAAATATCGCCACAACCCGCAACGCCAGACCGCAGCCAACCCGCTGGCACTGAAAAACCTGGCATAGAGGGGGGCAAGCGGGAACAAACTGCGGCCCCCATTGTGTTAACGGGTAAAATCAGTACGTTGAGGTTACCAGATGAAACTCTTGCCGCTTCTCGCCGCTCGCCCGAACTCGTCACCACACAAGCACCGATGACTCGTATAGCCACTGACAGTTTGTCGGTGACAACAGAAAGTACTCAGAAGCTCCCCCCGAATGAGGAAAACCAGCAACCCATTCAATTTCCGGCACTATTTTCCAGAATAAAGGTTCACTCCACTCAGGAGGCATCCCCTTCAGCCAATCCTGAAAAAGCAGGAACGGCGGAATTTCCAGAGATAAAAGAACAAACGGTGCTGGTCAAAGAACGACGCGAAAGTACGCCATCTCAGCGCCCTAAAGAGTGGCTCGATATATTGGATAAGATGCAACAGGAAGAGACAAAAATGTACGAATCTCGCAATAGTGCCCAAAAAACGCGCAAAGAAGAGAACGCTCATAACGGTGAAATGCCCAAAGGCGAGTATTACCCTTATCCACCAGCAACGCAGCAGGAAAACACACTATCCCCTTCCAGTATGTTGCATCTTCCCATTATCGCCGGGTTCACTTTTTTAGTCGTGACGGTACTGTTTCTTATTCTGAATTAACATAAACCCCTGATTATGCTTTCTCTGAGAATAAAATCGGCGTTACTTTCACTGAGAAATGAGGCCACAATTGTAGCCTCTTAAGTATATTAGTGGGTTGCCGGGAGCGTCACAAACCAGCAAGCATGGCAAACAGTGTGGCACCAGTAAGAATGCAATTCTCATTAACAATAAAGGGATTAGAATGCAGCGGGTTGCTAATTCCTTTGCTGTGATCGCCACTGCCAAGAAAGAAAAAGGCACCTGGCTTTTCTTCCAGGAAAAACGAGAAATCCTCAGATCCCACCATTGGCGGATGCCCGGTCAGGACATTTTCACTCCCAAGGAACTGACGGGCAATATCTATCAATTTCTGGGCCTCTGCTGGATGATTACTGATAGCCGGGTAACCCTTCATTTCAAGTTCTGCGGTATACCCTCTCCGACGAGTCTCCTGAATTTCTTCCATAAAATGCCGAATCATTGTTTTTTGGACATCTTTATCAAATGAACGAATAGAACCCTGCAACTCTGCCGTTCGGGCTAAAATATTGGGCGCTTCACCAGCTTTAAGCATACATGTGGAAATCAGTGCGGCTTTGTTGGGATCAACGTGATCAGTAATAATTGCTCTGAACTCATTCAGCAGACGGACGGCTTCCGACAACGCATCCAATCCCAGATGGGGGGCAGAAGCATGAGCACTCTTGCCTTCAATCATCAACCTGAACTGATCGCCGTTAGAGGACATGATGCCCGGACTAATGGCTATCTGACCGCAATCTATCTGCGGGTCATTATGCAAACCGTAAACCTGATCAACTCCGTCCAGGCAACCTTTCTCGATCATTCCTTTTGCCCCTCCACGGAACATTTCTTCCGAAGGTTGGAACAAAAAGCGTATGTTAGCCTTAAGGTTCATCCGCTGATCGCTCATGATCTTCGCGGCAGTCAGTGCGATAGCCATATGCAGATCATGTCCGCACAGATGCGCAGCCCCAGGATACTGAGAGATAACCACCTCACCGGGTTTTTCTGTTGCCGGTAAAGCATCCATATCAGCACGGAATGCAATCACTGGGAAAGCCGTATCGACATATAGGTCGGCATAAAAACCCGTATGAAAACAATCAGTAACTGTATACCCCATATCTTTGAGCTGATGAATACAAAAACTCCGGGTTTCACATTCCTCTCGGCCCAGTTCCGGGTACTGGTGAAAATGTCGACGCATGCTGATGCCGTAATCAAGGTAGGTTTGATATTCCATAATTTACTCGCTTGTTAATCAGATAATGCCCTGGATGTTCAGGATGAACTGGGCCACAAAAGCAGCGCCGAAGAAGGCGGTGGTAAAGACCAGTAATGAAATGATGACAATGCGCCAGCTGAGAGATTTCAGTTTGTCGAGACTGTTTCCAACAGACAGTCCTGCGAACGCCAACAAGGGTGTAGTCGTGGCCAGAAAATCAATCCTGTTGGTGTAACGCATGAATATTTCACTCACTGGTGAGTATGGAATGCTGAGTAAGAGTGCAATCAGTGTGGCCCATGCAAATGCAGGAAGCGGCAGTCTCGGCAGCCAGGCTTTGATTTGCAGTGATACCAGAATAATGGCCAACATCATCAACGCACCGGGGATTGCAGCCAGTGGGGACATCCCTTTTCCAACCCACTGAGCGACCAGAACCAGGGCAATGCACGGAATAATGATGCGGGTACTCGCAAGGTGTTCTTTAAGTATCATGATTATTTCTCCGCTGGGATCTGGGTATTTTTATGAGGTAACACGCGATACATCAGGTTACTCAGGGGAAGAGCGAGAAAGATCAGTGCATACATACCCGTGAATGCGGCCAGCATGTTACTTGTTGCAGCGAATGCCAGAATTTGCGAGGACATTGCAGGTACGGCGGCGGCAAGTGAGGCGGAAGCTGCGGCCATCATACTTCCGGATCCCAGTCCACAAGCGACAGCCAGAGATAAGGGGTTCAGTCCAATTTGCAGCCCTAATGGACTAATGATCCCGAAATAGACTGTTCCGATAACCGAGCCGACGAGGTAAGTACCAAGAACACCAGTTCCTTCCGGACTCTCGATACCATATTTTTCGCCAATAACGCCCAGTGAAGGTTCACGAGAAATACTTGAGCAAGCACCAATAGATTCCCGGCGCATCCCTAGCATCAGGGCAACTGGCATGGCGATTAACACTGAACCAAGGTTGCCAATTTCCTGGAGGATAAGAGCAGGCCCCGCATTAATCACCGCCCTAATGTTTGGTCCCACCAGAGTGCCATATTTAACGCCCAGGGGAAGCAATGCCAGCATCACCACATTGCCGGTGATGCTTATTTCTTTACGAGAAATAAATTTCCCGAGTGGTTTTATATAGTTGCCCAACAAATCAGGGGTTATTATAACGCCAAGGATAACGGCGTAGAGCATCGGTAAAAAATTAATAGTTGTTTTACCGATGTGTATTGAAGTCACTCCAATCCATTCAGATACAACCACGATAATTAACACTGCCATTATTATTTTAACCAATGAACGTTCATTTTCACTTTTATCATATGAACTCATGATCAGACTCCATGATAGAGAACTAAGGGGTACGGGTTTATCATGAAGTCAAATAATCCAGAGCATAAGACTGTGAAAAACTATAGTGATAAAAAAAAGTTATCACTGTTTCCGTTATTTTGATTTAAGTCAAAAACGAAGAAAAAATAGATATTATTTTACGAACAAAATCAACACTATAAAGCAAATCGTTATCTGTATCACAAAATAAAAAAAGCCATTTTTGCTTAGTCTGCGCATTTGTTTTATGGGAATATAAGTATAATTACTTTGTATGAGATCTTATTTATGCATGCCCTGCCAAAGACACAATATTTTATCGTGTTTCAGGAAGTCGTTCGCTGTGGGAGTATCCGGGCTGCAGCAAGATCGTTGGGACTCACACAGCCCTCGGTTACTAAAACCATTCATGATATTGAAGACTATTTTGGTACAGAGCTAATAATCCGAAATAACACCGGCATTGAATTAAGTGATGCTGGCAAAATATTACTTCCGCATGCCAGAACGGTTCTTAAAGATTTATCGCTGGCCGTCAATGATATGCGCAGGATCCTCGATGAACCGGTTATGGAACTCGCTTTTGGATTTTCATCTCTGATCGGTTTTACCGCAATGCCGGATATTATTACGCAGTTTACCCGGCGCTATCCGATTGCTCAGATATCAATGAAGGAAGCCCAACTCTCATCCCTGCTACCGGATTTGCGGGAAGGCAGACTTGATTTCGCTATTGGAACAGTGACACCAGATATGCCAGTTCAGAATTTGTATGTCTGGCCACTCTTTAGTGCAGAGTTTGCATTCATTTCCCGGCAAGATCACCCCCTTGCAGCATGTGAAACATTGAACGCTCTGCGACAAGCTCGCTGGGTATTGCCCCAGACAGATATGGGATACTACCAGGCGTTGTCCGAGTTGTTAGAGCATAACGTCGTCAACACTGACCGGGTAATACATACTGACTCAGTGATCACTATTTTTAATCTGGTGATGCATGCTGGGTATATCACGGTACTGGCGCGAGCAATGTCATCCCCTTTCGAAGGATTTCAGTTGCGGGAGCTACCTGTCAGGGAAATTCTTCCTCAGGCCCGTTACGCCCTGGTTTGTCCCCGGAATAAAAGAATGAGTCCAGGTGTTGAGGCACTGGTTTCCGTTATCCGAAATTATGACTGGTCGCGGTTTGCTGGACTCAATGTTACGGAGAATTCTCCCTCATCCTGATTAGCCCGATTCAACGCCTTACCGACCTACATCATGAGTGGCGTATCTCTACGTTTTTATTTACACTTTTTACGAAATTCTGGGAGTCATAACAAAATAGTGCTTGTCAGACGCCCTGTACGATGAGAATGATACACGACTGATTTTGACGACCCGAATAAGTAGAGAGGATGGGTATGAAGAACAAAATGTTGTTGGGTGCATTATTACTCACGACCAGCGTTGTTTGGGCCGCGCCAGCCGCAACAGCTGCCCCCAAGGGGATTGATAAGTATGAGCTAAGTGGTTTTATTGCCGACTTTACCCATTTCAAGCCAGGAGACACAGTCCCTCAGCTGTACCGTACTGATGAGTACGCCATTAAGCAGTGGAATCAGCGCAACCTGCCAGCACCAGCCGCAGGCACACACTGGACCTATATGGGTGGCGCATATGTACTGATTAATGATGCCGACGGGAAGATCATTAAAGCCTATGACGGCGAGATTTTTTATCACCGGTGATAAAATGCATACACGTACTTTCGGAATGAAAGTACGTGAGTTCACCAGACTGTCATAATAATATTAATTAATCATAGGATACAGCAAATATCACTTTGCTCTGCATTTCACCTGGTTGCAATGGTTCCTCTGCGACTCGCACGTATTTTGCGATAATCGGAAACGTGTACTGATTACTGATTGCTGCCATTTTAGCAATCCTGTTCATTAATATATCTCCGCGTCTTAATGGCGTAGTCGCAGTGCCATTATATATCTGGAAGCCAACGCCTTTCGCACCATTAATGAAGGTATTTTTCAATATTGTACCACTCTCGTTCCAGTCACCACGTGAAACGATAAAACTTACCGGATTAGTAGTAACGTTGTACACACTATCGCAGTTCAATACCAGATTTGCAGTACCTGATTTGGTATTAGTTGTGCCTACTATGTCATTTAATGTGGTCTCTGGCATTTGGATTTTGTATGTAGATTCTGAAAACCGGCAGGTTGTAGGTTTGTGTGTCACAGTAAAATTAATATTCTGAGTAAAGGCTGAAGAGTTTGACAATCGTCCTGTAATCCAACAATAGAGATAACTTAACCAGTTGGATGTACAGGTGTTTTCTGAGGTAATGCTCACAGCGGGATCGCTCAGATTAAATGCATTGCCAGATACCGTCTGCTTTGCAGTTCCTGAATTTACATAAGATGCCGTCACTGTAAAAACTTTATCATTCAGTATTTCTCCGGCACTAACCGTTCTATTTCCTATGCTTACAGGAAAACCATCTCCGATTAAGTTAATCTTAATTAAAACTCTATTACCACTACTACCCTGAAAAGCAACAATATAGTCCTGCAATGGTGTGGCGTAATATAAATTATCACTATTGGCATTGCATTTTATATTACCAGTAGCGTTGATATTTAGTTTCACTACCGCAACTCCTGTAGTCATATCCAGATTAACAACTGGCGTTGCCGCGTTTGAATTATCAAAAGTACATTTCGCCTGTAACCCAAAGGATGACAACAGCAAAAATATTAGACATATATACTCTTTCATATTTATCATCCTTACTGGCAAATATAGACTTTGCTCTCATCAATCATCTTCTCAAAGATAATTGTGCAGAATTGTCCCTGTTGTTTATTAACCGCAACACGTACAGAAGCAGGAATGTCGTCGGTGCGAATAAATAATCGACTGCCCTGGCCGACCAAACCAACGTTATTGCCGGTATTATCCTCCACTTCATAGCCAAACGATAATGGAGAACCGTCCGTCCGTTGAGCACGGAAGTTCCAGGATTTACGCCGGTCAGTTTCAAACTCCGCCATCACAACCGCGCCACGATAAGGCACTGTGCCTTTGTGATTTCCCAGTAATGTCACATCGCTGTTGCTGTCGGAAAGATCCAGCATCAGCATATTTTCGCGGTATGGAGTCAGACTGTCATAAACAGCATAGCCTTTGCTGTCCGTCGTTAAATAACGCTGTCCCTGCACCGCCGCACCCTGCAGGCCTGGGGCTTTTATAATGGCGAAAGTATCTGAAAGTCGGGGAGTTAGGGCGACACCGTCAGACCACGCCACAATCCCTCCCTGAATATTGCCGCTGACCTGTTGATATTGATTCGATTGACTGTAACTGCCGCCGAGCGTCGCCACTGGCATGCGCCATACTAAACTGCCGCTCGCCGCGGTCTCACTTCCCTGCTGCTGATGACTGAAATTAGCACCGTAGCTGAATTGATCACGGTTACCCGCCACCCCACTTAAACTGGTGTTATTCGACTGATAGCCGTCATCATCGAACGTCGTTGAATTGGAAACAAACAGATCGCGCCGCCGAGTGGCAATCCCATCGCCCCAGGAGAATGGAATAGAGATATACAGGTTAAAACGTTTATCCTGACGGTTTTCTTCATCATACGTCTGGCTGGCAGATAAGGTATAACTGATACGTTGCCAAGTGTTCGAGTAGCTCAACTGATAATCTTTACCGGTTCCGCTACGGCCCCAGTAATCGCGCCACAGGCCGCTAACGGCCAGAAATCCCCAGCTATCAGGTAATGCCTGGTTGATGTTGAGGGAAAAGCTATTCTTACGACCAAAGTCATATTGGTAGTAGTCTGCAATGTCATACGCATCATTTTCGTCTCGATCATAACTATTTTTATTATTCGCCCACACATGATCGTTGAAAGTACGGTAATCCCGCGAAGAGTAGCGATAGGCCGCCAGCGCAAACTGAGTTCCGGTCTGCGCGACATATTTGTTCCACGCGACCTGATAACTCTGCCCGTCAAAAACGCCGTTATCCTGTTCACTGTGTGAGCGAGTTCCATCTACCGAGATCGCACCAATCGGCGTGTTCCATCCAGTACCGAGCACAAATGAATAGTAGTTCTCCGACAACATTGAACCACCATATGCAGTTAGCAGATTATTCAATCCATACTGATAACTACCCTGGATAAAATCAGACTGATTGCTCGCACCTTCAATATTGCTACGTCCGGCAGCGAAATCATATTTCGCTACCCCAGCCTGCAACATATTGGGTACCGATGAATAAGGCACCAGATAATGTCTTATCGAACCATCGGCCTCTTTCACACTAACATCCAGATCCGCTCCACCACCGGCAAGCTGCAAATCATCAATAGCGAAAGGCCCCGGAGAGACCTCTTTCTGATAAATAACAAAACCGTTTTGTTCAATAGACACCAGCGCGTTGCTCTGCGCTATGCCACGTACCACCGGTGTAAAGCGCTGTTTCGAGTTTGGCAACATTTGCATATCACGCCAGATACGTACGCCGCGAAACCGTACAGCGTCAAAAATATCCGAACTGGTATACATGTCTCCAGCGCGCAACGTGCTAAGGATCGACGGAATACCACGTTCCACATATAAGGTATTACTTTTCCACTCACCTCTGCCCTCGTTGCCTTTCGTATAGTTAGCATTCGAATGCAGCTGCCAGTCCAGTACGTTCAATCCGCTGTTCAGACTCACATAACTGCTTTTATCATCGCCACCATGCTTATAATTACTGTAATACTGGCTGGCATAATAAGAAGTGTAAAATGCGTTAATCCCTCGTTCCCAGGTTTCGGGAGGCATATAACCCGACTCATATTCATTCACATATGCCTGAGGCACGTTCAAATTCAGTACAAA
Organism: Citrobacter sp. Marseille-Q3906; assembly: GCF_916618775.1. Lineage (NCBI taxonomy): Bacteria > Pseudomonadati > Pseudomonadota > Gammaproteobacteria > Enterobacterales > Enterobacteriaceae > Citrobacter > Citrobacter sp. Marseille-Q3906. The sequence goes on from NZ_CAKAKA010000002.1 coordinate 2,251,547, forward strand.
TTGCCCGATATCATACCCAATGCTACCACCCTGTACTGCCGCACGTAGCGGTACGCAATCTTCATTTTTATCAGCTTTAATACCTTCAGTACGAATACCAATTTGCTGCAACTGCACCCATGATAAGCATGTCATCTCCGGGTCAGCTTTAATATTGATATCGTAATGCCCGCGCCACTGCTTATTTAGATAGACATCCATTTCATACATGCCGGGCATCGGCTTATCGCCATCAATCTGATAGTGAGAAATTTTCTCACCATTTAAACCGCCGATCATAAAATGAGTATCAAACGATTCCTCTTCAGCCCATACGGCTGGATTCGTTAGCACTGACAAAATGGCCAGTGTAATAGAATTTATCTTTGACATAGCCAGTCCTTGAGCTATTTATCGACTTTTATATTTTCACTCAAGTAATTGCCGTGATCATCAATAAGAGTAACTTTGTAATAATTAACAATAGTGGTGGTATTCAGCGTTTTATCCGACCATGGCGCCAGCATCAACGTTTCTGTATTGATTTTTTTATTTCCCATTAACTCAGGAATAGTTATCCAGTTAGCCGAATCATTTTTTATATTTAAACCAACACCGACATACCTGATCTTCAGATGGGCAAAACTATCTTTAGTTACACCAGCAACACTTTGTGGACGGTAAATAAATTTAATACGATTTTGCATAGCAAATTTAATTATATTCTTACTTTCGGAGTCTGATGAATTAGGAGGAATATCTAATACATTAAGGAAAAATAAGCTTTCTCGATCTTTCGGTAGAGTATTTGCCAGTTGTTTAATTTTCAGTTGCTGACCGGAACCGCCACTGACACGAACTACCGGCGGAGTCATCACAAACGGCACCTGAATTTTCTCTGGTGGCAGACTGGTATCACCATCGTCAATCCACGACTGGACAAGTGCGCTGCGATTACCTTCATTCATTAACTGTACAATAATCTCTTTTTTTTGCGCCGGATAAATAACACGGGTGCCGTAAATATAGATGCCCCCCCACGCTGGCAATACTGTGCCAAGCAACAATAAGACTAATATTTTTTTCATTATAATTATCCTTGCTACAGAAATAACCGGCGGCCATAGCCGCCGACAAAAAGGATATTAATCAATTAATCAGTAACAACGGTCATTGTCAGTGAAGAAGCAACATCACCAGCAGTAACAGCATTGCCAGCTTTCGCATAACGAGCTTTAAAGTTCAGAATATATTTGTTATCACTTGTCTTGGTTAAATTAATACCCGTGCCAGGGTTAACCTGTTGAGTAAAATCATTACCATAGTAAACTGCAAAACCAGCACCATTACTCGATGCCGTATTCCGTGTAATGTACTTATTTGCGCTGTCGAATTGAGAACTGGAGAAAGTAATTCTTGGCGCTTCAGTACCCGTACATTCAACTGTCAGAGGTGTTGTTGTCTGATTAGAATATCCATCATAAACTCCCCCCAGAGTCAGAGCATTCAACCGGTCAGCACCAATCTGGTTCATGCCGATTGTCGCAGTAGTATCTCCCACAAATTTACATGTCGTTCCTGTTACCTTACCGGTAATAACCAACTCGCCCTGGTCAGAATCAACAGAAAAAGCCCCAGCGCTCATAAATACAGCAGTCAGCACAGCAGCAGAAATAACTGAACGTTTCATAGTATCTTCCTTAATGAATTAATTTCTATTTGTAAGAGCTGTTAACTCCGGGAATTAAATTCTCATAGGAAGATCGTTAACGCAATGTAAACGCATTGTTTTATTGATTTAAAACAAATGAAATCCAGCAATATAATTGCAACAAATAAATTTCATTTAACAATATATTAAGAATTAATAAATCGATGCAATTAACTGTTCGTAATTATCCATTAAGCAAATAAAAAATACACACATTATTCATTGAAATAATATGTGCTGAATAAAATAGATATTAGTCATAACGATTTAGCACAATCTGTCGCGTTGCATCACCCTGGACGGCAACGACTTCGGTCATCACGCCTCTGGCTGGCGCTGAAACGACATCGGATGTACTGGAAAGGTGGGTGGTATTACCACATCGCTGTTGGAGTTGATTTTCCACAACATCGGTACTGCAGGTGGGAGCGGTGACCGTTCCGCTAATGGTTAATGTCGCAGTATCAGAAGCAAAGGCAGGTGAGCCTATTCCATAACCCAGAACTATTATCCCCATCAGCAAACGGTTTTTCATTTTTAACGTTATTCCTGTAGTTAACGTAAAACGGCATAAACACAGTTTGTTCAGTGTCCTGTGAGCGAAAGTATCCGCCCCGACCAATAGAAATTGTAGATTAAGGGAATAGATTTGATCAATTTAAATGATGGGTTACAGATTTATTTTTGGATAAAATTGAGGTTTATTAACTCAGGGTAAACAATAAATCGCGACTATTTATTTAAAATATTCACCGCATCAATAATTCATTAATGCGGTGAATATGTGCAGCGTAAATTACACGGCGCGGAAAGCAATCTCACCCGGGATCACTTCTCCCTGCCAGTAAAGCTGTGCTGCCACACGTCCCGCCAGGTCGCGGTAAATCGCCGTGAATTCGCTGTCAGGGCGGCTGATAACCGTCGGCGTGCCACGATCGAGATCTTCGCGCAGGGTAATATGCAGCGGCATTTGTCCCAGTAGTTGGGTATGGTACTGTTCTGCCAGTTTCTGCGCACCACCAGTGCCAAAAATCGGCTCGTGGTGGCCACAGTTACTGCAGATATGCATACTCATGTTCTCAACAATGCCTAATACCGGCACTTCCACTTTTTCAAACATGACGATGCCTTTTTTAGCATCGATTAGCGCGATATCCTGCGGCGTAGTCACAACAACTGCCCCTGTCACCGGAATGTTCTGCGCCAGCGTCAACTGAATGTCACCAGTACCCGGCGGCATATCCAGTACCAGATAATCAAGATCCGGCCATAAGGTCTCCTGCAGCATCTGCAGCAGCGCCTTGCTGGCCATTGGGCCTCGCCACACCATCGCGTTGTCGTCCGTTACCAGATAACCAATGGAGTTGGTTGCCAGGCCATGAGACATAATCGGCGCCATATGGGTGCCATCTGGCGAGGTCGGACGCTGATTTTCTGCACCGAGCATGGTCGGAATAGAGGGACCATAAATATCGGCATCAAGAATACCGACTTTCGCCCCTTCTGCCGCGAGCGCCAGTGCAAGGTTAACGGCAGTAGATGATTTACCTACCCCACCTTTACCTGAACTAACGGCGATGATGTTCTTCACACCATTAATACCCGGCTGGTTTTTCACGCGCTTCAGCGTCGCAATGTTATGCGACAGCTTCCAGTCAACCGCTTTCGCACCAGTGATACGCAGTAAATCGGCACTGCACTGCTCTTTTAATACCTCAAACGCACTGTGCCAGACGAATGGCATGACCAGCTCTACGTGCAACGTGTCATCCATCCAGGCGACATGATGCAACGCTTTAAGCGTCGTCAGATTATGCTTCAGGGTTGAATGCTGAAAATTCGCCAGCGTCCCGGCGACCATGGCGCGCAGGGTTTCTGGTGATTTGGCCTGGGATTGTGGGTTCATCCCGACTCCTTTTTGTTGTTCTGAAAATACGATTGTCATCGGGTAGTTTACTCCAACCGTCGCAATTATTCATTTGTGGATAAATGTCCTTATCGCTTGGCGCAGTAATTACCATTTTGGTACTATCAAAGCCCTTTTCACTACAAAAGAAGTAATTGCCCACTATGACTCAAGTCGCGAAGAAAATTCTGGTAACGTGCGCGCTGCCGTACGCCAACGGCTCTATCCACCTCGGCCATATGCTGGAGCACATCCAGGCTGATGTCTGGGTCCGTTACCAGCGAATGCGCGGCCACCAGGTTAACTTCATCTGCGCGGACGACGCACACGGTACGCCAATCATGCTGAAAGCACAGCAACTTGGTATCACACCTGAGCAGATGATCGGTGAAATGAGTCAGGAGCATCAGACTGATTTTGCAGGTTTTGACATCAGCTACGACAACTACCACTCAACGCATAGCGAAGAGAACCGCGAGTTGTCCGAGCTGATTTACACACGCCTGAAGGAAAACGGTTTTATTAAGAACCGTACCATCTCCCAGCTTTACGATCCGGAAAAAGGTATGTTCCTGCCGGACCGTTTTGTAAAAGGCACCTGCCCGAAATGTAAGGCTGCGGATCAGTACGGCGATAACTGTGAAGTATGTGGCGCGACCTACAGCCCAACCGAACTTATCGAACCGAAATCCGTCGTTTCCGGCGCGACGCCGGTAATGCGTGACTCCGAACACTTCTTCTTCGACCTGCCGTCGTTCAGCGAAATGCTGCAGGCATGGACGCGCAGCGGCGCGCTGCAGGAACAAGTGGCAAATAAAATGCAGGAATGGTTTGAATCCGGCCTGCAGCAGTGGGATATCTCCCGCGACTCGCCGTACTTTGGTTTTGAAATACCGAACGCTCCAGGCAAATATTTCTACGTCTGGCTGGACGCGCCGATTGGCTACATGGGCTCCTTCAAGAACCTGTGCGACAAGCGCGGCGATACCACCAGCTTTGACGAATACTGGAAGAAAGATTCCGACGCCGAGCTGTATCATTTCATCGGTAAAGATATCGTCTATTTCCACAGCCTGTTCTGGCCTGCCATGCTGGAAGGCAGCAACTTCCGTAAGCCGACCAACCTGTTCGTACACGGTTATGTCACGGTAAACGGTGCGAAGATGTCCAAGTCTCGTGGTACGTTCATTAAGGCCAGCACCTGGCTGAAGCATTTTGATGCCGACAGCCTGCGCTACTACTACACAGCGAAGCTCTCTTCGCGTATTGATGACATCGACCTGAACCTGGAAGACTTTGTTCAGCGTGTTAATGCCGATATCGTCAATAAAGTGGTGAACCTGGCTTCTCGTAACGCAGGTTTTATCAGTAAGCGTTTTGATGGCGTACTGGCGGCAGAACTGGCCGATCCGGCTCTGTACAAAACCTTTACCGACGCCGCATCAGTTATTGGTGAAGCATGGGACAGCCGTGAATTTGGTAAAGCCATTCGAGAAATCATGGCGCTGGCAGACGTAGCAAACCGCTACGTCGACGAACAGGCTCCGTGGGTTGTCGCGAAACAGGAAGGCCGTGACGCCGACCTGCAGGCGATTTGCTCTATGGGGATCAACCTGTTCCGTGTACTGATGACGTACCTGAAACCGGTTCTGCCAACGCTGAGCGAGCGTGTCGAAGCGTTCCTGAACACAGAACTGAGCTGGGATGCCATTCAGCAGCCTCTGCTCGGCCACAAGGTCAACACCTTTAAGGCGCTCTACAACCGCATCGACATGAAACAAGTTGAAGCGCTGGTTGAGGCGTCCAAAGAAGAGGTGAAAGCCGCAGTTGCACCGGTTACCGGTCCGCTGGCGGATGACCCGATTCAGGAAACCATCACCTTTGACGATTTTGCCAAAGTTGACCTGCGCGTAGCGCTGATTGAAAACGCTGAGTTCGTTGAAGGTTCCGACAAGCTGCTGCGCCTGTCGCTGGACCTGGGCGGTGAAAAACGTAATGTCTTCTCTGGTATTCGTTCTGCTTATCCGGAGCCACAGGTGCTGATTGGTCGTCTGACCGTGATGGTTGCTAACCTGGCGCCGCGTAAAATGCGCTTCGGTATTTCGGAAGGGATGGTAATGGCCGCAGGCCCTGGCGGGAAAGATATCTTCCTGTTAAGTCCTGACGAAGGTGCAAAACCTGGTCAGCAGGTGAAATAATCCGCATAAAAAAACGCTGCTTCGGCAGCGTTTTTTATATCGCGGTTCAGTACAGATAAATACGCGCTACGCTTTCTTTGCGTGTTCGCGAATCACCAAACCACGCAGGAAATAACGCAGGAACTGATCCCCACACTCACGATAGTTTTTGTGGTCCGGCGCGCGCATCATCGCGGTGATCTCCGGCATCGACACGCGAAACTTCTGCTGGGTCATAATGGCCAGAATGTCATCGGTTTTCAGTGAAAAGGCGATACGCAGCTTTTTCAACACCGTGTTGTTATTAACGCGGCGCTCAAGTGCCAGTTCAGGTGCAGAATCATCTTTACCGCGCTTATGGTAGATAAGGCCGTTTAAAAAACCGGAGAGGATGATATCAGGGCAGCGAACAAAACCCTCTTCATCTTCTTTCGTCATCCAGGTGTCGAAACCTGCGGAGGTGGATTCCATGTCGGCGAGCGCAAGAATACGCACCATGTCATTATTATTCGCTTTCAGGGTGTAGCGCAGGCTACGAAGAATGTCGTTACTTAGCATAGAGCCTTCAACTGTCGGTGATGCAATGGCGCGCAGTGTATCAGTTTTACAGTCCAATCGCCTCTTTTAGACTTTTAAGATAACGACGACTTACCGGGACCGTCAGTCCGTTGCGTAAAATCAATTCTGCCTGGCCGTTATCTTCCAGGCGGATCTCCTGTAATTGCGCCATGTTAACCAGGTATTGTCGATGGCAGCGCAACAGCGGAGTACGGCTTTCCAGTGTTCTCAATGTAAGTTCAGTAAAGCCTTCTTTACCATCGCTGCTGGTGACATAGACACCGCTCATACGACTGCTGATAAACGCCACATCATCCATTTGCAGCAGATAGATACGGCTATGGCCAGTACACGGAATAAACTTAAGCATCTGCTGGTTTTCCGGCAGCAGCGACACATCCTGCTTGGTACGTTCCTGACGTAAACGGATCAGCGTTTTCTCCAGCCGCGTTTCCTCTATCGGCTTGAGCAAATAATCAAAGGCGTGTTCTTCAAAAGCTTTAACCGCATATTCATCGAAAGCGGTCAGAAAAACGATATACGGACGATGCTCCGGATCAAGCATACCGACCATTTCCAGGCCACTAATCCGCGGCATCTGAATATCGAGGAACAATACATCCGGGCGCAATTTATGTACTGCACCGATGGCCTCAACCGCGTTCGAACACTCCCCCACAATCTCAATGTCACTTTGCTCCTGCAACAGGATCCGCAGATTCTCCCGCGCTAACGGTTCATCATCCACAATCAACACCTTGATCATGCCAGTTCCTCCAGAGGAAGTCGTAAAGTGATTCGGGTAAAATGGTCGGGGTCGCAGGCTACGCTGATGCCAAAATCATCACCAAACCGCTCCCGCAGTCGTTTATCTACCAGATTCATACCCAGTCCGCTGGCTTCTGTTGTGGGCTGATACAATCCGGCATTATCTTCGATATCCAGCATCAGATACTGCCCTTCTCGTCGGGCAGTAATCGACACCTCACCGGTATCAAGTAGCTGTGAAGTACCGTGCTTAATGGCATTCTCCACTATCGGCTGCAAGGTAAAAGCCGGTAATTGCTGGTGAGAAAGCTCTTCCGGAACCGTTAGGGTCACCTGCAAGCGTGACTGGAATCGCGCCTTTTCAATTTGTAGATAAGCATTAACGTGCTCAATTTCATCGGCCAACGTCACAATCTCTGATGGCCGTTTTAAATTTTTGCGAAAGAAGGTCGAGAGATACTGCACCAGTTGGCTGGCCTGTTCGCTGTCGCGTCGAATTACGGCTTTAATGGTATTGAGCGCATTAAACAGAAAATGTGGATTTACCTGAGCATGCAAGAGCTTAATTTCTGACTGCGTGAGCATCGCTTTTTGACGCTCGTACTGGCCGGCCAGAATCTGCGCCGACAGCAGTTGGGCGATCCCTTCTCCCAGCGTGCGGTTAATTGAGCTAAAAAGACGATTTTTGGCTTCATACAGTTTAATGGTCCCCATCACCCGCTGATTTTCACCACGTAGCGGGATCACCAGCGTAGAGCCTAATTTGCATTGCGGATGCAGCGAGCAGCGGTACGGCACTTCGTTACCATCGGCATAAACCACCTCTCCGGTATCAATCGCCCGTTGCGTATACGAGGATGAAATGGGCCGGCCTGGCAGGTGATGATCGTCGCCAATGCCGGTAAACGCCAGGAGCTTTTCGCGATCGGTAATCGCCACTGCGCCGATATCCAGCTCTTCGTACAACACCTGGGCGACCTTCATGCTGTTAACCTCGTTGAACCCCTGACGCAAAATACCTTCCGTCGAGGCAGCAACTTTTAACGCAGTGGCAGAAAACGCTGAAGTGTATTTTTCAAACATGGCTCGTTTGTCGAGCAAAATACGCATAAACAACGCCGCACCCACAGTATTGGTGACCATCATCGGTGCGGCAATGTTACTGACAAGGTGCAACGCATTTTCAAAAGGACGCGCAATCAATAAAATGATCAGCATCTGTACCAGTTCAGCAACAAAGGTAATCGCACCTGCCGTCAGCGGGCTAAATACTTTATCAGTGCGACCGCGGCGGGTAAGCACGCTGTGTACCAGCCCTCCGAGCAGGCCTTCCACGATGGTCGAAATCATACAGCTGAGGGCCGTCATTCCGCCCATCGAGTAACGATGAAGGCCACCGGTCAGCCCAACTAAACCTCCGACAACCGGGCCACCCAATAAGCCGCCCATCACCGCACCGATAGCTCGGGTATTCGCAATCGAGTCTTCAATATGCAGACCAAAGTAGGTGCCCATAATGCAGAAGATGGAGAAGGTAACATAACAGAGGAGTTTGTGAGGCAGCCGGATGGTGACCTGCATCAGCGGGATAAACAGGCGTGTTTTGCTCATCAGCCACGCGATAACGAGAAACACACACATCTGCTGAAGCAGCAGCAACACCAGATTAAACTCGTACATACCCGCCAACCACACTTCACTTAAAAGGGCGTAACATACATGGGCTACGCTTAACTTTCTTTGAACTGTTGCAAAAAAAAAAGAATTTGTGAGAACGATCACTCAAAAGCGCCCGTCCGGACACAATATCACCCACGTTGTGATCAAAAAACAATCAAAACTACCTGGTTCGCAAAAGAGCGTCTAAAGTAAAACTGGGACCTCGCGAGCATGAGTGAGACAACGATGGCGCTTTACACAATAGGTGAAGTGGCTTTGCTTTGTGATATCAATCCTGTCACTTTACGCGCATGGCAGAGACGTTATGGATTACTAAAACCGCAACGGACAGACGGCGGTCATCGCCTGTTTAACGATGCTGACATCGACCGGATCCGCGAAATCAAACGCTGGATAAATAATGGGGTACAGGTCAGCAAAGTAAAAATGTTGCTCAGTAATGAAAATATTGATGTGCATAACGGCTGGCGTGAACAACAAGAAACCTTATTGAGCTATTTGCAAAGTAATAATTTGCATAGCCTCAGAGTATGGATAAAGGAGCGTGGCCAGGATTATCCCGCGCAGACGCTTAACACACATTTATTCATTCCTCTGCGGCGGCGTCTGCAATGTCAGCAGCCTGTACTCCAGGCGTTACTGGGTATCCTTGATGGCGTCCTCATCAACTACATTGCTATTTGCCTTGCGTCGGCGCGTAAAAAACAGGGGAAAGATGCACTGGTCGTCGGCTGGAATATTCACGATACCACCCGATTATGGCTGGAGGGTTGGGTTGCCAGTCAGCAGGGATGGCGGGTTGATGTGCTGGCACATTCGCTAAACCAGCTACGACCGGAACTGTTTGAAGGTCGGACTTTACTCATCTGGTGTGGAGAAAGTCAAACCCCCGCTCAGCAACAGCAACTGGATGAATGGCGGGCGCTGGGCCACGATATTTATCCACTTGGCATTTAATATTCTATTAACAAACGTGTACAATCCTTTAATCAACATAAGGAGTGCATAATGAGCGCAGCTAAAATCGGTGTAATAACCCTCTTCCTGCTGATGGCCATCGGCGGTATCGGCGGTGTAATGCTGGCAGGCTATACCTTTATTTTACGTGCCGGGTAAGGTAGTGCGATAAGCGCTCAAACCCGCGATCGACAATGACTGCGGCCAACGCGACCAACAGCGCTCCCTGAATTACATAAGCAGTATTGAATCCGCTTAGTCCGATGATAATCGGCGTTCCCAGCGTGTTTGCCCCAACGGTCGAAGCAATTGTCGCGGTGCCAATGTTAATAATCACCGACGTGCGAATTCCCGCCAGAATGACCGGAGCCGCCAGCGGAAGCTCCACTTTACGCAGTCTCTGCCCATCGCTCATCCCCATTCCGCGGGCGATATCCATCACGCTGCCAGAAATTCCCCCCAACCCCGCCAGCGTTGCCTGTAAAACTGGGAGCACACCATACAAGGTCAGCGCAATAATGGCAGGCTCCGGACCAAAACCCATTACGGGTACGGCGATCGCCAGTACAGCTACCGGTGGAAAAGTTTGCCCCACGGCGGCGATTGTTTCCACCAGGGGGCGAAACTCAGTCCCCCATGAACGGGTTACCGCTATCCCCGCACCTGTACCGATGATCACGGCAACCAGGCTGGAGCTCCCCACCAGCGCCAAATGGGCCAGCGCCAGTGCCATAAAACTTTCCTGCTGATAAACAGGACGAGGTAACTGTGGAAACAGCGCGCCAAACAGTGCCTGGCTGTGCGGTAAGCCTGCCAGCAGGAACAGAAAAAGCGCAATAAGCCAGAGCAGCGGGTCAGACAGACGTTTCACGGTACGGTATCTCCGTAAGCAAATCGTGAAAATGAAGCGTACCGCAGGCAACGCCCTGTGAATTAACCACCGGTAAGACTTCACAACCGCGAGCCACGAAAACGGAGAGCGCATCACGTAACGTCATCTCATCGACCAGTGGTTCCCCGCACAGTTGCGTATCATGTCGCATAAAATCGCCCACAGTTCGCAGCGACAGGAGCCGCACGCCAAGTTCGCTGCGACCAAAAAATGTTTGAACGAAATCATTAGCCGGAGCGGTCAACATCGACAGCGGTGTTCCTTGCTGCACGACCTCCCCCGCATCCATCAATACCAGATGTTCCGCCAGCCTCAACGCCTCGTCGATATCGTGTGTCACCAGCACAATAGTGCGACCAAGCAAGCGATGAATACGGGTCATCTCTTGCTGCAAGGCACCGCGCGTCACCGGATCCAGCGCGCCAAAAGGCTCATCCATCAAAAGAACCTGAGGATCCGCCGCCAGAGCACGTGCCACCCCCACCCGCTGCTGCTGCCCACCGGAAAGCTGATGCGGATATCGGTGACGCAACTCTGCTTCCAGTCCCAGTAAAGCCATCAGTTCTTCTGTTCGTTCATCAATACGCGAACGCGACCATTTTTGCAGTTGTGGTACGGTGGCAATATTCTGCGCGACAGTCCAGTGTGGAAACAATCCGATAGATTGAATGGCGTACCCCATACGCCGTCTTAACTCCAGCACCGGCAGACTGCGGATCTCCTCCCCGGCAAAGCGGATCTGACCGCTGTCATGTTCCACCAGTCGATTTATCATTTTCAACGTGGTGGATTTCCCCGAACCTGACGTGCCAATTAATACTGAAAAGCTGCCTTCGCGAAAATGCAGGTTAAGATCGTTGACCGCCGTTTGTTGACCATAGGTTTTACTGACATGGCTAAATTCAATCATCGTTTGTCACCTTCAGCAGAGCTAAGCCTAAATCAAACAACGCATCAATCAACACCGCCAGCACAACTACCGGAATCACGCCCAACAGCACCAAATCTACAGCGCTACTGAGTAGTCCCTGAAAAACCAGCGCGCCAAATCCCCCCGCGCCAATCAGTGCGGCAATGACGGCCATCCCCACCGTCTGCACCATCACCACGCGCAAACTGCGCAAGAAAACGGGCAGCGCCAGCGGGAGCTGTACCGCGCTAAAACGTTGACGCGAACTCATCCCCATTGCCCTGGCGCTTTCCAGTACATCACGAGGAACCTGGTTCAGTCCTGCCACGACGCCGCGCACCAGCGGTAATAATGCGTACAACACCAGAGCAATGAGTGCCGGTGTCAGACCGGTTCCCGCAATCCCAAGCCTGCCTAGCCAGGGAAAATGATTAACCAGACCGGCGAGCGGTGCGATCAGCAGGCCGAACAACGCCACAGAAGGAATGGTTTGAATGATGTTCAGTACGGCAAATACCGGCCCCTGCCGCGATGCAGATAAAGCGCACCAAATCCCCAGCGGCACGCCAATCAACAGCGCAGGAACAACGGTTCCAACCAGGATAGTCAGATGCTGCGCCAGTGCATCATCGAAGACGTCCTGGCGATTGGTATACTCTTTGAGCAGAGAAAGATCGTTGAATGTGCCGAAGAACAGCAGCGCCAGCGGTACAACAGCAATTTGTGTATGCAGAATCCAACGCCAGAGTGGCTGAGATGTGATACGGCGAATGGCGTCACTGCATGCCAGCAGCATTAACCCCAGTCCAAGCCAGAACCCACTACCGAGGCTGGTTCTGGCCAGCGGGCTTCCCGTCTGAGCAAGCCAGGTTGCTATTTTCCCGGCGGTCATGAGTGCAGCAATCACCAGCAGTTGCATGACGACAAGCGTGAATACGCTGCCGGACTTACCGGGTTGCAAGCACAAAAAAAGCAGCAGTAAAAATAGAACCACCAGCCCCCACGCACTTGCGGGCCAGATATCCCAGAGCTGGCGACCTTCGCCGGAGACCAGGCGATTAGGGGCATAGCTGATGAAAGGAAGCGCCGCGGCAGCCATCATAAGAAGAACCAGCAGCAACAGCACCCGGTTGACTGATATCTTTGACACCACACTCACCTGCTGCAAAATCCGTTACTTCACCCATTCTTTTTGCTTCAGGTAGTCTGCTGCAACTTTTTTCGCATCCAGCCCTTCAACGGCGATACTGGCATTAAGTTGTTGCAGCGTTTTTTCATCCAGGCTGGCGAATACCGGTCGCAGCCATTCCTCCATTTGCGGATAAGTCTTCAATACCGATTCACGCACGACTGGCGCAGGAGCATAAATTGGCTGAACACCTTGCGGATCACTTAAAGTTTGTAATCCCAGCGCGGCAACGGGACCATCGGTTCCATAAGCCATTGCTGCATTAACGCCCGATGTCTGCTGCGCAGCGGCTTTAATTGTCACCGCCGTATCTCCCCCAGCCAGCGATAAAAGCTGGTTCTGATTAAGCTTGAAGTCATACGCTTTTTCAAAGGCGGGAAGTGCGTCAGTCCGTTCAATAAATTCCGCGGAGGCAGCCAGTTTGAATGTTCCGCCCTCTTTCAGGTAGCGCCCCAGATCGGCCAGTGAAACGAGTTTGTTCTTTTCAGCAACGTCCTGACGTACCGCGATGGTCCAGGTATTGTTAGCAGGCGCTGGTGTTAACCAGACCAGTTTATTCTGTTCTGCATCCAGCTTTTTGACCTTTTCAAATCCAGCCTGAGCATTTTTCCAGGCCGGATCATTTTCATCTTTAAAGAAGAAGGCACCATTTCCGGTATATTCCGGGTAAATATCCAGCTCACCAGACGTTATTGCCCCACGTACCACTGGTGTGGTACCCAGTTGCACTTTATTGACAGTTTTCACGCCGTGGCTTTCAAGTACCTGCAAAATAATATTGCCGAGCAGCGCCCCTTCGGTATCAATTTTTGAACCGACCGTTACGGGTGACGCGGCCTGCAAGGGTAAGCTCACCGCAGCTAACAACACCAGCGATCCCGCCCATACCTTTGAGATTGTCATGCTGCTCTCCTCATCCTTTTATTGCCCTTTTCAGAGACTTGAGGAAAAAGCATAGACGAAAAATCTGGCATTAACCTGCCAGCTAAGAGGTCACGAAGGAAATTATTCGCACTAACCCGGTGATTCATCCCCCCCTGACGCAATATCTGCGCCCATAAAAAAGGCCGGTTTCCCGGCCCTTTATTCATCTCTAATCCTTACAGTAGCTCAAACTCACCCTGTTTCACCCGGGCGGAATCAACACCGATGAAGACGTTAAATTTGCCCGGTTCAGCATCATATTTCATGCGCTGGTTCCAGTATTTCAGTGCCTCAATATCAATCGGGAAACTGACGGTCTGAGTTTCGCCAGGTTTAAGGTTCACTTTCTCAAACCCTTTCAGTTGTTTTACCGGACGGCTCATTGACGCGGTAACATCCTGTAAATACATCTGGATCACCGTCGCACCTTCGCGCTTACCGGTGTTGGTCACCTGCACGCTGGCCGTTACTGTTCCGTCACGTTTCATCGTCGGCGAAGAGAGCTTCACATCAGAAACCGTAAACGTGGTGTAGCTCAAACCATAGCCAAATGGATACAACGGGCCATTCGCTTCATCAAAATAGCGCGAGGTATATTTATTTGGCTTATCAGCGTTATATGGACGCCCGGTATTCAGGTGGCTGTAATAGACCGGGATCTGCCCGACAGAACGCGGGAAGGACATCGGCAATTTGCCAGACGGGTTGTAATCGCCAAACAGCACGTCAGCGATGGCGTTACCGCCTTCCGTTCCGGCAAACCAGGTTTCCAGAATCGCATCGGCCTGCTGATCTTCCTTCACCAGCGCCAATGGACGACCGTTCATCAGCACCAGTACCAGCGGTTTACCGGTTGCTTTCAGCGCGGTAATCAGATCGCGCTGACTCTGCGGGATAGTGATATCGGTACGACTGGATGCCTCATGCGCCATACCCTGCGCCTCGCCGGCCACTGCGACAACCACATCGGACTGCTTCGCCACATTGACTGCTTCATCAATCATCGCCTGCGGCGAGCGCGGGTCAATTTTCACCGCCTCTTCATACAGATTGAGGAAGTCGACAATACCTTTATCGTTGGTGATATTCGCCCCTTTGGCATACACCACTTTGCCCTTCTCACCCAGTGCATTTTTAATACCTGTCAGCACCGTCACGGACTGATCGGCAACACCGGCAGCGGACCAGCTTCCCATCACGTCACGTTTGCTGTCCGCCAGCGGCCCGATAACAGCAACGGTACCTGATTTTTTCAGCGGCAACGTTTCCAGACGATTTTTCAGCAGCACCAGGCTTTCACGCGCCACGTCACGCGCTTCTTTACGGTGTAAACGACTTTCGGCGTTTGTGTCCTGCGGGTCTGACTCTTTTGCCCCCAGATGGCTGTAAGGATCGTTAAACAACCCCATATCGTATTTCACATTCAGCACGTGACGCGCAGCATCATCCAGTTCTGCCATAGTGACTTTTCCTGATTTAATCAGGCCTGGCAGATACTTACTGTAATACTCATCGCTCATGCTCATGTTAATGCCGGACTTGATCGCCACGCGCACAGCATCTTCAGGATCGGACGCGGTGCCGTGCTTTATCAGCTCTTTAATTGCACCGTGGTCGGAAACGGTGATGCCTTTAAAGCCCCAATCGTCACGCAGTACGTCTTTTAGCAGCCAGGCATCGGAAGTCGCAGGCGTGCCGTTAAGTGAATTAAGTCCCACCATCACTGCACCGCTCCCGGCGTCAAGTCCGGCTTTGTACGGCGGCATATAGTCGTTAAACAAACGCTGCGGACTCATATCCACGGTGTTGTATTCTTTGCCGCCCTCTACTGCACCATAGGCGGCAAAGTGCTTGACGCTGGTCATCACGGAATAGCGATCGGCCGGGCTTTTACCCTGCATCGCTTCCACCATGGTTTTCCCCATCGTGGCGGTTAAATAGGTATCTTCCCCAAAACCTTCAGAAGCGCGTCCCCAACGTGGATCGCGCGAAACATCGACCATCGGCGCCCAGGTCATATTCAGGCCATCGTCTGCGGCTTCATAGGCGGAAATACGCCCCACCGTTCTGACGGCATCCAGATTAAAAGACGATGCCAGGCCGAGGCTTATCGGGAATACGGTACGTTGGCCATGCAATACGTCATAGGCGAAAAAGAGAGGGATTTTCAGGCGACTGAGTTCCATCACCTGATCCTGCATTTTGCGGATATCCTGGCGCGTAACGGTGTTAAAAATCGCCCCTACCTGCCCGTCTTTGATCATCTCGCGGATGGCTTCTTTCGGGTTATCAGGCCCGACGCTTATTAAACGTAATTGCCCGATCTTCTCATCCACGGTCATCTGTTTGAGCAAATCGGTAACAAAGGCATCCCGCGCGTCAGGCGTCAGTGGATGGTTACCAAACAGGGAGCTCGCCAGCGCTGGCTGCAACGCCAGGCTCACCGCGACACCTACAGAACATAGCCATTTCATGTTGATTCTCTCTTTATTTTTTCCCGATGAGGCAGCGAAAATATAACAAAAACCGCAGTTTGCCGTAAGCCTAAACGTGAGAGGCAAAGAAAGCTAAGGTTATTCTCTGAATTTTCAAAACCGTGGTGAATGAACACGGCCAACCCAGAGACAAGCTGAATGAGAAAGCGTATTGTCATACAAAGCGCTATGCTTGTTCCTGATATTGAGTCCCACCACAAGGAGTGGAGAATGTCTTCCATTACAACAACTGAAAATAAAGCTTTTCTGAATGAACTAACCCGCCTGGTGGGTCATTCTCACCTGCTCACCGAACCTGCTAAAACCGCCCGCTATCGCAAGGGCTTTCGCTCCGGTCAGGGCGACGCATTAGCCGTTGTCTTTCCGGGTACGTTATTAGAACTGTGGCGTGTCCTGAACGCCTGCGTCAACGCCGACAAAATTATTCTGATGCAGGCCGCCAATACCGGTCTGACAGAAGGCTCTACGCCGAGTGGTAATGACTACGATCGCGACATTGTCATTATCAGTACCCTGCGCCTCGACAAGCTACACGTCATTGGCAAAGGCGAGCAGGTGCTGGCCTATCCGGGCACCACGCTTTACTCGCTGGAAAAAGCGCTTAAGCCTTTTGGTCGTGAACCGCATTCGGTTATCGGTTCTTCGTGCATTGGCGCATCTGTTATTGGCGGCATCTGCAACAATTCCGGCGGCTCGCTGGTGCAACGTGGTCCGGCATACACTGAAATGTCGCTGTTTGCACGCATTGATGAGCAGGGAAAATTACAGCTGGTAAACCATCTGGGTATCGAACTGGGCCAGACACCGGAACAGATCCTCAGCAACCTTGATGATGAACGCATCAAAGATAACGATGTACGTCATGATGGCCGTCATGCACACGATCATGATTACGTCACTCGCGTCAGAGATATTGAGGCCGATACCCCGGCACGTTATAACGCAGATCCGGATCGTCTGTTTGAGTCATCCGGCTGTGCGGGAAAACTGGCGGTATTCGCCGTGCGTCTGGATACGTTCGAGGCCGAGAAAAATCAGCAGGTCTTTTATATCGGCACCAATCAGCCAGAAGTGCTGACAGAAATCCGCCGCCATATTCTGGCAAAGTTTGAGCATCTGCCGGTCGCGGGTGAATATATGCACCGCGATATTTACGACATCTCAGAGAAGTACGGCAAAGATACGTTCCTGATGATCGACAAGCTCGGCACCGATAAAATGCCGTTCTTCTTTACTCTGAAGGGCCGTACCGATGCGATGCTGGAAAAAGTGAAAATTTTCCGCCCGCACTTCACCGACCGGGCGATGCAGAAGTTTGGCCATTTATTCCCCAGCCATTTACCGGCAAGAATGAAAAGCTGGCGCGATAAGTACGAACACCACCTGTTGCTTAAAATGGCAGGTGGCGGTGTAGCAGAAGCGCAAAACTGGTTGACCGAGTTTTTCAAAACCGCCGAAGGTGACTTCTTTGCCTGTACACCGGAAGAAGGTAGCAAAGCCTTTCTGCATCGCTTCGCGGCGGCTGGCGCGGCAATCCGCTACCAGGCCGTTCATGCGGATGAGGTGGAAGATATTCTGGCGCTGGATATTGCATTGCGCCGTAATGACACCGAATGGTACGAACATCTGCCGGCAGAAATTGACAGTAAGCTGGTACACAAACTCTATTACGGTCACTTTATGTGCTACGTCTTCCACCAGGATTACATTGTGAAGAAAGGCGTGGATGCTCATGCGTTGAAAGAGCAAATGCTTGAATTACTGCATGCGCGCGGGGCGCAGTACCCAGCAGAACATAATGTGGGACATTTGTACAAAGCACCGGAAACACTGGCTCGTTTTTACCGCGAAAACGACCCTACCAACAGCATGAATCCGGGTATCGGTAAGACAAGTAAGCAGAAGTTCTGGAAAGAAAACGTTTCGGACGAAACAAAACTTTCTGATTGATTTTTCTGTAAAAAGGCCTGGCAGCGTTATGCTATCAGGCCTCTTTTTATTACCATCCCACGCTATTTAATCGTTCTGCGCAGTTTGCTCGCCCGTTGCCGAACCAGTTGCCGCCATCTGTGCGGCTTTCTGTTTTTTATAGCTCAGCGCCGCCGCCGGAACCGGCATCACTTTACCGGTCTCGATCCAGGTACGTAAGCGGCTGGCATCGGCAAAGTGGGTATATTTACCGAAGGCATCCATCACCACCAGCGCAACCGGTTTGTTATTGATAACCGTACGCATCACCAGACAGTGGCCTGCAGCATTGGTAAAACCTGTTTTGGTTAACTGAATATTCCAGTTATCGCGATAAACCAGATGGTTAGTGTTGCGGAACGGCAACGTATAAGCCGGATTAGCAAAGGTCGCCATGTCTTCACGCGTCGTACTTAGCTGACCAATCAGCGGATATTGTTTGCTGGCAATCAGTAGTTTAGTTAAGTCACGGGCGGTCGAAACGTTGTGAATGGATAACCCTGTAGGCTCCACAAAACGTGTCTGGGTCATACCCAGCGCTTTTGCTTTAGCGTTCATCGCTTTGATAAATGCGTTATACCCGCCAGGGTAATGATGCGCCAGGCTTGCCGCCGCTCGGTTTTCTGATGACATCAGCGCCAGCAGCAGCATGTTTTTACGGCTGATTTCACTGTTCAAGCGCACGCGGGAATAGATGCCTTTCATTTCCGGCGTCTGGCTGATATCAACTTTTAGCTTTTCATCCAGCGGCAGTCGTGCATCAAGCACCACCATCGCCGTCATTAATTTGGTAATCGACGCAATCGGACGCACAAGATCCGGGTGGTTCGAATAGATCACTTTGTTGGTATTCAGATCGACAATCATCGCACTACCAGACGCAATCTCAGGTTGAGAGGCGCTCGCGGTAGTCGCCGTTTTCGCCACGGCTTGAGGTGCAAAAGGAACGGCCAGCACCAGGGCAAGACTTAATAATGAAACTCGGAATTTCAGCATGATGAGATTTCTGATAATGGTTCACGCACGTCACAACGCACACCGCCAGAAGTAAGGGTTACCTCTGGCTAGCTCAGGCATCATAACGACCCGACAGCGTCACCGCTACTGGATAATCATCTCGAAATGCTGCGTTGCTGGCTTTTACAGCAGCAACGCAGCTTAGACAGGTTTGAACGTCAGAATAACCGATAGCCGTAACCCCACAGGATCACCGTAATCGCCAGCAGAACTTCCAGCACCAGCACACCAATCGCCAGTGTCGAACTGGAAAAACTTAGACCTTCCTCTTTGCTGATATTCAGGAATGTTGGAATGCCGAGATACAGTAAATATCCGGTGTAAAACAGCGCGATAGTCCCAATTAAGGCGCACAACCAGACCAACGGATAAAGCGCTACAAGCCCGCTTAAAAACAGCGGCGTGGCAACATATCCGGCAAAGACCATACAGTGCGCCAGCGATGGACGCTGCGGATAATTGCGTGCCATCCACCAGATCACCCGGCCCATAACGGCCACGCCCGCCAGCATCACACCGTAGAACAGAATTGCCATCGCAAATCCGGTAAACAGGGATAGTTGCAGTATGTTTCCGTCGCCAAAATTCCAGCCGATCTGTGTCGTACCAATAAAGGCACAAATAACCGGGATTGCCGCCATCAGCAGTACATGGTGAGTATAGTGATGCGAAACACTTTCGTTTTCGCTGTTGATCACGTGCATTTCACGATCGGGATGGGAAAACAGCCCCCAGACATGGTTCATACCGCCCCCTTCTTGTCAGCTCCGGACCTCAACACTTCAAGTATAATTCACCTTTTGATTATTTTATGTACACAACAAAAATACCGATGCGCTACGCTGAGGCTTTTCCGGCATCAACAATTTATAGGGTGTATGCTAAGAGTTGTGGAGGTCATACAGACGTATGGATATAAACAGTCTTATTGCGCAGTACGGCTATGCGGCGCTAACTATTGGCAGCCTGGCCGAAGGTGAAACAATTACCCTGTTAGGTGGCGTTGCAGCGCATCAGGGATTACTCAAATTTCCACTGGTTGTCATCTCCGTCGCGCTGGGTGGGATGATAGGCGATCAGTTACTTTATTTACTTGGACGGCGTTATGGCGGCAAAATTTTACGTCGTTTCTCGCGTCATCAGGCAAAAATTCATTACGCACAGAAAATGATCCAACGACGTCCCTACCTCTTTGTGGTCGGGACACGTTTTATGTACGGATTCCGCGTCATTGGTCCCCTGCTGATTGGCGCCAGCCACCTGCCACCAAAAATCTTTTTACCGTTGAATATTCTGGGAGCGCTCGTCTGGGCACTGCTGTTCACTTCGCTCGGTTACGTGGGTGGTGAAGTGATTGCCCCGTGGCTGCACAGCCTCGACCAGCATATTAAACACGGAATATGGCTGGTTCTGGTTGTCGGCCTGGTGGTGGCTGCCCGTTGGTGGATGAAGCAGCGAAATAAACAAAAAAAGCAATGAAACTGGCCCGACAACAAATATCTGCCGGGCCGGAAAGTCAGGAGGCGTGGTATCCGCCACCCAGGGCGCTGGTTAACTGAATAGAAGCATCCAGCCACTGACCTTGTAAAATCAGAGCGTTACACTGCTCACGTAATGCCGGAATTTTTGCCTCGCTGACGCGGGACCCCGCAATGATACCGGCATTAAACCGTGCCTGGGCGAGTCCCACTATACGCTGCGCGTCATGTTCAATCTTTTGCTGTTGCTGATTCTTCTGCGCCAATGTTTCCACCTGCGTTGCCGCACGTGCCACATCATTCACCGCGTCCACTACGGCTTTGTTGTAACTGGCAACCGTCAGATTGCTTTGCGCGGTGGTCATATCGAGATTTGCATTCAGTCTGCCACTATCAAAGACAGGCAACGTCAGCCCGGCAGACACCCCCATTTGTTGCGCGGAATGACGGAACAGATCGCTCAGATGTAACGCGTCCTGCTGTAAAAATGCCATCAGGTTAACGTCGGGATAAAACGCAGCTTTCGCCGCATCAATACTGCTCATCGACGATTCAATATACCAGTGTGCAGCCTGTAAATCAGGGCGGCGAGCCAGTAGTGAGTAACCTAACCGGGACGGCAACCGACTTTCCACCACCGGCATAGTCGCGGCATTAAGCTTCAGGGAGGTGGATTGTGTATTGGTCAGGGCGAGCAGTCGCGCCTCGATCACCTTCATTTTTCCACTGACATCGTTCAGTTGCTGCTCTGTTTTGCTGGAATCGATATCGGTTTCTACCCCCTCCACCGAAGAGGTAATACCGTTTTGATACAGTTGGCGATCCGCTGTGATGACATTCTGTTGCTCATTTTTAATCTGCGTTAGCACGGTTTTCAGCGCCGCCTGTGTCTGCCACTCCCAGTACAGACGAGACACACTGCTTGCCAGCAGTTGTCGGGTTTGCTCACGCTCGGCCTCACGCGCTTTAACCTCACCAATGCGCGCCGCGACTTCTGCCCGGTTTTTTCCCCATAGATCCAGGTCCCAGCCAGCGGTTAAACCAAATGTTCCATTGGTGTACCACGGCCCCGTAGTACCAGCAGCGGGATCGGTAATGGCAAACGGTCCCATCACACCTTCGGCGGACATTTTCTGACGCTCAACGCCTGCGGAAAAATCAATCTGCGGTCCATCCTGCGCTTCTATGGCCTGAGCCTGCGCTTCCGCCAGCTGAATACGCTGCTCCGCCACTTGCATATCAGGAGAGTTCTGTAACGTACTGTCAATCAACGCATTAAGCTGTGGATCGTGATACGCCTTCCACCACTGGCTATCTGGCCAACCGTTTTTCAATGCCGCTGGTAATGTGGAATCAACGTTTGCAGAGGGGGTCTGCTGTGACAGTAGCTGGCGGTTATCGTGCATAGGGGCGCAGCCCGCCATCAGAATAAAAAGCGGCAAACATGCCGTAGCGACAAGAACAGAATTACGATTCATGGAGGTACGCAGATAAGAAAAGAGGTGCAGAGATTACGACTTGTCGCACTCGCTTTTTTAGTTACGCGTGGCAATACATCTTTGGAAATTAAAATATATAATCAGAAAAATATATACCAGTTAAATATTATGGATAATATTATTCTAATAATTTATGAATGGAGCCGATATGTCACAAAATATCTATGATGATCCTGAGTTCTTTGCCGGATATGCCACACTGGATCGTTCAGTAAAGGGGCTCGACGGTGCACCAGAATGGCCAACAATACAAACGCTGCTTCCTCCGCTACAGGGTAAAAATATTCTTGATTTAGGCTGCGGATATGGCTGGTTTTGCCGCTACGCGAGAAATAACCACGCAACAAGCGTTGTGGGTCTGGATATTTCAGAGAAGATGTTAGCCAAGGCGCGCAGTATGACCCATGGCGATGGGATCGTGTACCAGCGCGAAGATCTTGAAACACTCACACTCTCGCCGGGCTCATTTGATCTGGTCTATAGCTCACTCGCCCTGCACTATTTGCATAATATTGAACGATTACTGACAACGATTTATCAGTCACTAACACCGGGCGGAATGCTGGTATTTTCTGCCGAGCACCCTATTTATACCGCACCACTGACCCAGGGCTGGATCAAAGATAAAACCGGTCAACAATCCTGGCCGGTTAATCACTATCAGCAGGAAGGCGAACGCATCAGCAACTGGTTCGCCGAAGGCGTCAAAAAACAACACCGTAAACTGGCCACGTGGATTAATGCGCTGATTGCCGCCGGTTTTCAGATCATAAGCCTTAATGAATGGGGTCCGTCTGCTGAACAGATTGCCGCTAGCCCGGCGCTGGATGAAGAGAAAGAGCGTCCAATGATATTTCTTCTCAGCGCACGTAAGCCGGAGTAATGAAACCGCCAGGCAGAATTGCTGATGCTTTCCTATACTCAACCTGAACTTACCAAAAATAAGGAAAGTTAATGAAAATTCTGCTGTGGGTTATTTTAATTATTTTTCTGATTGGGCTGTTGGTGGTGACGGGTGTGTTTAAGATGATTTTCTGATGTCGATTCCGGATCCAACACGCCTGATAAGCGAATTGCCATCAGGCAATATCTTAACTCTGATGCCGGATGGTGGCATAACCGCCATATCCGGCTTACTAAACAGAGGTATCAGCGCTCAGTTAACAGTCAATGGCCTGAATCGCACGCGCGATATCCGGTGAATTATTTAATGCGCGAATTTCCTGAAACAACGTTGTCGCCTCTGAATACTCTTTACGTAAATATCCCAGCCACTGTTTGATACGCGCCACGTGGTATAGACCGGTATCGCCCTGTTTTTCCAGCCGGGTATATTTTTTCAGCAACGTCACCACATCAGGCCACGGCATACGCGGTTCGTTGTATTTCACCACACGACTAAGATTAGGGATGTTGAGTGCACCACGTCCTATCATCACGGCGTCACATCCGGTAATAGCCATGCAATCCTGGGCACTCTGCCAGTCCCAGATTTCTCCATTAGCGATAACCGGGATAGTGAGACGTTTGCGAATTTCACCAATAGCCTGCCAGTTAATGTGCTCAGCCTTGTAGCCCTGCTCTTTGGTTCGGCCATGAACCGCCAGCTCGCTGGCACCTGCCTGCTGAACGGCATCGGCAATTTCAAACTGTCTGTCGCTGCTGTCCCAGCCGAGGCGAACTTTTACCGTCACCGGCAAATGGTCCGGAACGGCCTCGCGCATCGCTTTTGCCCCCCGGTAGATAAGCTCCGGATCCTTTAATAACGTTGCGCCGCCGCCACTGCCGTTAACCAGTTTCGACGGGCAGCCACAGTTCAGATCGACACCAAACGAGCCCAGTTCAACCGCGCGGGCCGCATTCTCCGCCAGCCACTGCGGATACTGCCCCAGCAGTTGTATGCGCACCCGTGTGCCGGATGTCGTACGGCTGGCGTTGAGCAACTCAGGACAAATGCGATGGAACACTTTTACCGGCAGGAGTTGATCCACCACCCGGACAAATTCGGTGATACAGAGATCATAGTCATTGACTTCAGTCAGCAACTCGCGAACCAGTGAGTCGAGCACACCTTCCATCGGCGCCAGTAAAACACGCATATTGTTACCCGCAAAAAAGAGAGGCGCTATGGTAACTTCTCTGAGATAGGGTTTAAAGCACAGAGAAGCTGTTACTTACCGCTATTCTGTATTCAGCGCAGAGTTTAGCCGATGTTCCCGTTATCTATTTCCACTATGCTTAGAATTCATGATGTGATCGGTAGCACGTTTTAAAGTTTAATTGTATGATGAATCAGTCTCGTCAAGGGTTTCTACTATGAGCAAGTCACTGAATATTATCTGGCAATATATACGCGCTTTCGTACTGATTTATGCCTGCCTCTATGCAGGTATTTTTCTTGCTTCCCTGCTCCCCATAACTATTCCGGGCAGCATTATCGGCATGCTAATCCTGTTTGTCCTGCTGGCGCTGCAAATCTTGCCTGCGAAATGGGTTAATCCAGGTTGCTATGTCCTGATTCGCTATATGGCCCTTCTGTTTGTCCCAATTGGTGTAGGGATCATGCAGTACTTTGACTTGCTCCGTGCGCAATTTGGTCCGGTGGTGGTGTCCTGCACCATTAGTACACTGGTCGTTTTCCTGGTAGTGAGCTGGAGCTCGCATCTTGTGCACGGTGAACGAAAAATCGTTGGGCAGAAAGGATCTAAAGAATGATGTCGTATATCTGGTGGTCGTTACCCCTCACGCTGGCGGTATTTTTTGCCGCTCGTAAGCTGGCTATGCGGATCAAAATGCCGCTGCTGAATCCACTGCTCGTCGCCATGGTGGTCATTATTCCCTTTCTGATCCTGACCGGTATTCCCTACGATCACTATTTTAAAGGCAGCGAGGTTCTCAACGATTTACTGCAGCCTGCGGTGGTCGCGCTGGCCTATCCGCTGTATGAGCAATTGCACCAAATCCGCGCCCGCTGGAAGTCCATTATTGCTATCTGTTTCGCAGGCAGCGTAGTGGCGATGGTTACCGGCACATCTATTGCTTTGCTACTGGGGGCTTCACCGGAAATTGCCGCGTCTATCATGCCTAAATCAGTGACAACACCTATCGCCATGGCGGTAGGTGGAAGTATCGGCGGCATCCCGGCAATCAGCGCTGTCTGTGTTATTTTTGTCGGCATCCTCGGTGCCGTATTTGGCCATACTCTGCTGAATGCAATGCGGATTCGCACCAAGGCTGCACGTGGGCTGGCAATGGGTACTGCCTCGCACGCCCTGGGCACCGCACGCTGTGCTGAGCTTGACTACCAGGAAGGCGCATTTAGTTCTCTGGCGCTGGTCATTTGCGGGATAATCACTTCACTGGTGGCTCCGTTCCTGTTCCCGGTTATTCTGGCACTGTTCGGCTAATCCTGATTTTTAGGTCATTTATTTGCGATGCGTTGCACATTTTTAATTTAAGTTTCATAAGTTGCATACATAATGAGATATGAATCACATATAAAGGCGTAACAGGCCCGTAAACTACGATTCCATTACATTGTTATGAGGCATCGCCATGCATCCACGTTTTCAAACTTCTTTTGCCCAACTCGCGGATAACTTGCAATCAGCCCTGGCTCCCCTTCTGGCGGATGTTCATTTCCCCGCCATGTTAACTGCTGAGCAGGTCTCTGTGCTTAAACGCGAATCGGGACTGGACGAAGACGCGCTGGCATTCGCTCTGCTGCCGCTGGCTGCTGCCTGCGCTCGTACCGATCTCTCCCATTTTAACGTTGGCGCAATTGCGCGTGGTATCAGTGGTACCTGGTATTTCGGTGGGAATATGGAGTTCCTTGGCGCGACGATGCAGCAAACTGTTCATGCCGAGCAAAGCGCCATCAGTCACGCCTGGTTACGCGGTGAAAAGGGACTCGCCGCCATCACCGTAAACTACACCCCTTGCGGTCACTGCCGTCAGTTTATGAATGAACTGAACAGCGGGCTGGATTTACGCATTCACCTGCCAGGACGTGAGCCGCACGCCCTGCGCGACTATCTGCCGGATGCTTTCGGCCCGAAAGATTTAGACATCAAAACCTTGTTGATGGATGAGCAGGATCACGGCTTCGCGCTGGAAGGCGATACGCTGACCCAGGCGGCGATTACCGCCGCTAATCATTGTCATATGCCATACAGTCGCTCCCCGAGCGGTGTTGCGCTGGAGTGCAAAGATGGTCAAATCTTCAGTGGCAGCTATGCTGAAAACGCCGCCTTCAACCCAACTCTGCCTCCGCTGCAGGGCGCATTAAACCTGTTGAACCTCAACGGCTATGATTACCCGGACATTCAACGCGCGGTGCTGGCAGAAAAAGCCGATGCGCCATTAATCCAGTGGGACGCCACTTCCGCTACCCTGAAAGCATTGGGATGCAATAACATCAGTCGCGTACTGCTGGGTTAATTTCCTGATGGCTCGACGCTTATCACGGCTGGATTGTTGAAAATCCCCTCAATCAGGTTGCTGTTTCTTGCGCTACGCCGTCGGGTACAGTAGCCTGATTGAAATTCCATCCAATTATCGAGTTTTCCGCATGTTAAAGCGCGTGTTTTACAGCTTGTTAGTCCTGATCGGCTTGCTGCTGTTAACTGTGCTTGGTCTCGACAGATGGATGAGCTGGAAGACAGCACCTTACATCTACGACGAATTGCAGGATTTACCCTATCGCCAGGTCGGCGTGGTATTAGGCACAGCGAAATACTACCGTACCGGCGTCATTAACCAGTATTACCGCTACCGCATTCAGGGCGCATTAAACGCTTATAACAGCGGTAAGGTGAATTACCTGCTACTCAGCGGCGATAACGCACAGCAAAGCTATAACGAACCGATGACGATGCGTAAAGATCTGATTGCCGCAGGCGTCGATCCTGCCGACATCGTGCTCGATTATGCCGGATTCCGCACGCTCGACTCCATTGTGCGGACCCGCAAAGTGTTTGATACCAATGATTTCATCATCATTACCCAGCGATTCCACTGTGAACGCGCCTTGTTTATTGCACTTCATATGGGCATTCAAGCCCAGTGCTACGCGGTGCCTTCACCTAAAGATATGCTGACCGTACGGGTACGTGAATTCGGCGCCCGTTTTGGGGCGCTGGCCGATCTCTATCTCTTTAAGCGCGAGCCTCGTTTTTTAGGCCCGCTGGTGCCGATCCCGACAATGCATCAGGTACCGGATGATGCTCAGGGTTATCCGGCGGTAACGCCAGAACAGTTACTTGAATTACAAAAGAAACAAGGAAAATAAGCATGGATGTGCAAACACTCTTCGTCGTTTTGGCCTTTCTTCTCATCCCTGTGTTTTGCTTTCGTGAAGCATGGAAAGGCTGGCGCTCTGGGGCCGTTGATAAAATAAAGAAGAACGCACGTGAACCGGTATATGCCTACCGCAATGAAGATCCACTGCAATTCTGGTGTTACGTTCTTGTTTATGCCGGGTGCGGATGCTTATCTTTTGGGATGGTTATTTATTTAGTCTTTTATCGATAAGGACATTTATGTAATATTAGTGTTTGAGAATAACTAATATTATGAGAACAATTGTTATTTCAATATAAGGGATAAATGCTGTCCACCAGCATTTCCCTGACACTGTCCTCTATTTGTGAATCCTTTCACAGAATACTCTTCCTGCAGTGCTAGCCTTGAGAATAGCCTTAGAAATTATTTTTTCTAATTTTATATTTTGTTATTAACGGTTCGCCTTAATTTACTCAAGCATTAAGGAAGAAAATATGCCACAACAAAATTATCTGGATGAGCTGACGCCTGCTTTTACGCCATTATTAGCAATAAAAGAGGCCTCCCGCTGTTTATTATGTCACGATGCCCCCTGTAGCCAGGATTGTCCGGCGCAAACCGATCCCGGGAAATTTATTCGCTCTATTTATTTTCGCAATTTTAAAGGCGCAGCCGAAACGATCCGTGAAAATAATGCGCTCGGAGCCGTATGCGCCCGGGTATGTCCAACCGAAAAATTATGTCAACGCGGGTGTACGCGTTCAGGAATTGATAAACCTATCGATATCGCACGTCTGCAACGTTTTATTACCGATTTTGAACAGCAGACGGCAATGAAAATTTATCAACCCGGAACAAAAACGCTGGGCAAGATTGCCATTATCGGCGCAGGCCCGGCAGGGTTGCAGGCCAGTGTAACCTTGAGCAATCTGGGTTACGACGTGACAATTTACGAAAAACAGCCTCAGCCAGGCGGCTGGCTGCGCTATGGCATTCCTGAGTTTCGGCTGCCGCAATCTGTTCTGGATGTCGAGATTGCTCGTATCGTTGAAATGGGCGTCACCATTAAATGCCATTGTGAAGTCGGCAACGCCCTCTCCGTTGAGCAACTTAAAGCGGAAAATCGCGCTGTACTGCTTACCGTAGGCATGTCCTACGGCTCGACCCTGCCATTGTTTAACAATGCAAATAATGTCGAGATTGCCGTCGATTTCCTGCAACGTGCCCGCCAGTCCGGCGGCGATATTGCTGTACCGCAAAGTGCGTTGATCATCGGTGGCGGCGATGTGGCAATGGATGTCGCCAGTACGTTAAAACTCCTTGGCTGTCCGTCAGTCACCTGTGTCGCACGTGAAGAACTCGCTGAACTCCCCGCCAGCGACAAAGAGTTCACCAGTACGCAAGCGTTAGACGTATCGATCATTGACGGCTTCACACCCGTAGAGGTTACCGGGAATAGAGTCACCTTTAAGCATGTTCGTCAGCCAGGAGAACTCACGTTTGAAGCCGAAAAGATTATTCTCGCCGTTGGCCAACACGCTCAACTTGATGGTTTCGCGGCATTAAAGCCAGAGCGTAATCTTATCGATACGCAAAATTATCAAACCGCCGATCCGGTTCTGTTTGCCGCGGGCGATATCGTTAAAGGCGATAAAACCGTCGTCTATGCCGTGAAAACCGGGAAAGAAGCCGCTCAGGCTATTCATCACTATTTAGAGGGAGCTTGCTCATGTTAACAAAAGATCTTTCTATTACTTTTTGCGGCGTAAAATTTCCCAACCCGTTTTGCCTCTCTTCTTCTCCGGTGGGTAACTGTTATGAGATGTGCGCCAAAGCCTACGATACCGGCTGGGGCGGAATTGTTTTTAAAACAATTGGTTTCTTTATCGCCAATGAAGTCTCCCCACGCTTTGACCATCTGACCAAAGAAGATACTGGCTTCATTGGCTTCAAAAATATGGAGCAAATTGCTGAACACCCACTGGAAGAGAATCTGGCCGCCATTCGTAGGCTGAAGCAAAATTACCCGGATAAAGTGCTAATCGCATCGATCATGGGGGAAAATGAGCAGCAATGGCAGGAGCTGGCACACCTGGTCGAAGAAGCGGGTGCGGATATGATCGAGTGCAACTTCTCGTGTCCGCAGATGACATCTCATGCGATGGGCAGCGATGTGGGACAAAGCCCGGAGCTGGTCGAGAAATATTGTCGGGCAGTTAAACGCGGTTCTTCACTGCCAATGTTAGCCAAAATGACACCCAATATTGGCGATATGTGTGAAGTGGCTCTGGCGGCTAAACGCGGAGGTGCCGACGGTATTGCCACCATCAATACCGTAAAATCTATCACCAATATCGACCTGAACCGGAAAATCGGCATGCCAGTAGTCAACGGCAAATCCAGTATTTCCGGCTACTCCGGCAAGGCAGTAAAACCCATCGCCCTACGTTTTATACAACAACTGCGTACCCACCCTGAACTACAAGATTTTCCGATTAGCGGCATTGGTGGCATTGAAACCTGGGAAGATGCTGCTGAATTCTTGCTCCTGGGTGCCGCTACGCTGCAGGTCACTACCGGGATCATGCAGTATGGCTATCGGATTGTGGAGGATATGACCAGCGGGCTGTCGCACTATCTTGCCGATCAGGGCTTTGATTCGCTGGAGGATATGGTTGGCCTTGCCAATACCAATATCATTCCCGCCGAGGATCTTGACCGCAGTTATATTGTCTACCCACATATCAACCTCGATAAATGCGTTGGCTGCGGGCGCTGCTACATCTCCTGCTATGACGGTGGACATCAGGCGATGGAATGGAATGAAGAAACCCGTACACCACACTGCAACACCGAAAAATGCGTGGGTTGTCTGCTGTGCGGTCACGTCTGCCCGGTAGCCTGTATCGATTTAGGGGAGGTAAAATTTAAAGCCGGTGAGAAAGAACATGCGCTAACGCTGTAACACGAAGAACAGAAAAGCCCGGGGCAGATTTCTCTGCACCGGGCTTTTGCATAGTTACGTTACTTCTTACGTGCGTATTTCAGTGAGTCCAGCGCCACCGCGAAGATGATAATGCCGCCCTTAATAATGTACTGCCAGTAAGGGTTCACGCCGATATAGGTCAGACCGTAGTTGATAACGGTGAAGATAATAACACCGGTCACAACACCAAATACGGTACCGACACCACCACTGAACGACACGCCGCCGACCACGCACGCCGCAATCGCATCCAGCTCATACATAAAGCCGAGGTTGTTGGTCGCAGAGCCGATACGTCCGGCTTCCAGTAAGCCACCGAAAGCATAGAACACGCCAGACAGCGCATAGATAATCAGCAGGTTCAGCGCGACGTTAACGCCAGATACTTTCGCCGCTTCGGGGTTACCGCCGATAGCGAAAATGTTTTTACCAAAGCGGGTCTTGTTCCAGAGTACCCAAACAAAGGCCACTGCAATCAATGCGTAGAAAGTGATATAGGAGAGTCGGAAACTACCCAGCGCAATAAAGCCCTGCGCAAAGGTGGAGAATCCGCTGTCAAAGCCAGAAATTGGCGAGGCCCCGACAAAGTCGTAATACAGTGAGTTGATACCGTAAACGATGATCATCGTACCGAGAGTGGTAATAAACGGGGTCACATTCAGGTACGCAATGATGATACCGTTCACCAGACCAATAATGGCACCGATAACACAGACAATCAGCACCACCACGATGATCGGCATGGTGGCCATTTCCGGGAACACCTTATTGGCATTCTCCATCGACTGCAGCAAGGTAGCCGCGACCACCGCAGCCAGACCAACCTGACGACCTGCAGACAGGTCTGTCCCCTGGGTGACAATCAGTCCGGCAACGCCCAGTGCGATAATAATACGCACCGAGGATTGCGTCAGAATATTACTCAAGTTCAGCAAACTTAAGAAAGTAGGGTCCTGGAAAATAATAATCGCCAGCAAAACTAAAAGAACAACGTAAATTCCGCCTTCTTTCAGGTAAGTAAGAAAACTTTTCTTATTTAACGCACTCATGAGGAGCCCCTAATCTTAAAGGTGCAAAGACGCAAGACGGAGAATTTCGTTTTGCGTTGTCGTTTTAGTTTCAACAATTCCAGCCACAAGACCATTGCTCATAACCAGAATACGATCGGTAATACCTAACAGCTCCGGCATTTCGGAGGAAATAATGATAATCCCCTTCCCTTTTTTCGCCAGCTCCGCAATTAACTGATAAATTTCAAATTTTGCACCAACATCGATCCCACGTGTTGGCTCATCCAGCATCAGTATTTCTGGCTGTGTTAACAACCAACGGCCAATAACTACCTTTTGCTGGTTGCCACCGGACAGTGAACCAATTTGTGTACGGTGACCTGGTGTTTTCACCCTCATGGAGTCAATTACCCATTGGGTATCGCTTTTCATACGGGTATTATCCAACAGGCCAACTTTATTTTTATAGTTTTGGATATTGGATATTAACGAGTTAAAACCGATATCCAGATAAGCATAAATGCCCGTTGAGCGACGTTCTTCCGTCACCAGCGCAAAACCATGGTTAATGGCTTCATTCGCACTGTGGTTATTAATTTTTTTGCCGTGTAGCGTAATCGTACCTGATGATTTCTCACGAATACCAAAAAGTGTTTCAACAATATCTGTGCGTTTTGCACCAACCAGACCGGCAATGCCAAGGATCTCCCCTTTATGCAGGTCAAAAGAGATATCACGAATCGACGGCTGACGCAGAGATGTCAGGTTACGCACTTCCAGAATCACTTCGCCAGGCTTGTTCTCTTTATCCGGGAAACGTTGGTTCAGCGAACGTCCCACCATCATGGCGATGATCTTATCCATATCCAGCCCTTCCAGTGGCTGGGTCGCAATCCACTGACCATCACGTAGCACGGTAATTTCATCGCACAACTGGAAGATTTCTTCCATTTTGTGAGAAATATAAACGATACCGCATCCACGCTCTTTCAGTTTACGAATAATCGTGAACAGATGATTAACCTCTTTCTCCGTCAAAGACGAGGTAGGTTCATCCATGATGACGATTTTGGCATCGTACGAAAACGCTTTAGCAATTTCTATCATCTGCATTTGCGAAACTGACAATGTACCGACGCGCGCACGCGGATCGATATCAATATCCAGTTCATCAAATATCGCTTTGGTATCCCGGTACATTTTATCCTGGTCGACAAACATGCCTTTGGTGGGATAACGCCCTAGCCACATGTTGTCCATTACGGAACGTTGTAATACCAGGTTCAATTCCTGGTGTACCATCGAGATACCATTTTCAAGCGCTTCTTTAGCAGAATGAAAATCGATTTCTTTACCCTGAAATAAAATACTACCGGAATCTTTTTGATAGATTCCAAAAAGACATTTTAATAATGTTGACTTTCCAGCTCCATTCTCCCCCATTAAGGCGTGAATAGAATGTGGGCGGACTTTTAAATTGACATTATCAAGAGCCTTAACGCCGGGAAAGGACTTGTTGATGCCGCTCATTTCCAACAAGTATTCGCCTGACGACTGAGTATTAGTGCTGACCATAATTATACCTTGTTGGCCTTGCTGAGTGCGTAATTGAGGGCGCAACAGAATTGCGCCCACAGACATATACACTAAAAAATTCGAGTTGCAGGAAGGCGGTGAGTGAGTGAATCCCCAGCCACATAGATAACTATGTAACTGGGGTGAACGAGCACAACCAACGCACAGGCAACTTGATGTATGGTGTGTATAGACTTATTTATTGGTGAACTCAGCCAGATTGTCTTTATCGACACCTACATACGGAACGCGAACAATTTTGTTCTCAATTTTCCAGGTTGTGCCGTCTGCCGCACCTTTGCCTTCAGCCAGGTTTTTCGCCAGATCGAAGGTTGCTTTCGCCTGGTTATTGGCGTCGTTCAGCACGGTACCGGCCATTGCACCAGATTTCACCAGAGCCAGAGCTTCAGGCAACGCATCCACGCCAAATACCGGAACGCTGGTTTTGTTGTGTGCTTTCAGCGCTTCAACTGCACCCATTGCCATTGCGTCATTATTCGCAATCACAACTTCAATTTTGTTGGCGTTTGGACCGGACATCCACGCATCCATTTTATCTTTCGCCTGAGCGGTATCCCACATGGCGGTATCTAACTGCAGCTGCTCAGTTTTAATGCCTTTGTCGTTCAGCTCTTTAATCACGTAGGTAGTACGTGCTTCAGCATCCGGATGTCCCGGCTCGCCTTTCAGCAGAACAAACTGAATTTTACCGTCTTTGTTCAGATCCCAGTTCGGGTTTGCTGCCCAGTGTTTAGCAATCAAATCACCCTGGATGATGCCAGATTCTTTAGAGTCGGTACCGACATAGAAGGCCTTGTCATAGCTGTCCAGCGCTTTACGTGAAGGTTCTTTGTTGAAGAACACAATCGGTACGTTCTGGCCACGAGCTTTCTCAATTACCGTGCCTGCTGCAGCCGGGTCAACCAGGTTGATAGCCAGTGCTTTAACGCCTTTTGCCAGCAATACATCAATCTGATCGTTTTGCTTGGATTGATCGTTCTGGGAGTCGTTCATCAGCAACTGGACATCTGGCGCCGCTTTGGCATCTTTCTCAATAGCCTTACGCACCACAGACATAAAGTTATCGTCATACTTATAAATCGTCACACCAATGCGGGTATCAGCAGCGTGCGCAGCCGCGCCGAATAACATGCTTGCCATTACAGCAGACAGGGTCAACACCTTCTTATTCATGGTATCTCCGGTTTTATTATGCAGGGTAGTACTTGAGATAAATGCTCGGCAGGGCAGAACGTTACTAAACTGTTACTGAACGCCGAAGCTCACTTTTAAAAATATTTCTTCCGTGTCTGGCAACGCTCCAAAAACAGGCTTTAATTTTTGTTTAAGACGCCTATACCTCGATGAAAGTGATTATTCACCGTTACATAGTAGTTACAGCGCAACAAACAGTGTCATCATAGCTATGGCATTGTTAAGATACTGTGAATTTACTCACATATTGAAAACGGTTACATCGAGTGACATTATCAGTTAGTGATCGGTGCCGCATTCTGCCGCAACGCCACAGAATGACGACGCACCAGCGTTGGCATAAAGCAATGGGTCGCCGCAGGATCCAACGTACCCGCAGCGCCTTGTAGTGCGAGCTCTGTCGCCATTTTTGCCATTGATGCAATAGGATAGCGCACGGTCGTCAGCTGCGGATCGGTGTAACGCGCAATAGGGATATCATCGAAACCAATGATAGACAGATGTAACGGAATGGCGATGCCGTTGTCTTTTAGCGCAGTAAGCGCCCCGGCGGCCATATTGTCGTTGTAAGCGAAGACCGCCGTCAGTTGCAAATTACGTCCCAGCAGTTCCACCATCGCTGATTCTCCGCCCTGCATATCGGGCGAACCGGTGCCAACCCAGCTTTCTGCCGGAGTAATTCCGTTTTCTTTCAACGCGCTTAGCCACCCTTCTCTACGCATCGCGTCATCTTCAATACGATGACTTGACGCCAGATACCCTATGCGTTGGTGCCCGTTATTGAGCAGCATGCGGGTCGCCATTTTGGCCCCGCTGATATTGTCCAGGCAGACACAACGGTGGGCGTAGCCCGGCACAATACGGTTGATCAATACCATTCCGGGGATCTGATCCATAAACTCCCCCAGTTCCTGGTCACTCAACGCTTTTGAGTGAACAATCAGCGCGTTACAACGCTGACGGATCAGGACTTCGATGGCATGACGTTCTTTTTCTGCTTCATGATAACTGTTACCAATCAGCACATACTTCTGATGCTGCTGGGCAACCATATCTACGGCTTTCACCAGCGCACCAAAGAACGCATCTGAAACATCCATCACCACTACACCAATAGTGTCACTCACCTGCGTGGCCAGCGCTTGCGCATTAGCATTGGGCCGATAGCCTAGCTGAGTCACTGCCTTCATTACCGCTTCGCGAGTATCTGGACTCACCAACGCGCTGTTATTCAGTACGCGGGAAACGGTCGCCACAGAAACGCCAGACTGACGTGCCACATCACGTATGGTGATCATATTCACTACCCTGTTTGAGATTGCGGTTGCCCACAGACACCCTGGATTGTGTATTTTGTCAGCACGATGAATAGCACTGCGTGAGTCATGTCACAGGAATGAAAACGCTTACATCCATTTTGTTAATGAATGTGATCCAGATCGTTATCTGGATGTTCCCGGCAATGACGCCCCTGAGGCACGCAGGGTTAGTTGACGCCACAGCCACTCCACCGGACCTTGCCGATAAAAACGTAGCCAAATGACGGAGAAAAGAAGGTTTATAGCCCAAACAGGGATAACGAAATACAGCAGTTCCAGCCGGTCAAACTTCATAAACAGACCAAACTGATAGAACAGTGTGGTGCAGATGAGCGTTTGCAGAAGATAATTGGTCAATGCCATGCGTCCTACGCAGGCAATGGCAATAACAAATTTAAAGCGGTTAAGTTGCGGCCAGAAACCAAACATCAATGCGGCGTAACCGATAGTCTGAAACGGTGCGCTCAGTTCTCGCGGGGCTTGTAACAGAAAAGCACACCAGCGATATGCCCACTCCAGATGCCATTGGGCGACGATAGCCGGCAGGTTAATCGCCATTCCGATGATGACCAACAACGCGCCGGTACGACGATAATGCGACAAACTGTATTGTCCTTTCAGCCAGCCGCTGCGCATCAATGCCGCGCCGAGCAGCATCATTCCCGCAAGCTGCCAGCCGTACTGCGCCCCCAGTGCCAGCAGGCTGTTCGACAGCATATCCACGCGGTTACTGACCGCTTCCATACCGCCGTTAACCTTCCAGAACTTTTCATACAGCAGTGCAGAGGCATCCGGCGTCCAGGCCCGGCTGGTTTCGCTCCCGGAAATAACGCCAAGCAGCAGCAATACGCCGATACCTACGAGGTAGAGCAGCACACCGGTATTAAACAGGCTTTTGACCGAAGGAGCGTCGCGGATCAGCCGCCAGCAGATAAGACCAATTAAGCCGTATGCCAGCAGGATATCGCCATCCCATAATAATAAGCCGTGAATAAAACCCAGCAAAACTAGCAGAGTGAGTCGCGACTGGATCCAGCGTTTGCCGCGCGGCAACAGCATTTGCAGGCCTGCGCCGAACAACAGCGCAAAAAGAGTAAGGAACTTCACCTGCGCGAAGAGATCAAGCACCGCCCAGGTCCAGGCATCCGACAGGGTAATGTTGCCATACCAGGCAGGGTTCAGGTATGCCGCCTTCGGCAAACCAAAGGCGCTAATATTGAGAAGCAGGATACCAAGGATGGCAACGCCACGAATAAAATCCAGCGTGACATTACGCTCCATGGTTCCCTGCCCTAATCAGTTGTGGTGACGCACGGCGCGCAGGAATTCCTGACGCGTATTCTGGCTGGACTTAAACAGCCCGCCAAGCGAGGTGGTAGTGGTCGCACTGGTCGCATCACGGATACCGCGCGCTTTCACGCAGTAATGCACCGCATCAATTGAAACCGCCACATTATTAGTACCGAGCAGCGTTTGCAGCGCGGTCAAAATTTGCTGAGTCAGACGTTCTTGTACCTGTGGACGCTGCGCAAAGAATTGCACAATGCGATTAATCTTCGACAGGCCAATCACAGACTCTTTCGGGATGTACGCCACCGTCGCTTTGCCATCGATTGTGACAAAGTGATGCTCACAGGTGCTGGTCAGCGTAATATCACGAACCGTGACCATCTCATCAACCTTCATTTTATTTTCAATGACGGTAATTTTCGGGAAGTTCGCGTAATCGAGACCGGAGAAAATCTCATCAACATACATTTTAGCGATGCGATGTGGGGTTTCCATCAGACTGTCATCGCTCAAATCAAGATTGAGCAATTGCATAATCTCGGTCATATGGCCGGAGATAAGACGTTTGCGCGTTTCGTTATCCATCTCATGCACGGGCGGGCGCAACGGGGTTTCGAGACCACGTGCGACCAGCGCTTCATGAACCAGGGCCGCTTCTTTACTGAGTGATGACATTTCTTCTTCTCCTGCAGGTGTGGCGCCTCTGCCCTGCGTGGGGCAAAGTTTTTAGGCTGTGTCACAGCCAGAACATTGTGCGTGAGGCGGCGCACATAATCCAGTATTCACCGCGATAATTATTGAAATTGGTGCAGCCTGTTAATGCACAGATCCTACTTGCCGTTCAACCCGGTGAGTATGAGTGTTAATGTAAAGTTATATAGATGATGAAGTATGTTTGCCCAATGCGGAAGTGAAAGTTACTCACAGTGCAATGAATAATCTGTATTATGATGGGTTCGCAAACACATTCAGATTCGACACAACAAGGAGCCACGCATGGAAATGCTTGAAGAGCACCGCTGTTTTGAAGGCTGGCAGCAACGCTGGCGTCACGACTCCGCTACGTTAAATTGCACCATGACTTTCAGCATTTTTCTCCCTCCGCCGCGCGATAACACCCCGCCTCCGGTACTGTATTGGTTGTCGGGTCTGACCTGCAATGATGAGAATTTTACTACCAAAGCAGGCGCGCAGCGTATTGCAGCTGAGTTGGGGATTGTTCTGGTGATGCCAGATACCAGCCCGCGCGGTGAACAGGTGGCCAATGATGACGGGTACGATTTAGGTCAAGGTGCCGGATTTTATCTCAATGCCACACAGCAGCCATGGGCTTCGCATTTCCGCATGTATGACTACTTGCGCGATGAGCTTCCGGCGCTGGTTCAGTCACAGTTTAACGTCGGCGATCGCTGCGCCATCAGCGGACACTCCATGGGCGGTCACGGCGCACTGATTATGGCGCTGAAAAACCCCGGTAAATACACCAGTGTTTCCGCGTTTGCGCCAATCGTAAACCCATGCCGTGTTCCGTGGGGAGAAAAGGCATTTAGTGCCTATCTGGGCGATGATAAGACGACCTGGGCCGCATGGGATAGCTGCGCGTTAATGTTAGCCAGTAAGCCAGAAGATGCCATTCCAACACTCATCGATCAGGGTGACAGCGATCAGTTCCTTGCCGATCAACTTCAACCTGCGGTGCTGGCAGAAACGGCTCGTCAGACGGCGTGGCCGATGACGTTACGCATTCAGCCCGGATACGATCATAGCTATTATTTTATTGCGTCGTTCATTGAAGATCATCTGCGCTTCCACGCACAATATCTGTTGAAGTAACGCACTGAGGGCGTCCGCCCTCTTTGTTTCTCCATCATTTCCTCATTTTTTCTCCATTTTTATTTTGCCGCTATCTCATTGACTGAAAAAGATTTTCCTTGCCAATCATATCAAACACAAATGATTCCAATTATCATTTGTGTTTACAAACATTCACACTTTTGTACAATCTCCTAGCTTCTTTACTTAAAAGAGTCCTTAAAAGACAAATACATATAATTGTCATGGCCTTTGTCATGACGAGTTGATCGTTACCCTAAGAATTCGAGTTGTAGGACAAAATGCAATTGCATTTTGAACAGTGCTGGCCCCGAAGGGGTGAGGCTCTCTTGCCGGATCATGCGGCAGGGGAGTAAATCCCAGGAACGCACATAAGTACGTTCCTGGGGTGAACGAGCTTAGTCAGCACACCTGCAACTTGAAGTATTACGGGTAAATTCATTTAAATGGAATGATACAAATGACTATACCTCACGTTAAGGCTGTTGCTGCCGCAGTATGCGTCGCCAGTCTCCCATCACTCGTCTATGCTGCTGACCAGGATACCGTCGTTGTTACAGCCACGGGGTTTGAGAAAAAAATTCAGGCCGCCCCCGCCTCTATTTCTGTGATCACCAAGCAGCAGATAGAGGATAAAGCTTACCGTGATGTCACCGATGCGCTAAAAGATGTACCTGGCGTCGTCGTAACAGGTGGGGGTAGCAGCAGCGATATCAGCATTCGCGGGATGGCTTCGAAATACACGCTTTTCCTGGTAAACGGTAACCGTATCAGCACGCGTGGTACACGTCCCAACAGCGATAACTCTGGCATTGAGCAAGGCTGGCTCCCGCCGCTGGAATCCATCGAACGTATCGAAGTGATCCGTGGCCCTATGTCTTCGCTCTACGGCTCTGATGCGATGGGCGGCGTCATCAACGTAATTACCAAAAAAGTCTCGAATACCAAAGCCTGGACCGGCTCCTTGCATGGCGATGCCACTTTCCAGGAAGACCGGGATTCTGGCGATATTTACCAGACTAACGCTTATGCTTCCGGGCCGCTGATTGACGGGTTACTCGGCGCAAAAGTCACCGGTTTATTCTCTCACCGTGCGGAAGATGAAATCGTCAATGGTTACAATGAGCAGCGTATGCGTAGCGGGGGATTAACCCTGAACTTTACGCCGGATGATAAAAACGATATTGACTTCGATTACGCACGTGAACTGCAGGATCGCGACAGCACGCCAGGCAAGTCAATGGCCGCAGAGAGCTGCCGCAACGGCACCTGTAAGCCAAACAGCAAAAGCGAAAGCAAGTATGTGCACACCACCTATTCATTAACCCACAGCGGTTACTATGACGACTTCAATACCACCAGCTATGTTCAGCAGGAAGAGAGCGAGAATCCCGGTCGCCAGATGAAGTCCTACAACACCATCTTCAATAACCAGAACCAGATCTTCCTCGGGGCACATACCCTGACGGCGGGTGGACAGTACCGTTATGAAAAACTGCGCGATAACGGTAACCAGTTGCAAGCGGCAGATGGTCTGAACAAGCTAACTCGCTGGAGCTGGGCGCTGTTTGCCGAAGATGAATGGGCCGTTACCGATACCTTTACGCTGACCGGTGGTCTGCGTATGGACAAAGATGAAAACTACGGTGATAACTGGACACCGCGTGGCTATGGCGTATGGCATCTTAGCGATCAATGGACCTTAAAAGGCGGTGTTTCAGCAGGCTATCGTGCACCAGACCTGCGTCAGTCATCTGCCAGTTGGGGACAGGTCACCGGCGGTGGTCGCCTGAACGGTATCATTGTAGGCAACCCGGATCTGAAACCGGAGAAAAGCCTGAGTGAAGAAATCGGGTTGCTGTGGGACAACGGTAACGACCTCAACGCAGGCGTCACTCTGTTCAACACTGACTTCAAAAACAAAATTACCGAAGTTCGCCGCTGTAACAGCAGTTCCGATCCTGCCTGCACCATCGGCACAACCAGTTACGATTTTGTCAGCGATCGGGTTAACGTTGATAAAGCCAACATGCGCGGCGTAGAGTCCACCTTCGGCTGGAAGATTACCTCTGACCTCAACTGGACAGCTAACTACACCTACACCGAGTCTGAGCAGAAAAGCGGTCAGTTCTCTGGTCAGCCGCTGAATAAAATGCCAAAACATATGTTTAACACTACGCTGGACTGGCAGGCTACGCAGGATATCGGCTTCTGGAGCCGTCTGAACTTGCGCGGTAAAACATCCGAGTACCTGAGCCGTACCTCAATGGCACAAGGAACCCCTTCCTATACTCAGGTTGACGTCGGCTTGCGTTACTACGCCAACAAAGATCTGTTGCTGACTGCTGGCGTGTATAACGTTCTGGATAAGCAAATCAATTACGATACCTACGACACCGTTCTCGATGGTCGTCGCTATACCGTTGGCCTGACTTACAACTTCTAAGTACAGTGCAATAAAAAACCCCGGCACGAATAATGCCGGGGTTTTTGTTATTTTGTCTGCCGGATGACGGCATAAATGCTGGATCCGGACAGGTCTGTCTAAAAGGTTATTTCTTCACTCGCCCCGGGAAGTGCATTTCGCTGTAGCGAACAAAATGGGTCCCTTTTGTCAGCTTGTAGCCAAACCAGATAATCAGGAACAGCGGGATACCGATATAGGTTGCCATCACACCGCCCCAGTCAATGGTATCTTTCAGGAATGCTTCGTAGTTTTGTCCCAGCGTAATAATCAGGCACAACACGAAAGCAAAGATCGGACCCAGCGGGAAGAAACCTGAACGATACGGCAGATCCTTCACATCATGCCCCTGCAGCACATAGCCACGACGGAAACGATAGTGGCTAATGGCAATCCCCAGCCAGGCGATAAAGCCCGTCATCCCGGAGGTATTCAGCAGCCACAGGTACACAGTCTGGTTGCCAAACATTGAAGTCAGGAAGCACAACCCTGCCACCACCGTGGTCGCATATAACGCATTACGCGGTACACCGCCACGAGACAGCTTAGCGAAAATACGCGGCGCTTTACCATCACATGCCAGGGTATAAAGCATACGCGTTGACGCATACATCCCGGAGTTACCCGCCGACAATACCGCTGTCAGGATAACGGCGTTCATCACCGCCGCCGCAGAAAGCAGGCCGGCGTGCTGGAATACCAGCGTGAACGGACTGACGCTGATGTCTTTAACATCATTGCGCAGCAGGCTTGGGTCAGTGTATGGAATAATCAGGCTGATGATCAAAATAGCGAACACATAGAACAACAGGATTCGCCAGAACACCTGACGCACAGCGCGAGGAATGTTCTTCTCAGGATCTTCAGATTCGCCTGCAGCGATACCAATCAACTCGGTGCCCTGGAAAGAGAAACCGACGATCATCGCCACGCCAATCATCGCCGCAAAACCACCGGCAAAAGGAGCCTCACCTGTCGTCCAGTTGCTCCAGCCCACCGGTTGAGCGCCTTTAAAGATACCGACGATCATCATCACGCCAACCACAATGAAGATAATAACGGTGGTAACTTTGATCAGCGAGAACCAGTACTCCGCTTCACCAAAACCCCTGACCGAGATGTAGTTCAGCAGGAAGATGACGCACAGGAACAACGCACTCCAGATCCAGCCGGGCGTATCCGGGAACCACCAGCTCATCACCAGTTGTGCAGCCACAAGGTCAACGGCAATGGTTACCGCCCAGTTGTACCAGTAGTTCCAGCCCAGCGCGAAGCCAAAGCCTTCTTCTACATAGTTCTGACCGTAGGTGGAGAACGAACCGGAAACCGGCATATACGCGGCTAATTCACCAAGACTGGTCATCAGGAAGTACACCATCAGACCAATCAGAATATAGGAAAACAGCGCGCCGCCAGGACCCGCCGCAGAAATGGTTGCACCAGATGCAACGAAAAGACCCGTACCGATGGAGCCACCAATGGCAATCATCGTCAGGTGACGCGCTTTCAGTTCACGACGTAGCGTGGGCGCTTCTGTGGTTTTAGTTTCGGAAACCATGTGAAAATGCTATCCATCCAAAAAATGAGGCGCGATTGTAGCAGACGAAACGGCATTCTTCCGGCACAAATGCGCTGTTATAAGAGACCTTCATGACTGGCCGCGGATTATAAGTAAAGCAGAGATTTGAAAGCGTGCAGGCCAGATAAACATAGCGCCATCAGGTAAGAGCGTGTCGGCACTACCTGCTTCCGACACACCTGCGTCTTACCCGGCCTGTTCCACCTGATCGCTATAACGTAAAAAACGCAGCAGCGCATTGGAGAGGTGTTTTTGACGATGATGGACACGCCAGAGGGTGCGAACTAACCGCGGTAGTGGCACGGGAACTTCGCTCAGCGTTCCGGCCCGCAACTGTTCCTCAATGACACGACGCGACAGACAGCTAATACCTAATCCATGACGCACAGCATGTTTAATCGCTTCTGAATTACCCAGCTCCATGGCCATTTGAAACCTCGGCAAATGCGACAACAGCAGGTAATCAACAAGCTCACGCGTACCGGAACCACGCTCGCGGAGGATCCAGGGCGACGCTGCCAGTTGTTCCAGCGTAACGGGCCCCTTCGTTAATGGCGAAGACGGCGCAGCAAAGACCACCAGCTCATCTTCCAGCCACGGTTCAGAGATAATTTCCGTGCTGTGGCAAGGGCCTTCGATAAGCCCAATGTCTACCCGAAAATCCAGTACGGCGTTGATAACATCCTGACTGTTGCCCACGCTCAGCTCCAGTGGCAAATCAGGAAAATCCTGCCGGTAGCGGGCGATCATGGCAGGAAGAATGTAATTACCAATGGTGCTGCTGGCGTATACGCGAATAGCGCCATTATCTTCACGAAAAAGCTGTTCAATTTCAGTTGTTTGCTCAAGCAGCGCCAGCGCGCGAGGATAGAGTAATCGCCCGTGCTCATTAACGACCAGGCGCTTACCCACGCGGTCAAATAGCTGGACACCAAGTTGCCCCTCTAAATCGGTAAGCGCGGCGCTAACCGCCGACTGCGACAATGACAACATCACAGATGCCTGAGTCGTCGAGCCGCTTTTCAGTACCTCAGCAAACACTTCAAGTTGTCGTAGGGTGATATGCATAGTCGTTTTCCACCAGGTAGCCGTGCTTACCACTTATAAAGATTAATTATAAATATATAATCAATTTTATTTTTAAGCCACTTCACCTTACTATTTTGTCAAAGATTTCATTCCAATTCACAGGAGGGGTCATGACAGAACTCGCCCTACAGAATCATCGACGTACAGTGTGGCATTTTATTCCGGGGCTTGCCCTGAGTGCAGTTATCACCGGGGCCGCTTTGTGGGGTGGTTCCATTCCCGCCGTAGCGGGTGCCGGGTTCAGCGCCCTCACCTTAGCCATTTTATTGGGGATGGTTCTCGGTAATACCGTCTATCCACACATCTGGAAAAGCTGTGACGGTGGCGTACTGTTTGCCAAACAACATTTATTACGCCTGGGGATAATCCTCTACGGCTTCCGCCTCACATTCGCGCAGATTGCTGACGTTGGCGTCAGCGGTATCGTGATCGATGTGTTGACGCTGACCAGTACCTTTATGCTTGCCTGTTTCCTTGGGCAGAAAGTGTTTGGCCTGGATCGGCACACCAGCTGGCTCATTGGTGCCGGGAGCAGCATTTGCGGTGCAGCCGCGGTGCTGGCAACAGAACCGGTAGTCAAAGCAGAAGCCAGTAAAGTGACAGTCGCTGTCGCAACTGTGGTTATCTTCGGTACGATTGCAATCTTCCTGTACCCGGCAATGTATCCACTGCTGGCGCACTGGTTTAGCCCGGAAACCTATGGGATTTACATTGGCTCTACCATGCATGAAGTAGCACAGGTTGTCGCCGCCGGACATGCAATTACCCCGGATGCAGAAAACGCGGCAGTGATTGCAAAAATGTTGCGCGTTATGATGCTGGCTCCATTCCTCATCATCCTGGCTGCCCGTGTGAAACAGCTGTCTCCGGCGACCGGAGGGGAAAAAAGTAAAATCACTATTCCGTGGTTTGCCATCCTGTTTATTGTGGTTGCGATTTTCAACTCGTTCCACCTGCTACCGAAATCCGTAGTGGACATGCTGGTTACGCTGGATACAGTTCTGCTGGCGATGGCGATGGCCGCACTTGGGCTTACCACTCAC
This sequence comes from Citrobacter sp. Marseille-Q3906, assembly GCF_916618775.1. NCBI lineage: Bacteria > Pseudomonadati > Pseudomonadota > Gammaproteobacteria > Enterobacterales > Enterobacteriaceae > Citrobacter > Citrobacter sp. Marseille-Q3906. Next base: position 2,296,341 of record NZ_CAKAKA010000002.1, read on the forward strand.
GTCAGTGCACTGAAGAAAGCAGGTGCTAAACCCTTACTGATGGCGCTTGTTCTGTTTGTCTGGCTGATTGTGGGCGGCGGTGCGATTAACGTTGCCATCCACGCGCTGATGGCATGATCGATCACGACTAACCCTTGTTAACCCGCTATACTCTCCCCTTTTGAGTATGGCGGGTTTAACTTATGAAATATATTGGAGCGCACGTAAGCGCCGCTGGCGGTCTGGCTAACGCCGCTATTCGAGCCGCGGAAATCGAAGCGACCGCATTCGCCCTGTTCACCAAAAATCAGCGCCAGTGGCGCGCCGCGCCGTTGACGACCGAAGTCATAGATGACTTTAAGTCAGCCTGCGAGAAGTACCATTTTTCTCCGGCACAAATCCTGCCTCACGACAGCTACCTGATTAACCTCGGACACCCGGTGAGCGACGCGCTGGAAAAATCACGCGATGCCTTTATTGATGAAATGCAGCGCTGTGAGCAGCTTGGCTTATCTCTGCTTAACTTTCACCCTGGTAGCCATTTGATGCAGATCCCGGAAGATGAGTGCCTGGCGCGGATCGCGGAGTCGATCAATATTGCCCTCGCTCAGACTCAGGGCGTGACGGCAGTCATTGAAAATACCGCCGGACAGGGCAGTAATCTTGGGTTTAAGTTTGAGCATCTGGCGGCCATTATTGATGGCGTAGAAGATAAAACCCGTGTCGGTGTCTGCATCGATACCTGCCACGCCTTCGCTGCCGGATACGATCTACGCACTACTGCCGAGTGCGAAAAGACCTTTGCGGAATTTGAACGCATCGTCGGCTTTAATTATTTACGCGGGATGCATCTCAACGATGCCAAGAGCACATTTGGCAGCCGTGTTGACCGCCACCACAGCTTAGGCGAAGGCAACATCGGTCACGATGCCTTCCGCTGGATCATGCAGGACAAGCGTTTTGACGGTATTCCACTGGTACTTGAGACCATCAACCCTGATATCTGGGCAGAAGAGATAGCCTGGCTGAAAGCCCAGCAAACAGAAAAAGCAGTCGCGTAACATCGTTCCCGCGCGCCAGACTAACTGGCGCGCCTCAGAAGTGAAAATCAAAGCTCTGGCATATGGTTACGCAAGATGCCCCAGAAATTTTCAGCTGTTTTATTCAACCGGGTATCCATCCTGTAAATATAGGCCTGAATTGGCACCATTAGCTCCGGTACCGCCAGTGAAACCAACCGTTTTGTGCGCAGTTCGTTAACAATCGACCATGCGGGTAACCAGGCGATACCATGTCCATCAAGCGCCATATTTTTCAGCAACTCACTCATCGAAGACATAAATAACGTGCGTCCCGTAATACCGCCCACTTCCGCCAGATGGCGGTTAACCAACCGCCCCATATAAGATGTACTGGTGTAGTTCAATATCGGCACCTGCGGCTGCCAGATATCAAACAACGGTTTACCCTGCTCATCAGCAGCACAAACAGGGTACAGCTCTGATTCAAAAACTTTCAGACCACAAAAAGGTGACTGCATCAGGTCTTCATCGCGAAATGAGATAATAAAATCACTTTTCCCTTCTCGCAGGGTGTTAACCGCCTGCACAACATCAATGGCCTCAACGTGATAAACAAATTCTTCGCCGTAGGCTGCCATCGAGTGAACTAATCTGGGTAGCATGGTAAGCGACAGCGAATGTGCCGCCGCAACTTTAATATTCGGCACTCCTAGCAAGTTATGACCGCTTAGCTCATCCAGATTACATTCCAGCTGTTGCAATAAGCTTCGTGTCTGCGAGTGAAACAACTTCCCCTCTTCCGTAAGTTGCAACGGCGAAGTGGTGCGATCAAATAACATGACTCCTACCGCCGACTCGAGCGCTTTGATCCGTCGGCTAAATGCTGGTTGAGATATATTACGTTGCTCAGCAGCCTGGGAAAAATGACGACAGGCTTCCAGTGTCAAAAAATCATATAACCATTTTGTCTCGATGTTTTTCATATCGGTCACACAGGTATTTAAATATGTCCATGAGCATATAACATCATGCCTGAGAATTTCAGGACATATCATTGACTCTCAGCAATTAGTGATTCGTTTTTTGCATGACACCTTCGTTTTTGACATTAACCTCCTGATGGTTTCTCCCATATGTTCGCGCTCGATTCTGACCAGAACCCATACTCTTTGCCGGGCGCTGGCATTCTGCCCCTGACTCAACACTCACAATCATGCGGTTTTTGCATTACAGCAAACATTATTGCATTTCTCATCGCCGTCATCAGCTGTTAAACATTAGCGAAAGAAAAAATACAGATTATTTATTAACGGTTAAATGAGGTATAAATCGTGAAAGGTTTAATTGGCGTACTTGGCGGAATGGGTCCTGCTGCAACCGTCGATCTTTTTAATAAATTTGTCACTTATACGGCAGCACAGTGCGATCAGGAACATATTCCATTAATTATTTCATCTATTCCTGATATTCCCGACCGGACCGATGCTCTGATGCATCATGGTCGCTCCCCTCTTCCCGCTATGCGTGATTATCTGCATAAACTGGAAGATGCCGGGGCGGAGTGTATTGTGATTCCCTGTAATACCGCCCATTTTTGGTTCAATGAATTAAAAGATTCCTGCCATATAGACCTGCTAAGCATTGTTGATACAACGATGAATGAGGTTGAAAAATGCAGAAAAACCCGTATTGGGCTGCTGGCAACCAACGCCACACTCTACATGGGACTTTATCAAAAAGGTATAGAATCTCTTGGCTTAAGCTGCATCAGTCCTGATACGTCCAGTCAGGAAAAAGTGATGGAAAGTATTTATTGCTTAAAAGCAGGTGATCTTAAGCACGCGCAAAAAATGATGCTTGAACAAGCCGAAATACTTTTCTCACGCGGTGCTGAAGTTATCGTTCTGGGCTGTACGGAAGTTCCTGTGATCCTTGCCGAAGCGGTTAAACAGTCACCGGATAAATATATTGATTCAACCGGATCATTAGTTCGTGCAGGTATTAAGTGGTACGAAAAAAGAGTAGGAAAGCACCATCTCCTGGCGCAATAAAAAACAAACCTAACTAAATAAACATATTAACTAAACACTCACCTTTAACGACAAATTATTGTCTGGCGGAGATCATTATGATTTGGCTAGAAATTATCGTGGTATTAGGATCAATATTTTTTGGTATTCGTCTCGGCGGGATTGGCATTGGTTTATGCGGTGGACTGGGACTGGCAATTCTGACGCTGGGATTTGGTCTTTCCATCGGTTCCCCGCCCGTAGATGTTATTCTTATTATTATGACGGTTGTTGTAGCAGCATCTGCACTACAGGCCGCAGGAGGCATGGATTATCTGGTACGCATCGCCGGCAATTTTATGCGACGAAATCCAAAATATATTAATATTATTGCGCCAATTATTACCTGGTCGATGACCATTATGGCGGGAACCGGGTTTATCGTCTTTTTTACCTTGCCGGTAATTGCAGAAGTGGCAAAAGAATCCGGCATACGTCCCTCTCGCACGCTAGCTGGCTCCGTAGTCGCCTCCCAAATTGCGATATCTGGCTCGCCGATTAGCGCCGCCATGGCCGCGATGCTGACGATCATGGAAGGGAATGGCGTCAGCTTTATTCAGGTAATGGCGGTTTGTCTTCCGGCCTCATTCGTTGCCGCGATGGTTGCCGCATTAATCGCTTCACGCCAGGGATGCGAGCTGGAAGATGACGAAGTATATCTGGAGCGTCTGCAAAAAGGTCTGGTCCGTAAATATGAAGGGCAGCACAGCACTACGCCGGGAGCCAGGCTTTCTGTCGGCCTGTTTATGCTGGCAACAGTCGTCATCGTTATTCTTGCCGCATGTCCTCAGCTACGCCCCGGCTTCGACATCGGTAGCCCAATGAATACGCGGGATATCATTATTATCTGCATGCTGTCCGCAGCTTGCCTGATGGTAGTGTTGTGTAAAACATCCACAGATTCCATTGTGCTGACATCCACTTTTCGCGCGGGCATGAGCTCACTGGCAGTAATTCTCGGGATCGTAACGCTGGGCACAACATTTATTGATGCGCATCTGGCGGAGATTAAAAGTATCGCGGGCGATATTCTGCAGGCCTATCCGATGCTGTTAGCACTGGTACTCTTTGGTACCTGCGCGCTCCTCTATTCACAAGGAGCAACCACGCCACTGATTATCCCTCTTGCCGTCGCCCTCGGTGTACCAACCTGGGCCATACTGGCTTCGTACGTCGCGGTAACCGGGGTGTTTGTTCTGCCAACTTATCCCACGTCGCTGGCAGCAATGGAATTCGACACCACAGGGACAACGCGGGTTGGCAAGTATGTCTTAAACCATCCGTTTATGTTGCCAGGGTTAGGCGGCATTATTGCTGGTGTTGCCTTTGGCTTTATCATTGCACCCATGATTGCCTGAACCGCATAGCAAAAGGATTCGTTATGCCTCGCCCCATAGAATTTCAATGGATAACGCTTTAAGCATAAAAAAAGGGCAGAGAAATCTCTGCCCTTTGATGAGAGGAGGGTTATGCCGCTTTAGCGACAGCGTCCTCTTCCGGACGTTTCAGGAACGCATAGGCCAGACCCGCAACCAGCGTACCTGCGATAATTGCCAGCAGATATCCAAGAACCGGTGTAATTGCGCCAGGAATCAGCAGTACGAACAGACCACCGTGCGGAGCCATCAGCTTAGCACCTACCGCCATGGAGATTGCTCCGGTCAACGCACCACCGACGATACAGCACGGCAGAACACGCATCGGGTCACGGGCTGCGAACGGAATCGCCCCTTCGGTAATGAAGCACAGACCCAGAACCAGAGCGGCTTTCCCCCCTTCCTGTTGTGCTTTGTCGAATTTACGACGCGCAACAAGGGTAGACAGACCCAGTGCCAGCGGTGGCACCATACCCGCAGCCATGATTGCAGCCATTGGCGCATACGTTTGTGTACTCAGCAGACCCACACCGAAAGCATATGCGGCTTTGTTTACCGGTCCCCCCATGTCAGTACACATCATACCGCCAAGAATTGCACCGAGTAGTACCGCATTCGCCGTCCCCATGGTTTGCAGCCAGTGAGTCAGACCTTCCAGGATGCCAGCAACCGGTTTGCCAATGAGGTAAATCATCGCCAGACCCACCACCAGGCTCGAGAGCAGTGGAATGATCAGGATCGGTTTCAGCGCTTCCATACTTTGCGGCAGTTTCAGCTTAGTGCTGATTAACTTCGCCAGGTAACCCGCAAGGAAACCGGCAATGATCCCGCCGATAAAACCGGAACCGGTGCTTACCGCCAACATACCGCCGATAAGACCCGGCGTCAGGCCAGGACGGTCGGCAATAGAGAACGCAATGTACCCCGCCAGAACCGGAACCATCAGCGCAAAGGCTGAGCCACCGCCAATCTGCATCAACGCCGCTGCCAGCGTGTTAGGCTCTTTAAATGCTTCAATACCAAACGCGAAAGACAGCGCAATACACAGGCCACCGGCAACCACCATTGGCAGCATGTAAGAAACGCCCGTCAGCAGGTGACGGTATGCGCCAGCACTCTCTTTCTTACCCTGTGTCGCTGTAGACTGTCCTTTCCCCGCAGGCTGGTAGAGGGTCGCTTCGTCGACGGCTTTATCCAGCTCTTGCTTCGTTTTCTTCAGTGCCAGACCGGTCGAGGTACGGTACATCGGTTTTCCGGCAAATTTCGCCAGATCCACTTCAATATCAGCAGCCACGATCACCAGATCAGCTTCGGCAACTTCTTCCGGGGTTATGGCATTACCCGCCCCAACAGAGCCACGGGTTTCAACCTTCACCCACCAGCCGCGTTTTTTGGCCTCGGTTTCAATGGCTTCAGCAGCCATAAAAGTATGCGCTACGCCCGTTGGACAGGCCGTTACCGCAACCACACGTTTCGGACCACTGCTTGCCACAGGTGCGGCAGCAGCTGGCGCGCTGTAGGGTTTTGCATGACTTTTCGCTTCGCTAAGGAATAACTCAGGATGAGCAACCGCACGACCAATATCACCCAACCAGACATTTTTTCCGTTCAGCGAAGTGTCATTCGGGAGTTTGTCGCCCAGAACAATCGCCAGCTCAGCATCATTAGGATTATCAATAATATCCAGATGCGCTTTATGCGCCGCCGCTCCAAGCAGGGTTTTCGCCATGTAAGCACGAGCCTGGCCGAGATTAGCGTCAATAATCAGCAGCGTTTTCATTATGCCTCTCCTGCTGTCAGTTAAACGGTTTTAAGTCGACACGCGCCATCATTGCGGCCAACTGAGGACGATCGGTAATACCCACATTACTTTGACTTACGGCCAGTGCAGCAACAGCGGTCGCCAGACGTAAGGTGTGTTCACTGGACTCACGCATCAGCAGGCCGTAAATCAGGCCGCCGACCATTGAGTCTCCCGCACCTACGGTGCTGACCACCTCAACGGATGGCGGTTTCGCAATCCATTCGCCTGAAGCGTTAACCCACAGCGCACCTTCCGCACCGAGTGAAATCACCACATGAGCGATACCCTGCTCGCGCAGTGCATGTGCAGCATCAATAACATCTTTCATTTCCGGCAGTTTACGGCCAGCCCAGATCTCCAGCTCGCGGCGGTTAGGTTTTACCAGCCACGGCGCCGCTTTCAGACCCGCGACCAGTGCTTCACGGCTACTATCAAAGATAATGCATGGACACTGGCTGCGCAGGCGCGTCATCCAGTCGGTGAATGCTTCCGGACTAACACCGGTTGGCAAGCTGCCGCTGACACACACCATGTCGAACTGCCCCAACCAGCTCAAGGAGTCATTCACAAAGCGTTCCCAGTCGGCTGGGGTGACTTCAAAACCAGAGAAATTGAAGTCTGAAACTTCGCCGTCTTTTTCAGTCAGTTTGACGTTAATACGGGTACGCCCCTGCACCACCTGAAAACGGTTAGCAATACCCAATTCGCTGAACAGTTGCTGAAAGCCATCCTGGTTGTCTTTACCCAGGAAACCGCCAACCGTAACGTCGATACCCAGATCTTTCAGAACTTTCGCGACGTTGATGCCTTTTCCAGCCGCGTGCAGACCGGTCGTTTTAACCAGGTTTACTTCACCGCGTTCAATTTCCGGGCAAAAACCGACAAGGTCGTAAGCCGGGTTCAGGGTGATAGTTGCAACACGTCTGCTCATTACGCGCCCTCCCCAAGACCTGCCGCGATAGCATCGCCAATCGCTTTCAGCGCCTGTTCAGCATCATCACCCTGTGCGGTAAAGCGCAGGTGATGTCCTTTCTTCACGCCTAAGGCCACGACTTTCATCAGACTACGTCCATTTGCCGGTTTTCCGGTTCCATCAAGATTTGTCACGGTAATTTCACTGTTAAATTGTTTAATCGTATTCACCAGCATGGTGCCCGGACGGGCGTGTAAACCATGCTCATTGCGCACCACAAACTCAGCGCTTAATACATCGTCAGTTAATGCGTCATCGCTGGTCAGCAGCGCCAGCACGGTAGCTGCGTCAGCTTTCAGTAAACGGTCAGCTTTATTGTTCAACAACAGATCGCCAAGGCGCTTCAGCACCGCAACGGGCTGCTCATCATTCATAGCAACGGTAATCAACGCCGCAGCCGTTTCACCTTGAACCTCAAATGCGTTGGCCGCACGACTGACCGCGATAGCGCTGCGCACATTGCCTTCAGCACAGTCATTCAGCCAAATCCCTTGACCGAGATTCATCGGTTGTTCGTTAATCGCTCTGGTGACGAATGTCGCATCGACCGCTCCAGCTTCTTTCAGCCGTGCAGCATTCAGCGCCTGCAGCGTCATCAGAGAGTTGGCGGCAACGTCCAGCGTCAGCATGTCATTATCAAGCTTCAGCTGTTCACTTTGCTTTTCGCCCATCAGTAAGGCGCGCAGTTCTTCTGCTGTAGTGGCTGATTTCAGTTGCTCAGCCACCGAATCATCACTCAGCACGTGCGTCAGTTGGCGCAGTAAACCGAGGTGTTCATCCGAGCTGGCTGCAATACCGATAGCCACATACGCGACCTGGTCTTCACCCCAGGTCACGCCTTGCGGGAACTGAAATACCTGCACACCGGTTTTCAGCACGCGGTCGCGCGTATCCGTTGTACCGTGAGGTATAGCAATACCGTTGCCAAGGAAAGTGGATGTCTGTTGTTCGCGTGCCAGCATGCCATCGACGTAGCCCTCCGCGACGTTGCCCGCTTGTACTAACGCGGCTGCAACCTGACGAATGGCCTCTTCTTTGTTTCCGGCCTGCTCGCCCGGGTGTATATCCTGAACAGATAACTGGAACATGGTTCTCCTCTCCTGCCGAATTGAAACGATTCAGCTAACATGAGAAAAAAGGCGCCACCCGACTCCATCATTTAAAATCTGATAGCGCTGAAACGTTTCAAGAAGTTTTGCTCTTTCTGCTTCAGCACGCAAGTAAAGTTGTAGATTTGCTTGCTGAATTTAGATGTAACGCACATTTTTTCTTCTATGTGTGGAAATTGCTCACGCAAAAAATAGGGTTACCCTATCAGGTTCAGCATCGTCAGCATGCTGTTTTCTCAGACTGAAATGCGATTTTGATTTTTCATGCTGATTTTGATTTAGCTCCTTGTTTGTTTTCTGACAAGCAGCGTAAACTCCGCCTCTCTTCACACCACTGATATCGAAACATGCATAACACCCCCGTAGCCGCCACACCAAAGGCGTTTGATTTAACGTCTTCGGCGTTTTTGCTTGTCGCTTTTCTGACGGGTATTGCTGGCGCATTGCAGACTCCTACACTCAGCCTTTTTCTGACCGATGAAGTCCATGCCCGCCCAGGGATGGTGGGTTTCTTTTTTACCGGCAGTGCCGTCATCGGCATCCTGGTAAGTCAGTTTCTGGCGGGGCGCTCTGATAAAAAAGGCGATCGCAAGAACCTGATTGTTTTTTGCTGTGTGCTGGGGATGCTGGCCTGCGTGTTGTTTGCCTGGAACCGTAACTATTTTATTTTGCTGTTTGTCGGTGTTTTTCTCAGTAGCTTTGGCTCTACCGCTAACCCACAAATGTTTGCCCTCGCCCGCGAGCATGCCGACCGCACAGGCCGGGAAGCCGTGATGTTCAGCTCAATTTTACGCGCACAGGTTTCACTGGCATGGGTGATCGGTCCCCCTCTGGCCTACGCACTGGCGATGGGGTTCAGCTTTACGGTGATGTATCTCAGCGCTGCGGTCGCATTTATTATCTGCGGCGTCATGGTCTGGCTGTTCTTACCGTCCATGAACAAAAACGTCCCACTGGCAACCGGCGTAGTCGAGGCTCCAAGGCGTAATCGTCGTGATACGCTTCTGCTTTTTGCAATCTGCACATTAATGTGGGGCACCAACAGCCTCTATATTATTAATATGCCGCTGTTCATCATCAACGAACTGCACCTGCCGGAAAAACTCGCAGGCATCATGATGGGTACCGCCGCCGGGCTGGAAATACCGACAATGCTGATCGCCGGATACTTTGCTAAACGGCTGGGCAAACGCCTGTTAATGCGGATCGCTGTAGTCGCCGGTTTTTTATTTTATGCCGGTATGCTGCTGGCGCACTCACCGGTTATTTTGCTCGGTTTGCAACTATTGAACGCGATTTACATCGGCATTCTCGGCGGAATTGGGATGCTCTATTTTCAGGATTTAATGCCGGGACAGGCTGGTTCAGCTACCACCCTGTATACGAACACCATCCGCGTGGGGTGGATTATTGCAGGTTCGCTGGCGGGCATTGCCGCTGAAATCTGGAATTATCATGCCGTGTTCTGGTTCGCGCTGGTGATGATTATCGCCACCGTATTTTGCCTCGCGCGCATCAAAGACGTTTAAGAGCCTGATGGGACTGGCTCTAGGGTGCGGTCAGCGCTTCGAGTTCAATAAGATACAGCATTGCCTGGTGCGTTGTTTGCCCGCACATTTCCGCGCTGGGCTGCAAACCTGCACACACTTTTGGGCGCAACTCAGAACCAAAGAGTTTACAGCGCAGTGATTCATCAAGCTGAACGCACGGTGTATTGGCAGGCTTGCCATCAGGCATGCCAGGGATAGGGCTGGAGATAGAAGGCGCAGTGCAACATGCACCACAATCCGGACGGCATTCCATACAGTATTCTCTTTAACGTAAACCATCGGATGGTGCAGGTAGTGAACAGTATACACACAATCACTCAATAAGCATCGGGGCAGCAAGTGAATGAGTCCCGGAAGCGTACACGTAAGACGCCCCTGGAGTTATAAGCGCAGCCAACAAAGAGGCAACGTCAAGGATGATGTGTGTATCCCCTTTTTTGCACCAGCAAAAGTGACAATTCCGCTTGCCTGAATGGCCCGGCGCGAGTAGTTTGACGCGATATTTTAGACACTCCCCACTACAGGATTTTTTCGATGCCAAGAGCGAACGAAATTAAAAAAGGTATGGTACTGAACTACAACGGCAAACTGCTGATTGTAAAAGATATTGATATTCAATCACCAACCGCACGCGGTGCAGCTACGCTGTACAAAATGCGTTTTTCTGATGTCCGTACCGGTCTGAAAGTTGAAGAGCGCTTCAAAGGCGACGATATCGTAGATACCGTTACGCTGAGCCGCCGTGGCGTTGATTTTTCCTACGTTGATGGCAACGAATATGTCTTTATGGATAAAGAAGACTATACCCCGTATACCTTCACCAAAGACCAGATTGAAGAAGAGCTGCTGTTCATTCCGGAAGGCGGGATGCCGGACATGCAGGTTCTGACCTGGGACGGCCAACTGCTGGCGCTTGAACTGCCACAGACCGTAGATCTGGAGATCGTTGAAACGGCACCGGGCATCAAAGGCGCTTCAGCAAGTGCGCGTAACAAACCCGCCACTCTGAGCACTGGTCTGGTGATCCTGGTTCCTGAATATCTGAGTGCGGGTGAAAAAATCCGTATTCACATTGAAGAACGCCGCTATATGGGCCGTGCAGACTAACTTTTCGCAGCGACACAAGTTAAAAGGGACAGCATCTGCTGTCCCTTTGTTATTTTCAGCTCTGGCTGCTGAGGTAAAAATCGTCCATCAAAAGAGATTCCAGATACAACTCATCTTCACGCATAAAATGCGTTATGACATTAACCGCCTGAGGATAAAATCCCTCTTCGTCCCGGTGCAAGCAGCTTTCCCGTAACAGCGGTGCCCAGCACATGATGTGATGATGCAAAAAGTAATATTGCGCGGACAGCTTCTCTTTATTGGCAACCATTCTCGCCATCAATGACAACTGTACAGCAATATGGTCGGCAGTCTCATTTTCATGCGGTGTCAGCCCATACTCAACTAACAGCACATTCATTTCCCTGCGTTCTTCGGCCGCCGTCGTATGTGGATAATGTCCCGCATAGGGAGAAACACCGCCGGGAGGCGCCAGCAAAAACAACGAGGCAAAATCCGCCGCCAGCTCCAGTTGTCGGTCTTCACGGCGCAGCACCCGGGCAAGGCTGCGTTCCAGATTTTTGATATCAAAAGACAACCCAGGGATCGCCGTTAGCGACGCCAGCCACTTTCGGTTTTCCCCACTTTCCAGGCTGGTGAGTTGCTCCTCGTTCAGCTCACGGAACAGCAGTTGCGAAAACCACTGGTATACCGCTGCACGCTGCTGAAAAATGTGATTATGCTGCACTAACCTTCTCCTCTTTCATGACCTCCGGACCACCGAAACCCGTGACCTGTGGGGCACTCCCCTGGTATCGTTCCACCTCGACCAGTACCGTATGCGCTGAAGGTCCCTGCGCCAGTTGCGATGTACCGACATCCGCACTCAGCACATTCGGATCGCCATAGGTGCATAACGTGCCCGATTTCCCACCTTCTTGCGGCGAATACCACGCTCCCTCATGAATTCGGATAACGCCAGGCGCGTAGTCAGGGCTGATTACCACGCCCGCCAGCACCTGACCACGGGCATTAAATACGCGCGCAATATCCCCGGCTTTTAAGCCACGCACACGGGCATCCGCCTCGCTCATGTACAGCGGCTCTCTTCCAGCAACCGCATAGGTATTACGAAATGCATCGCTGGAACAGAGCTGGGAATGAAGGCGTTTATCCGGGTGGCAGGATTGCAAATGCAGCGGATATTTATCTTCCTTACCAGAATGGCTGCGCTCAAATGGCTCCATCCACACCGGATGTCCAGGACAATCCTGATACTGGAAACCAGCGATGGTCTTACTGTAGATTTCAATCAGACCGGAAGGCGTTCCTAACGGATTGATATCCGGCTGTTCGCGAAATTCTCCATGACGCACCCACGGCTTCCCGACAGGATATTCAATGTATCCTTCGCCCTGCCAGAAGGTTTCAAAGTCCGGCATACTGACGCCAAGTGATGACCCGGTTTTCACGCCCTCTTCATAAATGGATTTTATCCACTGCATTTCATCGCGCTTTTCGCGATATGTCTCTTCCTGACCAAAGCGTTTGCACAGACCGGCAAAGACATCAAAGTCGTGTCGCGCTTCAAACTGGGGTTTGACAACCTGGCGGACGGCCATCAGCCCTTTATTCGAATGTGTACCAAACTGCTCAATGTCGTTACGCTCAAAGCGCGTTGTCACGGGCAGGACGATATCTGCAAAACGACAAGATGCCGTCCACTGATGATCGAGAACTACCACGGTTTCCAGCTTCTTCCAGGCATCGATCATCCGGTTGCGATCCTGCTGGGCATGGAACGGATTGGCCGCGCTGAAAATCGCCATTTTGATGTCAGGAAAAGTTAATGTTTCACCATTGAAAGCGATCTTCTTGCCCGGCTCCAGCAGACAATCGATCATTCGTGAGGTAGGAATATGCTCCGAAGCGCCGCGAAAGTCCGCTTTGTATTTCGCAGCAGGCGGGTTGTTGATACTGCCGAGGCCACTCAGTACGGGGCCCGCAGAGGTGACTGTACCGCCACCGTTGTAATGCCAGCCAAAGCCCACACCGCCACCAGGCAGCCCAATTTGTCCGGCCATGCTGGCCAGTACCACCAGCATCCAGGGATATTGTTCGCCATGGTGCATACGCTGCACGCACCATCCACCCATAAATTGTGTGCGCCCCTTCACCAGCAAACGGGCAAAATCGCGAATTTGCTCCGCAGTCAGGCCGCAAATTTCCGCCGCCCACTCAGCGTTTTTCGGCTGTTTGTCGCTCTCTCCCGTCAGGTACGGCAAAAACTGCTCGAACCCAACGGTGTAATCGCTGATAAACGCGGCGTCGTATAGTTTTTCTTCGTACAAGGTATGTGCGAGCGCCAGTAGCAAAGCAACATCAGTTTGCGGTCTTATCGCCAGTTGTTCACAGCCAAGATAGTTTTGCGATTTGCTGCGTACGGGATCGACGCTGATAACCCGCATTTTACCCTGCGCGACGGCCTCTTTAATCTGCTGCCAGTACCCAAATGCGTCGTGATCGGGAACGAGGAATTCGATCTGTAAGTTCTTGATAGGATCGCAACCCCATAGCACGATTGTATTGGTATTTTCGATAACCAACGGGAGCGAAGTTTGCTGTTCATAGACTTCAAGCGAGCCAATCACGTGAGGCAAAATCACCTGCGCCGCTGCAGCTGAATAGTCGCCAACGGTAGTGACATAGCTACCGTGCAAGCCAAGTCCCCGGTCCATCGCGCCGCCGGCCTTATGGTATTTTCCAACCATTTGCCAGTCCGCCAGTCCGGTAAATACGCCCGAAGAACCAGAGGTCTTTTGCACCCGCTCCAGCTCCTCATAGAACAGATCCAACGCCTGATCCCAGCTCACACGGACAAAACGGTTATCGCCACGTTGGTTGCGATCTGACTTTTCACGTTTGCGTAACCAGTCCAGCCGCACCATCGGATAGCGCACGCGCGATGGGTTATAAACCACTTCCCGAACGGCATTGAGCATATCGCAGGGATATTTATCATGTTTGAATGGACGGGTATCTATCCATTCACCGTTCACGACTTTGGCTTCAAAAGCGCCAAAGTGCGAACCTGACTGGATCCATTGCTCAGGATTTTCACCTGCAGCCCAGACCTTTGAGATCAGGGGATTCGGCCCTAATGCGCTGACGGCGCCAACGGCTAACATTCCGGTCAAAAACCGTCGACGTGACGGGTTAAAATCATGAATATCCATAAATTATCCTTTTGTATTGTTAGATTCAGGTACATCGCTGGCGTGAGTCTGGAGATATTTCAACAGCGTGCGATCTTCCACCGGATTAAGCCGGTAGTAGGTGGACATGGATTTCAAGCCGGCGATCCAGCCATTAGCGGTATAACGACTCGTTGGCGGTGTGCTATGACAGGCGCTACAGGTGGACTGCAACATCTGATCGGCGTATTGCCAGATGGAGTCAACATTGTCGGTAAAACCATCCGCAGAACTCCAGGCAATCACGCTCACCAGTTGCCATTCCTGATGTGACTCAGGATCAACCTGAGTTTGCTGAATCTTCACATTATTCATCAGCGAAGCATCTAATACGGCAGCGAAAACGCGTTTGCCCATATACTGAGTTATCACCCGACCACGTCCTTTGCTTTCCCGCCAGCCGGTCAGTTCTATCTGAACGTTTTTCCCCTCTCTTTTCAGCACACGCACTTCCGTTGCCGGGTACAGCATGGCTTTACCTGCAGCACTCTCTGCTGTGGCAGCCAGTGATTTTTCACCTAACGAATACAGCGTCGTCGCCTTGGGTAATTGTTCACCCTGACTCTGCAATTGCTTGTAACGATCGCGAAAACCGCTGCTCATATCGGGTTTGTGATGTGCAATGCCTTTGTGGCAGTCAATGCAGTTACTGTTCTTTGCCGCAGCCGCCGTCATTTGTGCCACCGCATTAGCAGACTGTTTAGCGTGATCCATCGCTTCATAGCTATGACACGATTTACAGGCCGCGGAATTGTTAGCGCTCATGCGCGCCCATTCCCGTTGCGCCAGTTCCGCACGCTTTAGATTGAATTTCTCAGGCGTATCGATCGAAGGAGAGATAATGGTGTGGTATAGATCGTTTAACGCTTCCGTCTTACGTATCAGGGTTGGAACAATACCCGGTGGAATGTGGCAATCCTTACATTCCGCGCGAACGCCAGAGGCATTTCGAAAATGCACGCTGGTTTTATATTCCTCCCCTGCAGTACCCATCGCGTGGCACGATAAACAAAACTCAGTGGTGCTGGTGTAATGTACGCCCTGCCACGTTCCCCAAATGACGAAAGACATTGCTACTGCTCCGCCGAATACGCACCAAAGCGCGTTTTTTCTTATCCACGACATACTTGCCTCCATTATTTTAATAGCGACACGCTAAGGGATAATAAAAATCAAAAATAGAGACACTGAAGGTGGGGCGTAGGAACAGCACCGACTCTATGAGGCGCGTCAAAATAGTGGAAAGCCGAAAGTCGTAATATGCCAATAATGTTTTAATAAGGAATTTCTCATGCTGACACTGTCTCTCAACAGAGAAAGCCGTACTCCACTGCAATTGCAGATCTTTCAATTTTATTTCCAGGCTATTCAGCAGGGAGATTTGCTTTGCGGTGACAAACTGCCCTCTATCCGTGAGCAAGCCCAGACGTTAAATGTTGCCAAGATTACGATAGTTATGGCGTATGAAAAGCTCATGACGGCGGGCTTTATTAAGAGCCGGCAGGGTATTGGTTATGAAGTGATCTTTACGGCTCCTGTGCGTAGCCCCCCAACACACGTGACCTCTGCAGAAGGCTCTCCGCCAGTAAAGCCCAAGCCTGCGGGGGCTTCCACCGATGTCTACGGTGAGATGGGTAGAGAGTTCTATTGCCGGATGGGCGTTCCCGATCCCAATGCCTTTCCCTGGGCAAGTTGGCGAAAATGGAATAATGCTCCCAGTGTACTTAAGGAACAATTGCTTACTCGTTATCATTCACCAAATGGATTATTTCCATTACGTGATCAAATGGTCAGATACCTTAATTTATCCCGAGGTATTAATACTCGTGCAGAGAACATCATTATTACCAATGGGATTCAGGAAGGACTATCTCTGCTTAGCCAAATATTTATTATTCATCATGCTGTATCACAGAAAAAAAAGTGTCATGTTGTGACCGAATCCCCTTGTTATTCTGGCGCATGGCACCTGTTTAATTATTACGGTGCGGATATTACCCCTGTTGCAGTCGATAGCCATGGCCTACGCACTGATAATTTACCCGAAGTTGAAACCCAGCTTTGTTATGTGACACCAGCTCATCAATACCCGATGGGAAATGTTCTGTCGTTAGAACGACGAAAGTCATTACTGACCTGGGCACAGCGCGTTGGAGCCTACATCATTGAAGATGACTATGATGCCGTTTTTACCTACGGAGAGAATCCTCTTCCGGCACTGAAAGCCATGGACTATCACGATCGGGTTATCTATATGGGGACATTCTCAAAAACGCTGGGGCCGGGGGTGCGTCTCGGCTATCTCGTTTGTCCTGATGAGCTTCTACCGGCTGTACAGAATATGAAAGCGCTAAATAACAACGGCAGCCAGTGGTTATTGCAGCAGTTTTTAGCTGAGCTCATGCAAAATCAGGTGTTTTATACCCATCTTGGCAAACTTGCCTGCAGCTATGCAGCACGTCTTACCCTATTGCGTGACGGCCTTTCAGTTTTGTTTCCTGAAGGGAAAATCGATGGTGCGACGGCAGGCCTGCACCTCTCTTTGCGCATAGCCAGATCACCCGAGGTTATCGCAAAACTGCAAGCGCGCTGTCTGCAGGCAGGTATCCGTTTTGATACGCTGGAGAACATTGAAAATGGTTCGGAAGATGCCTGGCGTAAAGAGAACAGCGACGCTGTCATGTTTTTCGGTTTTGGTGGGTTGCAAATACAGCAGATAAACAAGGTACTGACGGTGCTGGAGCAGGCATTATTGCAGCCCTGGTGATGAACAGGGATCGAGCCTGACGCTCAATCCCTGTTAGCGACATTACAACAGATCGCGGAACTGTGTTTGTTTCAGTGCCAGTTCAACACCACGAACTTCAGCCAGCCCTTTCAGACGACCAATAGCAGAGTAGCCTGGGTTGGTTTTTTTGTGCAGATCGTCAAGCATCTGGTGTCCATGATCCGGACGCATCGGGATTGGACGCAGATCGCCCGCCTTCTTACGACGCTGTTCTTCGGTCAGAATGGCAGCCACTACCGATACCATATCCACATCACCTTGTAAGTGTGCGCCTTCATGGAAAGTTTTCGGGTTTTCTTCACGGCAGGTTGAGCGCAAATGCGTAAAGTGGATACGATCGCCAAAGGTTTCAATCATTTTCACCAGATCGTTATCCGCACGCACACCGTATGATCCGGTACACATGGTGAAACCGTTATAGATGCTGTCTACCGTTTCTTTCAGCCACTGCATATCTTCAATCGTAGAAACGATACGCGGTAGGCCGAGGATCGGGCGTGGCGGATCGTCAGGATGTACGGCCAGGCGCACGCCAACTTCTTCT
The DNA here is from genome assembly GCF_916618775.1 of Citrobacter sp. Marseille-Q3906. NCBI lineage: Bacteria > Pseudomonadati > Pseudomonadota > Gammaproteobacteria > Enterobacterales > Enterobacteriaceae > Citrobacter > Citrobacter sp. Marseille-Q3906. The sequence goes on from NZ_CAKAKA010000002.1 coordinate 2,313,856, forward strand.
GCTACCGGTACGATCGCGCGCAGAAAAACAGCCATATTATTACGCAGATCATCTTTGCTGATGCCGTCGTATTCCGCCAGACGCGCGCGGAATTGATCCAGGGTATAACCTTCTTCAGCACCTGGCAGACCAGCGATAATATTGCGGGTCAGCTTTTCAATATCAGCGGCGCTCATGGAATTGAAATAGTCCCGGGCCTGGCGCTGCTCTTCCACGGTGTAATCCGCCTCAGCACCTGGACGTTGCAGGATGTGCAACTCAAAGGCTGCAAACGCTATCTGATCAAAACGCAACGCTTTAGAGCCGTCCGGCAACTGATATTCAAGGTCAGTACGCGTCCAGTCGAGAATCGGCATGAAGTTATAACACACGGTATCAATGCCGCAGGTCGCCAGATTACGGATACTTTGCTGATAATTCGCAATCCACGTTTGATATTGCCCGGAGAGCGTTTTGATATCTTCGTGAACCGGAATACTTTCCACCACCGACCAGGTCAGCCCCTTTTCAGCCAGAATGGCCTGGCGTTTTTGAATCTCTTCGACGGGCCACACTTCACCGTTGGGAATATGGTGCAAGGCGGTCACAACACCAGTTGCGCCAGCCTGACGCACATCATCAAGCGATACCGGATCGTTAGGTCCGTACCAACGCCAGGTTTGTTCCATTGGTTCACCTCATAAGTTGTTATACCAAATTAAGTTGCGCGAATGGCGACTACCATACAGGCATCCGCTGAATGATCAACAGAACGCCGATGATTGATTGATCAAGCTCACATTCCCCGGATAAATAAGGCACACCAATTTAATTTGCTGTCATATAACTTTATACTGGCATTGTTAATTAATGGTTAATCAGGTGTATTTAATGAAAACTATTGCCTCCGCCCAACTCCCGGAAAATGTACTGATGCCTCAGTACGATCGACAACAATTAAAAACGCGGATCGTACATTTTGGTTTCGGGGCATTTCACCGTGCTCATCAGGCCTTATTGACCGATCGGGTACTGAATGCACAGGGTGGCGATTGGGGAATTTGTGAGATCAGTCTGTTCAGTGGCGATCGACTGATGAGTCAACTTCGTGAGCAGGATCATTTATATACCGTGTTAGAAAAAGGCGCGCATGGCAATCAGTCAATTGTTATTGGCGCCGTCAAAGAGTGTCTGAACGCTAAGCTGGATTCACTGGCAGCCATTATTGAAAAATTCTGCGAGCCACAGGTGGCTATTGTTTCCTTAACCATCACCGAAAAAGGTTACTGTATTGATCCGGCGACAGGGACGCTTGATATCTCCAACCCGCGCATTGTTCACGATTTACAGACGCCGGATGAACCGCACTCAGCACCAGGTATCATTGTTGAAGCCCTGCACCGCCGACGCGAACGAGGAGTGCCTCCTTTTACCGTACTCTCCTGCGATAACATCCCGGACAATGGCCATGTGGTAAAAAATGCCGTACTGGGAATGGCAGAAAAACGATCGCCTGAACTGGCGCTGTGGATACAAGAGCATGTCAGTTTTCCTGGCACCATGGTAGACCGCATTGTCCCGGCCGCGACCGAAGAGTCACTGGATGAAATTGCCCATGAATTGGGCGTTGCCGACCCTTGTGCAATCAGCTGCGAGCCTTTTATCCAGTGGGTCGTCGAAGATAACTTTGTCTCTGGTCGCCCCCAGTGGGAGCGCGCGGGCGTACAGATGGTCGATGACGTTCTGCCGTGGGAACAAATGAAACTGCGAATGCTCAACGGCAGCCATTCGTTTCTGGCCTATCTCGGTTATCTGGCCGGATTTCAACACATCAGCGACTGTATGCAAGACAGTGCGTTTCGTAAAGCCGCTTACTGCCTGATGCTCAATGAACAGGCCCCCACGCTGCAAATCACCGACGTTGATTTAGACCTGTACGCCACCGGCCTGCTGGAACGCTTTGCCAACCCGGCGCTAAAGCACAAAACCTGGCAAATCGCGATGGACGGGAGCCAGAAATTACCGCAGCGCATGCTGGAAAGCATCCGCGTACATTTAGCGCGCCAAAGCGAATGGCCCTTGCTGGCACTCGGTATTGCGGGCTGGATGCGTTACGTTAGCGGGGTGGACGATGCAGGCTCAGCCATAGATATACGCGACCCGATGAGTGAAAAAATCCGCACAATTGTCGAGCGCAGTACGGAATCAGAACGTGTCACCGCATTACTTTCCTTGCACGAAATTTTTGCCACCGATCTGGTGCAAAATTCGCAATTTGTCAGCGCCATTGAGCAGGCATGGCAACGTATTGCCCAGCACGGTGCGCACCAGGCAGTAATTGATACGTTAAAAAATTAACGATCTCTGCCATTAAGAGCCTATCCCATTAGGCGTAGATTGTTGCAGTCAGTTTGGATACGAACAGCGCGGAACAACCGAAGCGTGCATGCAGTACGTGAGGATTATGAGCACTGCCCGGATACAAAATGACAAATAAAATAGCCTAATGGGATAGGCTCTAAACAGGACGAAGCATTCCTTCGTCCTCTCTCCCCTTCTCTTTTTCATTTTTTTTCGCCAGGATTATTGAACGCTATCACGGCATTTTATAATTCTGGAGCAAACGTGACTAAAACCAACCTCATTACCGGTTTTCTCGGCAGTGGCAAAACCACCTCGATTCTTCATTTACTGGCGAACAAAGATCCCGCAGAGAAGTGGGCCGTGCTGGTCAATGAATTTGGTGAAGTCGGCATTGACGGTGCATTGTTGGCTGACAGCGGAGCGCTGCTAAAGGAGATCCCCGGTGGCTGCATGTGCTGCGTTAACGGTTTACCGATGCAGGTTGGTCTCAATACGCTGTTGCGCCAGGGAAAACCTGACCGGCTGCTGATCGAACCTACCGGTCTTGGGCACCCAAAACAGATTCTGGACTTACTCACCGCTCCGGTTTACGAACCATGGATCGATCTGCGCGCCACGCTCTGCATCCTTGACCCACGCCTGTTACTGGACGAAAAAAGCGTCGCTAATGATAACTTCCGCGATCAGCTAGCTGCCGCAGATGTCATTGTCGCCAACAAATCAGATCGCGCCACAACGGAAAGCAAGAATGCCCTGCAAACCTGGTGGCAGCATTACGGCGGAAATCGCCAGTTGATTCATGCCGAGCACGGAAAAATTGACGGGCAGTTACTGGATTTACCACGACTGAATCTGGCTGAACTTCCCTCCAGCGCAGCGCACACCCACCAACATGCTGACAAAAAGGGGTTGGCGGCGCTGAGTCTGCCTGCACAACAACGCTGGCGTCGTAGCCTGAACAGTGGGCAGGGTCATCAGGCCTGCGGCTGGATTTTTGATGCTGATACCGTGTTCGATACCATCGGCCTGCTGGAATGGTCACGTCTTGCCCCGGTCGGGCGCGTAAAGGGCGTTATGCGTATTAAAGAAGGACTGGTGCGGATTAATCGTCAGGGCGACGACTGGCATATTGAGACACAAAATGTCGCACCGCCGGACAGCCGTATTGAACTCATCTCAGACACTGAGACCGACTGGAATGCGTTACAGAGCGCATTGTTGAGGCTTCGTTTAGACGGTTGCGCGTAAGGTTGCCTGCGTTTTTAGCAATGGAAAACGACGATGAAAACTCGATACCCTCTTATCCTTATGCTCAACATCGCTGGCCTGGCGCTGTTTCTGTCATGGTACATTCCGACCGGGCATGGTTTCTGGTTTTCTATTGATTATGGCGTCTTCCACTTCTTTAATCAGAAACTGGTTGAAAGCCCGCTCTTCCTGTGGATTGTTGCAATCACCAACAATCGGGCATTTGACGGCTGCTCATTGTTGGCGATGGGCGCACTAATGCTGAGTTTCTGGTTAAAAGAAACACCAACCGGGCGCCGGCGTATTGTCGCTATTGGCCTGGTGATGCTGCTCACTGCGGTGGTATTAAACCAGTTGGGCCAGGCGCTTATTCCGGTTAAACGCGCCAGCCCCACCCTGATGCTGGATAATATTAATCGCGTCAGTGAACTGCTGCATATTCCAACCAAAGATGCGTCAAGAGACAGTTTCCCTGGCGATCACGGTATGATGCTGCTTATTTTTTCCGCATTTATGCTGCGTTATTTCGGAAAAGTCGCAGGATTAATCGGCCTTATTATCGCTGTGGTTTTTGCATTTCCGCGTGTAATGATCGGCGCTCACTGGCTCACTGATATCGTGGTCGGTTCAATGACGGTAGTATTGATTGGACTGCCCTGGTGGCTAATGACGCCATTAAGCGACCGGATGGTGACTCTTTTTGCTAATTATCTTCCGGGTAAAAACAAACATTTTTTAAACAAATAACGCAAAGTAATTAACATCATCAGGGATACTTCTGATTCCCTGATGATGTTGAACGATAATTCATCATTTTAACTGTCATTCTCCTGTCATCTTATTCCTGTTGAAAATGAATGGATTGCATGTTTCCCACCCTGATTGTTCTTATTTTGACCAATGCCGTTTATTCACTTTCTGTATCACTTTTTCTTATAAAAAATCACATAAAATGACTCGCAATGACCGTAGCGATCGGGTAATCTCGAACTCGTTTTGCCTCGCGGGATAATTATTCTCTTTATGAATAAATTTGTGCGTTCTGCCACAGATTTGACCTTAAAGAATTGTCTCATCGTGCGTGGGTAATTAGTCTCGTCACGTTTGGCATTTTTTATAACGATATTTATCGTTAAGGACTTCAAGGGAAAACAAACAAAATGGTCAAATCTCAACCGATTTTGAGATATATCTTGCGGGGTATACCCGCGATAGCAGTTGCGGTTCTGCTTTCTGCATGTAGCACAACGAACACCGCCAAGAATATGCATTCTGAGACGCATGCTGTGGGCAATGGAGATAACTCTTCACTGCAAGCCTCTCAGGATGAATTTGAAAATATGGTCCGTAATATCGATGTTAAATCACGAATCATGGATCAATATGCTGACTGGAAAGGTGTGCGTTACCGCCTTGGCGGCAGCACTAAAAAAGGCATCGATTGTTCGAGTTTTGTACAGCGTACATTCCGTGAACAATTTGGTTTAGAGCTTCCTCGCTCAACTTACGAACAACAGGAAACGGGTAAATCCGTTTCGCGCACCAATCTGCGCACAGGCGATCTGGTTCTGTTCCGTGCTGGCTCCACTGGCCGTCACGTCGGTATTTATATCGGTAACAATCAGTTTGTCCACGCCTCGACCAGTAGTGGCGTTGTTATCTCCAGTATGAATGAGCCTTACTGGAAAAAACGCTACAACGAAGCTCGCCGGGTCCTGAGCCGCAGTTAATTTTCGTTTGGCAGCTATCCCTTGGCTATCCTGATGAGACTTTTAAAAAGCACTGCTTAGGCAGTGCTTTTTGCTTTACGCCTTCACTTAAGAAAAATCTCACTATGTGAGTCATTCCAGGTTATAGTCATACAGATTAAGCGGTTTAATAATAAGCGGTTACTTCGGGTAAACATCAGGAACTATGTTCAAACGCGCCTCTTCTTCCGGTCGGAAAATCCTGCTCACCTGTGTTTTAACGGGGTTAATCGTTGCATTATTCGTCAGCATTCTGCAATTTTTCATGTCATGGCATAATCGAGAAGTTAAGTACGATACGCTGGCGTCCGATATACAGCATCATGTGGAAAAATACTTCGCAGAACTCAGCTATACTGCCCAGGCACTACAGCCTCTGATCCCCAAAAGCTGTCAGCAAGTTTCATCTAAGCTCACTTCCAGTGCGGCTTTTAGCCTGAATGTTCGCGCTTTTTTGCTGGTAAAAGACGGCATCGCGTTCTGCTCGTCAGCGACCGGAGCGATGGACTCCCCTATTCAGTCATTGATACCCGGCCTGGATATCAGTAAAAAAATCGATATGGAGATCCAGTCTGGTACACCGATGATGCCGACCAAACCAGCCATAATGATTTGGTACCCTCATCCATCACTGGATAATAGTGGCGTATTTGCCTCTCTGAATATCAACCTGGCCCCTTACCTTCTCTATACTGCCCGGCAGGATGATTTTAAAGGTTTTGCCCTGCTCATCGGCAACACCGCAATCTCGACATTTTCTGCTCGATTAATGACGCTTGCCGATCTCCCCGATACCCCCTCACGTGAGGTGGCAATAGGTGACCTGCCGCTAAAGATACGGTTGTATACCGATGAGTGGACATACAACGACGTATGGTATGCCGTCATGTTGGGCTGCATGGGCGGGGTCATTGCCGCTTTACTCTGCTATTACATTTACTCAGTCCGTTTACGACCGGGTAAAGAGATCCTGGCAGCTATCAAGCACAATCAGTTTTATGTGGTCTACCAGCCCGTTATGGATATGCAGACGCTGGAAGTTAAAGGTGTCGAAATATTATTGCGCTGGCGCGATCCTACCGCAGGGGAAATTCCCCCCGATGCGTTTATTCACTATGCCGAATCACAGCAGATGATTGTGCCGTTGACCCAGCACCTGTTCGAACTGGTGTCCCGGGATGCGCCTGTGCTGCAAAAAGTGTTACCTGTTGGGGCCAAATTAGGGATCAATATTGCACCGACTCATCTGCACGACGAAAGTTTTAAAGACGATATTCAGCAACTGAAATCCTCGATGCCTGCGCAGCATTTTCAAATAGTCCTGGAAATTACCGAACGCGATATGCTTGATCAGCATGGAGCGACTCAAATATTTGAGTGGTTGCATTCCGCCGGGTTCGAAATTGCCATTGATGATTTTGGCACCGGCCATAGCGCACTCATCTATCTGGAACGTTTCACCGTCGATTACCTGAAAATCGATCGCGGTTTCGTCAAAGCTATTGGTACAGAAACCGTAACATCCCCGGTACTGGACGCCGTATTGACTCTCTCCAGACGCCTCAATATGCTGACGGTTGCTGAAGGGGTGGAAACCCTGGAGCAAGCCCGTTGGTTACGCGCCCATGGGGTTAATTTTTTTCAGGGATATTGGGTCAGCCGTCCGCTGACTCTTGATAATTTCGTACGCTGGATGGCTAAACCCGATATGCCAAAATGGTGATGGCGTCATGTAATGTGTACAAACACGATACAATAGCCGACGAATCCCTTATTGTTCAGGCATGATATCTGTTGGATAGCGACAGGTGACTGGAAAAGGAAACCATCTTCATATGATCCGACGCGTATTATTACTTTTCATCGCCCTGATTGGTTTTAGCGTACAGGCCCAAACCATCAAAGAAAGCTATGCGTTTGCTGTGCTGGGCGAACCAAAATACGCGTTCAATTTTAATCACTTCGATTATGTTAATCCTGCAGCCCCCAAAGGGGGACAGATCACCCTCTCAGCCATTGGTACATTCGACAACTTTAACCGCTATTCAGTGCGTGGCAATCCCGGTGCGCGCACCGAAACGCTCTATGACACCTTATTTACCACGTCTGACGATGAACCAGGCAGCTACTACCCGCTCATCGCCGATAGCGCACGCTATGCTGACAACTACTCATGGGTAGAAATCACTATTAATCCACGCGCGCGATTTCACGATGGTTCACCCATCACCGCCGCAGACGTCGCATTCACCTTCCAGAAATTTATGACAGAAGGCGTGCCGCAGTTTCGTCTGGTCTACAAAGGCACGACCGTCAAAGCAATCGCCCCGTTAACCGTACGGATTGAATTAGCCAAGCCAGGCAAAGAAGACATGCTCAGCCTGTTTTCATTACCCGTTATGCCAGAGAAGTACTGGAAAGATCACAAGCTCAGCGACCCGTTGCCCTCCCCTCCACTCGCCAGCGGCCCTTACCGCATCACCCAGTGGAAAATGGGACAGTATATAGTCTATTCGCGCGTCAAAGATTATTGGGCCGCTGACCTGCCGGTCAATCGCGGGCGCTGGAACTTTAATACCATTCGATACGATTACTATCTTGATGACAACGTCGCCTTTGAGGCGTTTAAAGCCGGGGCTTTTGACCTGCGCCTTGAGAGCGATGCTAAAAACTGGGCAACACGCTATACCGGTAAAAACTTTGCTAATCACCACATCGTCAAAGATGAACAAAAAAACGAATCCGCACAGGATACTCGCTGGTTAGCCTTTAATATCCAACGTCCGGTATTCAATGACCGGCGTGTGCGTGAAGCCATTACGCTGGCTTTTGATTTTGAATGGATGAATAAAGCTCTGTTTTATAATGCCTGGAGCCGAACAAACAGCTATTTTCAGAATACGGAGTATGCCGCGAGAAATTACCCTGACGCGGATGAACTGGTCATACTCGCACCAATGAAGAAAGATCTGCCAACCGAGGTTTTCAATCAAATCTATCAGCCCCCGGTATCTCAAGGCGATGGTTACGATCGTGAGAATTTGTTGAAAGCTAGTGCGTTACTGGATCAGGCTGGATGGGTGTTGAAGGGCCAGCGGAGGATTAACAGCACCAACGGCAAACCACTGGCATTCGAACTGTTACTCCCGGCAGGCAGTAACAGTCAGTGGGTATTACCGTTTCAACACAACCTGCAACGGCTAGGCATTACCATGAATATCCGCCAGGTTGATAACTCGCAAATCACTAACCGCTTGCGCAGTCGCGACTATGACATGATGCCGAGGTTATATCGCGCGACGCCATGGCCAAGTTCGGATCTGCAAATCCTTTGGGCCTCAGAATATATCGATTCCAGCTATAACGCCCCTGGCGTGCAAAGCCCGGTCATTGATAAGTTGATTAACCAAATCATTGCGGCACAGGGTGATAAAGCAAAGCTGATCCCTTTGGGACGCGCGCTGGACAGGGTATTAACCTGGAACTATTACATGCTGCCGATGTGGTTTATGGCAGAGGATCGCCTGGCCTGGTGGGACAAATTTTCACATCCGGCCATCCGCCCCATTTATACCATTGGTCTGGATACCTGGTGGTATGACGTTAACAAAGCGGCAAAACTTCCCGCAGCCAGACGACAGGGAGAATAAATGGGCGCTTATCTGATACGACGTCTGCTGCTGGTGATCCCGACACTTTGGGCCATCATTACTATCAACTTTTTTATCGTGCAGATTGCACCTGGCGGCCCAGTCGAGCAGGCCGTTGCCGCCATTGAATTCGGTCAGTCCGGGGCATTGCCAGGCGCGGGTAGTGAAGGAGTTCGCGCCAGTCATGCGCAAACTGGCGTCGGGAATATCAGTGACAGTAATTATCGAGGCGGACGCGGCCTTGATCCGGAAGTGATCGCCGAAATTACCCGCCGTTACGGATTCGATAAGCCCATTCACGAGCGTTATTTCAAAATGCTCTGGGACTATGTTCGTTTCGACTTTGGCGATAGCCTGTTTCGTAGTGCCTCGGTAATCACGTTGATTAAAGACAGCCTGCCTGTTTCAGTTACTCTGGGGTTATGGAGTACGCTCATCATCTACCTGGTGTCGATTCCACTCGGGATCCGTAAAGCGGTGTATAACGGTAGCCGCTTTGACGTGTGGAGCAGCGCATTCATTATTATCGGCTATGCGATCCCCGCCTTCCTGTTTGCTATTGTATTGATCGTTTTCTTTGCTGGCGGCAGTTACTACGACCTCTTTCCCTTACGGGGCCTGGTTTCCGCTAATTTTGACACACTGCCCTGGTATCAGAAGGTAACCGACTATCTCTGGCACATCACCTTACCGGTGCTGGCAACGGTGGTTGGCGGATTTGCCGCGCTGACCATGCTGACCAAAAACTCATTTCTGGATGAGGTTCGTAAGCAGTATGTTGTCACCGCACGAGCCAAAGGCGTTAGCGAAAAGAATATTCTGTGGAAACACGTTTTCCGTAACGCCATGCTGTTAGTGATAGCAGGCTTCCCAGCTACCTTTATCAGCATGTTTTTCACCGGTTCGCTGCTTATTGAAGTGATGTTTTCGCTTAATGGCCTGGGATTACTAGGTTATGAATCTACCGTGTCACGCGACTACCCGGTGATGTTTGGCACACTCTACATCTTCACCCTGATCGGCCTGCTGCTCAATATCCTGAGTGATATCAGCTATACACTGGTCGATCCTCGTATAGATTTTGAGGGACGCTAATGCCGCGATTAAGCCCCGTCAATCAGGCCCGCTGGGCACGTTTTCGCCATAATCGTCGCGGTTACTGGTCGCTATGGATTTTTCTGGTGCTGTTCGGGCTCAGCTTGTGCTCCGAACTGATTGCGAACGATAAGCCATTGCTGGTGCGCTATGAAGGCGGCTGGTATTTCCCTCTCGTCAAAAACTACAGCGAAAGCGACTTCGGCGGACCGTTGGCAACCAAAGCCGATTATCAGGATCCGTGGCTACAGCAGCGTCTGGAAAGTCAGGGATGGATCCTGTGGGCTCCCGTACGCTTTGGAGCCACCAGCATTAACTTTGCCACCGACAAGCCCTTCCCTTCTCCACCGTCGGTACAAAACTGGCTGGGTACGGATGCAAATGGTGGCGATGTGCTGGCACGGATCCTCTATGGCACACGTATTTCGATTCTTTTTGGTTTGATGTTAACCCTGTGCTCCAGCGTCATGGGCGTTATGGCGGGTGCGCTACAGGGCTACTACGGCGGAAAAGTGGATCTGTGGGGGCAACGATTCATTGAAGTGTGGTCAGGTATGCCGACGCTGTTTCTGATTATTTTGCTATCAAGCGTCGTACAACCGAACTTCTGGTGGCTGCTGGCCATCACGGTACTGTTTGGCTGGATGAGTCTGGTTGGTGTGGTACGCGCCGAATTTTTACGCACGCGAAACTTTGATTACATTCGCGCCGCTCAGGCTCTAGGCGTGAGCGATCGCAACATTATCCTGCGCCATATGTTGCCGAATGCAATGGTCGCCGCCCTGACCTTTTTACCGTTTATATTATGCGCCTCAATCACTACGCTCACATCACTGGATTTTCTGGGATTCGGCTTACCGCTCGGCTCACCATCGCTGGGAGAACTCCTTTTACAGGGTAAAAACAATTTGCAGGCGCCGTGGCTTGGGATCACAGCCTTTGTGTCCGTAGCCCTCTTACTCTCGCTACTGATTTTTATTGGTGAAGCGGTGCGTGACGCGTTTGACCCCAACAAGGCGATATAAGATGACACAACCTCTGTTAGCCATTGAGAATTTGTCGGTTGGTTTTCGCCAGCAGGAAACCGTGCGTACCGTGGTCAATAATGTCTCGTTGCGTGTTGAAGCAGGTCAAACCCTGGCACTGGTGGGTGAATCTGGCTCGGGTAAGAGCGTCACCGCGCTGTCGATTTTACGTTTATTGCCCTCCCCTCCGGCGGTATACCTCTCCGGCGATATCCGTTTTCACGGTGAACCATTACTCCACGCTAACGAGCAGACGCTACGCGGCGTACGGGGAAATAAAATCGCAATGATTTTTCAGGAGCCGATGGTGTCGCTGAACCCGCTCCATAGTCTGGAGAAACAACTCTATGAGGTGCTGTCACTTCACCGGGGAATGCGTCGGGAGGCTGCACGGGCAGAAATCCTGAATTGTCTGGATCGCGTAGGGATACGTCAGGCGGCAAAACGTCTGGCGGACTATCCGCACCAGCTTTCCGGCGGCGAACGCCAGCGCGTCATGATCGCGATGGCGCTACTAACACGTCCGGAGCTGTTAATTGCCGATGAGCCCACTACCGCGCTGGATGTGTCCGTGCAGGCACAGATCCTGCAACTGCTACGGGAATTGCAGCGCGAATTGAACATGGGTCTGCTGTTTATCACCCATAATCTCAGCATTGTGAAAAAACTGGCAGATTCCGTTGCAGTTATGCAAAACGGTCAGTGTGTTGAACAAAATCAGGCCGGGATACTGCTTTCATCCCCTTCCCATCCCTACACGCAAAAATTATTAAACAGCGAACCTTCTGGCGAGCCGGTACCGTTACCGGCCGGACAATCTCCCTTGCTGGAAGTTGAGCGTCTCTGTGTCGGTTTTCCCGTTCGCAAAGGTATCCTTAAACGCGTCGTGGACCATAATGTGGTGGTTAATAACGTCAGCTTTTCTTTGAAAGCTGGGGAAACGTTAGGGCTGGTAGGTGAATCAGGCTCAGGCAAAAGCACCACTGGCCTGGCTCTACTGAGGCTAATCGCATCACAAGGGAGTATTGTATTTGATGGTCACGCGCTGCATACGTTAAATCGTCGTCAGCTGTTGCCGGTGCGCCATCGCATTCAGGTTGTCTTTCAGGACCCAAATTCTTCACTGAATCCGCGTTTGAGTGTTTTACAGATCATTGAAGAAGGATTGCGGGTTCACCAGCCAACCCTTTCGGCAGAACAACGCGAAGTACAAGTGAAAGCAGTCATGGCAGAAGTGGGGCTGGATTCTGAAACGCGACATCGCTATCCTGCGGAATTTTCCGGTGGTCAACGCCAACGCATCGCAATTGCCAGAGCCTTAATTTTAAAACCATCACTTATCATTCTGGATGAGCCAACATCCTCACTCGACAGAACCGTACAGGCGCAAATCCTGACGCTGCTGAAGTCATTACAGGAAAAGCATCGCCTGGCTTATATCTTCATCAGCCACGATTTGCATGTTGTACGTGCGTTGTGCCATCAGGTGATTGTGCTAAGGCAGGGAGAGGTCGTGGAACAGGGGCAATGCGAGCACGTATTTAACGCACCACAACAGGAATATACGCGTCAGCTGCTCGCGCTAAGCTGACGCTCAAAATGGATTGTTGTTTGAAAAAGGTTCCGCTATCGCCACACCGAAATTTTTCAGCCTGCAGGTTGCGGCAAATTCATCCTGCCGATTTACAAACAGGCACGGTTCCCCTTCACATTCCAGAACGGAACAAGGAACCTCAATGTCGCTGAGCGCCTGACTGAGTTTATGCATTACCGACCACGCGCTGTCACCGTCGGGACTGAGCAATTTGAGCGCCACCAGGCTGTTCTCCGTGCTCTGACCGTTTTGCGGAATCGGTTCAACCTTTGAACCTGCGAAACCCACCGACCAACGATAGCACTGCGGCAGACGATGAACGATTGAGAGTTGTAATGTAGTCACTTTTATTCCCCGGAAGCACAATTACTTCACAATTATTTTACACCAATATTAACACATCATTGACATCACGTCTTTAGAGAGTTAGTAAACGTTTACATCCAGTCCGTATGCGGCTTACTTAGCCAGGTATTTAAATTTATTTATCAATTCGGACATCTTTGCGGGCTATATGTACTCGTTTCTGCGATCTAACTCAACCTTTTTAACTACAATGGTGTGACTTTTTACATAAATTGATTTTACATAAAATAAACATAAGCTGGGGAAATGATAGATTTGCTGTTGATGTACATCAACTCTGAAGGCCTTGTGGCCTCCAGGTTGTGTATTAGATCACCGTTTTTTTTGCACGGCTGGCATAGAGATAGAAAAGAATTGAACTGGTAGCACAAAATGCTATCGACCAGATCATCGGCCAGGCTGAATTAAAGGTCGCCAGTGACAACAGCGCACCAACAATAGCGCCAATGCCAAAGCGGAAAGTCCCGGCCAGCGATGACGCCGTACCTGCCATATGCGGGAACTCATCCAGAATGACTGCCATCGCGTTTGATGACACCATCGACACGCAACCGACAAACGCAGCAACACCAACCACCAGCGCCCAGAACCCTAGCCCGAACAACGCGCTGAATACCATCCAGCCAGCCATAACGAACTGGATCCATAGCCCGGTGCGGAACATATTTAATGCCCCAACCCGACGGACAAATCGGCTGTTGATAATTGTCATCACAAACAGGAAGACGATGTTCAGCGCAAAGTAATAGCCGAAATTCTGTGGCGAAACATGGTTGATCTCAATGTAGACAAAGGGTCCGGCGCTAAGGAATGAGAACATCCCAGCAAAACTAAACCCACTGGCCAGCATGTAGCTCAAGACCCGCTTGTGTCGAAACAACGAGGCGAAGTTCCCCATTGTCGTGCGCAGGCGAAAAGGCTGACGGCGCTCGACGGGCAGAGTCTCTTTGATAAGGGTAAAAATCATCACCGAGGCCAGAATTGCTGCTACGGCCAGGATCCAAAAGATGTAGTGCCAGCTTAACCATACTAACACCCAGCCCCCCACGATCGGGGCCATCAACGGAGCAATTGTCGTGACCAGCATGACGAATGACATCATGCGCGAAAATTCTTCTTTCGGATAAATATCGCGCATCAGAGCATTGATAACCACGCTCGCTGCCGCTGCCGCCAGGCCGTGGAAGAAACGCATAATGATCAATTGATCGATAGTTTGCGCCAACGCACAAGCAACGGCCGCCGCGGCGAAAACCAGCGTTCCACCCAAAATCACCGGCTTGCGCCCAATGCTGTCCGCCATTGGGCCATAGAGCAGCTGCCCTACCGCGAATCCCAGAATATAGGTACTGAGAGTCATTTGCGCACTGCCCGCAGGCACGCCAAACTGAGCTGAAATCACCGGCAGAGCCGGAAGATACATATCGATCGACAACGGCATCAACATGGCCAACAAGCCAAGGATAAAAACAATGGCAATTGAAGAGTTCTGCCGGGTGGTCACATTTAGCTCCTGAAATTAACGAGGGGTTAAGTTAACGCTGGCAATTTCTTCTTCGGTCAATGGACGGTACTCACCAGGCGCAAGATCGTCATCAAGCTTGATGGCACCGATTCGCTCACGATGCAGCGCCACAACGTGGTTCCCCACGGCAGCAAACATACGTTTAACCTGATGATAGCGCCCTTCACTGATGGTCAAACGGACCTGCGTAGGCGTAATGACTTCCAGCACCGCCGGTTTAGTGAGATCTTTCTCATTATGCAGTTGAACACCCCGGGTAAACTGTTCGGCGGTATCTTCTGCCACCGGCGACTCCAGCGTCACCAGATAGGTTTTCTCACAATGGTGACGCGGAGAAGTGATGCGATGTGACCACTGTCCATCATCGGTCATCAGTACCAGCCCGGTGGTATCAATGTCCAGACGCCCTGCCGCATGCAGTTTGTAGGCAACAGGCTCATCAAGGAAATAGAGCACCGTCGGATGATCCGGGTCATCCGTTGAGCAAACATAGCCCTGAGGTTTATTAAGCATAAAATAGCGCGGGCCATTTTGTTGAACCAGGGAATTGCCGTCATATTCAACGTCATGTTCTGGCAGCAGTTTAAACGCGCTATTTCTGACGATTTCACCATCAACGGTAACACGGTTACCACGGATTTCACGCCCGGCAATAGCGCGGCTGACGCCGAGTTGCTGAGCGATAAATTTATCAAGTCGCATGAGTGTGATTTTGCCTGTAACAATACGGAAATCGAGCGTTATGCCCGAAAAGTGGAGCCGTTTTCCGCCCAGTATAACGAGCTAACAACTTCCCTCAAGGGAAAAAGATTCGTGGCATACTATTCATCGTTACCATTTATCACAGTGAGACCATGACTTTTACACTTCGTCCCTACCAAAAAGAAGCCGTGGATGCCACGCTCAACCACTTTCGTCACCACCGCACACCTGCGGTAATCGTCCTGCCAACCGGAGCCGGTAAAAGTCTGGTGATTGCCGAACTGGCTCGCGTGGCGCGTGGGCGCGTGTTAGTGCTGGCACATGTAAAAGAACTGGTCGCGCAAAACCACGCAAAGTACTGCGCACTAGGGCTGGAAGCTGATATTTTTGCCGCGGGTCTGAAGCGTAAAGAGAGTCATGGAAAAGTGGTTTTCGGTAGCGTGCAATCAGTCGCACGCAATCTTGAGGCGTTTCAGGCTGAGTTTTCCCTGTTAATCGTCGATGAGTGCCATCGCATCGGTGATGATGAAGAAAGTCAGTATCAGCAAATCCTTACTCACCTGACCAAAGTAAACCCTCACTTGCGCCTGCTCGGTCTTACCGCCACACCTTTTCGTCTCGGTAAAGGCTGGATTTACCATTTTCATTATCATGGCATGGTGCGCGGAGATGAAAAGGCGCTGTTTCGTGACTGCATTTACGAATTACCGCTGCGCTACATGATTAAACATGGCTATCTGACGCCACCAGAACGCCTTGATATGCCAGTAGTCCAGTATGACTTTAGTCGCCTGCAGGCGCAGAGTAATGGCTTGTTTAGCGAAGCTGACCTTAACCGGGAGCTGAAAAAGCAGCAGCGAATAACGCCGCATATCATCAGCCAGATTATTGAGTTTGCCCAGACGCGCAAAGGGGTAATGATTTTCGCCGCCACCGTTGAGCACGCTAAAGAGATTCTCGGGCTGTTACCTGCTGACGATGCTGCTCTCATTACTGGCGATACACCAGGAAGCGAGCGCGACGTACTTATTGAAAACTTTAAAGCACAACGCTTTCGCTACCTGGTCAACGTGGCGGTATTAACCACCGGATTTGATGCCCCGCACGTCGACCTCATTGCGATCCTGCGCCCTACCGAGTCAGTTAGTCTTTACCAACAGATTGTCGGGCGCGGGTTACGACTGGCACCAGGCAAGACCGATTGTCTGATCCTCGACTACGCAGGTAATCCACACGATTTGTACGCCCCGGAAGTCGGCGCGCCGAAAGGGAAAAGCGACAATGTCCCGGTACAGGTTTTCTGTCCAGCCTGCGGGTTTGCAAACACCTTCTGGGGAAAGATGACCGCCGATGGCACGCTGATTGAACATTTTGGCCGACGCTGTCAGGGCTGGTTTGAAGATGATGATGGCCATCGTGAACAGTGCGATTTTCGTTTCCGCTTTAAAAATTGTCCGCAATGCAATGCTGAAAATGACATCGCCGCCCGGCGCTGTCGTGAGTGCGATACCGTCCTGGTCGACCCGGATGATATGCTAAAGGCGGCGTTGAGGCTCAAAGATGCGCTGGTCCTGCGTTGTAGCGGAATGGTGCTACAGAATGGTCAGGATGACAAAGGCGAATGGCTGAAAATCACCTATTACGATGAAGATGGCGCAGATGTCAGCGAGCGCTTTCGCTTGCACACTCCCGCTCAACGCACTGCGTTTGAGCAGCTATTTATTCGCCCTCACACCCGAACACCGGGTATTCCATTACGCTGGATAACCGCCGCCGATATTCTTGCGCAACAGGCCCTGTTACGGTATCCCGATTTTGTGGTCGCACGCATGAAAGGTCAGTACTGGCAAGTCCGAGAAAAGGTCTTCGATTATGAAGGCCGCTTCCGGCGAGCACATGAATTACGTGGTTAATTGTACTTTTGATTGATGTACCAGCCGTTTGAGTATAGAATCTCGCCCGCTTTTGCATACGCAAAGCAGATCACTTACCTGTTGCTGGGTCGCCTGTAACAGGACTTAATTAAGAGAGATTTAAATGTTTACTATCAATGCAGAAGTACGTAAAGAGCAGGGTAAGGGTGCGAGCCGCCGCCTGCGTACCGCTAACAAGTTCCCGGCAATCATCTACGGTGGCGCAGAAGCCCCGATTGCTATCGAACTGGATCACGATTCAATCATGAACATGCAAGCTAAAGCTGAATTTTACAGCGAAGTTCTGACCATCGTTGTTGACGGTAAAGAAGTTAAAGTTAAAGCTCAGGCAGTACAGCGTCATCCGTTCAAGCCAAAACTGGCTCACATCGACTTCGTTCGCGCGTAATCGCCAACAAGTTGAAGAAAAACCCCGCCTCGGCGGGGTTTTTTTATGGCATCTTGTGAACGATGATGACACAGGCCGGGGAGATGTTTACATCACAGCCCGGCATCCACTTATTTTCCGCCCGAAGTCCGACGCTGTAGCTGATCGCGCAGATTCGGTGGAGTACCTTTGATGGTTAAGGTATCCGTTGCCGGATCCCAGAAGATACGCTCACCCAACAGCATGGCATCAAAGTTAATCGTCAACCCACCGCCGCTCCCGGCAAACTTGGTTAACTGGCGCAGTGTACTGCGATCCGCCGGGAAGCTCTCTTCCAGCTCATACCCTTTATCAGCAGTAAACTCACTGAAACTGACTTCACTGACGCCGGAAAGCTCTTTCGACAGTGACTCCAGCTCAATCTCTTCACCCGCCTGGAGCTGCTCGTTACAGTAGCTGTAAACCTGCTGACGCACATTCTGGCGCTCGGCTTTGTCCAGTTGAGCTTCGGCGGTAAAGTCATCCACAGCTTGCAGTAAGCCTCGGTTTTGCGCTTTGGCGTTCAGCCCTTCGCTGGCACCAAGAAAATCCATAAAGAAATCAGCAACTTTACGCCCTACCCGACCTTTCAGGAAAGTCAGGTAGCGTGTGGACTCGGGATTAGTCTCCCACTCGGTTAAATCAATGCGTGCCACGATGTCTGCATGATTGATATCCAGATAGTGCGTCGGGTTGATATCCAGGTTTTCATTGACGCGCATGCTGCTCAAATTGTTCAGCACTGCGACCAGCAGGTACTCTACCGCCAGATAGCGATAATGGCAGAACAGTACGATCCCACCGTCGGCAAACGGATATTTCGCCAGTTCGTCACGCAAACGCCCCGTCGCAGCACGACTAAACGCTAGAAAATCCTCTTCTCCCTGGCGCTGCAAACGCAAGGTTTGCGCCAGTTCGCTCTCTTCGCTAAAGAGGCCATACGCTTTGTTCTTAGCGCTGTACACCCGATGCAGTTCAGCCATCATCTCGACAACGGTCGCTGTCGGTTCCAGTAATGAATCGCGCAAGACCAGCTCAAGGTTCTGCTCATCACGCTTGATAAGCTGGTGCAGGGCAATCTGGTTGATATCCAGACTCATGATAAACTCTCCTTTAAGACCGGGCGGTATTCAACCACCTGCCGGGCAGTGACGCAATAGAAGATAAAAAAGCAGAAAAAAAACTGTCGCTACGGTAATATGTTGCCCTTTCATGAACAGACTGATTTCGATTTATGCCACAAATTTCCCGCTATAGTGATGAACACGTTGAACAATTGTTGAATGAGATGCTCAACGTACTGGAAAAACATAAGGCGCCGACCGATCTTTCCCTGATGGTGCTGGGAAACATGGTCACTAACCTTATCAATACAAGCATCGCTCCGGCCCAGCGCCAGGCGATTGCAAACTCTTTTGCCCGCGCATTACAGTCTTCGGTAAACGACGACCAAGCGCATTGAGAGCCTGCTCCGGGGAAACGAACAACAGTTTATGCTAACTCATCGTCAGCGCTACCGTGAGAAAGTCTCCCAGATGGTTAGCTGGGGACACTGGTTTGCCCTGTTCAACATTCTGTTGGCCATGGTGCTCGGTAGTCGGTACCTGTTTGTCGCCGACTGGCCGACTACGCTTGCAGGTCGTGTCTATTCTTACCTGAGCATTGTCGGGCATTTTAGCTTCCTGGTGTTTGCCACCTACCTGCTGATACTGTTTCCCCTGACGTTTATCGTCATGTCCCAGAGGCTGATGCGATTCTTATCAGCCATCCTGGCAACGGTAGGTATGACGTTGCTGTTAATTGACAGCGAAGTTTTCACTCGTTTCCACCTGCACCTCAATCCCATTGTCTGGGAACTGGTCATTAACCCTGACCAGAACGAAGCTGCACGCGACTGGCAGCTGATGTTTATCAGCGTGCCGATAATTCTGCTAATAGAAATGCTGTTTGCGACCTGGAGCTGGCAGAAGCTGCGCAGTCTGACGCGTCGCCGTCATTTCGCTAAGCCGTTAGCAGCATTCTTTTTCGTTTCATTTATCGCCTCCCATGTGGTGTATATCTGGGCAGATGCTAACTTCTATCGCCCAATTACCATGCAGCGCGCTAACCTGCCACTTTCCTATCCGATGACAGCGCGTAAGTTTCTGGAAAAACATGGTCTGCTGGACGCGCAAGAGTATCAGCGCCGTCTGATCGAGCAAGGAAACCCGGAAGCTGTTTCTGTGCAGTATCCACTTAGCGAACTACGTTATCGTGATATGGGAACCGGCCAGAATGTCCTGCTGATCACTGTCGACGGCCTGAACTACTCACGCTTTGAAAAGCAGATGCCAGCACTGGCTGAATTCGCCGGACAGAATATCTCTTTCACGCGCCACATGAGTTCAGGGAACACCTCGGATAACGGTATCTTTGGCCTGTTTTATGGCGTTTCGCCAAGCTATATGGATGGCATTTTGGCGACCAGAACGCCTGCTGCTCTGATCTCCGCGCTGAATCAACAAGGTTATCAGTTGGGGTTATTCTCTTCTGATGGCTTCACCAGCCCGCTTTATCGTCAGGCGCTACTGTCGGATTTCTCCATGCCGAGCGTGCAAACACAATCTGACGAACAAACGGCAAACCAATGGATCAACTGGCTGGGCCGCTACGCGCAGGAAGATAACCGCTGGTTCTCATGGGTCTCCTTTAACGGTACCAACATTGACGACAGCAACCAGAAGAATTTTGTTAAACGGTACGCCAACGCGGCTCAGGACGTAGACGCGAACATTAACCGTATCCTTAGCGCCCTGCGTGAATCAGGTAAGCTGGACAATACGGTTGTCATCATTACCGCGGGTCGCGGTGTACCGCTGTCTCAGGAAGAGAACAACTTCGACTGGTCTCGTGGTCATCTACAGGTTCCGCTGGTGATTCACTGGCCTGGTACACCCGCACAGCGTATTAATAGCCTGACCGATCATACCGACCTGATGACCACGCTCATGCAACGCCTGCTGCACGTCAGTACGCCTGCGAACGAATATTCTCAGGGGCAGGATCTGTTCAATGCCACGCGCCGCCATTATTGGGTAACAGCAGCCGACGGCAATACGCTGGCGATTACCACACCGGAGATGACGCTGGTGCTCAACAGCAACGGTAATTACCAGACGTATAATTTGCACGGCGAGAAAATCAAAGATCAGAAACCACAGCTAAGTCTGCTGCTGCAGGTATTGACGGATGAGAAACGATTTATTGCTAACTGATTAATTATAAATCAGTTAGCAAGGTCTCCCCTTGCATTCGTGGTGGAAAGCAGTAGTATTAGCAGCCATAGCGTCGGCACGTAGCGCAGCCTGGTAGCGCACCGTCATGGGGTGTCGGGGGTCGGAGGTTCAAATCCTCTCGTGCCGACCAATCAAATTTTATGAACAAGTCATCAAAACTCGTTCATAGCCCCCCTAAAGCAGCGAGTTGCAAAACTCGCTGCTTTTTGTTGCCTATAGCCATATCAAACGCTCATTATTTCCAGTTGATGTAAGAGCATCCCTCAACTGTTGGGGTGTACCTGAGAAAAATTTTGGAAGAGCCTTTCTTAAGAGAGTTCTTTGATGTCTGCATCATCGTCCTCCCTCGTGCATACGAGAAAAATGAAGGGTGATACTGCGTTACATACCTGACAAATAAATTAGTGTCTGCACTCCCTTAAATTCGCTAAACAAGAGTCAACATAAAGCAATCGTCCACGTTTTATCATAACGCGTCCCTCTTTAGCTAGTCTTGCTAAAATACTCATCACCAACGAACGAGATAATGTTGTTCGCGTAATAATATATTTGCTGAGCACGACTCTTTTTTTTATTTCTGAAGGTAATTTTTCATACTCTAAAATTGATAAGCAAACTCGCTGATAGGTGGTCTTATTGAGCGTCTTGCTATCACGATGAATCGCTAAAGCGAGCATGTGGACAAGATTAATGGCTACTGCTTTCCACAACTTTTTCTCCTCCACTTTTTCACGCACAACATCAACATCAACTAAAACTATTTCTGCATCCGTCTCAGCCTTCAGATAGATACTGTCAACATCCGTAACTAACCCCAACAAACCGAAAATGGACTGCGGGGACTGATAAGCTATAAACAGATTGTCCTGCATATGATAGATTGAAAAAAATCCAGATATTAATAATACAACGGAACGTCCCGGCTGAGAAAACCTGATAATCTCTTCTCGTTTAATCTTTTTTGTTACCCCAAACAAAGATAACTCACCTATAAGAGAACTGACTTGAGATGCATACAGCAAATGAAATTCATCAGTGAAATGTGGCATAACCACCTCCAGATAATGGAAATAATAACGCTAGTACATTAGTCATTTAGATAAAGAGTCGATATAACAGTGGCTATAAATGATATTCGGTAGAGAGCAGAGCCTGATTCCAGCAATCCGTCAGAGTTATTATATTGCTGGTTGGGTCATAAGCCCGAATAGCATTCATAGCGCAATGACGAAAAAAATCGGCTCGATGAAAAAAAAGCCACCCGTCATCCCCTGCAACTAATCCAGATAATGATATCTCTGCAGGAAAGAAACCCGGAAGGCGTTCACTTGTTGTTATCAGTACAGGCACATGGTCTGGAATATCGGCTGCAGCATACAGCGCCTGACATAGCGGTGTCATATTATTTGATGGTAGATAACATATGTTATCTATATTCTTATGGTGTACTCCAGTTTGAAACACGCAGTTAATAATCGAAGAAAATATATCTTCACTATTCATAGCGACGGTGTTAATACATAATAAAATAGGCTTCATTATCTTATAGACTCACATTGATTAATAAAGTTACGTACCAGATCTCGAGTAACATCTTTTGGTTCTTTAACGCTTAAAACGTGCGCCCCCGAAGCTTTCGCAGCCATAATACCGTGTGGATTATCCTCGACAATGACACACTCCGCGGGTGTAATCCCTAAAATCTGAAAGGCTTTGTTGTAAATTTCCGGATCAGGCTTTCCGCAGGTAACATCTTCATTTGACAGAAAAAAATTCAGATAGGGTAAAAGCTGGGCTCTCCTCATCATTGTTTCAATACTGTCGCGAATAGAATTAGACGCAACAGCCACCTGATAACCCTGACGCCTAAGCCAGGCTAACGTGAGCTGGTGTTCAAACACTGGCCAGCAATGTTGATGAATCAATTGCATGGTATAACGCTGTTTCATCTCATTAATAAAAGGATGCAATGACTCAGGTAACCCATAACGTTTTGTCAGCAAAGTCAGTTTATCTTTAGTCGGTAAACCATCAAATTCAAGCAGATGATCCTGATGGTTAATCGCCACCCCAAACATCGCTAAAATCTGGTTCAATGCCTGGTAATGCCAATCCCTGGCATCAATTAGCACCCCATCCATGTCAAACACTACGGCGCGAATCTGTGTCATTTTAATAATGCCTCTGCTTGCTCAGGGAAATCGGTACACAACATCATGTTAGGGTGACTGAGCAATTCTTCAGGCAATGATCTCAGACTTTGCCAAAAATATTCATGATCACGTTGATGTAGTTCTGGTGAAACAAAACTCACGCTCTTTCCTGACGCCAGCCATCTTTTAATAAGAACAATTTCGACTTTATTAGAGCTAAAACCATCCACCCATAAAACCGACGCACGCTGGCTCAGTTCTCCTTCAGGTTCATATTCACTAAGACGCGCAGCGGTGATCATATTTGCTGAAAAATAGTCCATAGAGTCCGGCACAGACATATCAAAACAGAAATAACGTGTAATCTGATACCGGGTCAGCAATACTTTCAATTCATTCGCCAGGCCATCAGCCTTCATATTTAAAGCCAGTGTGCCTGAACAGCTATTATTCACATAATCTTTAAATAACGTTTCCAGAGGCAATACCCCTCGTCGGGGCATATCATGGCTGATCACCAACTCTCCGTCTAAGTCACGAATATCTGTCTCAATTCCCCATCCTGACTTAAGCGCATACACTAACGCTCCGCGGGAGTTTTTTTCTGTGGATGTGAGCCAGGCCCCTCGATGAGCCAAAATTTGCATGTGAATATCCTTAATCTCTTTATAACGTTGAGTAATATTTCAAAGCGTCAGATAAGGAGCCATCATGTAGCAGATATCCCTTCTCAAGGACCAGACCCCGCTGACATACTGCACGTAATTGCTCAGCATCATGACTGACTAACACTAAGGTTCCCCCTTCCTGCTGGAAGCTTTTTACCTTCTCAAGACAACGTTTTTGGAACTGCATATCCCCTACGGCCAGCGCTTCATCAATAACTAAAATATCGCAGTCCAAATGGATACCAACCGAAAATGCGAGACGTAAAAACATCCCCGAAGAATATGTTCTCACTGGTTGGTAAAGTGCATCATTAATGTCTGCGAATTCGACAATCTCTTTGATTTTTTTTTGCGTTTCCGATTTACGCATACCTAAAATTGCCCCTGCCAAGAAAATGTTCTCCTGGCCACTCAGGTCATGATGAAATCCAGCACCAACCTCCAAAAGAGAGGCCAGACGTCCGCGAACAAAAATGCGTCCTGACGAAGGGCGAGTCACTCGCGTCAGGAGTTTTAACAAGGTTGATTTACCTGAACCATTTCGTCCCAGGACACCTAAAGACTCACCCTGCACCAGATTAAAGCTGACGCTGGTTAACGCATTACAATACTCATGCTCGTTATTGCGCTGGAACGCCAGTGCCGTACGCAGCGAGTTTCCTTGTAGCTGATGTCGGAGATAACATTTACTGACATTTTCGAATCTGATCATTCTCTGTCCACAATTAATGCTTCATAGTGATTAAAACAAAAATAACCCGCCAGAATGATTAATCCGCACCCCGAAAAACTGATAATCAACAAGATAAAGGAAGGACAAGCCCCGCCAAGTAAGACATAACGAAAAAGAGAAATAATACCGCTCAGTGGGTTTAATACTGTCAGAAAGTAAAAACGTTCAGGCAGTAAACCAGGCGTCCAGACAACAGGTGTTGCGTAAAACAAGCACTGAGTTAACAGGGGGATAATATGGCGAAAATCGCGAAAACGAGTTCTAAGTATCGCCATCAAACACCCTACTCCCCACCCGGTTAGCACCATCACCCCACTACAAATAAACAATAATGGCAATTGATAGACAGACCAGTCAGTCCCTAAAAAAGGGAGCATACAAATTAACCAGAACATAGTAATGAGAAAATCAATACTGTTAACACCTATGCAAGAAAATGTCAGTGCAACCCGCGGGAAATACACTTTCTTAACCAATTGTATATTATTAATAAGAGATTCGGATACGGCATTAAGCGTGGAGGCAAACAGCATCCATAAAATCAACCCACATAACAGCACCCAGCTATAAGATACTTGATATTCTGGTGGTGAAAACCGTACCATCACCCCAAAAATAGCGTAATACATTGCCATATTCATGGCTGGATTTAAAAATGCCCATAGCCATCCCAACAGAGTCTGGCTATAGCGAACGGATAAATCACGTATTATTAGTTGTACAATCAGGTGCCTCGACTGCCAGACCTCATATATCGTCGCTCTCCTGTTTACATCAGAAATAAAACCATTAACGATACTCATCTATTCGCTCCGATGAATAAAGACAGATAAGACTACGCGACGTATTGCTTCGCAGCAAAGCAACCTTGCACGTATAATATATCCCCAACGCCATACCCGTGTTATAAGATAACTGACAAGCGCTCGAGGAGTAAATGCCTTCACTCCATTATAGCGTTTATATAAACGTAACCATCGTGAATAAGAATAAACACTGAAGGCACCTCGCCATTTATATTTTCTCTGAAACTTAGGCCAACGCAACCCAAGGTGTTCAGGATTAAAAGCGATAAAATTTGCCAGAAAATATTGTTCCGAAAGAGATATTAATTGTTCCGAGCGCTGGGAATTGCCATCAAAAACAGATTTACCCGTAACTTTTTTAATGGCATGAACCCACAGCCATTGCTCAGGTACATAACGCCATGCGCACCACAGGCCCCCAGGAAATATAGTGGGCATGAAGAGATCTCGAGTGGCTAGTGGTGAATTAAAAAATACTTTAATATCTTCCGTGCGTCCTGCAAGAAAAATATCACCCGGATGAAACAGAAAAGGTAGGCTCCCTCTGGCATCACGAGCGATCCAACTGGCAGTAATAACGCGCTGAGAAAATACACTAAACGTATTATCACGAATGAAGCCATCATCCGCAGCAACATGCTGTTCCAGTAACCTCACAATAGATCGATCGGTGAGATAACAGTCAGTACGTAGCTTAATTACCAGTTCCCGGGTTGCAGCATTCAACCCCGCGCGAGTAGAAACTAGCTGGCGATTAACATTTGTCAAATGCTTACCTGCTGACTCCCAGCCGATAATGGGACCAGGATCGTCACTGAGAACCAACGTAATATCCATATGTGATAACAAGTCGGCGAGAAACTCGTTCCCGGCATCAGCCATATCCCAGGATGAAACAATAATTTCAGCTAAAGGAAATGTATCCCGCACTCGTTGCAGCTGCCATAAAAACTGCTCAAGAGTTTGTTCTTTAGTTTGCACAGGCCCCTGAATAACGAGGCTTAGTTGTTTCATTACATTTTCCTGAATAAGCGGGATACAAATTGTACGGCTCTATTTTGAATAAAAAACCCATTGCCATAGGCTATTATTTTCAAAACACTTAAGAGGAGCAGCCGACGCAATGGTAATGGTGTATCAGAAACAAAATTCAACCAGTTTACCCACGCAGCATACCGATGAGAGATCATTTCGCCTGTGAGAATGAGATCCACTTGCTGTGTATTGCGCGCGACCGCATTGATATAATGGAGACACATTGGCCAAATCTTTTCTGGTGCTTCCTGCATCCCATTCTGATAAATAATGAAAACCAGCGGATATGTAGGCCCGGCTTCCGTCATTTCTCTGGTTTCAACTATCCGGTCATCACACAGTGTAATCCAGACAGTACAAGTATCATTAATGCCAGATAATGATAACAGCGCTTCGCTATTTCCTTCTGCCCATGAATGTACGGTGGTAAGCGGTGCATTCAGTACATTAATTTGTGTCATACAACACCTCTGTGATTGCGTAAGATACGCCAGAGCTGCAGTAACGATATAGGGAAAGCCGTATGTCGACTAAAGAACTTCAACCAGACTGCGGCAATGAATGTTCCTATAAATTTATTGATCCCTGTTTTTTCTTGAGTTTTATCGGGCATAATGAAAGGTGAAGAGAAAAAATTATTAAATAACTGGCGCGTCAGGCTAATATGCTTAAGGAAAAAAAGCTTTTTATCCGCGACACTTGCTGCACTATTCAGTACAAACTGAAATGATTCTCTCGAGACCGGATCATAAGATTCACATAAAACCTCCTTGAACCAATCTTCTACCAGATGTTTGGTATTACCTTGCGTTTGCCACAATAATTTCGCTATCAGACAAAAGCGACGCACTCCGGTTAAGGGGCGATGTTGTATCTGACGAACCAGAATATCGCTTCCCGTATAGCGTTGAGCAAAAGCCGCGAGACGCTTTATCCCTTCCTGATGAGTAATATCCAGTGCAGGTTTGCGTGTAAATCCCCACCATTCCATTGGAGATCGTTCTTGTCTGATACAACCATTTTTCACCACTCCAGATAGCACGCCATATCCATGCATTATGCTGCGATAGCGCTGCGATTCTGTCAGTGAATAAGGATTTACACGAGAAGGTATACCAGCTACTGCCGCTTGAATTCCCTGCTCTACGTCTTCAAACTCCCCCCAGAACAGGTTCTCATTCTGTGGCAAGCAATGCCAAACGCTTCGCTTACACAAATAGAGGCTGCCGGTCAGATAATCATGACCAAAATGAGAGCGAACGGGATGTTGCGCAGCCATTTTCATCGGGTTAAATTCTTTAATTTCTGTGCGACGTAAACGCTCAGCTTTTATTAAAGCCTCAGGTACTGACGATATCGTACCAAAGTCGGAATAACGACGCGGTGTAGCCTGCCACTGATCAGCAAACCAGAATGACTGAAAACCAACGAAGGGATAATTATCACCAAAACGCTTGATTGCGTCTTTGAAGTTAACGGGCAACAGAACACGATCGTGAAGAATACATAAATTAGGTAAAGTAGCCGCTTTTACCAGCATATTTTTCTTTTTGGTAATATGTATTGGATATTCGGGTAATGCTTCACCAATAATTTTCACTTTACTAAAATAGCTAAAGTCTTCAGGTACCTGGCCACATAGAATGATCTCTTGTTGCTTCACCCCCAAAGAGAGAATCCGTTCCACACAAGCATTTAACATGTCTGCATCGGTGCCACCAACCGGAATACAGAAACTCCAGGCATCCAGACCACGATCATTTTCGGCTGGTAATAGACTCTTTTTTTGGAAACAACGAATACCCGGGATTGCTGATGTGATCTCAACGAATCTATTTTTATAATAGGACCTGGAGAGTAATTCCCCTACGCCTTCCGATTCAAGTAAATAGAGACAACCACCCACAGGAATAAGATGTGCAGTATCCCATAGTAACTGAGCCGCCAATGGGGAAAAATCCCAGTGTGAACAAACAACATTAGCGCTAGTGATGTCTAAAAAGCGATCTACTGCTGTCAGTTTATGTACTGGAGCACTCTTAACCCGCGCAAATGTAATGACAGTTGTATTATCAGGAAGTCGGGAAAAACAGCGTTCAGGATCCTGCAATACCCGGCATACAGGCCAACGTAATCCTCTCCGGTGTACGCAGGCAATAAGTCTCATACCGTTGCCTCACATTTCTCCAGGGCATTTTTCAGGGCCTTACTCTTCATAAATTGCGCAAGATCTTCAGGTGTACCCAGACCATGCATCCCTTTCCCATTGCAGCCAATATTATAAGTACCGATACGAAATAACCCTTCACGATACATATGGGTATACACAGGGGCGACATAAAATTCCCCCTGGCTGCGTTCGTTGCGTGCAACCATCGATCGCGCCAGACGGCAGAAATCACGACCAGAGCGAAAATTATAGATGCCAACAGTCGCCTCACTGGAAACAACTTCTTTTTCGACGACCTGAGATACCCACCCTTCTTCATCATAATTAACATACGACCAACGAGAATCAGTTGCCGACATTGTCATAATAAAGCCATCGAGGTCGCGGCGTTCGATTTCTGCTAAATAGTCGTCAATATTGATATTTACCCACTGATCGGAATTGGCAATCATCAAAGGGGAACTGTTATCAATTAACGCTGCGGCACTCAAAACAGAGCAAAGTGCGCCATCAGTAATATCAGCGACGCTGATAACCAGAGAGTCTGGAGCCAGACTTTCCAGACGCGCAGCAAAATCATAGCGTTCCAGATGTGCTTGCTGACAAATGAAAATAAACCGGTGTGGGCAGCTCGGGCGTAAATTATTAATAACCAGTTCAATCATCGGCACACCGGCAATGGAGATGAAGGGTTTTGGATCAGTAAAACCCACCTGCGCAAACCGGCTTCCACGACCTGCCATTGGAATCACAATATTCAGCATCACATTAACTCTCAAAATATTTGTCATTAAGCGCACCGGGATGTTTTATTACCACGGTAATACACGCTTCCAGAGCCTCGAATGCACTGGCGGTTCCCGGTGCCAGAGTGATAATATCGCCTGCGTTCAGTTCCCTGTCAGCCATCCGTGCTCGTCCCTGTAGCAGCAATGTTATTTCTGTAGCAATCCGGTGGACATGCGCCTTTTCAACCACTCCAGCAGGAAAATGTTTTACAGCAACTTCAACATCATTCGTCGAATAAGCAGCAGGTGTAAATGCACCAATAAACCAGCCGCCAACCATTTCATCCAGATGAGTAATTTGCACCGCTGATACGGGTTGTAGCGCTTTGGACTCATTCATTATTGTGGTTTCCCTTGCATTACAGATGTTGTACATGAAAAGCGAGTATCCTGTGGAAAACTCAAACAACCACGATAATTCCAGTATTGCGCTTGTGGTGAATTATTAAAATACAAGGCAATTTTTCTCATTGAGTCCATCATGTTTGAATCGTTATGCCACTTCAGCCACTCTCCGGCCTGAGACTGAAACTGTATAAGTAACGAGACATCAGAATTAATATTGAAAAGCGCCAGGTCGCTAGCTGCCCGATCAAACAACAAATGGTCTGCCTGTGCATAATCATTACCAGAAACGGCCAATAATGAAGGATCGCTTAACCAAAAATCCTCTGCCTGACGCAGTTGTTTAGCAGACTGCAGTGCGGTCACCATAAATAGGGTGCCTGACAGACAGAGAACATAACTTGCTGCCTGTATTCCCAAGCGTAATGGAAATGAAGGTTGCCAGCGTTTCTCACTGTTTTTGATCGTCACTGGAAGTGCCAGCCACAGCAATATAACCAATAACACGCAATGTACAGCAGATAAATACAAGGGATACTCCGTCATAATATGTAGCAACAGAGGTAATAGTAATGCCCCACGCGAGCAGACATTACGTGCTTTAATTGCCCGAAACGGCGCAATCACAAGAGACAACCAAAGTAAGATCCCTGTTAATGCCAGTATTCCGCCTTCGCACCAGACATAAATTAATTCGTTATGTGGGTAACGAACCGTCACAGTAAAAGGATTGGTTATTCCCTCACTGGCCAAAGCCTTGGGGAAAGCAGTTTCAAAAGAAGAAAGTCCGCTCCCCTTAAAAATATGCGAATAAATCAGCGCCATCCCGCCTTTGAGTAAAGTGAAACGTTCAGCATCAGAATGCTGGCGATTCCAGTCTGTTCTCAAGTCGATATCACGAGGACGCTCGTCGTGGTTTGTCCCCGTTAAATTCCCCATAGCGGTATCTAGTGTTTGCGGTAACAGCTTGACGCGTTGATTGAGAGTTGCCTCACCCACGAATGACCCCAGCAAAGTCACCACCAAAACCGCAAGAATAAAAGGCTTCTTGCGATTAAAAATGCACATCAAAACACCACCTGCTATGGCACTGAGCAGCGCTGAACGGGACTGAGTAATAATGACACCGGCACACAACAGCACAGAACACAGCATGGATGCTTTGCGCAAACCTGGCGTCAGTCCTGAAGACATTAGCCACAGTGCACACAGGAAAGCGGTTGCTAAAAAAGAACCTAACAGATTGATTTGCAGAAACGTGCCTGCAGGACGGCCATTTTGGCCGGCAAAGGAATACTCCGTCCAGGCAGCAGCATTTTCCGGTGCCAGAATTTGCCAACAGGAAATCCCTGTTTGAATAATCCCTGCTGCAATAATAATCATATAAATACACTGACGTTCGCGTCCCCGCAGGGGAAACTGTAAAAGTAGCCCCATTAGCAGAGCCATTGCCCAGATCCCCCCCAGACGGGTAAGTGATTCTCCCCATGAACTCATTGGTGTCCATGCCAGTGGTAAACTCATCAGGATCGCGCCCGCGAGCAGAAGTACCAAAGGCAGACTCCCCTTAATATTCTTACGCCATAGCAGAATTGAAAGAGCAGCTCCCCACAGAGCTACCCAGATCCAGACCAGAATATTGAGCGTGATATCCATTCCGTATCCAGAGAGCGTTTTCCATGGCCATGATAAAATTCCGACAAAAAGAATAAATAGCATCAGTAGGGAAAATTTTACAATCGTGCGAGAGTTCATACTGGCTCACAGTAATAAAAAACAATATTAATAAATAATAAAGATGCGATAGCCCTATATGCTACAGGATATCCGCACCCGCAAACAGAATCTATATAATCATCAGGCCATGATATAAAAAGATAATTATTAACACTTCAGAAACAAATAGAGTTAATATGGTTCCATTATCAACACACTGCTTCCATAATAAACGCCAGTGGCGTTAATATCAGATATTCGGCTAATTACTGGCAGGTCATTATTTCCAGCCTTTAGAGAAATAGGAATATTACGAGTGCTATTAAGCGCCTTATTATCAACAGAAATAAATGCTCTGCCAGATGGAGTTAAATTAATCGACTCAGATTCATAGCCACCAGTATCCGTATTCATCAGGTTAAAAGTCACCTGCATATCGGCAGTACAACTCACTCGAAGATTTGCCGTTTTATCAGCTATGTTGTTATCTTCAGCATCTTCCAACGTAGCTACCCCGTGATCGAATACCAGTTCTGGCGTTACTATCTTACACCACTCTTGTGCAGGCGGTATGCCCACACACCCTGCAGGCGCTTTAATCGCAGACGAGCCCATATTCGGGTCTAAAGACGGAGTAAAGAAATAGCCTATACAATCCTGGCCCGGTTTTAACGGTTCGGATACCGACGGTGAAATAAACGTAGTGATACCTTGTTGACTATTGTATGCTTCCAGCGCTGATTCGCTGTAACTTTTGCTACTCGATGTTCTTACATAACCCGGCATCACTAATGTCTGAGGGTTACCATCATAGATATATTTTGGATGCTTCATTGCCAAAGTTGCATACATATAGCCCGCAGGCGGTATCGCATCAATCGCAGGGTCCGGGTAATTAATTAAATGCTGAGTAATATGGTAAACTATATGCTCAGCGTCCTGTGTATCAGTAGTGATAGAACTTATCACCGGGTATTGGCTTGCCGTCGCTGAAGAGATAATTAACAACAGGCTGGATAATAAATAGCGCATTTAAACCTCGACGATAATATTTATTGGTAACCCAGAACAAAGGTGGCTGTCGCCGAAAACTCACCGACAACAAGGGCTTTATTAGCCATCGCTGTCGGCGTGGCCTGGACAAACGCCTGAAAATTTAAATCGTTATTTCCCGGTATCAAGTTAGCGTAGGGACTCGCCGTACTCAAAGGCAGTAATGTCCCATTATCGCCTTCAATACCAATCGCAATACCCTTTGCCGTACTGGCGGGATCTATCGCCAGCAAACCCGGTAACTCTGTTTCTTCTGTTCCCTGAAACGTAACGCTGACCGTCGACAATACAGACGGATCGCAATCTGCCAAATGAATCGTAAACGCACTGCTATCAGTACGCTCGTGCGCGTAGAGATCTTTATCCACCACGGTCCCGAAATTAAGCGGAATATTGTCACTACCGTCAGGCAGCGTACATGGTTCCGAAACCAGCGCCCCTGAAAGATGGACATTGCCATCAGCATAGAGCGGATTGTATTTCAACAGTAAAAGCACACTGAACAGAAGAATATTGAGCTTCATGGCTTACCTATATGTAATCCGTGCGTAGAGTCATGAAAGCTTCGAAGGCGCCCTCCTCCAGCGTAATAGCGGGATCTTTAACCGGAGCGACACTGATAACCGGCGGGGATGTGGGATCGTCGACAGCAATTGGTTGGGCAAAAGTAACTGGTTGCGTGCCGATCATCACCTTGATGCCAAGCCCGTTTTTGTCAGTTGCAACTGCCGACGGATCAAAAATGGTTGGACTCGTCGTCTCGATAACGATCGCCAACTGGTTAGCCACATAATCCTCGTCACAGTCCACCGTATAATCAACAGTCTTGGTATAATTCACGCCGTCAATTTTATTGACCCCCAGATCCTCACCAAAATCAACTTCTACCTTTGCGCCCTTACTGATGGTACAAGGGGGCATCACCAGGGTCCCGCTGAAAAACATATTAGGGCCAGCGGCCTGAGCCATTCCCCAGGGCTGGAGAACAAAGAATAATAAGAGTAACAGAGAAAATTTCATGGGTAGTCTACCGTCATTGTTGCTGATGCGCTGAATTGGCCTGTAGGCAGGTGTGAACCAGGTTCCTGAATCAACAATGCTGACAGAACAGGCTGGCTACCTGCAGTAAAAGGCAGACTCTTGTTAAGCGGAAAATCTGCACCATCATGTTTTAGCTTAATCGCCAGCTCTGGAATTGATGTTTCGAGGCTTCCGCCATACTGATCGAAATCAACAATTGTCCCTGATATTTCCATGCTTAAATTGCTCGTGGAGCCAGCATTACTGCAGTCCAAGGTGTAAGTAATATCTTTCGTTACCAGACCAGCAGAGACATCTGTTGTAATAACATTATCACCGAAATCAACATTAATCTGCTGGTTGCCATTAATTTCACAAGGTTCTGATATTAATGCACCAGTAAAGTGTACATTATTATCAGCATTCACCACACCGCCCCTTGCACAAAGCGCTATACCGAACAGCCAAATATTTATTTTCACTTATCGCCTACATTTATTGGTGACACAAATAAAGGATTCTGATCCTCAGTTAAATATCAGAAACTGGTACCTGCTTTTACTTACCAACATGGTGAATCGTATTATGGATAATAGACTACCATTGTTGCCTCAGCGGTGAATTCACCCGTCTGCAGGTCATGATTCGGCGCCTTAATTAAGGTAGCCGTCAACTTAGGATAAGGACCACCGGAATTAATAGTCAAATCTGTATTTAATGGAAAATCCACACCATCCGCTTTTATCTTTATTGCGAGATAATTTAGTGATGTCTGCACGCTACCCTTATCAAATCCTTGCGCGTAACCATTAATATACATATTAACAGGCACCGACGACGGATTTGCATCATAACACTGCAGCGTGTACTCAATGTCTTTTACGGCCAAACCTGCCGCGACATCTGTCACAGCAACATGATCGCTAAAATCCACGTTGATCGGTTTGTTTTCATTCACCACACATGCCGGTTCTACAACTTTAACCGAAACCGTTATCATTGTGGTATATCGATCCGCATACGCCGAGTTCATTATTAAAAAGACAATAAAAATTACAACGAGTCGAATTTTCTCCATAACTCCCTTCTGTGGCATTTATTTCAATAATTTTGCCGGGCATGTATTGCCACTGCAGGTATACTGAATTTGCGGACGTCCACCGTAATCATTAATATAGGTCAATACCGGATGGTTTCCCAACTCACTGGCCGATGCTTCCAGCGTTGCCTGTCCATGTGGATCAATCATTGTTGGTTTAAATTTAACCGTTTTCCCTTTTACACCAGGTTGAGCAATAACCACTGTTAAAAAATAAGGACTGGGGTTATTCAAAATAAATTTGTCCCCCTGACGCTGCAGAGTTGTGCTCTCTACCCAATCACCATCCGCTGCCTGGGTTTTATCCATGGCGATCGCTTTTGGTCGGTAAAAAAGCTTGATTCTGGTTTGCAACGCAATTTGCAATGTATTCGGTGTTTTACTGCGCGGCGGTATTTCACGCAGATTAAAATAGAACAGCGATTCCCGATCCTGGGGTAATTGTGCCAATGCAGGAGAGGCTTGAATTTTTACCTGACTTTTCGCACCAGGTTCCACACGCTGAACAGGAGGTAACACAATTAAAGGAGAAGAAATCTTTTTCCCTTGCCGATCTTCAATCCATGCCTGAGCCAGGTAAGGTTGGTTTTTATTTTCATTGCTAATACTCAGGCTGATGGATTTATCATCACCATTAATAATCGCCCGGGTTCGATCCAGTGAAATAGCCGCATTTACATATGATGACAGCATTGAACAGGCGATACCCGTTAACGTAACGGCAAAATACATTCTACATCTTGATCTCTTCATCTTCTCAACCCAATTTAAATTAACGAAATTTATTTATCTCTAATGGATACACGGTAGAAGCAATGTATCGGTAAGATCCAATTGCCCCAGTTTTTCCGGAATCACTACTTTACAACTGTCGTCCTCACTCCATACTACCTGCAGGCTGGCTCCTGGGTTTAAACCACTCAGATAAACCTGACCATCTCCGCCAACAATACCAACTTCCTGATTCCCGTCATTGTGTACGCTGGCACCAAAGGGTGGAAAACTACCATCGACAAGGCGTATAACAGCCAATGCTTTCATACCCGATATCACGTTAAATTTGCGATACCCAATTGCCCCTTCAGTCAATGTTGCCGATGCAACAGAATACGTCGCTTCCGCATCATCCGGCATATTGTCGATATCGATACTTAAATTATTTTTGATATATTGTGTAACATCTGTAATAACCGCTTTCCCAAAATGGTTCGTTAATACCGTATCGCCATAACCATGGACGGGGACATTTGCAGCATCGACGGTATCGACCAGTACACGGGTAGCACCAAGTGAATTCACTCTGTGCAACGCAGCGCCTTTGGCTGTGGCAGTAATGCCTCCCCGCAACGTTAAGCCAGCTGAACGATACTGATTTTGCTCATAATCCAGGTTTGCAGTGACATCTGATAAATCTCCAGAATGATCATAATAGCCACTCACATTCATCCCTTCGTTACCACTCCCGGTAGCAATCTGGTAATTATCGCCATTTTCCAGACGGTCATAATAGCCAATACGATGCGAGTTACTCGAATCACTAAACGTTGAGTTATAACTTACGGTTGCGGTGTCGCCCCACGGTATTGACGCCGATATATAAGCGCCATCGTCATTATTGCCTTCAAATTTATTCCGATATGCCGTCAATGAAATATTAATATTCTTCCACTTATCCATATCAAAAAAACGCGACAACGAGAGATTATAGCGATCTTCTTCTGGGCTATTCCAGTAGGTCTGGTGTGAGTAGTTCACATACAGACTCGTTCCTGAATCAACAAACTGCTGGCTAAACGTCACCGTATACATTTCTTTATCTTCCTGAAATGCATCCGTTGTTGATACATAATTAAGAAAATCGCTAAAACTCATGAAATCTTTTTCTGCAAAACGATATCCCGCAAAGGTGATCTCGCTCCCTGTGTCGTCAAATCGTTTCGAATAACTCAGGCGATAGGAACGCCCTATTTTATCTTCGCTTTGATAGTTATTTAGCCTGGCATCTGCACGTGTAACATCAAATGAGAGCGCCCCCAACATCATAAGATCTCGCCCGACGCCAACAGCCAGTGAACGATAGCTATCACTAACTGTGGATCCTCCATAAAGCGACCATCCGTTATTAATCCCCCATGACATTTCACCAGAACTGAAAGTTTCACCTGTTGCCTGGTGACTTTCATTGGTCGGTCGACCTGAAAAAACCTTGAAACGGATACTTCCAGGGCGTGTCAAATAGGGTATTGATGCGGTACTGACTTTATATTGCTGCACCGATCCATCCTGTTCCTGAACGCGCACATCCAGCGTTCCTGATACAGCGCTGTTTAAATCTTGTATTGAAAAAGGGCCGGCAGCGACCTGCGTTTCATAAATAATTCGCCCCTGTTGTGAAATAGTCACCTTGGCGTTCGTTTTTGCCACACCAGAGACTTCTGGCGCATAGCCACGTAAATTGGGTGGCAGCATATTGTCATCAGATATCATACTGGCGCCAACAAAGCGAAAACTGTCAAACAGATCAGAATTCATATAGTCCTCACCTAATGTCAGCTTAGCGCCTAATTTAGGCATAGCACGATAGACATAGCTGCGATCCCATGCCCATTTTTTTCTTCCGCTATTTCCGCTTGAACCGCTAGCGTAATTCGTCTGCCAGTCTGCGCGTGCTCGCCATGCCCCAATATTTAATCCACTCGTTCCGTTACCCGACAACGTACGATCGGTGCTACCTTCACTCTCCTGTGTATTGCTCTGAAAGTTGAGGTTGTAATCTGTTAGCAACCCAGGAATTCCTTCATCCCACATACTGATTGGCACCCAGTCGTTGGAAACATACTCCAGATAGACCTGGGGAATACTGATATTCAACACCGCAGCCCCCATATCAGGGCTGACAATTACGCCTTCCAGCGAAGTAATATCAGCACATTGACCCTGGTGCCACATGCTAATTTTTTGTAAGAACTCTTCTTTTAGCCCGAATTGCTTCACCAGCTCACTACTGAAACAAGCTTCTGTCTCTTTTTTATCATCATCTTTGTTATAAACAGATATAGGCTGTTCATCTATTTCATTCTGATTGATTTTTAACTTAAAGCTGTAATCTCCCGGCATAATATACCCGCTGCTTTCAAAACGACTGAAGTCGATGTTTTTTTTATCATTAACGTCCAGAATATCAGTATTGAAATCAACATAATCAGCCGCGTATACACCGCACTGTAAAAAAACAAAAGACAAGCACATGCCAAAAATTATGCGCCTGGTTAACGGCAACATTATAGAGCTATACATTCCAGTTCCATCGTTGTCAGTTATTCTTGCGAATGATTTATAAAAAACTAAAAGTAACTCACCTTATATTCAACGATAAATGAAGAAGGTATCAATGGCAGGTTATCCGCAGGGCCAAAGACATTTCTCTCTTTAAACGATAAGGCATAGTCAAGACGCATATCTGTATTGCTTACTTTTGTGTAATTACCAACCTTTTCACCCTTATTACTTGCTCGCATACCTTTATTTAATAATTGCAAGATAATGTTTCCCGCGTTGGCATCCGGTTCAGCAAAATTGTCTGCATCAACGCTATCTACCGTAACGCGGAAATACTGCCATGGCGTATCATTTTTTGAGTTAACATCAAATACGCAATGTTCAAGATGAATAGAGAATCGCTCTGAAAGAGTTTTTTTATTATATTCCAGCTGTTTTTCAATTAACTCCCCCATATCAATCTGCTGTTCCCCTCCTGCCATGAAAATATTACATGCCCGTGCTTTAATAACCCCATGAAAATGCATTCTGTTATACCGGACGCTGCCCGCAGTAACGATAGAGCAATATGCTAAGAGAAAAATAAAAATACAGGTATAACGTATTATTCCAATCATGAACTCACTTCAGCAAATTGACCACCATACGCCCGCACAGGCGGGCGTACAGTAACAGGCACTATACCAGGGAATGATTAATTATAAGCCAGGGTAAAGTCTGCAATCGCAGTGAATTCCCCAGGGACTATGGTGGCAGAGGCACCATCACCCTGCAGGTACGCAGAGAACAACAGGCTATTGTTACCATCCTGAATGCCCTGAGGATCTGTCGCAGTACCTAAGGCAATAGGTTTGCCCGCACCATCAGTTAATACAATACCCGCACCGGAAGCCGTACCTGTGATACCCAGGCGTGCGCCATCGGGATCGTTTGCATCAGTTGCGCCAGTAAACGTTGTAGATACAGTACTATTACCGGGACCGGTATCGCAATTTTGCAGATTAATGGTGAAATTCACCGGTGTTGATCTTCCCGAGTTATCATCCGCCTCCAACGCCGCATTGGAGATTTCCCCCAGATAAACATCCTGCTTA
The DNA here is from genome assembly GCF_916618775.1 of Citrobacter sp. Marseille-Q3906. Lineage (NCBI taxonomy): Bacteria > Pseudomonadati > Pseudomonadota > Gammaproteobacteria > Enterobacterales > Enterobacteriaceae > Citrobacter > Citrobacter sp. Marseille-Q3906. Next base: position 2,352,726 of record NZ_CAKAKA010000002.1, read on the forward strand.
TCATTCGCAATAGAACACGCTGCAGAAATAATTGACCCCGTAAAGGTGACAGAACCATGGCCCGAATCAGTTGGTGCTGGCGTGGCCGCCTGTGCGAATGAAGACAGAGTGCCAGCCAGAATAACCACCGCTGCAATTTTTGTTAATTTCATTTATTCCGTTCCTAAAATAAAATGACTTAATATTGAATATATAAGCGCAACGGCAGGTGTCTTGAGAAACATCGGCATATATAGAGAGTATCTACTCATGACATTTTTATAGCACCAGCGCGTTACCGTAAGATTATCAGCTCAACGAACTTTAGAGCGCAATTCAAATAAACAATCATGAGAATAAATAAACAAAAACAACAAAAACATAACAAATAAAATTTAATTAAATTATTTATTTGTATAAAGCAATCAATAATCATTCATCAGCGTTATCATGGTGCCAGTAAACTCACGGCGAGTATAATACCAGACGTTATTATTTGCACAGCGTTTTCCAGTAATTTTACGCTCAGCAACGCCATCTGCGTTAATTAATTGTAACGAGTTATCTTTATTACTCTTTTTTTGGATTATTACCACCAAATAATATCACTCTGTGATTATGCTATTGATTATCTGAATGTAATATTCTAAAACAGGATCTTATACTTGATTCGCTATAACCAGATGTAAGTGAGGACCTTTGAGCGATGAATTTATAACGCAACTGCTCAGGCTTATCGATGAAGGCCAGGATGAGAATATCAGCATCCCCTCCATTATATCTCGCTCAGGCTACAGCAGTGCTCAACTCCACAGGATATTTAGATCCAGGATGGGGTGTTCTATCAAAAACTATATTATGGGGATCAAGATGTACCGGTGTTCACTCGCCCTAAAATTCTCCGGTCTCTCCGTGAAAAAAATATCAGAGCTTTGCTTTTACTCAAGCCAACAAGCTTTCACTCGATACTTCAAAGAGTGCTTTGGTACAACGCCCGTTGAATTCAGAAGCAACAGTGAAGTTATATTTGGAAAAATTCCGGCCTGGGGTCATAAAGTAAACGGCGCACTCATGGATTTGGACGTGAGTTATATTTACATTCCGCACCTTGAACTCTATGGCGTCTCTGGAAAGTATGAATGTGATTTTTATCACATCGGTAAAGCCCATACCATGCAGAGAGCAGAACTTGAAAAAACATTCTCCAGTTTGCTCCTCACTATTCCCGACAAGGTTTATACATTGTGCAAACCCGTAAATTTGAAATGTGATAAAATTAGTTTCGACTACCACATTGGTGTCACTGCGGAGTTTAGCAAGGAGAAAGAACTACCCGCTTTACCGGTTATCTCCGGGGATTATCTGCGTTTTACATTTACTAAAAAAGTGGGTTCGACATCAGACAGAATACTCTACGTCTACAAGCAATACATGGCCCAACACTGCATCACCCGACGCGACGGCCATGATATTGAGCTTTTTGAATACACACATCCTCCTGATGCTTTAGAATATACTCACACTGTCTATGTCCCTGTTCTGTTCGATGAAAAGTTGATTGATATGCTGTTAACTCGTACGTCGGAACCCTCCTAGCTCGATGAGGGATGTCCAGCAAGGGAGCTGCTTACATAGCCACTGGCCAGTGGTATGTTCATTTTGCCATGCAGTTGGTCTTTATAGCAGCGCCCTGGCAGTAGACCTCATCTCTCTCCCACCCCTGCCCGTTTTAAACTTTGACGGTTTTGCTACTTACCCATGCACAAATTAGGGTAAAATTTATTCTCTCATCAGCTCGATGAATCTGGACGATTTACGTGCTGAAAACAATAATGATACTAATAAATACTCAGGAGAATAGTATGCCTGAAGCAATGCCTTTTCAGGTGCTTATTGTCGATGACCACCCACTGATGCGACGAGGAATTAGTCAGTTGCTACAGTTGGATAGCGCATTTGAAGTCGTCGCCGAAGCGGGTGATGGTGCAAGTGCAATCGATCTGGCAAACCGTCTTGACCTTGATGTGATCCTGCTGGATCTCAATATGAAGGGAATGAGCGGACTTGATACCCTGAATGCGCTGCGCCGGGATGGCATCACTGCGCAAATCATCATTCTTACCGTGTCAGATTCCGCAAGCGATGTATACGCATTGATTGATGCCGGCGCTGATGGCTATTTGTTGAAAGACAGCGACCCAGAAGTTCTGCTTGAAGCCATTCGCAGTGGTGCTAAAGGCGGTAAAGCCTTCAGCGCACGCGTCAGCGAATACCTGCGAGAGCGTGAACTGTTTGGTGCGGAAGAAGATCCGTTCAGTATACTTACCGAACGCGAGCTGGATGTTTTACATGAACTGGCTCAGGGCTTGTCAAACAAGCAGATTGCGTCCGTACTGAATATTTCGGAACAAACGGTGAAGGTGCATATTCGCAACCTGCTGCGCAAGCTCAACGTGCGCTCTCGTGTTGCCGCCACCATCCTGTTTCTGCAAACGCGTGGAATACAGTAATACGCAGAATGCCCGGTAGCGCTATGCTATCGGGCTTATGCGCAGGCCGGATAAGACTCTTAGGGTCGCTATCCGGCATCTTCCGCTCTTATTTCTCCTGCGGCGACAACTGCTCCATCGCCTGTTTAATGCTGCGTTCAATCACCGCCCGGCGAGTGTCGTTGGCGGGTAATAACTTCAGCATCATCTCCCAGGCCGCAACCGCCTCACCGAAGCGCTGCTGCTCAAAGGCGTTAAAAGCATACATACTCAGTACACGCACGTTAGCATGATCGCCCCTGACCAACTGACTCAATAACTCCCCTCCCCGACGGTTATCATTTGGATCGGAGGAACGGGTCAACGCTTCCGCATAACCCAGCGCCGCATCGCTATTTTTAGGATCCAGTCGGTAGGCGTTGGCATAGGCTTCTGTCGCCGTGCTGGCATTACCTAATACCATTCCAATGCGTCCGAGCATAATCCAGCCTTCAACGTTTCCAGGATCGGCCTGCAGTCGCGTACGCAGTCCCAGCGCAAGGCGTGTCATATCCTCTTCATTCAGTGGTTCAGCCTTCGGATCCAGTGCCCGTTCCAGCAACGCCGGAGCTTGTGCTGTAGCCTGTTGCCAGATTTTAACCTGCTTGTAATTACCCGTTTGATAATAGCTCACCGCGCCAACCACCAATGCGACTACAACGCCTGGCACATACAGCCACCATCCACCACGTTTTCCATCCGGAGTGATATCGTCTGGAAATTCTTCCTGTTTCAATCGTATACGACGGCGTGAGCGGGCAAAAATAATCCAGCCCCCCAAGCCGATCGCCACGACGGGCATCACCCATAACAGAACCGTCAGCGGCGTCAGCGGCGGATCGTAAGTGACGAAGTTGCCGTAGCGCGCCACCATATAATCGACGATCTCTTTCTGGCTTTTCCCTTCCTGCATCAGCTCATAGACTTTCTGACGCAGGTCGGTAGCAATCATCGAGTTAGAGTCGGCAATACTGTTGTTCTGACACTTAGGGCAGCGCAATTGCTCAGTAAGCTGGCGGAACTGTTGCTCCTGCGCTTCGTCTTTGAACTGCATTACGTCGATGGTGGCAAGCGCCGAACCAGAGATCACCAGCATCAATACGCCCAGTAAAAATCTCATTGCGCAGCCTCCTTACTGTACTTATCCCACAACGGTTTGATCTCGCTTGCCCACACTCTGGCATTCAAATCGCCAGCGTGGCGGTAGCGAATAATTCCCTTACCGTCGATCAGGAAAGTTTCCGGCGCGCCATATACGCCCAGATCCAATCCAAGCATGCCATCGCCATCAAACAGGCTAAGCGCATATGGATTACCCAGTTCTTTCAGCCAGACAATCGCTTTCTGACGATCGTCTTTATAGTTCAGACCGACCACCCGCACGCCCTCTGCAGACAGCTGATTCAGATACTGGTGTTCAGCACGGCAGGTCGGACACCATGTCGCCCATACGTTGAGCAACACCGGTTTACCCTGCGTTAGTACATCGGCCTGATAATGCTGCCCCGGATTCTCCAGCGACTCAAGGCGGAACGTCGGTACCGGTTTACCGATCAATGCCGATTCAAGATTGGTGGGATCATCTCCCTGGGCGTTACGCGCCAGTTGCCACAGCAGCGCTGCCGCAATAACGAGAAAAATAATAAAAGGGATTAAGAGTGCGTTGCGCTTCATACAGCCTCCGGCGCGTTTTTTTGCTCAGCTGTGCGTGGACGCACGCGCTGGCGATAGCGTGGATCAAACAGGCAGAACAATCCGCCCAGCGCCATCAGCAACCCTCCGGCCCAAATCCAGCGAATAAACGGTTTGTAATACAGACGCACGGCCCATGCGCCATTGTCCAGCTCTTCGCCTAACGCAGCATACAGGTCACGCGTAAAACCACCGTCAATTGCCGCTTCGGTCATCATGGAACTGGTGCTGTTATAAAAACGTTTCTCCGCATGCAGCGTCGCTTCCGGTTTACCGTCACGTGTTACACCAATAATCGCCACGCCACCACGGTAGTTAGGCCCGGTGATATCTTTAACTTCACGGAATGTAAACTGATAATTATGTATGCTCACGCTATCGCCAGCCTTCATACGCACATCACGCTCAACGCTGTAGTTCTGACTAAAGGCAATCCCCACGATAGTAATCGCCAGCCCCACGTGGCCTGACACCATCCCCCAGTAACTTGGCGTCAACTTCGTTCCGCGTGAAATACGCAAGAATGCTTCAGACATCGCCAGCACAAATATCCAGCATGCCATTGCCAGACCTACTACCGTCATCGCGGCAATGCGGTCTTCAAGCAGCCACGGCAGCAGCAGCGACAGTACAAATGTGGTGACAAACGCGATAATCAGCAATGTTTTTAGTTTACGCGGTCTGTCACGACCCCAGCGAACCAACGGTCCAATCCCCAACAGCAGTGCGAACGGTGCCATCAGCCACGTGAACATGGTATTGAAGAACGGTTCACCAATCGAAATACTGCCTAGCCCCAGCTGTTTATGCACCAGCGGCAACAATGTGCCCAGCAGCACCACCAGCATGGCGGCAATCAACAGAACGTTGTTCCCCAATAGCAGCGATTCACGTGACCAGAGGGCGTTATTCACCCTGGAGCGAACTTTATGACCACGCACGGCAAAGAGCAGCAGAGATCCACCGATCACCATGACCATAAAGGCAAGAATGAACATCCCGCGCGACGGATCGGAGGCGAATGCATGTACCGACACCAGTACGCCTGAACGCACGAGGAAAGTGCCCAACAGACATAGCGAGAAAGCGCAGATCGAGAGCAGCAGCGTCCAGGCTTTGAAACTGGCACGTTGTTCGGTAACCGACAGGGAGTGCATCAGCGCTGTGCCTACCAGCCACGGCATAAACGAAGCATTCTCGACCGGATCCCAGAACCACCAACCGCCCCAGCCAAGCTCGTAGTACGCCCAGGCGGAGCCGAGCACAATCCCCAACGTCAAAAACACCCACGCCGCCAGCGTCCAGGGGCGCGAAAAACGGGCAAACGTGCTGTCCAGACGCCCGCTCATCAACGCGGCAATCGCGAATGCAAAAGCGACTGAGAAACCGACATAGCCCATATACAACAACGGGGGATGGAAAATAAGCCCCGGATCCTGCAACAGCGGGTTCAGGTCGCGCCCTTCGACTGGGAAATCAGGCAAGGTGCGAGAAAACGGGTTAGAGGTAAACAAGATAAACAACAGGAAACCAACACTGACCATGCCCATCACAGCCAGTACACGAGCGACGATATCTAGCGGCATCCGCTGACTAAACAGCGCCACGGCAAACGTCCAGCCGCTCATCAGCAGCACCCACAGCAACAGTGAGCCTTCATGCGCGCCCCACGTTGCCGCTACCCGATACCAAACCGGGAGCTGAGTATTAGAGTTACTGGCCACATAGGTCACGGTAAAGTCATTGACCACGAATGCGTTTACCAACACCAGAAACGCACCCATCACGCAGATAAACAACACCCAGGCAAATGGCCGTGCAGAGGCCATCATCCGTACATCACCGCGCGCTACGCCCCACAGAGGATAGACCGAGAGCAGCAATGCAACGCCAAGTGCAAGACACAGAAGCCCATTGCCAATTTCAGGCATCATGACGTTTTATCCTTATAAACACTTTCCGGGCGACGGTGATTTTCCTGCATCGCTTTTTCGACTTCCGGTGGGGTGTAATTCTCATCATGTTTGGCGAGGACCTCTTTTGCCTGCACATGATTCCCCTCTTCCAGTTCACCCTGCACAACGACCCCCTGCCCTTCACGGAACAGATCCGGCAGGATACCTTCATACGTCACATCGACTACGCCCTCGGCGTCATAGATGCTGAAATTCACCTTCAGGGATTGCGGGTCGCGTTTAACGCTGCCAGGCATAACCATGCCCCCCACACGCAGGCGTTGACCGACTTCAGGCATCTTCTGGGTTTCACGCTTACCATAGAGTATTTCGCCCGGCGTATAGAACAGGTCGATATTAGAACGCAGCGCGTAGAGCACCAGCGTGATGGTTAATGCCAGACCCGCAAGCACCGCACAGGCAATCCAGAGTCGATTTTTACGTCGAATATTCACGCCGCCTCCCGTTGCGTTTGTGCCGCGCGCATACGGGCTTCTCTTGCCCGTTGCTGTGCTACACCGCGTAATATCGTCCGATGCTGTAACGCAGAGTGCAGCACCAGTACAATCATAGGGACAACGCTCATAGCCACAGCCAACCAGACATACAAGGCGTAACCGCCCATCGCGAAAAAATCACTCCATGATGCAAATGCAGGGGTCATTGGCGGCCTCTTTTTAAGATCAGTTCGCTCACCCACGGGCGGCGTTTTTCCATCAACAAAATCAGATTACGCATGCGCATCAGCGTCAGCGTGATAAACAGCAACAGATAGCCGACGATTGCCAGACGCAACGGCGTGCGCATCGCCGGATCAATACTTTGCTGCATACGGGTCGATCCCTGATGCAACGTATTCCACCACTCCACCGAGTAGTGAATAATCGGTAAGTTAACAACGCCAATCAGCACCAGAATACCGGCAGCACGCCCCGCCACGCGGCGGTCATCAAATGCGTGCCACAGTGCGATAGCGCCTACGTAGAGAAACAGCAACACCAGTTCAGAAGTGAGTCGGGCATCCCATACCCACCAGGTTCCCCACATTGGTTTACCCCATGCCGACCCGGTCACCAGTGCGATAAAGGTAAACACTGCGCCAACAGGGGCCATCGCGGCTAAAGCCAGATTGGCCATTTTCATCTGCCAGACCAGGCCGATAAACGCCGCAACCGCCATCGAGGCATAAATCCCCATCGACCAGATTGCCGCCGGGACGTGCAGATAGATAATGCGATAGCTCTGCCCCTGCTGATAATCCGAAGGTGCAAAACCAAATCCCCAGATCCAACCCGTTGCCAGTATCACTACACTGGCAATCGCCAGCCACGGGATAAACCAGCCACAGATCTGATAGAGCCGTGGGGGCATCGCCAGTTGATGAAGTATTTTCCACATAGTTCAGTCACCAGACTCAAGCAAAACAAATGAAACTGCCGTTGTCCCTGATGGCGGAAAATCGCCTGATCAGGCACGCTAAAATAAAAATCGTGCTACTGCACACTGATGCGTAACGCAGCCGCCGTCGCAAAAGGACTTAACGTCGCGCTCCCCACCAACAGTGCGCCCAGAATCGCCATGTACCCTTCAACGGGTAAGTGCATAGAGGCCGCATCCATCGCAGCGGTCGCAAAAATCAGCAGCGGGATGGTTAGCGGCAGTACCAACACGCTTAACAACACACCGCCACGCTTCAGACCAACCGTTAATCCAACGCCTGGAGCCCCGAGAAAACCCAGCGTCGGCGTACCGAGCAACAGCGTCAGTGCCATAATCTGCCAACCGTACATATCCATTCCCAACAGCAACGCCACCAGCGGCGAGAGGATAAGCAACGGCAGGCCGGTCACGACCCAGTGTGCCATTACCTTCGCCAGCACCACCGCCGGTAGCGGCAATGGCAGTAACATCAGCTGTTCGAGGCTGCCGTCCTGAAGGTCATCGCGAAACAGGCGCTCCAGCGCCAGTAATGATGCCAGCAGTGCTGCAACCCAGATAATACCCGGCGCAATTCGCGCCAGCAGTTGTGGTTCCGGGCCAATGCTTAGCGGGAATAACGTAATCACAATCAGGAAGAACCATAACGGATTGGCAATCTCCGCACTATGACGGAACGCAACCCGCAGTTCTAAACGGAAAATTCGCCACATCATTGCGCAGCCCTCTCGCTGGTCAGCGCAATACGCCGCACTTTATTGGTCTCTACATTCAGAGGCTGATGAGTCGTGAGAATAACAATACCGCCCTGCTCCGTATGTTGTGCCATACGCTGAGTCAGGCGTTCAACGCCATTGACATCAATCGCAGTGAACGGTTCGTCCAGGATCCAGAGCCGGGCGCGGGTCAGCCACAGACGAGCCAATGCCACACGGCGTTGTTGTCCGGCAGAGAGTTGATTAACTGGAATGTCTTCATATCCGGCGAGCCCGGCCTGTGCCAGAGCGGCCAGGCACTGAGCAGTATCGCCATCATGGTGGAAGAAACGCAGATTCTCCAACGCCGAAAGCCGGGTTTTAATTCCCGGCTGATGTCCGATCCAAAGCAGTTCCTGATGGTAACTGTCCCGCACTTGATGCAGTGGTTGCCCTTGCCAGCAAACCTCTCCGGCATCAGGGCGAGCCAGACCAGTAAGTAAGCGCAGCAAAGTGGTTTTCCCTGCGCCGTTACTCCCGGTAATTTGCACCCATTCACCCGCGGTTACGCGAAATGACAGCTCACTAAACAGTATTCTGTCATCCCGCTCACAGAGCAGTTCCCTGGCTTCAAGCATTTGCACGCATCAACATCCTGTTAGAATCCCGGTTTAACTTCACGCATATCGGGGAGTTTGTGCGCTATCCCTTTATGGCAGTCGATACAGGTTTGTCCTTCTTTCACGGCCTGGTCATGCATTTTAGCCGCAACACCTTTCTGGGCGGTTAAATCCATAAACTCGAAGTTATGACAGTTACGACACTCCTGCGAGTTATTGTCTTTCATACGCCGCCACTCATTTTGCGCCATTATCAGACGGTGGTCTTCAAATTTTTGCGGTGTGTCTATCAACCCCAACGCTTTCGCATACAGCTCTTTGCTGGCTTTAATCTTACGAATCATTTTCGGGCCCCACTCATGCGGGACGTGGCAATCAGGGCAGGTCGCACGTACACCACTACGGTTGTTGTAGTGTACGGTTTCCATGTATTCCTGATAGACAGTGTTGCGCATTTCGTGACAGCTGATACAGAATTCTTCAGTGTTGGCCTTTTCCATACCGGTGTTAAAACCGCCCCAGAAAATAATGCCGCCCACAAAGCCGATTAACAACAGCGTGCCGAGCGCCAGACGGCTGGGGCGACGCCACCATTGCCAGACGCGCTTAATCCAGCCTGGTTTACGGTTAGAATTTTCCATAATGACCTCTTATTTCCCGTAACCTTTCGAGGGGGTGAAGGTATTTTCGACAATCGGAGCAGCATCAGCCTGCGGGACATGACACTGCAGGCAGAAATAGCGACGCGGCGCCACTTCCGCCAGCACTTTGCCATTGCTGTCCATAAAGTGCGTCGGGCTGATGCGCGGCGCGCCGGTTGTCCGATAGCTTTCCACGCCATGGCACTGCAGGCAGCGGTTGGTGTTAGTTGTAACCTGGTAACCATCAACGCTGTGCGGAACCATCGGTGGTTGGTTAACGTAGTTCAGCGGCATACGCTCCTGCTCTTTCGGCATGCGAATCGCCCCTTCCTGCGTCCCCGAAACTTCCGGTGACTGGCTCAGATCCACTCCGTTTGCAGCCCAAACTGCCCCACTGACTACCAGGGCCAGCGCTGCCGTCATTTGACTCAGCGCTTTAATCAGGTCATGGCTTTTCATGATTTCGCTCCCGAACTCCATCGTGTTGTTATTGTAAAAACATCCTCAGAACAGACATCCACACAGCGACCGCAGGCCATGCAATCGCGACTGGTCACCTGCACCGGGCTTTGCTCATCCAGCACCGGGGCACGTAGCACATGCGGTTCCGGGCAAACATGAAAACAATCCATACAGCGGTTACATCTCTCGCGTTCTTTCGCCGAAACGGTTAACGCCCCTTTACTTCCCAGCACGCTATACAGTGCGCCAAGTGGGCAAAGGTGCCCGCACCAGCCATGTTCAACGACCAGTAAATCAAATAAAAACAGTGCAATAATCAGCAGTATGCCGCTACCGAACCCCATCACCAGGCTACGTCCCAGCAGAGAAACCGGGTTTATCCATTCCCACAGCAACGTGCCTGTTACAGCAGAGCCCAGCAAAATGACAACCAGCAGGACGTAGCGTATATAGCGCGGAATTGTCGCTGACTGATTCAACTCAAACCTTCTGCGTAACCAGCTCGCAAAGTCGGTTACAGGATTCATCGGACAGACCCAACTACAAAACAATCGCTTGCCCGCAAGGGCATACAGCACCGTAATGATGGCCGCGCCCGTTAACGCCACCGTCGCAGGCAAATGCCCACTGGCCAGACTTTGCAGCGTAATGAGTGGATCGGTTAACGGAATGGTATCCAGCAACAGGCTGCTGCTGTAATTACCATGCAGGATCCACACACCGAGCCACGGGCCGCTGAGAAACATCGCCAACACCAGAAACTGGCTTAAACGACGCAACACCAGCCAACGATGACTCTGCCACCAGCCTTTTTTCGCCCGCGCTTCACGGCCTGCATCACGTTTACGATTTGCCATTTTGCCCCTCCAGCCAACCGAAGCGGTAATGGTGTCCCAACTCCCCTTTTGCCAGCGACAAAGGCAGCACTTTTATGGCTGGTTGCTCCAGCACACAGACCTTTTCGCATTTACCGCATCCGGTACAGGCATCGCTATGAACGGTAGGAATAAACCGCGCATGTTTACCGGTACGCATATTGCGATCGAGCTCCAGGGTGATGGCCTCGTCAATTTTCGGGCACTCGCGATAGCAGACGTCGCAGCGCAATCCCTGATAATTGAGGCAGTTCTCGTGATCCAGCAGCACCGCCAACCCCATGCGTGAATCGTCGATCGATTCAATTTCCCGATCCAACGCTCCGCTTGGACAAACTTTGGCGCACGGGATGTCCTCACACATTTCGCAGGGAATATCGCGGGCAATAAAATACGGCGTCCCCGCCGCCAGCCCGGAGGCCAGAGTCGCCAGTTTCAGCGTGTCATAAGGGCAAGCCTGAACGCACTGCCCGCAGCGTACGCAAGCGCTGGCAAATGCGTCCTCACTCAATGCCCCAGGCGGGCGTAACCGCACGCCGGTTGCACGTGCGGTTTGTTGTTGCAACCCCAGCGCCACGCCAACAACTGCCAGTCCGCCAGCTGCGCGAACCATATCGCGCAGAAAGCGGCGGCGGCCATTTTGGGGTTTTGCTGACCGGGACATAGCGACTTACACCTTCGCCAGTTTCACAGCGCACTTCTTGAAATCCGTTTCTTTAGAAAGCGGATCCGTCGCATCCAGCGTCAGGTTGTTCACCAGCTGTGCGGCGTCGAAGAACGGCATATACACCAGCCCCTGCGGTGGACGGTTACGCCCACGTGTTTCCACAATCGAAATGACTTCGCCACGGCGGGAGACCACTTTGACTTTATCGCCACGACGCAAATCGCGTGCTTTCGCGTCCAGCGGATGGATAAACAGCACGGCTTCCGGAAAGGCACGGTGCAGTTCAGGCACGCGACGCGTCATACTGCCGGTGTGCCAGTGTTCCAGTACACGTCCGGTGGAGAGCCACAGGTCATACTCTTTATCCGGCGCTTCTGCCGCCGGTTCAAATGGCAGTGCGAAAATCACCGCTTTACCGTCCGGCTTGCCGTAGAACTTGTAACTTTCTCCAGCCTTCACGTACGGATCGTTACCTTCGCTGTAGCGCCACTGGGTCTCTTTACCTTCAACTACCGGCCAGCGTAACCCGCGCGCTTTGTGGTAATCATCGAACGGTGCAAGATCGTGTCCATGACCGCGACCAAACCATGCATACTCTTCGAACAGCCCTTTTTGCAGGTAGAAACCCAGCTCGCGGGACTCATCGTTAAGCTGATCTTCAGCCAGTTCGCTAACCGGGTATTTCGTCACCGCAGGCGTTGCAAACAGCACGTCATACAGAGTTTTGCCACGCAGTTCTGGTTTCTGCGCCAACAGTTCTTCCGGCCAGACCTCTTCCGTTTTGAAACGACGGGCAAACTGCACCAGTTGCCACAAATCCGATTTTGCTTCGCCCGGCGCTTTAATCTGCTGACGCCAGAATTGAGTACGACGCTCAGCGTTACCGTAGGCCCCTTCTTTTTCCACCCACATCGCTGTCGGCAGGATCAGGTCGGCCGCCAGGGCGCTGACCGTCGGGTACGGATCGGAAACGATGATAAAGTTGCGCGGATCGCGCCAGCCAGGCATACGCTCTTCGTTAATATTCGGTCCGGCCTGCATGTTGTTGTTACACATCACCCAGTAAACATTGAGCTTGCCATCCTTCAGCGCACGATCCTGCGCTACCGCATGTAAACCCACTTTCGCCGGAATAGTACCGGTTGGGATCTGCCAGTGTTTTTCGCAGATATCACGGTGTTTTTCGTTAGTCACCACCATGTCCGCAGGCAGGCGATGGGAGAACGTCCCTACTTCACGCGCGGTACCACAAGCGGAAGGCTGGCCAGTCAGAGAGAACGGACCACAGCCAGGCTGGGAGATCTTGCCGGTCAACAGGTGCAGGTTGTAGACCAGGTTGTTGGCCCACACGCCGCGCGTGTGTTGGTTAAAGCCCATCGTCCAGTAGGAGATGACTTTCTTATTCGGATCGGCATACAGCTGCGCCAGTTGTTCCAGTTGATCTTTCGGAACGCCGGTCATTTCTGCGGTTTTATCCAGCGTATATTCCGCAACAAACGCTTTGTATTCTTCAAAGCTGATCGGTTCGGATGCATCAGAACCTGGGTTTTTCGCCGCTTTCTCCAACGGATGCGTCGGACGTAAACCGTAGCCGATATCCGTCGCACCTTTGCGCAGGTTAACGTGCTTGCTGAAGAAATCCTGGTTTATCGCATTGTTTTGAATGATGTAATTTGCGATGTAGTTGAGGATCACCAGGTCGCTTTGCGGCGTAAAGACGATGCCGTTATCGGCCAGTTCAAAGCTACGATGCTGGAAGGTAGAGAGAACCGCCACATTGACATTAGGATCGGACAGGCGACGGTTGGTGATGCGTGACCACAGAATTGGGTGCATCTCCGCCATATTGGCGCCCCACAGAACAAAAGCATCCGCATGCTCAATATCGTCATAGCAACCCATCGGTTCATCCATACCAAAGGTACGCATAAAACCGACTACCGCTGATGCCATGCAGTGACGTGCGTTCGGGTCAATGTTGTTTGAACGGAAACCCGCTTTGAACAGCTTCGCCGCCGCATAACCTTCCCAGATGGTCCACTGACCGGAGCCAAACATGCCGATGGCATCTGGCCCTTTTTCTTTCAGGGACGTTTTGAATTTCTCTTCCATCACGTCGAAGGCCTGGTCCCAGCTAATTGGGGTGAATTCGCCTTCTTTGTGATATTTGCCATCCTTCATGCGTAGCATCGGCTGCGTTAAACGGTCTTTGCCGTACATGATTTTAGGCAGGAAGTAACCTTTAATGCAGTTAAGTCCACGGTTAACCGGCGCATCCGGATCGCCCTGGCATGCCACAACACGCCCTTGCTGAGTCCCTACCAATACGCCACAACCTGTACCGCAAAATCGGCACGGGGCTTTGTCCCATTTGATAGCTTCTTGCTGACCGACTACCGCGCGGACTACGCCCGGCACGCTTAACCCGGCAGCCGCCGCAGCGGCCGCAACGGCGTTAGCTTTCATAAAGCTACGACGACTGAGTTTCATGGTGTTTCCTCACCTTGCTCATCCTGCTGGTGATAAACCAGCGACACCGCCAGTACGCCCGCAACGTTGCGTACCGACTCAATTGTTTTCATTAGCGTTTCACTTTGTTCAGCTTCTACCACCGCGATCAGTTGGCCGCTTTCCACATCACTGAGTGCAACTTCACAACCTGGAAATGTACTCAACTGCGTGGCGATATCGCTGATATGCTGACTTTTTGCCTGAACGACCAGGCTGCAGACCTGCCAGTTAGTGTCCATGGTTGTACTCCGCGTTAATGGCTGAAACCGGACAGGTAGCGACGCACGCTCCACATCCGTTACAGCCCTGATTGTCGAGCTGTGGCTGGTAAATACCAGACAGCGTGGGGCGAAAGGTAATGGCCATGGGTTCACAACTATCCTGACAGCGATGGCACTCAACAGACTGATTTGCGAGGCAGTTTTCACCGATCGTAAAGTTCAGTTCCCATGCCCTGGTGTGGCGCGGAAGAAAAAGTGATTCGGGACAGGCTTGTGCGCAGGCGTAACAAAAGCTGCATTCGCCGTGTTTGAAATTTACGCTCGGATACCCACCCTGGCCTCGCTGCAGGATGTCGGTTTCACACGCCTGGATGCAGGCGTCACAACGGAGGCAATGGGCCAGAAAATGAGATTCTTCCTTGCTCCACGGCGGACGGATCCCAATGCCAGCGTTACGCCAGTTGCCTGTCAACATGCCTCGACGGGATAAATCAACCATGACATTGTCCTTCCATAATGACGCTCTCCCTGAGCGGGTTGAACGACAATAAAAACCGCACTATTTATGAGTAGTTATTTTTAACAGTAAGATATTTCAGGATGTGTTAGAGGTGCATACCCCAATCGGGGTAAATGCTGTTGCCGGATCAAAAGAGTGTGGGGTTGGTGGAAAAAAACGCGCTTTTGCTCACATTTCAATTAGTTATATACTAAATTATATAACGAACACCGCAAAAAGAGAATTATCTTATTTATGAGATAATTCTTAGGATATATCACCATATTAATAACAAACACTCAGCCAATACACTTAAAATATAAGTAAATTTAGATTAATAGATGATGTGAATATGCTAACCTGCCATAGATACGTTCAGAAGACAGAAGAAAGGAAAAACTGTGAACAATAAGATGAAGACTATTGTCCCTGCCGTCCTGTTAGCTGCCGTTGCCAGCACCTCTGTGTGGGCTGCAAACAACGATGCCAACACTCAACCACTGGAAAAAACAGCGCCTTATCCTAAAGCCGACAAAGGTATGAAGCGCCAGGTTATCCAGCTCGCTCCTGAGAAAGATGAATCTACTCTAAAAGTGGAACTGCTGATCGGACAAACGCTGGAAGTTGACTGCAACAGGCATCGCCTTGGTGGAGAGCTGGAAAGCAAAACTCTGGAAGGTTGGGGATACGACTACTATGTTTTTGACAAAGTCAGCTCCCCGGTCTCGACCATGATGGCCTGCCCGGACGGCAAAAAAGAGAAAAAATTCATCACAGCTTATCTGGGTGATGACGGTATGGTGCGTTACAACAGCAAATTGCCGATTGTGGTCTACACTCCGGAAAACGTAGAAGTGAAATACCGAATCTGGAAAGCGGAAGAGAAGATTCAGGACGCAGTCGCGCGATAAGTGAGAATGTGCCGGATAGCGGCGTACCGCCTTATCCGGCCTACAAACGCACGAAGTAGGCCGGATAAGCGCAGTGCCATCCGGCATTTTCTTTACAGTGCGATATCTGCGACAGCTTTCTGCTCAGGTTGCGGTTGTGCCTGAGGTTTAAGCTGCGGTTTCGGTGCTTCATCAGCGACCTGCGGTTTATCGTACTTCAGACCCAAAACTTCACTGGTATATTGCAGCTCTTGTTCCGTGGCCTCAACGTTACCGTTCAGCTTCGTGCCATAGGACGGGATAATTGTTTTCAGTTTCGCCTGCCATTCCGGGCTGGCAACTTTATCTTTAAACACTTTTTCCATCAGATGCAGCATGATCGGTGCAGCGGTTGACGCCCCTGGCGATGCGCCCAGCAGTGCAGCAATTGTTCCTTCTTTGTCACTGACCACTTCAGTTCCCAGACGCAGAACGCCGCCCTTTTCTTCATCACTTTTGATGATCTGCACACGCTGACCTGCCTGCCACAAACGCCAGTCTTCTTTTTTCGCCTGCGGATAGTACTCCTGCAGTGCAGCAAAACGGTCGTCGTCGCTGAGCATGACCTGGCTTACCAGATATTTCACCAGATCGAAGTTATCCAGCCCTACATTCACCATCGGCATAAAGTTTGATGTGGTGGTAGAGCTGAGCAGATCCCACAAGGAACCATTTTTCAGGAACTTGGTAGAGAACGTCGCAAATGGTCCAAACAGTACCACGCGCTTGCCATCCAGAATGCGGGTATCAATATGCGGTACGGACATCGGCGGTGCGCCAACGGACGCCTGACCGTAGACTTTCGCCAGGTGACGATTGACCACGTCCGGGTTTTCCGCCACCAGGAACTGACCACCAACCGGGAATCCGGCATAGCCTTTCGCTTCCGGGATATCGGTTTCCTGTAGCAGTTTCAACGCAGCGCCACCAGCACCAATAAAGACAAACTTCGCCTTGATGTCGTGTTCCGCTTCGCTGTTTTTCAGATCGGCAACCGTGACGGTCCAGCTATTATCCGCGTTACGCTTAAACCCACGCACTTCGGTGCTCAGCTGCAAAGCAAAATTAGGTTTTTTCTGCAACGATGCAATCAGCTGGCGCGTAATTTCGCCGTAGTTTACGTCAGTACCAATCTCAGTACGCGTTGCCGCAACTTTCTGTTTTGGATCGCGACCTTCCATGACCAGCGGCGCCCACTCTTTAATTTGCGCGTGATCTTCGGAGTAACGCATGCCACGGAACAACGTACTCTGCTGCAGTGCGGTATAACGGGCACGCAGGAAATTCACGTTCTCGTCGCCCCAGACAAAGCTCATATGTGGCACGGTGGTGATAAACGAGCGGGGTTCATGCATCACGCCATTGTTGACCTGATACGCCCAGAACTGGCGGGAAATCTGGAAGGCTTCGTTAATTTCGACAGCCTTTTCAATGCTGACACTACCGTCGGCTTTTTTAGGCGTGTAATTCAGTTCCATGAGTGCAGAGTGTCCCGTTCCGGCATTGTTCCAGCCGTTCGAACTCTCCTGAGCAACGCCATCCAGTCGCTCAACCATGGTCATTGACCATTGTGGCTCCAGTTCCTGTAAATAGGTTCCCAGTGTGGCGCTCATAATGCCGCCGCCAATCAACAGCACATCCGTTTCCTGCTCTTCAGTCGCTTTCGCTTTTGCCGCCATAGAGACAACGTTCAGTCCTACGGCCAGGGTGAAGAGCATGGCAGTCACTTTTTTCATAATGTTAATGCCTTACTTTTAGTATCGCTTTTTAGCTTTTATTGCAGGTGAAAATCGAGCGGTACCAACGGTAACACTTAAGTAAAAATAATTAAATATTGTTTATAAATTATATTTAAATTTTAAAAATGTTATTAATAAGTTGATTCTTTATAGGGTTATTGACAATCATTTCTGGAAACCCGCCCACCAGACGGGTACTATGCTGCGCTTTGCTATTCACCGCACGGATGCTTGTCGGTCTGCTGTATCAGGCCATTTCCGACCTGAGAGTAAATATGTCTGCGCTCCATCCCTCCCCTGCCGCGACGGCAGATCATTCCGTTGGAACCGTATTGCGTAAGCCCCATTTACTGGTGCGCGAAATGTTGGCGGGCGTGGTTACCGCCCTTGCACTGATCCCGGAAGTAATCTCCTTTTCCGTTATCGCTGGCGTTGATCCGAAAGTCAGTCTTATTGCCTCCGTTGTACTGTGCCTGGCAATGTCCTTTCTGGGGGGGCGCCCGGCAATGGTTACCGCCGCTGCGGGGTCTGTAGCTCTGGTTATTGGCCCAATGGTGCACCTACACGGCGTGCAGTACATTCTGCCAGCGGTCGTGCTGGCCGGACTTATCCAGATCCTGTTTGGCGTATTAGGCATGGCACGCCTGATGCGTTTTATCCCCGCGGCCGTCATGACGGGCTTTGTCAACGCGCTGGGCATTTTGATTTTCTTTGCTCAGGTCCCGCACTTCTGGGGAAAAAACCCGTTAATCTGGGGATTGTTTATCCTGACGCTGCTGATCGTACTGTGGCTACCGCGATTCATTAAAAATATTCCCGCACCATTGGTTGCCATTGTCTTGTTGACGGTATTCACCGTGACCAGTGGACAACTGTTGCCTACCGTCGGTGACGAAGGTTCAATGCGCGGTGGACTACCTGGTTTAACCCAATTGCTGGTACCATTTAACGGGCAAACTTTTGCCATTATCTGGCCCTGCGCGCTAAGCATCGCCTTTGTCGGTTTGATGGAGTCGTTGTTAACCGCAAGACTGGTTGACGATCTGACGGTCACGCCATCGAATAAAAACCGTGAAAGTGCGGGACTGGGGATCGCTAATATTCTGGCCGGGTTTTATGGCGGCATTGCCGGATGCGCGATGATTGGCCAAACAATCGTCAACGTTGAGATGGGCAAAGGACGCAGTCGACTCTCAACGTTGGCCGCCGGATTAGTATTACTGCTGCTGGTCACCGCATTAAGTGAAGTAATGGCGAAAATACCCATGTCGGTACTGGCCGGCATTATGGTGATTGTGGCGGTAAAAACGTTCAGTTGGCACAGTATCACTCCCGCCGCGCTGGTGAAAATGCCAGTCACCGAAACGCTGGTAATGTTGATTACCGTTGCCGCGACGGTTTCTACCGGCAACCTGGCGATTGGCGTGGTTGCCGGAGTGATGATGATGCTGGTTCTGCCGCGTATCGTAAGATGCAAACAAGTGGTTACATCAGAAACAGCGTCGCCAGACCAAGAAAAATAAAGAATCCGCCGGTGTCGGTAATAGCGGTGATCATAACGCTTGAGCCGACAGCCGGGTCGCGCCCGAGTTTCACCATCGTCATCGGAATGATTACCCCCATCAATGCCGCCATCAGCAGGTTAAGCATCATCGCCAGGGTCATAACGCCACCAAGCGCCATATCATCATACAGCCACCAGGTAATCCCCCCCATAATCCCGCCCCAGACGAGGCCGTTGATCAACGCCACGCCCATCTCACGCAGGATCAGGAACGTCAGGTTACCGGGCTGAATATTTTGCAGCGCCAGCGCGCGGACGATCATGGTGATGGTTTGATTGCCGGTATTACCGCCGATTCCCGCCACGATAGGCATCAACGAAGCCAGCGCCACCAGTTGTGAAATCGTGTGTTCAAAACCGTCGATGACTCGTGAGGCGATAAATGCCGTGCAGAGGTTAATCGCCAGCCATGCCCAACGGGTTTTTACTGCTTTAGTGACCGGGGCGAACACATCCTCTTCGGCGCTTAACCCCCCCATCCGGCGCAGATCGGTGTCGGTTTCTTCATATACCACATCGACGATCTCATCGATGGTCAAACGGCCCATCAGCTTACCTGATGGATCCACCACCGCCGCACTGACCAGGTTGTCACGTTCAAACGTTCGTGCCGCGTTTTCTGCAATATCCTCCGGAGCGAAGGTGAGCGGATCGTCTTCCATCACCTCGCTGACTTTGCGCTGCACATCATTAAGCAAAATACAGGTCAACGTCAGTTCGCCTACGAGGACTTTATTGCGATCGGTCACGAAGAGTTTATCGGTGTTTTCCGGCATTTTCCCCAACCGTCGCAGATAGCGCTGTACCACTTCCAGCGTCACGTCCGGGCGCACGGTGATGACTTCGAACTCCATAATCGCGCCGACGCGATTCTTCTCGTAGTGCATCACCTGGCGCACACGCGCCCGCTCCTCTGCCGGCAGCGATGCCAGCAGTCGGCCTGTCAGGTTGCGTGGCAAATGCTGCACCAGATAAATCTGTTCATCGATATCGAGATATTGCAACGCGTCCAGCAACTCGCGGTCGGTCATCTCATCGATCAGATCGTCCCAGACGTTTTCTGACGCCTCAAGCAGCACATTTCCGCGTTTTTCACTTTCGACCAGTCGCCACAAGGCATGACGTTCTTCAGAGGGTAACGCTTCGAGGGTATCGGCCAAATCGGGCGGTGGCAGGTGGGCCACCAGCGCCCCTACCTCAGCAATATCGTCGGCTAATGTACCGACGTCATATTGCTCAGCCAGGGTAAGCTTGCCCAACAGTGTAGAAATAATGGCTTTATCAGTGGTCAGCAGCCAGATCAGACGCGCACGTTCTTCATCACGCAGCCTGGCGCTGTTTTTATTTATTACAGACATTAATCATAAATCCATGATTTGAAATATCGTTAATCATGATGCTGAATTATGTAAATAACAATAAACTGAGCCGCCGGTTGGATAAAAAAACGGCGGATGAGAGTGTTAACCGTAGGCCGGTAGCTCCTTATCCGGCCTATGGGATCAGGCTGTACGGGCTACTGCATCACGCGATGCGGCGTCGCGTTCATCACCCATTAACTCGGTAAGCTGCCCGTTGCGCATCTCCAGCAGACGATCGGCATGAATAAAGTAATGATCGTCATGGCTGATGGCGAAAATGGTTTTGCCCATTTCCTGCATTAATGGCAACAGCACCTGATAAAATTCACGGCGGAAGTGCGGGTCCTGATCGGCAGCCCATTCATCGAGCAGAATAATGTCGCGCTCCTCCGCTAATGCCAGTAGCAGCGCCACACGTTTTTTCTGCCCTTTAGACAGCTTCAGATTGAGGATGCGACCATCATTCAATTCCAGCTTGTGCGCCATCTTCAGATGATCCAACCACTTCGCCACCAGTTGCGGATTTGCGTCTCTCCCTTCAGGGCCCAACAGTTTGTCGAACAACCAGACGTCGGTGAACACCGCCGAGAATAGCTTGCGATAATCTTCTGGTTTTTCAATCGCTACCGCCTTGCCATCCAGCAAAATCTCACCAGACTGCGGCTGGTACAATCCGGTAAGCAGCATCGCCAGAGTAGATTTTCCACTGCCGTTGCCGCCAATCAGGAAGATCAGTTCGCCACGATGGATGGTCAGATTAATCGGCCCAACGGAGAACGCATTATCCTGATAGTGAAATACCACATTGCGCATTTCCAGCGTTTGCCAGTTCGGAAACGCGGTTGGTCGCGGAAACTCTGCCTTGAATGGTGCCAGTGAGAACTTATTCAGTTTGTTGAAAGCCACCTGCGCGGTGAGCAATGTGGGCAGCGCGCCGACGGCAGAGAGTAACGGCGTACGCAGGAACAGCAGCGTCAGCGAATAGGTCGCCGCCACTGCGGTATCTGCCCAGCCCAGACTATTAGCCATCCAGAACACCAGGCCAATTGCGCCCAGCATCATAATGTTGGACCAGTTGACTGCGCTCAGGTGGAAGGTATCGGCACGGATAATATGATGGCGATACTCTTTGGCATCCGGGACGTACAACTGGTTAAAGATATGCTCGGCACGTTCACGGTTGAGCGTCAGTTCTTTGCGCCCTTCCAGCACCGTCTGATAATCGTTATACAACTTGTCTTCTGTTTCACGCAGGGTAGCCATATGTTTGTACACCCGCGCCACCAGTACAAACCCGCCCCAGATAGTGATCGCCATCCAGATTGCCGTTACCAGCAGCATTTTGGTCGACAGCATCGCCAGATACGCCGCCGATCCTATGGTCAAAATAATTCCCTGTACCAGCTCAGGCAGACGGACGAAAGCGATGGTAATGTTGCGGATATCACTGGTCAAACCGGCCAGTAATGAGGCGCTACCAAGCTGCTCGATGCGCTCAACGTGGGTATCCAGTATACGTTTGATAAATTCGCTACGCAGGCGGTAGACAAAGTGGTGGCCCAGCGTGGTCAGCGCCAGCTGTGAGCCAAGCGTGACGACCATAAGTAACAGCAGCAGGCCGAGAAACTCCGGCAGCACCATCAGCGTGGTGTCGACCGTCTCAATCAGGCGCTGATTTATAAACGCAATCAGCCCAATTCCCAGCGCAGCGCTGGCAAGGCTGAGCGCCATTACGCTGATAAATGGCCAGCGATACTGCCGCCAGACAAGAAGTAAAAGTTCCATGTGTACAACCCGGACAAGTAATAACAGCCCGCAGTTTAAACATCTCAACGCTTACAGCAATAATAATTCTTATTTTTATTCCGCTTTACCCGCCTGGCGAAATGTCAGATTGTAACGACAGTCGGCCGTCAACGGATGATACCCCGTCTTAAGCGGCTGGATACCATGGTAAAACAGACGCGATTTCCCTCCCCATACCACCACATCACCATGTTCCAGCAGCAAACGTTTTAACGGATCATTACGCTGCAAACCACCAAACTGAAAGATCGCCGGTAAACCCAGCGACACAGATACAATAGGCGCTCGCAGATCGGGTTCGTCTTTATCCTGATGTAACGACAGTTTTGCTCCGGGGTTATAGCGGTTAATCAAGCATGCATCCGGGTGAAAGTCAGGATAGCCTGCGGCAATTGCCGCCTGTTGACACAGGTCGACAAAAACGTCCGGTAATGGCGGCCAGCCTGCGCCAGTCAGCGGATCAACCGGAGAATAAAGGTAACCGTGCTGATCCGTCGTCCAGCCCAGATGACCACAGTTTGTCATCGCTACCGACATCGTATAACCGCCGGGCGTAACCATCTGGCGAAAAGGCGACAGGGTGGCGACGGATGAGATCGCCTGTAGTAAAGAAGGTGCGGCGTCAAACGCAAAACGTCGCAAAATTACCGCACCGGATGCCAGTGGCTCTTGCCAGGGTTTCGCATCTGCAAAGAGATCGAGCATTATGTTTCCTCGCCGGTAGTTTCACGTTGCAGGAGTTGTGCCTTACGCGCAACGCCCCAACGATATCCCGAAAGCGCACCATCACCGCGGATCACCCGATGACACGGGATCACAATCGCCAGCTTATTCGCCCCGCAGGCGCTGGCCACCGCGCGAACAGCCTTCGGTTTGCCGATTGCGCTGGCCAGTTGCTGATAGCTAACCGTCTCACCACAGGGAATAGCGCGTAGCGCCTGCCACACCTGCTGCTGGAATGCGGTTCCCCGGATATCCAGTGGTAAGGACAGTGGCCTGTTGCGCGTGTTAATCACGGCAATCACCTCACGCACATGCAGTTGGAATTGCGCATCTGCAGGTTCGTCAAGCGCGGTGGGAAACAGTTCACGGAGCTCCGCTATCAACGTGGCATCGTCATCGCCAAGTAAAATCGCACAGATACCGCGTTCACTTTCCGCCACCAGGCAGCGACCCAGAGCACTGTCCGTAAGCGCGTAGCGCACAGATACGCTGTCGCCGCCTTTACGAAATTGTTTCGCCGTCATGCCCAGCGCCGCATCCGCTTTACGATAGTAGCTGCTGCTGTCGGGGAACCCGGCGTTAAGGATCGCCTGCGTTATCGGCTCCCCTTTCGCCAGCGCATCGCGCAGACGGCGAGCGCGCCAGGACTGCTGCCACGCTTTCGGGGTCATTCCTGTTGTCGCTTTGAACAGACGATGTAAATGGAACGGGCTCATCGCCACCTGTTGCGCTAATTCATCCAGCGTGAGGGGGGACTCTTGCTCTAAAAGCTGACAGGCGCGGGTAATCTTATCCAACCGATGTTGTTGCGCATTGTCTTTGTCCGGCTGACAGCGTTTACACGGCCGATACCCGGCAGCCAGTGCCTGCTGTGCATCCGCAAAGAAGCTGACGTTTTTGCGCAGCGCATGTTTCGCCCGGCAGGAGGGACGACAAAAAATACCGGTAGTTTGAACGGCAAAGACAAACTGACCGTCGGCGTCTGTGTCGCGATCCAACACAGACTGCCAGCGGTCATCATCAGTCAGGCGTAAGATATTTCTCATTTTGGACTCCTTGGTTAAGCATAGCGCTTAGGCTCAGTGTGTCCGCATTGCATGATACAAAAACCCGTATTCTTGCTTTTTAATTTTTGTCGCTGACCAGAAAGCTTTTAAACTGTGGCGACATCCAGGTTTTAAACTCATCGCCCTCTTTCACGATCATATAAACTGCCAGCCCTTCACGACGCACGACCTCTTTGGCTTTATCCGTTCCGAGAACCATCAGTCCGGTATCCCAGCCGTCGGCTTCAAGCGCCGTCGGAGCAATTACCGTCACGGACACCAGATTGTGTTCGATCGGTCGACCGGATTGCGGCTCGATAACATGTGACAGACGCTTGCCATCCAGTTCGTAATAATTACGGTAACTACCGGAAGTACTGATCCCGTGCCCGTTAATATCCACAATCGCCTGCACCGCGTTTTCGCGATCGGTTGGTTTCTGAATCGCCACACGCCACGGATGCCCCTCGGCGTTCATTCCCCGGCTATTCAGCGCACCGCCCACGGAGACCAGATAACGAGCGATCCCCTCTTGTTCCATCAGGCGGGCCAGATGATCAGCGGCATAACCTTCTCCCACGGTGGAGAGATCAACGTACAATTCCGGCAAATCTTTTTGCAGGTAGTTCTGATGGGCCTCATTAACGACCTTCAGATGCGAAAGGCCAGTCTTCGCTTTTGCTGCATCAATTTGCGCCTGAGCAGGAATATGAACAGGTTGCTGATCCGGACCAAACCCCCACAGATTGACCAGCGGCCCAACGGTGATGTCCATAGCCCCATCCGTTTTTGCGCCGATACGTAACGCAGACGTTACAATATCCGCCAGCGCGTCATTAACCGGCCATGGTGACAGGCTTTTCGACAGGTTAAAGCGCATCAATGCAGAATCGTTTTTATAGGTAGAAAGAAGCTGATCGTCAGCATCAAGCTGAGTCTGGATCTTCGCCTGCAATTCCCCGGCGCGTTTGGCATCTATTCCCACCACACTGACCCGCCAGAAGGTTCCCATTGTTTTACCTTCCAGTACCGTGGCGGTCGGGGACGGGAGCTGAGCCGATTTCGGGGCCTCATCGCACCCGACAAAAAAGATCGTTGCAGCCAACAGGGCTACACGACAAAAATTCATATCCATACGTGATTATCCTCATGCAAACGGGCGCAAGAGTACACCAAAAATAGTTGTTTGTACGTCAGAAAAACGGCATTAAAAAAGGGCCCGCAGGCCCTTTGACAGAGATAAATGCAGATTAGAACTGGTAAACCAGACCCAGTGCTACGATATCATCGGTAGCAATGCCTGCAGCCTGGGTGAACGCATTGTCATCCAGCAGGTTGATTTTGTAATCAACATAGGTAGACATGTTTTTGTTGAAGTAGTAAGTCGCGCCAACATCAACATATTTCACGATGTCCTGGTCACCGAAGTTAGTGAAGCCATTGCTGATGTCTTTACCTTTTGACTGCAGGTAAGCAACGGACGGACGCAGACCGAAATCAAACTGGTACTGAGCCACAACTTCAAAGTTTTGTGCTTTGTCTGCGAAGCCATAAGCAGCAGTCTGGTTGCTGCCATTAGAGGTACCGAAACGGGTAGCGTTGTAAGACTGGGAGTACTGTGCTGCCAGGTATACGTTGTTCGCATCGTATTTCAGGCCACCGGTATAAACCGTTGCACGATCGCCGTTGCCGTATACGCCAACAGCATTTTGGTCAGCAGTACGTTTAGAGGTAGTAATCGCACCACCGATACCGAAGCCAGCACCCAGATCATAAGTCAGTGATCCGCCGTAACCGTCACCATTCTGAGTCAGCAGGCTACGACCACTTACGTTTTCACCGCTTACGCTACCATTTTTACCCTGGTACTGCAGAGCAAAGTTCAGACCATCAACCAGGCCGAAGAAATCAGTGTTACGGTAAGTCGCATAACCGTTACCACGTTGCTGCATGAAGTTATCAGCACCGTAGGTGTCGCCGCCAAATTCTGGCAGGACGTCAGTCCAGGACGTAACATCATAAGTCACGCCATAGTTACGACCATAATCGAAAGAACCTGCATCAGCGAATTTCAGACCTGCGAATGCCACACGCGTCCAGGCGTCGTTGCTGGCTTCACTCTGGTTACCCTGAATCTGGTATTCCCACTGGCCGTAACCGGTCAGTTGATCGTTAACCTGGGTTTCGCCTTTGAAGCCGATACGCATGTAAGTTTTATCACCATCATCACCTTTGTTATCGGAGAAATAGTGCAGACCATCGACTTTGCCGTACAGGTCTAATTTGTTGCCGTCTTTGTTGTAAATTTCAGCCGCATTTGCTGCGCCTGCCACCAGCAGAGCTGGTACCAGGAGGGACAGTACTTTAACTTTCATGTTATTAACCCTCTGTTATATGCCTTTATTGCTTTTTTATGCCACTGCATACTGATTAACGTTCATTAACCAGTCGGCAACTTCATTCTCCGCAAAAACACAGAATAATCCAACACGAATATGATACTAAAACTTTTAAGGTGTTTCATTTATCACCATAGATGTTTCAAAATATTAATATAAGGGAACTTTTTTAAATGTAAAAAACAGCCAAAATAAGCACGAATAATCAAGATTCATTACAAAATGCTTAAAAATCAAATAATTGAGTTAGATTTACTCATAGCACTGAATGACAAAACAAAATCTTCACTCGCAACTAAAATAGTTCCGCTATCATCATTAACTTTATTTATTACCGTCATTCATTCATGAATGTCTGTTTACCCCTATTTCAACCGAATGCTCTGCGTTCGGTTTTTTTTTACCCTTCTTTACACAAAACTTACCATCCTGTGCTAACTCTCCTAAACTATAACGATTATTAACCCTCTCATCTCACATTCATCACGTATAAATTCATTAAATAATTTCTTGTTATTTAATGCTAAATTCTTAGGTCTTGCATTTATATTTGTACTTCACCCTGTACGCTGTACACCTTTACAGCACTATGGCAGCAGCGAAATGCACGGTAAAAAATGCTGTACTACGGGCGTTGCGTTAGTATGGCAATTCATACATTACCCTTTATACTGCCCCATCATCTTTAGCGTCGTTTTAACAGGTCATAAACACGAATGAGTCAGTCAGACACAACGGTTTCTACCCGATTCTCCCTGTTGCCGGGAAGTATTACCCGTTTCTTCTTATTACTGATCGTTGTGCTGTTAGTGATGATGGGCGTGATGGTCCAGAGTGCGGTCAACACCTGGTTAAAAGATAAAAGCTATCAGATAGTTGATATCACTCATGCTATCCATAAAAGGGTCGATACCTGGCGGTACGTAACCTGGCAGATCTATGACAACATTGCCGCCACAACCACCTCCTCTACCGCCGACGGGCTACAAGAGACTCGCCTTAAACAAGATGTTTACTATCTTGAAAAACCCCGCAGAAAGACCGAAGCGCTTATTTTCGGTTCACACGACAGCTCGACGCTGGAGATGACCCAGCGCATTTCGACCTATCTGGATACGCTGTGGGGAGCGGAGAATATTCCGTGGTCAATGTATTATCTGAATGGTCAGGACAATAGCCTGATCCTTATTTCAACGCTGCCGCTAAAAGATCTCTCTTCCGGCTTTAAAGAGTCAACGATAGGTAATATCGTCGATTCACGCCGTGCTGAAATGCTGCAGCAGGCCAACGCGCTGGACGAACGTGAAAGCTTCTCCTCCCTGCGCCGCCTGGCCTGGCAAAACGGACATTACTTCACGCTACGTACTACGTTTAATCAGCCGGGGCATCTGGCAACCGTCGTCGCTTTTGATTTGCCAATTAATGATCTTATCCCACCAGGAATGCCGCTGGACAGCTTCCATCTGGAACCGGATGCCACCTCAACGGCCGAACATCTTAATGAAAAAGAATCACCTGACAGCGTCAGTATCAGCTTTAACAACAGTAAAATTGAGATCTCCTCTGCGCTGAACTCAACGGATATGCGACTTGTCTGGCAGGTACCGTTTGGTTCATTGCTCCTTGAATCTTTGCAAAGCATCCTGCTACCGCTATTACTGAATATCGCCCTGCTTGCCCTGGCGCTGTTTGGCTATACCACCTTTCGCCACCTCCCTGCCCGCTCGACCGACGTGGCGCCAAACCTTGCCGCCAATAATGAATTACGCGTTCTGCGGGCCATTAATGAAGAGATTGTTTCCCTGCTGCCTCTGGGTTTACTGGTACATGACCAGGAGGCGAACCGTACGGTCATCAGTAATAAAATTGCCGACCACCTGCTGCCGCATTTAAATCTGCAAAACATTACCAGCATGGCGGAACAGCATCAGGGCATGATTCAAGCCACTATTAATAATGAACTGTATGAAATCAGGCTGTTCCGCAGTCAGATTTCACCGCGTACACAGATCTTTATCATTCGTGACCAGGACAGAGAAATTCTGGTTAATAAAAAGCTGAAACAAGCACAGCGTCTGTATGAGAAAAACCAACAGGCCCGCGCTGCCTTTATGCAGAATATAGGCAGTGCTCTGAAAGAACCCGCCAGAATACTTGCCGTCAACGCTGCCGCGCTAAATACGCCTGACAGTCAGAAGCTGGCAAATCAGGCTGATATTCTGGTTCGTATGGTGGATGAAATCCAGTTGGCTAATATTCTGGAGAGCGACACCTGGAAAAGCGACCCAACGCTGTTTTCCATTCAGACGTTAATTGATGAAGTGGTCCCTGAAGTTCTGCCGGTGATTAAACGTAAAGGGCTACAGTTGCTAATCAAAAATCACCTCAGCGCCAGTGACGAGCGCCGTGGCGACCGCGATGCTTTGCGCCGCATTCTGATGCTGCTGATTCAGTATGCGGTAACCACTACCCAAATTGGTAAAATTACCCTCGAGGTTGACCAGGACGAGTCGGAAGCAGAACGTCTGACCTTCCGTATTCTGGATACTGGTGAAGGGATCACGTTAAATGAAATTGATAATCTGCATTTCCCGTTCATTAATGAAACGCAGAGCGATCGCTACGGTAAAGCAAATCCACTAACATTTTGGCTGTGCGATCAATTAGCCCGTAAACTGGGCGGACACCTGAATATTAAAGCACGGGAAGAACTTGGAACACGCTATATAGTCCATGTTAAAATGCCACTGCATGACCAGCATGCTGACATTGAAGAACGCCTGTTGGATGACGTCTGCGTGATGGTTGATGTCACCTCTAATGACGTACGTAGCATTGTGTTACGTCAGTTAGAAAACTGGGGAGCAACCTGCATCACGCCCGATGAACGGTTAAATAGTCAAGAATATGATCTCTTTTTAACTGATAATCCGTCTAATCTTACTGCCTCGGGCTTGCTTTTAAGCGATGATGAGTCTGGCGTGAGGAAAATTGGCCCTGGTCAGTTGCGCGTCAACTTTAATATGAGCAATGCGATGCAGGAAGCTGTCCTGGCGCTAATTGAAGAACAACTGGCGCAGGAAGAGATCCAACAACTCCCTCTCGGCGGAGATGAAAACGCCGAACTTCATGCCAGCGGTTACTATGCGCTCTTTGTGGACACAGTACCGGATGATGTTAAGAGGTTGTATACTGAGGCAGCAACCAGTGATTTCGCTGCGTTAGCTCAAACCGCCCATCGCCTGAAAGGCGTGTTTGCCATGCTTAATTTGGTACCCGGCAAGCAGTTATGTGAAGCGCTGGAACATCTTATTCAAGAGAAGGATGCTCCAGGTATAGAAAAGTATATCAGCGACATTGACAATTACGTCAAGAGCTTGCTGTAGCAAGGTAGCCCAATACATGAACACTATGAACGTAATTAT
The DNA here is from genome assembly GCF_916618775.1 of Citrobacter sp. Marseille-Q3906. Lineage (NCBI taxonomy): Bacteria > Pseudomonadati > Pseudomonadota > Gammaproteobacteria > Enterobacterales > Enterobacteriaceae > Citrobacter > Citrobacter sp. Marseille-Q3906. Next base: position 2,382,500 of record NZ_CAKAKA010000002.1, read on the forward strand.
TGCCGATGACCATCCGATTGTGCTGTTCGGCATTCGTAAATCACTTGAGCAAATCGAGTGGGTGAATGTTGTCGGCGAATTTGAAGACTCCACTGCACTAATCAACAATTTGCCAAAATTAGATGCCCATGTGTTGATTACCGACCTCTCCATGCCTGGAGATAAATACGGTGACGGGATCACGTTAATTAAATACATCAAGCGTCATTTCCCGAGCCTGTCGATTATCGTTCTTACCATGAACAACAACCCGGCTATCCTGAGCGCAGTACTGGATCTCGATATTGAAGGGATCGTCCTTAAACAAGGTGCGCCAACTGACCTGCCGAAAGCGCTGGCTGCGCTGCAAAAGGGCAAGAAATTTACCCCGGAAAGCGTCTCTCGCCTGCTGGAGAAAATCAGTGCCAGCGGTTATGGTGACAAACGTTTGTCACCAAAAGAGAGCGAAGTCCTGCGCCTGTTTGCCGAAGGTTTCCTGGTCACTGAAATCGCTAAAAAACTCAACCGCAGCATTAAAACCATCAGTAGCCAGAAAAAGTCTGCGATGATGAAGCTCGGTGTGGAAAACGATATTGCATTGCTGAATTATCTGTCGTCCGTGACATTGAGCCCGTCAGACAAAGACTAATTCACTTAGAGCCTGGCTCTAAGCTCAGAAATGCCTGATAGCGCGTTACGCTTATCAGGCATTTTTTATACCCGCGTTTTTCTGACCCGCTCTGCGTAGACCGCCAGCGTTTGCTTCAGCACATCTAACGTCACAGGCTTGGACAGACAACTATCCATACCTGACTCCAGGCATCGCTGCTTCTCTTCTGCTAACGCATTAGCCGTCACACCGACAACCGGCAACGTTAAGCCCAACTGGCGAATGCGCTGCGTCAGACGATAACCGTCCATATTCGGCATATTGACGTCACTCAGCACAATGTCGATATGGTTTTTGCTCAATACATTTAGCGCATCCACACCGTCATTAGCAGTTTTACACTGATATCCCAGCGATCCCAGTTGATCGGCCAACAAACGGCGGTTTATCGGATGATCGTCGACCACCAGAATCATCATGTCATCGTTCGTGCTACCGATCTTATCCGGGGCTGGTAGCGCGCTTGAAAGTTCTTCATTGCCCAGTTCAACGCTGTAAATATGCGCCAATAGCACAGGCAACTCGTGCGGTGATGCCACACTGTGCACCCACTCACCCGGCGCTCTTTCCAGCGGAATACCAATATGGCGACGGCAGAAAATAACCGCTGCTCGCCCCTTCCAGGCCTGTTCCTGCGCATCATCAGCAATCAGTACATCATCCGCCTCAGGCTGCTGACCTTCATAGCGCAGTACTGTCATCCCCGCACTCGCCAGGCTGGTTTCGATAAAGTGATACAGCGAGGCGTTACGCACCGCCAGCCAGCAACGCGTACCCGCAAGGCCTTCAGCCCCTTTTTTCAGCGGGTATTGCGCACCATAAAGTGGAATACGCAACGTAAACTGGCTACCCATTCCCGGTTCAGAATCAACGGAGATATCTCCGTCCATCATGCTGATCAGTTTTTCACAAATTGCCAGCCCCAGCCCGGTTCCCTGGAAATTGCGCTGCACCCCTGTCCCCACCTGGAAGAAAGGATCAAACAGGCGCACGACCTCTTTGGCCGGAATGCCCACGCCGGTATCACGCACGCGAATACTGAGGTAGTCCCCGCTGCACTGCACATGCAGCACAATACAGCCGGTATCGGTGAATTTAATCGCATTGCTCAACAGGTTAGAAATCACCTGCTGCAGGCGCATCGGATCACCATTTAACGCCACCGGCACATCCGGTTCGATAAAACAGTACAACCCAAGTTGCTTGCGAACCACCAGCGGCAGGTAGTTGGCAGTAATATGGTTCATCACTTCTCGCGGTGAAAACTCACGCGGCTCAATCTTCAGCTGTTCAGATTCGATTTTCGAGAAGTCGAGAATATCGCTAATAATTTTCAGCAACAGACTGGAGGAGTTATTCATCGCCGTCACCAGGCGATCCACCCCATCAGGAAGTTCCTTCGTTTGCAGCAGGTCGAGATTACCGATAATGCCATACAGCGGGGTACGCAGCTCATGGCTCACCGTCGCCAGGAACATCGATTTAGACTGGCTTGCCTGTTCCGCCGCCTGAGCCATCTCCTGCAACGACTCTTCCATTTTGACGCGAGCGCTGACATCCACCAGTACACAAATCGCTACGTTTTCATTGCGATAACGTGAGTGCACAAAGCTGATTTGCAGATTGGTATTATTGCTGGTTAGCACATCAACAAAATTAACCTGCTGGCCGCAGATAATTTGCGTTAGCCGTTGCCGGTCCTCATGCGTCAGCATGTTCAGGTAGGTATGAGCCAGCTCATTGCTCAGGATGTTAATGCCGTCTATGGTGCGCAGAATACAAATGCCGACCGGCGCGGAAGCAACAATTTTACGGTTAAACTGCTCATGTTCTTCCAGTCGCTGCGCGTCACTTTCCGCAGGAATGAAGATACGTCGCTCATACATACGCATGAGCATAAATAGTGCCGCACCCACCAGCACATTCAGCAGAATCGCGTTCAGGATCAGCATGCGGATCCGCTCCAGTACCATATCGACCGGAACGGAATAGACAATGCTGAGTGATGATGGCGGCAGATTTTTCTTCAACACCAGCTCACGAAAACCCGGCGTATAACCAAACCAGGAGCGTTCCTGCATCCAGCGCGGTTCAGCTTTGATATTGCCTTCTGGACCGGTCAACGAAATCAACGCATGACCATTTTCATCGAGGATTGTCACACCCATCGGCAAGTTGCCTGGTGTGAAGAAATTCTCCATACGAATCGGCTGCTCCACACCCAGCATCGCCTGCAGGCGATTCGCCAGATAAACTGGTGTAAGCGCATAAAAATACCCTACACCGGGACGCGGCCCCTGGCTTATCCAGAACAGGTTATTGCCGTTTTCTTCCTGTGGCGCGTTACGGTATTTGATGATGCGCTCATGTAGCGCTTTCAGAGCGACGTCACGTTCAACAGGCATATCACGCAGGCCGAAATTGGCCATGCAGAGGTTATCACTGCCGATCAGGAACACACGATTCAAATCGTAAGCGGCAGAAAAATTGTCTCGCCAGTAGCGCATAAACCACGCCAGCGATTCCAGCGATCCGCGCCAGGTATTCCCCATTACCGTACAGTCGGAATCGGCAAACAACGGCTCAAAATTAGGCACGACGGTTTTATCATCCCGTGCCCGTTGGGACATCACACCGTTTTCCGCCGTTAAGCGATTTTCAGCAATATATTTCAGCTCTTTTATCACGTCAGAAGTGCGCTGAATGTAGCGTTGGGCCTGATCGGAGCTGAGGTTAAACTCCTGACGAATCTCAGACTCTCTCTGATGCAACGCATTCACAATGTAGAACACAGAAGCAAAAGCAATCAGAAGCCAAACCAGTAGCGCCAGCGCCCTGAACAGATAGCGTGAAACTTTTAGGGTTGCATGAACGGAAGCAAGGTATTTCAAAAGGGCGAAGCTCCGCCTCAGGGAATCAATAAAGTGTGGTTAAGGTAGCGGGAAATGCCCCGCATCGCAATGCCATCTCTTTGCGGGAGTATGATAGACCGCTGAGAAACCGTTGCCTCAACCCGTGATAATCGTGTTTGACCAAACACACTACATGGATGTCATGATGCGCAATCTGAAAGGGCTCATATGCCGCTTATATCCGCGACGTTTACGCAATCAGATGATCATGATGGCCATTCTGATGGTTATTGTACCAACAATATCTATTGGTTATATCGTAGAAACCGAAGGCCGTTCAGCAGTCTTATCTGAAAAAGAGAAAAAATTATCATCGGTAGTAACCCTGCTGAACGATGAGTTGGGCGATCGCTTTAGCCACTTCGATAATCTGCCGCGTGAAGCGCGTATTCGTGCGCTTAATGAAGAGCTGAGCTCCATTACAGAACGGATCACACAGGCGTTTCCCGGCGTGGGTGCAGGGTATTACCACAAAGCGCTGGATGCGATTATCACCTATGCACCCTCTGCGCTTTATCAAAGCAATGTTGGTATCACCATCGCGACAGACCATCCCGGACATGAGGTGATGGACAACAACACCCCTGTAGTCTATTCAGGACGACAAGTTCGCGGTGACATTCTCAACTCAATGATCCCAATAGAACGGCATGGCGAAGTCATTGGTTATATATGGGCTAACGAACTGACGGAAGATATCCGCCAGCAAGCCTGGCGAATGGACGTCAGGATCATTGCCGTTCTGGCAGCCGGATTAGTCAGCAGCCTGCTACTTATCGTTCTCTTTTCACGCCGATTCGGCGCCAATATCGACATCATCACTGACGGGCTCTCGACGCTGGCGCAAAAAACCCCAGCTCGTCTTCCTAACCTGCCCGGCGAGTTGGGACAAATTAGCCGCAGCGTCAATGCGCTGGCACAAACATTACGCGAAACCAAAACGCTTAACGACCTGATTATTGAGAACGCCGCAGATGGCGTCATTGCAATCGACAGACAGGGTGACGTCACCACCATGAACCCGGCGGCGGAGCAGATAACAGGCTATAAGCTACATGAGCTGGTTGGGCAATCCTATGCAAAGCTGTTTGCTAACACAGGGTTCTACAGCCCGGTGCTGGATACCCTGGAGTACGGTACCGAGCATGTCGCGCTGGAGGTCAGCTTTCCTGGGCGTGAACGAACTATTGAGATAAGCGTCACCACCAGCCGAATCCATAACGCTCATGGCGAGTTGATCGGCGCACTGGTGATCTTCTCAGATTTAACAGCCCGCAAAGAGACACAACGCCGTCTGGCACAAACAGAAAGGCTCGCCACACTCGGTGAACTAATGGCCGGGGTGGCCCATGAGGTACGTAATCCTCTGACGGCAATACGCGGGTATGTCCAGATCATCCGCCAGCAAACTTCTCAGCCGGAGCATCAGGAGTATTTATCCGTTGTGCTAAATGAAATTGATTCAATTAATAAAGTTATCCAGCAACTGTTGGACTTCTCACGCCCGCGGCAAAGCCAGTGGCAACAGGTTCGACTCAATGCGCTGATTGAAGAGACGCTGATCCTCGTGCAAACCTCCGGTATTCAGGCCCGTATCAGCTTTACAACAGAATTAGATGCCAGCCTGACAGCGATCGTCGCCGATCGAGAACTGCTCAAACAGGTGATCCTGAATATTTTAATCAATGCAGTACAGGCGATAGGCGCACGAGGTGAAATTCGGATCCGCACCTGGCAATACACCGCTTCGCAGCAGGCAGTAATGATTGAGGATAATGGCAGTGGGATTGATATTGCCTTACAGAAGAAAATATTCGATCCATTCTTTACCACAAAAGCGTCAGGCACAGGTCTGGGACTGGCACTGAGCCAGCGCATAATCAATGCGCATCAAGGGGATATCCATGTAGTCAGCATGCCTGGCTGCGGCGCAACTTTCACTCTTATTTTACCGATCAATCCTCAGGGAACCTTGTCAGAATGAAAACCACATACCGTATTCTCATCGTTGATGACGAAGAAAATGTCCGCCGTATGCTTACCACGGCCTTTTCGCTGCAAGGACATGAGACACACTGTGCCAGCGACGGCAAAGCAGCGCTTAGCCTGTTTGCTGACACACAGCCCGATGTGGTGCTGATGGACATTCGTATGCCAGAAATGGATGGAATCGACGCACTGAAAATCATGCGAACCCAGCAGCCACGGATCCCCGTCATTCTGATGACGGCCTACGCCGAAGTAGAAACGGCAGTAGAGGCATTACGTAGTGGCGCATTTGACTACGTGATTAAGCCGTTTGACCTGGACGAACTTAACCTGGTGATTCAACGCGCATTGCAGTTACAGGCGATGAAGCAGGAGATCCGCAGTCTTCATCAGGCCCTCAGCACCAGCTGGCAATGGGGGCATATCCTTACGACCAGCCCGCTGATGATGGATATTTGCAAAGATACGGCAAAAATCGCGCTCTCACAGGCAAATGTACTGGTTAGCGGTGAAAGCGGCACGGGGAAAGAACTGATAGCCCGCGCAATCCATTACAACAGCCGACGTTCCAGCGGTCCGTTTATAAAAATAAACTGTGCCGCGTTACCAGAATCATTGCTGGAGAGCGAGCTGTTTGGTCATGAAAAAGGCGCATTTACCGGCGCGCAGACATTACGGCAAGGATTGTTCGAACGCGCTCATCAGGGGACGCTGTTGCTTGATGAAATTGGTGAGATGCCGCTGGTTCTACAGGCGAAACTACTACGAATTTTGCAGGAACGAGAATTCGAACGCATCGGTGGGCATCAAACCATTCGCGTTGATATTCGTATTATTGCCGCCACCAATCGCTGCCTGTACACAATGGTAAAAGAAGGAACCTTCCGCGAAGACTTGTTTTATCGGCTAAACGTGATTCATCTGGCCCTGCCCCCATTACGTGAACGCCGTGAAGACATCGCTCTGTTAGCTAACCATTTTTTACAAAAATTCAGTTCGGAAAATCAGCGAGATATCATTGAAATTGATCCGACAGCCATGTCAATCCTCACGGCCTGGCCATGGCCGGGAAATATTCGCGAACTGTCCAACGTGATCGAACGCGCGGTGGTCATGAATACCGGTGCGGTAATTTTTGCTGAAGACCTGCCCGCCCAGTTCCGCTCTCCCGTAAGCGCAATAACGGAAGTAAAACCCGCCCAGACCGGAGAGCGGAACCTGAAAGAAGAGATTAAACGCGAAGAAAAACGGATCATTGTTGAAGTCCTCGAACAGCAGGACGGAAACCGAACCCGCACCGCGCTAATGTTGGGGATCAGCCGACGCGCCCTGATGTATAAATTACAAGAATATGGTATCGACCCGTCAGGTTCCTGAGACAAAATTTGCTATGCAGAATTTTGCACACTGCGCAAAACTCTGCATAGTTCATTGACTTCCCGCTCACATCCTGCTTAAAAATAATCAATATAACTCAATGAGTTATAAATTATCACATCTGTATTATCATTCTGGCACCCTGCTTGCAATTCCCTGAGCGTACCCAAAATGGAGTATGTCAAAGGGAAACATAATGAAAACAAAACTGATTACCTTACAAGACGCCGCAGGCTTCTTTCGTGACGGCATGACCATCATGGTCGGTGGCTTTATGGGTGTTGGCACACCGCCTCGCCTTGTCGAAGCCTTACTTGAATCTGGCGTCAGGGATCTGACGCTAATTGCCAACGATACCGCATTTGTCGATACCGGGATCGGACCATTGATCGTCAATGGTCGGGTAAGCAAAGTGATTGCTTCACACATTGGCACCAATCCTGAAACCGGACGCCGCATGATTGCAGGCGAGATGGACGTCCAACTGGTTCCGCAGGGCACTCTCATTGAGCAAATCCGTTGCGGCGGCGCGGGTCTCGGCGGTTTTCTGACGCCAACCGGCGTTGGTACCGTAGTTGAAGACGGCAAGCAAACCATGACGCTTGATGGCAGAACCTGGCTGCTCGAACGCCCGTTACGTGCAGACCTGGCGCTTATTCGCGCTCACCGCTCAGACATGCTGGGCAATCTTACCTACCAACTTAGCGCCCGCAATTTCAACCCACTGATTGCCCTCGCCGCCGACATCACGCTGGTTGAGCCAGATGAAATGGTCGAAACAGGTGAGCTTCTTCCTGACCAGATAGTCACCCCTGGCGCCGTTATCGACCATATCGTTATTCCACAGGAGAGCTAATCATGGATGCTAAACAACGTATTGCGCGCCGCGTGGCGCAAGAGCTTCGCGATGGCGATGTTGTAAATTTAGGCATTGGCCTGCCGACGATGGTCGCCAACTACCTGCCAGATGATATTCATATCACGCTACAGTCTGAAAACGGTTTTCTGGGACTTGGTCCGGTAACGACCGCGCATCCTGATCTGGTTAACGCGGGTGGGCAGCCGTGTGGAATTTTGCCGGGTGCTGCCATGTTTGACAGCGCCATGTCATTTGCGCTTATTCGCGGTGGCCACGTCGATGCCTGTGTACTCGGTGGGTTACAGGTCGATGAACAGGCTAACCTCGCCAACTGGGTCGTCCCCGGCAAAATGGTACCAGGCATGGGCGGCGCGATGGATCTGGTGACGGGTGCTCGTAAAGTGATTATCGCCATGGAACATTGTGCGAAAGATGGCTCGGCGAAAATCCTCCGTCACTGCACGATGCCGCTCACGGCTCAGCATGCAGTGCACATGCTGGTGACCGAGCTTGCTGTCTTCCGTTTCCTTGATGGCAAAATGTGGCTCACGGAAATTGTCGAAGGCTGCGATATCGCTACTCTGCGTGAGAAAACTGAAGCGCAGTTCGACGTCGTCAGCGATCTGGTCATCCAGCGAGGTGACGAATGATTGGCCGTATATCTCGCTTTATGACGCGCGTGGTCAGCCGCTGGCTTCCTGACCCACTGATTTTTGCAATGTTGCTCACGCTGCTGACCTTTGGGATCGCGCTATGGCTGACGCCGCAAACCCCGATAAGCATGGTGAAATTCTGGGGGGATGGGTTCTGGAACCTGCTGGCGTTTGGTATGCAGATGGCGCTGATCATCGTAACCGGTCATGCGTTAGCGAGTTCAGGGCCGGTTAAAAGCCTGCTGCGCACGGCGGCCTCAGCAGCAAAAACCCCCGCTCAGGGTGTGATGCTGGTGACTTTTTTTGGTTCGGTTGCCTGTGTGATCAACTGGGGTTTCGGTCTGGTTGTTGGGGCGATGTTTGCCCGTGAAGTCGCCCGACGGGTCCCTGGTTCCGATTATCCGCTGCTGATTGCCTGCGCCTACATCGGTTTTCTCACCTGGGGTGGCGGTTTCTCCGGCTCAATGCCGTTGCTGGCAGCAACGCCGGGCAACCCGGTTGAGCATGTCGCGGGGTTGATCCCCGTCGGCGATACCCTGTTTACCGGTTTTAATATCTTCATCACGCTGGCGCTGATTGTAGTGATGCCGTTCATCACGCGCATGATGACGCCGAAGCCGTCTGATGTCGTCAGTATCGACCCTAAGTTACTGCTTGAAGAGGCGGATTTTCAGAAGAAATTACCCGCGGATGCCCCGCCGTCAGAAAAACTGGAAGAGAGCCGTATTCTGGCCCTGATCATCGGTGCGTTAGGAATTGCTTATCTGGCCATCTATTTCGCCGAGAAAGGCTTCAACATCACCATTAACACCGTCAATCTGATGTTTATGATTGCTGGTCTGCTGCTGCACAAAACGCCAATGGCCTATATGCGCGCCGTCAGCGCCGCAGCACGCAGTACCGCCGGGATCCTGGTGCAATTCCCCTTCTACGCCGGTATTCAGTTGATGATGGAGCACTCAGGTCTCGGCGGACTGATTACCGAGTTCTTCATCAACGTCGCCAATAAAGACACTTTCCCGCTGATGACCTTTTTTAGCTCTGCGCTAATTAACTTTGCCGTGCCATCAGGCGGCGGACACTGGGTTATTCAGGGGCCATTCGTTATGCCAGCTGCGCAGGCACTTGGCGCTGACCTCGGCAAGTCAGTCATGGCTATCGCCTATGGCGAGCAGTGGATGAACATGGCGCAACCGTTCTGGGCGCTGCCTGCACTGGCTATCGCCGGGCTGGGTGTGCGCGACATCATGGGGTACTGCATCACCGCCCTGCTCTTTTCCGGGGTCATTTTTGTTATCGGTCTGACCTTGTTCTGACGGCAACCACTCACTTTAAAGGAACAGAAGATGAAAAATTGTGTCATCGTCAGCGCGGCACGTACCGCTATTGGCAGCTTCAACGGCGCCCTGGCGACCACCAGCGCCATCGAACTTGGGACTACCGTAATTAAATCCGCACTTGAGCGCGCCCACCTTGACCCGCAGCAGGTTGATGAGGTCATCATGGGTAACGTGTTGCAGGCAGGTCTCGGACAAAACCCGGCACGCCAGGCATTGTTAAGAAGTGGTCTCTCCGACACCGTTTGCGGTTTTACCGTCAACAAAGTGTGCGGCTCAGGTCTCAAAAGCGTCGCACTTGCCGCGCAGGCAATTCAGGCCGGGCAGGCACAGGCAATTGTCGCCGGAGGTATGGAAAACATGAGCCAGGCCCCCTACCTGTTAGACGCCAAAGCCCGCTGGGGGTATCGCCTCGGGGATGGACAGCTATCCGATGTCATCCTGCGTGACGGTCTGATTTGCGCCACCCACGGTTACCATATGGGGATCACGGCTGAAAATGTTGCCCGTGAATACGATATCAGCCGGGAGATGCAGGATGAACTGGCGCTGATTTCGCAGCATAAAGCAGTGGCTGCGATAAATTCCGGCGCGTTTCAGGCGGAAATAGTGCCCGTCAGCGTGACATCCCGAAAAAAAACCATTGTCTTTGAGCGTGATGAATTTCCAAAAGCTGACTCTACGGCTGAAGGTCTTGCCGCGCTGCGTCCGGCTTTCGACAAAGCAGGCACCGTCACTGCAGGTAATGCTTCGGGGATCAACGATGGTGCTGCAGCCCTGGTAATAATGGAGGAATCTGCGGCGCTGGCTGCGGGACTGAAACCTTTGGCACGTATTAAAGCGTACGCCAGCGGCGGCGTCGCACCAGCAATGATGGGAATGGGGCCAGTACCGGCGACGCAAAAAGCGCTGCAACTGAGCGGGCTGCAACTGTCCGATATCGATCTTATCGAAGCCAACGAGGCGTTTGCCGCGCAGTTCCTGGCGGTGGGTAAAACGCTGGGCTTTGATACGCAAAAAGTTAACGTCAACGGCGGGGCTATCGCGCTTGGTCATCCTATCGGTGCCAGCGGAGCACGTATTCTGGTCACGCTGCTTCATGCCCTACAGGCGCGGGATAAAACGCTCGGACTGGCAACGCTGTGTATCGGCGGCGGTCAGGGAATTGCCATGATCGTGGAAAGGATGAACTAAAAAAAAGGGCCGGATTTCTCCGGCCCTTCTCATAACAGCTTAATTACTCTTCTGCGTCATCCGCAGCATCGTCATCGCTTTCCGCTTCAGGCGCGATATCATCGTCCCCTTCTGCGGCGCTACCGTCGATAGAATCAAGCTCTTCATCATCAACCGGTTCAGCAACACGTTGCAGACCCACGACATTTTCATCTTCCGCAGTACGGATGAGGATAACGCCCTGGGTGTTACGCCCTACCACGCTGATTTCCGACACGCGAGTACGCACCAGCGTACCGGCATCGGTAATCATCATGATCTGGTCGCTATCTTCAACCTGCACCGCGCCAACAACAGAACCGTTTCGCTCGGTGACTTTAATTGAGATAACGCCCTGCGTCGCACGAGACTTGGTCGGATACTCTTCTGCTGCGGTACGTTTACCGTAGCCGTTCTGCGTTACGGTCAGGATGGCACCTTCACCGCGCGGAACAATCAGAGAAACGACTTTGTCTTCTCCTGCCAGTTTGATACCGCGTACGCCGGTCGCAGTACGACCCATCGCACGGACGGCGTCTTCTTTAAAGCGCACCACTTTACCGGCGGCAGAGAACAGCATAACTTCATCGTTACCTGCTGTCAGATCCACGCCAATCAGCTCGTCGCCTTCGTTAAGGTTAACCGCAATGATACCGGCAGAACGCGGACGGCTGAACTCGGTCAGCGCCGTTTTCTTCACGGTGCCGCTGGCGGTTGCCATAAAGACGTTCACGCCCTCTTCGTACTCGCGTACTGGCAGAATAGCGGTAATACGTTCGTTAGCTTCCAGCGGCAGCAGGTTGACGATTGGACGTCCACGCGCGCCACGGCTCGCTTCCGGCAGCTGGTACACCTTCATCCAGTACAGACGGCCACGGCTGGAGAAGCAGAGGATCGTGTCATGGGTGTTGGCCACCAGCAGGCGGTCGATAAAGTCTTCTTCTTTAATACGTGCTGCTGACTTACCTTTCCCGCCACGACGCTGTGCTTCGTAGTCAGTTAACGGCTGATATTTAACGTAGCCCTGATGAGACAAGGTCACGACAACATCTTCCTGGCTAATCAGATCTTCGATATTGATGTCAGCGCTGTTGGCAGTGATTTCAGTACGACGCTCGTCGCCGAACTGTTCACGGATCAGCTCCATCTCTTCACGGATAACTTCCATCAGACGATCGGCGCTGCCCAGAATGTGCAGCAGTTCAGCGATCTGCTCCAGCAGCTCTTTGTATTCGTCGAGCAGTTTCTCATGCTCAAGGCCAGTCAGTTTCTGCAAACGCAGATCCAGAATCGCCTGGGCCTGCTGTTCTGTCAGATAGTACTGACCGTCACGCACGCCGAACTCAGGTTCCAGCCATTCAGGACGCGCGGCGTCGTCACCAGCACGTTCCAGCATGGCGGATACGTTACCCAGTTCCCAGGAACGGGCAACCAGCGCAGCTTTCGCTTCAGCCGGGGTTGGCGCACGGCGGATCAGTTCGATGATCGGGTCGATGTTTGCCAGCGCAATCGCCAGCGCTTCAAGGATGTGTGCACGATCGCGAGCTTTACGCAGTTCAAAAATAGTACGGCGTGTAACCACTTCACGACGGTGACGCACGAAGGCTGCGATAATGTCTTTCAGGTTCATGATCTTCGGCTGGCCATGGTGCAGTGCAACCATGTTGATACCGAAGGAAACCTGCAGTTGGGTCTGAGAGTAGAGGTTGTTCAGAACCACTTCCCCGACCGCGTCGCGTTTTACTTCAATCACGATGCGCATACCGTCTTTGTCAGACTCGTCACGCAGCGCGCTGATGCCTTCAACGCGTTTGTCTTTCACCAGCTCAGCGATTTTCTCGATCAGGCGTGCTTTGTTCACCTGATACGGAATTTCATGCACGATGATGGTTTCACGACCGGTTTTCGCGTCAGCTTCGACTTCCGCACGCGCACGAATGTACACTTTGCCGCGACCGGTACGGTAGGCTTCTTCGATACCACGACGACCGTTGATGATCGCGGCGGTCGGGAAGTCCGGGCCAGGAATGTGTTCCATCAGCCCTTCAATGCTGATGTCTTCATCGTCAATGTATGCCAGACAGCCGTTGATCACTTCCGTCAGGTTGTGCGGCGGAATGTTGGTCGCCATACCTACCGCGATACCGGACGAGCCGTTCACCAGCAGGTTAGGAATTTTGGTCGGCATCACGTCAGGAATACGTTCGGTACCGTCGTAGTTATCGACGAAATCAACCGTTTCTTTTTCCAGGTCAGCCATCAGCTCGTGGGCGATTTTCGACATACGGATTTCCGTATAACGCATCGCTGCTGCGGAGTCGCCATCGACAGAACCAAAGTTACCCTGACCATCCACCAGCATATAACGCAAGGAGAATGGCTGCGCCATACGAACAATGGTGTCGTAAACGGCGGTATCACCATGAGGGTGGTATTTACCGATTACGTCACCAACGACACGGGCAGATTTTTTATAGGCTTTATTCCAGTCGTTGCCCAATACGTTCATGGCGTAAAGTACGCGACGGTGTACCGGCTTCAGGCCATCTCGGACGTCCGGCAGCGCACGGCCAACAATGACCGACATCGCATAATCCAGATACGAGCTCTTCAGCTCTTCCTCAATGTTGACCGGTGTAATTTCTCTCGCAAGGTCGCTCATCTAACCGCTATCCCTCTACTGTATCCCGGATTCAAAGGTCGCAAATTATAACACACCCGTGCAGATTCAGGTAAATGGATTCCCCCAGAGAGAGGCTTTATTCATCCCGTCAGGCTGATATACTCGTTTGTATTGCTAATTCAGGAGTAGAAGCCCCAATGAATGCCGAAAAACCCCCGGTAACTCACAACGTTGACCATGAAGAAATTGCCAAATTTGAAGCAGTCGCGTCGCGCTGGTGGGATCTTGAGGGCGAATTTAAGCCTCTGCACCGCATTAACCCACTGCGCCTGGGCTACATTACCGAGCGCTCAGGTGGACTGTTTGGTAAAAAAGTTCTCGACGTCGGTTGCGGCGGCGGCATTCTGGCGGAGAGTATGGCGCGCGAAGGTGCTACGGTCACCGGTCTGGATATGGGCTTTGAACCGTTACAGGTAGCCAGACTTCACGCGCTGGAAAGCGGTATTCAGGTTGAATATGTGCAAGAAACCGTAGAAGAGCACGCCGCAAAACATGCGCATCAATATGACGTTGTAACCTGCATGGAAATGCTGGAACACGTTCCGGATCCGCAGTCAGTGGTCAGATCCTGCGCCAGGCTGGTAAAACCGGGTGGCGAAGTCTTTTTCTCCACGCTTAACCGCAATGGCAAATCCTGGCTGATGGCGGTGGTCGGGGCGGAATATATTCTGCGTATGGTGCCAAAAGGCACACATGACGTGAAAAAATTTATTAAGCCTGCTGAGTTGTTAGATTGGGTTGACCAGACTGTACTGAAGGAACGTCATATGACGGGTCTGCATTACAACCCGATCACTAACACCTTCAAACTGGGCCCAGGCGTCGACGTTAACTATATGGTACATACCACCGCACAAGCCGAGTAACACGCTCCATTACAAAGGCCGGATAAAGGGTTCTCCCCGCCATCCGGCATTTAGTTTGTTTGACCACGCTTTACTGCCATACCTACCAATCATTAGTAGCATCGCTAACGCAATTTTTGCGCCAAATCATAAGAACCTTCTGCACCTTCGACGAAGAAATCAGCACTCGATCAAATTTTCTATTTTTTTTCTCAATTATTGACATCCTCGCCAGGCCTTATAAGACGCGCACTTAGCGATTCTCACCCTTTTGCAACCTCAATTTAACCTCAAAATCAACTCTTGTGCTGAAAAGAATCCCTACTAGAATACTCACCATATAGCGTCTATTTTATCAAACAACCCCTATATATAGTATTTATCCACAGACTTAGTCACAACATGGCTCTGTGGATAATATGGGGGATATTTTTTCTTTCACGGACAGGTAAAAAACCACATGAATCAGAGTCTGCTGGTGACAAAGCGTGATGGTAGTACAGAGCGCATCAATCTCGACAAAATCCACCGAGTTCTGGATTGGGCGGCAGAAGGACTGAATAACGTATCGATTTCTCAGGTCGAGCTGCGCTCCCACATTCAGTTTTATGACGGTATCAAAACCTCCGATATCCATGAAACTATCATCAAAGCTGCCGCAGACCTGATCTCCCGCGATGCGCCGGATTATCAGTATCTGGCTGCCCGCCTGGCAATTTTCCACCTGCGTAAAAAAGCCTATGGTGAATTTGAACCGCCAAAACTGTTCGACCATGTAGTGAAAATGGTTGAAATGGGCAAATACGACAATCATCTGCTGGAAGACTACACGGAAGAAGAGTTCAAGCAGATGGACTCGTTCATCGTACACGACCGCGATATGACCTTCTCCTATGCTGCTGTTAAGCAGCTAGAAGGCAAATATCTGGTGCAAAACCGTGTTACCGGTGAGATTTATGAAAGTGCGCAGTTCCTCTACATTCTGGTAGCAGCCTGCCTGTTCTCTAACTATCCACGTGAAACCCGCCTGGAATACGTTAAACGTTTCTACGATGCCGTTTCTACGTTCAAAATTTCGCTGCCGACGCCAATCATGTCTGGTGTGCGTACTCCGACCCGTCAGTTCAGCTCCTGCGTACTGATCGAGTGTGGTGACAGCCTGGACTCTATCAACGCCACTTCCAGCGCGATTGTGAAATACGTTTCCCAGCGTGCAGGGATCGGTATCAACGCCGGCCGCATTCGTGCGCTGGGTAGCCCGATCCGCGGCGGTGAAGCGTTCCACACCGGCTGTATCCCGTTCTACAAGCACTTCCAGACCGCAGTCAAATCCTGCTCTCAGGGTGGCGTACGCGGCGGTGCTGCTACGCTGTTCTATCCAATGTGGCATCTGGAAGTTGAAAGTCTGCTGGTGCTGAAAAATAACCGTGGCGTTGAAGGTAACCGCGTTCGTCACATGGACTACGGTGTGCAAATCAACAAGCTGATGTACACCCGTCTGCTGAAAGGCAGCGACATCACCCTGTTTAGCCCATCCGATGTCCCGGGTCTGTACGATGCGTTCTTCGCCGATCAGGATGAGTTCGAGCGTCTGTACACCCAATATGAAAACGATGACAGCATCCGTAAACAACGCGTAAAAGCGGTCGAACTGTTCTCACTGATGATGCAGGAACGCGCTTCTACTGGCCGTATCTACATTCAGAACGTTGACCATTGCAACACCCACAGCCCGTTTGACCCGGCCATCGCACCGGTGCGCCAGTCCAACCTGTGCCTGGAAATCGCCCTGCCAACCAAACCGCTGACCGACGTTAACGACGAAAACGGTGAGATTGCGCTGTGTACGCTGTCAGCATTTAACCTCGGCGCAATTGAGAGTCTGGATGAACTGGAAGAGCTGGCTGTACTGGCTGTTCGCGCACTGGATGCACTTCTGGATTACCAGGATTATCCAATTCCGGCGGCAAAACGTGGCGCAATGGGCCGTCGTACGCTGGGTATTGGCGTGATCAACTATGCCTACTGGCTGGCAAAAAATGGCAAGCGTTACTCTGACGGCAGCGCAAATAACCTGACTCACAAAACCTTTGAAGCCATTCAGTATTATCTGCTGAAAGCCTCTAACGAACTGGCAAAAGAGCAAGGCGCGTGCCCGTGGTTTAATGAAACCACCTATGCCAAAGGTATTCTGCCGATCGATACCTACAAAAAAGATCTGGATGCGATCGTCAGCGAAGCACTGCATTACGACTGGGAACAACTTCGTGAATCGATCAAGACTCACGGCCTGCGTAACTCCACGTTGTCTGCCCTGATGCCGTCCGAAACCTCTTCGCAGATCTCCAACGCCACCAACGGCATTGAACCCCCACGCGGCCACGTGAGTATTAAAGCCTCTAAGGATGGGATCCTGCGCCAGGTTGTGCCGGACTATGAGCACCTGAAAAATGCCTATGAATTGCTGTGGGAAATGCCGAACAACGACGGCTACCTGCAACTGGTCGGCATTATGCAGAAGTTTATTGACCAGTCTATTTCAGCGAATACTAACTACGATCCGTCACGCTTCCCGTCCGGAAAAGTGCCGATGCAGCAGTTACTGAAAGATCTGCTCACCGCCTACAAATTTGGTGTGAAAACGCTGTACTATCAGAACACCCGTGACGGTGCAGAAGATGCGCAGGATGATCTGGTGCCGTCCATTCAGGACGATGGCTGCGAAAGCGGCGCATGTAAGATCTGATGAATGATGCCGGGTGGCGCTACGCTTACCCGGCCTACGATTGCACGGTTTGTAGGCCGGACGCGGTGCCTGCACCGCCATCCGGCGCTCATACCACAAAGGATTCACATCAATGGCATACACCACATTTTCACAGACGAAAAATGACCAGCTACTGGAACCGATGTTCTTCGGCCAGCCGGTGAACGTTGCACGCTACGATCAGCAAAAATATGACATCTTCGAAAAATTGATCGAAAAGCAACTCTCTTTCTTCTGGCGCCCAGAAGAGGTCGATGTCTCTCGCGATCGCATCGACTACCAGGCACTGCCAGAACATGAAAAACACATTTTTATCAGCAACCTGAAGTATCAGACGCTGCTGGACTCCATTCAGGGACGTAGCCCAAACGTGGCGCTGTTGCCGCTGATCTCTATCCCTGAGCTGGAAACCTGGGTTGAAACGTGGGCGTTTTCTGAAACAATCCACTCACGCTCCTACACCCATATCATCCGTAACATCGTTAACGATCCGGCGATAGTGTTTGACGATATTGTCACCAACGAACAGATCCAGAAACGTGCGGAAGGGATTTCCAGCTACTACGACGAATTAATCGAGATGACCAGCTACTGGCATCTGCTGGGCGAAGGTACGCACACGGTAAATGGCAAAACGATTGTCGTGAACCTGCGTGAGCTGAAGAAAAAACTATATCTGTGCCTGATGAGTGTTAACGCACTCGAAGCGATCCGTTTCTACGTCAGCTTCGCCTGCTCTTTCGCCTTTGCCGAACGTGAATTGATGGAAGGCAATGCCAAAATCATTCGCCTGATCGCCCGCGATGAAGCGCTGCACCTGACAGGTACGCAGCATATGCTGAATCTGTTACGCAGCGGCGTGGACGACCCGGAAATGGCAGAGATTGCCGAAGAGTGCAAACAGGAGTGCTACGACCTGTTTGTACATGCTGCACTGCAGGAAAAAGAGTGGGCAGACTATCTGTTCCGCGACGGTTCGATGATCGGTCTGAACAAAGATATTCTGTGTCAGTACGTCGAGTACATCACCAATATTCGTATGCAAGCGGTGGGACTTGATCTGCCGTTCCAGACACGCTCTAACCCGATCCCGTGGATCAACACCTGGCTGGTGTCTGATAACGTTCAGGTTGCGCCACAGGAAGTGGAAGTGAGCTCATATCTGGTCGGCCAAATCGACTCCGAAGTGAACACCGACGATCTGAGTGATTTCCAGCTCTGATGGGCCGCATTACCCTGCGCATTTCTGGCACACAGTTGTTGTGCCAGGATGAACATCCTTCCCTGCTCGCTGTGCTCGAATCGCACAATGTTGAGGTCGAATATCAGTGTCGTGAGGGCTATTGTGGTTCCTGCCGTACGCGTCTGGTAGCAGGACAGGTGGACTGGATTGCAGAGCCTTTAGCCTTTATTCAGCCAGGTGAGATCTTGCCCTGCTGTTGTCGGGCAAAAGGGGATATTGAGATAGAAATGTAGTTTTGTCGGGTGACGGCGAAGCCGCCACCCGGCACATTTAGCGCTTCTCTTTCAAAAAGCTCACCGCTTTATCCGGGAAATCAGTAAACAGCCCGTCAACACCCGCCTTGTTATACAGAATGTCATACAGCTGATTCACGTCAGTCGCGTAATCCGGCAGTTGATCGGCACGAACGGTATAAGGATGCACAACCATCTTGTTCTGATGAGCGTCCTGAACCATTGCGGTTAATGAGATATTGCCTTGCTTAGATTTCTCATCAACCAGCATGTGGTAATCCGGCCCAATGCCGTCCGCATACTCTGCCACCTGCTTCATCGCACCCGGTTTAAACATCCAGTCGTAGTTGTAATTAACCCAACTACCGTCTGGTTTTTTCTCCTGGGTTTCATTCCAGTCAGTGTACGCAATCAACTGCACCAGATTGAGATCCATCCCCATCTTCGGTTCCAGTTCATTTTTAATGCGTTTTAGCTCTGCGACGTCAAAACACTGCAGATAGACATTGTCTTCCTTGCCGGTATACCCATACTTTTTGAGTACCTCCAGCGTCTTAGCCGCAATATCCTTCCCTTCCTGGTGATGGAACCACGGTGCTTTCATTTCCGGGTAAATACCGATGTTCTTACCGGTGGAATGATTTAATCCCTGAACGAACTCAATCTCTTCTTCGAAAGTGTGCACGCGGAAATCAGATTTACCCATCGGGAAACGCCCTGGATATGTCTGCACCTTTTTGCCGTTTTCGATATCGAAGCCTTCAGTAAATTTCAGCGATTTGATCTCATCCAACGTAAAGTCGATAGCGTAGTAACGTCCATCTTTACGGGCACGATCCGGAAAGCGTTCGGCAACGTCGGTTACACGGTCAAGATAGTGGTCATGCAGGACGACCAGATGGTCGTCCTTAGTCATCACCAAATCCTGCTCCAGATAATCCGCACCCTGCGCATAGGCCATCGCTTTTGCGGGCAGCGTATGCTCCGGTAAATAGCCGCTTGCTCCACGGTGTGCAATCACAATCTTGTCTGCAGCGATGGCCGCACTGCTGGCCACCATACCGGTCAACATCAGCGCTACGCTGAGACTTTTCAATGTCGTTTTCATCTATTAGCCCCCGTTACGCTTCAGTTCCATCTCTTTGTGATGACGTTTTTCACCAATCATGACGACCACCAGCAGAATAACCGCCAGCACGCTGCCGCCAATCATCACCATAAAGCCGCCATCCCAGCCGAAGAAGTCAACGGTGTAACCGACAATGGCGCTTGCCGCCACAGAACCGCCCAGGTAACCGAACAGTCCGGTAAAGCCTGCCGCCGTACCCGCCGCTTTTTTCGGTGCCAGTTCCAGCGCATGCAGACCGATCAACATTACCGGGCCGTAGATCAGGAAGCCGATGATAATCATACAAGCCATATCAACGTTCGGGTTTCCTGCCGGGTTCATCCAGTAGACGATCGTCGCAATAGTCACCAGCGTCATAAAGAACACGCCGGTTGCGCCACGGTTACCACGGAAGACTTTATCCGACATCCAGCCGCATAACAGGGTGCCCGGGATACCTGCGTATTCATATAAGAAGTAAGCCCAGGAAGATTTATCCAGCGCGAAATGCTTCACTTCTTTCAGATAGGTCGGCGACCAGTCAAGGATGCCGTAACGCAGTAAATAGACGAACACGTTGGCGATGGCGATGTACCACAACAGTTTGTTCGGCAGAACGTACTGCATGAAGATCTGCTTCGCAGTCAGCTCTTCTTCTGCTTTTTCGTTGTAATCATCCGGATAGTCGTTCTTGTACTCTTCAATCGGCGGCAGACCGCAGGACTGCGGGGTATCGCGCATCAGAGCAAAGGCAAACAGGGCAACAACAATCGCGCCAAATGCCGGCATGTACAGCGCCGCTTTCCAGTCGTTAAACCAGGCCATCCCCAGCAGGAACAGCAGCGGTGGCAGACCACCACCAACGTTATGCGCGCAGTTCCAGACGGAAACGATGCCACCACGCTCTTTCTGTGACCACCAGTGCACCATGGTACGGCCACACGGCGGCCAGCCCATCCCCTGGAACCAACCGCAGAGGAACAACAGCACAAACATCACGGCAATGCTCGATGTCGCCCACGGTACAAAGCCCATAAACAACATCACTGCCGCAGCCAGAATCAAACCAGCGGGCAGGAAAACGCGCGGATTCGAGCGGTCCGAAACGGACCCCATGATGAATTTCGAAAAACCATAAGCGATGGAGATACCAGACAACGCAAAGCCCAGATCGCCACGAGAGAAACCCTGCTCAACCAGATAAGGCATCGCCAGGGCAAAGTTCTTACGTACCAGGTAGTACGCGGCGTAACCAAAAAAGATCCCCAAGAAAATCTGCCAGCGCAATCGACGATAGGTCGGATCGATCTCCGCTGCAGGCAAACGCGCTTTGTGTGGCGCCGGTTTAAAAATGCTCAACATATTGTAGCCTCCGTGGCCGTCTTTCGTTCGAAGGAAACACTGCAGTTTGTCGTAACAACCCTACCGCTCCCAGTGTGGCCGCGATGTTAAGGAATCATTCGGTGCAATAATGTGAATTACAGCACATATTGTTACAGTTTTATGACAAATGTTCATAAAGACGCACGGAATCACGTTTCATTTTCGAATTATGAGCGATTATGCGCGAAATCAAACAATCCATGTTTTTTATGTGGCTAAATGATAAAAAACGAACTGTGAGGAAAAACAATGAAAACTCGCGACTCGCAAACAAGTGACGTGATTATCATTGGTGGAGGAGCAACAGGTGCAGGGATCGCACGCGACTGTGCCCTGCGCGGCTTGCGCGTCATCTTAGTAGAGCGCCACGATATCGCTACGGGCGCAACGGGGCGTAACCATGGTCTGCTGCACAGCGGTGCGCGCTACGCCGTCACCGACGCTGAATCTGCTCGCGAATGCATCAGCGAAAACCAAATTCTGAAACGTATCGCCCGCCATTGCGTCGAGCCGACGGACGGTCTGTTTATTACGCTGCCGGAGGATGAACTCTCCTTCCAGGCCACCTTTATTCGCGCCTGTGAAGAAGCGGGCATCCGCGCAGAAGCGATAGACCCGCAGCAGGCGCGCATTATCGAACCGGCGGTAAACCCGCAACTGATTGGCGCAGTAAAAGTCCCGGACGGTACCGTGGATCCCTTCCGTTTAACCGCAGCCAATATGCTGGACGCACGCGAGCACGGAGCCGTTATCTTAACGGCCCATGAAGTGACCGGACTGATTCGTGAAGGAGCGACCGTCTGCGGCGTGAACGTACGTAACCATCTTACGGGTGAGATGCAATCCCTGCATGCACCGGTAGTGGTGAATGCCGCCGGGATCTGGGGTCAGCGTATTGCGGAATATGCCGATCTGAGCATTCGCATGTTCCCGGCGAAAGGTTCGCTGCTGATCATGGATCATCGCATTAACCAGCATGTCATCAACCGCTGTCGTAAGCCGTCCGACGCCGATATTCTGGTGCCTGGCGATACCATCTCGCTGATCGGTACGACCTCACAACACATTGATTACGACGATATCGACAGCAACCGTGTCACCGCAGAAGAGGTGGATATTCTGTTGCGTGAAGGCGAGAAGCTGGCACCGATTATGGCGAAAACGCGCATTTTACGCGCTTACTCCGGCGTGCGTCCTCTGGTTGCCAGTGATGATGACCCTAGCGGTCGCAACGTCAGCCGCGGCATTGTGCTGTTCGATCACGCCGAACGCGACGGGCTGGATGGGTTTATCACTATCACTGGCGGGAAGCTTATGACCTACCGCCTGATGGCGGAATGGGCGACCGACGCAGTATGTCGCAAACTGGGTAATTCCCGCCCTTGTACCACGGCGGATACCGCACTGCCTGGGTCGCAGGAATCTACCGAGCACACGCTAAAACGCGTCATCTCTTTGCCAGCACCACTTCGTGGCTCAGCGGTATACCGTCACGGCGATCGCACTCCAGCCTGGCTTAGCGAAGGTCGTCAGCACCGCAGTCTGGTCTGTGAATGCGAAGCGGTCACGGCGGGAGAAGTGCAATATGCCGTCGAGAATTTAACCGTTAACAGCCTGCTGGATTTACGTCGCCGCACCCGCGTCGGCATGGGGACATGCCAGGGTGAACTGTGTGCCTGCCGTGCCGCAGGTTTGCTGCAACGTTTTAATGTCACCACCGCGGCGCAATCCATCACTCAGCTATCCGAGTTCCTCAATGAGCGCTGGAAAGGCGTGCAACCTATCGCCTGGGGGGATGCGTTGCGCGAAAGCGAATTCACGCGCTGGGTTTATCAG
The DNA here is from genome assembly GCF_916618775.1 of Citrobacter sp. Marseille-Q3906. Classification (NCBI taxonomy): domain Bacteria; kingdom Pseudomonadati; phylum Pseudomonadota; class Gammaproteobacteria; order Enterobacterales; family Enterobacteriaceae; genus Citrobacter; species Citrobacter sp. Marseille-Q3906. Next base: position 2,405,586 of record NZ_CAKAKA010000002.1, read on the forward strand.
GGATTGTGCGGTCTGGAAAAGGAGCACCAGGATGAAATTTGATACCGTCATTATCGGCGGCGGCCTCGCCGGACTGCTGTGCGGCCTGCAACTGCAAAAAAACGGTTTACGCTGCACGATTGTCACTCGCGGCCAAAGCGCGCTGCATTTTTCCTCCGGTTCACTGGATTTGCTCAGCACTCTGCCGGATGGTCAACCGGTCACTAACATTGAGACAGGGCTGAACGCGTTGTGCACTCAGGCTCCTGCGCATCCTTATAGCATTATCGGAACACAAAATGTGCTGGAACTGGCACAACAGGCACAGACTTTGCTGGAAGGATCCGGAGCACGTTTGCAGGGGGACGTTCACCAGGCGCATCAGCGTGTAACACCGCTGGGGACCCTACGTTCAACCTGGTTAAGCTCGCCGGAAGTCCCGGTCTGGCCACTGTCAGCTCAGCGCATCTGCGTGGTGGGCATTAGCGGTCTGCTGGATTTTCAGGCACATCTCGCTGCCGCCTCATTACAGCAGCGCAACCTCAGCGTCGAAACGGCTGAAATCGATCTGCCGGAACTGGATGTTCTGCGCGACAACCCAACCGAGTTTCGCGCCGTTAACATCGCACGCCTGCTGGATAACGAAGACAAATGGCCGCTGCTTTACGACGCGCTGCTGCCGATAGCAAAAACCTGCGACATGATCATTATGCCAGCCTGCTTCGGACTGGCTGACTCCCGGCTCTGGCAATGGCTCAACGATCGTCTCCCCTGTTCGCTTAATTTACTGCCAACCCTGCCGCCTTCAGTCCTGGGCATGCGTCTGCATAATCAGTTGCAGCGCCAGTTTGTACGCCAGGGTGGGATCTGGATGCCTGGCGATGAAGTGAAAAAAATCACCTGCCAGGACGGGTTGGTGAGCGAAATATGGACCCGCAACCATGCTGATATTCCATTGCGTCCACGCTTCGCTGTACTCGCCAGCGGCAGTTTCTTTAGCAGCGGGCTGGTCGCCACTCGCGAGGCCATTCACGAACCGATTATGGGGCTGGATGTCCAGCAAACCGCGACCCGAGCAGAGTGGTATCAGCGTGATGTATTCGATCCACAACCGTGGCAACAGTTCGGCGTGACAACGGATGACGCACTGCGCCCTGCTCTTGCGGGAAAAACAGTAGAGAACATGTTTGCCATCGGTTCTGTACTTGGCGGATTTGACCCTATCGCACAGGGTTGTGGAGGCGGCGTATGCGCAGTTAGCGCCTTGCATGCCGCACATCATATTGCGAAACGTGCAGGAGGCCTGCAATGAGCGACACACGTTTTGAAAGCTGTATCAAATGCACAGTGTGCACCACCGCCTGCCCGGTCAGTCGTGTAAACCCGAGCTATCCTGGCCCCAAACAGGCTGGTCCGGACGGTGAACGTCTGCGTCTGAAAGATGGTGCGTTATATGACGATGCACTGAAATATTGCATCAACTGCAAACGCTGCGAAGTCGCCTGCCCCTCAGATGTGAAAATTGGCGATATTATCCAGCGTGCGCGCGCCAAATACGACACGACGCGCCCGTCACTCCGTAACTTTGTCTTAAGCCATACCGATTTGATGGGCAGTGTTTCCACGCCGTTTGCGCCGATAGTCAACACCGCCACGTCGTTGAAACCGGTACGCCAGCTTCTTGATTACGCACTAAAAATCGATCACCGTCGTACGCTGCCGAAGTACTCCTTTGGTACATTCCGCCGCTGGTATCGCAGCGTTGCTGCCCAGCAGGCACAGTATCAGGATCAGGTCGCCTTTTTCCACGGCTGCTTTGTGAACTACAACCATCCCCAGCTCGGCAAAGATCTGATTAAAGTGCTGAACGCGATGGGTACCGGCGTACAACTGCTGAGTAAAGAGAAGTGCTGCGGTGTTCCGCTGATCGCCAATGGTTTTACCGATAAAGCACGTAAACAAGCGGTAAGTAATGTGGCCTCACTCAGAGAAGCCATTGACGGGAAAGGCATTCCGGTGATTGCCACCTCTTCAACCTGTACCTTTGCGCTGCGCGATGAATACCCGGAAGTGCTGGATGTCGACAACTCAGGCCTGCGCGAACATATTGAGCTGGCCACCCGTTGGCTGTGGCGCAAACTGGATGAAGGCAAAACGCTGCCGTTGAAAACGCTGCCGCTGAAAGTGGTCTATCACACTCCCTGCCATATGGAGAAAATGGGCTGGACGCTCTACACGCTGGAGCTGCTACGACAAATTCCGGGGCTTGAACTGACAGTGCTGGATTCTCAGTGCTGCGGGATCGCTGGAACTTACGGCTTCAAAAAAGAAAACTATCCGACATCACAGTCTATTGGCGCCCCCCTGTTCCGCCAGATCGAAGAAAGCGGTGCGGATATCGTCGTTACCGACTGCGAAACCTGTAAATGGCAGATTGAGATGTCTACAAGTAAGCGCTGTGAACATCCGATCACTCTGCTTGCCAAAGCATTGGGTTAACGCTGCTCGCTGCTGCCCGATGGTATTCCACCATCGGGCAAGCAAGTATCAATAACTGCTTTTGAGCTTTTGCACAGCCTTGTCAGATTTAAACATCGCCAACCTGCGATCCAGCGCTTCACTATAGAGCATCGTGTCCACCCCTACGGCAACAAAGTTCGCCCCCCACTGCAGACATTTTTGCGCCATCGCCGGATCGACAGCGAGAAATCCCGCTGCTTTTCCGGCTGCACGAATGCGACGGATGCTCTCTTCAATAATTCGCTGTACCTCAGGGTGCCCGGCGTTATCCGGATAACCTAAAGACGCAGAGAGATCTGCCGGACCGATGAAAACACCATCGATACCTTCCACATCCAGGATCGCATCCAGATTATCCAGCGCCGTTTTACTTTCGACCTGCACCAACAGACAGAGCGACTCATTAGCCTGCGCCATGTAATTATCAATACGTCCCCAACGCGCTGCACGGGCCACGCTGGCCCCAACTCCACGCTCTCCCACCGGAGGATAACGCGTCGCGGAAACCACCTGACGAGCCTGTTCTGCGCTGTCCACCATCGGGATCAGCAGCGTCTGCGCACCGATATCCAGTACCTGCTTAATCAACGCCTTGCTGCCTTCAATCGGACGAATCACTGGCTGACTGGCATAGGGCGCAATAGCCTGAAGCTGGTGATAGAGGTCCTGTACCGTGTTCGGCGCATGCTCACCATCAATGAGCAACCAGTCATAACCCGATGTTGCTGCAATTTCCGCCATATAGGAGGTGGTCGAACTGAGCCACAAACCAATCTGGACTTCCCCTTTGCGCAGCGCTTCTTTAAAAGGGTTTGATAACAATGCGTTCATAACGATCCTTACAACGTAGATAAGATTAATGATGCACCGCGCCCATTTGCGAAGCAGGACGGCTGACTTTCAGGGTGAAGATAATGACTGAACCAATAACTGCGACACATGCCAGGGTCAGAAGCCCTGCTGCATCACTGGCAAAAACGGTTTCAGCTTTAACCCGCAAGATGGGAGCCAGAAATCCCCCCACCGCGCCAAACAGGTTTACAAAGCCAATACCCGCAGCCAGCGCGGTACCAGAGAGCAATTGAGTCGGCATTGTCCAGAACACAGGCTGGACGGCAATAAAGCCCGCGGCCGCCACACATAAGGCCAGAATAGCCAGCACCGGAGACACCAGACCGGAAACGCCAATCCCGATCCCGGCGGCTAACAACGTCAGGGCCGCCACATTGCGCCGGTCACCGGTACGATCGGAGTAGCGCGGGATGAGCCAGGTACCGAACAGGGCAACCACCCACGGAATGGCCGTCACCACGGACGCAGTAAAGCCAACTTTGGTTCCCAATAGTGCCGCAACCTGGGTGGGCAGGAAGAAGATCAATCCATAGACCGCTACCTGAATCGTCAGATAAATAATTGCCAGTTGCCAGACACGCCCATTGCGCAAAGCATCTGACAGTTTTGAGGTGACCTTTTTCTCTTCTTCGCTCGCCAGTTGGCTGATGAGAACGGCTTTCTCTTCCGCATTAAGAAAGCGCGCCTCCTGTGGTGTGTCGTCCAGCCAGAAGAAGGTGAAAACGCCTGCACCAACTGCCAGCAAACCTTCGATAACGAACATCCAGAACCATCCCGGATGCCCCATAAAACCGTGCATTTCTAACAGCGCGCCGGAAAGCGGCGATCCCAGAGTTAACGCCAGCGGTGCCCCCATGTAAAACAGCCCCATAATGCTGGCGCGGTTACGCTGCGGAAACCATTGCGACGTCAGGTAGATCATGCCGGGGAAGAAACCGGCTTCCGCCGCCCCCAACAAGGTACGGATAATCAGGAACTTTGCTTCGGTATCCGCCCACGCCATCGCCGCAGAGAGAAATCCCCACAGCAGCGTGGTGGTGCCAATCCAGCTTCTGGCGCCAAATTTACGCATCAGCAGGTTGGCTGGTACGCCCAGGAACGCGTATACCACAAAGAAAATTCCCGCCCCTAGTGCATAGGCTTCATTACTCAGCCCGGTATCAATCTGATACGTCTCTTTGGCAAAACCAATGTTTGAGCGATCCAGAAATGCCAGCACATACAGCGCCAACATAAAGGGAATCAAACGCGCACGGTTTTTCTTCACTACACCGTCAAGTAAAGTGGTTGTCATCACAAGATCCTCAAAGAAATGAGGGCGTTGCCGTGGATAAGGCAACGCACTGGTCATTAGTGGCTGTAGGGGCGCTTCAGATTGCAGTCACGGTTAAGCTCGACGCCAAAGCCAGGCTTATCAAGTACCGACTTATGGATCCGTCCGTTCACCGGCACTGGCTCATCCAGCAGGATAGGGTCGAACTGCGGACGCATCGTTGAACAATCCGGGCTGGTCATCAGGAACTCACTAAACGGGGTATTCGTGAAAGTGATAACCGCATGGTGCGAATAGACCGATGAGCCGTGCGGCACCACCAGTTGTCCACGCGATTTGGCAATTGCGGCAATTTCCACCAGCGTGGTTAATCCACCACACCAGCCGACATCAGGCTGCATGATATCAATGCCGGTTTCAGACAGCGTACGGAAGGACTGCAGCGTGCCGTGGTGTTCACCGCTGGTCACCATCATGCCTGCCGGTGCATTGCGCTTCAGCTCACGATAACCTTCATATTGCTGTGGCGGCAGACACTCTTCGATCCATTTCAGGTTATGCGGCGCACAGGCATGCGCCAGTTTGGTGGCATAGTTCACGTCCTGGCTCATCCAGCAGTCGAGCATCAGCCAGAAATCCGGGCCACATTTCTCACGCATATCGGCCACCATCGCGGCATCTTTGCGAACACCCGCGTCCCCATCGTGCGGCCCCCAATGGGTCGGCATTTTTCCACCGATAAAGCCCAACTCTTTTGCCAGATCTGGACGTGCCCCAGTGGCATAGAACTGAATTTCATCACGAACCGCGCCACCCAGCAGTTTGTAGACCGGTAATCCCACGACCTTGCCAAACAGATCCCAAAGCGCGAGATCCACGCAAGAGATGGTGTTCATCACCAGACCGCCAGAGCCAGAATAATACATTGTGGCACCAAGCATCTGATCGTGAATGAGTTTAATATCACTGACGCATTTGCCTTCGATAAAGCGATTAAGATGCTTTTCGACAATAAAGCAGCCCATCTCTCCAGCCGTCGAGACTGCAAACCCCGTCTGACCGTTTTCTGCCTCCACTTCGACAATCAACGTCCCCAGCACGTTTATGCCGAAAGACTGGCGCGACTGTTCATACTCACGGTATTTGCTCATTGGCGTAGCAATGTGATCGTCAATCCAGTGATGAGCGCCCTGGTCATGATAATCACCACCGCCCGCCCCTTTCTCCGCCGTAGCACCGCCGGTAAACCAGGCACGAACATGTTTAATTTTTGGTAGGGTCATGATGTTCTCCATTATTATGATGCGAGTGAATCGAAGGGACTTTTCCAGCCCAACAGACGTGAAATATCTTTGGCGCAGGCAATTGCCTTCCCGGCCAGGTAATCACGATTCTCTTCGTTGATTTGTAAACGAGTGCCAACCACTGAAATCGCGGCAGTCAGCGTATTACTGGCATTAAAAACGGGAGCGGCAACACAGCGAACATCCGGGTAATCCTCGCCATTATCAAAACTCCATCCACGCTGGCGAATGCGCTCCAGTTCATCATTCAGTTGCTGAGGATCAGCAATTGTGGTCGGCGTCGCCTTCTCCCATACCAACTGGTCAATAATGGTTTTGCGTACTGCAGCAGGCTGCCAGGCCAGCAAACATTTGCCGATGCCAGAGCGATACAGAGAAAGACTTTTTCCCTCATGAGAACGCACGCTGATGGTGGACGAGGATTCCACTTTCAGAATGTAATACGCGCTTTCGTGGTCGATGAGCCCCAGATGACAAAGCAGATCGGTTTCATCCATAAGCTGTGTCAAGCGCGGACGCGCCAGCTCACGCAGATCCATTTTGCTCAACGCATGCCCCGAGAGTTCAACCAGTTTGGTCCACAGGCAGTAGTTCTCCTGATGATCAATACTGAGAAAGCGCTGACGCTTCAGTTCGTTTAACAACAAATAAGCGGTGCTTTTCGGAATACCCAACGTATCCACAATCGTTGCGGCGCTGCACGGGCCGATACGCGCAATAAGATTGAGAATTTCTATCGCTCTGGTAAGCGCGGGGACTTTGCTTGATTCCAACATACTGGACTCCGGTCTGAGATACTGGAATCAGTGTGTTCGGTCAACAGGGTTAAAATTGTGAAGCACATCAAATCCCGCCTTTCTTCCAGCAGGCTGGAAAGATTACGTATAAAAATGTGAACCACAGCACGGATTTTTCCACAGGGAGTACAACAGGTTGGACAATAATGCAGGAGAAATTGCCGAATGGCGGGGGAACGTCTACTCACACACATAAGCAGACGTTCACTTAAAGCCCGATAAGCGCAGCGCTACCGGGCAATTTACAGGCTAGATCGTCAGCGACTCAACCACTTCAATCCAGCCGTGTTCGCTGGCAAGATCCTGCCCGTTTAGCCAGCGACGCAGCATATTTAGCGCCATCATCGCGCAGACTTCCTGACGAACCGGCAAGCTATAGCGATTCGCATTCAGTCGCACGCGCAAGGCATATGTACCATCGGGCGTTGCCAGGGCAAAGTTAATATGTTCGTTTTCGAAACCCGATACCGCCAACGCCAGCTCAGCATAATGGTTGCCGCGTCGTTCAGTTATCCAGTGCGCCGTTTGCGCCAGCGTTTCTTCCTGAGAAGGGACCACCTCGCTGGCCAGCAGTGGGGCGTTAGCACGGGAAAGTTGCAGAGCAACCAGACCACTGGTGAACTGTTCGCTCAACGTCAGGCTGTACTGGCGATCCTGTAACTTACGGGCGATTTGCGCGGGTAATCCTTCCGTCCCCTCAAAAATCATGTTCTGTCCGGCGACCCGTTTAACTTCCGGCCACAGCGCCATCATCGCTTCACGTTGGGAATCCGGCCCGGTGAGTTTCAACTCGATAATTGGCATGGATGAGCGATACCCCATTGTCACCCCTGCCGGTAGTGACAGAGAATCCAGGCTCTGTGCCAGATCGCTTTCAGAGCGGCCAAAGGTGGTTAATCGCAGACATAGAGGGGGCTGAGAGAGCGAGAAACGCTCACGCAAGCGCGGCAGGATCTCATGCTCGATCATGACTTTAAATTCTGACGGCACGCCCGGCGTAAAGAACATCAGGCAGCGGTTTAGCTTAACGGCAAAGCCACATGCAGTGCCCACCGGATTATTAATAAACTCCGCGCTGGCAGGAAGCTCGGCCTGTTTGTGATTGCTCGGCGCCATCACGCGGCCGCGCTCGCGGAAAAAGCTCTCCATCTGGGCCAGCCATGGCTCATGCAGCACCAGTCCCTCACCTTTTGCCGTTGCCGCTGCCAGTGCACTCAAATCATCGCTGGTTGGCCCTAAGCCGCCATTGACGATCAACACATCGGCGTGTTCACTACGCTCACGCAAGATAGCGACCAAATCGTCAAGATTGTCGCCTACCGTGTTACGGCGCGTTAACGGTAATCCCTGATTAAAGAAAAAATCGGCCAGCCAGGCAGCGTTGGTGTCGACGATCTGCCCGTGCAACACTTCATCCCCGGTGGATAGCATCTCCACATTTAACATTGTGTTCTCCTGCTTTTGTAATAGAAACACTATAACGCAATGCAGGGGGAACATGGAGAAGGAAGAGGAGTAAAACAGGCGCAGCAGAACGCCGCGCCAGGAAGATTAGAAGCTGGCGCTAACCCCAACGTACGGGCCGTCAGCAATCGCGTTATCACGGTTGCCATCTTTACCGGCCAGATTCAGGTAGCGATAACCCGCTTCAATGCTCAGTGGACGCATAATCGTCAGGCGCGCACCGGCATTCGCTTCTTCAAAGCTGTCGATACCGCTGGAGAGCGAGTCCGGAGAGTAATAGTATTCGCCAAACAGACGGAGGCTGTCGCCAATCGGCCACTGCAGACCACCACCAACAGCCGCCGCATAACCTTCATCACCATCCTTCGGATTGGTGTAAATACCTTTGCCGCCAACAGTAGCCAACAGCGGTCCAAGCGGGATATTCAGACCAAGACCCAGACCAGCCGCGTCGCCATCGTCATCATTGTGCATCCAGTTGCCGCTTACCGCTAATCCGGTTGACTCGGTGCCAAAGCCGACGCCAATGTTGGTGTAATCTTCACCAGCCTGACCATTGATGCTGATGGCATTAGCCGATGCGGAAACAAACAGCATTCCGGCAAGTCCTAACAGTACGCTTTTTTTCATTTTTACCCTTTCCAGCAAGCAAGTAATTAATGTGCCCCAAAACCGCAGGATTGTACTGCCAACAGCAAAGGAATCAATGAGCTAAAAAAGCGATCTAATAACATATTGTAACGAAATACTACCCGAAACCGTTTCAATAAGTGACGATGGAATTGACAATAATCACTTTAACCAACGCGTCAGCTCCCGTATTCTTTTGCCTCATCTCTGTACATAAGGAACATAACCGTGCGTCAAAGGACAATTGTTTGCCCATTAATTCAAAATGAAGGCTGTTATTTGCTGTGTAAAATGGCCAACGATCGCGGTGTTTTTCCCGGTCAGTGGGCGTTATCGGGCGGTGGCGTGGAACCTGGCGAACGTATCGAAGAAGCCCTGCGACGGGAAGTAAGGGAAGAGTTAGGCGAGCAGCTTGTGTTGACCGATATCACCCCCTGGACCTTCAGCGATGATATCCGCACCAAAACGTATGCTGACGGCAGGCAGGAAGAGATTTACATGATTTATCTGATCTTCGACTGCATTTCTGCCAATCGCGAAGTGAACATTAATGAAGAGTTTCAGGATTTCGCCTGGGTAAAACCAGAAGATCTTGAACATTACGACTTAAACATCGCCACCCGAAAGACATTAACATTAAAAGGATTACTGTAAGTACAACGCTGCTTCTTAGAATCACCTCGCTGACTTAATATCTTTATGCACCAGCCCTTCGGGGCTGAGCAAACAAAATGTTTAATATCAATTAAATAACAATTAATCTCTTCTGCATCGCCCTCTTTTCTCCACCTTAAATCCTTAAGGATAAATTAACCTTCGATCATTAACCTTTGTAGCCTGATGAAATAATTAACGCGCGCTTGTTTGTCATAAAAATAAACCTACGACTGCGTTTAATGGCTTGAAGGAATAATGATGTCTGACTTTTTGCCCTTCTCTCGCCCGGCAATGGGTACTGAAGAACTTACCGCAGTTAAGGCGGTTCTGGATTCAGGATGGATTACCACCGGCCCTAAAAACCATGAGCTGGAGGAGGCGTTCTGTCGGCTTACGGGAAACCAACATGCGGTTGCCGTCTGCTCTGCCACCGCAGGTATGCACGTCACGCTGATGGCGTTGGGTGTGGGTGAAGGCGATGAAGTCATCACGCCTTCAATGACGTGGGTTTCTACGCTCAACATGATTGTCCTGCTGGGAGCCACGCCGGTCATGATCGATGTCGACCGCGATACGCTGATGGTAACACCGGAGCAAATTGAAGCCGCTATTACGCCACGAACCAAAGCTATTATACCGGTGCATTACGCAGGTGCTCCCGCCGATCTTGACGCGATTTACGCTATCGGCGAGCGCTATGGGATCCCGGTGATAGAAGACGCAGCCCATGCCGTGGGAACGTTATATAAAGGTCGTCATGTTGGTGCTCGCGGCACGGCAATCTTCTCCTTTCACGCCATCAAAAATATTACCTGTGCGGAAGGCGGGCTGGTTGTTACTGACGACAAACAGCTGGCTCAACGGTTACGCAGCCTGAAATTTCACGGCCTGGGAGTGGATGCGTATGACCGACAAACCTACGGCCGAGCCCCGCAGGCAGAAGTTCTCACGCCGGGATACAAATACAACCTCACCGACATCAATGCTGCTATCGCCCTGGCGCAACTGGGCAAACTGGCGCAACTGAACGCGCGCCGCGCGGAAATTGCCCAACAGTACCAACAAGCGCTGGCTGATTCGCCTTTTCAGCCGCTGAACCTGCCGCGGTGGTCGCATGTACACGCCTGGCACCTGTTTATTATTCGTGTCGATGAAGCACGCTGCGGTATAAGCAGAGATGCGTTAATGGAAGCGCTTAAAGCCAGAGGTATTGGTACCGGCCTGCATTTTCGCGCCGCACACACGCAAAAATATTATCGCGAACGTTTCACTACCCTTTCGCTTCCTGATACGGAATGGAATAGCGCGCACATCTGTTCGCTGCCGTTATTCCCTGACATGACCGCCGATGATACCCGGCGCGTGATTACAGCACTTCGCCAGATAGCAGGACAATAATCATGTTTGAAGCCACGCCGATTAAGAAAGTCTCGGTGGTTATTCCCGTGTTTAACGAACAGGAAAGCCTGCCAGAGTTAATTAAACGTACCTGCGCCGCCTGCGAAAAGCTGGGAAAAGAATACGAAATTCTGCTGATCGATGACGGCAGCAGCGATAATTCCGCTCAACTGATGATGGAGGCTTCTCATGCGCAGAACAGCCATATTGTCTCTATTCTGCTCAACCGAAACTACGGGCAACACTCGGCAATTATGGCCGGTTTTAGCCACGTTACCGGCGACTTGATTATCACGCTGGATGCCGATTTACAAAACCCTCCGGAGGAGATCCCCCGGCTGGTTGCCACAGCTGATGAAGGTTTCGATGTCGTCGGAACGGTGCGCCAGAACAGGCAAGACAGTGTGTTTCGTAAGACCGCCTCCCGGATGATCAACCATCTGATTCAGCGAACCACCGGAAAAGCGATGGGAGATTACGGCTGCATGCTGCGTGCTTATCGCCGTCACATCGTTGATGCCATGCTGCATTGCCAGGAACGCAGCACCTTCATTCCGATTCTGGCCAACATCTTTGCCCGGCGCGCAACGGAAATTCCGGTGCATCACGCGGAACGTGAATTTGGCGATTCTAAGTACAGCTTCATGCGCCTGATTAACCTGATGTATGACCTGGTGACCTGCCTGACAACCACACCACTGCGTATGTTGAGTCTGCTGGGCAGCGTGATTGCCGCCACGGGTTTCACTCTGTCCGTCCTGCTGGTCATTCTTCGCCTGACGCTAGGCCCACAGTGGGCTGCGGAAGGGGTATTCATGCTGTTTGCCGTACTGTTCACGTTTATCGGCGCACAGTTTATAGGCATGGGATTACTCGGCGAATATATCGGTCGCATCTATAACGATGTCCGTGCCCGCCCCCGTTATTTTGTTCAACACGTTATTCGTCCACAAACCACGCACTCAACCGAGGAACACCACGCATGAAAGCCGTCGTATTTGCTTATCACGATATGGGATGTCAGGGAATTCAAGCCTTGTTGGATGCAGGTTATGAAATCGCAGCTATTTTTACCCACGCCGATAACCCTGCTGAGAAAGCATTTTTCGGTTCGGTTTCCCGGCTGGCGGCCAGCGCAGGCATACCGGTTTACGCCCCTGACGAGGTCAATCATCCGCTATGGATTGAACGAATTAGCCAGCTCGCGCCAGATGTTATCTTCTCGTTCTACTATCGTCATTTACTGAGCGATGACATTCTGAATCTTGCGCCTGTGGGTGCCTTTAACCTGCACGGCTCGCTGCTGCCCAAGTATCGTGGCCGCGCACCGCTGAACTGGGTTTTGGTCAACGGAGAAACAGAAACGGGCGTGACGCTTCATCGCATGGTAAAACGCGCGGATGCGGGCGCTATTATTGCTCAACAACGTGTTGCCATTTCCCCCGACGACGTAGCCTTAACGCTGCATCATAAACTGTGCCAGACTGCCCGGCAGGTTCTCGAACAGGCGCTGCCGGCTATCAAAACGGGTGACTTTCAGGAACGCCCTCAGCAGGAAACAGAAGCCACCTGCTTTGGTCGACGGACACCGGACGACAGCTTCCTCGACTGGCGTAAACCTGCAGCGCAGTTACATAACATGGTACGTGCCGTATCCGATCCCTGGCCGGGCGCATTCAGCTACGTGGGAACACAAAAATTCACTGTCTGGTCATCACGACTGTCTGCTCATCGCGCTGTAGCCCAGCCAGGGACCGTGCTTTCAGTGTCACCATTACTGATTGCCTGTGCTGATGGGGCGCTCGAAATCATCACCGGGCAAGCTGGCGATGGTATCACTATGCAGGGATCGCAGTTGGCGCAAGTGCTGGGTCTGGTTGCGGGGTCTCATCTGAACAGCCAGCCGCTTTCCACCCGCAAACGTCGTACTCGTGTTTTGATCCTCGGCGTTAATGGTTTCATTGGTAATCATCTGACAGAACGCCTGCTGCGCGAAGATAACTATGAAGTCTATGGGCTCGATATTGGCAGCGATGCGATTGGGCGTTTTCTGCAACACCCGCGGTTCCATTTTGTGGAAGGCGATATCAGTATTCATTCCGAATGGATTGAATATCATGTGAAAAAATGCGACGTCGTGCTGCCGCTGGTGGCGATTGCCACGCCGATTGAATACACCCGTAATCCGCTGCGCGTCTTCGAACTTGATTTTGAAGAGAACCTGAGGATCATTCGCTACTGCGTGAAATATCAAAAGCGCATCATTTTCCCCTCCACCTCAGAAGTTTACGGGATGTGTAGCGATAAGGTCTTTGATGAAGACAGCTCAAACCTTACCGTTGGCCCGGTCAATAAACCACGCTGGATCTACTCAGTGTCCAAACAGCTTCTGGATCGCGTCATTTGGGCGTATGGCGAAAAAGAGGGATTACGCTTCACGCTGTTCCGTCCGTTTAACTGGATGGGACCACGTCTGGACAGCCTCAACGCTGCACGTATCGGTAGCTCACGCGCCATTACTCAGCTGATCCTGAATCTGGTGGAAGGGTCACCGATTAAGCTGATTGAAGGCGGTAAACAGAAGCGCTGCTTTACTGATATTCGCGATGGTATCGAAGCTCTGTTCCGTATCATTGAAAACGACGGCGGACGCTGCGACGGCGAGATTATCAATATTGGTAATCCGGATAATGAAGCCAGTATTCAGGAACTGGCGGAAATGCTGCTGGCCTGCTTCGAAAGACATCCGTTGCGCCAACACTTTCCACCATTTGCCGGTTTTCGTGACGTCGAAAGCAGCAGCTACTATGGTAAAGGTTATCAGGACGTTGAACACCGGAAACCCAATATTCGCAATGCCAAGCGCTGCCTGAACTGGGAGCCCTCCATCGAAATGCTGGAGACTGTGGAAGAAACCCTGGATTTCTTCTTGCGCAGTGTGGATATCACGGAACAGAGATCATGAAACAGGTAGGCTTGCGTATTGATGTCGATACCTTCAGGGGGACGCGCGAAGGCGTACCCCGCCTGCTGGAGACATTGAACCGACATAACATTCGGGCAAGTTTTTTCTTCAGCGTTGGGCCTGACAACATGGGACGCCATCTCTGGCGTATGGTAAAGCCGCAGTTTCTATGGAAGATGCTGCGCTCAAACGCTGCCTCCCTCTACGGATGGGATATTTTGCTGGCAGGTACCGCGTGGCCTGGAAAAGAGATCGGCCAGGCCAATGCGGCAATTATTCAGCAAACGGCTCTGGTTCACGAAACCGGGTTACATGCCTGGGATCACCACGCCTGGCAGGCTCGCAGCGGGAACTGGAATGACAAACAGCTGATCGATGATATTTCCCAGGGTATCACCGCTCTCGAAGCCATTACCGGACAGCCTGTCACCTGTTCTGCCGTTGCCGGCTGGCGTGCCGATGCACGCGTTGTCCACGCAAAAGAAGCGTTCAAGCTACGTTATAACAGCGACTGTCGGGGAACATCGTTATTCCGCCCGGTGCTTGAGACAGGCAAAACAGGCACGCCGCAAATTCCCGTTACCTTACCGACATGGGATGAAGTGGTTGGCGGGGAAGTGCAAGCTGTCGATTTCAATTCCTGGATCCTCTCCCACATGCTGATGAACAGAGGAACATCTGTGTACACAATTCATGCGGAAGTCGAAGGTATCGCATTTCATCAGGATTTTAACACTCTACTGATTCGCGCAATTGATGCGGGGATTACGTTTTGTCCACTTGGCGATCTGCTGCCGGACGACATTAACACGTTGCCATCAGGACAAATCATACGTGGCAAAATACCCGGCAGAGAGGGATGGCTCGGCTGCCAGCAACCAGTGAGCGCGACATGATGAGATCCATACGCAACATAATGGCATTTATCGCCTTTATTGCGCTGTATTACGTTTTACCCATCAATAGCCGCATGCTCTGGCAGCCTGACGAGACGCGCTATGCTGAAATCAGTCGGGAAATGCTGAACGCGGGCGACTGGATAGTCCCGCACTTTTTAGGGCTACGCTATTTTGAAAAACCCATTGCCGGATACTGGCTAAACAGCATCGGGCAATGGCTCTTTGGTGCCACCAACTTTGGCGTCAGGGCAGGTGCAATTTTTGCTACACTGCTGACCGCACTGCTGGTAGCCGGATTTGCAATGCGGTTATGGCAGGATAAACGCGCAGCCTTACTCTCTTCAGTCATTTTCTTAACGTTTTTCTCCGTTTACAGCATCGGAACCTACGCGGTTCTTGATCCTATCATCGCACTCTGGCTGATGGCGGGCATGTTCTGTTTTTGGGAAGGCATGCAGGCCACCAGTAAAAAACGCAAAATCATCGCTTTTTTACTGCTAGGGTTAACCTGCGGTATGGGAGTAATGACCAAAGGTTTTCTCGCGCTGGCCGTCCCGGTACTCAGCGTACTGCCATGGGTCTGGGTGCAAAAACGCTGGAAAACATTTTTTATCTACGGCTGGCTGGCAATTTTAGGCTGTATAGCGATTGTTCTGCCGTGGGCGATGGCCATTGCACAACGCGAACCTGACTTCTGGCATTACTTTTTCTGGGTCGAACATATTCAGCGGTTTGCGCAGGTGGATGCCCAGCATAAAGCGCCGTTCTGGTATTACCTGCCTGTGTTTATCGCAGGCTGCCTGCCCTGGCTTGGCCTGCTGCCTGGCGCACTGCGTACGGGCTGGCGTGAACGTGATTTTCCGCGCAGTGCCTTGTACCTGCTGAGCTGGATAATCATGCCGATACTGTTTTTCAGTATCGCCAAAGGAAAATTGCCGACCTATATTCTTTCCTGCTTCGCACCGCTTGCGATCCTCACTGCGCGTTTCGGCCTGCAGGCAGCACAAAAGGGTTCCATTGCTTTACGTGTTAATGGCTGGATTAACATCCTGTTTGGCGTGCTCGGCATTGTCGCAACTTTTATCGCGTCCACGTTGGGGCCGTTAAAGTCGCCTGTCTGGACGCATATTGAAACCTATAAGGTTTTTTGTGTGTGGGGCATTTTTATTAGCTGGACTTTTTTTGGCTGGTATACGCTGAACAGTACCGAGAAAAACTGGAAATTCGCAGCGCTTTGTCCACTGGGACTGGCGCTGTTGTTTGGCTTTTCAATACCCGATCGGGTCATGGAATCTAAGCAGCCTCAGTTTTTTGTTGAGATGACCAAAGAGTCGCTGGAGTCGAGTCGTTATATTCTCTCCGATAACGTAGGTGTCGCTGCGGGCCTGGCCTGGAGTCTGAAACGCGACGACATCATCATGTACGGACAAGCGGGCGAGTTAAAATACGGACTCAACTATCCGGATGCCAGAGGCCGCTTTGTCAGCCGGGATGACTTTGCAAACTGGTTAGCACAACATCGTCAGGAAGGAAACATTACCCTCGTGTTGTCAATTTCGAAAGGTGAAGATATTAATCAACTTGCCATTCCGCCTGCTGACTATATCGATAATCAGGGACGCCTGGTTTTGATTCAGTATCGACCAAAATGATCTGGATAATCCTGGTTCTTGCCAGCCTGCTCAGCGTCTGCGGACAACTATGCCAGAAGCAGGCCACTCGCCCGGTACCCGTCCACGCGCGAAAACGTCATATTATGCGGTGGGTTGTCCTGGCTCTGGCCTGTCTGGGTCTGGCTATGCTGCTCTGGATGGCAGTATTGCAGAACATTCCCGTCGGCATCGCCTATCCGATGCTGAGTCTCAACTTTGTATGGGTCACACTGGCTGCATGGAAAATCTGGCGCGAACCTGTCACAAGGCGTCACTGGCTGGGGGTTGGGCTGCTCATCACCGGCATCTTTATTCTTGGGAGCGCGGTGTAATGGGCATATTTTGGGGTTTGTGCAGCGTTTTCATTACTTCTGCCGCTCAACTAAGTCTGGGTTATGCGATGGATAGTCTGCCGCCGATACAATATCCGCAGGCGTTTATATCCGCTTTATTGTCCACCAGCATCGGGGCGCTAGCCCTGTATGCCGGTCTGTTGGGGTATTTACTGTCAGTTATCTGCTGGCATAAAGCCCTGCACCAGCTGGCTCTGAGCAAAGCATATGCCCTGCTCAGCCTCAGCTATGTGCTGGTATGGGTAGCATCGATGATTTTACCCGGCTGGCAGGGGACTTTCTCATTGAAGGCGTTTGCTGGAGTGTTGTGCATCATGGCAGGGCTAATGATGATTTTTCTGCCTTCTCCCGGACAGGCTTCCTGAGGTTATTTGCCCTCAGACAGATGCAACAGACGCTGCCAGTCGTCACAGTGGTATTGTCTGGCATCTATTATTTTAATCACCCGTGATGTATCACGATTAATACAATACAAAGCATCTTTCAGCGGTGAAAGAAGATCGCCGACATTAACCCGCTCAGAGGTTTGCGCCTCAGCCAGCATCTTCAGTGAGCCGCCGCTATCGCAAATTACGATATAAATTTTCCCTGTCTTTTTGAGACAGCAAGACTTCTTCACATGCCATTCCATAGCGCACCTGTTTGTTAATAAATATCATAACAAGTTACACTTTAGCAGATAAACAAAACAACAATGGGTATGGAATGGCAAAATGAGATGTAAAATGAATGCGGCCTTAATCTTTATCGTTGGCACGAACCCAGTCAAGCAACGCACGGCGAGAAACTTTAATACCACCGGTTTTCAGCTCTGGCGGTAATGTCAGCCAACGCACCGGCTGCTGAAAACGCGCCAACTTATCGTTAACCCATTCGGCAAGGTCAATTTTTCCAGCGTCAGCGTCATATTCAACGACTGCTACCGGACGATGCCCAAACTCTCTGTCTTCCAGCGGAACAACAAAGGCTTGCAGAACCTGCGGATGCGACGTAATCACGCGCTCCACCTCTTCCGGCTGGATACCTTCCCCACCGCTAAAGAACAGATTATCCAGGCGGCCGACAATGGTTAACTTACCGTCATTTAATACCCCACGGTCGCGGGTGGCAAACCAGCCTTCAGCATTAACCAGTGGGTTAAGTTTCCCGTTACGCCAGTACCCTTGTGCCATACTGGCGGCTCGCAGCCAGACTTCATCATTAACAATTCTGACTTCTCTGCCCGGCAAAGGGGAGCCTACATCGCCCAGACCATCCGCTTCTTTTGCGCAAACCGTAGAGGCAAATTCCGTCAGCCCGTAACCGCACCAACAACGAATCCCGTGCTCGCGCGCCTGTTCAGTCAGTTCAACGGGGATTGCCGCACCTCCCAGCAATACGGCTTTCAGCGTTACCGGTGTTTTATTCACCAGCAAACGCCAGAGCTGTGTGGGCACGAGCGAAGCATGGGTACAGCCAATCAACATCTGTTCCAGCGGCTGCTTGTCACGCACGGTTATTCGCGCGCCCGCAAACAGCCAGCGCCACAGAATACCCTGACCAGATACATGAAATAACGGCAGTGAGAGCAGCCAGTCATCTTTTGTACCAAACGGGATAAGCGACAGCACGCCCTGTGCGCTAGCCAGATGAGCCTCGCAGGTATGGACAGCCGCCTTAGGTAACCCGGTTGAACCGGAGGTTAACGTCATCGAGCTCAAACGCTGGGGCAGCCAGGCGACAGCATACTCGCCAGACTGTTCGCGCATTCGCAGTGGCGTCAGCGCTGAAAATGTATCGTCGCCTTCCAGATTCAGCGCAAAATACAGCGTTAAATCAGGTACCAATGTCTCCAGCAATGACCGAGGCAGTTGTGGATTCACAGGTAAAACCCGGGCTCCGCACTGCAACAATGCCAGCCAGGCCATCAGAGTCCGGGGATGATTCCAGGCTCGCAACAGTACGCCATCGCCCTCTTCCACGCCCTGAGCGGCAAACCCTGTAGCCAGAGCGTCTACCCGGGTGCAGAGATCTCGCCAGCTTAGCACCTCATCATTGAGGCGTAAGGCTGGCGCATCTCCCCGAACCTGCCGCCAGTGACGCCACGGCCAGTCAGGGAAGCTCATAACAGCCGTTCCAAAGAATCAACGTCGACACACGGCAACATGCTGCCCGGCCAGCTGCGTACCTGCTGGCATTGCATCAGACTAAGCGTATCCAGACCAGGAATGGTCTGTGGCGTCAGCCAGGCGGCAATCCGGGCCAGTTGAGTTAAACCCAGGCTCGACTCAATAGACGAACTGATTACTGCCGTAAGCCCCAGCGCGTGCGCCGCCTCAACCTGTTCGCGAACCTTATCCAGACTGCCGGTGAGCATTGGTTTGATGACAACCGCACTCACACCCTCTTCAGCTATAAAGGTAAAGTCTGCTTCACGCAGGCTTTCATCCCAGGCGATGCTAATCCCGGTTTCGCGAGCAAACGCGCGCGAATCGTCGCGGGTTTTACACGGCTCTTCGAGAAAAGCAATGCGCGCGCGATACTCCGGATTAACATATTTCGCGAACTGCTGCGCTTTAAGCGGCGTCCAGGCACGGTTAGCATCAAGACGCAGATGTAACGTGGGGATCGCCTCAAGCAACAGGTTGACGACCATGCCGTCGCGTACCGCTTCATACAGACCGACTTTCACCTTCGCGACCTTCTCGCCCGGCATGTCTGCCAGCTGCAAAACCAGATCATCAGGATCGCCCGTACACAACGGCGCAGCGCGATAGTCCGCCGCATCAGGCAATGCCCCCTCAAGTTCAGCCAGCGCACAGCTTGCGCCAAAGGCCACTGAAGGCATCGACGGTAAGGTTGAATCCCCCTGTAACCAGCCGTTTACCCAGCTCAGCAGCGCAGTTTGCGCCTCTTCCCAGGTTTCCTGGCTGAAGCCCGGCAGTGGGGAGATCTCTCCCCACCCTTCGTGCTCGCCGTCACGAAGACAAACGTACAGCCCGTCACGCGTTTTTAACCGCCTGTCGCGCAGAATCACCCCCGCGTCCATGGGGATCTGCCAGCGGTATACCTGCGCGCTACGCATTACGGATTCCGTTTGAATTTGCTGAAGTCAGGCTGACGTTTCTGGTTAAAGGCGTTACGGCCTTCCTGTCCTTCTTCCGTCATGTAGAACAGCATGGTGGCGTTACCAGCCAGTTCCTGCAGACCCGCCTGACCATCACAATCAGCGTTCAGCGCAGCTTTCAGGCAACGCAGCGCCATCGGGCTGTTTTGCAGCATTTCACGACACCAGCGTACGGTCTCTTTTTCCAGATCCGCCAGCGGAACCACGGTATTGACCAGGCCCATATCCAGCGCCTGTTTTGCATCGTACTGACGGCACAGGAACCAGATTTCACGCGCTTTTTTCTGGCCGACAATGCGCGCCATGTAAGAGGCACCCCAACCACCGTCGAATGAACCGACTTTTGGTCCAGTCTGACCGAAGATGGCGTTTTCTGCTGCAATAGTCAGGTCACACATCATGTGCAGCACGTGACCACCGCCAATGGAATAACCCGCAACCATCGCCACAACAGGCTTCGGACAGGTACGAATCTGACGCTGGAAGTCCAGCACGTTCAGGTGATGCACTCCGGAGTCATCCTGGTATCCGCCGTAGTCACCGCGCACTTTCTGATCGCCGCCCGCGCAGAACGCTTTGTCGCCAGCACCCGTCAGGATAATCACGCCAATGTTATCGTCATAACGTGCATCCGCCAGCGCCTGAATCATCTCTTTAACGGTAACAGGGCGAAATGCGTTGCGTACCTGCGGACGATTAATGGTGATTTTTGCGATACCGTCGGTGGATTTTTCGTAGCGAATGTCGGTGTAGCCTTCAGAGCAATCGAGCCATTCTACCGGTGCGTAAAGCATTGTTTCATCAGGATAGATCATAAAATGTCCTTTAGTCAGCGACGCAGAATCTGAGCCAGACAGTCCACCACGCCTGCGGGATTATCCCGATGCGCGTTGTGTCCGGCGTTACGAATCACATGGTTCGGTACAGACATTTCCGTCGCCAAAGCGCGGAATTTATCGTCACGTTCACCACATAAATAATAAAACGGAAATGTGCGCGTAGTGAGTTGCGCACGTAAATCAGGTTGGACGGCAAGCGAGGTAGCCTCCAGCATTGCAGCCAACGTAACACCATTATTATGGCTGCGCAGCGCCACGAGCGCCTGTCGTTGTACAGGGCTTAACGAGGCGAAAACTGGCTGTTGATACCAGTCATTAAACACATCACGCAACGGTTCCCGGCGAAAACGTGCGGCCCAGCGGCCATCTGAGAGACGACGCTGAATCCGCTCATCTTCGCGTTGTAGCCCAGGATGTCCACCTTCAACAACCAATCCGCAAAGCCCCGGCATCCCCTGGCAGGCCGCCATCATCGCGACTCTGCCGCCAAGAGAATATCCCACCAACCAGTAGTTAAGTATGTTGTAACTAAATAAAGTATTACGCAGCAATTCACTGACGTCATCAAAGCCCCTCCCGCGAATGTCAGCAGAACCGCCGTGTCCTGGCAGATCGATGTACAATCGCGAGTAGTTTTGAAACGTCTCGCCGACCGTTTGCCATTCCTGACAATCACCTGAGAATCCGTGCAGGAAAACCAGCCAGGGATAACCCGCCTGGCCCTCATTCGCCTGCGCGTGCAGGATCATAGATGGCTCACCTGTGCCAGCAGTTGCTGCAGAGTTTGCGCCCCGTCAGTTTCATTCACTACCAGCTCAATCACCGTTGCAGCAGGGGTTCGCCAGGCATTCGCCAGCGCGCTTTCCAGTTGCTCCCAGCTTTCCGGTCGGTGATATTTCAGGTTGAACATGGCTGCCGCGTGATCAAAGTGGACGTTCTGCGGCATCAGATAGAAGCGTTCGCGTTCGCTTTGTGGCGTTGGCAGTAGTGAGAAAATCTGACCACCGTTATTATTCACCACAATCAATACGAACGGAGCAGAGACCTTGCGTAATAACGCCAGTGCATTCAGGTCATACAGCGCGGATAAATCGCCGACAATAGCCAGCGTCGATTTCGCGCTGGCGCGTTGTACGCCCGCGGCTGTAGACAACAAACCGTCGATACCGCTCGCCCCACGATTGCTGTAAACCGGATAACCGACAGGAAGCTGCGACAGTGCGTCTATCAGACGCACCACCAGACTATTACCCACAAACAGCTGTCCCTGTTCAGGTAGATAATCCCGAATGCGGTGCGCCAGTTGTGCTTCTCCGAAGGTATCACGACGTGCCACCACCGCTTGCCAGGATTGTTCTGCGAGACGTGGAATCTCCACGCACCAGGGCTGACGCTTCTCAGCCGGATGCAGTTCCAGCCAGTCATTTATCTTCGCGACTAACCGGCGTCCACGATGATGAGCCGGATCCAGACGTCCTTCGATATTATCGACAATCCAGTATTCCTGCGGATCGCAACTGGCCTGCCACTGCAGCAGACGTTTCCCGGTCAGGCTACTGCCGAGCTGCACCACAATCTGCGCCTGCTGTAACTCAGCCACCGCTTTTGCATTACCCAGCCACAGATCGGCACATGGCAACGGTTGCCCGGTTTGCGACAATACATCGCCAATCAGCGGCCAGCCTAACGTCTGCGCCCAGAGTGCAACTTTCTTGCCCTCTTCCGCACTCATGCGACCGGCAATCACCACGCCACGTTTTTGTCGCCAGAAAAACCAGTCACGCTGCTTATCACTTTCCAGCCGACGTGATTCGCTCAGCCACGGTTTGTCATCCTGCCACCAGTCACCAAGGTGCTGTTGCCACTCAACGCCAGTTTCGTCCATATCGCCATACAGCGGTTCTGCAAACGGGCAATTTATGTGTACTGCGCCGCTATGCAGTGAGGCTAATGCGTTATCAATGGTGGAAACCAGCCAGCTTGCCGGAATATCCTGCGTTGGACGTGGTAAAGAGAGCGTATGCGATGGATGTGAGGCAAACATACCCGCCTGGCGAATCGCCTGATTCGCCCCGCAATCAATCAGTTCTGGCGGCCTGTCCGCCGTAAGTAAAATCAGTTTTTCACCGGTCAGACCCGCTTCGATCAGCGCCGGATACAAATTCGCCACTGCCGTGCCGGAGGTCACAATCACTGCAACAGGTTGTCTGCTGACCTTTGCCAGCCCTAAAGCCAGATGCCCAAGCCCACGCTCGTCAAAATGCGTATGGTGTATAAAAGCAGAGTTTTCCGCTGCAGCCAGAGTCAACGGCGTCGAACGTGAGCCAGGCGCAATGCAAACATGCCTGACGCCGTGGCGAGTGAGTGCTTCCAGAATGACCGCCGCCCAGCGTCGGTTAAATGCGCTTACTGACATGAGATTGTCCGGTATCAATATTGCGACACAGTATAAAGAATCGAATAAATGGATTTTTGATATGAGTCGGGAATATACACGAAATCATTATCCTTCCATCTGTAATAAAGTACGTAACCCTGCCGCTTTATTGTCTATTTCCTGCCATTCCTGCTCTGGATCTGAGCCACGCACGATCCCCGCCCCGGCATACAGGCGTACCACGTTTGCATTAATTTTCGCAGAACGTAACGATACGCAGAACTCGCTTTGGCGCAGAGAGAGGTATCCCGCAGATCCGGCATACCATTCGCGTTCAAAAGGTTCATGATGCTGGATAAACTCGCGCGCCAGCTCGCGCGGAATACCTGCCACGGCGGCCGTCGGCTGTAGCTGCATCAGGCAAAGCGCGTCATCTGGCTGATTCAATGCCGTCCAGATACAACGCCGCAAATGCTGCACTTTGCGTAATCTAAGCACCTGCGGGGGAAGCACGTCGAGCGTTTGCGTGCAGTTCTGTAACCGCTGGCAGATATCTTCCACCACCAGCATATTCTCACGCTGGTTTTTATCATCTTTCATTAGCCATTCGCCAAGCTGCCAGGCCCGGTGATCGTCAGGATGATTAGCGACAGTTCCGGCCAGCGCTTCGGTACGCAAAGCGGTGTCACGCCGCCGCCACAGGCGTTCGGGAGACGAACCAAGAAAAGCGCATTCGGCGGAGAATGCCATAAAGAAATGGTAGCAGTTGAGGTTTAAACGACGGCTTGAAGCCATTACCGCTGCGGCATGCACCGGATGAGAGAACTGTAAATCGGTGGCCCTCGCCAGCACCACTTTATCGAGATCTTCTCTGGCGATGGTTTGCGTGGCAAGTTCAATCAGGCGTGTCCAGCCAGCTTTATCAGGCCAGTGCTGTTCACCGGTCAAATTCAGGCGCAATGTGGGAAGTGGCTTAACACTGGCAAGTGCTGAGAGAAATGCGCCAGCACGCGCAGCATCTTCGCGCAGAGAAACATCACTATAAAGATGTAACCGTAAAGTCGCCATTCCTGCGCAGCGTCGCCACTCCAGACGGGGTAACAGTAAATTACCGCGTTGAGGCTCGAACGCATTCAATCCCCAGATCCGTAGTTCTGGATTATCTTCATGCTGGCGTAAAAACTGCTGGGCAGATTCGAGAGAAGAGAATGTGGCGGTAGCTCCCAGCACAGCAGCTTCTTCATCGCCGTTACGCTGCTGCCAGTAAAACTGCGGCCAGACGGGTTGGCTGGCCAGCCATCCTAAAGCGTCAAATGCATCGTTCAGCGGGAAAGGTATATCGTAAATACGAATTCCAGGTGCTGCTGGTATCTCTTGCGACAAATGGCGCATCAGACTTTCCAGCGCAGTAGTGATTGAATGCACGCGGACCTCTCCCTGTTAAAAACCTCTCATTATACGGGGTACTGAACAGAAAAAGCAGTACCCCCGTTTAGGGAGTACTTACTATTGCGAAGAGGGTGCTGAATTTATCGCCGTGCCAACAATAAACCCATCACTAAACCGACCGTTGCGCCGACGCCAATCCCACGCCAGGGCTTTTCATGTACATAGTCATCAGCCCGGCAAACTGCCTGCTTCGCGCGATAATAATAGCTGTCAGAGGCATGGCTTACGCGATTTCTCACATCCTCCAGCGCCTGCTCAGCGCGCGCTTTTAACTCAAGATACTTCTGGTCAGCAGGATCACCCGATGAACGCAGCACTTCTTCCAGCGTTTCACTGAGTAGTTCCAGGTCGTCGTCAATACGTGATTCATCAGAACGAAAAGACATTATATTCTCCCTTTCTATTTACGTATCCACTAACTATAGACAACAGTGGCTATTTACGCCTCACGCGCCATGCCTATGTGTGGGATACCATCTTCGTCATAGACATCCGTTACCGGCATAAAACCAAAGCGTGCGTAAAAGGATTGCAGATGTGCCTGTGCGCCGAGATATAACGCCTTGTGCGGCCAGTGCTGCGAGCACGATGCCAGCGTCTGCACCATCAGCTGTTGACCCAGTTTTTCACCACGTAACGCTTCGCTTACGATCACTCGACCAATCACTACCGGCTCCAGATCCTCGTCACTTTTCAGAATCCTCGCATACGCTACCAGTTGACCGTTATACCACCCCAGAATGTGACGGTTTTCACCCACCAGATCATCGCCGTCCACATCCTGATACGGACACTGTTGCTCAACGACAAATACCGCGCAGCGAAGCTGAAGAATGGCATACAGTTGCTGGACGTTCAGTTCTGTATGGTGGAGATCTTGCCAGTGAATCATTGTCTGCCCCTTTGTTGTGATAACCTGAACACCCTGCCTCAATGATGGCGAAAAGTGTAACGCAAAAGATGGAATTACTATTTTTAGGCACGTCTGCGGGTGTTCCCACTCGCTCACGCAATGTAACGGCAATACTACTGAATCTGCAACATCCCACGCAGGCGGGGCTATGGCTTTTCGATTGCGGCGAAGGGACGCAGCACCAGATGCTTAGTACACCGTTTAATCCGGGAAAGCTCGAGCGAATTTTTATCAGCCATCTGCATGGCGATCATCTCTTTGGCTTACCCGGGCTATTGTGTAGCCGTTCGATGGCCGGAAACGTTCAGCCACTGACACTCTACGGTCCGAAAGGATTACGGGAGTTTACCGAGACCGCATTACGCCTTAGCGGCTCCTGGACCGATTATCCGCTGGAGATTGTGGAAGTTACCGCGGGTGAAATTCTGGATGATGGCTTGCGGAAAGTTACTGCGTTCGCACTGGAACACCCTGTGGAGTGTTACGGCTATCGGGTCGAAGAACATGACAAACCCGGCGCGCTTGACGCTAAAGCACTAAAGGCTGCGGGTGTGAAACCGGGTCCCTGGTTTCAGGAACTGAAAGCCGGAAAGAGCATCGTGCTGGAAGATGGCCGCTCGATTAACGGTGCAGATTTTCTCGCGCCGGCAATACCGGGCAAATCTGTTGCTATTTTCGGCGATACCGCACCGTGTGCTACCGCCATCGAGCTGGCAAAAGGTGTGGATGCCATGATTCATGAAACCACGCTGGATTCGTCGATGGAGGAAAAAGCCAACAGCCGTGGACACAGCTCTACCCGACAAGCCGCTCAGTTGGCTCTGGAGGCCGGAGTGAGCCGTTTGATAATAACCCACGTCAGCTCACGCTACGATGAAAAAGGCTGCCAGCGTTTGCTCGAAGAGTGCAGGACCCTGTTTCCGGCGACCGAACTGGCTCACGATTTCGCCATTTTCACGGTTTAGTGCTCTATTTTTTCGCCTCAGTGCCGATAACAGAGAAAAGCTGGCTTTCACACTGAGGACAGGATGAACAATTTTCAAAAAGACATCGACGACAGGACAAACCTAACCCTGTCTAACCGCTTTGAACTGTTGCTGTTTCGTCTGGGCACATCACTGGATGAGCAGAAATCGGAGCTGTTTGGCATCAACGTATTCAAGCTGCGTGAAATCGTCCCGATGCCCACGTTTACGCGTCCGGCTGGCATGAAAGCCCCGCTGTTAGGTATGGTGAATATCCGTGATCAGGTGATCCCGGTAATTGACCTGCCAGCCGTTGCCGGATGTAAACCAGAAACCGGTCTTAATATCCTGTTGATTACTGAATACGCCCGCAGCGTGCAGGCATTTGCGGTGGAATCCGTGGAAAACATTATGCGCCTGGACTGGCAGCAGGTGCATACTGCGGAGAAAGCTGTTAACGGTCGCTATATCACCAGTATCGCCTGTCTGGACGACAATAAAGAGACCAACAACCTGGCGCTGGTACTCGACGTTGAACAAATCCTGTATGACATCGTGCCGTCAAATCACGATCTGCGTGCCACCAATCTTAAAACCAGTAAGTTCAATATCACACCGGGTGCGGTAGCGATTGTTGCAGAAGACTCAAAAGTCGCCCGCGCGATGCTGGAGAAAGGGCTTAATGCCATGGAAATCCCCCATCTGATGCATGTGACGGGCAAAGACGCGTGGGAAAAAATACAGCAACTGTCTCAGGAGGCCCTGGCGGAAGGTAAACCCATCAGCGAGAAAATCGCCCTGGTGCTCACCGATCTGGAAATGCCGGAGATGGACGGTTTTACACTCACCCGCAAGATTAAAACCGATGAGCGTCTGAAAAAGATCCCGGTAGTGATCCACTCTTCACTCTCCGGTAGTGCAAATGAAGATCACGTTCGCAGAGTAAAGGCAGATGGCTACGTGGCAAAATTTGAGATTAACGAGCTGTCTTCTGTGATTCAGGAAGTGATGGAGCGCGCGGCGAAAGACGTCAGCGGACCGCTGGTAAGTCGTCAGCTTTCAGCCTGATATTTGCTGCATAAAAAAACCCGCCGAGGCGGGTTTTTTCGTTTCAACTTTTCGCTTACATCAGCGGTGCTGCCAACTGCACGATGCTGATCAACGGTTGCGGGTAGACACCGAGGATCAGAACCAGCAGAGCAGAGATCAGTACCACGATACCACCAGCACTGTACTGCCAGTTAGACGGTGCATCACGGTTAAGCTGCTGCGGTGCGCTCAGGTACAGGCTCACGGCAACACGCAGGTAGTAGTACAAACCAATCGCGGACCCGACGACTACTGCGGCAACCAACCACCACAGGTTGGCCTGCACACCAACTGCCAGTACGTAGAATTTACCGATAAAGCCCAGCGTCATCGGGATCCCCGCCAGAGACAACATCATCACCGTCATCACTGCCGCAAGGATCGGACGATGCCAGAACAACCCACGGTAGGAGAACAGAGAATCGGCATCCGGGCCGCGGTACGGGCTGGACATCAGGCTGACCACACCAAACGCACCCAGGCTGCTGAACAGATAACCAGCCAGGTAAACGCCGACCGCTTCCATCGACATCTCACCGCTTTGCAGAGCAATCAGCGCCACCAGCAGATAACCGAGGTGAGAGATAGAAGAATAACCCAGCAGACGTTTGATGTTGGTCTGGCTCAGCGCCATCAGGTTACCGAAGATAATGGAAGCAAAGGCGATGACACCCAGCACGATACGTACCGCTTCGCTGTCACCCACCGGCGCGTACAGGAACAAACGCATTACCACGCCGAAGATAGCGATTTTGCTCGCCGTCGCCAGGAAGGTGGATACCGGAGCAGGAGCGCCCTGGTATACGTCTGGCGTCCACAGATGGAACGGCACCAGCGAGAGTTTAAAGCCCAGACCAACGATCATCAGACCAAAACCGGCCAGCAGCAGCGGTTCGTTCAGCATACCATCGCCGAGGCTCTTACCGAGCGCAACAAACGACAGGTTGCCTGACTGCGCGTACACCAACGCCATACCAAACAGCAGGAATGAAGAGGCTGCGGCAGACAGGATGGTGTATTTGATACTGGCTTCCAGCGAACGCTTCTGACGGAACGCATAGCCAACCAGACCAAACAGCGGCAGAGAGATCAGTTCGATACCGAGGAACAGCGCCGCCAGATGGTTGGCGTTCGCCAGCAGAATGCCACCCAGCGCGGCGATCAACACCAGCAGGTAGAACTCTTCCCGGTTATCGTCATAGCCTTCCAGCCACGGGTAGGCAAAGGTACAGGTGGCAAGGCTCGCCAGCAGCACCAGCCCGGTGTAGAGCATAGCGAAACCGTCAACCCGCATCAGCGGGGTGACATCCATTGCGCCCGCCTGGCCAACAAACCAGAGCGAAACCAGCGCGGCGTTAAGCCCAATGACCGACAGCGTGGCATTGAGGAAGTGATTGCGTCGCCACGCAATGGAGAGCATCACAACCACCACCGTCAAGCCGACGATCAGCAGCGGTAGCAGCGCAATCAGGTGTTGTGGAGTTATTGTCATGGCGATTTACGGCCTTGTAGTAGTAACGGAATTAACAAACCACTGCTGGATGTTGCTCATCGCAGAATGCGAGGTATCCAGAATCGGCTGCGGATAGAAGCCAAGCAGTACCAGAAGCACGACCAGCAACAGGATGATAAACAGCTCACGCAGCGACATCCCTGGCAGTTCAACACTGGCAATCTGGCTTTTCGCCTTACCGAAGTAAGCGCGATGCAGCATCGCCAGCGAGTAAACAGAGGCAAATACCAGACCAAAGGTCGAGATCACCGTAATGACCGGAACCACCTGGTAGCTGCCGAACAGAATCATGAATTCGCCAACGAAGTTACCGGTGCCTGGCATACCCAGCGTACATACCGCGAAGAACATCGACAGCGCTGGCAGCCATTTCATTTTGCCCCACAGACCGCCCATCATACGCATATCACGCGTATGCAGACGTTCGTACAACTGACCACACAGAATGAACAGACCGGCTGCGGACAGGCCGTGAGCGATCATCTGGATCACCGCGCCCTGGTAAGCCAGTTGGCTGCCGGTGTAGATAGCAATCAGCACGAAGCCCATGTGCGATACAGAGGTGTAGGCAATCAGACGTTTGATGTCGTACTGATTAAAGGCCATCCACGCGCCGTAGAAAATACCGATAACGCCCAGCCACATGGCGATAGGTGCGAACTCCGCCGACGCGTTCGGGAACAGCGGCAGGGAGAAACGCAGCAGACCGTATGCCGCGGTTTTCAGCAAAATCCCCGCCAGGTCAACGGAACCTGCGGTCGGTGCCTGGGAGTGCGCGTCCGGCAACCAGCCGTGCAGCGGAACCACCGGCATTTTCACCGCGAAGGCGATGAAGAAGCCCAGCATCAGCAGATATTCCACGCCGTGGGACATCGGGGTATTCAGCAACTCTTCATAGTTGAAGGTCCAGACACCGGTTGCTTTGTAGTGCACAAATACCAGAGCCAGGATGGCGATCAACATGACCAGGCCACTCGCCTGGGTATAGATGAAGAACTTAGTGGCCGCCGTGATACGCGTTTTACCGTCAGAAGCTTTATGCCCCCACAGCGCGATCAGGAAGTACATCGGCACCAGCATCATTTCCCAGAAGAAGAAGAATAGGAACATGTCGATGGCAAGGAACACGCCAATTACGCCGCCGAGGATCCACATCAGGTTCAGGTGGAAAAAGCCCTGGTATTTTTCGATTTCATTCCAGGAACATAGTACCGCCAGAACGCCGAGCAGACCGGTCAGCACTACCATCAGCAGCGACAGACCGTCGATAGCCAGATGAATAGAGATGCCAAAGCGCGGGATCCACGGCACGACGAACTCAGACTGCCACTGCGGAATGCCAGCAGATTGCGTCAGTGAATAGCCGCCCTGCAACCACAGTTGCAGGCCAAGCGCCAGCGTCAATCCCATGGTAACCAGCGCGATCCAGCGCGGCACCTTCACGCCAAAGCGTTCGGTCTGCCAGCACAGGAAGCCACCGATAAAGGGAATTAATATTAGCCAGGGTAGTAACATGGCGATCTTTATTCCTTGTTAAAGTCCCAACAGGACCTGATTTTCAACGAATTCTCACGACAGAAAATTCACTTCGGATTGCGGTTTTAACGCCACCGGGCAAAACAACCGCAATCCTCAAACTCAACGCAGTACCATCAACAGTGCCAGCACGACAACCGCGCCAATGCTCATGGATGCAACATACCAGCGCAAATAGCCATTTTCGCTCAACAGCAGGCCTTTACCTGCGAAGCGAGACAGGATCGCCGGAATGTTCATCATCGAGTTCATTGGATCGCGTTTCAGCAACCAGGCTATGCCCAGGAACGGCTTGACGAATACTTTGTCATACAGCCAGTCAAAGCCCCAGGCGTTATACCACCAGGTTCCCAGCAGGCGACCCGGCGCACTGTTGGCAATTGAGGTCACCAGAGTACGTTTACCCAACCACAGCCAGGCTGCAATCAGGATGCCCGCAATCGCTACGATGCCGGAGGTAATTTCCAGCGTCATCACGCGACCATGCTCAAGCTC
The DNA here is from genome assembly GCF_916618775.1 of Citrobacter sp. Marseille-Q3906. Taxonomy (NCBI): domain Bacteria; kingdom Pseudomonadati; phylum Pseudomonadota; class Gammaproteobacteria; order Enterobacterales; family Enterobacteriaceae; genus Citrobacter; species Citrobacter sp. Marseille-Q3906. The sequence goes on from NZ_CAKAKA010000002.1 coordinate 2,436,611, forward strand.
AGTTGTTGCCGGGAGCACGCCATGCAGCGGAGGCACAATCAACGCACCAACGAAGGTGGACAGGATCATAAGTACAATCAGCGGCAGGTGGTGGGTAATCCCCTTCCCTGCGTGAGCGTGAATTTGTTCTTTCCCGTGGAACACGATGAAAATCATACGGAAGGTGTACAGAGAGGTCATAAACGCGCCGACCAGACCTGCAACCATCAGATTGATATGACCGTTCGCCATCGCACCGGCAAGAATCTCATCCTTACTGAAGAAGCCCGCGGTAATCAGCGGCAGAGCCGACAGCGCTGCGCCACCGACCAGGAAGCAGAGATACACCAGCGGAATAGACTTACGCAGGCCGCCCATCTTGAAGATGTTCTGTTCGTGGTGGCAGGCAAGGATAACCGAGCCGGATGCCAGGAACAGCAGTGCTTTAAAGAAGGCGTGCGTCATCAGATGGAAAATCGCCGCATCCCACGCCTGAACACCAAGCGCCAGGAACATGTAGCCAATCTGGCTCATGGTGGAATAGGCGAGAACGCGTTTGATGTCGGTCTGCACCAGCGCCGCGAAACCTGCCAGCACCAGCGTAATAGCTCCGATAATCCCAACCAGGTGCAGGATTTCCGGCGTCATCAGGAACAGGCCGTGGGTACGCGCAATCAGGTAAACACCCGCGGTAACCATCGTTGCGGCGTGGATCAACGCGGAAACAGGCGTCGGGCCAGCCATCGCGTCAGCAAGCCAGGTCTGCAACGGCAACTGCGCCGATTTACCGACCGCACCGCCCAGCAGCATCAGCGTTGCCCACATCAGCATGTTATTGCCATCTGCAAAGTGCGCAGGCGCCAGTTCAACCATTTCGCGGAAGTTCAGCGTGCCCAGCTCGTTGTAGAGGATGAACAGCGCGAACGCCAGGAACACGTCACCGACACGGGTCACCACGAAGGCTTTCATTGCCGCAGCGCCATTCTTCGGATCGGTGTAGTAGAAACCGATCAGCAGATAGGAGCACAGGCCCACGCCTTCCCAACCGAGGTACATCAACAACAGGTTATCAGCCAGTACCAGAACAACCATACTGGCGATAAACAGGTTGGTGTAGGCGAAGAAACGAGAGTATCCCTCTTCACCGCGCATGTACCAGGAAGCAAACATGTGGATCAGGAAACCCACGCCGGTCACAACAGAAAGCATGGTCAGTGACAGGCCGTCCAGCACCAGGTTGAAACCGATGTTAAAGTTGCCAACAGACATCCACGTCCACAGCGGAACGCTAAATGCCTGTTTACCGTTGGCGAAGAAATCCACGCCAACAAACGCAGTCACCAGCGCTGCCAGGCCAATCGACCCAACCCCTACGGTAGCGGACAGATTTTCTGACCAACGACCACGAGAAAACGCCAGTAATACAAAGCCAATAAATGGCAGAAGAATGGTTAAGGCAAGCATGTTCATCCACGCATCTCACTTACTGAATCGATGTTCAGGTTCTGGCGACGGCGATGAAGTTGCAGTAGCAGCGCAAGTCCGATGCTCGCTTCAGCAGCCGCGAGACTGATGGCGAGGATATACATCACCTGACCATCGGTCTGGCCCCAGTAGCTACCCGCGACCACAAAGGCCAGCGCAGAAGCGTTAATCATGATTTCCAACCCGATCAGCATAAACAGCAGATTGCGGCGGATAACCAGACCGGTTAAGCCCAGCACGAATAAAATCGCAGCGAGGATCAATCCATGTTGTAAGGGGATCATGCGTGCTCCTCCGTTTTTCTTTTCGCGCGATCGTCGGTGCGGTTGCTCAGCACTTCACCCATACGCTCTTCGCGACCGACGTGGAAGGCCACAACCAGACCAGCCAACAGCAGCATCGAAGCCAACTCAACCGCCAGAACATAAGGTCCGAACAGGGAAATACCGACTGCTTTCGCGCTGATTGGCGTACCGTCGATGCCCTGATCATTAACACCCAGAATGGCGTAAACGATGACCACCAGCATGATGGCCGACAGAATTGCCGGACCAATCCATACTTGTGGTTTCAGCCACTGACGTTCCTGTTCAATTTCAGAACCGCCGAGGTTCAGCATCATTACCACGAACACGAACAGCACCATGATGGCGCCCGCATAAACGATAATTTCCAGCGCACCCGCAAAGTAAGCACCTAACGAGAAGAACACCCCAGAAATCGCCAGCAGCGAAATAATCAGATACAGCAGTGCGTGTACCGGATTGGTATGGGTGATCACCCGCAAGGTTGCGAGAATGGCTATCAGGCCACAGATATAAAAAGCGAACTCCATTGCCCCTCTCCTTACGGTAACAGGCTCTTGACGTCGATAGGCTTGGCTTCGTTCTCAGCTTCGCCTTTATCTTTGCCGTCGATTGCCATACCTGCCATCCGGTAGAAGTTATATTCCGGGTATTTGCCCGGACCGGAGATCAGCAGATCCTCTTTCTCGTAAACCAGGTCCTGGCGCTTGTACTCACCCAGTTCAAAGTCTGGGGTAAGCTGAATTGCCGTTGTCGGACAGGCTTCTTCGCACAGGCCACAGAAAATGCAGCGTGAGAAGTTAATGCGGAAAAACTCCGGATACCAGCGGCCATCTTTGGTCTCCGCTTTTTGCAGAGAGATACAACCTACCGGACAGGCTACCGCACACAGGTTACAGGCAACGCAACGTTCTTCACCGTCAGGATCGCGCGTCAGCACGATACGTCCGCGAAAACGGGGTGGTAGATAGACCGGCTCTTCCGGGTACATCTGCGTTTCGCGTTTCGCGAACGCATGCAGGCCGATCATCCAGATACTGCGTACCTGGGTGCCGAAGCCTACTAACAATTCTTTTAAGGTCATGGTCTTTGTGTCCCTTATTGCGCCTGCCAGAGAATGACAGCCGCCGTTACCAGCAAGTTGACGAGCGTCAGCGGCAGGCAGACTTTCCAGCCGAAGGACATTACCTGGTCATAACGAGGACGCGGTAACGACGCACGAATCAAAATGAACATCATCATGAAGAACGCGGTTTTCAGCGCGAACCAGACGAATGGCGGTAAGAACGGGCCATGCCAGCCACCGAAGAACAAGGTAACCATCAGCGCAGAAATGGTGACGATACCAATGTACTCACCCACAAAGAACAGACCGAATTTCATACCGGAGTATTCAATGTGGTAACCATCGGCCAGTTCCTGCTCGGCTTCCGGCTGGTCAAACGGATGACGGTGACACACCGCCACACCCGCGATGGCAAAGGTGACAAAACCAAAGAACTGCGGAATAACGTTCCAGATATCAGCCTGGTTATTGACGATGTCGGTCATATTGAATGAACCGGCTTGCGCCACCACGCCCATCAGGGAAAGTCCGAGAAACACTTCGTAACTGAGCGTCTGCGCAGAAGCACGCATCGCACCCAGCAGCGAGTATTTGTTGTTGCTTGACCAACCGGCGAACAGTACCGCGTAAACGGCCAGACCCGCCATCATCAGGAAGAACAGGATCCCGATGTTCAGATCAGCAACCACCCAGTTCGGGCTGACTGGCACAATTGCAAAAGCCAGCAACAGAGAGGTGAAGGCGATCATCGGTGCCAGAGTAAAGATGACGCGATCCGAGAATTTCGGGATCCAGTCTTCTTTAAAGAACATTTTGATCATGTCCGCGACCAGCTGGAGCGAACCGCCCCAGCCAACACGGTTCGGTCCGTAACGATTCTGGAACAGACCCAGCAGACGACGTTCACCAAAGCTCATGAATGCCCCGCAGGTGACCACCACCAGCAGGATCACTACCGCTTTGAGAATGCTCAGCAGGATCTCAATCAGATCGGGGGTAATCCAACTCATTGTTGTGCCTCCTGCAGATCCTCAAGACGCGCGCCTGCCAGTACCGGTGCGATGCCAGGCATACCCATCGGCAAACCAACCTGCCCTGCCGATAATCCTTCAGAGATTTCAACCGGCAGTGTCACCGTATTGCCATCGTAGCTAAAGGAAACTCGCGTACCGACATTTACGCCCAACTTCGCGGCATCCGCCGGGTTGAGTTTGATGTACGGCTGCGGCATGCGCGTCTGGAAGACCGGTGCGCGCTGGGACATTTCGTCGCTGCCAAACAGATGATAGTAAGGTGCAATACGCCACTGACCATCCTGCGCCTGGAAGCTCGCCGGAACGGTAGTGAAGTAGTCCAGACCGCCTTCTGACGCTTCAATCAGACGCACACCCGGATCGCCATGACGCAGTTTACCGCCCACTTCATCCTGGAACTTGTTCCACGCTTGCGGGGAGTTCCAGCCTGGAGCCCAGGCAAACGGAATCTGTGAACGCGGCGCATCCGGCTGGTTGTTCCCTTCCATTGAGAAAGCGAACATGGTGTCTTTATCCTGCGGCTGACGCGGTTCGTGTACGCTGATGTTGGCGCGCATTGCGGTACGACCGCTGTAACGGTGCGGCTCACGTGCCAGTTTCTGTCCACGGATGCGGAAGCTCGCGTCCGGCGCAGCATCTTTGATGCCTGCCAGCTGCGGCAGTGCGGCAACGGCAGCGTCAATAACGTGATCGAGTTGCGTCCAGTCCACTTCGCGGTTTTGCACAGTGCTGTGCAACGAATGCAGCCAACGCCAGCTCTCCAGCATAATCGTTTTGCTGTCGTAGTAGGACGGGTCATACACCTGGAAGAAGCGCTGTGCGCGACCTTCGTTGTTGATGACCGTACCATCGCTCTCAGCAAAGCTTGCGGCAGAAAGCACCAGGTGAGCATTTTCCATGATCGCCGTACGTTGATGGTCAACAACCATCACCAGAGGCGCTTTCGCCAGTGCGGCGTTAACGCGAGTCGCACTTGCATGACGATGCAGGTCGTTTTCCAGCACCACCACCGCGTCAGCACGACCGGTTTCCAGCTCAGTCAGCGCATCCTCAAGAGATCCGCCGCCAATCATGCCCAGACCCATACTGTTCACGGAGCGAGCAATCATGGTAATGCCTACGTCAGCGCCGCGACCTTTCAGCGCCTTCGCCACGTTAGCCGCCGCCTGAATCACTTCTGCGCTACCGGCGTTAGTACCGGAGATAATCAGCGGTTTCTTAGCACCAGCCAGAGCCTGAACGATGACGTCGATTTTGTTCTGCAGGTCACGGTCGATGCCCTCAACCGCTGGCGCGTTGTTGTCCAACGCATGAGCGATAGCAAAACCTAACCGCGCCTGATCTTCAACCGGCGCACGGTAAGTCCATGCTGCGATATCATCCAGACGAGTGCTGTCAACGTTGGTCACGAACAGCGGATGCTTGGCTCGCTGACCGATATTAAGGATTGCCGCAATCTGCCAGTCAGCGACTTTTTGCGCCGCAGCCATCTCACGTGCTTTGCCTTTCACAGCCTGACGAACTGCCAGCGCAACACGCGCGCCGGTCTGGGTAACATCTTCGCCCAGTACCAGTACCGCATCATACGATTCGATATCGCGCAGTGCAGGCGTATGAATACCACCGTCACGCAGCACGCTCAGTGCCAGTTGCAGACGTTCCAGTTCGCCCTGAGCAATACCGGTATAAAAGTTTTCCGCACCCACCAGTTCACGCAGCGCGAAGTTGCTCTCGACGCTGGCTCGTGGGGAACCGATGCCGATGACTTTCTTCGACTGACGCAGAATATCTGCCGCGCCCTGCATCGCCTGCTCGGCATTAAGGGTAATCAGATCATCGCCGCGACGCTGTACCGGCTGACGCGGACGGTCTTTCAGGTTCACGTAACCATAGCCAAAACGACCACGGTCGCAGAGGAAGTAGTGGTTAACGGTACCGTTGTAGCGGTTTTCGATTCTACGCAGTTCACCGTAGCGCTCACCCGGGCTGGTGTTACAGCCAATGGAGCATTGCTGGCAGATGCTTGGCGCAAACTGCATGTCCCATTTACGGTTATAACGCTCGGAGTGCGTTTTATCAGTGAATACGCCGGTCGGGCAGATCTCTACCAGGTTGCCGGAGAATTCGCTTTCAAGCGTACCGTCTTCCGGGCGACCGAAGTAGACGTTGTCATGTGCGCCATATACGCCCAGATCCGCGCCATCTGCATAATCTTTGTAGTAGCGTACGCAGCGGTAGCAGGCAATGCAGCGGTTCATTTCGTGAGAGATGAATGGCCCCAGATCCTGGTTGCGGTGAGTACGCTTAGTGAAGCGGTAGCGACGGAAGCTATGACCTGTCATTACAGTCATATCCTGAAGGTGGCAGTTCCCCCCCTCTTCGCAGACCGGACAGTCATGTGGGTGGTTAGTCATCAACCATTCCACCACGCTCTCACGGAACTGTTTCGCTTCTTCGTCGTCAATAGAAATAAAGGTGCCTTCGGTGGCCGGTGTCATACAAGACATCACCAGGCGACCACGCGTGTCTTCCGCGTTTTGGTATTGCTTCACCGCACACTGGCGGCAAGCACCGACGCTTCCCAGCGCCGGGTGCCAGCAAAAGTACGGAATATCAAGGCCGAGAGACAGACAAGCTTCCAGCAGGTTGTCCGCTCCGTTGACCTCATATTCTTTGCCGTCTACATGAATCGTAGCCATAGTCAGCATGCTTCCAGTTGGCCTAAATAACCTTCATCCTTCACACTCTGGCTGTATTGGCTGCCATCGCTCCCCCAGTCATTTAGTTCACTAAACTCCTGGGACTCGCTCTGTTGCTGCCTTGCCACAGCGCGAAGGTCTCGGTTATTTTTTAGGCATTAATCGAAATTTTTTCTCAGGTATCGCAAAACGCCAATACCGCTATTACCAGCGCTCTTTAAGCAGGTTCGGCTGAATACCACCAATTGCATGGGTATTGCTGAAGGTCTGCTTAATGCCAGCTTCGAATTCTTCGCGGAAATATTTAATGGCGCTCTGCAGCGGTTCGACCGCACCCGGTGCGTGTGCACAGAAGGTTTTACCCGGACCGAGGAAACGACACAGTTGCTCAAGTGTCTCGATATCCCCAGGCTGGCCTTCACCACGCTCCAGCGCACGCAGAATTTTCACACTCCACGGCAGACCGTCACGACACGGCGTACACCAGCCGCAGGATTCACGGGCAAAGAACTCTTCCAGGTTACGCACCAGCGGTACCATGCCAATCTCGTGATCGACAGCCATTGCCAGCGCGGTACCCAGACGACTCCCCGCTTTACCGATACTTTCGAATTCCATCGGCAGGTCAAGGTGTGCTTCGGTCAGGAAGTCGGTTCCCGCGCCGCCCGGCTGCCAGGCTTTAAACTTCAGGCCATCACGCATGCCGCCAGCGTAGTCTTCAAGGATTTCTCGCGCGGTGGTGCCGAAGGGCAGTTCCCACAGTCCCGGGTTTTTCACGCGACCGGAGAACCCCATCAGCTTGGTGCCAGCGTCTTTGCTCTTCGAAATGTTCTGGTACCACTCCACGCCGTTGGCGAGAATTGCCGGCACGTTACATAAGGTTTCGACGTTGTTAACGCAGGTCGGCTTACCCCATGCGCCAGAGCTTGCCGGGAACGGCGGCTTCGAGCGCGGATTAGCACGGCGACCTTCGAGGGAGTTAATCAGTGCGGTTTCTTCACCACAGATGTAACGCCCTGCCCCGGTATGCACGAACAGTTCGAAGTCGAATCCGGTGCCCATGATGTTCTTGCCAAGCAGACCCGCTTCGGTTGCTTCGGCAATCGCACGGCGCAGATGCACAGCCGCTTCAATATATTCACCGCGCAGGAAGATGTAACCACGGTACGCTTTCAGCGCAAACGCAGAGATCAACATACCTTCCACCAACAGGTGCGGCAGTTGTTCCATCAGCAAACGGTCTTTATAGGTACCCGGCTCCATTTCATCCGCGTTACACAGCAGGTAACGGATGTTCATGGATTCGTCTTTCGGCATCAGACTCCACTTAAGACCTGTGGAAAAGCCCGCGCCGCCGCGTCCTTTCAGGCCAGCGTCTTTTACCTGGTTGACGATTTCATCCGGTGACAGCCCTGTCAGGGCTTTACGCGCACCTTCGTAGCCGTTTTTGCTACGGTATTCGTCCAGCCATACTGGCTGTTTGTCATCACGCAGACGCCAGGTCAGCGGATGTGTTTCGGGAGTACGGATAATGTCTTTCATTTATACCGCTCCAGCAGTTCGGGGATGCCTTCCGGGGTCAAGTGAGCGTGAGTGTCCTCATCGATCATCATGTTTGGCCCTTTATCGCAGTTCCCCAGGCAACAGGTTGGCAGCAGCGTAAAGCGACCGTCAAAGGTCGTCTGCCCCGGCTTGATGTTGAGTTTTTTCTCAAGCGCGGCCTGGATCCCCTGATAGCCGTTGATATGGCACACCACGCTGTCGCAATAGCGGATCACATGGCGGCCAACTGGCTGGCGGAAGATCTGGCTGTAGAATGTCGCAACACCTTCAACGTCGCTTGCCGGGATACCCAGCACGTCAGCGATCGCATAGATCGCCCCATCCGGCACCCAGCCACGCTGCTTCTGAACAATTTTCAGCGCTTCAATGGACGCCGCACGCGGGTCTTCGTAGTGGTGCTTCTCGTGCTCAATCGCTTCACGCTCAGCCGCACTCAGCTCAAAAGCCTCGGTTTGTGGTTGTTGATTCTCGTGCATAATTAGCGGTCCACATCTGACATAACAAAATCGATACTACCCAGATGGACGATCAGGTCGGACACCAGGCTGCCACGTACCGCTACCGGAATCTGCTGCAGATGCGCAAAGCTCGGCGTACGGATACGAGTACGGTAACTCATGGTGCTGCCATCGCTGGTCAGGTAGTAACTGTTGATACCCTTGGTCGCTTCAACCATCTGGAAGGACTCGTTCGCCGGCATGACCGGACCCCACGATACTTGCAGGAAGTGGGTGATCAGGGTTTCGATATGTTGAAGCGTGCGCTCTTTCGGTGGCGGCGTGGTCAGCGGGTGATCCGCTTTGAACGGGCCTTCCGGCATGTTGTTGAGGCACTGCTCAAGGATGCGCAGACTCTGACGCAGTTCTTCAACTTTCAGCATTACGCGGGTATAGCAGTCGGATACACCACCACCAACCGGCACTTCAAAGTCAAAGTTTTCGTAGCCAGAGTACGGACGTGATTTACGCACGTCGAAATCAACACCTGTCGCACGCAACGCGGCACCGGTACAACCCCAGTCCAGCGCTTCTTTCTTGCCGTAAGCGGCAACGCCCTGCGAACGACCTTTCAGGATGGTGTTACGCAGCGCCGCTTTCTCGTAAGAATCCAGACGCTTCGGCATCCAGTCCAGGAAATCACGCAGCAGTTTGTCCCAACCGCGCGGCAGATCGTGCGCAACACCGCCAATACGGAACCAGGCCGGGTGCATACGGAAACCCGTGATCGCTTCCACCACGTCATAGATTTTTTGACGGTCGGTAAAGGCGAAGAATACCGGAGTCATTGCGCCGACGTCCTGAATAAACGTCGAGATATACAACAGGTGGCTATTGATACGGAACAGTTCGGAAAGCATTACGCGGATCACGTTGACACGATCCGGTACGGTAATGCCCGCCAGTTTTTCTACCGCCAGCACATAAGGCATTTCGTTGACGCAGCCGCCGAGATATTCGATACGGTCAGTGTACGGAATGTAGCTGTGCCAGGACTGACGTTCACCCATCTTTTCAGCACCACGATGGTGGTAACCGATGTCAGGCACACAGTCGACAATTTCTTCGCCATCAAGCTGCAGAACAATACGGAATGCACCGTGAGAAGACGGGTGGTTAGGACCAAGGTTGAGGAACATAAAGTCCTCATTTTCGGTACTACGCTTCATGCCCCACTCTTCAGGTTTGAAGGTCAGTGATTCCATTTCCAGATCCTGCTTGGCTTTGGTCAGCTCAAACGGATCGAATTCAGTGGCACGCGCCGGGTAATCTTTACGCAGCGGATGTCCCTGCCAGGTATGAGGCATCAGCAGGCGCGTCAGGTGCGGGTGGCCTTCGATATCGATGCCAAACATTTCCCAGGTTTCGCGCTCATACCAGTTAGCGTTCGGGAACAGTTTGGTGAAAGTCGGTACGCGTAGATCGTTTTCAGACAATGCCACCTTGAGCATGATATCGCGATTGCGTTCAATGGAGATCAGGTGATAGAAAACGGAAAAATCCGCGGCAGGTAACCCTTCGCGGTGCGTACGCAGACGTTCGTCCATGCCGTGTAAGTCAAACAGCATGACGTAAGGTTTCGGCAGTCTCTTTAAGAAATCGCCAACTTCCAGTAATTGTTCACGCTTGACCCAAACAACGGGTACCCCGGTGCGAGTCGCCTGAACGGTAAAGGCATCCGGCCCAAAACGGTTGCGCAGTTCGCCAATGACCGGGTCATCGAGATGATCCCGTGTCTGCCATGCAGCTTCTTGCGCGGTTAAGTCGGTCATATTGTTCACCATTGCAAATGGTCCGTGGTGGTCGGCAGTGCTTCGCGCTATTTATGTAGTAATAAGCGAAGGAAGTGCTGCTGCCGACAGGCGCATATTAAATCTCGTCTGGTGTACGAAGATTCGTTACAGCAATACGTTCGCCGCGCTTACGCTCGCGCTCTGACTGCATATTGGCGCGATAAACGCCCTGATCGCCAACCACCCAGGAGAGCGGACGGCGTTCTTTGCCAATGGAGTCTTGCAGCAGCATTAGCGCCTGCATATACGCTTCCGGGCGCGGCGGACATCCCGGGATGTACACATCTACCGGAATAAATTTATCAACACCCTGCACGACAGAGTAGATATCGTACATACCGCCGGAGTTAGCGCATGCGCCCATGGAAATAACCCATTTTGGTTCCAGCATCTGATCGTAGAGGCGCTGAATAACCGGGGCCATTTTGGTAAAGCAAGTTCCGGCCACAACCATCAGGTCAGCCTGACGCGGAGAGGCACGCAGTACTTCCGCACCAAAGCGGGCCACATCATGCACGGCGGTAAACGAGGTCACCATCTCAACGTAGCAGCAGGAAAGGCCAAAGTTGTATGGCCAAATTGAGTTTTTACGGCCCCAGTTAACCATGTCATGCAGTTTGCCCATGAACACGTTTTTGTTAACTTCTTGCTCCAGGGGGTCGGTTACGATCTCCTGTTTTTGCAGGGGGTAACGGTCGTTCTCACCGTTAGGATCTATGCGGGTGAGCGTATAATCCATCTTAATGCCTCGCGGTTAGCGTTGACGATTAGCGATACTGTTCGTTTCCGGGTTCATACGCTCGCGGCGTGAACGCGCGGGCGTCCAGTCCAGCGCGCCAATACGCACCAGATAAACCAGACCTGCCAGTAACACAAAAATAAAAATTGCAGCTTCCACAAAGCCAATCCAGCCGCTTTCACGGATAGAAGTTGACCATGCGAACAGATACAGCGCTTCAACGTCGAAGATAACGAAGAACATGGCTACCAGATAAAACTTGGCAGACAGGCGCAGGCGGGCGGTGCCGACCGAGTCGATACCTGATTCAAACGGCACGTTTTTAGATCTCGCGCGCGCGCGACCACCTAAAAACCAGCCGCCAACAAGCATCAGGCAGCACAGGCCAATGGCAACAATAAGAAAGATAGCGAATGCCCAGTGATGAGCGATGATTTCAGTGGATGTTGACATACTCATTGCTTACTCATCAAAAGTAGCGCCAAATTCTCTGCTCTTTTCGGCAGATGAACGCCACATCGATTCATGGGGAGGAATAAAAAAAACCTTACAATCACTGTAGAAAATCATTTAAACAGCCAATTGATGGGGTTTTTTACTCCTTTCTATAACCTTTTGTCAACTTTAACAAAAGTTCCCTCACATTATTTTACACCAATCCAATTTCATTAACATAAAGTGCTGTTTAGACTAATTTCGATCGTTTCATTAGTCATTTTCAATGTTGTTGAATCGTGTCCGTAGTGAAGTAAAAAAGATAATACTGCTCTATTTTGACAGGATTTCACTCAGATGCCTCCCCCTAAATGGGAGTATTTTCTTGATCTGTGACACGCTTTTGTTAATTCACCATAAAAAACAGCAACAATTTCTCTAGTTTTTTAACATAGAAACAGATGACACTCCTGTTGTTTGTTTTTCATTCAATTTTAAGGCAAGTTTTTTACCGGCTGATTTTGTTAAGTTTTAGTATACAAAATGGTATCAAGCGCCATTATTTGTATAAAAAAAGAGCCGCTGGATGTTTTTTCACCATTAGCGGCTCTTTTTTACACTTACATTTTATAACGATTATTTGTGACACATTACTCAAAGTCACCTTCAACGATCAGCGAATCATCTCCCCCTTCGGGAGTAAACTGGTTGTATTGCCAGGGGTTTTGATATGTCTGCATCGACTTAAAGATAACCTGAGCCAATTCATTTTTCGTGGTGGGATCGCAGCACAACAGGTATTCCGTTTCAGGTAACGGCGGTAGCCCGTCCACAGCCCCGAGAACGCGCAGGTCCGGACTCATCATTTCTACCGGACGAGCAGTGACGCCCAGTCCCGCTTTCACCGCAGCACGAACCGCTGGTAATGTTGATGCTACATAGGCCAGACGCCACGGGATCTGTGCGGCATTCAGTGTCTCCAGTACGATATCCCGAAACGGACTAGGATCGTCGAGCAGAACCAGAGGAACTGGTTCGCCTTTTTGCAGGATATACTCAGCCGCGCAATACCAGTGTGTCGGTGAGGTGCGCAGATTCAGGCACTCAAAATCACCTGGACGGTTGGTGGTGACCACCAGATCCACTTCCTGCGACTTCAACATATCCACCATGTAAGCGTTACGCTTCACTCTCACATCAAGAGCAAGCTTCGGATATACCGAGCTTATTCGATTGAGCAGGAAAGGCAGTATTGTATCGGCCGATTCATCGGAAGCGCCGATAGTTAACACTCCCTGAAGATTGTTAAACATTAATGATGAGCAGGCCTCATCATTAAAACGCAGTATTTTTCTGGCGTAACCCAAAAGCTGAATACCATGTTCAGTCAGCAGTTTGTTGCGACCATGGCGCGCGAACAACTCTTTCCCCACTAGTTGTTCAAGGCGTTGCATTTGCTGACTCACCGCAGACTGTGTGCGACATACCGCAGCAGCCGCAGCCGCGAAGGTATTCAGGTCGGCAACAGCAACGAAGGTTCTCAGCAGATCGAGGTCGAGGTTAATTATCGGACGATTTGCATTTATCATAATTTTTCACTTACTCGCGGGTCATACCGGGTTAATGCTGTGCATTCAGAAACAAACAATTCCATTTGTAATGTGCTTCCCTCGCAGTTTCACTTAGTGTAACCAAGTGAAAATAAGGATGTATTTGGTGTACAAACGAAACAATTCTCTTTCTGCGCTTTATAATATCCGGGACTCTAATCGGAATATAGTAACGAGAAACAGTCAATTTTTTAGCTTTTGAATGATTCTGACTAATGGGGAAACATGTAAATTTTGTAAATATTGAAAATAGTTAGCAAACATTAATTTACACATTAAAAGCCAAATTTTCAGTATGTTAGAAACAATCAACCAACATGAGAATTATCGCAAAACACGTACCGCACACCATTTCATGAGACTTATCTTAACCTAAAACCACTATATTTATAAGTGTTATCGTGAATAATTCGAAGCAAAATGGTGTTATCTTGAACTTGCGCTTTTACTATTATTAACGCATTCAATAAATGCTGTTTAAATATTAAATAATAATTAATTAAGACTGACACTATTCATTAATTATACTTAACAATAGATTCACACCCTGCCGTTGGCGGATCATACCGATAACAGTCGGACAGCATCAGGACTCAGTATTTTCGAATTACGCCATTTGAGTGATGAGACGATTGCAGACCGCCTGGCCCATCTAACTATTTTTAACCAGACAAATCACCACCACCAAAGGATAAATACAAAATAAAAACCCATTAAATACATTATTAATAGAATTAAGCACTATAATTAATATATTAATTAGTCGTTAACAGTGAATTATAACTTCATGCCGGATCGAAATCTTCTACTAAAGACCCTTCAAAACTCACCGTCGTGGGAGTACATTGTTCTGTGCTGACTTCCACGGCAGGGAGTGGCATTCACAGCTAAAAAGGTCAAGATTCATGTCCCCCATTGAAAAATCCAGCAAATTAGAAAATGTCTGTTATGACATTCGTGGCCCGGTTCTGAAGGAAGCAAAGCGCCTGGAAGAAGAAGGCAATAAAGTTCTGAAACTGAATATCGGCAACCCCGCGCCATTCGGATTTGAAGCGCCAGATGAGATTCTGGTTGATGTGATCCGCAATTTACCAACAGCGCAGGGATATTGCGACTCCAAAGGCCTTTATTCCGCCCGTAAAGCGATCATGCAACATTACCAGGCTCGTGGAATGCGCGATGTTACCGTCGAAGACATCTATATTGGTAACGGCGTTTCCGAGTTGATAGTCCAGGCGATGCAGGCGTTGTTGAACAGTGGGGACGAAATGCTGGTACCTGCGCCCGATTATCCGCTGTGGACAGCTGCGGTATCGCTCTCCGGCGGTAACGCCGTGCACTACCTGTGCGATGAGTCCTCAGACTGGTTCCCGGATCTGGATGATATTCGCGCCAAAATCACCCCACGCACGCGTGGGATCGTCATCATCAACCCGAACAACCCCACCGGTGCCGTTTATTCCAAAGAACTGCTGATGGAGATTGTTGAGATTGCACGCCAGAACAATCTTATTATCTTTGCCGACGAAATTTACGACAAGATCCTCTATGATGACGCCGAGCACCATTCGATCGCCGCAATGGCTCCGGACCTGCTGACCATCACCTTTAACGGCCTGTCAAAAACCTACCGTGTTGCTGGTTTCCGCCAGGGCTGGATGGTGCTGAATGGACCGAAGAAACATGCCAAAGGGTATATCGAAGGTCTTGAAATGCTGGCATCTATGCGTTTGTGCGCCAACGTTCCTGCACAGCATGCCATCCAGACCGCACTGGGAGGCTACCAAAGCATTAGCGAATTCATCATGCCGGGCGGACGCCTGTATGAACAGCGCAATCGTGCCTGGGAATTGCTGAACGATATTCCCGGCGTCTCCTGCGTCAAACCTCGCGGCGCACTGTATATGTTCCCAAAAATTGATGCGAAGCGGTTCAATATTCATGACGACCAGAAGATGGTGCTCGATTTCCTGCTCCAGGAAAAAGTCCTGCTGGTACAGGGAACCGCATTCAACTGGCCGTGGCCGGACCACTTCCGTATCGTAACGCTGCCGCGCATTGACGATATCGAAATGTCGCTGAGTAAATTCGAACGTTTCCTGTCAGGCTATCGTCAATTGTAATAACGTTGAGCGCCGCCGGGATTTGCATCCGGCGGCACTCTCTGCGCACAATACCTTTACTGAAGTCACTGAGTAAGGGTCGTTATGAAGCAGAGCCATTTTTTTGCCCACCTCTCCCGTCTGAAGCTCATTAATCGCTGGCCATTGATGCGCAACGTGCGCACCGAAAATGTGTCTGAGCATAGCCTGCAGGTTGCGATGGTTGCTCATGCGCTGGCCGCTATCAAGAATCGTAAATTTGGTGGTCAGGTTAATGCCGAACGCATTGCCCTGCTGGCGATGTACCACGATGCTTCCGAAGTGCTGACCGGTGATCTCCCTACCCCGGTTAAATACTTCAACTCGCAAATTGCTCAGGAATATAAAGCCATTGAGAAAATTGCCCAGCAGAAGCTGGTCGATATGGTCCCAGATGAGCTGCGTGATATTTTTGCGCCATTAATTGATGAACACGCTTACAGCGATGAAGAGAAATCTATTGTTAAACAGGCCGATGCCCTTTGCGCTTATCTGAAGTGTCTGGAGGAACTCTCGGCCGGTAACAACGAATTTTTGCTGGCGAAAACACGACTGGAAAAAACACTGGAGTCACGTCGTAGCGAAGAGATGGATTATTTTATGGATATGTTCGTGCCAAGTTTCCACTTATCTCTTGACGAGATTAGTCAGGATTCTCCGCTATAAGACGCGTTGCCAGATAGCGTAAGGCCTGACCGGCTTACAGGAAGGCGTTGTTGGCCCGGTAGCGCAACGCCACCGGGCCATACCATCCGTCAAAACGGGAACAGCATCGGGATCATTACTACGCACACCGCCATGACAATAACCGTAAATGGCACACCAATCTTCACGAAGTCGCTGAAAGTGTAGTTTCCCGGTCCCAGCACCAGCGTGTTGACCGGTGAGGAGACCGGCGTCATAAAGGCCGCGGATGCCGCCATCGCAACCCCCATCGCAAAAGGATACGGCGAAACCCCCATAGACTTCGCTGCCGCCAGCGCAATTGGTGCCATCAGAACTGCCGTCGCGGTATTTGAGATAAATAATCCAATGGTTGCACACAGTACGAACAGGCAACCCAGCATCATGTACGGGCCATACCCTCCACCGACATCCATCAACCCTTTCACCACCAGATCGACACCGCCTGTTTTTTGCAGGGCCAGCGCAAAAGGCATCATCCCGACAATCAAGATAATACTCGGCCAGTGAATCGCTTTATACGCGCTCTCAGCATCAATACAACGGAATTTGCCCATCAGCAGGCACGCGATGAGAGCGGCAACCGTGTTTGGTATTTCATCGGTCAGCATCAGAGCGACCATAAGAACCAGGCAGAAAATCGCATGCGGTGCCTGACTGTGTGCCGGGGAAGCTTCACTCACTTCCACTGGCATATTCAGCACCACAAAGTCACGCCCCTTTTTCCCCATCAAGGCAATGACCTTCCAGTTTCCCACTACCAGAATAATATCCCCCATCAACAGCGGCTCATCCACAACCGCCCCGGCAAGCGCAGTACCATCACGCTTTAATCCAACAACATTCAGCCCATAACGGGTACGAAATCCTATTTCCCGTACCGTTTTACCAATTAACTCCGATTCCGGGATCAGTGAAATCTCAGCCATGCCAACATCAAGCGCCTGTTCGGAGAAATATTCACCACGCAGCACCATTGGCTCCAGCAGTTGTTCGCTACAAAATTCACGCAAATCCACATCGGCAGCGGACATGTCTATCAACAAAACATCACGCGCCCGAAACTCAGAAACCCCGTTAACGTCCACGATAACGCGACGAAAGCGACGCCAGCGTTCAACGCCAATCACATTCGCCCCGTAACGTTCACGTAATTTAAGGTCATCCAGGCGCTGGCCAATCATCGGCGATCCAGGACGAATAGCCAGCCGACGGGCACGCCCGGTGAGGCGATATTCTTTAATGAGATCGCGAAAGGTCCGGCGTTTCCATCCGTCACCCTGCTGCCCGGCAACGTCCCCTTTGAGCATAAAACGCATCAACAGCATATAAATAATGCCGAGTACGAGAACAACCAGCCCCAGAGGCGTAACGCTGAAGAAACTGAAGCCGTTAAGCCCTTCACGCAGCAACTCACTGTTAACGACCAGGTTAGGTGGTGTTGCCACCAACGTCATCATCCCGCTGATCAATCCGGCAAAGCTCAGCGGCATCATCAGGCGTGAGGGGGATATTTGCATGCGCATGGATACGCTTAAGACAACCGGAATAAAAATGGCGACCACGCCGGTAGAGCTCATAAATGCCCCGAGACCGGCAACGGTTATCATCAACAGCACCAGCATTTTGACTTCGCTACTGCCGGCGACCTTAACCAACCAGGCCCCCATCACCGTCGCCACCCCGGTACGCACCAGGCCGTCGCCAATAATAAATAAGGCCGCTATCAAAATAACGTTAGGATCGCTAAAACCGGAAAAAGCTTCTGTGATGCTCAGTGTTCCACTCAGAACAAAGGCAATAATAACCAGCAAAGCGACCGCGTCCATACGCACTCTGCCAGTTGCAAACAAAACGACGGCGATAGCCAACAATGAGAGAACCCATACCAATTCACCGTTCACAACATATCCTTGTTAAATGAGAGGGATAGACCGATTCTGCCATAAAAAAGCCCCAACAATCTGGGGCTAAATCACGATCAGGTATTTCTTACAACGCTCACATTTCCGTTAGGTTGTTTGGTCACGGAAATATGTTCCAGACTGGTCAGCGAAAAGTCGACCTCATCCAGACGCGGTGTGTCTGCGGGGGCATTCACGGCAATAACATGACACCCTGCCGCCAGACCAGAGAGCACACCAGCTGGCGCATCCTCTACAACAGCACACTCTCGCGGTGCAAGGCCGAGCAGTTGCGCTCCCAAAAGATATGCATCTGGCTCCGGCTTACCTCTTTTTACCCGTTCGGCAGTGACAAACACTTCAGGGGCCGGCAGACCCGCGACACGATGACGTGCCCGCGCCACCGGCATTGATCCGGAGGTCACTATCGCCCACGGGATCCCCGCTTTATTGAGGTGATTCAGTAAATCAACCGCCCCGGGTAGTGCGATGATCCCGTCAGTCTCAGTCGCCTCTATTTGCTCCAGGCGCGTAAACTCCGCTGCGATCTCCGCTTCGGATTTCCCGACCATAAAGTGCCGCAGAGAGGTTATCGCCTGCTTGCCATGAATAAAGCCCAGCACTTCGTCGTGATCAAGGCCAAAACGATCGGCCCAGTTACACCATGCACGTTCTACTGCTGGTAAGGAATCGACAAGCGTTCCATCCAGATCAAACAGAAAGCCTTTGCACTGCACGCTCGCCCCCTCAGGCATTAATGATTTGGTTAATTTCGTTCGCGCTCAGGTGATACTGACGCGGGCAAGAGTGCCAGACATTCAGCATGCGCTGATATTTTTCCCACATTGGCGTCTGGGCGTTGAAGCCATGCGTACCCGCATCAAAATGGGTATAACGCCCTTCTACATTGACCATAAAACGAACGTATCCCAGGAAGCGCGCTTCCGTTGCGGCATCAAAGCCGAGGAACGTGACGCGACGTTCGTCAATAGTCTGCGCGTCTTTAAGGTTAGTCCAGGAGACGTGCAATGCATGATACATCTCCATAATATCGATAATTGTGCGACAGGTTTCTTCCGTCAGCTCGCCAAACTCACGATCAAGCTCGCGCATCTGCAAACCGTAACCGCGTTCAATAATCGTCTGCAAACGACGATAGCGTTCGGCATTACCAGGATCGAGCATAGTCATCATTTTGTACTGGTTGGACAAAATAAGACGTTGAGCGTTGGTCATTTCCATTTGGGACTCCTGTATCACTACTGCTGCAATGAAAAAAAAGAAGGCATCTTGTGCCTTCTTTTATATGCGTAATCCGGGGTTAATTACAAATCATCAAGAAAAGTTTTATCCAGTTGTTTGAAGGCGCGCTTAAGCGTGTCAGCTAGCGCCTGATAATCCGGCTTTCCTTCCACCGGTGCCAGCGCTTGTCCGGCCTCTTGTAATTTTCCCCGAACCTCATAGAACCAGTTGAGTATGGATGGTGGCAACGGCGTGACAGAACGTTTACCTAACCACCACATACCCTGCATCGGCAGGCTAAGCGCAAACAATGCGGTCGCCACAGCCGGTCCCAACTGCCCCCCCAGCGCAATTTGCCAGCATAAGGTAAATACGGCGATAGGCGGCATAAAACGGGTAGCATAACGCGTCATGCGAATCACGCGGTTCTCAACAAATACTGGCGCAAGGCGCTTTTCCATCGGCCACGTCTTTGCGTAGTGCTGCCCCCGGCGAAACAAACTGAAAAAATTTACGGAGCGATTATCCGGTGTCGACATGGCGGTTACCTCAACTTCACATATAAAATTTAAAAAATTTGTGCAAAACAACAACTACAGAGGACATCGTTCAAAACATTTTGTCTTCGATACCCACAATCAGGTATCCTGTGTCGGCCTGTAAGGCCTTTAGTCCAAAATCATTGAGTCGTCAAACTGGCATACAGTATGCCATTGGCTGAAAATTACGCAAAATGACATAGACTCAAAGGTATTTATTCCATCGTGCCCAAAAAGACAATGGCGCATGATGTTAATCATAAACGTCGGTGTCATCATGCGCTACGCTCTATGACTCCCTGACGTTTTTTTAGCCACGTATCATAAATAGGTACTTCCATGTCGAGTAAGTTAGTACTGGTTCTGAACTGCGGTAGCTCCTCACTGAAATTTGCCATCATCGATGCAGTAAACGGTGAAGAATACCTTTCTGGTTTAGCCGAATGTTTCCATCTCCCAGAAGCACGTATCAAGTGGAAAATGGACGGCGGTAAACAAGAAGCGGCTTTAGGTGCAGGCGCCGCTCACAGTGAAGCGCTGAACTTCATCGTTAACACTATTCTGGCACAAAAACCGGAATTGTCTGCGCAACTGACCGCAATTGGTCACCGTATCGTACACGGCGGCGAAAAGTATACCAGCTCCGTGGTTATCGACGATTCCGTTATCCAGGGCATCAAAGATTCTGCCTCTTTCGCACCGCTGCATAACCCGGCTCACCTGATCGGTATTGCTGAAGCGCTGAAATCCTTCCCGAATCTGAAAGATAAAAACGTGGCTGTGTTTGACACTGCGTTCCATCAGACTATGCCGGAAGAATCTTACCTCTACGCCCTGCCGTACAGCCTGTACAAAGAACACGGCGTTCGTCGTTACGGCGCGCACGGTACCAGCCACTTCTTCGTAACTCAGGAAGCGGCAAAAATGCTGAACAAACCGGTTGATGAACTGAACATCATCACTTGCCACCTGGGCAACGGCGGTTTTGTTTCTGCTATCCGTAAAGGGAAATGTGTTGATACCTCCATGGGTCTGACCCCGCTGGAAGGTCTGGTGATGGGTACACGTTCCGGTGACATCGACCCGGCGATCATCTTCCACCTGCACGACACGCTGGGCATGAGCGTTGACGCTATCAACAAAATGCTGACTAAAGAATCCGGCCTGCTCGGCCTGACCGAAGTCACCAGCGACTGCCGTTATGTTGAAGACAACTACACCACCAAAGAAGACGCTAAACGTGCAATGGACGTTTACTGCCACCGTCTGGCGAAATACATCGGTTCTTACACTGCGCTGATGGATGGTCGTCTGGATGCGGTTGTCTTCACCGGTGGTATTGGTGAGAACGCAGCGATGGTTCGTGAACTGTCTCTGGGCAAACTGGGCGTTCTGGGCTTTGAAGTTGACCACGAACGTAACCTGGCCGCACGTTTCGGCAAATCTGGTTTCATCAACAAAGAAGGTACCCGTCCTGCGGTGGTTATCCCAACCAACGAAGAACTGGTTATCGCGCAAGACGCGAGCCGTCTGACTGCCTGATTTCACACCGCCAGCCTAGCTGGCGGTGCTGTTTTGTAACCCGCCACATGTCGGCGGTAACGAAAGAGGATAAACCGTGTCCCGTATTATTATGCTGATCCCTACCGGAACCAGCGTCGGCCTGACCAGCGTCAGCCTTGGCGTTATCCGCGCAATGGAACGCAAAGGCGTTCGTCTGAGCGTCTTTAAGCCGATTGCTCAACCGCGTGCCGGTGGCGATGCGCCAGACCAGACCACCGCTATCGTACGTGCTAACTCTTCTTTACCAGCTGCTGAGCCGCTGAAGATGAGCCACGTTGAATCTCTGCTCTCCAGCAATCAGAAAGATGTGCTGATGGAAGAGATCATCGCGAATTACCACGCGAACACCAAAGATGCAGAAGTCGTACTGGTTGAAGGCCTGGTCCCAACCCGTAAACATCAGTTCGCACAATCTCTGAACTACGAAATCGCGAAAACGCTGAATGCGGAAATCGTATTCGTTATGTCTCAGGGTACTGACACCCCGGAACAGCTGAACGAGCGTATTGAACTGACTCGCAGCAGCTTCGGCGGCGCAAAAAATACCAACATCACCGGCGTTATCGTTAACAAACTGAACGCACCGGTTGATGAGCAAGGCCGTACTCGCCCGGATCTGTCCGAGATTTTCGACGACTCTTCCAGAGCGAAAGTGATCAAAGTTGATCCGGCTAAACTGCAAGAGTCCAGCCCGCTGCCGGTTCTGGGCGCGGTGCCATGGAGCTTTGACCTGATCGCTACTCGTGCAATCGATATGGCGCGTCACCTGAACGCTACCATCGTTAACGAAGGCGATATCAACACCCGTCGCGTGAAGTCTGTGACTTTCTGCGCACGCAGCATTCCACACATGCTTGAGCACTTCCGTGCTGGTTCTCTGCTGGTGACTTCTGCCGATCGCCCTGATGTGCTGGTTGCAGCATGCCTGGCGGCAATGAACGGCGTTGAAATCGGTGCCCTGCTGCTGACTGGCGGTTACGAGATGGACGCGCGCATCACCAAACTTTGCGAACGTGCATTCGAAACCGGCTTGCCGGTATTTATGGTGAACACCAACACTTGGCAGACCTCTCTGAGCCTGCAGAGCTTCAACCTGGAAGTTCCGGTTGACGATCACGAGCGCATTGAGAAAGTTCAGGAATACGTTGCTAACTATATCAACGCTGACTGGGTTGAATCCCTGACTGCGACCTCTGAGCGCAGCCGTCGTCTGTCTCCGCCAGCGTTCCGCTATCAGTTAACCGAACTGGCTCGTAAAGCCGGTAAACGCGTTGTTCTGCCGGAAGGCGACGAACCGCGTACCGTTAAAGCGGCAGCCATCTGTGCTGAACGTGGTATCGCAACTTGCGTACTGTTGGGTAACCCGGATGAAATCACCCGTGTTGCAGCCTCTCAGGGCGTTGAGCTGGGTGCTGGCGTAGAAATCGTTGACCCGGATGTGGTTCGCGAAAGCTACGTTGCTCGTCTGGTCGAACTGCGTAAAAACAAAGGGATGACCGAAACCGTTGCCCGCGAACAGCTGGAAGACAACGTGGTTCTCGGTACCCTGATGCTGGAACAGGACGATGTTGACGGTCTGGTTTCTGGTGCTGTTCACACCACAGCGAACACCATTCGCCCACCGCTGCAGCTGATCAAAACTGCACCAGGTAGCTCTCTGGTATCTTCTGTGTTCTTCATGCTGCTGCCGGATCAGGTATACGTTTACGGCGACTGCGCGATCAACCCGGATCCGACTGCAGAGCAGCTGGCAGAAATCGCAATTCAGTCTGCAGATTCCGCAGCTGCTTTCGGTATCGAACCGCGCGTAGCGATGCTTTCCTACTCCACCGGTACTTCTGGTGCAGGTAGCGATGTTGAGAAGGTACGTGAAGCAACTCGTCTGGCGCAGGAAAAACGTCCAGACCTGATGATCGATGGCCCGCTGCAGTACGATGCCGCTGTTATGGCTGACGTTGCGAAATCCAAAGCGCCGAACTCTCCGGTTGCGGGTCGCGCTACCGTGTTCATCTTCCCGGATCTGAACACCGGTAACACCACCTACAAAGCGGTACAGCGTTCTGCCGACCTGATCTCCATCGGGCCGATGCTGCAGGGTATGCGCAAGCCGGTGAACGACCTGTCTCGTGGCGCGCTGGTAGACGATATCGTCTACACCATCGCACTGACCGCGATCCAGTCGTCTCAGCAGCAGCAGTAATCTGCTTTGTACGCCAGATGGTGACGTGAACGCGTCCAGTCTGGCCTACAGATAGTGGTTCTTTAAACCGGAAATAGCTGATATTTCCGGTTTTTTTATGCCTGTTATTCCAATTAGTAATTTCTGAAATATTTGCTTAACTGCGCTGCATCAATGAATAACTATTCTCCTGTTTGCATACTTAGCCTCTTTGCTTTGCAACAGGGATAGCTCTTCATGTCTGCAGTAACAGAATCACAACCCGCTAAGAAATGGGCAATGCCCGATACGCTGGTGATCATATTTTTCGTTGCCATTTTAACCAGCCTGGCGACCTGGGTTGTACCCGTCGGCATGTTCGACAGCCAGGAGGTGCAGTACCAGGTTGATGGGCAGACCAAAACCCGGAAAGTGGTCGATCCCCACTCGTTTCGTATACTGACCAACGATGCGGGTGAAGAGCAGTACCATCGGGTTAAGTTTTTCACCACCGGCGATGAAAGTCCCGGACTGATGAACTTTCCGTTTGAAGGTTTAACCTCCGGCTCAAAATTTGGCACTGCCGTTGGCATCATTATGTTTATGCTGGTAATTGGCGGCGCATTTGGCATTGTTATGCGTACAGGAACCATTGATAACGGCATCCTGGCGCTTATCCGTCATACGCGGGGTAACGAGGTCTTGTTTATCCCGGTGCTGTTTATTCTCTTCTCATTAGGTGGTGCTGTATTTGGCATGGGAGAAGAGGCTGTCGCTTTTGCCATTATCATTGCACCGCTCATGGTACGCCTGGGTTACGACAGTATCACCACTGTGCTCGTTACCTACATCGCCACCCAAATTGGCTTTGCCAGCTCGTGGATGAATCCGTTCTGTGTGGTTGTCGCGCAAGGCATTGCGGGTGTACCGGTGCTCTCCGGCTCTGGCCTGCGTATCGTGGTATGGGTCGTTGCGACCCTGATTGGTCTCACTTTCACCCTCGCCTACGCATCACGCATCAAAAAGAATCCTCTACTTTCACGCGTTCATGAATCCGATCGTTTCTTCCGCGAGCAGCAGGATGACGTCGTGGAGCGGCGTTTCACTCTGGGCGACTGGCTGGTATTGTTAGTACTCACCGGCGTGATGATTTGGGTTGTCTGGGGCGTGATTGTCAACGCATGGTTCATTCCTGAAATCGCCAGCCAGTTCTTCACCATGGGTCTGGTGATAGGCATTATTGGCGTTATCTTCCGGCTCAATGGTATGACGGTCAACATTATGGCCTCGTCGTTTACCGAAGGTGCGCGGATGATGATTGCCCCTGCCCTGCTGGTTGGTTTTGCCAAGGGTATTTTACTGCTTGTGGGCAATGGAGAGGCGGGGGATGCCAGTGTGTTAAATACTCTCCTGCACAGTATTGCCAACGGTATCAGCGGTCTGGACAATGCTATCGCTGCATGGTTTATGCTGCTATTTCAGGCAGTATTTAACTTCTTTGTCACCTCCGGCTCAGGCCAGGCGGCGCTGACTATGCCGTTATTGGCGCCTCTCGGTGATTTAGTCGGTGTAAACCGCCAGGTTACCGTTCTCGCTTTCCAGTTTGGTGATGGTTTCAGCCATATTATCTATCCAACATCCGCGTCACTTATGGCGACATTGGGCGTTTGCCGGGTGGACTTCCGCAACTGGTTGAAAGTGGGAGCAACGCTGCTGGGGCTGCTGTTTATTATGTCCAGCGTGGTGGTGATAGGCGCACAGATAATGGGATATCATTAAAAATAAGCCCCTTGTCACCTATGACAAGGGGCGTTCCTTCACATTAATGATTTCGCTGCCTCAACAATCGCCGCGGCGGTGAGTCCATATTCTTCCTGTAAAAAATCCTGTGTCCCAACCTGACCATAACGTTCTTTGACACCAACCCGACGCATCGGTACCGGGCACGTTTCCACCAGCACTTCAGCCACTGCTGACCCCAGTCCATTATGAATACTGTGGTTTTCACAGGTCACAATTCGTCCCGTTTTCTCGGCATAGTTCTTCACCAACATCCTATCGATAGGCTTCAGAGTAAACATATCGATGACTGCCGCATTTACCCCTATGTGCTCCAGTTGTCGTGCGGCTTCCAGCGCTTCTGCAACCATAATCCCGTTGGCTATTAGCGTGACATCTTCGCCTTCGCGCAGAACATTCCCTTTGCCGATCGTAAATGTCGATCCTGGCGCGTAGATACTCGACGCCTGCTTACGGATTGTGCGTACCCAATAGAAGCCCTCAAGCTCCAGAAGCTGGCGTAAGATATCGTCGAACATCACCGCATCCGTCACTTCCAGTACCACCGAATGCGCCAGGCCGCGCACAATCCCCATATCTTCAAAGGACATGTGCGTACCTCCGTTGTGACAAGCGGTAACCCCGGCATCTGAAGCGATCACCTTCACGTTATTACGCTGATAGTCCAGTGACATAAACAGCTGATCGAAACAACGACGGCTGGCAAATGCAGTGAAAGTGTGCACAAACGGTTTACGCCCCGTTAATGCCAGTCCAGCGGCAGTACCAATCACATTGGCTTCCATGATGCCGCAGTTAATAACGCGCTGCGGGTAATCCCGCGCCACACTGTCCATTGCCATCGAACTCATCAGATCGGCTTCAAGAGCAATAATCGGGCTTCCTGCTGCCACTTCTTTCGCCACGAATCCGGCATATACCTTACGCATCTCTACGTTATCTTTTTGCCCTGCGGGCGCGAGCTTAATCATGCGTGGCCTCCAGATGATGAACGGTTTCATTCAACGCCTGTCTCATTTCTTCCGTCAGACGCAGGTGATGGGAATTGCTGAGATGTTCCAGATATGGCACACCCTGTCCTTTGATACTGTCGAGAATAACAATCCGAGGTCGAGTCTCTTCATTCAGACGCGACTGCACTGCAGTCAGCAGGCCTGCAATATCATCCCCTTTCACCGTGATCGCCTCAAAACCAAAGGCCGTGAATTTGTCCTCCAGGCTAAACGGGCGAATGATGTCATCCAGTTCGCCATCTAACTGTTGTTTATTCCAGTCAACAAACACCGTCAGGTTATTCAGCTTATGGTGCGCAATAAACTGAAACGCCTCCCAGCACTGACCTTCGTTCAGTTCGCCATCGCCAACAATGCAAAATACCCGATTCGGACGCTTTGCCAGCTTATGGGATAACGCCATCCCAGCGGCGATAGATATGCCCTGTCCTAACGAGCCAGTGGTAGCGTCTACACCACGCGTTTTAAGCCTGTCCGGATGGCTGGGCAAACGAGTACCGTTTTGGTTCAGCGTGCTCAATTCTTCAATCGGGAAATACCCCTTGATCGCAAGAGTACTGTACAGTGCCGGCCCCGCATGACCTTTGGATAAGACGAAATAGTCACGTTCCGGCCAGTCCGGATCGGCGGGGTCGATTTTCATCACTGCACCATACAGGACGGCCAACGTTTCCACGACCGACATACTGCCGCCGAAATGGCCAAACCCCAGATGCGTCAGCGATTTCAGCGTGGCGATGCGGATCTCTTTCGCCAGTTGTGTAACTTCATTCACATTCATGATTTGGCTCCATTATTTTCCGGCGCATTACCCGCTGCCGTTCTGTTTTTAGCGAACACGTTCCAGGCAACCAGTAACGCAAAGAGCGCGACAACCAGACCAGTGATAG
Organism: Citrobacter sp. Marseille-Q3906; assembly: GCF_916618775.1. Lineage (NCBI taxonomy): Bacteria > Pseudomonadati > Pseudomonadota > Gammaproteobacteria > Enterobacterales > Enterobacteriaceae > Citrobacter > Citrobacter sp. Marseille-Q3906. The sequence continues at coordinate 2,463,750 of NZ_CAKAKA010000002.1, forward strand.
CGAGAGGGGACAAATAGCGAGCAAGGTTGCCAAGGACAATGCCTACCACACCAAAGTCAGCATCTGAAAAGGTCGTGTTGGCAAAGCCGATTGCACCCAGTACAGGTAGAAGAAGTACGGGCAGGAAAGTGATTAGCAGGCCATTAGCAAAAGCGCCAATCATTGCCCCACGACGCCCACCGGTGGCGTTACCAAATACCCCCGCAGTTGCCCCAGTGAAAAAGTGTGGCACCACGCCCGGCAAAATTAACACCAGCTTCATCTGCCCAAGTAAGAACAGCCCCACCAGACCACCGAGAAAGCTGAACAGAAAACCAATTAATACAGCATTAGGGGCGTAGGGATAGACTACCGGACAGTCAAGTGCAGGCCGGGCATTAGGCACCAGTTTTTCAGAAAAACCGGTAAAGGCCGGCACGATCTCCGCCAGAATCAGGCGCACCCCTTGCAGAATGATAAACACCCCTGCAGCAAAGGTAATTGCCATGATGATGGCGTAAACCAAATAGTTCTGCCCACCACTGAAGGTACTTTCAACGTATTCCCGCCCGGCGCTAATTGCCATAATCAGGTAGATGATCATCATGGTCAGGGAAATAGAGATAGAACTGTCACGCAGAAAGCTTAAATTCTTCGGCAGATTCATCTCTTCTGTTGAGCGAGAGCCTTTACCGCACACGCTTCCAATCCAGCCTGAGAGCACATATCCCAACGTGCCGAAGTGACCGAAAGCAATCTCATCGTTGCCTGTGATACGGCGCATATAACGCTGCGCCAGTGCAGGGAAAAAGGCCATGACCAGCCCGAGAATCAGTGACCCCGTAAAGACCAGCCCCGCCCCGTCAAATCCTGCCACAGTCAGGATTACGCCGATCATACAGGCCATATAAAAGGTGTGATGCCCGGTCAAAAAGATATATTTCAATCGAGTAAAACGGGCGACAATAATATTGGCCACCATCCCAAATGCCATAATAAGCGCCGTCGAGGCACCGTATTTTTCTAGCGCAATAGAGACAATCGCTTCGTTATTGGGAATAATACCCTGGATATTAAAAGCGTGCTCAAACATCCCGCCCAATGGATTTAATGAACCAACCAATACGGTAGCCCCACCACCAAGCACAATAAATCCAAGAATAGTTTTAATGGTACCTTTAACAACATCAGAAAAAGCCTTTTTCTGCGCAACCAGGCCAATTAAGGCAATTAATCCTACCAGCACAGAGGGTACTTTCAGTATATCAACAACAAAATTTAGCGTTTCAAGGATAAACATATCCACCTCGCTTTATGCACATGGGCAGTCAAACTGCCGAAATGCAGTCTGAGTGATTACGCACATATACAGTTATTGTTTATCGAACCATGCGCATAGCTGCGCTTCGAGTTCATTGATATCGATAATATTATTAATCACTACCAGTTGTGCTTCTGGTACGCTGGCGCTGGCAGCAATATCTTTAGCCATGACGAACAGGTCGGCGGCCCCTGGCGTGGCGGAGGAGAGATCGGAGTGTTCGACTTCCGCCTCAATATTGAGTTTTTTGAGGACTTTTTTAATATTCATTTCAACCATAAAACTGCTGCCCAGGCCAGAGCCACAAATAGCCATGATTTTCATTGTTATCACCTTTTTAGTAGAGTACACCCGCATCACGCTCACGCGTAATGTTTCATAACATTCAATCTGGACTTAAATCAGAAGCGTGAAATAATTTTTTTAATTTCCTCCCGTGTTGTAGCACTATGTAATTGCGCAAGTTCTTTATCACTTGAAAATAACTCAGCAAGGGCAGAAATCATGGCAATATGGCTGTGTTTATCTGGAGCGGCCAGCATAATAATAATATCAACTGGATCAAACTCTCCTGCACCAAATGAAACACCTTGCTTTAATTTCAGCAGCGACAAACCTAAGTCTTTCGCTCCTTCTTCTGGCCTGGCATGGGGCATCGCAAGACCCGGAGCCAGCACATAATAAGGGCCTAACTTATGGTGCTGCGCGACAATGGCAGTGAGGTAATCAGACGTAATGACTCCCGCATTCAGCAAGGGTCTGGCACAAAGCTCCAGAGCCTGCGGCCAATCCTCTACGCTTTCGCACAGCATAATGGTTCTATCCGTTAACCAGGTACTCAGCACTTTTCCTCCTTAGCATTCGCTCAATATGGACAAACTTTATTCAACCACTGAAACCATATCTGCGATCGTAGTCACAAAGATAGCGCTATCAAAAGATATCGTTCGGTTATGTGATAGCGCTATCAAAATACGATTACTGAGTGAAATCACAGCAAAAAAAATGATTTAAGGCGTATACTGCCCTTTACGCGAAGCAAAGAATGACAATAAAAAAACAGCTCAACTGGTTGTAATTAAGCAGGAATTTGTATGTCTCTAACTCGAAAACGGCGTAGTACAGGAAAAGTGACCATCGCCGATGTTGCTCAGCTTGCTGGTGTTGGCACTATGACCGTCTCCCGTGCATTACGCACCCCTGAACAGGTATCCGATAAACTCAGAGAAAAAATTGAAGCGGCGGTGCATGAGCTCGGGTATATGCCTAATCTTGCGGCAAGTGCGCTGGCATCAGCTTCATCACGCACAATTGCCATGGTGGTGCCTAATCTGGCTGAGGCAGGTTGTTCAGAAATGTTCGCGGGGTTGCAGGAAATTTTACAGCCAGCCGGATACCAGATAATGCTGGCAGAGTCCCGCAATCGTCTTGAGCAGGAAGAAAAACTACTGGAAACACTGCTTGCCTCAAATATTGCAGCCGCAATATTGCTTAGCGTCGAACACAACGACACCGTGCGGCACTGGCTGAAAAATGCGTCTATTCCGGTTATGGAAATCGGTGCCATTCGTAGCGACCCCATCGATATGAATATCGGCATTGATAACGTCGCGGCTATGTTTGAACTGACTGAGATGCTGATTCAGCGTGGCTACCAGAACATTGGCCTGTTATGTGCCAATCAGGAGCAGTGGATTTTTCAGCAACATTTACAAGGCTGGTATAAAGCGATGTTGCGTCATCATATGTCACCAAATCGGGTGATTAATGCCGCATTACCCCCGGTTTTTTCTACCGGAACGTCACAACTTCCCGAATTTATTCTCGCCTGGCCGGAGCTGGACGCGCTGGTCTGTGTGTCAGATGAACTGGCCTGCGGCGTATTGTACGAATGTCAGCGGCGACGTATTAAAGTTCCTGATGATCTTGCTGTCGTGGGGTTCGGCAATAGCGATGTGAGCAAAGTCTGCCAACCGCCACTGACAACAATGGCTGTACCACATCGTAAGATTGGTCTTGAGGCCGGGCGCGCATTGCTGGCGAGAATTCAGGATGGAAACTGGAGCGATCAAAAACAGATCGCCTCCAGTTTATGCATGCGAGATAGCTGTTGAGGTTCTACTCCGCCTCTTCCTGCTTTTCTTGTTGGGTCTCTGACGACTTAGTCGCGGACTCATTCTTGGCGTTGCGGGTCATCCACAACGCCAGCGCCTTCAGTGAATCTGGCGTGAATTCGTCGCAGCGCGCCGTAATTTCTTCCGGTGTCAGCCAGCAAACCTCGCTAACCTCTTCTTCCTGCAACGCGAACGGCCCATGAGATACACAACTAAACAACGCCCCCCAAACCCGACAATTTTTATCTTCAAAATAAAACTGCCCGTGGTCGGCAAACGGTACGCCCGCGATGCCTAACTCTTCTTCTGCCTCGCGACGGGCCGATTCGAGAAGTTGCTCATCTGCCTGAACGACGCCACCTGCTGTGGCATCCAACATGCCAGGCAAAAAGTCTTTTGTCTCGGTGCGGCGCTGAACCAAAATTTTACCCATACCATCATGCACAACGATATACGTTGCACGATGACGTAAGCGTTCCGCCCGCATCTGTTCCCGGCTGGATTGTGCGATGACTTCGTTGTCTTCATTCACAATATCCACCCATTCCGTACTTGCCAAACGACGCTGTTCCACCATCAGGAAACCTTCTTTTTTCTAGCGCTCTTACGGCGCGTTTACGTTTGTGGGGTAAATTACGGATTAATCTCGACCTGCGCAATGATACTTTGATCATTGAGTGCCATTACTCTGAGAACATTATCATCCAGAATCCCGTAGCTTGCCGTAAAACCCCCTTTCGGGATGCTGACCGAACCAGGGTTAAAGTGATAAATCTCCCCACGCTGTTCTGCAACCGGCAAATGAGTATGCCCATAAACCAGCACATCTCCGGCACTCAGGGGCGGAAGATTTTCCGGGCCAAAAAGATGTCCGTGCGTCAAAAAGAGGCGCTGATTATCTGTCAGAATTTGCTGCCACGGTGCAGTTATCGGAAATTGCAGGAGCATCTGATCCACTTCGCTGTCACAGTTGCCACGCACCGCAATAATACGCGATGCCTGCTCATTCAAACGCTCGGCAACCTGCGCCGGCGCATAGCCTTCCGGCAACGCATTACGCGGCCCGTGGTTTAAAACATCACCCAATATCACCAGCCATTGCGCACCGCTTTGGGTAAACCTCTCAAGTACGCGCTCCGTGGCTGGCAACGAACCATGAATGTCCGATGCGAACATCAGTTTCATCACTCACTCCTCGTTGAAAATTACCTTTCAATGATACTGGATTACGCCCCGATGATCAGCAGGAACGCTTCGCGGAAAGCGCGATAAAACGTTGTACCGATGCACGCTGCCACTGGAACGCTGCATATTCCGCTAACTGCTCAGGAACATCATCTCCGTTAAGGACCAGACGATTAAGCATGAGCGCTAAATCGCAATCTGCAATACACCATTCACCAAATAAATTCTGTTTCCCATGGGCCAGTAAGTTGCCCGCTGTGGCAAACAATTTTTCCGCACTCGCCTTCCCCGCTTCACTTAACGGCGGTTTTTTTACACCGGCAAAGACCACGTCCGTTGAACGCTCTTCACGAATCGGCATGAGATCGCTACGGATCCAGGCCTGAACCTGGCGGGCGCGGGCGCGTTTCTGGATATCGTGAGGGTAAATCCGCTCCCATTGCGGCGGCGCGAAGCTCTCTTCAAGAAACTCGGCAATTGCCGATGATTCACTCAGTTCAAAACCGTCGATCTCGAGAACCGGTACACGGCGCGTGAGCGCATACCCTTGCCATGAAGGCTGCAAGTGTTCGCCATGGTTGAGATCTACTGTTTTCAGCGTAAAAGGCAGCCCTTTCTCTTGTAGAGCAACATATACGGACAACACGTACGGGGAGAAAAAGTTTGCATCTGACCACAGCGTAATTGCAGGTTTGCTCATAATATCCTCAGAGATGTATTGGCTTACTTTCAAAATATAGAGTCTTTCTCACTCTGTCACTTGATGAAAACTCACGCTCGTCAGCAGGTTCTATACTTGTAGTGACCAGGTGACAAAACGGACGCTGAAAATGATCGACCTCTACTACACACCAACGCCCAACGGACATAAAATCACGCTGTTTCTGGAAGAGGCGCAGTTGAAGTACCGTTTAATTCATGTGGATATCAGCAAAGGTAATCAGTTTCATCCCGATTTTCTGGCTATTTCGCCAAATAATAAAATTCCTGCAATTGTCGATCATGCCCCGGAAGATGGCGGAAGACCGATCAGTCTGTTTGAATCTGGTGAAATTTTGCTCTACCTGGCGGAGAAGAGCGGAAAGCTGCTAAGTGGTGAATTGCGAGAACGCCATACCACGCTACAGTGGCTCTTCTGGCAGGTCAGCGGATTAGGTCCTATGCTAGGCCAAAATCACCACTTTAATCACTTCGCACCGCAGACGATCCCTTACGCCATTGAACGATATCAGGTTGAGACCCACCGATTGTATAACGTGATGAATAAGCGTCTGGAAACTTCACCCTGGCTGGGTGGCGATCATTATAGTATTGCGGATATTGCTTGCTGGCCCTGGATTAACGCCCACCAGCGGCAACGTATCGATCTCGATACTTATCCGGCAGTCAATAACTGGTACGAGCGTATCCGTACGCGTCCCGCCACGGAACGCGCGATGCAGCAAACTGCTCAGTGAGAAGAAGTAACGCGATTAGGTTCTCGTGTATCATGCAGAGGTTCATACATGGAGGAAACCTGCAATGTCACAACCTGACGCTATTATTCGTATAAAAAACCTTCGTCTGCGCACCTTTATTGGCATCAAAGAAGAGGAGATCCTCAACCGGCAGGATATCGTCATCAACATAGCCATCCACTATCCGGCAGACATAGCCCGTACCAGTGAAGATATCAACGATGCGTTGAATTACCGCACGATCACCAAGAGCATAATTCAACATGTGGAAAGTAACCGCTTCTCATTATTAGAAAAATTAACTCAAGATGTGCTCGATATCGCACGCGAACATCACTGGGTCACTTATGCTGAAGTAGAGATCGATAAACTTCACGCATTGCGTTATGCCGACTCCGTTTCCATGACGCTGAGCTGGCAGCGCTAATCGTTACCCGGGAGGCGACATGCAGATTCTGATTACTGGCGGTACTGGCCTGATTGGACGCCATCTGATCCCCCGTCTGCTGGAATTGGGGCATCAGATAACCGTAGTGACACGTACCCCCGATAAAGCCCGCCAGATCCTGGATTCACGGGTCACGATTTGGAAAGGACTTGAGGACCAACACAACCTCAATGGAATTGAAGCAGTCATTAACCTTGCCGGTGAACCTATCGCGGATAAGCGCTGGACTGCTGAGCAAAAAGAGCGACTGTGCCAGAGCCGCTGGGTTATTACACAGAAACTGGTCGATCTAATCAGGGCCAGCGACACACCACCAGCGGTATTGATATCGGGTTCCGCGGCAGGATATTACGGTGACCTTGGCGAGGTAGTCGTCACAGAAGAAGAGCCACCGCATAACGAGTTTACCCATAAGTTGTGCGCTCAATGGGAAAACATTGCCAGCAGTGCGCAAAGCGACAGAACACGCGTGTGTTTGCTACGTACAGGGGTTGTGCTGGCTCCTGCTGGCGGGATCCTGGCAAAAATGGTTCCACCATTTCGTCTTGGCCTGGGCGGTCCTATCGGTAACGGACGCCAATATCTTGCCTGGATCCATATTGACGATATGGTGAACGGTATTATCTGGCTGCTGGATAACGATCTGCACGGCCCCTTCAATATGGTTTCACCATACCCGGTACGTAACGAGCAGTTCGCCCACGCGCTGGGTCATGCCCTGAACCGACCTGCTATCGTGCGCGTCCCTGCGACGGCCATGCGGTTACTGATGGGGGAATCATCGGTGCTGGTCCTCGGCGGGCAGCGAGCGTTACCCAAACGCCTGGAAGCCGCTGGTTTTGCATTTCGCTGGTATGATTTGGAAGAAGCGCTGGCGGATGTCCTGCGATAATCTCTGCTGACTGTTCACTGTCGCTATTGTGGTGGTAAGGTTATAAAACTGACTACCTCAATGGCGACATTTAATAGCGACTTTATGGCGATAATAACGACTCCCCGACTTATCCTCTCTGCATATCAACTCTCTGACTGGTCATTTTTCCTCAGGCTGCGTGAAAGCCCGGAAATAATGCGTTATATGGCTGACATCTCCACGGCAAAAGAAACGCGCTTACTGTTTGCCAGACGCCTTTCCGCTAAGCATTCCTTCGTTATCCGTGAACATAATAACAATACGCCGTTGGGCGATATTGGCTTACAAATTAGTCATCTTTATCCTCAGGAAGCAGATATCGGCTACGCCGTCGTCCCACAGGCACAGGGAAAAGGTATCGCCAGCGAGGCAGTCCGTGCTGTGTGCGATTACGCCTTTCAGCAGGCAGGAGTCACCGCGATAAACGCATATGTGTTAGCCGAGAATACGGGGTCAGTACGCATTTTGGAAAAGACAGGTTTTGTACTCACCCAGGTACTCGAGCAAGCATACGAAGTGAATGGCATACGGTATGACGACTGTGTCTATCGTCTGGAGTGTCCAGCACGGGGTTTATAAGCCCGGAAGTGAGGTGCCCCCGGGCATTTTGGACGGTACAGCAGTACTACTTCAATGACCCTTTCAGGAACTGCTGCAAACGTGGACTCTGCGGGTTGCCGAATACCTGCTCCGGATCGCCTTCTTCTTCGATTTTCCCCTGATGCAGGAAAATAACGTGCGTGGAGACATGCCGGGCAAATCCCATTTCATGGGTGACGACCACCATGGTTTTTCCCTCTTCGGCCAGTTGCTGCATAATGCGCAGTACTTCACCGACCAACTCCGGATCAAGGGCTGAAGTCGGCTCATCAAATAGCAGCACTTCCGGCTCCATTGCCAGCGCGCGAGCAATAGATACACGCTGCTGTTGCCCACCGGACAGATGTACCGGATATTTACCCTGGGCGCGTTCATCAATACCGACTTTGGCCAGATACTTCACCGCGCGATCGCGAGCTTCCTGTTTGCTTAAACCTAACACCTGAATCGGCGCTTCCATGACGTTTTCCAGCACCGTCATATGGCTCCACAGGTTGAAGTGCTGGAAGACCATAGTCAGTCGCGTACGTAACAGACGAAGTTGGTTTTTATCCGCCACCTTGAGTTGACCGTCTTTGTCGCGTACCAGGCCAATATTCTGACCACTGACCACAATCGACCCAGCGCTCGGTTTTTCGAGAAAGTTAATGCAGCGCAGGAACGTACTTTTACCGGAACCTGACGAGCCAATAATACTGATAACATCACCCGCGTTGGCCTGCAGCGATACCCCTTTCAGCACTTCATGTTCGCCGTAGTGCTTATGTAAATCGATAACGTTTAATTTATTTTCAGACATCGTGTTACTCGAATCATTTAGAGGAGACATGCTGCAACCAGCGTTTTTCCGCTTTACGGAACAGACTGATCAGGACATACGAAATCATCAAATACAGTACGGCGGCAATACCGAATGCGGTAAACGGCTGGTAAGTTGCCGAGTTGATATCGCGGGCGATTTTCAACAAATCCGGCACCGTCGCCGTAAATGCCAGCGCCGTTGAGTGCAACATTAAAATGACTTCATTGCTGTATGCTGGCAGCGCAATACGCAATGCTGAAGGCAAAATAATACAGCGATACATTTTAAATGAAGAGAAGCCATAGGCACGCGCGGCTTCAATCTCGCCATGAGGTACCGAACGGATTGCCCCGGCAAAAATCTCTGTGGTATAGGCACAGGTGTTTAGCGTTAGCGCCAGCACGGTACAATTAAGGCCACTGCGGAAAAAAGCGTTGAGGAAGTCTGTCCCTTTAACGATTTCCAGCGTGTACATTCCGGAATAAAACACCAGCAACTGAACGTAAAGCGGTGTTCCACGAAAAATATAGGTAAATAGCCAGATGGGAAACTGGATAAACTTATTGCTGGAAACACGACCAATCGCCAAAAACAGCGCCAGGATGCCCCCCATTACCACAGATGAGATCAGCAACCACAGCGTTATTGCCACGCCGGTGAAGCGATAGCCGTCGGTCCATAGCAGGGATTTCCAGTACTCCTGAATAATCTCAATCACAGGTCAGCCCTCTTCACACCCACGGAGTAGCGGCGCTCAAGGTACAGCAGCACACCGTTAGAAACAGTGGTAAACACCAGATAGATAGCGCCGCACACCACGGCAAAGTAGAACGGCTCCCAGGTGCTCTTACCCGCAAGCTGAGTGGCTTTCACCACGTCTTCAAGTCCGAGCAGAGAAACCAGTGCCGTGGCTTTAAGAATAACCTGCCAGTTATTACCAATTCCCGGCAATGCATAGCGCATCATCGCCGGAAACATAATGCGGCGGAATATCTGTGAACTGGTAAAACCGAATGCAGTTGCCGCTTCAATATGGCCTCTGGGTACAGCCATAAACGCACCGCGAAAGGTTTCGGTAAAATAGGCCCCGTAGATAAAACCGAGCGTGATAATACCCGCCACCATCGGATCGATATCAATCTGGCTGATACCAATTGCGTCGGTTATGGTGTTAAGCGCAATCTGCAACCCGTAGAATATGAGCAGCATTAAGACAAGATCGGGTACTCCACGTATTAACGTCGTGTACCCTTCGAAAATTAGCCCCATTGCCCGACTTTGCGAAAGCTTCGCTCCCGCGCCGACAAGACCTATCAGGACCGCCAGCACTACTGAGCTGAGAGCCAGCTCGAGCGTAACAATCGCGCCCTGTAAAATAACACCTGAAAAGCCATACAACATGCTGCCTGTCCTGTTGTGTGTGGTGAAGTAATGAGCCTCTTTTGATATGTTGTCTCGACACGTTTTATGCCTGATGTCGCTTCGCTTATCAGGCCTACATGCTTTCGTCGTAGGTCTGATAAGGCGCAGTCGCCATCAGGCAATAAGTCGATCAACAATCTACGGGCTTTATCAGCACCTGCGGTGATTAACCGCCGTAAACATCAAAATCAAAGTACTTTTTCGCCAGTTTCTCGTAAGTACCGTCAGCACGCATTTCTGCAAATGCTTTATTCAGTGCTTCGCGCAGTTCGTTATCGTCTTTGCGCAGCCCCATTCCGGTACCCACGCCGAACAGTTTCTCATCTTTCACAGACGGGCCACCGAATTTGTAATCTTTACCTACAGGTTGCTTCAGGAAGCCTTCACTGGCAGCGACTTCATCCTGGAACGCGGCGTCGATTCGTCCGGCAGTCAGGTCAGAATAGATATTGTCCTGCCCCTGATAGGAGACAATTTCAATGCCTTTTGGCGCCCAGTGCTCGTTACCGAATGTTTCCTGGGTAGTGCCCTGCAGAACACCGACACGCTTGCCTTTCAGCGACTCGATTGTCGGCTGGATATCAGAATCTTTAGCAACTACCAGACGAGAATCCGCTGCATAAAGTTTGTCGGTAAAAGCAATTTCCTGCTGACGTTTTTCAGTAATGGAAAGCGAAGACATGATAGCGTCGATTTTCTTCGCTTTTAACGAAGGGATCAGCGCATCCAACGGGTTTTCCACGAAGGTACATTGTGTATTAATGCGTTTGCAGAGTTCTTTTGCCAAATCAATATCAAAACCAACCAGTTCACCCTGCGCATTTTTCGATTCAAACGGGGCATAAGTAGGATCGGTACCGATACGGACTTTTTGCGGAATGGCTGCAAATGCTGCGGTAGCACTGGAGAAAGCCAGGACCAGAGAAAGAGACAACACCAGTTTTTTCATAACTATCCTCAACAGACTGTCTTTTATAGGGGATCTTTACAGGACCAGGTGCAGTTATCGTGCCATTAATCAGGCCGACAAGGCAAAGCATTCTACCTTGCCGGCAATATTTTTTTGCATGAAAAGCGCTTAAGTATGCAATCATGCTCATTAAGACAGCGATAAAAGCACCAAAACAGTGCACTGGATTTATTATGCACCGTAATGGTTAGCCTCTATGGTGCAATCAATTCCCGTTTCAGCGTATCAGTCGCCGTAGACATTAAAGTTAAAATACTTTTTCGCCATTTTGTCGTAGGTGCCATCCTGACGCAGCTCACCCAACGCTTTATCAAAAGCAGCTTTCAGTTCCACGTCATCTTTGCGTAAACCAATTCCGGTTCCGTCTCCGAAATACTTTTTATCTTTTACCGAAGGACCAGCAAACACATAGTCTTTACCTGCTGGCTGTTTCAGGAAGCCTTCGCTGGCAGCAACTTCATCCTGCAATGCCGCATCGAGGCGCCCTGCTGTCAGGTCAGAATAGATAAGGTCCTGGTTCGCGTATGCCACTACATCCACGCCTTTGCTGCGCCAGGTGTCATTGGCATAGGTTTCCTGGGTGGAGCCTTGCAGTACCCCAACGTGTTTACCTTTCAGAGAATCCAGAGTCGGCTGGATTGGAGAACCTTTCGCCGCGATCAGACGTGAGTCTGCTGCGTAGAGTTTGTCTGAGAAAGCAATCTCTTGCTGGCGTTTCTCGGTGATAGAAAGCGAGGAGATGATGGCATCAATTTTTTTCGCTTTCAGCGATGGGATTAGCGCATCAAAGTCACTGGCAACCCAGGTACATTTGATTTGCATACGCTTACACATCTCATTTCCGAGATCGATATCAAACCCGACAAAATCCCCTTTCGCATCTTTAGAGGAAAAAGGGGCGTAGGTTGTATCTGTACCAATACGAACTGTCTGCGGAAGTGCTGCGTAGCTGGCCGCGGTTGCGGAAAGTCCTACCAGCAAAGACAAAGCAAGAACCGTCTTCTTCATACATAACCCTCAAGTGGCGTAATTTTATTATGTTTTACGTTGTGTTGTGTGTTTGCAGACTTTTTCATGCAGGTCTTATGCCATTTTCGCGTCGATGAGGATATTCGACGTTAAATATGTTAATAAAACGTTGCAATATTGTCCTGATTTTGAAGATAGCAGGTATGACGGTTGAACCGCAGCGTTTCGTTGAGTTTTAACGAATTAAATGTTGAGGATATGATCGCGGTTACAAAATTGCCCTGAAACAGGGCAACGAATACAGAGTTGCACGCTGACAGAGCAGCTTATGCCCCCTGCCAGCGGGTAAACAGGTCCTGAGGGAGAGAGATATCAAACTGGTCTAACACACGGTTAACCGTTTGATTAATCACGTCATCAAGCGTCTGAGGGCGATGGTAAAACGCCGGTACGGGCGGCATAATCACAGCACCAATTTCCGCCGCCTGCGTCATGAGACGCAGATGTCCCAGATGCAGAGGTGTTTCACGCACGCACAGCACCAGAGGGCGGCGCTCTTTTAGCACAACATCAGCTGCACGGGTGAGCAGCCCATCGGTGTAGCTGTGGACAATGCCAGATAGCGTTTTAATTGAACATGGCAGGATAACCATTCCAGCCGTCTGGTACGAGCCGGATGAAATACTGGCGGCGATATCACGCGCATCATGATTTACATTCGCTAATGCCTGCACGTCGCGTACAGAGAGGTCCGTTTCAAGTGCCAGCGTCTGTCGCGCCGCCTGGCTCATCACCAGATGGGTTTCCACATCAGCAACGTCACGCAACACCTGCAACAAGCGCACGCCATAAATTGCGCCGCTAGCGCCGCTGATCCCTATGATGAGTCGTTTCATGTTTAACCGCCCTTTCTTGTTTCAGGGCTGACTTTGCAGGATTTTACGGGGAGTTGCAAGCAAGGGGACTTCTCCCCCTTGCTTGCTGTAGAGCATTAACCTTCGTTGTGCATCTCGAGGTTTTCAGCTTCGTTCTGACGCAGTACTGCTTTGGCGTCATCATTACGCAGGGAATCAAGAAAATCGAGGTACTTCTGGTCGACGTCTTTAGTGACATACACACCGTTAAACACCGAGCATTCAAACTGCTGAATATCCGGGTTCTCAGCGCGCACGGCTTCAATCAGATCGTTCAGATCCTGGAAGATAAGACCGTCAGCACCAATTATCTGGCGGATCTCGTCCACTTCGCGCCCGTGAGCAATTAGCTCCGTCGCCGTTGGCATGTCAATACCGTAGACGTTCGGAAAGCGGATTTCCGGTGCGGCAGAGGCCAGGTACACCTTCTTCGCCCCGGCTTCACGCGCCATCTCGATAATCTGTTCTGAGGTGGTGCCGCGCACGATAGAATCATCCACCAGCAACACGTTCTTATCACGGAATTCAGCACGGTTAGCATTCAGCTTACGGCGTACAGATTTACGGCGCAACTGCTGACCCGGCATGATAAAAGTGCGCCCCACATAGCGGTTTTTCACAAAACCCTGGCGATACGGTTTGCCAAGAATACGGGCTATTTCCAGCGCGATGTCACAAGAGGTTTCCGGAATCGGGATGACGACGTCAATATCCAGATCTTCCCACTCGCGGGCAATTTTTTCGCCAAGCTTAGTCCCCATATTCACACGGGCGCTGTAGACGGAAATTTTGTCGATGAAAGAATCAGGACGCGCAAAGTAGACGTATTCGAACAGACACGGATTACTGACCGGATTATCCGCACACTGACGGGTAAACAACTGGCCTTTTTCAGTGATATACACCGCTTCGCCAGGTGCAACGTCACGCAGGAATTCAAAACCAAGCGTATCCAGCGCCACGCTTTCGGAGGCAACCATGTATTCGGTACGACCATCGCCAATATCGCGTTTGCCAAGCACCAGTGGGCGAATACCGTTAGGATCGCGGAAAGCGACCATCCCGTGACCGATAATCATCGCCACGCAGGCATATGCGCCGCGGATCTGGCGGTTAGTTGCGGCGATAGCCGCAAAAATATTATCGGCTTCCAGCGGATAGTGACGGAAGTTATCCAGCTCGCTGGCGAAAATATTCAGCAGAATTTCAGAATCTGAAGTGGTGTTGATGTGGCGACGCTTTTCTTCAAACAGCTTTTTACGCAGCTCATGCGCATTGGTCAGGTTGCCATTGTGGGCAAGCGTAATGCCATATGGTGAGTTGACGTAAAAAGGTTGAGCTTCGGAGGCGCTGGAGCTGCCAGCCGTTGGGTAACGCACATGGCCAATGCCCATATTGCCCTGCAAACGCTGCATATGGCGAGCTTCAAAAATGTCGCTCACCATTCCGTTTGCCTTTCGCAAACGGAAGCAGTTGTTGGCATCAATGGTGATGATGCCAGCGGCATCCTGACCACGATGCTGGAGCACCGTTAACGCGTCATAAATCGACTGGTTTACCGGCATAACACCGGCGATACCGACAATACCGCACATACGTCTTTTCCTCGTTAAGCCACATCTCAGAACCGTTAGGGTCTGGGCAAGAAACTTGACGAGCTTTGCAGATAGTCAAAAAACCATCTGATGATAAAACTGAACTGCGGGATCAACTGTGACTTGCTCCAGTCTTCACTTTTCGACACACCGGTAAACGTATCGAGAAAAAACAGAATGGCGGCGACGATCAACGCTCCTCGCAGAGCACCAAAGCAGATCCCCAACACCCTGTCGGTACCCGACAGGCCTGTTTTCTCCACCAGTTGGCCTATCACAAAATTAACGATAGCGCCGACGATAAGTGTCGCGATAAACAGTATCGCGATAGCAATCCCATTTCGAACCAGTTCGTCTTCAAAGCCCGTAAACCAGACAGACAGGTAAGTGTAGTAATGGCTGGCGACAAAGAAAGCACAACCCCAAGTCACCAACGATAATGCTTCACGAACAAAGCCACGGATCAGGCTAACCAGACAGGAAAAACCAATCACCGCGATAATGGCGTAATCAATCCAGACCATAAGTGTCCCACGATTTTACGCCCTGTCGTCCTGTTCGGGGCGCATTCTAACAGAAAAAGAAAACGTTTGCGTAGGGATTTCCTTTCCACGCGTAAATAAAAATGGCGCTGAAAAAATCTTCAACGCCATCGAACTTTTTGCCTCTTCGGGCACTGCCGGATGGCGGTGCAAGCACCTTATCCGGCTCACAACACAGCAACACTGTAAGCCTGCCTGCACACCGCCATCAGGCACAATCCCGTGCAGGATAGCGACGCTGGCGCCACGATTTAGTTCGGGGTGTAACCCATCACAACCCCACTCAAACCGGAGATCTTTTGCAGTTCGCCGAGCGAGTTTTTCAGCTTATCTCTGGAGGCGTCAGGCCCGACAAGAATGCGGGTTATTTTACCCTGTACTGGCGTTGACGGGGAAGTATATACCCGGAAGCCAGCTCCCCGAAGTTTACCAACGATCTCATTGACCTTATCGGCGTTTTTCAGCGCACCGAGTTGCACGACGTACGCTTTCCCGGTTGGGGCCGGAGTCTCCGCAACTGCCGGTTTCGGCGTTGGCGTTGGCGTTGGCGTTGGCGCAGGTGCAGGTGCAGGTGCAGGTGCAGGTGCAACAGGCTGTGGTTGCGGCTTCGGTTTTGGTTTCGGCTGTTCGACAGGCGCAGGTATGGGATCAAACTCCGCACTGTTTGCCGCAGTCAGGCGTGACGGATCCAGTGACGGCGCAGCAGCATCACCTGCACGCACCTCTTCTGCCGCGCCTTCTGGCGGTTGCGTCGGCAGCGCCTGCGTTGCCGCAGGCATCATGTCTGGCTCATCGCGATCGCCAGGTTTAGGCACCAGAGGGATCGCCGCAAACTCATCCTGATAATGTTTTTTTTGCCCGTCAAGCAACCCGGGAAGCACAATCACCCCAAGCGCCACCAGCACAATTGTGCCAACTAATCGATTCTGAAACTTACTCGCCACCGCTTCTCCCCACGTCTATCACTTCCATGACATGTGCGACAGTGTGAAACGATCCACACACCAACACGGTATCTTCTGGTTTTGCATCTGCCAGCGCAGCATGCCATGCCTGAGCAACGCTGCCATAGGCTTCGCCTTTGCCCAAATGCTCCAGCAGTTGTTCTGCTGTCGCGCCCCGCGGACCTTCCAGGGGAGCACAATACCAGGCGTCAACCACGCTTTTCAACCAGGCCAGCGTACCTGCAATATCTTTATCATGTAGCATACCGATAACCGCCAGTACGCGCCCGTTTTTCACTAACTTTTTCAGACGCCCGGTCAGATATTCCGCCGCATGAGGATTATGGGCGACATCAAAAATAACACGTGGCGACTCGCTCACAATCTGGAAGCGTCCCGGCAAAATAGCCAACTCGATACCTTCACGAATCGCCTGCTCGCTCACATTAAGTCCACTTGTCCGCAGGGCAGCCAGTGCAGTTGCGGCATTTGGTTGTGGAACCTGTGGTAACGG
Organism: Citrobacter sp. Marseille-Q3906; assembly: GCF_916618775.1. NCBI lineage: Bacteria > Pseudomonadati > Pseudomonadota > Gammaproteobacteria > Enterobacterales > Enterobacteriaceae > Citrobacter > Citrobacter sp. Marseille-Q3906. The sequence goes on from NZ_CAKAKA010000002.1 coordinate 2,480,439, forward strand.
CAGGTGCGCCAGCGTACCGTGACAGTCCGTAAAGGACCAGTCATTGTCCGTTACAGCATAGCGCCAGTCCACGCCATATCGTTGCAAATTCGCTCCGGTCTCTTGCGCGACATCTGCAATGGTGTAAGGCATTTCAGGTTCGCCAACAATAGCCGGTTTTTCGGCACGGAAAATGCCGGCCTTCTCACGACCAATACTTTCACGATCAGGTCCCAGCCAGTCAGTATGGTCGAGCGCAATACTGGTAACCACCGCGACATCAGCATCGACAATATTCGTGGCATCCAGACGCCCACCCAGGCCAACCTCCAGAATCACCACATCAAGCTGTGCCTGTTTGAACAGCCACAGCGCCGACAGCGTGCCATATTCAAAATAGGTCAGGGAAATGTCACCGCGTGCGGCTTCAATCTCAGCAAATGAGGCTGTGTGGGCCGCTTCCGGTAACTCATTTCCCTGCACACGAACACGTTCTGTGTAGCGCACCAGATGGGGAGAGCTGTACACACCGACTTTATATCCGGCTGCCGTCAGTACGGACTCCAGCGTGCGGCAGGTTGTACCCTTACCGTTGGTTCCCGCCACCGTGAAGATGAATGGAGCCGGTTTAAGAATACCCAGCCGCGCCGCAACCTGGCTGACACGCTCAAGGCCCAAATCGATGGTTTTACTGTGCAGGTTTTCCAGATAAGAAAGCCACGACGCCAGGGGCGACGTGGCTTGAGGGATACGTTTATTGTCCATGATTTATGTAATTCGCTACGGTGAGAAAAGAAAAAGGCAGCGCCGACCGGCCCTGCCCTTTTATACTCGTCGCCTTTCAAGTTGCAGGGATATTGGCTGCACTCGCTCACCCGAATCACTTACCAGTGTAAGTTCATCGGGATTCACTCTCTTGCCGCCTTCCTGCAACTCGAAATCCATAGAGTAAACTATCAGGCCTCTGATTCCTGATCGGGTACCGGAGGTACCACCACGCCTTCACGTGGCTCATCCGGATTCGGCGCAGGAAGATTCATTAGCTTCGCCAGGATGCTCGCCAGTTTCAGGCGCATTTCCGGGCGGCGAACGATCATATCGATAGCGCCTTTTTCAATCAGGAACTCACTGCGCTGGAATCCCGGCGGCAATTTCTCACGTACGGTTTGCTCGATAACACGCGGACCAGCAAAGCCGATCAGTGCTTTCGGTTCAGCAACGTTGAGATCGCCCAACATCGCGAAGCTTGCTGAAACCCCACCCATGGTTGGGTCGGTCAGTACAGAGATGTACGGTAAACCACGTTCCTGCATTTTCGCCAGTGCAGCAGAGGTTTTTGCCATCTGCATCAGTGACATCAGCGCTTCCTGCATACGCGCACCGCCGGAAGCGGAGAAGCAGATCAGCGGGCAGTTGTCTTCCAGCGCCTGTTCAACGGCACGGACAAAACGGGCACCAACCACAGACCCCATGGAACCGCCCATAAAAGCGAATTCGAATGCTGCAGCAACGACCGGCATACCGTGAAGTGTACCTTTCATTACCACCAGCGCATCTTTCTCGCCGGTTTCTTTCTGCGCAGAAGCCAGTCTGTCTTTGTATTTCTTGGAATCACGAAACTTCAGCACGTCTTTCGGCTCAAGCTCGCTACCCAGCTCCACAAGAGAACCTTCATCTAACAGGCTATGCAGGCGATTGCGCGCCGACATGCGCATATGATGGTCACACTTCGGACAGACCTCAAGATTACGTTCCAGCTCAGCACGGTATAAAACCTGACCGCAGCTATCACACTTGGTCCACACCCCTTCAGGAATGCTTGCCTTGCGGGTGGGAGTAATGTTGCTTTTAATTCGTTCAATCCAGCTCATTGGTGACCTTTCTGCCTGAACCTTAGTCAGCTTTGTTATAAGGGGCGCATAATGCCATTTTTGCCCCCAACAGACCATGAATGTTGCACATTAAAACATAACAGCCCGAAACTTTGGATAAAAAAGTGGTCGAACCGCTGAGTTACTTTCTATTTTGCAGCACGTGACGCAGCACGCTTGTGACGAATCACTTCAATAACGCCGGGCAATACGGAGAGGACGATAATCGCCACAATCAATAATTTCAGGTTCTCCTGTACCACCGGCAGATCGCCAAACAGATAGCCTGCATAGGTAAACAGCAATACCCACAGCAGCGCGCCTGCGACGTTATACATTGCAAAATGGCGGTAGGACATATGCCCCATACCTGCCACAAACGGCGCAAATGTACGCACGATAGGGACAAAACGCGCCAAAATAATCGTTTTGCCACCATGACGTGCATAAAACGCATGGGTTTTATCCAGGTAGCTGCGGCGAAAAATTTTGGAATTCGGATTGCTAAAAAGTTTTTCGCCGAACAGTCGACCGATAGTGTAGTTCACCGCATCGCCAACAATCGCCGCCACAATCATTAACGCCACCATCAGATGAACATTCAAATCATTGGTTGGCAACGCAGAGAGCGCTCCGGCGACAAACAGCAGAGAATCGCCCGGCAGGAACGGCGTCACTACCAGTCCGGTTTCACAAAACAGAATCAGAAACAGAATGGCATAAACCCAAACACCGTATTCCGCTACCAGTTCAGCCAAATGCACATCTATGTGCAGGATAAAATCGATCAGAAAGTAAATCAGGTCCATATTTATGCCTTTTACGACTCGAATTAGTCCGCCAGGAACAGCGGGCCCATTGGCGGTTTAGGCAGGTCAAACCGATCTGGATAATCTACCGCAACCAGATACAGTCCTTCCGCCTTCGCCGTTGCCGCTGCCAGCGTTCTGTCCTTCGCCGCTAACAACTCTGCTATCCAGCTCTCCGGCTGGTTGTGGGCACCTACTTCCATCAGGCTACCGACAATATTCCTGACCATATGATGTACAAAGGCATTTGCTTTGATATCGACCACCACATATGGGCCGTGACGCGTGACGTTGATGTGCATCACGTTGCGCCACGGTGTGCGCGACTGGCACTGCACTGCCCGAAACGAAGTGAAATCATTCTCACCAATCAGACACTGAGCCGCACGATGCATACGTTCAGCATCCAGCGGTTCATAGTAATGCGTCACACCGTTCCCCAGAACCGCCGGGCGTAACCGATGATTGTAGATGATGTAGCGATAACGGCGAGCCGTGGCGCTAAATCGTGCATGAAAATCATCCGGCACAGCCTTCACCCAGCGCACGGCAATGTCACCAGGTAAATTCGCATTTACACCCAGTGTCCATGCCGCATCTTTACGTTGCGCGGTGGTTTCAAAATGCACCACCTGCCCCGTTCCATGAACGCCTGCATCCGTTCGCCCCGCACAAAATACATTAATGCGTTCATTGGCGACTTGTGAGAGCGCTTTTTCCAATTTTTCCTGAACGCTACGCACTTCGTTCTGGCGCTGCCAGCCATAATATTTGCTGCCATCATACTCTATACCCAGCGCAATTTTATGTGTTGGCAGTTGTTGCAGGTCAGACATTAGTACAGATACTCCTGCACCAGTTTTTCAGCAATTTTTACCGACATTAACGCGCCACCAAAGCGCACATTATCGGCTACAGACCAGAACTGAATCTGCTCCGGCATACCATAATCGTTATGTACGCAGCCGACCGAAAGATGGGGAGTACCAGAAGCATCACCAACCTGAGTAGGATAATCCGTCTCTTCCGACAGAACGATGTCTTCGCCGCGGGTAAACGCATCACGAGCCTCTTCTGCCGCCAGCGGCCGCAGGGCTTCAAAGTTCACCATTTGTGCATGGCCGTAAAACACTGGCGACTGCACTATGCTTGCGGAGACCAGCAGACCATCGTCCTGCATAATTTTCCGCACTTCATCGACGATCCGACGTTCTTCACGCACGCTGCCTTCACGATCCGGCAGTAATGGCAACATATTGAACGCCAGTTGACGCCCGAAGAAATCATCGTCATCGACAGGGATCCCGTTGAGCAGCTTCGCACTCTGCCCTGCCAGCGCATCCACCGCCTTTTTACCGCGTGCAGAAGCTGAAATAATATTGGTGACCGTTATACGAGAAAGCCCACCGTCATCAATCAGTGGTTTCAGCGCAGTCAGCAACTGGCTGGTCAGACTATCCGGGACGGCAATCACATTGCGGTTGCGATAATCCGCCAGTACGAACGGGTTAACATCCGGTACGACCAGCGGGACATCCGGCTCAAGAGCAAACAGCCCGCTACTGTCAATAACCAGGCAACCTGAGTTGGTTGCTTCTTCCACCCACGCGGCTGTTGCCTCCACCCCAGCAACAAAAAATGCCAGTTGCGCTTGTGTCCAGTCAAAATCAGCAACATCCTGAACAACGATCGATTTACCATTAAAACGCAGGTGCTCACCGGCGCTTTCGTTACGTGCCAGCGCATAAATCTCACCGACCGGGAACTGGCGTTCAGCCAGTGTATCGAGCAGGGCTTCGCCGACGGCGCCCGTTGCGCCCAGAATGGCAATATTCCAGCCTTCAGACATGGTGATTTACTCCAGAAATACATAAGCGTCCCTGTCGTATTATTCGACAGGGAGCATTAAGAAGACATTAATGTGCCGGGTGATGAACAGCGTTAAAACCCAGCTTACACAACAAGGTAGCTGCAGCAGCGTCATCACACATTACGTATAAAGACGACCATTCACGGCGCTCAAGGTAATTCTTACGCAGTTTATCAAACTCACCCGGAATTCCAGCGACTTTACGCAGCGGCGCATCATCGCGGCGCACATCATACACTAAATGCACCAGCCTTTTCAGCGTTGGCTGATCTAACGGACCATGCAATGTGATACGACCGAATTCCGGCGCGGGTAACAGGGTGTTCAGCGCTACGTGCTGTTCGCGACCAATAAACTTGCTGTAGGCCTCAAAGACCTGCGTGGTCCCACGCGCTTTTCCTTCAAGGGTATAACCGGCAATGTGCGCCGTGCCGATGTCGGCTTTCTCCAGCAACGCCACATTCAGATCCGGCTCACCTTCCCAGACGTCCAGCACAACGCTCAACGACTGCCCGGCATTCAGACAATTCAGTAATGCGCCATTATCAATGACCGGCCCACGGCAGGCATTAATCAGGATGGTTCCCGGCTTGAGTCGGCTTATGAGCGCCTCATCAGCCAGATGCAGCGTTTTGTACGGACCGTCTTTAAACAGCGGCGTATGGAAAGTCAGTACATCAGCTTGCTCAACCAGTTCCGCCAGCGAACGAAAGTCGCCCTCATCCCCCCGGTCAGCACGCGGTGGATCGCAAAGCAAAGTACGAATTCCCAATGCTTCCAGTCGCGCTTGCAAACGCGCCCCCACATTACCGACACCCACGATACCTACGGTCCTATCGCGTAATGCAAAACTGTCGCGTTCCGCCAGCATCAACAGCGCAGAAAAGACATATTCAACCACTGCAATGGCATTGCACCCAGGCGCTGCGGAAAAGCCGATCCCCGACTGCGCAAGCCAGGCTTCATCCACATGATCAGTACCTGCAGTTGCCGTCCCGACAAATTTTACGGGTTTTCCGCTGAGCAGTGATTCGTTTACTTTCGTCACCGAGCGCACCATTAAGGCATCCGCATCTTCGAGTTCTGAGACGGGAATCGGGCGACCGGGAACCGCTTTGACCTCCCCCAAACGACTGAACAGTTCGCGGGCATAGGGCATATTTTCATCAACGAGGATTTTCACGTCTTTCGCACCTGTTTGAGAACGAGAGTTAACCGGGCAAGTGTGCCATAATCTCGCCGCCAGGCATACTGCGAGACCTGGTTAGCTCAGATTTAAGGAATAGAGATGATGCAGCCCATTTCTGGTACTCCCGCGCGCCCTCCCGGTGAAGGCCCAAATGCCCCTGCCGTTGCGGGTGAGCAACCGTTATCCACGCAGCAACGTACTGTGCTGGAACGACTTATCACGCGTTTAATTTCACTCACTCAGCAGCAAAGTGCCGAGGTATGGGCTGGAATGAAGCACGATCTGGGGGTCAAAAGTGATACACCGTTGCAGTCGCGTCACTTTCCTGCCGCTGAGCAAAACCTGAACCAACGGCTTGGCATTGCTCAGCAGAATCATGCTAACCGTCAGGTACTGTCACAGCTCACAGAATTGCTGAGTCAGGGGAATAATCGCCAGGCTGTGAGTGATTTTATTCGCCAGCAGTACGGACAAACAGCGCTCAGTCAACTCACACCAGAACAGTTAAAAAATGTGCTGACACTGTTACAGCAGGGGCAACTTTCGATCCCGCAGCCACAACAGCGCCCGGCAACCGATCGCCCTTTGCTCCCGGCAGAGCACAACACGTTGAATCAACTGGTGACAAAACTGGCTGCGGCCACCGGAGAATCCGGCAAGCTAATCTGGCAATCCATGCTGGAACTGTCCGGCGTAAAAAGCGGAGAACTGATCCCCGCGAAGCAGTTCACCCATCTGGTGACCTGGCTGCAAGCGCGTCAGACGCTAAGCCTGCAAAATGCACCAACGTTGCAAACGCTTCAGGCAGCGTTGAAACAACCGCTGGAACCGAATGAGTTCGCGGCGATAAAAGACTACGCGCAGCAGACCTGGCAGATCCAACCGCAAACAATTTTGACCACTGTGCAGGTACAGGATTTGCTCAATCAGATCTTCTTGCGGCGCGTAGAGCGGGACAAAGAATTAAACGATCCTCGACATCTTCAGCCGATTTACAGCCCGTTCGCACCGGTGATTGAAAACATTAAATCACTGTCGGCGCGACCGGGACTGATGTTTGTGGCGTTGATGATTGCATTAGCCATTTTCTGGCTCGTCACTTAACCTTTTCGCAAGGTAAGCAGCGTAACGACAATTCCGACCACCGCGGAAATCGCCCCGGCAAGAAATACCGAGGGATAGCCATAAGCGGTGGCCAGAACCCCAGCTAAAGGACCGCTTACGCCGTAGGAGATATCCTGGAATGCGGCGTAACCACCCAGCGCCGTACCACGAACCTGTGCAGGAACACGCTTCACGACCTCCACACCCAGTGCCGGGAAAATGAGCGAACACCCTGCCCCGGTTAATGCCGCCCCCAACAAAGCAAACCAGGCCGTTGGTGCCAGCCACAGCAGTACCAGACCCGCTGTTTCAACTAGCAAAGAGACAACCGCGACCTTAACCCCGCCAAACCTGTCCGGCATCCAGCCAAACAGAATACGCATCAGCACAAAAGCACCACCAAACGCGGTCAGGGTGAATCCTGCCATGGTCCAGCCGTTGCTGACAAAATAGAGGGAGATAAAGGTGCCAATCACCGCAAAACCAACGCCCTGTAGCGCCAGACCCACACCAGGTTTCCAGATAAGCCCCACAACGCTCCACAAAGAAGGCCGTTCTCCAGCGTGAGCAGGCACTTTACGGACGGTACCATTGAATGCCCATGCCAGCAGCGGTAATGCCATCGTGGTTCCCGCCAGCGCGGCGAAACCAAAGTGGCTGTGGATCAGCAGCCCCAACGGTGCACCGGCGGCCAGTGCGCCGTAAATCGCCATCCCGTTCCACGACATCACCTTACCAGAACGCGTTGGCCCAACCAGCCCCAGCCCCCAGGTCAGGGTTCCGGTAAGTAACTGGCTTTCACCAAAACCGAGGATCAGACGTCCCACAATTAACAACGCGAACTTAACGGGAACAGAGACTGGTAATAGCGCAGCCAATAGCCACGCCGCGCCCGCCAGCGCACAGGCAAACATCCCCTGTAGCGCAGAACGTTTGGCACCATACTGATCGGCTAACCGTCCCGCGTAACCACGCGTTAATACCGTCGCCAGAAACTGAACGCCCACAGCAATGCCAACCATGGTGTTGCCATAGCCCAACTCATGGTGGACAAACAGCGGGATGACAGGCAAAGGCAGGCCGACCGTCATATAGGTCAGGAAAACTGCAAAAGCGATACGAAATAGCGAAACATTCGCCGAAGATGTTTTTTCTTGTTGGGTTACTGCTGTCATGCGTTACTCCAGAATGCAGAGTAAGGCGAGGAAATGCCACGCCCCCTCTACCTGACTATCAGGATTAAGGTGCGTTGGATAACGTTAAACGCTTACGCATTATCATGAGGATAATGTTGAGCGGGGAGTCTGCCTGTAAATTGCCCCCATTGTCAATGCCATAAAAAAGGGAGCCTGTTGGCTCCCTTTTAACCCGATCAGCGAAACGTCATCAGGCAATGACTGGTGTTAGTACCAGACTTACGCTTTCAGCTTACGCATCACCAGCGTGGCGTTAGTCCCGCCAAAGCCGAAGCTGTTGGACATAACGGTAGTCAGTTCTTGCTCAGTCGGCTTGGTCACGATGTTCAGACCAGCAGCTTGTTCGTCCAGCTCTTCAATGTTGATGCTTGGCGCGATAAAGCCATGTTCCAGCATCAGCAGAGAGTAAATAGCTTCCTGCACACCCGCAGCCCCCAGAGAGTGACCGGTCATTGCTTTGGTTGCAGAGATTGCCGGGCTGTGATCGCCGAACACTTCACGGATTGCACCCAGCTCTTTCACGTCGCCTACCGGAGTAGAAGTACCGTGTGAGTTCAGGTAGTCGATTGGTGTATCAACGCCGTGCATCGCCATCTGCATGCAGCGCACTGCGCCTTCACCTGACGGAGCAACCATGTCTGCGCCATCAGAAGTTGCGCCGTAACCGACGATTTCCGCGTAGATGTGTGCGCCACGAGCCAGAGCGTGTTCCAGCTCTTCGACAACAACCATACCGCCGCCGCCTGCGATAACGAAACCATCGCGGCTTGCATCATAAGTACGGGACGCTTTGTCCGGAGAGTCGTTGTATTTGGTAGACAGCGCGCCCATTGCGTCGAATTCGCACGCCATTTCCCAGCACAGCTCTTCGCCGCCGCCAGCAAAAACGATGTCCTGCTTGCCCAATTGAATTTGTTCAACAGCGTTGCCGATACAATGTGCAGACGTCGCACAGGCAGAGCTGATGGAGTAGTTTACGCCGTGGATTTTGAACGGTGTTGCGAGGCAGGCAGAAACGCCGGATGCCATCGCTTTAGTCACCACATACGGACCAACGGCTTTCAGACCACGCGGGCTACGCATTGCGTCAGCGCCGAAGACCTGAAAACGCGGGGAGCCGCCGCCAGAACCTGCAATCAGGCCAACGCGCGGGTTGTTCTGGTAAACTTCTGCAGAGAGGCCAGCATCAGCAACTGCCTGCTCCATAGAAAGGAATGCATAGATGGATGCGTCGCTCATAAAGCGCACAACTTTGCGGTCAATGAGGCCAGTGGTATCCAGTTTTACGTTGCCCCAAACGTGGCTACGCATGCCGGAGTCCTTCAGCTCCTGAGAGAAAGTGATCCCTGAACGTCCTTCACGCAGAGATGCCAGGACTTCCTGCTGGTTATTACCGATGCTGGAAACGATGCCCAAGCCAGTAATCACTGCACGTTTCATTCAATACCTCTGTAGTTCGCACTATTTTAAAGTTTCGAGTGGCACAATAGCGTACACTTGTACGCCGAACAAGTCCGATCAGCCATTTAATGTGGAAATTTGCGCAGTCAGGCACTCATCGTTAAGATCGGGACACAGCCTGCCAGACGAGTAACTTACGTGAAACAATACGCTATACAACCTGCCGACCTCGAATTCAACGCTGAGGGTACACCTGTTTCCCGAGATTTTGACGATGTCTATTTTTCTAACGATAACGGGCTGGAAGAAACTCGTTATGTTTTTCTCGGCGGTAATCATCTCGCAGAACGATTTCCCACTCATTCACGGCAATTATTTGTAGTAGCAGAAAGTGGTTTTGGTACCGGACTTAACTTCCTGACGCTATGGCAGGCATTCGCCACTTTTCGCGACGCACATCCTGACGCTATCCTGGAAAGGTTACATTTCATCAGTTTTGAAAAATTTCCTCTGACGCGTGAAGATCTGGCCTTAGCCCATCAACACTGGCCTGAACTCGCACCATGGGCAACAGCGTTACAGGAGCAGTGGCCACTACCACTGGCGGGTTGCCATCGGCTGCTTCTTGATGAGGGGCGAATTACGTTGGATCTCTGGTTTGGCGATATTAACGAACTCATCAATACCCTGGATGAATCATTGAATCAGCAGGTCGATGCCTGGTTTCTGGATGGGTTCGCGCCGGCAAAAAACCCTGATATGTGGACGCCAACGCTGTTTAACGCAATGGCCAGACTGGCTCGCCCTGGCGGCACGCTGGCGACCTTTACCTCCGCTGGTTTTGTACGTCGTGGGTTGCAGGAAGCTGGTTTCAGCATGCGTAAATGCAAAGGTTTCGGTCGCAAACGCGAAATGTTATGTGGGGTTATGGAGCAAAATATTACCCCCCCTTCCCCAGCGCCGTGGTTTGCACGCACAGGTACGAAAAAACGTGAAACGGCTATTATTGGCGGAGGTATTGCCAGCGCCTTGCTGTCGCTGGCCCTGTTGCGTCGCGGCTGGCAAGTGACGCTCTATTGTGCTGACGACAAACCAGCACAAGGCGCTTCTGGCAATCGTCAGGGGGCGCTCTATCCTTTGCTCAATAAACATGATGCGGCTATTAATCTTTTTTTCCCTGCTGCCTTTACCTTCGCACGACGTCTGTATGACGCGCTACCCGTAGATTTCGCACACGACTGGTGCGGGGTGACTCAGTTAGCCTGGGATGAGAAAAGCCAACAGAAAATCACCCAAATGCTGTCACTTGACTTACCCGACGCACTCGCGGTCGCAGTTGATGCAAAACAGATCCTGCAAACGGTGGGCGTGGATACCGAATGTGATGGCATTCAGTATCCTGCCGGAGGATGGCTGTGTCCTGCGCAGTTAACTGCTGCTGTGCTGGACTATGCCACAACGCTGGGATTACGCACGCACTACCAGCACGATCTGGTTTCACTGTCGCATCAGGCGGATAGCTGGCAGTTGCAGTTCGCTACTGGCGAAACCGCTACGCACGAAGCGGTGGTGCTGGCAAATGGCCACCGCATTAACCGCTTTAATCAGACGCAGCCGTTACCGGTTTATTCCGTTGGCGGTCAGGTGAGCCATATTCCTACCACACCTTCACTCTCTGCTCTGCGTCAGGTGCTGTGCTACGACGGCTATCTCACACCGCAAAATCCGGTGAATCAGCATCATTGTATCGGGGCGAGCTATCATCGCGGTTGTGAAGAGACGGTTTATCGCGAGGACGATCAGCAACAAAATCGCCAGCGTTTAATCAACTGTTTGCCAAATGCCGGATGGGTGAAAGAGGTGGATATCAGTGACAATGCCGCCCGCTGTGGCGTTCGCTGCGCCACACGCGATCACTTACCGATGGTCGGCAATGTACCGGACTATCACGCCACACTCAGTCAGTACGCACATCTTGCAGAAGACAAAGAGACTGCTGCGAGTGCGCCAGTTCACCCTGACTTATTTATGCTGGGCGCACTGGGTTCGCGAGGACTGTGTACCGCCCCGCTGTGCGCAGAAATCCTTGCGGCGCAAATGAGTCATGAACCTATCCCGATGGATGCAGGAACTCTGGCTGCGTTAAATCCGAATCGTTTATGGGTGAGAAAATTATTGAAGGGAAAAGCAATAAAGTCATAAGGTAATGATTGTGCCGGATTAGACACTCCTGCGTCAGCATCCGGCACAATCCACCGTAAATTATTTTACTGTGGCCTTCTGGAACAGAGCATCCCACATCTCTTTCACTAGCGCCTGGTCACGAGGCGAGAGTTCGCCAGCACCGATAGCTTTTTCCAGGCTGCTGGTGACATTGGCGTACAATGCCTCAGCGGAATGGTCCTCGCCACCGTCCAGTTCAGCAACGGCCAGCGTCAGGTGCCCACGCAAATACCCACTGGCAAAAAGCTCATCATCGCTGGCGTGCTCTACCATATCGTCGATTAATGCCAGAATGCGTGATTCAAACTCCGCGATCATCTTCTTTCCTCATTGTAAACGTGGCATCGGCTTCAGTTGAGCGCTTCGGGCCACGGGAATTGTTCCGCCTTAAGTTCAGGCGTGTGATAATAATTTTGTAACGCTTTAATGAAGCGCGCCGGACGTTCGGGGATCCCCTTTTCCAGATACTCCATCACCTGGGCATGAACACGACGCTGGAATACCACGCGATCCGGCTCAAAGTCCCCTTCCAGGTTGTCGCAACTGACGTTAAACGGATACCCCGCCGCCATGCAAAACAACCAGTCAAATGCCTGTGGCTTCACTTCTACATCTTCAAACTGACACTGTGTTTTCGCATCCCGCCCGTCCGGGCAGTACCAGTAACCAAAATCAACCAGCTCACGACGCGCTTTTCCAGCAATACACCAGTGTGAAATTTCGTGTAACGCGCTGGCGTAAAAACCATGGGCGAAAACAATACGGTGATACGGTAATTCCGCATCAGCTGGAAGATAGATGGGTTCATCGTCGCCTTTAATCAGACGGGTATTAAATTCATCGGCAAAGCAGCCGTTAAAAATATCAATTAACTGTTGGTAGTGATGGGTATTGTTCATTAGTTCATCCCCAGCCAGTGGAGAATCTCCTGTCCATGATTATCGTAAATTAGCTTGGCACTCATCACTGCAGAGACAATGACGATCATTGGTCGAATGAGTTTCTGTCCCTTACTAAGCACCAGTCGAGATCCCATCCGCGCACCAAGAAACTGGCCGATAAGCATCACAAAACCGGTCGCCCAAATCACTTTGCCACCAAGGGCGAACAGTAACAGCCCACCGAGATTAGAGGTGGCATTGAGTACTTTGGCATGCGCCGTTGACTTCGCCAGGTTGTAGCCACACAGCATGACGAAGGACAGTGCGTAAAACGACCCGGCTGCCGGCCCAAAGAAGCCATCATAAAAACCGACACAGCCCCCGGCAACCAGTGCAAACGGCAAGCCATAAAGCCGACGCTGCCGGTCTTCTTCGCCCAGTTTAGGCATCATGAGAAAGTAGAGGCCAATACAGAGCACCAGAACCGGCAGGATTTGGCGCAAGATGTCCGACTGCATATGCTGAACCAGCAACGCGCCGCTCATTGAACCGATAAAGGTCATGGCGATATTGAGCTTCTGCTCCGCCAGATTGACCACGCCACGACGAATAAAATAGAGAGATGCGGAGATCGATCCCCCACAGGCCTGAAGCTTATTAGTTGCCAGCGCTTGTGCCGGCGGCATGCCTGCCGCCATTAACGCAGGGATAGTGAGTAAGCCACCGCCCCCCGCCAGCGAGTCAATAAATCCAGCCAGAATTGCCACAAAAAAAAGTACGCCCAACAGCAGCGGAGACACCATAAACAGATCGGCGAAAATATCCATTAGAGTACATGCTCGTCCAATAGCGCCTGGCAGGAAGGCGGCAACGGAGGCGGTGTCTTCTTCTCAGGCTTTGTTGTTCCAGGTTTAGGAGGTTCGAACCAGCTTTGCAGCTCCGCGCCACAGCCATCACCTGGTGGAGGTAAAGGTTGGTCTTCGCACTCAAGACTGTCGGCAGGGCAACGTAACCGCACATGCATATGAGCACGATGCTGGAACCACGGTCGCACTTTACGCAACCAGTCCCGGTCAGTTCCCGCATCCAGACAAAGTTGCTGTTTAATCGCCGGATTCACGAAAATACGCGTTACATCATTATCTTTTGCAGCCAGCCTGATCAGGCTGAAAATCTCCGGCTTCCACAGTGACGATACAACACGTTTACCGTCCTGAGAGACCAGATCCAGCGCCTGTGGTCGCAGCAGTTGCGACTGCGTCCAGCGCGTTTTTGGCAGTTGCAGGAAAATATCGACATCCAGTCCTGTCTGGTGACTGGCGTGCCCACCATTGAAACGTCCGCCAGCAGGCATTCCCATATCACCAATTAACACCGTGCCCAGCTCCAGATTATTGGCCTGGGTACTCAGACGCTGAATAAACCTCACCAGATCAGGATGACCGAAATAGCGCCGCTGATCGGTGCGCATCACCTGATAATGTTCTGATTGCACGGGCAGTGTATCTGCCCCGACAATGCAACCATTCGAGAAAGCACCGATCGACTGTGCGCTACCCGCAACCGGGTGGGTAATTTTCTGCCAGGGCGTCGCCGCCAGACAGGCGGAGCTGGCGAACAGAGCCAGTGCCGCAAGTGCCGTTTTTTTCATGTCTTACCAGCGTGGAATGTCAGTCTTCACATCCGCATTTTGCGCCCGCTGACGCAGCAGGTGATCCATCAGTACAATCGCCAACATCGCTTCTGCGATCGGCACTGCGCGGATCCCAACGCACGGATCGTGACGTCCTTTGGTTACCATTTCGACTTCTTCGCCAAATCGGTTAATAGTGCGCCCAGGAACGGTAATACTGGAAGTCGGTTTCAGCGCCATATGTGCAACAATTTGTTGCCCGCTGCTGATCCCCCCCAGGATGCCACCAGCATGGTTGCTCTGGAAACCTTCTTTGGTGATTTCATCACGGTTCTGACTACCACGCAGTGCGACAACGTCAAAACCATCGCCAATCTCCACGCCTTTTACCGCGTTAATGCTCATCAGCGCATGAGCGATGTCTGCATCCAGGCGGTCAAAAACAGGTTCACCGAGGCCCGCTGGCACACCACTGGCGACAACGGTCACTTTTGCCCCGATGGAATCACCCTCTTTTTTAAGCGCGCGCATCAGTTCATCCAGCGCTTCAATTTTATCCGGATCGGGGCAAAAGAACGGGTTAAGTTCCACCTGAGACCAGTCTTTAATCTCCAGGGGAATATCGCCCATCTGGGTCAGACAGCCGCGAATTTCGACACCAAATTTTTCCGCCAAGTATTTTTTGGCTATAGCCCCGGCCGCCACGCGCATCGCCGTTTCGCGAGCGGATGAACGCCCGCCGCCACGGTAATCACGCAAACCGTATTTCTGCTCGTAGGTATAGTCAGCATGACCCGGACGGAAAACATCTTTAATCGCGCCGTAGTCCTGCGAACGCTGATCGGTATTTTCAATCAACAAACCGATGCTGGTCCCGGTGGTTACGCCTTCGAACACGCCAGAGAGGATTTTCACCTGATCCGGCTCACGGCGCTGGGTCGTGTAACGCGAAGTTCCTGGACGGCGTCTGTCGAGATCGTGCTGCAGATCGGCTTCGGTCAGAGAAATACCAGGCGGAACACCATCAACAATACAACCGAGCGCCAGCCCGTGTGATTCGCCGAAGGTCGTTACGCGAAAGAGTTGTCCAATTGTGTTTCCTGCCATCACGGCTCCGTTATGAATGTTGTGTTTGTGCGCGTGTATTAATCTTTATAGATGCTGAAGTGTTCGCGAGCGGCAATCAGCTGCTCTTTAGTCAGCATAAATACGCCGTCACCACCGTTGTCGAATTCCAGCCAGGTAAACGGTACATCCGGGTATTGTTCCATCAGATGTACCATGCTGTTTCCGACTTCACAAATCAGAATACCGTTATCCGACAGGTAGTCTGGGGCGTTACCCAGAATGCGACGGGTAAGTTTCAGCCCATCACTACCGGATGCCAGACCCAGCTCCGGCTCGTGACGATATTCGTTAGGCAGATCGGACATATCTTCTGCGTCGACATACGGTGGGTTGGTCACAATCAGGTCATACTGGACTTTCAACAGGTCGCGGAACAGATCGGAACGGATCGGCGTGACGTGATGGATCAAGCCATGCTCTTCAATATTGTGTTCAGTGACTGCCAGCGCATCAGTGGAAATGTCCACAGCATCCACTTCAGCTTCCGGGAAGGCATACGCACAGGCGATAGCAATACAACCACTGCCGGTACACATATCCAGAATATGCTGCGGCTGTTCGCTGATAAGACCGGCAAAGCGATTGTTGATAAGCTCGCCAATCGGTGAGCGAGGGACCAACACGCGTTCATCGACATAGAATTCATGTCCACAGAACCAGGCTTTGTTGGTCAGGTAAGCAACCGGGATACGTTCGTTGACGCGACGAATAACACGCTCAACAATACGGTGGCGCTCGCTGGAAGTCAGACGCGCAGTACGCATATCTTCAGGAATATCCAGCGGCAGGTAAAGAGACGGCAGCACCAGCTGTACCGCCTCATCCCATGGATTATCCGTGCCATGGCCATACCAGATATTCGCCGCGCTAAAACGGCTGACCGCCCAGCGCAACATGTCCTGAATGGTATGCAGTTCACTCACTGCTTCATCAACGAAAATTTTATCCACGTATTCCTCCAGGGCATGCTCGCATTAAATTCGGCGGCTAGTTTGCCACGAAGACGGCGATAAATCAGCATTCACACAGAGCCTGAGCGTTAAAATTGCGTTTTAAGCGATCGGATGCCTGTCGAGTCGGGTTAAACTAACGAAAAATAAAAGATGAGACTCTCGAATGAAAAAGAAAACATCGCTTAGCGAGGAGGATCAGGCGCTGTTTCGCCAGCTGATGACCGGCACTCGCCAAATAAAGCAGGACACTATAGTCCATCGGCCACAACGTAAAAAAATTACCGAAGTTCCGGTCAAGAGACTGCTGCAGGAACAGGCTGATGCCAGCCACTATTTCTCTGATGAGTTTCAACCGCTGCTGAATACGGACGGTCCGGTGAGGTACCTGCGTGCCGATGTCAGCCATTTTGAGCTGAAGAAAATGCGCCGTGGCGATTACTCCCCGGAGCTGTTTTTAGATTTACACGGACTGACGCAGCAGCAGGCTAAGCAGGAGTTAGGCGCGCTTATTGCCGCCTGTCGTCGTGAACATGTGTTTTGCGCCTGCGTAATGCACGGTCACGGCAAGCACATTCTTAAGCAGCAAACGCCACTATGGCTGGCGCAACACCCGCATGTAATGGCCTTCCATCAGGCGCCAAAAGAGTATGGCGGTGATGCCGCACTACTGGTACTGATTGAAGTGGAAGAGTGGTTGCCGCCAGAACTTCCCTGACCAACAGAAACAGAAAGAGCCGCATCTGCGGCTCTTTTTATTTTTCCAGATGGCGACTTCGCCTTATGCGGCTTACGACACCTGACACGACTTCGGTTAAATCGCTTTTGCCATTTTCAAATTACACGGGCTCATTTGCCAGTTGAAAATGCCTTTACCGCTCTCATCAAGCGTTACGCTGGCAATCGCAGATGTGGTAAACATCGGCGGTGTTTCACCAGGGCAAAGCTCAGACACGAGGTATCCCACTAAAGGCAAGTGAGAGATCACCAGCGCCGTTGCGATACCTTCGTTGGCCAGTGCCTGCAAATAGGCGCTGACCAGACCGACATCGCCACAGGGAGTCAGCTCCGGCAAAACATCCACACTAGCTGGCAGGTTCATACACTCCCCTACCACATCCAGCGTCTGTTCGGCTCGTAGAAACGGGCTCACCAGAACACGTTCGATATCCACTTTTTGACCTTTCAGCCAGTTCGCCATCAGGCGAGATTCGTCACAACCACAGGAGGTTAAGGGACGAACCGAATCACTGGCGGCATCGAGGGCCGCGTCGCCGTGACGCATGATAAAAACTTGCATATTGCACCGCTTTTGTTAACCAGAATCACCAACACGTTGACGCAAAGCCCCTATTGGCCGTCGCAACTATGTGGTGGCCGGCATTGTGCCTTATCCATTCACTGAATGAAACGCTGTTTTTTACCTCAACGGCGTAAGTATAGTCAATCTTTGTTTACATTTTGAGCACGACCCATACATTCAGTGCGGATTCATCCTACCTTTGACCTCAAGTATTCAGGTCAGTTTCCCCATACTTCCAGAAACCTTCACCACGTTCCGCCATCTGCAATAACTGCTCACACGGTGTAAACCGGGAGCCATATTGCGTAGCCAACCGTTGCAGAGTTGCAACCACTTCACCCGCCCCGAGAGAGTCCATATACCGGAACGGGCCGCCGAGGAATGGCGGGAATCCAATACCAAATACAGCGCCGATGTCACCATCACGCGCACTGCGGATAATCCCCTCACCGAAACAGCGCGCTGCCTCGTTGAGCATTAACATGACGCATCGCTCTGCAATTTGCGAGGCGGTATGTCGACTCTGCCCCTGCGCACCAATAAGCGCATAAATCGCAGGGTCAACCTGTTTTTTGCTTTTACGCCCTTTCGCACCATAAAGATAGAAACCTCTACCATTTTTTCTACCTTTGCGATCGTCATTCAAAATTGAAGCGACAACATTTGCAGGTGCGCTAAAACGTTCACCGTAAGCAGCTTCCAGCACTGGTATAATTTTAGTGCCTGTATCTATTCCGACCTCATCCAAAAGTTGGATTGGTCCTACCGGGAAACCAAATTTCACCAGCGCGGCGTCAATATTATCGACACGCTCACCTTCGGTCAGCATACGAATCGCTTCGTTGATATAAGGCGCTAAAATACGGTTAACGTAAAACCCGGCCTTGTCTTGAACCACAATCGGCGTTTTGCCCTGTTTTTTCGCTAATTTAACGGTCGTGGCAATCGTCTGCTCAGAGGTCGTGGCATGCGGAATGACCTCCACCAGCGGCATTTTTTCCACCGGGCTGAAGAAGTGCAAGCCAATAACCTGCTCCGGCCTGGCAGCATTTGCAGCAATGTCGCCAATCGGTAAAGATGAAGTGTTAGAGGCAAAAATGGTATGAGGGGCACAATTCTTCTCAACTTCTTCCACCATCTGTTGTTTTAACAACAGATCTTCAAACACGGCCTCAATAACAACATCGCGATGAGCAAAACCGTGAAAATCGGTTGAACCCGAAATCAGCGCCAACTGTTTGTCACGTTCACCCGCTTTGATATGCCGGCGGCGAACTTTTGTATCAAGTTGATCCCAGCTGTACTTCAGGGCGTGATTGATTCCTTTAGTATTGATATCTTTAATGCGCACTGGCAAACCGCCCTTACAGGCTGTCACGTACGCAATACCACCGCCCATCAGACCGCCTCCCAGGATCCCAACACTGTTCAACGGGCCGGGCCGGGCATCGCTACCAGGATCTTTTTTCACTTCAGTGTTAGCAAAAAAGATATTACGCAATGCCTGTGACTGCGACGTCATCGCCAGCTCACCAAACGCACGGGCTTCAGCGTCGTACCCGCTACTGCTCCCCTGAGCCAGGCCAATTTCTATTACCTCGAGGATTCGATCCGTCGCGGGGTAGTTGCCTGACGTTTTTTGCGCCGTTTTTTTACTTACCATACGAAACAGCAGCGTCCGACCCAACGGCCCAGCTAAAATTCGTTCGCGCACAGGCAAGTTTCGGTGCGCCAGACTGTCCTTTTTAGCCCGTTCAACGGCCGCTTCAAGCAGAATAGTCTGCGGCACGACTTCATCCACTAATCCAACTTTCAGCGCCTGTTTTGCACGTAACTGTTTACCCGTCAGGATCATGTCCAGCGCGGTGCTTACGCCAATCAGACGTGGTAATCGCTGCGTACCGCCAGAACCCGGCAGCAAACCCAGTTGAACTTCTGGCAGCCCCAGTACAGTTTTTGCGTCATCAGTACAGATGCGACTGTGGCACGCCAGAGCCATCTCGAGTCCGCCCCCAAGACACGCACCGTGAATGGCGGCGATAACCGGGATCGGCAACGCATTAATTTCCGCCATAATCTGCTGCCCCTGACGGGCCAGTGTTTCAGCTTCCTGCGCGCTGCGGCAGTTACCAATCATGTTGATATCCGCCCCGGCGATAAAATTATCGGGTTTCGCTGAAATGAACACGACACCGCGCAGATCTTTGTTTTCGCGAATTTGTTTCAGGATGGCCCTAACCTGAGTAGCAAACTCAGCTTTCAGGGTATTCATTTTTTCTCCGGGCACATCAATGGAGACAACCGCCACGTTATCCAGACGTACATGTAGCGTAAAAGCCGATGTCATTTCCATTATTCTGCCTCCAGAACCATTGCTGCACCCAGACCACCTGCCGCACACGCGGTCACTAAACCAAATCCACCGCCACGACGTCGTAACTCATGGAGGGTTTGGGTGATCATCCGTGCACCGGTGGCGGCAAAGGGGTGCCCGTAAGCAATAGAGCCGCCCAGTACATTAAATTTGCTGTCATCCACTTCACCTGTCGCATGCGATCGACCCAGTACTTCCCGGGCAAAACGTTCACTACCCAGAAGCTGGATATTCGCCAGTGTTTGAGCGGCAAAAGCTTCGTGCATGTCGATAAGCGTCAGGTCGGCCATTGTCAGACCCGCCCGCTCCAGAGCCAGTGGCGTTGACCATGCCGGACCAAGCAGCATGTCCTGCCAGACATCGATGGCAGTGAAGGCAAAACTGCGCAAATAGCCCAGTGGCACCAGACCCAGCTCTTTTGCCCTCGATTCCGTCATCAAAATCACGGCGGCCGCACCGTCAGTCAGCGGCGTACTGTTTGCTGCCGTTACGCTGCCATGTTTTCTGTCAAACGCGGGGCGCAATTTCGCGTAATCCGCCAGTGTAGAGTTACCACGAACGTTGTTATCTTCTGAAATGGGATCTTTAAACGGTGGGACATAGGCGGTCATCACTTCCTCCGCCAGCTTACCTTCCGCCCAGGCCTGAGCAGCTCGCTGATGGGAACGATGCGCCAATGCATCCTGTTGCTCACGCGTAATGCCATAGGTTTTTGCCATTTGTTCAGCCGTGTCCCCCATGCGTAAGCCAGTGGAATACTCAGCGACAGCTGGTGGAACCGGCATCAGATCACGCAAACGCAGTCGGGAAAAGAGTTTAAGGCGCTGACCGGTGGTTCGGGCTTTATTGACATCCACCAGCACCCGCGCCAGCTTTTTACTCACGCCAATAGGCAGGACTGACGAGGAGTCCGCGCCGCCGGCAATTCCCGCACGAATCGTGCCCGCCATCAGACTTTCCGCGACATTCGCCACCGCCTGGAAACTGGTAGCACAGGCTCTGCTTACGCTATAAGCATCCGTATGAACATTCATTCCGGTGCCCAGCACGATTTCCCTGGCAATATTGGGCGCTTCAGGCATTTGTACTACCTGACCAAAAACCAGTTGCTCAATGACATCTGCAGGTATTTCGCTACGTGCCAGCAGCTCACCTACGACCATTTTCCCCAAATCAACGGCGGGAATGCCATGAAACGCAGTCGCCTGACGGGCAAATGGCGTGCGCAGCCCGCTTACAATGGCGATGCGATCGCCCTGACGGGTAACCAGCGGTAAAGCCTGACTCATAACACTCCCCTGTAAAAAATAAAAATAAGTGGTCTGACCTGATCACAGTCTTAACCAATTTTTTACATTTAGCCAAGCGGAGAGAAAAGAAAGTGGGAGCTATGACACAGTGAATAATCACTGGTTGTTACGAAAATGCCCTTGTCTGGAGGTGACAAGGGCATTTGAAGAAGGGATTAACGCAGACCCAGCTGGAAGATCAGGGTTTCGGCCTCACAGGCGAAGACAAAATCGATATCCAGACGTACACCTTCAGCCTCTTCAGTAAAAGTAGAGGTGATTTGGCAAGGTTCAGATTCTACACCACGGGCCTTCTCGGTCAGAGCGGCCAGCGTTTCTTCTGCCTGAGCGCGATTCGCGAAAACACGGCTGTATGACGCGGTGCAATCGGAGTTGTCCATGATGGTGCCAACATCCATACAGCAGCAAACCGGGGTTTCATCAGCACTGCATTTACTCATTGTAGATTTCCTCTGTATTCGCACCTGAGGTGCCAGATAAACGATGGGGATATTTTACGCTCCCATTATTCACCTCTCCAGTCGTTAATTGTGCGAAATGAGATAAGTGACCGAAATCACACTTAAAAATGATCTAAAACAAAAATCGCCCAAACAGGTGAGTGCGCATCTCCGCATTTTTGCCAGCTGGATCGCGTTTTTAAGATCATAATTGAAAAATTTTATAAACATACTTGCAACATTCTATCTGGTCAGACCTATACTCACGCCACTGGTCTGATTTCTAAGTAGTACCTCAGACCCTACACTTCGCGCTCCTGTTACGGCATGTAACATTGTTTGTATAAAAATAAATCGATGAGGTTATGGTCATGAGCCAGAAAACCCTGTTTACAAAGTCTGCTCTCGCAGTCGCAGTGGCAATTATCTCCACACAGGCCTGGTCTGCAGGCTTTCAGTTAAACGAATTTTCTTCCTCTGGCCTTGGCCGGGCATATTCGGGTGAAGGCGCTATCGCAGATGATGCAGGCAACGCCAGTCGTAACCCGGCACTGATTATGATGTTCGATCGCCCCACTTTCTCAGCGGGTGCGGTGTATATCGATCCTGACGTTAATATTTCAGGTAAATCACCGTACACCGGTCGTAGTACCGACGCGGATAATATCGCCCCTACGGCTTGGGTCCCCAATGCTCACTTTGTGATGCCTATTAACGAACAGTTTGGTTGGGGGGCTTCTGTTACATCAAACTACGGCCTGGCGACTGAATTTAACGACAGCTATATCGTTGGTGAATACGGTGGGAAGACCGACCTGAAAACGGTCAACCTTAACCTGAGTGGTGCCTACCGTCTGAATGATAGCTGGAGTTTCGGTGTCGGCTTTAATGCCGTGTATGCCGACGCAAAAATTGAACGTTATTCCGGTGAGCAGACCGCCGCATTGCCGAAGGTCAGCAACAAAATTGCCAGCCTGAAAGGGGACGAATGGGGTTATGGCTGGAACGCCGGCATCTTGTATGAGCTGGATAAAAATAACCGCTACGGTTTAACGTATCGCTCTGAAGTCAAAATTGATTTCGATGGCGATTACAAAAGCGGCATCCGCACCCAGGCAAATGCTTTACCTGGTGCAGGCACCGCGTTCCCATGGGGAACAACCAATGCTACCGTCCCAGGCTCTCTGACACTTAACCTGCCGGAAATGTGGGAACTGTCTGGCTACAACCGTGTCGCACCACAGTGGGCTATCCACTACAGCATGGCTTATACCAGTTGGAGTCAGTTCCAGGAACTGAAAGCGACAGGTTCAAATGGACAGACCCTGTTCTATAAAGAAGAAGGCTTTAAAGATTCTTACCGCATCGCGCTGGGTACCACATACTATATGGATAAAAGCTGGACCTTCCGTACCGGTATTGCCTATGACGATAGCCCGGTTCCTGCGAGCAAGCGTTCCATCTCCATTCCAGACCAGGATCGCCTGTGGCTGAGTGCGGGAACGACTTATGCATTCAATGACGATGCCTCTATCGACGTCGGCGTTTCTTATATGCACGGACAGAAAGTGACCGTCAAAGAAGGCCCGTATACTTTCGACTCTGAAGGTAAAGCCTGGCTGTTTGGTACCAACTTCAACTACGCATTCTGATTCTCTTCAGACGTAAAAAAGGTGAGCTTTTTAGCTCACCTTTTTATTTGTCTCATTCCTACTCGGAATCAATGTCTTTTAAGTCATCCTGAATGTCTTTCGCGTTCGGGTTTTCTTCTGGTTTGAGTTTCCCACCGTTAGCGATAAAGTCATGACGCTGGAAGTAAGCTTCACGCACCATGATGTAAGGATCAGAAGACTGGCGCAGCAGGCCGTCGGAATCGAGCAGTTGCGCGCGGGTTTCAATCCCTTCGATTGTCCATTTACCCACCGACAGCGGCCAGGTCAGCCAGGACAGTACCGGATACAGGGTATCGACCATATCACCACCATCATCACGAACGGTGAAACTTCCGTAGAACGGAAGCTGCATATACGGTCCGTAACCGACGTCATAGTGGCCTAATGTACTACCGAAACGATGTGGTTCAACGCGCTGCAGTTTTGGATTCGCCATACCCGCAACATCAATAAACCCACCCATACCTAACAAGGTATTCAGGAAGAAACGGGTAAAATGCACCATTCCCTGATAGGGGTCGCCTTGCAGGAAATAGTTGACCATTACGGCTGGTTCTTCAAGGTTGCCAGTAAAGTTGCTTAAACCATTTCGTGCCGGCTGAGGAACATAATCACGCCAGGCGACTGCCACCGGTCTAACAACATACGGATCCAACACATTAAAGTTGAAGTTGTACATGGTGCGGTTGAACCCTTCAAACGGATCCGAGCGCCCTTGCTGTTCTGTACCGGAGCTCGCACACCCCACCAAAAGTGTGGTTCCCAGCGCAAGCGCCGACAGGCGAAGCTTCATAAGTGTCTCCCTGTATATTATGGCTATCGCTGATTGCCATCCGTGACGGAACGATAACGTATCCGCCTGTATAGATGTGAGCGATTGTAACAGCACGTCAAACGATGTCTATATACCCTGTCTTACTGATTTGATCATAGCCTGGTAACACAGACACCGGGCCTTCTATTCTATCGAACCCGATAAAAACAAACGTTACCATTTTTGCGATTTCAGATTTTCTCCCGCGAATAACAGGATAAAACCGCTACGCTTTAGCTATACGTGCTTTTTCAGGATCCTGGTATGAATGACATCGAAAAAGAAAAAATCGATCGACACAGTGACGAACTCGAAGTTGAAAGCGAAGAAAAAATGAGTGGCAAGAAAATCGAACTCGATGAGGATCGACTTCCCTCCCGCGCAATGGCAATTCACGAGCATATCCGCCAGGACGGAGAAAAAGAGATGGAACGTGACGCGATGGCGCTGCTGTGGTCAGCTATTGCGGCCGGGTTGTCGATGGGCGCCTCATTACTGGCAAAGGGTATTTTTCACGTACAGCTTGAGGGCGTTCCCGGTGGATTTTTACTGGAGAACCTGGGCTATACCTTCGGGTTTATCATCGTAATTATGGCTCGCCAGCAGCTCTTTACCGAGAATACCGTTACTGCCGTATTACCGGTAATGCAAAATCCCACCATCGGTAATTTTGGCCTGTTGATGCGCCTGTGGGGCGTAGTGCTACTAGGTAATATTCTCGGCACAGGGATTGCGGCGTGGGCGTTTGAATATATGCCAATTTTTGATGAAACCACCCGCGATGCCTTCGTCAAAATTGGTATGGATGTGATGAAAAACAGCCCCGGAGAGATGTTTGCTAACGCAATTATTTCCGGCTGGCTAATTGCAACGATGGTCTGGATGTTCCCCGCAGCAGGAGCGGCAAAGATTGTGGTCATTATCCTGATGACCTGGCTTATTGCACTGGGTGATACCACGCACATCGTCGTTGGCTCAGTTGAAATCCTTTATCTGGTCTTTAACGGTACGCTGCACTGGGGAGACTTCGTCTGGCCCTTCGCCTTACCGACGCTTGCCGGAAATATCTGTGGCGGGACATTTATCTTCGCACTAATGAGCCACGCACAGATTCGCAATGACATGAGCAATAAGCGAAAGGAAGAGGCCCGAATGCAGGCCAAACAGCGAGAGCAACAGCAGAAAAACCAGAAAAAACAGTCTTAATGGCGACTGTTTGAGCAGTCGGGCGGCCTGAGACTTACCGTTGGAAGTAAAAAACGCTATACTCGTGCCGCTTCGTCCCCTTAGTTAAATGGATATAACGAGCCCCTCCTAAGGGCTAGTTGCAGGTTCGATTCCTGCAGGGGACACCATGAACACTTCTCACAAAGTCCAATACAGTACATAACTCATTAATTTTAATCCAAACCTCTTATTTTATTCGTCCAGTAAAGTGCCATTATTTCTAATGGAATCTATACATTTTTGCGTATAACATTGTGTATAACTGAGTTCGATCTTTTTTCTATACACATGCTGCTATCTGACATCCAAATAAAACGAGCAAAACCAAAGGATAAACCCTATACACTTAATGATGGTATGGGGTTATCACTCCTCATCGACACAACTGGCAGTAAAGGCTGGCGTTTTCGCTATCGCTTTGCTGGTAAGCCAAAGATGATTTCCTTTGGCGTATATGGCGATGTGTCATTGGCACAGGCACGTACCAAACGTGATGAAGCGCGTTCGATGTTGGCCAAAGGGATCAACCCAAGTGAAGCAAGAAAGGCAGATAAGATTGCTTTGCAGTTCGCGCATGAGAACAGCTTTGAGTCTGTGGCCAGAGAATGGCACTCATCGAAAAAAGCCACTTGGTCAGAGGGGTATGCAAAAGAGGTTCTCAATTGTATGGAAAAGGATATTTTTCCTTTTATCGGCCAGCGTCCAATTGAGCAGATTGAACCACTAGAGCTGCTAACCGTCCTGCAGAAAATAGAGAAAAGAGGTGCGCTAGAGCAAACCAGCAAGATCCGCCGCCGTTGTGGTGAAGTGCTTCGTTATGCTGTTGCCACTGGTAGAGCAAAGTATAATTTTGCACCCGATTTAGCTATCGCACTCAACAAACCTAAAACTCAACACTTCCCGTTCCTGACTGAAAGCGAGTTGCCCGAGTTCGTCAATGCTCTGGATAACTATCAGGGCAGTTTAGTCACCAAATACGCCACGCAGCTGTTGATGCTAACAGGCGTGCGAACAATTGAACTACGTGCAGCGGAATGGGCTGAGTTTGATTTAGATAATGCCTTATGGGAGATCCCCAAAGAACGGATGAAGAAACGCCGCCCCCATCTGGTTCCGTTATCTACTAAGGCGATCAGCATCCTGAAAAAGCTGCAAGAAATAACTGGGAATTACAACCTCGTTTTCCCTGGACGAAACGATGTCAGGAAACCAATGAGCGAAGCCAGTATCAACAAAGTGATAAAACTACTGGGCTATCATGGTCGGTTAACGGGTCACGGCTTCAGGCATACCATGAGTACTATTTTGCATGAACATGGTTTTGAAAGCGCCTGGATTGAAGTGCAACTTGCGCATGTTGATAAGAACTCTATACGAGGAACTTACAATCATGCGCAATACATTTCAGGGAGAAAAAAAATGCTCCAATACTATTCTGACCTTATTTTTGATTAATCATTCAGGCCAATCCCAAGTTCTGTAGGCTGAAAACAACCTAGTCAACTCTGTTGGAGCTAAAATATCAACAATATTATCTTTATATGTATGAGTTTTTGCCAAGGGAACCTTCTCAAAATGATTAGGCTTATAGGGGTCAAATTTAGGTAACTGGCCTAAGACAGAAATGTCAGTATTTATAGTTTTAAGCCATGATACCATTATCACTTTTGCTCCAGTCCGTTCAATATATGCCCTTGCGGATTCAAAGCTGAATCCACGCGTCGTAATATCATCAATAAGAAGTACAGTTTTCCCTTCCCCCAAAGGTGGTTTTTTATATAAAGTCGTTGGATTTCTATGAGGTTGAGAATTCAAATGTATGGTATTAAGCTGATTGCAATGATCAATCGATATCCCTTCATTTCTCGCCTTTTGAGATTTTTGAGAAGTTGTATGACGAATAATCAAATCGGGTATATATGCTTTTCTAAAGCATTTACCAAAAATTGAAATTGCTTCATCCATTATATTATTGCCATACCCAGCCTTATGCCCCGGATAAACACTTACATAGTTTATCTCTTTGTGTATCCCACTAAAATAAAGACTTGATATTAAAGCACCCGTCCAGAAATCAGGATGACCTAAGCCATGCTTTGCAGCTGCTCGTGCATCCTCAGAATATAATGTATATTCTTCCTTCATAGTGCTGAACGGAGCTAAAGCATAAAAATTAAAATCGCCATCATGAATTTCGTGACACCATAAATGATCTCTAAGACAAAAAGTATCAATAAAGCGGGCAATGTCTTTAGGGGTGGAAAATTCGAAGCCATAGTCAGTTTTGTCAGCCCACCATGTAGCTCGTAAAAATAACAACTCGCCATTAACAGCAGTCTGCATATCGTTTAAAGAAGCGCCAATATATAGCGTTTCAGTGCTTTTCCACCCCATGGTTTCTAGAACAAATTTTGTTGCCTCTGCTTTAGGCTTACCTGGAACATTTCTGTCTTTAGCCCTACAGAAATACTTAAAGTCTCCCCAGTGTTTACGTAAAACATCTTCTAACGGTTTTCTATCAGCGCCTATAGTCCAAGCTCTGTTTGTGAAAACAACAAATTCGATACCTTTCTTTTTGAAATAGCTAATTAGCTTTTCAACCTCAGAAAAAATAGCCGTATCTACTTTCCCTTGAGGCACTAAAATATCTTCAACGCTAAGTATGACACCTTTAATTTTGCTCATTTTTTCTTCCTTAGATATCTAAATCCTGCTGATATGGCTGAGTGCTTTCAATACACTGATCATTTAAAATATAGTCAATCATTGCTTCTAGCTTGATCGGAACCTCAAATGATTTTGAATTTCTATTTTCCTCTGCAAACTTTAATTCTGGCCTGACATTGTAAGTTTTTGGCAAATAAGGGGTGGCGATTTTTTTAGCATATTTGAAAGCATATTCAACTGTATGCGCAGTACCACTTTTAATTTTCCATTCAACGGGTATAAGGGCCGACGATAATGCGGCCTGAATTCTATTGCGTCGTACAAAATTCTCTGCGCTATAGTTTTGCTCAGGCAAATATTCACTTACAACAGCACCACCATTTAATATAATATTATCGTATAATAATTTAGAACCTTTTGGATATTCTACGAAAAGTCCATTACCTAACACAGCTATTGTTGGAATACCATATCTTATTGATTCTAAATGGCAGGACTGATCAATCCCCGTAGCCAAACCACTAACTGTTGCAATATCATTATTGCAGAGTCTGGAAACAATTAATTTCACTAAAAATATCCCGTCATCAGTAGGCTTTCTTGTACCAACAATAGCGAAAGATTTCTTATTTAAAACTTCCTTGTTGCCGTGAACAAAAATCCAAAATGGAGGTTCAGGTATGTTTTTTAGAGAACTAGGAAATGTAACCTGGTCATAGAAATATAAATTTATACCTCTTTTATTTAGATCCCTTGCACGTTCAATTCCTTTAGCCCATAATTCTTTCTGAAAATGCTCCCAAGAAATATCTTTAGGAAGAGCCACCCTTAAATAACTAGCTAACGCATCAGCAGAACTATCTTTCAATAGATTTTTGAAGCCTAATTTAGACTCATAAATTTTTCTTAATGTCCAATAGCCTACACCTTTCAAGCATGTAAGTGCTAAGAAAGCTATTATCTCATTCTTCCAAAATTCTCTTACGTCAGTGTAATCTTTATCTTCCATAGTTCTTCTTGCCTTATAGATTACATCTATAACTTACACAGTTAAAAGTTACCGATTTCCTATTGATATCATTTAAATTATCAATTTGGAAGTCTAAATAGCTGAGTCTAATGCCGCTACACCTGCTATTTACTGGCATGACAAGTTGTGTAAGGACACCCGATGCAGTGCGGTTAGAGACCCCAACGCCGTACCCTACATGGGTTGAACGAAAGTGGAGCACTATTTGGCGCACCTATTTAGTGTGTTCCGCTTTAACTCGTAAACCAAATCTATACAACTTACTATCTACGCTCCAATCCATCAAAAAGAGATTTTTTGAGGGCCACCGCTTAGAGCAACTGACCGCAGCGCTTAACCGAACAACTGGACTCGTCAGTGTAAAGGCATCAAGCAATCTTTTTTCATATAACTGAGAAGTATACTGCATCTTCAATGAAATCTTCCGTTGGTTGACAAAAACGGCACTACACCGCACCCGCCTGCGGTTTTCATATCACTAAAATTTTTCAGTCAGGATTTTTTACAAACGACACCGCCAGTCCGCGCCAGTGCTGGGGATATACTGCGATACAGGAACTGAAAAGAATGAAAAAAAATTCAGCTTTTTT
Organism: Citrobacter sp. Marseille-Q3906; assembly: GCF_916618775.1. Lineage (NCBI taxonomy): Bacteria > Pseudomonadati > Pseudomonadota > Gammaproteobacteria > Enterobacterales > Enterobacteriaceae > Citrobacter > Citrobacter sp. Marseille-Q3906. The sequence continues at coordinate 2,510,101 of NZ_CAKAKA010000002.1, forward strand.
CAGTTTTACTGTCCGTCGTGTCTGTGGTCTGAATACGCAACACTATGATATTAAATGAATAATTTATTTTAGGTGTGTGATTTTATGAAGTCTCGTAAAACGCGAAAAATATAACCATATGAAAAATAATAACTTTATATCCTAATTAACTGAAATCCTGTGTTCAGGTTTCGGGAACGGATCGGCCATTCCCGACGCATACTTTACCCATTCTTTTGCGCAGCCAGCAGCAACTTTAAAGCCTTTTCCCGCTCCTCGGGTGGAATGGCATCAATTAGCTCTTTAACCCTCCCCTGCCCGTTCAGCGCGCTTGGACTAACGGAATGGGAGAAAGCAACATTCATCACAAACGAGTGACCGCACTCCACATTAGAGCAATAGCAGTACACATCATACAGTTGTGGGTGTTTCCTGTTTGTTTTACCTATCCGCGCTACTGCCTGACATGTGGGGCAGTACATTCTCATCATCTTCATCGTTCTGTGCCCTATACTGTTGCCCGCCAGAAGAAGGGATTTGAGTCCCTTCCTCTTGTTCTGAACGTGTAACACTGGTAACACGCGTAACGCTATTGATTTAAAAGGATTTAATCTGTTACCAGTTAGCAAAATCAAGAGGTAACGCGTGGTAACACACCATTTTTTGTTACCTCTGTTACCAGTCAGTATTTTTGACTGGTAACATTGAAGAACCGCATCAGTAGCGGGTGTTACCTCTGTTACCTGTGTTACCTCATAAAAATAAGACTCACGCGATAATTACTCAGGTTCGGCGCTTCCCAGTACCTGTGTATTGAACTGGTACACACGTTTAACCCCTATTTCTGGCAGGCGAATGCTGTTTTGCGTCCGGCCATCTTCACCGGGTTTCAGCCAGCCCGCGTCCACACACAACCTGGCCACCTTACGCGAATCAAATCCCTTACAGATCTCCTTCCAGCCTGACGGAAGAACGTAGAACGTCACAACCGGCTCTGTCACGTTGTCTCCTTTATCGACTTTTCTGAATCCCATCATTGAAACAGGCCGGTTCCTGTCGTCATTCCAGTCAGCAAACCGACTGAACTGATTACGCGTCATGAAGTCCCGTACCTGTTCAAGTGCCGCTTTATCTTCCTGATTAGCTGTATGGCCCCGGTCAGCCATCCATGCAGCCAGACAGCTTTGAGCGGCACGAAAGGCCTCTCCCTCCGGCCATCCTGTGATGCCCGCTTTTGTGGCCAGCTCCCCGGCCATCGCAACCAGAGCAAAACGGGTAACAGCCCGGCCAACCTGATTCCCGGCATTTTCCGGCGTCAGCCTTCGGGTATACTCTTTCAATAAGGCTTTCGCCTGACTGGTCAGTTCCGGCAGATCAGCGGTCAGGCAATGCAGCCAGTCGCGGAATGGTGCACCATGATAATGCGCTACGTGCTGCTCAAGATGCTCAGCCAGGGTTTTCCCGCTACTGAAGCCATGAAGTTCTTCAAACACGCCATATTTGCCTGAATCACTTGGGATCTGGATCATTCTGACCTCAACCCCGGCATACGTACGTTCCCCGGCGCTTGCCGCATGTTCCACCAGTGACAGTTCCCCGGTGGACAGAAACAACAGATTCCAGCGGTTGGTTTCCCTTACCGAACCATCTGTTCTGGCTCTGGCTTTGCCCTGCCCGTTAGCCAGCATATAAGCGATATTCCCCGCCTCCCTGCCGTCAACCTCCCGGATTTCATCCAGCATCAGCGTGGCATCATTGCGGCGGCTCGCCGTTCCTTCTAAAGCATTCCCCGTCGCCCGCCACGTATGCCAGAAATCTGTTCCACCACATACTGATGCAGCCACTTTCATCGTCGTGGTTTTACCGTCTGTTGATTCCCCTTTGAGGTGATAACCTCCACCGCCGATACCAACCAGTTTCAGAAGGGGGGCAGCAAATGCCAGACTCACCGCAAAGGCAAGACGGGCATTCTTTATGCAGTAACGGCCTATATTTTCACGCCAGTCCTCTGATGTGCCGCTGACACGAAAATCACGCCCCTGCACACTCGATGTTTGTAAGATGACTGACTGGGCTTCGCGCCCTATCACTTCATCCTGGAGAACGTAAACTCCGCCGTGCCAGCCCGTTTTATTCACACAGGTTACTTTTCTGTCCGGTTTACACAGCGAGATATATTCCATCAGGAATGCTCTGGCCATACCGTTAATGTTGATGTAAGAAAGCCCGTTAACCAGCAGAACGCGGCGCAGCTCTTCCCCGCTGCCACCCAGCATCTCCATCGGCATTGCCCATTTACGGCTGTTTCCATTGGTATCTTCCCATTCCAGCAAACGCCCGTAATTACTTCCATCAGCATCACTGGTGATTGCCGTCACCCGTAACGGACTGCAAATTTTGATATTTCGTATCTCCGTATCACCATCAGATTTATTAACCAGCTTGTCGTACCACAAGTATTCTTTTGTCAGCCGGAATCCTTCAGGTAAACGGGTCTGCCCTTTGCCATGCAACGTCATTTCTTCGCGAAAGGCATCTCTCGCCCGTTCTTTCCCCACTTCCTGCCGATAATCATCCCAGTCAGCCTTATGGCGTACCGGAGGGAGCGTTACCCAGCCATCCACTGCTTTGGCGGCTTTCTCTGCCTGAATACGCCCGGTGTTTTCTTTCCCATCAGCCAGATCATTATCGCCAGCCAGAATGATCCGGGTTTCTGGCCAGCGTTTCCGGATCTGCTCCGTCACCTTCAGTAAATTGGTGGCAGCAACAGCCGCCACGATCCATCCTTCAGTCAGCAGACTGACGGTAAGCGCCGTGGCAAAACCCTCAGTGATAATCACCTGTTCAGGTGTTTCAGCAGGTATATCGGTCAGGGCAATGAATGCGCCAGACAGCTGGCTACCGGGCAGCAGACTTTTATCCCCGTCAGGATTGATAAGCTGACCACCGGTAATATTCCCGGAAATATCCGTCAACGGCAGCAGTAATGAACCGGAGGAAAATGTTATTCCGGCCAGATTCAAAGGCTGTGACAGCAAGGGAAGTGAATACCCGTGTAAGCCCTTGTTTGTCAGATAAACCGGCTCACCATTGCAGGACTGCTGCCTGAGTCTGGTATATCGCTCCGCGCCAGCTTCTTTTCCTGCGGCCTTTTTCCTGGCTGGCAAAGCGGGCTTCTCCTGTATTTCGGGTAATGCAAGCGCCTCAGATACCATCCCGGTGACTTCTTTTATCTTCCTTCCTGTCACCAGACGAACCAGATCAAGACCATCGCCATGACCACACTGATTACAAAACCACGTCCCACGCCCCGCTTTATCGTCCAGCCGAAAGCGATCTTTGCCACCACAGGCAGGGCAAGCCCCATGATGTCCTGCGGACGGTACTTTGATACCTAATGCTGACAGGATATAAGGCCAGCGCCCAATTGCAGCCCCGGAAATCGTGGATACAGACGGTGTTTTCACTGCAGCACCTCCTGACCTTCCGGCTTCACAAATTCAAAACCTTCGGGTAGTTCGCCATCAGGTGCACCGAAAATAATATCCCGGTAAACCTCACGCATCTCTGTGACACCAAAAACTGACAGGCGAATATTTTCTGACATAAAGCCCGGTTTAAGCATTTTTTCCAGTTTTTCTGCGGCCAGTATGCAGCCTGCATCAGCCCCAAACTCATTCACCCACGGCATTTCAATATGGTAAATAATATTACTCACCACTTTTTCGTGGGTGAGTTCTATTCGTTCGCCATCTTCAATATAAACAGGTTCATTATGAACACGCTCCATTAAGGAAATGAATGCATCAGCAATGTAGTACCGTAAAACTGCTGTTCGTAAAGCATGCGCCTTTAAATTTTGATTATTATTCATCGCGCATCACTCCCTTAATTGTGCTGGTTTCCTTAACAACGCCATCCAGTTGTTCGGCAATACAGGCCACTAAAGCCGCAGCGCCTTCTGCTGAAACAGTTCTCGCTCCATTCACTGTGGGAACGGACAGAACCTCTGCAAGAAACTCACTGGCCAGCGCCGCCCGTAACAGACGACTCTCCCCCAGTTCACTCAATATGCAGCCTTGCTTAAAATTCATGGATTTCATGCAACCACCTCCCCGGCGTTTTTCACAGGGATACGGGCAGCAAAGCTCAGGATAAATTCAGTGGCAAGTTTAAGGCGTGCAGCATGCTCGCAGTCTGCGATTACACGCACAGGACGTGGACGGGCATCACGGTCTGTACGGCGGACAGCCAGAAAGACAAAGGTAAATTCAGGGTGAGATAAAGCAGGGACTGTAGCCATAATGGCAACCTCCGTTAGATAGCGGGTAACGCTACCACCGGAGTTTCCACGCTCATGGGTGGTAGCCCAGACGGGGGTGGAAATACCGGCTCTAACGGATACCGGCCTGACCGAGGTCAGCCCCGCCTGAGCCACCATTACACGATAGCTACAACAGTAAAGAAACCGCTGTACAGGTAACAGGTGCACAAAGGCAAAGACACAAAAAAAGACGCATGGCGCGTCTGGTGTCGCCGTTAGATTACTCGGGTTTCCACGCCCGGCTGCCGATTTTGCGGCAACCTTTAAACTATATCCCGCGCATTCCTGGTGAGGCAAGAAATTTATAACCGAAAACTGATCATTGCCTGGATTAATTAACGCTGGCATGCTTAAGCCTCTGCTAAAAAATAGTTCTTCATTTTTCCTGATGCTGAAAACGAGACCCGCCTCTGAGCGGGTCTTTCTGTCGCTAAGTCAATCCGCAAACGTCAGGGCGCTCTCATCGACAGCCGCGTACAGTTCAGGTTCACCGAGTGCATAGCCTTCATTGCGCAGGTAGGAATGCACGTATTCGCTGTTTTCATCATCAAACTCAGCACGAAACCAGCGTGTTATCGCCTGAGTGTAAATATGCAGATTATCCAGCGTTGTTACTGCCAGACGCTTACCCGGCATAAACGGGGGAATAAACGCAAAGCGGCCAGCAACAGAACTTGTAGCCATCTGTGCTGCATTCACATCAGCCGGGCGGTCTGCGGCATTAAATAACTTCAGGCGTTGATGTGCTGCCAGCTCTGCCCCAACCAGTACAACCAGACGGGGATCTTCACGAAACTGCTCAGCAATAAGCTCTGTAATCAGATGGTTGCCCAGCGCATCAATATTTTTCCAGGTGCCAGACTCTCCCAAAGTGACAGGCTCAGAGATGATTTGCTTCCCGTTCCCGTAGGCTTTCGCCAGTGCATGCCAGCCAATATTGACATCCTCTCCTTTTTTATTGATTTCCGGGTTTGTAGTATTTGCAATCGACACACCATTGAAACCGACCCGCAGCATGTCCAGCGCATATGCCTGGGCAAAAAAGCTCTCAACCGTTTTCTCAAACTCATCCGGCACGCCGGTATGGTAAATATGAGACATATCGGAATAGCTGATCCGGGCGCAGGTATCCGTCTCTGTCAGAAAGAACTCCGTACCATTGACTGCCATTTTTTTGTGGAAACGGCCACCATCCACACGTCCGGTATGCAGTTCACTGGCACCAATATTGACGGCATTACCTGACACGGCGTTAACATCACGTAGCGTGATATTTTTAATAAGCCACCCGGATTCCAGAATTGAGGTACGCAGTATATTTTCAGTGGGTTCGCTTAATGCAAAGCGTCTTTTTGATTCCTCCTGATAGTTAGTGCCAGTAACGAATTTATTATGATAACGACGTGCTGCGTCCGGCCTTTCAGTTTTGAAGGCATACATAGTTTTTTACCTTTTTTAGTATTTAAGAAAAGATTTTATTTTTGTACTCAGTAACCCGATTGTATTTCATTACATGCTCAACATAATCCCGGTCACTTACGACTGAACGTAATACATAATTATCTGCTCGATAGTACTCCCTGTAAGCCATAGCTCTTGCCATTCCACCGTTATTTAATACATAACGATCAGTTGGAACGCTACAACGGCTAATAATTTCATTCACAGAATCAGACAAAGATTTGAGTGCATCTGTAATAAATTTAATATCACGGACAACGTCACTATCATTAAACACAGAAATAAAATCAGCAGGGATCTGGCCGGATTGAGGAAATATGTTCAGTAAACGCTTCTCAACTCCCTTACCAATGTAGTTAACTTCATCAGCCAGTACGCCTGGTAAAAGCTTGATTGTGCTCAGCCGGCTATGTTGCTCATTCAGCCGGGAAATAGCCTGATGGTAACACCGTTCAGCATCCGCGCGTTCAGCATGCCCCGTTTTATTCGTTTTGGCTTCAGCAATGCTACTGACGCCGTTTTTTGAGAATGTACTTTTCCATGCAACTTCCACATTTGTCACTTCACGCTGCCGGAAAGATAACTCTTCCTCTTCCTGACGACACAACTGGGCATAACGGCTTAGGAGCAGGTTGATCTCATTCGCCACAGCTTCCGTATCAGGTACTGTTAACCCCGTAAGTGAATACAGCTTTTCACCTTTAGCGCGCAGCTTATTCAGTGAATAGATTTCGATAATACGCACAATACAGGCTATGTCGCTATGAGTTTCTTTAAATGGGCTTACTTTGTAACTGTCTAACACCGACACATGTTCGTTCTTAATTGATGCCAGTTTTTTCTTAAAAACATTGTCAATCATATAATTGCCACCTCAATTTAGGAGTTTAATTTTCTATTGAGAATATTCTTCTCTATCCATTCATTAACTTCATGCTCCACCCATGCAACAGAACGAGAACCGATAGAAACTTGGTTCGGAAATTCATCATTCTTTATCTTTAGATAAATTGTTGACTTGGGTAAGCCAGTCAAATTAATCACTTCTGATATTCTCAGAAGTCTATAGTTTTTTTGGGGTGCGTTTTCCCGAGGCAATAAGCTCATGGCTATGTCCTTCACATTAGATATTTATACTAAGACTTAATTAGTCTCTATTGGGTGTATATATACTTGCACAGAAGAATTAATACGTAAAGAATGACACTTTCAAACTTATTCAAATAATTTGAATGGTGAATAATGGTGAATAATAGTGAATGTTAGGGAATATTACTGAGTGACAACCTTTGCCAGTGCTTGTTAATCCCTGATAATAATGAAATTTGATGAACAATATATGTAACAATTTGTAAATAAAAGGCTACATTGGCTGGGCTGGGCTGGGCTGGGCTGGGCTGGGCTGGGCTGGGCTGGGCTGGGCTGGGCTGGGCTGGGCTGGGCTGGGCTGGGCTGGGCTGGGCTGGGAAAATACGCCTAGTCCATAAAAAGCACTAATTTTTCTTATGTGTATAACTAAGTGTATAGAATTTTAATTTCAGTATTTATATGTTCATAAAAATCAACTCATTAACTCATCAATCACATTCCTGCAGGGGACACCAGAGACTCCTCTTCACTATCTCCCCCAGTCCCATTACCCAGCGTAATAAACTCTTGCAGTAGCGCGGTAAGTTGTCGCATTTTTTCGACAGTAAATTCAGCTTCGATCAGGCGATAGGCCTCTTCCACCTCGGACCTCGCACTTTCATACAGCGTCGAACCCGCAGGCGTGAGCGAAATGTACAGCTTGCGCTGATCGTTCACCGGCTTTAAGCGCAACACCAGACCATCGCGTTCCATGCGGGTCAGAATACCGGTCAGGCTCGGGCGTAAAATACAAGCGCGAAAGGCCAGATCGTGAAAATCCATCGACGGGTTTTCGGCAAGGATACGCACGATACGCCACTGCTGCTCGGTAAGATTATGGCGTTTAACGATGGGGCGAAAGTGTGTCATCGCCGCTTCCCGCGCCTGCAGCAGCGCGATAGTTAATGAATCATGCATCACTTACCTCTGAACCTCATACCTGTTTGTTAATAAGTTAATAAATAGCGTTAATTGCACCAGATCGCAACCAGCTTCTGTCCCTGAAAAGTACAACACAGCACACAAAATAATTTATCCATTGATTTATATGGAATAAATTTTATTTGTGTAAATTTATTGTTAATCCGCTCACAAAACATTCACTTCTGTTTGCCAAACCTTTCCACAAAGCATAAAAGATAATCGTTAACATATTAATGAATTTTCTTTGATTCCTGAATCCATACCAGAGGAGTGGTAAATGAAAGGTACCATCTTCGCCGTAGCCCTTAACCATCGCAGCCAGCTTGATGCCTGGCGCAATGCGTTTCAGCAGGCTCCCTACAAAACGCTGCCGAAGACCCCGGTCTGGTTTATCAAACCGCGCAACACCGTTATCGGTAACGGCGAGACCATCCCCTACCCGAAGGATGAAACAGTACAGAGCGGTGCGACCGTGGCGCTGATTGTCGGCAAAACCGCCCACAAAGTAGCCGCAGAAGAAGCTGCTGCTTATATTGCAGGATACGCGCTGGCTAATGACGTCAGCCTGCCGGAAGAGAGCTTCTATCGCCCGGCAATTAAAGCCAAATGCCGCGATGGTTTCTGTCCGATTGGCGCTCTCGCTACGCCGAGTAACGTCGATGAACTGACCATCATCACTGAAATCAACGGTCGCGAAGCAGATAGCTGGAACACCGCAGACCTCCAGCGCTCCTCTGCCGAGCTACTGAGCGCCCTGAGCGAATTCGCCACCCTTAAACCCGGCGACGCTATTCTGATCGGGACCCCGCACAACCGCGTAACGCTGAGACCCGGCGATCGCGTGCGCATTCTCGCCGAAGGCTTCCCGACGCTGGAAAACCCGGTGGTTGCTGAAGGAGAGCTGGCATGAAACAAGCACGTATTGAGTGGCAGGGACAACATCACGATGTTCAGGTTGATGAACGCGGCCAGGTACAGTTAGAGAACGGCAAGCTGCTAAATGAGGGCGAATTCCGCTGGCTCCCCCCCGCCGACGGCACGCTGTTCGCGCTGGGTCTGAACTACGCCGATCACGCCAGCGAGCTGGAGTTTAAGCCACCAACCGAACCATTGGTGTTTATCAAAGCGCCAAACACCTTTATCGGCCACCAGCAGGAGTCGGTGCGCCCGGATAACGTCGAGTACATGCACTACGAGGCTGAACTGGTCGTGGTGATCGGCAAAACTGCGCGTAAAGTCAGTGAAGCCGACGCCATGGAGTACGTCGCCGGATACACCGTATGCAATGACTACGCCATCCGCGACTATCTGGAAAACTACTATCGCCCCAATTTACGGGTAAAAAGCCGCGATACCCTGACGCCGATAGGTCCCTGGATCGTCGATAAAGCGGATATTCCAGACCCACATAATCTGGCACTGCGCACCTGGGTCAACGGTGAACTGCGCCAGCAAGGCACCACCGCCGATCTGATCTTCAGCATTCCATTTCTGATCGCTTACCTGAGCGAGTTTATGACCCTGCAACCTGGCGACATGATCGCTACCGGCACCCCGAAAGGACTGTCGGACGTAGTACCGGGTGATGAAGTGATCGTCGAAGTGGAGGGCGTCGGCCACCTGGTCAACCACATCATCAGCCAGCAGACATATGAGGAGAAGCTGTCATGAAAAAGATTAACCACTGGATCAACGGCAAAAATGTCGCGGCCACCGAATATTTCCACACCACTAACCCGGCGACCGGTGAGGTGCTGGCGGAAGTGGCCTCCGGCGGTGCGGACGAGGTGAATCAGGCAGTTGCGGCGGCAAAAGAGGCATTTCCGAAATGGGCCAACCTGCCAATGAAAGAGCGTGCGCGTCTGATGCGTCGTCTGGGCGATCTGATCGACCAGAACGTGCCGGAGATCGCTGCCATGGAAACCGCCGATACCGGTTTGCCTATCCACCAGACCAAAAACGTACTGATCCCGCGGGCGTCGCATAACTTCGAGTTCTTCGCCGAGGTATGCCAGCAGATGAACGGCAAGACCTATCCGGTCGACGACAAGATGCTGAACTACACGCTCGTGCAACCGGTCGGCGTCTGCGCGCTGGTGTCACCCTGGAACGTGCCGTTTATGACCGCCACCTGGAAGGTCGCGCCGTGCCTGGCGCTGGGCAATACCGCAGTGCTGAAGATGTCTGAGTTATCACCGCTGACCGCAGACCGCCTGGGCCAGTTGGCGCTGGAAGCCGGTATTCCGGCGGGCGTACTGAACGTGGTTCAGGGCTATGGTGCAACGGCGGGCGATGCGCTGGTTCGCCACCACGACGTACGCGCGGTGTCGTTTACCGGCGGAACCGCCACCGGTCGCAATATCATGAAAAATGCCGGGCTGAAAAAATATTCCATGGAATTGGGTGGGAAATCGCCGGTGCTGATTTTTGAAGATGCTGATATTGAGCGTGCACTCGACGCCGCACTGTTCACTATCTTCTCGATCAACGGTGAACGCTGCACCGCCGGCTCGCGTATCTTCATTCAGCAGAGCATCTACTCCGAGTTCGTTAAACGCTTTGCCGAACGCGCAAGACGTCTGCGCGTCGGCGACCCGAACGATCCGAACACCCAGGTGGGCGCACTGATTAGCCAGCAGCACTGGGAGAAAGTCTCCGGCTATATCCGCCTTGGTATTGAAGAAGGGGCGACCCTGCTGGCAGGAGGCCCGGATAAACCCACTGACCTGCCTGCACATCTGAAAAACGGCAACTTCCTGCGACCAACTGTGCTGGCGGACGTCGACAACCGCATGCGCGTGGCACAGGAAGAGATTTTTGGCCCGGTAGCCTGTCTGCTGCCGTTTAAAGACGAGGCGGACGGTCTGCGCCTGGCCAACGATGTGGAGTACGGCCTCGCCTCTTATATCTGGACCCAGGACGTCAGCAAAGTGCTGCGTCTGGCACGCGGCATCGAAGCCGGAATGGTGTTCGTCAACACCCAGAACGTCCGCGACCTGCGTCAGCCGTTTGGCGGCGTGAAGGCTTCCGGCACCGGCCGCGAAGGCGGCGAATATAGCTTTGAAGTGTTCGCTGAAATGAAAAACGTCTGCATCTCGATGGGCGACCATCCGATCCCAAAATGGGGAGTCTGATATGGGAAAGTTAGCATTAGCAGCAAAAATCACTCACGTGCCGTCAATGTATCTCTCTGAACTGCCGGGTAAAAACCACGGCTGCCGTCAGGGAGCTATCGATGGGCACAAGGAAATCGGCAAGCGGTGTCGTGAGCTGGGCGTCGATACAATCATCGTTTTTGATACCCACTGGCTGGTCAACAGCGCCTACCACATTAACTGTGCTGACCATTTTCAGGGCGTCTACACCAGTAACGAACTGCCGCATTTTATCCGCGACATGACTTACGATTACGACGGCAACCCGGCGTTGGGCCACCTTATCGCCGACGAAGCGGTCAAGCTCGGCGTGCGTGCCAAAGCGCACAACATCCCAAGCCTTAAGCTGGAGTACGGCACGCTGGTTCCGATGCGCTACATGAACAGTGATAAACATTTCAAAGTAGTGTCGATCTCCGCGTTCTGCACCGTCCACGATTTCGCCGACAGCCGCAAACTGGGCGAAGCCATTCTGAAAGCGATTGAGAAATATGACGGCACCGTGGCAGTTCTGGCCAGCGGCTCACTGTCACACCGCTTTATCGATGACCAGCGCGCCGAAGAAGGAATGAACAGCTATACCCGTGAGTTCGACCACCAGATGGACGAGCGCGTAATCAGGCTGTGGCGCGAGGGCAAATTCAAAGAGTTCTGCGACATGCTGCCGGAGTACGCCGACTACTGCTACGGCGAAGGCAATATGCACGACACGGTGATGCTGCTCGGTCTGCTGGGCTGGGACAGCTATGACGGCAAAGTAGAGTTTATTACCGAGTTATTCGCCAGCTCCGGTACCGGCCAGGTCAACGCCGTATTCCCACTGCCCGAACAGGCATAAGGAGGATTCAGAATGCCGCATTTTATCGCCGAATGTACCGATAACATCCGCGAACAGGCCAACTTACCGGGACTGTTCGGCAAAGTGAACGAAGCGCTGGCGGCGACCGGCATCTTTCCCATCGGCGGCATTCGCAGCCGCGCCATCTGGCTGGATACCTGGCAAATGGCAGACGGTCTGCATGATTACGCCTTTGTACACATGACGCTAAAAATCGGCTCCGGACGCAGCCTGGAAAGCCGTCAGGACGTGGGCGATATGTTGTTTTCGCTGATTAAGGCCCATTTCGCCACGCTGATGGAGAGCCGCTACCTGGCGCTGTCGTTTGAAATCAGCGAGCTGCACCCGACACTGAATTACAAACAAAATAACGTACACGCATTGTTTAAATAGTATGCCTTTTCGCCCGGTGGGGCTGCGCTTACCGGGCCTGCAAAAGGCAAAAAAATACGAAGCAATATCAAACCGTAAGCCGGATAAGACACACCTGCGTCTTATCCGGCGCAGCAGCACCGAATGACGTAACAGGAAGCAATTATGCTTGATAAACATACCCATACTCTAATCGCCCAACGGCTAAACCAGGCGGAAAAACAGCGCGAACAGATCCGTGCTATCTCGCTGGATCACCCGACGATCACCATTGAAGACGCCTACGCTGTGCAGCGCGAATGGGTAAACATGAAAATCGCCGAAGGTCGCGTGCTGAAAGGGCATAAAATCGGCCTGACTTCAAAAGCGATGCAAGCCAGCTCACAGATTAGCGAACCGGACTACGGCGCACTGCTGGATGATATGTTTTTCCACGACGGCAGCGATATTCCTACTGACCGCTTTATCGTCCCACGCATCGAAGTCGAACTGGCCTTCGTGCTGGCAAAACCATTGCGCGGGCCAAACTGCACCCTGTTCGACGTCTACAACGCTACCGACTATGTGATCCCTGCGCTGGAGCTGATCGACGCCCGCTGCCACAACATCGACCCGGAAACCCAGCGTCCACGCAAAGTCTTTGACACGATTTCCGATAACGCTGCCAACGCCGGGGTGATCCTCGGTGGTCGCCCCATTAAACCCGACGAGCTGGATCTGCGTTGGATCTCCGCCCTGCTCTATCGCAACGGCGTGATCGAAGAGACCGGCGTCGCTGCTGGAGTGTTGAATCACCCGGCCAACGGCGTGGCCTGGCTGGCGAATAAGCTGGCACCGTACGACGTCCAGTTGGAAGCCGGGCAGGTTATTCTCGGCGGCTCCTTCACTCGTCCGGTACCCGCGCGCAAGGGCGATACCTTCCACGTCGACTACGGCAACATGGGCGCGATTAGCTGCCGCTTTGTTTAAGGGGAACATAATGAATAACGCTTTTAAAGAAGCCTTAAAAGCGGGCCGTCCGCAGATTGGCCTGTGGCTGGGGCTAACCAGCAGCTACAGCGCTGAACTACTGGCCGGGGCCGGATTCGATTGGCTGTTGATCGATGGCGAACATGCACCGAATAACGTGCAAACGGTATTGAGCCAGCTTCAGGCGATCGCTCCCTACCCCAGCCAACCGGTGGTGCGACCATCGTGGAACGACCCGGTACAGATTAAACAACTCTTGGATATCGGTGCGCAAACCCTGCTGATACCGATGGTACAGAACGCCGACGAAGCCCGGCTGGCGGTGAAAGCCACCCGCTATCCGCCCGCTGGCATTCGCGGCGTCGGCAGCGCGCTCGCCCGCGCTTCGCGCTGGAACCGCATCCCGGATTACATCCATCAGGCCAACGACGCGATGTGCGTACTGGTGCAAATCGAAACCCGTGAAGCGCTGAAAAACCTGCCGCAGATTCTCGACGTTGACGATGTCGATGGCGTGTTTATCGGCCCGGCAGATCTTAGCGCCGATATGGGTTTCAGCGGCAATCCGCAGCATCCGGAAGTACAGGCAGCCATTGAACACGCTATCGCACAAATTCGCGCTGCGGGTAAAGCACCAGGGATCCTGATGGCCAATGAACAGCTGGCAAAGCGCTATCTGGAGCTTGGCGCACTGTTTGTAGCCATCGGTGTCGATACCACCCTGCTGGCACGTGGCGCAGAAGCCCTCGCTATGCGATTCGGATTGGAAATAAACGCGCCAGGTTCATCAGGCGTCTACTAATGCCAGGTGGCACAGCGCCCCCGGCAACCCGCAGTACCCTACAAAATTCCCATTAGAGGAAAATGATAATGAGCGACACATCATCTGCCATCCCGGAAAAGTTTGATCCGGCAAATCAGCACAAGCAGCTGACTGCGCAACAGCAGTCGGTTATTAACAAATTGTTTCGCCGCCTGATCGTATTTTTGTTCGTGCTGTTTATCTTTTCATTTTTAGATCGCATCAATATTGGATTTGCCGGATTAACCATGGGGCAGGATTTGGGCCTTAACGCCACCATGTTTGGCCTTGCTACCACCCTGTTTTATGTCACCTACGTGATTTTCGGCATCCCCAGCAACGTGATGCTTAGCATCGTCGGCGCTCGCCGCTGGATTGCCACTATTATGGTGCTGTGGGGCATCGCCTCCACCGCCACCATGTTTGCCACCGGCCCGAACAGTCTCTATCTCCTGCGTATGCTGGTGGGGATAACCGAGGCCGGTTTCCTTCCCGGTATTCTGCTGTACCTGACATTCTGGTTCCCGGCCTTCTTCCGCGCTCGCGCCAACGCGCTGTTTATGATTGCCATGCCGGTCACCACCGCACTGGGGTCAATCGTCTCCGGTTATATTCTGTCGATGGACGGTATGCTCGATCTGCGCGGCTGGCAGTGGCTGTTCCTGTTGGAAGGCTTCCCGTCAGTGCTGCTCGGTATTATGGTCTGGTTCTGGCTTGATGATTCACCGTCGAAGGCAAAATGGCTGACGTCAGAGGACAAAAAGTGCCTGCAGGAGATGATGGATAACGATCGACTCACGTTGGTACAACCGGAAGGGGCGATCAGTCATCACGCCATGCAGCAGCGCAGCCTGTGGCGGGAGGTGTTTACGCCAATCGTGTTGATGTATACGTTAGCCTACTTCTGTCTGACCAATACGCTCAGCGCCATCAGTATCTGGACACCTCAGATCCTGAAAAGCTTTAACGAAAGCAGCAGCAATATCACCATCGGCCTGCTGGCGGCGATCCCGCAGATTTGTACTATCCTCGGGATGATCTACTGGAGCCGCCACTCCGATAAACATCGAGAACGTAAGCATCATACCGCCCTGCCGTTTCTGTTTGCCGCTGCGGGCTGGCTGTTAGCTTCTGCCACCGATCACAACCTGATCCAATTGCTGGGGATCGTGATGGCTTCTACCGGATCGTTTAGCGCAATGGCCATTTTTTGGACCACTCCGGATCAGTCGATCAGCCTGCGCGCCAGAGCTATCGGTATCGCGGTAATCAACGCTACCGGCAATATCGGATCGGCAATCAGCCCGTTGATGATCGGCTGGCTGAAGGATGTTACCGGCAGCTTCAGCAGCGGCTTGTGGTTCGTTGCCGCCCTGCTGGTCATTGGCTCGGTGATTATCTGGCTTATTCCGATGAAAGAATCGCGTCCTCGCGCGACGCCGTAAGGAGCCACTATGTGCCAGAGCCCTGTCGCCAATATCGATATCAACAAAGAGTACGATGAGAGTCTGGGGACGGAAGATGTGCATTATCAGTCGTTTGCCCGCATGGCCGAGTTCTTCGGCCGCGATATGCAAGCGCACCGTCATGACCAGTATTTTCAGATGCACTTCCTCGATACCGGGCAGATTGAACTGCAGCTCGACGATCATCGTTACTCGGTTCAGGCACCGCTGTTTGTCCTGACGCCGCCCTCGGTGCCGCACGCCTTTATCACCGAGCCTGATAGCGACGGTCACGTGCTGACAATGCGGGAGGATCTGGTCTGGCCGCTTCTGGAAGTACTTTACCCCGGCACGCGGGAAGCTTTCGGCCTGCCGGGTATCTGCCTGTCGCTGGCCGATAAGCCCGACGAGCTGGCGGCACTGGCGCACTACTGGCGGTTGATTGAACGCGAATCAACCTCGCAACTGCCGGGACGTGAACACACTCTGACGCTGCTGGCGCAGGCGGTGTTCACCCTGCTATTACGTAATGCGAAACTTGACGATCATGCCGCCAGCGGGATGCGCGGCGAGCTAAAACTATTCCAGCGTTTTAACCAGCTTATCGATACCCATTATCACCAGCACTGGACGGTTCCAGCCTACGCCTGTGAGCTGCATCTTACCGAATCAAGGCTGACCGATATCTGCCGACGCTTCGCTAATCGCCCGCCCAAGCGACTGATTTTCGACAGGCAGCTGCGCGAGGCCAAGCGGCTGCTGCTGTTTTCCGATAGCGCGGTAAACGAGATAGCCTGGCAGTTGGGTTTTAAAGACCCGGCTTATTTCGCCCGTTTTTTCAACCGTCTTGTCGGCTGTTCACCAAGCGCGTTCAGAACAAAAAAAATACCGGTGTCGTGATTCCCCTCGCCCTAACAAACTAAACGACCCCCGGATCACAGAACGCTATCTCACCTGAAAAGTACCCACTGTTGACTTAAAAGTCTCTTCACGAAAACCTCGTTAACCGCCTTAATTGAGCAACAAAAATAAAACATAAATTTAACACTCCGATTAATACTGAAGAGGTCCCCTATGAAACCTGAAAATTTCCGTGCAGACGTTAAACGCCCGTTAACCGGTGAAGAGTATTTGAAGAGCTTGCAGGACGGTCGCGAAATCTATATCTACGGCGAACGCGTTAAAGATGTGACCACACATCCAGCTTTCCGCAACGCCGCCGCTTCCGTTGCCCAGATGTACGATGCGCTGCATAAACCCGAGTTACAGGACACCCTGTGCTGGGGTACCGATACAGGCAGCGGCGGCTACACCCACAAGTTCTTCCGCGTCGCGAAAAGCGCCGACGATCTGCGCCAGCAGCGCGACGCCATCGCCGAATGGTCACGTCTGAGCTACGGCTGGATGGGCCGCACCCCGGACTACAAAGCCGCATTTGGCTGTGCGCTAGGCGCGAACCCAGGATTTTATGGGCAGTTTGAACAGAACGCCCGCAACTGGTACACCCGTATTCAGGAAACCGGCCTGTACTTTAACCATGCCATCGTCAACCCGCCTATCGACCGCCATAAGCCAGCCGACGAAGTGAAAGACGTCTACATCAAGCTGGAGAAAGAGACCGACGCCGGAATCATCGTCAGCGGCGCGAAAGTCGTGGCCACCAACTCAGCGCTGACTCACTACAACATGATTGGCTTCGGATCTGCACAGGTGATGGGCGAAAACCCAGACTTCGCGCTGATGTTCGTCGCGCCAATGGATGCTGAAGGGGTCAAGCTTATCTCCCGCGCCTCCTATGAGCTGGTGGCCGGAGCAACCGGATCGCCATACGATTATCCCCTCTCCAGCCGCTTCGACGAAAACGATGCGATCCTGGTGATGGATAACGTGCTTATCCCATGGGAAAACGTACTTATTTATCGCGATTTTGACCGCTGCCGTCGCTGGACGATGGAAGGTGGCTTCGCGCGTATGTATCCGTTACAGGCCTGCGTACGCCTGGCGGTGAAACTTGATTTTATCACCGCCCTGCTGAAGCGCTCGCTGGAGTGCACCGGTACCCTGGAGTTCCGTGGCGTACAAGCCGAGCTTGGCGAAGTGGTAGCCTGGCGCAATATGTTCTGGGCGCTGAGCGATTCGATGTGCGCCGAAGCAACGCCGTGGGTCAATGGCGCGTATCTGCCGGATCATGCTGCGCTGCAAACCTATCGGGTGATGGCGCCGATGGCCTACGCCAAAATCAAAAACATTATTGAACGCAGCGTAACCAGCGGTCTGATCTACCTGCCGTCCAGCGTACGTGATCTCAACAACCCACAGATAAACGAATACCTGGCAAAATACGTGCGCGGTTCGAACGGCATGGATCACGTCGAGCGCATTAAGATCCTCAAACTGATGTGGGACGCTATTGGCAGCGAATTTGGCGGTCGGCATGAGCTGTATGAAATCAACTACTCCGGCAGCCAGGATGAAATTCGTCTGCAGTGCCTGCGTCAGGCCCAAAGCTCCGGCAACATGGACAAAATGATGGCGATGGTGGACCGCTGCCTGTCTGAATACGACCAGAACGGCTGGACAGTACCACACCTGCACAACAATACCGATATCAATATGCTGGATAAACTGCTGAAGTAACCAGCAGCGGGAGGTCACAATGCAATTAGATGAACAACGTCTGCGTTTTCGTGATGCCATGGCCAGTCTGTCGGCCGCCGTTAACGTCATCACCACCGAAGGCGAGGCGGGCCGTTGCGGTATCACCGCCACAGCGGTCTGTTCGGTGACCGATACGCCACCATCACTAATGGTCTGTATCAACGGCAATAGCGCGATGAACCCGGTGTTTCAGGGCAACGGTAAGCTGTGTATCAACGTGCTGAACCACGAACAGGAAGTGATGGCCCGCCACTTCGCCGGGATGACCGGTATGGCGATGGAAGACCGTTTCAACCTTTCATGCTGGCAGAAAGGCACACTGGGCCAGCCGGTTCTGAAAGGCTCGCTGGCGAGCCTCGAGGGTGAGATTAGCCAGGTGCAGACCATCGGCAGCCATCTGGTCTATCTGGTGGAAATCAGGAACATTACCCTGGGCCAGCAAGGACACGGTCTGATTTACTTTAAACGCCGTTTCCATCCGGTGAAGATGGAAATGGTGGTGTAGTTTCCGCCGCCTTAGCCCTCTCCCACCGGGAGAGGGTACTGTATGGCATCCTTCACAAACCCCACGCCTTATTTATCACTCAGTTCCCAGTCATCTCAATCACATAATTACGCCTACTCGCCCTCATACCTGACAGCGTACTCCGGCAAATGGGATTGAGGTGAGAAGATCTGCAGGTTACCTGGCTCTGGCCTCCGCTTCAGAAGCGGACTGGCGAAGCTACCGCATCTGGCATCCCGTCGAACGTTGAGGTTATAATCCTGACAACGATTTTATTGGATTCAGAAACGAACATGACAAAACTCACCCTACAAGAGCAGATGCTGAAAGCTGGCTTAGTCACCAGCAAAAAAATGGCGAAAGTGCAAAGAACGGCTAAAAAATCGCGTGTTCAGGCTCGCGAAGCCAGAGAAGCGGTAGAAGAAAATAAAAAAGCGCAAATTGAGCGTGATAAACAGCTTAGTGAACAGCAAAAACAAGCTGCCTTATCTAAAGAATATAAAGCGCAGATTAAGCAGCTAATTGAGATGAACAGAATTACCATTTCTCATGGCGATATTGGCTATAACTTTACCGATAATAATCTTATTAAAAAAATATATGTTGACAAGGTTACCCAAACCCAGTTGATCAAAGGACGTCTTGCCATTGCACGTCTGGTTGCTGAAAGTGACCGCGATAGCGAATACGCGATTATACCAGCAGTTGTGGCTGATAAGATTGCGCAGCGCGATGCAAGCTACATTGTATTAAATTGCGAATTGAGCCAGGAAGCGAAAGACGAGGACGATCCGTACGCTGATTTTGTCGTGCCTGATGATTTGATGTGGTAAACCCAATACTCAGATATTAATTCGCAAATCTGGCATATTTTGGTGATCATTAAAACGATCACCAAAATATGCCAGAAGATAGAACCAGAGACCGGCAGGTCAAACCAACAATACGTTAAAACTTATAGTGTTCTTTGCTAAGTCCATATTTCCTCATCCGCAAATACAGTTTCTTACGCGGTATTTGCAGATACTCTGCCACCTCATTAATTCGCCCCTGATGAATATTTAACGCTTCGGTTATTATTTGCCGTTCGTACTCTTCGATCCGACGGTCCAGGGGTGTCGGTTCAGACATGTGCATCTGCGGATTGGCGGTTTCTGCCAGTGGGAGCAATCCAACGGCAAAAAGCTCCGCGGCATTCGCCAGTTCCCGGACATTACTTAGCCATGCTCGACGCCGCATAGTTTTCAATAGCTCGGTGTCTACCTGTGGAACAGGATGGTTCAGCCGCAGGCAGGCTTTATGCAGGTAGTGGCGAAACAATGGCTCGATATCGTCCGGGCGCAATGACAGTGGCTGGCAACCAATTTGCGTCATGGCAAAACAATAATAGAGCTCCGCGACAATTTGGTTTGTTGCTGCCAGTTCTACCAGCGATGTCGCCCCAATGCCAATTAAGCGAAAAGGACGCTGATCCTGACTTTGCAGGTGAACCAAATGGTGTTGTTGTTCGCGCGTCAGACACTCAAGATGGCTCAATACCAGCGTCCCTCCCTGCGCCCTGGCGATGAGTTCATTAAGTTGATCCGCTTTCCCGGATGTCAGCTCTTCCCGAATAAATGGTCCCTGGGCGTTACGCCCCAGTTGATGCAAATACCGTGCACCCGTCAGGCGACCCGTACCAGGCTCACCATAAAACCAAACGGCAATATCTGTTTCTGCCAGTTGTTGTAAACGCTGCCGATACTGATTTGCCCAGTCACTGTACCCGACCAGTTCAACCTGTAGCTTTTGCTGGCAATAGTGACGACGGGCAATCACCGATTGACGGTGCCGCAAGGCCTCCTCGACCTGCACCAGCAGTTTGCCGGGATCGATCGGTTTTTGCAGGAAATCCCATGCGCCTTTTTTCACCGCATCCACCGCCATCGGCACATCGCCATGTCCGGTGATCAACAGAATTGGCAGTTGATTATCATCCTGATGAAATAAGGTCATCAGATCGATCCCGGAACACCCCGGCATACACACATCACTTAATACGACCCCAGGCCAGTCAGCCGGTACCCAATTTCTTGCGTCAAAGGGATTATTACAGGCTTGTACGCGGTAACCCGCCTGTTCAAGCAACAGCGTGTAAGCGTCAAGTACATCGGCATCATCATCAATTAGCAGAACAGAATATTCATCACTCAACATCTTTTATATCCGTCAGGTTGAATTGCAGTACTACGCAGGCATTGCGCCTCAACGTCGACGCCAGGCGCAACTCGCCTTTCATCTGCGTCATCAACGATACACAAATCGATAAGCCAATCCCGAGTCCAACATCCTTACTGGTGGTGAACGGCTTCAAAAGAGACGGCAGCAACGCCGCAGGCCAGCCGGGACCATTATCACTGATAATTACGCTCAGCGTGTCGCCCTGCACTTGCCAGGACACCTCAATTTCGGCGGCTATCGGGCAGGCATCCAGCGCATTTGCCAGCACGTTAACCAGCACTTGCTGAATTCTCACTTCATCACCCAGTACCCATATGGTTTCTTCAGGCAGTGTAAGCGTGCCCTGCTGTGGCTTATGCCGCATAGCTAACAGCTCCCAGGCTGCACTGAGATTTTGGCGCAAATCGACCGGATGTAGCGGCGCTCCCGGTTCAGCCCGCCGCGCAAACTGCCGCAGTGAGCGGATAATGGCATCAATACGGGTAATCAGCCCTTCTGCTTTGGTTAAGGTGCTCCTTGCCTGGGCTAACTGACCTTGTTCGATAGCCCTTCCCGCGGTAAACAGATACATCGACAGCGCGTTCAGCGGTTGGTTAATCTCATGCGCCAGCGTGGTCATAGTCTGGCCGACCACCGCCAGTTTTGCCGTCTGAATAAGCTCGTCCTGCGTCGCGCGTAAATCGGACTCAATCTCCTTACGCTCCGCGACTTCCTGCTCAAGCTGCCTTTTTTGCGTACCAAGCTGACCTAGCGTGTGACGCAGTAAACGCGCGATGCGTCCTAACTCATCACGCCCATAAACCGGGATGGTCGCATCGGTTCTACCCAGACCTATTTGCACCACAGCCTGATTGAGCGCAGTAAAACGCTTCACCAGTCGCGAGCGGATAAAATAGTGGTTTAATCCCCAGGCCAGCAGCAGCGCCAGAAGAGTCGCCAGCAGAATAATTCCACCGCTGACGCGAACAATCTGCTCCAGCCGCTGGTTAAACATCTGCATTTGCTGATGGCTGCTACCCAGTTGTGCTTCAAGCAGCGTTCTGAAGCGTCCGAGCGTAGCTTCTCTAGCGTGACTGGCATCCACGAGTGCTTTCTGCGCGGCGACATAGTCGCGCATGGTATCGGGCATTTTATTTTTCATCATCCCGATCTCCAGCAATTCATCGATAGTTTGCCGCAACGTTATCGTACTGGGCCAGTCATCAAGGGTTCGAATATTTTCATCTGCCGTTTTCTTCAGATTCTCCAGATAGCGAATGTGAGTCTCCACCAGCATTCCATCATCGCTACCTGATTTCAGCTCATTCAGCCTGTCGCGCAAATCATCAACGATTTGATTCTCAATTCTCGCCAGTGTGTAAACCTGCTGTTGTTCATTTTGCACTTCCCTGGCGCGTTTCAGATATTGAGCCTCATCACCGTTCTTCGCTTCAATCTGATCCAGCAGTGTTCCTTGCTGCCAGGTAAAATCCTGCACCAAGGAATTCAGCTCCGTCGTAAAATCATCATGCAGCCAGTCAATGCGCGCGGAAAGTTCGCTAACTTTTTCGCGAACCAGGAACATGTTGTAGAGCACCCTGTCCAGCTCCGCCATCAAAGCACGGCTGTCCTGCAAAATAACGACCAGTTGCTGTTGCTCCTCTGACTGTAACCCCTGGCTCAACGCCTCAATCTTATCCAGATGCTGAATTATCTGGTTGCGCAGTTGTAGTCTTACCGTTGTGTTGGGTGCCAGCAGGAACTCATTAAGCTGATCAACCACCAGATTGAGATTCCCTTCAATCAAAAAAGCGGAATGGACACGCGGAAAATAGTCATTAAGCGAATAGCGGATCTGCGAACTCTGCTCGTGCCAGGAATACAAACTGACACAGCTCACGCTTAACGTCAGCAGCGCTCCTGTCAGGAAAGCGCCTCGCAGACTGCTGCTGATGCTGAGCTGGCGAAGGCGTTGTAATATCGAGCCGGTTTTCATTTTAATTCTTCCAGTTTCGATATGGCCTGACGCTGATTTTTAAGAAACCAGAGTTGCCACTCCATCATCTGCTGTTCCGCAAAGCTTTTATTATCAAACCGGGCAAGCCATGCTTCATCTTCGCTACTCTGCGGATCGATCGGAACACTGGTCAACAACGCTCTAATTTCAGGTAGCGGGTGTTTCAGGCGCGCTTCCGCACTGTATAACGCCCGCCAGGCATCCTTCAGTTGCGCGAGACGGAAACTAATAGCGGTATCAAACATCCGCTGTACCAGCTGTTGTCGTTTCAGGATAAGACGATAATTTAACGGTGACTGATTCAACAGGAACGCCTGCTGACTCGCGCGCGGGTTATCAGCAGCCAGCTGCGTTACCGGATATTTCCCCGTATTGGCATCCGCGAGGATCCTTTGTCCTTCTGGACTCAATAGATAGCGAATGAAGCGGCGTGCTTCATTCGCGTGCTGACTGTTCTTCAGCACGGCCACGTAAGTAGGCGAAACCGCAGAATGCGGGAAATAGGTAAAGGCCAGATGCGGATCGTTAAGCAGCAAATTAGCGTAGTTATCAATGACCGGCCCAGCGACGCCCAGTCCGCTCTTAATTTTGTCTGCGACACCAAAACTCCGTGACGAAATTGTCACCAGATTTCCGGCACTTGCCAGCAACGTCGCCCACCCCTGCTCCCACCCTTTTTGCTGAAGCAGTGATTCTATCATCAGGTGATTGGTATCGGAGCGCGACGGGCTACTCATCAGCAATGCCCCCTGATATCTGGGGTGCGTTAAGTCCCCCCAGTCAGTCGGGGGCGGCAGGTGTCGCGCAGCCAGCGCAGAACGGTTAATCAGCAGACCAAAGCCCGATATTGCCACCGCCACGGACGTTGAGCGGATCGACTCTGGTACCAGCCGCTGGCTTTCTGGTAGCGCATTATCAAAAGGTGCAAGCTTTTGATGTTCCTGAAGATGCTGCAAAAGCATGGGAGATGAAGTCAAAATAAGATCGACATTTTCCGCATTCGCGGTATCAAGCAGTTGCTCAAGAGAGGAACTGGTCCGGTTGAGCGTACGAATCATCACCGACCCAGGCTCCGTTTGCCAGCGCTGGATAATCCAGGCCGTGGCCCCTGGCGAGAACGTTGTCGCCATTACCAGCTCTTTCCCCTGCGCAAGGCTGGCCGCCAACAACGGTATAAAAAAGAGCGAGATGGCAAAAATCCATCCCCGACAGAAAAACCTGTTTGTGATCCCGTTCATAAATACCAACATATTCGAAAAATAATATTGAGACAAAAGTTACCCGTTTGATAGCACCGCGAAGGGAGGATAAGATTGTTATCAAAATAACCAATCAGTAAGCTAAAACATGAGCAAAGAATACCTTAAAACACCTGTCAATTTTGTTAATACCCGCACACGCTGATAATAAAAACCAACCGAAAATAACAAAAATAAAGACCACTTAATTTAAATGGGTCAAATCCAGTCGCATTCCCAACAAAATGAGTCAATATTGACACATTTCATCAACTTGAGTTTCTTCATCATCTATTTCACTCTTCTTGCCGAACCTCCCTGATATTCACATCAATATAAATTTAGGTGATGATATGTTTTCAATATTCAAGACAGGGCCATCGGCAAATAAAGTCCCGACGGAAAAAATCCACGAGACATATAGTCGATACCGAATGCAAGCTCTACTTAGCGTATTTCTCGGTTATCTTGCGTACTATATTGTACGTAATAACTTCACGCTCTCCACTCCATATCTGAAAGAGCATCTGGATCTCAGCGCAACGCAGATTGGTTTACTCAGCAGTTGCATGCTTATTGCTTACGGGATCAGTAAAGGCATTATGAGTAGCCTGGCTGATAAGGCCAGTCCTAAGGTCTTCATGGCATGCGGCCTGATACTGTGCGCGATTGTGAATGTAGGGTTGGGATTCAGCACCGGATTCTGGATTTTTGCCGCGCTGGTTGTCTTCAACGGATTATTCCAGGGGATGGGTGTTGGCCCATCGTTTATTACCATCGCAAACTGGTTCCCGCGTAAAGAACGTGGACGCGTTGGCGCATTCTGGAATATCTCTCACAACGTTGGCGGTGGTATTGTCGCGCCTATTGTTGGCGCAGCCTTTGCCATTCTGGGCAGCGAACACTGGCAAAGCGCCAGTTATATCGTCCCTGCCTGCATTGCTGTACTGTTTGCCTTTATTGTTCTGATGCTGGGAAAAGGTTCACCGCGTGAAGAAGGTTTGCCAACGCTGGAACAAATGATGCCGGAAGAAAAAGTGGTGCTCAATACCCGGCACGTTACCCAGGCTCCGGAAAATATGAGCGCCTTCCAGATCTTCTGTACCTATGTTCTGCGTAATAAGAATGCCTGGTATGTTTCACTGGTTGACGTGTTTGTCTACATGGTGCGCTTTGGCATGATCAGTTGGCTGCCTATTTATCTGTTAACCGAAAAACATTTTTCGAAAGAACAAATGAGCGTTGCTTTTCTGTTTTTCGAATGGGCAGCAATTCCTTCCACGCTACTGGCAGGCTGGCTCACCGATAAACTGTTTAAAGGTCGTCGTATGCCGTTGGCAATGATTTGTATGGCGCTGATATTCGTCTGTCTGATCGGCTACTGGAAAAGCGAATCCCTGCTGATGGTAACCATTTTTGCCGCAATTGTTGGTTGCCTGATTTATGTTCCACAGTTCCTGGCATCCGTGCAAACCATGGAAATCGTCCCCAGCTTCGCAGTTGGCTCTGCCGTAGGATTACGCGGATTTATGAGCTACATTTTTGGCGCTTCACTGGGAACCAGCCTGTTTGGTGTGATGGTTGACAAAATGGGCTGGCATGGTGGTTTTTATCTGCTGATGGGCGGGATAGTGTGCTGCATCCTGTTCTGCTATCTGTCTCACCGCGGTGCGCTAGAGCTGGAGCAACAGCGAAAAAATGCCCAGCAAGAAGAAGCGTCATTACAGCTTGCTGATGCCCGCTAATCCACTTTAGATCGGCAAAAAAGTGCCAGCAATGCTGGCACTTAAGAATCATCGCATGAAAGATCAGAAAAACCATCAACGTGATACTAATTTTATTTTCAATCGTGTCGCATCAAGCTAATGCTTACTGTCTCCCACCATAAAGCGAATGATCAGACCACATGTTGGGGCAAGAAAAAGAAATAACCCAGTGACCATTTCATCACCGGTAGTCAACCACATGGTAACGAAATATATTAATGCCGAAAGGATGGCCATACCGATAAAAGAACTGATTGACGCCCAAACGCCCATAACCTGCCAGATGTAGCAGCTGACGCTCAGAATACACAATACGAGAAAGGTCCAGAAATAGAGCATAGCGGTACCTCCTGTCTGCCGTAAAACTTCACGTAAGTCCTTACGCTCCTTGTATTTATATTCTAAGACAATTCCTATCAGCACGCAATTCAGGCAACAATTATGTAACAATGATTGCATCATCCCTTGTTGAATGGAGTTTTATCGTATTTTATTTAACCATCATAAAAACAACGTATTATATCTGGCTTCATTGTTCTTCTTGTCCACCTGAAAACATTTACTCTTCTTGATTATTTATCTCTGGCTGACATTAATCTCCAGGTGGTACATTATACGTCCGATCATTAATGCTCCCCGTGGTTTTGTCCTGACTCAGTTTTACACTCTTTACAGGAACCATCGTCGCTCATGGTGGCCTAACGATCAGTATCAGAGTGTACCGCTGTAGATAAAGAATCTTCGCGATACAACATTTTCGTATCAACAGCAGGTGCTTATGTTCCCCCAATGTAAATTTTCACGCGCGTTTTTGCATCCGCGTTACTGGCTCACATGGTTTGGTGTCGGTGTGCTCTGGTTACTGGTGCAACTCCCCTATCCGGTTTTGTGCTTTCTGGGCACTCGCACCGGTACGCTTGCACGCCCGTTTTTAAAACGTCGTGAATCTATTGCACGTAAAAATCTCGAACTCTGTTTCCCGAATTTATCCCAGCAAGAGAGAGATAAACTGGTCGAAGAAAACTTTCGCTCACTCGGGATGGCTTTGCTTGAAACAGGTATGGCCTGGTTTTGGCCTGACAGCCGGGTACGTAAATGGTTTGACGTTGAAGGGCTGGATAACCTGAAACGTGCTCAAACTCAAAACCGTGGCGTGATGGTAGTAGGCGTACACTTTATGTCGCTGGAGCTGGGTGGTCGCGTAATGGGACTTTGCCAACCGATGATGGCAACCTATCGCCCACACAACAATAAGTTAATGGAGTGGATACAAACTCGTGGACGTATGCGCTCAAACAAAGCCATGATCGGCAGAAATAATCTGCGAGGCATTGTCGGTGCACTGAAAAAAGGAGAGGCCGTATGGTTTGCTCCCGATCAGGATTACGGTCGCAAAGGAAGTTCGTTCGCCCCATTCTTCGCGGTGAAAGATGTAGCAACGACCAATGGTACCTATGTACTGTCACGGTTGTCCGGTGCCGCAATGCTGACTGTCACGATGGTGAGAAAAAAGGATAACTCCGGTTACCGTCTGTTTATTACGCCAGAGATGGAAGGCTACCCGGCTGATGAGAACCTGGCGGCGGCTTATATGAACAAGATTATCGAAAAAGAGATCATGCGAGCACCCGAGCAGTATCTCTGGATCCACCGTCGTTTCAAAACAAGGCCCATGGGCGAAGCTTCGTTATATATCTAAAAAGAAAGGCCGTTCGGCCTTTCTTTTTTTCTGCGACGGAATTACCTGACACCCCATTTGTTCTGTAATTCAGACATCCGCTGGCTATATTCGCGGGAGAGACAGGCAGGCTTATCCTGCTCTTTCCAGCACTCGTTGCGTCCTTTTATCCAACCGCGCTGCTCCGCTTTCAACATCGGATCATTCTTCGATTTAACCAGCGCCTGCTGGTATACAGCATTCAACTTCACATCCATCGCGGAAAGTGACGGGCTGTGGCAAATAATCTCTTCCATGCTTCCCTTGTCGACTGCAGAACATGAAAAGGTCGGGCCAGCATTAGATGATTTTTTTACCGGAGCATAACTCTTATTATCTTCCGGCAGACAGACCCCGTGTTTACGATTAGGACCAGTCCAGGAAACATCCGGGTTCCCGTCATCTTTACGGGAAATGGAGACGGTATTTTTACCGCTTTTTGCCTCCCAGTAATTTTCATTGAATGTTTTAACGATCGCTTTTTCGCCGTTAATCCAAACATTACCTGTACCGTCACTATTCACGCCACCAATACTTGCACAGCTGAAATTCAGTGCCAGCGGAGCCGCTGCCATCGACGTCAGTGGCGTAATAATGAGTGCTAACATCATTAGTCTGGTCATATCTAACCTTTCTTATCGAAATTTTCGCAAAAAATATCCGCATTTATATCATGGGGATATGAGAATTATCTGAGTAAACATTGCGTCGCCCAATAGCAATTCATTACAGATAGAAATCAAACTGTCGCCGAATCACGACACTCGTAAGTTACTAAAATTAAATAAAAAAATGCCTCTTGTCTCACCTCATTTTTAGGCGTACATTAGCGCCGTCTGGAGCATTAAAGCTCAGAATTCTGAGGTGATGCAGCGTAGAAAACGAGGGGTATTCTCTGGTTTGCTCACAGTGGCATCAGCTCTCTGTCAGGTAAGTGTATGTTCATTTAGGCGTGCTTTTGGTACGCGGAGAGATGAAAAGTGAAATATTTCTTTATGGGCATTTCATTTATGGTCATCGTTTGGGCCGGTACTTTTGCCCTGATGATCTAAATAAAAAGATGCAGCAAAAAAACAGGAGCCATCAGGCTCCTGTTTGCTTTTGTATCTGAGCGATCTTTAGTCAGCGTTTTCAGTTGCTGATTTCGTACCGGCAGGCAGTAAGCCATCCGCACGGAACATCGCTTTAATTCCTCTGATCGCCTGGCGAATACGATCTCGGTTTTCAATCAATGCAAAACGCACGTGAGTATCGCCATAGTCGCCAAAGCCAATCCCCGGAGAAACACATACTTTTGCTTCGTTCAGTAGTTTCTTGGCAAATTCCAGTGACCCCATGGCGGCATATTGCTCCGGGATTTTCGCCCAGACGTACATCGACGCTTTTGGCATTTCTACCATCCAGCCAGCTTCGTGCAGCCCTTTGACCAGTACGTCACGGCGCCGCTTATACTGCTCAGCGATATCACGCACACACTGCTGGTCGCCTTCCAGCGCTGCAATCGCCGCAACCTGTAACGGCGTGAACGTGCCATAATCATGATAGCTCTTAATGCGTGCCAGCGCGTTAACCAGCGTTTTGTTGCCAACCATAAAACCAATGCGCCAGCCCGCCATGTTATAGCTTTTCGACAAAGTGAAAAACTCAACCGCTACGTCACGCGCCCCCGGAACCTGCATGATCGACGGCGCTTTCCAGCCATCATAAACAATATCAGCATAGGCCAGGTCGTGAACCACCAGCACGTCGTAACGTTTAGCCAGTGCAACCACTTTTTCGAAGAACTCCAGCTCCACGCACTGCGCAGTCGGGTTGGACGGGAAACCCAGAATCATCATCTTCGGTTTCGGGTAGCTTTCGCGGATCGCACGCTCCAGCTCATTAAAGAAGTCGACCCCTTCCACCAACGGCACAGAACGCACCTGTGCTCCGGCAATCACGGCACCATAAATATGGATTGGGTAACTTGGGTTTGGTACCAGAACTGTATCACCGTGATCCAGTGTCGCCAGCATAAGATGCGCCAGCCCTTCTTTGGAGCCAATGGTCACAATGGCTTCGGACTCAGGATCGATATCAACGTCATAGCGTTCCTGATACCAGCGGGAAATCGCCCGACGCAGCCGTGGAATACCACGAGAAGTTGAATAACCGTGCGTATCCGGGCGCTGAGCCACGGTGCACAATTTTTCGACAATGTGAGGAGGCGTAGCCCCATCCGGATTCCCCATGCTGAAATCGATAATATCTTCGCCACGCCGACGCGCAGCCATCTTCAGTTCAGCAGTGATGTTGAAAACGTAAGGGGGAAGGCGATCAATACGCGTAAAGCGACGTTCAGGGCGGGAGTCAGCCATAATATCCTCAGGATTAACGTTAGCGCCCGGACCGTCCGAGCGACGCTGCCACGATGGTGGCACGTTTAGAAAATAGCCTGAATAAATTCCATCTGTCGAGAGGCAAACAAAAATATTTTTTACTGACGTAAAAGAGGAACTGAAAAAATAAAAAGGGAAATGGACAGTTTTGACTGATTGACAAAATCACCATCCATTAACATTTTGATGTTATAAATTTTACCTCGTAAATCAACCAATCCTCGATATGTATTGTAAACTCACCTCTTCTTTACAATCCCCTTTTAATATTATGGTTTTTCCTCATTAGACGGGTCTTACAGGTATGCTGGTCATCCAGCCTCAGGTTACCTATCATAGAGGTTTAATCCTTTCGCAAGAGTCACCCGTGCACGAAATATTCAATATGCTGCTGGCGGTCTTTGATCGGGCAGCGCTGATGCTGTTTTGTCTGTTTTTCCTGATTCGTATCCGCCTGTTCCGCGAACTGTTGCACAAGTCTGCACACTCCCCGAAAGAGCTACTCGCCGTTACCGCGATTTTCTCCATGTTTGCCCTGTTCAGTACCTGGTCCGGCGTACCGGTAGAAGGTTCTCTGGTTAACGTACGTATTATCGCTGTAATGTCAGGGGGAATTCTGTTCGGTCCATGGGTCGGCATCATTACAGGTGTTATCGCGGGTATTCATCGCTACCTGATCGATATTGGCGGCGTAACCGCCCTTCCGTGCTTTATTACCAGTATTCTGGCGGGCTGTATTGCTGGCTGGATCAACCGTAAGATCCCCAAAGCGCAGCACTGGCGCGCAGGTATTTTAGGCGGGATGCTGTGCGAAACGCTGACCATGATCCTGGTCGTCGCATGGGCCCCCACCACCGAACTGGGGCTGGATATTGTCTCAAAAATCGGTATCCCAATGATCCTTGGCAGCGTCTGCATTGGCTTTATTGTCATGCTGGTACAAAGCGTTGAAGGAGAGAAAGAGGCCAGCGCCGCAAAGCAGGCCAAGCTGGCACTGGATATCGCTAACAAAACCCTGCCACTCTTTCGTCATGTGAACAGCGAATCGTTACGTCAGGTGTGCGAAATTATTCGCCATGACATTCATGCAGATGCGGTCGCAATTACCAATACCCAGCACGTTCTGGCCTACGTTGGTGTTGGGGAACTAAACTATCGCGACAATGATGATTTCGTCAGCCCCACCACTCAACAGGCGATAAATTACGGAAAAATCATCATAAAAAACAATGATGAAGCACATCGTACACCAGAAATACACTCCATGCTGGTGATCCCTTTATGGGAAAAAGGTGTTGTGACCGGCACGCTGAAGATCTACTACTGTCACGCTCACCAGATCACCTCCTCGTTACAGGAGATGGCAATCGGTCTGTCGCAAATCATCTCCACTCAACTCGAAGTATCCCGTGCAGAGCAACTGCGCGAAATGGCAAATAAGGCAGAGCTACGGGCGTTGCAAAGTAAAATCAATCCCCATTTCCTGTTTAATGCGCTAAACGCTATTTCCTCATCCGTGCGGTTAAATCCGGACACCGCACGCCAGCTCATTTTTAATTTGTCACGTTATCTTCGCTATAATATTGAATTAAAAGACGATGAGCAGATTGATATCAAAAAAGAGCTGTATCAAATCAAAGATTACATCGCCATCGAGCAGGCCCGTTTTGGCGACAAGCTGACTGTTATTTATGATATTGATGAAGAGGTCAGCTGCTATATCCCCAGCCTACTGATTCAGCCGTTGGTAGAAAACGCCATCGTCCATGGCATTCAACCCTGCAAGGGGAAAGGCGTGGTTACTATCAGCGTCGCAGAGTGCGGTAATCGGGTCCGGATCGCCGTCAGGGATACAGGCCATGGTATTGATCCGAAAGTTATTGAACGGGTCGAATCCAACGAAATGCCGGGCAATAAAATTGGTCTGTTGAATGTACATCACCGCGTGAAGCTGCTCTACGGCGAAGGATTACATATCCGCCGCCTGGAACCAGGCACAGAAATAGCGTTCTATGTGCCCAATCAACACTCGCCCGCCGCAGCACCGGCTACCTTATTGCTTTAACCAGGAGTGAAGTTGTGAAAGTCATCATTGTTGAAGATGAATTCCTGGCCCAACAGGAACTTAGCTGGCTGATAAAAGAGCACAGCCAGATGGAGATTGTCGGGACGTTTGACGATGGTCTGGACGTGCTGAAATATCTGCAGCATAACCGCGTCGACGCTATTTTTCTGGATATCAATATTCCCTCGCTGGATGGCGTACTACTTGCGCAAAATATCAGCCAGTTCGCGCATAAACCCTTTATTGTGTTTATTACCGCCTGGAAAGAGCATGCCGTTGAAGCGTTTGAGCTTGAAGCGTTTGACTACATTCTGAAACCATACCAGGAATCGCGGATCGTTGGCATGCTACAAAAGCTGGAGGCGGCCTGGCAGCAACAGCAAGCAGGTACGACGCTCACCAGTCCCGTAACACGTGAAAATGACACGATCAACCTGATCAAAGATGAGCGGATCATCGTGACTCCAATCAACGACATTTATTACGCTGAAGCCCATGAAAAGATGACCTTTGTCTATACACGGCGCGAATCGTATGTCATGCCGATGAACATCACCGAATTTTGCAGCAAACTGCCCGCTTCACATTTTTTCCGCTGTCACCGTTCCTTCTGCGTAAACCTCAACAAAATTCGCGAGATCGAACCGTGGTTCAATAACACCTACATTCTGCGGTTAAAAGATCTGGAATTTGAAATCCCGGTCAGTCGGAGTAAAGTGAAAGAGTTCAGACAGTTAATGCATTTATAGCGCTTATCCTACAGAGATAGAGTGATGAAAGAACCAGGCTTGCCCGCAGACCAACAGTTTTTTGCCGATCTGTTCAGCGGCCTGGTGTTAAACCCACAGCGGTTGGGTCGCGTGTGGTTTGCCACTCAGCCAGCCAATTTACCGACCAGCAGTTTGTGCATTGACCTCCCGCGCCTCGATATCGTGCTACGTGGGGAGTACAGCAATCAACTGGAAAAAAAACAGCACAGTCTGCCGGAAGGCGACATGTTGTTTATCCCTGCCAGAGCGGCCAATTTACCCGGAAGCGATAAACCGGTTATGTTGTTGAGTCTGGTGTTTTCTCCGGCGTGGCTGGGGTTGTCTTTTTACGACAACCGCACCGCCTCACATTTGCGTCCGATTCGCCGCATTGAGTTGCCACATCCACAGCGTGGTGAAGGTGATGCAATGCTTACTGCATTAACCCATTTGAGCCGCTCTCCTCAGGCACAGGATATCATTCAGCCCCTGGTGCTCAGCTTGCTGCATCTGTGCCGAAGCGTGGTCAATACCCGGCCGGACACACAGCGACCGCGCTCAGAATTTCTCTATCACAGCATGTGTAACTGGGTACAGGACAACTATACTCAACAGTTGACCCGGGAAAGCGTGGCACAATTTTTCAACATCACTCCGAATCACTTATCCAAGCTGTTTACCCAGCACGGCACGATGGGATTTGTCGAGTATCTCCGCTGGGTCAGAATGGCGAAGGCACGCATCATCTTACAGAAGTATCATCTGCCAATTAGCGAAGTGGCACAGAGGTGCGGATATCATGACAGTGACTATTTTTGCCGCCTGTTCCGGCGTCAGTTTGGCATAACTCCAGGAGAATACAGCGCGCGTTTTCAGTAGTTCGGGTACGAATTAAATGTTGAAAGAAGTTCACTGTACAATTCTGCTGATAAAATCAGCAACCAGATCTCTGGCAATTTCCGCGTTCCTGCAGTCAAAGTTTTCCCCGTAAGGATCACTAAAGCCATGGTGGCTGTTGAGTATATGACATGTGACGGATGCTTTATCGCTCAGTTGACGTTGCACTAAAACAGGATCAAAAGACTGTTCAAACTCAGCAAAAATAACCAAACAAGGACAAGGTGGAATAATATCAGCATAGTCCCTGATGCGAGAGCCATAGTAACAAACAACACCATCACACAATTTACTTTCAGCAGATAACCAGGCAATTGTGGCCCCCACGCTGAAGCCTATTACTATGATTTTCCTGTAGCATGGGCGAATCGTACTGAGCAAAGAAACGACTCCTGAAGGATTAAACCCAGAATGGTTTATAAAGTATCTGTAAGCTTCATCTTGTTGTGAGTATAAAAAAGGTGCTTTATTTTCCAGTAGAGAGGGGCAATAAACATCAAATCCTTTGTTATGATACTCATTACATACCTTTTTTATATGATCGTTAACACCATATATCTCATGCAAAACAACGATGGCATTTTTTTGTTTTTTAATGAATTTTAACATTACCCCTCACTACCTATTCTTAGCTAAAGATTCTCAACTGCAGTTTAAAGTCGGGTATTGGGTGAGATTTCAGCATGACTTGTCAGATGTAAATACATTTTCCCAGTCATAATCACCTGATTCTTCATATGAGCGTGGCCAGTGACGACACCACTCTGGGACGTTTGGAATTTCGACTCTATCAATACCCGGTATATAAGGTTTGATATCCAGTATCGGAGAACCATTAAAAGCATCCAGCCATGCTAAACCAATGACTCCTTTATCATGATCTATATATGTCACTTGTGAACAATCGAGTGCGACAGGGTTTGGACGATAAGGAGACCGTGTTGCAAATGTTCCTAATACATCAGGACCATTTTTATAGGGCTGATGCTCTGTCATTTTACTTCGGTCCATAGGATTGTCACAGGAGGATAGCCACCATAGGACCTGTATGTGACTAAACCCATCAAGGCCAACGAGGGCAGGAATATACTTATGTTCCAGTACCAACTCCACTGTGCCATTTTCAATGCTGATGACTCCAATTGTATCCAATCTAAGGTTTGCCATATCAAGCTCCATTTTTAGCATTGGTTTACGAAAACATCACAACATCCATACCCATAGTGGCAGTACTTTTTTTATACTTAAAGGACTTTTTTCGAGATCGTTTAGCTTTTGATCCATATCTTTTTACCCAGGTTATGTAAGCACAATCATTCAACTTTATTTTGACGAATTTCAGGAATTTATTGGAAGATGCCATCAATAATGATGGCAAAAAGAAGAATTAGATGCATAGCTAACATCAGCATGTCATGCTTTCATAAAAATAATCAGTTGAGAATGTCGTCAGTAACTTTTCTTTAGAGTAGCTTTGTAAGTCATTGCTTGTTATAACCACTACGACCAGTTGAGGAAATGGAAGATAAGAATGAATAATATCAATTGTGTTTTGGAAAATTATCTCAATACATACAGCACATTGCTTACAAAAATATTTCTTGTACTCCTTCTGATACTTTGGTTCCGCACTCTTCTATTAAGACGAAGAAAAAAACAAAGTTCTGTAGCTGCAATCGCGGCAGCCGACGCCAGAGAGCGTTACCAGTGGCGTTATTTTCGATGGTCATTACAATCAATACAGATCGCATTCTATCTGTATCTTACTTGGTCAATAATCAAGTATCTATTGACATGATTAATCCATCTATTAATGGATATGATGAGAATCAGACACTGCAATGCTTGCAGTGTTGTTAACCAATACCGTAAACAGCCAATGTAATTTTGGCTGTTTACGGTTTATAAATAAACGATACTGATGAAAAAACCACTAAAAATAGTGACTGGCTCTATTTTGTACCTTCACTTTGGTTCTCTGAACGCTCTATCTCACGATACCAGCGTGGATGGTGCTTCTTCGCCCAACGTCGGCTGACTTTTCCTTCGATCATGCCTTCTATAGATCCTTTCACCCAAAATGCCATATACATGTGGATTAGAATAGCGTGGATCAGAACGATAGCTGCAGTAGCGTGAATAAGTAAGCTCCAGCGAACAACGTTAATCGGGAAATAGTGGGCAAAGTAGGGCCGCCAGATAATAACCCCAGTGGCCAACAGCACAAAGATCAGACTCATTATGCTCCAGAACATCATTTTCTGACCGGCATTATATTTGCCGACATCAGCGACTTTATGTTCATTCCCCTTCAGTACTTCAACAATACCTTTAATCCAGGGAAGATCCTGTTTATCGGGGATGTTGTGATGTACAAAGCGAACGAACATAAACATCAGCACGATAAAAATCACCACTCCAAAGAATGGATGTAGGATCCTGCCCATTTGCGGCGTACCAAAGGTTTCGGTGAGCCATTGCAACGTCGGGAAAAACAGCGCAACACCAGAGAGTGATACCAGGAAGAAGCTAATTACTACCGTCCAGTGGCAGGCACGGTCGATAAATTTAGTACGAAGTATCATTTTGCTTTTACTCATGACCACTATCCTCCTCATCATCAGCCTCTTTGTTCGGTCCGACACCTATGTAGTGGTAAATCAGTCCAGCAAAAGTGGCGATAAATCCAGCAGCGGAGAGTGGTTTGAGAATACCTTTCCAAAGGTTCACCGGCGCGGCAATTTTCGGGTCATCCGGCAGATTGTGGTAGAGCGAAGGATGGTCTGCATGGTGCAGAACGTACATCACATGAGTGCCGCCCACGGATTGTGGGTTGTATACCCCCGCCTGGGCATAACCACGTTTTTTAAGCTGCATCACGCGGGTTTCTGCCACATTGAGCATCTCTTTTTTGGTACCAAACTGGATAGCGCCGGTTGGACAGGTTTTCACGCAGGCTGGCTCCTGACCGACACTAACCCTGTCGACACACAGTGTGCATTTGTAGACGCGATTATCCTCTGGATTGAGTCGCGGAATGTTAAACGGGCAGCCGGCAATGCAGTAGCCGCAACCAATACAGTGCTCAGACTGAAAGTCGACAATTCCGTTAGCATACTGAATGATAGCTCCGGCAGACGGACATGCTTTCAGGCATCCTGGATCCTCGCAATGCATACAACCATCTTTGCGAATCAACCATTCCAGCTTGTCGTTATGAGTGGTTTCGCTAAAGCGCATCACCGTCCATGACTTGGCGCTGAGATCAGTTGGATTGTCATAGACGCCGTTGCAATAGCCCACTTCATCGCGGATATCGTTCCATTCTGAGCAGGCTACCTGACAGCCTTTGCAGCCAATGCAGGTGGTGACATCAATTAATTTTGCTACTTCTGCACGGTAATCGCGTGCGTGCGGCGGCGGCGTGATGCTATTGGTCGCCGAGCGTTTGATAATATCTTGTGATTGCATAGCCATGAGTTCTTTCCCTTATGCCCTCTCGATGTTGACCAGAAACGCTTTATATTCCGGCGTTTGCGAGTTGGCATCACCAACAGATGGCGTTAACGTGTTGGCGAGGAAACCTTTGCGCGTTGCACCTTCAAATCCCCAGTGGCAAGGGATACCAACGGTATCGACCTGCTTACCATCTATCGTCAGCGTTTGCAGGCGTTTAGTTACCACCGCCTTCGCTTTGATAAAGCCTCGTTTTGACATCACTTTCACAGTATCACCCGCTGCAATGCCTTTTTTGCTCGCCAGCGTTTCACCAATTTCGATGAACTGGTCAGGCTGGGCGATAGCATTCAGCAATGCATGCTTGGTCCAGTGGCGGAAAAGTTCAGTAATGGAATAAGTCGTGGCGACATACGGGAAGGCGTCAGCTTTACCCATATTGTCGATATCGCCACGGTAGATACGCGCAACCGGGCTGGAGATAACCTCAGGATGCAGCGGATTGGTGCCAATAGGTGACTCAATGGGTTCGTAATGTTCCGGGAACGGCCCATCGTTCATTTTGTCTATAGAAAACAGACGCGCGACGCCTTCCTGATTCATAATAAACGGCCCGACATTGCTGCCCGGTTCGGCCTGACTGTAATCGGCAACGTCCATACCTGCCCACTTTTTGCCATCCCAGTGCAGCAACGTACGCTTTGCATCCCACGGTTTTCCAGCGGGATCGGCAGACGCACGGTTGTAAAGAATACGGCGGTTCGCTGGCCACGACCATGCCCAGCCAGGGGTACAGCCCAAACCATATGGATCGCTGTTATCACGGTTAGCCATCTGGTTGCCCTGCTCCGTCCAGCTTCCGCAGTACACCCAGCAGAAACTACTGGTAGAGCCATCATCGCGAAGCTGCGCAAAGCTGCTGAGCTGCTGGCCTTTTTTAGCGATGAGTTGCCCTTTATCATCATAGAGATCCTGAAGTGCCATCCCATTTCCCTCGCGGGCAACTTCTTCCGGATGCGGGTCGTACGGATCTTTATAGTCCCAGCTCATGTTCAGCAACGGTTCGGGATTGGCTCCGCCCTCTTGCTGATAAAGTTCACGCAAGCGCATAAACAGGCGCCCGAGGATTTTTGCATCATGCAATGCTTCGCCAGGCGGCTCTGCTGCCGCCCAGTGCCACTGTAGCCAGCGCCCGGAGTTGGCAATAGAACCGTCCTCCTCCGCAAAGCAGGATGATGGCAACCGGAAGACTTCAGTCTGGATATCTTCCGGCTTCACGTCATTCATCTCACCGTGATGCTGCCAGAAGTTCGACGATTCGGTCGCCAGTGGGTCGATAACCACCATATATTTCAGTTTCGCAAGCGCACGGGAGGATTTGTTTTTATCAGGAAACGCCGCCAGCGGGTTGAAACCTTGTACGATGTAGCCGTTAATCTTGCCTTCCAGCATCAGCTCAGCCTGGGTCATCACGTCATATAGACGATCCCATTTCGGTAGCCAGTCATAGCCCCAGTTATTCTCAGCAGTAGCGCGATCGCCCCAGAAACTTTTCATCATGCTGACGAAGAATTTTGGTGTATTTTTCCAGTAATTCACTTCATTCACGCCAAGCGCAGGCGGGGTACCCTGCGAGATATAGGTCTGGTAGTCAGGTTGTTTTGCGGAAGGTAGCGGCATATAGCCAGGAGGGTTAGTGGAGAGCAACCCGAGGTCGGTGTACCCCTGAATATTCGAGTGGCCGCGCAAAGCGTTGACCCCGCCGCCCGCCATACCGATATTGCCCAGCAACAACTGAAGCATCGCTGCTGCGCGGATAATTTGCGCTCCGGCGGAATGGTGCGTCCAGCCCAACGCATACAGGATTGTCGCGGTGCGATTCGGAACGCTGGTACTGGCGAGGATTTCACAGATTCGGTTGAAATCTGCCACCGACGTACCGCACAGTCGGTTAACCATTTCAGGTGTGTAGCGGTCGACGTGATTTTTCAGCAAATTCCACACGCTGCGTGGGTGAGTCAGCGTTTCATCGCGCAGGGCATTGCCCTGTTCATCCAGTTGATAGAACCAGCTGGACTTGTCGTACTGCCTTTTTTTCGCATCATAGCCGCTAAAAAGGCCATCGTTGAACTGATAGTCATCGCGGATGAGCAAACTGGCGTTGGTGTAGTGCCGCACATACTCATGTTGCACGCGATCATTTTCCAGCAGATAACGAATCACGCCAAGCAGGAATGCAGTGTCGGACCCTGCACGGATCGGCGCATAAAGATCGGCAATAGCGGCGCTACGGTTAAAGCGCGGGTCAACCACCACGACCGTAGCGTCGTTTTTAGTTTGTGCTTCTATCACCCATTTAAAACCAACCGGATGTGCTTCGGCGGCGTTGCCCCCCATAATCAGCACCACGTTGGCATTTTTAATATCGACCCAGTTATTGGTCATCGCTCCACGACCAAAGGTCGGTGCCAACGCAGACACGGTTGGGCCGTGGCACAGCCGGGCCTGGCAATCGATAGCCACCATTCCCAGGCTACGGGTAAATTTGCCGTCGAGAATTCCGGTTTCATTACTTGCCGCCGAGGAGCACAACATACCGGTTGTGGTCCAGCGGTTAACGGTCACACCCTGGGGGTTTTTCTCAATAAAGTTTGCGTCACGGTCATCTTTCATTAATCGAGCAATTCGATTAATCGCATCTTCCCAGCTGATTCGCTGCCATTTATCAGAGCCCGGTGCACGATATTCAGGATACTGCAGGCGCGTTTCGCTATGAATATAATCCAGAACGCCCGCACCTTTCGGGCACAAGGAGCCGCGACTTACAGGATGATCCGGATCGCCCTCAATATGGTAGATGCTTTCTTTGACATTTTTGGCCGTATCGCCAAGGCTGTACATCAACATGCCGCAGCCCACTGAACAGTATGTACAGTTATTCCGCGTCTCTTTTGCTTTTAAGAGTTTATATTGACGGGTTTCCGCGTGAACGGAAAAAGATGATAAAAATCCGAGGGATGCAACAGTGGTTCCTGCCATACCGCCCGCGCAGATTCGAAAGAACTGCCTCCGGCTTAACTCCATGTGTCCTCCAGCTTAAACTTAAGACATGAAAAGGGATGATTATTATAAGGTTAATATGCCGTATAGACCATTGTTATTATATGGTTATAACAAGCAAGAGAAGCCACTATCGGCGGTAGAATGGAAATGGTTTACTGCGTTTGGGTATCTGAAAGGCGGAAATGTGATCAATGGGTCGTTAAACGCTATTTCATGTGCCACTGCCTGCTGAATCCGGCCTGCAAACGTACCCGTCTGTAGACCGGATTCGACGTCGTTTGCGTCTCTACCCGGCATTTATCACAAACTCAAAACGTCAATTCGGCCTCCAGCAAGGCCAGAATGCTTTCGGCATCTTGCGCTGCAAACAGTGACTGGCGAAACTGCTTATTTACCAGCTTGCGCGCCAGCTGCGAAAAGACCTTCACGTGGTTAATACCCTCATCGGCTCCCAGCGTTAGCATGATCACCAGTTCAACGTCCCCCATCTCCGACTGCCAGTCGACCGGCTGCGCAAGCCGGACAATGCTGATGCTGGAGTGACGGATCCACTGGGATTTTGTATGTGGAATAGCCACGCCAAAACCAACGGCGGTCGTGACAATCTCTTCCCGCTGCCAGACATCCTCTTCAAGCTCAAACGGGTGTTCCGTTCGCCCATTTACGCCGAGATTGCCGCACAGGAACTGAATCGCCTGTTCTTTATTGCTCAGTGGTTCGCCTACAAAAATGTTCTCCAGCGCCAGCAACGGGCGGACATCTTTTTGCGGTGCAAACTGATTCAGCAACGCTTCGATCTCCTGCGCGCTGCGACATTCGCAGGCCCGCAGAGCGAGCTCCCGGCACGCCTGGCTGTCCAGTTCACGTAGCTGGCTTTTCACGGCCGGAATACGCGGGCTACTCATACTCAATTCGTCGAGTCCTAAACCCAGCAACAGCGGTAAATAGCGCCCTTCTCCGCCTAGCTCACCACAGATCCCCACCCATTTGCCGCGATCGTGCGCCACGCTGACGATTTGCTGCAGCATCCGCAGAAACGACGGCGTAATCGGGTTATACAACGGCGAAACTCGCGGGTTATTACGATCGACCGCGTACAGATACTGGGTCATGTCGTTTGAGCCGATGCTGAAGAAATCGACTTCGTCACAGAAGTGATCGATGATGTAACACACTGACGGCACTTCAACCATAATCCCCAACGGAATGGCCGGGGCATGGCGTAATCCCTCAAGTTTCAACTCAGCTATCGCTTTTTGCAGTTCACTTTTCACCCACAGGATCTGGTCAAGACTGTGCACCATCGGAATCATCAGTTGCGCGTTACCAAAGGCCGCTGCACGAAAAATGGCGCGTAGTTGAGTACGGAACAATCCGGCAAATTCGGGATAAATTCGCACCGCGCGATAACCAAGGAACGGATTGTCTTCCTGAGGAATATTGAGATAACGGATATTTTTATCGCCACCAATATCCATGGTGCGAAAAATGACCGGTTTGTCGCCAGCGGCCAGTAACACCTGCTGGTAGGCTTCAAACTGCTCCTGCTCGTCAGGCGCGCTGTCTCTGTCCATAAACAGCATTTCAGTACGAAACAGCCCAATACCCTCCGCACCATTAGCAAACGCTCCTGGCGCTTCCAGCGCAGTACCGATATTCGCTGCAACATCAATGCGCTGATTATCTTTGGTGAACGCAGGCTGTGCGGCATCAAGCGCCTGCCTCCGCTGGCATTCATCCGCCAGCTTTTGTGCAATCCCATAATACCCACGCTCAGCATCGTTTGGGTTAATCGCCAGTACACCGCAGCGGGCATCCAGTACCGCATGCTGACCCGTATAGCGGCTAATCGCCTCCAGAGGCAGGCCGCTGAGCACAGGGATCGCCGACGCGCGAGCCAGAATCAGTGTATGCGATGTGCGGCCCGTTTTCTCAAGGATCATGCCGGACAGATGCTGCAAATTGAGGCTTAAAAACTGACTGGGGGTCAGGTCTT
The DNA here is from genome assembly GCF_916618775.1 of Citrobacter sp. Marseille-Q3906. Classification (NCBI taxonomy): domain Bacteria; kingdom Pseudomonadati; phylum Pseudomonadota; class Gammaproteobacteria; order Enterobacterales; family Enterobacteriaceae; genus Citrobacter; species Citrobacter sp. Marseille-Q3906. The sequence continues at coordinate 2,552,202 of NZ_CAKAKA010000002.1, forward strand.
CGGCAATCAGTATTGTCGGTTGTTCCAAAATCAGTGCATTACGCGGACGTCTTTCGGGCCAGGTGATGTGCAGCAACTGCTCGCTGATATCACGGATATCGCTGACCCGTTCACGCAGGTAGTCATTGCCGGAGGCTGACAGCTTGTCACACACCTGTTCCATATTGGCGATAATCGCCGCACCTAATCCCAGATGCTGCTCAAGCATCAGGCGACGGATATTGCCGGCAAAACCATCATCCTGAATCAAGGACAGGTGTGCGCTCAGTATGGTTTTACTCTCACCGTCACGCTCTCGCAGCTGCTGATTAAGCTGTTCAGCCAGCGTCACCAGGCTATGCTCCAGCCGGGTATTATCCTCAGCGCTCGCCGCTATTGCCCGATAGACTTCCAGATTATCGCGCTGCCAAAGTGTTAACGAACCAGCCCCTACGCCACCAGCCAGCACATTGCCATACAGCAAATCCGGGTTAAGGCGGATCAGCGAACGTGGCAACGGATGAGCTGCCAGCTCTGAGAACGTGGGCTGGACACTGTCACTGTCAATAAACCGGTGCTGGAGATACTCTTCCAGCGCCCGCCTGGCCTGTTCTTCATCGCTACCGGTAATGGTTAAACTGCAACTGTCGTTAAACAGCGTTCCGGTGCCAATCAGTGCCAGCGAACTTTTCGCATCTGCCCGGGTATTCTGGCGATGATTGATAAATATCACCTCACTTTGCCACTGGCTACAGTGCTCTTTTAGCTCCCATGCCGGACGTGCATGCAGGCCATTGGGTAACGGGCAAAAAAATTGAATCGTGAGCATAACAACTCCTGGTTAGCGCAAAATCAGCACCTGAAATCCGTCAGATGAACAACGGTTTCGCGCGTAAGATGTGAAATAAGAGCCGACAGCAGTTGTTGCGTTTGGCTGATGTCACGGCAATCTGCAATCGACGCAGCGCAGTGCCCATGGCGTGTAGCTGGCCCCAGCACAACCGTCGGGATCCCTGTGCCGCTGACATGAACAGCCCCACCGTCGGTGCCACCGTTACTGAACATATCCAGCTGTAGCGGTATACCCGTTTCATAAGCGACGCTTTCAACCCATGCTGTCAGTTTTGGTGGGGCAATAAGTGACTTATCGCTCAGCACCAGCATCGGCCCTTTGCCGAGCTGTCGATGATTCGCCGCACCATAATCAAAGTTTTTTGCCCAGCAGGCCGTGTCCAGCACAATGGCTATGTCCGGTGCAACCGCACGCGCCGCCGTTTGCCCTCCACGTAACCCAACCTCTTCACTGGAGCTGGCCACCAGCCAGACTTCACAAGGCAGTTCAGCGCCATGCCATTCACGTAACAGCGCTATCAGCAGATAACACCCGAGCCGATCATCAAAGGCTTTTCCCATTACCCGCTGGTGTGGCAAAACCTGGAAAGTAGTGTCAAAAGTGACGCGATCGCCCGGACGGACGCCAGCCTGAATGACCTCGTCATATGAGCGCGCGCCAATATCCACCCGCATCGCGCTAACATCATTGCCACTACGTTCTCCGTCAAGCAGCCCAGGGATTTTGCTCTCCTCTCGGGTGGTAATCCGCACCAGTTGCAGTTGCCTGGCCGCCATCCGCACATTTCCTACCGGTAAAACATCAATCGCCCCTTCGCTGGAGATACTGCGTACAATAAATCCCACTTCATCCATATGCGCGCAAATCATCACTTTCGGACCTGTCGATTCATTGAGTCGAATCAGTACCGAGCCAAGGCCATCAATGCGCACCTCTTTATGCAGACGATCAGCCTCATCAAGTAAGATCTGACGAACCTCTTGTTCTGAAGACGCGATGGCATCCGCCTCACTCAGCGCTTTCAGCAGCGATAAATCCATTACGCCTCTCCCGTATGTAACAATGTTTTCGACATGCTGTAGAGCACCTCACCGCCGTCTGGCGTAACCAGCACAACATCCTCAATACGCACTCCCCCTTGCCCCGGCAGGTAGATACCCGGCTCAACGGTAAGCAACATGCCAACCGCCAGTGAAGTCGTATCTGTCGGGGAGAAGCGAGGGTTTTCATGGACCTCAATACCGATAGCGTGTCCGGTGTTATGGCCAAAGTAATCACCATACCCCGCGTCGGTAATGACCTGGCGAGCGGCGGCATCCACCTCATGGCAGTGCACTCCTGGGCGAATTGCCGCCACCGCTGCACGGTGTGCGGCCAGAACAATTTGATAAACGGGAAACAGAGCGCTTTCTTCTGCCGGTCCCGCACCAGGGACGCGAAACGTTCGCGTCATATCCGAACAATATCCCTGGTACTGTGCGCCAAAATCCAGCGTGATAAATTCGCCCGCTTCGACAAGCTTGTCGCTGGCTTTTCCATGTGGCAACGCGCCGCGCCAACCGCTGGCGACAATGGTGTCAAAAGAGATCTTTTCCGCACCAAGTGTGCGCATATACCATTCCAGCTCAGCGGCAATGGCTCGTTCACTGAGGCCTGGCTGAATAAAACGACGAATGTGTTCAGCACCGAGATCGGCAATCCGGCAGGCCTCGCGGATACAGGCAATCTCCTGTGCCGTTTTAACCTGCCGAAGAACATCCGGTACCACGCTCACCAGTCGGGCGCGCAATTTACCTGACCACATGTGCGCCGTTTGCCAGCTAACCTGCTCTCCTTCGAAGCCCAGCGTATCCAGGTTTTCGTCATCAATGATTTGATTCACCCGCGAATACAGCGTCTGCGCCCCATCCAGTAAATGGAGCTGGTAGCCACATGTACGCGCCGCGATATCGGTGTAGTAACGGGAATCCACCAGAATATGTGCTTTTTTATGGCTGATAAGCACAAACCCAGAACTGCTGGAGATACCCAGATGCGGCTGTTTATTCTGCCGCGATGAAAGCAGCACGGCGTCCAACCTTTGCGCCGTTAGCCATTCGCGCAATGAGGCAAGTAAACTCATGATGACAATCCTTATATTCAGAGGCTTTCAATCAGCAGTTTGCCTTTGCGATACATCATGTGGCGCAGGAACACGACCATTAGCGCCGTAATAACCGCCCCTAATAAGATCCCCGCCATATAGACGCCGAGATTAGTAACCAGAGGCCATGCCCAGATGGCGGATTCAGGGAACCACTGTACCGCGCCCAGCCAGACAGCAGACGTCGAGCCGACAATTGCTCCAACCATATATGAAGGGATCGCCGTAACAGGGCTTTCCAGCGCAAAGGGGATCGCGCCTTCGCTAATGCCCATAAACGCAAGGAACATCGCCGTTTTCCCCTGCGGGTAAAGCTGCGCACTAAACAGTCGTTTACCGGTTAAACGGCGGTCGATAAGCGTTGCCAGCCCAAGACCAATAGGTGGAATGACAATCGCAATAGAGCGTGCAGTCACCGGCAGGACGTGATCGGTGGTAAAGCTAAAGGCAACAAATCCTGCGGCCTTATTGATAGGGCCACCGAGGTCAATTGCAGTCGCTGCGGAGATGCCCATCGCATACATCAGCGTACCTTTCTCTCCCGCGGCCGTCAGCAGAGTACGGATACCACCGTTAATCCAACCTCCGAACGGAGTTATCACGTAATACATCGCCAGCATGACGAAAATCGCGGAGAGAATCGGCAATAAAAAGGTGGTTTTGAACGCCAGCAGAAAATCAGGAAGCTGGATTTTCTGGTTCATCCACTTCACCAGATATCCGGCAACAATCGAGATAATCAGCGCTCCGATAAAGGTCGAAGGTACCGGAGCGGCCGTCGCCCATTGCAGAGTGGTTGGGTCAAAATTCAGCACCTGCGTGGGCTGAGTAGACATCAGCCCGCCGATGAATCCTGCCGGAAACGCCAGCTTACCGCCGATAGAGTTAGCAACGAACGCTGCAAACATGGGTATAGCAAAACCAAACAACACGCCGCCAAAAGACTGTGACAGCCAGGCAAACTTCAGTAATGAAAGATTAAAACCGTCGAACCTTCCACTATTCAGCGCATCCATGATGCCGGTATCAGCAGGAATTTTTAGCCAGCTATAGGCAATCAGTTGAGAGAAAGCGAGGATCACCCCACCCATGATTAACGTGGGTACCATACGCGAAATACCCGACATTACATGCTGCGGGAGTTCGCCCCAAAAGCTATTGCGGGAGGCCTGAGGATTTTTTATTACCGCTGCCGCACCAGATGCGCCAGGCACAACGGTTGCACTGCGTTTTTTAATGGCCATACGTGTTTCCCTTCGACAATTATTGTTGTTCTGCGGCAACCATTTCTTCGATCTCTTTAATGATGCCAGCAGCGTTTTTTATTGCGTCCTGCAAAGTAATTTCGTACACATCGCGTGTTTCAAACCGCTCGTTATCTTCCGGTGTGACGGCAACGGAGTGGATAATTAACGTCGCTTCGGCAATGTCCTGCGCCGTCAGGCGGTTTTGAATGCCATCTGCGCCCTGCGTTTCAATTTTCACTTCGTATCCCGCTTCAACCGCCGCTTCTTCCAGCGCCTGAGCTGCCATAAAGGTGTGAGCCAGCCCCATCGGGCATGCACAGACTGCAATCAGTTTTTTACTCATAACAGACTCCTCGTAATAGTTAACGAGTGAAATTATGGATGCAGGAAAGCAACGACCGTTACCAGATAAATAATGCTTCTACTGGATAAATAATCCCGCAATTCGGAAATGTGACGAGCGTCGGAATGGCTGGCAACAGACGAAAAAAAACCGCGTGATTAGCGCGGTTTCGCAGGGTATAGCAGTGTAGTTACAGAACATGCCCTAAAGTCTGGCGCAAATGCGCACCTGAGCCAAGCAGTCCTGGATTATCATGTACAATCAGATACACCGGAATGTCCTGAACATAGGATTTAAACCGCCCTTTATCTTCAAAGCCGCCGCGAAAACCAGACGCTTTAAAGAACTCGAGGAAGCGCGGCACGATGCCACCGGCAATATAGACACCGCCAAAGGTGCCCAGCGTTAGTGCCAGATCGCCGCCAAATCGCCCCATAATGACGCAAAATAGCGACAGCGCGCGGCGACAGTCGATACAGGAATCGGCCAATGCACGTTCAGTGATATCTTTCGGCTGCAGGTTTTCCGGCAGGCGCCCATCTGACTTCACAATAGCGCGGTACAAATTCACCAGCCCAGGGCCGGACAGCACGCGTTCCGCTGAGACATGACCAATCTCTGCGCGCAGCACTTCCAGAATAATGCCTTCTTCTTCACTATTAGGGGCGAAATCCACATGCCCCCCTTCTCCCGGCAGGCTCACCCAGCGTTTATCCACGTGCACCAGATGCGCAACGCCTAAGCCAGTACCCGCACCATAAACCGCAATAGGTTTCCCTTCGACAGGCTCTGCACCACCAAACTGAATCAAGTGCTCTTTTTTCAACATGGGGATCGCCATCGATACAGCGGTGAAATCGTTGATGATTTCCAGATGACTGAAGCCAAGATTCTTTTTCATTTCAGCAATAGAAAATGCCCAGGTATGGTTGGTCATTGCCACCCAGTCACCGGTGATCGGGCAGGCAATGGCAATACACCCGTCTTCAACGCTAACGCTATGCTCATCCAGGTACACACGCACAACGGCTTCAAGGCTTGGGTAATCCAGCCCGGAATAGGTCTTTGCCTGCGAAATCTCACCACTGGCAATGTCACACAGAGCAAGACGCGCGTTAGTGCCGCCGACATCACCTACTAAAGCATATTTTGTCATTCTTCTACTGCTCCGCTAAAGTCAGAATAAATCTTTAGCACACTGTAAATTCATGGGGGCATAACAACAACGCCCCAAAGGCTGATGCCCGTGGAAAATCGATCCAGGTCACATAATTACTTTATCGTTTCAGCACCATTTGCAGCAATGCCACAAGGCAGGCTGTGCAAACTACCTCTATGACTCTGTTTGAAGGAATAGAAAATGCTCCATCCGCGTGCCAGAACGATGCTGTTATTATCAACCCCCGCGCTGATTATTGGCATCGCCTCCAGTCTGGTGTTGATCGCAGTAATGAAAGTGGCCTCTGTTTTACAGCAATTTTTATGGGAGCGTCTGCCCGTCAGTATTGGCATTGCCAATGACTCTCCGGTTTGGATCATCGGCATGCTTACGCTTACCGGGATAATGGTCGGCTTAGTGATTCGCTACAGCCAGGGTCATGCAGGCCCGGATCCGGCCTGTGAACCACTGATCGGTATGCCAGTATCAACTTCAGCACTGCCGGGCCTGCTGGCCGCACTGATCCTCGGCCTCGCGGGCGGGGTCAGTCTGGGGCCAGAGCATCCGATTATGACCGTGAATATCGCGCTGGCAGTGGCCATTGGCGTTCGGCTGTTTCCCCGTGTTGATAAGCTGGACTGGACCATTCTCGCTTCTGCTGGCACCATTGGCGCGCTGTTTGGCACCCCTGTCGCCGCAGCGCTGGTGTTCTCGCAAACATTGAACAACTCTAACGATGTTCCCTTGTGGGATCGTCTGTTTGCGCCATTGCTGGCCGCAGCAGCGGGATCACTGACAACCAGCCTGTTCTTTCATCCTCATTTTTCGTTGCCCATTGAACACTACTCACAGATGCATCTGACCGATATTTTTAGCGGTGCCATTGTCGCCGCCATTGCTATTGCGGCAGGTATGGTGGCGGTCTGGTGTTTGCCACGTTTGCACCAGTTGATGCATCAATTGAAACACCCGGTGCTGATCCTCGGTGTTGGGGGATTTATCCTCGGCATATTAGGCGTTATTGGTGGGCCACTTACTTTGTTTAAGGGGCTGGATGAAATGCAGCAAATGGCGTTTAGCCAGACTCTGGGTGCCTCAGACTATTTTATGCTCGCGGTGATTAAACTGGCCGCGCTGGTGGTTGCCGCCGCCAGCGGTTTTCGCGGTGGGCGTATTTTCCCGGCGGTATTCGTGGGTGTGGCGCTGGGACTTATGCTACACGCCCATGTTGAAACCGTACCGGCAGCAATCACCGTCTCCTGTGCCATTCTGGGGCTGGTCTTGGTTGTCACACGCGATGCCTGGCTGAGTCTGTTTATGGCCGCAGTGGTGGTGCCAGACACCACCCTGCTGCCGCTGTTGTGTATCGTTATGCTTCCCGCCTGGTTGCTGTTGGCAGGTAAACCGATGATGATCGCCAATCGCCCGGATAAATAGCTATCCGCCGTTACGGGCTTCCAGCGCACGGGTCACCGTGCGCAACAGTTCAGGCAGATCGGCTTTCGGCAACACCACTTCAATCAACGAAAGCCGTTGCGGTGATGCCAGCCGAGCCAGAACTTCCTCCAACTGTACAGCCTGCGCCACGCGCCAGCATTCCGCCTGACATTCCCGACTCAGAGCCTGCGGCACCTGCGTCCAGCTCCAGCCGGCAATATCGTTGTAACGCTGATTCGCCCCGTGAATAGCACGCTCTACGGTATAACCGTCGTTATTGAGCAGTAAAACAACGGGTGACTGACCCTCTCTGAGCATTGACCCCAGTTCCTGAATTGTCAGTTGCGCCGCACCATCACCAATAATCAGGATCACCCGGCGGTCCGGGCAAGCCATTTGTGCACCGAATGTGGCAGGTAAAGCATAGCCAATAGAGCCCCACAACGGTTGTACCAGCACCTCCGCCCCGGAAGGTAACGAGAGCGCCGCAGCACCAAATGCGGCAGTCCCCTGATCTACGAGGATAATGTCGTCAGGTGCCAGATAATGCTGCACCGTATGCCAGAAGTTTTCCTGTGTCAGCGGCCCCTTTTCAACCGGAATACGATTAACAGGAGGACGTTCAGGTGGGAGAGAGAATGACAATTCCAGGCATAATTCTCGTAGCGTGGTGACCGCCTGTTCCATGGGGACGTTAAACCAGCTTGTTCCTACGCGCGAAGCATGAGGCTGGACCTCAATAGTGCGTTCCTGCGGTAGCCGTTGCGTAAAACCGGCAGTCAACGTGTCAACAAACTGAGTGCCAACACAGATGATCGTGTCGGCATCCTCTATCGCCTGGCGTACATAATCATTGCTGGCCCCAGCGCTGTAAGTGCCAACAAACGCCGGATGACGCTCATCAAAAAGCCCTTTGCCCATCAATAGTGTGGCGTGGGCCATCGGCGTTTCCGCCATCCAGCGCTGTAAAACCGGCTGTAAACCAAAACGCAGCGCGAGAAAATCAGCCAGCAGCGCCACCCGCGGACTGTCGATTAACCGTTCGCGGGCCTGAAAACGAAACGCGGCAGCCACGCTGCTTTCCGGTTCGTTCAGGGGAATAATGAGGATATCTTGCGGTGGCGTGGCGGGGTGTTTGGCAATATCAGCAGGTAGCATCAGATAACCTGGTCTGCGCTCGGACAACATTGCCCGCAGAACCCGGTCAATTTCATAGCAGGCGTTTTGTGCATCCAGCACCGCACTGGCAGAGGTAATCGCCTGGTGCATACGGTAAAAATGCTGAAAATCACCGTCACCAAGGGTGTGATGCATCAGTTCCCCACGCCGCTGAGCACTGCTACACGGAGCCCCCACAATATGCAGTACAGGAACATATTCTGCATAGCTTCCGGCTAATCCATTGATTGCGCTTAATTCCCCAACGCCAAAGGTAGTGAGAAGCGCTCCTGCCCCCGCCACCCGGGCATATCCATCCGCAGCATAAGCCGCATTCAATTCGTTCGCGCACCCGACCCAGCGCACGCTGGGATGTTCAATCACATGGTCCAGAAACTGCAAATTATAATCACCCGGCACACCAAAAAGGTGGCCAATTCCACAACCTGCCAGCCTGTCCAGCAGATAATCAGCAACTGAATACGGGGTTTGCATGACAGCTATCCTTCTGACGGTAACCTCATGTTGAGTATCGAAGAACTGTGATACCTGTCCAGAAAACTCGCCGTGAAGGGGGTGGAAAGCTGAATTTACAGTTTCTGCTGTGAAATTTCATTGAGGCCTGACTTGTGTAAACGTATACACTGAAACTCTCACTATCTGGAATGGGGGCTACATGGTTTATCGCGCTGATGAAAATCGCTATCAGACAATGGAGTACCGCCGCTGCGGTCAAAGCGGGTTAAAACTACCGGTTATCTCTCTTGGCCTGTGGCACAATTTTGGTGACACCACGCAAGTCGAGAACAGCCGGAGCCTGTTACAGCGCGCTTTCGATCTGGGGATCACCCATTTTGATCTCGCCAATAACTACGGGCCACCACCAGGCTCGGCTGAGCGAAATTTCGGACGCATTCTGCAGGAAGATTTTTTGCCGTGGCGGGATGAACTCATCATTTCCACCAAAGCAGGCTACACCATGTGGGATGGTCCCTACGGCGACTGGGGTTCGCGTAAATATCTGATAGCCAGCCTCGACCAAAGCCTGAAACGCATGGGTCTGGAATATGTTGATATCTTCTATCACCATCGTCCCGATCCTGAAACACCGCTTACAGAAACCATGAAGGCACTGGATCATATTGTCCGTCAGGGCAAAGCGCTGTATGTCGGGCTGTCTAACTATCCTGCCGACCTTGCCAGACAGGCCATTGAAATCCTCGACGATTTAGGGACTCCATGCCTTATCCACCAGCCCAAATATTCCATGTTTGAACGCTGGGTTGAAGGAGGTTTACTCTCACTGCTGCAGGAGAAAGGAGTTGGCAGTATCGCCTTCTCACCGCTGGCAGGTGGACAATTAACCGATCGCTACCTGAACGGTATTCCTGCGGATTCTCGTGCAGCAAGCGGCAGCCGTTTTCTTAATCCGGACCAAATTACTGCGGAAAAATTAAACAAAGTTCGTTTGTTGAATGAACTGGCTGAGCGGCGAGGACAAAAGCTCTCCCAGATGGCGCTGGCCTGGGTGTTACGGGAAGACAAAGTCACCTCAGTGCTGATTGGTGCCAGCAAACCGGCGCAAATTGAAGACGCTGTCGGCATGCTGGCAAACCGTCATTTCTCACCGGCAGAATGTGCAGAGATTGATGCCATTCTGGGTCGGTTGAAATAAAGACACATTTATTAACAAAAAGTGCTCTCTCTCAGGATTTAAGAGTTAAGGCGATGAAACGGGGCTTTACTGCCCCGTAATATTGCGTTAACAGGCCGGCTACGGCTCGATCGTGAAGGAGAGAAAGAATGTTCAGGTCACTGATTCTGGCGGCAGTCTTAATGGCTTTTGCACCGCTGGCCGCAAACGCTGGCGAAATCACCCTGCTACCGTCGATTAAATTACAAATTGGCGATCGCGACAATTACGGCAACTACTGGGACGGCGGGCGCTGGCGCGACCGGGATTACTGGCACCATAATTATGAGTGGCGCAAAAATCGTTGGTGGCGTCATGACAATGGCTACCATCGTGGCTGGGATAAACGCAAAGCTTACGAGCGCGGTTATCGTGAAGGCTGGAACGATCGTGATGACCATCGTGGTCGCGGGCGAGGCCACAAACACCATCATTAATGTAACAAATCCCCCATCATCCGGGGCAGTATTCACACAAACCATCGATATACATAGGGTTCATGTTTGTACATGGACCCTTTTTGCGTAACACTTTCCTAAACGCTGGATTACGTACAGCCACAATAACCCCCCCAGAGCGTCCTCCATCTTTCCGGTTCATTTCACAAATTCACAAAATCGGAAAAAAAAATTCCGATTAATCGTGTTTTTTTTGAACTTTACGCGATAAACGTTAACATTAATTTAATAATATAAAACCTGGGGTGAGCGCCAATGAAAAAACAAGAAAGACAAAAGGCCATTCGGGTTAAGCTGGTAACCGATAAAAAGGTTTATGTTAGCGAATTAGCAAAGGAATTATCAGTTACGACTCGCACGATCCGTAATGACTTAAATGAGTTAAGTCAGAATACTCTTTTTTCATTATTCCATGGCGGCGCGCAATTAAACAACACACCTGATGAATCTTTATTTGAACAATCTTTCACAAATACAATATTGAACGGGTTCAAAAGCCATAAGGAAATCACAACGATTTCTACCCGTACCAAACAAAATAACTATATTGATGAAAGCATTTACATACTGGGTTCATTTAATATAGATATTGTCTCTGAAACTTCAACGTTCCCTCAGATTGGCCAGACCATACGCGCCTCTGCAACCCATTTTTATGCCGGAGGGAAAGGTACAAACCAGGCGGTTGCTGCAGCCAAAATCAATAACAATGTTCATCTTACTGTTAAATTAGGTACAGATGAGTTTTCGAAAAAAGCAAAAAGATACTTAACGAACACTGAAATTTCATCTTTCTCTTTTTTTGAAAATGAAATGTCCTCCACTGGAATTGCAATGGTTTGGGTTTCAGGTGCCACTGGAGACAATATGATCAGTATCGATCTTGGGGCCAATGAAACATTCACTCAGGAAGATATTTTATTGGATATTGATACCATTCGTAATTGCAAAGTTTTTTTAACCCAACTGGAAAATAATTTTCCTATCACTCGCTTTGCCGTCATGCAGGCAAAACTCGGAAAATCTCTGGTTGTTCTGAATCCCGCACCCTATGTTTCCGAGATCAAAGAAATATTGCATTTAATCGATATTATCACACCGAATAAAATTGAAGCTGAAGCGTTGTCAGGTATCAACATAGTTGATATTTATTCAGCAAAAAATGCCGCCAAAAGCATTCATATCCAGGGCGCAAAATGCGTCATTATCACGTTAGGTAGCGACGGTTGTCTGATCTTTGATGGCAAAACTTATACTCATATTCCGGCCTATAAATCAGCCGTTGTCGATACCAGTGGAGCAGGCGATGCCTTTACCGGGGCACTGGCTGCATGTATTGCAAACGGTAAAGGACTCATCAATGCAGCGCAATATGCTTCTGCGTTTGCATCGTTGAAAGTTGAACGTAAAGGTGCATCAAACATGCCCAGTAATTCGCTCGTTTATCATCGTATGCAGTAACTGTCTAGAGCATTATTCAGCCCCCTACACCTATAGGATAATTTCATGAAAAATAAAATGTTTTATCGTGTGATCGGTGCAACTGTCGGCTTAGCGCTTTCCGCCACCTTCACCGTACCTGCTTTTGCCGCCGATACGCAGACACATAAACCTAAAGTCGCGCTGGTCATGAAATCACTGGCAAATGAGTTTTTCCTGACAATGGAAACAGGAGCAAAAGATTATCAGAAAAAAAACGCCGACAAGTTTGACTTGATTTCTAACGGCATCAAAAACGAAACGGATACGGCAAATCAAATCCAGATCGTAGAGCAAATGATCGTCTCTAAAGCCGATGCTATCATCATTGCGCCATCAGACTCTAAAGCCCTTGTGCCTGTCATTAAAAAAGCGATTGATGCAGGTATCATTGTCATCAACATTGATAATAAATTTGATGACGGTGTACTCAAAGACAAAAATCTCAACATTCCTTTTGTTGGCCCGGATAACCAAAAAGGCGCAAAAGAAATTGGTGATTATTTAGCGAAGCACCTTAAACCAGGCGATCAGGTCGGTATTATTGAAGGCATCCCAACCTCCAGTAACTCTCAGCAACGTACCCTCGGCTTCCAGAACGCAATGGCGCAAGGCGGAATGAAAGTGGTTTCCGTTCAATCTGGTCAATGGGAAATTAACAACGCTAATGCAGTGGCCGCTGCAATGCTGAGTGAATACCCCGATATCAAAGCACTGTTGGCAGATAACGACAATATGGCATTAGGCGCAGTTTCTGCAATTCGCTCTGCCGGGAAAAAAGGCCAGGTTCTGGTGGTTGGTTATGACAATATCGAAGCGATTAAGCCTATGTTAAATGATGGCCGTGTTTTAGCAACCGCAGATCAATTTGCTTCGCAACAAGCCGTATTTGGAATTGATGCCGCACTTGATGCGTTAAAAAATGGCAAAAAACAGAGTGAGCTCTCCAGCAACGTTGAAACGCCAATAAAACTTATCGTTAAACAATAAGTTAATAACCGTAAAACAGTGTGCCGCTGTGGTATTGCAATTATTTGGGTATCAGAGCGGCTTACCGGATAAGGCCAGAATATGAAAAGTGGGCAAGAGATCCTCACAATACAGGGAGTAGGTAAAACCTATAGTGAACCTGTCCTGGTAGATGTGACGCTAGCATTATATCCAGGAAAAGTATTGGCCCTGACGGGAGAAAACGGTGCCGGGAAAAGTACATTATCAAAAATTATTGGCGGACTAACTAGCGCAACTACCGGGCAGATGATTTATCAGGGTCAACCTTACGCCCCCGCTACCCGAAAAGAAGCAGAAAAGTTGGGTGTTCGCATGGTTATGCAAGAACTCAATTTGTTGCCTACATTGTCGGTCGCGGAAAACCTGTTTCTCGAACAACTTCCCCATCGGTTCGGCTGGATCGATCGGAAAAAGTTAACAGAAATGGCTCGCCCGGTGATGGCAATGGTTGGACTTCAATCTGTCGATCCTAATACGCTGGTAGGTGAATTGGGTATTGGTCATCAACAGATGATCGAAATCGCACGAAACTTAATTGGTGAAAGTCGGGTGCTTATTCTGGATGAACCGACGGCCATGCTCAGTAGTCGTGAAGTTGAACTCCTGTTTAAACAGATAGCGCTGTTTAAAGCCCGTGGGGTTTCAATCATTTATATTTCTCACCGTCTCGATGAGTTAGCGATAATTGCTGACGATATTGCCGTACTCCGAGATGGCCATTTGGTTTGCGTGGACGATATCAAACGTTATACCAGCGATCAGCTTGTTTCGCTGATGGTCGGGCGCGACTTAGAAAGTTCATTTGATTTAAGTGGACGTCAGGCAGGTCATCCCATCCTGAAAGTGGAAAATTTTAAGCGTGGGAAAATCATTCGGGATACGTCATTTACATTGTACAGCGGTGAGGTGTTAGGGATCAGCGGTCTGGTCGGCTCCGGCAGAACAGAGCTTCTGCGTGCTATTTTCGGCGCTGATAAAATCGACAGTGGCACCTTGCTGATTGGCTCCCCATTAAAGCCCGTAGCGATCCGTTCTCCTGCTGAGGCTATTCGACACGGTATCGCATTAGTCACGGAAGATCGTAAAGGTGAAGGGCTTTTATTACCCCAGTCGGTTGCAGCAAATATTTCATTGGGCAACAGCGACAAAATAAGTCATCTGTCGGTCGTTAACGCATTGAGTGAAACCACGTTAGCAAATAAACACATCAAAAGTTTAGCTGTTCGTACAACAAACACAGCACAGGCAGTGGAGAGTTTATCGGGCGGCAACCAGCAAAAAGTTTTGATTAGCCGATGGCTGGAACGAGACTGCGAAGTTGTCCTATTTGATGAGCCCACTCGCGGTATTGATGTCGGCGCTAAACAGGATATTTACCAGTTGCTGAATACGTTGACGTCTAAGGGAAAAGGCGTTGTTGTCGTTTCCAGTGATCTGCGCGAACTCATGCTCGTTTGCGATCGTATTGCGGTAATTTCCGATGGCAAGTTAGTGAACACATTTACGCGTGATGACTGGAGCCAGGATCGCATTTTAGCGGCAGCATTTTCTGCATATCAACATGCAGAAAATACCGTCAGCGAGTAGCCGGGGATAAAAAATGAAAAACAACTTTGCGACAAAACAAGCAGCAGCAGAGAAAGGTAAGGCCCAGACGTCATGGAAAGGATTAAGTAGCTACATCGGGCTGCTCGGAGCATTATTGGCGATGATAGTCCTGTTTTCATGCCTCAGTACACATTTTCTGAGTATGAATACCTTTAGTACTATTGCGAATCAGATCCCCGATTTAATCGTCATGTCGGTAGGGATGACGTTTATCTTAATTATTGCCGGTATCGACCTTTCGGTTGGCTCGTTGCTGGCTCTTGCCGCAGCGGTAGTCAGCGTCACCTATTTAAATTTCCAATGGTCGCCATGGCTGGCCGCGCTTTCTGGCATAGCACTCGCTACATTAGTTGGAGCACTGACGGGACTGATTACCGTTGCCTGGCGTATTCCAGCCTTTATCGTCTCACTGGGCGTACTGGAAATGGCCCGCGGGGCGGCATACCAGTTAACTGACTCCCGAACTGCCTATATCGGTTCTATTTATGATTATTTAGCCGACCCGATTCTCTTTGGCGTCTCCCCTTCTTTTATTATCGCGATCGTCGTCATTATTGTCGGACATTTGGTACTGACCCGAACCGTTTTTGGCCGCCATTTAATTGGCATTGGTACCAATGAAGAAGCTGTCCGGTTATCAGGCATCAATCCCGGGCCCTACAAGATCGCAGTCTTTGCCCTGATGGGTGGATTATCTGGTCTGGCATCACTCTTTCAGGTGGCCCGTCTCGAGGCGGCAGACCCGAATAGTGGCGTGGGGATGGAGCTACAGGTTATTGCTGCTGTCGTGATTGGAGGCACGAGTCTGATGGGGGGACGCGGCTCGATTATCTGTACTTTTCTTGGCGCGTTGATTATTTCCGTACTGGCAGCAGGGCTGGCGCAAGTTGGCGCCAGCGAGCCCACAAAACGTTTTATCACAGGAGCCGTTATTATCGTTGCAGTGGTACTTGATACCTATCGTAGCCATTTAAATAAAAAATAAGCGAGATGGTTACCCGGCGCGACCGGGTAACCGAAGGAAATGATAACCGCTACAATCCGATCGCGGTCCCTATCAGCAGCCAGATATTCAGTGCCACAACCAGCAGCACAATCACCCAGCCAACCTGTTTTACCCAACGGCGGTTAACCAAATCGCCCATCAGTTTACTGTCGCTGGTAAATATCAGCAGCGGCACCAGAGCCAGTGCAATCCCAAAACTGAGCAATACCTGGCTCATCACCAGAATACGGGTAGGATCAAGTCCCATCAGGATAACGATAAACGACGGCATCATGGTGACGGTGCGGCGTACCCAAAGCGGAATGTGAAAGCGAATAAACCCTTGCATCACAACTTGTCCCGCCAGTGTTCCGACAACCGTAGAGGAAAGCCCAGCAGCCACCAGACTCAAACCAAAGACCGTCGCCGCAGCGTGACTCAACAACGGTTCAAGCGTCAGGTAGGCCTGATCGAGGTCAGCAATACCGGTATGCCCGCTAAAGTGAAATGCCGCTGCCGCCGTCGCCATCATCGCCAGATTCACAAATCCGGCAATTGTCATGGCGATAGCCACATCCCATTTGGTTGCCGTGTATCGCTGCTGGCGTGTCCCACCATGCAGATGCTGGGTTAAGGATGAGTGCAGATAAATAACGTGCGGCATAATGGTGGCGCCGAGCACACCGGCCGCCAGAAATACCGCTTCAGAATTGGGCAGGCTGGGGATAATCATTCCCTTACTCAGCTGTGCCAGGTTCGGCTGAGAAAAAACCAGTTCTACAATGTAAGCCGCAGCAACGAACAATAATAATCCGCCAATCACTTTCTCCAGCGGCTTTTGCCCACGACGTTGCAGCATCAGGATCAAAAAAGTCGCAATCCCAGTAAGCACAGCCCCCTGCAACAGAGAAACACCAAGGATCAGCTTGAAGCCAATTGCAGCCCCAATAAATTCGGCCAGGTCTGTCGCCATGGCGATAATTTCAGCCTGCACCCAGTAGAACCAGACCACGGGGCGCGGATAATGATCGCGAATTTGCTCCGCCAGATTTTTGCCAGTGGCAATGCCCAGCTTAGCTGATAGCACCTGAATCAACATTGCCATCAGGTTTGCCCAGACAACGACCCACAGCAGTTTATAGCCAAAGCTGGCACCTGCCTGGATATTCGTAGCAAAGTTACCCGGGTCGATATACCCGATAGCCGCGATGAACGCAGGTCCCATTAATGCGAGCTTCAACTTGCGCGCTGCCCGTCCACTGCTACTCTCAACGCGATCGTTCGTCATTTTAGTGCCTCAGAAACATAGCCTTTGCTATGTTTTAAGCTACGCTTATTGAGAATGATTATCAAATTCATTTTGATGGGTTGAATTGATTTCTCTGATAGCGTTGGTCTATGGGTTGATAAGAAATCTGGAAATACCGGCGAGATGTTTAATTATTGTTATGAGATTAGCACAATGACATAACTTTTCACTTCCATACTAAACATAACGGAAGTGTATCGCGGATCACTAATTTTGAATCTCGTCACAGGTCCTTATTATAGTGTGTGTTTGATCTCGTTTTCTTTGGTGTTGTTACATAGAATGTGCACGGAAACTAAACCTGCCTCATATTTGGAGCAAATATGGACCGCGTTCTTCATTTTGTCCTGGCCCTTGCCGTCGTTGCGGTACTCGCACTGCTGGCAAGCAGTGACCGTAAAAAAATCCGCATTCGTTATGTTATTCAATTGCTTGTTATCGAAGTGTTACTGGCATGGTTCTTCCTGAACTCTGATGTCGGCCTGGGCTTCGTGAGAGGCTTCTCCGAAATGTTTGAAAAACTGCTCGGATTCGCTAATGAAGGGACAAACTTTGTCTTTGGCAATATGAACGACAAAGGTCTGGCATTCTTCTTCCTGAAAGTGCTTTGCCCGATCGTCTTCATTTCCGCCTTGATCGGTATTTTGCAGCATATCCGTGTTCTGCCAGTTATCATCCGCGCTATTGGTTTCCTGTTATCCAAAGTGAACGGTATGGGCAAGCTGGAATCCTTCAACGCCGTCAGCTCCCTGATCCTGGGTCAGTCTGAAAACTTTATTGCCTATAAAGATATCCTGGGCAAAATGTCACGCAACCGCATGTACACCATGGCTGCAACGGCGATGTCTACCGTTTCCATGTCTATCGTGGGCGCGTACATGACCATGCTGGAACCGAAATACGTCGTTGCGGCGCTGGTTCTGAACATGTTCAGCACCTTTATCGTACTGTCGCTGATCAACCCTTACCGTGTTGATGCCAGTGAAGAAGATATCCAGATGTCCAACCTGCACGAAGGGCAGAGCTTCTTCGAAATGCTGGGGGAATACATTCTGGCGGGCTTCAAAGTGGCGATTATCGTTGCAGCAATGCTGATTGGTTTCATCGCGCTGATTGCAGCTCTGAACGCCCTGTTCGCCACCGTTACCGGTTGGTTTGGCTACAGCATCTCCTTCCAGGGTATCCTGGGCTACATCTTCTACCCTATCGCATGGGTAATGGGTGTTCCGTCCAGCGAAGCACTGCAGGTAGGTAGTATCATGGCGACTAAACTGGTTTCTAACGAATTCGTTGCGATGATGGACCTGCAGAAAATCGCTTCAACGCTCTCTCCGCGCGCTGAAGGCATCCTCTCTGTGTTCCTGGTATCCTTCGCTAACTTCTCTTCAATCGGTATTATCGCAGGCGCAATCAAAGGCCTGAACGAAGAGCAAGGCAACGTGGTCTCTCGCTTTGGTCTGAAACTGGTATACGGCTCCACGCTGGTGAGCGTACTGTCCGCTTCCATCGCAGCACTGGTGCTGTAAAACAGCCACGCAGTGACAAAGCCGGGGAGATTCTCCCCGGCTTTTTTATGCCTGTTACTCAGCAATCTGAATGGAAAAAAGAGAAATCGGGCTGGAAGTAGAAACAAAAAACCCCCGCTTTTCAGCGAGGGTTTCAATTTTGGTGGAGCTAAGCGGGATCGAACCGCTGACCTCCTGCATGCCATGCAGGCGCTCTCCCAGCTGAGCTATAGCCCCACGATGCTTTTACGTACCAAACTTATTGGGATTAAATTTGGTGGAGCTAAGCGGGATCGAACCGCTGACCTCTTGCATGCCATGCAAGCGCTCTCCCAGCTGAGCTATAGCCCCGTCACGTAAAGCTTGTCGAGTTGACGGGCGGCATCATATGAATTCCCTTCGCATGTGTCAACGGCAAAATCAATTCACAGAATTCAATCGCTGAAAAAGCAGTCAAATGAAGAACATTGCGCAACAACTCGCATTCAGTAGTTAAACGCGTCACGGTTTCGACTAAAATGGTGCTATAAAATGAACCACTAATTAACCCCACGACTATTCAGGGAATCGTTATGTTCAAGGAACGGATGACGCCAGAAGAACTTGCTAATCTGACCGGTTACAGCCGACAAACCATCAATAAATGGGTGCGCAAGGAAGGCTGGGCTACATCACCCAAACCAGGCGTTCAGGGTGGTAAAGCCCGTCTGGTTCACGTTACCGAACAAGTTCGTGAATACATCCGCAGTGCCGAGCGTTCAGCTGAAGGCTTATCAGATAATTTATCTTTATCAGGTGACACCTCTATCGAAGCACTGCTGATAAGGCTGGCTAAAGAAATGACGCCATCAGAACAGAAAATGTTTACGTCACTGATCCTGCGTGAAGGCATTACGGGTTTATTACAACGCTTAGGGATCCGCGACAGTAAATAATATGAAAAAATTACGCAGCAAAATGACCACCGAAGAACTGGCTGAATGTCTCGGGGTCGCCAAACAAACCGTCAATCGCTGGATCAGAGAACAAAACTGGAAAACCGAAAAGTTTCCCGGCGTGAAGGGTGGCCGCGCAAGGCTTATTCATATTGATGGCGGTGTGCGAGAATTTCTTCTCAATATTCCTGCATTTCGCAAAGTCCCTGAGTTTTATCAGGCAGAAGAACCCATTGCTGAATACACACACGTTACTCGCAGCCCTGCATTTCGCCAGATAATTGGTGCAGTAGAAAACATGTCCCCGACGGAACAAGAAAAGCTGGCGCTTTTTCTTTCACGTGAAGGCATCCGCAGTTTTCTCGCCCGTCTCGGCATTGATGAATCGGAATAAGCACAAAAAAAAACGGCAGGATATTTTCCTGCCGTTTTTCTATGTATCAACCCGCCTTACTGCTGACTTTCACGCTCAGCAATAAACGCCAGGGCTTTGTTAATACGTTCAATGCTGCGAGATTTTCCAATCGCATGCACCGTTACGTCTAACGCCGGAGACTGGCCTGCGCCGGTTACTGCAACGCGCAGTGGCATACCCACTTTACCCATACCCACTTCCAGCTCATCAGCGGTTGCCTGAATCGCGTGGTGGACATTTTCTGCCGTCCATTCGCTAATTTCAGCCAGCTTGTCGCGAACCACTTCCAGTGGCTGACGTGCAACCGGACGCAGGTGTTTCTTCGCCGCATCAGCATCGAACTCGGCAAAGTCTTCGTAGAAATAGCGGCAGCTCTGCGCCATCTCTTTCAGTGTTTTGCAACGCTCACCCAGCAGTTTCACCAGTTCGGAAAGTTGCGGACCAACGCGAGTGTCGATATTTTCCTGCTCAATGTGCCATTGCAGATGCGTTGCCACATATTCCGGAGCCAGGGCGTTAATATAGTGATGGTTCAGCCACTGCAGTTTCTCAGTGTTGAATGCACTCGCAGACTTGCTCACCGCGCCAAGGGAGAACAGCTTGATCATCTCTTCGCGGGTAAAGATTTCCTGATCGCCGCTGGACCAGCCCAGACGCACCAGGTAGTTCAGCAGCGCTTCCGGCAGGTAGCCATCATCGCGATACTGCATTACGCTGACTGCTCCGTGACGTTTGGAGAGCTTTTTACCGTCGTCGCCGTTGATCATCGAAACGTGTGCGTAAACCGGCACTGGCGCGTTCAGCGCTTTCAGGATGTTGATCTGACGCGGGGTGTTGTTGATATGGTCTTCACCACGAATAACGTGGGTGATTTCCATATCCCAGTCATCGACCACAACACAGAAGTTATAAGTCGGAGAACCGTCGGTACGGCGAATGATCAGATCGTCCAGCTCCTGGTTACTGAATTCGATCGGCCCACGGATCTGGTCGTCAAAAATAACGGAACCGTCCTGCGGGTTAGCAAAACGTACCACGCAAGGCTCATCGTCCGCATGATGTTCGTGACCATGACGGCAGCGACCGTCGTAACGCGGCTTTTCACCTTTCGCCATCTGCTCTTCACGCAGTTGCTCCAGACGCTCTCTGGAGCAGTAGCATTTATAGGCTGTACCCGCTTCCAGCATCTCATCGATAACTGCGTTGTAGCGATCAAAACGTTTGGTCTGGAAGTACGGACCTTCATCCCACTCAAGGTTCAGCCAGTTCATGCCATCCATAATGGCTTCGATAGCTTCCGGTGTGGAGCGTTCGAGATCGGTGTCTTCAATACGCAGCACAAACTCACCGCCATGGTTACGTGCAAAAAGCCAGGAATAAAGAGCAGTACGCGCACCGCCGACGTGCAGGTAACCTGTCGGGCTTGGCGCGAAGCGAGTTTTGATTTTCATGAAATGGCCTTACGTTTATAAAGATGCCGACAACCGGCAAACCTGGGAAGATTATCAGGGTGGTATTCTATCACCGTGGTCTGATTCCTCAATGTTGATCAGGTTGGAACATCACGCTTTACCATTTTCGTATACAAATCATGCCGCATGGCCTGTTTTGCGATCGTTTTGTTTAAATTTACGACGAACGAACAATTTCTTTTGAAAATGCGTTGACTCATTTTCAACTCTCCCTATAATGCGACTCCACACAGCGGGGGTGATTAGCTCAGCTGGGAGAGCACCTCCCTTACAAGGAGGGGGTCGGCGGTTCGAACCCGTCATCACCCACCAACTACTTTATGTAGTCTCCGCCGTGTAATGTAAGAAATTGAGAAGTGGGTGATTAGCTCAGCTGGGAGAGCACCTCCCTTACAAGGAGGGGGTCGGCGGTTCGATCCCGTCATCACCCACCACTTTCTCGCCAGCTGGATTTCTTACAACAAAATGAAGTACCGAAGTGGGTGATTAGCTCAGCTGGGAGAGCACCTCCCTTACAAGGAGGGGGTCGGCGGTTCGATCCCGTCATCACCCACCACTTCGGGGCGTTAGCTCAGTTGGTAGAGCAGTTGACTTTTAATCAATTGGTCGCAGGTTCGAATCCTGCACGCCCCACCAATGTAAAAAGGCGCCCTAAAGGCGCCTTTTTGCTATCTGCGATTTATAAGATTCGAACCTGCAGCAGGTTCGGGTCTCACGTAGTGAGACAACGGAGCCGTTTTCGGCGACGGCCCGGAGGGTGAGCGAAGCGAGTCATCCCTACTAAATGATATGTTTTAAGCCGGATAAGACATTCGTACTACCATCCGGCAGAAATATCACATCGTCAGTGCCCCCACCAGTTTCTCCAGCGCAGGCGTCGCTTGTTGTTGGTCATACACAATATACAAATCTGCCGGAATACGTTCTTCTAACGCCCGAAATACAACACCCGGCCAGTTCATCTGAGCGTAGCTATCTGCAATTAACGTAATACCAATTCCCATGCTAATCATCGCCAGCACCGTTTGCGGTTCCCGCACTTCACGAATTATCATCGGAGAGAATCCAGCACTCTGGCAAACACGTTGCAGAAATGCCCAGTCAGTATGAACTGAAGGCATAGTGACAAAATATTCGTTACGCAGCGCTTCCAGCGGTACTGCATCATAAGCAGTAAGTGGATGCTCTTCCGGCATAGCCACCAGAAAAGAAGATTCATGTAAACGCAGGCTGGTAAATCCGGGAGAAGGCTCAGTTGCCATCCGCCAAACACCCGCATCCAGTTCACGCCGCTCCAGCATGGTCATTTGCATTGCAGGCATGTTTTCACGAAACAGTACTTCGACGTTAGGGTTATCCTTCAAAAAACACCGCATCACCGGACGCATTTTTCCCCACATTGCGGTGCCAATAACGCCGAGCTCGATCCGCCCTGCCTCGCCACGACCAATCTGTTCAACTCTTGCCAGCGCCTGATTCGCACTGGATAACAGACGGCGTGACTCTTCCATCAAAATTTTTCCGGCATGGGTTAACGCCACACTCCGGGAATGGCGGATAAATAAAAGCGTACCAAGTTGCTGTTCCAGCTCTTTAATATGAGTACTGAGCGGAGGTTGTGACATATTCAGGCGAGCAGCAGCACGTCCAAAATGCAGTTCTTCTGCGACAGCAAGAAAATAACGCAGTAACTTCAGATCGATACGGTGCGTGCGTTCCATGTGTAATGCGCTCCTGAAGCGAAGGATAATGCGCAAAGTTACCACATTGCATCGCAGAACATGAAACGGCAGGCATGAGCGCCTGCCGTTATGATGGTCAATGTGCCAGCGATTTCTGCACTGGTTTTTCCGGCTGATGTTTATAGCGGAAGAACAACGCAAAGATAACAGCTAATAGCAGAGAATAAGCAGCAAATACCAGCCAGATAGTCTGCCAATCCTTGATACCATCAACAGAGAAATAATCCACTGCCATACCGCTCAGGATTGAGCCAACCCACGCCCCAACACCGTTCACCATTGTCATAAACAGGCCCTGCGCACTGGCACGAATATTGGAACTCACCTCCTGCTCAACGAACACTGATCCTGAGATGTTGAAGAAATCGAACGCACAGCCGTACACGATCATCGACATCAGCAGTAGAACAAAACCAAACGGTGACGGATCGCCAAAAGCAAAGAAACCAAAGCGCAGCGTCCACGCCAGCATACTCATCAACATCACCGTTTTAATGCCAAAGCGTTTCAGGAAGTACGGGATGGTGAGGATAAAACCCACTTCCGCCATCTGTGAAACCGAAAGCAAAATAGACGGATACTTAACGACAAAGCTGTCAGCAAACTCGGGGCTACGAGCAAAATCATGCAGGAATGGATTGCCAAAAACATTAGTGATTTGCAGCACAGCGCCAAGCATCATCGCAAACAAAAAGAAAATCGCCATTCGCGGATTTTTAAACAGGACGAAAGCATCCAGCCCCAATTTACCGGCGAGCGTCGTGGCGGTTTTCTTCTCTGCAACAGGAATTTTCGGTAATGTAAAAGCGTACATTGCCAGCAACAACGATGCACCAGCCGCGATATACAGTTGTGCACTACTGAGTTCCAGGCCCATCAAACTTACTGTCCACATGGCAACAATAAAACCAATAGTGCCAAATACGCGAATCGGCGGGAAAGCGGTTACTGGATCCTGACCTGACTGTGCAAGGCAGGAGTATGAAACGCTGTTCGATAACGCAATCGTCGGCATATAAGCCATCGCGTTAGCTAACATAACCCAGAACATGGTCTCAGGGTCAGTCACGGTTGTCGCGTATAACAACACACCTGCGCAAACCAGATGGCAAAGCATGTAGGCACGTTCTGCACGAAGCCATTTATCAGCGATAATCCCCATAATGCCTGGCATAATAATCGCAGCCAACCCTTTCGAACTGTAGACCATACCGACATTAGCCCCAGTGAAATCCAGGGTGTTAATCATGTAAGAACCCAGGGTCACTAGCCAGCTTCCCCAGATGAAGTATTGCAAAAACGACATGAGCTTTAAGCGAGATGCGATACCCATATTTCCGTTCCTTGCCACTCAAAGTAAGACCCCGCAAGCGGGGTCATTTTTATTATTTATTCAGGCCAGTTTGCGTAAGAAACCGCAGATCAGATTGATGAAGTTCTGCCGGGATAGCTCAGCGGCAGCCAGTGTCTGCGCGTGAGATAATTTCACATCCCCCAGTCCTTCAGCCAGATTCGTAATGGCTGCAACCGCAACCACTTTCAGGCCACAGTGACGCGCAGTGATAACTTCGGGCACGACTGACATCCCGACGACATGACCTCCAATGATTTGCATCATGCGAATTTCTGCTGCTGTTTCAAAGTTTGGTCCCGGATAGGAAACAAATACGCCTTCACTAAGCGGGAAACCCTCTTCTGTCGCGACGGTTTGCAGGATTGCACGATAGTCTGCGTCATATGCATTCGCCAGCGAGAAGAAGCGCTCTCCAAAACGCTCATCGTTAAGCCCAACCATTGGCGTACCCGGCATAGTATTGATGTGATCGCTAAGCGCAACCAGACTACCTGGTCCTACTTCGGGACGAAGAGAACCTGCGGCATTAGTGCAAAACAACAGTTCGCAACCAAGCAGTTTCAGAGTGCGAATAGCATCGGTCATCACCGTCATGCCGCGACCTTCGTAGAAGTGCCCACGCCCTTTCATACACGCAACGGGAATCCCCGCCAGATTCCCCAGCACCAGCTCACCAGCATGGCCATGTACGGTACTAACCGGGAATCCCGGCAGCTTCTCGTAAGAGATCGCCACCGCGTCCTCAATTTGATCTGCCAGCGCGCCAAGGCCAGAACCGAGGATAAAAGCCACGCGCGGCGTGAAATCAGGTTTGTAACCACGAATGATATCGGCGCTATACCAGGGATTCTGTGAAAAAAGTGAGGCGTTCATGGGATATCCTTAAAACTGAGTAATCGAAAATATCGTAGGGTGCTGTGATGTTATAGCGAGACTACGCAATCGATTACCAATACACTTTTCCCCGACTATCGATAGCAAATCTGTATTGATAACGTGGGCTAAATCGGTGCGAACTCACATTATTTCCCCGCCAGAAATGGCAGACAGCGCTCAAGCACGAGCAACAGCAGCCCTTTTATAAGGTGAGGTTTATATCTGATAGAGCGGATCGCGGACTCGACCCGCGGTTAGTTCACTGGCCTGTGTACGTACCACGTCCCACAAAGCCTGAGCGGCGGTCGATAACGACCGATTTTTGCGTCGAGCCAGCATCAACTGTCGTTCAACCACGGGTGTCAAACGTTTGACCTGCAGATGACTCCCCTGCGGCAAGGGTAACGCCAGCGCGGGCAACACACTAATACCAATCCCCGCTTCGACCATCGGAAAGAGCGTCGCCGGATGGCCAATCTCCTGCACAATATTGGCATCTATGGAAAAATGGGCCAGCGCTGCATCAATCAATGGCCGGCTACCGGACGCATAATCCTGTAATACAAGCTTCGCGCCCTGTAACGCCTGCCAGGGCACATAATCCTGCGCTGCAAATGGATGTTCGCGGTGACACAAGAGAAAGAAGGGCTCGGAGAGGATCGACTCACACTGAAGATCGCTCGCCGCACCAGGATCGATAACGATCCCAAAATCAACATCGCCCTGCCGAATGCTTTCCATCACCCATTGCTGTGGGCGATCGTGCAGAACAAACTGGATATCAGGGTAGCGCCGGTGGCTTTCAGCAATGCACTGTGGAATTAAATGCGCAGAGATGGTCTGGCTGGCGGCAACCCGAACTTTACCACTCAACTGCTGCCCCATACGTCCGGCTTCGCGCAGCGTGCTGTGCAGCTCATCCAGGATGCGCTCCAGTCGTGTCGCCAGCTGTTGCCCGGCTTCCGTCAACACAACCTCTCGTGTTGTGCGATCCAATAGCCTGACACCTGTCTGCCCTTCCAGCTCTTTAACGCTGTGGCTGACCGCCGACTGACTTAAGCCAATAATTTCCCCCGCCCGACTGAAGCTTTTAGCCTGAGCGACGGTGACAAAGATGCGTAGCTGACGTAGTGAGTAATTCATTTATTCAATTCATATATGGATGCAATAAATCAATTTTATTTCTCAAACAGAAAAACGCAAAATGTTGATACCGAATCCCAGGAGCTTTTATGAAACTTTTTCGTATCCTTGATCCGTTCACCCTGACGCTTATTACGGTCGTTTTACTGGCATCCTTTTTTCCAGCCGAAGGCGGTTTTGTGCCCTTCTTTGAAGGTCTAACCACCGCCGCTATTGCCCTGCTGTTTTTTATGCACGGAGCAAAGCTTTCGCGTGAAGCCATTATTGCGGGCGGTAGCCACTGGCGTTTACATCTGTGGGTAATGTGCAGCACCTTTGTGGTCTTCCCTGTGCTGGGTGTCTTGTTCGCCTGGTGGGCACCGGTCAACGTTGATCCGATGCTATACACAGGCTTCCTGTATCTGTGCATTTTGCCGGCCACAGTGCAGTCGGCTATCGCCTTTACATCGCTGGCAGGCGGTAACGTAGCTGCCGCAGTTTGCTCCGCCTCGGCCTCCAGTCTGTTGGGTATTTTCCTCTCTCCGTTACTGGTAGGCCTGGTAATGAATATGCATGGTGCAGAAGGCAGCCTGGAGCAAGTTGGTAAGATCATGCTGCAATTGCTGTTACCTTTCGTACTGGGACATCTCTCGCGTCCATGGATTGGTGCCTGGGTGTCACGCCATAAAAAATGGATCGCTAAAACCGACCAGTCCTCCATTCTGCTGGTGGTTTACTCTGCATTCAGCGAAGCGGTCGTTAACGGTATCTGGCACAAAGTTGGAGTCGGCTCACTGCTGTTTATCGTTGTGGTCAGCATCGTATTGCTGGCAATTGTGATTGGCATCAACGTCTTTGTTGCGCGTAAATGCGGCTTCAACAAAGCCGATGAAATCACCATTGTTTTCTGCGGATCGAAAAAGAGCCTGGCGAACGGGATCCCGATGGCGAATATCCTGTTCCCGACGTCAGTGATAGGAATGATGGTGCTGCCGTTGATGATCTTCCATCAAATTCAGCTCATGGTGTGTGCCGTGCTGGCGCGTCGCTATAAACGACAAACTGACGAATTACAGGCGCAGCGGGAAAGCCGCGCAGCAAAGGCTTAAAGCGGACGTTTCAGGGGCTGCACCAACTGCGTCAGCCCCTCAGTTTTAATCAGCAGCGTGATTTGCATCAGTTCACCCAGTTTGCCCGGTGGAAACTCATCCTTACGGGCAAACCACAACAGATACTCTTCCGGCACATCAATCAATCGCCGCCCTTTGTATTTACCAAAGGGCATCACGGTATTGGCGATGTCAATCAGCTGCTCTTTTTCCATTTCAGGCACCCAGTAAACGAATCATTTCGGCTTCATCAATCACGGCAATGCCCAGTTCCTGGGCCTTCGCCAGCTTCGATCCTGCCGCTTCGCCAGCAATCACCAGGTCGGTTTTCTTCGATACGCTTCCCGCAACTTTCGCACCGAGTTCGCTCAGTCTGGCTTTAGCATCATCACGAGACATCTGGCTCAGACTTCCGGTCAGCACCACCGTCTTACCGGCGAAGGGACTGTCTATCTCCTCTGCATTGATAACAACAGGAGCGGGCCAGTGAATGCCTTGTGCCAGCAGTTGGCCAATGACCTCGCGGTTACTCTCTTCCGCAAAGAAGTTAAACACGTGCGTGGCCACCACGATGCCAACATCCGGTACTTTTTGCAGTTCGTCAATGGACGCTGCTTCCAGCGCATCCAGGGTACCGAAATAAGCAGCCAGTCCCGCAGCAGTCGCTTCACCAACCTCACGAATACCAAGCGCATAGAGGAAACGGGCAAACGTCGTTTCTTTCGCTTTCTCCAGTGCATTCACCACATTTTGCGCCGACTTTGGCCCCATACGATCCAGTCCGGTCAGCTTACCAGCAGTTAACTGGAACAGATCGGCTGGCGTATGGACATACTCTTTCTCAACCAGTTGGTCGATAATTTTATCGCCCATGCCGTCAACATCCAGCGCCCGGCGCGAAACAAAATGTTTGAGAGATTCTTTACGCTGTGCACCACAAATTAAACCACCGGTGCAGCGGGTAACAGCCTCACCTTCAACACGCTCAACGTCAGATCCACATACCGGGCATTGGGTAGGGAATTCTATTTCACGCGTCTCTTCCGGGCGCTCGGAAAGTACCACGTTCACGACCTGCGGGATCACATCACCTGCACGGCGAATCACTACTTTGTCACCGATGCGCAAACCAAGACGCTCGATTTCATCGGCATTATGTAGTGTGGCGTTACTGACCAGCACGCCGGCGACCTGTACTGGCTCAAGACGGGCAACGGGCGTAATCGCACCGGTACGTCCAACCTGGAATTCGACATCGCGCACAAAGGTCATCTGTTCCTGCGCAGGGAATTTAAACGCCACAGCCCAGCGCGGTGCGCGGGCAACGAAGCCCAGTTGCTCCTGCAGCGCCATTGAGTTGACCTTAATGACCACACCGTCAATGTCAAAACCAAGCGACGGACGGTCCTCCTCCACCTTGTGGTAGAACGCCAGAACAGCTTCTGGTGAATCGCATAGCGTCACTCTGTCGCTGACCGGAAGCCCCCATGCTTTAAATTGCAACAAGCGGCCCAGATGGGTATCAGGCAGTTCGCCTCCTTCAAGCACGCCGACGCCATAACAGAAGAAAGTAAGTGGTCGCTTCGCCGTAATACGTGGATCAAGCTGGCGCAACGAACCCGCCGCCGCATTACGCGGGTTAGCAAACACTTTATTGCCAGTACGACGCGCTTCTTCATTGATTTTTTCAAACCCGGCCTGTGGCAGGAACACCTCACCACGCACTTCCAGACGGGCTGGAATATTTTCGCCACGCAATTTTAGCGGGATAGCGCGAATGGTGCGCACATTAGAGGTAATATCTTCGCCAGTCGTACCATCACCGCGTGTCGCAGCACTCACCAGCACACCATTTTCATACAAGATACTTACCGCCAGACCGTCCAGCTTCAGCTCGCAGCACCAGGTCAGTTTGTCGGTACTCTTCAGCCTGTCCTGCACGCGTTTATTGAAGGCCAGAAAACTCTCTTCATCAAAGACGTTATCCAGCGACAGCATTGGGACTTCATGGCGTATCTGGCTAAACGCCGCCAGCGGGGCTGCTCCTACGCGTTGAGTTGGCGAGTCGGGCGTAACCAGCTCCGGATGCTGCGCTTCCAGTTCACGCAGTTCACGCATCAAGCGGTCATATTCCGCATCGGGAATTTCCGGCGCGTCCATCACATGGTAAAGATACTCATGATGGCGAAGCGTGGTTCGCAGTTCTGTCAGTTGTTGTTCGATTGATTCCATATCGCACCATCAATGATAAAAAACCCCCGACAGGCGGGGGTTCAGAAAGGAGATGTCACGCCAGAAGAAGATCAGGCGTGTGATTCTTTAACTTCGCGGATGCGGTCCTGATACTCACGCAGTTTCTGCGGCGTCATCATTCGACGCTGATCATCAAGCACCACACCGCCGACTTCATCAGCAATGTGCTGTGCGGACTGCAACATCAGCTTAAAGTTTTGCAGCTCGTCCCCATAAGAAGGCACCTGCATAAAGATGGTGACGCCAGGGGTGGTAAAATCGCCGGTCATTTCAGGATCAAACGTTCCGGGGTTCACCATATTCGCAAGGCTGAACAGCGACGGACCGCTGCCGTCCGGGCTCAGATGACGATGGAAAATATTCATATCGCCAAACTTGAAGCCGGCCTGCTGAATGCTGTTGAGCAGCACTTCACCATTAAGCTCGCTGCCATGATGAGCCGCGACGTTCATAATGATGACCGCTTCTTTACGCTGCGGTTTTTCAGCAACAGGCTCTTTTTCAACAACGGGTTCAGGCTGCGGTTGATGCTCCACGGCTGGCTCCACAGGCTGGAAGGTCTGCGGTGCAGGTTGCGGGGCTTGCTGCACGGGTTGCTGAACCTGCGGGGCCACTGGCTGAGGCTGAACCGGCTGGTGTTGTACAGGCTGTTGCTGTTGTACAGGCTGCGGCGGATGCTGAACATGCGGCGGCGGCACCGGCGCTTCAGCGGGCTGCTGCGCGGGTTGACGCGGCTGAGCAGACGCATAAGGCGGCTGGTACTGGTGTTGCGGCGGCTGAGGAGGAACCCCATGTTCCTGAGCGTTGCCGGGAGCATGATTTACACGATGAACGCGAACTTCGCCCACACCTTCGTCTTCCTCGACGTTATCGTCGAACGAATCCTCATCGTCACGTTTAGACTTCATGCGTTTAAGTGGGCGATCGCGGAATATAGAAGACCGCTCTTTACGGCTAGTCCAGAAACCATGTACCAGTAAAGCGATTATGGCGATCGCGCCAACAATGATTAATATCAGACGCAAATCCTGCATCATTATATTCTCTGTTGTTCTAACACCTTGCCACCACGGCAAACATTTACTTACTAAGAGTATTTGTCGATTACGCCAAGTGCAAGTGCGCTCTCAACTTTCACAGCATAAAGATGAACAAAATCGTGCTTTTTGCTGTTTTTTCGAACATTTCCGAACTGGTCTACGCTCAACAACCGAGTAAGATAGGTAAAGTTTACCCAGGGTTTATATAATACGGAGTACGTCCTGACTATGGTTTCATCATCTGCAGTTATATCACGCAGCGGTTTTTATTACTTTTCTCAGGGATGGAAACTCATCACCCAACCGGGGATCCGTCGTTTTGTTCTCCTGCCTTTGCTGGTGAATATTCTGCTGATGGGGGGAGCATTCTGGTGGTTATTTACGCAACTGGATAGCTGGATCCCCGCACTGATGAGCCATGTCCCGCAGTGGCTACAGTGGCTCAGTTATTTACTCTGGCCTATTGTGACCATTTCCGTACTGTTGGTATTTGGCTACTTTTTCTCCACGATTGCTAACTGGATCGCCGCCCCCTTTAACGGATTGCTGGCAGAACAACTGGAAGCGCGCCTGACCGGCGCAACCCCGCCAGACACCGGGGTGCTCGGCATAATGAAAGATGTGCCGCGCATTATGAAACGCGAATGGCAAAAGCTGGCATGGTATCTTCCGCGCGCCGTTGTGCTTCTGCTTCTCTATTTCATTCCCGGGATTGGTCAGACTGTCGCGCCGGTGCTGTGGTTTTTGTTCAGCGCGTGGATGCTGGCTATTCAGTACTGCGACTATCCTTTTGATAACCACAAAGTTCCTTTCAAAGAGATGCGCACCGCCCTGCGCACGCGCAAAGTCACTAATATGCAGTTTGGCGCGCTGACCAGTCTGTTCACACTGATCCCGGTACTGAATCTGGTGATCATGCCAGTCGCGGTTTGTGGAGCCACGGCGATGTGGGTAGATTGCTATCGTGATAAACACGCGTTATGGAAATAATGCAAATATGTGTAAAACACGAGTGGCTTAGATCCACTCTTATTCCATACTGGAACGCATTATTTCTCATCAGCATATAGATATGCGAATTCCTTACTTCCCCATACTTTTTCAACAGGTATGCTGAAGCGGTATCCCAATTTCATACAGTTAAGGACAGGCCATGAGTAAGATTTTTGAAGACAACTCGCTGACTATCGGTCATACGCCGCTGGTTCGACTGAACCGTATCGGTAACGGACGCATTCTGGCGAAGGTGGAATCACGTAACCCAAGCTTTAGTGTCAAATGCCGTATCGGTGCCAATATGATTTGGGATGCCGAAAAACGCGGGGTACTGAAACCGGGCGTTGAGCTGGTCGAACCAACCAGTGGTAATACCGGGATTGCGCTGGCCTATGTCGCCGCCGCTCGCGGTTACAAACTGACTCTGACGATGCCGGAAACCATGAGCATTGAGCGTCGTAAGCTGCTGAAAGCACTGGGTGCGAACCTGGTACTGACCGAAGGCGCAAAAGGTATGAAAGGCGCCATTCAGAAAGCGGAAGAAATTGTCGCCAGCGATCCGGAAAAATTCCTGTTGCTTCAGCAGTTCAGCAACCCGGCAAACCCGGAAATCCATGAAAAAACCACCGGCCCGGAAATCTGGGAAGACACCGATGGTCAGGTTGATGTGTTTATCTCTGGCGTGGGTACCGGCGGTACATTGACCGGGGTAACACGCTACATTAAAGGGACCAAGGGCAAAACGGACCTCATCACCGTTGCTGTTGAACCTACAGATTCTCCAGTTATCGCCCAGGCTCTGGCAGGTGAAGAACTTAAACCTGGTCCGCACAAAATTCAGGGTATTGGCGCAGGCTTCATTCCGGGTAACCTTGACCTGAAGCTAATCGATAAAGTCGTGGCGATCACTAATGAAGAAGCCATCTCTACAGCGCGCCGCCTGATGGAAGAAGAAGGTATTCTGGCAGGTATCTCTTCGGGTGCTGCGGTTGCTGCTGCACTTAAGCTCCAGGAAGATGAAGCCTTTACCAATAAGAATATAGTGGTTATTCTACCGTCATCGGGTGAGCGTTATCTGAGCACTGCACTGTTTGCCGATCTCTTTACTGAGAAAGAACTGCAACAGTAATGCCAGCATGTTAAAAACGCGTAAAAAAGCACCCTTTTGGGTGCTTTTTTGTGGCCTGCTTCAAAGTTTCAACCCACCTGGCATTGATTCAGCCTGCCGGAACTGGTATTTAACCAAACTAATTATTTTGATGCGCGAAATTAATCGTTACAGGAAAAGCGCTAGCTGAATCGATTTTATGATTTGGTTCAACTCTTCCTTTCGCGGCATAATGTTTAATGACGAACGAAACGTCAGCGGCAAGAAGTTGCCAGCAACGGATTGCACCGAACTCCTTTTGTGTCGCGTCCTGTTTACGCCGACGCTAACAATACAGGCTAAAGTTGAACCGCCAGGCTAGACTTTAGTTCCACAACACTAAACCTATAAGTTGGGGAAATATAATGTTCCAGCAAGAAGTTACCATTACCGCTCCGAACGGTCTGCATACTCGCCCTGCTGCTCAGTTTGTTAAAGAAGCAAAAGGCTTTACTTCTGAAATTACTGTGACTTCCAACGGCAAAAGCGCCAGCGCAAAAAGCCTGTTTAAACTGCAGACTCTGGGCCTGACTCAGGGCACCGTTGTTACCCTTTCCGCAGAAGGCGAAGACGAGCAGAAAGCAGTTGAGCATCTGGTTAAACTGATGGCTGAACTCGAGTAAGTTCAACGAGTTCTTTTCAATATCAGTCACAAGTAAGGTAGGGTTATGATTTCAGGCATTTTAGCATCCCCGGGTATCGCTTTTGGCAAGGCACTGCTGCTGAAAGAAGACGAGATCGTCATTGACCGGAAAAAAATTTCTGCCGACAAGGTTGATCAGGAAGTTGAACGTTTTCTGAGCGGTCGTGCCAAGGCATCTGCGCAACTGGAAGCGATCAAAACTAAAGCTGGTGAAACGTTCGGTGAAGAAAAAGAAGCCATCTTTGAAGGGCATATCATGCTGCTCGAAGATGAGGAGCTGGAGCAGGAAATCATAGCCCTGATTAAAGATAAGCACATGACGGCTGACGCAGCTGCGCATGAAATTATCGAAGGTCAGGCCACAGCCCTGGAAGAGCTGGATGATGAATACCTGAAAGAACGTGCGGCTGACGTACGTGATATCGGTAAACGCCTGCTGCGTAACATCCTGGGTCTGGCAATTATCGACCTGAGCGCCATTCAGGAAGAAGTTATCCTGGTTGCCGCCGATCTGACTCCGTCAGAAACCGCACAGCTGAACCTGAACAAGGTGCTGGGTTTCATTACTGACGCAGGTGGCCGTACTTCCCACACCTCAATTATGGCGCGTTCCCTCGAACTGCCTGCCATCGTGGGTACCGGTAGTGTTACCTCTCAGGTTAAAAACGACGACTATCTGATTCTGGATGCCGTAAACAACCAGGTTTACGTCAATCCAACTAACGACGTTATCGAGCAACTGCGTGCCGTTCAGGAGCAGGTGGCGACCGAAAAAGCGGAACTCGCTAAGCTGAAAGATCTGCCAGCTATCACGCTGGATGGACATCAGGTGGAAGTTTGCGCCAATATCGGTACCGTTCGTGACGTTGAAGGCGCTGAGCGTAATGGCGCTGAAGGTGTTGGTCTGTATCGTACCGAATTCCTGTTCATGGACCGTGACTCGCTGCCGACTGAAGAAGAACAGTTTGCCGCGTATAAAGCCGTTGCAGAAGCATGTGGCTCTCAGGCTGTCATCGTACGTACCATGGACATTGGCGGTGATAAAGAACTGCCGTACATGAACTTCCCGAAAGAAGAGAACCCATTCCTGGGCTGGCGTGCCGTGCGTATCGCTATGGATCGTAAAGAGATCCTGCGTGACCAGGTTCGCGCTATCCTGCGTGCTTCTGCTTTCGGTAAACTGCGCATCATGTTCCCGATGATCATCTCTGTTGAAGAAGTGCGTGCACTGCGTAAAGAGATTGAAATCTATAAACAGGAACTGCGCGACGAAGGTAAAGCATTTGACGAAAGCATCGAGATTGGCGTAATGGTGGAAACACCAGCTGCGGCAACGATTGCGCGTCATTTAGCCAAAGAAGTTGATTTCTTTAGTATCGGCACCAATGATTTAACGCAGTACACCCTGGCAGTTGACCGTGGTAATGATATGATTTCACACCTTTACCAACCGATGTCGCCATCTGTTCTGACGCTGATCAAGCAAGTTATTGATGCTTCTCATGCTGAAGGCAAATGGACCGGCATGTGTGGTGAGCTTGCAGGCGACGAACGTGCTACACTTCTGTTGCTGGGGATGGGTCTGGACGAATTCTCTATGAGCGCCATTTCTATCCCGCGCATTAAGAAGATTATCCGTAACACGAACTTCGAAGATGCGAAGGTGTTAGCAGAGCAGGCTCTTGCTCAACCGACAACGGACGAGTTAATGGCTTTAGTTAACAAGTTCATTGAAGAAAAAACAATCTGCTAATCCACGAGATGCGGCCCAATTTACTGCTTAGGAGAAGATCATGGGTTTGTTCGATAAACTGAAATCTCTGGTTTCTGATGATAAGAAAGACACCGGAACTATTGAGATTGTTGCTCCGCTCTCTGGCGAGATCGTCAACATCGAAGACGTGCCGGATGTAGTTTTTGCTGAAAAAATCGTTGGTGATGGCATCGCTATCAAACCAACCGGTAATAAAATGGTTGCCCCGGTAGACGGCACCATCGGCAAAATCTTTGAAACCAACCATGCGTTCTCTATCGAATCTGATAGCGGCATTGAGCTGTTCGTTCACTTCGGTATCGATACCGTTGAACTGAAAGGCGAAGGCTTCAAGCGTATCGCTGAAGAAGGTCAACGCGTTAAAGTGGGCGACCCGGTTATTGAATTCGATCTGCCTCTGCTGGAAGAGAAAGCCAAGTCTACCCTGACTCCGGTTGTTATCTCCAACATGGACGAAATCAAAGAACTGATCAAACTGTCCGGTAGCGTAACCGTGGGTGAAACCCCGGTTATCCGCATCAAGAAGTAATTCTTACGGCAGTGAAGAATGGCGCCTGATGGCGCCATTTTTTTATACACTTCATCCGGCATTACAATACAGAGGTCACCGGTCGGTAACACGCCTCGCGCATCAGGATTTTCATCCCTTCCGGACCACTTTCCAGCATGCGTCTTTCTGAATCTGACACCAGCAATTCGCAATCATACCCACCAGCAATACCGAACATTGCACGAGCCACACAAATATTTTCCAGTGCTTCCGTCCCGCTGGTATCAAAATGTCCAATCATACGTCCATGCTGGCGAACCACCAGCCGATAACTCTTCATCGCGCCTCCCCTGCTGGTGGCAGAATTAATTCGTCACAACCGCACCGTTGCGTCCATGTCATCACTTCCAGTACGCGCTGTGCGGCATCGTGTGTCGCAGCGGTGAGGGGTTTCCCTAAAACAATACCGCTCACCAGTTCAGCGCAAAACAAATCGCCAGTTCCCTTTAGATCCGTCTTTACTCTGGGGTGGGTTAACACTTCCACCGTATCAGCCGTTACCACTGCAACATTGATAACCTCCGGGGTTTCGCCCGGTGCGCTGGTGATCACAACCCATTTTAGCGTCTCGGTGAGCAAAGATTTTGCCGCAGTTATCGCTTCATCCAGCGTACGACACGGTTTTCCACTCAACATTTGCAGCTCAAACACATTTGGCGTCAGTCCTTGCGCCAGCGGCATCAAGTGTTTGCGGTAAGCATCCGGGATTTCGGCCTTCACATACATTCCGCTATCCGTATCACCGATCACCGGATCGACTAAAATACACAGGTCCGGGTGCGTGACGCGAACAATTTCCAGCCACTGTGCCAGCAAGGCGATTTGTTCCGCGCTCCCCATATATCCCGTGGTCACCGCCTTTAGCTCACGCAAAGCATCACGCTCATTTAAGGCCCTGAGATAACCACTAAACCAGTCTGCAGGGATTATCCCACCGTAAAAGGTCTCATAATGTGGAGTATTACTGAACAACACCGTGGGGACCGCCGTCACCCGTAACCCCTGTGCTTTGATGGCTGGCACGGCGATACTGTTACCGACACTGCCATACACCACCTGTGACTGGACGGCGACGATATCGGTCTGTAACGCCCGATGCGTGTCGTCGAAGAGCACTGACTGTATTTCACTCTCCTGCTCCATAAACCTCTCCTCTCACTGGACAGCGGGCTTTCACCTCACTATTATCGTCATATGCTAAAATTCATTTTGTCATAGGTCAATAATGATCGACGGAAAAACCGCTAACGAAATTTTTGACAGTATTCGTCAACATGTCGCTACAGGCACATTTATGCCTGGCGAAACGCTGCCGCCGGTAAGGGAGCTGGCCGCGGCATTAAACGTCAATCGCAATACTGTCGCAGCGGCATATAAACGGCTGGTCACCTCC
Organism: Citrobacter sp. Marseille-Q3906; assembly: GCF_916618775.1. NCBI lineage: Bacteria > Pseudomonadati > Pseudomonadota > Gammaproteobacteria > Enterobacterales > Enterobacteriaceae > Citrobacter > Citrobacter sp. Marseille-Q3906. The sequence continues at coordinate 2,589,390 of NZ_CAKAKA010000002.1, forward strand.
GGGCTGGCAATCAGCCAGGGGCGAAATGGTACCGTCATCAAGGGATTATCATCGCCCGTCGCGCTGGAGGGCAGTAATCCGGATACCCCTCTGAAAGACCTTTCCGGCGGCAATCCTGCAGCGCATCTCCTGCCCGACCTGAGCCGTTATTTCGCGAAGATAAATAAGACTCCGCGATTGTATGGTGATGCTGCAGTATCGCCGGGTTTGAAGACGTGGGCGACACAATGGATGCAGGATGCCATACCCTGTACGGGCGAAATTGATATCACCAGTGGCGCAATTGATGCTATCGAACGACTACTGTGCGCCCATTTACTGCCGGGCGATAGCGTCGCAGTAGAAGATCCTTGTTTTTTGAGTAGCATCAATATGTTGCGTTATGCTGGTTTTTCCGCCAGTCCAGTCAATGTGGATAGCGAAGGCATGCAACCTGAGATGCTGGAACTGGCGCTACAAAAAGGGGCCCGGGCGGTTATCCTTACCCCACGCGCGCACAATCCGACGGGGTGTAGTTTGAGCGCAGTTCGCGCTACCGAATTGCAGAATATTCTGGCTCGTTACCCGCAAACACTGGTGATTATTGACGATCACTTTGCCCTGCTTTCCGCTTCCCGCTGGCATCCAGTCATTGCGGAACAGACACATCACTGGGCGGTCGTCAGATCCATGTCTAAAACATTAGGTCCTGACCTGCGACTTGCCATCGTGGCCAGCGATCCGGCTACCTCCGCGAAACTCCGTCTACGGCTCAACTCCGGTAGCCAGTGGGTCAGCCATCTGCTACAGGATTTAGCCTGCGCCTGCCTGAGTGACAATGAGTACCAGCGCACGCTGACACTGACTCAGCAGTTTTACGCCTCTCAGCAACAAAAGCTCGTCCTGGCCCTCAAACAACATGGTATTGAGCTTCATGCTGGTGATGGCCTGAACTTCTGGCTACCGCTGGAAACTCACAGCCAGCCACTCGCCTTTGCGCTAGCTAAGTTTGGCTGGCTGGTACGTGAAGGTGAAGTTTTTGGTGTCAATGCGCCTTCACATGGTCTGCGAATTACGTTGTCAATGCTGAAAGACAGCGACATCAACAAGCTGGCGGCTGATATTCATCAGACGCTGAAGCGCTAACAGGAGAGAAAACGTGCGAGTTCATTTTGTTATTCATGAGTCATTTGAATCTGCTGGCGCTTACCTGCCATGGGCCGAAGAGCGTGGTTATACCATCACCTGGTCGTGCGTTTACGCTGGAGAGTCAATACCAGCCAGTGCTGATAGCTTCGATATGCTGGTCGTGTTTGGTGGCCCGCAGTCTCCACGAACCACGCTCGCAGAATGCCCGTACTTTGACTCTCTGGCCGAACAGCATCTGATTAACCAGGCGATTTCTGCACGTAAGATCGTGGTAGGGATCTGTCTGGGATCACAACTGATTGGCGAGGCGTTGGGCGCAAAAGTGTGTCAGAGCCCGGAAAAAGAGATTGGGCATTACCCCATTACGCTGACTGAGGCTGGCAAACAGCATCCGTTCATTGCCCACTTTGGATCGCCGCTGATTGTCGGCCACTGGCACAACGATATGCCAGGGTTAACCGACCAGGCAACAGTCCTTGCCACAAGCGTTGGCTGCCCGCGACAAATCGTGCAATACGGTAACTTTGTCTACGGTTTCCAGTGCCATATGGAATTTACCGCCGAAGCGATTGAGGGACTGATTCAACACTCAGAGCAAGAACTTGCTGAGGCAAAAGGAAAACGCTTTATCCGTTCAGTTGCCGAAATGCGCGAGTGGGATTACCAACAGATGAATGAGAAACTCTGGCAGTTCCTCGATCTGCTGGTAGAGAAACACCGCGGATAATATACAGAGAGGCCGGATAGCGCTACGCTTATCCGGCCTACAAGCTCATTGGCATCCCTACATCAACACCCTTAAATCCCTGCCCCCTGATTAAAGTGTTCTTCGCCAAAGACTCCGGTTGAAAGATAGCGGTCGCCACGATCGCAGATGATTGCTACCACCACCGCACCCGGTGTGGCATGCGCCACGCGTAACGCCCCTGCCACAGCCCCGCCAGAGCTTACTCCGCAGAAAATACCTTCGCGAATCGCCAGTTCTCGCATCGTGTTTTCGGCGTCGTCCTGATGAATATCTAAGACCTCATCAACCAACGAAGCGTTAAAAATTCCTGGCATATATTCCGCAGGCCAGCGTCGAATACCGGGAATGCTGCTCCCTTCCTCCGGCTGCAGACCAACAATTGTCACCGTCTTTTCCTGCTCACGCAGAAAACGTGACACGCCGGTAATGGTGCCGGTGGTCCCCATGCTGGAGACAAAATGCGTAATGTGACCTGACGTCTGCTGCCAAATTTCCGGGCCGGTCGTGGTGTAATGCGCATACGGGTTATCGGGATTATTAAACTGATCGAGCAGTTTTCCTTCACCGCGTTCGGCCATTTCCAGCGCCAAGTCACGCGCCCCTTCCATCCCCTGTTCTTTGCTGACCAGAATAAGCTCAGCACCGTAGGCACGCATCGCCGCACGCCGCTCCTGGCTCATGTTGTCAGGCATCAGAAGCTTCATGCGATAACCTTTCAGTGCGGCAATCATCGCCAACGCAATTCCGGTATTACCACTGGTTGCCTCAATCAGCACATCACCGGGTTTGATTTCCCCACGTTTTTCCGCTTCGACAATCATTGATAGCGCAGCGCGGTCTTTCACCGAACCTGCCGGGTTATTCCCTTCCAGCTTAACCCAAATTTCACTGCCGTTATCCGGCGCAAGGCGTTGCAGTTTGACCAGAGGCGTATTGCCAATCGTTTGTTCTAATGTATTCACGTTTTCTGCTCATAAAAAAGCCGGGTGGCGCTACGCTTACCCGGCCTACAAGTGACGACTAGAGACTGTAGACCCGGCAAGCAGTACGCCACCGGGTGATAAACATATAAATTAAGCTATCAGGCTGATTCTGCCAGAGCAAGCTCCGCTTCGCGTGTTTCAATGCGTTGCTCGCCGTTATACAGACGCGCATTTTGCAACCCAACAAACAGGCGTTCACCACGGACAGGGGAATCATCACCTTGCATCACAACCGTCAGCGGCTCGTTATACCACCCCAGCGGCTGCACAACTAATTGGGTGTAGTGGCCTTTCGGACTGGCCTCCAGCACCTGCACCGGTAGAGGAGAATCCAGGCTGGTACGGCGACTGACATCCACTTCCCACGGACGCAAGAACAGATCAACCGCTCCCTGATACGCAGGCGTATATCCCAGCGGCCAGCGGTGAGCTCCAACGTGGAACTGCCCGCCGCGAATAGTACCCTGCAGACGGTTAACCTCACCCATGAACTCCAGTACAAAGCGGGTTGCTGGTTCGCGCCATACCTGGTCCGGCGCATCTGCCTGCTCAATATGTCCCTGGCTCATCACTACCACGCGATCAGCAACTTCCGTCGCTTCTTCCTGATCGTGGGTGACAAATACGCTGGTGAATTTCAACTCTTCGTGAAGCTGGCGCAACCAGCGACGCAGCTCTTTACGTACCTGAGCATCGAGCGCACCAAACGGTTCATCAAGCAGCAGGATCTGCGGTTCTACCGCCAACGCACGTGCCAGCGCTACACGCTGCTTCTGCCCGCCGGAAAGCTGCGCCGGGAAACGGTCCGCCAGATGGGCAAGTTGCACCATCTCCAGCAGCTTAGTCACTTTCGCTTTGATAGTCGCCGCATTCGGACGCTCACGGCGTGGCAATACCGTCAGACCAAAGGCGATATTGTCGAATACGGTCATATGGCGGAACAGGGCATAATGCTGAAATACGAAACCGACTTTACGGTCGCGGGCGTGCAGACGACTCACATCCGTACCGTGAAAACGAATATGTCCGCTGGACTGATGCTCCAGCCCGGCAATAATGCGTAGCAATGTGGTTTTACCCGAGCCAGAAGGCCCCAGCAGCGCGACCATCTGACCTGAAGGAATATCCAGTGAGATATCATTCAGCACCTGGGTGCGACCAAAAGACTTCTTAATATTGGCAATCTCAATGCTCATGATTTTCCTCCTGCTGCGCGCGTTTTTCCTGGTTCTCCAGACGCCATTGCAACATGCTCTTCAAAAACAGGGTAACAATCGCCATCAGCGTCAATAACGCGGCGGCGGTAAAGGAGCCGACGGTGTTGTAGTCCTGCTCCAGTAATTCAATCTGTAACGGCAGCGACAGGGTTTCACCACGAATCGAACCGGAAACTACCGATACTGCTCCGAATTCCCCAATTGCACGGGCGTTGGTCAACACCACGCCGTACAACAGCGCCCAGCGAATATTCGGCAGAGTAACGCGACGGAACATCTGCCAGCCCGATGCGCCCAGCAGAATCGCCGCCTCATCTTCATGACTGCCCTGGCTCAGCATGACCGGAACCAACTCGCGAACTACAAATGGACAGGTAACGAAAACCGTGACCAGCACCATTCCCGGCCAGGCAAACATAATTTGCAGATTATGTTCATCCAGCCAGCCACCCAATGGGCCGTTAGAACCGTAAAACAGCAGATACACCAGACCAGCCACAACAGGCGACACGGCAAACGGGATATCCAGTAACGTCAGCAGCAACTGGCGTCCAGGAAAGTTAAAACGGGTCACCAGCCAGGCCAGTAGCACGCCAAAGACCAGATTCACCGGCACGGCAATCAGGGCAATCAGCACCGTCAGCCAGATGGCGTGCAGCATGTCCGGATCGGCCAGATTCTGTAATACCGGCATTAATCCCTTGCTGAACGCCTGAACGAAGATATAAATCATCGGTACCAGCAAAATAAATGCTGATACCAGCATACCCGTGCCGATTAGAAACCATTTACCCCAGTTGATGCGGGATGCGCCATAGCGTTTCAATTGAGTAATTTCTGCCATCAGTGACCTACCACGCGTCGACCAAAACGACTTTGCAGGGTGTTAATCGAAAACAGCAGCAACAATGAAGCCCCGAGAATAACCGACGCAATCGCGCTGGCAGCGGGATAGTCAAACTCCTGCAAGCGGACAAAAATCATCAGTGAGGTCACTTCTGTTTTCCACGCGATGTTCCCGGCAATAAAGATAACTGCGCCAAACTCACCCAGGCTGCGGGTGAAAGAGAGTGCCACGCCCGCTATCAGCGCGGGAGATAACTCCGGCAGCACCACTTTACGAAAGCTCTGTAACCGTGTAGCACCGAGTGTTTCAGCGGCTTCTTCATACTCTGGCCCTAACTCTTCCAGCACCGGTTGAACGGTACGCACCACGAACGGAATGCTGGTAAACGCCATAGCGACTGCAATTCCCAGCCAGGTGTAAGTCACTTTAATATCGAACTTCGCCAGCCACTCGCCGTAGAAACCGTTGACCGAAAACAACGACGCCAGCGTCAGGCCCGCCACTGCCGTTGGCAGGGCAAAAGGCAAATCCATTAACGCATCCAGCAACGTGCGGCCTGGAAAGCGATAGCGGGTTAAGATCCACGCCATCAACAGACCAAATACACCGTTAAAAATCGAGGCCACAAACGCTGAAATCAGCGTCACTTTATAGGCCGCCACAACCTGCGGATTAGTAATCACATCCCAGTATTGTGCCCAGCTCATTTGCGCCAGTTGCATCACCAGCGCACTGAGCGGCAGCAGCAATATCAGGCACACAAACAGCAAGCTGGTGCCCAGGCTTAAGGTAAAGCCAGGCAGCACGCGTCGGGAAGAAACAGCAAACATTTACTTACGCCCCGCCGCCAACAGTTTGTCCAGCTCACCACCGCTGACAAAGTGCGTTTTCATCACCTCAGGCCAGGAGCCAAAGTGGTCTTCCACGCGGAACAGTTCGGTCTGCGGGAATTTATCCTTCAGCTTGTCCATGACCTCAGGATTGTTCACACGATAGTAATAGTCGGTGATGATAGTCTGTGCTTCAGGGCTGTAGAGCCAGTTCAAATAGGCCTTAGCCGCTTTTTCTGTGCCATTGGCTTGCACGTTTTTGTCTACCCACGCCACCGGGAATTCAGCGAGAATATTGGTTTTCGGAATAACAACTTCAAATCCCTGCGCTTCATACTGCTTGCGGATGTTATTCACTTCTGATTCAAAGCTTATCAGCACATCGCCCAGGCCACGTTCAGCAAAAGTGGTGGTGGCGCCACGACCGCCGGTATCAAATACCTCAACGTTTTTCAGGAATTGCGTCATAAACTGCTCGGTTTTGGCTTTGTCGCCACCGTCAGCTTTATCTGCCGCACCCCACGCTGCAAGGTAGGTGTAACGGGCGTTACCGGACGTTTTCGGATTCGGGAAAATCAGTTTTACGTCGGAACGAACCAGGTCATTCCAGTCGTGGATATTCTTCGGATTTCCCTTACGTACCAGGAAGCCCATGGTAGAATAGAATGGCGAGCTGTTATTCGGCAGACGGCTTTGCCAGTCGGCCGGGATCAGCTTGCCTTTATCGTGCAGGATCTGCACATCGGTGACCTGGTTATAGGTCACCACGTCAGCTTTCAACCCCTGTAAAATCGCCAACGCTTGTTTTGATGACCCGGCATGGGATTGTTTAATGGTCAGCTTATCCCCGCCGTTATCCTTCGCCCATTGCTGCTCAAACGGTGGATTAAGGGCGGCAAACAGCTCGCGGGAAACATCGTAAGAACTGTTCAGTAGTTCCGTTGCCTGCGCCTGACCTATCAGTAGCAGAGACGCGACCAGCGTCAGAGAGCTTTTTTTCAGGAAATTAACGGCCATTGCGCACCCTTATAAATTTAATGACTTTCTTATGGCCATCATATTTATAACCAGCGCTAAAGGAGTAACGGTTTTATATACCGTTTGATGATTTGAAAGTTGAAAAGAGAATAAGGGGTACCTCCCCTCCATATCGCGGAGAGGAGGATGGCATCGGTCAGACGCCTACGCTGACGCTTTCAGGCAAAGTGCTACCGCCATCAATCACGTTTTGCGTGCCGGTCAGGTAACTGGACTCATCGGACGCCAGGAACGCCGCCAGTTCGCCAACCTCAAGCGGACACGCCAGACGACGCATCGGGATCGCTTTCGCCATTTCAGTTAATACAGACTCTGGATCCTCCGGGTTAGACTGACGTGCAATATTTTCTGCCATCGGCGTACGTACATAGCCCGGACAAATAGCATTCACGCGAATACCAGACTGCGCGTATTCCACCGCCAGGGATTTGGTTAAGCCGATAATTGCTGCTTTCGACAGCGCGTACGCCGTTTCGCCCGGATCGGCAACCATATCGCCGGTTACGGATGACATCATCACAATGCGTCCGTCTTTACGAGCAATCATCTCCGGCAGAACGGCTTTCGTCACGTTCCAGACGCCTTTAATATTGATATCAATATGGAAGTCGCGATCTTCATCGCTCATATCAAGGAAGCTGCCGAGGCGACATACGCCCGCATTGTTGACCAGAATATCGATTTTTCCCTCAATCTTCTTCGCACGTGCTACCGCCGCCGTGACAGAAGCAAAATCTCTGACGTCTGCATGAACTGCCGTGCACCGGTGACCGCGTCCACTCAGCTCATCTGCCAGTTTTTCAATCTCATCGGAGATATCCAGCAAGATTAGGTTCGCGCCATGGCGGGCAAACGTTCTGGCAATACCTTCGCCAATGCCCTGAGATGCGCCCGTAATCAATGCTGTTTTGCCCGTGAGTTTTCCCATTTCAATATTCTCCTTTTGAATATGGAGCCTTACACTCCATTCACGCAGAAGATACAGCAATAACAAATTAGTGCTGAGGAATAGCTCACTAAATCAGGTTAATGTCAGGTAAAAAAAATCCCCGACGACGCGGGGATTAGCTTATTTCTCTGGATTTTGTCGGAAAGCGGCTTCGTCTCAACAAGCCTGCACGATTGCTATCTGTAGTCCAGGCACCCGGCAATAATCACAGGGCGAGCAGACGATCCAGCGACGGAGCAAAGTAATAGCCGCCGGTCACCGGTTTGGTAAAGCGCAGCATGGCGTCACGTTTACCATCAGTATCGCCAAACATACTCAGCAGTTGCTGCTCAATATTATGCAGACGCGCACAGTAAGCGCAGAAATAGAGACCGTGTGTGCCGCTGGCGGTACCGTACGGCAGGCTCTGGCGAACAATTTTCAGCCCCTTGCCATCTTCTTTCAAATCCACACGGCTCAGGTGAGAAGTCACCGGGCGATCATCACCGTCAATCTCTTCATTGGCTTCTTTGGTGCGACCAATCATCATTTCCTGATCATGAATGCTCATGCGGTTAAGCTGCTTCAGGTTATGTTCCCAACGCTGTACAAATACATAGCTGCCACCGGCATCAACGCCATCTTTGATGACCGCGACTTCACGGCGCGTTTCTTCTCCGGCCGGGTTTTCCGTACCATCCACAAAGCCGCTAAGATCGCGCTCTTCAACCCAACGGAAACCGTGGATCTCTTCTTTCACTTCGATGCAGTCGCCAAAGGCTTCCATCGCTGCCTGCGCAACGGAGAAATTCACGTCATGACGCAACGAGAGGATATGGATCAGCACGTCATACTGGGTCGCCGGTGCCAGACCTTTACCGTAAGGGATAAAGTCTTTCAGCTCTTCAGCGCCCACGCCGCCGCTCAGTGTGCGCCAGGTGTTGTTGCCGAAAGCAACGACCGCGCCAAGGTGCGCATCCGGGAATTTCGCTTCAAAGGTCGCCAGTTTATCCGCAAAGGTTTTACTGGCCGCACGCAAAGCCTCAACGTCGCCCTTAACATTGGCTTCAATCCAAATCGCCGCACGGCAATGTTCTGGCAAAATGCCACTCTGAACCTGAGACATTGTTCCTCCTGAAAAAAAGATGCCACGACATCGTGGCATTGATAGGCGTTATTCTACCTGTTTTTTTAGTCCGTCGATTTGTTCAGACGCAAATTAACGCCGCCAGATAATTTTGCTCACTTTCCAGTCTTTCAGCGTATCGTCAGACGGCATTATGCCTTCAGGCCCGCTCCACTCGCCGGAAAAAATATAGCTAATATGTTGACTTCCTTCAGCTTTACACTCAACACCCGCACTATCATCTCCGGTAGCTTTCTGGCAATTACCGAAAGCTTTAGTGTAAAGGTCGCTAAACGGTGTACCGATTTCTGCACCGGATGCTGATGAAATATCGCTGTCCAGCACATCAATGCGGCTGATCGTTCCCTGATCACCGTTGATAATCATCGCAACGCTGCTATCTTTCATCACCTCATAAAAACGTACAACATTGCCATTATTGGTTTTCATCCCGCTACGCAGGCGATAGTCCCCATCCAGCGCATCGGCAATTGATTTTTCATTCAGCGGTGTGGCGGCGGTGAGTTTTCCCACACCCTGCTCAGTGACCTCCGTCGAAGAACCAAACCAGTTCCACGGATTTGCAGCAGACCAGTTCACCGACGACAGCGTTGAACAACCAGTCAGTACCAGCGGCATCGCGCATAAAATCAAACGCAGTGATTTCATTTCACCTCCTCCCTTATTTATCAACGTTGCTTGGAGTTCACTTTCGAAAAAAAGTGCCGTTATTCTTTTTCAACATAAAAACAGGCACGCAGACGTTGATTAGTTAATAGCCATACCAGCGCGACGATATCAGCCACCAGCAGCGCCAGCCCGGCACCGTTGACAGGATCTCCTTCCAGCCACAGAACAGGCTGCCAGCATAGCAGCACCAGTTGGGCCAAAATCAGCAATGCGCGCAGCCAGCGCCATAACGAAGGAAACGCAAAACGTCGCCCGCTGAGCAAAAACGCCAGCACTGCCGGAACGCCGGGAAGCAATCCCAGCCAGAAAGAGTCATGATCGGGATAAAACAGATTCAGTAATGTGTTGCCCTGCTCGCGGGAAGATCCCGCAATCACAAACAGCACCCAGGTGCGCGCCTGAAGCAGCAGCACACACCAGAACAAAAAAGGCAGGCGTAAGCGACCATGACCATCATAATCGGCAGGATGGAACTCAGTACTCTTCATCTTCGATCAGACGTTTGCCCAGATTGAGTACATCAGCATGTTCATATCCCAGACGTTCATACATACCCAGCACAACGTCATTATCATCACGCACCATGATTTGAATCTTCGGGCAACCGCGGGCTATGAGTTTTTTCTCCAGACGGTTGAGCAGTGCATTGGCAATGCCGCGCCCCCGAAACTCAGGATGCACGCCAAGGTAATAGGCAGAACCACGATGACCGTCGTAACCTCCCATCACCGTGCCAACCACTTCGCCGTTCACTTCCGCGACCAGAAACAAGCTGACGTCGTGATTTACTTTACGCTCGATGTCCATTTCCGGATCGTTCCATGGACGCAACAAGTCACAGCGCTCCCAGAGGGTGATCACCTCTTCGAAATCTTCCTGGCGAAATACGCGTATTTCCATGGTATTGGTTACCTTTTCAGGACGTTAAAAAGCGATTATGGCGCGAACAGCTGATTTAGCCAATATCTGACGCGAAGCAGCGGAAAAAATGGCATAATACTGAACTGTCACGTATTGAAATGAAAAGTAAAACAATTCTTATCCCGATCCGTCGCAACGGACTACGCGATACGATATAACGTCTGGAACCTTTTTTTACAACTCAGGCCGTATGAGCACTTTTAAACCACTAAAAACTCTCACATCGCGCCGCCAGGTGCTGAAAGCCGGGCTGGCCGCCCTGACGCTGTCAGGCATGTCGCAAGCCATCGCTAAAGAAGAAGCGCTAAAAACCAGCAATGGTCACAGCAAACCGAAAGCTAAAAAAGCAGGTGCTAAGCGTGTTGTAGTACTCGATCCGGGACACGGCGGTATTGATACCGGAGCGATTGGACGCAACGGTTCGAAGGAAAAACACGTCGTGCTGGCGATTGCCAAAAACGTACGATCCATCCTGCGCAGTCAGGGGATTGATGCGCGGCTGACCCGTTCCGGCGATACATTTATACCGCTGTACGATCGCGTCGAGATTGCGCACAAACACGGTGCCGATCTGTTTATGTCCATTCACGCCGACGGCTTTACCAATCCCAGTGCCGCTGGTGCATCGGTCTTTGCCCTGTCAAACCGCGGCGCCAGTAGTGCCATGGCAAAGTACCTTTCCGATCGTGAAAACCGCGCCGATGAAGTTGCCGGGAAAAAAGCCACTGATAAAGACCATTTGCTGCAGCAGGTACTGTTCGATCTGGTACAGACCGACACGATAAAAAACAGTCTGACCCTCGGTTCGCATATTCTTAAGAAAATCAAGCCAGTACACCGTCTGCACAGTCGCAGTACGGAACAGGCCGCCTTCGTGGTGCTAAAATCCCCTTCTATTCCTTCGGTGCTGGTCGAGACTTCGTTCATTACCAACCCGGAAGAAGAACGGCTGCTGGGGACGACGGCATTTCGTCAGAAAATCGCCACCGCTATCGCCAATGGCGTCATCAGCTATTTCCACTGGTTTGATAACCAGAAAGCACATTCGAAGAAGCGTTAATCATGAAGCCCGATACGCAGCGCGTAAAACAGTTCCTGCTCAGCCTGCAGGATGATATTTGCCAGCAGTTATCCGCCGTGGACGGTGCTGATTTTGTTGAAGATAGCTGGCAGCGTGAAGCGGGCGGAGGCGGACGCAGTCGGGTATTGCGCAACGGCGGTATTTTTGAACAAGCGGGAGTGAATTTTTCCCACGTTCACGGTGATGCGATGCCTGCTTCAGCTACCGCACATCGACCAGAGCTTGCCGGACGCAGCTTTGAGGCGATGGGGGTGTCGCTGGTTGTGCATCCGCTTAATCCTTACATTCCTACCAGCCATGCCAATGTGCGGTTTTTTATTGCTGAAAAACCAGGGGCAGACCCGGTCTGGTGGTTTGGCGGTGGTTTTGATTTAACGCCCTACTACGGCTACGAAGAAGATGCCGTTCACTGGCATCGCACGGCCTTTGATCTGTGTCAGCCGTTCGGTGATGACGTCTATCCGCGGTATAAAAAGTGGTGTGACGACTACTTCTTCCTGAAGCATCGTAACGAGCAGCGTGGTATTGGCGGGCTGTTCTTCGACGATCTCAATACGCCCAACTTCGACCACTGTTTCGACTTTATGCAGGCGGTTGGCAAAGGCTATACCGACGCGTATCTGCCTATTGTGGCGCGTCGTAAGGCGATGAGTTGGGGCGAGCGTGAACGTAACTTCCAGCTTTATCGTCGCGGTCGCTACGTGGAGTTCAATCTGGTGTGGGATCGCGGCACGCTGTTTGGTTTGCAGACCGGTGGGCGCACCGAATCCATCTTGATGTCAATGCCACCGCTGGTGCGTTGGGAGTACGACTGGCAGCCGGAAGCGAACAGCCCGGAAGCTGCCCTTAGCGAGTTTATCCAGGTCCGCGACTGGGTGTAGTTGCCTGATGGCGTTACGCTTGTCAGACCTACAAAACGGCAAAACCCGTAGGCCGGATAAGGCGCGTTAGCGTCGCATCCGGCACGTCACAGGCTCATACCATCACGCCCACTGGCGCATACGCTGATGCAGCGTCAGTGACGGCTTCTCCGCAAACAACTGCTGGTAATCAGTAGCGAACTGCCCTAAGTGCCAGAATCCCCACTGCATTGCGGCATCTTTTACCGTCGAGCTCTGCGACCACGGGCTGATAAGCTCCCGACGCACGGCATTCAGACGAATGCGCTTCAACCATGCATTCGGCCCGATACCAAGAATCGCGTGAAACGCGTTTTGCAACGTACGGCGGCTCACATGCAACTGATTACACAAATCGAGCACAGTCAGCGGCTCCGACATGTTTTCCAGCACATATTCGCGCGCGCGCGACAGCAGACGACGATAACTCTGATGGCTGATACTCTCGGCGGTTATTATCGGCTGAGCTTCCTCCAGCATCGTGCCCATCGCCAACAGCAGGTTATCGCCTAACACTTTGCGCACCGCAGTCTGGCGAAGATCCTCTGGATTCTCGCTGAACGTTGCCAGCGCCTGCTGCACAAATCCCCACAATGCCGCTTTATGCTGCTCTTTTACTTCCAGCGCTGACTGGTTACGCAGCATATGCAGCACCCGTTCCGGGTTATGCAGGAAGTTAGCCTGACGAGCAATGGCCTCTTCAGATATAACCACACCAAGAATGGTGTAATCGTCTGGTGTACTCAGTTCAAACTCAGTCCCTCCCGGGCGAGTTGCAATCTCAGCACTGCCAAGGCATTGGGTGCCAATAAATCCCTGCTCACCACGCGTAGCCGGAATGCCAAACCAGAATGAATTCGGCCAGACCAGGCATGACTGGCGCAGCGCCAGACCGGTGTATTCACGGAACACCTGAATGTCATCGAGCAGGATTTCCGTGAACTCGCCATGAAATTTACCCGGATGGAGCTGATCGTATATCTGCTGCCAGGCGGTAATAGTCAGGGCGTGCTCATAGACATCTGTTGTTCGCCGCTGGTGAACGTTATCCACCTCTACTATCGGCGTAAGTTTAACGTCTTCGGGTAATGCTTCATGATAAAGATGGTGCAGGTTTGCAGTACGTTTCTTTTTCATGATCTTTTAAGCCGGAAGCTTCATTGAAGCCCCCGGCCCTCCGACAGGTTAATTTTTTAAGCGATAGCGACTACTGCGTTTACGCAACGCTCCGTCAGAAAAGAGCTGTTCCAGCGCATTTCTGGCTTTTTCAAGTGACCAGCCAAAGTGCGCAGCCACTTCCCCTGCCGTCATTCCCTGACGGACCGATGTTAACAGTGCCAGTAATTCATCAGAGGATTCAGTCGCCACAGGAGTTTCCTGTATCTGCTCTGATTTCACCTCAGATTTCACTTCAGGCTTCTGTTCTGATTTCTTCGGTGCGCGCTTAAAACCGCCAATCAGCCACTGGGTGTCATCGTCCGGCCGCCCTATCTCCTTGCGGCTAATAACACGGCCTGTACGCTGTGCTGCGGCACTGCCAGCATCCAGCGCCGCACGACACGCCGCCAGATCGCCTTCCACCACCAGCGTCAGCCTGCCAGGATCGAGCACTTCGTGGCTTAGCAGACGCACGTTCGCGGCTTTTAGCATGGCATCTGCCGCGTCCACGGCAGCGACCATGCCATCCACTTCCAGTAATCCCAGTGCATTGATCATCACAACCTCTCTTACGCGCGCTGTACCGGATTACGGGCAATATCCAGAACGGCATCGGCAAAGGCGTTACAGGCAGCTTTACAGGCAGCCTGGCTACCGGTCAAAAACGCCGCCGAGTAGTTGGTTTCTGACGGCGGCGGAACGTAGGTCACCAGTTGTACATCGGCAGATTTCAGCGCAGCATCAATACCAAATGTCGCTTCCAGCGGCGGCGCCACCAGATAGGCCATCGGATCGCCAAGCGCGCATCCTGCCGTGGCTGAAAGATACGAACCGGTACGCGAGACCACATGCGCCAGGAACGCGGTGTTTTCTGCATCATTCGCCCACTGGAACGCTGCGCCACTTTCAATGTTAGCGACCATCGCATCCAGACCCGCGCGAACTTCCGCCGGGTTAGGGCCACCCAGCATGATCATCACTTCACCGGCAGTCGGTGACGGTCCATGCGCGGCTCCTGCATACAGCGATCGGCCATATACCACTTCTACCATCGCCTGTTTTGTCGCTTCGTCAGCGGCAATATACGCCACGTCATCAGAGTCTGCCGTGATGAGTCCGAGGCTACGTATATGTGGCGGTAATTTAAGTTCACGTGCAAACTCCGCGTTAACGGAGGCAATCACGCGCATCGCGGTGACTGAAGGTCTAATCAAATCTAATGCTGGCATGCTGCCTCCTTAACGGGTCATATTGATGCCGGACGCTTTTTGCTCCAGCATGCGCTTGGCCAAATCCACAATTACCGCAGCCGCTTCAACCGGTGGCGTGCCGCCCTGGTGAATGTTCGAAATACAGGTTCTGTCGGCCTCAACGGTGGTCGCCACACGTGGCGAATAGACGGCGTAGCAGGAAAGACTCTCCGACTGGCCTAAGCCCGGACGTTCACCCACCAGCAGAATCACCGCCTTCGCCCCCAGAAGTTCGCCAATCTGATCTTCAATTTTCACGCGGCCATAGCGTACAAAGAACGGCGTACCCACCTTCAGTCCGGCCTGTTTTAAACCAGACAACAACGGCGGCAGGATCTCTTCATAGTTCGCAGTAATAGCATCTGTAGACAGGCCATCAGAAACGATCACCTGCACATCCGGGTTGGCCACGCACTGCGATTTCAGTGCTTCTATCGCTTCCGCACTCAGACGACGACCCAGGTCCGGGCGAGTCAGGTACAGATTTTTGTCACTGATTTCTGAACGGACTTCCAGCAGCCCTTGTGCTTTCACCCACTCTTCCGGTACCTCTTTCAGCACGGTGTCTTTCGAACGAGAGTGGTCAGCCAGGAAGCGCAGCAGCGCCTGAGTGCGTGGACGTGGACCGGCACGACCGGTGCATACGCGCGCTGCAGTACTACGACGCAGCTCTGTCAACACTTCAGCACGGTGCGGATTTTCAACGCCAATCCACGCTTTGGCTTCCGGTGAACCCAGGTCCATCGCACAGCTTTCCCCCGTCGGTGCGGCACACTGTGTGGTGCTGCATTTCGCTTCCGGTGACGGCGCTTGAGCCTGCGGCTGTGACTCACCCATTGACGCCATTACGCTGCGTACAATTTCTTCAATCTGTTTTTGATCCATCGTGTGTCATCCCCGCGTCATCAGAAGAACAGTGACGGATCGCCCGCCCGTTTGGTCAGGCGACCGTTTGCCATAATGCCCATGTTTTCCAGCCAACGTTCAAACTCCGGCGACGGACGCAAGTTCAGCAACTGGCGCACGGTCGCGGTGTCGTGGAACGCGGTGGTCTGATAGTTGAGCATGATGTCGTCACCGAGCGGCATGCCCATGATGTAGTTGCAGCCAGCGGTGGCGAGCAAAATCATCAGGTTTTCATTGAGGTTCTGGTCAGCGTCAGCATGGTTGGTGTAACAGCAGTCACAACCCATTGAGATGCCGCTCAGTTTGCCCATGAAGTGGTCTTCCAGACCGGCGCGAATAATCTGACGGTCGTTGTAGAGATACTCCGGCCCGATAAAGCCCACCACGGTGTTCACCAGGAACGGATCGTAGTGACGCGCCAGACCGTAGTTACGCGCTTCCATCGTCACCTGATCGGCACCGAAGTTAGCGCCTGCGGAAAGCGCAGAACCTTGCCCGGTTTCAAAGTACAGGCAGTTTTCACCGGCAATACGGTTGAACTCAGCACCCACTGCGCGTGCCTCATCCAGCATCGCCAACTCGACACCAAACTCTTTCAGCCCTTTTTCGCTACCGCAGATGCTCTGGAAAATCAGTCCGCCCGGCGCGCCGCGACGAATCGCTTCGATCTGGGTAGTGACGTGCGCGAGCACGCAGCCCTGTGTAGGAATATTGAATTTGTCGATCACGCCATACACGGTATCGAGCACGCGGCTTAAGTTCTCCACGTCATCTGTCACCGGGTTAACACCGATAACGGCATCGCCCGCACCGAAGGAAAGCCCTTCGTAGATTTGTGCGGCAATACTCTGCACGTCGTCGCGGGTATCGTTCGGCTGCAGACGGCAACTGAAGGTGCCCGGCAGACCGATAGTCGTGTTAGCCTTTTTGATCACCGGCATTTTTTTGCCGCCGTAGATCAGGTCCGCGTTGGAACAAATTTTTGCAACGCCTGCGACCACTTCGGACGTTAACCCTTTGCGCATAAACGCAATGTCATCGACAGAGGTTTCATCACTCAACACGTACTCGCGCAGCTCACTGATGCTCCAGTTTTTGATGCGGTTATAGGCCGTTTCGTTGACGTCATCCTGAATCAGACGCGTGACGCAGTCCTCTTCATAGGAAATCACCGGGTTGTTGCGGATATCCGCTACCGTCATTTCCGACAACACCTGTTTAGCAGCCACGCGCTCCTGCGAGCTTGTCGCGGCCACACCAGCCAGCACATCCCCCGAACGCAGTTCGTTGGCTTTTGCCAGCACCTCTTTTACATCCTTAAACTGATAAACATTGCCGAACAATGTGGTCTTTAGTTTCATAAGTCGTTCCCTCAGGAAGGAAATGCGAGTGATTTCACCGTCACCGGCACAACCGATCCGCCAAAAAGAGGCGTACCAATGTCGATATAGTCACCCGCCCGAACAATCACCTCATCGATGACCGCCAGCGGGTGTTGCTGTAACTGTGGGCGTAACAGCATGCCCAGTGCTTTACCAAAATCCTGCTCGGCTACCACCAGCAGGGGATGCGGATTCGGATAACGTGCGACAAAGGCCAGTAGCGCGTCGATGACCGTTAACAGCGCGGCGTAGCGCACTGGCAGCGACCCGGGCAGCGCAAGGACATAGGCGTCAGTTTTCGGGTCGAGATCGAGCTGCATCAGCGCCTGCTGCCAGGCCGCGACCAGATCAGCCTCATCAACCGGGATAGCCACCGGCAGATTGCGCAGCGGAAGCGCAACGCCTTCCAGCCAGATGGTGCTGCCTGAAAGCGATAGCGTATGTGCTCCTGCGCCAATGACCGTGGCACGTACTGTTTGCGCCGGGAACTGCACGTTCATCTCACGCAGACGCGGATGTTCATGTAGCGCCGTTGCCAACAGCGGTCCTATGTCAGAAAAACAGAATGGATCGGCAGGCTGGTTGCGGTAGCACTCACCCACCCCACCCGAAAGCGTAATCACCTCTGGCTTAATGCCCACAGGCAATAAACCGGTTTGCATCAACGCCTGAGCCAGCGGCGAAAGTTTGCCGTCAATAACCTCGACGATAAGCGTAGCCATCCGTCGCGCCACCTGAATCAGTTGCGCCGCATTAAGCGAACGGGCATCTGTACCTGCGCCAAAAACATCATCGACAATCATTTGCCCCGGCTGGTGCGCATGAACTACACGCCCCTGGCTATCGGTCTCCAGCAGTCGCCCACCAACATTCAGGCAGGCTGAACCGCTAACCTTTCCGGCGTCGAACAGAACATAGTTAGACGTACCACCGCCGATATCGATATTCAGTACGCTGCACAGTCGCTGCTCAGACAGGGTTTGCGCACCCGCGCCGTGACCGGCAATGACCGATTCAAGATGTGGACCTGCGCTGGCAACCACGAAGTCACCCAGCGACTGGGAGAGCGCCATCACCGCCGGACGGGCATTGCGGGTTTTCGCACTTTCCCCGGTAATAATGATTGCGCCAGAATCAACGCTCTGTGGCTCAATACCTGCTGCCTGATACTGAGCCAGAATCAGCGCCTTAAGTTCGGCCTCTTTTAACCCGCCTTGCTTATCAACGGGGGTAAAGAAGACCGGGCTTTGCCAGCTAATTTCACGTTTGATGAATTCGTAACGCGGCACCTGCGACACTGCCGCACGGTTAACCAGCTCAAGGCGGGAGAAGATCACCTGAGTGGTGGTGGTGCCGATATCGATACCGACGCTCAATAGCTGGCGAGTATTCACGATTGCGCCTCCGCTTTCGTTTCTGTTTCGGCTTCCACTTCTGCCGGAACGTTTTCGTCTTTTGGTACCAGCAGCATAGCCACACCAATCGCCGTTACACCGCCGATCAGCTTGCCGACAATCATTGGGAAGATCATGGCGTTCATGTTTGCGGCAGCGAAACCTAAGTGGTCACCCAGAGCGAAGGCAGCAGAGACGGCGAACGCACAGTTAATCACTTTGCCGCGGGTATCCATGTGCTTCATCATGCCGAACATCGGAATATTGTTCGCCAACGTTGCGACCATGCCACCAGCTGCCATATTGTTGATTTTCAGGAGATTACCAACTCGCATCAGCGGTTTTTCAAACCAACGGGTCAGTAACAGAACCATTGGATAAGCGCCGAGCAGTACGCAGGAGATAGAACCGATAACTTCGATGGCGCGCATCACTTCACCAGGGTTATCGCCAGGCGCCATGAAGATAGGATCGAGACCCGGGATCAGATCCCAGCCGAGCAGGAATTTGATAACCGCAGCGGCCAGCCCGATTGTGATCAATGCCACCAGGAACTTAGCGAAGATCTGGAAGCCGTTGATCATTTTTTCCGGGATGAATTTCAGCCCCAGCGCCACCAGCACGGCAACGATCAGCACCGGAATCATGTTCATCAGGATCAGCGCGAAGGTAAATTCCACCGGCTGTCCGTTGATTTCAACGCCGGAATACATCGCTACCAAACCACCCGCGATACAGCCAATTGGGATCGTGACAATACCAGCCAGCACGCCCAGTGCCAGATAACGACGGTCAGAGGGTTCAATAATCCCCAGTGCTACCGGGATGGAGAAGACCAGCGTCGGCCCCATCATCGCACCCAGAATCAAGCCAGAGTACAACCATGCCGCAACATCACCGCCCGCCAGTTCTTTCGCCAGGAAGAAGCCGCCCATATCACACGCCAGCAGCGTTCCGGCAAACATCGACGGGTTCGCGCCCAACATTTCATACAGCGGAATAATCACCGGCCCGAGCACTTTTGCTAATACCGGCGCCAGCGCAGTCATACCGACCATTGCCAGACCGAGCGCGCCCATCGCCATAAAACCTTCTTCAAACTGACCACCCGATCCCTCGATGCTTTTACCAAACTTACCGAGGTAGCGCGCTGAACCACCGAACTGCGACAGGATCCTGTCCACGGCGGCAATCAGCATAAAGAACATCATGATGTACATGATGATTTCGTTAATTCCCATACCCTTCACTCCCTGTCATTTGTGTATTTATTGTGCCGCCGCATACAACGCGATAATTTCTGCCTGCGTGGCGGTTCGTGGATTGCTGCGAATACAAATATCGTCCATCGCAGCTTGCGCCCATGTGCTGTATTGCTCAGGCTTCGCCCCCACGTCAGCGAGTCGTTTTGTCTGGCCCACTTCGGTAATCAGCTCGATGACAGCGTTGATTGCGTCACGATCGTCTGATTTCTTGTTGGTTAACGCCCTGCCGATATGGCTAAAGCGTTCACGGCAAACCATGCGGTTAAACCCCATTACTGTCGGTAGCAGCATGGCGTTAGCCTGTCCGTGCGGAATGTGCAGCGCCGCGCCCGGCTGGTGAGCCATCGCATGACACAAGCCCAGCCCCGCGCTGGAGAAAGCCATCCCCGCCATACAGGAAGCCAGCAGCATGCTTTCCCGCGCAGCCAGGTCGTGACCGTAGCCCACCGCTTTCGGTAACGATTTGCCAATCATCGCAATCGCGCCAATCGCCAGGCTGTCGGTAAATGGCGTTGCGTTCAGGGCACTATAAGCCTCAACGGCGTGGGTCAACGCATCGATTCCGGTCATCGCCGTAACATGCGCAGGCACCCCTTCCGTCAATGCGGCATCAAGAATGGCCACATCCGGCATCAGCGTGGCGTGAGCCAGCACTTTTTTCAGTCCAGTCGCGGCGTCAATAATCACCGTGACGTTGGTAGTTTCCGAACCTGTTCCGGCGGTGGTTGGTACGGCAATCAGCGGCAGACGCGGGCGTAACGTGCTGTGTTCCGTCATATCGGCCAGCGTCTGCGTCGGATTAGTCACCAGCAATGCCACCGCTTTGGCGGCATCCAGTACAGAACCGCCACCAAAGGCCACAACGCCATCACACTTTGATTCACGCAGTTGCGCTACCGCCGCGCAAACGTCCGTGATACACGGCTCACCAACCGGGCACGGCCACAACGTCATCGCCACGCCTTTCATCGCCAGGCTACGTTCAAGTCCGGCGGTCATTCCGGCCTGATGCAGGAAGCTATCGACCATCACGAACATATGCGTCAGTCCGCGCATTTGCGCTTCCTGTCCACAGGTGCTGAGCGCCCCAAGTCCACATAACGTGACTGGTGGAACGCTAAATGTTTTTACGCGTTGCAGATTCAGGGTATCGAATGCCTGAAAGAGCGCCGTTTGCAATTCAGCTTGCATAGATTCCCTCCGCTTTTTCTCTCCCACTGTTCGCGATTGCCAGCGGGGTCATAAACAGACTGTGCTGTGGTAAATGCACCTGCAGTTCCGGGAAACGCTTACGGAACAGCTCATCGACACCCGGTTGCATACAGGAACCACCGGCCAGCCATAAATCTGTTACTCCATGCCCTGCAATATGATGAGCGACGATTTCCGCCATCTTTTCGTAGACCGGCTTGACCACCGGCCAGATTTCTTTTCCATTGCTGCGCTTGTACTGCTCGGCTTCTTCAAGCTGAATACGACGATTCCCCGCAAGGGTCAGAGAAATGTGGTGCCCGCCGGTAGCTTCATCGGCGGAATAGGTCACTAAACCCCGCTTCACAATAGCAATACCGGTCGTGCCCCCGCCGATATCCACTACGCCTGCGTTATCCAGTTTCAGCAGATCTGCCACAGCGGTTGGTTCGTCCAGCACATGGCTCACTTCAAGTCCTGCTGATTCCAGCACATTGATGGAAATACGCGGGTCCGTTCCCGGCGGGAACGAGGTTGCCGCATGGGTAAAGCGGCAACCCAGCTGTTGCTCAAGCGTATCGAGATGGCGACGGACAATGGTCACCGCACCGAAGAAATCCCAGACGATGCCGTCACGCACGACATCGGCCCAGTCCAGGCAGACCGCAACCGGCTGTCCGTCACTGTCGACAACCATCGACACCACATCACACGTCCCCAAATCAACACCCAGCCACAGCGGTGAGTCGCTGGCTGTGGGCGTCTGGTTACATAGCGTTGCCGCTTTTTGCAGTCTGGGTGTGAGCCAAAGTTGTTCGTCGTGCGCCATCTCTTTATCTCCTTAGAGCGCTCTTAAACGATGCGGAACGCATCCACCAACACACAGCGACGCAGACGCACAAACGTGCGCGCACTGGTCACCCCTTCCCCGGTCGGCGTAGTAATGGTCATGGTGGTCCAGCCCTCACCGCCAAGTCCGAGACCCGCAATGCACGGTCCATTTTTGACGAAGATGCTGGTATCAATGGCGTTAGCCATACGGTTCATATTGTCGATATTGCGTGAGTGCATCGCCGCCGTATGGTGACAACCACCTTCAAGCGTTACCGCCAGTTCAATGGCCTCATCGACGTTGGCAACCCGCACCACCGGCAGCACCGGCATCATCAGTTCAGTTACGGCAAACGGATGGGTGGCGGAGGTTTCGACGAATAACAAGCGGGTCTGGTCTGGTACATTCAGACCAATTGACGCTGCGATTTTTCCCGCATCACGTCCAACCCAGTCACGGCTAACCGTGCCTTTGCCGCGCTCGTCGACATTTTTCAGCAGCACTGGTTGAAGTTGCTCGGCCTGGGCCGCAGTGAGTTTTACCGCATGCTGGCTTTCCATCAGACGCATCAGTTCGTCGGCAACGCTATCCACCACGATCAGCACTTTTTCGTCGGCGCAGATAATGTTGTTATCAAACGATGCACCTTTGACGATGGACTGCGCGGCGCGTACCAGATCGGCGGTTTCATCAACCACCACCCGCGGGGTACCCGCACCAGCCGCAATCAGGCGTTTATTGGTGTGTTTACGCGCAGCGTCAACCACCGCTTCGCCACCGGTAACGACCAGCAGGCCAATGCCTGGGTACTTGAACAGACGCTGAGCGGTTTCGATATCCGGATTGGCAACGGTAACCAGCAGGTTTGCCGGGCCACCAGCGGCAACAACCGCCTGGTTAAGCAGAGTTATCGCGCGCTGAGAAACGCCTTTTGCCGCCGGATGTGGCGCAAATACCACGCTGTTGCCTGCGGCAATCAGGCTGATGGCATTATTAATTACGGTTGCTGCCGGGTTGGTGGACGGTGTTACCGAAGCCACCACGCCCCACGGCGCGTTTTCAATCAGCGTTAAACCGTTATCGCCGGTCAATACCTGTGGAGAGAGGCATTCCACGCCCGGCGTGCCGCGTGCCTGCGCTACGTTTTTGGCAAATTTATCTTCAACGCGTCCCATGCCGGTTTCAGTGACGGCAAGTTCCGCTAATTCTCTGGCGTGTTTTTCGCCTGCTTCACGAATGGCGTGAATAGCTAACTGGCGCATAGCGACGCTTTTTAACCCCTGCTGGGCCAGTTTTGCTGCCGCCACTGCGTCATCCAGGGAGGCAAAGACGCCCATTTCTTGAACCGCGCTGACGGGCTGACTGCTGTCTTTCATTTTCAGCAGTACCGCTTTCACGACCTGTTCAATATCCTGTTGATTCATGATTTTCTGCCTTATTTATGGAAGATCACCTGACCACCGGCCACCACTTCATCGACAATGCCAATAACACACAGATCGACAGGCGATGATTCGTTGCGGTGCGCCTGACGGGCTGAGCTTCCGCTGACCAACAGCACCCACTCTCCGGTTCCCGCCCCGATGCTGTCGATAGCAACAGCACACTGCCCGTCGGGATTTCCGCAGGCGTCAATCATTTCCACCATCAGCAATTTGTCGTGCGCTAGCCCCTGATGGCGTACGGTACAAACAATTTGTCCTGTGACGATTGCCAGTTTCATACCCGCCTCCGTGGCATATTTCAGGTAAAACCTCCCCCTACCCTCCGCAGAAGGTAATGTGAAAAGGAGAGAGGGTGACGCCAGCTTTTATCAATCATGCAGTGGCGTCACATGGGCTACTTACATGTCGTTGCTGTCGCCTTTAAAGCTGATCGGGAACACTTCTTCCAGATCGCCATGCGGACGCGGGATAACATGTACAGAAACCAGTTCACCAATGCGCTGGGCAGCGGCAGCACCGGCATCCGTTGCGGCTTTACAGGCCGCCACATCGCCACGTACCATTGCGGTAACCAGGCCACCGCCAATCTGCTTCACGCCAACCAGTTTCACGCGTGCCGCTTTAACCATTGCGTCAGAAGCCTCAATCAGTGCAACCAGGCCCCGGGTTTCAATCATTCCTAATGCTTCCATTGTGCTTTCCTCTTAGTAGAAGGGGTCCAGAACGGGACCTAAACAACCAGTGTTTGTGAGGCGCGTTCACGACTCACGTCAGTCTGGCGCGGCACTGCTGCCACCAACGCCAGTTCGATAATTTCCTGTACGCTGCAGCCGCGGGAGAGATCATGGAGCGGTGCGGCAAGCCCCTGAATCAGAGGCCCTACTGCTCGATACCCTCCCAGACGCTGGGCGATTTTGTAACCAATATTGCCTGCCTCAAGCGATGGAAAAACCATCACATTGGCATTGCCCTGCAACGGGCTGGCCGGTGCTTTTTGCGCCGCAACATCCGGTACAAAAGCGGCATCAAACTGCAATTCACCATCAACGGTAAGCTCTGGTGCACGTTCACGAACAATGTCCGTAGCCTGCTGCACGTTAGCAACGTTGGGGTGACGGGCACTGCCATTACTTGAAAACGAGAGCATTGCGACGCGCGGCTCTTCGCCGGTAATCGCTTGCCAGGTCTGCGCGCTGGCGATGGCAATATCTGCCAACTGGGCTGCAGTGGGTTGCGGCACGACACTGCAATCAGCAAATCCTAATGACGGTCCGAGATACTGCGGCAGCATCAGGAAAATTGACGACAGCGTTTTACAACCCGGCTGTAATCCGATAATGCGTAACCCCGCACGCAGCACGTTCGCTGTTGACGAGAGGTTGCCCGCAATACAGACGTCGGCTTTACCCGCGCTAACCATTGCGGCAGCGAACATCAGCGGATCGTTGAGTTTCTCAAGCGCATCCGGCGGCGTTTTTTCACCAGCACGCGCCAGCCAGCGCAGCGCAAATTCTTCACGCATTTGCAGGTTGCTTTGCGGGTCGATTACCTGAATGCCATCCATTGCCACGCGGTGGCTGAGAGCAAACTGGCGCAACGCAAACGGACTGGCGACGAGAATGGGATGTGCCAAACCGTGCTGATGCAGGTAATTCGCAGCTTTCAGCACCCGAACATCCAGCGCATCCGGGAACACCACCCGCGCAGGTGAGCGCAAGGCGAGCTGGCGAGCACGTTCAATGATCATTGCTTCTCCCCCAGTCGCTGTTGGATTTGGCTGATACTCAGCGGATGCTTCGCCACGCTCAGGATCATCATCACGTAGACCGTGCTCGACAGGCGGTTCAACGCTTGCAGAATGTCCGGTCGCTGTACTTCAAAACTGCGGGTGATAAATACCTGGGCCGCCACTGTTTCTGTTTCACGGACTTTGGTTCGCAGCAAATTGAGCAGCACAGCATCACGACCGTGGCTGGCTTCAGGCACCAGATGGTCGTGGTCGAGATAGCGCAGCGGCTGATGCGAAAGCCGGTGCAAATCTTCATCGCTTAAACCAACAATGGCTTGTGCTGCCAGCGGCTCATCCATGGCGTCTGCGCGCATAATGTTGCCCAGACGCGAGCGAATATCCGCCAGCCACGGCTGCCACTGTTCAGGCAGTTCAATCTGTAACCACACCGCCAGGCCGATGGTGCTGTCCAGCGCCGCGCGAAATCCCAGGCGCGGGTCACTTTTGGCGACCATCTTGTCCGCCGTCAGATGCGTCAGCGTGTCAGGTTTCTTCGCCACCGGTTGATGACACAGTTCACAACTCGCCAGTGAGTGCGTATCACTGCTGGTTAAACCATGCACCGGTTGCAGTTGCTGTTCTTCGCCATCAATAAACAGGCTTCCCTGCTCGTCGATAAACTTAATCCGCAGATGTCGGCCTTCCAGCAATTCCCGGGCAGATGGCGTCAGGCGAGCGTCAGCGGGGAGATGAATTTCTGCCCCTTCGCTGAGCGTATGATTCGCTCTGAGCCATGCTTCGGTAATGAAATCCTTCATACATCCGCCTTAGCAGGACTGCCAGTTCGCAGGCCATGCCACATACAGGAATTTCACCGTTGATGGCGTACCGAACTCAATGCTGGAGCCTTTCGGGATAAACATCACATCCCCGGCCCTGGCAATCATGGTTTCGCCTTCATGGCGAACGTGCAGTTCGCCTTCCAGAATCATGTCGATTTCGTCGTAGTTCAGCGTCCATGGGAAAAAAGCGTTATCCCACTGCATGAAGCCAGCGGCCATGCTGCTTCCGTCCTTGTCGGTCACTAAGTCGGTTAAGCCGACGCAATGCGGCTGTGCGCCATCAAAACGACCAAACTTCACGCTGCTGCCATCAATGACTTTTACGCCGCCTTTGCCAGTAACCGAGGTAAAACTTGGCTGCATTCCGCCCTGCTCCAGCGACTGTTTTTCCTTCATGACTTTGTCCATCAACTGCGCGACCAGGCTTTCGGTAAACTGCCCTTCCGGCAGTTGCGCAATGATGGTCTCGCGAATGCGCTGGCTTTCCGTTTTGCCATCATCCACCGAAGCGGGTGCAGGCGAGGCTGCCGGAGCGGATTCGTCGCATTCAGTGATTGTGACGCCCAGCAGCTCCGCGACTTCGCGAGCCTCTGGGGTGATGATGCTGGCGCGCAGAACAACCGACATTTCCTGTTCGCCGCGTGCGTGGGCCGCACGAATATCATTAGCTGTGATGAGTTTTTTCACCTGCCCTTTCCTCCTTTTGGCTGAGCTCAGTCAGATAATCCACCAGGTGCTGCACGCTGCGCGGGTCATGGCTATTGAGTTCGAAAATCGGCTCCTGGAACCCTATCCCGCGAAGTAGCTGTCGCGTTGCGGCGACGTCGGCATCCGGCATGTCCGTTTTACTGATAACGGCGATTTGTCGTTTACTGGCGCCGATATCCAACAGCCCGGCAGGTAAGCGACTTTCTTGATCATTTGCCGCGTGTATATAAATCAACGTATCAACATCCTGCAGCGTGGTAATTAAGGCGTGATACCAGCGCGGATGGCTAAAATATTCTCCCGGCGTATCGATATCGCCGTTTTCATTAAACTCAACGGCCTGCGTTTTCCTGGCGAGAGAATAATTTCCCTGTAGCGCATTGAAGAGCGTTGTTTTCCCCGCCCCAACCGTACCGACAAAAGCAATACGTTTCATTGCCGCCTCTGATTAACTTTTTGTCAGGTTGCACAAAGTGAAATTTAATAACCGGCCCAGACCACTCACTGTCTGCAATAATGCCTCTTCCACCGCGCCTACCGAGCCGTAGATCACCAGTGCGCCGCTAAATCTATCGAGAAAACCGATGTGTACATCTGCGGCCTTCATGGCTAAATCACCGGCAATCATTGCCGTTTCGCCTGGCGTTAAGGTCATAATGCCGATAGCGCCCGCTTCGGGAACGCCGATCTTTTTCGCCAGTTCTTCGCCTGGGTGCGCAATCAGATGCGCCAGCGTGACCTGTTTCCCCGGCACAAATTCCTGAATGATGCGTTCTTTTTCCATTGCTCACCGCCTCTGCTGAAACTGTCCTCATCGTGGCAATTTTTCGTCAGAGTAAATAACAAAATTCGGCAAGGTGGTTTAAAAGGTGAAGTAGATCACTAAGAGAAGAGAAATAAAAATACCCGTCACACTTCAAATTACAGGTTCGTTGGCTTTCTTACTCATACCAGCCACTTACTTTAGTAAGTTCATGGTATTCGCTGCATCGTCGCCTTTCTGGAATTCGAATTATTTAGAGTATGAAGGCGCGGGAGAAACCCGCGCCGAAAATAATTAAAGTGAAATTACAACGGTTGTGTTTGAGCTTCGACTACTGCCAGCGCCACCATATTTACAATACGACGAACAGAGGCGATTGGAGTTAAAACATGTACCGGTTTGGCTACACCCATCAGCACCGGTCCTACCGTCACGCCTTCAGAGCTGGAAACACGCAGTAAGTTGTAACTAATACGCGCGGCTTCCATATTCGGCATCACCAGAATATTAGCGGAGCCTTTCAGCGGGCTGTCCGGCATCCGGTCATTACGAATACTTTCCACCAGTGCAGCATCGCCGTGCATTTCACCGTCAATCATCAGATCGGGTGCGCGCGATTTAATAAGCTCGAGCGCTTCACGCATTTTGTTGGCCGACGGACAGTTTGACGAACCAAAGTTGGAGTGCGACAGCAGCGCCACTTTCGGTTCAATGCCAAACCGACGCACTGTTTCTGCCGCCATAACTGCAATTTCCGCCAGTTGCTCCGGCGTCGGGTCATCGTTGACGTACGTATCAGCGATAAAGGTGTTACCGCTTGGCAACAGCAGCGCGTTCATTGCACCTGCCGTATGAACACCATCACGGTGACCAAACACCGCTTTCACCACGCTGAAATGCTCGTGATAGTCGCCGATTGTTCCGCAAATCATCGCATCCGCTTCACCGCGTTGCACCATGATCGCGCCGATCACCGTGGTGTTGGCGATCACCGCACGTTGCGCCTGCTCCTGAGTAATTCCACGACGCTTCATGATCTGGTAATACTCACTCCAGTACTCTTTAAAGCGCGGATCGGATTCATTATTGACGATCTCAAAATCGACACCCGCTTTGATCTGCAGTCCTAACTTCTGGATACGCATTTCGATCACGCTCGGACGACCGATCAGGATCGGCTTCGCCAGACCTAAAGTGATCAGTTCTTGCGTTGCATGCAGAACACGAGCCTCTTCCCCTTCGGTCAGCACAACACGCTTCGGCGCTTTGCGTGCCAGAGAGAAAATCGGCTTCATAAACAGGTTGGTTTTGTAGACAAACTCGGTCAGCTTGTCGATATAAGCGTCAAAGTCGGCAATCGGGCGCGTTGCGACACCAGAATCCATCGCCGCCTTCGCCACCGCCGGTGCGATCTTGACGATCAAACGCGGGTCGAACGGTTTAGGAATAATGTATTCCGGG
Organism: Citrobacter sp. Marseille-Q3906; assembly: GCF_916618775.1. Taxonomy (NCBI): domain Bacteria; kingdom Pseudomonadati; phylum Pseudomonadota; class Gammaproteobacteria; order Enterobacterales; family Enterobacteriaceae; genus Citrobacter; species Citrobacter sp. Marseille-Q3906. Next base: position 2,618,152 of record NZ_CAKAKA010000002.1, read on the forward strand.
CCAAAGCTCAAATCCTGATCGCCATAGGCGGAAGCCACCACTTCGCTCTGCTCGGCATGCGCCAGTTCAGCAATGGCATGTACAGCGGCCAGCTTCATCTCTTCGTTGATGGCGGTAGCCCCGACGTCCAGCGCACCGCGGAAGATGAACGGGAAGCACAGTACGTTGTTGACCTGGTTCGGGTAGTCGGAGCGACCGGTGCAAATGATGGCGTCGGAACGCACCTCTTTTGCCAGTGGTGGCAGAATTTCCGGTTCCGGGTTTGCCAGCGCAAGGATCATTGGCGCACGCGCCATCTTCTTGACCATCTCCTGCGTCAGCACTTTCGGGCCGGAGCATCCGAGGAAAATGTCTGCGCCGTCGATCACATCATCAAGAGTACGCTTACCGTCATCCACCACCGCGTAAGCTGCTTTGGTTTCCGCCATATTCGGTTCGCGATCTTTATAAATCACACCTTTGGAGTCGCAGACCACGATGTTGTGCTTCTGCATACCCAGCGCAACCAACAGGTTCATACAGGCAATCGCCGCGGCACCTGCGCCAGACACCACCATGCGCACATCAGAGATATTCTTTTCCACCACCCGCAGGCCGTTCAGGATGGCTGCAGTGCTGATGATCGCCGTTCCGTGCTGATCGTCATGGAACACCGGAATATTCATGCGTTCACGCAACTTTTGCTCAATGTAAAAACACTCTGGTGCTTTGATGTCTTCGAGGTTGATGCCGCCAAACGTCGGTTCAAGGGCTGCCACCACGTTGATAAATTTGTCCGGGTCGAGTTCATCGACTTCAATGTCGAACACGTCAATTCCGGCAAATTTCTTAAAGAGAACGCCTTTACCTTCCATCACTGGTTTGCCAGCCAGCGCACCAATATTGCCCAGCCCCAGTACCGCAGTACCGTTGGAGATAACCGCGACCAGGTTGCCGCGCGCGGTATATTTGTAGGCCGCTAGCGGATCCTTTTCAATCTCCAGACACGGAGCTGCAACACCTGGCGAGTAGGCCAGCGCAAGATCACGTTGGGTGGCAAGAGGTTTGGTCGGAGAAACCTGAATTTTACCTGGTACTGGAAATTGGTGGAAATCGAGGGCGCTTTGTTTTAACTGGTCATCCATCTTGTTGTTCCTTTCACGTATCGATCAAAAAAGTGGCGCAGGTAACCCTTCTATACCCTAAATAATTCGAGTTGCATGAAGGCGGCAAGGGAGTGAATCCCCAGGAGCATAGCGAACTATGTGACTGGGGTAAGCGAGCGTAGCCAACGCACATGCAACTTGAAGTATGACGGGTATATTGAGCCGCACATTATCGCCTCAGTCAGCGGCATAAACTTTGAAGGTCGCCAAACTCTCACTACTCAAAGAAAGAATTTGTTATCAATTTATAACAACCATGTTACCTGCTTAAACCAGCAATACCATGCTTGTCTGCTATGCTTTTTGCGTATTCGCCCGCAATTTTCCCAAAAGTGTGAATTAACACACGCATCTAACGCTTTACTTTTCAAGGAGTATTTCCTATGACCCGTAAAGAGCTTGCCAATGCCATTCGTGCGCTGAGTATGGATGCCGTCCAAAAAGCTAACTCTGGCCATCCCGGCGCGCCGATGGGTATGGCCGATATTGCCGAAGTACTGTGGAACGATTTTCTCCGACATAACCCAACCGATCCCACCTGGTACGATCGTGACCGATTTATCCTGTCGAATGGCCACGCCTCAATGCTGCTTTACAGCCTGCTGCATCTTTCCGGCTATGACCTGCCGTTAGAGGAGTTAAAAAACTTCCGACAACTGCACTCAAAGACACCAGGGCACCCGGAAATTGGCTATACGCCGGGCGTGGAAACGACCACCGGACCGTTGGGTCAGGGATTAGCAAACGCGGTCGGGATGGCGATAGCCGAGCGTACGCTGGCGGCACAGTTTAATCAGCCGGATCATGAGATTGTCAGCCACTTCACCTGGGTTTTTATGGGTGACGGTTGCCTGATGGAGGGGATTTCTCATGAGGTGTGTTCACTGGCGGGAACGCTGGGACTTGGCAAGCTGATTGGCTTTTACGATCACAACGGTATTTCTATTGATGGTGAAACCAAAGGTTGGTTTACCGATGATACTGCGAAGCGCTTCGAAGCATATCACTGGCATGTCATACACGAGATAGACGGTCACGATCCTGAGGCGGTGAAGAAAGCCATTCAGGAAGCACAAAGCGTAACCGATAAGCCGTCACTAATAATCTGTCGGACTATCATTGGCTTTGGCTCACCGAATAAGGCCGGAAAAGAAGAAGCACACGGCGCAGCACTGGGGGAAGAAGAAGTTGCGCTGACCCGTCAGAAGCTGGGCTGGCATCATCCTGCTTTTGAGATCCCTAAAGAGATTTACCGGGCCTGGGACGCGCGCGAAAAAGGTGAAAAAGCACAGCAGAGCTGGAACGAGAAATTCGCCGCCTATCAACAAGCCCACCCGGAACTGGCCACAGAGTTTACCCGCCGGATGAGTGGCGGGCTGCCAAAAGAGTGGGAAAAAACCACTCAGAAATACATCGCGGAATTGCAGGCTAACCCGGCCAAAATCGCAACCCGGAAGGCGTCGCAAAATACCCTGAATACTTACGGCCCGATGTTGCCTGAACTGCTTGGCGGTTCAGCAGATCTGGCCCCCAGCAATTTGACCATCTGGAAAGGTTCGACATCCCTGAAAGACGATCCAGCCGGGAACTACATTCACTACGGCGTGCGCGAATTTGGTATGACCGCCATTGCCAACGGTATTGCCCACCACGGTGGTTTTGTCCCATATACCGCGACCTTCCTGATGTTCGTTGAATATGCCCGTAATGCGGCACGAATGGCTGCGCTGATGAAAGCGCGGCAAATCATGGTCTATACCCATGACTCTATTGGGCTGGGGGAAGATGGTCCCACCCATCAGGCCGTCGAGCAGCTTGCCAGCCTGCGCCTGACGCCTAATTTCAGCACCTGGCGTCCATGCGATCAGGTTGAGGCGGCAGTCGGCTGGAAACTGGCGGTAGAGCGCCATGATGGCCCAACGGCGCTAATCCTCTCCAGGCAGAATCTGGCACAGGTTGAACGTACCCCGGAACAGGTAAAAGAAATTGCCCGCGGTGGCTACATACTGAAAGACAGCGGCGGTAAACCGGATGTGATCCTGATTGCTACCGGTTCAGAAATGGAAATTACGCTACTGGCAGCAGAAAAACTGACGGGAGAAGGCCGTAACGTTCGTGTCGTCTCCCTTCCCTCAACAGATATTTTCGACGCCCAGGATGAGGCGTACCGGGAATCAGTCCTGCCTGCAAGCGTGAGCGCGCGCGTGGCGGTGGAAGCAGGAATTGCGGATTACTGGTACAAGTATGTCGGTCTGAAAGGTGCGATTGTCGGCATGAGCAGCTACGGAGAATCCGCGCCGGCGGACAAGTTATTCCCCTTCTTCGGCTTTACGGTCGATAACATTGTCGAAAAGGCGCACCGCGTACTTAACGTGTGATCCACAGCGTGGGCCAGGCATCAGGTCCATGCCAGTTATCACAGCTGGGCTCCTGCGCATAGCGCACCAGACGAAAACGCTGGCCGTCAAAACGCCAGCGCGTCTGGATCCCACAGTCCGACATTCCACGTCCCTTAGCGAGAGTGACCAGTTCGCGCGATTTTTCATCAAAAACAGCGTTCGTCAGCTCCATATCGTTACTTTCAGCGTCCGTCCTGAAAGGCAAATTCAGACGTACCGCGCGCGAACTCAGCGGCTTTGTACGCGAAACAATCCATGCCAGATCGATAGTGTTATATGCACCCGCTTCACAGCCGATCATCAGCAGAGCTTTGTCATCGGTTAATGCCGAAACCCGCACTTCACGGCGCATAGGGTCGAGCGAACAGCGGATGCCGTTTATCCGCCAGTTCCCGTAATCCAGCAGTTCACTGCGCTCTTGTTGAGAAAGCGGTGTTGGTGTTGGGTTGACGACGGCTACCCCTTTCAGGGCCGGAGCCGGAGGTACGCTAAGCGGCGGCTCGTTACCCTTTTCGATCCAGGCAGTTTCACTTCCAACGCGTTTTTGCTGGGCGTCAATAAACAACAGCGCGGCTTTCAGCCCTGCCAGCGAAATGGTTTGCACGCCTTTTTGCAGAGTAATCGCCTGGGCGTTCTGAACTGTCTGTAAAAAGGCGCTAATGGTGGCAGGATCATCGGTCATGAGTTGCCAGGGGGAAATGCGCCAGTGTTCGCCAGTCAGCGGTAGCGGTTGGCCGTCCATCAGCAGGCGCGGCGCAATATCAGCTTCTTTGGCATCAGGGGTATCCAGACCGCCCAGCTCAATACGCAAAACCGCATCGGTATGCGCTCCGGCACTCCGACTGAGGGTCATCACCAGGCCATGATGTTCACCGGTGTTTCGCGCCACGCAAAAATTCTGGTTATTGCAGGTTACCTGCCAGTCGGAAAATACCTGCTGTGCAGGTGCCGCCCACAGAAAGTGGGCCGGTAGCAGACCAAGCAGAAAGATGAAAATAACGCGATAGCGCATGGACGGTACAACCCCGAAATCAAAACAGACAGCCTAATCGGTATCTTCCTTGCGCTACTGATGAGGCTCAATAAGAATCGTCGGATTGGACTGTTATTTTGTAAAGAAATATAAACCCCGTAACCTAATCCATCAGATGCGACGATTGCAGATAGTTAAGCAATAGCACCGTTTTGCCGTCACGGATCTCCCCGGTTGTGATCATCTCCAGCGCTCGGGTGAATGGTAGTTCCAGGACTTCGATATCCTCGTCTTCAACGCCCCCGCCCGCATTGGCACGCTGGTTGTCACTGTACTGCGCGATAAAAAAGTGGATCAATTCCGTCAAGCCGCCTGGCGACATGTAGAGCTCAAAGAGTTTACGCACCTCACCAACTTCATATCCGGTCTCTTCGATCGCTTCTTTGCGAATACAGGCTTCAGGTTCATCGTTATCCAGCAGCCCGGCGCAGGTTTCGATCAGTTGTCCGCTTTCGTTACCGTTCACCCAGGTGGCGACGCGAAACTGACGAATCAGCACGACGTTTTTTTTCTCCGGGTTATACAGCAGAATAGTGGCGCCATTGCCGCGATCATAAACCTCGCGTTTGTGACGAATCACCTCGCCATTGCTGCGGGTCAGATCGTAAGTAATATTGCGCAGGATGAAGTAGTTATCAGAAAGGACTTTATCTTTGATGAGGGTAATTTGTTGCGACATACCGGCTCCACGGCGAGAAGTGAGAAATAATACTACGCCGTGAAACCGGGTTTGTCTTGACCCCAGGCTAGTGAGATTTGACTGATTTTATATCCGTCATACTTCAAGCGGCGGGTTTGTTGGCTGTACTCAGAAACCCCGGTCACATAGCTCTCTATGCATCTGGGGATTTCTTCTTTTGCCGCCTTCCTGCAACTCGTATTATTTAGGGTATATGCCCAGCCAGTCGACGATCCCCTGCGCTGCATGTCGCCCTTCTGCCATTGCAGTGACCACCAGGTCCGCACCACGTACCGCATCACCACCAGCAAAGATCTTCGGATGAGTCGTTTGATAACGATAAGCGCTCTCGGCATCAGCAGCAATCCGGCCCCAGTCATCAACCTTTACACCATGAGCCTCCAGCCACGGCATACCATGCGGATGGAAACCAAACGCCATAATGACTGCATCAGCGGGCATCACAAATTCACTTCCCGCGATCGGTACCGGGCGACGACGTCCCTGCGCATCAGGCTCGCCGAGCTGTGTGCGTAAGAAACGTACGCCACTGACGCCCCCATCGGCATTCAGCATCAGCTCAACGGGCTGGACGTTAAATTCAAAGTTAGCCCCCTCTTCGCGTGCGTTTTTTACCTCTTTTTTCGAGCCAGGCATGTTGGCTTCATCACGACGATAAGCACAAGTCACCTGGCTTGCACCGTGGCGTAGCGCGGTACGTACGCAATCCATCGCCGTATCACCGCCTCCCAGCACCACAACGTTCAGCCCGGCGGTATCAATAAACGGCTCCTCCGGTAGTTCATCCAGCCCCATCACCTGCTTGGTATTAGCAATCAGAAACGGCAACGCATCATAAACGCCCGGCGCGTCTTCGTTCGGCAGATCCGCTTTCATAGAACGATAGGTCCCTACGCCCACAAACACGGCGTCATAATCGTCCAGTAGTGATGCCAGCGTTACGTCCTTACCCACTTCACAGTTAAGCTGGAAATTAATCCCCATAGCGCTGAAAATTTCACGACGACGCACCAGTAACGATTTATCCAGTTTGAAGGCCGGAATACCAAACGTCAGTAAGCCACCAATTTCAGGATGGCGATCGTACACGGTGACGCTGACGCCGTTGCGCACTAACACATCCGCACAAGCCAGACCGGCAGGCCCTGCGCCAATAATAGCGACACGCTTATCCACTTTTTGCACATCGCCTAAATCAGGCCGCCATCCTTTACTCAGCGCCCGGTCAGAGATGTAACGTTCAATATTCCCGATAGTGACCGCACCATGCTCGTTACGCACCGTACATGCCCCTTCACAGAGCCGATCCTGAGGACATACCCGCCCGGTAATTTCCGGCAGACAGTTGGTCTGGTGAGAAAGCTCCACTGCTGCATCAATATTTCCTGCTTTCACCAGCTCAATCCACTGGGGAATATGATTGTGCAGTGGACACGTCCATTCGCAGATGCTGTGTTCACCACACTTCAGGCAGCGGGAGGCTTCCCGCTCGGCCTGTGCCGTACGAAATGGCAAATAAATTTCATCAAAACTGGTTTTACGTGCCTCAATCGCCAGCTTATCTGGCTCGCCGCGCGGCGGAGTAGCCTGCATCTGCTCGCGTTTGGTGATCATGTGGGAGGTTAAATCGGTCGCCCTAGCATGCCAGGGCTGGCTCTCCAGACTGGCCGTGCGCAGTCGACGTGCTTTTGACAGACCGGTGAGCGAAGTTTGCGTCACCAACTGTAGCGCCTGCGCCGGACAGTTTTCCACGCAGGCCGGTCCCTCTTCACGTCCCTGACACAGATCGCATTTATGCGCTGTCGCTTTCACCTTTCCTTTCGCAACGGGAGTAAGTACGATCTGCATCGTGCCAAAGGGACAGGCAACGACGCAGGATTTACAGCCGATACACTTTTGCGAATTTACCTGAATGCTGTCATTGTCATGGCTGATTGCACCGTTTGGACAGCTTCTGGCGCAAGGTGCATCCTCACAGTGGTGGCAGGTCACCGCGCTGCGTTGATGCTGATGTTTAATGACCGTAATTCGGGGCTGAAAATGCCGTTGGCTCAGGACATGCTGCTCACCATTATGGGCCATGACACAGGCGACTTCGCAGGCATAGCATCCCAGGCACTGTTGGCTATTGACCATAATAAAACGATTCATGGCTTCCTTCTTTTTTGGTTGCAAAAACCTTATTCTTTATATGACTGTTGTTATTAACCGACCCTGAAGAGGGCGGCAATGTTCATTTGCCCAGGAAGCACAACTATTTATCCAGAACCTGTGGCAGATCAATTTATTTCATCGCATATGAAATTGCGTTTCAGTTACCATCCTGTTTCAGGCGATTTTATTAACATTTATCAAATACATTGAATCGTTTTAGCTGTATCAAAGCGCTACATGTATTGTGTGAGGATGCGCAAGTGACGGTAAAACGTCCGGTATCGGCCAGCCTGGCCAAGGCTTTTTTCTACATTGTGCTGCTGTCAATTCTCTCAACGGGCATTGCACTGCTCACACTGACCAGCAGCTTGCGAGATGCGGAAGCCATCAATATTGCCGGTTCATTACGCATGCAAAGCTATCGGCTGGGTTACGATCTACAAAGCAACAGCCCGCAACTCAGTTCACACCGTGAGTTGTTCCAGCAGGCGCTAAACTCTCCAGCATTACAAAATCTGAACGCCTGGTATGTGCCGCAAACGGTAAAAAGCCGCTATGGACATCTGCATGCAAACTGGCTGGAAATGAACTCCCGACTGATAAGTGGCGATTTGAAATGGTATCAAACCAATATCAACAACTATGTTGATCAAATTGACCTCTTCGTGTTGGCGTTACAGCATTATGCCGAGCGTAAAGTGAAACTGGTTTTTGGGATTTCACTGGCAGGCGGGATCGGAATATTTACTCTGGTGTTCTTTACCCTACGGCGTATTCGCCAGCAGGTAGTTCGTCCACTCAATAAGCTGGTGATGGCCAGCCAGCACATTGAACACGGTCAGTTTGATATCCCGTCGCTGGACACTGATTTGCCTAACGAACTGGGATTGCTGGCTAAGACCTTTAGCCAGATGTCGAGTGAGTTGCATAAGCTGTATCGTTCGCTGGAAGCCTCTGTGGCTGAGAAAACGCACGATCTCCACGAAGCAAACCGCCGCCTGGAAGTGTTGTACCAGTGTTCTCAGGCGCTGAATACCAGCCAAATCGATGTACACTGCTTCCGGCATATTTTACAAATTGTCCGCGAACACGACGCTGCGTATTTCCTGGAACTCACCGTCGGTGATAACTGGCGTATCAGCGAGGGGACGGAAAGCCACGACCTGCCAATGCAGATCCTGCCGGTCATGATGCAGGATACCGTTTACGGTGAACTTCACTGGCAAAGCCCCAATGTGCATGCCTCCACACCGCTGTTGAACAGCGTTTCGACCATGCTGGGGCGCGGGCTGTACTTTAATCAGGCGCAGAAACATTTTCAGCAGTTATTGTTAATGGAAGAGCGAGCGACCATCGCGCGCGAACTCCACGACTCGCTGGCGCAGGTACTCTCCTATTTACGCATTCAGCTCACGCTGCTGAAACGCTCGATCCCGGAAGATAACGCCCCGGCGCAGAGTATCATGGCGGACTTTTCTCAGGCGTTGAACGATGCTTACCGCCAACTGCGCGAGCTGCTCACGACCTTCCGTCTGACCTTGCAGCAGGCGGATCTGCCCTCCGCCCTGCATGAAATGCTGGAAACCCTGCAAAACCAGACTTCGGCTAAACTGACACTCGATTGTCGATTACCAACGCTGGCGCTGGATGCGCAAATGCAGGTGCATCTGTTGCAGATCGTGCGTGAAGCTGTGCTTAACGCCATTAAACATGCCAGTGCGACCGAAATTGCCGTCAGTTGCGTGACTGCACCGGATGATAACCACACTGTTTATATCCGGGATAACGGCATCGGAATTGGTGAGCCTCATGAGCCTACAGGACACTACGGTTTGAATATTATGCGTGAGCGGGCAGAAAGACTTGGCGGCACGTTGACCTTCTCCCAGCCCTCCGGAGGCGGAACGCTGGTGAGCATCAGCTTTCGATCGGCATAAAGGGAAAGACAACTCATGTAAACAACGATAAAACGCCGGATAGTCCAGGTGCAGGCCAGACGGCGTTGGCACAAAAGGTACGCTGTAAACGCGCATGATAATTTACATTATCTTCTTTTTTTCTCCACGTTTGGCCCGTACCTTGCCGCTACAGTGAAGCAAGTCATACCCATTATTATATGCAGAAACACGAGGTCCCCTTTTAATGGCGAATTTTTTTATCGATCGCCCCATTTTTGCCTGGGTGTTAGCTATCCTGTTGTGCCTGACAGGAACCCTGGCTATTTTTTCGCTGCCCGTTGAGCAATATCCCGATCTCGCTCCGCCAAACGTGCGCGTGACTGCGAATTATCCTGGTGCATCAGCACAAACTCTGGAAAACACCGTGACCCAGGTTATCGAGCAGAACATGACCGGCCTCGATAATCTGATGTACATGTCATCACAAAGCAGCGGGACGGGTCAGGCGACGGTAATGCTTAGCTTTGTAGCAGGAACCGATCCTGATGAAGCCGTGCAGCAGGTACAAAACCAGCTGCAATCGGCAATGCGTAAGTTGCCGCAGGCGGTACAGGATCAGGGGGTAACCGTGCGTAAAACCGGGGATACCAATATTCTGACCATCGCTTTTGTCTCTACTGACGGCTCAATGGACAAGCAGGACATTGCAGACTACGTCGCCAGTAATATTCAGGATCCGCTCAGCCGAATTAACGGCGTGGGAGATATTGACGCCTACGGGTCACAATACTCCATGCGTATCTGGCTCGACCCGGCCAAACTTAACAGCTTCCAGATGACCGCCAAAGATGTGACCGATGCTATTGAGTCACAGAATGCTCAAATTGCCGTTGGCCAACTTGGTGGTACACCTTCAGTGGACAAGCAGGCGCTGAATGCGACGATTAATGCTCAGTCATTGCTACAAACGCCACAACAATTCCGCGATATTACGCTGCGCGTCAATCAGAACGGTTCAGAGGTTAAACTGAGTGATGTGGCAACGGTCGAAATGGGGGCCGAGAAGTATGACTACCTCAGCCGGTTTAACGGAAATCCCGCATCTGGTCTTGGCGTTAAACTCGCCTCTGGCGCCAATGAAATGGCAACGGCCGATCTGGTTATCAATCGCCTCAATGAGCTGTCTCAGTACTTCCCTCATGGTCTGGAATACAAGGTGGCATATGAAACCACCTCTTTTGTAAAAGCTTCGATTATTGACGTGGTGAAAACGCTGCTGGAAGCCATTGCGCTGGTATTCCTGGTGATGTACCTGTTTTTGCAAAACTTCCGTGCGACGCTTATTCCCACGATTGCTGTCCCCGTCGTCTTAATGGGCACCTTCTCTGTGCTCTATGCCTTTGGCTACAGTGTTAACACATTAACGATGTTTGCAATGGTGCTGGCAATTGGCCTGCTGGTTGATGACGCCATTGTGGTAGTGGAAAACGTCGAGCGAATCATGAGCGAGGAAGGTCTCTCGCCGCGTGAAGCAACACGAAAATCGATGGGGCAGATTCAGGGGGCGTTGGTTGGTATCGCCATGGTGTTGTCGGCAGTGTTTATCCCGATGGCCTTCTTCGGCGGCACGACCGGGGCAATTTACCGTCAGTTCTCGATTACGATTGTCTCAGCGATGGTGCTCTCGGTACTGGTGGCGATGATCCTGACTCCTGCTCTGTGCGCCACGCTACTCAAGCCGCTGCATAAGGGCGAACACCACGGACAAACCGGATTCTTCGGCTGGTTTAACCGCATGTTTAACCACAACGCCGAACGCTACGAGAAAGGTGTCGCCAGAATCTTACATCGCAGCCTGCGCTGGATACTGATCTACGTGTTGCTGCTCGGCGGAATGGTGTTCCTGTTCCTGCGGCTGCCAACCTCTTTCCTGCCGCTGGAAGACAGGGGTATGTTCACCACTTCAGTACAGTTGCCCAGCGGCTCCACCCAGCAGCAGACGTTAAAAGTGGTGGAAGAAGTGGAGAAGTATTACTTCACCCATGAAAAAGACAACATTATGTCAGTCTTCTCCACGGTCGGTTCCGGCCCTGGCGGAAATGGACAAAACGTAGCGCGAATGTTCGTCCGCTTAAAAGACTGGGATGAGCGTGGTACCACTACCGGAACCTCATTTGCCATTATCGAGCGCGCCACCAAAGCCTTTAACCAGATTAAAGAGGCCCGTGTCTTCGCCAGTAGCCCTCCGGCTATTAGCGGCCTCGGTAGCTCTGCCGGTTTCGATATGGAATTACAGGATCATGCCGGTGCGGGTCATGATGCGTTAATGGCGGCACGTGACAAGCTGATTGAGCTTGCAGCTAAAGACACCTCCCTGACCCGCGTACGCCATAATGGTCTGGACGACAGCCCGCAGTTGCAAATTGATATCGACCAGCGTAAAGCCCAGGCGCTGGGGGTTTCGATTGATGATATCAACGATACATTGCAGACGGCCTGGGGCTCCAGTTACGTCAATGACTTTATGGACAGGGGGCGCGTGAAGAAGGTTTATGTACAGGCGGCAGCAAAATATCGCATGCTTCCTGATGACATCAATCTCTGGTACGTGCGCAATAATAGCGGCGGCATGGTGCCCTTCTCAGCATTTGCCACTTCGCGCTGGGAGACAGGTTCGCCGCGCCTGGAACGCTATAACGGTTACTCTGCCGTCGAGATCGTAGGGGAAGCCGCGCCCGGCGTCAGTACCGGTACAGCAATGGACGTAATGGAATCCCTGGTCCATCAGTTGCCGACTGGATTCGGCCTCGAATGGACGGCAATGTCATATCAGGAACGACTTTCTGGTTCCCAGGCCCCTGCTCTGTATGCCATTTCACTGCTGGTGGTATTCCTGTGCCTCGCCGCGCTGTATGAAAGCTGGTCTGTTCCATTCTCCGTCATGCTGGTCGTACCGTTGGGGGTGATTGGCGCCCTGCTGGCAACCTGGGCGCGGGGTCTGGAAAACGATGTGTATTTCCAGGTCGGGTTATTAACAGTTATCGGGCTTTCGGCCAAAAACGCGATCTTGATTGTTGAATTCGCCAATGAGATGAATGAAAAAGGGCACGATTTGCTCGACGCCACGCTGCATGCGTGTCGCCAGCGCCTGCGTCCGATTTTGATGACCTCTCTGGCGTTTATATTCGGGGTGTTACCGATGACCATCAGCAGCGGTGCAGGCTCCGGCGGTCAACATGCGGTTGGTACCGGCGTGATGGGCGGAATGATTTCAGCCACAATTCTGGCTATTTACTTCGTCCCACTGTTCTTTGTACTGGTGCGCAGGCGCTTCCCTCTGAAGCCAAAACCGGAATAACACACAAAAAAGGCGACTTACAATAAGTCGCCTTTTTTTATCCTTTTCAGGATTGTCTGCCAGAAATTTATTTACGAAGCATCACTTCGATAAAGTCTTTCCAGTTCCCCAGTTCACGTTCAATCATAACAACCTCTCTTATTATTATGGATATTCTACAAAATCATTCTCTTTCAAAGAAGATAATTTAATCGATAGTTGTGATTACATTCTCCAGTGCTGGGGGTCATGTCATCACTATGCGCCATACCCATAAATTTTATGTGACTTACTGCAATATTTTGAAATATTCATACATCATCTACTACTCTGGCAATTCTGATGGAAAAACAGTCTGATGCAAAGAGGTAAAATCTGAATTCCAGTTCAGTGAGAGTTTCGGAACTTTCAGGAATCATTATTCACTGTTGTTCAACAATGTTATATTTTTCTATAACGATTGAATGACAATATGTATTATCAGGGATCACAAAGCACAAGAATAAATATTCAAATTACGTTAATAAGGATTCAAATGATCACCCTCTACGGCATTAAGAATTGCGATACCATTAAAAAAGCCAGGCGCTGGCTGGAAGCTCACGGGATCGACTATCGTTTCCATGATTATCGCGTCGATGGCCTCGACAACGCGCTATTACAATCCTTTATCAGCGAGTTAGGTTGGGAGTCACTGCTCAATACGCGTGGGACCACATGGCGTAGACTCGATGAAGCAACGCGTAATCAAATTACCGATGCGGATGCCGCCGCCTCGTTGATGATTGAAATGCCAGCAATTATCAAACGCCCATTGCTCTGCGCGCCGGGTAAGCCTATGCTGCTGGGTTTCAGTGAATCCAGTTATATGCAGTTTTTTAATGAGGTGTAGTCTATGTCGTGCCCGGTTATTGAGCTGACACAGCAGCTTATTCGCCGTCCTTCCCTGAGCCCGGATGATGCCGGGTGCCAGGCGTTAATGATTGAACGCCTGCGCGCGGTAGGTTTTACCGTTGAGCGTATGGATTTTGGTGACACACAGAATTTTTGGGCATGGCGCGGACAAGGTGAGACGCTGGCATTTGCCGGTCACACTGACGTAGTGCCCGCTGGCGATGTTGATCGCTGGATTAATCCGCCATTTGAACCGACGATCCGCGACGGTCTGCTGTTCGGGCGTGGCGCTGCCGATATGAAAGGCTCGCTGGCGGCGATGGTTGTCGCAGCTGAGCGCTTCGTCGCCCAACACCCTAACCACAAAGGCCGTCTGGCGTTTTTAATCACTTCAGACGAAGAAGCCAGCGCCAAAAATGGCACCGTTAAGGTTGTTGAAGCGCTGATGGCGCGCAACGAGCGGCTGGACTATTGTCTGGTCGGCGAGCCGTCCAGTACGGAAATCGTCGGTGACGTGGTTAAAAATGGGCGTCGGGGTTCACTGACCTGCAACCTGACCATTCACGGCGTGCAGGGTCACGTAGCCTACCCGCATCTGGCCGATAACCCGGTTCACCGCGCAGCGCCAATGCTGAATGAACTGGTGGCGATCGAGTGGGATCAGGGCAATGAATTCTTCCCGGCAACGAGCATGCAAATTGCCAATATTCAGGCAGGAACCGGCAGCAACAATGTTATCCCTGGTGAACTGTTTATCCAGTTCAACTTCCGTTTCAGCACTGAGTTAAATGACGAGATGATCAAATCCCGGGTGCTGGAATTGCTGGATAAGCACCAGTTGCGTTACACCGTTGACTGGTGGCTCTCCGGCCAGCCATTCCTGACCGAGCGCGGCAAACTGGTGGATGCAGTGGTGAACGCCATTGAGCACTATAATGAAATTAAACCGCAGTTACTGACTACAGGCGGAACGTCCGATGGGCGTTTTATTGCCCGCATGGGGGCGCAGGTGGTTGAACTTGGTCCGGTCAATGCCACCATTCATAAAATAAATGAATGCGTTAATGCCGCCGACCTGCAACTGCTTGCCCGAATGTATCAACGTATCATGGAGCAACTCGTCACCTGATGAGTGGCCCTGTAAGAGGAAATGAGCATGGACTGGCTGGCTAAATATTGGTGGATTTTAGTGCTGGTGTTTCTGGTAGGCGTATTGCTGAATGTAATTAAAGATCTCAAGCGCGTCGACCACAAAAAATTTCTCGCGAATAAACCGGAGCTTCCCCCGCATCGTGACTTTAACGATAAATGGGACGACGACGACGATTGGCCGAACAAAGACCAACCGAAAAAATAACCCGTAGGCCGAATTATACGCGTAGCGTTGCCATCCGGCACCCGCGCCTGATGGCGCTACGCTTATCTGGCCTACAGGGTTACATCATCTCAATGACATCATCATCGTTTGGTTTCCCCCCACTTAACGCTTCATCGAAATAGTGCTTCGGCACAGTAAAGCGCAAATGGTCGAGAGCAAACTGCATGCTGCGATCGTCAATGGCGTGACCCAGGTTTTCAACGATATCCAGCGTCACATCACCGCCCGCGCGAATTAACGCGTCCTGAGCCGCAACGGCGTGAGATAACTCAATCACCCGGTCTTCACCACCGTGAATCAAATGTACTGTCGTGGCAGTCGTTGCCACTTCCGGCAAACTGGCGTAACGACCATTAAAGGCAATCACCCGTGATGCCAGTCCAGGCTCGGCTTTGATGCTTTCAAGCGACATAATAGCCCCCTGCGAAAAGCCTATCAATGCAGTTGCCCCAGGTGCGACGCCGCTCTGTTTTTGCCAGTAGCGAACGGTTTCGATAAATACCGGCATGATAGCGTCAACACGTTCCTGACGGTTCTCTTCCGTTACGCCCTGAACGGAAAACCATTGACGCCCGGAGGTGGCAGCATATGGCTCAGCACCGCCTATACTCACTATCAGCGCATCCGGAAACAAAGGTGCAAACCAGGATCCTATCTCTCCCATGGCAACAGGGTTATCGCCTACACCATGAAACAACAGCAGCAACTGTTGCGCGGGTTTATCGGGGCTTTGAACAACAAAATGGTCATGTTTCATGGCGATCTCCTTAACTGATGAGCGTCATTCTACGCCGCTTAATCGCAATGACCATGCCAGGAAATTGAAGAAGTTAGTGAAAAAATTACCATTGCATAATGCGATTATGTAGCCGTTGTTCGCGTTCAGTATCCAGTTGCGCTAACGCCTGCGCCGCCTCTGCACGCTGAAGCAGTAACAATGCTTTACGACCAGAAACGTTCAGTCGCTCGCACAGTTGTGCGTCAGTGCATTGCTCTTGTAAACGTCCTCGCAGCGCCGGGAGAGGAAGCGTACTGTTCTGAAGCAGGCGACTCAGACAACCCAATGAGGTAAGTAGTGGCCGATGTGCAAAGGCAAATCCCGCCAGTTCTTCCCAGTCATCATCATTAAGCGTAGTTTCTTTCAGTGGGGATACCGGAATGGCCTCGTCATTCCACTGAGCCAGAATCACAGCGTCACGACGCAAGCGCAGGTTCTCCCTCTCAGCGAGACGCCTCCCCGCCTCACTGATGGGCAGTAAAGCCATTGCGGTGTAGCACCCGCTGCTGGCTTCCCGGTGGTTCCCCATACGAACCAACACAAAGCCACAACGCTGCCAGAAACGCCATAGCTCTTGCGTATAACCAAAACTGACGGAGAGGTAATCACACTGCGTGGAATAGCGATGGACCTGCATAATCAGCTGTTGCCCTATACCTTCCCGCTGGCGCGCGGGGTGAACCGCGATACGGCTGACCCGACGTCCAGTGAGCGTCGCCGCCAGCGGATAACATCCGTGGGCAGCCAGAGACTGAGCCACCAGATTCCCTCTTGGTCGACGGTGCCCGGCAAAGACAGCCTGACTTAATTCTGCGGATAATCCTCCTTCGTCCACCAGCCAGACGGCACCAGCCACCGAGTCCGAGGCCGATGCCTGAAGAAAATGCTGACCTGGCGCATCCATCATCCGGCGAAGATCCAGCGGTGAGGTGCGATAATGCGCCCCGGAAAGCAACTGATATACCGCCAGCGGCAGATTCGGCCTGGTGCGCCAGGCATTCGCTTCAAACGTGGAAAAACGGATCTCTCCCCGAGGCGAATGCATAAAAGTTTCGTCATCGAATACCAGTGCATCGCTGACGACTTTTTCCAGCGGACACCCCTGCGCCCACCGGACGGGCTGCTGTAACTCATATCGGCGCAGCGCCGGGAAACGGGCGCAGAATTTTAACAAGAACCCTCTGCCGGTTCCCTCATAACCCTGAACCGTAGTCGTTAACAACGTGCGGGGAAAACGCGAAACCAGTTGATGCAGCAACGGTGCAGGAATGGCAGCGGCCTCATCAACAACAAGCCAGTCTGCGGTTTCAGTCCCGGCTAACAGCGCATCCGGGGCCATAAAGCGGTAACGCTCACCGGCAAAGCGTGCCAGCACATCGGTTGCCGCTTTAGCGGGCGCAGTAACAATTGCCGTTCCCTTCATGCGTGAAATCAACTGCCCTGCTAAGGCTGATTTACCCCGACCACGTGCTGCAGTCACTGTTACCACACCACAGGGCATAGCCAACAGATGTTGTAAAATCGCCGCCTGCTCAGGTTGAGGCTCCCCATTCGCGGCTTGCCAGTCAGCGCGTTCAGGGAAATGTGGGCATGAAAATAACTGATTCTGCTGCCAGTGCAGAGCTTGTCTGTCGCGAGTGATGACCCGTTTGAAGTGTTCGACAAAGTGTGGCGTAGGGATGGGTTGTGCGCAGTCACTCCAGCGCAGCGAATCTACATCCGGATATGTCTGCCAGCTGTTCCAGGGGGGCGTCAGCAGCACCAGCCAGCTCCCGGCATACAGCGTACCACTTAATGCGGCAAACGCTGCGGCGTCAAACCCAGACCGCGCATCAAAGACTGCATGACGAAATTCACGTCCCAGTAACGTTTGCAACGCCTGTGGCGTACAGCCCGGCTCTGAGGGAGGCTCTGCACCAACCCACAGCCAGTCGCCGGGTAATGTATCGCGCAGCGCTAACGCCTGCTCCTGACACCAGAGTCCCTCGCCACTGATAATCAGCAAACGGCGGATCCCTTCCCGGGTCATTTGTTCAGTTAGCGCACGCAGCGCGATGTAGTCAGACATCCCTGCCTCAATATCTTACATGCCTTTACCAAAGGTATTGCATTGCGCCGGATCGCCGCTATCAAAGCCACGCTTAAACCAGGTAAGACGCTGTTCAGAGCTCCCGTGCGTAAAGCTGTCCGGCACCACCCGTCCTTGCCCCTGCTGCTGCAGGCGATCGTCGCCAATGGCCTGTGCGGCGTTCAACGCTTCTTCCAGATCACCTGACTCCAGCACACCTTGCTGTTGCATACTGTGCCCCCAGACGCCGGCAAAGCAATCCGCCTGCAGTTCCATACGCACGGAAAGTCGATTCACTTCAGCCTGTGAGGCGTTCTGTTGCATCTGGCGAATCTTTGGCTCGATACCCAGCAGTTTCTGCACATGGTGACCCACTTCATGCGCAATGACATAGCCCTGAGCAAAATCACCATCAGCGCCCAGCTTATTTTTCATGTCGTCATAGAATGAGAGGTCGATATAAACAGTACCGTCAGCCGGGCAATAAAACGGTCCCATAATGGACTGACCCACTCCGCAACCGGTACGCATGGAACCACGATACATCACCAGCTTGGGTTGCTGATAGGTACGGCCCATTTTTTCAAACTGCTGCCCCCAGGTATCTTCCGTTGTCGCCAGAATCACCGAGGTAAATTTGGCTGCTTCATCATCGTTGGGACTGATGGAGCGCGTTGATTGTTCTTGTGAAACGGGTTGGCCTGTCATTAATCCGGTGAGATCCACGCCGTAATACCCTGCCACGAGCACCACAATCAGCAGGATGATGCCGCCTTTACCACTTGGCAAACGAAAACCTGGCCCGCCCATAGAAGGACCACCACCAGAGCTATTACGTCTGTCTTCTACATTGTCACTTTCACGACGCCCTTGCCAGCGCATAATCACCTCAACTTTTTATTCATTATGATGATGATCGTAGGCGGTTCGGAACAGGATTACCATAAGAAACAGTAATCAAATAGGTATGATTGATGAGCCGGTGAGCGATCGCCGGCTCGAAGGAGGGATCAGTCTAACTTCACGCCCAGGCGATGCGCGACGGCTTCATAGGCTTCGATCAGGCCGCCCAGACTCTGGCGGAAGCGATCTTTATCCATTTTATCCAGGGTTTCTTTATCCCACAGGCGGCTACCATCCGGAGAGAATTCATCACCCAGAACGACTTCGCCTTTATACAAGCCAAACTCAAGTTTGAAGTCGACCAGAATCAGGCCTGCGTCATCAAACATTTTCTTCAGCACGTCATTGGCCTTGTAGGTCAGCTCTTTCATACGTGCCAGATTCTCTTTGCTCACCCAACCAAAAGTTTCGCAGTAAGAATCGTTAATCATCGGGTCGTGCATTGCATCATTTTTCAGGAACAGATCAAACAGAGGCGGATTCAGTTCAATACCTTCCTCAACGCCTAAACGCTTCACCAGAGAACCTGCCGCACGGTTACGCACCACGCACTCAACCGGTACCATCTCCAGTTTTTTCACCAGACATTCGGTATCAGAAAGCAGTCGCTCCATTTGGGTAGGAATACCCGCTTCTTCCAGCTTAGTCATAATGAAATGGTTGAATTTATTGTTCACCATACCTTTACGATCAAACTGTTCAATGCGCGCGCCATCCCCTGCTGACGTATCATTGCGGAATTCGAGCACCAACAGGTCCGGGTTTTCCGTGCTGTATACGGTCTTCGCTTTACCACGATACAACTCAGCTTGCTTTTGCATCTTTATTACTCCTGGGTGTGAATTAACGATAAATATTGCGCTTTTCTGCTGACGCACACGTTTGCGTATCATATCAGAAAAAAAGGCTGGATTACTCCAGCCCTTTATTTTTACTTACTGAAAGCTGCCTGGAAGACGGCAACCAGCGCGTCGTTCTGGCTTTGCGTCAGGGTGTGTCCCTTCGGATCGATAAACTGCATACTGCTGCGGTTGTCTAAATCACCGACCTGCAGTTTGTAGTCACCGGATACCAGACCCGGATCGGTTGCGCCCAGTTCCTGCCAACCGCTGTCAGACAGTGGTTTGTAGGTCACGGCGAAACTGCCCTGAGAACGGGTGCTGTCGGTCACTTTCATGCCCACTTTCTCAAGGGCCGCCGGCAGACGTTGCCACACCACGTTGAACGGTCCACGAACGACCAACATCGGTAACCCGGTATCATCGGCAGCACTCTGGACATCCATAGTTGCTGCAGAGCGGTTCTGCGCGGCATTCGCAGCATCGGTGGCGTTCTTATCCAGACCCGCAGAAATGACGTTCATCATCTCAGCACTATAGCGCTGCATTGACGCCGCATCAGCTACTGGCTTACCGGCCTGTTCGAGGTTAACCAGTTTCACCGTCACCGCTTGCTGATAGCCCTGCGGTTTAACCGAGATTTGATAACGTCCACGGTACTGTTCGTCTTCATCCAGACGGTTCCAGTCAACCCAATCGGTAGTCAGCGTCTGGCTGGCATCATCGCGTTTGGTGATAGTGTAATTTTTAGACTGAATCACGCTGACAACCTGCGGCCACAGAGTGTTGGCACGGCCATTTTCCACCAACAATGTTGCCGTATCACCCGCAATCTGGGTACGTGCGCCACTGACTAATGCTAACGGCTGAGCCGGTGGGCGAATATCCAGCGCTTTACCTACGGCACCACTGCCGTTAGTAACCGGGATATTATAGTCACCTGCGGTTATCGGCAGAATCATCCCAGCTGGCGCGTGAAGCTCAGCAAGCGGTGCAGCCTCCAGATAGGATTCGTCACCGCTCACCTGGCGCTTATAGCGCGAATCAGAACTACAGGCCGCGAGCAACATAACAAGCGAAACACCCGCAACCTTGGCCAGGCGCGACTTTTGTACTGAGTAAGCCATCAAATCTCCCTAAACTTTACAGCAAACCGGCATGCTTAAGCGCCGCTTTGACGATATCACGAGCATTGTCCGTGATTGGCGTCATCGGCAGACGCAGTGTATCGGTCGCCACAAGTCCCAACTCCTTACATGCCCATTTCACCGGGATAGGATTGGGTTCGACAAATAGTTTGTTGTGTAACGGCATCAGACGCTGATTGATCACCCGCGCCTCGGCAAAGTGCCCTTCTGCCGCCAGTTTGCACATTTCAGCCATATCACGTGCCGCTACGTTAGACGTAACAGAAATCACGCCATGACCACCAAGCTGAATAAAGTCCAGCCCGGTCGCGTCATCACCGCTGAGCAGAATAAAATCGTCTGAAACCAGCTCTTTGATCTGGTGAACACGACTTAAGTTCCCTGTGGCCTCTTTGATAGCGACAATATTTTTTACTTTCGCCAGACGACCAACGGTTTCCGGCAGCATATCGCAGCCAGTACGGGACGGCACATTATACAGAATTTGCGGCAGGTCAGTATGTTCAGCGATGGCTTTGAAATGCTGGAACAGGCCTTCCTGGGTTGGGCGGTTGTAGTAAGGCGTCACCGTCAGGCAGCCGACAATACCACTGTCGTTGAAACGCTGCGTCAGACTAATGGCTTCTGCGGTCGCATTGGCGCCGGTTCCGGCAATCACCGGAATACGCCCGTCGGCCAGCTCCAGCGTCATCATTACCACGTCGCCATGCTCATCATGACTCAACGTGGCGGACTCACCGGTGGTGCCAACCGAAACGATCGCCGAGGTGCCGCTGGCGACATGATAATCAATCAGTTTTTTCAGGCTCGACCGGCAGACTTTACCTTTCTCATCCATCGGCGTAATAAGCGCGACAATACTTCCCGTGAACATGGGCCATCCTCTGTGCAAACAAGTGTCTCAATGGTACGTTTGGTACGACAATAAAAGCAAGCGACCATAGCCCTTCTGATTGTTGTATGCATGTTTTTTTTATGCTTTCCTTATGATTACCTCACCTCTCAAAGGAAGAACAGGTTTGACACCGTCATCGCAACACTATCTGGTCATTACTGCGCTGGGTGCTGATCGCCCGGGAATTGTGAACACCATCACTCGTCATGTCAGCAGTTGTGGCTGTAATATTGAAGACAGCCGACTGGCCATGCTGGGTGACGAGTTTACTTTTATTATGCTGTTATCCGGTACCTGGAATGCCATAACCCTGATTGAATCAACCTTGCCGTTGAAAGGTGCAGAGCTGGATTTATTGATTGTGATGAAGCGAACGACTGCTCGCCCCCGTCCGGCGATGCCCGCCACGGTATGGGTGCAGGTCGATGTCCCCGACTCTCCCCATCTGATAGAACGCTTTACCGCACTTTTTGACAGTCACCAAATGAATATCGCGGAACTGGTTTCTCGCACACAACCGGCTGAAAACGGAAAGTCTGCACAACTGTTTATCCAAATCACGGCACATAGTCCCGCGTCACACGATTCGGCAAATATTGAGGATGCCTTTAAAGCACTCTGTACAGAACTCAATGCGCAAGGCAGTATTAACGTCGTCAATTACTCACAGCATGATGAACAGGATGGAGTTAAGTAATGAACCCACTGAAAGCCGGTGATATCGCACCGAAATTTAGCTTGCCGGACCAAGACGGAGAACAAGTAAATTTAACCGACTTCCAGGGACAGCGTGTTCTGGTTTATTTCTACCCGAAAGCCATGACGCCGGGCTGTACCGTGCAAGCCTGCGGCTTACGCGATAACATGGATCAGTTAAAAAAAGCAGGTGTTGAAGTCCTGGGGATCAGCACCGATAAACCTGAAAAGCTTTCCCGATTTGCTGAAAAAGAAGTGCTTAACTTCACGCTCCTGTCCGATGAAGATCATCAGGTATGCGAGCAGTTCGGTGTCTGGGGTGAGAAATCGTTTATGGGAAAAACCTACGATGGCATCCATCGCATCAGCTTCCTGATTGATGCCGAGGGTAAAATCGAACACGTGTTTGATGATTTCAAAACCAGCAATCACCACGATGTGGTCATGAACTGGTTGAAAGAAAACGCCTGATGTACATTGTGCCGGATTAGGCTTTTACACCGCCATCCGGCACAACCGCTATCTACTCAAATGTACCTTTAACGCACGCTTTCTTCTCTCTCACTACCGCAACCCCCTTCGCCCAGAGGTGATAAACTTCCAGCTCGTCGTTTAGTACCAGAATATCCGCATCACATCCGACCGCCAGACGGCCTTTATGCTCAAACCCAAGGAACTCCGCTACTGTGCGTGTCAGCGGACGTAGCGCCAGCTCCAACGGTATGGCATGAACCTTCACCAATTGGCGCACCGTATCAGCAAGTGATTCGAATCCGGCTACACCAATCCCCGTCAGATTACCGTGTTCATCAAATTCCGGCTGGCTGCCATTACCATCCGAACTCAGGGTAATACGCGACAGTGGAACTTCATGGCGCAGCGCGGTAGCAATAGCCATTGCCGGGGAGACAGGCTCATCAATACTGCTGGTGATGTCGATATAACCGCCTTTGCGGGCATACTCTAACGCGGCCTGAAACAGCGGCTCCGCACGGTTAACATGCGTTGGCAACAGCTTGGTGACAGGTACATCACTGCTGTTCAAAATGTCATACAACGGCTCCAGCATGCGCGGACTGTCACCCATATGGAATACGCTGATCCCTGGTTTTTGTCCCAGCAATCCGCCTACGCGCGACTGAGCCGCCATATTCGCCAGCACTGCTGTATTCGGGGCAGATGATCGATGGTCGGAAACTGCACATTTCACCCCAATCACTTTATCGATCAATGCCACATCGCGTTCAATACTGCCGGTAATAGTCGGCGAAGGTAAAGAGTAAGCGCCGGTTAGCATCCAGGCACTGATGCCTTCATACTCCAGAGCTCGGGTTTTAGCCAACAGCGACTCCGGGTGGCGGGTGATGCCGTCAGTTCCCAGTAATCCCACAACCGAAGTAATACCTGCTTCAACCAGGCGCGACAGACGCACCTCCGGCGTGCGGGTATGTGGCCCAGCTTCCCCGCCGCCACCGATCAGATGGACGTGCTGATCGATAAACCCCGGACAAACAATAGCACCATCAAGATTGATACACTGGCAGCCAGGAAAATCTTCTGCAGCGATTGTGGGCGCAACAGCAACAATTTTGCCATCAGAAACCAGTATATCCTGTAGTCCCAGATCTTCAGGTGCGTAAACGTGTCCACGTTGGAACAGCGTCAGATTAAGAATTGAACAGTTCATAACCTTCCTTGTCATGCAGCAACCTGCATAATTCAAATAGAGAATATGGATACCCGGCGGCATTGCGCCGCCACAGCATCCTGATTAGGATTCGTCAATCGTCTGACCATCCGGCCAGGCATGAACTACCGCTTTAATTAGCGTCGCCAGCGGAATAGCAAAGAATACGCCCCAAAAGCCCCACAGACCGCCGAAAATAACCACTGACAGAATAATCACCAACGGATGCAGATTTACAGCCTCGGAGAAAAGTACAGGGACCAGCAGATTGCCATCCAGCGCCTGGATTATCAGGTACACGGCAAAACAGCTCCAGAATTCGGTCCCGAGACCAAACTGGAACAGTGCCACACCAACCACCGGAATCGTCACCACAAAGGCGCCGATATACGGGATCAGGACTGAGAACCCGACCAGCACCGCCAATAGCAGAGAATAGTTGAGGCCAAACAGCAGGAAGCCAAGCCAGGTCGCAACCCCCACCACCACCATTTCGAGCACTTTGCCACGAATGTAGTTAGTGATTTGCTGATTCATCTCTTTCCAGACCTGCCCCGCCAGCCCGCGATTACGCGGCAACACCCGACGCACAGCATTCAGCATCTGCCCTTTATCTTTCACCAGGAAGAACACCATCAACGGCACGAGAACCAGATAAACCGCCAGTGTCAGTAATCCGACCAGGGAGGCCACAGAATATTTCACCACCGAGTCGCCCATCGTGAGCATCCGCGAGCGCATATTCTCCGCCATCGCATCAATAATGCCAGCGTCCATCAGCGCCGGATAACGTCGTGGTAAGGTTGCGGCAAAGTCAGAAAGCTTATTCAGCATGCCGGGCATATCACGTATCAGATAAATCCCCTGCTGCCACGCGACAGGCATCACCACGAACGCCATCAGTAGCAAGATACCGACAAACACCACCAGCACAATGGATGTCGCCCAGGGTCGGGAACAGCCGATATTTTCCAGACGCACTGTCGGCCATTCAAGCAGGTAAGCCAGCACAATCGCGACCAGCAGCGGTGCTAACAGACCGCTAAAGAAAAAAAGAATACCAAAACCGGCAACCAGGATAACCAACAAGGCAATAGCCTCTGGGTCGCTAAAGCGGCGGCGATACCATTGCATCAGCATTTCGAGCATAAAACCCTTCCATGAACCTCAATAGCGGGATTGCGATCCCGAATTGTATCGAAATGTCACAAAAAAGACTTCGCTTTTTATGACTCATTCCGCAAAGTGAAAAGACATTCTTCCTGGGTGTTCATCGCAGGATTTCGCAGTTACACTCCGAATGCTGCCGGAGTGTGAACGATACTTCGCAGCACGGGTCAAAATGGCTATCTCCATGAATACAGGACAGAGGTTATGTTCAGGCAGTTGAAAAAAAACCTGGTTGCTACCCTCATTGCTGCACTAACTATCGGTCAGGTCGCGCCCGCATTTGCTGATACTGCGGACACGTTACCCGATATGGGGACCTCAGCAGGGAGCACACTCTCCATCGGTCAGGAAATGCAGATGGGCGACTATTACGTGCGCCAACTGCGCGGCAGTGCGCCGTTAATTAACGACCCGCTGCTGACCCAATATATTAATACTCTGGGGATGCGCCTGGTATCCCACGCAGACTCAGTAAAAACCCCGTTCCATTTCTTTTTGATTAATAACGACGAAATTAACGCCTTTGCTTTTTTTGGCGGCAACGTTGTTCTGCACTCCGCACTCTTTCGCTATTCCGATAACGAAAGCCAACTGGCCTCGGTAATGGCGCACGAAATCTCCCACGTCACGCAGCGCCACCTGGCGCGCGCCATGGAAGATCAAAAACGTACCGCCCCGCTGACATGGGTAGGCGCACTGGGTTCAATTTTATTAGCAATGGCCAGTCCGCAGGCGGGGATGGCAGCCCTTACCGGCACCCTGGCGGGAACGCGTCAGGGGATGATCAGCTTCACCCAACAGAATGAACAGGAAGCGGATCGTATTGGTATTCAGGTACTGCAGCGCTCAGGTTTTGATCCGCAAGCAATGCCAACGTTCCTGGAGAAACTGCTCGACCAGGCTCGTTACTCCACACGTCCACCTGAAATTCTGCTGACTCACCCCCTGCCAGAAAGTCGTCTGGCGGATGCACGTAACCGGGCTAACCAGATGCGTCCAGCCGTGGTGCAATCGTCTGAAGACTTTTATCTGGCAAAAGCACGAACCCTGGGGATGTATAATTCTGGCCGCAACCAGCTAACCAGCGACCTGCTGGACAACTGGTCGAAAGGCAATGTCCGTGAACAACGGGCTGCACAATATGGTCGGGCGCTACAGGCGATGGAAGCCAGTAAATATGACGAGGCGCGTAAAGCGCTGCAGCCTCTGCTGGCTGCAGACCCTAACAATGCCTGGTATCTCGACCTGGCTACGGATATCGATCTCGGTCAGAAGAAAACCAGCGATGCCATTAATCGCCTGAAAAATGCGCGCGACCTGCGCGTAAATCCGGTATTGCAACTTAATCTGGCGAATGCGTATTTACAGGGCGGACAAGCCAAAGAGGCCGCAACCATCCTCAATCGTTATACGTTTAACAATAAAGATGACGCTAACGGCTGGGATTTGTTAGCACAAACGGAAGCCACCCTGAATAACCGCGATCAAGAGCTGGCGGCGCGCGCGGAAGGCTATGCCCTGGCGGGGCGTCTTGACCAGGCCATCTCTATGCTTAGCAGCGCAAGCTCGCAGGTGAAACTGGGAAGCCAGCAACAGGCCAGATATGACGCCCGTATCGACCAGCTACGCCAGTTGCAAGAGCGTTTTAAACCGTATACGAAGATGTAACAGGAAACCACAATGTCAGACGCGATTAAAATCTACCATAACCCACGCTGCTCAAAGAGCCGCGAAACGCTGGAGTTACTGAAGTCCAACGGTGTAGAACCGGAAGTGGTGCTTTATCTGGAGACACCTGCTGACGCAGCAACCCTGCGTGAACTGCTGCAGATGCTGGGAATGTCCAGCGCTCGCGAATTAATGCGCCAGAAAGAAGATCTCTACAAATCACTTAACCTGGCGGACAGTAGTCTGAGTGAAGATGTGTTGATTGAGGCGATGGTGAAAAACCCGAAATTGATGGAGCGCCCGATTGTGGTGGCAAACGGTCAGGCGAGAATTGGTCGTCCGCCGGAGCAAGTACTGGAAATCATCGATTAACATCAAATAACACCGCAGCCTTTCCGGTTGCGGTGCTTACAGTTTTAAAATCTCTTTGACGAACGGAATAGTTAGTTTGCGCTGAGCGGTGATCGATGCGTGGTCGAGTTGATCCAGTGTCATAAACAAAGTGCGCATTTCCCGATCCAGTCGTTTTAACAGAAAGCGCCCCACATCTTCCGGAAGTTCGAACCCGCGTAATCTGGCACGTAGTTGCAAAGCCTGAAGCTTGTCTTCATCCGAGAGCGGCTGCAACTTATAGATTTGCCCCCAGTCCAGGCGCGAAGCAAGATCCGGTAGTCCCAGATTCAGCTGTCTTGGCGGGCGATCGCCGGTGATCAGCAGCCGGGTTTTCCCTGACTCAAGAATACGGTTGTAGAGATCAAAAATAGCCATTTCCCACAGGGAATCCCCGGCAACGCATTCGATGTTATCAATACACACCAGTGACAGATGCTCCATACCGTCAAGCACTTCCGGTACGAACCAGGTACGTTTGTCCAGTGGTACATAACCTACCGCATCGCCGCGCTGAGACAACTCGGCGCATGCTGCATGCAGCAAATGGCTACGGCCCGCGCCTTCGCGCGACCAGAGATAGATATACCCGCTATGTTCCTGACGCAGCACGTTTTGCAGTGCAGCCAGTAGAGAGGAGTTATCCCCCGGCCAGAAACTCGCGAAAGTTTCATCGTCAGGAAGATAAAGTGGCAGAGAGAGCTGTGCCGGTGTGTTCAGAGATACCTCAACCCAGGATTTCATAAAATCGCGTTGAGTTTACCACAGAAATACGTCGTGATAGAACCGGGCAGCGTCGCTGCCCGGTCAAAGACTTAGTGTTGCGGGGTGTCTTCTGCATCTTTGGCGTCGAGGACAACTTCCTCCGGACGCAGCAAGCTAATCGCTTTGAAGATCAGGCTCAGGCATACGCCGACAATGGTCGCCAGTGCCATCCCTTTCAGTTCAGCGGCACCAATGTGAACCTTTGCACCACTCACACCGATGATCAAAATAACCGACGTCAGGATCAGGTTTTGCGCTTTGTTGTAATCAACTTTCGATTCGATCAACACGCGAATACCAGATGCGCCGATAACTCCGTACAGCAGCAGCGACACACCGCCCATCACCGGTAGCGGGATAATCTGAATCGCGGCAGCCAGTTTACCGACGCAGGAGAGCAGAATGGCAAAAATAGCCGCACCGCCAATAACCCAGGTACTGTATACACGGGTAATGGCCATCACGCCGATGTTTTCGCCGTAAGTGGTGTTAGGCGTGGATCCAAAGAAACCGGAGATCACCGTCGACAGACCGTTGGCGAACATCGAGCGATGCAGTCCAGGATCGCGAATCAAATCTTTTTTCACGATATTGGCCGTTACCACCAAATGCCCTACGTGTTCAGCAATAACTACCAGTGCCGCAGGCAGGATGGTCAGAATGGCAACCCATTCAAAGCGTGGTGTGTAGAAGGTCGGCAGAGCAAACCAGTGAGCCTGAGCAATCGGCGTGGTATCCACAACGCCCATCACAAAGGAGAGCGCATAACCCGCCAGTACACCAATCAGAATGGGGATAATGGCCATAAAGCCACGGAACAGTACTGAACCAAAAACAGTTACCGCCAGTGTTACCATAGAGATGATAATTGTTTTGGAATCTGGCATTTGCCCCTCTGCAGGAAGCAAACCAGCCATACCAGCTGCAACGCCAGCCAGTTCCAGACCGATAACGGCAACGATTGCGCCCATGGCCGCAGGCGGGAACATCACATCCAGCCAGCCGGTCCCTGCTTTCTTAACGATGAAAGAAACCAGGCAGAACAGAACGCCGCACATAATAAAACCACCGAGCGCCACTTCATACCCAAGCGGTAGCAACAGCAATACCGGAGAAATAAACGCGAAGCTGGACCCCAGATAGGCAGGAATTTTGCCTTTACAAATGAAGAGATACAGCAGTGTACCAATACCGTTAAACAGCAGGACAGTTGCCGGGTTGATATGAAACAGGACAGGCACCAGTACCGTTGCACCAAACATGGCGAACAGGTGCTGCAAACTAAGCGGGATCGTCTGTAAAAGCGGCGGTCTTTCACTCACCCCGATAGCACGGCGCGTCATAGTGTTTTCCTCTGAGTGTTGTTTGTTATTAGTGATTAGGTTGTTTTATTCAAAAAAAAGCCGACTCTTAAAGTCGGCTTCTTTTTATTTATTCATTTACTTAGTACCAAAAATCTTATCGCCAGCATCGCCGAGTCCCGGAATAATGTATCCTTGCTCGTTCAGCCCCTGGTCGATAGATGCGGTATATAGCTCAACATCCGGGTGCGCTTTTTCCAGTGCCGCGATACCTTCCGGTGCGGCTACCAGCACCAGTACTTTAATGCTGCTGCAGCCCGCATTTTTCAGCAGGTCGATGGTGGCGATAACGGAACCGCCAGTGGCCAGCATCGGGTCGACGATCAGCGCCATACGCTCATCAATATTAGAAACCAGCTTCTGGAAGTACGGTACCGGCTCCAGAGTCTCTTCGTTACGGTACATGCCAACTACGCTGATACGCGCACTCGGAACGTTTTCCAGTACGCCTTCCATCATACCCAGGCCCGCACGCAGGATTGGTACAACAGTGATTTTTTTACCTTTAATTTGGTCTACTTCAACCGGGCCATTCCAGCCTTCGATGGTTACCTTTTCGGTTTCCAGACCAGCGGTTGCTTCATAGGTCAGCAGGCTGCCAACTTCCGAGGCGAGTTCACGAAAGCGTTTAGTGCTGATGTCATTTTCACGCATCAGTCCCAGCTTGTGTTTGACGAGTGGGTGTTTGACTTCCACGATCTTCATACTCTTCTCCTTTCCTCAGACGAGTGGCAACCACAAAAAAAATCGCCGGATTATACCGCTTTTCCTCTCTGGCGCAACACTGCATACGCTTGATATGGATCAACCAAAGTCATTTGCGTTCGGGAGATGAGTATAAAACAAGGCCACAGCCTTGACGGAAAATAGTATCAATATATTGAATTATATAAGCATTATCTTCTGGTCTGTATGACGTATTGAAGCCACAAAAAAGATTTTCTGAATATTGTTCATCAGACTCACACCCGTTAACACGTATCCAGCATCGTCGGGTTGCGGTTTATTGTGCTATTGAAAAGGTCAAACGCTGAAAAAAACAGCAGAAAAAAGTCGTTGCAGAGCAGGCTCGCAAACGTTTGCTTTCCCTGTTAGAATTGCGCCGAATTTAATTGCTACCGCAAGTTAACGCGTGGGGACCCAAGCAGTGACCGATAAAACCTCTCTTAGCTATAAAGATGCCGGTGTTGATATTGACGCAGGTAATGCTCTGGTTGATCGAATCAAAGGCGTAGTGAAGAAAACTCGTCGCCCGGAAGTTATGGGTGGATTGGGTGGCTTCGGCGCGCTGTGCGCATTGCCGCAAAAATATCGTGAACCTGTACTGGTTTCCGGCACTGATGGCGTAGGTACAAAACTGCGTCTGGCAATGGATCTAAAACGCCATGACACCATTGGTATTGACCTGGTGGCGATGTGCGTTAACGACCTCGTGGTTCAGGGCGCTGAACCGCTGTTTTTCCTCGATTACTACGCTACCGGCAAACTGGATGTGGATACCGCTGCCAGCGTGATTAACGGTATTGCTGAGGGATGTCTGCAGTCTGGTTGTGCGCTGGTCGGCGGGGAAACCGCTGAAATGCCGGGGATGTATCACGGCGAAGATTACGACGTGGCCGGCTTCTGCGTTGGGGTAGTAGAGAAATCAGAAATTATCGACGGTTCAAAAGTAGCTGATGGCGATGTGCTGATTGCACTCGGCTCCAGCGGCCCACACTCCAACGGTTATTCCCTGGTGCGTAAAATCGTGGAAGTCAGCGGTTGTGACCCGGAAACGACCGAACTGGAAGGAAAACCACTGGCCGACCACTTACTGGCGCCGACACGCATCTATGTGAAATCCATTCTGGAACTGATCGAGAAGGTCGATGTGCATGCTATCGCACACCTGACCGGCGGCGGTTTCTGGGAAAATATTCCGCGCGTACTGCCAGATAACACGCAGGCGGTCATCGACGAATCCTCATGGCAATGGCCAGCCGTCTTCAACTGGCTGCAAACCGCAGGTAACGTCAGCCAGCACGAGATGTATCGTACCTTCAACTGCGGCGTAGGTATGGTCATTGCCTTGCCGGAAACTGAAGTGGAAAAAGCACTCGCCCTGCTGAATGAGAAAGGTGAAAACGCTTGGAGAATCGGTATCATCAAAGCTTCTGATTCCGAACAGCGTGTGGTTATTGAATGAAAAACATCGTGGTGCTCATTTCCGGCAACGGAAGCAATTTGCAGGCGATAATTGACGCCTGCAAACAGAAAAAAATCAATGGCACCATACGTGCAGTATTTAGTAACAAGGCCGACGCGTTCGGCCTTGAACGTGCACGAGAGGCAACTATTCCGGCACATTCGCTGGAAGCAGGCCAGTTTGCCAGCCGAGAAGCATTCGATCGGGAACTGATAAAAGAGATAGATGCTTATGCACCGGATGTGGTGGTGCTGGCCGGATATATGCGCATCCTCAGCCCGGCATTTGTCGACCACTATGCCGGACGCTTACTCAATATCCACCCTTCCCTGTTACCTAAATATCCCGGCCTACATACCCACCGTCAGGTGCTGGAAAACGGGGATGAAGAACATGGAACCTCCGTTCATTTCGTGACCGATGAACTCGACGGTGGCCCGGTTATTCTGCAAGCGAAGGTTCCGGTTTTTGACGGTGACAGCGAAGATGATGTTACTGCCCGCGTTCAGGCGCAGGAACACGCCATTTATCCGCTGGTGGTGAGCTGGTTTACCGACGGTCGCCTGAAAATGCGCGATAACGCGGCCTGGCTGGACGGCAATCGCCTTTCACCACAAGGCTATGCCGCTGACGAATAAAAGTCCCTCACATGGCCGGATAGGACGCAATGATGTCACCATCCGGCCATGAAGCCCCAGCTTGCCCGATGGCGCATCTACTCTTCCCCTTTCTCTTTGCTACCAGACGGTTTATTGTCATACTTTTCTGGCACAGTTGGACATCTGAGAGCAAAGCTCGCCATAATAAATCGGTAGTGTCCCGTGAATGAAACGGAGTAAAAGTGGTAATGGGTCAGGAAAAGCTATACATCGAGAAAGAACTCAGCTGGTTAGCGTTCAATGAACGTGTACTCCAGGAAGCTGCTGATAAATCAAACCCGTTGATTGAACGGATGCGTTTCTTAGGCATCTATTCCAATAATCTTGACGAGTTTTACAAAGTTCGTTTTGCCGAACTGAAGCGCCGTATCATTATTAGCGAAGAACAGGGTTCAAACTCCCACTCCCGCCATCTGTTAGGCAAAATCCAGGCCCGAGTATTGAAAGCCGATCAGGAATTTGACGGCCTGTACAATGAATTACTGCTGGAGATGGCGCGCAACCAGATCTTCTTAATCAATGAACGCCAGTTATCAGTGAATCAACAGAGCTGGTTACGCCATTACTTCAAGCAATACCTTCGCCAGCACATCACGCCGATCCTGATTAACCGCGAGACAGATTTAGTTCAGTTTTTGAAAGACGACTATACCTATCTGGCCGTGGAGATTATTCGCGGCGATACCATTCGTTATGCTCTACTGGAAATTCCGTCCGACAAGGTTCCCCGCTTTGTGAATTTGCCGCCGGAAACGCCGCGCCGCCGCAAACCAATGATTTTGCTGGATAACATCTTACGTTATTGCTTGGATGATATTTTCAAAGGGTTCTTTGATTACGATGCGCTGAATGCCTATTCGATGAAAATGACCCGCGATGCCGAATACGATTTGGTGCACGAGATGGAATCCAGCCTGATGGAACTCATGTCATCCAGTCTGAAGCAGCGTCTGACCGCAGAACCCGTGCGCTTTGTGTATCAACGTGATATGCCGAATGCGCTGGTTGAGGTTCTGCGTGAAAAATTGACCATTTCTCGCTATGACTCGATAGTTCCCGGTGGTCGTTACCATAACTTCAAAGACTTTATTAACTTCCCTAACGTTGGCAAAGCCAATCTGGTGAACAAACCGCTGCCCCGGCTGCGCCATATCTGGTTTGATAACGAGAAATTTCGTAACGGCTTTGACGCGATCCGTGAACGCGATGTTCTGCTTTATTATCCGTACCACACTTTTGAGCACGTACTTGAATTACTGCGACAGGCCTCCTTCGACCCGAGCGTGCTGGCGATAAAAATTAACATCTATCGCGTGGCAAAAGACTCTCGCATCATCGACGCGATGATTCATGCCGCTCACAACAGTAAAAAAGTCACCGTGGTGGTGGAATTGCAGGCGCGTTTTGATGAAGAAGCTAACATTCACTGGGCCAAGCGTCTTACCGAAGCAGGCGTACATGTTATCTTCTCCGCGCCAGGGCTGAAAATTCACGCCAAGCTATTCCTGATCTCACGTAAAGAAGGCGATGAAGTCGTGCGCTACGCGCATATCGGGACGGGTAACTTCAACGAAAAAACGGCACGATTGTATACCGACTACTCTTTACTGACTGCCGATTCGCGCATTACCAACGAAGTCCGCCGGGTATTTAACTTTATTGAAAATCCGTATCGTCCGGTAACTTTCGATTACCTGCTGGTTTCCCCGCAAAACTCACGACGTCTGCTGTACGGAATGATCGATAAAGAGATTGCCAATGCACAGCAAGGTAAGCCTTCCGGCATCACGTTAAAACTGAATAACCTGGTTGATAAAGGCCTGGTTGACCGCCTCTATGCGGCATCAGGCTCAGGTGTGCAGGTCAATTTGTTGATCCGCGGTATGTGCTCCCTGATCCCGAATCTGGAAGGTATCAGTGACAATATTCGCGTCATCAGTATCGTTGACCGCTACCTTGAACACGACCGGGTCTATATATTCGAAAACGGCGGTGATAAACAGGTTTACCTCTCCTCCGCAGACTGGATGACGAGAAACATCGATTATCGTATCGAAGTTGCCACACCGCTTCTCGATCCACGCCTTAAGCAACGCGTGCTGGATATTATAGAGATCCTGTTCAGCGATACGGTGAAAGCCCGTTACATTGATAAAGAACTAAGTAATCGCTACGTGCCACGTGGAAACCGCCGTAAGGTTCAGTCACAATTGGCGATTTATGACTACATCAAATCACTCGAGCAACCTGACACTAGCCTAAATAATTCAAGTTGTGGGAAGGCGGCAAATGAGAGAGTCCCCGGGAGCTTACGCCGGTAAGTGACTGGGGTGTACGAAAGCAGCCAACACAAACACAACTTGAAGTATGACGGATAAACGCTATGCCAATACACGACAAGTCACCACGACCGCAGGAGTTTGCTGCGGTCGACCTTGGTTCAAATAGTTTTCATATGGTCATTGCCCGGGTAGTCGATGGCGCGATGCAAATTATCGGACGCCTGAAACAACGCGTACATCTGGCAGATGGGCTCGGCGAAGACAACAAGCTGAGCGAAGAGGCGATGGAGCGCGGATTAAGCTGTCTGTCATTATTCGCGGAACGTCTGCAGGGCTTTCCACCATCAAGCGTATGCATTGTGGGAACTCACACTTTGCGCCAGGCGCTGAATGCGACTGATTTTCTGAAGCGAGCAGAAAAGGTCATCCCCTACCCGATTGAAATTATCTCCGGTAACGAAGAAGCGCGACTGATATTTATGGGCGTTGAGCACACACAGCCGGAGAAAGGTCGCAAGCTGGTTATCGACATCGGCGGCGGTTCGACTGAACTGGTTATTGGGGAAGACTTCGAGCCGAAACTGGTCGAAAGCCGCCGTATGGGCTGCGTCAGTTTTGCTCAAATGTATTTCCCTGGCGGCACAATCAGCCGGGAAAATTTCCAGCGCGCGCGCATGGCGGCCGCGCAAAAACTTGAAACGTTAACCTGGCAGTTTCGTATTCAGGGCTGGAACGTGGCGCTGGGAGCCTCAGGCACGATCAAAGCGGCGCACGAAGTGCTGCTGGAAATGGGTGAAAAAGATGGTTTTATCACCCCCGAACGTCTGGACATGCTGACCAGCGAAGTGCTGAGACATTCCTCATTCGAAGCGCTCAGTATGCCTGGGTTATCCGAGGACAGAAAAGCTGTTTTTGTACCGGGCCTGGCTATCCTGTGTGGCGTTTTTGATGCGCTGGGTATCCGTGAACTTCGACTTTCTGATGGCGCACTGCGTGAAGGCGTGTTGTATGAGATGGAAGGACGTTTTCGCCATCAGGATGTACGTAGCCGCACCGCCAGCAGCCTGGCGAACCAGTACAATATCGACAGCGAACAAGCTCGTCGCGTGCTGGAAACCACCATGCAGATGTACGACCAGTGGCATGCACAGCAGCCCAAACTGGCCCATCCGCAACTGGAAGCATTGCTCAGATGGGCAGCCATGCTGCACGAGGTTGGGCTGAACATCAATCACAGTGGCCTGCACCGTCACTCGGCTTACATTCTGCAAAACAGCGACTTGCCAGGTTTCAACCAGGAACAGCAATTGATGATGGCGACGTTAGTTCGCTACCATCGTAAAGCCGTAAAGCTGGATGATTTACCACGCTTTACGTTGTTCAAGAAGAAACAGTTTCTGCCGTTGATCCAACTATTACGACTGGGTGTATTGCTGAATAATCAGCGTCAGGCGACCACAACGCCGCCGACACTTACGCTGGTAACTGACGAAAATCACTGGACATTACGCTTCCCGCACGACTGGTTCAGCCAGAACGCGCTCGTCCTGCTAGATCTGGAAAAGGAGCAGCAGTACTGGGAAGCCGTAACAGGCTGGCGTCTTAAGATCGAGGAAGAAAGCTCACCCGATATCGCAGCGTGAATTTTCAGCAGGTGTCAGCGCGTCTGACACCTGTTCCTCCAGAATCTCATTCAGCGGCAACGGTTTGCCAATCAGATAGCCCTGCATGTAATCAATGCCCAGAGAAATCACAGCGCTGCGAAGCTCTTCGGTTTCGACATACTCCGCAACCACCATCATTCTTTTCATCCGCGCCAGATGACAAATCGAAGCAACAATTTGGTAATCAAGGCTGTTCGAGACAATATTACGAATGAAGCTGCCGTCAATCTTCAGGATATCGGCACTCACGTCTTTAAGCCGCGCATAGCTGGCATAACCAGTACCAAAGTCATCAATCGCAATCTGACACCCCAATACCTGTAATTGCAGCAATGTTGCCTGGGCCTGTTCCGCATTGGTTAGGGCGTTACTTTCCGTTATCTCAAAAACCAGTTGCCACGCTTCAATCTGATATTTCTCCAGCAATTTAGCGATATCGGATGGAAGGCGGGCACGACACACTGATGTTGGAGACAAATTGATAGCAAAACGACGGGCTGGAATGCTTTCCCGATTTTGAGCCATAAATTTCAGTGTGTTTTCAATTACCCAAAGGTCAATACTGGATGACAGCCCAAACTCATGAGCTGCGGGTAAAAAACAATCAGGAGGAATGGTTTCCCCCTCCTCCCCCTTAAGCCGTAGCAAGATTTCATGATACATATCACCGCGTACACCCAAAATCGGCTGCGCCATCAGGAAAAAGTGATCATGCTCCAGCGCCTGCTGAAGTCGGTTCATCATTGCTACTTTATCTTTCAGATCTCGCTGCAAATTCATGGCACCACGTCGCTGCAAATTTTCAGGCGCATTGGTGACAAGGGAGAAATCGGCAATGGTACTCAGTTCGCCTAATAGCAGGTAGATATGACTGACCGGAGAGCGTACATAACAGTAGCTCATCCCGACCTGCGGCTGTAGAGCCATACCATCCCAGATAAAGCGGAATTGCTTAATATGCTTATCAAGTGCCTCAATACGTCGCTGGTGTGATTCGGTAGTAAGACGCAAAACAAGGTCGTGTCCGGACATCTGGTATACACATTCATCGGGTGCCAGTTGTTCGGTGATCCAGTGAGAAAGCTTCTGCTTGTACTGGATGCGGAGCATAACGCCATAGTTTTTCCCGAGTAGCTCTAACCCCGGCACGCGCAAATAGCAGAGTGCTGACCATGGCGTACTCTTTAACGCCCGATTTAAAGCTCGAAGATTAGGGATATGTACTACAGGATCCAGATAAGCAAGACGGCGGGCCCGAGCGCTGACAATTCGCTGACGTGTCGCCAGCACTGCCATGTAACATACGATAAAAGAAAAAACCAGGTAGCTCGAGGAGGTGATCGCAAGCTGTGTATCGTAGCCGGGATACCAAGGCATATAGCGCTGATAATAATGAATTGCAGCAATCAGTATTACAGCCCAAGCTAACGAAATAAATCTATAACCGTAACGCATTGCCCCCCACAACATAACAGGCAATAAGAGCGACAGGGTATAATTCGTGCTAAATATTGAGCTATTATCATTTAATGGCATACACAGCAATACCATTAACGCAGCCAATATTATCAACCAGATAGCGAACTCTTTTTTTGATACTTTAGTATCAAATTGCAGCTTTAACTGAGAAAAATAGCTACGCAAATACAGTGGATTACGCGCAGTTCGGATAATAAAATAACACATTGGAACACCGATGAGATTCCCCACCAGCAATGCCTGATAGTTAATGAGTGTCGTAATATTAAAAGGCATAACTCCCATCATGCCAGATTTACTTTCATACACGCCAACAAACGCAGCAAACTGAAAGAGTATCAGGAATAACGTAGCCGGGCAGAAAACCTGCCAAAACATGCGCGGGAGCATCAGATGAGAGTCACCATGAGCAACATTGTTGCGTCGTGGGGAAAACACCCGATACCCACCCCAACTGAGTACAACTGTGATTATAAAGTGCGTGATAATTGAAAACGTTTCAGACAGACCTAACTGTGAATATTTAGACCAGAAAATAGCAATGATAATTCCCGGCAATGCTGCCAGGCCAAAAAATAGCATCAGACTAATCATCAGTGCTAAAGGCAGATAAAAAAGGACAATATTACCGGTACTAATATGTGCGTAAGTATTTGCTGAGCTCAATAAAGGCAGCAGCAAGGAAGGTAAGATGAGAGGTAATGCCCACCATTTATCTCTAATGCGAATATAGTTTTTATTGAGTTTCATAGATGCTCAGTAGGATCCTTCACATCCTGAAGGAGTTTCAGACAGGTATCCCACCTGACTTTAAAAAATGATGTTTAGTTCATCACAGCGGCCCTCAATTTTAGTTATCGCTTACGGAGGGCATTTGATATGTATCAAAAAAAATATCCCTCATTAATCATTTATTACTTTTTTTCTTTTTTATTTTCGTTAATTCATTATTAATGCAAATAATAAAATTATGTTCCATAACATAAAAAGATAAAACAACCGATGCGTTTTTACATTTTACATAATGATGAATTGACCATTCCCTCACAGTGTGCCTTAATGTAAGTATCGCCCACACTGTTGGGTACATTTGAAGGAACCTTTTGTGAGTCAGGCTACCAGTATGCGAAAACGACATCGATTTAACAGTCGCATGATCCGTATCATATTGCTTATCAGTTTTCTCTTCTTCTTCGGACGCTTCGTCTACTCTGCCATTGGTGCCTGGCATCATCACCAGGATAAAAAAGAAGCGCAACAGTCTTCACTCTCCGTAGAAACGCCTGCTCAACGCTAACTTTTGTTGACTGCCCCCGTGAGAAAATTGGCGGCTTAATACCGCCTGAACACTTTTTTGTTACGCCTTTCAGCCTCAACCAGCACCAGACGTCAGCGTTACTAAATGCTCACCCCCTGTGAATCTACTCCTCATATTTCGATGTGGCGTTGCTATTACGACTGCAACGGAGCCGTGCTGAAATTAAAAAGCCCTCTGTAAAAACAGAGGGCTTTAAGCGTGTTACTACCTGTTCAGAATCAGGTAAAAGTAGGTGTTATTCCCACTCAATCGTAGCTGGCGGCTTACCGCTAATGTCATACACTACGCGGGAAATACCGTTCACTTCGTTGATGATACGGTTGGAAACACGGCCTAAGAAATCATACGGCAGGTGCGCCCAGTGAGCGGTCATAAAGTCGATAGTTTCAACAGCACGCAGGGAAACAACCCAGTCGTACTTACGGCCATCGCCCATAACGCCAACCGAACGAACCGGCAGGAACACAGTGAACGCCTGGCTTACCTTGTTGTACAGGTCAGCTTTGTGCAGCTCTTCAATGAAGATAGCATCCGCACGACGCAGCAGGTCGCAGTACTCTTTCTTCACTTCGCCCAGTACGCGCACGCCCAGACCTGGCCCCGGGAACGGGTGACGGTACAGCATGTCGTACGGCAGACCCAGCTCCAGACCAATCTTACGCACTTCGTCTTTGAACAGCTCTTTCAGCGGTTCAACGAGGCCCATTTTCATCTCTTTCGGCAAACCGCCCACGTTGTGGTGAGATTTGATAACGTGTGCTTTACCGGTTGCAGAAGCGGCAGATTCAATCACGTCAGGGTAGATTGTCCCCTGCGCCAGCCACTTCACGTCTTCCAGACGCAGGGCTTCTTCGTCAAACACTTCGACGAATACGCGACCGATGATTTTACGTTTAGCTTCTGGATCGTTCTCGCCTTTCAGCGCGCTCAGGAAGCGTTCTTCTGCCGGGACGTGAACGATATTCAGACCAAAGTGGTCACCAAACATGTCCATCACCTGCTCAGCTTCATTCAGGCGCAGCAGGCCGTTATCAACAAATACGCAGGTCAGGTTCTTACCGATTGCACGGTGCAACAGCATTGCGGTAACGGAGGAGTCAACACCGCCGGACAGGCCGAGGATCACTTTATCGTCGCCAACCTGCTCACGAATACGGGCAACGGCGTCATCAATGATTTTTGCCGGCGTCCACAGAGCTTCACACTGGCAGATGTCGCGAACAAAACGCTCCAGCATACGCAGGCCTTGACGAGTGTGGGTAACTTCCGGGTGGAACTGCACGCCGTAAAAACGTTTTTCTTCGTTTGCCATAATAGCGAACGGACAGGTTTCAGTGCTGGCAACGGTGACGAAGTCAGAAGGAATTGCCGTCACTTTATCGCCGTGGCTCATCCACACGTCCAGCAGCGGTTTGCCGTCTGCTGTCAGGGAGTCTTCGATGCCGTGGATCAGGGCACTGTCGGTTTTCACTTCCACCTGCGCATAGCCGAACTCACGCTCGGTTGAGCTTTCTACATGACCGCCAAGCTGCATCGCCATGGTCTGCATACCGTAACAGACACCAAATACCGGTACACCAGCTTCGAACACGTACTGCGGCGCGCGCGGACTGTTGTCTTCGGTAGTGCTCTCAGGCCCGCCAGAAAGAATAATACCGCTTGGGTTGAATTCGCGAATTTGTGCTTCCGTAACATCCCATGCCCACAGTTCACAGTAGACGCCCAGTTCACGTACGCGACGAGCCACCAACTGAGTGTATTGCGATCCGAAATCCAGGATGAGAATGCGATGTTTATGAATATTGTCTGTCATTGACGCTAATTCCGAGGCAAGTGAAACAAATTCGCCTGGCATATAGCCAGGCGCGGAAACATATCAGGAGCCCATGCGGTAGTTAGGGGACTCTTTGGTGATGGTCACATCGTGAACGTGACTTTCCTGAATACCGGCACCACTGATGCGTACAAATTCTGCTTTAGTGCGCAGCTCGTCGATAGTACCACAACCGGTCAGGCCCATACAGGAGCGCAGGCCGCCCATCTGCTGGTGGATGATCTCTTTCAGGCGGCCTTTATAGGCTACGCGACCTTCGATACCTTCCGGAACCAGTTTGTCAGCGGCGTTATCGCTCTGGAAATAACGGTCGGAAGACCCTTTGGACATCGCACCCAGAGAACCCATACCACGGTAAGATTTGTAAGAACGGCCCTGGTACAGTTCAATCTCGCCCGGGGATTCTTCAGTACCTGCCAGCATGGAGCCAACCATGACAGCAGCAGCACCAGCGGCGATAGCTTTGGCGATATCGCCAGAGAAACGGATACCACCGTCGGCGATAACCGGAATACCAGTGCCTTCCAGCGCTTCAACTGCGTCAGAAACCGCAGTAATCTGCGGAACACCTACGCCGGTAACAATACGAGTAGTACAGATAGAGCCAGGACCGATCCCTACCTTCACTGCGCTTACTCCAGCCTCTGCCAGGGCGCGTGCACCTGCGCCAGTCGCTACGTTACCGCCGATGATTTGCAGATTCGGGTATTTGGCACGCGTTTCGCGAATACGCTGCAACACACCTTCAGAATGGCCGTGAGAGGAGTCAATCAGCAGAACGTCAACGCCCGCGGCAACCAGCGCGTCAACACGCTCTTCGTTACCTGCGCCAGCACCTACTGCAGCACCTACACGCAGACGACCATGCTCATCTTTACAGGCGTTAGGTTTACGCTCAGCTTTCTGGAAATCTTTTACGGTGATCATGCCAATCAGGTGGAAACCATCGTCAACAACCAACGCTTTCTCAACGCGTTTTTCGTGCATTTTGGCAAATACAACATCACGCGCTTCACCTTCGCGCACAGTCACCAGACGCTCTTTCGGCGTCATGTAAACACTAACTGGCTGGTTGAGGTCGGTTACAAAACGCACGTCGCGACCGGTGATGATACCGACAAGTTCGTTATCTTCAGTCACAACCGGGTAGCCCGCAAAACCGTTACGCTCAGTCAGTTCTTTCACTTCGCGCAGAGTTGTGGTTGGCAATACAGTCTGAGGATCAGTCACTACGCCTGATTCATGTTTCTTCACACGGCGAACTTCTTCCGCCTGGCGCTCAATAGACATGTTTTTGTGGATAAAACCGATGCCGCCTTCCTGTGCCAGTGCAATTGCAAGGCGCGCTTCAGTCACGGTATCCATGGCTGCGGAGAGCATAGGAATATTCAGACGAATGGTTTTCGTCAGCTGCGTGCTGAGATCAGCAGTATTCGGCAGAACGGTGGAATGAGCGGGAACGAGGAGGACGTCGTCAAACGTCAGGGCTTCTTTGGCAATACGTAGCATGGGCAATATCTCGACCAGAGTGGTTAATAAATATTGCCGTGGCATTATACAGAGCGTAACCGATTGCATCCACACTTTTTTGCAAAAAAACCTTGCGATCCCCTGTGGGCGGGTTACTATCGATTGAATAACCTGCTGATTTAGAATTTGATCCCGCTCACATGTTATCCTCCCAGACCTCTTCAATTTTTACCGTAAGTCGCCTTAACCAGACGGTGCGTCTGCTGCTCGAGCAAGAAATGGGGCAGGTATGGATCAGCGGCGAAATATCTAACTTTACCCAGCCCTCATCAGGTCACTGGTACTTCACCTTAAAAGACGATGGTGCCCAGGTACGCTGTGCGATGTTCCGCAACAGCAACCGCCGTGTAACCTTTCGCCCGCAGCACGGACAGCAGGTGCTGGTTCGCGCCAACATTACGTTGTATGAACCGCGCGGCGACTATCAGATTATTGTTGAAAGCATGCAGCCTGCGGGTGAAGGCTTGTTACAGCAAAAATATGAGCAACTCAAAGCCAAACTTCAGGCTGAAGGGCTGTTCGATCAGCAGCATAAGCAACCTCTGCCCTCTCCGGCCCATTGCGTCGGCGTGATCACCTCGAAAACCGGGGCCGCATTGCACGATATTCTCCACGTGTTGAAACGACGCGATCCTTCCCTGCCCGTTATCATCTATCCGACTGCCGTTCAGGGTGATGAAGCGCCTGCTCAAATCGTTCGCGCCATTGAACTGGCGAATGCGCGTAGCGAGTGCGACGTATTGATCGTTGGTCGGGGCGGCGGTTCGCTGGAAGATTTATGGAGCTTTAACGACGAACGTGTAGCACGGGCAATTTTTGCCAGCCGCATTCCGGTAGTCAGCGCCGTCGGCCATGAAACCGATGTAACCATCGCCGATTTTGTTGGTGACCTGCGTGCGCCAACGCCGTCAGCCGCTGCCGAAGTGGTAAGCCGCAACCAGCAGGAATTACTACGCCAGGTGCAGTCCGCACAGCAGCGTCTGGAAATGGCAATGGATTATTTTCTCGCTAATCGCAGTCGTCGCTTTACCCAGATTCATCACCGCTTACAGCAACAACACCCTCAGCTACGCCTGGCACGTCAGCAAACCGCGCTGGATCGCCTGCAAAAACGCATGAGTTTTGCGCTGGAAAACCAACTCAAACGCGCCAGTCAGCAACAGCTGCGACTGGCACAGCGACTGAACCAGCAAAACCCGCAGCCGCGTATTCATCGCGGACAGACGCGTATCCAACAGCTTGAGTATCGTCTGGCAGAGCTCGTCCGCGCACAAATGAGTGCAACACGCGAACGTTTTGGCAATGCGGTAACACATCTGGAAGCCGTCAGCCCACTGGCAACGCTGGCGCGAGGATACAGTGTCACTACCGCAACGGACGGAAAGGCTCTGACAAAAGCGAAGCAGGTAAAACCCGGCGAAACGCTCACAACACGCCTTAGCGATGGCTGGGTGGAAAGCGAGGTGAAAAAAATCACCCCGCTCAAAAAACCACGTTCGCGCAAAGTAAGCTAAATTCACTGACCGTAAACGTTACTGTATGCAGGTGGCGAAACCTTTGTCCGTTGCCGGATGAACAATGCAGTTCTCCGTCCCGTTGGATTCATTGTATCCACAGAAGTAACTCGAACTCGTCGTATTAGATAAATAGAGATAGCTCGGCGTTGTTGGCCAGCCAGTGCTACTCATCTGGTTGTGCAAGGCGTTCAAGTCGTTGATATCAGGTGCATCGCTCAAGCTGCCACATTGCGCAGCCAAATCGTACTGACCGGTATTGTGGGTATAGGCCAGCACCCAGTGCTCATTATCCAGATTCAGGCTGAGCGGTGCGGTAAAGCCTGAGCGCATTTCAGACGTCAGTAATGGCCGATGCAACTGTTTGCCATTTACTGTAACCGTATCCGGCATGTGTCCCCAGAAATTTGCCGACGCTACGTTCGGGCTGGTGACCACGGTAAAAATGGCGTCCAGCGTCGCGTTAATACTGGCGTTATTATCGAGCGTAACTTTCAGCGTCGTTTTATACCCCGGCGTATTGTTCTGCTTAATCGTAAAGGTCGCCGTACCGTCTGCTCCGGTAGTACCTTTTACTGAGTTACCGCTGTCGGCAAGTGTAACCGCAGCACCGGATGGCGGCTGAACGGTGAGATCGTCCATCGCATCTACGTCGCCGTACAGCGTTTCTCCCACATTTCGGGGCAAGGCATCACCACGCGTCAGAGTAAAGGCGACATTTGGCACCGTTTTCCCGGCACTATCTTTCACCGTTACGGTGACAGGCAGAGCGTCTCCTTTTTTCGCTTTCGTAGCCTGAGTACCTGTATCAAACGCCGTCGAAGTCAGTTCAATCATTTCCGCTTTAGGATGTGGATCCACCAGACAAAGAATCAGGTTTGTGATTGTCGTACTGATATCCCGCCGCCACTTACCGTCAATGAAACTGATAGACTGGTTATCCCATTTACTTCCCGATTGCATCTGGTCATACGCCCACCAGTTAGCGCCTGTGAAAAGCGGTAACCCCAGGTCAGTTTCTATCTTCGAGTTCGGGTGATCGTTATACAAAACCTGTAGTTCACTGCGCAGCGGCTGATACTCCTCGCTACACCCTGACTGGCTGCTGTCTGATTTATCGACTCCCGACGGCTTCGCCCAATCCTCACGATTAATAGTGATAAAGGATGCCCCCGACAGTTCAGCTTTAAGC
Source organism: Citrobacter sp. Marseille-Q3906 (assembly GCF_916618775.1). Taxonomy (NCBI): domain Bacteria; kingdom Pseudomonadati; phylum Pseudomonadota; class Gammaproteobacteria; order Enterobacterales; family Enterobacteriaceae; genus Citrobacter; species Citrobacter sp. Marseille-Q3906. The sequence continues at coordinate 2,663,115 of NZ_CAKAKA010000002.1, forward strand.
TGCGGACGTCGGAACTTCACGCCAGCGCTACTGGTGAACGTTTCCGGCATATGACCCCAGAAGTTCGCTTTTGGGGTGTCCGGGCTTGTGAGCGTGGTAAAAACGGCGCTTAGTGTTTGCGATGCAGCACTTCCATCATCCAGTGTCGCCTGCAGTGGTATTCTGACACCCTGCCCCCTGCCAGTCTGGTAAACGTCCAGCATGACGGTACCGTCGGGGCCGGAAACACCGTAAAAATTATCGTCGGTCAACAATCCAACGATCTGACTGGCATTATCTGTGACCCAGATAAGCACTGACTGATAATCATGCCATTCAACGCCCTGGCGGTTTACCGCTACGCCATGATTAATCATGAAGGGCGCATTTCCCAAAAGGTTGCCCTTACTGTCACGCGTGGTCACCTTAAAGACTGCGCGCTCATGGTTGTCTGGTTCATCGGTTTTGACTTTAACCACATCGTAGCCGTCAATTTTAACCGCATCACTCGAAGTCAGCTCAACCTTTGCCACCATCAAATTAGCGGTGGTCTGGCAGGTCATATACCTCATGTCACTTGCAGACAGGACGGTACTGGTTGCATTACTGAGCTGGACACTTTTGTATCGACGATCCCCTGAATTTGCGGGATTCGCAGAGCTGGAGCCATAGTTTTTCAGGACAAGCCAGCCATCAACCTCATGCCCTCTCCAGCTACCTGATAAACCTGACAGCGAATCCACATTGGGAATATATGCCGCCCCGCAGCCACCATTGCTGCTCTTCTCCGCCTGCGCTTCGGTAAACAGCGCCCAGATTTCGTTATCTTCCTCCGGCCCTTTACGTTTATTGCCGGGATTACCCGTAAGTTCAGCAAATAAGATTGGGCGCTTAAAAGTTATACCGTCTGCCACTAACGTTTGCGGCATATGGCCCCACATTTTCGCTTTACTGGTATCCGGGCTGGTGGGCACGGTGAAAATAGTATCTATGGAGGCTTTTTTGGTCGGATCAGAGTAAAGCGTAGCAGTGATAGCCGTTTTGGTGCCGTGGGTGTCTGGCCGGGTAATAGTAAGAATTTTGCTACCATCATTGCCAGTTATGCTGGTGTAGAGCGTTGCAACATCGTTCAGCGAAGTTCCTTCCACCACCACCGGAGCAACAATGCCGTCACCGCTACCGGCAATGTGTTTTTCATTGGATCGGGTATATCCATCGCCACGATTAAGGGTAAATGGCATATCCGGCATCGGATTGCCTGCCGCATCTTTTATCGTCACCTTCACCTGTAACGTTTCGCCCTTTTTAAGCTTCGCGGCGTTCAGTGAACTACTCCACTGCGCCTGATCCACCACCTCCAGGGTGATGTTCTGAGCAGAGGGATTCGCGTTGGTCAGACAGCTCATATAGACGGGTGAGCTGTTGTTATTTACCAGCGTGCCGTTGTTCAGCCAGGTGGCGTAGAGATGCGGTACTTTATCGGCTGGTGTGCTACTCCAGTATTCCTCGCGTTGGGTCGGCCAGCCGTGTACGGCCTGAATGGAGTTATTGCTGTTGGCATCGTATAGCGCGGCCAGCTGCGTTCTGCCCGGTACCTTATTCGGTTCGCAACCGCCTGCAGAGATATCTTCGATATCTGCCTGCGCAACACGCGCCCAGATTTCATTATTTTCGGTTAGCGAACTCTGCTCACCTGCCACTTCTGAGGCTAATTTCGGGCGTTCAAAGGTCAGGGAGCCGACATGAATGGTGTCATCCATATGCCCCCACATTTGCGCGCCGGAAACATCCGGGCTGGTTGGGACGGTAAAAACGACGGAGTAATTAACGGTATTCGGCAGAGAGGAATTGACCGGCATAACGGTAAGCGGTGTTCTTAAACCCACCCCCTGCGGCTGTTCAATTTCTGCCGTAGCGATCCCCTGCGCATCCGTGGTGCCGGAATAGACCGTTGATGTCTCCCCGGTACCGTACTGTGTGCCGTTCACGGTGATAACACCACTGGTCGGATCGGTGTAGCCTGACGCCTGACCAGCCCGATCAAGCCCCATTCCTTTGGTAATCGTAAAAGCCGCATTAGGGACTGGCGCATTATTGGCAGCATTGACGGTATGCACCGTCATAGTGATTTTTTCACCGACCTTCGCTTTGGCAAGTTTTGAGTCCGGCGCAGTGTCTTTGTCGGTATCGACGACCACTTTCGCTATCAGCTCGTCGGCAGAACAGGTGAGGTAGTTTGGCTTAAGCCCTGAATAGGAATCGACCGCCCCGCTCCCCAGGTCAACGGAGACATGCGTGTCAGGTTGCGCCACAGCCGTCAGATAATCCTGCTTTGCCGTCGGCCAGCCGTGTTCGGTACTGATGGTGTTTTCCTGGTGGTCTGCATATAAGCTTTCCAGAGAGCGTTGTTCAGGAATATGTCCGGCACCGCATTCTGTCTCCATGCTGGTGCCTTGATCAAACAGCGCCCAGTCCTCGTTATTTTCACGCACCGAACCGACTTCGTTAGTCGTTTCATCCACCAAACGTGGGCGTTTGTAGAGATGACCCGCTTCCATAATCCCATTGCCCATATGTCCCCACATTCGGGCATATGAGCTGTCCGGGCTGGTGACGACGGTGAAGATCACGTCTTTTGCGTCCGTGGCGGTAAAGTTGCTGCGCATCTTCGCCGTGATATGCGTTTTTACCCCAGCGCCACCGGCGTTCGTCAGCAGCACAGTCGCCTGGCCATTGACGTCGGTCATCCCCTCATAGTTGTGCTCGTCCATCTTCCGCAAATTACTGTCGCCCGTGAGCTGTACCGGGTGAATCTCCCAGTCCGGACTGGTTTCGCCCTTGCGGTTGACGCCATCATCCAGATGCAGCGAGAAGTAGTAGTATGACAGCGGCTGATTATTATCTTTCTTATCGGTAATGGACAGACGCATGGCAACCTGTTCGCCCACCTGCACTTTCGTCGCCTGTAGACTCTTATCATACTGTTCCAGCGTCAGCGTAAGCTCCGGCTCGACATCAGGCTCTGTTTTATCCACGCAGCTCACGATGAATTTTGTGCTGTCCGGCTTTTGCGCTTCGCTGCGGTCAGACACGTCTGCCGCATGATGCTGCCCGGTCATACCAGCCAGAGATGACCAGTAGTAGTTACCCTGCATCGGCCAGCCTGCGACTTCCTGAATGGAGGTCGGAACCACCGTTGCCAGCGCGCCGAACTGGCGCATCCCTGGCAGAATAGCGCAGTGTTTATCAGCCCCGCTCCAGATAAATGTCGACCAGGTTTCGTTGTGATCCTCAACCGTACCGTCTTCATTGCTCACTTCAGCCGCCAGTTTCGGGCGGGTAAAGGTGTACTGCTGCGCCGTCAATGTGTCTTCCATATGGCCCCACATGTTAGCCTGCGATACATCGGGGCTGGTAAGGACGGTGAAGATCACTGCTGTTTCGCTGGTCTGTGCGATCCCCGGCAAATGGACAGTCAGAGATGTTTTAACCCCCGGACCATTCTGCTGCGTCACCTTCACCATCGCCACACCACTGGCATTGGTAGTGCCATGATATTCCGTCGCGGAGGTGGTCAGCTCCGTGGTCTCCAGCATTACCGGCCCGGCATTGTTCACCACACCCTGACGGTTTTTTGCATCACCGCGCTTGATGATAAATGGAATATTGCCCGCGGGATTTCCCTGGCAATCTTTCGTGGTGACGATCAACGTAATGGCATCACCGACTTTGGCTTTCGCAGCGTTAAGCGTGTCGTCATAGCCAGCAACGTTCACGGTAACCAGATCGCCCTGCGCTGGCGAAATATTCAACGTCACCAGCTTTTCGCTGAGTACAACCGGACCTTGATTTGGTGTACCGGTCAACGTGAACAGATCCAGCGAGGGTAAGCTTTCATTCGGATCAAACTGTGGGATCGCTGCCAGTTTATGTCCTGCCAGATTTTGTGCGCAGAAGGAACGATCCGGCCGGGGTTGCGGGTTGAGCGGTATATCCGGCATAGCGGCTTCGGTCCAGACCAGTGAAACAGCGGGCAGAGTCTGATTTGCCCAACGTAGCATGGGTGGACTACCGAAGATGTCGCCCTCCGTATCGCGCGGGTTAATAAGCACCATACTGGTAGCCGTTGCATCTACGCTAAAGTCCCTGGGCATTGCATCAAAAGCGACCGCGTGCTCTGTGGTGGGATCAAGTTGGACGCTGCCCTGATAGACCGGCACGCTGGCACTATCGGCAAAGGGGCTGGTGCCGTTGATCACCCCGGTTGAAATCCCTGGTTGTATCCATTGCCCTCCTTTTAACGCCGCCTGTGAAGGGAATATCACCGCAGGAGTAAGCAACAAAAAAATCATCCATTTAGCAAGCTTCTGATACCCATCCATGAGTAAAAACCACCTTTTCATCATCTTTGTTCAATACGTTTTGATTAGAGGCTTTCGCTAAGCAAAACGTATGGAAAATGCCATCCCATAAGGGATGACATTTATTGATGTTACTTGCGCTGGAAATCGATAGACAAACCGTAGCCCTGAACACCGTCGTTGCCAATGGTGATGCCATCTCCGGTATAATCGAAAGCTGCCTTCGCTTCGGCATTGGTAAGCGGAATAACCAGATCCTGGTTGTTGTTGCCAGGATTGACCAACCCACCCGCTGTACCCAACTGCAAGCTGGTGCCGGTGAACCGCCAGCGATAGTTATACTGGTTGGTAACCTCTTCGCCCGTATCGTATTTATCAGGCGTTCCCCCCGCTTTATCTTTCCACAGCAGGACCTTATAGGTGGTATTGGTTTTAAGTTTGGTGGTTGTGCCAAGCAGGTTGGTGGTTGAGCCGGTTTCATAGATAACAGCATGCACTGCATCATCAAATACCGGGCCCTCTGGGATATCATCGCTGTCCGATCCCCCACCCGTATTGGCTGACAAATCGTTCAGCAAAATCTCCTGTGCCACATTAGGATCGCCGGTGGTTGTTGTCGGTGTTATTTTGATACCGATATAGCGATCTGCATCCGCGTCTACAATCGTGTAGCTATCGCTGCCTTTCGAACCGATCTCCTGAGGATCTGCACCAGACTGATCGCTGTAACTCATCCACTGCACGGTTGCTTTTGTCGCCGTGTTATTGTTATCCAGGTCACCCTGCTCATCGCCAATGGCCCAGTTTATCGTCACTTTGTCGCCGACATGGAACTGCCTGTCACCTTCAGAGCTGACTGTACGACTGCCGCGATCAACAGTAACAGTGACATGCGCTTTATCAGTATCGGCAATATCTGTCGCGCTTCGGGTGATCCACGGCACCGTCCCTTGAATGCTCCCGGTATTCTCTGTTACTGACTGCCATTGCCCGGCTTTCAGTTGCCCATCTGCCGCTATCGCTGGCACTGCACAATAACCCGCTAAAGCCAATGCCAGCGCGACTTTGGTCAAATGCTGTTTTGTTTCCTGCTGCATATTTACTCTCCTTAGTTAAACTTCAGCTGCTGGCCGATCGGCCATTACGCCCATTTCATCTCTTGCGATACATGACGCGCAGCCCATAGCCTTGCACCCCATCACCGGCCCCCGCACCAAACATCTGTGCTGCCTCTCGATTGCTGGCAGGAATAACCATATCTTTATTATCGGTATTAGCCTGGGCTCCCGTTTCACCATGCGCGCTCTGTCCGGTGAATTGCCAACGGTAGTCATATTGCGCCATTTCGTTGTCGCTTAATTTTTCTGACTGCTGGAAGTGACTATCTTTGTTGGCATCGCGCCAAAGAATAAAACGGTAGGTACTATCGAGAAGAAGAGGCTCTTTACTGCCGATTAAATTCACAGGTTTAGCCGCGCCAATCCGATAAATAAGCGCATTTAATTCCCCTGAGCCAGCATCAAAAAACGTCACATTGATATAGTTACTGTCGTTGTAAGGCTGTGCTTTAACTTTCCAGCGGAAAGTACCCGCCAGCGTACTGGCCAGCGTGAGAGTACCTTTCTCTTTATCTTGTGCCGCAATAAATACACAGGGCGTTTCACCTGGACAGGATTTCTTCGCCAGGCTGATTTTTTTATCATTCGCGTCATACAGTTCCGGACTAAGGTTATCATCCGGCAAAGGATTCCCCTTGCTGTCAGTGCCATCACCAAAACTGTCGGTAACGTCAAGATCAACCACTACGCCATCGACACCATCTGCCTGAGCACGGGCATCATGGTTGTGATTGTTCTCATCCGGTACGCTGGAAATGTTATTGACGATAAGTTCGATTTTGCGATCCTGTTGAACGGTTATGTCAACCACGCCGGAGTTTTGTCGGTTGCCCTTTTCATCTTCCAGCGTCAACCGTACTCGCCAGGTATTGATCCTCTGCTGTTCCGCTTCGTCAGAACTGTACTGCCAGGCAGGCAGCGTCAAATTCCAGTGGTTATTGTTACCTTCGGTGATCGCCTCTTCTTTGATGACTGGCATAACCAACGTACGCGCGGCGTTATTTTTCGCTTGCCAGGATGCAGCAATGATTTTGTAGTGATGACTAATAAGCGCGTTGATCGTCCATTTGCATTTCTCCAGCCCGATGGCTTCTTCCGGGGAATCCTTAATCACACACTCCGGATGCGCATTAGTTGCATCAGCTTTCAGCCATAGCGTGACGTCTAGTGGTGCTTTCTCACGATATTCCAGCACAATAAAATTGTTACGTTCGACAAAATCATGACGGCTCCCCTTTAGCGAATGCGATGCTTTCACATTGTCTGCATTGAGTTGATCTTTTAGAGGCACGCCGAACTGGTAGCTCAGTGCAGCATTGATGGCGAGATCGTTGTTGTCACCCGTACCGGCTTTGTAATCCGTACTGATGGTCAGTAATGGAACAGGCTGATAGTTCAGGCCCAGCGTAATAGCCTGAGGATCCTTTTCTAAATTGTCGCTCCCGAAAAGGGCAACTTCATTACCGTAGTACTGCTCATAAATAATTTTGCCGCCAAACTGAGGATACGCGGGCAGCCAGGCTTCTGCGCGAACATCCCAGCCACGCGCCGGTCGCTCTTCATAGAAATCCAAATCTTCAGAATCTTTCCAGTCTGAAAGCGGGTGATAATAATTTCCGGAGAGTTTTAAATAATCTGCCCATGCTTCTGCGCCTAAACCAAGTCGACGATGCCCACGGGTAAAATCATAATCATAAAATATATTTGCACCCAGAAGCCATTCATTTAAATCATGTCTTACACCAACCCCCATATTTCCAATAGTACGATCATCTTTTCGCTGGGTTGAAAATTGACTGAAATAAACAGTACGCCGGGTCTCATACCAGGGAACGAAATAATCGATTGAAGAACCGTCCAGATCACCGCCTTCTCCAACAGACAAATTGGTTCGCACCTTACCATAAGGAGACATCAGCCCCTCAAGAGAGGATTGAGCCGTTGAGGTTATCTGCCCTTGCAGATAGCTTCTGGCCTGCGACTCCAGCGCTTCAGGAGTAAGGTTCGTAAATCCCTGTGTCGCAGACCCCATGACATAGTCGGCACTTTGCTCTTTAAGTGAACTTTTTTTGTGTTCTTGTTCTTCCTGCGTGGATTCACTTGCCAAATCGGGAAATGAATTATCAGAAGAGGACTCACCCTTGTTCGCAGATGTCTCCGGTACTGCATATGCCGCACCAGAAATGAGCATAAAAATAATAAAGCGCATCCATTGCACCATAATATATCCCTATGAATTAAGGCTTCCATTATTAATATGAAATTAATCAGCCTCATTAATATTATATTATGGAACTACGAAAACATGCACTTCAGAAAACCTAAATTAATTCTTAAAAATAACTAAACACGTTTTTTAAGATTATATTCATCCTTGTCCCGAAATATTCATAAAATGAATATTTCGGGACATAATGACATCTGATTAAAATCATTCAGTCAACGTGCAATAAACTCCACACGTTTTTTAGAGATGAGCCCATGGCCATTCTGGCAAAAATAATCCACTGCACCGCAGGCTTTTAGTACCTGGAGTGGCTGATGGCACTCCGGGCAATGCGCCTCCAGTTGGACATCTTTATTGCAGCGCTCACAGTGTGCCACACCGTTTTGTGGTTCCAGTTGAGCATGACAATCCGGGCAGTTAATCGACATGGAGACTCCTTACAGGGAATTCATTATTGCTTTGATATTAACACGATACACTTAATGTGGCCCACGCAACTGTTGCTGCAACGTTAGCAAGTGCTCGACTTCTTCAAGCCTGCGTTGTGTCGTGCGCCCCACCTCTTGCGGGCTGCGTTCAAACAGACTTTGCGCCCCCAGAATGTGCTCTGCCAGGCAATGAGCGTAAATCGTACCTGGAAGACTCCAGCGCAGCACAGTGTCACCATCAATAAGTTCAAGTGCATCTTCTGCGCCACGTCGGTCATAGCTGATGATTCGTCCATCACTTAAATGAAGTCGCAAACCTTTTTGTCCACCAGCCGGACCCGCGTATTTGTTTAGCCAGATATCCAGCGCAATACCGCTAATTTGCCCCTGGAGATGAGCCTCTCCCTCTGCGGTGTGCAGATCGCCCAGGCTGATATCACGTCCAGGACGGTCTTTGGCCTTCATAACTTGCAACGTGATGTCGTCATTTCCCCCCAGGTAACGCACTGTTTCACGCAGCATCGCCAGCACATGTGTACCAATATCCAGTATCACGCCATCCGGATGGCGAAGTTCGCGTGTATCCGGCTCACCAGTAGCAAAGTTGAGCGCTATTGGCTCCCCTGTTGCGTTAAATCCACTCGGCTCCTGCAAAAAACCTTCGATTCTGACGATGTCGGAAAAATGAGAGATAAGAGCCTGCGGGCGGTTATCACCACGCCACTGCGGATCGAGTTTCCCCAATGCCAGTTGCATCGCACCGGTGCGTGCCATCCAGTGATCGAGCGCCAACACACGAGACGCGACGCCAGGCATCGCAAGTAACGTTTTCAGTTTTTCTATTTGAGGAAGCGTAGCGACAATCGGTTTTTCGACCACTATGCGTGATATGGGTGAGGCCAGCGCCAGTTCAAGAACGTCAAGATGGTGAAGGGATGCGGTCGTGACAAACAACGTATCAAGAGGCTGGGTTAAAAGTTCAGCGAGTGACGAGCAGCGTGTCACACCTTCTGGCTGCTTTACAGGTTGCACATCAAATCCGAGACAACTGGCTGAATTCCCGAAGAGGTTTCGTATTGCGGGCAAATATGCCGTTTCAACCACTGCGCCAAGCCCAACAAACCCTAACAGCATGTACTCACCTCATCGATTGAATTGCCGGGGCATAACACCTGCCCCGACAAAGTTGAGGTTTTATCAGGTGTTGGTTGCCGGTTTAGTCTGCACATTCTCCAGCATGCGGCGTACCGGAACAATGAGAACAATCAGTACTGCGGCACAGATAAGCAGCGCAATGGAGCAGCGCGCAAACAGATCCGGCAGCATATCTAGCTGATCGGCCTTCACGTGACCACCAATCAGGCCCGCCGCCAGGTTACCCAGCGCACTGGCGCAGAACCACAGTCCCATCATCTGACCACGCATTCTTTCTGGTGCCAGCAGCGTCATAGTCGCCAGACCAATCGGACTCAGGCACAGTTCGCCGAGAGTCAGCATCAGGATACTGCCCACCAGCCAGAAAGGTGAAACGCCCGCACCGCCGTTACTCAGCACGTTTTGCGCCGCCATCATCATCAGACCAAAGCCCGCCGCAGCACAGAGAATGCCAATAACGAATTTGGTGATACTGCTCGGGCGAATGTTCATGCTGGCCAGCTTCGGCCACGCCCAGCTGAACACGGGTGCCAGCAGGATGATAAACAGCGCATTGATCGACTGGAACCAGACAGCCGGTATTTCAAAATCGCCAATCATACGGTTAGTGTAGTCGTTGGCGAACAGGTTGAATGAGGTTGGCTTTTGCTCGAACGCCGACCAGAAGAATGCAGCAGAAATCAGCAGAATAAAGCAAACCAGCAGTCTGGCACGCTCTTTACGGTTCAATCCGGCAAAGAAGAACAGGTAGATAAAGTAGAGGGCAACGGATGCCGCAATCACGTACACCAGCATGCTGGCTACTGCGACCGGGTTAATCACAATCACGCCCTGGGCGATCAACGTAACAACAATTGCCACACCTGCTGCCAGTGCCAGCAACCACGCTCCCACACCTTTTCTCTTCACCACCGGACTGTTCCAGGTGGAATCCAGTCCGACTTCACTGTCGTAACGTGTCATTGCTGGCACAGCAAAGATACGGAAGATGAGCAATGCTACCAGCATCCCTATCCCGCCAATACCAAAGCCCCAGTGCCAGCCATGGCTTTTAATCAGCCAGCCGGAGATCAATGGAGCAATGAAGGAGCCTATGTTGATGCCCATGTAGAACAGTGAAAAACCGCCGTCACGTCGCGCATCGCCTTTTTTGTACAGCGTACCGACCATAACAGAGATACAGGTCTTGAACAGGCCGGAGCCGAGCACGATGAACATCAGGCCGATAAAGAACAGGTTGTCACCCATTACGGCTGAGAGCGCAATCGACAGGTGGCCAAGCGCAATCAGGATAGAACCATACCAGACTGCTTTCTGCTGACCGAGCCAGTTGTCCGCCAGCCACCCGCCAGGCAACGCGGCGAGATACATGGTGCCGGCAAAGATACCGACAATCGCTGAGGCATTTTCACGTGCCAGCCCCATGCCGCCATCATAAACGGTGGCGGCCATAAACAGGATCAGTAGCGGACGAATACCGTAAAACGAAAAACGTTCCCACATCTCAGTGAAGAACAGTGAGCCGAGCGGATAAGGATGACCGAGGAACGTTCGGCTTTCTTTTTGATTAACAGAGGATTGCATAATTCTCCCGAAAAGGTATGTCGTTGTGCTTATAAACACCGCGATGTACGCCAGCCAGTTACTTATCTGGCCGATTTTTTACATGCGGCGAAGAATAATTTAACCATTTGATAACCTGATGCCAGTTTTGTCTAGTACCAACCCCAGGACTTTAAGATGAAAATTCGACAATTGTCTACTTTCTTAGATTTAAACTTGGCGAATGAAGAATAGTGTTTGACATCGCGTAGACAAAAATACGCTTTAAAAAAACAAAAAAAAACCGCGACGAGCGCGGTTTTTTCGAACTCAGCAAATATTATTTGCTTTTCTTAATGTGCTTAATCAAACGCTTACGTTTACGCATCTGGGTTGGGGTCAGTGTATTACGTTTGTTCGCAAACGGGTTTTCCCCTTCTTTGAACTGAATACGGATCGGCGTCCCCATCACTTCCAGTGACTTACGGAAGTAGTTCATCAGATAGCGTTTGTAAGAATCTGGCAGATCTTTCACCTGGTTGCCATGAATCACCACAATCGGCGGGTTATAACCACCGGCGTGAGCATATTTCAGCTTCACACGACGTCCACGTACCAGCGGTGGCTGATGATCTTCTGCCGCCATGGTCATGATGCGAGTCAGCATTGCGGTACTGACGCGACGCGTTGAGCTGTCATACGCTTCACGTACGGATTCAAACAGGTTACCCACACCGCTACCGTGTAGCGCAGAGATGAAGTGTACGCGCGCAAAATCGATAAAACCCAGACGGAAGTCCAGCGTCTCTTTTACCTGCTCTTTCACTTCCTGCGTCAGGCCGTCCCATTTGTTGACGACAATGACAAGTGAGCGCCCACTATTGAGGATAAAGCCGAGCAGCGACAAGTCCTGGTCAGAGATACCTTCGCGTGCGTCAATCACCAACATCACTACGTTGGCGTCTTCAATCGCCTGCAGCGTCTTGATAACGGAGAACTTTTCTACCGCTTCAGTAATTTTACCGCGCTTACGAACACCCGCGGTGTCAATCAGCACATATTCACGACCATCACGTTCCATCGGGATATAAATACTGTCGCGCGTCGTTCCCGGCATGTCGTAAACCACAACGCGGTCTTCGCCCAGAATACGGTTAGTAAGTGTGGACTTACCTACGTTAGGACGGCCAACAATCGCCAGTTTAATCGGCAAATCTTGCGGGTTGAAATCATCTTCTGGCTCCTCTTCACCGTTTTCTTCAGCTTCGAGTTTTGCCCAGTACTCCGCATCTTCATCGACTTCTTCCTGAGGAGCTACGTCATCCATCCACGGCAGCAGAACATGTTCCAGCAGACTGAGAACACCACGACCATGGGAAGCCGCGATCGGGTGGATTTCACCCAGGCCCAGCGAATAGAAATCGACAACCGCCTGGTCCGGATCGAGCCCGTCAGTCTTATTGGCGACGAGGAAAGTGGGTTTCTGGCGGGAACGCAGATGTTTGGCAATGGCTTCGTCTGCCGGCATCAGTCCAGCACGAGCATCCACCATGAACAGCACAACGTCAGCTTCTTCAATGGCTAACAATGACTGTTCAGCCATTCGGGTTTCGACACCGTCTTCAGTGCCGTCAATACCGCCGGTATCAATACAGATAAACTCGCGGCCTTCAATTTCCGCACGACCGTACTTACGGTCACGAGTCAGACCCGGGAAATCCGCAACCAGCGCATCTCGGGTGCGAGTTAGACGGTTAAATAACGTGGATTTGCCAACGTTAGGGCGCCCGACAAGCGCGACCACAGGTACCATGTTTAAAGCCTCATTTAAAAAATCATCAGACAACGGACGCATTTTTGCGCCGTTGTTAAAAACAGTAAAACGGCCCCTGCACCAGGAGCCGTTTTTCAAAGCGAGCGGCCGGGACGATTAACGCGTAATGGAATACAGCGTACCGTCTTTCGCCTGGATGAGCAGTTTACCATCAGCCGAAACAGGTTCGGTCAGGAAGCCTGAGCTATCAACTTTCTGCTGGGCCACAAAACGACCGTCATCAACGTTAATCCAGTGCAGATAGCCTTCGCTATCACCCACGACTAAGTTGCCATTGTACAGCACCGGAGACGTCAGCAGACGGTGCAGCAGATCGCTTTGCGTCCACAGCGTTACGCCGCCGTCAGTAGTTAACGCCAGCACGCGGTCATTCTGATCAACCAGATAGATACGGTTTCCATCAACGATGAAGTCATTCACTGACCCCAGTTCGCGTTTCCACATAATCTGACCGCTGCGCAGATCAAGCGCCGTCAGGTTACCATTATAAGCCAGGGCGTAAACAACGCCATTGACGATAACCGGCGTGGTATCAACGTCACTCAGACGATCGATTTCAGTTGGACCCGTTGCCTGAGAAATACGCTGTTGCCAAATCATCTGACCTTGCTGCATCAGCACGGCACTCACACGACCGTTATCCCCACCCACAATGGCTGCGCCAAAAGCGGTTGCTGGGGCTGATTCGCCGCGTAAAGAAAGGGAAGGCATATCCAGGTTAACGGTCCATTTAATGGCACCATCCGCTTCATTTAACGCCTGTAGCTGACCATTGCTGGTATGAATCAACACCACGCCATCGCTGACAACCGGACGAGACAGGGCTTCACCGGCGACTTTCGTCTGCCACGCCGTAGTACCATCGCTGGTATTCAATGCGTAAACCTGTGCTTTTTCGCTACCGATATAAACATGACCACCGGATACCGTCACACCACCGGAAAGCTGTGCTGACGTTCTGGAGAACCAGCCGTCTTTCTCCGCCAGATTGACGGACCAGACTTCTTTACCATCGGCCGCGTTCAATGCTTTAACTACACCAGTACGATCGGCAGCATAAACGACGTCATCCGCCAGCGCAGGATGAAGATTAGAATAGAAATCACCAATACCGTTGCCTACAGAGGTGCTCCAGGCTGTAGACGGAGTAAACTGATTTTCGACCACCGGTAATGGGGACATCTTAACGACATCTTCTTCGCCACTAAACAGTGAACAGCCGCTCAATAGGGTAACGGAAAGCAGCCCTGGCAGAAGTAATTTACGCAATTGCATCGGGTCCCTCTCAGATGGACAAATTATTGATTTTCATCTGCATCATTTCGCTCAGAGCAGGAGAGGCATCGCTTTTCACGCCAGCTTCCCATGCGCTACGCGCACCTTGTTTATCGCCTTTGCTCAGCAACGCTTCACCACGCAGATCGGCCACGATAGCCACCCACCCTTCGCCTTTAACAGCATCGAGTGTTTTCAGCGCAGTATCGGCTTGTTTAAGCTGAACCTGCACGCGTGCAAGACGCAGATTAATCACCGCTTTGAGATTCTCATCGCTGGTGGCCGCCAGTCCTTGTTGCAATTGGGTAGCGGCTTTCTCAAGTTCATTTTGGTCAACAAACTGCTGCGCAAGTTCCATTGAAGCTAACGCGCCGTATGTATTTTTGTTCTCCGCGGCAAATTTCTCTGCGGCAGGAATACTATCCGGTTTACCTGCGCTTACCGCAGTCACCGTATTTTGATATGCCAGAGAAGCAGAGCGTGCGGACTCCGTCTGATGGCTGGTCCAGTAACGCCAGCCGACCAGCGCGCCAACCCCTAAAATTACCCCAACAGCCAGTGCTTTGCCGTTTTCAGCAAAGAAGCGTTTAACCGCATCAACCTGGTCGTTTTCGTTCTCGTAAATTTCCACGCTGTCCTTCTCCTTAGCCCAGTAAAGTGCGCAAATGCGTGGCAACGCTATCCTGCGCTACTGCCGTTTGCTCACCAGAGCGCAAATCCTTCACTACAACAGTACCGTCAGCCACCTCGGACTCACCCAGTACCAGTGCAACGCGGGCGCCCCACTTATCGGCGCGGGCAAACTGTTTCTTAAAGTTGCCGCCACCGTGGTTGGTCATCAGTTTCACACCGGGAACTTCATCGCGCAGACGTTCAGCCAGCGTCATTGCCGCCGACTGTGTATCCACGCCCGAAGCGACCAGGTATATATCGACAACAGGGGAAGCAATAAATTCCGGATTAACTGCCTGAACTAACAAAACAAGTCGTTCCAGACCCATGGCAAAACCCACTGCCGGAGTCGCACGACCGCCAAGTTGCTCTACCAGGCCATCGTAACGTCCACCCGCACACACGGTACCCTGCGAACCCAGGCTGCTGGTTACCCATTCAAACACGGTGCGGTTGTAGTAGTCGAGGCCACGAACCAGGCGCTGGTTAACGGTGTAGGCAATTCCAGCAGATTCAAGCAGCTTGCACAGACCCGCGAAATGCTCGCGAGAGTCGTCATCCAGGTAGTCACCCAGTGCAGGAGCATCATTAAGCAGGGCCTGTACTTCAGGGTTTTTAGAGTCCAGCACGCGCAGCGGATTGGTATACATGCGACGCTTACAGTCTTCGTCCAGCTTTTCTTTATGCTGCTCCAGGTAGGCCACCAGTGCATCGCGGTAATTTGCACGCGCTTCGAGTGAACCGATAGAGTTCAGCTCCAGGCTAACATGCTCGGATATACCCAGCGCGCGCCACCAGCGAGCTGTCAGCATAATCAGCTCTGCATCGATGTCCGGACCTTGCAGGCCAAACACTTCGACACCCAACTGATGGAATTGGCGATAGCGTCCTTTTTGCGGACGTTCGTGACGGAACATCGGCCCGATGTACCACAGACGCTGTTCCTGATTGTACAGGAGACCATGTTCGATGCCGGCGCGTACGCAGCCCGCGGTTCCTTCAGGACGCAGAGTCAGGCTGTCGCCATTACGGTCCTCAAAGGTATACATCTCTTTTTCAACCACGTCGGTAACTTCACCGATCGCACGTTTGAATAACGGGGTCTGCTCTACAATCGGCAAGCGGATTTCACTGTAACCGTAGCTACCGAGCACGTTTTTGAGTGTGCCTTCAATGCGCTGCCAGATGGCGGTTTCGCCAGGCAGATAATCGTTCATGCCGCGAATGGCTTGAATGTTTTTTGCCACGTTTATTCTCTTTATGAATATAAAAATGAACCCTCAACGCTAACCCGAATTCTACGGGCGCCATGCGGGTTCAATCATACACGGGAAGCACGCCGCTTCCCATCACGTTATTATTTTTCAACCTGCTGCACATCAATTCGACGCGTTTCATCCAGAATGCTGGCTTTGGCACGAATGCGGGCTTCAAGCTGCGTAATCATATCGTCGTTATCGATACGATCCTTACGCACGCCGTCTTCATACAGGCCGCTTTTCTTGTTGCCGCCGGTCACGCCCAGCGTCGAAACCAGTGCTTCACCAGGTCCATTTACCACACAACCGATAATCGAAACATCCATTGGCGTGATGATATCTTCCAGACGTTGCTCCAGCGCGTTAACCGTACCAATGACGTCAAATTCCTGACGGGAACAGGTTGGACAGGCGATAAAGTTGATCCCGCGCGCGCGGATGCGCAGCGATTTCAGAATATCGAATCCCACTTTGATCTCTTCGACCGGATCGGCTGCCAGAGAGACTCGCAGCGTGTCGCCGATCCCTTCGGACAACAACAATCCAAGTCCGATCGCAGATTTAACCGAACCACTGCGCGCGCCACCGGCTTCGGTGATCCCAAGATGCAACGGCTGATCGATCTGTTTCGCCAGCAGACGATAGGATTCTACCGCGAGGAAAACGTCCGAAGCTTTAACGCTGACCTTGAACTGGTCGAAGTTCAGACGATCGAGATGATCCACATGACGCATAGCTGATTCCAGCAACGCCTGCGGCGTAGGTTCGCCGTATTTTTCCTGTAGATCTTTTTCCAGCGATCCGGCATTTACGCCAATACGGATAGGAATATTTTTATCACGAGCGCAATCCACCACCATGCGGATACGCTCTTCGTTACCAATATTGCCAGGGTTGATACGCAAGCAATCGACGCCGTATTCCGCCACCTTCAGCGCAATGCGATAGTCGAAGTGAATATCGGCAACCAGCGGGACAGATACCTGCTGTTTGATGAGCTTGAACGCTTCGGCGGCATCCATTGTCGGTACTGAGACACGAACAATGTCAGCGCCTACGCGTTCCAGTGCTTTGATTTGATTGACCGTCGCCGCCACATCAGTGGTGCGTGTGTTCGTCATAGACTGTACGGCGATGGGTGCGCCATCGCCAATCGGCACATTCCCAACGTAAATGCGTGTCGATTTTCTACGTTGAATTGGAGCCTGGTTATGCATTAAAAAATCTCCCGCATTGCCGTCTGTTACTGAGCCGGTGATTGTTCGGCATTAACGGTCAGACGCGCAACCTGGTTAGTTCTGATAAAACGACTCAGGTCGACAGGTTTACCCTGATACTGAATCTGCACTGCTGCCGGAGCACCAATTTTCAGTTTGTACGGTGCCTGGCCGGTAAGATTTAAATTGCCATCTTTACGCTGCATGCCGCTAAACAGTTTTTTACCGGTCGCGTCCGTAACTTCCAGCCAGCAGTCGGCGGTAAAGTTCATTACCAGGGCATTAGCATCAGCAGCAGGTGTTGTGACACCCGCCTGATCAGTAGGCAACGGCGCAGCTGTATCTGGCGCAGCAGGGGCTGTGGTCGCAGTATCAACATTCGCCTGAGAAGGTGCCACAACAGCATTTTGCGAAGCATCTGTAGCAGGTGCTGGTGTCGTAGCAGCATCAGGCGTTTGCGCTGAACCGGCTACTGCACTCTCTTCCTGAGCCGGGGTATTATCCTGGCTTGCTGCTGCGCTGGTATCCAGCGGCACGCTTTGTGCATTATCTTTACCGGCATTCAACTCAGCAGAAGACTGATCGGCCATCGTGGTGATCTCTTCCTGCTGCGCTTTATGGTTCTGCCACCACCAGGCACCTGTCAGTCCTACAACGACGAACAGCACCAGCCAGGTAAAGGTCATTAACCAACCGTCACGTTTTTTACGACGTTTACCCAGCGAAAAGCTTTGCATCGGGGCAACTTTGGCTGGGCGAATCGGAGCCTGTTTTTCCAGCCCTGGCAACAGTTCTTCTTCAGGAATATGCACCAGACGCGCATAGGAACGGATATATCCACGCAGGAATGTTGAAGCAAGATCGGCTGGCGCCTTATCTTCTTCAATATCACGTACCGTGGAAACCTTCAGGCAAAGTCGCTCCGCGACTGCCTGCTGGCTGAATCCGAGTTGTTCACGGGCATTGCGCAGACGAACGCCGGTGGTTAGTGCTTCATTTTTGTCGTGCGTGGCTTCAGTATTCATTCGCTACAGCTGCGTAAATTGGGGTTCTGATGCCGGTGAGTCACAATGCTCACCCACACCGCGAAACATCTGGTCAGTTAACCTTAGTCTGACAGTATAAAACGGTCTGACTATCAATGACAAAACAGCGTAAACCTGAGGGCTAAACTCTTGTTGCGCCGCTACATACTGCCTTAAAGTCGACAAAAACGCACCGTTATTATTGTCGAGGCAGCGACAACAAAGAACCTCATGTACTTATATCGCACTACGGCACATTAATTATACCGTAGTGCGCTCAACATCAAACGGTCTTGATATCGATAGACTCACCCTGCATACGCTTACGCAGAGTACGCTTGGTGCGGTCAATAACATCACCCGCCAGCTGACCACAGGCTGCATCAATGTCGTCACCACGTGTTTTACGCACAATGGTCGTGAAACCATAGCTCATCAACACTTTGGAGAAACGATCGATACGGCTATTGGAGCTACGGCCATACGGCGCGCCAGGGAACGGGTTCCATGGGATCAGGTTGATCTTACACGGCGTATCTTTCAGCAATTCGGCAAGCTGATGGGCATGTTCGGTACCATCGTTGATGTGATCCAACATCACATACTCAATCGTAACGCGCCCCTGGTTCGCATTGGATTTCTCCAGATAACGACGCACAGCCCCCAGGAACGTTTCAATATTGTATTTTTTGTTGATCGGCACAATCTCGTCACGAATTTCATCGTTCGGCGCATGCAAAGAGATCGCCAGCGCAACGTCAATCATATCACCCAGCTTATCCAGCGCAGGTACAACGCCTGAAGTAGACAGCGTCACGCGGCGTTTTGACAGGCCAAAACCGAAGTCATCAAGCATGATTTCCATTGCCGGTACCACGTTAGTCAGATTGAGCAGCGGTTCACCCATGCCCATCATCACTACGTTGGTAATCGGGCGCACGCCCGTCGCTTTCACCGCCCCGACGATCTTCGCCGCGCGCCAGACCTGACCAATGATTTCCGATACTCGCAGGTTGCGGTTAAAGCCCTGCTGAGCCGTAGAGCAGAATTTGCACTCTAACGCACAACCAACCTGTGAAGAAACACACAGGGTAGCGCGGTCATCTTCCGGGATGTAGACCGTTTCAACGCGCTGATCGCCAACCGCGATGGCCCATTTGATGGTGCCATCAGACGAACGTTGTTCTTCAACAACTTCAGGCGCACGAATTTCAGCCACTTCTTTCAGCTTGTTACGCAGCACTTTATTGATGTCAGTCATGTCATCAAAGTTGTCGCTGCAATAGTGGTACATCCATTTCATGACCTGATCGGCACGAAACGGCTTTTCGCCCATCTCTTTGAAGAATTCGCGCATCTGCTGACGGTTCAGATCCAGCAGGTTAATTTTTCCATTTTTATTTGGAACCGCAGCAATGGCGACTTCAGAGGTGTTAACTAATTCAGACATAATATTTTCCGGCCTCGTTGTTACACGTTATGGCCCGTGGAGGGTTAAAAAGAAACGCCCCGGCAAGCGGTCTGCTCTTCCGGGGCGTTGCATTGTACAAAGTCTGGCGCAGGGATGCCACGTTTGCACGAAGCATTAGCGAAAATAATATGTAAACGAACCCGTTAAATTAACGAGTACGAGCGCACACTTCGCCTTCACCGAAGAAATAGGCGATTTCGCGCGCGGCAGATTCTACCGAGTCGGAACCGTGAGTGCCGTTCTCGGTGAAACTGTCAGCGTAGTCCGCACGCAGGGTACCCGCCAGCGCATTCGCCGGATTGGTAGCGCCCAGCAGATCACGATGACGCTGAACGGCGTTCTCGCTTTCCAGCACGGAAACAACAATTGGACCAGAGGTCATGAATTCAACCAGACCGTCAAAGAACGGCTTACCGTCGTGCTCGGCATAGAAACCACGAGCCTGCTCAACGGTCAGGTGCAGCATTTTAGTACCGACAATTTTGAACCCTGCAGCTTCAAAGCGCGCAAAGATGTTCCCAATAACGTTTTTTGCCACCGCATTTGGTTTGATGATGGAAAAAGTACGTTCAATAGCCATGATTACCTCTGAAAAAAGATGTTTTGTTGTGGTTTACCTGGCGCGGATTATAAAGAGCATCCCGGCGGTTGACTATTGACGAAGGTAACATTTCTTTAAAATAAGATGAATTTTAGCAACAACCGCTATCAAACGATTCTATTGCAAAGAAAATCTCACCGTCGTAACCTGCCCAGCATCATCCATGACCAGCAACTGATATTCCCCTTTAACCGCCAACCGCAAGGTAAGAGAGCGTCCTCGCTCCTCCAGTCGATCGCCGTTAAGAAACCACCAGCGCTCACCTGCTCCACCGCTGATATACACCGGTACTGAGACCTCCGGTGAACCGGGTAAGCGCTTCACAATCGCGCCATCACGCACACCTGTCAACTGGAGCGGTAACAAAGCGTCCTGTCCCAGCGGAGGACAAATTGATGAAACTGGCGGTAGCCGTGCAGTACGGCGTTCAGAAGGTGGTAGCCAGGATTCCAGTGGTAAAGGCCAGACGATTAACGTTTGTTCATGCGCCTGTTCGCAATCCGCAGCCACTCGTTTTCCCGCCTCATCTAACCAGACTGGAAAACGGATACCACTGACCCCTTCCTGCTCAGGTAATAACAGCGTGGGCGGTTGGCTGCCATCCAGTAGCCAGGTGGCTAAGCGACGACGACAGTTGCTATCACCGGCTGGAAGCGATTGCCCCCCAGGCCAGCACACCACACCACGGCTGACAGAATCTGGACGTGGATCTTCAGGCTGATTCGCCCCGCGCGCCAGCAGCAGATTATTAACCTGATTCAGCAAAGGCACAGCACTGGCAAAACCGAATTGCCCGACCACCGGAGTACCATCCGGTCTGCCAGTCCAGATACCCATCACATATCGTGCGTTAACACCAATCGCCCACGCATCGCGATAGCCGTAGCTGGTACCGGTTTTCCATGCCAGCGGCACAACTCTGCTCAGGGCATTATCCGGTAACGGCTGGGCTTCATCCGCCATAATCCGACGAATGATCCATGCCGCCCCCGGTGACATCAGCGGACGTTCCAGCAGTGGGTCGTCTGGTTGCAAGCGCAATGTCCCCGCTTTGCCATGCCGGGCAAATGCGCTGTACGCCGCCGCCATGTCATCAAGCCTTGCACCTGCACCTCCCAGGATCAACGAAAGATTCGGCACCGCTCCGGTTGGTAAGTACAACGGTAAACCGACGTTACGCAATTTAGCGGCAAATCGCTTCGGGCCATAGGCTTCAAGCACCTGGACAGCAGGTAAATTCAGCGAACGTACCAACGCCTCGCTCATGCTCACTGGGCCATGAAAACCGCTGTCAAAATTACCGGGACGATAATCCCCTGTACGTCGCGGTACGTCCTGCAACAGGGAAGCCGGATGAATCAGTCCCTCATCCAACGCCAGACCATAGACAAAGGGTTTAAGCACCGAGCCTGGCGAGCGAATCGCATTCACCATATCCACATGACCAAAGCGGGCGTCGTCATTCATATCCACTGACCCCACCCAGCCACGGACGCTCATATCGGTATGATCAACGACAATCATTGCCAGCGAACTGCGCGCCGGAAGCCGTCCTTTCCAGTTTTGCGCCAGTTCTTCCAGTTGGCGTTGCAGTCCTGCATCCAGCGTGGTCACAATTTTGTCACGCTGACTTTTGCCCAACATCATGCGCGAGAATAATGGTGCTAATTGCGGCATCTGTCTTGGTGCCAGCCAGACCGGTTCTTCACGTGATTCCTGCACCTGCTTAGCTGACCAGATACCCTGCGTCGCCATGCGCTCGAGCACTTTATTGCGCGCGGCTTCGGCACGATCCGGCCATCGATCGGGGCGCAGACGACTTGGTGCCTGTGGCAGAACAGCCAGTAAAGCAGCGTCGGAGTAACTCAGTTGCGCAGGTGATTTGCCAAGATACGCCCAGCTTGCCGCGCCGACCCCCTGAAGCGTGCCGCCAAACGGCGCACGGTTCAGATACAGTGTCAGAATGTCATTTTTGGAGAGATGCCACTCAAGCTGGAGTGCGCGCCAGAGTTGGCGAAACTTGCCGCCAAAGGTGCGCGGATGAGGATCGAGCAGCCTGGCCACCTGCATGGTGAGCGTGCTGCCACCAGAAATCACTCGCCCCGACGAGAGATCTTGCCAGGCAGCGCGGAGCACTGATAACGGATTGACGCCGGGATGTTTCCAGAACCAGCGATCTTCATAGTTGATCAACGCCTCAAGGTAACGGGGCGATACTTCATCAATGGTTACCGGATAACGCCAGATACCCTCAGCGTCGGCAAAGCGCCACAGCGGCGTACCGTCATGTGCCACCACCACGCGTGCCGGGTTGACCTCAGTGAGCGGCAGTGGCCAGATTTTGTCTGCACCCCAGACAACTGCCGCCATCAAAAGCGGTGCAGCTGCCAGCCAAAGCCAGCGGCCGCGTTTACCAACCCAGCGCATCATTTACGGTCTGACAATCAGTGGTCCCTCTGCCGTACCGGTGGCTCGCCATTGCGGAACATACATCGATTCCACCTGCGGGACGGGAACCTGATACGTTCCCGGCGTTACCGCTCGCGCCAGATACACCAACGTGACCGGTTGCCCTTCGTTGACAGCCACTGCAGCGACAAAGCGATCGTCACGGAATTCAACGTGCTGGATATCCGCCTGCTGCATCTGATTAAGCAGATTCTGCACTTCGCTTGCGCTGTCCTGCAGACTCGCGCTGCCGTTAGCCAGATTCTGGTTTTCCAGCTCCAGTCCGGCAGGCAGTAAATCAACCACCAGTGCATCCGGTACATTCTGGTTAGCTTTCACCGTCAGCCATACCAGCACCAGTTCCCCACTACGCAACGTCGAGAGTGATTTACTTTGTCCATCCGTACCCAGCACCTGACGCTCAATACT
Source organism: Citrobacter sp. Marseille-Q3906 (assembly GCF_916618775.1). Classification (NCBI taxonomy): domain Bacteria; kingdom Pseudomonadati; phylum Pseudomonadota; class Gammaproteobacteria; order Enterobacterales; family Enterobacteriaceae; genus Citrobacter; species Citrobacter sp. Marseille-Q3906. Next base: position 2,686,156 of record NZ_CAKAKA010000002.1, read on the forward strand.
CAGCACATTGTTTGTCGGCAGCGGTGAAGTTTGCGGATAACCACTCACATCCAGGCGCAGCCACAGCGGCAGATTCCCCGTATTGGTTACCGTCAGCGTGGATAACTGGTCGGCATCCAGATTATGGGTTTTCGATTTTTCACCTGCCAACGGTTGTTCGGAGAGCGAGGTCTGCGCCTGCCAGGTTCCCGGTAGATCCTGTAGGGTACGCGCGGCCAGGAACAGCGCGTTATTTTCCTGAGTTGAGAGCCAACGTTGACCAAAAGCCTGTTCCGACAACGTATTCAACAACGTGTTCTGCACATCAGGTTTAAGCTTGTTCTCTTCCAGCAATGCCAGCATCAGTGCATTATCACGAAGCTGACTGCCGTAATCCGCCATCCACTGTTGTGCATCGCGACGCGGAGTATTCAGCGCCAGCGTCAACGCCTGTTCACTGCGATTCGCATCACCCATGTTTTTCAGCGCAATCCCCAGTTGCAGCAACGGTAAACCGGAAGCGGCCTGAGCACGACGCTCCCAAATCTCACGCAGTGCGCCAAGCGGTGCTTTTTGCTGACGAGCCAGTACCAGCGCGGCGTATGCCTGCACGGCAAATTTGCTTGCCGGTGTATCGTCGGTGTAGCGAATCGACATCATGCCCGGATCCTGCAAATAGCGCAGCAGTCGTTCGTTACCCCGGTTAATCACTTCTGCCGGAACGCTGTAGCCTTGTTCGTTAGCGCGAACGAGGAAATCCATCACATACGCGCTCAGCCAGTACTCTTCAGGACCGTTCTTGTCCCACAGAGCAAAACCTCCGTTGTCACGCTGCATTTGCAGTAACCGGAAAATACCAATCTCAACCGCTGCACGACGCTTCTCATCACTATCGCCAGCAATCCCTAACGCCTTCAGTTGCGCGGCATTGGTATACAAAGACGGGAATAATCCGCTTGCCGTTTGCTCCAGGCAACCGTACGGATAGGCTTTTAGTTCACGGATGTAGCGTGCCAGATTTAGCGGCGGCTTACCGCTGAACAGTAGTTGCCCCTGCATGGTTACAGGGGAAAAATTGATCAGTTCCTCCCCCGGGATCTGCCACGTTTCACCAGGTTGCAGCGCCACGCAATTATTGATGGTCTGCGCCGGGAATGCCGGACGAACACCAATCTTCCACTGCTTATGCTGAGCCGGGAGCGTTTCTCCTGGCAACACCAGACCACTGATAACCGCCTGAATATCGCCATCGCCAAACCCTTCCAGCGCCCGCACCGGGATAAACAACGTAGTACGCACTCCCGGGGCAAGATTCACCGGCGCAGGGGCCTGACCAATCAGCTCCAGTAATCCACTGGCGGTAAGCTTGATATTCAGCGTCTGCGGCCTGTCAGTCAGGTTAGTCACATCCAGCGTCAGGCGCGAACTATCGCCTCCGGCTAAAAAGCGCGGCATATTCAGTTCGGCAATGACCGGCGCGGCGACAATCACTTTACTTTCGCTACTGCCAAAATCATCCGCCGTCCAGGCCTGGGCCATCACCCGCAGTTCACCGTTAAAATCACCAATCGGCAACGTCACCGTGCCTTCACCCTGATCGTTGAGTATTACCGGCAACGCCTGTTGTGCCACGATATTGATGTGATTGACCGGCGGTTTACCGCCACGTTTTAACTCATCGCCATCGCCACCAAAACGCAGCGCCGCCAGACGGCCCTGCCCTTCGATCACCTGACCATAAATATCGTAAATATCCGCCCCATAGCGTTTCTGCCCGAAAAACGCCTGCCATGGATCCGGCGTGGTGTAGTCCGTAATATTCAACACTCCGCTGTCCACCGCAGAAACCAGTACGTTAACTTGTTTTGGCACTGCACCGTTTTTAACACTGGCCTTCACTTTAACGGCCAGAGGCTGATTTGGACGCATTTTGGCAGGGTTATCCAGCGTCAAATCAAGACGGCGGTTTTCATCACCCAACGGCAGATGCAGCAATCCGACTGCGCGTTTTGGTGTTGCAGAACGCGATTTGTCACCAGGACGAATTACCAGTGCACTGAGATAAAGGTCGTGTCGATTCCAGGTTTTATCGACCGGGATAGAGAGATCCAGTCCATCAGCAGGTACATCTATCTCTTGCCACCACAGTGGCCCCTCGCTGGATTCCACCATCGCGTAGCCTTTGCCAGCGGTTGGCGCAGCGATGTGTAACTTCATGGTATCGCCAGGACGATAGTTGGGTTTATCCAGTTTCAGCGTTACTCGATCGGGACGCACCGCACCGCTACCATCGCTGTTATCCTGCCAGCTGTATCCGGCCCAGAAGCGCACGCTGCTCACCGTATCGTTCGGCGCTTTGACCTCCAGACGGTAAGCCCCCCACTCAACCGGGAAGCTAACCTTACCGGTTTCATCGGCCTTAAGATCCAGCGTCTGTTCACCTTCAACCAGATCCTTTTGATCAAATTGTGATTGCCACCCCTCGCCTTCTGACCAGTTCCAGTAGTAATCCCGGCGTTCACGAATCAAACGAACCTGTAAACCTGAAACGGCTTTTTTCGATCCCTGGGCATCAGCATACACAACATCAAAAGCTGCATTGCTGTCTTCATCAACAATGGGCTGATTAACGGTGGTATCCGTACGGTAGTCATATACAGATTTCGCTGCGAATTGTGGCCTGATGCCCGGCAGAATATCGGCAGGCCAGACAGACTGTTCGACCCGGCGCGTCACCGGACGACCGCCCGACTCCAGCAAACTCGCCTGCAAAATAACCTGTAGAGGGGAGTGCGCTTCTTGCCACTGGCTATTCGTTACCACTTCACCACAACCGTTTTCATCCAGCGTGAGCTGAACTTCATCCAGGCTGCGGGAGAGGTTTTCTTCGGCAATATTACCAAACTGGAATCCTGGCAATGCCGGCACCGCCTCACGCAGTGGCCGCAGGAAAAGCTGTCCCTGCAAGGCATTGCCATTCGCTGGCGCACCGTACAGATAGTAACCAACAACCGAGAACTTCACGTCGTCAGTCGGCGCTATCGGCATCTTGCTGGCGGTGAGATTGAGCGCCATCCGCTCTGGCATAAAATCTTCGACGTGGAAATCCCACATCCGCGCATGGTTATCCCCGGTGTTTGCCCGGATATGCCACATTCCGGTTGGCGCGCTACTGTCCAGCGGCCAGCTCAGACGGTAAAGACCGTTCTCTGGCTGGCTGACTACGGTGCGTAACACCTGTCCATCGGGTTTTATCACTTCCAGTTTAATCGGTTGATCGGGCAACGTTTTGCCGTCGCTGTCGCGCAGCAATCCATTAAGTATCACCGTTTCACCAGGACGATAAAGATCGCGCGGGCCGAACATGAAGAACTGTTTGCTGTATCCCGGCGCGCCCGCAATATCAAATTCAGCCAAATCCAGAGCGGGCAACTTCAGATCCAACAGCGTGGTTTGCCCGTCTTTGCGCGCCAGCAGTAACGCCGCTTCTTTATCGGTCTCAAGCTTAACGTGTCCCTGTGCATCAGTGGTCGCCTGCGCCAGCGTCTGCCCTTTCTCATTCAGCAAGGTGACATCAATTCCCTCCTGGGAAGCTCCATTTTCCAGGCTCTGGGTAAAGACATCCAATTGGTTGTGGTAACGGTGTGCGGAAACACCAATGTCGCTGAGGGTGAACAGCGTGGCGGCATTGCTGTAGTTGTAATGCCCGGCCTGATTCATCACCGCAACGTAAACGCCTGCCTGCTGCAACGGTTTGATATCGCCCAGCGGCAACAACAGTTTCTCACGGGTATTGCGCGCAGGATTGAGGTCAAAGCGCCCGGTATAGACCAGTTCGGCCATCTTCAGAAGATTGTCTGACTCCCAGTTGGACAGGGAGTTGCGGTATTCCCACTGGCTGATAAACGCACCGAGCGACTCCGGCTTCACGCGAAAGAAGTTCACGTCCACACTATCGACATTCAGCGCCATCACCGGCAGCCCTTCGATAACTTTACCCGGCAACAGAGAACCACGACTGGCAAATCCTACGCTCGGCTGGACGTCGCGCGTGGTGATGTTTTTTTCATAATCGATGCCAAATGTTGCCTTATTCAGCGCCAGCAAATTACGCTCAATGGTCACCACCAGTTCGCGGTTAGGTTCCAGATGACGTAAACGCAATTCTTTCAGATTTGGCGCCAGTTCCCAGGCACCATCTACTTTGCCGTTTTTCTTATCAACAACGTGCACGACACGGGAAAAATCCTGCTCTGGATCGAGCGGAATGGAGAAGGTCAGCACCAACGTCGCCGCACCGTCTAACTGAACTTCAGAGGCATCGAGCAGCGTCAGCGCCTTACCCTGACTTTGCTGCGTCAGTTTCTGTAACTGGGCCTTATCTTTTGCCGGGGCGGTTTGCGGGGCTGGTGCATCATTTTTCCCGTCCGTCGGCGGCTTATCGTTATTATCGCACCCCACCAGCGCCAACATCAGCATACAGGCCGCTACGCGTATATATTTCATTTTTCATCCCTGGCCGTAGTGGCCTGTTAGCTACGTAGAACAACTATTATGCGTGAGATTTCAGGTTGTGGAAGCCAGTAACTCGTCCGCGTAGTCTAAATTTTCGTGATTAATGTGGATCCGCCTGACAAATCAGCCTCTTTTACTTGTCCCTTTCAGGTAAACATCCGACAATTTGCCGAAACCTGGTAAAAATGGAGATGCCTATGACCACCGCCTTCTTTGTCGCTGCCGACTGGCTTATCGAACATATTGACGATCCGGAAATACAAATTCTTGATGCCCGTATGGCACCGCCAGGACAGGAAGATCGCGATGTTGGCGAAGAGTATCGTTCTGGCCATATTCCCGGCGCGATCTTTTTTGATATCGAAGCACTCTCCGACCATACATCACCGTTACCGCATATGATGCCGCGCCCGGAAGCTTTCGCCGTCGCCATGCGCGAGTCTGGTATTCATCAGGATAAACATTTGGTGATCTACGACGAAGGCAATCTGTTCTCTGCCCCGCGCGCATGGTGGATGCTGAGGACATTTGGCGTAGAAAATGTCTCTATTCTGGCGGGCGGTCTGGCGGGCTGGCAGCGTGATGAGCTACCGCTGCAGGAAGGAATCGTTGATTTACCAGAGGGTGAGTTTGACGTGGCGTTTACACCAGAAGCTGTAGTTAAGGTGACCGATGTCCTGTTGGCCAGCCATGAAAAAACGGCACAGATCGTGGATGCCCGTCCGGCTGCACGTTTTAATGCACAGATTGACGAACCGCGTCCTGGCCTGAAGCGCGGCCATGTTCCCGGTGCACTGAACGTACCGTGGACAGAACTGGTTCGTGACGGGGAATTAAAAACAACCGACGAGCTGGATGCCATTTTCTTTAGCCACGGCGTCAGTTTCGACAGACCAATCATTGCCAGTTGTGGTTCCGGCGTTACGGCTGCCGTCGTGGTGCTGGCGCTTGCTACTCTTGGCGTCCCCAACGTGGCGTTGTATGACGGCGCGTGGAGTGAATGGGGAGCGCGCAACGATTTACCAGTAGAACCGGCATAACGTTTGAAATGCCGGATAACACTTCGCTTATCCGGCAACATCTTTTAGATAATTCGATTCTGTTTAAAATCGCGCAGGAAACCGCCCCAGCGGCGCTCATAGAACGGTGCGATGTGCTCAGTAATAAAGTGGCTTACCCCTTTCTCACCTTTCTTCACCTGGCAGATATCAACAGGTTCATCCCCCGGTAACGTGTCAGTTGCTACGCTACCTGTTGCATGAATAATCTCTTCAATATCACCATCGGCTTCAATGCCAATCAGCAGGTTAGGCTGGGCATCTGCACTTTCTTTAATTGAGCAAAGAAACGCGCGTTTAACCGGCTTAATGGTCTTAAACAACGTAGTCAGCGAGTCAATCATCTGCGCAGGAGGCTCCGCGACTTCAGAGAGGATCAGCGATTCACCGCCTTCCAGTACTTCCTGGGTACTCAGTGGATTGCCTTCCTCTCCCATCAACAAGCTGATCTCGCGCGGCATAAATTCTTTGCCCGTCGGCAGCTTGGCATTGAGAAACAGCGTCTCGCCCAGCGTCATTTCAAACAGTGTACGCACCGGCATGACGACAAACGCCTGCTCATCTTCAACGGCCTGTTGCAGCGCTTCAAGGGAGGTGAAAAACGGGATTACAGTAGTGCCGTCTTCTTTTTCCCAGTGCTGCAAATCCAGCGCACTGTCTTCAACCACCGCCTCACCTTCTGCGGCTGTACCCGGTACCCAGACGGTAGACTCCAGCAAAGTGCGAAAAAATGCCGGACGATGCGCAGGCTCTGTCGCGGCTTTTTCCAGCAACGTTTCTAATTCGTTTTTTGTTTCAGACATAAGAACCACAAATTGGATGAATACGTGCAAGCCGGATGCGCGAAACGCCATCCGGCAATACAGTCATAAGTTACGCGGTTAACAGGTTAGCAATCGTGCGTACACCCAGACCGGTCGCACCCGCGGACCACTGCTCAACGGGCGCTTTGCGATAGGTTGCAGAGCAGTCGATATGCAGCCAGCCTTGCTGATAGTTTTCCACGAAGTGTGACAGGAACCCCGCAGCGGTACTCGCACCTGCTGGATAGGCAGCACTACCGGTATTATTCAGTTCCGCAAAATTAGACGGCAACTGACTCCGGTGGAATTCCGCCAGCGGCAGACGCCAGAACGGTTCGTTTTCCTCAGCAGCGCTTGCCAGCAGGCGAGCCGCTAACTTGTCATCAAAGCTGAATAGCGCGTGATAATCATTACCTAACGCCGTTTTCGCTGCACCTGTCAGGGTAGCGGCATCAATAATCAGCTCCGGCTTCTGCGCACTGGCGTCAATTAAACCATCCGCCAGTACCAGACGCCCTTCAGCGTCAGTGTTCATCACTTCAACATTTTTGCCGTTGCGATAGCGAATGATATCGCCCAGCTTGAACGCGTTACCGCTAATCAGGTTATCCGCACAGCACAGGTACAGCTTCACACGTTTGTTCAGACCACGGGTGATTGCAAACGCCAGCGCGCCGGTCACCGTTGCCGCACCGCCCATGTCAGACTTCATGGAGTCCATAAACGCGCTTTGTTTGATGCTGTAACCACCGGAGTCAAAGGTAATCCCTTTGCCGACCAGGCAGGCATAGACAGGCGCTTCTTTATCGCCTGTCGGGTTGTAGTCCAGCGCCAGCAGTACCGGCGGACGTTCAGAACCCCGGCCAACCGTATGTAGTCCCATATAATTCTGTTCGCGCAGATCTTCACCTTTGGTGATGCGATAAGAAACATTATCACACGCCACACTGCACAGCAGGTCAACAGCACGCTGCGCCAGTTGTTCCGGGCCAAGCTCTTCTGCCGGGGCATTGATGGTGTCTCGTACCCAGTCAATGATTTTCAGGCGGCTGTCCAGCTCTTTGCGCTGCGCCTCATCCAGGGTTGCCCATTCAACTTTGCGGCTGCCTTTAGGCCCTTTGTAGCCTTGCCAGAATGCCCAGCTACGCTCGATATCCCAGCCTTCGCCGTCAAGTTGGGCATGTTTGATACCCAGACCATCAATTTTACGCGCGGCACGCTGAATAAGCCCCAGATCATCTTTTCCATTAAGGTGCAGGGTAATGCCGTCATTATTAATACTGTATGTCGCCTTTTCACCCCAGCGAGCATCGGCCTGTTGCGTGGAAAGCGTAATTTTCATGGCTTCTGTCATTTTATTTATCCTTATTAGCAAACGGGCCGCCATATGGCAGCCCGTTATGTGACTTACTCTGCTTCATCTAACCAGACTAGCAGAATCGCCTCCAGAATTTTTTCATTGGATGCGCCAGGGTCGTCATCAAATTCCTCAAGATCGCAGATCCACTGATGAAGATCGGTGAAACGAACGGTCTTAGGATCGAGATCGGGGAACGCATCATACAGCGCCTCACCGATTTCGCGGCTATCGGTCCACTTCAGTCCCATACTACCCTCTGTTAATGCTCACGCGCATGATTGATTGTGTAACGTGGGATTTCGACCACTAAATCATCCCCGGTGACGCGCGCCTGACAGCTTAAACGGCTCTCCGGCTCCAGCCCCCAGGCTTTATCCAGCATGTCGTCTTCTTCTTCCGTACTTTCCGGTAAAGAGTCAAAACCTTCACGTACGATGCAGTGACAGGTAGTGCAGGCACAGGATTTTTCACAGGCGTGTTCAATCTCAATGCCGTTACGCAGGGCAACGTCGAGAATAGTTTCGCCGGTCTCAGCTTCCAGAACTGCGCCATCGGGACAGAGATCCTGATGAGGCAAAATAACAATCTTTGGCATATTAAACCTCGTCCACGGAATGGCCTTTCAGCGCGCTACGGACGGATTTATCCATACGGCGAGCGGCAAATTCCTGGGTTTGTTTGTCTACGTTTTTAATGGCTTGTTCGATAGCGTCAACATCGTCGCCCTGTGCAACCTCGCTCAAATGCGCGGCGGCGGCGTCGATAGCCTGACGTTCTGCGGCGCTTAACAACGCGGCATCAGCAGCGAGCGCACCGGATAAACTTTCCAGCACACGTGCCGCTTCGACTTTTTGTTCTGCCAACATGCGGGCTTTGACATCCTGCTCGGCAAAACTCATCGAATCCTGAATCATTGAGGCGATTTCACCGTCGGTCAATCCGTAGGATGGTTTGACCTGGATGGAGGATTCCACACCAGTGGATTTCTCCATGGCGGTCACGCTTAGCAGTCCGTCCGCATCGACCTGGAAGGTGACGCGGATATGCGCGCCGCCTGCTGGCAGCGCCGGAATACCACGCAGCGCAAAACGCGCCAGTGAACGGCAGTCCTGCACCAGCTCACGCTCGCCCTGCATCACGTGGATGGACATCGCGGTTTGACCGTCTTTAAAGGTGGTGAAATCCTGTGCGCGCGCCACCGGAATAGTGGTGTTACGCGGGATCACTTTTTCCACCAGACCGCCCATGGTTTCAAGCCCCAGGGACAGTGGGATAACGTCCAGCAACAGCATTTCGCTGTCTGGTTTATTCCCGACCAGAATATCAGCCTGGATTGCCGCGCCGATGGCGACCACTTTATCCGGATCAATAGAAGTCAGCGGCGTACGGCCAAAGAATTCACCCACGCGCTCACGCACCAGCGGTACGCGCGTTGAACCACCGACCATCACAACTTCCAGCACGTCCTGCGCCTCAACGCCGGCATCTTTCAGTGCGCGACGGCAGGCTAGCAGCGTGCGCTTAACCAGTGCGGAAATCAGTTCATTAAAGGTTTCGCGGGTGATTTCACCCTGCCAGCCCGCCACGTTGACCGTCACGGACCCGGCGTCGCTGAGCGCAATTTTAGCGGCAATGGCGGCATCCAGCAGTTCACGCTGCACGCGATTATCGCTGCGATCGGCAACGCCCGCCTGCTCGCGAATGTAATCAGCCAGCAGGTGGTCGAAGTCGTCGCCGCCGAGCGCGGAATCACCACCGGTCGCCAGTACTTCGAACACGCCACGGCTCAGACGCAGAATAGAAATATCAAAAGTACCGCCACCGAGGTCATAAACGGCAATCACACCTTCCTGACCGGAATCCAGGCCATAGGCGATTGCCGCAGCTGTCGGTTCGTTCAACAGGCGCAGCACGTGCAAGCCAGCCAGGCGCGCGGCGTCTTTCGTCCCCTGACGCTGAGCATCATCAAAGTAAGCCGGAACAGTGATCACCACGCCATCCAGTTCGCCGGACAGCGCTTCGGTCGCCCGCGCGGCCAGCGCTTTCAGTATGTCGGCTGAGACGCGTACCGGATTGAGCAAACCGGCAGCGGTTTCGATCATCGGCAAGCCGTTTTCGCTCGCCTGGAACGAATAAGGTAGATGCGGGTAGCGCGCCTGGATATCCGCCAGCGAGCGGCCCATCATGCGTTTTACCGAGCTAACAGTGTTTGCCGTATCAAGCGCAGCGTTGGCACGAGCATCGTAACCAACCGAATACCCCTGCTGCTGATAGTGAACCACTGACGGCAACAGGTGGCGACCTTCGTGGTCAGCCAGCGTTTCGGCCTGGCCGCTGCGTACGGTCGCGACCAGAGAGTTGGTGGTGCCTAAGTCGATGCCTGCCGCCAGACGACGCTGGTGTGGCGCAGCGCTCAGACCAGGCTCACTAATTTGTAATAAGGCCATTTTCGCTTCCGAAATTAAAAATCGAGCAGTTTTTCTTCGAGTTGTTCTGCACTGCTTCGCAGTTTATCGAGAAAACGCAGTTTACGCACGGTATCTGCCGCCACGTCCCACGCCTCGCTATCCAGCTGTTCCACCATCAGTTGATGACGAACGGTGTACATGTCATTGATGCGTTTCATCAATGCATCCAGACGTTCACTGTCTTTTGCCTGTTCAATTTCATCCAGCTCTTCGCGCAGTTCGAGCTGCTCCATCAGGAACGCGGTATCACGCACCGTATGCTGCTCGCTTTGGATATCAAAGCCGTGTAAAGACAGTAAATATTCGGCGCGCATCAAGGGATGGCGCAGCGTTTGCCAGGCCTGGTTGATAGTGGCGGACTGCGAAACAGCAGCGAGTTGTTCCGCCTGGGAACCGCTGGCGAATTTATCAGGATGATACTGACGTTGTAGATCCTGAAAACGTAGGCTCAGCGCCTGAGTATCGAGCTGATAACGGGCCGGTAAGCCAAAGAGGGTGAAGTAGTCCATAACATTCTCAGGGCATCGATTCTCTGTTGTTCGATGTGGCAAAACCAGAGAGTCAGGTAAAACAAACCCCACACGCAGGCGACCACGGTGGGGTTATCGGTAAGCGCGTTACACGTGGAAGCTTTCGCCGCACCCACATTCGTCTTTCACGTTCGGGTTGGTGAACTTAAACCCTTCGTTCAGACCTTCTTTGACGAAGTCTAACTGCGTACCGTCGAGGAATTGCAGGCTCTTGCCGTCGACCACAACTTTAACGCCTTTGTCTTCAAACACGGTATCTTCAGCCGCCGGCTCGTCAACAAATTCCAGTACATAGGCCATACCTGAGCAGCCGGAGGTTCTCACGCCCAGACGCAGACCAAACCCTTTACCGCGGTTTGCCAGGAAGGTATTTACACGCGCTGCTGCACTGTCGCTTAAGGTAATCGACATAATAAAACCTCAACTCTTAATTATTTTGCTTCACGTTTGCTTTTGTAATCCGCAATCGCGGCTTTGATCGCGTCTTCAGCCAGAATAGAACAGTGAATTTTCACTGGTGGCAGTTCAAGCTCGTCAGCGATATCGGTATTTTTAATCGCCTGTGCTTCGTCCAGTGATTTCCCTTTCACCCATTCGGTGACCAGAGAACTGGAGGCAATCGCGGAACCGCAGCCATAAGTCTTGAAACGCGCGTCTTCAATGATACCCTCATTGTTGACTTTGATCTGCAACTTCATCACGTCGCCACAAGCTGGTGCACCCACCATGCCGCTGCCCACGTTCTCGTCGCTATTGTCAAAAGAGCCCACGTTACGTGGATTCTCGTAATGATCGATTACTTTTTCGCTGTAAGCCATGATGAATTCTCCTTATCTACCGATTAGTGATGTGACCATTCAATGCTGTTCAGGTCCACGCCCTGTTTGAACATTTCCCACAGCGGAGAAAGGTCACGCAGACGGCCGATGGAGTTGCGAACCAGATTGATGGTGTAGTCAATCTCTTCTTCGGTAGTAAAACGACCTAAAGAGAAACGGATTGAGCTGTGTGCCAGCTCGTCAGTCATACCCAGCGCGCGCAGCACGTAGGATGGTTCCAGACTTGCAGAAGTACAAGCAGAACCGGAGGATACAGCCAGATCTTTCAGCGCCATAATCAACGACTCACCTTCAACAAAGTTGAAGCTGACGTTGAGAATGTTCGGAGCGCCATGCTCGAGATCACCGTTGAGGTACACCTCTTCCATATCTTTAACGCCGTTCCACAGACGGTTACGCAGACCGCGCAGACGCGCCATCTCGGTTTCCATCTCTTCTTTCGCGATACGGTAAGCTTCGCCCATACCGACGATCTGATGAACAGGCAGAGTACCGGAACGCATGCCGCGCTCGTGACCACCACCGTGCATCTGTGCTTCGATACGGATACGCGGTTTACGACGAACGTACAGCGCACCAATACCTTTCGGACCATAGATTTTGTGGCCGGAGAAAGACATCAGATCCACTTTCAACTGGCTCAGATCGATAGGCAGTTTGCCCACGCTCTGGGTTGCGTCAACGTGGTAGATGATACCGCGCGCACGGCACATTTCGCCGATAGTCGCGATATCCTGTACCACACCGATTTCGTTGTTCACGTGCATGATAGAAACCAGAATGGTGTCATCACGCATCGCCGCTTCAAGCTCTTTCAGATCGATGATGCCGTTGCGCTGTGGGGCGAGGTAAGTCACTTCAAACCCTTCACGCTCCAGTTGACGACAGGTGTCCAGCACGGCTTTGTGTTCCGTTTTGCTGGTGATGATGTGCTTGCCTTTTTTCTGATAAAAGTTGGCAGCACCTTTAATCGCCAGGTTGTCGGATTCAGTCGCACCAGAGGTAAAGACGATTTCACGCGGATCGGCACCGACCAGATCAGCAATCTGATTACGGGCGATATCTACCGCTTCTTCTGCTTGCCAGCCGAAACGGTGTGAACGAGAGGCCGGGTTACCAAAGGTTCCGTCCAGGGTCAAAAACTGCATCATTTTCTCGGCAACACGCGGGTCCACCGGCGTGGTTGCGGAGTAATCGAGATAGATCGGTAATTTCATTGCTCTATAAACTCCGTACATCGCTTCAATGCAAGGAATCAGGCAACCGGCTGGATGTACGACCGAGTTAACGGGGTGTGCAACACCCCGGCCTGATTCTGAAATACTATTATTAAGCGCGTAACTTAACGTCGATCGCGTCTTGTGCACGGTTAGTGCGTGGAGCGTCATGCGTGTGCTGGCGACCAGACACATCCAGTACTTCCTGGTTATTCACCAGTTCACCTAAGGTTATGTTGTTGAGGAAACCGGTCAGACGGTCACTCAAATCACGCCACAGCGCATGTGTCAGGCACTTATCACCACCCTGACAACCACCTTTGCCCTGGCAACGAGTGGCGTCAACCGACTCGTCAACAGCGCTGATTACTTCACCTACTGCGATGCTACCTGCATCTTTACCCAGCAGATACCCGCCGCCTGGTCCACGTACGCTGGAAACCAGACCGTTTTTACGCAAACGGGAGAACAGCTGCTCCAGATATGACAGGGAAATTCCCTGACGTTCAGAAATATCAGCCAACGGTACCGGGCCCGTTTCGGAGTTGAGCGCAACGTCCAACATTGCGGTCACGGCATAACGCCCTTTTGATGTCAGTCTCATGTCTTACTTAGCCTCAAACTCGCCCCTGCCCGGGGTTTTTTATTGTAAAATGGGGGTATTGCATAGCAGGGGCAAGTCTGACATTCCCGACTAAATCAGTCAACTATTTACTTGACTAATTTAGTCAAGTATTTAACTTTCAGTGCGCTATTCTTAGCGCCGGATAAGCGCAGTGCCATCCAGCATTAAAGCGGTCTATTTTCCTTTATTCTGCTGCTCAATAGATGCAAGCATTCCACGCAGAATATTCAGCTCCTGGCTCTCCGGGCGCGCACGGGTAAACAGACGGCGCAGTTTATTCATTACCTGCCCCGGATGGTTCTCACGAATAAAGCCCGTCGACAACAGCGTCTGTTCCAGATGACCGTAAAAACGTTCTAAATCATCCACCAACGGATACTGAGTTTCTTCATAGTCCGCAGCCTTACCGCTTTCCTGCGTTGCCAGCCAGGCCATACGCACTTCATAAGAAATGACCTGTACTGCCATCGCCAGATTAAGCGAACTGTATTCCGGGTTAGCCGCAATGGCGACGTGATAATGGCATTTCTGCAGTTCGTCGTTGGTCAACCCAACGCGCTCACGACCAAAGACCAGCGCCACAGGAGTATTCGCCGCTTCAGCGACGCTTTTCAATCCGCATTCGCGTGGGTCAAGCATCGGCCACGGTAATGTACGCGAACGCGCACTGGTACCGACAACCAGACTGCAACCGGCCAGCGCTTCATCAAGCGTGTCAACGATTTGCGCATTGCCAATCACATCACTGGCACCAGCCGCCAGGGCGATGGCCTGGGAGTCCGGTTTTACCAGTGGATTTACCAGCCACAGATTGGTTAAACCCATGGTTTTCATGGCACGGGCGACAGAACCCATATTGCCAGTGTGAGAAGTCTCCACCAGCACAATTCGAATATTTTGCAGCATTGTATTTCTTCAGCTTAAGATTATTCGGCCATATTATCATAAAACGAAGACATATTCCGAACTCGCTGCTATACTCTGCGCCGTTTTCCCGTTCTTTAACATCCAGTGAGAGAGACCGATGCATCCGATGCTGACCATCGCCGTGCGCGCAGCGCGCAAGGCGGGTAATGTAATTGCCAAACACTACGAAACGCCTGACTCTGTAGAAACCAGCCAGAAAGGCAGCAATGATTTCGTGACTAACGTCGATAAAGCCGCAGAAGCGATTATTATCGAAACGATCCGCAAATCTTACCCACAGCACACCATCATCACCGAAGAAAGCGGTGAACATGTTGGTGAAGATCTGGATGTTCAATGGGTTATCGATCCACTGGATGGCACTACCAACTTCGTAAAACGTCTGCCGCACTTCGCGGTATCCATCGCAGTACGCATCAAAGGCCGTACTGAAGTCGCTGTTGTTTACGATCCAATGCGTAACGAACTCTTCACCGCAACTCGCGGTCAGGGCGCACAGCTGAATGGTTACCGTCTGCGTGGTAGCACCGCTCGCGATCTGGACGGCACTATCATCGCTACTGGTTTCCCGTTTAAAGCGAAGCAACACGCCGCCTCTTACATGAAGATCCTTGGCAAAATGTTTACCGAGTGCGCTGACTTCCGTCGCACCGGCTCTGCTGCGCTGGATCTGGCCTATGTTGCCGCCGCTCGTGTTGACGGTTACTTCGAAATCGGCCTTAAGCCGTGGGATTTTGCCGCAGGTGAACTGATTGCTCGTGAAGCAGGCGCACTGGTGTGCGACTTCACCGGTGGTCATAACTACATGTCAACCGGCAACATCGTTGCAGGCAATCCGCGCGTCGTTAAAGCTATGCTGGCGAACATGCGTGACGAACTGAGTGATGCGCTGAAGCGTTAATCTCAGCAGTGCCCGGTGGCGTTACCGCCTGCCGGGCCTGAAAACTATCCGGCACTTTTCAAAACGGTCTTAATCCCCTGCCAACCGGTACTGCACTTACCCACATCACCACGGCAGCAACAATCAACACCGCCCCCCCGGCTAATGCCAGCGTGCTCCAGCCGACCTGACGCCATAACACCGGTGCCTTATTTCTACTGAGCCTCACCGCCAGCGTACGGAAAAAGTGTACCAGTAATGCCAGAGAAGAAATGGTAAGGGATGTTCCCGCCGCCATTGCCAGCGCCGATGCCATTCCCCAGCTAAATACACCAACCACTTTACTGAACAGCAACACCATAATCGCCCCGGAACACGGGCGCATACCCATTGAGAGAATAATCATCATCCGGGCGCGCCAGTCATCACCGCTCTGTATCTGTTCAGGGTCAGGTAAATGCTGATGCCCACAACCACAACCGTCGTGATGTACATGATGGGCCGTGAAGGAGGTAAATTTGGGGCGACGCAACAGCTTGCTTAATTTTTTCAGCGCCCGCCAGCACAGCAAAACGCCCAGTATGCCCACCAGCGCATAACTCCCCTTTTCCAGCCAGAAACTGCTCATGTGTAGCTGTCGAGCCGGCAATTGCAGAACTGTCAGCACCGCAACCACCAGCCCAATCGCTACCAGCCCCTGTAATAAGGAAGAGGCGAGCGTCAGTCCGATACTCGATTTAAGCTTAGAAGGGTGCGTCGCCAGCCAGGTGGTGATGACGATTTTTCCATGCCCCGGCCCCAGCGCGTGCAATACTCCATAAACAAAACTAAACAACAGCAACGAACCACCTGCCTGGGTGGGGCTGGCGGCGACGGCTTTAAGCAAGCCACTCATTTGCTGATTGACCTCACGCTGCCAGAGAATACTTTTCACCATGACCTGCGGCCAGGCATGCCATAACCACAGCCCACCGCCTGTCGCCAGCAGCAAAAACACGACCAGCGGCCACAGTGTCAGCCAGCGGCGGCCGGATATACGTTGTTGCCAGATTACTGACATTCCACCGTTACCTTCTGTGCAAACTGTTTACCCAAATCCATATCCTCCGGCGGCGCATCTTCTTTATCCAGCGACTGCGCAAAACTCAGCGTTTCTTCATCAGGCGTTGGCGTGTGCACGCTAATCCGGCATTGCTTGCTTATGGCCGGCGCCAGGGTGGCATCGCTGTCTTTGTCGTAGCTCATATCCACGTAATAGGTTGGATCAAACGTGGATATGACATAGGCCTGTCCACCCAGCGGCTGCGGTTCGGCCAGCGGCAAAACAAACGTCAGCACCGCCTGGTGTTCCTTACGCTCCATGCCATATTCTGTCGGGCGATTTTTAAATTTTACCTTTTGCCCGGCATGCCACACTTCGGTGAAGTAGTGTTGTCCGAGTACATTCGCCATCACTTCTGCCGCCAGTTTTTTCCACACTTCATCTCCCGGTTTGGCATTGCCCGCGTCATATAGCAGGTCGGCCGAGGTGATTTCGTCCATTGTCCAGCGCATTTTCAACGCCACAAACTGGTTATTTTCGCTGACTATCTCGGTTTTCAGATGAATAAAGCTATGCGGATGCGCGCCAGCACTAAAGGACAGAACAGCGAGAAGCAACGTTATGACAATATGTTTAAAGCGTTGCATGAGTTCTCCACGATAAAAATACAGGCCGCCACAATCGCAATGATGACGTCTTTGGCGAAAGTGTGGTGAGCATACCATTGAACGGAAGAATATTTAGCCCCTCTTTGTGGTCTCGATTCAGTTCTCAATTTTGAAATTTTGTTTCCCGACGATAAAGGCAAAAATGCTTCCATGAGGCATTAACTTAAGGAAGATGATAATAAATTGTTAATTAATAGTTTCATTTTAATTATTTATTAACAAACAATTGAAGTGCATGAATGCCCAATCATTCATATTTAACAAAAATTTAACCATTATTTATCTAAAAAACCACAAAAACGGGCGCAGATCACATTTACCAAACTTATGATTCATTCCCTCTTCCATTCGTTGTTAACTTCACGCCGTGACATGCCCTGCCCCCTACTAAAGGTACAACTATGAAATTCAAACTCGCATTACTCAGTGCAACCCTGGTTTCTGCATGCATGTTGTCCGGTACGTCCTTTGCGGCGGAAAAATATGAGATTGCTGTGGTTGCTAAAGTCACCGGTATTCCATGGTTTAACCGCATGGAAACCGGCGTCAATGAAGCAGCAAAAAAATTAGATGTAAATGCTTACCAGACCGGTCCTTCTACGCCGGATCCGGCTCAGCAAGTAAAAGTGATTGAAGATCTGATCGCCAAAAACGTCAACGCGATAATCGTAGTGCCGAATGACGCCAAGGTCCTTGAGCCTGTCCTGAAAAAAGCTCGCGAGAAAGGCATTGTCGTTCTGACCCACGAATCCCCGGACGAGCAAATTGGTCAGTGGGATATCGAAACCATCGACAGTGAAAAATACGCACAGGCCAACGTCGATGAGCTGGCAAAAAATATGGGCGGCAAAGGCGGTTATGCCATCTATGTGGGCTCGCTGACGGTGCCGCTGCATAACGCATGGGCTGACTACGCGATTAAATATCAGAAAGAAAAATACCCTGAGATGTTTGAAGTCACTTCGCGCCTGCCAGTAGCGGAGAGTATCGATAAATCCTACTCCACTACGCTGGATCTGATGAAAACCTATCCGCAGATGAAAGGCATCATTGGTTTCGGCTCACTGGGTCCTATCGGAGCAGGTCAGGCCGTTCAGAAAAAACGCGCTAAAGACAAGATTGCCGTTGTTGGTATCGCCATGCCAGCACAGGCTGCACCTTACCTGATGCGCGGCGATATCAAAAAAGCGCTGCTGTGGGATCCGAAAGACGCTGGCTACGCACTGGTCACGGTTGCCGATCAACTGTTGCAGGGTAAAGAAGTCAACGCCGATCTGAGTATCGATAGTTTAGGGAAAGCCGATGTCGACATGGAGAAGAAAGTGATCCGCTTTAACAAGATCCTCGAAGTCACCAAAGATAACGCACAATCACTCGGTTTCTAAGGCCTTAGCCAACACCAGGGAACCTCACGCCGACCGCCTGGTCGGCGTTATCCACAAAACTAACACTCAGCGTCCAGCAGGACGCTCGCAGGGGTATTGTCCATGACAGACACCACCGCATTTATCACTCTTGAGAATATCAGCAAACAATTCCCGGGCGTGCTGGCGCTGGATAACGTGAATCTGACGCTGAAAAAAGGCGAAGTTCACTGTCTGGCAGGTCAGAACGGCTGTGGCAAAAGCACCATTATTAAAGTGATCTCCGGGGTTTATCATCCTGAAAAAGGTGCGCAGATTTTACTCGACGGCAAATTGTTCCACCACCTGACGCCACAGCTGTCTTCACATTACGGCATTCAGGTTATTTATCAGGACCTGTCGTTATTTCCAAATTTTAGCGTCGCGGAAAATATTGCGGTCAACCGCTACCTGCCGGGTGGTGATATCTGGGTGCGTCGCGGGTCCATGAAGCAACAGGCTCTGGCCGCAATGAAGCGTATCGGTGTGACCATCGATCCTGATAAAAAAGTCGAAAAACTCTCTATTGCCGATCGCCAGTTAGTGGCTATTTGTCGGGCAATTGCTGCCGACGCCCGTCTGGTGATCATGGATGAACCAACCGCCTCCCTGACCCGCCAGGAAGTGAATGGTCTGCTGCGGGTAGTCAACGAATTAAAAGCAGCCGGGATCTGCGTTGTCTTTGTCAGCCATCGCCTTGATGAAGTGATGGAAGTAGCAGACCGTATCAGCGTAATGCGCGACGGTAAGCTGGTGGGGACTTTCCCTGCCAGTGAACTTGACAGTCACGAACTGGCCTTCCTGATGACCGGGCAGCGCTTCCACTACAGCCCGTTGCCAGAGAAACCGCCCGTCGAACAGGAACCGTTACTGGAACTGCGCGATCTCAGTCGTAGAGGAAAATACCAAAATATCAATCTGTCTCTGCGTAGCGGTGAGATTGTTTCCATTGTCGGCCTGCTGGGAGCCGGGAGAACCGAGCTATGCCTGAGCCTGTTCGGCATGACGCATCCTGAAAGCGGTGAGATCCGTATTAACGGTCAGCCGGTTCAGCTTCGCAATAACCACGACGCTATTAAACACGGGATCGGCTATGTCTCGGAAGATCGCCTGACGCAAGGGCTGATCATGGAGCAGTCAATCTACGACAACACCATCGTCACCGTATTTGACCAACTGCACACTCGCAGCGGTCTGCTCGATCATCGCAAAGCGCAGAAGCTGGTCTCTGATTTGATCCGCGAGCTGAACATTAAAGTCTCCGATCCGCATCTGCCAGTGAAAACACTTTCCGGCGGCAATGCCCAGCGCATTGCCATTGCCAAATGGGTGGCGACTAATCCGCGCATCCTGATCCTTGACTCACCAACCGTTGGCGTGGACATCGCTAACAAAGAGGGCATTTACCAGATCGCCCGCGATCTGGCCGAACAGGGAATGGCTGTGTTAATGATTTGCGATGAAATTCCGGAAGCGTATTACAACAGCCACCGCGTGCTGGTGATGCGTC
Source organism: Citrobacter sp. Marseille-Q3906 (assembly GCF_916618775.1). Classification (NCBI taxonomy): domain Bacteria; kingdom Pseudomonadati; phylum Pseudomonadota; class Gammaproteobacteria; order Enterobacterales; family Enterobacteriaceae; genus Citrobacter; species Citrobacter sp. Marseille-Q3906. The sequence goes on from NZ_CAKAKA010000002.1 coordinate 2,705,980, forward strand.
GCGGCAAGCTGGTGGCGGAATTTAATCCTCATCACTGTAGTGAAGAGGAGATTGCTGAAGTGGTTGAGGTAATCAATGAATAGTATGCGTATCTCCCGTTTGATCGGGCAACATGAGTTCTGGCTGGGGCTGCTGGTGGTTGCCCTTGCCGTCGGACTGAGCGTCAGCACCGATGAGTTCCTGTCACTGGGGAACCTGACGGACGTCGCCACCAGCTACGCCATTCTCGGCATCCTTGCCTGTGGGCTGTTTGTAGTACTGATTTCCGGCGGAATCGATATTTCATTCCCTGCTATGACCGCCATTGCCCAATACGCGATGGCCAGTTGGATTATCGGCCACGGCGGCAACTTCGCGCTGGCGCTGGTTATCGCGATTGCTGTCGGTCTACTGCTCGGGCTTATCAACGGTTTTCTGGTCTACTGGCTGCGTGTTCCGGCGATCATCATTACCATTGCCACGCTGAACGTCTACTACGGTCTGCTGGTTTACACAACGAAGGGCACCTGGCTGTACGGTTTTCCAGACTGGTTTATGAACGGTATCAACTGGTTCTCGTTCACTGCTGCGGACGGCTACGACTACGGCCTTACTCTTCCCTTGTTGTGTCTGGCAGCAGTGATTATTTTTACTGCCGTGCTAATGAACTATACCCGCCTCGGTCGCCAGGTTTACGCCATGGGCGGCAACCGCGACGCGGCTTCACGCCTGGGGCTGAACCTACTGAAGCTGCATTTCTACGTGTATGGCTATATGGGTATTCTCGCAGGCATCGCCGCAGTGGTTCAGGCACAAATCACTCAATCGGTCGCTCCCAATTCACTGCTCGGCTTTGAGCTAACCGTTCTGGCGGCGGTCGTTCTCGGCGGAACCAGCATGAGCGGCGGGCGCGGTACGCTGACGGGAACTCTGCTCGGCGTTGTCCTGTTGGCTTTCTTACAAAATGGCCTGACGCTGCTGAGCGTCTCCTCTTACTGGCACACTGTTTTCAGCGGCGCCATTATCCTGGTCAGTATTAGCGCCACGGCCTGGAACGAAAAACGCAAACTGGCAAAGGAGCTTTGAGATGAAAACATTCGCCAGATTTTTACCCGGTGATGCCATCATTCGCCTGCAATGCGTCATTATTGTGGTCGTGGCGCTGGTTTTCTCGGCCCTGCTGGGTAGCCGCTTTTTCAGCGTCGCTAACTTCCAGTCTATTGGCTCACAATTACCGATCCTCGGGATGCTGGCGCTCGGGATGGGCATGACCATGCTGACTGGGGGCATTAACCTGTCGATTATTGCCGGTGCTAACGCCTGCTCGCTGGTAATGGCTGCGGTGATTGTCACCCACCCGGATAATCCACTATTTCTGGTTCTCGCTCTGCTGGCGGGCGCCGCGGTAGCAGTTGCCATTGGCACACTGAACGGCGCGCTGATCGCCTGGGTGGGCGTTTCACCGATTCTCGCCACCCTCGGCACGATGACGCTTATCTCAGGGCTGAATATTCTGCTCTCCAACGGGACGGTGATCTCCGGATTCCCGCCGGTCATTCAATATCTCGGTAATGCCACCATTGCCGGTATCCCTGTGGCGCTATTGCTCTTTTTCCTGGTCGCCATATTGCTGTGGGTACTGCTGGAGCACACCACGCTGGGACGCAGCCTGTATCTTGTCGGCTCCAATGAACAGGCTACCCGCTACAGCGGTGTGAATACCGTTCGCGTACAAATTTCCGTGTATGTCATATCTGCTCTGCTCGGCTGGGTAGCGGCCATTCTGATGATGGCGAAATTCAACTCGGCAAAAGCCGGATACGGTGAATCATACCTGCTGGTAACCATCCTCGCCTCCGTGCTTGGCGGTATCAATCCGGATGGTGGCTTTGGGCGCATTATCGGCCTGGTGCTGGCGCTCATTGTGCTGCAAATGCTGGAAAGCGGCCTTAACTTGCTGGGGATCAGTAGCTATCTGACGATGGCTCTCTGGGGCGCAGTACTGATCCTCTTTATCGCATTACAGAATCGTAAAGCCTGATTTCAGGAGAAAAAATTATGGCAAGTTACTTTATTGGTGTGGATGTCGGAACCGGAAGCGCCCGCGCAGGGGTATTTGATCTCAACGGCAGGATGGTCGGGCAGGCCAGTCGGGCCATTGAGATCTACCGTCCGCAAGCTGATTTCGTTGAGCAGTCCTCTGATAATATCTGGCAGGCTGTGTGTAACGCGGTTCGCGACGCTATTAACCAGTCAGATATAAACCCTATCCAGGTTAAAGGTCTGGGTTTCGACGCTACCTGTTCACTGGTTGTTCTGGATAAAGAAGGTAAGCCGCTGACTATCAGCCCTTCCGGGCGCAGCGAGCAGAACATTATTGTGTGGATGGATCACCGGGCCATTACCCAGGCCGAGCGTATTAACGCCCTGCACCATCGGGTGCTGGACTACGTCGGAGGAATTATTTCTCCGGAAATGCAGACCCCAAAACTGCTATGGCTGAAACAGCATATGCCCAACACCTGGGCAAACGCGGGTTACTATTTTGATCTGCCTGATTTCCTGACCTGGCGCGCCACCGGAGATGACACGCGCTCACTGTGTTCAACCGTGTGCAAATGGACCTACATGGGCCATGAAGACAAATGGGACGCCAGCTATTTCCGCCAGATTGGGCTGGAAGACCTGCTGGAGCACGATGCCGCCAAAATTGGTCGTTACGTGAAAACCATGGGCGAACCGCTCGGGCACGGGTTGTCAGCACGTGCCGCCAGCGAACTGGGTCTGATCCCGGGGACTGCGGTCAGCGTATCAATTATCGATGCGCACGCTGGTACGCTCGGCACGCTTGGGGCCTGCGGCGTTTCTGGAGAAGTGGCTGATTTTGACCGCCGCGTTGCGCTAATTGGCGGCACATCTACCGGGCATATGGCGATTTCCAAAGAGCCGCGTTTTATCGGCGGTGTCTGGGGGCCTTACTACTCTGCTGTGCTGCCGGAATACTGGCTCAACGAAGGCGGGCAGTCTGCAACAGGAGCGTTAATCGACCACGTCATTCAGTCGCACCCATGCTACGAAACGCTGCTGGCACAGGCAAAATCTCAGGGACAGACTATTTACGAAGTACTGAATTCATTGCTACGTAAAATGGCTGGCGAACCGGAAGACATCGCGTTCCTGACCCGTGATATGCATATTCTTCCCTATTTCCACGGCAACCGCTCACCGCGCGCGAACCCGACACTCACCGGCGCTATCACCGGGCTGAAGCTGTCCCGCACGCCCGAGGATATGGCGTTGCAGTATCTGGCAACCATCCAGTCCATTGCCCTGGGAACGCGTCATATTATCGAAACGATGAATCAAAGCGGTTACAACATCGATACGATTATGGCCAGTGGCGGCGGCACGAAAAACCCAATCTTTGTTCAGGAACATGCCAATGCCACCGGCTGCGCCATGCTGCTGCCGGAAGAGAGCGAAGCCATGCTGCTGGGCAGCGCAATGATGGGAACTATCGCGGCAGGGGTATTCGAAACTTTCCCGGAAGCAATGTCGGCAATGAGCCGCATTGGTAAAACAGTCACGCCACAGACCAACCGGATTAAGCAGTACTATGACCGTAAATATCGCGTCTTCCACGAGATGTATCAGGATCATATGAAATACCGCAAGCTGATGCAGGAGGACGCATGAGTGATTCATGGTCTCAGGCCACCCACGTGTGGCATCTCTACAGCGATGCCCTCGCAGGTCTTCAACACCATTTGAATGAACAGGTCTGGCAAGCTCTGCTGACAGAATTGCGCAGTTGCAAAGGTAAAATAGTGGTAACCGGCGTGGGTACTTCTGGCATTGCGGCGCGCAAAGTGGCGCATATGCTTGCCTGCGTTGAGCGTCCGGCGATATACCTCAATGCCACCGATGCAGCTCATGGCGACCTGGGTTTTTTGGATACTGGCGATCTGGTCATTATGCTGTCGCGCGGAGGCAACTCCGATGAACTCACCCGACTGCTGCCTGGGCTGGCAGCGAGAAAGGTACCGATTCTGAGCGTAACTGAAAACGCGAATTCAGCCATCGCCAGCGCTTCCAGACTGGTGATTTCCACGGGCGTGCAGCGCGAGGCCGATCCGCTGAATATGCTGGCAACCACATCTATTATTTTGGTTCTGGCTATCTTTGATGCCGCCTGTGCCTGTCTGATGAGCGAGAGTGGATACTCAAAAGAAACCCTGCTGGCGGTGCATCCAGGCGGTGATGTAGGATTAACGCTAAGTCAGAAGCAGAAAGTCTAAACCGCGCATTTCCGCTCACTTTTCCAACCCCGTCACCCGCTGGCGGGGTTTTTGTTGTTTAAACAAAGATAAAACAGCGAAAAAACAGGTTAACGCGCTGCGTTTAACTACGACCTTCTGTTCCTTACGTTAAAAATTCTGTGACGTCTCCCAGCATTCCTGGCGGAAAGGATTCCATTCTCCATTTCTATCAGCAAACTTTAGCTATTCTTATCAAAAATACTTTCGGGAGACCTTACAGATGATGTCAACGCTTGCCCCGCCATCTGTACTTTCTGCTCCCCAACGTCGCTGCCAGATGTTGCTGACGCTTTTTCTGCCGGGACAAAGCGCCACTGCGCAGACCTTCAGCAGTCTCAATGGCGTCGATGACAATATTGTCCGCGAGGATATCATTGGCGCGGGCCTCGAAATCCAGCGCTATCACCGGCTCGCGATTACCTCGACTCAAAACGGTCGCTATCAAATCGAAGGGACCCCGCTGAATCAACGCCTGTGCCTGTTACATTGGCTTCGACGTGGACTGCGCCTGTGTCCGACGTTTATCAACCAACAATTTACACCAGCATTAAAAATGGAGCTGAAACAACAGGGTATCGCACGCCAGCTGTATGACGATACTAATTTGCAGGCGCTCATCAACCTCTGTTCCCGGCGGTTGCAGAAACCATTTGAGTGTCGTGATATCCAGTTCCTGCGGCTTTTTTTGCAGTATTGCCTGCTGCAACACCATACAGGGATCACCCCGGAGTTTAATCCGGTACAGCAGGTCTGGGCGCAATCTTGCGCCGAGTATCCGCTCGCCGAAGAAATTGGCCGTCACTGGCAACGCCACGTAATGCAGACTGCCCCCCTGGGCGAGTCGCTGTTCATGGCGCTGCTATTTTCGATGATCCGTATTCCTGACCCTATTCGTGATAACCATCAGCAGGACCGCCGTCTGCGTCTGGCCATCGCCCGGCTGGTACTGCGTTTTCGCGAGTATGGCAACGTTCGCTTCAGCGACGAGCAAGGACTGAACGACCAGTTGTATATACACCTTGCTCAGGCGCTTAACCGAAGCTTATTTGCCATCGGTATTGATAACACCCTGCCGGAAGAGTTCAGCCGGCTTTATCCCCGGCTGGTGCGCACCACACGCGAGGCATTAAACGGGTTCGAAGCGGAATACGATGTGCAGTTTTCAGAGGAAGAAGCGGGGCTGGTCGCGGTGATTTTCGGCGCATGGCTGATGCAGGAGAAGGATTTACACGAGAAGCAAATTATCCTGCTGACGGGCAATAATGAACGGCTTGAGACGCATATTGAACAACAGCTACGTGAGCTGACCCTGCTGCCGCTGAACGTAAAACATATGCCGATGCAGGATTTTCAGAAACAGGGTTCACCGCGTGGCGTGGCGCTGATTATCACACCGTACACCACGCCGCTACCGCTGTTTTCACCGCCGTTAATTCATGCGGACCTGGCGCTTACGCCTCATCAGCAACAACAGATCCGCAAAATACTGGAATCATAACGCCGGAGATTGCGCCTGCACTTTAGGTCGCAAGACGATGGCAGGCAGAGCAACCAGCGCCATCACCCAGAATACGCCACTACCCAAATGCTGATACAGGAAGCCTGCGAACACGGTCATGATGGCGATACTCCCCCCCATCGCAATAGCAGAGTAAACCGCCTGCAGGCGAATCACTTCACTGCCCTGGCGCGCAGCAATATAACGCATGGCCGCCAGGTGGCAGACGGTAAACGTACCGCAATGCAGGATCTGCACCACAATCAGCCACGGTAATTCTGTGCTCCAACCCATCAGTCCCCAACGTACAACGCCACAAACAGCAGAAAGCAGTAGCAGATCTCGAGCGCTAAAGCGGCGGAACAGCTTGTGGCTCAGTGCGAAGATAATCACTTCGGCAACCACGCCCAGCGACCATAAATAACCGACCGCCGAGGCGGAATACCCGGCGGACTGCCAATAAATTGCGCTAAAACCGTAATAGGCAGCATGTGCGCCTTGCAGCAGGCTCACACAGGCAAGAAAACGCCAACTCTGCGTGATCAGCAAACGCCAGGCTGGCCATCCGGCACTCTCCTGTTGGCGGCTTTCACCCTGCGGCTGCACGCTCGGTCGAATCATCATACCCAGCAGCATTGAAGCCATCCCAAGCGTCAGCAGCACCAGGATAACCCGGTAATCAAACAGGCTCACCAGTTTACCGGTTAGCGCCGAACCAATCACAAAGGCCACCGATCCCCACAAACGTACCCGACCATAATCCATGGTGATCTGTTTTTGCCAGGTGTTAGCCAGCGCATCCGTTAGCGGCACCAGCGGTGAGAAAAACAGGTTAAACCCGACCATCACCACCATCAGCCATGCCACATGCGTACCCGCCCAAAATGCCAGAGCAAACACCAGCGTCAGCAGCGCCAGAATACGTAAAGCGGTAATCAAACGAGAGGGATCACTCACGCGCGGCGCAATCAGCAAACTACCGAGAAAACGTGCAATCAGCCCCGCGCCCAGCAGCAAACCGATGGTTTCCGGCGTCAGCCCCAAACCTTTGAGCCAGACGCTCCAGAAAGGCAGAAAAATACCGTAGCTAAAAAAGTAGGTGAAATAACCGAGCGCCAGCCAGCGCGTGGAATGCAAAGCCATGATTCCCTCCCGTTTGGTGGCGATAGTCTGGCGATAAACACGGGCTGGCGCAAGAGAGCATTAACAGGCAGATAACATGATTCTTGCCCTACTCTACGCAAATTTGCATCGAAAAATGGCACTGTTCTCCCTGGCCTAATACCCTTAACCCCGGCAGTCCCTGCATGTTGTGGGCATTCACCGGATGCGTCTGCGGCTCAAGGCAAAGGAACTCGCCACCCGACATTCTGAACAGCATCAGCCAGGGAGTTTGCGCTAAAAGCGTGACCTTCATCACATCATGTTGGATAACAGCCCGTCCGCTCCAGCCGGAATATCCCACATTTAACCAGTCATCTTCGCCATATTGCGCGTGTATGAAATCTGCAGGCGGCGGAATATCACTTTGCCAGCTCAGTGGCAGGTGCTGCTCCCCCTCCGGCCAGTAACCACCGGCGGTAAACTGCGCCGTACTGTGCGAATCAAAGGCAAAAAACGGATGGAACCCACAGCCATAGATCATCGACTGCACGCCGCAATGGGTTATCATTAACGAGGCGTAAAGGCTTGACTCTTCCAACTGATAGCAAAGATCCGCTATATAGTCATAGCCACATGCGTGCTGGCTGCGCAACCGCAGTAAACAATGACTTTCGGTAGCAGCAACAACCTCCCAGCGTTTCAGCCAACCGTCACCATGTAAAAAGAAAACATCGTCCGCATCATGTTGGGGTAAAACCACCCGGTTTCCACACAGCAGAAAACGATTGTCCGCCACACGATTAGCAACAGGTAGCATAGGGAACAGGCCGCAATCACCAGGCTTCTTGCCTTGCCCTTCACGTAAGACAGGTTGTTGATGTTGTAACGAAACCAGACTCAGCAACGAACCGCCCTGAGGGTCAACGCACATCCGCAGATGTGCGTTTTGCAACGTCAGCGCGTCGTTCATTATCGGGCGCTTCGTTGTTGGGCTGATGCACTAACCTTCGTATGCTGTGCCGCCAGTTTTTCTTCCAGTGCCTCCAGCGTTACGCCTTTAGTTTCCGGCACATTGCGTAGCACATAAACGTAACCCATGGCACAAATAACACCGTAGAGCAGGAAGCTTCCTGATGCGCCGAGACTCGCATTAAGCAACGGGAAAGTGTAAGTCAGCAGGAAACAGGCAATCCACAGCGCCAGTGTGCCCAGCGACATTGCCAGCCCACGCACACGGTTAGGGAAAATTTCTGACAGTAATACCCAGGTAACCGGAGCCAGCGTCAGGGCATAAATGGCAATCGCTGCCAGCACCAGGACCAGGACCGGCCAGCCGAGAATACCTAACCCATACGCACCGGCAATCAACACGTAGATGACCGTAAGTCCAGAGGCCCCAAACAGCATCAGTTTACGGCGACCAATTTTATCCACCAGTGGTAACGCGGCCAGGGTAAAGACCAGGTTAATAATCCCCGTCGCCACAATAGATTTTAGTGTCCCATTGATATCGAACCCGGCGGACGCAAAGATCTCCTGGGCATAGTTGAAGATAACGTTGATCCCACACCATTGCTGGAATACAGCCAGTACCATTCCAATAATGACGATCGGTTTGATCTGCGGTTGTAATAGCGTGGACCAGGCCACCCTATGATTATCTTTTTGCAGAGTATGTTCGATCTCTTGCAAAGTTTGTCCGGCATATTCGGCAGAACCAATCCGTTGCAACATAGCTCGCGCACGCTCGACCTTCCCAGCCTTCACCAGCCAGCGCGGTGATTCCGGTACAAAGAACATCAAAACCAGGAACACCACCGCAGGCACTAACTCGGCGCCAAACATCCAGCGCCAGCCCATCTGGCCATTCCAGCTTTCAACAATCGCCTGCTGCGTGGCGCCGGTTGCAACCGGTTCCGCAATCATCAGGTTGATCAGTTGTGCTGCCAGCACGCCAATTACGATGGTCAGTTGGTTGACCGCCACAAAGCGACCGCGCTTTTCAGCCGGGCTGACCTCGGCGATATAAAGTGGGCTGAGCGCCGACGCCAGACCAATCCCTACACCACCAACAATTCGATAGACAATAAACATGTCGAAGTTGCTGGCTACGGCGGTACCCCAGGCCGAAGCGCTGAAGAGTATCGCTGAGAGAATAAGCGGCATTTTGCGGCCGAACTTGTCGGCGCACCAACCGGAAATCAACGCACCAAAGATACAGCCCACCAGCGCCGAACTCATCGCCCAACCAGACTGTGCCGGATCGGTTATAGAGAAGTAAGCTTCATAGAAGGGTTTTGCCCCGCCAATCACCACCCAGTCATAGCCAAACAGTAAACCACCGCAAGCCGCAACCAGGCAGATAGTCCAGACATAGCCAATCTTTAAATGTGTCTGCGCGTTATTCATTATGATTCCTCTTTCAGGGAAACGCAGGGGACAGAAGGTTTCGGGTGGAGTCGCCCCCACCCGATCAGAGCGTTACAGGAATAGCTTTACGTTAATGGCGTGACGCAGCAGTTGCGCCTTGTCATGCGCCGGATTGAGTTGCAGAAGCGCATCCAGGAAGTGCCGGGAGTCAGGAATATTTCCCAGTCCCAGATGCCCAAGCGCATTGATGAACAGACAGTGTTGCTGGTGTTTCGCTTGTGCAGAGGTGTCCAGCACTACAAGATCGGGAAGCGATACTGCAAAGAAATCGACTTCAGGAACCTTGTCGTGTTGCGACTCGACCCATTGCAGGAAGCTGTGAAACAGGTTGTCTGCTTCTGCGTTATCGCTCAACGCTCTCAATGCCATACCCTGCCAGAAGAGATAATCCACCGGCTGATCGTTGTAATAGCGTCCGGCATCAAGCGAACTGCCACCGCGAGTTGCTCGCACAAAATACTGCCGGGCTTCTTCGATATATCCCTGCTGTTTGGTGCAATAACCCAGCAAATACCAGATGTCATTATCCGTTTGTCCGGGTAAACGTCCTTCCCCCAGGTTCTGCGGGTAGTGCAATGCCTTCTGCAACAAAATGATGGCAGTTTGGTAGTCGCCTGCCTGAATAGCAGCCAGCGCCCGATGTTGTTGATTAAGCAGATATTGTCCGGTGGCTTTGCCTTCACCTCCTTCCCAGGGGTGAAATACGCGCTCACTCAGCACTGCCGCAGCAGCATCATAGTGCCCCAGCCCATTCCACAGACTGAGCAGTTCTACCGTCAGATCATCGCGATGGAATACCACGTCTTTACTGGCTTCAAGTTTTGCTAAACGCTGTTCAGCCGGTTGCGCCATCAGCTTATTGAGATAATCGAGTTCAAACAGGAAACGCGCATTTTGTGGCTCCAGCGCCACAGCCTGAGACAGATAGCGTTTCGCCAGCGATGCATCGTGCTGTTTGTTCCAGGCGTAAATCCCCAGTAATCGGTGCACCGGGGCAAAATCCGGCTCCTGCTCAAGGGTAAATTGCCAGCAAGAAACCGCTTCGGTATAACGCCGTTTGCTGTACCAGAAACACCCCAACAAGTAGCGGGCAAAGGCACTCTGCGCCAGCGTTTGCAGCATCTGCACTTCATCCAGCGTATTAGGGAAACGCACGCGTTTTTGCAGACACTTACGGGCACGGTCAATGAAAGGCTGCGGATCCTCGCTCAGTGAGGCTCGCCACAACATCGGTAATGTTTCCTGGCTGTCGAGCAGTTCCAGCACATCACGGGCGGCATCCTGCTGACCAAATGAGGTCAGCCATCCTGCCAGCTCGCAGGCATTCGTGCCACGTCGACCGGTAATGGAGATAAGCGCTTGTGCTGAGTCATCATCCTGGCTGATTGCCCAGCGCGCGTAGTGCAGGGTATAACTCAGCGGATAATCAACAAGCTGTTGGGTAATATAGTCCAGTGCTTTCGCAGGAAGATTCAGTTTCGCCAGCGCGAGGGCTTTCAACCCCATGGCGAGGTTATTACTACCGTTAAAACGCAGGCTCTGTTCTACCTTTTCCAGCGCACCGGCGTAGTCCTGGCGTTTCATCGCCAGGCGTGATAATGACCAGAACGCCGCATCGCGACAGTTGCCGCTCCAGCTTGCCTTATAGTAATTTTCCCAGGCGCTGTCATCGTCACCCTGACGCTCCAGCGCAGCGGCCAGCAACATGCTCGCTTCACCATCGCGCGGATTCTTATTAAGCTTATGCGCACGTTCCAGCGCCTTGCGCGCGCAACGTTCGGCCAGGATCCAGTCAGCACGGTTTAGTGCCAGCGTTCCCAGCGCCACATTATTGCGATAGTCCTGTGGGTCTACCTCGAGCGCACGGCGATAATAGTCCTCCGCATAGCGGCTGGCGTGGTTGTACTGTTCCAGATGCTGCCCAATAAAATAGAGTTCATCGGTATTGGACAATGCTTCTGGTTGCGCAGGGGCAACAGCCGCCTTAGGCAGTGGTAGCTCTTCGGCAATGTGCTCTTCATAATCCAGAAGCGTAACACCATCAGCCCGCGTCACGCTCATCATCACCCGAGTATGACCGCCATCAGACACGTCAGCCAGCCAGCTTTGCCCCGGCGCCAGGGTCAGCGTATTTTCATAGAATGGTTGTCCCTTTGCAGAAAGCGTAACCTGCACATCCCGCAGCGGCGCAATGGCATAGACACCAATAGAGAGCTGGCTGCCATCACGCTCCAGACGAAGCGCCAGCTGCGTGCTGGCGTTTTGCACCATGCCAAGTTCACTGTAGGGCAGAAAATTTTGTACGAAGACTTTCTCTTCGTACGGAGCAAGCCAGGTAAAGTCAGGCTGGTTATCGGTAAAGACCCCTGTCATCAGTTCAATATACGGACCGTTGTCATCGGTGAGGTTACGATCCCAGGCGACGCCAAAATCACCGTATCCCCAGGTCCACTGCTTTTTCCCCGGTGAAACGTGGTGATCTGCAACGTGCAACAATCCTCCACGTTCCCCGTGATGCCATGCGCCGACAAAATCATAGTTTGATTTTTCAGCCATATAGGAGGTTGGAACCGGGACGTTTTTGTAGCGGGAGATATCCACGCCAGCGGAGTAATCCACTTTGTAGTAAGTACCGGTAGCGATAGGGAACGCAGACACATCGCGCTTACCATGATCGAAAACTGCGGTCACATCCGGCGGGAAAACGCTCTGGTGATCGTCACCGCCCTTCACTGCCGGATTCGCCCACCATAAAAAGTGGCGCGGAGTGGCATTGCCATTAAACACCTTACCGGTTATTTCAATCAGAGCGCGATCCGGGTACAGCGTGAATCCGGTCATGACCTGTAAACCACGCATGGGTTCAACTTCTCCCATCCACACGGTGTATTCACCCTGCTCACCTTGCTGTTGCGTAAAATCAACCGGCATAAACGTGGTTGGGCGGTGGTGCTGCGGCCAGTTAAATTCAATACCGCCAGAAATCCATGGCCCGAGCAGCCCTACCAGCGCAGGTTTGACCACTTCGTTGTAGTAAACGAAATCGCGCTGCTGCACTTTGTCATATGCACGGTGAATGCGCCCGCCCAGCTCCGGTAACAGCATAATGCGAATGAAATCATTCTCCATCCACACCGCCTGGTAATCGCGCATTTCACGCTTACCAGTCAGCGTATCAATCACGCCATAGGGATAAACCGCGCCTGAAGATCCCTGATAAACCCGTTTCTCCAGAAACATCGGGTTAGCGTCTTCCTCGCCCGCAGTCCATGTTGGGAGGGTGATCGTTTCCTGCCAAACCTTAACTGAACCGTACATGCCGCTCTCCACTCAATAAACAAAAGTAAAAACTTAACCTGATGCTATTCTGCGGCAGTTAAGTGGCGTTAAAATGCGCAATGCTCACGCAATACAGTTAAGGGAGTTAAGTGAATGCAGCGACCGGGATTCAATAACGCCAGAGTTCGCCAGGCGAATAAACAGATTTTTTTGTCGCATCTGTGGCGGGAAAAACAGCTCAGTAAGTCACAGCTGGCGCAGCTCACCAGTCTGTCGATCCCGGCGGTGAGCAACATCCTCGAAGAGTTAATGGATGAAGGGAGAATCAGCCACTCCCGGGAAACGTTAAGCCAGCGCGGTTTGAGCAGCGGCAGCTATCATTTGCCGGAAAAAGGCGCCTGGACGTTGTGTATTAACGTCACTCCCACCAGCATCATCAGCCAACTGGCGGACGCACGGTTGATGGCCGTCGGTGACTGGCGACATGAAGTTATCACTCCAGAGACGCCAAAAGCGTTACTGGCTGCATTAGCGACACACTGGCGGGAGTATCGTCGGCAGTATCCCGAGGTGACCATTAACCTCGCTCTGGGCGTTCACGGGCAGGTTGATCCTGTTACCGGTGCCTCCAAAACGATGCCGCAGGCACCGTGGAAAACACCGGTTGAAATAAAATATCTGCTGGAGGAAATGCTGGGTGTACAGGTACGTCTGGATAATGACTGTGTCATGCTGGCACTGGCTGAAAAGTGGCAGAATCCGGCAGCTAACGGCGACTTTTGTGTCATTAACGTCGATTACGGGATTGGTTCATCGTTCGTGATCAACGACAGTATCTGGCGTGGCAGTTTGTATGGCAGCGGCCAGATTGGTCATACCATCATTGATCCCGATGGGATTGCCTGTGACTGTGGGCGTTACGGTTGTCTGGAGACAGTGGCATCTCTTAGTGCACTGAAAAAACAGGCCAGAGTGTGGATGAAATCTCAACCGGCACCCCATTATGATCCGGAAACACTGACTACCGATCAACTAATTGATGCCTGGAAACACGGAGATGTGCGTATTCAGGCCTGGGCCGAACACGCAGCCAGTGCAATTGGACTGAGTCTGTATAACTTTCTGAATATATTGAATATTAATCAAATATGGCTGTACGGCCGTAGCTGCGCCTTTGGTGATAGTTGGTTACATACTCTGGTACAGCAAACCGGATTTAATCCGTTCGACCACGGCGATAATCCGCGTGCCAGAGCAACACAGATAAGCTTCGGTCAACTTAACCGCGCTCAGCAATTGATGGGAATTGGTTATCTGTATGTGGAATCACAGCTTAGCGAGCTGTAGTCATTACCCGTCATAGTCACTGCCAAACATCCCTGTACCGTAGCGATAAAATCCGCCAGCGCAGATTTTATCGCCGACTTTTGGCCTGAAAACCACCAGCTCGGTATTAAAATTATTCATATAACCGGGCATCAAAGCCTCTCCTGTACCGGCCAGGCTCATGATCACCTGAATATTCGTAGAGACCTGAACAATAATGGTCTGACTTTGTTGCTGTTTAAACCACGCCTTCACAGCTATCGCTAACGAGCCGGAACAGGGCGGAGCAATACTGACATAGCTCAAAAATCAGGGGCGTAAAATGCAATTACTGAGGCAGTGGATTCAGGCAGAAAAAAAGCCGCAGATAGCGGCTTTATTAGATGAGTCAGTGACGCTTAAATCGATATAACTACCGGATGTGATGTTAAACCACCATCCGGCAATAAAAATGACTTACGCGTAAACAGGGAAGCGTGCGCAGATATCCAGGACTTTCGCTTTGACGCGCTCGATTACAGCTTCATCATTGATGTTGTCCAGAACATCGCACATCCAGCCAGCCAGCTCTTTCACTTCGGCTTCTTTGAAACCACGACGGGTCACAGCCGGGGAACCGATACGAATACCGGAAGTGACGAACGGGCTCTTCGGATCGTTCGGTACGCTGTTTTTGTTAACGGTGATGTTAGCACGGCCCAGCGCAGCGTCAGCTTCTTTACCGGTCAGGTTTTTGTCTACCAGATCCAGCAGGAACAGGTGGTTCTCAGTACCGCCAGAAACCACTTTGTAGCCACGGTTCAGGAACACTTCCACCATCGCTTTGGCGTTTTTCGCAACCTGCTGCTGGTAGACTTTGAACTCTGGCTCCATCGCTTCTTTCAGTGCCACCGCTTTCGCCGCGATAACGTGCATCAGTGGGCCGCCCTGCGCGCTAGGGAATACAGCAGAGTTCAGTTTTTTGTACAGCTCTTCGCTACCGTCTTTTGCCAGGATCAGGCCGCCGCGCGGACCCGCCAGGGTTTTGTGGGTAGTGGTGGTAACAACATGAGCATGCGGAACCGGGTTCGGGTACACGCCCGCGGCAATCAGACCGGCAACGTGCGCCATGTCGACGAACAGGTATGCGCCAATGCTGTCGGCGATTTCACGCATTTTTGCCCAATCAACCACTCCGGAGTAAGCAGAGAAGCCACCGATAATCATCTTCGGTTTGTGCTCCTGAGCCTGCTTCGCCATGTCTTCGTAGTCAATCTTACCGGATTCATCGATACCGTAAGGGACGATGTTGTACAGTTTACCTGAGAAGTTTACCGGGGAACCGTGAGTCAGGTGACCGCCTTGCGCCAGGTTCATACCCAGAACGGTATCACCCGGTTGCAGCAGAGCAGTGTAGACAGCGAAGTTAGCCTGAGAACCGGAGTGCGGCTGGACGTTAGCGTAGTCTGCGCCAAACAGCTCTTTGGCGCGATCAATCGCCAGTTGCTCAACAATATCAACGTATTCACAACCACCGTAGTAACGCTTGCCCGGATAACCTTCAGCGTATTTGTTGGTCAGCTGAGACCCCTGCGCCTGCATCACGCGCGGGCTGGTGTAGTTTTCGGAGGCGATCAGTTCGATGTGCTCTTCCTGACGTACTTTTTCCTGCTCCATAGCCTGCCACAGTTCGGCATCATAATCGGCAATGTTCATTTCACGCTTTAACATCCGCATCTCCTGACTCAGCTAACAATAGAATTTCGGCCTAAAAAGGCAGTCCCGTTGGACTTCGGCCAACAGTATAACCGAATCATTCTTCGATAACAGGTCTTGACAAAGGATTTTACGCAAACGATTACCTTCAGAGCACGCAAGGCTTTGGAGAACAAAGGTCTGCTTAATTTCAACGGATTTCTTTTCAGGTTTGTGATGCAGATTTTTCACGTTGTAACCATTACAACGCAAAGTTACAAAGAACCATTTACAATGCAGGGGTATTTTTTATAAGATGTATTTGACATACATCATTAAAGTCTCAGATAAAGGAAGACAGTATGCTTGACGCACAAACCATCGCTACAGTGAAAGCCACCATTCCCCTGCTGGTTGAGACAGGCCCGAAGCTGACCGCCCATTTCTACGATCGCATGTTTACGCATAACCCCGAACTCAAAGAAATTTTCAACATGAGTAACCAGCGTAATGGCGATCAACGTGAAGCGTTATTTAACGCCATCGCCGCTTACGCCAGCAATATCGAAAACCTGGCGGCGTTGCTGCCTGCGGTTGAGAAAATAGCCCAGAAGCATACCAGCTTCCAGATTAAGCCCGAGCAGTACAACATCGTGGGCGGTCACCTGCTGGCAACGCTGGACGAAATGTTCAGTCCAGGTCAGGAAGTACTGGATGCCTGGGGCAAAGCGTATGGCGTGCTGGCTAACGTCTTCATCAACCGCGAAGCACAGATTTACAGTGAAAACGCCAACAAAAATGGCGGCTGGGAAGGTACTCGTCCGTTCCGTATCGTGGCAAAAACCCCGCGTAGCGCGTTAATCACCAGCTTTGAGTTTGAGCCGGTCGATGGCGGTGCGGTGGCAGAATACCATCCGGGGCAATATCTGGGCGTCTGGCTGAAGCCGGAAGGTTTCCCGCATCAGGAAATTCGTCAGTACTCTCTGACCCGCAAACCGGATGGTAAAGGCTATCGTATTGCCGTTAAACGCGAAGACGGCGGCCAGGTTTCTACCTGGTTGCATAACCACGCGAATATCGGTGACATCGTTCATTTAGCCGCACCAGCGGGCGATTTTTTCATGGATGTGGCAACCGATACGCCAGTATCTCTGATTTCTGCGGGTGTTGGTCAGACGCCGATGCTGGCCATGCTGGATACGCTGGCAAAATCCGGGCACACCGCACTGGTTAACTGGTTCCACGCGGCAGAAAACGGCGATGTGCATGCTTTTGCCGATGAAGTAAGTGAACTGGGTAAAACGCTGCCGCGCTTTACTGCACATACCTGGTATCGTGAGCCGAACGAAGCGGATCGCGAAAAAGGTGGATATGACAGCGAAGGACTGATGGATTTAAACAAGATGGAAGGTGCAATCAGCGACCCGTCAATGCAGTTTTATCTGTGCGGTCCGGTTGGCTTTATGCAGTTTGCCGCGAAGCAACTGGTCGGTCTGGGCGTGAAGAACGAAAACATACACTACGAATGTTTCGGTCCACATAAAGTGCTGTAGTTCGTTATAAAGCAGGCCTGATGGCGCTACGCCTGTCAGGCCTGCTAAGCAGACCCGACTTAAATTGCCGCGTCGTCTTCTTCACCGGTACGAATACGAATAACGCGTGCCACGTCAAAGACAAAAATCTTGCCGTCGCCAATTTTACCCGTTTGTGCAGTACGAATAATGGTATCGACGCAGGTATCAACAATATCGTCAGTTACCACAATTTCAATTTTCACCTTCGGCAGAAAATCCACCATATATTCCGCGCCGCGATACAGTTCGGTATGGCCTTTCTGACGGCCAAATCCTTTCACTTCCGTCACAGTCATACCGGTAATGCCGACTTCTGCCAGCGCTTCGCGGACGTCGTCCAGCTTGAAGGGTTTAATAATCGCATCAATCTTTTTCATGCTATTCCTTGAAAAGGTCGCCTGTCTTTTGATCGGATAAACCTAACACATTAAACGATTACACAAAATCATTCATGATGCCTGGCAGCAGCTTGAATGATGCAGTGTAAAATTATTCTTTGAAATCGTTCGCATCCAGTTCGTGTCGAGAGAGCAACTTATAGAACTCCGTCCGGTTGCGCCCCGCCATTCTCGCCGCATGAGTAACGTTGCCTTTGGTAATTTGCAACAACTTACGCAAGTAGTTGAGTTCAAACTGGTTACGCGCTTCGACAAAGGTTGGCAGCGCAGTATTTTCGCCTTCCAGCGCCTGCTCCACCAGCGCATCGCTGATTACCGGTGAAGAAGTTAGCGCCACACACTGTTCAATCACGTTGACCAACTGACGCACGTTTCCTGGCCAACTGGCTGTCATTAAACGTTTCATCGCGTCAGTCGAAAATGCACGCACGAACGGTTTGTGCCGCTCAGCAGACTGGCGTAGCAGATGGTTTGCCAGTAGTGGGATGTCTTCAGTACGCTCGGCCAGCGTCGGGATCTTCAAACTCACGACATTGAGGCGATAGAATAAATCTTCGCGAAACTCACCCCGCGCCATCGCTTTGGGCAGATCACGGTGCGTCGCAGAAACGATCCGCACATCAATGTCGATATCACGATTGCTGCCAAGGGGGCGGACTTTACGCTCTTGCAACACGCGCAATAATTTGACCTGTAATGGCGCGGGCATGTCACCTATCTCATCGAGAAACAGCGTCCCGCCTTCAGCGGCCTGAAATAACCCTTCACGGTTGCTCACCGCGCCGGTAAAGGCGCCGCGCGCATGACCAAACAGTTCAGACTCGAGCAGTTGTTCCGGCAACGCGCCGCAGTTAATCGCAATGAAAGGTTTGTGGCTTCGCGGGCTGGCGTTGTGAATAGCCTGAGCGAAAACCTCTTTCCCGGTACCGCTTTGACCGTTGATCAGTACGCTGACGTCTGATTGCGCCACCATCCGTGCCTGCTCCAACAAACGCAACATCAGAGGACTGCGGGTAACGATTGATTCACGCCAGCGGTCATCAGTGGCGGGCGCAGACTGTTCCAGCGCCCCGTCAATGGCATTGTATAACGCGTCTTTATCGACCGGCTTAGTGAGAAAACTGAAAACACCCTGCTGAGTAGCGGCAACAGCATCAGGAATAGAACCATGAGCCGTAAGAATAATAACCGGCATCCCAGGCTGGACTTTCTGGATTTCAGTAAACAGTTGCATACCGTCCATTTCATCCATGCGCAGATCGCTAATAACCAGATCCACCTTTTCACGGTTCAGGATCCGCAGTCCTTCCAGACCGCTTTCCGCCGTTACGACACTGTAACCTTCGCTGGTCAGTCGCATTCCGAGCAATTTCAACAACCCAGGATCGTCATCTACAAGCAGTAAATGCGCGGGTTTACGGCTTATCATGGCGTTACCTCATCAGATGACGACACCGCACCATCCCCGTTGTCAGGTGTGGTGAGTTTATCACTCCCATGCTGCGTATCGGGACTGTAGTTACCGGCAGGTTTGCGGGTAGAAAGCTGGCGTTCAATATCCGTCAGATTCTCCAGTTTGCGGGTAGTCAGATCGAGCTGGGCTTGCAAATGCTGTTGTTGTAAACGCAGCGTATCAAGATCGCTGTCTGATGCCTGCTGGAGTTTGCTATAGCGCATGCGTTCTTCTGCAAGCTGTAACTGCAGCGTTTGGCTGCTGCGCCAGACCTGATAAAGCGGTCGTACCTGAGCGGGGATTTGCGGGCTTAACGCATCAAGGCGCGTAATCGCGTCCCGCCGTTCTGGTGGGGTAATATTGGCACTGCCTAGCAGGATCCCACGTTTGAAAGCGCCCTGCCAGGTATCCGCCAGCATGGCACTGGCTTCACTGCGCGCCTGAACCGCCATCATGCGATCGGCACAATCCATTGCCCGCAGCCAATACAGCGGATTAGATTCTGTGGACTGACCCTGTAGTGACCAGATATCCGCACATTCTGTTGAAAGGTAATCGGCCAATTGATGAGGAGGAATTTTCTCCTGCGAAGAATCACCGATAATATGATTCACCGCATTCGGTACACACCCTACCAGCGCCAGGCACGGCAAGCTCACCCATAAGGCGCGGCGGAAAAAATGTCGTTTAAGCATTCGGACAACAACGTGTGGCATACTCACCAGACTTAGGTTGATTTTAGTGTTTTTTCGTTGCAGATAGCGGCAGTTCTATGCGAAAGCAAACACCTTGCGCATTATCATCGACCAGATACAGTTTTCCCCGCATACGGCGGATGCAATCTCTGGCGATACTAAGCCCCAACCCGCTTCCTTTTACCGCCCCTTTCCGCTGATGACTCCCCTGGAAAAAAGGCTCGAAGATCATGGTCTTTTCTGCTTCTGGAATCGGTGTGCCGGTATTCACTATATCTATATATACCGTAGAGCCATGCAAACTGCTGCGGATACAAATGGTACCGGATTCAGCCCCATAGTGCACCGCATTGGAATAAAGATTGTCCAGCACGCTCATTAACAGCCCAGGCTCTGCCAGACAGGAACTCGCAGCCAGCGCAACATCAGTATGTATCATTTTTGAGCGAGCGGGCAGGCTATGTGCAGAAACAACGCCATCCACCAGCGGCGCTATCTCAACGTTCTTAAGCTCAATCACCTCATCAGCCAGTTTCCGGTTGTAATCCAGCAACTGCTCAATCAGTTTCTGCAGATTGCGGCTGCTGTCATCCAGAATACCGACAACCTCTTTCTGCTCCGCCGTCAGAGGACCAACCACCTGATCTGCCAGCAGTTCTGTTCCCTCACGCATACTTGCCAGCGGTGTTTTCAGCTCGTGTGAAAGGTGGCGTAAAAACTGATGCCGCTGAGACTCCAGCCATGAAAGGCGCTCGCTCAGCCAGATAATTCGCTGACCAACCGAGCGCAGTTCCCGAGGGCCGGTGAACAGTACGCTATCACCCAGCGAGCGCCCTTCCCCCAGGCGGTTGATCATCCGTTCTATACCTTTGACTGGTCCGATAATCATCCGCGTGAACAGCAACACCATCGCCAGGCTGACGAGAAACAGCACCAGTGCCTGCCAGCCAAAGAACTGCCCACGCTCCGCTATATCTTGTTGTAATTGTTGCCCACGAGAGAAAACCACCGTACGCGTTGCCTGAACCATCTCCGTATTGGCGCTGGCAAAAGCTTCAAGTCGTGCCGCCGCCACGCTATCAGGGCCGCTATTTTTACACTGTAGCTGTGCGAGGTCGTTTAAATCCTGGCGCAACGCCTGATAGAGTTTGTCATCCGGTAAAACGCCCGCATGCGCATCCAGCATATCGCTGTAGCGTTTGCGCTGACTTTGATAGACCTTCGCCAGGGTCGGATCATCAAGCACGCAGTATTGCCGATAGCTACGTTCCATCTCCAGTGCCGCATTGGTCATCGCCTCGCTTCGTCGGGCATCAATCAACGTCGTTCGGTTCGTTAACGCAGCCTGGGCGCTAAGCACGTTCAGACTCTGCCATGCCTGCCAGGCCAGCACTAACAAAGGCAGCAGGATCAGCAAAAAAGCCAACGTCACCAACTGGCGTAAAGAACGGGGGAAAACAGACCAGCGCTTCAAGGCGTTACCTCAACGGACACGAATAAGAAGATGCTAACTGAGGGAAACGCCAGATACAACAAAGCCGGGATTAACCCGGCTTTGTTGTGGAATAAGGCGGTGCCTAACTCGACGTTTCGCCCGGAGATTGATATGAGCAACGCTAATATCAGAAGTTGGACGGCAGGCACCTTGTTGTGCGTCATTCGAAGTTTATGTAGCACGTCCCGAAGGGGCTGACATAAGAGGGTGAATGAGCCACTGGTTATTATTATGCAGCAACTGTGCCAATAATCAAAACATTTTATTAACACGATGATAAATATAGGAAATATGTTTAAATATGCTAAAAAGTCTTCCGTCTGTTTTTTGCACTTTTTGTCGCTAATTAGCAACACATATAACACTAAAAAATAAATAATATATAAATCAATTAATTAAATGTCTCTTTTAGGCGACACCCCGGTCGTGCCATTGTCGGCATTTGCCGACACCCTGGAGGTGTAAACGCCTCATCCCCTAACAGGATTTACGTCGCTCAACTGGACCAGACAAAAAAAACCCCTCACGAAGAGGGGCTTGATGTCTATCGTTAAGATTAGCCGAGTTGCTTACGCGCATTGCGGAAGATACGCATCCACGGGCTGTCCTCGCCCCAGTTTTCCGGGTGCCAGGAGTTGCTCACAGTACGGAATACTCGTTCCGGATGCGGCATCATAATCGTCACACGACCATTTTCGGTCGTCACCGCAGTGATCCCGTTTGGCGAACCATTCGGGTTCGCTGGATAGGTTTCAGTCACCTTGCCAAAGTTATCAACATAGCGCAGCGCTACCAGACCTTTGCTTTCCAGCCCCGCCAGATGTGCATCATCACGTACTTCCACGCGCCCTTCACCATGAGAAACGGCAATCGGCATCATTGACCCGACCATTCCCTGCAACAGCAGAGACGGGCTTTGCGTCACTTCCACTAGGCTAAAACGAGCTTCGAAACGATCAGAGTGGTTACGTACAAAGCGCGGCCACAGTTCGCTACCCGGGATCAATTCGCGCAGGTTGGACATCATCTGACAGCCGTTACATACACCAAGCGCCAGCGTCTGTGGGCGATGGAAGAAGGTTTCAAACTCATCACGCACGCGGTTGTTGAACAGTATTGATTTCGCCCAGCCTTCACCGGCACCCAGTACATCACCGTAAGAGAAACCGCCACAGGCAACCAGCGCCTGGAAATTCCCCAGGCCGATACGTCCGCCCAGCAGATCGCTCATGTGAACGTCGATGGCATCAAAGCCAGCACGGTGGAAAGCCGCGGCCATCTCAACGTGGGAGTTAACACCCTGCTCACGCAACACAGCCACTTTTGGACGCGCACCGGTGGCAATATACGGCGCGGCAACATCTTCGTTGATATCAAACGACAGTTTTACGTTAAGGCCTGGATCCGCATCGTTCGCCTTGGCATCGTGTTCCTGATCGGCACATTCCGGGTTGTCACGCAGACGCTGCATCTGCCAGGTGGTTTCTGCCCACCACATACGAAGCGTAGTGCGGCTTTCACTGAATACGGACTGGCCGTTGGCTGTCAGAGTGAAACGATCACCTGCGACTGCCTGTCCGAGGTAATGTACACAATCTGTCAGACCGTTAGCTGCGAGAACAGCCTCTACTACATCGCGATCTGTCGCACGCACCTGAATCACTGCACCCAGCTCTTCATTAAACAGAGCAGACAGAGCGTCATCGCCAAGTGTGCTGATTTCAGCCTGAATACCACAGTGACCGGCAAATGCCATCTCAGCCAGAGTCACCAACAGACCGCCGTCTGAACGGTCATGGTAGGCCAGCAGCTTACGCTGCGCCACCAGCGCCTGAATGGCGTCATAGAAGCCCTTCAGTTGCGCGACGTCGCGTACATCAGCCGGTTTGTCACCCAACTGGCGGTAAACCTGCGCCAGTGATGTCGCACCCAGTGCATTGTGGCCAAGGCCCAGGTCAATCAACAGCAGCGCGTTCTCTTCGGTCGAGAGCTGCGGTGTAATGGTATGACGCACATCTTCCACGCGGGCAAAAGCGGTAATCACCAGCGACAGCGGCGAGGTCATCTCACGCTGTTCGTTACCTTCTTGCCAGCGGGTTTTCATCGACATGGAATCTTTGCCCACCGGGATGGTCAGACCAAGTGCAGGGCATAATTCTTCCCCTACCGCTTTTACCGCTTCGTACAACCCGGCATCTTCACCAGGGTGACCGGCGGCCGCCATCCAGTTTGCGGACAGTTTGATACGTTTGATATCACCTATTTGCGTTGCCGCAATGTTGGTCAGCGCTTCACCTACCGCGAGGCGTGCCGAAGCGGAGAAGTCCAGCAGCGCAACCGGTGCGCGCTCGCCGATTGACATCGCTTCGCCATAGTAGCTGTCAAGGCTGGCAGTCGTCACCGCGCAGTTCGCGACCGGGATCTGCCACGGCCCCACCATCTGATCACGTGCAACCATGCCGGTAACGGTACGGTCGCCAATTGTCACCAGGAAAGTTTTTTCTGCAACTGCGGGCAGGTGCAGCACGCGTTTGACCGCATCTGCAATCGTGATATCGCTTCGATTTAACGCATCGCCTTTCGCTTTCAGCGTCTGTACATCGCGGGTCATTTTCGGTGTCTTGCCGAGCAATACATCGAGTGGCAGATCGATCGGCTGATTGTCAAAATGACGGTCATTCATAGAAAGGTGCTGTTCTTCGGTGGCTTCACCGATCACTGCATATGGTGCGCGCTCACGCTTACACAGCTCGTCAAACAACGCTAACTGGTCAGCGGCAACCGCCAGCACGTAACGTTCCTGAGATTCGTTACACCAGATTTCCAACGGGCTCATGCCCGGCTCATCGCTGAGGATATCACGCAGTTCAAACTTACCACCGCGCCCGCCGTCGCTGACCAGCTCAGGCATAGCATTAGACAGTCCGCCTGCCCCCACATCGTGGATAAACAGAATCGGGTTGGCATCGCCCATCTGCCAGCAACGGTCAATAACCTCCTGGCAACGACGTTCCATTTCCGGATTGTCACGTTGCACGGAAGCAAAATCGAGATCGGCGTCGGACTGGCCCGAAGCCATCGAAGAGGCCGCACCGCCGCCAAGACCGATGTTCATTGCCGGGCCTCCGAGGACGATCAGTTTCGCACCCACGACGATCTCACCTTTCTGTACGTGATCGGCGCGGATATTACCGATCCCACCGGCCAGCATGATTGGCTTGTGGTAACCGCGCAGCTCTTCGCCGTTGTGGCTGTTAACTTTTTCTTCGTAGGTACGGAAGTAACCGGTCAGCGCCGGACGACCAAATTCATTGTTAAACGCCGCGCCCCCCAGAGGACCATCGGTCATGATATCCAGCGCGGTAACAATACGTTCTGGTTTACCGAAATCTTCTTCCCACGGCTGTTCAAAGCCAGGAATTCGCAGGTTGGAGACGGAAAAACCAACCAGGCCCGCTTTCGGCTTTGCGCCGCGTCCGGTTGCGCCTTCATCACGAATTTCGCCACCGGAACCGGTCGCCGCGCCCGGCCATGGCGAGATCGCCGTCGGGTGGTTGTGTGTTTCTACTTTCATCAGGATATGTGCCGGCTCCTGATGGAAGTCATAGCGACCCGTTTGATGGTCGGCAAAGTAGCGGCCCACTTCAGAACCTTCCATCACCGCCGCGTTGTCTTTATAAGCAGACAGCACGTGATCCGGTGTGGTTTCGAAGGTGTTTTTAATCATCTTGAACAGCGACTTCGGCTGTTGTTTTCCGTCGATAACCCAGTCGGCGTTAAAAATTTTATGACGGCAGTGCTCAGAGTTGGCCTGCGCAAACATATACAATTCGATGTCGTTCGGATTGCGTCCCAGTTTGGTAAACGCATCCTGCAGATAATCAATTTCGTCGTCCGCCAGCGCCAGACCCAGGCGCAGGTTAGCGTCAATTAGCGCCTGGCGGCCTTGACCCAGCAGATCGACACTAGAAACCGGTGCCGGCTGGTGATGCACAAACAGTTTTTCTGCTTCGTCCAGCGAAGAGAATACCGTTTCCATCATGCGATCATGCAGTACGGCAGCAACGTCCTGCCACTCTTCTGCAGTCAGCGTAGAGGCTTCTACATAATAGGCGACGCCACGTTCCAGACGGCTAATCTGCTGCAGACCGCAGTTGTGGGCAATATCAGTCGCTTTAGAAGACCAGGGGGAGATGGTGCCAGGGCGAGGCGTTACCAGCAGCAGTTTGCCCTCAGGGACATGGCTGCGAAGAACAGGACCATACTTCAACAGGCGTGCAAGTTGCGCATGCTCATCCTCGTTTAACGGGGCATTCAGGTCAGCAAAATGGACATACTCGGCGTAAATATTGTGGACCTGAAGATTGGCCGCCTGAAAACGCGCCAGCAGTTTGTTAATACGGAATGCAGACAGTGCAGGCGAACCACGCAGAATTTCCATCATAAGTCTCTCGTCTTCGAAGCGCCTGAGGCGCTTATAAGTGTGCGCAAGGGGGGAAACGGGCGTCATTATAAAGAATCTACCGCGGAGACGAAACCGTTTGCGTCGAAATAAAATCACGACTTTCTCTTATCATCAAATGCGGTCAGTTTTCTGAATAAGTTGCCAACTGGCGCAAGTTTAAGCAAAATGCCGCTCATTAATGACTACTTCACTTCTTAATCAATATCACAGCAGGCTAAGATTACGCACGATTCAGAGAATTAACTAATTGAAAAAATTAAAGATTAATTATCTGTTCATCGGCATATTGACGCTGCTGCTGGCAGCGGCCCTCTGGCCATCTATCCCCTGGTTCGGTAAAGCCGACAATCGTATCGCCGCGATTCAAGCTCGGGGAGAATTGCGCGTCAGTACAATCGACTCGCCTTTAACGCACTCCACCCTTAACGGGAAAACCTTTGGTCTGGATTATGAGCTGACCCAACAATTCGCCAGCTATTTAGGGGTGAAGTTAAAAGTCACTGTACGTCAGAATATCAGCCAACTTTTTGACGACCTGGATAACGGCGATGCCGATCTGTTAGCCGCAGGCCTGGTCTATAACAGCGAACGCGTTAAAAACTACCAGCCGGGTCCGACTTACTATTCGGTTTCGCAGCAACTGGTGTATCGGGTCGGAAAATATCGCCCTCGCACCCTTGCCAGCGTGAATGAAAATCAGCTGACTATCGCCCCCGGACATGTCGTGGTGAATGATTTGCAGCAGCTGAAAGCGAAAAAATTTCCCGAACTGAGCTGGAAGATCGATGACAAAAAAGGAACGACAGAACTGCTTGATGATGTCATCTCCGGTAAGCTCGACTATACCATTGCCGATTCAGTCGCTATCAGCCTGTACCAACGCGTGCACCCGGAGCTTGCCGTGGCGCTGGATGTTTCAGACGAACAGCCAGTAACCTGGTTTAGTCCTCTGGATGACGACAACACACTCTCCGCTGCCCTGCTGGATTTCTTTAACACTATTAATGAAGACGGTTCACTGGCGCGACTGGAAGAAAAGTATCTCGGACATGGCGATGATTTCGATTATGTCGATACTCGCACTTTTTTACGCGCTGTAGATAGCGTACTGCCGGATCTCAAACCATTGTTTGAAAAATATGCACAGGAGATAGACTGGCGGCTGCTGGCGGCTATTTCCTATCAGGAATCCCATTGGGATGCGCAGGCTACTTCCCCGACCGGCGTACGTGGCCTGATGATGTTAACCAAAAATACCGCCCAAAGCCTGGGGCTGACCGACCGGACCGACGCTGAACAGAGCATCAGCGGTGGAGCGCGTTATCTACAGGACATGATGAGTAAAGTGCCGGATACCGTACCGGAAGGAGAGCGCATCTGGTTTGCGCTTGCCGCATATAATATGGGATATGCACATATGCTGGATGCCCGGGCGTTAACGGTTAAAACCAAAGGCAACCCGGACAGCTGGGCCGATGTGAAGCAACGCCTGCCACTGCTCAGCCAGAAGCCATATTACAACAAGCTGACGTATGGCTATGCTCGTGGCCACGAAGCCTACGCATATGTAGAAAATATTCGTAAATACCAGATAAGCCTGGTGGGATATCTGCAAGAGAAAGAAAAACAGGCGACAGAAACGCAGCAACTGGCACAGGATTACCCGGCGGTATCTCTGGCAGAATTATTAGACCAGGAGAAATTTCCTCTCTCTGCGTTTCTGTCTCAGACATCGTCTAATTACCTGACGCACTCCCCTTCACTGCTGTTTTCCTCACAGAAGAAAGAGGAAAAATAGCCGCATCCGGCTTGCTGGAACACGTAATCACTCACTTGCAGACTTTTTCAGGTTTTTGATTTCCTGACGACGCATACGGAAGAAATCACTAAGCAGCGTGGCACATTCATCCCGTAGTATACCCTCAGTGACCTCAACCCGATGGTTCATTCCCGGATGATGTAGCACATCCATCAGCGAACCTGCGGCCCCCGTTTTCGCATCGCGCGCACCAAATACTACGCGTCCGATACGACTATGTACCATCGCGCCAGCGCACATAACGCACGGCTCCAGGGTGACGTACAGAGTGGCGTCCAGTAAGCGGTAATTTTGTAGCACCAGACCGCCCTGACGCAGCGCCATAATTTCAGCGTGGGCTGTTGGATCATGGTGACCAATCGGCCGGTTCCAGCCTTCGCCAATAACGCGATTGTTATGTACTAATACCGCACCTACCGGGACTTCCCGCTCATCCCAGGCGCGTTTAGCCAGCGTTAAGGCGTGGCGCATCCAGTACTCATGGCTAAATTCAACATCAGACAAAGGCAGAACTCCGGTAATCAAAGCGGGCGCATTATACACAGACGCTATCGTTTACTCTATTCGAGTTGCTGAAGCTCACCGCGTGGCGTAACGCGCCAGCGATGCTGGCAAAATGAAAGCAGCGGATTGTCCTGTTTGCTATCGCTATAGCCACTGTAAAGGCGCAGCGGAGCGCCAATATGACGTTCCAGTTGCGTCACTTTCTCATGGCCCAGGCAGCGCAGAGGTAGCACCCAACCGCCGTACCCCCGCTCAATTTGGCTGGCGATAAGATTAACGCGCGGTAGCCATGGGGTGTCGAAGTAGACCTGTTCGACCAGTGACCTTGGGGATCCGGTAATCAACCAGATATCAGCGTCAGAGCTTAACAGGTAAGTCGTTAGACGCTGTTGCACGGCCGGAAACGCCGTTACGTGCTGTCGAAACCAGCGCACGAAATCGGTCTGATGGGATTTCAGGCGCGCTTCACTCCGACCAAAAGTGCATCCCCAAAGGAGCAGGCTCATCGGCCAGCGGGCGGCGCGCCCCTGAATCAACAACCCCAGCGCAATAATCGGTAGCAGGGGCAGCACAAGCAACGCATTCAGCGGTTGGCGACGTAACAGGTAGCGCAGAAAACTGCCGAACATATCCTGCTGGTGTAACGTACCATCCAAATCAAAAAAGACAACGCGACGCTCGTGATTGGTCAAACCTTATTCCTCTGGATCGTTGAACCCCAATAGCCAGGTAAAAAGAAACCCGGCGATAACCGCTACCAGATAGCCTAACAGATAGAACATCACTTTTCCGGCAACAATCGTCAGAGCCAGCGGTAATCCTGAGATCCCAAAAGTAATAACCGTCGCGACCTTCCAGTAACTGATCAGCGCCCCGCCGACCGCTCCGCCAAGACAAGCGCCAATAAATGGCTTACCCAGCGGCAACGTCACACCAAAAATCAGCGGCTCACCGATCCCCAGTAATCCTACTGGTAACGCACCTTTAATCACTTTTTTCAGCCGTGCGTTACGGGTTTTCATCAGAACAGCAATCGCGGCACCAATCTGCCCCACTCCCGCCATCGCCAGAATGGGAAAGAGCGCGTTATAGCCATGTGCCTGCACCAGCTCAACATGGATGGGCACCAGCCCCTGATGCAAACCGGTGAGTACCAGCGGTAGAAATGTTCCCGCCAGTACCGCGCCGACGAGGAAACCGCCGCGATCGATAGCCCAGGATGCGCCATGAGCAATGGATTCCGAAATCCAGCCACCGAGCGGTTGCAGTGCCACAATCGCGATTGTCCCGGTGATGATAGTCGTCAGCAAAGGGTTCAGGATAAGCTCCAACGAGCCCGGCAGCACCTCACGAAATTTACGCTCAATCCAGCACATCAGCGCGACCACTAACAACACCGCGATAACTCCACCGCGGCCAGGCTGTAGTGCTTCGCCAAACAGAGTAATCTGTGCCAGCTGCGGACTGGAGAGGATCCCAGCCATTACGCCGCCCATCGCTAACGAACCGCCAAACACTTTGGCGGTGTTTACCCCGACCAGGATGTTCATGATGGCAAATACGGCGCTACCGAAGATACCCATCAACCCCAGCATATTCGGATAGTGAGTAGCAAAATCACCCACAATATCCGGTCGTTTGAGGATGTTAATGATGCCGGTAATCAAACCGGAGGCGATAAACGCCGGGATCAGCGGAATAAAGACATTCGCCAGCTTGCGCAGCGCATCGCTCATTGGCGCTTTGTACTTCGCTTTCACCTGAGACTTCGTGCGTTCAATGTCATTTACATTCGGACGTTCGCCGTCATCAGCAATCAGAGAACGCATGGCATCCACCACTTTGGCGGCCTTACCGGGACCAACAATAATCTGATGCTGCGCCCCCTGCTTCACATAGCCACTGACACCGGGTAACTGCTTCAGCCGGGAAATGTCCAGTTGGTCGTCATCCTGCACTTCCACCCTGACGCGCGTCATACAGTTTTCCAGGCGCAGAATATTTTTCTCTCCGCCAATCCCCAGCAGGATGTCGCTGGCAAGAACCGCCGTTTTGTCCATATGCACCTCTAGTGTTCTAACGCCGCGCGCAAAAAACCCTGGTGAGCGGAAAGTTTGGCTCTGGCTGCGGTTGCATCCAACCCGGTTAGCGCCATCAGTATGGCGGGTTTAACATCAAAGTCAGTCTGTTTCAGCAGTGCTTCGGCCTCTTCACGCGCAATGCCGGTAGCTTCCACCACCATGCGACACGCCCGGTCTACCAGCTTGACGTTGGTCGCTTTCATATCCACCATCAGGTTCTGATATACCTTGCCAAATTTCACCATTGCCCCGGTGGAGATCATATTGAGCACCAGCTTTTGCGCAGTACCTGACTTCAGACGCGTTGACCCCGTCAGGGCCTCCGGACCTACAACCGGAGAGATGGCGATATCAGCTTCACGGGCGACAGGGGAATCCGGATTACAGGAGATCGCCACCGTCGTGCATCCCACTTTGCGAGCATATTGCAGACCGCCTATCACGTACGGCGTACGTCCTGACGCCGCCAGACCAACAACCAGGTCCGGCATGCGAAGATTGAGTGCCCGAAGATCATCTTCGCCCAACTGAGGGTTATCTTCTGCGCCTTCAACCGCCTTCAGCAACGCGCCCGGACCTCCGGCAATAAGCCCGACAACCAGATCATGTGGCACACCAAAGGTCGGTGGACATTCAGAAGCATCCAGCACGCCAAGACGACCGCTGGTGCCTGCCCCCATGTAAATAATCCGCCCGCCTGCTTTTAACGCGTCAGCTGCCGCATCGACCGCATGCGCAACTTCAGAAAGCGTTGCTTTTACTGCTTCCGCTACCAGCGTATCCTGTTGATTAAAACGATGAACCAGCTCAAGCGTGGATAAAGCATCGAGATCCATCGTCTGTGGATTGCGGGTTTCTGACACTAACGCACCGAGATTCATTTTTTGTTCCTTAGGAATTTTTAATTCATAATAATCCGCCATAATGGAATATTATATTCACCCAGGCGAGTGAAATTTTGTTTTGTAATCGCCATCACGTTTTCGCCAGGAGACAGCATGAACTGTTTGATTCGCATTCGTCAGCGTTACCCGGATCTCGCGCAAAGCGATAAAAAGCTTGCGGATTACCTCCTTGCTCATCCGGATGATGCGCGTCATCTCAGCTCACAGCAACTGGCCTGCGAGGCAGGCGTCAGCCAGTCCAGCGTCGTGAAGTTCGCACAGAAAATGGGATTCAAAGGATTTCCGGCACTAAAACTGGCGATCAGCGAAGCGCTGGCCAGTAATCCCAATCCACATTCTGTTCCAGTGCACAATCAGATCCGCGGTGACGATCCCATGCTTCTGGTCGGAGATAAACTGATTAAAGAGAATGTGGCAGCAATGCATGCAACTCTGGATATCAACAGTGAAGAGAAGCTGATGGAAAGCGTTACAATGCTGCGGTCTGCCCGTCGCATTGTACTGACAGGTATTGGCGCATCCGGTCTGGTCGCGCAGAATTTTGCCTGGAAGCTGTTGAAGATTGGATTTAATGCGGTAGTTGAACGCGATATGCACGCCTTGCTGGCGACCGTACAGGCAATGTCACCAAACGATCTCTTGCTGGCAATTTCGTATACAGGGGAACGACGCGAGCTCAATCTGGCTGCCGATGAAACATTACGCACCGGAGCAAAAATCCTCGCCATCACCGGATTTACCCCCAATGCTCTGCAGCAACGTGCAACCCGTTGCCTGTACACCATTGCAGAGGAGCAGGCCACCCGGAGCGCTGCGATTTCATCCACTCATGCGCAAATGATGCTTACCGATTTGTTGTTTATGGCGCTGGTTCAGCAGGATCTGGAGCACGCGCCGGAGCGTATCCGTCACAGCGAAGCGTTGGTAAAAAAACTGGTCTGAGCAAAGAATGCGCGTATAATGCCCGCCCGATTTGTGATGTTTTGAGAGTTTCCTGATGGCCCTGTTAATCACTAAAAAGTGTATCAATTGCGATATGTGCGAACCCGAATGCCCGAACGAGGCGATTTCGATGGGTGACAGCATCTACGAGATTAACAGCGACAAATGTACCGAATGTGTAGGACATTACGACACGCCGACCTGCCAGAAAGTGTGCCCAATCCCCAATACTATTTTGAAAGATCCGGCACATGTCGAAACAGAAGAACAGCTGTGGGATAAGTTTGTATTAATGCACCACGCAGACAAACTTTAACTCTCGATAATCACCGTGGCGCAGGCGTAGTGACGTTCATCAGCCAGCGTCACATGCATATGCGCCACACCGAGCTTTTCTGCCAGCTTTAACGCCTCTCCCCACAACCGCAGACTCGGTTTGCCAAGTTCATCGTTAAACACCTCGAACTGATTGAACGCCAGTCCGTTGCGGATACCGGTACCAAAAGCTTTTGCCGCCGCCTCTTTTACCGCAAACCGCTTTGCCAGAAAACGCACCGGCTGCTGATGCGTTTCCCAGATAGCCCATTCGTTATCGCTCAGAACCCGTCTGGCAAGACGATCGCCGGTACGAGAGATCACCGCCTCAATGCGAGCAATCTCCACGATATCCGTACCTAATCCCAGAATTGCCATTAGCCACGCGCTTCCAGCATCAGGCGTTTCATTTCCACAACCGCATCTTTCAGGCCGCTCATTACCGCGCGTCCGATGATCGCATGGCCGATGTTCAGTTCGTGCATTTCCGGGATCCGTGCAATCGCTTTGACATTATGGTAAGTCAGACCATGACCAGCATTAACCTTCAGCCCCAGACTGGCTGCGAAGGTCGCAGCCTTAGCGATACGCGCCAGTTCATTGGCCTGTTCAGCGTCGGTTTTTGCATCGGCATAGCAACCAGTATGAATTTCAATGTACGGCGCGCCCACTTCGGCAGCTGCTTTAATCTGATCTTCGTCGGCATCAATAAACAGCGATACCAGGATCCCCGCATCCGCAAGTCGCTTGCAGGCATCACGCATTTTGTCACGCTGACCTGCTACGTCCAGGCCACCTTCGGTGGTGACTTCCTGGCGTTTTTCCGGCACCAGGCAGCAAAAATGCGGCTTTGTCTCAACGGCGATGGCCAGCATCTCTTCCGTCACAGCCATTTCCAGGTTCATGCGCGTATCCAGCGTTTGACGCAGTATACGCACATCTCTGTCGGTAATATGGCGTCGATCTTCACGCAGATGTACGGTAATACCATCCGCACCTGCTTGCTCAACGATAAACGCCGCCTGAACCGGATCCGGATATGCGGTGCCGCGTGCATTACGTAAAGTGGCAATATGGTCAATGTTGACGCCTAACAGTAATTCAGCCATGACAATCCTCGTTAATCATTATTTGTTTTTACTGCGCGTTTTGGCATAAATTGCCGGAACAGTTCCCGGCTTTTTAACGGTTTACCACCAAGATACGGCTTTAACGCCATGCGGGTAAAGCGTTTCGCGGCACGTAGCGTATCAGCATCCGGAAATTCTCGCGACTCAAGTGCTTTCAAATGCCGCCCGGTAAAGGTGCTGTTATCGATCACCACACTGGCGATAAATCCTTTTTCTTCACGATAACGGTAGGTCATGGTGTCTTCGACCGACTCGCCGCTACCGGCACAGTGGGTGAAATCCACGCCATAGCCCAGATGACCAAGTAAAGCCAGCTCAAAACGACGCAAGGCGGGCTCAGGTGAGCCAGTCGCGCCAGCCAGCGCCTGAATGCAATTCAGGTAGTCGAAGAAGAGTTCGGAAAAGCGGGTCTCGTACTCAAGCACCCGAGAAATGAGTTCGTTGATATAAAGACCGCTGTAAAGCGTGATACCACTTAGAG
Organism: Citrobacter sp. Marseille-Q3906; assembly: GCF_916618775.1. NCBI lineage: Bacteria > Pseudomonadati > Pseudomonadota > Gammaproteobacteria > Enterobacterales > Enterobacteriaceae > Citrobacter > Citrobacter sp. Marseille-Q3906. Next base: position 2,739,846 of record NZ_CAKAKA010000002.1, read on the forward strand.
GAAGCGCCAGAGAGACGGCTTCAGCGCTACGCAGGGTTTTGACCTCACCACGTCCACCAAAGCGAAGTAATAGCGGCGTAAAAGGCTGAAGTGCGCCTTTAAGATTGGAACGTTTGGAACGTGCGCCTTTAGCCACAAGGCGCACGCGACCCGACTCTTCCGTGAAGACGTCCAGCACCAGGCTGGTTTCGCTCCACGGGCGGCTATGTAAGACAAAGGCTCGTTGCCATCCTTCCATCATACCCGCCGTCTTTTCAGAACAGGGAATTAAACGTCGTCGCCGTAACCGAGACTGCGCAGTGCTCGCTCGTCATCAGCCCAGCCAGATTTTACTTTCACCCACAGTTCAAGGTGCACAGGCGCTTCGAACATCTCCTGCATGTCTTTACGCGCTTCGATACCGATGGTTTTGATTTTGGCCCCTTTGTTGCCAATCACCATCTTCTTCTGCCCTTCACGTTCAACAAGGATCAGGCCGTTGATATCGTAGCCGCCACGTTCGTTAGAGACAAAACGCTCAATCTCAACGGTAACGGAATACGGCAGTTCAGCCCCCAGAAAACGCATCAGCTTTTCGCGAATGATTTCTGAAGCCATAAAGCGCTGAGAGCGATCGGTAATGTAATCTTCCGGGAAGTGATGAATCGCTTCTGGCAGATGCTTACGCACGATACCTGCAACGGTATCGACATTCATGCCGGTTTCGGCAGAAATGGGGACGATATCCAGGAAGTTCATCTGGCTTGCCAGGAACTGCAGGTGCGGCAGCAGATCGGCCTTCTCCTGTACGTTATCAACTTTGTTGATCGCCAGGATAACCGGTGCTTTACCGTCACGCAGTTTATTCAGCACCATCTCGTCGTCCGGCGTCCAACGAGTGCCTTCCACGACAAAAATAACCAGCTCAACGTCGCCAATAGAACTGCTGGCAGCCTTGTTCATCAGACGGTTGATGGCTCGTTTCTCTTCCATATGCAGGCCCGGGGTATCAACATAAATAGCCTGATACGCGCCTTCAGTATGGATCCCGACAATACGGTGACGTGTTGTCTGCGCCTTACGTGAGGTGATGGAAATCTTCTGCCCAAGCAGATTATTCAACAGGGTGGATTTACCAACGTTCGGACGACCGACGATGGCAATAAATCCGCAATAGGTTTTTTCTTCGCTCATTCCAGCTCCAGTTTTTTTAACGCCTGTTCGGCGGCAGCTTGCTCAGCCTTACGACGGCTTGAACCTGTGCCAACCACCGGTTCACTCAGGCCGCTAACCTGGCAGTGGATAGTAAATTCTTGATCGTGCGCTTCGCCCCGGACCTGTACTACCAGATAAGACGGCAGCGGCAGGTGGCGACCCTGCAAATATTCCTGCAAACGCGTTTTCGGATCTTTTTGTTTATCGCCGGGACTAATTTCATCCAGACGGGTTTGATACCAGTTAAGAATAAGTTGTTCAACAGTCTGAATATCGCTGTCGAGGAAGACACCGCCGATCAATGCTTCGACAGTATCCGCCAGGATAGATTCACGACGAAAACCGCCGCTTTTCAGCTCACCTGGCCCCAAACGTAAACATTCACCGAGGTCAAACTCACGGGCTAATTCCGCCAGCGTATTACCACGTACCAGCGTGGCACGCATGCGGCTCATATCACCTTCGTCCACACGAGGGAAACGATGATATAGCGCATTAGCGATAACAAAGCTCAAAATAGAGTCGCCTAAAAATTCTAAACGCTCGTTATGTTTGCTGCTGGCGCTACGGTGAGTTAATGCCTGCTGCAACAGCTCCTGATGATTAAAAGTGTAGCCCAGCTTCCGTTGAAGCCGATTAATTACGATGGGGTTCATGCGATACCAATAAATGAATGCGTCAACAATCCAGCACACGAAACAGACCTGATATACACAATCCGGGTAGCCGTTTCGGCATAGCCAGAATGCTTATGTATACGAACCAACGCTGTTTCGTGTGCCGTGGCAACCTAACGCTGCCAACCTAAAACTTCGGGGGAATATTCTATACACAACGACAAGGGATGTCGTTAGTCTGCGGGAATTTATCCAAGAAATAATTCACGCTGTCGCCATAATGACGACAACGTGAACGATTATCAGAGATTAGTGAATACCACCAATACGGCTTAAACGAACACCGGTCGGCCACTCACCTTCCTGCTTATCAAAGCTCATCCAGATAGCTGTCGCTTTACCCACCAGATTCGCTTCCGGTACAAATCCCCAGTAACGGCTGTCCGCGCTGTTATCACGGTTATCACCCATCATGAAGTATTGTCCCGGCGGGACTATCCAGGTCGCGAGTTGCTGCCCTGGCTGACGGAAATACATCCCCACCTGATCCTGCGCGATCGGCACGGTCAGAATGCGATGCGTTACATCACCCAGAGTCTCTTTACGCTCGGTCAGACGAATCCCGTTTTCTTTTGTTTCGTTCAGCGGAACCTCGAAGAAACCACTGGTCGCTTCTCCGCCATTACGACGAGCAAACGTCTGCACGAAATCACTCGGCTGAACATCAGAATACGTTACCGGCAATGCGTTTTCACATGCCTGACCGGAGCTGCACCCGGGCTGAATGGTGACCTCTTTAGCCACTGGATCGTACGTCACTTTGTCTCCCGGTAAACCGACAGCGCGTTTGATGTAATCCAGACGCGGATCTTCCGGGTATTTAAACACCACGATATCACCACGTTTCGGATGGCCTGTTTCAATTAACGTTTTCTGATAAATCGGATCTTTAATTCCGTAGGCAAATTTCTCTACCAGAATAAAGTCGCCAATTAACAGTGTCGGCATCATCGAACCCGACGGGATCTGAAACGGTTCATAAATAAACGAGCGCACCACCAGCACAATCGCCAGCACCGGAAAAACAGATGCCCCCGTCTCCAGCCAGCCCGGCTTAGGGGAGACTTTTTTCAGCGTTGCGTTATCCAGTGAATCACCCGCTGCAGCTTGTGCCGCCGCCTGACGCTCCCGGCGTTTTGGTGCAAAGACAAATTTATCAATGCACCATAAAATGCCCGTCACCAGTGTGGCAATCACCAGAATCAGGGCAAACATATTCGCCATGCCAACTCCTTAGGATTATTTACTGTCTTTACCGACATGCAGAATGGCGAGGAACGCTTCCTGCGGCAGTTCGACGTTACCGATCTGCTTCATGCGCTTTTTACCTTCTTTCTGTTTCTGCAGCAGCTTTTTCTTACGGCTGATATCACCACCGTAGCACTTCGCCAGAACGTTTTTACGCAACTGCTTAACCGTTGAACGCGCGATAATATGCGTACCAATGGCCGCCTGAATCGCGATATCAAACTGCTGGCGAGGAATCAGATCTTTCATCTTCTCTACCAGTTCGCGACCACGGCTCTGAGAGTTATCGCGATGGGTAATCAGCGCCAGCGCATCGACACGTTCATTGTTGATGAGTACATCAACACGCACCATGTCAGAGGTCTGGAAGCGTTTGAAGTTATAATCCAGCGACGCATAGCCGCGAGAGGTCGACTTCAGACGGTCGAAGAAGTCGAGCACCACTTCTGCCATCGGAATTTCATAGGTCAGCGCAACCTGGTTACCGTGGTAAACCATGTTGGTCTGTACGCCACGCTTCTCAATACACAGTGTAATAACGTTGCCCAGGTAAGCCTGAGGCAGCAGCATGTGACACTCAGCGATCGGCTCACGCAGTTCGTAAATGTTGTTCAGCGGCGGCAGCTTGGACGGGCTATCGACATAGATAGTTTCTTTCGACGTGGTTTCCACTTCGTAGACTACAGTCGGCGCGGTGGTGATCAGATCCAGATCGTATTCACGTTCCAGACGTTCCTGAATAATCTCCATGTGCAGCAGACCAAGGAAGCCACAGCGGAAACCGAAGCCCAGTGCGGTAGAGCTTTCCGGCTCGTAAAAAAGCGAAGCATCGTTCAGGCTCAGCTTACCAAGCGCATCACGGAAGTTTTCGTAATCGTCAGAGCTGACCGGGAACAAACCAGCATATACCTGCGGTTTCACTTTTTTAAAACCTGGCAACGCTTTGTCTGCCGGGTTACGAGCCTGTGTCAGCGTATCGCCAACCGGTGCGCCGAGAATGTCTTTAATTGCACAAACCAGCCAGCCCACTTCACCACATTTCAGTTCGGTACGGTCAACCTGTTTTGGTGTGAAGATCCCCAGACGATCGGCGTTATAAACCTGTCCGGTACTCATCACTTTGATTTTGTCACCTTTACGCATAGTGCCGTTTTTAATACGCACTAGCGAAACCACGCCGAGGTAGTTATCGAACCAGGAGTCAATGATCAGCGCCTGTAACGGACCTTCCGGATCACCTTCCGGCGGTGGAATATCTCGTACCAGACGTTCCAGAACGTCTGTCACGCCAACCCCGGTTTTCGCTGAGCAGCGAACGGCATCAGTCGCATCAATACCGACGATATCTTCAATCTCTTCCGCCACACGCTCAGGATCAGCGGCAGGCAGGTCAATTTTGTTTAATACCGGCACCACTTCGAGATCCATTTCCATGGCGGTATAGCAGTTAGCCAGCGTTTGCGCTTCAACACCCTGCCCGGCGTCGACAACCAGCAGTGCGCCTTCACAGGCAGCAAGCGAGCGGGAAACTTCATACGAGAAGTCAACGTGTCCCGGGGTGTCGATAAAGTTAAGCTGATAGGTTTCACCATCAGATGCTTTGAAATCGAGCGTCACGCTCTGCGCTTTGATAGTAATACCGCGCTCACGCTCAAGATCCATCGAGTCGAGAACCTGCGCTTCCATTTCACGGTCAGACAGGCCACCGCAGATCTGGATAATACGGTCAGACAGCGTCGATTTACCGTGGTCGATGTGAGCAATGATTGAAAAGTTACGTATGTTCTTCATATAGAGTAGTTATTGTGCCTTACGCCTGATTCGACAGGCTCTGAGAAGTCGCTGTTCTGAGCTTAACGTCTGTTTAAGTGAAACGCCGCATTCTACACTACAACGCTGAGGCGAGGAAATGTTCATAGAGCAAGGATAGCGGGAACTGGAAACAACTTCGCTTTTCTAATGCAAAGCTCGCAAGGGTAACGTTATGCCCGATGGAGCACGCTTATCGGGCCGACAAATACAATATGTACATTATTGCCACTTGCAGGCCAGATCAGACGAAGATATCACTGGCTTGTTTCGGTAGAGGATGTATCGACGCGCAGTATTCCAGGCGGGAGAGCAACGTTTAAAATAACCGGTTGCCAGGCTTCACGTACTGCCAGTTTTCGTGAAAAACCGCGTGCAATCAGAAATCCACCCACGCCGCCCAGTATCGCACCGCTTAACGCTGCGATATCACTACCAAACAGCACCTGAAACAGCGCTGCAAAAACAAAAAGCCCCGCCAATGGTGACATATAGACCAACATTGCCGAGCCCAACAGGCTGCCTTCCGCAATCCCAAGTTCAACTTTCTGACCTGGAGCCAGTGGTTCGTCGCTGGGCACCACAATAATATGCGTCGTCTGCGGCCCCAGTTTGTTCAACACACGGCTTCCGCAGCCTGCTCGTGAGGCACAACTGCTGCAAGACGCTTTAACGTCACAGCTGACCGTTGCCAGACCGTTCTGCCAGGAAACAACCGTTGCCCACTCTTTAATCATTGTGCAGCCCTGAACTTAATATTGTCCGCAATACGCTTCGCCGTCTGTGGCGGAAGCTCACCCACAATGGTGATTTCGGCATTATCACGCACGTTGGTGCTGACTGTCCGGCGTCCTGTACGCAGCAGTTGATCGGCACTGTTTTGCATTGCACGGTTAACGTTCACGGAGAAACTGAACAGACCATCAGAGTAAAGACGAGATTCAATAGGCATATTATCCATCGTCGGTAGCGGACGACGGCTGCTGGATACTTCACTGAATCCTTGCGGCAACCACGACGGGCTCCAGTTAAAATTCGTTTTCTCGCCCGCAGGAACGGACAGCAGCGGTGGCAGGTTCGCTTTCGCCAGCGTCTGCATACTGTCACCGACACCGCTATTCACGGTAAAGGAGATAACACGGAACTGTTCGAGCGTTTCACCATCACGATCGAGCAGATCGACACGCATCGGCAACTTGGTTTCGGTGTCCATCCAGACAATGTAGCTATAACGAGTACCGTCACGCGCCACAACGCGGATCACTTCACAGAGTCTGTCGGCAATACGGGTGCGGCCTACTGAAATAAAATCATAGTAGGGCGAAAGGCGTTTAAAGTCGGTATAAATCAGAGACGGCAGGGAATCAACGATATAGTCACCGTTCAGCGTGAACGGCTCCAGCCCAGGCTCAAAATAGCTGATTTCGTTCCCACGCTGCACCACTTCCCGGCGCGGTCCATCCATTTGCAACAACTGTGCAAGAGGACGGTTGTCCAGGCGTGCATGGCGATAACGTAGGGATTCAACACCCTGCTTATTGATGCTGACAAATGACAGCTCATAGGTTAGCGACTGGCTGGCCAGATTCATCTGCTGCAACAACGCCCCGGACGCAGGATTGGCCGAGGCGTTTACAGAGAAGAACAGGCTACCAGCCACAAGTGACATGGCAAACCAAAGTTGCTTCATTACTGCGATTGCGTTCCTAAAGTTTGAATTCCTGGCACCTGTACAGCGGCTTGCTGTGTTTGCGCCTGCTCAAACTGAAGCTGTTCGGAGTGCAGTCGGCGTTGCAGTTCGTAATCCTGCAACATGGCATTGATACGACGACGCTGCTCCTGTACCTGCTGTTGCTGACCGCCGCTGGCCGTCGCGTCAGAAGGTACACCCAAGCTCACCGGACTGGCTTTACCCATCATCGGTAATGTATTAAATACCGGCGTTTCGGGCTGCTGGGACATTTCAGATTGTCCATTATAGTGCTGGACGCCAACAATAACTGCAAGCGATACGCACGCAGCCACGCCCATTTGGGTAAGCTGCGCGGCCCACGGACGCATTTTCTTCCAGAATGGCATTTTCTGCCACTGATGCGGTGCGGGCTGGGCCTCAGGGATCAACGGCGCCGTCTGGCGTACTGGCTCAGCTTCAATAGCAGCCATAACGCGGGCGGAAATATCGAAATGGAGAACGTCGGCAGTATCACCTCGCATGGAATCGCGGATCAGGTGATAACTCTCCCAGGTTTTTTGCATTTCCGGGTTGTGAGTCAGCTCTTTGAGTAACTCAGTGTCCAGCGTTTCGCCATCCATTAAAGCGGAAAGTTTTTCTTTCTGCATGCCTAATACCTTTTCCAGTATCCCGCTATCGTCAACGCCTGATAAGCGGTTGAACTTTATTATCAATAGCTTCCCTCGCTCGGAAGATACGTGAACGCACCGTACCTACCGGACAATCCATGATAGCGGCTATATCTTCATAGCTCAGGCCATCTAGCTCCCGCAAGGTTATTGCCATGCGTAAATCTTCCGGGAGGGACTCAATAGTTCGGAAAACTATCTGTCTCAGTTCTTCTGACAACATTAAGTTCTCAGGGTTCGAAATTTCTTTCAGTGCTCCGCCACTTTCGTAGTTTTCAGCTTCAATCGCATCTATATCACTGGAAGGTGGACGACGCCCCTGAGCGACCAGGTAATTCTTCGCTGTATTGACTGCAATACGATACAGCCAGGTATAAAAAGCACTATCTCCCCGGAACGAATCCAGCGCACGATAGGCCTTAATAAATGCTTCTTGTACCACATCAGGAACATCGCCCGATGGCACATAGCGGGAAACCAGACTCGCCACCTTATGCTGATAGCGTACTACCAGTAAGTTAAAGGCTTTCTGATCTCCCTTCTGGACCCGTTCAACCAGGACCTGGTCCGTTAACTGCTCGCTCATCCGAGGTAAAGTCTCCCCAAACCAAATTTCCACGCGCTTTCGAAACGCCACTCCATCAGCTGCACTATGAGCAAGCAACGAGTTAGAGTGCTCAAGTTTCGTAAAGTTCCGTTACGCATTTGTTTTTGTTTGTCATGTTGTAGACAGGTCTTATCTATCATTATAAGTCTACATAACCCGATCAACGCACTATCTGTTCAGAAATGCCCATTAAACCGCTTGCAGAGTAACCCAACGGCTACTTTATTTCATCACCTAATCTGTTGCTAACGGCCTGCTTCGCAAAATATTTTTCGTATTTTACTCCTCATCGTACATTTCTTTAATGTTTAGTCATTGCAACACAATCAAAAATAAAACGTGCAGTATCGCGCAATGTGGTGCTATGGTGACCAAACACTGTTTAGTAAATTAAACAAAAATCATGAATACGACCCCTGAATTATCCTGTGATGTGTTGATCATTGGCAGCGGAGCTGCCGGACTCTCGCTGGCGTTACGCCTGGCTGAAAAACATCAGGTCATTGTGCTGAGTAAAGGGCCGGTAAGTGAAGGCTCAACGTTCTATGCTCAGGGTGGCATCGCCGCTGTTTTCGATGAAACTGACAGTATCGACTCCCACGTTGAAGACACGCTGGTTGCAGGGGCTGGTCTTTGCGATCGACATGCGGTTGAGTTTGTTGCCAGCAATGCCCGCACGTGCGTCCAGTGGTTGATTGATCAGGGCGTCCTTTTTGATACCCAGGTTCAGCCCAACGGCGAAGAGAGCTATCACCTGACCCGAGAAGGTGGCCATAGCCACCGACGTATCCTGCATGCCGCCGACGCTACTGGCAAAGAGGTCGAAACCACGCTGGTCAGCCAGGCACAAAATCATCCCAATATTCAGGTTCTGGAGCGTAGCAACGCCGTGGACCTGATTATCTCCGATAAAATCGGCCTGCCGGGTACGCGTCGCGTTGTCGGTGCCTGGATCTGGAACCGTAATAAAGAAGCCGTCGAAACCTGCCAAGCTAAATCCGTGGTACTGGCAACCGGCGGCGCATCCAAAGTTTACCAATACACCACTAATCCGGATATTTCTTCGGGCGATGGGATCGCGATGGCCTGGCGCGCAGGTTGCCGCGTTGCCAACCTCGAATTTAACCAGTTCCACCCAACTGCGCTGTATCACCCGCAAGCGCGTAATTTTCTACTGACTGAAGCGTTACGTGGCGAGGGGGCACATTTGAAGCGCCCGGATGGATCGCGCTTTATGCCCGACTTCGACGAGCGTGGAGAACTGGCTCCGCGAGATATTGTTGCTCGCGCCATTGACCATGAAATGAAACGCCTTGGCGCGGACTGCATGTTCCTTGACATCAGCCATAAGCCGGAAGAATTTGTCCGCCAGCATTTTCCGATGATTTATGAAAAATTATTGGGCCTGGGGATCGATCTGACAAAAGAGCCGGTTCCGATTGTGCCTGCTGCACACTATACCTGCGGTGGCGTCATGGTCGATGACTTTGGCCGTACCGATGTCGACGGTCTGTATGCCATCGGAGAGGTCAGTTATACCGGGTTGCATGGCGCAAATCGCATGGCATCGAACTCACTGCTGGAGTGTCTGGTGTATGGCTGGTCTGCGGCGGAAGATATTGATCGAAGAATGCCTTACGCGCGCGGCGTAAGTACGCTCCCAGGGTGGGACGAGAGCCGGGTAGAAAACCCTGATGAACTGGTTGTTATCCAGCATAACTGGCATGAGCTACGGCTCTTTATGTGGGATTACGTTGGCATTGTACGTACATCCAAACGTCTGGAGCGCGCCCTGCGGCGTATCACCATGCTTCAACAGGAAATTGATGAGTATTACGCCCATTTCCGTGTGTCAAACAATTTACTGGAACTGCGCAATCTGGTGCAGGTTGCCGAATTAATTGTGCGCTGCGCGATGATACGTAAAGAGAGTCGGGGCCTGCATTACACACTGGATTATCCTGAACAACGTCCCGAGTCAGGCCCTTCTATCCTGTCGCCGTTAAGCCATCACATAAACAGATAAAACGCCTGGGTCAGCGCCGTATAGCCTTCTGAATAGCGCTGGTCTGGCCCACGAATCACCAGCCTGTCAATAAAACACTCCCCGGCCTGCGGGGAGAAAGCCAGCAATACCCTGTGCGGTAGACGAGCCTCAGTTTCTGCAACATCCGTACGCAGACGCAGATGCCAGCCCATACCCAGAGCCTGCTGGGTAAATGCGTTACCAATCTGCTCCGGCAGCACCACACAAAAAAAACCTTCTTCTGTAATACTGTTAGCCGCCAGTGTTAACAATGCTTCGTGATCGAGTGTGGTGGTATAGCGTGCCTGCTCACGTTGCGGCGTGGCACACTCTACCCCCTGTTCATAATAGGGAGGGTTACTGATGATCAGATCGAAACGCACGGTCTGGCGCGGTACCCACAGCTGCGCATCTTCTGAATGCACTGTCACACGATGCATCCATGGAGATTTTACAATGTTTTCCTGAGCCTGCAGCGCGGCATCGACATCAAGCTCCACGGCATCAATAATGACGCTTTCATCCGTGCGCTGGGCCAGCATCAGCGCCAGCAGGCCACTCCCGGTACCAATATCAAGGATCCGTTTTACACCCGCGACGGGCGCCCAGGCGCCTAATAAAATACCGTCCGTTCCGACTTTCATTGCACAACGATCGTGTGCCACAAAAAACTGCTTAAAAGTAAATCCATTACGTCGAAGTACGGATGTAGACTGGGGCATGAAGAACAACCTTCCTGGAAAAAAAACGATAACATTGGATAAAAACAATACCTGAGAAGGTATATCCATACAAACAGATGAAGATTGCAGCCGTAACGTCTATAATCAGCGCCCCACACAGAGGTAGAACATGACTGTAACGACTTTTTCCGAACTTGAACTCGATGAAAGCCTGCTGGATGCCCTCCAGGAAAAAGGTTTCACTCGCCCGACCGCCATTCAGGCTGCCGCCATTCCGCCTGCGCTCGATGGACGTGATGTACTCGGTTCTGCGCCGACAGGCACCGGTAAAACGGCGGCATACTTGCTGCCAGCGTTGCAGCACCTGCTCGACTTCCCGCGCAAAAAATCCGGTCCACCGCGCATTTTAATTTTGACGCCGACGCGCGAACTGGCGATGCAGGTTGCCGAACACGCTCGTGAACTGGCCAAAAATACGCATCTGGATATCGCCACTATTACCGGCGGCGTGGCTTACATGAACCACATGGAAGTCTTCAGCGCAAACCAGGACATCGTGGTCGCAACCACAGGCCGCCTGCTGCAATATATTAAAGAAGAGAACTTCGACTGCCATGCAGTCGAAACACTGATCCTCGATGAAGCCGATCGCATGCTGGACATGGGCTTTGCCCAGGACATCGAGCACATCGCCGGTGAAACACGCTGGCGCAAGCAGACCATGCTGTTCTCCGCCACGCTGGAAGGTGATGCGATTAAAGATTTTGCCGAGCGTCTGCTGGAAGATCCGGTTGAGGTCTCAGCGGATCCGTCAACGCGCGAACGCAAGAAGATCCATCAGTGGTACTACCGCGCCGATGACATCGAGCATAAAACAGCTCTGCTGATCCATCTGTTAAAACAGCCTGAAGCGACCCGCTCAATTGTCTTTGTACGCAAACGCGAGCGTGTGCACGAACTTGCAGGCTGGCTGCGCCAGGCGGGGATTAATAACTGCTATCTCGAAGGCGAGATGGTACAGAATAAACGCAACGAAGCGATCAAACGACTGACCGATGGTCGGGTGAACGTACTGGTTGCGACCGACGTGGCCGCACGTGGTATTGATATCCCAGACGTCAGCCACGTGTTTAACTATGACATGCCGCGCAGTGGCGATGCCTATCTGCACCGCATCGGTCGTACCGGTCGTGCTGGCCGTAAAGGTACCGCGATTTCTCTGGTTGAAGCGCATGACCACCTGCTGCTCGGCAAAGCAAGCCGTTATGTAGATGAACCACTGAAGCCGCGAGTTATTGACGAACTGCGTCCAACAACCCGTGCGCCAAGTGAAAAATCTAACGGCAAGCCATCCAAGAAAGTGCTGGCAAAACGCGCCGAGAAGAAGGCGAAGGATAAAGAGAAGCCGCGTGTGAAGAAACGTCACCGCGATGCCAAGAATATCGGCAAGCGTCGTAAGCCGAGCGGAGCTGCCTCACAGCAGTCCGACAAAGAATAAACCGAATGCCGGGCCAGTCAGCCCGGCATTTTTTCATGCCTCGCAAAGCTCTCTACAATACAATCCATGAAAACCCGCATAGCCGGGCTGACGACTTTTCCGGCATGATGCGCGCACAATGCGGTAATCAACTCAGAATCTTCACCAAACGGTAACGCTATCAATTCTCCTGAACGCAACTCCTTCTCAACGGTAAATCGCGGTAAAAAGCTAACACCAAGATTAGCAGATACACACTGCTTGATGCTCTCAATACTCCAGAGTTCAATGGTATTTTCCAGTGTAATCTGTCGCTTTCGCAGCAGACTTTCAAAGCGTTGCCTGAAGATACATTGCGGTTCATTAATGATAAAGCTGCAGGGTATGTGCTGGTTATGCTGGGTGAAATTAACGTGCTGAAGAACCGGAGAAGCAACCAGGACAAGAGGTTGTTCGCCTAATGGCAGCATCTCAAGAGCATCGTCATTACCAACCCGATAAAATACTCCCAGATCAACATCATCACTCAGCAAAGCATCACGAATGACATAACAATTGAGTGACTGTAAGAATAAGCGAACATTGGGCGCACGTTGTTTAAACCGTTGTAAAACCTGAGGCATTTTATAAGCCAACAGCGTTTCTCCGGTTGCGACGCGGAGATCGCCGCTCGGTTGTGCATCTTGTTGTGCAGTTTGCCGGATCGATGCCATCACGCGCGTCAAGTCATGTATATGCGGCATCAGCCGTTTCCCTTCACTGGTCAGGCACATCCGGCGACCAATTTTTTCGAACAACTGCACCGAGAGTTCTTGTTCAAGCTGTTGAATATGAAACGTAACGGTTGACTGCGTACAACAAAGTTTTTGCGAAGCCCGAAGAAATGAGCCCTCTTCTACCACCGTTTTTAGCGTAATAAACCGACGTAAATCCATCTTCACCAACCTATCGAAATTATCGAACTTAGAATGCAAAAACATTCATTTTTTTAAATGTTCTGTGTCGGGTACTCTCTGCTAAAACAGAGGAGATAACAAGTGACCCCCACGCTTTTAAGTGCATTCTGGACCTATACACTGATTACTGCGCTAACCCCCGGCCCGAACAATATCCTCGCGCTTAGTGCAGCGACATCACATGGCTTTCGTCAGAGTACGCGTGTTCTGGCGGGAATGAGCCTGGGCTTTTTGATAGTCATGTTGCTGTGTGCCGGGATTTCATTCTCGCTTGCAGTCATTGATCCGGCTATCGTCCACTGGCTCAGTTGGACGGGGGCAGCATATATCTTATGGCTGGCCATAAAAATCGCCACCAGCCCGACCTCAAATGATAGCCTTGAGGCAAAACCGATTAGCTTTTGGGCAAGTTTTGGCTTGCAGTTTGTTAATGTCAAAATCATTTTGTACGGCATTACCGCGTTATCCACGTTTGTTTTGCCGCATACAAAAGAGCTGAGTTGGATAATTGGAGTTAGTGTACTACTGGCATTGATAGGAACATTCGGCAATGCCTGCTGGGCGCTGGCTGGTCATTTTTTCCAGCGCATCTTTCGCAGCTATGGGCGGCAATTGAATGTCATTCTGGCATTACTGCTGGTGTACTGCGCTGTGAGGATCTTTTATTAAATGATGTAAAAAAGCGGAAGATGCACTGACATCTTCCGCTTTTTGATTATTGATTTAGCGGGGTTGATTCCCCGTAAGCCTTACAGGCTCTCAGTAAAGGTACGAGCAATAACGTCGCGCTGCTGTTCTGGTGTCAGTGAGTTGAAACGCACTGCATAACCAGAAACACGAATAGTCAGCTGCGGATATTTTTCCGGGTGCTTAACCGCATCTTCCAGCGTTTCGCGACGCAGAACGTTGACGTTCAGGTGCTGACCGCCTTCCACGCGCACTTCTGGTTGCACGTCTACTGGAACTTCACGGTATTCAATTTCACCCAGTTTGCTGACGGCAACGACTTCATCGGCATTGAAACCTGCTTTCGCAACGATGCAGCGTGCTTCACCTTTTTCGCTGTCCAGCAGCCAGAAAGAGTTCAGCAGGTCGTCATTTGCAGCTTTAGTAATCTGGATACCTGTAATCATGTTGATGCCTCCCCGGCAAAATTATTTGATTTCGGTCAGCCGTTTCTCCGGCCAATTGGTAAAACCATTGTTGCTTGAGTGTATATATACCCCTCACACACCCTTGAATCTTTGATTTAAATCAACAAAAACCACACATCAAAAGTGGTGATGGGTGGATTTTATTGTTTTACATCAACTTACGCCAAGTGCTCAGGTAAACTTTTTACATAAATTTTCAACTATCTTTAAGGGGTAGCCCATTGAGAAACGTACAGAATTTTGCGCCTCATAAAGAAGCAGTTAAGCTATAGCGATTGCAAATTCGCAGGAGAGCGAGATGGCCACCGAATTAACCTGGCACGATGTGCTGGCTGAAGAGAAACAACAGCCCTACTTTGTTAATACACTGCATACTGTCGCCGGCGAACGCCAGTCGGGTATGACAATTTACCCACCACAAAAAGATGTGTTTAACGCATTTCGTTTTACCGAGCTGGGCGATGTTAAGGTCGTCATTCTGGGGCAGGATCCTTACCATGGGCCAGGTCAGGCACATGGTCTCGCCTTTTCTGTCCGTCCTGGCATTGCCATTCCGCCATCATTACTGAACATGTATAAAGAGCTGGAAGCCACAATTCCAGGTTTTACGCGACCTGCACACGGATATCTGGAAAGCTGGGCACGCCAGGGTGTTCTGTTACTTAACACTGTCCTTACCGTTAGGGCTGGTCAGGCGCATTCACATGCGAGTCTCGGCTGGGAAACCTTTACCGATAAAGTCATTAGCCTGATCAATGAACATCGTGAAGGGGTGGTATTTTTGCTCTGGGGCGCGCACGCGCAGAAGAAAGGGGCAATTATTGATGCGCAGCGTCACCATATCCTGAAAGCGCCGCACCCTTCACCGCTCTCGGCACATCGCGGTTTCTTTGGCTGCAATCACTTTGTACAGGCAAATACGTGGCTGGAACAACGAGGTGAAAAAACAATTGACTGGATGCCGGTACTGCCAGCTGAGAGTGAGTAAAAAAATGCCAGCGATTCGCTGGCATTTTTATTATCAGGCTTTGTTCTGACGCCACCACTCCGCGAGCAGTACGCCTGTCGCGACGGAGACGTTGAGTGTCTCTACATTGCCTGTGCCGTCAATCGCGACGCACAGGTCGTCTGCTGAGCATGCCGCTTCCGGCAGAGCTTCGCGTTCGCGGCCTAATACCAGCACCATTTTTTCCGGCAGCGTTGTGTTAAACAACGGCTTACCTTTGTCGCTGGAGGTCATGACGACGGTATAACCTGCCTGGCGGAAATCATCCAGCACATCGACAATACTGTCACCAGTAATTGGTTGAACGTGCTCTGCCCCACCTTCCGCGGTGCGAATCGCTGCACCAGATTCCAGCAGAGCTGCGTCCTGCACTACCACGCCTTTCACACCGAAGTGCGCACAGCTACGCATCATACCGCCCAGGTTGTGCGGGTTAGCGATATCTTCCAGCGCCAGTACGCAATCCTGCGCGCCCGCCTGACCGACCCATTGCTTAACGGTAGTACCATTACGTTTCTTAATCAGGAAGCAAACGCCGCCATGGTGCTCGGTACCAGAAGCTTTCGCCAGTTCGGCCTCGTCAACCACGTGGTAGGCTTTGCGATTTGCCGCCATCCAGCGTAACGCTTCTTTGAATCGTGGTGTCACGCTCTGAATAAACCAGGCACGGACAATTGCATCCGGACGGCTCTGGAACAGAGCCTGACAGGCATTTTCACCGTAAACGCGGGTTTCTTCCGCACGCTGACGACGTAATACTTCAGGATCGATAAAACTCTTGCCGCTAATACCACCGTGATCAGCCTTTTCCGCGACATCATCACTCGGCGCGCGGGATACGGTACGCCATGGTGAGTCTTCACGTTTGCGGTCGCGGTCGCGGCTCTGATTATTTCTTTCATCGCGGGCGGGGCGACGGCCACCGTCTGCACGAGACTTTCCTGGACGTCCTCCCCCTTTCCCGGTACGCGGGTTCTGGGTACGTTTTTCAGAATCATCATCACTGCGGACATACATCACTTTGACCTTGCCGCTTTTATTCTTCAATTCATCGTTCATGCTTTTCTCCACCAGCGCTGCGCGAAGCGCGCAGATTACCCGATGTGCACGTCGTTAGCCATTATTTCATTTAAAAGCTTATGACTATTGTACTCATTGAATAAAACGCATTGTTGTTTAAAACAGTCTCTCCGATAATATGTAACATAATAGAAACATACCGGCGTCATTGCCGCGAAGTCCATCCTACTCATCCAGAGGTTAGTTATGAATACCGTTTGTACCAGCTGCCAGGCTATCAACCGCATCCCTGAAGATCGCGTTCAGGATACGGCCAAATGCGGACGCTGTGGTCACGATCTGTTTGATGGTGAGGTGATCAATGCGACCGGAGCTACACTGGATAAGTTATTAAAAGACGATCTTCCGGTGGTAGTCGACTTTTGGGCACCATGGTGTGGCCCATGCCGTAACTTCGCCCCAATTTTTGAAGATGTTGCCGAAGAGCGTAGCGGTAAAGTACGCTTTGTTAAAGTGAATACGGAAGCTGAACGCGAACTCAGCGCACGTTTCGGCATCCGCAGCATCCCGACAATCATGATTTTCAAGAAAGGTGAAGTCGTCGATATGTTAAATGGCGCCGTGCCAAAAGCCCCATTTGATAGCTGGCTTAACGAATCACTATAATCTATCCGGGGCACGTCTTGTGCCCCGTTTTGTCCTCTGCGACAATAACGTTTTTCAACGTGCTTCCCCATGACAGATAACGCCGTTCTTCAGTTACGTGCCGAGCGCCTTGCGCGCGCCACGCGCCCTTTTCTTGCCAGAGGTAATCGCATCCGTCGCTGCCAGCGTTGCCTGCTGCCACTAAAGCTCTGCCTTTGCGAAACGCTCGCGCCCTCTCAGGCAAAAAGTCGCTTTTGTCTGGTGATGTTTGATACCGAACCTATGAAGCCCAGCAATACGGGGCGTTTAATTGCCGATATTTTGCCAGATACCGTTGCCTTTCAGTGGTCACGAACCGAACCGCCGCAGGCATTACTTGAGCTGGCACGAAATCCAGATTATCACCCCATGGTAGTGTTCCCCGCTTCATATGCAGGTGAGGAACGTGAAGTAATTTTCAAGCCACCAGCAGATAAACCGCCGTTGTTTATTATGCTCGATGGTACCTGGCCGGAAGCGCGCAAGATGTTCCGTAAAAGTCCTTACCTGGATAACCTGCCGGTGATTTCCGTCGATTTATCGCGCCTTTCCGCCTACGATCTGCGCGAAGCGCATGCTGAGGGGCAATATTGCACTGCCGAAGTGGCGATAGCCTTACTGGATCTGGCTGGCGACAAGCAAGCAGCAGAAGCATTAGGTGGGCACTTCACACGCTTTAAAACACGCTATCTGGCAGGAAAAACTCAACATCAGGGAAGCGTCACAGCAGATTCAGCAGAAAGCGTTTAAAATCATTCGGTCACTGGTGTCATTAAGGAAGCCGATATGAGTCAACGTGGTCTGGAAGCGCTACTGCGACCGAAATCCATTGCGGTGATTGGGGCATCAATGAAACCCAATCGTGCAGGTTACCTGATGATGCGTAACTTACTGGCTGGAGGTTTCAATGGGCCGGTTTTACCGGTGACACCTGCCTGGAAAGCGGTTTTAGGTGTTCTTGCCTGGCCCGATATCGCCAGCCTGCCTTTTACTCCCGATCTTGCCGTTTTGTGCACCAATGCGAGCCGCAATCTGGCATTGCTTGAAGCGTTAGGTGAAAAAGGCTGTAAAACCTGCATTATTCTCTCGGCGCCCGCAGCACAGCACGCTGAACTGTTAGCTTGCGCATCACGCCATAAAATACGTCTGCTCGGTCCCAACAGTTTGGGACTTCTCGCCCCCTGGCAGGGACTCAACGCCAGTTTTTCACCGGTACCGATTAAGCGCGGTAAGCTTGCATTTATCTCTCAGTCTGCTGCCGTATCCAACACTATTCTCGACTGGGCGCAGCAGCGGGAAATGGGATTTTCCTATTTCATCGCGCTGGGCGACAGCCTGGATATCGACGTTGATGAGCTACTTGATTACCTGGCTCGTGACAGTAAAACCAGCGCAATTCTGCTCTATCTCGAACATTTGAGTGATGCCCGACGCTTTGTCTCTGCGGCACGTAGCGCATCGCGCAATAAACCTATTTTGGTGATTAAAAGCGGTCGAAGTCCGGCAGCCCAGCGTTTACTTCATACCAGTGCGGGAATGGACCCTGCCTGGGATGCCGCCATCCAGCGTGCCGGTCTGTTACGCGTACAGGATACTCACGAGCTTTTTTCTGCAGTAGAAACCCTGAGCCATATGCGCCCGCTACGGGGCGACAGGTTAATGATTATCAGCAACGGTGCCGCTCCCGCTGCTCTGGCATTAGATGAGTTGTGGTCACGAAACGGCAAGCTGGCCACGCTGAGTGAAGAGACCTGTCAGAAATTACGCGATGCCTTACCTGTCCATGTTGATATCGCAAATCCACTGGATCTGCGTGACGACGCCAGCAGCGAACACTACATCAAAACACTGGATATTTTACTCTCCAGCCAGGATTTCGACGCCCTGATGGTGATTCACTCGCCCAGCGCTGCGGCTCCAGGCACCGAGAGCGCACATGCACTGATCGAAGCAGTTAAACACCACCCCAGAGGGAAATTCATTTCCTTGCTGACGAACTGGTGCGGAGAATTTTCATCCCAGGAGGCACGCAGGCTGTTTAGTGAGGCTGGATTACCCACCTATCGCACACCGGAGGGAACCATCACCGCGTTTATGCATATGGTCGAGTATCGGCGTAACCAGAAGCAATTGCGAGAAACACCAGCGTTGCCCGACAGCCTGACCGCCAATACCGCCGAAGCACATAATCTTTTGCAGCGGGCGATCGCTGACGGGGCGACATCTCTCGATACACATGAAGTACAGCCAATTTTGCAAGCCTATGGCTTACACACACTGCCGACCTGGATTGCCAGTGACAGCGCAGAGGCCGTGCACATCGCAGAACAAATCGGCTACCCGGTGGCATTAAAACTGCGTTCCCCTGATATTCCGCATAAATCGGAAGTTCAGGGGGTAATGTTATATCTGCGTACAGCAACAGAGGTGCAGCAGGCCGCTAATGCGATTTTTGATCGGGTGAAAATGGCCTGGCCGCAGGCGCGTATCCACGGTTTATTGGTACAAAGTATGGCCAACCGCGCTGGTGCTCAGGAGCTTCGCGTAGTTGTTGAACACGATCCGGTATTTGGGCCATTGATTATGCTGGGCGAAGGTGGAGTTGAGTGGAGGCCTGAAGAACAAGCCGTGGTGGCATTACCGCCATTGAACATGAATCTGGCACGTTATCTGGTGATTCAGGGGATCAAAAATAAAAAGATCCGCGCCCGCAGCGCACTACGACCATTAGATATCGCCGGTTTAAGTCAGCTTCTGGTCCAGGTATCCAACCTGATCGTCGACTGTCCGGAGATTCAGCGTCTGGATATCCATCCGCTTCTGGCCTCTGCCGGTGAATTTACTGCACTGGACGTCACGCTGGATATTGCCCCTTTCACTGGCGACAACGAAAGCAGACTGGCTGTACGCCCCTACCCCCATCAACTGGAAGAGTGGGTTGAGATGAAAAACGGCGAACGCTGCCTGTTCCGCCCTATTTTGCCGGAGGATGAGCCTCAACTGCAGCAGTTCATTTCACAGGTAACGAAAGAAGATCTTTATTACCGCTACTTCAGTGAGATCAACGAATTTACCCATGAAGATTTAGCCAATATGACGCAGATCGACTACGATCGGGAAATGGCCTTTGTCGCCGTACGTTGTCGAGATAACCATGAAGAGATCCTCGGTGTTACGCGAGCTATCTCGGATCCTGATAACGTAGATGCAGAGTTTGCTGTACTGGTTCGATCCGATCTCAAAGGACTGGGACTCGGCCGTCGATTGATGGAAAAGTTAATTACGTATACCCGAGATCACGGACTCAGGCGCCTGAATGGTATTACGATGCCAAACAATCGTGGGATGGTCGCCCTGGCCCGGAAGCTCGGGTTTGATGTTGACGTCCAGCTCGAAGAGGGGATTGTTGGGCTAACGCTTAATCTGGCCCAATTTGAGGAATCGTGAGTAAGGTACTGGAAATGTTGACCACATTAATGGGTACTGGTGGTATCATTGCTCGCTTATGTCGTCTGCATAGCACAGAGGACCCTTCAATGAACAGAGAAGAAATGCACTGTGATGTTGTCAAAATTTAAGCGTAATAAACATCAACAACACCTTGCCCAACTACCTAAGATTTCTCAGTCAGTTGATGATGTAGATTTCTTTTATGCTCCCGCTAATTTCAGGGAGACTCTGCTGGAGAAAATAGCCAGCGCGACGCAACGGATCTGCATCATAGCTCTGTACCTGGAGCAGGATGACGGTGGCAAAGGCATACTCGACGCGCTCTATGCGGCTAAGCGGCAGCGTCCCGAACTGGATATTCGGGTACTTGTTGACTGGCATCGTGCCCAGCGAGGGCGTATTGGCGCAGCGGCCTCCAATACCAACGCTGACTGGTATTGCCGAATGGCGCAAGAAAACCCAGGGATCGATATTCCGGTCTACGGCGTACCGATTAATACTCGTGAAGCGCTTGGCGTCCTGCACTTCAAAGGCTTTATCATCGATGATAGCGTCCTGTATAGCGGAGCAAGCCTGAACGATGTTTACTTGCACCAGCATGATAAATACCGCTATGACCGCTACCAGCTGATTCGCAACGCGCAAATGGCCGATATCATGTTCGACTGGGTAACGCAGAACCTGATGAACGGTCGCGGTGTTAATCGCCTTGATGATATCCATCGTCCTAAAAGCCCGGAAATTAAAAACGACATCCGTCTGTACCGTCAGGAACTGCGTGATGCCTCGTTCCATTTCCAGGGGAATGCTGATAACGAACAGCTTTCTGTTACTCCTCTGGTTGGGCTAGGAAAATCCAGTCTGCTAAATAAGACCATTTTCCACCTCATGCCTTGTGCGGAGCAAAAGCTTACGATCTGCACCCCTTATTTCAACCTGCCTGCTGTGCTGGTTCGCAATATCATCCAGCTACTACGGGAAGGGAAAAAAGTAGAAATCATCGTGGGCGATAAAACCGCCAACGACTTTTTCATACCTGAAAATGAGCCGTTTAAGATCATCGGGGCACTTCCCTACCTTTATGAAATTAACCTGCGCCGCTTCCTGAGCCGTCTACAGTATTACGTTAATACCGATCAGCTAGTCGTTCGCTTATGGAAAGATGATGACAATACCTATCATCTGAAGGGTATGTGGGTTGATGACAAATGGATGTTGCTAACCGGCAACAACCTTAACCCCCGAGCCTGGCGCCTGGATCTGGAAAATGCCATTCTTATCCACGATCCTAAGCAGGAGCTAACCCTTCAGCGCGAAAAAGAGCTTGAGCTCATCCGTACGCATACTACCGTCGTTAAACACTATCGCGACTTACAGAGTATTGCCGACTATCCGGTAAAAGTACGTAAGCTTATCCGTCGACTACGCCGTATTCGAATCGACAGATTAATCAGCCGTATTCTGTAACCAAAACCCCGTCCAGTGACGGGGTTTTTCCTGTGGAGGTAACGGTGCGCCTGTTTATCCTTGCCTGTATCCTGACACTTTCTGGCTGTAGCCATATGGCGAACGATAGCTGGAGTGGACAAGACAAAGCCCAACACTTCATTGCCTCCGCCATGCTGGCTGCAGCCGGAAACGAGTATGCGCAGCACCAGGGAAATAGTAACGACCGCAGCGCTGCTATCGGTTTTATGTTCTCAGTCAGCCTCGGTGCATCAAAAGAACTGTTGGACAGCCGCCTCTCAGGAAGCGGCTGGAGTTGGAAAGATTTTGCCTGGGATATAGCCGGAGCATCCACCGGCTACGCTGTCTGGCAAATGGCCCATCGCTAGAGGCGCAGCCCTTTCCCTTTACGGTGTAGCATTAGCGAGACAAAAAAAGCGACCACCGCCATAGCGGTAACGTACCAGAAGAATGTCGTTTCCATCCCGACCGACTTTAGCGACAGCGCAACATATTCCGCAGAACCACCAAACAAAGCATTTGCCACTGCATAAGATAACCCAACCCCTAGAGCACGAACTTGTGCCGGGAACATTTCGGCCTTCAGGATCCCACTGATAGAAGTGTAAAAACTCACAATTAGCAAAGCACACATCACCAGACCAAATGCCATAAACGGAGACGTCACATTCTGTAGCGCCGACAAAATAGGAACGGTGAACAGCGTAGCCAGCACCCCAAAGCACAACATCGAAGTACGTCGACCAATTTTATCTGACAAAGCACCAAATAACGGTTGCACCAGCATAAAGACACACAGCGCTGCCGTCATAATACCGCTGGCTACATTGGCATGCATACCTGCTGTATTTACCAGGTATTTTTGCATATAGGTAGTAAACGTATAAAAGCAAAGTGAGCCAGCGGCGGTAAAGCCAAGTACCATAATAAAAGCTTTACGGTTGCGCCATAATCCTTTCAGGGAGCCCGCTTCTTTCAACGCACGAACATCCTGTTTCGATGTTTCATCCAACTGACGACGTAACCATAATGCGACAATCGCCAGCACTGCCCCCAGCGCAAATGGGATACGCCATCCCCACGCTCTGAGTGCAGAGTCTTCTAACGTTTGCTGCAGTATCACCACAACCAGTAATGCCAGTAATTGTCCGCCTATCAACGTAACGTACTGGAATGAAGCATAAAATCCTTTCTTACCTTCAACTGCCACCTCACTCATGTAGGTTGCGCTAGTTCCATACTCTCCACCAACCGACAGTCCCTGGAATAATCTGGCAAGCAACAGCAGTGCGGGTGCCCATGTACCGATAGTTTCATACCCCGGCAGACAAGCGATCACCAACGACCCCATACACATCATGCACACTGACAACAGCATGGATTTTTTACGCCCATGTTTATCTGCGATCCGGCCAAAAAGCCATCCGCCTATCGGCCGCATCAGGAAGCCCGCAGCAAAAACGCCGGCGGTTTGTAGGAGTTGTGTTGTGGTATTTCCGGAAGGAAAAAAGATATGAGCAAAATAAAGAGAACAGAAAGAATAGATGTAAAAATCAAACCATTCGACAAGATTCCCTGATGACGCCCCTACAATTGCCCATATACGACGACGGGTATCGCTGTCGGTCAGCGCCCCATTCTCAGTTACACTGCTATCAGCCATTAGAATTGTGCCCCTGCCAAGGATCTGTTGAATCTTACAATGATGTATCGTGTTTTTAGTGAAAAATATGTTACATAATTGTTATACATCATTGCGAGAGTTAGATCACGATTTTAATTAGCAGAGAAAGGAATCAGATTTATATGATGGAGGGTAAGAAGCCTGAGTCTGATAGAACTACGCTTGTCAGACCTGCAGTCCGCAGACGCAAAAAAGCCCATCCGGCAGGATGGGCTTCTTCACTGGTTTGATGCCTGGCAGTTCCCTACTCTCGCATGGGGAGACCCCACACTACCATCGGCGCTACGGCGTTTCACTTCTGAGTTCGGCATGGGGTCAGGTGGGACCACCGCGCTACAGCCGCCAGGCAAAT